>NZ_CP038273.1:0-2400000 GCF_004571175.1 Legionella israelensis
CATAAATGCTTTGAATGATGTATTACCAGAGGAGTTAAAACAGCGTTTTTGCGGCGTTCATTTTTTTAATCCCCCACGATACATGCATTTAGCTGAGTTGATTCCCTCAAGAGAAACTTCATCAGAATTGCTTGATCAGTTGGAATCATGGTTAACCAGCTATTTAGGTAAAGGCGTTGTTCGCGCAAAGGATACGCCAAATTTTATAGCCAATCGAATAGGTGTTTTTTCACTTCTTGCTACCTTATATCACGCTGAAGAGATGGGGCTTGGGTTGGATGAAGTAGATGCCCTTACCGGTCAGTTATTGGGCCGACCAAAGTCCGCTACCTTGCGTACCATGGATGTTGTGGGACTTGATACCATGCAACATGTTGTACATACCATGCGTGAACAATTGTCCGATGATCCATGGCATAAGATCTTCAAATTGCCTGACTGGTTGGATGGATTAATAGAAAAAGGACATCTTGGACAGAAGTCGGGACAAGGTATTTATCGTAAAAAGGGTAAGGCCATTGAAGTTTATGATATAAAGCTTGATGATTATCGAGCTTCTCAGCCAAGCGTTCATGATGAAATAAAATCCATTATGCAAAACAAGGATGCGAAAGAACGCTTGCAGAAATTAATGAAATCCGATAACCCACAAGCCAGATTTCTTGCCGCGTGCTTTAGAGATCTATTTCATTACTGTGCTTTTCATCTAAAAGATATTGCCGATACAGTACGTGATGTAGACTTAGCGATGCGATGGGGGTTTGGCTGGCAGAAAGGGCCTTTTGAAAGTTGGCAATTGTCCGGAATAGACTGGATCGTTGAAGATATTCGTCATGCAATCAATGAAGATAAAACGTTTTCTCAGGCTAAGCTTCCCGAATGGTTAGAAGATATTAAGGAATTTTATAGCGATAAAGGCGCTTTTTCACCTGAGAGTGGAATGTATAAAAGCCGTCATGAACTGCCTGTCTATAAAAAACAGATATTTCCCGATAAAGTCCTTGGAGAAAAAACACCGCAATATAAGACCTTATATGAAAATGATGGCGTTTGTATGTGGCATTTGCAAGATAACGTTGCTGTTGTACATTTTAAATCAAAGGCAAATACCATCGGTCAGGATGTTTTAGATGGCATGATGAAATCTATTGAAGTGGCTGAAAAAGAATGTAAGGGTTTAATTCTTTATCAGCATGATACCTCCAATTTCAGTTCTGGAGCCAATCTGAAAGAGGTGGCTTCTTTGATTCAAGCCGGCAAGATGAATGCGTTGGAAAACATGATTCAATCCTTTCAACGATTGGCCATGCGATTACGTTACAGTCCTGTTCCTGTCGTTGCTGCATTACGTGGACGTGCCCTGGGTGGCGGTTGTGAATTAATACTTCATTGTGATTCAGTCGTTGCCGCATTTGAATCGTATCCAGGACTGGTCGAAGCTGGAGTAGGGCTCATACCTGCAGGTGGGGGCTGTAAGGAAATGGCTAGACGGGCAGCTTCTAAGGCAAAGTATAGTGATCTTATGGATTGGCTTGAACCATATTTTAAACAGATTGCTACAGCTGCTGTAGCGGGTAGTGCCGCAGAAGCGAAATTGTCAGACTACTTTCAGGATGGTGATCAGTATGTGATGCATGCGAATGAAGTTCTTTTTACTGCTTTGGCAAAAATCAACTATTTATCCAAAGCCAATTATCTTCCCCCAATTCCATCACGCTTTAAAGTTGCCGGGATCGAGGGAATGGCTCGCATACAAACAGGGCTTGTGAACTGGTTGGAAGGAGGCTTTATCTCCGAACATGATTACTATCTTGCGACACAACTGGCAGGAGTGTTATGTGGGGGTGATGTTAATCGTGGGCAACTTGTGGATGAAGAATGGATGTTGAAATTAGAAAGAGAGGCATTTATTCGGTTGTGTTCAACACAGAAAACTCAAGAAAGAATCACTCATCTGTTAGAAACCGGAAAACCTTTGCGTAATTAGGGTCAGGAGATAAAAATGACGAACGTATATATAGTGGATGTATTGAGAACTCCTGTTGGTAAAGCTCCTCGAGGAGTTTTTAGACATACATTGCCCGATGATTTATTAATTCATTGCATCAAAGCGTTAATCCGTCGAAATCAGTCCGTTGATTGGAAAGCCATTGATGATGTTGTAATTGGTTGTGCCATGCCTGAAGCTGAACAGGGGATGAATGTGGCTCGCATAGCATCACTACTTGCTGATTTACCCCAATCTGTCCCTGCTATGACCATTAATCGCTTTTGTTCTTCTGGTGTACAGAGTATTGCCATCGCCGCTGCATCTATTCAGAGTGGTAATATGGAGCTGGCATTAGGTGGTGGTGTCGAGAGCATGTCAATGGTTCCTATGGGGGGTAATAAGTACACTTCAAATCCTGCCATTTTTAATAATGAACATGTTGCTATTGCCTACGGCATGGGAATTACCGCGGAAAAAGTAGCGAAGCAATGGCACATTTCACGAGAAGAACAGGATAAATTTGCTATAGAAAGCCACCAAAAGGCAGTTGCCGCGCAGAAAAGAGGTGATTTTGAAGCCGAAATAGCTCCCATAGAGATTCTGCAGAAAGTGGCAGATCTGGACACATTAAACGTAGACATTAAAGCAAAGCGTGTTAGTGAGGATGAAGGACCAAGAGCAGATACTTCTTATGAAGTCATTTCAAAATTAAGACCTGTTTTTTCTCTTACAGGAACTGTGACTGCCGGGAATAGTTCTCAAATGAGTGACGGTGCTGGCATTGCCTTATTAGCTAGTGAAAATGCATTAAAAAAATATGGACTTGAACCTATTGCTCGGCTGGTGAGCTATGCTGTGGCTGGTGTGCCGCCAGAAATAATGGGAATTGGTCCTGTTCAGGCAATACCTTTAGCTTTAAATAAAGCTGGAATAAAAATGGAACAGTTGGATTGGATTGAACTTAATGAAGCATTTGCCGCACAGGCACTTGCAGTTATTAAAGAACTGAACTTACCAAGAGAAAAAGTAAATCCTTTAGGTGGGGCGATTGCTTTAGGTCATCCTTTAGGCGCAACCGGGACGATTAGAACGGCTACTTTATTAAATGGTTTACGCCGTTCAAAAGGAAAATACGGTATGGTAACCATGTGTATAGGTACTGGCATGGGAGCAGCAGCTATATTTGAAGCATTGTAATATTTTATATGGGTAGATTTTGTATATGACAAAACTTTTTGTCATGTACAGCTGCCATAACTGGGTGAAAATCTACTGGGCTTTCTATACTAAATATTACCCATGATTTAAATTTCTTGCTTTGTAATCACTATATTCTAATATTTAAATTAAGAACACATGGTGGAGAATTTATGCGCAGCCTGTTCCTTGCGGCAGCTTGCATTTTTGCAACCACAGTTTTCGCTGACGATATTGTAGGTTATTCAGCTTACGAAAATGGTGATTATAACACCGCCTTTCATCATTTGATTAAATCAGCAAAAGAAAATAATGAAGAAGCCATGTATTTAATTGGCCGTATGTATCAGTACGGGCAAGGAGTTAATACAGATTATAAGAAAGCCTTCTATTGGTATGAAAAATCAGCAAAGCAAAATAATGCCCTTGCTCAATTAAGTCTTGGTTATTTATACGATACTGGCAAAGGGGCTAGCAAAGATTTTAAACAGGCATTTGACTGGTATTTGAAAGCCGCTGAGCAGGGAAATGCCATTGCTCAAAGAAACATTGCTCTGATGTATGTTTCTGGAGAAGGCGTGAAGCAAAATGAAGAAAAAGCCTTTGAATGGTTCAAAAAATCCGCTGCTCAAGGTTACAGCAAAGCTCAGGTGAACCTGGCCTATCAATATATGATGGGCAGAGGTACAGAAAAAAATGTCGACTCGGCCTTATTGTGGTATAAAAAAGCTGCGTTTCAGGGGGACCCAAAAGGGCAGTACAGTTTAGGTTTATTATATGGAGGAGAACACGGCATACCGACCAACCATAAAATTGCCGCCTACTGGTTTGCCAAGGCAGCAAATAGCGGACATCGTAATGCACAAGTTTATCTGGGTTATTATTATCTGAATGGTCTTGGTATAGATAAGGATCCGCAAAAAGCCGCTTACTGGTATTTTGTAGCTGCTGAAAAAGGCCATCCCTTGGCGCAAGCCCAGCTTGGACAACTTTTATTGACGGGCACAGGAGTAGATAAAGACTATCAACAGGCTGCCTATTGGTTCAACAAGTCTGCTCAACAGGGTAATGCAATGGGTCAAGGCAAACTGGGTTATATGTATATGGCTGGCCTGGGAGTGCCACAGGATAACATAAAAGCTTATGTATGGTTAAAACTAGCCTCGCAAAACGAGAACAAACAAGCGGCGAAAGAGCTTGCCCGCATAAAAAATAAACTTTCTGAACAAAATGTTAAGGAAGCAGAAAAAATCATCGAACAAATGAAAATTCAATAAGAGTCTGTTGATTATTAAATGAATTTTAACTAATTAGGGTTGTGTGGAATAACCAACAAAGTGTTAATTCTGAATTAAGCTGCCTTCCAAATAAACGTCCTGATTTACACCCTCTCTAACATACCTAAGAAAAAATTTTCTGTATATCATGAGCAATATCTATTTGGGGTTAGCAATTATGATTTATCATAATGTGTTTTCTACCAGACATTCATCACGCTCAGAGTCAATATGTAACCCTCCCTTAAAATAGCACCATTTTCAATTAGAGTTTCTCCGGCATAATAAGCAAAAAAGAGGAGGAACGATGAAACGCAGTCGCTTTACAGAAAATCAAATTTTAAACATATTAAAATCAGTTGAAGTAGGACGATTGGTAAAGGATGTATGCCGGGAACATGGGATATCCGATGCCACCTATTACAACTGGAAAGCAAAATACGGTGGGATGGAAGCCTCAGATATTAAACGCATGAAGCAACTTGAGGAAGAAAATGCAAAGCTGAAACGGATGTTTGCTGATTTGTCTCTGGAAAACCGTGCACTGAAGGATGTTATAGAAAAAAAGCTTTGAAGCCGGCTGAAAAGAGGGAAATGGCTGATTATCTGGTGCAGGAACATGGTCTGAGTCTCAGGCGAAGCTGCTCGGTATTACGCTTAAGTCGTACAGCTTACTACTATCAGCCGGCGATGGATAAGGATGAAGCGGTGATAAAAGAATTGGTGACCATAACCGAACACTATCCGCGTTATGGTTTCAGGAAGTTGTTTATCAAATTGCGGCAGGCAGGTTTCTCCTGGAATCATAAAAGAGTATACCGTGTTTATTGTGAGTTGAAGTTAAATATAAGGCGAAAAGGAAAACGCAGATTAGCTTCCCGTCACCCGGAACCTCTTGCTGTGCCTGATTCCCTTAACCATACATGGTCAGCTGATTTTATGAGTGATGCCCTCAATTGCGGCAGAAGATTCAGGACTTTTAATGTGGTAGATGATTTTAATCGGGAAGCTTTGGCAATTGAAATTGATTTGAGCTTGCCTGCTCTAAGGGTTATTCGGGTACTTGACCATATTGCCGCCAATCGAGGATATCCTGCAAGGTTGCGACTTGATAATGGACCTGAGTTTATTTCCCTTGCGTTAGCGGATTGGGCAGAAAAGCATGGTGTTATTCTTGAGTTTATTCAGCCGGGAAAGCCAACTCAAAATTCATTTGTGGAGCGGTTCAATAGAACTTATCGGAATGAAATATTGGATTTTTATCTATTTAGAAGTCTCAATGAGGTACGTGATATTACCACAAATTGGATGAAAGAATATAACGAAGAAAGACCACATGAATCACTCGGTGATATGTCACCTTTGGATTACAGATTGATTAAAAACAGGTCGGAAAACTCTAATTATAACTGGCACTAAAAAAGGGAGGTTTACAGTGAAGTTAAAATCTTTAAAGAAAATAATAATGAGCTTAAAGGAAAGAATTTTAAAATACTTAGGTACGGTGAATGTGATTTGTCCAGCTTGCCAAGAAATTCAAAACTTTATGTTCTTGGTCATGGCAATAACGTAAATCCTAATAGAATGTGGTGTTCAACAATTGCGGATCCTACAGTTCCTTACAGTGCAATTAAACACTTACCATTCGATGATTGGGGGTATGCAGTTAGCGCTGGAAAAAAATTTATATCAATCGATACCGTTGCTCATCGAATGAAAGAAGATGGTCTTAGTGAGTCTAATAATTTATCAGTTAAATTATGGTTTTGCGACCCATACTATAAAGCTTATGCTATAGCAAAAAGGTTTATAGAACATTTCAAAGACAGTGGCGTTAATCTTAGGGTGGACTATTATCTTAATAGACTTCTATACACCCTTACTATAAAAGATGGTCAAATACATAAATGGGCTCGAAATGCGGAATATGGAAATGTTAATAGAGCCAGTTCTGTGCGTAAATCACTCTATTGTAAAAGCGATAATTCAGGAATTATAGTTGAAGATTCTGAAGAATATGATCACCGAGATTCGGAACTGAAATTTAACCGATGAAGTTCAAATCATCGACTATCCTGATGGCGGTTTTTGTCGAGCTTTTTCAATAAACAGGATGCAAGCTTTTCTTTAATGATACTATAAAATAGTACAAAAATTATCTTTTTTTGGCTTCTTTTCCTTTTGTACAAAATATTCGCCCAATGTGTTTAGATTAAGCTCATTTGGGTAGATGAATTTTTCATCACTTAACAGTTGATTTAACCATGAAGCTTTCATGTTTAGTGATGATGAGTTGTAAACTTCACAGAGATCGGTTGTAGCGAGTGAAAAAATCTCACCTAACCATGGGTCAAGTAGAAATTCTGGTGTAATAACTATCGTATGGTCAATATTTTCAATATTATAAATGAATGCTGAAATGTGTTGTTGCCTAAGTAATGAAGCTAAATAGAATGATTGGTGTTCACAGTTTCCCGCCATATATTGTGAGATTATATTTTTTATTGGTGCTCTTGCATCTAGAAAATCAATTTGTTTATTCTTAAGATGTTTCGATATTCTATGCAAAAAAATTCTCAGCTCACCAACTCCATTCATAGCAATGGAGCTGTTATTCTCATATTGTAGCTTTCGATTTGTACGAATTTTTTTTGACAAGTCATTAACCACTAATGCAGAAGAACTAGCGATGCACACTGCTATGGTGGTCTCAAATGCATCACATAATATGTCGTAATATTCATTTAAATTTATTTCATTTTTTCTGTCTTTAAAAAATCTAGTCATAACAAATTCCTTTTAACATATCCTGAGCTCTCCATGTTCAGCCTAAAGACTATTCAGGGTTTCGGAAATTAACATGACAGAGATTTTGTTCTTTTTATTTTTGCTTCTTTTTAAAATGGAATAATTGATCATTTTCAGGTTTTCATAAGTCACTGTAGCTACACTAAGAAAATAATTACTTTCCGTTGTAATTTGGTTGGCTGGAACAGACATTCGTCTTGCCAGATCATTTAAATTTTTGAAATCACTTTCTTTTCTGGATTGCATGATTTCCTCAGCCTGCGATTCTTTTAATCCGTTTCCAAGACTCATTAGTATCAGCTTAGGTGCTGTATTAATGTTTATCGCAGTTTTTTCCGGTAAGGCCGTTAAGTAAGGAAATAAATTTTGATATACCGACTGGTTAACATCTTTTACAAGACGAAGTTCAGAAAGGCTTCTCATGAATTGATGCGCGGGAAGGTAAGGAGGATTGCTTTTTAAATAGCTTGATAAATAAGGATTCGCTCCGTCAGGCCGATACTCACTGATCCAGTGATGAATGGCCAAAATAAGTTCTCGTCGTTGATTACTGTTTATACTGGGAAGCAGATGGAGTAGCAGATTATTAAATGTGGAAAAGGTTTTGTTATCCACCAGTGAGTTAATATTTATTTTTGATTGTAAATCAACCAGATGTCCCGTAACCTTAAAATCAGGGTATATGCTTTGTAGTTTTTTTGGAAAAAAATCTACAATTCCTTCGTTGTTTGCAGATTTAAATTGGTTTTTACTGTTATTAAGCTCATTCATGGCCCAAAAAGTGACGGCTTGCGATGCAAGGTAGAACTTATCATTATTTATGAGAAGGCGGGTTCTGTAGATATCAAGTTGCAGTCTTGTTGTCATAGCGGTCGCGGCTATTGCAACCAAGGTCATGATGAAAAGAGCAGAAAGCAGGGCGCTGCCTCTGACTTTCTTTAAGAAGGGATGGTTGCGTAATTTTTTCATTTCAACAGTTCTTACTCTTGACTTTAAGCTTCCACTTGATTTCTATATAGTGCTTCAGGAATAATGAAAAGTAAACTTGCTTCACCCCAGTCATTCAGGTTCAGGTTCAGCTGAATTGCCTTGGGTAGAGGTTCTTTTTTTTGATTTTGATTGACTGCTTTTTCACGCCATTCTGACAATACCTGAAGATTTTGATTGAGGTATTTGAGTTGACATTTATTTACATTATCTAACAGAATCTTATCTTCATAAATATTATGGTTGACGGGATCCAGTACTGCCCAACTGCGCCGTAACAGCTGGTTTCCCTGGCATATTAAGGCAATTCGTTTCAAAGTACTTCTTTTTTCCTGACCGATTGGATTGGCTATCCCGTCACGAGTGAACTCTACATAGCGTTCTGTACCCAGAAAAACAGGAAATAAACGCATTTCATTACTACGGATGGGGCGTTCGGTGATTTGTTTGCTATCATTCTCAATCAGGCTCATGGCCAGTTGAAGCTGATTTAAACGATCCGCTTGTTTGTTCAATTTTTCACGCGTATTAAATGCATCGTATAAGGCAGTGGAAGTAATGGTGGCCAGAATAGCAAATACCGCTAAGGCAATAAGAACTTCCAATAAAGTAAACCCTGTTAGTTTCCGCATTTTTACACTCGTTGTTTGTATTTGAAGGCGATCAATGGGGAAGTGAAGGGTCCTGATTGGTTTTTACTCACCTTAATGCTGATGGTATCCATAAAATTTGTAGTTCCTGGGGTGATTTTGGCTCGCCAGTACCAGCGCTGCCCAAACAGGGTGGTAATCTGAGTGATTTCCTGATGAGGAGGGACGGTTAACAAGCCAAGTTGAATCATATTTACTCCTTGCATTGCTACCCAATGGCTTATTGTTTTTTCCTTAATACGCTCTGTATTCACAACATCCTGGGATGTTGCCTTCAGCAGAGCCGTTAACGCAATGGCAATCACTGCAAGTGCCAATAGAACTTCAATAAGGGTAAAACCAGACATGAGTTGTTTCTTTTGACAAATATTTTTCATGATCCAGAAGGCGGGTCTTGTATCAATAAATATCCATCATGTCTGCCAATAAGTGTTTTTACAATTTCCTGATTTTTGGTCATGATGTTCAGGGTAAACGGCGTAATATCGCCTGATGAATTTATAATAATGTCAGGTGCTCCTTTTTTTACGGTGGAGCTGACTTTCAGGCGTGTGGCGGCTTGAGGTGGGAAATGCTGAACAGCAAAAACCCCTTTATTTGAAACAGGATTCCACCCTTTATTGGGTTGAAACCTATATATCTGATAACTGCCGTTTTTCATGATAATACCCAATGTTGAAGATTCCAGAATAGCTTGTTGTTGCGCCAACCGAAGGGTATTGGCAAATTGATCAGTGGCCATTGAAATTCGCCGACTAACTCCAAAATCTCCAAAAGCCAATAACGCAAAGCTTATGGTAATCCCAATAATGATTAATACAACTAAAATTTCAATCAAAGTAAACCCCTGACTGAATTGGGTTGATAAACTTTTGCTATGGAATCTTCTACGTTTCAATTTTTGCCTGTAAAGTTATATAAGAGCACCACGAAAGCTTTAAGTACACATATAGATTGGGTCATGCACTAGCGCTCATCCCAATTACCAATTTCAGCATTAACGCCAGTTCCTCCTGGTTCTCCGTCTGCTCCCAGCGTATAGATGTCAATCTCGGAATGCTGTCCTGGGTTTAAGTAAATATAGTCACGCCCCCAAGGATCTTTTGGTACGGATTTGAGATAAGGCTTCCAATTTTTGGGAGTAGGATTAGTTGTTGGTTTTTCAACCAATGCTTCAAGCCCCTGATCCGTTGTGGGATAAAAACCGTTATCAAGCTTATATAGATCCAAGGCGTTTTGAATAGCCAGAACATCCTGTTTTGCTTTTACTATTCGCGCTTCATCTGGACGACTGATAATTTTAGGAACGACAATAGAGGCCAATATTCCCAGAATGACCACAACTACCATAATTTCAATTAAAGAAAATCCGAACTGCTTTTTCATGTTTTCCCCTAGATTAATATTAAACCACTAACTGCTCCATTGAGAAGATAGGCAGTAAGGTGGCTAAGACAATAAATAAAACCACAGCTCCCATTAAAAGTATAATAAAAGGTTCAAGCAAGGTCAGGGCTGTGTCGATTAAACGTTTCACTTCGCTGTCCAGATGCCTGGCCGTTCGCTCCATCATTGAAGCAATTTGTCCACTTTTTTCGCCACTGGCAATGAGATGGACAGCCATCGGACTTAAAAAAGACGTTTCTTTTAAAGCCTTACTGATAGAAGTGCCTTCTCTGACTTTAATGGCAGCATCATCAAATTCATTACGAATAACCAGATTATTGATCAGGCTTGCTGAGACCTTCATGGTTTCCAATATATTCACCCCGGCGGCAAAGAGAATTCCAAAAGTATGGATATAACGAGAGACATTTACCGATCTCACCAGATATGAGATTAGAGGAAGTTTTAAAAGGAATTTATGCCAACGAGTTTTTATTTGTTTGTTTTTCAAACTGTAATGAAAGCCAATAATAACAATGATAAGAAAGAGAAGCAGGTAAAGTCCATAGTTTTTGACAAAACTGCTTATATTGATGAGGATTTGTGTAAATCCAGGCAATGTTTGTCCGCTGCCAGTAAATACCTCAATGATTTTAGGAACAACAAAAGCCAGCAGAAAGCTGATAATTGCCACAGATACTATGACCATTAAACTAGGGTAAATCAGCGCTTGTTGAATTTTTTGCTTGGTTTGCTGCTGATTTTCTGTGTAGTCTGCCAATTTTTCAAGAACAATATCCAGGCGACCTGTTTGTTCACCTGCCCCCACTGTAGCACGATACAATTCAGGAAACGCGACAGGGTATTGATCCATAGCCTGGGCTAGAGAATAACCTTCGAGCACTTTTGCTCTTACCCCAATAATGAGCTCACTGACTTTTGTTTTTTCGGTTTGCTCACTGACTCCTTTTAAAGCTTCTTCAACAGGAATACCGGCAGATAGAAGCGTAGCCAGTTGCCTTGTAAGTAAAGATAGGTCGCCTGAAGCTATTTTGTTTTTATGATAGGTTGCTTTTTTCCGACTTAAAAGAGTGATTTGTGTCGGGATTAAACCTTGTTCGCGTAACAACTGCCGCGCATGTCGTTCTGAATCTGCTTCAATGACACCTTTGTCAGAAGAACCTGATTTTTTTATTGCCTGATATTGATAAGCACCCATGGGTAAGAAAGAAAGAAAATATAAAGTAGGAGTTTAATCTATTGGGTTTCTTAAGTCACTTGAGTTAGACTATGCTAATACAAAAAAAGGGGATAATGCAATGAGTGTGGATGTTATTTTTGATGCAATTAAAGAGCATAATGCCAAATTTATTGATTTAAGGTTTACAGATACCAGAGGTAAAGAACAGCACATCACGATTCCCACTTCTGCTGTTGGAGAGGATTTTGTTGAAAATGGTAAAGCCATTGACGGTTCTTCTTTTAAAGGATGGCAAAAAATTCATCAATCAGATTTGGCACTCGTACCCGATTTGGAGTCCATTCTTCCTGACCCTTTTTATCAGGATAGTACTTTATTTGTTCGTTGCAATGTTGTGGATCCCCAAACAATGATGGGTTACGAGCGCTGCCCACGTTCTGTGGCTCAGAAAGCTGAAAATTACTTAAAATCTACTGGTATTGCCGATGAGGCCTTTTTTGGACCTGAGCCGGAATTTTTCCTTTTTGATGATGTGCGTTGGGAAACTAGCATCAGTGGGGCATTTTATAAAATTGATTCTGAAGAAGCTCACTGGAACTCCGGAAAGGTGATTGAAGGGGGCAATATTGGACACAGACCCAGCGTCAAAGGAGGCTATTTCCCTGTTCCCCCTGTGGATTCATCTCATGATATTCGCGCAGCCATTTGCATAACGCTGGAATCTCTCGGATTTAAAGTCGAAGCACATCATCATGAGGTGGCTACGGCTAATCAATGCGAGGTAGCCACTCAATTTAATTCATTAACTAAAAAAGCCGATGAATTACAAATTTTAAAATATATTGTTCATAATGTAGCTCATAACTACGGTAAAACAGCAACGTTTATGCCAAAGCCACTTGTGGGAGACAATGGAAGTGGTATGCACTGCCATCAGTCTCTGATGAAAGATGGTGTGAATCTGTTTTCAGGAGAGCAATATGCCGGCCTGTCTGAAACTGCTCTTTATTACATTGGAGGTATTATTAAGCATGCCCGTGCTTTAAATGCTTTTACTAACCCTTCAACGAACAGTTACCGTCGTCTTGTCCCAGGATTCGAAGCGCCTGTATTATTGGCATACTCCGCCAGAAACCGCTCAGCTTCTATTCGTATTCCTCATGTAAGCAGTCCTAAAGCGCGCAGAATAGAAGTACGTTTTCCTGACCCTACTGCCAATCCTTATTTGGCTTTTTCTGCCATGATGATGGCGGGGCTTGATGGGATTCAAAATAAAATTCATCCAGGCGACTCAATGGATAAGGATTTATATGATTTGCCTCCAGAGGCATTAGTCGATGTTCCTACAGTCTCGGCTTCGCTTGAGCAGGCGATAGAGGCCTTGAAAAATGATCATGAATTTCTGATGTATGGAGATGTCTTTACCAAAGATTATCTTAACAGTTATATTGAACTAAAAGAGACAGAAATTACGCAGATTCGCAGTCTGACTCATCCGTTTGAATTTGAACTTTATTATAGTTTGTAAGGACACATCATTAATGAAAAAAATTGTGTGTTTTTGGGTGCTGTTAATGGCAGCATCCATGGCGCAAAGCGGGATTTATAAATGGACTGACAGTCAGGGTAACGTTCATTTCAGCGATAAACCTCATAGAGGTGCTGAAGTAATTCAAGTTCCCGAAGCGCAAACTTACTCCCCTCCACCAGTTCCTGAAACTGAGAAACAAAATAAAGCTGTTGCTGAAGATGATGAAACAGCCAGAGGGTATGAGAAAATAGAAATCATACAACCTGAAAATCAGGCGACTATTCGTAATAATCAGGGATTGGTTAATGTTTCTGTAGAATTGGCGCCAGACTTGAAACCCGGAGATCGCATCCAGCTTATTTACGATGGGGAAAAACTTGGACCACCTCAGAACACCCCAAATTTTATTCTTAACAATGTTTATAGAGGCGCACATACCATTGCGGTACAGGTAGAAAACGCCGAGGGGCAAGTGTTAACGACGAGTGAACCTATAACAATATATATGCATCGGCCTCGCGTGGGGATGGTGCCCCAGACAAGGCCCGCCAGATAAACAGTAAAGGACATTTCAAAATGAGATCATTTAATAAAATCATTGGTATTTTTACATTGGTTGGTCTTCTGGTAGGTATATTATTAGATCTATTATGGCGTTATGATGTTACGGCTGTTTTCTCCTACAGTTTGATTATGATTGCCAGTTTATTATTTGGCCTGGCTTATAATGACCAAAATAGCTTGCGTTTAATCATTTGCAGTTTTTTTTCAGCCCTGATTCTTTGTCTTCCATTAATACCTATCAACATGTCGAATACGATTTTGTTTAATGAGCAGGTCGTTACTTTTTTATGCGCTTTCCCGTTGTTCGTTTATGTTGGACATTCTTTTCATTATGCTTTTCATCATGATAATTCGATAAGGCAAATACAATATTCCAGCTTATTTGCCGCTGTATGGAATACTTTACCCTTATTGTTGGTGGCCAGTATATTTTTATGTTTAGGCAATTTACTTATTCTCTTAACTGCATTTATTTTCAAAACGGTAAACAGCACATTTTTATGGAATTTGTATTTCCATAATTTTCATTTCACTATAATCCGATATACCACGTTATTTTTTATTGGCCTTGGCATAGGTCAGCAGAGTGTTAAAACAGTTTACAGTTTGCGTTATTTGTTGCTGAGAATGATGTATTATCTTCTCCCTTTTCTGGCTTTGATTTCAGTGATCTATTTTATTCTTTACTGGATACATTTTATAGCTGGCGGTAAGGAATATATTAATCCACTCACCATTCTTTCTCCATTGGTTATTCTGGGAATTATTTTTTTCAATGGATATTTCCAGGATGGTGAAGCCCGTTCGGAATATCCTGAAAAGGTTATTATTTCATTAAAGGTATATCGAATTATTTTATTTTTTTTAACGGTGATGCTGGTATATCACGTAATAAAACAAATCTCAGTACCTGTTAATGTAGGTGTCTACTTGCTGGTACTGGTTTTTTATGGCTTAACATATTCGCTGACGACTGTGTTTTCCGAAGAAAAAGAGCGACAATTGATTCGCCGATATAATATTTTCATTGCTTTATTTTTTCTTATTGCTTTATTTATTCTGAACAATCCCGTCAAGCCAATTAATTATACTATCGGCAAAAAGAATGTATCGGGTGCCACACGTTTCCAATCTTCCGTTTTTCCACCAAGTACAAATATTTTAGCACCAGGAGCCAAAGAGATAGTTTACTTGAAAAAAAGATTACAAAGGAATGATAGCTTGCTTAACGATGTGGGCGTTTACTGGCAAGATAAAAAAACCAGTGATAGTTTTCTTGTTCAAAATGATGATAAAGCAAGGGCCATTTGTCGAGCTATTTACAATAAAGGATATCAAATTGGCGTGTATGAAAACGGCCAGTGCATCGTAACTTATGGTGGAAAAGTCATGACGATGAAAGACTTTCAAATACTGGCAGCAAAGCCAAATGTATTGCAATGGTCTGATAAAAAAAGCGGGTTAGATCTGGGTATTGAATTTAAACCAGAACTTATGCGCAGCCCATACAGTTCCGCTACTCCACTTTCAAATTTGGCTCGTACGCTAGCTGCATGCCGAGTCAATCTGAATGAGCAGATATATGTGGGAAAATTATTTAATAATAACTGCCTGATTGCCCATCATAAAAAAGAAAAAGCTTATCGAGATTTTCAGAGCCTGAATTTAGTTCCTGAATTGCAGTCGAGATATCAGCTGAAAAAAATAGACAATGACTTACGGTCCAGAGGACTTATATGGAAATCAATCAATAGCAATAATAATGCTTTTATTGCAGGATATTTCGTCAATGATCCTGTTTATATTTGCCGCGCCTTATATAAAGAAGGTTATCACATAGGTCAATGCTTGAATGATCAATGCGTGATTACTTATGCAGGCAAAGCTATCGTTGTTGATCAATTCCAAATATTAACAGCCAATAATCCGGATAAGTTACAGTGGTTAGATGAATCAATGATGTTTGCTTATAACAATAAGGCTTTGAGTACTGGCTTTGAGCCGATACGTCCAAATAAGGAAAACAGTGAAATTCGTGATCTTTATTCTTGTCGTACGATTTATAATAACCGCATTCATATTGGTAAGATGATTTCTGGCCAATGTAATATAGCTTTCGAGGGAAATGAAATCACATTAAGAAGCGCTCAGGTGCTGTCTTATAAATAATTTATAAACACCCTTGAAATTGATATATTTACCCCAATATTTTTTCATCTTAATCAGGTCTTCTTGATACAAGGCCTTAAAGCGCCGAATGATTAATGATTACATAACTTAATGGTTATTACACATCAACCAAGATTGATTTTCCAGGGCTTGATAGTTGGGTTAATTGTCATACATGTCGCTGGACTTTACAGTTGGCTCTGAGTAATTTGGCGTTCCAGCATGATGCAGTGTAGAAATTGAGAAAGGTCTCAATCTAATTCTGACTGCCATGTGGTTTTATTTATGATATTAGGAGATGTATGCATGACTGATAAACCGCAAACTATGGGATTTCAAACTGAAGTGAAGCAATTGCTTCATTTAGTTGTCAATTCGCTCTATAGCAATAAGGAGATTTTTCTGAGGGAGCTGGTTTCTAATGCCTCAGATGCTTTGGATAAATTGCGATTTCTCGCTTTATCGGATGGCTCTTTATTCGAAAATGATCCTGATCTGAAAATTACCATCGATATTAATGAAAAATTAAAAACCATTTCCATTAAAGACAATGGCATTGGATTAAGCTGGGACGAAGCCGTTGAAAACCTGGGAACCATTGCAAAATCTGGGACAAAGGAATTTTTAAGTCAATTAACCGGTGAAGCGGCAAAAGACTCAAAACTGATTGGACAATTTGGCGTGGGCTTTTATTCTGCTTTTATTGTAGCTGATAAGGTTACGGTAAAAAGCCGTCGAGCAGGCCTGAAAGCCGAAGAAGGAATCAAGTGGGAGTCAGTGGGTGATGGTGAATTTACTATAGGTAATGAAAAAATCAATCACCGCGGCACTGAAATTATTCTGCATTTAAAGTCTGATGAGGAAGAGTTTCTCAGCGACTGGCGTTTAAGAGGTATCGTCAGTAAATATTCCGATCATATTTGCTGGCCTATTCAAATGAAAAAAACGGCTGAGCTTGATGAGTCTGAAGAAAAGAAAGTAAAGACTCCTGATGAATACGAAACGGTAAATAAGGCCACGGCCTTATGGACATTGTCAAAATCAGAGATCAGCGATGAAGATTATAAAACTTTATATAAGCATATTTCCCATGATTTTCAGGATCCTTTATTATGGTCTCATAACCATGTAGAAGGTAAACAGGAATATATCAGTTTGTTATATGTTCCCAGCCATGCTCCTTTTGATTTATGGCAACATGAATCCAAACATGGTTTGAAGCTTTATGTGAAGCGCGTCTTCATTATGGATGATGCAGATCAGTTTTTGCCGAGATATTTAAGGTTTGTAAAAGGTATCATTGATGCCAATGATTTGCCTCTTAATATCTCCAGAGAAATCTTACAGGATAATAAGCAGGTAGACACTATCCGTGCAGCTTCTACCAAACGTGTGCTGTCCATGCTCGAAAAACTGGCTCAACAGGATAAAGAAAAATATCAGAAATTCTGGGGTGAATTTGGCCTGGTTTTGAAAGAAGGGCCTGTGGAAGATTTTGCCAATAAAGAAGCTATTGCTAAACTTTTACGTTTTGCAACCACCCACAGTGATTCGGAAAAACAGGATGTAACGCTCGAAGACTATATAAGTCGTATGAAAGAAGACCAGGATAAAATTTATTACATTACAGCTTCGAGCCATAATGCCGCCAAAAACAGCCCACATCTTGAAATATTCAGAAAAAAAGGCATTGAAGTCTTGCTGCTTAGCGATAAGATTGATGAATGGCTGGTGGGTTATCTCAATGAATTTGACGGTAAGAAATTACAATCCATCAGTAAAGGCAAGGTGGATATAGATGGGGAAGCTGAAGAGATCAAGGAAAAGGAAAAAGAACTGGAACCTTTGTTAAAACACATTGAAAAAGTCCTTGGCGACAAAGTAAAATCTGCACAAATCACTAATCGATTAACAGATTCTCCGGCCTGTGTTGTTGCTGATGAACAAGATATGGGTTTGGAAATGCAACGTATTCTGCAGGCCGCAGGACAACAAGTTCCCATAACCAAACCAGTATTTGAAATCAACCCTGAACATACCTTAGTAAAACGTTTGTACGATATTCAGGATGATAATAAATTTGAGCAGTGGGTGATGATGCTCTTTGAACAGGCTATTCTTGCAGAAGGTGGACAATTGGATAATCCAGTTGATTTTGTAAATCGTGTTAACCGTTTACTTGAATCTTCCAACTAACTCCGTTCTTAATTAGAATGTATTGATCTACCTACATGTCGCGACTTGTTCGCGAGATGTAGGATTTAATAATAATCGACAGGGCGACAAGATATATTGCTTTTAGCCGCATTTATAAATGAATGCAATTTTAGAAGATGTTCCAGCTTTTAAAATTCTTTACAAGAAAGGTGTGTGCGATTACAAGGGTAGAGAGTGGCGATACGTGGCTTCATTTATATGAAAAAGAAATAATCTTTTCTTTAACAGTGGTTTGTCAATCATTAAGCCCGTGTAGAAAATCCCGACCGCTTTTTTGAAAGATAATATTTTAAAACTGCGATAATAGTAGATATCAAACCGGTTACAATCACTATAAAAGGCAAGGCATATAAATAATAAAGAGCGAGTGGATCATAAATTATAGCCTGGAAGGCGATCCCTAAGAATGGAGTTAAAAAAGTTCCTAATATCCAGGCAAGCCATATTTTTTTAAAGAAAACGAAATAAAAAGACAAAATGCAGCCGAACATAAAACAAATGGTAATAAAATCCTGGGCGCCTTCTGATATCATATTTATTTGCCTAATTTAATTTTCGGTATTCATTTTTTAGCTTTTACTTTCTCAACCATATCAGTTTTGCCTATCGGCAATAGAGCTTGCCTCATAATTCCATAAACTGCGATAGTTTTTTAACGGTGGCTTTTATTACAAGTGTACCATATGATAGTTATTTTTTTTCAAAGCAAACTATATTATGCGCAATAATGCTGCCTGCATGGAAATGATCCGTTTTAATCCCTTTTATTAAAACATTTATTACTCTGTGCTTTTTAGAAGGATTGGAATATTATGTCTTTGCGTATGAATAGCAAAAATAAGGTTTGTAATCACTGTTTCTGTTTTTAATAAATAAATCTGACTGCTTTCTGACAATAGATAATTGTGGTAATATTTTATACATTCTTGAGTATGATTTTAGTATTAGTTGAAAATGAAACTTTCAGTATTAGTTGTTGATGACAATCCTGTAAATAGATTAATAGCATGCAAACAGCTAAAAAAAAATTTATCGGAAGAAAAAATTCAGATCGATCAAGCCGAAGATGGTAACGAAGCCATTCATAGTGTTAAAAAGTAAATTAGCCAAACTGGACAAAATTACGATGCAGTTTTAATGGATTACTCTATGCCGAATTGTTGCGGTGATGTTGCTACAGCCGAAATTCGCCGTATTGAGGATGAAATGAAGATTCATAGTAAAAGTAAAATCATCACTTGGACAACAGAAGAAAAATATAGAGAACGTTTATACAATGGCTCGGATGAGCGTCTTTCAAAACCCATCAACGTTGAGGAACTGAAAAAAATTATTAAATGTCTAATGGCAGATAAATATTCTGCTTTTCAATCTGATGCCACCTTTTTTTCTGGTAACATTCAAGTTTCTGAAAACAAAGAGCACAGGCCTTGTATTCCAAAAATGTAATAGTTGGTCATTAAATAAAAAATGGCTCATTATATGAGCCATTTTTTATAAAGATTACTCTTCGGTCAAACGAAAGTATTTAGTGCCAAAATAACGTTGAAGTTTTTTGCGAATAGTACCACGACTGATACCTAACATTTTTGCAGCCTGCAGTTGATTTCCACGCCGTTTTTCCATAACAGCCTGTAATAATGGTGGTTCAACTTCGGCAAGAATCATGTCATATAGAGCGTTTATATTTTTGTTTTTGTTTTCAGCCAGAAAACGAGTTACCAGACTATAGACAAGATCCTGTAAACCTTGTTCCTGTGTGGTACCTTGAGAAAACATTTTTGTATCAATGACATCCATCGTAACTTCCTTATTTTTTAGTTAAATCAAACAGTCCTGGTGCGTTCAATTTGCTTGAACACAAAATTAATTGTACATGAAGGATAATCGATAATCTAGATTTTAGCACTTATTTATTGGTATTTATTAAAAAATAATGAGTAAAATAAAATTAATCAGGTCAAATTTAATTCATTTTCAACCAGTTGTAACAAGGTGCAATCTGCATTGCTCGAGGATAAACTATGCTTTAAATATTTTAAGCGCTCAACCATAGCAAAACTTGCCTGATCTTCATTGAGGAAATGTTCGGCAAGCTGGCTAAGTTCACTGGTGTTCAAATCATACTGTAGTAACTCAGGAACAATCATTCGATTGGAAAGAAGGTTACATAAACCAAGATATTGCACTTTAATAAGTTTGGAAGCTGCAAGATAAGTCAGAAAGGATGATTTATAAATGATACACATCGGCTTTTCCAGAAGAGCGCACTCAAGAGAAGCTGTGCCGGATGCGACAATAACAAAATGACTGCAGGAAACCACATCAATTGCTCTGCCTTTGATAAGCGTTACCCTCTGAGCATTCTCAGGGGACAGACAAGAAGTGATTTTCAATGGATTTACTGTTCCAGCAACAGGTATAACAAAATGCAGGTTGTCATATGTGTTCGTTAATTGTTGTATGGTTTTATTTAATACAGGCATGTGCCTTTGAATCTCATGGCCACGACTTCCAGGTAGCAATGCAATAATTTTTTTTCCTATCGGTAATCCTAACTCTGAAATAAGACTATCCACTGATTCATTGGACGGTTTGACTTTATCTACCAATGGATGCCCAACAAAATTAACCGGTACACCTGCTTTTTCATATATCGTTTTTTCAAAAGGAAAAATCACCGCCATTCGATCTATGCATTCGCGAATAAGTTGAATGCGACCGGCTTTCCATGCCCATATTTGTGGGCTGATGTAATAGAGAATACGTAACCCCAGGCTGCGTTTAGCATATTTTGCCACTCGTAAGTTAAAGGAAGGACAATCCACGAGTATGAGTAAATCCGGTTTGTGTTTTTTGATGTGTTGTTTGATGGTAGTAAGAGCTTTTTTTAAAATTCTCAAATGCATAAACACTTCAGAAAAACCGGTAACTCCATGACTGGCCAGATCATAAATAAGCTCACAACCCGCATTTTTCATATGACGTCCACCAATGCCACTGAAGTGTGCAGCAGGATATTTTGTCTTAAAATCTTTGATTAATTCAGAAGCATGTTGATCTCCGGACTCTTCACCGGAAACGACGACAATATGTTTAGTGTTCAACATATAAGGCGGATAAATTATTATTAATAAGATTTGTTATTTTTTCTGCCGTAGCCAGCGCATTTCTGCCTTCCTCACCGGTTACTAGCGGCGTTGAATCATTTTTAATACATTCGAGAAAAGCCTTAATTTCTTCCAAAAGCGCATCACCTTTTTCAAAGACAGATTGATGTCGGGTAATTTCAGGGATACCAGGGAACATCTCTTTTTCACCTTTTTGGAAAACGGCGAATTGCTTATTTTGAAAATCGATTGAAATATAAGAATTATGTTGGAATATTCTTGTTTTGCGTTCTGTCTTAAAGCTGATTCGACTGGCTGTTACATTAGCCACACAGTGATTATCAAAAGTAATACGTGCATTGGCAATATCAATGGACTTGGAAAGAACGGGTGCACCTTGTGCATCAATTGTTTTAATGGGCCGGTTAACAATGGTTTGTATAATATCAATATCATGAATCATTAAATCAAGAATGACATTGACATCCGTGCCTCTTGGATTAAAAGGTGCTAATCTGTGAGATTCAATAAATTGCGGATTATCCAGATGATCGCTAAGCGCCAGTCGGGCGGAATTAAACCGTTCCAAATGACCTACCTGCAGTTTCACACGGTGTTTTTTCGCCAGAGCGATTAATTCTTCTGCTTGCGTGACAGTTTCTGTAATGGGTTTTTCAATTAAAACATGAATTCCTTGGGCAATACATTCTTTGGCAATTTCATAATGGCGATTTGTTGTGGCTGCAATGCTCACCGCATCTACTTTTCCAAACAAATCCCGATAATCAGAAAAGGCGGGAACATTCAGCTCCTGTGAAACAGATTCGCAGGTTTGAGGTTGTACATCACATACCGCAATTAATTCTGAATCATCCAAAAGTTGATACTTTTGCGCATGAAAACGTCCAAGGTAACCTACGCCTATCACAGCACAACGAATTTTACTCATTTTAGTTTATCTGCTAATAATTTATACGTATGATCGCATTTCCTGAGTGATAAATCAATTTTAAATCGGTATCATATATACCTCATGTTTTCTGAGGAATGTTTTTAAGTGAAAAAAAATAGCTCTAAATTACTGTTAGCTGGTGTTGATGAAGTGGGCCGAGGACCTTTGGCTGGACCTGTAGTTGCAGCGGCCGTCATTCTTGGCAAGCCTATTGATGGCTTAAAAGATTCCAAGAAACTTACGGATCTCAAACGGCGGGAATTGGCGATTCAAATTAAAAATGAAGCAATTGCTTTTGCTTATGGACGTGCGGAAGTAGAAGAAATCAATAAACTGAATGTGCATTTCGCTACTTTGTTGGCAATGGCCAGAGCTATAGAATCACTACCCGTTAAGCCCTATGAAGTGCTGATTGATGGAAAACACAGTCCTCAGTTATCTATTCCCTGTAAAACCATTATTGATGGGGATGATTTGGTTGCTGAAATCAGTGCAGCCTCAATTATCGCAAAAGTCAAACGTGATGATGAGATGATTGCTATGGAAGAACTTTATCCAGGGTATGGCTTCGCTTCCCATAAAGGGTATTCTACGGCAGAGCACAAGAAAGCTTTGCAAAAGCTTGGGCCGTGTATACTACACAGACGAAATTTTTCGGCCGTATCTTCTTTTTATGTGCCCGCGGAGTATTGAAGAATTACATTTTCCGGTTCCGACTCTATCATGACGACAGCCTCTAGGTAAGGCTGTTAAATAAAATTCGATGAGAACTTATGGACATGATGATACCAAAACCAGCAAGAAATGTGACCATCGCTGTTCCGCCATAACTGACCAATGGTAAGGGTATACCGACCACTGGCAGGATACCCATAACCATCCCCATGTTGACGAAGCCTGAAAGAAAAAAAGTTATACCCAGACTGGCAGCAAGAAGTCGTGTGTAGATGGTTTGAGCATTATAGGCTATATAAAGACATCTTAAAGAAATCATGGAAATGAGCAAAATAATAACAAGACCGCCTAGAAAACCAAATTCTTCACCATTGACGGCATAAATAAAATCGGTCGCATGTTCCGGAAGAAAATTAAGATGTGACTGTGAGCCTTCAAGCCATCCTTTGCCTGATAACCCTCCTGAACCAATGGCAATTTTTGACTGAATGATATGATACCCGGCTCCCAGTGGATCGTGTTCAGGGTTTAATAAAGTAATAATTCGCTGTTTTTGATAGTCATGTAAGATATGCCATAAAACAGGGGCAGCAGCGCTTATCACTAAAAACAATAAAATAATGATACGTGTTTGTATACCTGCAACAAATACGACACATAAACCGGCAGAACCGACCATTATTGCTGTTCCAAGATCAGGCTGTCTGGCAATAAGGGCGGCTGGAATAAATACAAGCAATCCGGCAATCAGAATATGCTTCATTTTTATTGGAGTTGAAACTACACTAAAATACCAGGCCGTCATCATCGGGACAGCCAGCTTCATTATCTCAGAGGGTTGGAATCGAAACAAACCTAAATCAAGCCAACGTTGAGCACCTTTGCCAATTTTTCCTATTAGCATCACTGCAATAAGCAAAGCCAGACCAGCGGTATAAACCCATGGCGTCCAGGATTTGTATTTGTGCGGCGGGATAAAGGCGAAAACGGACATGATGAAGAAGGCAAAAGCAAGACGAAAACTTTGTCTTAAAAGCATATTTAAATTTTCATTTGAAGCGCTGTAGAGGATTAAAAGGCCGAAAAGAATCAAAGTAAAAATAAGCCCCAATAAGGGTAAATCATAATGCAATGATTTAAACGTCAATCGATAAACAGGGTGACTTGATCTGGCTTTCATAGCGTCGAATTACTCTTGATGGTTTGAAAATAGGTATCCATGACCTTGCGTGCAACATTAGGTGCGATGTAATCGTTCTCAACGATCACGGCAATGGCAATATCGGGATTTTTTTCAGGGGCAAAGGCGATAAATAACGAATTATCTCTTAATATTTCAGGAATGTCCTGGTATTTTGCCTTTTCATACTGCCTGCCGCTAAATACCTGAGCTGTTCCTGTTTTGGCAGCCAATGTATAATAGGTGAGTTTACCGAAACGAAAACCGGTTCCTTCTTTACTAAGAATAACGTTTTGCATTGCATCAGCAATAACGTCCCAAAATTGTTCGCTTTTCACATGTACGGGATATTCTTCCAATGGCTTTAGCTGCTTACTCTCACCATTATCGCTGTTAGAAACACTGTTCAGCAGATGAGGGCGATAGCGATGACCGTGTAATCCTAAGGCTGCTGTTGCATTCGCCATCTGTAAAGGTGTAGCAAGCATAAATCCCTGACCAATAGATGTGATTAGCGTATCTCCTGGATACCAGCTGACGCCTTTAGTGATTTTTTTCCAGCTGGCGCCCGGAACAACGCCTGCAGATTCTCCTTGCAAATCAACATGAGATAATTGTCCAAAGCCAAATTGAGTTAGCATATCTTCGATAACGGAAATTCCCATTTTATGTCCAAGGCGATAAAAATAAGTATCGCAGGAAACGGTAATTGCTCGTTTAAGATTGACCATACCATGGCCTCCTTTTTTCCAGTCTCGATAAAGGTGTGTGGAATTGGGAAGTTTATAAGAACCTGGATCATAAATGATTGTTGTAGGAGTGATGTTTTCACTGTCAAGACCAGCAAGAGCAATAAAGGGTTTTATGGTCGAGGCGGGAGCATAGGTACCTTTTACTGCACGATTAAACATAGGCTGGTCTTTGGCACTAATAAGCTGTTGATAATCCTTATTACTGATACCGCTTACAAAGAGATTCGGGTCAAAGCTCGGTGAACTAACCATAGCCAATATATCTCCATTTCTGGTATCGATAACCACTATAGCGCCACGCTTGTTTTTTATTGCTTGATAAGCAGACTCCTGTAGTCTCGCGTCAATGGTAAGATGCAGTTTTGCTCCTGAAAGGGGATTTTGCTTGTCGAGTATCCTCAGAGTTCTGCCGCTGACATCTGTTTCAACGCGCTGATAACCGACCTGACCATGTAAAATATCTTCATAATATTTTTCAATGCCACTTTTACCAATGAAATTCGTTGCTCGATAATTTGTAGTATCAACTTGTTTAAGCTCTTGGGCATTAATACGACCGACGTAGCCCACGGTATGCGCTGTTATTTCTCCAAGGGGGTAATGTCTCATTAAACGGGCTTTAATGCTGACGCCAGGAAAGCGATATTGATTAACGGCAAAAAGAGCAACTTCCTCTTGATTTAATTTGAGTTTGAAAGGAATAGGCACAAAAGCTCTTTTTTGTTGCTTCGCACGATAAAAATCTTCAATATCATCATCTGTAATAGAAGGAATAAGTGTTTTTAATTGATTCAGTGTTTTTTTTAGGTTTTTGACTCGCTCAGGAGTAATTTCCAAGGCGTAGACAGGAATATTTTCCGCAAGCATTATACCGTTTCGGTCTACAATAACTCCGCGCGGAGGGTCAATAGGGATAATTCCTACCTGGTTTTTAAGAGACAAGGTTTGATAATGTCTGAATTCTGAAATTTGTAAAAAAGCGAGCCGGAGAATTAAAAGCAAAGATAAAATTATTAGAATGGCAATCAGTAAATTGAGTCTGAATAATTGTATTTGTGTAGAGGGCCGATTTTTTGGAGTGGAACTTAATCGCATTCAATAAAAGCTATCTTCATCAATATAAAATGGAGTTATCTTAACTTAACTTCGCTAATATATCCACGTGCATTTACTGCAAGGCATCATTTCATTCACTGAAGCGAAAAAGTGGATAGTTGAGTGTCATAATGGTTTTGAATAATGAAAGGAGAGGCATCGATAATTTTATTTATGATATGGGTGTTTGTTATTAATTGCCCATGCACGGTATAAAGTCTCTAGTAAAAAAATACGAACCAGAGGGTGCGGCAAAGTTAATCGGGATAATGACCATTTTTCATGGCAATGTTTCAAAATCTTTTCGGATACTCCTTCCGGCCCACCGATAATAAAACATATATGACTGTAATGAAGTTGCAATTGCAGTATCTTTTTGGCCAGATCCGGGCTACTGAAGGATTTACCTTCTATATCAAGAGCAATGATCAGCGCATCCGGGGGAAGAGAGGAAAGAATCTGCGAACTTTCCTTGTCCTGTATGCGAGCAATATCGCTTGTTTTACTCCGTTTGATTAAGGGAATTTCAATGATTTTTAATTGAGTATGTTCTTGCAATCGTTTGGCATATTCATTTGAGCCCTCTACGACCCAGAGCGGCATCTTGGTGCCCATGGCAATGATGGTTATTTTTAGCATGTATTTATTATGGCAACTCCTGCCATAGTCCTTCAAGATTGTAAAACGCTCGCGTATCTGGTTGCATGACATGCAGGATACAATCACCAAAATCTACCAGCGCCCAGTCTCCTTCGTCCAGACCTGTGAAACTCAGTGGCTGATGCCCAGCTTTTTTCATTGCTTCAATCACTTGCTCGGCAATTGCTTTTACATGACGAGATGAACGTCCAGATGCAATCACCATATAATCGGTGATAGTAGTCTGTTTTTTGACATCCAGAGTGATCACATCAAAAGCCTGTATATCATCCAGAGCTTCCAATAAAATATTTAGCATTGAGTTTGGTTTTGTCATGGGTATAATTTTTTTAAAAGGCGCGAGATCATAACAGTTATTTATCTATTAAAAAAGTTTTTTAATGATATTGTCAGGAAAGCAGATCAATAATTGACAACTTTGCTAGTCTTTTCTATTAATTAAATAAATAACTGCATCAGACCATGTCTATGCTTCTGTTAAGGAAGTTTTCATGTTCAGTAAAAGCCGATTTACCATTCTTATATTTGCTTTTTTTCTTTTTTCAGGTTTTAGTGGTCTATTAAATGCAGTTGCTTTGAAAGAGCTAAATCAAACTAAGGCCAAACCTACCACCATTTCTGTCAGTGAAATAGATTTTCAACTGGATGGAAAAGGAAAGAAAACCCGGGTTTTTGATCTCAGCTTTACTCATCCTGATGGCAGTAAAGATAATAAAGGCTATTTTGCAAATAAGGGCGAAATGTTTTATACAATCGTTAAAAATAAAACATCAAAGCCCATCACTATTCATTGGCATGGATTGATTGTTCCCAGTGCCCAAGATGGCGTTCCTTATGTTTCCCAGCTTCCTTTAGCTCCGGGAGAAAGCAAGGTTTTTAATTTTCGATTGCTTCAGGCAGGAACTTACTGGATGCATTCGCATGTTGGTTTTCAGGAGCAAATAATGCTCTCTGCGCCTTTAATTATCCATGACCCTCAGGAGGAAAATAAGGAAATTCAAGAAGTGATAATGTTTCTGGAAGACTTTACCTATAAAGATCCTGAAAAAATATTTGAGAAAATGCGCAACATGAAAATGGTTTCTTCCGCCACTCAAAAGAAAACAGTTTCAACTAATTCAGATATTAACGATGTTGAATACGATGCTTTTCTTACCAATAAAAAAACACTGGCACAACCAGATGTTATTGATGTCAAACCGGGAAAAAAAGTGCGGCTACGAATTATTAATGCTTCCTCTGCAACAAATTATAGAATTGATTTAGGGCAGTTAAAAGGCGCGCTTATTGCTGTAGATGGTGAAAATGTTCATCCCGTACAAGGCTCAGATTTTCCGATTGGAATTGCCAATCGTATTGATGTTCTGGTTGACATTCCCCAACAGGGCGGAGCTTTTCCTATCTTGGCTCTCGCAGAAGGTACGAATCAACAAACTGGATTGATTCTTAAAACAGAAAACGCGAGTCCACCGGAAATCAGCCCCACGGCAGAAGAGATGATGGGTCGAGTTAAATATTATGAATTGGAAAAACAACTAAAAACAAAAAATCCTTTACCTGTCAGGAAAGTGGATAAGCAAATAAAACTTGTTCTCGGCGGTGATATGAATGGTTACAAGTGGACCATTAACAACCAAAGCTGGCCAAATATTACCCCTAATGTAATCAATTTCGGTGATCGTGTAGAAATCATCTATGAAAATAAAACTTCCATGTCGCACCCTATGCATTTTCACGGACATGTATATCAGGTAACAGAGATTGACGGTAAACCCATTCAGGGTGGGGCAGTACGCGACACCATTCTGGTTCAACCGAATTCCACAGTGAAAGTCCAGTTTGATGCTCTTAATCCTGGCGTTTGGGTAAATCATTGTCACAATCTATATCATTTAAATGCAGGTATGCTAACCACGATACAATACCAGCATTATCCAAAACCTGATTTTTATTTAAAAAAAAATCGGACAAAAAAAGCTAGTCCCTGAGGGTCAGTTTAATATAATAAGATGATATTGTGGCATTTTGCTTGGACCGGGTATAACGTTTTGCTTTTTTACGGAATAACCGCCGAACCCATGTTAATTAAGAGGCGCAGGAGCTAAACATGTTAGCAGGAATAATGATTTTATGGTTTATTTTTGTTTTACTATCTTTAGCTTACGTGGCTTATGACATTAGGGTTGTGCCGATTGACTGGGTACAAAAATTGGGATGGATCCTTGTTGTAGCTTATACCGGCCCCATTGGTTTGTTTTTTTATTTTCTGACGTGTCGAAGCCCCGGTGAAGGCCTCCATGAAATTTATACAAAAGCTCAGTGGAAGCAGGCTGTCAATTCGGAGGTTCATTGTCTTGCAGGGGACGCTACCGGCATTATTTTTGCAGCCATTCTTTTATCTTTCATAGAATTAAACAATGGGACTGAACTTGTTTTTGAATACATATCTGCATTTATTTTTGGCTGGTTTATTTTTCAAGCGGGTATGATGAAAAATATGTATGCTAATTACTGGCAGGCGGTGAAAAAAACTTTTTTCTCTGAAACGGTTTCAATGAATTTTGTCATGATGGGCATAGCCACCGTTTTAGGTGGTATTATTGCTTTCCCAATCAATCATTGGCTAGTAAAAAATAAATTAAAGCACGGTTGTATGACTTTGCCTGAAGCTAACCTAAAACAGGCTCACGAAACAAAAGCACATCCAGCGAAATCTGCTGAGGAGGAAAAAATGCATGTTCAGCATAAAGCGGATGAACATCATCATGAAATGGGAGAACTGCCTCTTAAGACCCAGTTAAAATACACTGGCATTACATTTGCGGTTCTTGTACTTGTAGTTATTATTACCGGATTATTTGTCCCAATAAAATTTTAATGTCATGATTTCGGTTGAATAATTTGGAATTTATCCTTTGAAAAATAGGGATATTTACAATTTATCCCCCTTTTTATATAAGATTATATAAGAAAAAAGTTTGATAGAGATCTAGTAATGAAACGAGAAAATAATAGTACATTAAAAGACATCTGAACATCCTCATTTTATACCATATCTGATAAGTTTTTTGTTTTTTTAATTTGTAATGGATTAATAATTAAATAGAAATTATTTTTATCCCTTTTTGCATATATAGGAAATTACACAGGAGTGAATTTTATGAGGATACTAATTGTAGGTGCAGGTATTGCTGGCCTAAGCCTTACAGTATTATTGAGACAAAGAGGTTTAAATCCGACTTTAATAGAAAAATCGGAATCATTTGGCTCGGCAGGTTACATGCTGGGCTTGTATCCTACAGGTGCCAACGTATTGCGTTCATTGAACGGTTATAAATCCTATCTTGATGTATCCGTAGCTGGAAAAGGGTATGAAGCTTATAATGATAAATCTCAGTTACTTAAGCAATTTTCATTTGCTCCTATGATAGAAGGTTATGGTCCTTATCAGCTTGTTACCCGCTATGATCTACTTGATGTTATTTACCAGACCTGTAAAGATTTAAGGGTACGTTTTAATACTCAGATTTCTTCTTTGACTCAAACTGAGCATGAAGTAAAAGTCGTATTCAGTGATCAATCCCAAGCTGATTTTGACTTGGTCGTGGGTGCTGATGGCCTGCACTCGCAAATTAGAAGTTTTATTTTGAAAGATAATGAATATCACTATTTCCATACGGGTTGGGGGGGATGGGTTTGGTGGGATAATAATCATGTTGTTCCTGAAAATACTATACAGGAATTCTGGGGAAAAGGTGTTTTTTTAGGTATGTATCCTGTACGTGGGAAAACAGGTATGATTGCTGCGGTTGATTCTCCCTCTGCTGAGACTGCCTTAAAGGGCCGTAGCAGAAAGGAATACATCATTGAAAGATTTTCTGAAATTCGTAAATCTCGACCAGAGGTATTTGCAGAATTACCATCAGACGATCAATCTGTCTTTTTTTGGCCTTTAAGCGATCAGAGAGCAACAAAATGGCATAAAGGACGTGTAGTACTATTAGGGGATGCAGCGACAGCCTTTTTACCCACAGCAGGCATAGGTGCGACAATGGCATTGGAATCTGCAGCTGTTTTAAATGACATTCTATCCAGAACTGGCGTTGAGTTTGTGCAACAAGCCCTAGATTTATTTGAGAAACGGCGCAGGACAAGGGTTGAGCGGGCACAAAATGATTCTAGACGTTTAGCAAAATTGATGTTTGTCAGTTTCTCTTGGGGTGTATGGATACGGGATTTTTTCACAAGAATGATGTCCGTCAAATCCTTAATGAAAGGCATTATGAAAGGCTTTAATGAGCCAATTTAGAATAATAACTTAATTTCATTTTGATGACTGCAAAAAGCGGATAACTACACAAGTCGACTCATCGAACGTATTTGGCACAAAAATGCTATTTTAAAAATCATGCAGAGATCATAAAAACGGTCTTGAATAATATCAAATCAATTCTTCTTCTGTTTTCATATCTTTTAGTAAGTATTGAATAAGGCCGTATAACGCCAGACAAACTATACTTGCAATAATAAGGATAATTAATATTTCGGTAAAGGTAGTGGCATAATGAGCCCGAAGAAGTGGTAAATCTTTTTCCTGCGGTGAAATGGCAGTAATGGATGCAAGCTTACCTGACAGGAAGCCACCTAGTCCTAGAGAGACAAAGAATATCCCCATCATTGTGCTGACTTTGTCTCGGGAAGCAAGAACTGTAATGGCTGATAAACCAACAGGAGATAAGAGAAGTTCAGCTAAAGAAATCAACAAGTAGGCTGGAAGAATGTAAAAAGGGGAAATTAATTGGTGAGGATCGGCAAGATAGCACACTAAATCAATAATAACATATCCCAGAGTAATCAATAAAATAGCCATTAAAAACTTTTTGGCAGTATTTTTTCCGCGCTCAATCAAGTTAAGTTTTTCACGATTCTTAGATAAGAAATAACCAAAAAATATCATACCAAGACTTTGTACAGTTACATAATATGGTGGAGGAAATTGAATCCCATAAACGGTCGGTTTAACGACTCGCTCAATAAAGAGCGTTAATGAAAGAAACATCTGAAAATAAAACGTCCAGAAAGTAACGGATATAATACAAAGCAACCCAATAACTATATTTAATCTGGCCTGTTTATAGGCTTCTTTTTTTATGGAATAAAAAAGATAAGCCGCAGAAAGAAATACCACAATGGCAAACAGCAAATTGGCCAGATCCGGATAATACATAATATAAAAAGATACGGCCCATAATAAAAGAATTAATATAAAAGCGGAAATTAATGACTGCCAATTATGATTAGATGGATTGTAATCTTGTATTTTATAAACCATCATTCCATATACAAAAACAAAAAATGAAAAAATCATGCCTATAATTGCACTGGCAAAAGAAGTAGACCAGCCAAAGTAAAAATACAGTTGGCTTGGCAAGGTAGTACCTAAAATAATGCCTGTAGTGATACCCATATAGAAAATAGTAAAACCACTTTCTCGACGTGAAGAACCTGGAGGATATTCATTACCTAATAAAGAAGAAATATTGGGTTTCAGCAGACCGGTTCCCACGGCAATTCCAGCAAGGGATGAGGTCAGAGCCAAATCACTATCGAAAGCGGAAAGAAGGCAATAACTCAACAGAAGAAAAATAATTCCTGAAATTACAGCAGCCTTTTGACCGAGCATTTTATCTGCAATCCATCCGCCAATAACCGGAGATAAATAAGTTAAAGCGGTAAAGGAACCAACAAGGGCATAGGTGCGGTCATCATTCCACTTTAAATATAATGACAAATATAGGGCAAGCAGGGTTTGTACAACATAAAAGCCATAACGCTCCCACATTTCTGTGCCAAAAAAAACTTTAAGGCTTTGAGGATGTTTTGTAATATTTGTTTTCACAGTGACATAAAAATGCAAGACAATACACTCAGTTTACATAAAGTTGATTTTATATACAACCATTGTGGTTTTGTCTTTTGCTGGACTTTAGTCATTTTTCAAGTAAAGGAAAGCAATAGTTTAAAGACTATAGAAGTGCACCGTTATATTTATCAACGCTGTAAATCGATGACTTGAGGAATAGAATGGCACGAATTACCGCGGCATCGACCGCGGTATCTATACGAAGCTCCGTATGGGCCCGCTATCAAGTGACGGGGATTCGATCCCTAAAAAATGGCTAAATTCGAATTTTGATATCTTAACTTTTTTGCGAAGAATGCAGGCTGTATTTGTCCTGCTTATGTATTATTATGATGGACAGTTAGTCTGTTTAAAAAAATGGACACCCCGAATAGGAGAGCAAGATGACTGAGCAAACGAATAAAAGCAGGATAAAAGCAAAGACAGGCAATCAACTGGAAGCAAAAAATTGGTCTTCTGAAGCTGCGTTACGAATGTTATGCAATAATCTGGATTCGGAAGTTGCTGAAAAACCTGAAGAATTGATCGTTTATGGTGGACTTGGCAAGGCTGCCAGAAACTGGGCATGTTTTGAAAAAATAATTGAGGTTCTAAAAGAGTTGAATGAGGATCAAACACTTCTCATTCAATCCGGCAAGCCTGTAGGTGTATTTAAGACTCACTCCTTTGCTCCACGTGTACTCATTGCTAACTCAAATCTCGTTCCTCACTGGGCGAACTGGCAGCATTTTAATGAGCTAGATAAGAAAGGATTAATGATGTATGGGCAAATGACAGCAGGTAGCTGGATATATATTGGCTCACAGGGCATTATCCAGGGAACTTACGAAACCTTTATCGCTTGCGCCAAAAAGCATTTTAACGGGGATTTATCGGGTAAGTGGATATTAACTGCAGGGCTTGGCGGCATGGGCGGAGCACAACCCTTGGCTGCAACGATGGCAGGAGCAAGTATTTTGGCGGTAGAGTGTGATTTAGAGAGGATAAAAAAACGTATTAAAACCAAATATCTCGATAAATATACTGATAATTTACAAGAAGCTTTAAATTGGATTGAACAGGCTTGTGAAAAAAATGAACCTTTATCTGTAGGCTTATTGGGAAATGCTGCTGAAATATACCCTGAATTGGTGGAAAGAAAAATATATCCGTCACTGGTAACGGATCAAACCAGTGCGCACGATCCTTTAAATGGTTATCTTCCAAGCGGATGGACTCTGCAACAAGCACAAGAGCTTCGTTTATCTCATCCGGAAAAGGTCGTCAATGCAGCTAAAACATCGATGGCACAACAGGTTCGCGCCATGCTTGCTTTCCAGAAAGAAGGTATCCCGGTTTTTGATTATGGAAACAATATACGACAAATGGCATTTGAAGCCGGTGTAAAAGAGGCCTTTTCATTCGAAGGCTTTGTTCCAGCTTATATTCGTCCGCTTTTTTGTGAAGGCATTGGGCCGTTTCGATGGGTGGCTTTATCAGGGGATCCTGAAGATATTTATGCTACAGATGAAATGGTTAAATGCCTTATTCCTGAAAATAAGCATCTTCATCAATGGCTGGATATGGCGCGCGAGAAAATTTCTTTTCAAGGATTACCGGCAAGAATATGTTGGGTCGGTTTAAAAGATCGAGCTAGGTTGGCCCTTGCTTTTAATGAAATGGTACAAAATAAAAAAGTAAAAGCTCCTATCGTTATCGGACGGGATCATCTTGATTCAGGCTCTGTAGCCAGCCCTAATCGAGAAACTGAAGGAATGAAAGATGGCAGTGATGCTGTTTCAGATTGGCCTTTATTAAATGCTTTGTTAAATTGTGCCAGTGGAGCAACCTGGGTGAGCATTCATCATGGAGGTGGAGTAGGTATGGGTTTTTCTCAACATGCTGGAGTCGTTATTGTGGCTGATGGTACGAAGGAAGCTGAGGAAAAACTGGCCAGAGTTTTACACAATGATCCAGCTACAGGGGTTATGCGGCACGCTGATGCGGGATATGAATTGGCCAAAAAATGTGCCAGGGAAAATGCTTTGTGGCTACCTATGGAGTCGGTTGGAGAATAATTGATGAGCAATACTTTTGTTTTAAATCCAGGTCAATTGACTCTGCAGTCAATAAGAGAATTAATGTTAAACCATCGGCCTTGTGAATTAGCCCAGAGTGCTTTAGAGAATATCAGAGCTTCAAATCACACAGTTTTAAGTATTTTGGAAAAGCAGCAAACGGTATATGGCATTAATACCGGCTTTGGATCTTTAGCGTCAAACCGCATATCTGAAGATAAACTTAAAAAACTGCAAAGAAACATTGTTCTTTCTCATGCCTGTGGTACCGGCGAGCTTTTATCAGATGATATTGTGTCTTTAATCTTATTGCTTAAAATCAATAATCTGGCACAAGGTTACTCAGGTGTAAGGCCAGAGTTAATCCATTTCTTACAAACCTTATTCAATCGAAAAATGTATCCCTGTATACCTGCTAAGGGTTCCGTTGGTGCTTCGGGAGATTTAGCACCTCTTGCTCATATGTCTTTACCTGTCATTGGAGAAGGAGAACTTCGCCTTGAAGGTCAGATATTCAGTGCTGAAGAAGCGTTATCGATCGCTGGCTTACACCCCTTAGAGCTTGCCCCCAAAGAAGGTCTGGCCTTATTAAATGGTCTTCAGGTCTCTACTGCCATTTGTTTAAAAGCTTTTTTCGCTTGTGAAACACTTTTTGAAACAGCAGTATTATCAGGAAGCCTTTCTATAGATGCAGCTTGTGGCAGTGATGTGCCTTTTGATGATCGTATTCATTTAGCCCGAGGTCATCAGGCACAACGAGATGTTGCGGCTATGTATCGGGAACTTTTATGTGGGAGTAAAATCAGAGAATCACACAGACAGTGTTCACGAGTACAAGATCCCTATTCACTTCGATGCCAACCTCAGATCATGGGAGCCGTCTTGCATCAAATACAATTTGTAGGAGAAACACTTCAGGTTGAATCGAATGCAGTATCGGACAATCCTTTAGTTTTTCCAGAGCAGGGTGACGTTCTTTCCGGAGGTAATTTTCATGGTGAGATCATTGCCATGGCAGCAGATAATTTAGCTTTGGCCATTGCTGAAATCGGTGCAAATTCCGAACGTCGCATTGCCTTACTTATTGATAAAAATTTTAGCGATCTGCCTGCATTTTTAATAAACGACAATGGCGTGAATTCAGGTTTTATGATAGCTCATGTGACGGCTGTAGCTTGCGCCAGCGAAAATAAATCGCTTGCTCATCCTCGTTCTGTTGATAGTTTACCAACGTCAGCAAATCAGGAGGATCACGTTTCCATGGCGACATCAGCCGCTTTGCGGCTGCACACAATGATTGATAATACCGCCACCATTCTCGCTATTGAACTATTAGCTGCAAGTCAGGGCCTTGAATTTCATAAACCTCTGATAACCTCGAAGAAATTAAATCATTATTATGAAAAAATACGTATGCACGTAGAACCTTTGGAAAAGGATCGCTATTTTGCTCCTGATATTGCGATTATAAAGCAGATGATTTTGAATGAAGAGTTTAAGATGAGTAATTGCATGCCGGGTTAAAAAACCTTATTACCTCGACTCAGACACTGATAATTTTTTTCACGTGACAATAGGGACGTTAATATGTCAATTGGAAGTAAATTTGAAGATTTAAAAAAAAATCAGGAAAAAATACCTTATCCCTCGGCACAAAGAAGAATTGATTTGCTTATCAGTTTAAGAAAAGGACTTCAGGAGCAAGCCATATTGTTTGCCAATGCCATAAGCAATGACTTTTCTCATCGCTCAAGGGAAGAAACATTAGCTATTGAGGTTTTTTTTACGCTTAGGACAATAAATTTTTGTATTAAAAACACCAAAAAATGGATGAAGAAACGAAAGCGGAAAATATCATGGCTATTTAGGTCGGCTTATGCCTATCTGTTACCACAGCCTTTAGGTGTAGTGGGTATTATGGTTCCATGGAATTTTCCGCTTTATCTCGCACTGGTTCCTGCGGCTTATGCCATAAGTGCTGGTAACAGAATCATGATAAAGGTTTCTGAATTAACTCCGAATACCGGCAAAGCACTTATTCATCTGATTAAGTCGGCTAAACTGGAAGACTACATTCATGTTGTTGATGGAGATATTGAAACTGCTAAAATATTTACAAACCTGCCTTTCGGCCATTTGCTTTTTACAGGATCGACCCAAGTTGGGAAAAAAGTCATGGAGGCAGCAAGCAGAAATTTAACTCCTGTAACGCTTGAGTTAGGGGGAAAATCGCCAGCGATTGTCTCAAAAACCGTATCTTCTGCCTATTTCAATCGTTTGTTTATGGGTAAGCTTCTTAACGCAGGACAAACCTGTGTTGCGCCAGATTATTTATTTATTCCAGAAGGTTGGGAAGAAAAAATTGAGCAGACTTTCCGCGCGTTTATGAATAAGCATTACCCTCAGCTTGAGAATAATTCTGATTATACAGCAATCGTTTCTGAGTCGCACAAAAAACGTTTGCAAAAATTAATTGAAGATGCTCAACAAAAAGGAGCCAGGGTGATTTGCTTTGGAGATCATAACTTGAAGGGGCAAAAATTACCGGTATATCTGGTGTTTAATGTTCATCAAGATATGCTGATAATGCAGCAGGAAGTTTTTGGTCCCATTTTCCCCATTATGAGTTATCAATCATTTAATCAGGTGATACAGTATATTAATTCACATCCTTGTCCCTTATCCCTTTATTATTTCGGTCAAAATAAAGAAGAAAAGGAACAACTGTTACTTAAAACCTTAAGCGGAGGATTCATTGTTAATAACACAATTATGCAAACAGGTATAGATGATTTGCCATTTGGAGGTGTGGGAGCCAGTGGCATGGGGACATATCATGGTAGGGAAGGTTTCGATGTTTTTTCTAAATTAAAGTCAGTGTTTGTTCAACGGCGAATCGCTCTTTTAAGTTATCTTTATCCTCCTTATGGTAAATTATTAACATTTTTTCTTAAAAAAATAGGTAAAATTAATTTTAAATCTAATTTATAATGACGGGCATTATGCGTATTCAAATTTTTACTGATGGAGCATGCAGAGGGAATCCTGGCCCAGGTGGATGGGGAGCTTTGCTTCGTTATAATGATCATGAAAAGCAATTAAAGGGTTCAGAAATACATACCACAAATAATCGTATGGAACTGATGGCAGCTATAAAAAGCCTTGAAGCTTTAAAACGACCATGTGTAGTGGACTTGCATACGGATTCACAGTATTTACGCCAGGGAATGACCACATGGATGAAACAATGGAAACTAAAGGGTTGGAAGAATGCAAAACGTGAACCTGTAAAAAATGCCGATTTATGGCAGAAGCTGGATCAACTTGCTTCAATCCACCAGATTCACTGGCATTGGGTCAAAGGGCACTCCGGGCATCCAGAAAATGAACTTGCTGATTCTCTGGCTAACCAGGCGATTGACGAACTAACTCAAAATATTTAAAAAATGCGACAGATTGTATTAGATACTGAAACCACAGGCATAGGGCATGAACATGGGCATCGTATTATCGAGATTGGCTGTGTTGAGTTGATTGATCGCCGCATTACTAAAAACCATTATCATGTTTATTTAAATCCACAAAGAACAATAGATGATGGCGCATTTAAAGTACATGGAATCTCCAATGAGTTTTTAAAGGATAAACCTGAATTTAATGAAATTGTTGAGGAATTTCTTGCTTTTATCGATGGAGCAGAACTCATTATCCATAATGCACCATTTGATGTTGGCTTTTTAAATTCTGAACTTACGCATGTCAAATGGCACAAGCGCTTGGAAGATTATTGTAATATTTTTGATACTCTCGTATATGCGCGTGAAAAACATCCTGGGCAAAGAAACAGTCTTGATGCTTTATGTAAGCGCTATGACATTGACAATTCCAATCGACAATTACACGGCGCTCTACTGGATGCGGAAATACTAGCCTGGGTTTATTTATCTTTGACAGGAGGGCAGGGGACCTTGTTTTCTGAAAGTTCTTCAGAAGAAATGGTTTCTCAAAAAAGTGAAACTTTGAATAAAACAGTAGATAAGATTGACTTACCCATCATAAAAGCGACAGAAATTGAAATTGAAAATCATCTTTCTCTCATAGAACTCATTGTTAATAAGTCTGGTATTAATTACTGGGAAGATTCAAAAACATCATAAAATCTTCGCGTATTTTTTGATTGCATCCTGCACAAACACCTCATGGATATTATTTGAGGATAAAAAACTTGTGTTTTTGGCCTGATGGTGCGTTCTGGAAATGACTTGATCAATGATGTTCAAGTTTTCCATCAATCGTTGCTACCAATATAATGTTGCCCAATCGGTTCATTAATGTACCGTTTTGAAACTGGATAGCATTCACAGTAACTTCCCAGTCACCTGTCGGATTAAAGGCATTTGCTATCATGCCGTTTGGTTCGCCAGCATTTCTCGTGGAAAATACAACATAGTTTTTATTCGTATCTATTTGATACGTTGGGAAAGCCTGTTGGCCAGAAGATACGTTGGGATCTGTGGTATAAACCTGGGTTCCTTTTGATACTGTGAACGCTTTTTGCAGCTCGGCTTCTTCAGCTGCTGTTAAGTCTTTGAAATCACCGACTGCAATAACAGACAGATGTCTGGTGGAGACATCGTTCGGCCCTTTTTTGATGTTTGCAGGCAAGAGTTGCGGCGGTATCGTTACTTTAATGCTGCGCAAAGAATTTGAAGTTTCTGCTGGGGTAGGGTTTTTAAAATGATACCATGGATCAGGGTATTGATGATGCAGATCGAGAATGAGATCATGGCTTATCGAATCACCTAATTCCTGTCGGACTTGTTCGGCATACAAAGCATCATGCAGGGCTGTGTACTCAATGGTAAATAATACATCCACAATCGTATCGAAATTAAAAGGATTTGATGCGCGTGGCAGTTCAAATGTCCATTGTGTTTCAACGCCTAATCCTTCAAAAGGTAAAAACATTGGATCTTGATAATCTAGCACAAACAAGCCAGTGTCGTTAAAGGGGCTGTCAAGTGCTATACTTTCGCCAAAATTGCGCGAAGCCCTTTTTTTCTGGAATTCCAACCCTTTTTTCACGACAACAGTGGATTCCCCACTGTTAGATAGCATAGCATGGATACCTTGCACAGGTGGTATTAGCGCCAATACAGAGATCCTGACATTTTTGATAAGACGAAGATAATGTCCTGGAAAATCCATGTCAAACCATTGCAGTAAAGTGTTAAATGTTATTTTACCGCTACTGCGGAGTTCGACTAAATCTCCAGGCATCATTTGTGCCAAAGAAATGGTTTTAGACAGTTGAAGCTTTCTTTTGTCAGTTTGCAGTTTAAAAGCATCGAGTTTAGCTATATCCGTCATAAGACGTTCTGCTCCTAAAATACCTGATTGTTTTTGTTCTTCAGACAATTCTGAATTCGCCAAGGCAGTATTGTTCAATGACCAATAATCCCCAAGAATAATCTGCACTTTTTCCTGACGTTCAAATTCCAGCGCGCGTTGTGCCATACGGGACAAGGAAGTCGCAATTTGCATAATAATACGGTAGTTTTGTGACAGAACTTGAATCATCCAAAGATATAATTGCTCATTGGAGAATTTATTTTGCAAAAATTCCAATACTTCCTGTGTCTGTGCTTGATGCAGGTTTGATATTTGTAATTCTTTATTGGCGATTAATATTCTGTTCTCTGATAATTTTTTTTGAACATTAGCAATTTGTAAATCAAAATCCGCCAAATCTCGTTGCAGGTTCCACTCTTCCCAACGGCGTTCAAAACCCGCCACGGTTAAACTGGCACTGCCGAGTGTTCCTAATGCGCCTGCTGCTGAATTGAGCGCGCCAGCGGTTCCAGGAACTGCAGCAGCTAATGCCGCACCAAATGAAAATCCTGCCGCCGCTCCCGCCGTTCCACCGGCGGCAGCGCCAGGAACGGCGGGAGCGCCACCAGCTACTCCTCCACCGGTACCACCTGCAGCAGCACCGCCAACAGTTCCAGCAGCACCTGCACCAAAAAAGGCTATGATAGCCCCAATACCCTGGACGACTGCTGCTGTAGCCTGTAAAGCGGCACTACCCAGCATTAATCCAACACCGGCTGTTTCCAGGAATGACATAAATCCATTTTCAATTCGATCTTTCCACCAGTCCAGTTGGAATTCAGCTCTCTTTTCTTGTGTTCCTGCAATATCTAAACTGTACTCTGCTTCCCTAACACTCAATTGTTTAAGGGAAATGGTTGATTTTGCCAGTTCGATCGCTTGAGAAGCTTGTAGCTGTGCGAAGGTTTCACTGTCTCTTTTTTCATACGCTTGTAACAGTGCCTGCCCTAGCCTTTGTCCAATTTCTATACATTGTCGCGCCTTTTCGATCAAAAACGAATAGCGGTAACGTGGTTGATCGGTGGAACCAATGCCTAAATAATTAATATCGGGCTGAATTTGAACCGCATCGGCAATATTATCCAGAAAATTTGTCGTGGTTTCTTCTGAAAGTGCTGCGGATTCGGCTGGATATCCTGCTAAATTTAGACAAAAGCGTAATTTTAATAAATTGGCTTCAATGTAGAAGCTGTAAGCTTGCAATAATGGGTTCGGCGGCACACAAAAGGTAAGTGAAGAATAGACAGGCACTTCTTCATAGTGTGAAAACGTCCAATTTTCGTCAGAAAACCTTGGAGTTGTAATCATGTTATCATGAGTAGGAAGAAGGGGGGGATTATGCATTTCATGAGAAATCGCCTTTCCATAATTGCCTGAATAAAAGAAATCATTTTCATATTCTTCCAAGGTCGTGCGTCGGCTGATTATTTCTTTGCTTAGGGACAGTGGTTTTTTCCTTGATGTTCGGTCTTTTTTCACTGCGCGCTTAATTATTTTTTCGATAGGATCTATATTACCCGGTTCTGGAGGATCTTCTAAATAAGCTTTACAATCCTCGATGGCCTCATCAAGAATGAGGCGGCTTCTTACTGTATACAACTCTTCCAATAGCCCTTTAAGTTTTGTCTTATCTAATTCCGGTCTAAGCTTAATGTTCGTGACAATGCTTAATTCAAGCTCCCGGATAGCTTGTCCACAATGATCAGCAAGATCGGGAGCTTGTAGAATACGTGCAGCCAATTCATACAAATCGCGTGCACGATCCCGTGTTTCTGCAGTGCCTAAGGCAAATTCATGATCGGCCCAATCCACGATATTTTTGACCATGGCGAGGATGGTGTGGCGTAAATAGACGCCTCTGCGGCGTTGAGCAATTTCCTCCGGATCTAAGCCGCCGTTGAACCATTCGGATGAATATAAGGTCTCATCTGAAAAATAAGTGTGAAAATCAAACACCAGCCGTTCATGAGTGGGTTTTTCAGGATTATAGAGCAACCTATACCAATCATGAGCGGCTGCGTATTCACCAGACTGGTTAAGTGTCCAGGCAATGAGAAGTGGTAAATAGAACAGTCGTTCTAATTCATCATGTAATTGAATCAAAAATATAAAACCCGTTTCATCCGTGTAATCCTGAATGGCCTGAGTGGCAACAACTTCAAGTTTTTTGACCCAATCGCCAAGTTCGATAAGCCTGTTTTCATAAGGGGGACGCATGAACAGTCTTAATAGCTCATCATGCGGAATGGTTTCCTGATCTTCATCATACAGACTCAGTAAAATATCCTGAAAATTTTGTTCTTCTGACAATTTTGGAAAACGGAAATCAAGATAAATTTGCCGTACTTGTTTGGGCGTAACTGGGCCTTGAAGTTTTTTTACAGCTTCTTGAAATCGCTCAGAGCCACCATTCATTTTGGGCAGCAGAACATTTTCCGTGTACAAAACTGCATATAATGCGGAGGCCCAGCTTTGATAATCTTTCAACCATTTCCAACGTGCTTCTTCTACCGGAAGGGCTGTGAGTTCATCAAATTGAACGGTATTGGCCGGAAGATCAGAGCGTGAAATATTGGCAATTTCTCCTGTGCGAATTGACAGGATGAAAGATTGTAAGGATAGAATAAGCTGGGTAATGCGGTTTGTTTGATGGCATGAACCAGTTTGCAGATCAATGAACAATTTGTTTTGCAATGTCAAAACATCGGTGTCGGTTTTTTTGATGAGCGTATCACGGTAAGAAATCACTGTTTCGTTATAGACCGTCATTAATCGCTTGGCAAATTGACCGGTTGTGTCTCTATAATTGAAAGAAAATTGTTCAAGATCAATGTTATTTTTTTCATTCAAAAGATTCCTTATTTCACGAAGTGTTGCCAATTGTGGCTTGGTGGTGGAAATGAGCAATTTCAGTTTTTGTAACAACGTGAGACCTGGTGTGGAAGGTGTGGCATTCGCCGGTGTAGTGATGGTATTTAAATCAGCATCAGTTATACCAAGCAGGATTTTCCAGCTATTACGGTAGGTATTTCTAAAGGAAGTGTCGGTGACTGGAATTTTGTTCGGATCTAAATATTTTTCCAAAATTTCAGAAGTAAGTTCTGCTTGTAACATCATTTCAAAACCAGTTTCGCAATGAATGTCATCTATCGATTGCAACAAAATTTTTTCTAAAGTGTTGGTGGTAATAGACCAGCGGTACCAAATTAAATCCAGGAGATCAAACAAGTAGGCTAGTGGACTGAATATATTTTCACAGCCTTTACATACATGGCATGTTTCTTTTTTGCTGGGTTTACGTACATCATCAGGTAAATGCCAGGTAGCATCAGGGGAATTCTTTTTTTGCTCTGATATGGCATAATGTTTGACTTGCTCAGCGATGATTTTCGCCTGTCGGTGCATTTGTGCCAGTTGCTCTTTTTCAGATTTTTTCAGTCGGCCTAGTTTTTTTTCAAAGGTTGCCATGGGTAGGTTGGCAATTTCCCGAACAGAATAAAAACCCTGCTTCAGCAGTTTCTCTTTTAAGGAAAGAGAAGGGGTAATGGTTGCCAGTTTACCCAATGTTAAAATTTCATGACAAGCTTTCTGACTTAAGCCGGTCAAATCAGGCGTCAATTTGTTAGCATGAGTGAAAAGATCTTCCAGGTTACTTATACCCTGTTTTTTAAGCTGCGCAAGGTAAGTGCCCATGCTGTTTTTACTGATACCGCTTGTTTTTAATAGTTCTTTGATATTGAGATTGAAGCGCTCTTTTTTTGCGGATTTTTCAAAAGACTCTGGCAATTGAATTTTAACATGCGTCGTTGTTTTTGGTTTCAATGTTGCTGTGACATTCTTCTTTGAAGAATAAAGCCTTTGTTTATCCGTCCTGACTGTAAAATAAACTTTTGGTGTTCGTCCTGAAAAAAAAGGTTCGATGTCATCGTAATTGATACTGGTCAAAAAATCTCCTTTCTCATCTGGTTTTGCAATTGCTAATGGATTTTTTATGATTTTAGATTTGTCATAGACCTCTATGAAAAGATCTTTTAAGGGGATATTGCTGCCATTACCCAAATGTCCTTTAATTTGAGTTTCATTTCCACTGTTTTTCGTTTCCGTATTATGTGTTAATTTACGTTCCATGTGGTTCTCCCTTAAGTGCTTAGCCCTTTTCAGGACTAAATTGCAAGCTATATTCTCACTTTCTTATTGTGAGGCGCCGTATCGCCATTCATGATAATCATCATATAAATCACCCAGCCAATTACCGTAAGATGTTTGTGCTGTTTCAAAAATTTTATGTTCTTTCTCAACTTCTTGCAGGGCCACTCCTAATTTACCCAAAGCATTTAACTCATCGGGCTGTGTCCATGGCGGTGTGGGCTCTGTGTCGCGTAAGCCATTTTTGTATTTGATTAATTCGCCAAAATAATTACTCTCAGCATCGATTCGATCGGCAAAATGCGGATCAAAAAAATCTGGCGTCAATCCTTCGCCACCATCACTCATTGGGGTATCAGCAAAAACACCCAAGACATGGCCCCCAGCTTTTCCTAATGAACGCGTTGTAGTTTTTAGCAAGTTGCCTTTGCCTAACATTTTGAAAAAATTAATTCTTTGCGAGAATTTGGCTATCAAACGATTGTCTGTTTTAAATTCCCTTAAGGATTTTAAAAGATTGGAGTTGTCAACCAATTCTCCGGCTTTGGCCATGGCCATTTCACCTTTTACATAATAAAAATCTTGGATTTTGTCGCTGATTTCATTTAACACGCGCGCATTTTTTTCAATGGTTGTCGCCTTTCGAAAGAGTCGCTTGTTAAGCTTATTATTAGCTTGCGTGTGAAGTTCTTTTATTTTTTTGTCCGATTGTTTTAATTCATCCATCAGGCTTATTCGTTTTTTTTGCATTTCCATTTCTTTTATTTGTGCTTTAACAGCTTTCTTGGCTGCTTTATCACCTCCTTTCTTCATTTTTTCCTCAATAATACTTTGTTGTTTTTCTATTTTTGCTTCAAGTTCTGCCAGCTCCAGTTCCAGATTAAGATTTTTTGTCATTTCCGCATTGATATCTGCCTTAATATTATCTGCGGTATCCGTACCATTTGGATCAGTAAAGCGGATAGGATTGGCTTTAAGGAAAAGATAGAGGTTTAATGAGTCTTTTGTGCCTGCGGGGTCGCAGCTTGCCCACCGGCCTAGCCACGGAATATAATATCTTTGGCCGTAATAATACAAGCCGGTTTCGTCATCACGTTCTTTGCCACTGTAACGATAGCGTTTTCTGTTCGCTACAGAAAGCCCTGTCTTTGAAGAGTAAGCGATATAACTGGTACCGCCGTAGGCATAATATTCTTCATATGAAATTAATTTGGCTTGTGGTGTGTCATCGACCTCCATCACACACGCATTAAGATGATTGGTGAGTTGATAACGAACACGCTTACCGGGTCCGCTTTCTGTGAGTTGTGTGTCTGTGATTCTGGTTTCAATCAAGGCGATGCGTTGCTGATTATCCACGATGTGTACGGTCTCGCGTCGGAATACTTCTGAGCCATTTTTTACTTTGCGATAAACTTCGTATCCACCGATATAAATGCGTTCTTCAATGATTCCTTTTTTAACAATGGTTTTTCTCACTCGTTGTCCAGAGGCATCATATTGGTAAAAGGCAAAATCCGGATCGTCACTAACATTAAGCTGGACTGTGGTTAACTGATTTTTAAAATTCCATTGCAACAAGGGTAAATGCGCCAAATGTAAAAGGTTGCCATTTTTATCATAACTGAAGATATTGCTTTCACCTTGACAACCGGCATGACTCGTTAAAAGTTGATTGCCGTTGTTGGCATACGTTTGCTGGCGAACCCAACTGTTTTGGCTGTTGTGATGACTGATTTTTTTCAAATTGAAGGCTTTATCGTACTCATATTTTTCAGTGTAATTGAGAAGGGCATGGGTATTGCTTTGTGGTTGAGGGATTGCATAAAATGCGGTATTTTTTTGATCTTTCAACTGATAATGACAGGCATTCATGGACTCATGTTCGCGTCCGCTTGCTTGAGTTAAACGATAAAGCGCATCATAGCGATAGCTGCTGATGGGCGTAACCGCTTGATTATGATTAAACACGGTTGCTTGCGCTTTATTTTCAATTTGGGTGATGTTGCCCACCGCATCATGGCAATAATTCAGATCCAGGAGCGCCTTGGCACTTGAACCACGTCGGGTAAGATTGCACGTCAGACGTGCTGTATCGGCATCATAGGTGAATTCAGTGACGACATTATTACCGTATTGAATAAAAACGCGTTGATTGTGTTCATTGTAAGAGATGGTCTTAATGAAATCGACTTCTTGCTGGTTTCCATTTTCTTTTACCTGCAGTTTGTTTAAGTATCCATTGTGATTGTAGGAATATTTTTGTAAGGTTTTGTCAGGCGTTTTCGTTTCAATGATACGGTTTAAAGCGTCATATTTTGTTTCTACGGTATAAGAATCGGGCTGCAACTGATTTTGAGCATTGTTTTCATCGAATAAGCCGTGGGAATCTATCGGCCAGCGCATGGCTGTTTCCATTCCATTTTTAAGAAGCCGCCGAGTGGTTTTCAGCGTATTTCCTTTGAAGTCATATTTCTCATGGATTAAAAGTCCTGCACCATCATAAATTTTCCAGGGCTTTCCATGTAAATTCTTAACAGGATCATTGGCTGCTTCACCGTAAATGATTTTTTCTGCCAGGCCAAATTCTGTCTCAGAAGTTTTTATCCATAGTTCAGTCTGCCGATGCAAGGCATCATATACTGCCTTGGTTTCATTGCCGTTTTCATCCCAGGTGCGACAGGGTTGATTCCTAACATTAAAAAAAATTATTTTTTCGCCTGAGTCCGGATTTGTCATTTTCAACATACGTCCTGCCATGTCATATTGATAGCGAAAGCTGATGGTAGTTGGCCATTCATTCAAATTATGAACGTTTTGCAATGGCATTTGCAAAAACTGATCGGAAGCTTTGGCATCTCTAGTGGTGATAATATTTCCTTCTAAGTCATAATGCTGCAGGGTGACCAGCTTTTCTGACTTATTGTCAGTTATCGAAATAAAAGCCTGCTTCAAACCATTAAAAAAAATGACTGCAGGTGTATCTGCATACGCTTCAGCCTGAAGTGCAGCTTTTTGTTCAGGGGGTGTATTGGGGTTATCGATTGAAGGCTTATTGGCGCGATCTGAAATCCGTTCATCGTACCAGCTTTTATAAGCTCGCTCGTCAAGCGGATGACGATATGATTGCAAAAACGAGTGTACCAGGGTTTGAATATCGGGGTCGTTTTGTAAAGTCAACAGCAAGGTATCGCCGGCATCCCACGTCATTTGGTGCCAGGAGGAATGCAGCACTTTTTCATAAGTATGATCAGGATGAAGAGTTGCTATCACACGTTGCAGTGGATCATAAAACAAAACGGCCGTGACACCGGCACGTATATCAAACTCAAATTCCAGACGATCGGTATAAAAGGGTTCATATTTTTGCACCGGATTACCTTTATTATTCAAAATAGTCCAACCACTGACCTGCCAACGTTGGTTTGATGCTCCGGTATACGCTATTCTGCCTTGTTTAAGTAAAATTTTCCCGCTGCCTGGCTCCTGCTCAGGAGACTTACCCTCATCGAGCAGCCTTTTGGTTTGCAGCGTTCTCCCTAAAGCGTCAAAATAAATGCGTTGATGCTGAATGCGACTGGTAGCACCACTGTCTAAATCAGCATGATGAATCTCACGGTTTAGTGTATGCACATAACCGGGTACGGCTGAAAATTGGTAAATGGTGCGAGATGTGGCTTTGCCTAAAAGGGTTTGTTCATGCTGGATGGGATCGGTTAATTGTGCCTCTGTGACGATTTCTTCAATACCTTCTATGGAATCGGCATCATCGCCTTTTCCTTTGACAGCCGTTGCAATCACCATTCCCAAAGTATCAAACAAAACCTCACTGACATTTTGGTTGACATCACGGACGGCTTCCGGTTGCATCACACGGTAATTAAGGCGGATATTTCCCTGTTCATCCTTAGCCTCTGTGATCTGATCCAGCGGATTAGTGATGGATAAAGGCAACAACACATAAGGATCGAAGTGAATGCTTGTGATTTGATTAAAAGGATCACGATGTTTCGTCGTTTCATAAAACAATTCAGGGGAGAATAGATCACGTCCTGAGGGAATCCACCAGTAATTATCCATTTCTACATAACCAGCTTCGTTATGTCCTTCCATCATAGCATCAGTGATCACTTCTTCCGTATCATGGGATTTTCGGTAAATCTGGCTGCAATGAGTGCGACTCATGATGGCCTGGTAAGATTCGTAAGGCAACCCTAAGGGTTCGATCTTGCCTAAAGAAAGACGATCATTATAGCTATCATGGCTATCCAGATGATTGGCTGCCTTGTCTTTTCGAAAAAAGGTCCTGTTCCAAGTCATCAGTCTTTTATTCAGTTGCTGGTTATCCGCGAGGCTTTCATAAGGAATTTCAACAGCATTATCATAAGCAAATTGAATTTCATTCGCGGTATAACATACATTTTCCAAAGGCTCGATACCGGTGAGTTCATAAACACGTGTTTCACAGGGAAGACTATGGCGAAAAGCACCAGGTCCTGTGGAATCTAATGGTTCAATGTACTTTTTATTGGTGACAATGATATGCGTTTTGCTTTGCTCATACTGCATCAGAGCTTGTAAAGAGGCATTACATTGTGGGTTTTCATGCAATCCATCGTGAATGTGGCCTGGTCGTCTGGGATAAATAATATTAGCTGACAACAAGACATTGCCCTGTTTATCTTTTTTTAACAGCAACTCCTGGCTAATGCGCGGGTCGTTGGGGTTGCGTTCGTATTGATATGAAATGCTTAAAAAAGGCAAACTATAAAAAACAGCCGATGCTTCAGGTTTTGAATCATGCAGTCGAGTCACCTCATACAACGTTTCTGTTACTTTGTAGGGGTGACTGGCTCTGTCAGAGCCATCTTGAGCGTAGATTTCAGTACGAAGCATTGCTCCGCGTAATGTTCGATAGGCTTCATGTGGCTTGTCCTCAACCGGTACTTTGTTGTTTCCAGGTTTAAAGGCTTTCAGATCACCTGCGTAAAATTCTTTACGGTACTGTTCGAATAATTGATCTTCATCAAGGTATTGTCCATTTTCCTTTTTTTCATAATAGATACCAGTGTGAAACCATGTCTTGGTCAATACAGGCGGTAAATGAAATGAGGAGTTGATGTTTACAGGTTTAAAGGTTAAATCACCGTGCAATGTTTCCTCATGAAAAGTATTGAAATGTTCAGTGTCCAAGGTGTCTACTCGTCCAAATCCACGGAATTCACGTTCTCGACCGTCAAAATAACCGTGATGGTAGCGGTATTGCACAACATGCTTGGTTTTGTTGGCATGATCAATCGTTTCTACCTTTTCAACCACCTGAACTGGAAAAGGTAAATGGCTTATCCAGCGTGTGCTCGCTTCTTTTTCATCTTCCAGAAAAAATTTAGTGGAAGAGGCATATTGAACGCGAGTCGTTGTACCCATTTGGTTTTTCATTTCTGTTAAAAGATAAGGCTTATAGCCGCCACAAAAATCAAGAACTTTATAATTGGAGCCAGGTTGGCTGGCATAATCATTACTCCAAATCAAACAGGTCGTGCCAGTACCAAAAAAATCAACGAAATCAATGGCGGAAAGATCATGGATCACAGGGGTGCCGTAGATGACTTGTTTTTCACTCCAGCTGTTTCCGTTTTGATTGAACCAAAAATAAATCGCCTTCGTATCCACGTAAACTAAATCGGCTATACCAGTACCGTTTATATCCACTAGAAACAAACGTGCTGGATTAAAATGAGCTTCCAGTAATGGGGTGTTTTTCATGGTAATGCGTTTGCCAAAACGACCATAACCAATATTCGGCCAATAATCTATGCGACCATTGTGAAGCAATACGACATCCTTAAGTCCATCACCGCTCATATCGGCAAGTCGCACGCGTTCTGATGGATCGGCAAAAAATACATCGGGGAACAGATTCAAATCATGTATTCTGGGTATCCATTCAGCAACATCGTATCCATCTTCTCCTTTGCTTTGCTGCCAGACAAAGCTGTTCTCTTTGGTCAAGAGCAAATCAGGTAGCCCATCTCCGGTCAGATCAATTAATCTCGCATTAGGATCATTGAAATCAATGATGGGTGGTTTTTCATAAATTTTAAAAGAATGTGCAGTGCTCCATCCTGCGTCATCTGTCATTTCATAAAATCCTTTGACAGGGGAGTGATGCACTAACAGATCGGCTTTTCCATCGCCACCAATATCCCCAAACCCAACACCGGCTTGTGACAACATGACACCTGCAGGACTGTGATGCATAATATGACGTTGATCCAATTGCCCCTCGCCCAGATTACGCCAATAATGAAAACCATTTGAGGTGCTTTGAACAATATCAGGCATCCCGTCGCCAAAGACATCTAGCAAGGCTGTGTCTTGATTTTTAAGCGATAATGGTGGCATATCAGCTTCTTTAGCTTCAATGGATTGATAACGTTGCTTTTGCGGTTGAAATTCCGTGTATTTAAAATCAATCGAAGGCATTCGGCGTTGAATATAATTGTGGTTGGTTTTATCTTTTTGATAGCGGCTAACGGTGACTTGATTCAAAAAGGATAAATGGGAATTTTCATCCATTGCATAGGCAAAGTCAGTCGAGGAGACCAGAGCCGGGCCACCAAGTTCTTTGAAATGATGAAACATCAGGATGCGCAGGCATTGACGTAAGGTGCGTATTTCAAAGCCGGATCGAAAGTTTGAAAATGGATCGGCTCGCACAGGATGGTTTTTATCAAAATTTTCCTGATTTGCTGAGGGTAATGGTTCCGGATGTTGACCAATTGGAATTTTTTCTTTGGAATAATCCATCACTGGACTGTTCCAGTCCCCATAATCAAAAACCACTTCAAATGCATAACGCCGCGAAACAGTAGATACACCGTTGTTATGATCAAGCCCATGCCGTAAGTGGCCAATGGGTTTATTACCGGGATAGGTGACAGCGTTTCCCTGTTCATCAATGAGTGGAGAAGGCAGGTTGCCGTAATAGATGCGACGTATATAAAGCTGGGCATAATTTCGGTTTTCTTCATAGATATCCTGAGCAGGGATGGTTGTAGCATCGCGGGCATATTCATAAAGAATGTGATTGCCTCTGGAGTCGTAGGTTTCTTCCAGCAGCCATTGATATACATGATGTTCGTTTTCAGGGTCAAACAACCGTGCGTGTTTGGTTCGTCCGTAGACACTGGTTATGTTGTTTTTGTCAGTTGCCCGCCAGTGCGTATCGCTATCTTCTTTTCTCACCCATTGCTCAATTCGGGCAAATAAACCTTCAATGCGGGGGCAATAAGAGGTGATAATATAATCAAAATTAGGATCATCTTCTGTGGTAAGAGGGATTAAATCATCTGAGCCGGATAAAACAAAGACATCATCGTCATTATAACGCGGCAAACCCTTGGATGTTTTACGCGTGATGCACGGAATTGATAATTGCCATCCTAAGCCAAAGCAACCGTTTCCATGTCCTGAACTGTATTGTAAAGTTAGTGATGGTGTAAAATCGTCTCGACCATGCGAAAGATGAATAGGAATGGAAAAATTCCCGGTTCCGGTAAACAGATCAGGTTGAAAACTTTCTCCTATTCCCTGGAGAGCGCCACCACTTTTTGGCAATGACAGCACATTTTGAATAGAACTGTTCCCTTCCGTAGCCACAGTGTCTGTTCCTTTTTAAAAGGATTATTCAATTTTTAATTATAGACAATATGTCCAATTTTGGAATAATTTGGCATTTCTTTTCACCACGCTGTACTCTTTTTTATTAATTTTGCATTGATTGAGGTCATTGTCTGCCTTATTGATCCTGAATTTCTGGAGTCTGTTGCACGTCGGGCTGCACCTCAGGTTGCTGTACTTCGGGCTGTTCCTGAACTTCAGGAGCCTGCTGTACGTCAGGTTGAGAAGGCTGCACCTCAGGTTGCTGTACTTCAGGCTGTTCCTGAACTTCAGGAGCCTGCTGTATGTCAGGTTGAGAAGGCTGCACCTCAGGTTGAGAAGGTTGAACCTCGGGTTGTTTTACCTCGGGCTCTTGCACAGGTTGTGTGGTTTCTTCGACAGGTTGTGGACTTGTTTTTGGATCAACAAGCTGTAGTTGTGTTGGTTTAACAGATTCTTCTTGTAAATTTTGAGTTTCTTCTGCAGATAAGGGTTCTCCAGGATTTTTTTCTAATAATTGCTTTTCTTTAGAAAAAGGAACAGGTTGTGCTGCTGGTTCAGTTTTCACGATAGCGGATCTGTCTGTTATATCCTGTGCTGGTTGTACATCCGTTTCTGCGCCTCCAAGAAGACTTGCAGATTCAGGTGTGACACTAGCAAATGAGGATATTGGTGCTTTTTCAATAGTTTCCTCTGAAACCTGCACCGTTGCGCTGCTGACTGGTTGGGATTGAATAAAGGTTTGTGTTGGAACAGCTGTTATTGCATTACTGATATTTACGTTTTGATAATTAATGTTCACACTTCGGTCATTATAGATTTTATTAATATAAGTATTGTTGATCACCGTATTGCTTATATTTATCTGGGTAAAATAATGGCGGCTTACATCGTAAGGCGGTATATATATATCGCCGGGCCCGAGTGGAAACCAAGCAATTCCTACTGTTCCAGTGGTAACTTCTAGTTGAAAGTTTCTGCCGCCGACAAATGCGACTAAAGCGGGAGCATAAAGAGGCTCAACATCTACCGGTCCAGGAACCCACGCCCATCTTTTTTCAATATAAGTCCATCGACCGTAATGAAAGGGAGCAAATCCCCACGGTTGTTCATCCACCCATGTCCAACCCCATTGTTGAATCCAAACCCAGTGTCCTGTTCGATAGGGCACCCAATCTTCTTCAACATCATCCGGAATCCAAACATAGCCATGTTTTTTCACAGACTTCCATTTTCCATAAAATTCAAGATCTTCATATCCGATCACTGCCGAGGAAACATGCTTGGTTGAGGAGGCTTTTTCTATTCGTTGATCTCTTTTTAAAGACCAACGATCAAACTCATCCATTGGCCCAATGGCTTTACATTGATAGTCTTTTAAATTCGTTCCCGTAAATCGACATGACAATCCTTCACGCAATTTTAAGGCAGAGTTTTTCGCATAAACATTCGCTTCTCCTTTACGAATGCTGACTACGGTAGAATTTTTATCAACATCAACGCGATATAGTCCTTTTTTGCTTAATGTTAGAGCCAGGTTTGGTGTATCTATTTCGTATTTTTGTTCTGGTTTTGAGCGATATACGGTCAAAAGAAGCGTGCCTTGTGTAAGTTGGAATTGGTTAATTTTATTATTAAGATTTAAAATTTTTGTATTTGTAAGTCCATTTAGCCTTACAGTAGCTGATCCAAGCTGCAATTCAGCGCGGGAATTTTTATCGACCCACAGGCTGTCTCCCGGAATTAAAGGACGGTTTACACTTGCTTTTACCCATTTTTTTTCTCCTCCGGGTAAGAAACTTACGATATTCTCAATATAACTTAATCTGGCAACCTTTGATGCAGGGTCTGCTTTGGCGATATTTATTGCAATTAAAGCTACGGGGAAAATAAACCAGTAGTTCACATTAATCTTACAGTTAAATAATTTCATTTTTCACTTCCTTGCAAAATTTAAGCTCGCTTATCTACTTAAATCAATGAATCAAGATTGGCTTTATTTGAGTATGGATAATCTTATTTTTTTTTCCATCATTTATTAAGTTTTAATTATTTTATTGCCTATGTTATTAATTTCTGTCGTTTCATGAGTTTTGACTCTGTTTACTTGAAATAGTAATTGATGGACAACGGCTAGCAAGGGTTGAATTGATCAAAAATTGAACTAAAATTACAAAAGGGATCAATGTTCAGGAAGAATTATGTTTCAATCCAGCCTTTATTTAAAAATCTTTATTATCACTTTACTCTCAAGCTTCTTCATTACTGCATCTTATGCCAATACCTTTATTTTTAACCCCAAAACATTAACCTGGAAAGCCATTAATGATAATGGAAAAGTGGTAAGGCAGGGGCGGGGGTCAGGTGGAAGAAAGTACTGTCCTGATATTGGCCGCTCTTGCAAAACACCTTCAGGTACTTATCGAATCATTAGTAAAAGAGGAGCAAATTGTCGTTCCAGTCGATATCCGGTGGGTAAAGGTGGTGCACCTATGCCATATTGTATGTTTTACAGTAAATATTATGCTATACATGGCTCACCTGATGTACCAAACTATAACGCTAGTCATGGTTGTATCAGAGTCAGGCCTCGTGATGCTCGATGGCTGTATTTTAATTTTATGCGAATTGGCACTAAAGTAATCGTGCGTCCTTATTAAGTCAGGAGTATCATATTAACTGTCATCGTCTTCATCAATACTGAATGAAGAGCCACAGCCACATGTTGTTTTCGCGTTAGGGTTGCGAATTACAAATTGCTCCCCTTGAATGCTTTGAATATAATCAATTTCTGCACTTTGCAGATATTGATAGCTCATTGAGTCAACCAGCAATTTTACCGATGATTCGCCATTTGAGCATGCTTGTTCTATGACTGTATCATCATCGGCAATGTTTTCATCAAAGGTAAAGCCATATTGAAACCCGGAGCATCCGCCTCCTGTGATATAAACACGAAGATTAAGCTTGGGGTTTTCTTCTTCTTCAATTAATGAAGCCACCTTATCAGCTGCGCTGACTGAAAAATAAATATCAGCCTCGTTATGCGTATCTTTATTTTGGATGTTATCAACAGCGGTCATTCTAAATAACTCCTGCGGTTTATTAAGCCTGCAATTTCGTTTTTGTTCAGGAAATCGGATTGTTAGGCGCTCTTACAACCTAATCCCACACTCATCTTTTTATATCGACCTCATGTTAATTATAACAATTATCGGATAACTTGTTCTATAGTTGCTCCACCCAGACATTGGTTTTTATGGTAAAAAACGATAAATTGACCTGGTGTTACAGCTCGCTGAAGTGAAGAGAACATAACACAATGCTGATTGCCATGACCTGGTGAGATTATACAGGCTTGCTCGTCTTGACGGTAACGGATTTTTGCATAGCAGGCAAGAGGTAATTTGTCACTACAGTCAACAAGCCAATGGATAGGCCCACAAATTAGCCCTTGTGAATACAATCTTGGATGTTGGCTTCCTTGGGCAACATACAGAGTATTGGTTGTAATATCCTTATCCACAACATACCAGGGCTTGTCATTTGCATGCTGCTGTCCGCCGATACCAAGACCTTGACGCTGTCCGATGGTATAAAACATCAGCCCATCATGGCGGCCAAGCTGACGATTTTGCATGTCTTTTATATCACCAGGTTTAGCTAAGACGAATTCCTGTAAAAAGGTTTTGAATCGTCTTTCACCGATAAAACATATACCGGTAGAATCTTTTTTTGCATGAGTGACCAACCCAAGTTGTCTGGCAAATGCTCTTATTTGCGATTTTGTATATTCTCCTATAGGGAAAAGTGATTTGCCTAAGGCTTCCGAGCTTACGGCATGAAGAAAATAGGTCTGATCTTTTTCCCTGTCTTTTGCTTTAAATAAATAGCCTGTACCATTTTCAATACGCCCCTTGGCATAATGCCCTGTAGCAATAAAATTCGCACCCAAACTCTGCGCATGTTGTAGAAAAGCATTAAATTTTATTTCTTTATTACAGAGAACATCTGGATTAGGGGTCCTTCCTTTGGAGTATTCGTCTAAAAAATAAGTAAATACGCGTTGCCAGTATTCTTCTGAAAAATTGACTGTGTGTAACGGGATGCGCAATTGATGACATACGGCCTGAGCATCAGCCAAATCCTGAGCGGCTGCACAAAAGCTTTGTTCGTCGTCCTGCTCCCAGTTTTTCATGAACAAACCTTCAACCTGATAGCCTTGTTCATGAAGCAACCATGCAGCAACAGATGAATCAACGCCTCCAGACATTCCGACTATGACTTTTGCTTTCATGTTGATACTATATGCTAAATTTAAAACAATTGTGCAATGATAACAAATTTTGGATCAAATGATGAGATTAAATTTAAAAGAACTGGTTGATAAGCCAGAGAAATTAACAACGACGATTGAAATTAAGGACAGACTCCCAGTACATATCACACAAAGCTGTTCTGTGCAGGTTACATATCATGTTGAAATGATAGATGACATATATCTTGTTCACTTAAATACAGAGGCCGGTTTAAATATATGTTGCTTGAGATGCATGAGGGAAGTGGTTATTCCTTATAAGAATTCAACCAGCATTGCTGTATGCCAAAACGATGTTAAAGCCGAGCAAATGTTAATGAATTATGAATGTATTGTTTCTCCTTCGGCTATAATTGATTTAACAGAAATCGTCACAGACGAGTTGCATTTATATTCATCTCAATACCACTTGAATTCTGGCGAGTGCAACGTGGATTTTGGTTGATTTTTAATCTATTATGACTGTAAATAAATATACCAGAAATAAGTACCCCAAGTGTGTTTCAAACTTTTAAATAAGTGAAAGATAGTAGCCATACGTATTTAAAAGAAAAGATTTCTGGGAAAATTGTTCAGTATAATGATAATTTTATATACTTAATACTTGGATTCAGATAAAAAACTCGGTAATATTCCGACCTTACAAATGCAAATTGTTTAGGAGTAATACAATGGCTGTACAGCAAAATAGAAAAACACGCTCAAAACGTGACATGCGTCGCTCTCATGATGCATTAAAAAAACCAACTCTTTCAGTGGACCCGACCACCGGTGAAACTCACCGTCGTCATCATATGACCGAAGATGGATATTATCGTGGCAGAAAAATTCTCGACACAGATACTGTTTACGAAGATCAAGAGTAATTGCCTTGAATAATATCACCATTGCTGTAGACGCAATGGGCGGTGATCACGGTTTGAAAATTGTGGTTCCTGCCTCTGTTCGCGCTATAAAAAAACATCCAAATTTAAAATTGCTTCTAGTTGGTGATCAGGAGCAGATTAATGTCATGTTAAAAAAACATGGGGCTAAGGATTCAAAGCAAATTTCAGTCGTTCATGCCTCTGAAATTGTATCCATGGATGAATTACCTTCTCATGCGCTTAGGAACAAAAAAGATTCTTCCATGCGCGTTGCAATTAATCTTGTGAAAGAGAAGAAAGCACAAGCCTGTGTCAGTGCTGGTAATACCGGAGCACTAATGGCGACTGCACGTTTTGTATTGAAGACCTTGCCAGGAATTGATCGGCCAGCCATCATTTCTGAACTTCCTACCATGAAGGGTAGGACAAGGGTTATTGATTTAGGCGCGAATGTAGACTCCTGTACAGAGCATTTATTTCAATTTGCTGTTATGGGATCTGCCTTGATACAGGCTGTGGATAAGAAAAAGAATCCCAAAATCGCATTACTAAATATAGGTGTTGAGGAAATAAAAGGTAATGACCAGGTTAAACGAACGGCTCATATGCTTGCTGAAAGTCCCGTGATGAATTATGTCGGCTATGTTGAAGGCAATCATTTTTATACCGGCGAAGTTGACTTGGTCGTGTGCGATGGCTTTGTCGGTAATGTAGCTTTAAAGGCCAGTGAAGGTCTTGCCCAACTGATGCAAACTGTTTTTAAAGAATCATTTGGCAAAAATTGGCTGGTAAGGTTATCCAGCCTTTTTGCACTGCCTGCGATAAAAAATCTTAAAAACCGAATGGATCCGGCGAAATATAACGGAGCCAGTCTTTTGGGATTAAACGGCATTGTTGTAAAAAGTCATGGCGGAGCAAATGAACTTGCCTTTCAATATGCCATTGAGGAAGCTATGTTGGAAGTGAAAAATAATGTGGTGGATTTGGTCCGTGATCAAATCACTGACTTTATCAATCAAGGTTTACTATTATGAAAAATGCTGTGATTAATGGAACTGGAAGCTATTTGCCTGAGCAAATTCTCACTAATGCTGAACTGGAAAAACAGCTGGATACCAGTGATGAATGGATTGTATCTCGTACAGGCATTCAAAGTCGGCGAATAGCTGGGGAACATGAAACAACCTCCTACATGGCTTCCAAGGCGGCCTCGGCAGCACTCAGAAACTCTGGTTTGAAACCTGATGATATTGATTTAATTCTTGTCGCAACTTGTACTCCGAATCAAATATTTCCCAGTATGGCCTGTTGTGTTCAGAATGAATTAAATATTACACGCACTATTCCTGCTTTTGATATTAGTGCTGCCTGCAGTGGTTTTATTTATGCGATGGATGTGGCATGGCAATATATTCGAAGCGGCGCAGCCAAACATATTATGGTTGTTGGCAGCGAAAGTATGTCACGAGCCGTTGATTGGACAGATCGCTCCACTTGCATTCTCTTTGGTGACGGTGCAGGTGCAGTGGTCCTCAGCGCCAGTGATCATCGGGAGGGAATTTTAGGTAGTACACTTCATTCAGTATATGATAAGGATATGCTGTTAACCTATCCAAATTTTTCATCCATGGATGAAAAGGCTTTTATCGGGATGAAGGGCAATGATGTTTTTAAAATCGCTGTAAACATTATGAGTGACATTGTTGATGAAGTGCTTAGCTCAAGCCAGTTACAGAAATCCGATATAAAATGGCTTGTTCCACATCAGGCTAACATACGAATTATCCAGGCCATTGCCAAGAAACTAAGTTTACCTATGTCTCAGGTTGTTGTTACTATTGATTACCAAGGCAATACATCTGCTGCATCCATTCCATTGGCACTGGATTATGCCATTCGTCAAAATCGTATAAAACATGATGATATTATTTTGTTGGAATCATTCGGTGGAGGCATGACCTGGGGTGCTATGGTTATTAAGTGTTAAGGTAAGGTTGTATGGTAAATAAATCTTTTGTCTTTCCAGGCCAGGGTTCGCAATTTGTTGGCATGCTTCATGATCTAGCTCAGGAGTTTTCCATCGTTAAAGCGACTTTTGAACAAGTATCAGACGCTGTATTGTTTGACGTATGGGAACTAATTCAGCAAGGCCCACAGGAGAAATTAGATCAGACAGAATATACCCAGGTAGCCATGCTGACAGCCGATGTGGCTGTTTTTAAAATCCTTCAACAATGTGGCTTGAGTAAAGCCATCATGATGGCTGGTCACAGTCTGGGTGAATATGCTGCTCTTGTATGTGCTGATGCAATATCATTAATTGAAGCTGCGCCATTAGTCATGAAACGCGGGCAGCTTATGCAGACAAATGTGCCTTTAGGTCAGGGAGCTATGGCTGCTATAATAGGGCTTGAAGATGAGCAGGTGCGCCAAATATGTGAACAGGCCTGCAATGTAAAAGAAAATGTCTCAGCTGCCAATTATAATGCCATAGGGCAAGTGGTTATTGCCGGGCACCTGTCTGCAGTGGATCGCGCAATTCAAATGGCTTTGAAGCAGGAAGCCAGGATGGCCAAGAAAATACCAGTCAGTGTGCCGTGCCATTGTTCCTTATTGACGGAGGCTGCAGAAAAATTTGGTGAATATCTTGAAGCTACCCATTTTACAACACCATCCATAGATGTCATTAATAATGTGGACTTAAGTGTTTATCAAACTCCACAGCAAATAAAGACTCGTTTACAGGAACAACTATATAGCCCGGTCCGTTGGGTTGAGACGATACAGCTAATGAAAAACCGGGGAGTTGAAATGGTTATTGAGTGCGGTCCTGGTAAAGTCTTGACTGGCCTTACGAAACGTATTGATCGTGATTTAAAAGCCATTAATGTATCCGATTTACAAAGTCTTGAACAAATGAACAATGCAGTTGTATAAGAGGAACGTATGTCATTAAAATTAGAAGATAAAATTGCACTGGTTACAGGAGCTACTCGTGGAATAGGCAAGGCCATTGCCTTGCAACTGGCAAAAAATGGCGCTTATGTCATTGGTACAGCTACCTCTGAAAAAGGTGTTATTGCCATTAATGATATGTTGCGCCAGGAAAATCTAAGCGGTGAAGGTTTACAATTAGATGTGACAGATTCGGCTCAGATTGAAAATTTAATGAGTCAGTTGTCGGATAAAAACCAATCTCCAGCCATCTTGGTAAACAATGCAGGAATCACTGCAGATAACTTGTTGCTGCGTATGGATGATGAGGAGTGGTATCGAGTGATAGAAACCAACTTAAATTCAGTCTACCGCATGAGCAAAGCCTGTTTAAAATCCATGTTTCGAGCCCGTTGGGGAAGAATCATTAATATTGGTTCAGTGGTTGGGGCAAGTGGTAATTCAGGTCAGTCAAATTACACAGCAGCTAAAGCCGGGATAGTAGGTTTTTCAAAATCACTGGCTCAGGAAATCGGCAGTAGGGGTATAACAGTGAATGTGGTGGCCCCAGGCTTTATTGATACGGATATGACAGCATCATTACCTGATGCAGTGAAAGAAGAAATGTTAAAAAGAATACCATTAAGAAAACTGGGAATGGTAGATGACGTTGCAGAAACTGTTGTTTTTTTAGCATCAGATAGTGCGAAATATATCACAGGTGAAACAATTCATGTCAATGGTGGGATGTATATGGACTAAGAGACTTGCGTTCTCTGAATATTTGAATAAACTACGCAACAGAATTATTGGAATTCGTTTTTATGAAATGCAGTTCATTTGACTAAAGCAATATGATTTTCGTTAAATGATTTTCAATAGGTATAATTAAGAAACTGTTTTTTTAACCGAGAGAGGACAAAAAAATTATGAGTACAGTTGAAGAACGAGTGCGTAAAATTGTGGTTGAGCAATTGGGCGTTAAAGAAGAGGAATTAAAAAATGACGCCTCTTTTGTTGATGATTTGGGAGCTGACTCTCTGGATACTGTTGAATTAGTGATGGCACTTGAAGAAGAATTTGAAACAGAAATTCCGGATGAAAAAGCTGAAAAAATAACCACAATTCAAGAAGCAATCGATTATATTGAGGCTAATTTAAATAAAGAAGAAGCCTGATTTATTTAGGAGTTTTACATTGAATAAGCGGCGTGTAGTAATTACTGGCATGGGGATGGTTACCCCTGTTGGACTTAATGTTGAAGAAAGCTGGAAAAATATTTTGTCTGGTGTTAGTGGTGTTGGCAAAGTTGAGGACTTTGATGCCACTGATTATCCTACAAAGATATGGGCCAAAGTAAAAAATTTTGACATTGAAAAATATGTGCCGCTTAAAGATGCACGAAAAATGGATGTTTTTACTCAATATGGTATCGCTGCAGCTGATGAAGCCATTAATGATGCCAGGTTGAAAATTGACGATCATTTATCTTTACGTACTGGAGTTGCTGTAGGAGCTGGTATTGGCGGCATTCAGACTATTACCAATAATCAGGAACGATTGCTTGAAGGAGGTCCCAGAAAGGTATCACCATTTTTCATTCCTGCAGGTATTATCAATATGGTTGCCGGCCAGATTTCCATCCGTCATCGTTTAAAAGGACCTAATATTTCCGTCGTTACGGCCTGTACTACCGGCACACATAACATTGGCTTTGCTGGTCGTATGATCGCCCATGGCGATGCTGATGTAATGGTATGTGGCGGTGCTGAAATGACAACGACTCCCTTGTGCCTGGCAGGATTTTCTGCTGTTCGATCATTATCCAAACGAAATGATGAGCCTGAAAAAGCATCAAGACCATGGGATAAAGATCGCGATGGTTTTGTCATGGGTGAGGGGGCCGGTATTTTTGTTCTGGAAGAATATGAACACGCAAAAGCCAGGGGTGCAAAAATTTATGCTGAACTTTGTGGCTTTGGAATGTCTGCAGACGCTTACCACATTACCGCACCTGATGAGGATGCCGACGGGGCAGCACGGTCAATGGAAGCCGCTGTTCAAGATGCGAACATCTCTCCATCGGATATTAATTATATTAATGCTCATGGAACCTCTACTCATTTAAATGATCTAAATGAAACTATAGCTATCAAGCGTGTGTTTTCTGATACAGCTTATGATTTAGCGGTCAGTTCAACAAAATCCATGACAGGTCATCTTCTTGGAGCAGCTGGTGCTGTTGAAGCCATCTTCAGTGTATTGTCCATCCGGGATCAAGTCGCACCGCCAACCATTAATCTGGATAATCCTGATGAAGGATGTGATTTGAATTATGTACCGCATGTGCCACAATACAGAGAAATTAATTATGTGTTAAGTAATTCTCTCGGTTTTGGGGGTACGAACGGCAGCCTGATATTTAAACGGATATAAATGGAAAAAAATTGGCTTAAGAAATTAATTATTTATAGCTCTGTTTTCTTATTTTTTGCCGCTTCTGTTCTGTTATGGGATATGTATCGTTTAGTTAAAAAGCCCATGCTCTCAGTAAAACAAGAACCGCTTATCATTAATCTTGAAAATCAGACTTCTGCGAACCAGTTTGTCAAAAGACTTAAGAAAAAGCACCTCATTCGTTCTGGAAAACTTTTTCTTCTAATCATTAGAATGCAAGGTTTTTCCAAAGAGTTAAAAGCGGGAATCTATAAGGTGTATCCTGGTGAATCAGCGCAGCAATTTCTTTATCGAGTTGTCCGTGGTGATGTACTTACAGAGTCTTTTCAGATTATTGAAGGGAGTAATATAACTAAAATAAGTACGAAGCTTGAGAAGTCACCCTATTTGACTTACACCTCTGACGTATGGAAACGAATAGCGGGAAATCATCTTAATGCCGAAGGGCTGTTATTGGCAGATACTTATCAATATCAGGCAGGTAGTCATAGTTTTTCATTGCTACATCAGGCCAATCAAAAACTGAAGGATTATTTGGATTTTCGTTGGGCAAATCGTGATAAAAACCTGCCTTATCGATCTTCCTATCAATTGCTTATCGCCGCCTCAATTCTGGAAAAAGAAGCCTCTATTCCCAGGGAAAAGAAGATTATAGCAGGAATCATGGTGAATAGATTAAAAAAAAGTATGCCTTTACAAATGGATCCAACAGTGATTTACGCCTTAGGTTCTGAATTTAAAGGTAAATTAAGTCGCTCAGATTTACAGGTTGATTCACCTTATAATACGTATCGATATCCCGGACTACCCCCAACACCCATTGCAATGGTAGGTAAGGATGCAATTGATGCCGCTGCACACCCGGAATTTACTGAATATTTTTATTTTGTGGCAAAGGGCGATGGTTCGCACCATTTTTCTAAAACCTATGATCAGCATAGAAAGGCGGTGTTGCATTATCAAATCAAGGATTAATAATGTCATTTTCGGGAAAATTTATTGCTATTGAAGGGCTGGAAGGAGCAGGAAAATCTACCGCGGTAGAACTGCTGGTTAATCGTTTACAGCAAGCGAGTATTCAGGTATTGATTACACGTGAACCCGGAGGAACAGCAATTGGTGAAATTCTGCGCTCAATTTTAAAAGACCCGCGATATAAAGAAACACTAAATGCAAAAACCGAGTTATTACTATTGTATGCCGCAAGAATCCAATTGATTAATGAAGTGATTTTACCTGCACTGAAACAGGGCATTTGGGTCATTACCGATCGTTTTGAACTGTCTACATTTGCGTATCAAGGTGGCGGGCGTGGCTTAAATAAAGAATTTATTAAACAATTGTCTGCATATTGTCTGGAAGGATTTTCTCCTGATTTAACTTTATTTCTTGATATCTCTCCTGAAGAAGGAATGGCAAGAGCCAGACAGCGGGGGAAGGCTGACAGAATTGAGCAGGAGTCCATGGCGTTCTTTCATAAAATTTATGATGCTTATATGAAACTAATAACACTAACTCCTAATGTGAAAATCATCAATGCATCCGCTCCATTAAATGAAGTACAGAATGAAATCTCACAAATAATAGACAACTATCTCATTACTCATGCAAATCTTTGATGCAACTCCTTTACTGCCAGAACATCATAACCAATGGCAGCAAATACAACAGGCCATACTCAAAAAACGTCTGTCCCAGGCCTTACTGTTGATTGGCTCAACCGATTGTTCTTTACCACAATTCGTTAAAAAGCTGATTTCTTTAAGTTTTTGCGTGGCAAACACAAGTGAACCCTGTATGAAATGCCATCATTGCAGAATGATTCATAAAGCCGAACACCCCGATGTTCACTGGATTAAGCCTGACAAACCTGGCAATGGGTTAAAGATAGAACAGATACGCCAGTTACAAGGATTAGCTTATCAAACCCCGCAATGTGCTGCTTCACAATTTTTTGTTCTGGAAGCGGCAGAACGAATGAATCCGTCCGTAGCAAATGCGCTTTTGAAGATATTAGAGGAACCCTCAGAACACAGTTTTTTTGTTTTAGTAGCTGAACATTTAAGTTCTTTATTACCCACCGTTATTAGTCGCTGTCATATATTGCGCTTTCATAAAAATATAAAAAATAATGAGCTTTTACAACTCGCAAATCACCTTTTTGCTTTAAATTCAGAACCTGAGAGTTCGCTTATTGTTTCTGTTTTGGATGATCTAATTGAGCTATTAATAGGAAAAACCATACCAACTCTGATTGCTATTCGATGGAAAGATCATGAATTTAAAGATTTATTAGAGTTATTATCACTGGTTTTTTCTCAATTAATCTATTTACTTATTCAAAATCAAAAGGCAACAGGAACTTATGATAAATATTTGAATCAGCTTTTGCCCTTAGTCAATTTGCATAGAATGTTTTTACAGCTATCCAAAATTACTTCATTACTGCAAAAAATAAGCCATAATGTGAATATAAATCAAAGTTTGGCCATTGAGGATTTGTGCATTCATTTGATAGATATGAGAAGAAATAAGAAGGATGAGTCATGACGAGTGAGGTGAAGGAAATTCGTTGCACTTTTACAAGCGAGGCTTCTTTGTATCTTGCCTATATGCCATTTGTCAAAGGCGGGGGCATTTTTGTCCGCACAATACAGAATTACTCCTTAACTGAAAAGGTCAAACTTTGTATCAAGCTAATGGATGAAACGGAGCCTTATGTTATTGAAGGAAAAATCATCTGGATCACACCAAAAGGTGCTCAGGGTAACAAACCTGCCGGCATCGGCGTTCAGTTTTGCGGTGAGCAAAAACGCTATTTATGTAATAAAATTGAGACCTATTTAGCCGGTATGTTAAAATCCACACAAATCACCGATACAATTTAAGCGGAAAACCAAATCATGCTTGTTGATTCCCATTGTCATTTAAATTTTATTGATTTAACGCCTTTTGACAACAGCCTGCAAAATGTTCTTGATCAGGCAAGAAAAGAAAATGTAGAGCATATGCTTTCCGTCTGTGTAGAGCTCGATGATTATCCTCAATTACAAAAAATTGCCGAAGATCATTTAAATGTCAGTATCTCGGTAGGGGTGCATCCAAACTCGGAAATGACGGAAGAAGTGACTTCCGAGCAGTTAATTTCATTAGCGAATGCTCATCCTGCATGCATTGCTATTGGCGAAACTGGTCTTGATTACTATCGTACCAGCAGTGATGAAGCACGTGATATTCAACAGTCACGCTTCAGAGAGCATATCAGAGCAGCCATTCGGACCCAAAAGCCATTAATTATTCATACCAGGGATGCGGCCGAAGATACCTTAAGAATCATGGCAGAAGAAAATGCTCAGCATATTGGTGGAGTTATGCATTGTTTTGCAGAAAGCTTGGAGGTGGCAAAGCAAGCTATTGACTTAAATTTTTATATTTCATTCTCTGGAATCGTCACTTTTAAAAATGCCAAAAATTTACAAATTGTTGCCCGACAAATACCTTTAGAACGTATTTTAATTGAAACAGATTCTCCTTATCTTGCTCCGGTTCCATATCGAGGAAAACAAAATCATCCTGCTTTAGTTAAGCATACTGCTCTTTTTCTAGCCGAACTACTCCAAATTGAATATCGATGTATCGCTGAAACTACAACGCATAATTTTTACCGTTGTTTTAATGTATCCAGGAAAAGCTGAACATCAGGCAGAGAAAAGCAATAAGTATAATTGTAAGCGGTAAAAAACAAAGGTGATAACTGATAAGACTTCCTATAATGATTGAAAAAACCGCTGAAATACTCATTCTTGAAGTATTAATAATGGCCATGGCTGAAGCAGGATTTTTTTTAAAATCAGTGAGCATCAGAGATAGGGTCGGGGGATTTGTCAGAACTATTCCTAAGGTGATAATCACGGAAGGCAGCAATGCATAGATACTTAATCCTCTCCAAGCCATAAGACAAAGCATAGAAAGGCCGCCCAGCATATGGATGATAATACCAAGACGCATATTCCATTTTAATGGGTAAATTTCTCGAAGCTGAATTCCCAAATAATTTCCAACAATAATGATCAGTCCATTAGCAGCAAAAAGAAATGCAAATTGAGAAGGAGAGAAATGAAGTTCATCAATCACCAAATAGGCGACATTCAGCGTGAAAATCATAAAACTTGAATATGAACCGGTAATTATAACAATGCCTTTCCATAGTTGTGGATGTTTAATCACATTTCGGTAATAACTAAATAAGGTTCTTAGGGCGAAATCATTTTTTCTGGACTCCCAATAAGGAGACTCATGGAGAATATGTTGGCTTAAAATCAAAAACGTTAAAGCTATAAGGGCCATACTGATGAAATTGGATTGCCAGCCAAAATGAACAAATAAGATTGCCCCAATAAGTGGTGCAAAAATAGGTGAAATGGATATCGCCATGGAGATATGAGAAATAGCCCGCGCACGTATTGTACTGTCTTCATAATCTCTGGTAGATGAAAAGGCCACAATATTTGCGCAGCAAACCGATAGTCCCTGTATAATTCGTCCTGTGATCAACATTCCGATATTGATGGCAAAGATGCAAATTAAAGTACCTATCAGAAAAAGGGTAAGGCTGATAGGCAGGCATTTCTGTCGTCCGAAATGATCAACCAAGGGTCCCCAGAGTAATTGACTGAGGCCAAATATAAACAAGTAAAGACTTAAAGTAAGCTGGCCTATAGAGTGAGTAGTATGAAATAGGTGTGTAATATAAGGTAGTGCTGGTTGATATAAATCAAAGGTCAGCAAAGCAAATCCTGACAAGGATGCGATGAAAATAAACGGTGTTTTTCGATTCTGCATTTAGAATCACCAGTGGAAAATATATTTAATAAATGGAAATTCCCTCAAGATTATTCGGGAAAAAGCTATATATTTGATCCGGGTTTTTACTTCATCCTGGCAAGCTTGATTGTATAATATACCACAAATCTAGAAATGGAAGGTAATAATGAGCTTATATATTGGATTAATGTCAGGAACCAGCATGGATGGAATAGATGCTGCCTTGCTTGATGTAAAAACAAATCAGCTTGTTTGTGCATTAACAAATGCATACAGCGAAGAAGCGATAAGACGATTAGATTGTTTGCAAGAACAGAAGCTTCACTCTCTAAAATTCATTTGCGAATTAAATCGGTTAATTGGTTGCGAGTTCGCCTACTTAACCATGAGCCTGTTGTCGAAGGCAAGGATTCCCGCAAGCCAGATCGTTGCTATTGGCAGCCATGGTCAGACCGTTTGTCACGGAACTACAGCGGAGCTCAATTATACCATGCAGCTAGGATGTCCCCATACGATCGCCGAACATACGGGAATAACCGTTGTGGCAGATTTTAGAACCAGGGATATAGTAGCAGGTGGTCAAGGAGCCCCTTTCGCTCCTTTGTATCATAAAGCCATCCTTGCCTCCAGCACAGAAAATATAGCTGTGGTTAATCTGGGAGGCATTGCCAATATCAGTTTACTTACGAAAAATGGATGTGTACGGGGTTGGGATGTGGGACCAGGTAATTGTTTGATGGATAAATGGATATTCAAACATCTCAATCGCTCCTTCGATCATAATGGCAACTGGGCCGCGCAGGGGAAATTGATACCTTCTTTGCTGGATAATCTGCTTTCTGAGCCATTTTTTATCCAGTCTTCTCCTAAAAGTATCGGCAAAGAATATTTTTCATTAAGATGGCTTGAGCAATATCTATCGCCACAATATGCGCCCGTTGATGTCCAGGCTACTTTACTGGAATTAACTGCGAGAAATATAAGCGATGCCATCCTGCAGTCCAATATAAGGTTTTCTAAGCTTTATTTGTGCGGCGGCGGGGCGCATAATCAAGCATTGAAAATGAAAATCGCTTCTTTATTGCCTGATATTGCAGTAGAAAAGACATCCCAGGTTGGAATTTCCGAGGACTATCTGGAAGCAATGATGTTTGCCTGGATAGCTGATAAAACAATTCACCATAAGGCCATCGATTTATCAGATATTACTGGAAGTCAATACCCGCTGCTATTAGGAGCCATTTATCCAGCAAATCGTTTTAATAGATGAATTATTGGATTCATTGCACAACATTGCCAGATGAAAATTTTGTTGTTTATACTAAAAAATAATTGACATTAAAAATAGTACTGAGCTTTAATTGGAACTTATTAACAAAGTGAATCTAATTTGAGCATAACAAACATAAAAAAAACTAATCTTTTTAGTGCCTATATCATTTTTTTCCTCGCCGCTTCCTTTTATCTTTATGAATTCATATTGCAGGTGGCTCCTTCAGTTATGGCCAAACAAATGATGCAGGCTTTTAGAGTAAGTGCTGAAGGTTTTGGTGTTGTCTCGGCATTTTATTTTTACGCTTATGCACCCATGCAACTACCTGCAGGTTTACTTTTTGATCGCTATGGCCCAAGAAAATTAATGACTTTTGCTATACTTCTTTGCGCAGCAGGTACGATTTTTTTTGCATCAACCAACAGTGTTCTAACGGCTTCTCTTGGACGCTTTCTTATTGGTATGGGATCAGCCTTTTCATTTATCGGAGTATTGGTTTTAATATCACGCTGGTTTCCGCCGCAATATTTTGCTCTTATGGCAGGAGTTGCTCAATTAATGAGCTCTATAGGGGCAATATTTGGCGAGGTTCCTCTAGCTGCCTTGGTCAATCTGGCCGGATGGCGTATAGCCAATTTTATATTGGCTGCTCTGGGTTGCATCCTTGCAGCATTAATCTGGCTCATCATCAGAGATTTTCCTGATCAAAATATCCAGCCGAAGCCTGTACACGGTTTTAAAGAGGAATGGAAGCGCTTAATCACAGTATGCCGTCATTCTTATACTTGGATAACAGGAGCCTATGCTTTTACCATCTGGACACCCATTGCGGTATTTGCCGCTCTTTGGGGAGTGCCTTATCTTCAGGTTAAGTATCAAACCAGTGTGCTTGTCGCTTCTGGCTTAACCAGTATGATTTGGATAGGTATTGGCATTGGAAGTCCTTTATTAGGTTGGTTAAGTGATCGGGTAGGAAGTCGAAAACTATCTTTGGGAATCAGCGGCTTTTTTGGCCTTATAGCAACTTTGATGCTCCTGTATGTTCCAAATATACCTTTATCATTAATGTATCTAATTCTTTTTGTTCTGGGGCTTGGATCAGGAGGTCAGACTGTAAGTTTCGCCGTGGTTAAAGATAATAATTCAAGCAAATACGTTGGAACAGCTTCTGGGTTTAATAATCTTTCTGTATTGTTAGGAGGAGCAATATTTCAACCTGTTGTAGGTTTTATATTACATAATAGTCATTCCTGGAAAATTGTAAATGGTGTGCATGTATATGCCATTGAAAGTTATCAAAAAGCTTTGTTGGTTATGCCCTTATGTTATGCAGCAAGTTTGATTATTGTTGTATTCTTCCTTAAAGAAACTCATCCTTTAAGACAGAAACAATAAGCAGTCGATCTTGCCGGAAAAAAACAGAATGTAATTATGTGGGCTTGTCAAAGAGGATAACTTAAGCCAATATCTTGTCAGGAGGGGAAAATTATTGTGTTTTGACGAAATGTAGCCGGGAGGTTATATTTTTATTATAGAAAATGAATGGAGGCGCTGAAATGGAAAAAAAATTTAGAGACGCTGAAACGGGAAAATATGTCTCAAAAGAGTATGCTGAAAAACACCCTAAAACAACAGTTAGCGAAACCGCTCGAAAGCCAAATAAGCCGAAGAAGAAAAAGTAATTTTAAGATTCCCAGCGTCCAAAAACCACTTTTTTGTTCATTATCCAAATGAAGTGGTAATCGGCGAACTCCAATATAGATTACGTTCTTCCTCCATAAGCAAAATCAATATATGCTGAGGCGATTTCTAGATGCATAGGTATATTATAAGCAACAAATTGCTCAGGAGAGTTAAATTTTGTTTTGCTCACCACCGTCGTCCATATTTAATTCTATGTCGTTGAAAGTATCCAAATACATTTGGTCGTCAAATTTATTTATTAGTGATGTTTTAACAGAGTTTTTTAAAGTTCTGCACATATCCACAAGGGATTTGCTATTATTAGGCTTATCTTCAACATATTTAAATGCCAGACAGAAACTTTTATAATAATTTGATAGTGTCTTAAAGCTTATATTGTTATTATTTATACTTTGGTATAGAACAATGGCTCCAATTAAGAAGTTTTTTGTTCTATTAGTATAGATATCCAAATATTTCGGGTAATTTGAGGTGTGCTCACAAAAGAAATAACTTCTATTCTTCTTTATACTGGGTGTTTGCGATTTTAAATGGTTTTTGGCCAATTGTTTTGCTTCGCTTAAATCGCCTTGTTTAAATGCATCAAAAAATTTCTTGGCATCCCTATCCACGCTTAATTCACTATACTTTCCATCAACCCATCTTTCTCGTTCATTGACAATCCATGAATAAACGGCTGCGCCAGGGAACTCCGGAAAATAATTTTTGATTGCTTCATGGATGGGTGATTTAAAATATAATTCTAACAATGTTAGATAAGCCGCATAAATATCATTTTTTACTGAACATTCATTTCCCAAAAAGTAGGCGTCAGTGTATTGTAATGGTTTCCCATTCAACAGAACACCATTGGCATCAAAATAAGAGCATCCATCCAGATCTGCCAAAGCAATTTGTATATCTTCATTTTTCATAAGATATAATATGTTATATAACTTAATATCTTGATGGGCAATATTATGGGAATGCAAAAACTCAATAGCCGTACATAACTGATAAGCAATTGAGTAAAAAATCCTTTTGTAATCCCGCGTAGAATCGAGTTTATCCGATTTAACAAAATCGGATAAATCACCACTGAACTGCTTTTGTATGGCCGCCTGATTCTTTAGATAATAATAATCGGCAAGAATATTATTTTTTCTAGCCAAATCCGAGTTTTCATAAAGCCATTGAACAGCTTGAGTTCGTTCTCTATCCTCAATAGAAGATCGTATTACCCTTATCTTTTCTGGGGTTCTATAAAGGCGTATCAAATTAAGCCCACCCCGTGATAAATATTTTTTTGGCCACTTCGTACTAGGAGAAAATTTTCTTAATTGATCCTTGAAATTCAGTAACGCATCTTTATTTTTTTTTGGCATATTGTACTCACCTATATTTGTTATAATTCTTTGTCTTGTGAACAGCCAAACTGAGTTAAGAATAGATTTCTAAAGAGTTTCTCTTGATCTAAATACATCATTGTAATCATAATTGGGATTCGGGGTTTTAAGTATTTTTAAGCGGTTTTATTAACTCATGACTTTTTTCGAATGTTGGCAGCAGCATAAGCGCTTTTCCTTCGTCCATACTCAATTTTTAAGTTTGCTAAAAAGGACGGTAATTTACATGAACCCTATAAATTTTCAAGGAACATTTGGGTTAAATTACAGAAACGGGACAAATGCGAACTGTAATGCTATATTTGCGCAAAATATTGTAACTGGAGTAACGAAGTGAAAAGATATAAATTTAATGCCGAAGGCTATAGATATTATATAGATAGTGAGATAGAGCTCTCCGAACAAGAGCTATGTAAGATACAAAAAATAATATCCAGCTTTCCGCATGCTTCAAAATCAAGGGAGTCAATTAAACAGTTTTTAGAATTTTCTCCTGATGAAACCCCTAAGTATATTCTTGCTATTACTGCAAATGCTTTTGATTGCTGTGGTAATACAATGTTGGGAGTAGCATGTGAGTATGGCTACTCTGTTAATGCAGTACAAAAATTAATTAACATGGGTGCAAATGTAGATATGCCCGATCACAATATGAATAAGCTAGCACTTCACTGGGCAATAAATAATAAAAAATCATTTAGAGACAAGGGTTCTGTTGAGGCGGTAGAAGTCGTTCGCTGTTTACTTAAAAATGGAGCAAAAACTGATATTAGATGCTATCAAAATGAGACCCTTCTTGAATATGCTAAAAGTCGGGGATTTACAGCAGCAGCCAATTTAATCGAGAGTCACTCCAATAAGCAACCTGAAAATAAATCGAAAATAGGATGTTCTGATCTTGCTTTTTTTTTCACCAATACTACAAAAGAAAAAGAAACTTATTGTGGATTTAAACCTGGATTTCTCTTAAACGATAATTTTTAAATCTATACGTATAATAATCCTTATGCGATGAAAATTCCATCAACTCATCGCATAATTTACTTTTTTGTGCTAGATTATCTATAAATAATCTAATCGCATAATTAGTAATGGCAAAAAACACCCAAATTGAAACCTACATCAATTACCAAAAATCGACTGATAAATCGCCGTTGACCCTGGCAAGTTATCAAAGCGACTTGTTTCAATTTGTAATATGGTTTGAATCGGTTAATAAAACTGATATGAGACTGACCAACATTACTCCAACTGACGCACGTCAATACAAACAACATTTAATTGATTCGGGGCTTAAGGCCCCAACAATTAACCGACGCTTGCTGTCTTTAAAATATTTTTTGGAATGGGGATGGAAAACAAAGAAAATCAAGTATCGATTCCCCTTTCCAAAAACAGTAAAACAATCTCAAGCGATGCCAAAATGGTTGAACCGCAACCAGCAGAACCAATTAATGCGACACGCCGAGCAGTTCGGAAGCAAGCGAGATGCTGCTATTGTGAGAATACTTCTTAATACGGGTTTACGTGTCAGTGAGTTGTGTAATTTAAAGTGGAATGACATAAGCTTAAGTGAACGCAAAGGCCGCCTGTCTATTAATGCTGGCAAGGGCTGTAAATACCGTGAAGTTCCTTTGAATAAAGATGCCAGGATTGCCTTCCAAGACTTGGGATATGCACAACATGCAGGTTCTAATGAATATATTTTTAATGGCCAGCGAGGTGTCCTTAGTCCTCGAGGAATTCAACTGATGTTAAAACGATTGCATACCCCAGAAGACCTTGGCATGATTTCTCCTCATCAATTAAGACATACTTTTTGTAAAAATCTCATCGATGCTGGAATAAGCTTAGAGAAAGTAGCCTCACTTGCAGGGCATGAGCGGTTAGATACAACGAAACTTTACTGTCAACCATCCTTTTCCGATTTAAGTGAGGCTGTAGAAAGGATTGGGGAGATTGAGTAATGCGTTTAATTGAAGTATTACCAAATTATGAAGCCAAGCGTTTTGATAAACCGCCAGTATTAACCCAGGATGAACGAAAATCTTGTTTTCAGGTTGATCTCTCTATTTCATCAATGTTTGATAAAACAAAACAGGATATTAATAAGTTAGGGCTTTTGCTGCAATATGGTTACTTTAAAGTAACTGGTAAATTCTTTACCGCAAAAACATTCAAGTCTGCTGATATAAAAGTTGCTGCAAAAATAATAGGCATCACACCACCAAAGGATTTTATACATCAATATGGTGATAGAACAAGGCAAAAGCATCGGTTATTCATATTGGAAAATACTGGGTTCCTCCCATTTAACAATAAAATAGATTTCTTTGAAGAGGCCATCATAGACATGGTCGATAAACAGATGCATCCTCGCAAACTGTTTTATGCACTAGTTGAGCAGCTAAGACAAAAGAAAATAGAATTGCCAAGCTATGATAGAATCGCAAGAACCATCACGGATAAACTTCATGCATTTGAGGCAAGGGTCACAAAAAATATTGCCGAAGTTATTACAACCAAGCAACAAGAGGCATTGGAACAGTTGGTGTCAAAAGAAGGAGAGCCTTATGAGAGGGCTTTGTTAACACGTCTGAAAAACATATCCCAATCAATGCAGCCCGCTAAAATCAAACAGGACATGCGCAATTTTTTAATTATAAAAAAACTTCATCGAGAACTAATATCTGTAATAGAGAAACTGGCTTTATCTTCTGAGGCGATTAAATATTATGCGGGTTGGGTAAACAAGGCGAAAACAACACAACTTGCTGAGATGGCTGATACCCATAAGAGAAATCTGTATTTAATAGCATTTATTGACTATTGGTATAGGCTTTGGCAGGATAATCTTGTTGATATTTTGTTAAAATCAGTTCAACAACACTTAAATAAGGCGGCTCGTGAAGTTGATTTATTAATTAAGGACAGGTTGCCTGAAAAAAACAGACTGGCCAAATCAGTCATCACTGGTTTTAATAATGCCAAAGATACCTTAGATAAAGTTCAACGAGTCGTTCATGATATTAATTTAAATAATGATGAAAAGGTTAGGGAACTCAATAATATTCTACCTAAAGAAAATCATTCATTTTCTCAGGTCGAACTGGATGCGAAGGAATTACAGCTTCAGATGGAAAATGAGAAAAAATGCAATGATGAATTTAATGTGCTGAGTAACTTGTCCAGGAAGCTACAAAATCGTGTTGCCGAAATTATAAAGCATCTAAGCTTTGAGTATGAGGATAATGCAAAAGCGATTTTTCAGGCAATTGAGTTCTATCAAAACAATAAAACAATAACTGCTACTGCACCAAATGAATTTTTAGATGATCATGAGTACCAGGCTATTCATCGTGATGGGAAGTTTAACATATCGCTTTATAAAGCCATCTTGTTTTGCAAAGTTGCTCAAGCTATAAAATGTGGCCAGATAAGTTTGAATTATTCGCTCCGTTATTTGTCTATTGATTCTTACTTGCTTGATGAACAGTATTGGCATAAACATAAAACCCATTTGTTAGAAAAACTTGGACTTACCGAGTTTAGTGATGCCGAAAAAGTACTTTCTTTATTGCGAAGCACGCTGGATAAACAATTTTTTGATGTGAACCAACGTATTGTTCAAGGAGTCAATAATTATATAACAATTCGCAAAGATGGCGGGTTTTCGGTCTACACGCCAGCGGTGGAAAAACCCAAGTATGACTCTATTACAAGTATTATTGGCGAAGGTAAATATATTCCCATTTTACAAATGATGGCGCAAATGAATGCATTAACCAAATTCACAGCCTGTTTTAAACACCACAAAATTACCGGCTCGAAAACACCACCAGAAAATGAAATCTTTTATGCAGGTATCTTTGGCTTAGGAAGCAACATCGGGCTTCATAAACTTAGCCATACAGCTATTGGTATTAATTATAATACTCTGTCTCATGCTGTTAACTGGTATTTTTCCTTAGATAACCTTCATGCCGTTAATCAATCACTTGTGGATCTGATGAGTAAATTATGGTTGCCTCAGAAATTTAAGAGAGAGCGAGACTTGTTGCACACATCCAGTGATGGCAAAAAGCAATGCGTATCAGCAGAGTCACTGAATACCAACTTTTCCTATAAGTACTTTGGCAATGGAAAAGGAGCCAGTGTTTACCGTTTTATCGATGAGCGTGGCATCTTATTTTATTCAACGGTATTTACCAGCAGTGAACGTGATGCTGCTTATGTGATCGATGGTTTGTTGCACAATGATGCGGTTTCATCCGACATGCACTCTACAGACACACATGGCTACACTGAAAAAGTGTTTGCTATATCACACCTACTCAGTGTGACTTTTGCGCCACGACTTAAAGATATTGCTTCACAAAAGCTGGTCAGCTTTGGAAAACTAAAAAATATATTAGAAAGTAAGGAGTATCCCATATTACCCACTTACTATGTTAATGAGAGTAAAATTAAACGATATTGGGATAACATATTAAGGTTGATTGCAACAATAAAACTACGGGAACACCGTGCCTCAACAATTCTAAAAAGATTAAGCGAATACTCAAATCAACATCCACTGGAAGAATCCCTTAAAGATTTTGGCCGTATCATCAAATCAATCTTTATCCTGAAATATATAGACGATGTGCAATGGCGGCAGGCTATTGAAAAACAATTAAACAAGGGCGAGTTAGCCAATAAATTTTCTGATGCCATATCTTTTGCTGATCCGAATATTTTAGAACCCTTAAAAGAAGATCAGGAAATTACGGTTATGTGCAAAACAATTATCCAAAACATTATTATTTTATGGAACTATATCGAGTTAACCAAAGTAGTGATGCAAGTAGAAAATGATGAGAGGAATATTCTTCTTGAAAATATTACCAATGCATCTATTTTGACCTGGCAACATGTCAATCTGCACGGTACATATGATTTTAGTAACCTGTTTAGTTCAAATGATTCTGAATTTATATTGGATGAGGTAATTAATTTTAGGGCAGCTTAAGTGAATTACATTAATATGGGACATAAATATGCCAACAGTTTTAAGGATTAGAGGTTACCGGTTTTTCTTCTATAGTCTTGAGGGATCGGAACCCCCTCATATTCATATTGAACATGGGGATAAGGTGGGAAAATTTTGGCTTGAACCTGTAAGCCTGGCCAGCTCATATGGGTTTAGAAGCCATGAGCTAGGAAAACTTAGGCTCTTGGTTATTGAACATAAAGAATTATTTTTGGAGAAATGGTATGAATACTTTAGCTATTAAATTTGATGATCACGCGGTTGATGTAAGTTTTACAAAAACTTCATTACACTTTGTATTGGCAGATGGTCGAGAAATTTCAGCACCTCTTGAATGGTTTCCACGTCTTAGAGATGCAACGGATGATGAACGTAAAAATTGGCGGTTTATTGGTAATGGTCTTGGAGTGCATTGGTCAAAGATTGATGAAGATGTCTCTGTTAAGGCTTTAATGAAGGGAACTGATTAATTAATATATCGACTTTTATGCTTTTTTGCGCTTTAATAATTATGCGATTAGTTATAAGGGTCAGTTTGTGTTGATAATACTGGTCCTATATTGTTTTATTAAGTTGATTTTAATCAAGATAAATTTCAAGAACAGATGCAAATTTGTTTTTAATTTAAACAGAATCGCTCTCTCAGTTCGCATTTGCCCCGTTTCTGTAATTTAACCCACATTTACATGGCCTGAGCTTGAGCTTATTTTAACTTTCCAGATTATTGTTTAAGCGGACTAAAAAATGATTAAATAACACGCACTCATCTCATCAAATCCGTGTAAACGCTTAATTAACCCCACTCTTCTCAGGCATTTCCAAAGCAGGTAAGCTGCGCATGTTTTCAAGTTCGGAAGGGTTTACATGAAAGGGCAGCAAAGCTTCGAGCTGTTCGATGGTTTCAGCATATTGGATGTTGGTCAGTGCGTATTTCAACCATGCGAAAGCATCAACCTGGTGTTGCTTACAGGTTTCGATGAGGGAATAGAGGATAGCACCTGCTTTGGCGCCCGTTTCGTTGCCATGAAAGAGCCAGTTTTTTCGTCCGATGACGAAAGGTTTAATGGAGCGCTCTGTTCGGTTGTTATCTATTTCGAGACGGCCATCGTCAAGGTATCGTTTGAGCGCAACCCAGTGCGTCAACAGGTAATGAACGGCTTTGCCCAATGGGCTTTTCGGTGGGATATTGATTTTTTTATCTTCAACAAAGTCTTTGAGTTCATCAAGAATAGGTTTGGCCTCTTTTTGTCTTGCCTGATAAATATCGTCTGGTGCAGCCTTTGCCTCTTTGAGGGAAGCTTCCAGCTGATAAAGCTCGGTAAAATAGGTCAAGACTTTATGGGCAATGCCTTTTTTCTTGCCGGCAAGTTTGACCACATCGACAAAATACCTTCTGGCGTGCGCCATACAGGCAACATGGGTAACATGGTCTTCTTTGTCTAAAGCGACATAACCACCATAACAGTCAGCATGCAGGTAGCCGCTGAAGTCGGAAAAGAAATCAGCCGGTATCTGGTGAGTGCGTGACGGATGGTACTGATAAACATAACAGCGTTTATCCGGTGGACCGCCAATGAATAGCCACATATAGGATTTTGATGTTGGCGGTTTGTTTTTCTGCTTGAGCACCTGCACGGGTGTTTCATCCGCATAAGCGATGTCATAATCGTGAATGGCCGCAACCATGAGTTTAACCAGCGGCGTTAATAAATCAGCGGCTTTTACCACCCAGTTGCAAAGCGTTGCTCTGGTAACGGGAATGCCCGCTTCTTTAAACATCGCCTCCTGGCGATAAAGCGGCATGTGGCGGTTAAACTTGGCATCAATCACTGCTGCCAGTAAACCAGACGATGCAATGCTTTGTGGAATAGGTTGTTTCGGCAGTTTGGCCGTTTGAATGGTTTCTTCACATGTCTTGCAAGCGTATTTTTTACGAACATGAACCACACGGAAGGTCATTTGCGGTACAACATCCAGTTGTTCTGAGATGTCGTCACCAATATGAGTTAACTCACAACCACAGTCGCAATGTTTTTCTTCATCGCTTAAGTCATGAATCTGCTCAACATAGGGTAATGACTTGGGCAGTGCTTTGCGGCCTGTGCCTTTTTTAGCACGGGTATAGGTAATGGTTTCAGTTTGAGAAGGCTCAACAGTCGATTCATCCTGTTCACTGGATGGCTCTGCTTCGTCAAATTGCAATGCCATTTGTTCCGGCACGACACCTTTTTCGCTTTTGCGGCCAAAGCGTGCATTACGGAATAAGTGCAGCTGGTGGCGAAGCGTTTCGATAGTGCTTTCCTGCTGAGCCAACAATGCCAACAAACGCGCATTTTCTTCGCGTAATTGCTCTACTGTTAAGTCAGATTGTTGTTTCATCGTTGGTATTATTTGTGTTGTTTTAATGGGCACTATTATACCAAAATAAGCATGCAATGTAACGGTTTAATTTAATAAAATCATGAAGTTAACTTAAAAATAATGCTTGAAATCAAGCATGGGAAATTCAGACATCAACTTAAATTCAAGCCCCGCCAACAACCAGTCCAACTGTTGGTGAGTAATGGCTTCAAGCTGGGTTGACGTCTTCTCCATCTTAAATTTTCCACGCTCTAAGCGCTTGTGATAAAGCACAAAACCATTCTTATCCCAAAACAAACACTTAACCCTGTCACGGCTACGATTATAAAAAACGTAAACAGAACCATCGTTCGCCGGCGATTCAAATTCCTCAATCACCATGGCAGCCAAGCCATTAATGGCTTTTCTGAAATCAACAGGTGTTGTTGCAACATAAATCGCTGTCGTTTCCGGTAAGCGCAACATTATAACGCCCCTGCAAACGTTAAAACTTCACGTAAAATGACTTTGTCGGTCTGACCGCTGATTCCAAGGCGTACACCATTTGGCAACATTAACTGAATGGCCGGCTCATAGGGCGTGTTTGCCGAAGTAGGTTCAACAGCTGACTTAACCGCTAGAAAATGAGGGGATGTTCTCTGCGCTTTTGAAGCTTTAGGACGAAGACGTCCTCGCCAATAACAAAACGCTGAATGACTTATGCCTTGCTGTTCACAGTAAACAGCTTGGGTTAAACCACTGACTTCCCATGAGTCATTATGAGATTGCCAAAATTCGCGTCGTGATCTTTTCGGATTGTCTGTCATGCTGATTTTCTCCGTTGTTAAAAATAAACGGAGTATCAAGGTTGGGAAGGAACTTTGCTAGGTGAGGTTAATTAAGCGCTTACAAATCCGTTCAGTATTTTTCAAAATAGGAACTAAAATGTTATGCAAAAAAAATTTGCAGGAATTAACGTGGAAACGCTGGTGTTGGTTGCTGCTTGGAAAAATCCTTTTGTTTTTCAAGGATGTTTTAAAATTACTGAGTTACACAGGGATAACACTGCTCTATTTTTCTTCCGATGTAAATCCAGACATATCAACCAAACTGATATTCTTCAGCATGCTTTTTCTCCTGATAAATATGAATTTACCCATTTATATAATGAATCTGGTCTTATTCAGCTAAACATTTTGTATCAAGCGCAAGAAAATAGCTTATATTTATTGAAATATGCCTTGCATATAACTTTAGGAGAAATGCTATCTAGTAGAAAAGTACATTTTACCTCGATAGATGATATGGCCATGCAAGCTCTAATTAATAAAGTTAAACCTATTCTGAATAGAGAGTGTAATACCTTACCGGAAGAGAATCATATCGGATTTGCCGTTGCCATGGATTTTTGCCCAAAAGATGAAATGGCCTTATTTGCAGCATTAGGCTTACTTGAAAAATTAAAAAATCAAGACACAAAAATCATATAAGCTTACTAAAGGCGGTCGTCATGAGATTATTTGGCTGCAAATTGCGGATTATTTGATCAAATTGTTAAGTCTGCGCAATAATTTTTACGTCAGGTCGCAAGTTCCTGTATTTCAATTTAAGTCAACTGATAATTTTTCAACATAACGGTGATAGTTATCGCTTTATCTGGTGTCATATATTCTTGCAGGGTTTGGTAGCCTTGACTCATATGAATTTTTTTTGAGCGATCCGAACCTGTTTCCAGATAGCAATCCACTCCTAATTGCTCAGCAATTGAAAATGTTTTTTTCATAAGGGTTGAGCCAAAACCTTGTCCTTGAAGTTCCGGCTTGGTCCCTAAGAACCAGCAATAAATAAAAGGGTGAATTTTCATTTGTTCTTTTTTTATTTTTTGAGATGTATTAGAGATAAACATGAGTCGTCTAAAAGACTCTTTACCCATGAGTTTTGGGGTTTTGAGCATTCCGGAACGAAAGAAACGCCAAAATGAATTTTGCAAATCACCTGGTTTGAGCCGCAAGGCTACTGATTCAAAATGCTCAGTTCGCCAGGCCCATCCATACAATATAGAATATTTAACCCATGTTTCTATAACGGCCAGCGCGTTTTTATAGTAATTTTCTTCCGTTATAAAAACCCAGCGCATGAAAGGATCGTGCTGAAAAGCCTGAAACAACGTAAAGGCAGCATCTCTTATTTCATTTTTTTGTACCGCATAGACTTTGTTTTCTTTCATTAAAGAAGTTCCTGAGTAAAATATGAATGATGGGTTTTATTATAGTGAATACTATTTTAAGTGATAAATTGCTAAAAATAAAAAATAAAATCTATAATCTCAGGTGTATAAAAGCCTCAGAATAAAATTAATAAAAAGGTAATCATTATGAAAAAAGGCCGTATTCTTGAAGCAACACAATATTATGAGGGATTTAATCAGTTTTCCGTTTATAATATCGAAGCTCCGAGCCTTAATCCGCAAAAAAATTATATTCATTTGAATAAAAGAGAAATACTGCATTGTTCTGACTCTGTTATTGTATTGATTTATGCTTCTGAAATAGACAGCTTTGTTTTTTGCCAACAATTTCGTTCAGGAATATTTTTCAATCCATCAGAAGATGATCCCTTTCCGCTTGAGTGCGTAGCAGGTTCAATAGAAAAAAACCACAGCCCGGAAGAAACGGCTTATCAAGAGGTACGCGAAGAAGCAGGCCTTGAGGTCGGGCATTTAAGAGAAATTATGGTGGCTTATACAAGCCCCGGTATTATTACTGAAAAAACGCATATCTTTTATGTCACTGTAAAAGAAGTACCACAAAGTCAATTAGGTGGCTTAGAAAGTGAGGGTGAAGAGATCCTGACTCATGTAATTAAAAGAGAAGACGTGTATCAAATGATGGATAACATGAAGATTAACGATGTTAAGACATTATTAGCATTAAACTGGTTTCGCCGTGAATTTAGCTAATCCATTTAATAGTAGTTAAGTTATTTTTAGTATATTATTTTGAATAACAGGAGATAGGAGAGACATTATGCAGATTCAAATCAATACGGATAACAATGTTGAAGGACATGAGCAATTGGCAGAGAAAGTCAAAAACGAAATTAATAAAAAACTGGACAGGTTCAGTAATTATCTTACACGTATTGAAGTTCATCTTGGAGATGAAAACAGCCAAAAATCAGGTCAATACGACAAGAGATGCCTGCTTGAGGCCCGCCTCAAACACCATCAACCCATTGTGGTCAGTGATAATGCATCTACAGTTATGCAGGCAACTACCGGAGCCGTTAAAAAATTAAAACATGCACTAAAAAATACCATTGGACGTCTAAGCGACATTTGATCTTTTTCGTTTTCATATCAAGATGTGGTTTTAATTTCATGACACGAAATAGCCGCCTGCGGCAAAGATGAAATAGAGCAAAACCAGAAATCCACCCATCCATCTTGATATCTGTTGTCTAAAGACAAAAAAAGATACAACCATCATGGTCAGCAAACATAGAGGCAAGTAGAAATATAATGTTGAGCGGTCAACCGCAACAGGTCGTATCATGGCAATGATACCTGCATTAAATAAAAAAAACGCAAAAACCGAACCAACCACATTGCCAAAGCTGATGTCCGGCCGGCCCTTTAGTGCAGCAGGTAATTCTCTCGCCAGTTCTTCGATGCTGACTAAAAGGGCAAGGATAGTCATCCCAAAGAAGGTTTCTGATATATCAAAATAAGTTATCATGGTTTTGGACGCAACAACCACCAGCTCGCTACCCACAATGATGCCAGTAAGAGAAAGCAATAATAGCCCTAAAGATTTCCACTTCTTTTGTTTAGTGGAAGTTTCAGTGAACTCATGAGAAGATTTGATGTCATATCCTTTTTTATTTAGCCAGGCAAGATAGCTTATGGACAAAATAAATCCAAGAAACAAGAGAACTCCATCTATCCTTGAGAGTTCTCCGTCTATTGCTAATATGCCAAATAAAAAAATGGCCAGGTTGGGTAAAAGAAGGATGCGAATTGGTGTTTGCTTAAACTTCATTGACGTTATGAGCGCAGTTATTCCAAAGGCAAGCCCAATAGCCACCATTGTAGCACCGATAATTGAACCTAAGGCTATACCTGCTGCTTCATTAAAAGAACCAACGGCTCCGACAGCCAGATTTTCAGGGTCAAAACCAATAAAAACAACACTCACAAGAAAAACTGAAACACCAAAGCCGGTTGACGTGCCAACAGCTCCTTTAACCAGCTTTTCAGCAAAATAAAGAAGAAGAGCAAGGCCTGTGATAAAAAGAATAACCGCCAGAACAATGTTCAAACTCTTCCTCCATGAATCCGTTTTAATTTTCTATAGCCCCTGTTCTATAAAATTATAGAAAACCAGGCCTATCCTGCCAGTAATACTCATTTGTCTATACTTTATTTATGAAGTCTGTTCGATAGTTGTTTTTATGGAATTAATAAATGCATTATGAAGAAGGAAATAAAGCCCTCATAGCAGCAATGGAAAACTGGAATATTCGTTGCGCATTTGGTGTTAATGGGGGAGGAATCATTCATCTGCTGAAATATGTTAAACGATTTTCCGTTAATGAAGTTTCTAAAAAACTGCGCTTTTTTACCCTGAGTGAGTATGCTGCAGGTTTTGCACCCATTGGATATTATCTTTCCTCAGAACAAACAGCCGCATGTATCACGACCACCGGTGCTGCAATAAAATTAGCTGCCAGCGGTTTAAGTGATGCGCGTTTTATGCGTATTCCGGCTTTATACATTTTTTCTTTGAATAACTCTCAGATGACCAGACAGTCTCCTTTACAGGATGTGGGGGAGTATGGAATGAATATTGTGCCGCAATTAAAAGCTGAATTTGGCGATGCAGTACAGGTCTTAAAAAACATTGATCAACTTCCAGAACAGTTAAATCAGATAGCTTCAGTTTTATCGCAATCCAGACCTGCTGTTTTTCTTTTTTATCCAGACATCTTATGCCAACCGATAAATCTTACTCACTTGCCGAGTATACCTTCGATTAACACAATAGATAAAGAAGCTCTTAATTCTTTTATCTGCTTTCTAAAAAAAGCGTCACATGAAGACAGGCGATTAATTTTATATGTTTGTGCTGAGGCAGGCTTTCAACAAAAAACCTATCCTTTAATTGAAAAATTAAAAAATAAATTAGGGGGTATTGTCGTTTGTACTGTCAATGGCTCAAGTGCAGCCGGTCAAAATACTTCCCATCATTACGGTCATATTGGACTAGGCGGCAATGAAAGGGCGAATAAAATCTGGAATCATTTGAACGAGAAAGATATATTGATTTGCTTAGGTATGGAAGCAGGGGAGTACCATTTTCCACAAAATAAATTGCCTGTGGGAGATTGCTGGTGTTTTACCCGTCATAAGCGTGGCTATGGTTTTATTGACGGCTCATATCAACATCGATTTAAAAATAATTTCAATGTTGTGCACGGACCACTTCATTTATCCCTTTCCATGCTGCTTGAAGAGTTAGAAGTAGCGCCAGAAATAAAACCGTTTCCTGTTTCATCCTTATCTCCAGTTACAAAAAATCTTGTACATTCTGTTGAGAAATCATATGTTGATTTAGTTGATTTCTACCAGAATTTATCTGCGCTTTGGAAAAAGCCGAGTATCGGATTTGATGATGTATGTATATCTTATCGCGACAGACAATGTATTATGGAGGTTGCTCATCCTAATATTCGCTTTTTCAGTGCTCAGGATGGTTCGGCCATGGGCGGAGCATTTGGTATGCTGATTGGGGCTAAAGCCACACACACCAACGTCCATTGTTTTGGCTTTTCAGGTGATGGCTGTTGGAGATTATATGGAGGTGCATTAGCAGAAGTAAGTAGATTGGGGATTGTATTGTTTATTATGAATAATAATGAATATCATATCGTGCGGCATGGACTTGATCTGATTATTCCGGGGCTGCCTTCTGAGAAACAACATGCTCAACTCAACACCATTGATTTTGTGATGGCGGCAAAAGCACATGGCTGGCAAGCCATTAGATTAAAACCAGATCTATCTAACTTAAAAGATATCATGAAATATGCCTATTCAAACAGAAAGCAATCATTGCTTATTGATGTACCCGTGGATCCGAACCAGGCCTTAGGCTCAAATCCTCGCTATCAGCATCTCACAAAAAATAGTTTTCTTTAAATAGCGTTTAAAAGAGTAGAGGAAAGCCGTGCTTAAACGTTGAAATCTGAAACCCCAGCGCACTAAGTCTGATTATTCTGATAATCAGACTTAGTGCGCTGGAACATAATAAAAGACCCTATAGCATCTCATACACCGCTTTAAACAATTCATTCAAAATAATTATATTTTAAATTACATTTCTGGATAATCAACCGTGTATGGCATGGCATTTGATTATTTTATTTTTTATTGACGAATTAATCGAGTATTTTTCCTTTCAACAGACGTGCCCACGGTTGAACGGTAAGGATTAATATCCAAACCTCCTCGTCTTGTATAACGACCATAGACAGTTAATATTTCAGGTTTACAATGGTTCATGATATCTACAAAAATCCGTTCAATACATTGCTCATGAAACTCATTATGGTTTCTATATGAAACAAGATATTTCAATAATCCTTCCCTATTTATTTTTTGTCCTTTATAGGCTATTTGTATGCTTCCCCAATCAGGTTGATGGGTGACCAGACAATTTGATTTTAACAGATCAGAATATAACGTTTCCTCTACCATCTCATCATGAACGGTAAGGAAAGATGGCTCAACCAAATAAACAGAACATTCAACATCGAGATGATCAATGCACTCACCGCTCAAAGATTGTGACAGAGCAAATTTTTTAGCTTGTTCAAGAGGATAAATTTTGATGAAAACCGGTGAACCAGTACATTTCTCCAAATCTTTTTGGATGATGTTTTCTAATTCAGAAATACTTCTAATCTTTGTATTGTTAAAAGAATTAAAGTAAAGCTTTAGTGACTTGGATTCAATCAGTTTTGGCGAATGACAATCATAGATAATTTCACCAATACCAACCATAGGCTTTCCTTTTTTATTAAGCCAGGACACCTCATAGTGATTCCAATAGTCAAAGCCCACAAAAGGAAGATGAACTGGATCAATGCCTATCTCTTGCCGCTTAGACATCCTTGGAATAGGATAGAGTCGATTTGGATTATAGCTTGATTCGTAAGCAGACTTTTTACCTAATTCCGATTCATTAGCCGATTGATATTTTAGCATGTCGTTCATGTCTCACTACTCTCGAACATCTCGATAAAACATAATTTTACATTATCAGATAGCCTTAAAGCCAGGCAATAAGCAAGAAACTGGTCATTGTAAGCGGTCTTTATCGGCCATAAAAAAAATGATAACATTGTAAAAAACAGTTGGCATGATTAATTAATGCTCAAAAACATGCACTTAAAGCAAAGCTTTTTTTTAAAACTCTCAATTTTATTATTAGCTTCGTGCCAATTATGGGTGACTAGCATCCATAGCAATTTTTTTGAACAAAAATCAGTGAAACATACGACTAAATATTTAAGCAGCAATTCAAAATGCCGTAAAAATGCAAGTGAAAATATAAATCTCAAACCTTGTCAAAAATCGCAAAGCTCAATGTTTTGCATGTTATATACGGAGTACACTTCAACTACATACGCCCCTTTTGGTCAATTACTTATCTTTTTTCTTCCGGGCATATTAACAATTGGAAAACTGAAAAAGATCTATAAACCTCCTAAATTAAGCTTTTGATTCTACATAAAATTTTTAGTCTTTATAAATTGATCTTTACGACATGTTTTTTCGTATGGATCCTTGTTTTGATATTAAATTTGAGGTTTTAAGATGAAAAATTATATAAGATTATTTCTGTTAAGTGCGCTATTACTGGCGGCTCAATTCAGTTTCGCTGATAAGAGTAATATACAGGTTCGAAATGATTTTCAGTTCCAGATTCAGAAATATCACACTCAGCGCCAGGGTGGGCAGGAATTGAACGTGTATGTACGTTATGCATTGAAAAAAGATCTCGATTCTTCTCAATATCCAGATTACAGATTGCTGCGAAAGCAGGTTCTGGACTATTTGGAACCCAGTGATGAACTGCCAACAAATACTTACTGGGAAATCATTGCTGAGAGAATTGGCGATGACTTATTTGCTCAATTCCCTATAGAAGGAGTCAGTGTTCAACTGTTGGTTTTCCCTAATGAATCGGGAGAAATATATGAGCCAGGCTTTCATGGCCCTATTTTCACTAAAGGGAAAATAGATCCATTAAATGTTAACCCCCCTATTATCTCAAATCCATCTCAATAATAGTGACCTCAAGAAACAGCTATCTGATAGCTGTTTCTATTTTTCCTAAGTCACAATGCAAAATTATTTTACAAAAAAAAATTAATTGTTTATTATTCAATCCATTTTAAATTTAATCAGGTTGTTTTATGACTTTAATTGTATTGATTGCTGGCGCTTCTGGCTCAGGAAAATCCTGTATTGCTAAGGAACTTGCAAAAAAATTGCAAGAAACGGGAATTAAAACAAATTTTTTAAAAATGGATGATTATTACAAGCAAAGACCTGTATCCATTAAAAGCAAAGAAGAAATCTCTGAATACCAAAAAAACACAAATTTTGATGCCCCACACGCCATGGATATGGATTTGCTTCAAGAGCATATTAAGCAATTAGCTCAAAATAAAAGTATAAAAAAACCCCTTTATTCCTTTATTGAATCAGATAGGCTTGGAGAAGAAGAATTTTCTGCGCAAGATGTTGTTATTATTGAAGGTATATTTGCCTTATATGATTTTGGCAGGTTGAATCTTGAAGAGAATACGCTTACTGTTTTTGTGGAATCAGTGTCTTATCTTTCCTATCAGAAACAACGCACAGAACGTGATATTAAGGAAAGATGTCGTACAGAAGAAGAAGTCAAAAAGCATGAACTGCGTTTTGTAAGAGAGGGCTTTTTTAAATATGTTGCCCCTACTCGTACATATGCTGAGGTAATCATTACCAACAATTATGCTATTAATAACCCTGTTTCAACCAAACCTTCAGAAGACAAGAATCTGCAATTGCAGATTGACAAACTGGTTGAAACGATTGGTAAACGTATAAAGCCCGAATCAGAACACCATGACGCTCTACCCCAATCTCAGTTTTAACACTTAGAGCAAGTGGTATTACAGCCCCTTGCCATATTTTCACTGATGTCAATTACACAACTCGCTAATGCGTAGACCTGTATTAAGATGAATAAATTAGATTTGCAATTTTGTTAAATTTAAAGTCAAATATAATTATTTACTACTCTTGTTACGCAGTGAGTATTTACATTTAGTGTGTTGTGATTGCAAGTGAGCGCCATATAACATTGTTTTATCTACAAAAGGAATTGGACATGTGCAATGAAAAGAACGGTATATCAGCAACGGAACTGGACAAAATAAAAAGAAGTATTAACTCTTTTCTTGTTTCAACGGATCAATTAGCAAGCAAAATTTCTCAATTTTCAAAACAGGATGCAAAACTGGATGGCGTTGTTGATCTCCTGACACAAGCTGAACATTACATACAATCACCTCCTGTGACCAAACAAGTCGGCTTTTTAGCGGCAAGACAAAATATTCCATTCCGTGAAATATTTTCTTTATTGAAAGATGGTTACAACGGCAAAATGAACGATCATCTACAGGAAATTCTAGATAGCGCTGAAATTGAATTAACGGTAAAAAACCGTGATCCTGATAATCCTCAAAGCCCAAAAGAGCTGGAAATAAAAATCGAACTTGCTGCTGCTGTAATTGATAAGTATGCTGGTTTATTGTCAATGGTTATAGGCAAAAAATCCACTGATAAAAAGGAAAAGGAAATCATTGAAAAAGCATCAAAAGCCATCGATGTATCTACCAAAAAATTCAGGCGCATCAACCTGATGTATGGTATTAGTCAAGTTGAACAGGAAATTAGTCATTACATCAGAGAACATAAAGCCAGCCATTGCTTGCCTTTTCTTTGCACAGGTAAAACCATCCAGAAATATCAGTCATTGGCCAAATCTTTGAGAAATCTTCTTTCAGACCCTCTGTCAGCGCATGAACTTGCTGGCGGTCTTTATACCATTCGAACCGCCACAAAAGCAATTTCTGACCCCAGTATTCGTAATGAGATATGCAAAGCCATTAATCAAGTCCTCACAACTAATGGTTATCCGGTTGAAGACAAAAAAGCTGAGAAATTCATTGAAATTTACACCACACGTATGGATACGTTAAAAAAACATCAATTGGCCTGAGTTTACGATAGAGATTATAATATCTAATAGATCACTAAGACCTTATCAGAGCTCCCGACAAATCGATGACTTGGAAAAACTCAGAGCCAGACTTAAAATCGACATCGACCGCAGTATCCATACGAAACTCTGTTTTAGACCCCGCTATCAAGTAGCAGGAACTCGATTGGGAAAAATAGCTTTGGAAAAATACAAACCCATATAGTTATTTACCAAGCAGAGATCATCTTAACACGCTGGTAAATGGTGAATTACTAAGTTCTTGTCTTTTCCCTGCTCTTATTGTCAGCCATGAAACTGGTAATATTGAAATTGTTCAGCTCATTTATGAAAAAATCAAATTGTTTTACTTGCTCCTTATTTCTGAAAACCATTAAATTATTATTTATCAAATCAAATTTGTATTGAAGTTTGCAAAATTCTCTTGGATTGGATAATACCTGTTGAGAAAAAGCAACTATATTAATACCCTTATCATGCCTTGCTGAAGGTACCCGTAATAAAGGATGCCCTTCTGTAGCAACGCGTCTTCCAATTTCCTGGCACTTTGTGTAATTCACCGGATCAATTAACCAGGGAAATTCATCTGCTTTAGGGGAAAGATCAAAAGCCAAGCCGCAACAATTTACTTTTGCTATTCTACGGTCAATCTGAATAAAGCTTTCTTCGCTAAAAGCATCAGGTGCATCCAGAATTTCTTTCATAAAATGAAAGGCTGTTTCATAAATGCTCGTTTCCATGGTTTCAGAGCCATACCAGACCGCAATAGAACCATCGCTGTAACGGGATTGAGTAATATGCTCAAACGGATAGTCAATAAAATCATTTTTACTGTAGTCAAAAGCACGCTGAATAATCTGTGCATTCTGTAAAGGCGGATGGGTATAAATTTCAAGAGAGTTTGCTGCTTCCCAATCCATGGGATCGTTGCTTAAATCATCAAATAAATCCTGTGACTTTTTTATACCTCGGATGTTTCTAAAAACATCTCTTGCATAGTCCATGGAGCAATCAAATAAAGACAAATTATTGTCCTCTTAAAAAATCAGTAAAACGTCTAATCTGAGCAATACCCATGTATCCATGTTCCAACATAACTTCTAAAGGAGCAAGATTATGTAGCTTATGATTTCGGGCTTTAATCCATTTATAAACCACTTCTCGATTATAAGGATATAAAATACGTAGATTTTTATGAATCCCTAATAAATTGCCTACTCGCTCTATTGTATCCCGACCATGAATAATTGCTGTTCCCTTTTTATATTTTGCCAGTTGCGCAGGGCTTATACCACCCAGTAAACTACATTCTTCCTCATTTTTCAGCTTCCAATGCTGAAAAAGAGCAATAACATTTTTTGTATTACGTTTTAAAATATCATCTGTTAATTGATGAGGAGTATTAGAAATCATAATAATAATATAAAAATTATCTATTTATATATAAATATACTCTATAAATAGAATTTGTCAAAATTTATATTTTTTTCAACATGATTTTCACCAAATTTCTAGTTTCCATGAAATATTGTTGATTAGAACGATACTCAAATTAATGCGGATGTTAATATCTCTGCTGTAAAAGAACTTCTTAAATAAAAGCCTCGAGGTAGGGTCTTTATTTTTTTTCCTGTAGAATCAAAAGAATAGCTTAAGGACTTGGCATTTGCTGCTTTGGGTCTAATCTGGAGATACTCTCCGTGTCGGGCGTCAATTTCTTCCAGTTGTCCCATACATATCATGTTGGTTAAATAAGTCCAGTCTGCTTCTAAAATCTGAGTTTGTTGTAAAGTCGGTGACCATAAAAAACCCAATCCTATTCTACGATGCAAAAAAGGAATTTCTGTGTCGCCTTCAACAGGTAACCAGAGAACTTTTTTTAATTTGGCAAAACATTGAGAGGCAGACCAGTTTTGTTGATGTATGGTTAACAGAGGAATAGTAGTAATAAAGGTAGACTCTGTTGGCTTACCATTTGAGCCAAGAGGGAGGGTTTTAAGTTCTATTCCCAAATGATGGAAATCGGGCAATGAATGATTGCTTGCCGTCGTCCCCAAAGCCAACTCAATAGCCTGCCCTACCCATCCTTTGCGCTGCGATGGTAGAGCAGGAAAGTCTAATCCTAATTGTTCTGCCAATTGAAAAAATGTTAACCCGGCAATTTGTTGATAATTGTCAATTAACTCTCGCTCATTTTTTGGTGGATTCTTTACAAAGGCCATTTTCATCTTCATCAACATTAACCAATTCTACATTCAGCGGAGGAATGGGGGGCTTTATTCCCGCTGCTTTAAATTGTGCCGTAATGGCAAACAATACTTTAGAACGAACTTCAAACCGTGTATGTTGTTCCACATTAATGAAGTATCTTACTTCAAATTCAATCAATGCTTCATCAATTTGTTTTAGAAAAACCTGTGCCGGTGGTTCACTTAATACTTCCGGAATAATAGCTAAAACATCCAGGATAAGTTGTTGTACCGTAACCGGGTCATCTGCTCTGCTGACTTTAACCGGCACAACAGTTCTGACAATATTATCCTGATGAGTCCAGTTGGTGAATGGTTTGTTGAAAGTTTCAGCATTGGGAATCAAAACTTCCATATTATCCCAAGAGGATACCCGCATAGAGCGAATGCCGATATGAGCGACACGACCCTCATAACTGCCAAGTGTGATTAAATCTCCTTCCCGCACAGGGCGCTCAATCAATAACATAATTCCGCCAATAATATTGCTGGCAAAATCACGTAAGCCAAAGCCCATACCAACGGCCAACCCACCTAATATAAAGGACATGCCACTGAAGTCCAGACCCAGCACTCGTAAAGTAATGATACTGCCAATCAGAATAACCGCATATTGAGAGAATACCGACAGACTGTTTCTTATTCCGGCATCTTTGGCATTACGGTATAACCAGCGATAACAAAATTCTCTTGTCCATTTGGCTGCCCAAATAAAAATAGAAAGTAAAATCAAAAATTCAAATGCACTTAAAAGAGTAATATGTACGCCTGACAGGTTAATAAACGGATACAAAATAATCGTTTCCAAACGGTTCATGATAGTTTGATCAGAAAACAGGCCAAAAAGCTGAAATAAAAGCAAGATACTGACGATAAGAAGTAGGATACGTAATATTTTATCTAAAGGTTTTAATAGAACTTCAATCCAAAGCCAACCATTTTGTAAAGAAGAAATCATCCATTCAGAGATAAGCTCCAAAGCATCAAAAAGCAGTCCACGTGTTAATACATAAGCCATTAAAATTAAAAGTATATAAGCCTGATATAAGTACATTGTCCAAGCGAGCGTCGAAAATCCAAGTAAACCGATAATGGCCGTGGTAAAGAGCGTTAATGGCAGTAGAAGCACAAATATTTTTACAGCATTCTGATAATAGCGTTTTTTTCTTTTCAAATAAGGTTTTAATAAATGCTGCAGAACATCTTTGCTTTTCCAGGTAACCAGCGAAATAGCCAGTATAAAAAGCATAAATAGCCGATTAAATATATCTTGCAAAATCACAGATAAGGGTAATTGATGACTAATAACCATTAAAGCAGTTGCCCATCCCCCCGCCAGCAACAACCATTTAAGTCGATAATATAATTTTACATCTTTGCCTGATGCATCGCTGATCCGCTCTAACAAAACCAAACGTGCGATCAAAATTAAGGTTCGAAAAGTTAACCAGACCACCATTAAATTGAATAATAACTGATAATTGGAATATGGGACTTTAGTAATCAGTAGACACATCAGCAGTAGACTGAACAGAGTAATATGAGGTATGTTGCGCTTTATTAAAATTAACAGGCCATCATAAAGATAGCCAGTCAGACGATAACGTTCCTTATTATGAGAGAGAGAAAGCAGAAATTGATTAAAAAGAAAAGCAAAGATTAAAATAATTATCATAGATACCCATAAAAGTGCGGCTGGAACAGGATCAGTCCAAAGATAATTATTACGAACTTTATAAGCCAATATTTTTAAATAATTATAAAATTGTTTGGGAATGGATACAATTTGCTGGAAAATCAATGGCAAACTGTCTATCCGATATTCAGCTAAAGTCTGATGAGCAGAAGATGGTTGTTTTTTTAATAATTGCTGATATTTTTCTAGTTTTTCACGCCATATTTTCTGTTGTTCAATACTCTCCCCTATCCTTTTTTTTATATTTTGCTCTAACTTCAGATATTGCTGCTTTATTTCTGTATTATTTGAAAAATAGTGGTCTTGTGCCAATGACGCCGACATTTTGATTAAAGATTGTTGCATAGTGGAAAGATACTCAACGGCTTGTTTGTAAATGTCCACAACATTGGCCAAACTTTTATTCGTTCGGTTTTTAAGCAACAGATAATGTGCCTTGAGGATTTTTTTTTGCAAATGAAGCACATTTATTTCCTGCTGGGCAAGACGAATATTTTGATTGTTAATTAATAAATTTGATTCATAAGCCATTAAAAACTGATCATTAATATCTGTTTTGTTTTGCTGTTGTTGTAAATCAATATTGCGTTGATAAAGCTGTCCAAGGAGTAGATTGACTTCCTCCTCTTTTGTTTCTATAGCTTTAATTTGTTGATTAAGTTTTATTTTGCTTTCCCATATTTGAATCTGTTTTTTTTCTTCCTTTAAAATCAATTGATATTGTTCGGCAAGTTTTATCGCTTCATTAATTAATTCAATGGTTTTTTTATTGACTGTACTTAATGTCTCTAATTTAGCTAATTGTTCCTGAGCACTGGCAAGAGCAGTTTTATCTACAAAGGCCTGTTGAATGGATTTGATTTTATGATCCAACTCCAGTTGCAGTTTTTGTTGATTTGCTAAAAATTCCTGAAAATTATCAATTTTTAGTTTGATGAATAATTGTTTGATGTTATTTTGATTTGAACGCTCAAGAAGTTCAGCCTCATTTTTGGGAGGCTGAATTAATTTAGTATTATTAATAGCCAGAGTCAGATTAACTTTTTCCTGGGCAAAATATTCTATCAGTTTGCCCGTGTTGTCGCTGTCATGTCCAAAAGAGCCTGAGGAGGTGAAAAATAACAACACCAACAAAAAATACTGAAGACAACGGCTAAAAATAACTTTGCTTACATTAGATTTGAACAGAAGACGCAAGTTTAATCCCCAGTTCTAACAGCTGATCATGTCCCACAGATGCTGGCGCATTTGTTAAAAGACAGGAAGCTGATTGTGTTTTTGGAAAAGCAATGACATCACGTATAGAGTCCGAGTGCGTTAAAAGCATGGCTAAACGATCAATACCCAAAGCGATACCTCCGTGTGGAGGTGCCCCGAATTGCAAGGCTTCCAAAAGAAAACCGAACTTACTTTTTGCTTCCTGCTCATTAATCCCCAGCAGTTCAAACACCGTTTGCTGCATGTCAGGCCGATGTATACGAATAGAGCCACCACCAATTTCAAAACCGTTAATGACAATATCATAAGCTCGGGCCAGTGTACCTGTCGGATTTTTTTGCAGATGTTCAGCGTCTGTTTCTCGAGGAGAGGTAAATGGATGATGCATTGGTTCAATCTTGTTTGTTTTTGGATTTTTTTCAAACATTGGCCAGTCTATGATCCACAATAATCGCCAACCTTCTTCGATTAGATTTCTATCATGGCCAAGCTTGACTCTCAATGCCCCCATAGACTCATTAACAATCTGACGTTTTCCTGCGCCAAAGAAAATAACATCCCCCGAGGCTGCTTCACACCTTTTTAGAATGTCATGGATAACGTCTTCGGAAAGAAACTTCAAAATGGGTGACTGAAGACCTGACAATCCTTGCTCAAGATCATTAACCTTAATGTAAGCAAGACCTTTTGCTCCATAAATGCTGACAAATTTACCATAATCATCAAGTTCTTTACGGCTGAGTTCGCAACCCTTTGGAAGTTTCAGAGCAACTACCCTGCCCTCCGGATCATTAGCAGCCTCACTGAACACTTTAAAATCTGAGTGAACAACTAAATCTTCAATATCAACAAGTTCTAGAGGAATACGTAAATCCGGTTTATCGCTGCCAAAACGTCTTATTGCTTCAGCATAACTCATACGTGGCAGTTGTTCTGGTAAATTGACATCTAATAACTGTTTAAATATTTTTTTCAACAATCCTTCGATTATCTCCTGAACCTGATGTTCATTGACAAATGCCATTTCCAGATCAAGCTGGGTAAATTCTGGTTGCCTGTCTGCACGCAAATCTTCATCACGAAAACATCGAACAATTTGATAATATTTATCAAAACCGGAAGTCATTAAGATCTGCTTAAAAAGCTGAGGAGATTGGGGTAAAGCATAAAATTCTCCCTGATGCACTCTGGAAGGAACAAGATAATCACGCGCACCTTCGGGAGTTGCTTTTGTTAGCATAGGGGTTTCAATATCAAGGAAACCACGTTCGTTTAAATAATCACGAATACAGCTATTCATTTTATGACGAATAATCAGGTTATTCTGCATCGTGGGTCTGCGTAAATCAATGTAGCGATATCTGTAGCGTAAATCTTCATTAATCAGGTGATGTTCATCTGGTAAAAAAGGCGGAGTCAGAGACTGGTTGAGTATTTCCAGTTCACTTCCCAGAACTTCAACCGCTCCAGTAATCATTTTTTCATTGACCATCCCAGCAGGACGCCTTCTTACTGTACCTGTCGCTTTAATGACATATTCATGTCTTAATTTCTCTGCCTCCATGAATATATCTTTATTTTCCGGCTCATAAACCACTTGCAAAAGACCAGAACTGTCCCGTATATCAAGAAAAATAACACCGCCATGATCCCGACGGTTATGAACCCAACCGCAGACAGTGATGGTTTGTTGAAGATGAGATTCGTTAATTTCACAACAATAATGTGTACGCATTATACCGCCTGTTTAATTGTTTACTGTTTTTTTGTTTTTGAGAGATGCAAGAGAATTCGGTTGCATGACTCCCAGAGAAATAATAAATTTCAATGCTTCATCAACACTCATAGATAGCTCAATCGCTTCATGCTGCGGTATCATCATGATAAACCCCGATGTAGGATTGGGGGTTGTCGGAACAAAAACAGAAATCATCTCCTGTATGGATTCTTTTTCTTTGACTTCCCTAAGAGCTACTCCGGTTTGAAATGCGAGGCTCCAAAGTCCTTTTCGTGGATATTCTATCAAAATAACTTTGCGAAAAGCTTGACTGTCGGAAGCAAAAAGCGTACTTATCACCTGCTTTGCAGAATTATATATGGAACGCACAAGAGGAATCCGAGATAACAGCGCCTCTCCCCAAGCCACTAACCGCTGTCCTAAAATATTGGTAGCTACAATGCCTGTAATCATCAGTAAAAGCAGTGAAAGCAAAACGCCAAAGCCAGGAAGATGCATTCCAAACAGTTGCTCAGGCTGATAGGCAGCAGGCAATAAGGCTATGGTTTGATCCAGCAAGTCTATAATAAAACGAAGCACCACATAAGTGACTAATATCGGCAACCATACAATTAGTCCAGCAAATAAGTAACTTCTTAGGGATTTGGATTTCAATCTTTTTCACCTTTATTCTTTGCAGTCTTGTTGCTTTCTGTCGTTTTCATGTCCTTCTTACTGGTTTCTTCTGATTTACCTTTCTCTTCTTTTTTGTTCTCCTGTGCTTTGCTTTCAGGCTTGCCTTTGTTCTTAAAATCAGTCACATACCAGCCACTGCCTTTCAGTTGAAACCCGGTCGGTGAAACTAATCGGATCACATGATTTTCATAACAAACTGGACACTGTTTCGCAGGAGGATCACTCACTTTTTGCATTAGTTCAAATTGATGATGACAACTTGTACATTGGTATTCATAAATCGGCATCTGAAACCCCGTAATTATTTGCTCATGTTATAGCTTCCTCTTTTTTACATCTTCAGACTTATTTTGTAATTTCAAGGCTCATTTACTTCATTGTTAAACTGCGTTTTGAAATTTCAAAATAAGTCCGAAAAAAAATACCATGCTGCATAACATGAGTTATTCATTTAAAAACTCAAAATAGCAGCTAATTATATCCAAGTCCTCACCTTTGAACAATCAAAGAATAGCCGGATTAACAATGATCATCTCGCTTTTATAGGGAATAAAACCCAAATAAGGCATTTTTAAATGATTGAGTAAAGTCTCGATGGTTTGTTCGCTGGCTGTAAGATTTAGACTATTACCGGCATAATTGGCAATCCATCCTGCGCAAGGGATATGATGATTCATTAATACAGACTCAGTAAGTAATGCATGATTGATGCAACCTAGCTGAATACCAACCACTAAAATGACAGGAAGCTGACTCAATTTCAACATATCCAGCCAGGTCTGATGTTCATTCAGAGGAACAAGTACCCCGCCTGCCCCTTCAATCAATAAGTAATCCAGATAATTCCAACAAGAATTAAAACAGTAATCCACAATGGCATTTACCGATAAAGTATCACCAACCGCTGACGCGGCAATATGCGGTGATACCGGCATTTCATAAGCCCAGGGATTAATTTGTTCGAGATGAAGTTGAGAATACTCACGAATCGCCAGACTGTCAGGACTGACCAGTTTACCTTCATAAGAAACACAACCGCTGGCAACCGGCTTAATGGCTTCCACCTTAAAAGATTTTAAAGCAAGATATTTGAGTAATTCGCAAGTAGCATAGGTCTTGCCACAATCGGTATCGGTACCGGTGATAAAATACCGTTTCATATAATAAAAGTCCTCAATGATTCAAGAAATTCATTCTGATGGGAAATAAAAGGCATATGTGCTGATTTTTTAAATACAATATAATGAAAATAAGGATAATTCTTCTTCATGGTGCACATGGTTTTCACAGGTACAATGGCATCGAGACGCCCAAACATGAAACAAACAGGCTTTGTAAAATGCATTAACTTTTCACGCAAATCCCATTCACTTAAAACATTTAATCCTTTTTTTAAACTGTTTTTATCAGGTACATCCAGTGAATAATCAAACAAACTTAACCCTCTATTCTGCAATTTTATAAACTCCTGTAAGGTATGAGATGGATTGGAACAAAGGGCTTGGTAAAAATTATCCAGTATATTTTTTTCAATGCCTGGCCATTGCTTATCCTTAATGAATCGAGGTGTCGCTGCAACATTAATAAGAACGGATATCCGTTGTGGGGCTTCTATCGATAAACGTGTAGCATAAAGGCCACCAAGTGACCATCCAAGCAGTACAAATGTTTGAGGAAGAATATCCAGCAATTCTTCTTTAAAGGTCAACCAATTCATCAAGGGCGTGCCACCAAAACCTGGTAAATCGACACAATAAACCTCAAAATCAGCGGTAAGTTCTGGTAATAACGTGTGCCAGATGCGACTGTCAAACCCCCAACCATGGAAGAAAACGAGGGTTCTTCCACGGCCCTGTCTATTAAAACGAATAGTCATGTTCTATCCTGTGTAAGGTTTTAAATAATAAACCAATATCTTCAACTCGATGATGGTAATTTAAAATAATTCTTAAGCCCGTATCTCGCTTATGAACCGTGGGAGGACGAACGGGCAGACAAAACACACCTTCTTTTTTCAAAGTCTCCGAAAAGCACAAAGCTTTATGTGCGCAGCCTAACTTTAGTTGCTGGATTGGTGATATGGAATCGGTCCATTGCAAGGAGGATTCTTTAATTTGCTGACGGAAAAAATGGATTAAATACCTTAATTTTTCTCTGCGATGTTCAGATTTTTGCAAAATATCCAATGTGTGTTGCAAGCCATAGGCTATCGCAGGACTGATGCCAGTGGAATAAATATAAGAGCGTGCAACTTGAACAAGAGCCTCAATCCATAAACGTTGACCAGCAATAACAGCACCCTGCGAGGCAAAAGCCTTTCCTAGAGGAATCACTCTTAAAGGCACGGATTTTTGAGATAATCCATGTAAATTAACAGCCCCTCTTCCCCCTTCACCAAGAACACCTATAGAATGCGCCTCATCGACAATCAATTGCCCTTTTTCCATAGGACTGATTTTTGCCATCTCGCTTAAATGCGGTTGCTGGCCGCTCATGCTGAAAATACCCTCAGTAATGGTTATGCTGCTTTTGGGACTACATTTAATTTTCTGTAAAAAATCTTTCATGTCGTTATGTCTATAACGAGCAAATTCCGGCCTATAAAGTTTCAATCCATCATAAAAAGAAGCATGAAGCCCCTTATCGATCAGGCAATAAACTCCTAGATGTTTTAATAAAGCCATAATGGCAAGATTAGCCGTATAGCCTGAACTCAACAATATAGCGTCATCCACAGCAAGAAACTGGGCAAATGATGTCTCGGTTGATTGATGTATTCTCTGATAGCCATTGAGCAACATGGAACCCCCACTACCGCTTGCATAAAGTTGATAGCCCTTTTGATAAGCGCTAGATACGCGGGGGTCATGGCTTAATGACAGATAGTCGTTGCTGGAAAAATTAACCAGAACATCGGATTCAGAAATACCGGCTTTCCTTGAGCGATAATGACCTGATTCCTTAATTTTTCGTATTTCCGAGGCAATTTTTTTTTCCATATCATTGCGCAGTTGCCAACAACCCGAGTTTGTTAAAGAGTTCTTTATCCTTAATTCGCTCCGGATTTTCTTCTGTCAGTAATTTCTCACCAATAAATACGGAGTTGGCGCCGGCAAAATAGCTTAAAGCCTGAAGCTCATCGCTCATTTCCGTTCGTCCGGCCGTCAGTCTTATGACACTTTGAGGCATAAGAATACGTGCAGTAGCAATTGTTCTCACCAATTCAATGCCTTCAACGGGCTGAGCTTTGGCAAGAGGGGTTCCTTCAACAGGAATCAATCGGTTAATAGGTATACTTTCCGGAGGCAGTGGCAAATTAACCAGAGTCAATAAAAATTCAATGCGATCTTCACGAGTTTCTCCCAGCCCTAAAATACCGCCACAACAGACATGAATTCCTGCATCCCTTACATGTTGAAGCGTTTCAATCCGTTCGCTGAATTTACGCGTGCTGACAATTTTGTCATAATAAGACGGAGAAGTATCAATATTATGATTATAGAAATCGAGCCCGGCTTCTTTCAGTTCCGATGCCTGTTCTTCATCAAGCATTCCCAATGTCATGCACGTTTCCATTCCCAGCGCTTTAACACCTTTGATCATGGCTTTCAATTCTGACATGGCTTTTTTAGGTGGCGTGCGCCATGCAGCCCCCATACAAAACCGTCTGGCCCCTCCTTCTTTTGCCTCTTTGGCTTTGGCAAGCACGGCTTCGACAGACATCAGTTTTTCCTTTTCCACATGGGTGGCGTAATGCCCGCTTTGCGAGCAATATCCACAGTCTTCAGGACAAGCGCCTGTTTTAATACTTAACAGTGTTGCTAATTGCAACTGATTGCTCGGTTGATGCTCTCGATGAGCGAGATGAGCCTGATATAGCAAGTCATTAAATGGCTGTTGATAAATCATTGCAACCTTATCAAAGGTCCATTGAACAGATTCAGTCATATTTTCCCCTTTTATTATGATTGGAGATCATGATAGAGTCACCTCACTTCTTGTCAACCAAAATTTTTAAAATGGTAAACAGAACTTTAATTCAACGTGATTTACACCATATCTGGCATCCTTGCTCGCAAATGAAAGATTTTGAAACGGTACCGCCCCTTATTGTGAATATGGCAAAGGGAAGTTTTCTTTATACAGACAAAGGGCCCTTGATTGATGCTAATTCCAGCTGGTGGTGCAAATCTTTAGGCCATCAGCACCCGGCCGTCATTGAAGCAATAAAAAAACAATTATCTTCCTTTGAACATGTTATCGGAGCCAATACGACGCATCCAATCCTGGTTGAATTGGCTGAATACCTGACAAAAATAAGCAAACTACAACATGTTTTCTTTGCTAGTGACGGTTCGACGGCGGTTGAAATTGCCATGAAATTAGCGTTGCATGTAAATATGATTAAAGGCTTACCTCATAAAAGAGAGTTTATTGCTCTTGCCAATTCATATCATGGTGAAACACTGGCCACATTGGCTGTCAGCGATTTGGGAATATATAAAGATCCATATAAAGATTTTGGTGTTCACTGCCATTTTATCGATTTTCTTCCTTATCTTTCTAACCGTGATGATCCTTTATGGTCTGATAGCGAACACTGTTGGAAACAATGTGAATCTTATCTCGATACCATTTCAGAAAATGTCTGTGCAATTATTGTAGAGCCTGTGGTTCAGGGCGCCGGTGGAATGAAACTCTATAGTCCTGACTTTTTAACTCGATTAAGTCAATGGGCCAAATCAAAAAATATTTTACTCATTGCTGATGAAATCATGACAGGTTGTGGAAGAACCGGTAAATGGCTAGCCAGCCATCATGCTGATATTATTCCAGATATGATTTGCTTATCAAAAGGCTTAACTTCCGGTTCGATACCATTTAGTTGCGTGATGATCAATCATTCTATTTTCGAGGTATTTTATGATGATTATGAGAAAGGAAAATCATTTCTTCATTCCCATACCTATAGCGGCAATCCTTTGGGAGCAAGCGCGGCATTAGCAACACTTAAAGTTATAGAAGAGGAAAAGATATTAGAGCAGGCTCAGCAACTGGAAAAAGCCATGGCAAATTTTTTTCATGATATTGCCGTTGTCAGTGGCAAACTGACTAACATTCGCCACATTGGTGGAATAATAGCTGCAGACTTGCAGGCTACTGCAAATTCTCGTGTCGGTTATCAGGTATATGCGGAAGCACTTGAACGAGGTGCTTTTCTAAGGCCCTTGGGAAATACCCTTTACTGGTTGCCACCGCTAAATATAGATGAAGCCACAATTAGTAATTTAGCTGAAATCACACTAAACTCTATAAATGCAGTTTATTCAAAATAAAATTGATGCTAAACCAACAGCTTTATCGTAAAAAAACACGAGTACACCAGGCTTTAAAATGGTTATGGCTTTTAATAACAATAATTGCGCTCGTGGTGATTCTGTTGTTGGCCTGGCACTATTATCATCATAAACAGACTGATGACTTAAAAATTACGGCAAAAGAAATTCGCTTGAATATAGATGATTTTATGTATGATTTGTTTCGAGAAATCATTTTCCTTCCGCTTCATAAAATCGATAACACCTGCCCTGAAGACTTGTTGGCAGAAATGCAGAAAATTTCTTTCGATAATCCATATATTTCAGGACTATTTTTAGCCAATAACAAACAGCAAATGATATGCTCCACTGTCGGGCACTTTGAGACACATTCCATAAAAAGTAACAAACAATCCGTATTATTAGGTCCTTTTTATAATACACTCATCAATAAACCCTATTTTATTCTGCAAAAAAAAATAGGTGATGCTTATATTGGTATATATTTGCTTAAAAGTGTTTTAGAAAATCAGTTAAAACCTCCTTCAAGCTATGTTGGCCAGGTTATCTTATATGATTTGAAAAACAACAAGACACTTCTGGTTTTTGATGGCCACCAAAAAAAATCAATTTCTCCAGACAAATATTCCAGAATGATCCTGGATCAGAAAAATCAACCCCATATAGCCACTGATAAACTGCAAAGTATTGATGACAATCTCGTTTTAATTCAATCCAACCAAGGACTTGTGTTAAAAAAACTATGGTTTATTGAATTGTTATTTGCTCTCCTTGTTATTTTAATTTCCTTTTTATTTTATCTGCAAATACACAGGCACTTGTCGCATCGTTTTTCCTTAAAAGGTACGCTGCAGTATGCCTTAAAAAATAAACAGTTTTTCCCGGTTTATCAGGGAATATATAACACCAAAGCTACAAAATATATTGGAGCTGAGGTCTTGCTGAGGTGGCGTACAGACAGCGGTGAAATTATACATCCAGATATCTATATCGATGAAGCTGAAACTTCGGGATTAATTGTACCCATCACTTTATTTCTTATTCATCAGGCCTTTATCAAGTGTAAATCATTTCTCCACCACCATAGCTATTTTCATCTTGGTTTTAACTTATCCAAACATCATTTTACAGATAGTAAATTTAGTGATGACTTACTGCGGCTGTGTGAGGAACATAATATTAATCCGAAACAAATTTTACTTGAGTTAACGGAGCGATCCTTGCTTAATTTAAATGACGAACAAATAAACCATAAAATCCGTCTGCTTAAAACAAAAGGATTTTCTCTTGCAGTGGATGATTATGGTACCGGACATGCGAGTATCAGTTATTTACAGCATTTTCCTTTTAATTATCTTAAAATTGATAAAATATATGTTCAATCAATAGGTTCAGGAGCTATTACAGAAACATTAACTGAAGCTATTATACAAATGGCAAGTAAACTTGAGCTTACTATTATTGCTGAAGGTGTGGAAACAGAAAAACAACTGGAATATTTAACCGCCCATGAGGTATATCTTATTCAGGGCTGGTTATTTGCCAAAGCCATGGCGATTGATCAATTCATGGATTTAATTCAGGAGAAAAAAAGCAGCGAAATATAACCTGCTTGGTTGGGATAAAATGACTAAAAGGAGCCTATATGCATCCATTCATACGTATTGCAGTATTTGCCTTACTTTTGGTGCGACCAGCATTTGCCGTTGTCGTTTTGCATGGCGAGAATGACTACTGGAGATGTGTGGTTTCGGATGCTGAACAGAAACACTGGGCAGCCCAAAGTGCGTACAGGAGAACAGCCATTAATAAAGCTTATGATGCCTGTAAAAAAATGAGTGACAAACCTTCATCCTGTAAAGCGGCCGTTGAAAACTGTGAAGCTTTTATTAACGGACTAACGACAAGACCCATGTGGCAATGCATGGCACTGGACTTTTATGCCAATCCTTTTACAAGCAACATTTACAAACGAAAATATGATGCAGCCCTTGCTGCTCAAGCTTATTGTAAGGATAATAGCGACTATCCTGATAGTTGCTATATTAACTTAATTACTTGCGAAAATTTAAATAAAAGGATCTGAAAGTGTTGTGTATAGGGTTAACCGGTAATATAGCTACAGGTAAATCAACCGTTTCTGAAGAGTTTAAAAAATACGGTGCAAAAATTATCAATGCAGATTCTATAGCTAGGAAATTAACAGAAAAAGGAACTGCTGCCTATCATGAAATCATTAAGCATTTTAATGAAGATATTGTAAAAAAGGATGGTGAGCTTGATCGAAAAAAATTAAGAGAAATTATTTTTTCTCAACCTGAAGAAAAAAAGTGGTTGGAAAATCTGCTGCATCCCTTAATTCGTCAACATATTCAGAAAGAAATCATCTCAACACAAAACGACTATATTATCATTGAAATACCCTTGTATTTTAAGCGTGAGGATTATCCTTATATCGATCGGGTTCTGTTAGTCACTGCCCCAGAATCACTACAAATTGAAAGAATCATGCAACGTGACCAATGTTCAAAGGAAGAGGCTATGGCCACCATAAATCATCAACCTGATTTGAAAAAGCGGCTGTCTATCGCGGACGATGTGATATGTAATGACGGTAATTTAAGCACCTTAAAACAACGTATTGATGAGTTGAACCGTAAATATCAACATTATATCAACTAACTATCCCCTACCTTCCAGATGTTTCATCAAGTTTAATATTTGTGACTAAGATACTCTTCTCTCACGGGAAGAAAATAAATTACATCAAAATGAAAGTTGCCCTCCTGTTTTCCCTATGGTAGTGTTATTAATGAAATTAACGACGTTAAAAAGCCCCGGGCTATGGAAAGCATACATTTATGCAAACGAAAACAATTACATTTCAGTTAGCAACACATTTTTTATCAAGGATAGCTCTTCGTATAGAATGTTTGTTGAGCACCATAAAACAGGCCTGTGAAGAATCTCATGAAGCAATACATCGCTATGCCTTAAAAAATCTTGTTGAAATCACTGAAATCGTCGAAAAACCTGAATTAAAAAGCCGCTTTCTTAAAGAGTTTATGCGTTTTGAGTACGTTATCAGCAAATCGAATACTTCAATAAACAACAACTTGCTTGAACATTTATCCGATCAAATCTATCTGCTTAATCATGTGGCAGGCCCTTTTGGAGAAGAAATCAATAAGCAACATTTTTTAAAGTCGGTGCGACATATCCAACAGCCAAACTCAAAAGAATGTGAATTCAGCTCACCTCAACTTATTATGTGGCTGGATCTTGACCCTAAAAAAAGACAAACTGAGTTTATGGCCTGGCTCGAGTTACTCACTGATTTAGAAGAAACAGTAAACATATATTTATCTTTATTAAGAGCCACTACTTTCTACTCAACCATCAGAGCATTAAATGGCTATTATCAATATAGTCTGTCTCCTAAAATCCCATGTCATTTAATTCAGTTGCAAATTGATAAAAGTCTAAAACTTGTCCCCAAACTACAAGTTGGCCATCATGGCTTAACAATTAGACTTTATGAATTATTATCTTTAAAGGAAGCAAAACATTGCTCTATTGATATGGAAATTGCAATCTGTCAGTTGTAAAACTGGCGTTCCATATCTCAATCCCCTGTGTTGACGGGAGCACTAATGCTTTTTAGTGGAGTTTTCTGGCAAGTAGGACTAAATATGGACGTTTCCTAAGCAAGGCTGAGCACTTACTTCAAATCAATAAGAGAAATAATTTTATGGTTAGCTTCAGGAAATTTTAGTGATTTTAGCTCTGACAGAGAAACCCACCGCATGGCCAATTGTCCTTCGAGGCATTGAGGTTTACCCGTAAATGCGGTTATTTTATAAACTAGTAAATGGACCAATTTATCATCGTATTGATGAAAAACCTCTGTTAAAAAGCAATAATCAGAAATAATTATTCCTATTTCTTCTTTTATTTCCCGCAGCAGTGCTGAGTCAGCTTCTTCGTTCTGCATCAATTTACCGCCCGGGAATTCCCAATATCCACCATGAGAGGCCTCAAGTGGACGTCGGGTAATTAATATTTCCTTATTTTTATTGAAGATAACACCAACAGCTACTTTCATGCCAAGCGACCGTGACAAACCTTATATTTCCTGCCTGAGCCACAAGGACAGGGTTCATTGCGACCTATCTTTTTTTCAGATCGTTTAAAAGTTTGTTGTTCTTCCTGTTGTAATTCATTCTCATCTATATGTGCAAATTGCATATTTTGGATTTGATCGGCTCGACGTTGTTCTTCAACTTCATTCACGTCTTCTTGTGTTTGTATTTCAACTGAAGAAAGCAGCCGAATCACATCGTACTTCATGTTATCAAGCATCATGGTGAATAAAGTAAACGCTTCGCGCTTATATTCCTGCTTTGGATCTTTTTGTGCATACCCTCGTAGATGTATTCCCTGACGAAGATGATCCATGGAGGCGAGATGTTCCCGCCACTGATTATCTAAAGTCTGCAAGATCACAGATTTTTCAAACTGTGCCATAATCTGACGGCCAACGCTCTTTTCCTTGGCTTTATATTGTTCAATGCATAAGGTAAGAATTTTGTCTTTTATTTCATCCGGCTGAATGCTGTGATCTTCTTCTACCCAGTTTTTAACAGGGGCATTTAAATGAAACTCATCGGCCAACACCCTTGTTAATACCTCTACATCCCACTGTTCCTCAAGACTGTTAGGGGGAATATAGGTATCTACCAGATGATTAATAACTTCTTCACGCATTTCTTCGATATACTCTTGCGGGTCATCCATGGACATAACAGAAGCACGTTGCGTATAAATAACCATACGTTGATCATTAGCTACATTATCATAATCAAGTAATTGTTTCCGCACATCAAAGTGATGACCTTCCAGTTTTCTTTGTGCATTTTCAATAGCACGAGTCACTAAATTATGTTCAATAGGCTCACCAGGTTTCATCCCAAGACGCTTCATCATGGATGCTACGCGCTCGGATGCAAAAATACGCATCAGATTATCATCAAGAGATAAATAAAAGCGACTGCTTCCCGGGTCACCCTGTCGACCGGAGCGGCCGCGTAACTGATTATCAATACGTCGTGATTCATGTCGTTCTGAACCGATAATTCTTAACCCACCCGCTGCAATCACCTCGTCATGCCGTTTTAGCCAGCTCTCACGAATAGCTTGTTTATCCGTTTCTGTGGCTGTATCAGGGAGTTGAGCCAATTCAGCCTCAAAACTGCCTCCTAATACAATGTCGGTTCCTCGACCTGCCATATTCGTTGCAATCGTTACAGCCCCAGGACGGCCGGCTTCGGCAATAACATGAGCTTCCTTTTCATGAAATTTGGCATTGAGCACCTGATGTTTGATACCAGCTTTCTTTAACAGCTGGCTCAACAATTCCGAAGCTTCAATAGAGGCTGTTCCGACCAACACAGGCTGTTTTCTTTTAATGCAATCTTTTACATCTTCAATGATGGCCTGATATTTATCCTGAATAGTTAAATAAACCAGATCCGGCTCATCTTTACGAATCATGGGTTTATTGGTTGGAATCACTACCACATCCAGATTATAAATTTGCTGGAATTCATAAGCTTCCGTGTCAGCAGTACCAGTCATACCGGCCAGTTTATTATACAGCCTGAAAAAGTTCTGGAAAGTTATAGAAGCCAGAGTCTGATTCTCTTTTTGAATTGGAACACCTTCTTTGGCTTCAACGGCCTGATGCAAACCCTCTGACCAGCGCCGTCCCGGCATGGTCCGACCTGTGTGCTCATCTACGATCACCACCTGATTATCTTTTACAATATAATCAACATCACGATGGAACATGGCATGCGCTTTAAGTGCAGCATTCACATGATGCATCAGCATAATATTGCTCGCATGATACAAACTTTCTCCTGGAGCCAACAGGTTTTCTTTTACCAATAATTCTTCAATTTTTTGATGGCCCTCTTCCGTTAAATGAGCCTGTTTTTGTTTCTCATCAACGGTGTAATGTCCACCATCACCCTCTTTTATCTGTTGGTGCAAATGAGGAATCAATTTATTGACTTTAATATAATATTCAGAGCCACTTTCTGCCGTACCAGATATGATAAGAGGAGTACGTGCTTCATCTATTAAAATAGAGTCCACTTCATCGACAACAGCAAAATTTAGCCGACGCTGTACTTTTTCTTCCAGACTGAACGCCATATTGTCGCGAAGATAATCAAAGCCAAATTCATTGTTGGTACCATACAGAATATCGGCTTTATAGGCTTTTTGTTTTTCATCCTGGGGCATGTCTGGATAAATGACGCTTACACTGAGGCCTAAAAATTCATAGATAGGTTTCATCCACTCGCTGTCACGCTTCGCAAGATAATCATTCACCGTGACAATATGCACGCCATCGCCGCTGATGGCATTTAAATAGGCAGGCAGAGTGGCTACAAGCGTTTTACCTTCACCGGTGCGCATTTCTGCGATATTTCCTTCATGCAATACAATTCCGCCAATCAATTGGACATCAAAATGCCGTAACCCAAGTGTTCTGACGGAGGCTTCTCTGACCGTAGCAAAAGCTTCAGCTAACATTTCATCGAGCGTTTCCCCTTCGGCATAACGAGACCTGAAGTGTTCCGTTTTAGCTTTAAGCTCAGCATCACTCAAAGTTTTCATCTCGGATTCAAAGGCATTAATCGCGGATACAATTTTATCCATTCGCCGTAAAGTACGTTCATTACGACTTCCAAACATTTTTTTCATAAGCGTGTTCAGCATAGCTTGGATTATCCTCTTGGCAATCTTTTAAATAAAAGCTGTTAATGTACTAGAAATTGATTAAAAATACCATGAAACCGAGAAACAACCGAGAAATTCAGATAAAGTATTCAGAGGTTTAAACTCCACTTAATTATAGTTTATTATTGTTTAAATAGAAATCTCAGTGGTATTTGCTTCTTCCTCAAGCTTAAACAACAGTTTAATAGCCTCCTTAGCTCTCAATTGTTTTTGCTGAATCATATCTGTTAATAGTTTTTTCCACTGGCTGGCGCTTGCAAGTCCATGGGCAAAATTAAATATAGGTTTCAGTAGCAAAGTGAGCCTTTCCCCCTGTTCAAACTCCTGTTGAATATAATCAAAATATGTTCTAATCAAATCTGTTCGTCTAAGGTCTTTCTGTTTTTCCGTTAATTCATCATGGATTCTGGCAATGGCAAAGGGATTCTGACAGGCAAGTCGTCCAAGCATGACGCCATCTACCTTATTAAGATGGGCTTTAATGTCTTCAGAATTTAAAATGTTACCATTAATAACGATCGGTATATGGGGATATTCCTGCTTAATACGGTAAACATAGTCATAATTTATGGGAGGGATGGAACGATTCTGTTTGGGGCTTAATCCTTTTAGCCAGGCTTTGCGCGCATGAACGATAATTTTATCACTGCCTGCTTCTATCAGCTGCTCAATGAAATACCGGAAAAATGAATAGCTGTCCTGATGATCAATACCAATTCGTGTTTTGGCTGATACAGTAATATTTACACTTTTTTTCATCGCCTTAATACAATCAGCAACCAGTTTCGGCTCAGACATCAGACAAGCGCCAAAGCGACCAGCCTGCACTTTGTCACTTGGACAACCAAGGTTCAGATTAACTTCACAATACCCTTGTAATTCTGCTTTTACTGCACAATCAGCCAGTTGTCCTTTATCTGATCCTCCAAGCTGCAAAGCCAATGGCTGCTCCAAAGAATTAAAGTAAAGTGTTCGCTTTGGATTATGTTCAATGGCACCTGTGGTTTGCATTTCCGTATAAATTAAAGAAGATGGAGCCAGTATTCTCATAAACCGGCGAAAATGTGAATATGACCAGTCAATCATCGGTGCAATTGACAGGGTTGACTTTAAAGCATCATTTTTCATAACTTGGCGAGTTAAAGGTAAATCAAGGTTTTAAAATTTTGGCGTATAGATATAAGTTCATATTATATCACAGGTAGCGGCCTGCATTATGCCTCTTACACGATGTTCATGGTTTCAATCAGCAGTTGCAGCTTTTCTCTTCCCTGGTAAGCATTGATATCTAACTGAAAAGCAGCGTGAATGGCTTTTACACGATGATTAGGCCAGGTATTCAAATCGACATTAAAAGCAATTGCGTCAATCGTCTGCGTACTATTTTGGGGTAAAAGTGTCATTTTCAAATGATTCTGCCCGACTAGTCGTTGTTCTAACACTTCAAAATGATTATCAAACACAGGGGATGGAAATTGTTGGCCCCATGGTCCTGCCTCTTCAATAAGCCTCGCTGTTTCTAAATTAAACTCTTCTATGTGCAATGAACCGTCCGTCAGTATTTCTCCTTCACATTGTGAAGGATCAAGATGAAGGCTGACTTCTTTAATAAAGTAATCTCTGAACTGATTAAAATGATCACTCGGCAAACTTAGCCCGGCAGCCATAGCATGTCCGCCAAATTTAGTGACCAAGCCAGGATAATCCTTATCAAGGATAGCCAGAATATCTCTGATATTTAACCCAGCCACAGAGCGTGCTGAGCCTTTTAATTCATTTTCACTAACCTGAGCAAATACAATGACCGGGCGATGGAAACGTTCTTTAAGCCGACCTGCTAAAATACCAATCACGCCTTGGTGCCAGCTTTTATCCAATAAACATAAAGCCACAGGAAGATTTGTGTCTTTCAAGGACAGTTTATCCAATGCCGCTATCGCCTGTTCTTTCATCTCGGATTCAATTTGACGTCGCTCAAGGTTTAGCTCGTTAAGCTGGCATGCATATTCCTTTGCCTCTTCTTCCTTATCACTGATAAGACATTCTATGCCAAGCGACATGTCATCCAGTCGTCCAGCAGCATTTAGCCTTGGTGCTATGGCAAATCCCAAATCAGATTCTCTTATTCTTTCTACATCACGCCCGGCAATTTCAATCAAGGCTTTAATACCTGCTCGACATTTACCCTGCCTTATTCTTAATAAGCCATGCTGAACTAAAATTCGGTTGTTCCTATCAAGTCCAACCACATCTGCAATAGTGCCAAGAGCAACTAAATCAAGAAATTCCGCCATGTTAGGCTGTAGCATCTGTTTTTCCTCAAACCAGCCAATATTTGACAAATGTCTTCTCAAAGCGCTCATTACATAAAATATAACACCTACGCCTGCAATAGATTTGCTGGGAAATGCACAATCTTTTTGGTTGGGGTTAATGATGGCATAAGCATCGGGCAAATGTTCTGCAGGCAGGTGATGGTCGGTAATTAAAACATCTATTCCTTTTGCATTAGCCGCTTCAACCCCTTCAAAACTGGCAATTCCATTATCAACAGTAATAATTAAATGAGGTTGCCAACGACTGGCAACCTCTACAATAGCCGGAGTCAATCCGTAGCCGAACGCAAAGCGATTAGGGACAAGATACTCCACTTGTTCGGCTCCCATAGCTCTTAGAGCCGTTATGGCCAGGGCCGTCGAGGTGGCTCCATCTGCATCAAAATCTCCTACAATGAGAATCCTTTGCTGCTCTCGCAAGGCTTGCTCTAAACGCTGGCAAGCCTTGCCAATGTCTTTTAAAGCATCAAAGGAAAGCATAGCCTTTAACGGAATATTCAATTGTGATGTATCCTTAATCCCTCTGCATGCATAAATACGTTGTAACACTGGAGGAAGCGCCGACAGATGAGATAATTCAACCATCAAAGAACGTTGTTTAATCCGCATGTCTTAATTTTCTCCTTAATTGATGCCACCAACGGCGTTTTTTGCTGAGATAACTGAAATCATTCCAGAACCATCTTATTGAGGATTGGGTAAGTTTTTCTTTATGCTGTGATGAGAGATCGCTTAAATCACTAAGGAGTAAAATATTTATATCTCTCAAGGAGACTTGAGGAGAATATATATGAACGTTTGTCGAACAGATTCTAGCTATTTTTTCAAAAGATTGTACTGTGCATATGACCGCCTCGCTTAAAGCCAAATGACCGGCTCCCCAGACCCAAACACCATTGAGGACAGGTTTTTGTTCTTGTATACGGGCTTGATTCAAATCATGAGAACTTAGAAACATTTGTGTTTCGGTCAGAAATTGTTGCCAGAACAATGTATCATCCAGAGCACTTAACTCAGGCATCATTGAACGATGAAACATCTGATACACCGATTTTGCCTGAATGGGGAGCATGGATTTCTTTCGAATCAGCCATATCTCGGCATTATGGTAGACTAATTCAAATTGATCCTTTTCAAGATAAGCCGACAACTCCTTAAACCAGGTTCTGGACTCATCTTCACTTAAAGATAAGGTGTCACCGTGCGCCATGATCATGGCATCATTATGAGTGGCCTGCCAATGAATTGGAGAAAGAATCAACCAGTCTCCCTCAAGATCGTGTAATTGGCTAAGCAGAGAGGCAAGGGGCAATTGATGACTTGCATATCCCAGGCTTTGCAATAGATTCAAATAAACCAGCTTCTGGCCTGTCAGCTCCAATGTAGAAGCCGGTACAGCCTTTATTCTTGAATCAATAATAACATCCATATTAAACAGCTTTTAACAACCCATCACGTCTGAATAAAGCTTTTAAATTTCTTAAGGCCTGTCTTGTACGCTGAATGTTTTCAATTAATCCAAATCGTACATAGCCATCTCCCTGCTGTCCGAAACCTATGCCTGGTGATACAGCGATTTCGGCTTCTTTGAGCAAATACTTACAGAACTCCAATGAACCCATGTATTGATACATTTCAGGAATCGGCGCCCATACAAACATCGTGGCCTTTGGTTTTTCCACAAACCAGCCTAATTCCTGCAAACCTTCGCACAATACATTCCGTCGTTTTTCATATAATTTTCTAATATCATGAACACAATCATCAGATCCTTCCAGCGCAGCGATAGCAGCAACCTGAATGGGAGTGAAAGTTCCATAATCCAGATAGGATTTAATTCGGGTTAAAGCGGCCACCAGGTCCTTATTCCCGCAGGCAAATCCCACTCGCCAGCCTGGCATATTATATGATTTGGACATTGAATAGGTTTCAATAGCAATATCTATCGCACCGGGAACCTGTAAAATGGAAGGTGCTTTATATCCATCAAAGACGATATCTGCGTAAGCCAGATCATGGATAATCCAGATATTATGTCGTTTTGCCAAAGCAATAACCTGTTCAAAAAACTGGATATCCACACAGTGTGTACTGGGATTGGCCGGAAAGTTCAATACGATTGCTTTCGGTTTTGGCCATAAACTATTAATGGCCTCATCTATTGCCTGTAAAAACTGGGTCTCATCAATTAATGGAATCTGTTTGACATTGGCTCCTGCAATTATAAAACCATAAGTATGAATAGGATAAGCTGGATCAGGAACAATGACAGTATCTCCCGGCTCTGAAATAGCAAGCGCCAGATGTGCTAGCCCCTCTTTGGAGCCGATAGTAGCTACAATTTCAGTTTCGCTGTCAAGGCTGACACTATAATGCCTCTCATACCAGGAGGCCATAGCTTTTCTTAATCGCGGGATCCCTTTTGACATGGAATAACGATGGGTGTCCGGACGTTGGGCGGCTTCTATCAGTTTATCCACAATATGTGGTGGTGTCGGTTGATCTGGATTACCCATACCGAAGTCAATAATATCTTCACCGCGTGCCCTCGCTTCTGATTTTAACTGATTTAATGTATTGAAAACATAAGGGGGAAGTCGGTTAATGCGGGAAAACTGACTCATTTTACAACCTCATTGTGATATAATAAAGAGATTATAAATGAATGAACCATGAAACGCTATGCATCTTCATCTGGAAAAACGTGAAAATCATGCAGTAGAAGCCTACTCAGAAAATGAAATTAAAATTAATGCGATCACTTATCAGAAAAGCCTTATAGTTTCTCAGGATGCCATTCTCAGTGAATTGTCCCTTCAATCTATTCAAGAGATCGATGAAAATTTTATCAACAGGCTCATTGAATTTAGTCCGGAAGTTATTATTATTGGCCACAGCCAACCTGGACATTTTTTATCCGCAAAACTCATAAGTCAATTGTCTAAGCAACGAATTGGCATCGAATGCATGTCTATTGGAGCTGCCTGCCGGACTTATAATGTATTGCTAAATGAACGGGCAGTAGTGGCTGTTTTTATTTTTTAAAACATGAAAATTGACGCCATTCAATTTAAGTTATCAAAAAACTATTCTGATGATTTTATTCTTACGATAACGCAGGAAAATAAAACCCTTGGATGGGCCAAATATAATTATGATGAAAACAATAATCTCCACCTGCGCTGGATAGAAGTCAACGAAAATGCTCAGGGCAAAGGAATTGGCAATTTAATATTAAATAAACTCTTCGATAATTATTGCAGAAACAGTGGTGATTTTATTATTCATGTGGTCGATGAAGAAATATTAAATGGTTTTTACCTGTCCTGGTTCAGGAAACGGTTTGATGCTGAAAAACAATATGAAGAACAGATCATCGAAAAATTTAATGATTCATGTCAGGAAGACAATGAGAGTTTCTTATTGATTTTTAAAGACGAAGAGCGAGATTGGAAGCCCTCGGAAAAAGCCACATTCAGCTATTAACTCAGGCTTATCTATACCCCTTATGAAAAAACGTATCCTGTAAATGACAAAAAGATAAAACGCTTCGAACATCAAATACTATGATTTACTCATGTTACGCACAATTGACTTTAACGAGCCATATTTTTTAACTCCTGCATGGCAATTTGGTTAGCCCTGAGTATTAATTTGTACTTGATGGCAAAGTGATTCAATTTTGTCTTTATTTTCATCATTTCCAGTTTGCAGTATGCAATGATTGCGGCAAAGATATGATTGGATTGTGTTTTAACCGTGCGGGTTGGAGATTTGTTCAGGCTTGCATTTTGTTTAATTGACTTGTGATACTCTTCAATCCGCCACCGTTTCTGGTACACTTCATAAAGACGTTCGGCACTACTGGTCATGTCATTAGAAACGAGATAGAGAACACCTGTAGAACCATTTTCGTTTTTGAAAATTTTCTTCAAAAGCCTCACTGGGAAGTCTAATCCCTTGAGATAGACTGTGTGGGCTATGTCCTCTTCAAGCTCTAATTCTCTGACTTTTGTGTACCGTCCGTTGTTGGCGTCGTTTTTGGATAAAGCTAAGGTTCGATTAGATTTAATCCCAATAATAAACGATTTTTGAAGGTCATTATGGATGTAAGCCATATTGGCCTTCGAGCCAAACCAATTGTCCGCAAGTACAAAGTCAAACAACACATGATTACTAACCGCTTGTGCGATAAGCTTGCGAAAAAGTTCATTTTTAGTCGTGGATGACTTTCTGCGAGCTTGCCTTGTTTCAATGTCACAAAAAGCAACGTCTTTTTTGATAACTTCATAACCAACAGGAACACTGAAGTCACCATACCGAACCATGCAGGTCAGGATATTAATCCCTTTGACCACATCACCTTTAGCATGGGAATAATGCCAACAATTAATTTCATTCTCATCGGTATAAGACTTCTCCTCAATCGAGTCATCCAATAAAAGAACACCGTCTGATGCTTCACTCTCCCTGACTGACTTCTTGACATAATTCCAGAGCGCTTTGGAACCAAAATCTTGTAGTCGTAAAAATCGTGTCACCTTGTCGTGCGCAAATTCACCATCCAACATCTCCGATAAACCTGTAGCTGTGGCATATTTATTCTGGCAAATTAAATAGTCAGTATAAATATCAAGCATATCCATTAAATCTTCCTCCCTAAAAATCAGGGATGAAATTTTAATTAAATTTCAGGGAGCAGCAAGGTTTAGTGCGTAACATGAGTGATTTAGCAAACTGGTTTTGAGATCTGCCAAATTATCCTGAGTTTTAGTCGTTTTACCCTCTCGCTCAGGTTTAAAAAATATAGGCATATTGATTTTATATTGCGCTATTAGATACGTTTACCCTGATATATGGAGGTTAAACGAAAATTATGATTGTTATACCTGTCTTCTGGCCTCTAAGACGTTGGGCACCTGACTTAATTTTGTCAGCAGGCGAGATAAGCTGTTTATACCATCAATTTCAACCGTCAGGGTAATATTGGCACTGTTGTCTTGTTTGTTGCTCCTCGTTTGTAAAGAATAAACATGCGCTTTTTCATTAGACAGTAAAGAAGTGATATCACGAAGTAATCCGGGGCGGTCAAAGGCTTTAATCAACACATCCACTACATAATGCTCGCGGGGCCTGCTACCCCAGTTCACATGGAGAAAGCGTTGTTTTTGCTTTTCACTGGCATGCAAAATGTTTGGACAATCTTTTCTATGAATGGAAACGCCACGTCCTACAGTAATATAGCCAATGACATCATCACCGGGCACAGGTTGGCAACATCGGGCCATATAGGTTAATAAATTGCCTACGCCTTCAATATGCAAATCACTTCCTGAAGCTGCTTCTGGCTTGGCATGTGGTTTAACAATTTTTGCAACAGCATCTTCAGTTGTTTCCGGAGGAGTAAGCCTGTTAATCACCTGGCTTAACTTAATATCTCCTCGTCCCAAAGCAGCATAAAGATCTTCTGTCTTTTTGAAATTAAACGAGAAGGCAACTTCATGTAAGTTATCCGATTTAAGTCCAAGTGTTTTAAGTTCTTTATCAAGCAATTCATGGCCTTCTGCTCGGTTCTTGTCATAATCCTGCATTTTGAACCAATGCAGAACCTTAGCTTTTGCTCTTGATGTTTTTAAATAATTTAAATGAGGATTAATCCAATCCCGTGAAGGTTTGGATTCTTTACCGGTTAATATTTCGACCTTATCGCCTGTTTTTAACTCATAAGTCAGGGGAACAATATGGCCATTGACTTTGGCACCCCGACATCGGTGGCCTACTTGACTGTGGACGTGATAGGCAAAATCTAGCGGTGTAACGCCATTAGGCAAATCAAGAACATCCCCGTTCGGTGTAAATACATATACTCGATCTTCAAGAAATTCTGTTTCAATGGCCTGGGGCACGCCCTTATTAGCGGCCATTTCCTGGTGCCAGGCAAGCACATCGCGCAACCATTCTATCTTGCGCTCATGACTTTCCTTTTTCTGCTTCACGCCTTCTTTATATTTCCAATGAGCAGCCACACCCATCTCAGCCTGGTCATGCATCTTAAAAGTGCGGATTTGCACTTCAAAGACTCGCCCATTTGGAGCTGTAACGGCCGTATGCAGAGATTGATAACCGTTTTCCTTGGGATTGACGATATAATCATCGAATTCAGCAGGAATCTGCGACCACAAAGCATGCACCATGCCAAGAACTTCATAACATTGTTCTTTTGTTTCCATCAAAATACGAACAGCTGTAGCATCATAAATTTCCTCAAGCGATACATTTTTACGCATCATCTTTTTATAAATGCTGTGAATATGCTTTGAGCGCCCATACACGGCAAAATGCTTCACACCCATCGACTGAATGTGCTGATTCAGTTCCTCGACAATCCGATCTACAAAACGATCCCGCTCCAGGCGTTTTGCTTTCAGACCTTTAGCTATTTCCTTGTATTTTTCAGGCTGCAAAAAACGAAAAGCCAGATCTTCCATTTCCCATTTTATAGCTCCAATACCAAGGCGATTGGCTAATGGTGCATAAATTTCCATGACTTCCGTGGCTATTTGTTGCTGTATCGCTTGCGGGAGCGGGGATAAGGAACGCAAAATACACAATCGTTCTGCTAATTTAATGAGAACAACGCGAACATCATCCACCATGGCCAACAACATTTTACGAATATTATCTATTTGATGCTTGTTTTGTGGGTATTTGCTTAATGAGTCAAACCCTTCCATGGCGTTCATTTTTTCTATACCCTTGACCAGACGGGCAATATTTGCGCCTAATTGCTCTTCAACATCTTCAATGGACAATTCTGCATAATGAACGCTCTCAAAAATAATTGCAGCAGCCAGAGTTTCCTGATCCACTTCCAGATCAGCTAATATATCAGCCATGGCCAGCCCTTGCTGTAAGCAAGAGGCTCCAGTTTCCGTTGCTTGATCGTGCCCTGCCAGTTGACTGAGTGTGCAGGCGTGACGTATTAAATCCAGATCTTCAAGGTATCCCTTGCTGCTTAAATGATGAATCCATTGTTCAATATCAATCTGACCGTCTGACAAAGGAGGAACACTTTCTTTGACTTTCACCATAACGACTACTCTTTAACAAACAAAGCAATAGATTCAACATGTGCCGTATGTGGAAACATGTCCATAACTCCTGCCGCCTTTAACTGATATCCCTGTTGATTAACCAAAATACCGGCGTCTCTTGCCAGGGTTACAGGATTGCATGAGATATAAACTATTCTTTGTGGATTCGCCTTATTCATTGCTTTGACCAATTCCAATGCACCTGAACGTGGTGGATCAACTAACATTTTATTGAACGAAAACTGAAATATTCTTTCAATTTGCTCTGGATCATCAAGATTGGCAACATGGAATTCAGTGTTATCCAGCCCATTGTTCTTGGCATTCATCCGAGCACGCTCAACCATGCTTTGACTACCTTCCACACCTATAACTTTAGCGCATTGTCGGGCTAAAGGCAGGGAAAAATTGCCCAAACCACAAAATAAATCGAGAATTTGCTCATCATCTGAGGGCTGCATTAATTCCATGGCCTGTTGCACCATTAAACGATTCACTGATGCATTCACCTGGGTAAAATCGGTGGGATAAAACTGCAAGGTTAAATTAAACTCAGGCAATGCATAATGAAGAAAAGGACGATTGTCTGCTGCAAAAAAACAATGGACACTTTCTTCATTACCAGGTTGTAAAAAGATTTTATAAGAATGGTTTTCAGCAAATTGTTTAATTTTAGCCAAATCTTCAGGACTTAACGGCTGCAAATGCCTGAAAATCAGAGCGACTTCATTGTCCCCTGCTGCAACTTCAATCTGAGCTATGTTTTTTTTGCCTTCAAGCTCATCAATGAGTTGGCGTAACGGAGTTATATTTTTACCTACTTTCTGATGAAGCACTTGACACTCTGATATTTCCGCTATAAAACGCGGATTATCGCGTTCTCTGAAACCAATGAGTGTGGATTGTTTTTTTTCAACATATCTGACACTCAGGCGCGCTTTATTACGATAACCCCAAGGATGGCTGGTTAAAGGAGAAAGCGTCTGCTCAGGCTGAATATGAGCCATGCGCGAGAGCAAATCCAGTAAAATATTTTGTTTGATTTTTATCTGTATTTTATGATTCGCGTGTTGCAATGAACACCCGCCACATTGCTTAAAATGACGGCACTCTGGCTCAACTCTATCGTCAGAGGACTTAATCAGTTTGACCAGTTTACCCTCATCAAAATCTTTATGAATGGATTGATAGCTGAACTCTACTTCCTCTTCAGGGAGTGCTTGCTGAATAAAGGTGGTTTTGCCATTGACGCGCCCGATTCCTCGACAATCATGGCTTAAATTATCAATGGTTATACGAACAATATCTGCAGGAAGACGTGGTCGTCGCCGTCTTTTCATAAATCAAATCTCAAAAAAAGAGTACACCAGCTAAAAAACTTATGATAAAAAATAGAGTACTATCATTGATTCAAATGCTTCATAACACTCATTTTAACCAAGGACAGATATTATGATAAAGAATATCATATTTGCCGTATTGCTTCCATGTCTAATAGCTCTAACAAGTTATGCTCATCAACCTGGCCAATTAGATACTACTCTCATCAGCCAACTTCTGGAAAAACATGGAGCAGGCTTTGGTAATCTGGAACATCAAAAAATAGGCAATGAAGTACAACTTCATTTTATTAATAAAGATATTCCCTCTGAACACCCTCTTCTTCACCTGCCTAATGGTTTAAAACTCAGTTATGGAGACTTGGTGACTTTTGGCGGCGATATTTTTGGGGATGAAGATTATCCAATAGCACGTTGTAAACCTGAAGATAAAAAAAGCTGCTTTTTACGTCAATTCAATACACTTGCTGTAAATGGACAAAAAGGAAATGAGCAATGCTCAAATCCTCTAGTACAAGTTAAGTCTATCCAAAAGTATTTAAGTGAACTGAATAAAGCCATCGAAGAGGCTGAAAAAAAAGGACAAACCGCTTCGGAATTTTACTTAAAACACTCACAGGACATTAGTAAAGCCTTAAACCGCCTCACCTGTGGAGGCAGTTTCATCAGTGATTATCTTCCGTTTGGTCAATACATAAAACTTGCTCAGGTCAATTTTGATCATTTCCATCCCGATGCTCCTGCTGCCTATAAAATTGGTCATGAAATCGCTCTGGAAACCGCAATGAAAGCATACCGGGAAAGACTGGCTAATCATGAAGATAAAGCACAGCGATGGCTTGAGCTGGCTTATGCTCAGAATGCTTTTGCCAATCATTTTCTAACCGATGCTTTTTCTTCCGGCCACATGCGTACACCGAGGCAGGCTATTGATAAAGATATTCATCTACCTGCTGTTTTAAAGCTCTTGATTGCTAATTTAATGCATGATGAAGATAACCGACTCGGACTAAATGTTATCAATGCACAAGGCCTATCATGGAAAGCCTATGGCGATGGTTATCTTTTTACAGAAGAAGCACAAATGCAGCGTTTGATATTGACACAAGCCATGCAGCAATCTGCTGACAGTGTGTATGAAGTGGCCATGACAGGCAAACCACCTAAGTTTTATCCTGAATTAAATCTCTTCCCAGATACTAAGGCTTTAGAGCAACTGAATGAAACTGCACCTTTGTTTAAAGTTGAAAATGGAGTTTTGCTTAAACGAACGAAAAATCATGATCCTTATCATTTTGAGTGGACTTCACGCTGGAGCGGTTTAATCACCCTATTGCAGTTTAAGCTAGGGTAACGCAAGATGGAGCCAAATATGGCTGTTTTCCGAACAAGTTGAGCACTTAACATTTTAACTGGGGACTGTATGTCTAAATATAGACCCCAGTTAAAATTGATTTTATCAAGCGGCAGGAGAAGATACTGGCTGTGAGTCATCAAATGCAGATTTTAATTGAGCATCTGCATTCTGTTGAATCGGCACAAAAATCCCTGCAACCTTACCGGGATTAATCGGTCTGGCTTCTTTGTCTTTTTCAGCGATTTTTTCATAATCATTTTGCGGCTTTCGATGCAATTTTTCAAAAAGTGTCGCAAAATTTTTAAATAAATTGGCAATCGAGTCCAAAAGCCGAAAGAAGAGCGCTTTCTCTTTAACTTCCACTTCATCAACGGGTTGGTATTTTTTGGCTTCAAGACCTAAGGCATCAAGTTTATTATCCAAATGTTTTATAGCTTCTGAATCCATCTGCCAATAATCATTTTCATGAGAATCAGAGTAAGCTATTTCTCTTGTCTCTTTAGCAATTTTTTTGACGTCTTCTGATATAGCCTTTAAGTCCTCAGTTTTTCTTATCATCTCCTGTATTTTTTCATTAAATGTTTCCATTTCATCATTTTGAAAGGATAAGTGAAGACGCTTTAACAGGTTTTGATATTCAGAAAAACCTCTTACATAATGCAGCAATTTTTGATAATTAAGAAAATAGGCTTCCAAATAAAAACGATACATACCAGAATCTTTCTCTGGTATTTGTTCTCTCTGTGTATTCATCACTTCCAGTAGTGAAGAACCTTCCCGTAAAATTGCAGGTAGAATATGCTGTATATTATGCGTAACGAGGACGTGCAAATGCTGATGATTTTCACGCAATTGTTTCCATAAAGGATTATCAATACTTGCTTTCTTTATGAGTCTGTCTTCAAAATCGATGATCTGTTCCTGAGTCAAAGAATTGTTTTGCCGATGCCATTGATAAATCAACAACTCATAGACATGGTTTTTTATCTGAGCTGCATCTCCCTGAATATAGGGAAATCGAGCAGAGTTGATTTGCTCGAGAATTTTCTCTTTCTTTTCTTCTTCAGAAACAATAGATGAGCCCTTTAAAATATCATTGATAGCCGATCGTTGTTCTTCATCGATTAAATCCAGCTGACTTAATTCAATCGCTATCAAAGAGTTCACGCAATGACGATACTTGTCAACTGCCTCTTGCAATTCATAATGAGAACTTTGATTATGTATATTCCATTGCTCCAGGACGTTCACCAGTCGCTCATTTAAGGTTTCTTTTTGAGCAGGTATAGAAAATAAAGGATTGCTGCAGGCTGTAATATCATAATTAGAGTAATAACGGCAGAAGTCCTTGAGTTCCAGATCAAATATTGCTGCGCCTCGAGATTCCTCCACACGTATTTCCAGTGTGTCCGTATCGGGTAAATAAAGCCGTCCTGTGCTTCCCCATGGGTTACGAAGCCTGACAAAATAGACGTTCTTAATTTCTCCTTTTGCATTTGGGACTTGTTTTTCAATTACATCAAGAACCGTGTAAGCATGTTTGGCTCTTATACCTTTCACATCTTTGAAATCGCTTAAAGTTCCCGCAGTAACCAGCTTACCTTCGGTTAAAGCAGCTTTGATTCGCTCATAATGCTGTAGATCAGTGGGAGAATAATTACCACTGAAAATCTCTCTATCACCACGCACCACGTTTTCGCTTACCGGTACGAAATAATAGATAAACAATTGTGTCAAAGTATCTTTAAGTCTGTGCAAATCCAGATTGCTTTTCTTTTGCTCAGACTGTTGGTGTATACACTCGTTGACAAAGGTAACGATATTGGCCAATTTTTGCGCATTTTCTGTTTCATCACCTACATATCTTACCCATTCGTCTTTATGTTCCATATAAAAATTTAATAACTCCATGCAACGAGCGTAGGCTTCTGCTTCACCAAACTGCTCTTTAAATACTTTCATCTTGCCAATTAATGTCCCCTGGATAATGGCTTCCAGATGAGGCAATTCATTAGCAATTTCCAGCAAAGGTTCAATTTGACCGATTTCTTTATTAAAAAAATTGGGTACATCCCAAGCCTGAAATTCATCATTAGCAATGAAATGGCTATTAACTTTTAAACCAGTAAGAGCAGCAAGTGCGGTTTTTTCATTTCCTCCGCCAGTGTACACTGAACTCATGGAAGCATCATTTTTATCCAGTAGCTCGGGAATAGAAGCGTAAGCTTTTTCCAGAATGTGTACCCACAGAGCGGTGTGACGATTAAGAGAGCCCCATTGATCGACGATGTAGGAATTTTCTACTCGAACATAAATCGGTTCCAGCGTTTTTGGATTAAAGAGTCGAACCGTGGTTGTACCATCATCATTCTGTCGCATCATGCTTCGAATATAAGCAGGACCATCAGGATGATGAACTACTTTACTTAAAGCAGCCAGAAAGAAACAGTTGGGAACGCGGCTTTGATTAACGTCGTCAATAGAGGGCGAACCTTCTTTAAAAAGCACATCAGAGGTTCGTTCATATTGTTCTTCATTGTAATTCAGAAAATTCAGTGGCTTTGCCAGTTCTACTTCATAAGATTCTTTAGTCGTAATATTGCGTTGATCTTCAGGAAGATCCTTACGCTTTGAAGTCACTCTTTCATAGACAGTAAGCTTAAACCTGGGAGTTTCATGGACGGTTTAATGGTTGAATAATGACTTTTGTACCAATAGGCAATACAGTGTTTTCATCTATTTTCAGGGGCTTTCTGATTTCACCGCGCACACCGGGAAAAACCAATCGAGCATTCTCGGCAATATCTTCAATACTTAAACTGCCCTTAAATTTATAATCAACAGGTAACACCATCTGTTCTACCTCTAATTTAAATAAAATTATCCCGTTTATAACAGCCATACCATAACATGGTATGATCAATTAGTAAACATATCTTTCATTTTCATGTCAATAAATGTTTACGGTTTTCTTGCAAAAAGAAGTCGTAATGTAAAGAGGCTAATTTGATTTTTGTTCTTTATCTGATATTTGCTGAATATATTTTTCGATGGTGCTGGCTGGTGAGGGCTTACCAAATAAAAACCCTTGCACCTCATCACAACGTTGATATTTTAAAAAAGACATTTGCTTTTGGCATTCCACTCCCTCGGCCAACACCTTAAAATTAAAACTTTTAGCCATGGCGATAATGGCTTCAATGATGGCTTCATCACTACGTGAGGTGGAAATATTCTGAATGAAGGAGCGGTCTATTTTTAGCCTGTCAATCTGAATTCGTTTGAGATAATTTAAACTCGAATTGCCAGTGCCGAAATCATCCAAAACGATTTTAACGCCAATCTCTTTTAATCGGTTAATCATTTCTATGATTTCCATGTGGGTAATAACCACATTTTCTGTAATCTCAAGCTCAATGTATTGAGGGTCAATCTGGTATTCATCAAGGATATTTTTGACCGTTGTGGCGAAGTTCTCCTGCTTCAATTGTTGTGTTGCCACATTAATGGCGATGCGAACTGGAGTCAATCCTTTTTTCCGCCATTCTTTTAATTGTCGGCAAACCTCACGAATAACCCATTCTCCAATCAAAACAATTAAACCGGATTCCTCTGCTATCGGAATAAAGTCAAGAGGTAATAATAAGCCTTTTTCAGGATGTTCCCATCGAATTAAAGCCTCAACAGATTGCATTTCTTGTTTATCGATATTGAACTGGGGCTGATAAAACAATATAAATTCATTGCACTTAACAGCCTGATGCAATTCTGCTTCCAACTTAAAACGTTTACAGTTCATTTGATTTAATTGGGGGGTATAAAACTGGAACTGATTTCCCCCTCTCTCTTTTGCCCGATACATGGCTAAATCAGCATTTTTTAACAATTTGTTGACTGTCTTGCCATCAGAAGGAAACACGCTGATTCCTATACTGGGCGAAATGGTAACTTCTCTGTTAGCAATCTTAAACGGTTTTGCAAACAGGGCTAAAATTTTATTAGCCACATTAATGATTTTCTCCTCTCCATCCAGTTCGGGAATAATCATCACAAATTCATCACCACCCAGACGTGCAATGGTATCTTCCTTGCGGATTGAATCGGATAAACGCTTACCGATAAGGCACAATAAATGATCACCTGCTTCATGACTTAAGCTATCATTAATCAGCTTAAAGCGATCCAAATCAAAAAATATAACGGCAAAGTTTTTTTTATGTCTTTTGGCAAACTCTATGCTTTGTCGTATCCTGTCTACCAATAAAACGCGATTGGGTAAATGAGTTAAGGTATCATGTGTAGCCTGGAATTCAAGTTTCTGCTCCAGATGGATTTGTTTTGTGATATCCCGAAAACTCCAGACCCTGCCGACGATGTTTCCATTAATTTGGTGGGGCTGAGAATAACTTTCCAGAATTTTACCGTTTTTGAAGTGAATGATCTGGCTGTCGCTTTCATCCATTTTCTTTTCAAGGCATCCCATCTGCTTTAAATAAGGATGAGGATCTACCATGTTATCTAACATATAATCGATGATAAGTTCTCCATTTTTTGTTTTCAGCATGGATTTTGGTATGTTCCACATGTTACGAAATTTGGAATTGTAATCAATAACTTTCTTGTTCAAATCAAGAACCAAAATCCCATCTGCTGAGGACTCAATTGTTGAGCGCAATAAAGATAATGACTGATATAGCGACTCCGTTTTTTCTTGGACCGTCTGTTGTAAAATTTCAGTATGACGTCTTTCATTTTTTGCCAGAATCCACTTTCTTGTCAAAGCACAAGCCAACTGTCTTACTGCAACAGAGTCAAAAGGTTTTTTTAATATCAGATAGTTATCTCCCATTCCCAATTCCGCAACCGTTTCCTCCCAACTGTAATCGGAAAAAGCCGTACAGATGACAATCTGAATATCCGGGTCCACTTCCCAGATTCGTTTTATGGTTTCAATACCGTCCCAGCCAGGGGGCATTCTTACGTCAACGAAAGCCAGAGCATAGTGTTTTTTCTTTTTCAGATTCAATTTGATTTTTTCTAATCCTTCTTTACCTTGGGACGCTGTATCGATAATGAAATCTGGAAAGGTTTCCTCTTCCTTATTGTTCTTAAAGGCTGAAAAATCTTCATCATCAAACAGTTGTCTTTCTATATCATATAAATCTCGCTCAGAGCTTGAAGCTGTCAAAACCTTAATAAAATCATGATGAATGGCTGGATTATCATCTATTATCATGATGCGAAGCTTAATGTCATTCATTAAAGATACCTTTTTGAACAGAATTATAAGTCATGGGTAACGTCAATATAAAATGAGCTCCCTTACCATAGCCGGTACTTTCTGCCCGCAGCGCTCCTCCCATTTCCTGAGCGGATAAAGCTGAACTATGTAAGCCAAAGCCATGGCCTTGTGGTTTTGTGGTAAAACCAAAAGCAAAAATACGTTTGATATTATCAGCTTCAATGCCGATACCGTTGTCGATGACTTTAATCTGAACTTTATTGTCTTTGCATTTATTGAGAACAAGCTTTATTTCTTTCACAGAGGCCATTATTGTTTTGCAATACGGCATCTTTTGCGTTTTGTATTAAGTTAACGATTATTTGTAATAATTTAGATTTATCAGTAAAAACCAAGGGACATTCATTAAATTTCTTATAAATTTTAATGGATTCATCTTTACATGAACTCATGGTCATGTTCAGAGCCGATTCAATGACATCAGGTATGTAGACTTTTTCATTTATACTGGATAAACCGCTCACGGATTTTTGCAAAGAGACAATTTCATTAATATGATTTAAATCATTAACAAGATTGTTGATTTCTGCTTGATTTTTTTGTTCTTCTTCTATAAGCATTTGAGATAATGAAGGTAAATATTTTCGAATCAATTGTCCTTTGGAATCCTGTGTTAAATAATCAGGTAAATCATCCATATGCTCACTGAGCATTTCAATGATCTTGAAAAATTTTTGATAGCAGGCGCCGGAATGGCTGGTTTTCAGTTGATCAAGAGAAATATTAGAACTGTTTAAAACATTTCCTATGTTATGCAATACAGAAGAAGCCACTTCCGCCATTCCTGCACGCCGTGCCGTATCAACAAGCTGCTTGTTCAACTCCTTGATTTTTTCTTCAGCCATTTTGTCTTTATGAATATCAATGACAACTCCCGATATTTGTTGATTTCCTTGACTCTGGGCAATAGTTCTGTACCAGCGATATTCACCATTCGCATTTTTTACCCTGATTTCACATTCATAGTCTTCATTCTCGGTTAAGGCTTTTTCTACTTTATCTTTTAATTCTTTACGATCTTCTTCGTGAACTAAAAAAGAAATTGATTATAATTTGGCGGTTTTTCATTGGGATTAAGGTCAAACAGGGAAAAAAGTTCTTTAGACCATACAGTGTAATCATTGTCTCCTTGATAATACCAGTAACCCATTTTGGCAATGCGCTGAGCATTTTCCAGCTTTTGATTTAAAGCCATCAATTCTTTTGAAGAGATATCAATGGAACGTTCATTCAAATAATGTTCCTGATCTGCATCAATATAAGCTTTATTAACCCGAGAAATAAATTCGTGCCATTTTTCATTATTTTCAGGTCTGATATCAAAATTTAACTGTAAATTTTTCATCTGCCGCTTTAATAATTTATGTATATCCATAAGCTCCAAACTCACATTCACTCTCAATCTTCATAGTAGGTCGTTATCGTCATTGTCTGATTGTGCAGCTCGCAGTTTCCCACATGAAAAGGCGACAACTCACCGTAGGAATAAAACCCAATCTGAATAGAGTCGGCAGGTAGCGACTCCAAGGTGGTTTCTACCTCCTCCTCCGTTCTCTCACCTAATAGCAACCTTCGACCCACACAGCTGATATCTATCGCAAGGACTTGTTTATTATTATTTTTTTTGTTAACTAACATGCGTTCATTCGCCAATTCCCCTGCCTCATGAGCACTATCGATTAAACGATCGAAATTGGCACGCATTAATTGCGCAAAAAAACCGGTAGGAATGTCGCCTGCAAAGATCAGTGATTGTTCTTTTTCATCAATACCTAAAATGGTTCGAACCAGTTTAGTGGAGTTTTTACTGGAAGGATTTTGAATGGCTAAAGGATAAAGCAGTCCTGAAGAAGGTAGTTCAGCGGCTTTCTCCCCCAAATATTCTTTATAAAGTTGTAAAGCGGGTTGATAATCTAATTCATATAATATATTACCGTTCTGAACGGGTGACTCTTCGGATCGGTCCAAATATATCCCAACCGCCTTTAGAACCATGTCCAATATGAATATGATCACCGTAAAAACCCACGGCAACGACATGGTTGTCACATATGTCACCGTTGCAGATGGTCCATGTTTTTTTAAAGCGATTGCCATCACCAGCCAGCCCTCCCGTAATCACGAGATTTTTGCCGTTATTTCCTGCATTTAGACCCTGTACCAGCTCAGATCCATTAATATTCAACCCATCAGATAAGACGAATATACCTTTAAGCTCATCAGAGATAAGCTGATTGGCAATTTCTTTACCTGCCTTTCTGGAATCTGCCGCACGATTGACTTTCGCTTTTGCCATTTTTAATGAGGTATTATCAAATTTAGCAACCACAATGGATAAACTGTTATCAACGATATGATCCGCAAAAATTTCTCCGGCCGTAGAACAACCAATGATTTTTGATTTATCATAAAAATTAGTTATTTGTTTTATAGGTTCTGGATCATTAATGAATAAAGGGGAAGCAAAAATTAACACCAAAGTGTTTTCTGAGTCTAAAGCGGGGAATTGCTCAACTGTCCAGCCCTCTTTTTGTTTGTATTGAAATGCCTTTAACTCCATTTTTCCCCACTTTAATGATGGTATTATTTTATTGAAGTATAGAAAATAAATTATCATATTGTAAATTTTTTGTTTAAATTGTTCTTATTATTTATAATAAACAACACATCTAAAACATAAAAAATGTTTTAAATTCATAAGCTAACCATTGACTGAACCTCATGAATGGAAGTTTAATAGTAGATTGAGTTGTTAATGAAGGATGAATAATGACTGTGAAACGATTAATAAAACCCTTTTTCTTATCTATTTTTAGTGTAAAAGCGATTGCAGGAGGAATGTATGACGACACTGCAATTGGCTGGACGAAAGTAATCACCTTAAGTGGAGGACCTGCCTGGTCAAGAGCGGGTGAAACTCAAACCCTTTATTTAAATTCTGTTTTATCTAACCGATATAATGCACAAAAAGATACACGCCTCATGGGAACAGGTGAAATTTTCTTCGCATTACAAGGACCTTTTGCTCCTGGGATTTTAGGTCAACTTGGAATTGCTGCTGGAGGTACCGGTGAAGCTAAAATGCAAGGAACCATTGATGTGAATTTTATACCTTCTGGTTCTCGTTATGAATACCGTACTAACCATTGGAACGCATCAATAAGAGGAAAGCTTCTGACTGATCCCAGAATATTTTTCATACAACCCTATATCACAGCAGCTATAGGCGCCGCTTTCAATTATGCCTATGGCTTCAGAACGATTCCTTTAATTAGCCCACTGACGTCTTCACAATGGTTTGATTCAAATACAAAAGTCGGTTTTACATACAGTATCGGCGGAGGCATACAAACGTCCTTTAACGATCATTGGCAGGTAGGTGTTGGCTATGAATTTTCGGATTGGGGGAAAAGCGAATTAGGACGGGCACTTACCATTCCCTGGACTCATACAGGTCCACAATTAGATCACATATATGCTCATAATGTATTGTTTAGCCTTAGTTATTTGTATTAAAAATTTTGACATAAATAATGATATTAGCGGATTATCCCGCTAATATCATTTTGAGAGGTTTTAATTTTAAATTGCTTATGGATTTACCGTAAAATACTGAGTGTTATATTCATAACAATGCCACACCACGGTAGAACCACCCACTTCAACATTAACGTTAACCACATTTAACGATGCCAAAGAAGGTTGTGCTTCGGCATAACAAACTCGATTAGTACCATCAAGGGTTACATAATGATAATCCGTAGTTACAGAATAACCACTTGGGGGGACGTACACATCACCGCGTTGCTCAAGAACCACTGGTTCTCCCGTGATCACTATTTTATCTGCAGCAAATGTCGTAAAACTCAGTAACATCAGCAGCAGAAAAGATAGCAGCACACTCCTTATTTGCCCAGAAAAATGAGAAAAATGAAAGAACATTTAAATCGATTTATCCATATTCACTCCTTTGAAAAACAAGATTTTAGTTTTATTTGCAGGTGAATTATAGTATATTTTTTGTGCAACAATAAATTTTTTGTTCTTTTTGAAAATTTTATTCGCTAAGAGAGTTTATTGGGAATTTTTCTAAACCGGAGTTTTTTCTAAAAATTCTTTCACCTCTTTAGGGGTAAGCTCATAATATTGCCCTCTTGACAATGATCGAGGAAGAGACAAATTCCCAAAACGAATACGTATTAACCGACTGACTTCAACACCTTGTGACTCCCACAGTCTTCGAACTTCACGGTTTCGTCCTTCCGTCAGAATGACATGATACCAGGCATTTGTTCCTTCCCCACCACGAAATTCAATACGTTGAAAGCGAGCAGAACCATCGTCCAATTGTACGCCCTCAAGCAGCCTCTTTAATATTTCAGAGTCCACCTGTCCATGTGCGCGAACGGCATACTCTCGCTCAAAAGCATGTTTAGGATGCATCAGTTTGTTCGCTAATCCTCCATCATTGGTAAATATCATTAATCCAGAGGTATTGATATCCAGGCGACCCACTTGAACCCAACGTCCATGCTTTAATGAAGGAAGATGATCAAACACCGTTTTTACATGTTTTGGATCATGCCGACTGGAAATTTCCCCAACAGGCTTATGATAGAGCAAAATTCGAGTTTTCGATGCATATTTCAAAGGATTTTGGATAAGTTTGCCTTTTACTGTAATTTTATCTTCGGGCCTGGCTGTATCACCTAATGTAGCCTGAACTCCATTGATTTTTATCCAGCCATTTGCTATCCACCGCTCCATTTCCCGTCGTGATCCAAATCCTGCCTGACTTAAAATTTTTTGAAGCCGTTCACTGCTCATTCAATTGCATGCCTCTTCACTTAACATCGTATTGTTGATAAAAAGATTGTCCATTTCATCCAACGCCGGTAATTCATCTAAACTTTTTAAATTAAAATAATCCAGAAAAGTTTTGGTCGTGATATAAATGGCAGGCTTGCCAGGCGTATCACGGTGACCAGCTATTTTAATCCACTGCCTCTCCAGAAGTGTTTTCATAATTTGAGAATTCACAGCCACTCCTCGAATATCCTCAATATCAGCTCGAGTGACAGGCTGTTTATACGCAATAATGGCCAATGTTTCCAGTAATACTCGAGAATATTTACTGGGTTTTTCAGCCTGCATGCGGGCAATCCAGGGACTGTAAGCGGCCTTTGTTTGAAAAATGTAACCGCTGGCAAGACATTTCAGTCCAACTGCGGAGGATTTATAATCTTCGCTTAATAAAGAAAGAATATATTGTAAACGTTCAATGGAAGGTTTTTCCTCTGCTTCAAAAACCTGCATTAACTGTTCAATAGATAAAGGAGTGGATGAGCTCATCAGCAAAGCCTCGATAATTCTCTTTAATTCGCTATCATTCATCATGAATTGCCTGCAGATAAATTGGAGCAAACACTTCGATTTGAGTGATGGTCAAAAGGGAAAGTTTCGCCAATTCCAAAATTGCAAGAAAGCTGACAATAATTCCAGCCTTTCCTTCCGAAGCGGTATATAATTTCTGAAAACTCACAAGTTTTTCCTTTTCCAATACCGATAAAATACGATTCATACGGTCTTTTACAGATAAAGGTTCCCGTAAAATTTGGTGATGCGAATAATGCTTATCACGAATGATAAGTTGCTGTATAGCATAGACAAGCTCAGATAAATTGACTTCCGGGAAATGTTTTATAGATTTAAATTGATCAGGGTGAAGTTGAACGGTAAATACATCCCGCTCATGTCTTTCCAAGCTGTCCAATTTTTCTGCCGCGCTTTTAATTTGTTCATAAGCCTGTAAACGCCTTACCAAGGCCATGCGCGGATCTTCTTCCTCTTCAGCCTCACTACTAGTCGTCGGTAATAAAAATCTAGATTTAATTTCTGCCAGCATAGCAGCCATAAGAAGATACTCAGCTGCCAGTTCCATGCGGTGCTTTTCCATAAACTCAATGTACTGAAGATACTGCTGAGTTATACGGATAATAGGAATATTCAAAATATCAATATTTTGTTTTTTTATCAGATAAAGCAGTAAATCCAGTGGTCCGCTGAAGGAATCCAGCAATATTTCAAACGCATCTGGTGGAATGAATAAATCTTTTGGAAGATCTGTAAGTGGCTTTCCATCAATGAAGACTTGAATATCGCTGGTCTCAGTTAGCTCCATTTGCATTAATAATCAAGCCCCATGACTTCTCGAACCGTACTCAAGGTCTTTTGTGCTTCATCACGAGCAGCATCGCTACCTTCTGTAACTATACGCTTTACTGAGCTTATATCAGACTCATATTCTTTAATTGCCGATTGAATGGGCTTCAATTCCTCATTAATTGCTTCAATCACCGGCCTTTTACAATCAATACAGCCAATGCCGGCTGTACGACATCCGATTTGTACCCATTGTTTTGTTTCTTCATCCGAATAAATTTTATGAAGATCCCAGACCGGGCATTTTTCGGGTTCACCAGGATCGGTACGCTTCACTCTTGCCGGGTCGGTCGGCATGGTAAGAATTTTTTTTTCAACTTGTTCAGGTGGTTCTCTTAGCATGATGGTGTTGCCATAGGATTTAGACATTTTTTGTCCATCAATCCCCGGCATTTTTGCACACTCGGTTAATAAAGGATGGGGTTCAGATAAAATAATCTTACCGCTTCCATCAAGAAATCCCAACAGGCGTTCTTTATCTCCCATGGATAAATTATGCTGATTCATCAATAAAGCCTGGGCAGTATTTAAAGATTCCTGGCAGCCATCCTGTTGAAATTGACGGCGAAGCTCTGTGTAAATTTTACCGTTTTTCTTACCCATCTTTTTTATCGCTTCTTGTACCAACTGCTCAAAATTGTGCTCCCGACCATAGATGTAATTAAAACGACGCGCTACTTCACGAGTCAATTCAATATGTGGGACCTGATCCTCGCCCACGGGAACGAGATCGGCTTGATAAATCAATACATCTGCACTTTGCAACAAGGGATAACCTAAAAAACCATAAGTGGATAAATCTTTTTCTTTCAGTTTTTCCTGCTGGTCTTTAAAACTAGGTACTCGCTCAAGCCAACCTAAAGGAGTTATCATGGATAAAAGGAGGTGCAATTCAGCATGTTCCGGAACCCAGGATTGAATGAAAATTTTTGATAAACCAGGGTTAACTCCACAAGCCAGCCAATCAACCACCATATCCCATAGGTGCTCTTCCATAAAGCCCGGATTGTCATATCCGGTGGTTAAACCATGCCAATCTGCTGCAAAGAAAAAGCAATCGTATTGATGCTGCAATTTAACCCAATTTTTCAGGACCCCATGATAATGCCCCAAATGCAATCGGCCGCTAACTCGCATGCCGGAAACAACTCGTTTATTCGCAGTAAATAAAGCTGACATCAATTTCCTCAAACTCATTGAAAGATATTATTATCTGAAAGGGGTTGGATCGCCCTGACCTTCTCGTATAATGACCGGATAATCACCCGTTAAATCGACCACTGTTGTGGGTTGGTGGCCACAATTTCCACCATCAATAATTAAATCGATCTGATGACCCAACAAATCTTTTATTGCCTCGGGCTCACTTAAGGGCGCTTCTGCTCCTGGTAAAATCAAAGTAGTGCTCATCAAAGGAGCTTCCAGACACTCCAGTAAAGCCAGACAAATCACACTGTCTGGCACACGCAAACCTAATGTTTTTCGTTTAGGATGCAGCATCAAGCGAGGCACCTCAGCAGTCGCTTTCAGAATGAATGTATATGAACCGGGTGTGAAGGCTTTAAGAAGCCGGAAAATTGGATTGGTCACCCGCGCATATGTACCTAAATCTGACAAATCCCGGCAAACCAGGGTCATATTATGATGCTTATCCAGTTGTCGCAATTTCCTGATTCGCTCTAATGCCGATTTATTGCCCAGCGCACAGCCAAGTGCATAACCTGAATCTGTAGGATAAACAATCAAACCACCCTCTTTTATTATGGAAACTGCTTGTCTTAGAAGACGAGCCTGAGGATTATCTGGATGTATTGCAAAAAACTGACTCATAAAGTCCCCTGTTCAAAAATTCCACTCATTCCAAATGGGTGTACAGTTTAGCGGTAATTGCTGTTGTCTTCCAACAGATATTCGTGAGATACCTTCTCCATGGTAATCAGAGCCACTAGAAGCCAGTAAATCAAAACGCTGGCAGATGGCTGCCGTCTCCTGTATTTTTAATTTCGTCATATCACCCGAAACCACTTCAAGGCCTGTTCCTCCCGCCCTTTTAAAATCCGTAATCAGCTCATATAATTTAGTACGTGTTAAACCATATTTTAAGGGATGCGCTATCACTGCCTGTCCACCGGCATCAAGTATACCGTCAACCGCTTCCTTAATATTTATCCAGGAAGTAGGCACATAAGCCTTTCGACCCCTCCCCAAAAATTTTTTAAAAGCCGATACCATGTCTTTAGCCATACCTTCATTGATCAATACTTGAGCGAAATGAGGGCGTGCGACACGTTCATGTCCTGCAATCTCACAGGCTTTTCTGTAGGCATCTTTCAATCCACTTAAAGCCAGAGCAGAACTGATTTCTTTCGCGCGCTGTATTCTTTGTTGATTTTGTTGATAAATTAAATCATCAAGTTTTTCATGATTCATTAAATGCAGGCCAAGAATGTGAATCACATGCTTTTTCCAGCTAACACTCAATTCAATGCCTTTGATCAACGCAATATCCGAAGCCCTCTCGATAAGCGATTGCTGAAAGGGTTTTATACCTTCTGTCGTATCATGATCAGTAATTGCTAGATATTTCACTCCGTTTACTGATGCTTTTTCTATGAGTTCGTTTGGGCTATTAATTCCGTCAGAATAATAACTGTGGCAATGAAGGTCAATCATGAATCAACTATCTTATGTTACATATATTAAAGATTCTAAAGTTGCCAAGGTTCAAATTAATCACACTTAATGAATAATAATAAGTATACCAAATCTTTAGCTATTAATCACTTTTACGCAGTAATACGAGTTACTCATGTATCCACTCACCCATACCTCATCTTTTTTACTGCACTTTTTTGTGAATAAAAATAACACATTCACTTGTGTAAACCTGTTCATTTAGACTATTCTTTACGTAAGTAAATTAACTTTTTATTGAGCCCTTGAGCAGTACACTTTATAAAAAATCTTTCCGGCTTCCAGCATTAAATATGACTCGCCTGGCTAATTTATGTGGGGAGCACCATCAGAATATCAAACTTATTGAAAAATTTTTTAATATAAAAATAAAATTAACCGAACATCACCTCGTTTTAATCAGTGATAGCGAGCAATATTTTACAAAGGTTAAGCAGATATTTGATATTCTCTATGCTCGAACAGATCAGCCTGTCTCAGCATATACAATAACATCGTTATTATCCAAGGAGAAATCAGGCTCAATGATGCAGGAAATAAAACTCAGTCGAAAAATCATCAAAGCAAGAAATGACAAGCAAATCCAGTATCTGAATGGAGTGGATAAACATGACATTGTGTTTGCTGTCGGACCAGCCGGCACTGGAAAAACATATCTTGCAGTAGCCAAAGCCATTGAACAATTTGAAAAAGGTGAAGTTCAGCGATTAATCTTTGTAAGACCGGCTGTGGAGGCAGGAGAAAAGCTTGGTTTCCTTCCTGGAGACATGGTGGAAAAAGTCCTTCCTTACCTCAGACCAATTTATGATGCTTTGTATGAAATGATAGGTTTTAAAGAAACACAAAAACTAATCCAGACGGACGTTATTGAAGTTCTTCCTTTAGCCTTTATGAGAGGTCGTACATTGAACGAAGCCTTTATTATATTGGATGAAGCTCAGAATGCCACCATTTCTCAAATGAAAATGTTTCTTACTCGTATAGGCTTTGGTTCTAAAACAGTCGTTACCGGTGATATGACACAGATTGATTTGCCTAAAGGCACTGAATCCGGTCTGTCTCATGCCATTCATCTTTTTCGCTCACTGAGTGAGATTGGCATATACCACTTCACCAGTCGGGAGGTAGTCAGGCATCCTCTGGTATCACGCATTATAGATTTTTATGAAAATGAACACGGAAAAAAGAATGACAAATAGTTATCATATTGATATTCAAAAAGCCACAGAAAAAAATCCCCCTATATCTGAAAATAATTTGACCAGATGGGCTAAGCTTGCCTTGCGAGATCATATCAAAATCGCTGAACTGACTATTCGGCTTGTCGATAAAGAAGAAATAACCACTCTGAATCGAACCTATCGAAAAAAAGATAAAGCCACGAACGTGCTCGCTTTTCCTGCTGATGTCCCGAAAAATATTGAATTAGACTATCCTCTGTTAGGAGATGTTATCATTTGCCCACAGGTATTAGAGGAAGAAAGTCAAAAACTGGATACTTCATTAATTCAGCATTGGGCACATATTGTGATTCACGGTGTCTTACATTTATTAGGTTATGATCACATGATTGAAACAGATGCAGTAAAAATGCAATCCATTGAGGTGAGACTGCTTAATGAATTAGGCTACAATAATCCTTATGAAAATGAGAATGATAACCATGAATAAAGATGACGAAAGTGGTTCGTGGTTTTCCCGTTTAAAGCAATTTCTTCAAGGAGAACCACAGAATCAAGAGGATTTGGTTAGTTTATTACGCGATGCAAATCTCAGATCACTGATCAATTCTGAAACCCTGGCCATGCTTGAAGGGGCTATATTGTTTTCACAAATGCGTGTGCGAGACATTATGGTTCCCAAGAAACAAATGACTTGTATTAATCAAAATGATACGCTTGAAGATGTGATAAAAGTGGTCACTGAATCAGGACATTCCCGTTTTCCTGTCACAGCTGATTATGGCGATGAAATTGTAGGCATATTGCATGCTAAGGATTTGCTTCGTTTTCAGCAAAACAGCAGCGAAGAATTTGATCTTTTAGATATCAGCCGTCAGGTAATGTTTGTTCCTGAAAGCAAACGATTGGACAGCTTACTCAGTGAATTCCGCTCTACCAAAAATCATATGGCTATTGTCGTTGACGAATACGGCGCCGTTGCAGGTTTTGTAACTATAGAGGATATTATTGAACAGATTATTGGCGATATTGAAGATGAATTTGATATTGATGAAGAAGCGTATATCAAAACTCATGGTAACTGGCATTATATCATTAAGGCTCACACTCCTATTGAAGAATTTAATGAGCAGTTGATGGCTGATTTCAGTGATGAAACTTATGATACAATTGGTGGCATTGTGATGGCAAGTTTTGGGTATTTGCCTAAACGCGGAGAAAGCACTCATATCGGAGGATTTGAATTTAAAATTATTAATGCCGATGCCAGACGAATTAAATTGCTTGAATGTATTGATAAACGAGCAGTAACTCATTCTGGCACTCAAGGATAACAATGAACAACAATATACTCATTATTGATGATGATTATGAACTGACTGACTTACTCACTCAGTATCTGGAGCCTGAGGGGTTTTCCGTGGTATGTGTTCATGATGGAGAAAGTGGAGTAAAAAAAGCTTTGAACCAGGATTTTGATGCCATAGTGCTTGATGTTATGTTGCCAAAACTTAATGGCTTTGAAGTATTAAAGGCCATACGTGAACATTTGGAAACTCCAGTATTAATGCTGACAGCTCGAGGAGATGATATCGATAAAATCGTAGGGCTGGAAATCGGTGCTGATGATTACTTGCCCAAACCATGCAATCCTCGTGAGTTAGTAGCCCGACTTAAAGCCATATTAAGAAGAACACAAAAAGCACCGGTACACCGCCCCATTATTGAACAGAACAATATTATCGTTGACTGTTCAAAACGACTGGCGACAGCTCATGGAAGTCCACTTGAACTAACCAATGCCGAATTCAATATTCTTGAGATGTTAATAAAATCACCTGGCCAGGCTTTTTCTAAAGAGGAATTAACCGAGTACGCCCTGGGAAGGAAATACACGGCCTACGATCGCAGCATTGACGTTCATATCAGTAACCTGCGAAATAAACTGGGCGATAATCAACGAGGTGAACCGTTGATCAAGACTGTTCGTGGATTCGGATACATGTTTAATGCGTAGTTTGTATTGGAAAATATTTCTTTCTTTTTGGCTGGCAACAATACTGATCATCATAACTACTGCATGGTTCACAGGACAAATTGCCAAAAAATCATCCCTCCCGGTCCGTGAACAGCTTTTTATGGACAGCTATGCAAATGCAGCTGTTGCCACCTTTGAATCAGGGAAAAGAAAGGCTTTAATACAGTGGCTTCAGCAGATTGGTCTATCGCGCCATATGAATATGTTTTTAATTTCCAGCACTGGAGAAATCATTGGAAGTGGGGAAATACCGCCATCTGTTCGAAGCGTATCGGAAAATTTAATCCTTGATCAATTAAATGAAGGTATTTTTAAGACTGGAAATCTTATCGTCAGCCATGAAATTTTATCTACCTCAGGTAAGGCTTATCGCCTTGCTGCAGTCACAGAAAAGCCCATTTCACATTTTGTTGAAATTCCCTGGGCAGGATTAACGATTCGCGTGGTTATTGCTATTTTTTTCAGTGGTCTGATTTGTTATCTGCTCTCTCTCTATTTAACCCAACCCCTCCGGTCATTACGAATTGCAGCAAAATCAATTGCCACTGGAAAGCTTAATACACGTGTTGGCAAGTTTATAGGTCATCATAAAGATGAAATTGCCGCATTGAGCCGCGAGTTTGATCGTATGGCCGAACAACTGGAGACAATCGTCAATTCCAAACAACGATTGTTACAGGATATCTCTCATGAATTGCGCTCACCCTTGGCACGACTTAATATTGCTATCGAGCTTGCTAAAAATAAAACAGGAGGTCTTGCTGAAACTGAATTTTCTCGCATGGAAACAGAGTCTTATCGTTTAAATGCGCTTATTGGAGAAATTCTTGAATTTGCTCGTTTGGATAAATCAACAACCGTGCTTCATTTAACTCTTGTCGATCTTCCTGAGCTTCTTAAAAGCATTATTCAAGATGCAAATTACGAGTTTGCTGACAAAAATGAAAGAATTAAAGCCGGGCAAATTCAATCATGTCAGCTTTATCTTGATAAAAAACTAATACATCGAGCTATAGAGAATATTCTGAGAAATGCACTGCGTTACTCAGACAAGCCCGTCATATTATCTTTGGAATACGATGATGAAAAGAAAAATGTTTTAATAAAAATTAAAGATCGTGGCCCTGGCGTTCCGGAAGATCAATTGACCAGGATATTTAATCCCTTCTACAGGGTAGATACCTCACGAGAAAAAAAAACCGGTGGTTACGGCTTGGGACTTGCTATCGCCTCTCAAGCCATAAAACTACATCAGGGAAAAATTACGGCTGAAAACCGTAAAAAAGGTGGATTATTGGTTTGCATTAGTTTGCCGGTAAAATAATTATTACCCTATTTATCAAGGAACCATAGTGAATGAAAAGATAAATGAAATGATAAGTATCGCTCATGAAGCGTTAAAGAACTCTTATGCCCCCTACTCAAATTTTCATGTCGCTTCCTGTATAATGAGCGAAAATGGTCAAATCTTTACAGGTGTTAACGTGGAAAATGGCGCTCATTCCATGGCGATTTGTGCAGAATCTTCTGCCATTTGTCAAATGATCGCTGCAGGACAACAAAAAATTAAAGATCTTGTCGTTCTGGCTAGTTCTGAACAATTATGTCCTCCCTGCGGTGCCTGCAGGCAACGAATCCAGGAATTCTCTACTGATGAAACCCGAGTATATATGTGTAATAAGGATGGAATTATTAATGTATTAACTATCAATGAATTATTACCTCTGGCTTTTTGTTTTAATCCTTATTCAGGAAATATCTAATGACGAATAAATCTAACGCCCACCTGGCTACAGAATACATTGCACAGCTTTATCCTTCTTTTAAACCTACTGTCGGCATTGTCCTTGGATCAGGACTTGGAAGCTTTGCTGATGCGTTGGAAGATAAAGTATTTATCAGTTATGAAGAATTACCGGGTTTTCCTAAAGTAACTGTTCATGGTCATGGAGGAAATCTGATTTTAGGCCATCTGGGTGGCGTCAGTGTCGCGTGTTTACAAGGACGTGCGCACAGTTATGAAGGCTCCAATCATGATTGTGTAAAAACCTATATAAGAACATTAAAATTATTAGGATGTCGCTTTTTTATCGCAACTAACGCTGCCGGTTCGCTTCGAGAGGATGTAGGGCCCGGTGAATTAATGCTTATTACCGATCATATTAATTTACAGCCTGGTAATCCACTGGTTGGTCCTAATGATGAGGAATTTGGCCCCCGCTTTCTTCCTTTAGACAATGCCTATGATCATTCAATGCAGGAGACACTCCTGGCTACAGCTTATAAAAATAACATTAGCCTGAACCAAGGCGTTTATATTTCTGTCCTTGGACCCAACTATGAAACTGCCGCAGAAATAAAAGCCTTTCGAATACTTGGTGCAGATGCTGTTGGCATGTCCACTGTTCCTGAAGTGTTAGTAGCTAATCACTGCGGGATGAAGGTGGCCGTTATCTCTATAATTACTAATTATGCAACGGGGCTAGCCAATAACAGCCATAGCCATGAAGCCGTCGTAATGATGGCCTCTCAAGCGGCCGAAAAACTGGTTACATTGCTAAAACATTATATTGAAGACTTGTTATGAGTGTTATTTCTCATTTTAATCTGCTGTTGGCTGATGTTTGCTCAAATATACCATATCCATCATCAGCCTATTCGCGATTAATAAAAACTCTTGATCTCACCTTATTGGACAAGAAAGCCAATCCTGAACAATTAGATCATTTATTTCAAAATGCATTGAGCAATGAAGTCGCTGCCGTTTGTGTCTATCCTGAGCATATTCCTCAGGACTGGCCTTTTTCAAAACTAAAAAAAGCCACAGTAATAAATTTTCCGGAAGGTCAAAATAGCCTGGCTCAAAGCCTGCGAGAGCTGGATGAAGCTTTGAGAAGACAAGCCGATGAAATTGATTATGTTTTTTCTTACTCAGCTTACCAAAAAGGAGCTTATAGCGCATCATTATCCACTTGTGAAAAAATCATTCAGAAGTGCAAAGAGCATCAATTGACGGTAAAAGTTATTTTGGAAACAGGCGCCTTGGATTCCATTGACTCTGTCTACCAGCTTAGTCGTGAGGTTATTTCCTTAGGATGTGATTTTATAAAGACATCTACTGGAAAAATTAATCAAGGTGCCAGTCTTTCCGCTGCCTTTGCCATACTTTGCAGCATCATTGATTCCAATCGTACCTGCGGCCTAAAGATATCAGGAGGCATTAGAACGGTACAGCAGGCCTCTAATTACATGCATCTCGCCGAAAAAATGCTCGCTAAACCAATAGAACCGCAATGGTTTCGCATAGGCTCCAGTTGCTTATTAACCGGATGATTCAAGTAAAGGCTAAAATCGGCTTTAAAAACCAAATATCAAAGCCAGCCACATGATTAATCCATAATAGCCATTGCTCATAAAAGCCTTAAAACATTCCTCAGGATGACGTTGCTTAATCAAACGCTGCTGATAATAAAGCAGGTATCCTGCAAATACCCAAAATACATAAAACAATAACGACATCTCATTTACAGTGCCCCACATCAACCATAAAAAATGAAAACTGATTTGTAACAAGGCAATGATAAATCGATCATAATCACCAAAAAAAATAGCGGTTGATTTTACTCCAATAAGCAGATCATCAGCTTTATCAGCCATCGCATATATTGTGTCATAAGATACAATCCATAAAAAATTAATCATCATTAATATAAAAAATGAACCGCTTAAATTCATCTCAGAAGCTGCTACTGCCATCGGTATCCCCATGGAAAAGGCGATTCCCAATACAGCTTGCGGAGCTTGTATATATCTTTTACAGAAAGGATAAATAAAAGTAACCAAAACCGCAAAAACAGCATAATAAAAACAGATTGGAGGCAACATAAAAAGAATGACTAAGGCAGTCATCAGAAGCAAAGCTAATATCAATAAAGCTTCTTTCAAGGATATTCGCCCCGAGGTTAAAGGCCTGGTAGCTGTTCTTGATACATATCTGTCAATTTCTCTATCAGCAATATCGTTGATGACACAACCCGCCGCACGCATTAAAACCGTGCCTATAAAAAACAGCAGCAGCAATTTTATTGAAGGGATGCCATGCCGTGTTGCCCATAGCGCCCATGCAGTAGGAAACCAAAGCAAAAAAATACCAATTGGTTTATTGAAACGCATTAAATGAATATAGGAGGCCAAATTCATTTTATTTGCCTTATATTTTCAGTAAACAATATTTCACATAAAAAAAAGCTGGCTTGCTGCATAAAGGAAAAATGAGCCAAGCGTACCCAAAAAGTATCATGAATATTCAAAGACAGTGTTTCTGGTAACCAATATGTTTCAATACAGTTTACTCCTATCGGATAGTGGAAAAACTGAATGCGCTCAACTTTTGGCTCGTCAAAAATTAAATTTGCTAATGACTCATGCTGAAGTCTGTTAAAAAAATGTGGTTCAAGGAAATAACACTGCTCAGGAATAATTGTACGGGCATACCAGTAAGGCATTGCCTGAGAATACATGAGAATTTCACGATGGTAGACGGGTTGATACCGTATATTTAAAACAAATTGGTCCCACCATGCAGGAAGGCGCCACCCCATTGCCAGTACAGCCAAATCCGCTTGCCCCGTATGATGCTTTAATTTTTCGGTCAAAGACCCTTGATGCAGAAGCCAGGGAGCTAACTTCGCCTCGAGTTGAACATGAGTTATTAATAAACTATCTTGATTAATCGACATAGTCAAAAATTAACACAAAATCATAAAAAAACGCTAATAAGGCAAGATATCTAACATGAACTTGTAAGAGTAACACAAATAGACGGTTAATAGCTATTGCGACAAAACCATAAATCTGGGCAAAATCATACTTTGCCCAGACCTGAACCATAAATGAATGTATCGTGTACACCACATACAAAAATAACTCCTGTCAACAAGATGTGTAACTGATGCTTAACCTGCCGCTAGGAGTTATATTAATTACGCGAGCATTGTCCCCATAGCAACCTGTTGCAGAAAGAGATAAGGTAAACGAGTTATTAGTTACAAAACCTGTGCTGTTATAAGTTACAAGATTTCTATCTGCAGCCACGCTGGTACCTTCTGGTAGTGGCTGCTGAACCCTTAAAAGATCGGTCGCAGCATCAATATCGTTATTGCCATCGGCATCTATAAAAACGATCCACCCCTTAGCCCAGTCTGTTGCCGTACCACAAGCAGTAAAAGAATCATCGGCTGTTGAGCAGACAGCCACCGTCACACTTCGTTTGATGGCTTCTGTTCGCGCATAATTAAAGGTTGCTGATAATTTATTGGTCATGGAAACGACTTTATTATTCTGCATCATACCATAAAATCCGGGTATAGCTACAAATATCAACAATGCAGACACCGCCAGCGTGACCATAAACTCCACCAAGGTAAATCCCTGGCTCTTGTCCTTCTCCATTCTTATAGCCCAAGCTTCGCTTATATTTACAATTATAGAACAGATTATTTATTAATTGATCAACAAATATTTCTTACCCGGTTCTGCAAACAAAATTTTTAAGAGAAAATGCGGGTAATTGAGCGCCATACGATTTTAAATTGCCGAGACAATGGATGAGTTATTGAAAGTCATGTTGGAGATTTAAATTTTAATATCCAGCTATTCTGTCGATTCTTTAATGCGTCCTAATCGATTAATAACAAGTGTTGTTTGTTGCTGTGTTCGCGCGTTGATAATTCTGAATTGGCCATTCATCGCCGCAAAATGCGGATGAGGAGAAAAAGGAATTGAGTTTCTGGAGGAAAATCCTGACCAGTAAATCTGCCAATGCGGATGATTCCATTGCCATTTATGCAAAGGAATTTTGGAGCCATTACTGTTTACTTCATAAAGCACCATACCACAAGACCAATCATTATTTCCGCTTATATTTTCTAAATACAACGTTTTTCCAATTATAAATGACTGCATACGTGCATAATGCAATGCTATTTTCAATTCATCTTTTAAAGTTTGCAACTCATTACGGGTGTAAAAAAAATAATTAAATGGTTATGTCCGTAAACTGCTGTAAATTCAGGTTGACTTTTTAGGAGTGGAGTCATCGCTAAAATTCGGTACTATTGAGTTGTGAAAAACAATAACTATCGAAGGAGATTAGCGATGACGGATTACAATATTACAGTTGGAAAGGAATTGCTTCCAGAACTTTTATCAAGCCAGGATGGGCTCGCAAAGCTTGTTGAAGGTGTATTGAATCAGGTATTGGAGGCACAGGTGTCAGAAAGTCTGGGAGCAGACAAGCATGAACGTTCAGGTGAACGTATAGGCTATCGTAACGGTTACCGTCCAAGACAACTATACACTCGTGTGGGACCAGTCACTCTTCAAGTGCCGCAGACACGTGATGGCTCTTTTTCTACCGATATTTTTAAGCGCTATCAACGCAGTGAGCAGGCTTTTGTATTGGCTCTGATGGAAATGGTTGTTAATGGCGTATCAACCAGAAAAGTTAATAACATTACTGAAGAACTTTGCGGTGCTAGTTTTTCAAAGTCAACCGTCAGTCAACTGTGTTCTGGTCTTGATGCAAGAGTCAGAGCCTTCAACGAGCGTCGGTTTGATGGTGACAACTACCCATTTATCATGGTTGATGCGATGTTTATCAAGTGTCGTGATGGTGACAGAGTCGTGTCTCGAGCAGCCTTGACCATCTCGGGTATCAGAAGTGATGGCTACCGTGAAATACTGGGCCTTCGCATTGGTGACACTGAGAGCTATGCTACATGGGATGAAGCGTTTAAATGGCTAAAATCTCGTGGGCTAAAAGGCGTGATGTATGTTGTGTCAGACCAGCATGCAGGGCTTGTGGAAGCGGCTAGAAAGCACTTTCAAGGTGCAACCTGGCAACGATGCCAAGTTCACTTGATGCGCAACATCCTCGGGCACTGCTCTGTCAGACACCGCAAAGATGTTGCTGAAAAGGCAAAGCTTGTTTTTCAGGCACCTGATATGGAAGAAGCCAGGCGTAGACGCGATGATTTTATTGATGCCTTTGAGAAAAAAGCACCAAAATCAGTTACCTGCCTTGAGGAGGCTTTTGACGATGCCATGGTAGTTATGGCGTTGCCGGAGAAATACAGGAAGCGACTTCGCACCACCAACATGCAAGAGCGAATTAACGAGGAAATCAGGCGCCGAGAACGAGTGATAAGGATATTTCCTAATGATGATTCTGCATGGCGGCTGATTGGCGCTTTATTAGCTGAACAAAACGAGCAGTGGCAATCAAGGCGTTATCTTAATATGGACGAATTTAATGACTGGCTGGCTGAGAATGAAGCCGGAAAGTCTAATGTTGTAGGGATGAATGCTTTGACTAAATAACGTACTAACTTGATAGGCTGAATTAATGGGAATTTACAGCACTTTTTGGACTTGACCAATTAAATCCCATCGCCAAGCTGGATAGGAGCATTAACAATGCCAACATTATTGTGAATTCTATAAGAGAAAAACCTTTCATACAATTGATCTACAACATTTTATAATTTCAGATGGGATCAGGGAGAGAAGCTCTCATAATATACCTCCTCATCCATTTCAGCTTTTTCAAAATATTGATCCTTAAGGAAGCGAGAGTTTTGTCCTTTGACCATGTAAAGTTCCGATTCTCGAAACACTTTCATCGGTTCACAGCCCTCTTTGAAATATTCACATGCACATTGCAGCTCTTGCATTTGATTATTTTTAAATAAATCAACTAAATGACGACATTGCCTTCTGGATAAATTCCAATTGTCCTCAAAAAAGAAATCATCCATTGATAAAGAACCGCTTTTAATCAAATCATGTATATCTTTTAACAGTTGAAGATTTTCCTCTGATGCTTCGATTTTAATTTCCTTGATTAGTTGATGCAGTGCATGAAAAATAATATGGACTTTACCTTTTATTTTTTCTAAATGTTCCAGGCATTCAAATGGACTATTTAAAGATAAAGAGAAACGTGATTTTTCAAAAATGAATTTATCGGTCTTATCCATAAGCCAATCCTGGCTTAAATCTTTAAAAACAGGATAAACCAATACAAACACCTCTGCTTTTTTAAATACCTCTTCTTTTGATGGTCTTTTGTAGGGATGATTATAAAATGACGGGTGTTTTGATTTATTTTCAAACTCTGTTGGAAAATATAATTTCCTGAGCTGATCGGCGTGTTCTATCAATTCGCTACGATCAGCTGATTTGGATTGAAGAATTAGCTGATAAACTCTTTCAAACCAATCGAGATTTTCTCGGTAACAACAATAAACCAGCAAATCAAAAAGATTAGCAAAGGTTGAATACATAAGCTCCTGATTTTTATATTTTCCCGAGCTTGTTTTACGGTAGCGCAAATCGATGTATTCTTTCCCTCCTTTTAATCCAGTTTCTAATAGCTTTATTTTGCTTTCTTCAGATAAATAAATACTGCTGATATTAACGTCTTTACCAATATCCAGCACTATCGTCTGTAAAGCATGTTGTCGTAATTTAATACGATCCTGCTCCCAACCGCTGGCTGGATCATTGACACCAGTAAGCAATCGATAAATCCAATTTAAAAGGAAATTTTCACGATAGACTTTGTCTTTTATTCTATCAAGCGTATGCCGTTCCGTTCCATTATTAAACTGAATTCCCACTAATTTAAGATTATTACCATGTTCAGATTCCAGCAAACTTGAATAATCATCTTTATATATTTCAGTCGGGAAATTACTCTTGATTCCACCATCATTAAATTCTTCATCATTGATTTTAACGGGCTGAAAAACAATGGGTAGACAGGCAGAGGCGGTAACAGCTTTGCTGACCTCTTCATCCGGTGAATGCTTGAATGAAAAATAGGTTGTCTCTCCTGCCAGTTTTCTGGTGGCAGTGACGGTTAATTCTTCACCAAAACCGCAATCTGGATATTGCTTTCTGAAATGTTCAAGAACCCCAAAGGTTATCTTTCCTTTAGGATAATGATCTTCAGGCTTATCATGGTGTTTTTTCAATACCTCCAGTATTTTTTTATTGATCATATAATCAAGCGCAGCTTTAAGACCATTAGTGTTTGAAATTCCGTTAACATTCAACTTTTCATAATAAATTAGATTTTCCGGACGAATGGATTTAAAAAATTCAAAAATTTCTTCTGGAGTACAGCCTAAATAACATAAAACAGACATAATGGCACCGGCTGAGCTACCGGCATATTTTTTAGGACGAAGGCCTGCATCACAAAATGCTTTATAAACTCCCACATGAGCAAAGATTTTGGGGCCACCACCGCAAAAAACCATAATCTCCGAGTCCGGTCGCTTTTCCAGCACTAGAATCTCGTTTGTTTCTTTATTACGGCTAATGCTAATTTGCTCTTCTTTTAATAGCTTTTCAAATCGCTTTGTCTTTGAAGGTGCTTCTTTTTTAGAAGAACCAAATTTAAACCAGGAAGCGACCCAGCCGAACAAACGAATATACCAGGGTTTAAGAGCATGAAATTTTTCTGCGGTACGATAAGCATGCATTTGCTCATACCGAGACTGATATTGCTCTTTATCTATAGTGAGAGAGTGAGGGTGAGGCTTTTTACAAATATTATTAAAATCAAAATCGCCTATATTTGACGAAAGTAGCCGATCGACAAGCTTGTCTGTAATGTATACGCGCTTAGCATTACCATTTGAATCCTGTTCATTTTTCTCCGGGTCGCTGTATTTTCCTTTCATTGGAGGGGATAAAAATTGGTTCAGTCCAATAAGCAATCCCTTTTTACCATAACAAACGTTTAAACCTGTTAATTGATAGTGCAATGAAAGAGAAATATCAGCTAATGTCCAGTGATCAAATCGTTTGTTAAACAACCAGCTTTTAAACTTTCCCCACCAGTTTAGTGAAACTTCAGCCGAATAACCTCGATATTCATTAACGGCGTATCGATTTAAGAAAACCGTTTCTTTTTCTTCTTCATGTGATTTTAATAACCATTGAAGAAATTTTTCTTTTTTTTCTTCACTTAGGCGAGTAAAGTCAAAAATAATATTTTCGTCATCCAGCAGGTAATTCGCTAGTGTATATTTTCTATCCGGGGAAAGGCTGTTTATGCGTAGTCGACCTAAATAGGCGGTCAATATTATTTTTTTCAACAAGTATATGTTATCAGCATATTTACCGTCAGACTCCAGCAATTGACATAGCAAATCTTGTGGTGCCATCCTTCTCTCGTCCTTTTGTAGATATTGTTAGCTACTGATAGCTCATGTTACGCAGCTTCGTCTTTTTTGTATCTTTGGACACATTTTTCCATTTCAAATGCTCATTTACTTAATGTAACTGCGCTTTAAAATTCCAAAATGCGTTCAAATTTTCCAAAAAATACTGTGCTGCGTAAAATGAGTGATAAGTTAAAAACTTATGTTACAAACATATCAGTCATCATCCTTTGATGCCTTTTTTAATATCTATCATAAAACGAGAAGAAAATGAATAGGTTTAATAGTAATTGTACATAATGCAATATGTGGTGGGCAATCTTATGCAATATTTTGCAAAATGCGTTTTACAACATCTGCAGGATGAGAGGCAAGGCTTACTGGTCGTCCAATCACCAGATAATCACTGCCAGCTGCTATGGCCTTTTTTGGCGTCATTATTCGTGACTGATCATCGCTGTTTTCCTCAGATAAACGGATTCCGGGTGTAACCGTCACAAACGATGAACCAAAAGATTCTTTAATAAGAGAAGATTCCTGTGCCGAACAAACAACTCCGTCCAATTGAGTATCAAAGGCCAATTTTGCTAGCCTTAAAACCTGTGAAGTTAATGCAGAAGGAACTCCTATTAAAGGTAACTGCTCCTCACTCATGCTTGTTAATACAGTAACCGCAATTAATAAAGGTTTGTCTTCTCCAAACGGTTCCAAAGCATTTCTAGCCGCCGCCATCATTTCCAGACCACCGGCAGCATGAACATTCAGCATCCATACCCCCATATCAGCACTTGCCTTACAGGCTTTTGAAACGGTGTTAGGAATATCATGAAATTTTAAATCAAGGAAAACTTTAAATTGTCTCTTGATGAGTAGTTTGACAAAGTCGGCGCCAAAAAGTGTGAACATTTCACTGCCTACTTTAAGTGCGCATTGCGCTGGATTTAATTGGTCAATCAAATCCAGCGCTTTACGTTGATCAGCAAAATCCAGAGCTATAATCAATTTAACAGTCATTAAGCAACCTCAAGCATGCTCTCAATGGCATTTTTTAATGTTTTTACAATTAAAAATTGCTCAGATTCAGTCAAATAAGGATGCATGGGTAAACTGATAACTCGCTGGCTCGCTCTTTCAGCATGAGGGAAGTCACCATTTTTATAATTAAGGTATTTTAATGCTTCCTGACAGTGCATAGAGCCAGGATAATGAACAGCGGTCGGAACTCCTTGTGTCTGCATGAATTTTTGCACCGCCTCTCTTTCCTCAATCTCAATCGTGTATTGCGCATATACGCTAGAATACCCATCTTTTACCACAGGTGTTTTACATATTGGGGATAATAGTTGATCATATCGATGGGCAACAGTCATCCTTTGTTCAATTTCATTAGGAAAAAGCTTTAGCTTTTGCAGTAAAATTGCAGCCTGGATACTGTCCATTCTACCATTAATGCCAATGCGTATATGGTTATAACGTGCATTTTGTCCATGCACACGAATTTGCCTTACTTTCTGGGCTAAATCATCATCATCTGTAAAACAAGCACCGGAATCTCCATAACCTCCTAAGGGTTTGGAAGGAAAAAAGCTGGTGCAACCAATGGTTGTCAATCCACAAGAATACTTGCCTTTATAAGTGGCACCAAAGCTTTGGGCAGCGTCTTCAATAACATCTAATCCGTGTTTTTTGGCAATGGCGTTAATGGCATCCAGATCGGCACATTGTCCAAACAGATTAACTGGCATAATGGCCTTTGTTTTAGAAGTAATAGCTTCCTCTATCCGTGTGGGGTCAATGTTATAAGTTATTGGATCAATATCCACAAAAACAGGGGTTGCCTGACATAAGGCAACGACTTCAGCTGTAGCGAAAAAACTGAAAGGACTTGTAATGATTTCGTCACCCGGCTTTATATCCAAAGCCATTAAGGCCATTAACAGCGAGTCTGTACCACTAGAAGTAACTATGGCATGTTTTACGCCCACAAAGGCAGCTAATTTTTCTTCCAACTCATCAACTTCGGGTCCAAGAATATATTGCCCATGTTCAAGAACTCTTTGAATACTCTGAAGAACATCTCTTTCAATTAATTGATACTGTTTTTTTAAATCGATAAATTGCATAATTTCTCTTCATTAAAATTTAGAATAATATTTCCTACCCACCTTCCAATCCATGAATGGGCTTCATTTTACCCCATTGCTTACAACTTGGACAATGCCAATGTAAATGTTTCCCACCAAATCCACAGTGCCCACAACGATATATCGGCTTGTTGTCAAGGAATTTGCTTGTTATATCATATAACATTTGCAATTTATCACGCACTTTGCCATAAGCAGAATCAAGATGCCAATATATTAGACGGTTTAAGCCACGAATAGAAGGATATTTACTTAAATTTTCAGCCACAAAATCAATAGCTGTATCCAGATTTTTTTCCAGTCGCAAATAATCTGCAATGACAAAAATTACTGAGGCTCGAGGATGATCAATTAGTATCTGTTTCAGATAATTTACACACTCACTCATACAATTGATTTCTTTATAACATAATACCAATGGCTGGATAATTTCTGTTATAAAGTCTGGATCTTGCTGCGGTACTTTTTTTAATATCTTAATAGCTTGTTTAAATCTTCCTGCCTGAATCTCCATATTGGCAAGCATCAAACTGCCTCTTACTGATTCTCTGTCAACAGTTAATGCATGTTTCACACAATAATAGGCACGATCATAAGCTTTATCCTTTAGCGCTTCATTTGCCATTTCACAGTAATAATGAGCGGCTTGATGATGTAGACTATTACCGGTTGATATTTCCAGTTTCTTAATAATATCCAGGGCTTTTTCCCATGCCTTTTCCTGCTGATATATAGCTAATAATTCATACAAGCTTCCTGTCTCTTTACTTCCGCCGATTTCCACTACTTCCAGAAATATTCTCTCGGCTCTGTCAAAAACACCTGCACTCATGTAATCCTGACCTAACGCCATCAAGGCTTCCTTACGTTGAAGTAGGCTTAGTTGAGGCCTTGCGATTAAATTTTGATGAATACGTATTGCTCTATCCACTTCACCACGTCGGCGAAACAAACTCCCTAAAGCCAAGTGGGTTTCCACAGTCTCACTATCTACTTCTAATAATTTAATAAATACATCAACAGCTTTATCAGGTTGTTCATTAAGCAAATAATTCAGGCCTACTACATATTCGCGGGACAGGCGATTTTCAGAGTTTCTTTTTTTATCTGAATAATTCCTTGTTGCCACCCACCATCCTGACCAGGCAGCGGCTGGCAATAACATCGGCCACAGATTAATCATTAATAAACTCCACTGTTGAATTCAATCCGTTTTTTATCAATGTTGATCTTTCAAAGGTATTGCACGTAAATTTTTTATTTCTTTTTCAGTCAGATTTAGTTGGTTTTTTAATTTCCAATATTCACGTTTCAATCTCCAGTAGCGAAATAAAAAAATGATAAATCCAATCAAAATACCTATCCCCAGGACAATGACCATCAAAACAGACATCGGCAACTTAAAAGTTGTGACGTAAAAATTGATTTGAACGTCAGATGCATTAAGTGCGGCGAAGGTGACGCCAAAGATAATGAGCACAAGATAAAACAATAACATCAATAAACGCATTACTGATTCCTTTTTAATTTTCTGTTCCGATTATGCCGAATATTTACCTGTTAAATACTATATTTTTAGAAAAAATAAAGAAAAATTTATAACATCTTATATGTATCATTTTACAGAAAGTCCATGACTTTTTATATTCCAAAAAGAAAAAACTTAACAAGAATTCAGCAGGTATTTTTTATAAAAACTTTATCTCATTTCAGTCTGGAAGTCAGGATTTTTTTAAAAAATCACCTGCATCCACACCGTCCTGCTATAGAACGGTTTGAGATTTCTGAGCTTTAATTATCTACACTTAAGCAAAAAAAAAGCGTAGTAAAAACTACGCTTTTTATCAAATGATAAATATTATTCATTTTCCTTACTACTGGCCATTTTTTCTTTCAACAAATCGCCCAGTGTAGTAGAGGCAGCATCGCCATTTCGCGAGTATTTTTTAATGGCCTCTGCCTGTTCATGAGCATCTTTGGCTTTTACAGAAAGAGAAATAACGCGGTTTTTACGATCAATATTTATAATTTTGGCTTCGATTTCATCACCTTCTTTAACAAGGGTTGAAGCGTCATCGACTTTTTCATCAGATAATTCATTGGCTTTAATTGTACCGATCACATCATCATCCAGAGCTACCGTAACAGATTTTGCATCCACTTCAGCTACTCTTCCTTTAACAATAGACCCTTTGGAATGCTCTTCAACAAAGCTCGAGAAATTATCACCTTCAAGTTGTTTTATTCCTAAGGAAATACGCTCACGCTCAGCGTCAATTGCCAAGATAACAGCTTCAATTTCCTGTCCCTTTTTATACTGTTTAACCGCTTCCTCACCAGGAACATTCCAGGAAATATCAGACAAATGAACCAGCCCGTCAATATCACCTTCGAGTCCAATGAAAATACCAAAATCCGTGATGGATCGAATTTTACCTTTAACTTTTTCACCTTTACTGTGGCTTTGTGCAAATTGTTCCCAAGGATTTCCAACACATTGCTTCATTCCTAAGGATATGCGACGTCTGTTTTCATCAATTTCCAATACAACAACGTCAACAACATCACCTACAGAAACCACTTTGCTTGGATGGATGTTTTTATTCGTCCAATCCATTTCTGACATATGAACCAGACCTTCTACACCTTCCTCAATCTCAACGAAGCAACCATAATCAGTAATATTGGTTACTTTCCCTTGTAATCGATGACCTATAGGATAACGCTCCACCAGGTCAACCCAAGGATCATTACCCAACTGCTTCATGCCTAACGATACACGATTTCTTTCGCTGTCAAAACTTAAAACTTTTACTTTAACATCTTGACCTACAGAAAGAACTTCACTTGGGTGTTTTACACGCTTCCATGAAATATCGGTAATGTGCAGTAACCCATCAATGCCGCCTAAATCAATAAATGCCCCATAATCCGTAAGATTTTTTACAATACCATGCAAGACCTGACCTTCATGGAGAGATTCAAGCAATGCTTGTCGATCTGCACTACTTTCTTCTTCCACAACTGCACGTCTGGAAACCACAATGTTATTACGTTTAATGTCCATTTTAATGACTTTAAACTCAAGTTCTTTACCTTCCAGATATGAAGGATCACGAACTGGCCTGACATCAACGAGGGAGCCAGGTAAAAACGCGCGAATAGAACCAATTTCAACGGTGAATCCACCTTTGACCTTTCCTGAGATAAGACCAGTCACCGTTTCGTTGTTTTCATATGATTTTGAAAGTTTTCGCCAGGCTTCCTGTCGCTTGGCTTTTTCTCTGGAAAGCAATGTTTCACCATAGCCGTCCTCAACAGAATCTAAAGCGACCTCTACCGTATCACCGACACTTACTTCCAACTCGCCATTTTTGTCATAAAATTCCTCTATAGGAATAATACCTTCAGACTTCAAACCTGCATTCAATGTGACATAGTCAGTATCTATATCAATAATTTTCGCATTAATGATGGCGCCTGGATAAAATTGGGTTCCAGCTATGCTTTCCTCAAATAATTCTTTAAAACTTTCAGACATGTTAATTAACTCGTTAGTGAAACACCGGAATATAAGTTATACTTATCTTCCCCCTATTAATTTAAAGCTTTGAATAATTCAAACGCTCTTCAACTAATTTTAATACATTATTGAACACTTGTGTAATATTTAGTTCAGTTGTGTCAATAATTATTGCATCGCTTGCAGGTTTCAGTGGAGAGTGGATTCTTGAAGTATCCCTTTCGTCACGCTTAACCAATTCATCTACAACTTCGGCGAGGCTAACATTATTTCCTCTATCTTTCAACTGTAAATATCGTCTTCGTGCACGCTCCTGTTCTGTAGCATATAAAAAAAACTTTAAAATTGCATCAGGAAAGACGACTGTCCCCATATCACGGCCATCCGTAACCAATCCAGGGGACTTGGCAAAAGATCTTTGTCGTTGCAGCAGTACTTTTCTTACCTCAGGTAAGGCCGCTATAGCAGAAGCTTGCTGGCCGCATGCTTCTGTCCTTATTTGTTTACTGACATCTTCACCATCAAGCAGCACGATTTGTGAGTCTTTTTTTAATTGAAACTGTAAATCCATTTTTTCGGCTAACTCAACGAGTTTTCCTACATCATTTGATGATATATTGTTTTTAGCTGCCGCATAGGCCAACACACGATAGATAACACCGCTGTCCAGGATATTCCAATTCAAATGTTTAGCTAAAAGATAGCAAACCGTACCTTTTCCTGTCCCGCTTGGCCCATCAATAGTGATGACAGATGCTTTTTTATCATTTTTCATCAACAACTTCCTGTATATTCATTCCGACCTTATTTGCAGTAGTTACAAATCCTGGAAAAGACGTAGTGACATTTACACAATTTTTCACAGTCACTGGTTGCTTGGCCACCGCCCCTGCAACGGCAAAGGCCATGGCCACTCGATGATCATGATGACTGTCAACCACACCACCTTCTAACTGCCCTCCTTTGATAAACAAACCATCTTCAAACGGCTGTGCATCAATACCTAAAATCTGTAATCCTTCTGCCATAACGCCAATACGATCACTTTCTTTCACCCGTAACTCTCTTGCACCATGAATAAATGTCTGTCCTTTCGCCACAGCCGCAGCAATAAAAATAATAGGAAATTCATCAATAGCTAACGGCACGAGCGAAACAGGTATATCCAACCCCTCCAAAGAAGAATGTTTTACCAATAGATCAGCTACCGGCTCCTCACCACATAATCTTTTGTTGAGAATTGAAATGTTGGCTCCCATTAATTTGAGAATCTGTAAAATACCGGTACGCGTAGGATTTATTCCTACATTTCGTATAAAAAGCTCGGAACCGGGAATAAGAGTTGCAGCTACAATAAAAAAAGCAGCGGACGAGATATCGCCAGGCACAATAATATCGGCTGCAATACACTCACTGTCTGAATTAATGCCAATTTCATTTTCTGATTTATGCAGGGGATAAGAAAATGTCGTCAGCATTCGTTCAGTGTGATCCCTTGTGACTCCCGTTTCGGTAATGGTTGTTTCGCCTTCGGCATACATTCCTGCTAATAATAAACAGGATTTAACTTGGGCACTTGGCTCTGGAATATCATAATGTAAGCCTGTTAATTTTTTTCCGCCGTGAATATGAAGTGGCGGCTTCCCTTCATTGGTAAGAATTTCCGCACCCATTTTGCTTAAAGGCCTGCTGACTCTTTCCATCGGGCGTTTCAATAAACTGGCGTCACCTGTCAATTGACTATCGAATTCCTGAGGTGCAAGCAGGCCAGTCAACAGGCGCATACTCGTACCGGAGTTACCGCAATCTATAACTTGACTCGGCTTTTTCAATCCATACTTGCCAACACCCTGAATGACGACTCGTTGCGATATCGGCCCCTCAATAGAAACTCCCATCTGGCGAAAAGCCATCAGAGTAGCCATACAGTCTTCACCTTCCAAGAAACCGTTGATGGTGGTCGTTCCTCTGGCAATGGCTCCCAGAATAACGGCACGATGGGAAATGGATTTATCCCCAGGTACCTTTATTTCATCTCTCAAGGATTTCGCGGGATAACTGATAAAATGATGCTGGCTCAATGGTTATATTCCTCTGCAAATTCACGCATACAATCTATTAACTGCTCGACACCAGACATCGGCATTGCATTGTATATGCTGGCCCGTACACCACCTTTTAATCGATGTCCCTGTAAAGCATACAACTTCTGTTTGGATGAAAAAGCTATAAATGATTCTGTCAATTCCTGACGAAACAGTTTAAAACATATATTCACTTTAGACCGACTTTCTTTCTCAATATCACAATAATAGAAATCTGAGGAATCTATATAGGAATAAAGCCGTTCAGCTTTTAGACAATTCCTTTGATATAAAACATCTACTCCACCTTGTTCCTTTATCCATTCAAACATTTTAGCTGCCACATAACAATTAAATACAGGAGGTGTAGCATACATAGACTGATTGTCAACATGAACACGATAATCAAGCATGGCAGGAATTCTTTGCTGTGGATTTAATGAAAGAAGTTCATCACGCACAATGACCACAGTCAAGCCAGCATTAGCAATGTTCTTCTGGGCGCCGGCAAAAATCAAGCCAAATCTGCTCACATCTACTAGCTCAGTTAATAAGCAGGAAGTCATATCAGCTATGAGGATACGTTCGCCTACATCCGGTATTTTTGAAAACCGCACCCCGTCGATTGTTTCGTTAGGCGTATAATAAATATAAACAGAATCCTCATTGAGTATATAATCCTGTTCCGGGGGAGTCTTTAAATAATTATTATTTTCTCCCGAGGCCACTACATAAGCATTTTTTAAATAAGATGCTTCCTTAAATGCCATGGATGACCATACACCAGAGATTAAATAGCCGGCGGAATCATTTGCAGATAAAAAATTCATTGGGATCATGGCGAATTGTGTTCTAGCCGCTCCTCCAAGAAATAAAATATGATAATTTTCAGGAACATGAAGTAACTCACGAAGGCTTGCCGTAGCCGATGCCAATAATTCTCTGAAAGCTTCTGTGCGATGGCCAATTTCCATGACTGACATGTCATGCCCCTGCCAATCAAGTAATTCTGCCTGTATATCTTTTAAAATAACTTCAGGCAACATGGCAGGACCGGCGCTGAAATTATATCCTCTTATCATTCTTGAATTTCTTCCTCATCACTTTCTTCAGCCACTTCCTCTATACGTTGCATACCAACCACATGTTCTCCAGAAGCTACATTAATCAAGCGTACTCCTTGCGTGTTACGTCCAATTATTGATAGCTCATCCACCTTGAAGCGCACCAAAGTACCCTTATCAGTAATCAACATGACCTCATCGCTATCAGAAACTTGAATAGCGCGCACAACTTTACCGTTTCGTTCAGTCACTTGAATAGAGATAACACCCTGGCCGCCCCGACCTGAAACCCGATATTCAGAAATGTCCGTCCGTTTACCATAACCATGTTCTGTGGCGGTGAGAATCGTACCGCCATCTGGCTGGACCACCACAAGAGAAATAACAGATTGGCCTTCTGCCAAACGAATGCCACGTACACCTCGAGCTGTTCGACCCATGGGACGAACCAAGCCTTCTTCAAAGCGAATCACCTTCCCGGCATCGGTAAACAACATAATATCTTTTTGACCATCCGTCATATCCACACCGACCAGCAAATCATCTTCTCCTAAATCGACCGCAATAATTCCGCTGGAACGGGGTCGACTAAAGGCCTGTAATGGAACTTTCTTTACTGTTCCTTTTTTTGTAGCCATAAACACAAAATATCCTTCCTGATATTCTCGAACAGGCATCATGGCATTAATGTATTCATTTTCTGCCAAGGGGAGGATATTTACGATGGGCTTACCACGAGATATGCGACTGGCCAGTGGTAACTCATAAGCCTTTAGCCAGTAGAGCTTGCCATGGTTTGAAAAGCAGAGCAAGGTATCATGGGTGCTTGCAATAACCAAACGTTCTACAAAATCTTCTTCCTTAACATGTGTTGCTGATTTCCCTTTTCCACCTCTTTTTTGAGCCTTGTAGGCATCCAGTGGTTGATATTTAACATATCCCTGATGAGACAAGGTAACGACCACATCTTCTTCAGTGATCAAATCCTCAATGGTTAAATCTTCCTGAGATGCGGTGATTTCTGTTCTTCTTTTATCAGAAAATTGATTTTTAACATCAAGCAATTCATCACGAATGACTTCCATTAAACGTTCCGGAGAGGCCAGAATATCCAATAATTCTCTAATGGACTCAAGCAGCTGCTCAAATTCATTTAAAATTTTATCTTGTTCAAGTGCAGTTAAGCGGTGCAGCTTTAAATCCAGAATAGCCTGTGCTTGTGCCTCAGATAAATGATAACCATCCTCTTTCAGACCATATATAGCCGGAAGGTCATCTGGTCGACAAGCATGGCTTCCCGTCTTTTCTAACATTGCTTTTACAAGACCAGCCTGCCATGTGCGTCCCAAAAGTGCTTCTTTAGCGTCCTGTGGGGTGGGTGATTTTTTAATTAATTCAATCATTTCATCGATATTTGCCAAAGCAACACCCAACCCCTCAAGGATATGAGCTCTGTTTCTTGCTTTTTTCAGTTCGAAAAGCGTTCTGCGAGTGACAACTTCCCTTCGATGCTTGATAAAGTACTCAAGAATTTGCTTAAGATTTAATGTTCTTGGTTGCCCATCTACCAAGGCTACCATATTAATACCAAAAACATTTTGCATTTGTGTATGAGCATATAAGTTATTCAAGACAACTTCAGCAACTTCTCCCCGTTTTAATTCAATGACAACTCTCATTCCCTGTTTGTCCGACTCATCCCGCAAGCCTGAAATTCCCTCAAGTTTCTTCTCGCGCACCAAATCAGCGATACGCTCAACCAAGCGGGCTTTATTTACCTGATAAGGGATCTCACTGATAATGATGGCTTGTCGTCCGGAGTGCTTATCTGTTTCAATATCCGTTTTTGCGCGAATGGATATTCGACCTCGACCGGTTCTATAGGCTTCCAAAATTCCAGCTCGCCCATTGATAATGGCGGCGGTAGGAAAATCAGGACCAGGTATGATTTCCATTAAATGTTCCAGACTGATATCTGGATCAGAAACCAGTGCAATACAAGCGTCAATCACTTCACCAAGATTGTGTGGTGGGATATTGGTAGCCATACCAACGGCGATACCGGAGGATCCATTCACCAGTAAATTAGGGATTCTTGATGGAAGAACCACCGGAGCAAATTCTGTTTCATCATAATTGGGCGCAAAATCAACGGTTTCCTTTTCCAAATCTGCCAACAAAGCATGGGCAATTTTAGACATTCGGACTTCCGTATATCGCATGGCGGCAGGAGCATCTCCGTCAATAGAACCAAAATTACCTTGGCCATCCACCAGCATGTAGCGCATTGAAAAGGGTTGAGCCATGCGTACAATGGTGTCATAAACCGCCGTATCTCCATGCGGATGATATTTACCGATAACGTCACCTACCACCCGGGCAGATTTTTTATACGGTTTATTCCAGTCATTTCCAAGCTCACTCATGGCGTAAAGCACCCTTCGGTGAACGGGCTTCAATCCATCACGCACATCGGGCAAAGCTCTGCCGACAATGACACTCATTGCATAATCAAGATAGGACTGCTTTAATTCATCTTCAATGTTGACAGGTAAAACTTCTTTGGCTAAATAAACCATAGTTTGGGTGCATCCTTAAGAATAAGAAAGAATTAAGTTTTGAAGAATACCATAACCAGACATCTAAATGAATCTGATCAAAAACATAGAATAATTTTTAAAAACATTATCTACACAACAGGAAAATTGTACCATAATAACTTAAAATCGATATTGTACAGTGTTCGTATCAATTAAGCTGAATATCAGCGGTTCCCGGCGAAGCCGGAACCCGCTGTAAATAAGTTGTTTTAATTGTCTAAAAAGATATTTTTCGCGAAGTCTATGATTTAAAATGTCATTTTTAATTTTAAAGTTGACATCTGATGTTGAGTTGCAAAGATTTGGTTGAAACAGTTAAAACAAGTTTCGCATCGATTAAAGAAGTAAAAAAACGCCAAAGACCCATCAGTTTAGTTGATACGTTAATGTCGGGCTATGCTTTATTCAGTTTGAAATATCCCTCTCTGTTACAGTTTGATCGTCACCATCGAGAGGATATGATTAGCCATAATCTCGAGCATATTTTTGGTATTAAAGCAGTGCCTTCAGATACTCAGATGAGAAAGCGTTTAGATGAAATTGAGCCAACCTTACTCCGACCCACTTATCGACGTCTCTTTGCGCAATGCCAGAGAAGTAAGCATTTAGAGCTATTCAAATACTATGAGAACCGCTATTTGATGCCATTGGATGGAACAGGTTATTTCAATTCAGATGATGTGCACTGTGATAACTGTTGTCAGCGGCATCATAAAAATGGACGAATTAGTTACTACCATCAAATGCTATCAGCAGCCATAGTTCATCCAGACCATAAAGTGGTGATTCCTTTTGCCCCAGAGCCGATTATGAAAACAGATGGTGCCAATAAAAACGACTGTGAACGTAATGCGGCCCTGCGTTTTCTTAATGATCTGAAACGCGAGCACCCTCATTTAAAGCTAATTTTTACAGGGGATGGTCTGTTTTCAAATGCTCCATTCATCAAACGCTTATGTGATGATGATCATTGGTTCATCCTGGTTGCCAAAGAAGGGGATCATAAACATTTGTTTGAAGAGTTTAATGCATTGCCTCGAGCTACTCATGAAGTGAGAGAAGGCAAAATAACTCATCGTTTTAGTTGGTCAAATCAAATTGCAATTAATGATACTCACCTTGATTGTATAGTGAACGTTTTAGAGTATTGGGAGGTGCATGATAATGGTAAAAAACAGCGTTGGGTTTGGGTAACCAATATTCCCTTAACTGAAAAGAATGCTTACAAAATTATGAGAGGAGGACGGGCACGACATAAGATAGAAAATGAAACGTTTAATACATTAAAAAATCAAGGATATCAGTTTGAGCACAATTTTGGTCATGGTAATAAACATTTGAGCACCGTATTTGCTCATTTGATGATGCTTGCTTTTTTTGTTGATCAGCTGCAGCAGCTTGGCTGTAAACTATTTAAAAAAGCACTTGCAAGATTGCATACTAAGCGCTCGTTATGGGAAAGAAAACGAGCATTATTTTTTGATTTTTTTATCAATAGTATTGAGGACTTATGGTCTGCTTTAGCGTTTGGACATAAGGCATCATTAGCGCCTAATTCATCATAATGCTGCAAGCATCTTTTTGTTATTATATACCGGATTGGATTTGAACTACCTTGTAAATTGATTGTTTTTTAGACTGAATCTAATTTCAGCGCTTGCGCTTGCCCTATAAAAACTGAGCTAATACCGCTTTTTAAAAATTTCTTAGGCGGGAGCCGCTGGCTGAATATGCGATAAATTGACTGTTGACCACCATTTTTATATAGTGCTGTCCATGCCATCAAGCAAATTATATTGCTTAAATTAATTACAATCTGGAGAACGCATGACGAAAAAGAAAGCGACACTTAACATCGAGGGACAAACCCCTATAGAATTACCCGTCTATAGCCCCACTTTGGGAAAAGATGTCATCGATGTTAGTAAATTAGGCACTCATGGTGTTTTTACCTATGACGAAGGATTCATGTCTACGGCCTCTTGTGAATCAAAAATTACTTATATTGATGGCGAAGAGGGTGTGTTGCTTTATCGTGGATACCCTATCGAGCAGTTGGCCGAGAAAAAAGACTTCCTCGATGTCTGCTATTTACTCTTAAACAGCGAACTGCCTACCAATGAGGAAAAAAATAAATTTGTCAATCTGATCAATAACCACACTATGGTTCATCAGCAAATGTATCAATTCTTAAATGGTTTCAGACGAGACGCCCATCCTATGGCCATTATGGTGGGAATTGTTGGTGCTTTATCCGCCTTTTATCATGAATCTATGGATCTGACTAATGAAAATGACAGATACACATCAGCTATACGACTGATTGCAAAAATGCCAACATTAGCCGCAATGAGTCATAAATACTCCATAGGCTTGCCTTACATGTATCCTCAAAACAAAATGTCTTACGCTGAAAATTTTCTGCATATGATGTTTGGCGTGCCCTCAAACGACACGACTCCTGACCCGGTATTAACAAAGGCCATGGATACCATTTTTATCCTTCATGCTGATCATGAGCAAAATGCTTCTACTTCAACGGTCAGGCTTGCTGGTTCAACGGGAGCTAATCCTTTTGCTTGCATTTCGGCCGGGATTGGAGCTTTATGGGGACCTGCTCATGGTGGAGCAAACGAAGCCTGCTTAAATATGCTTTATGAGATAGGCGACAGCAGTAACATCAATAAATACATCAAAAAGGCAAAGGATAAGGATGATCCATTTCGTTTAATGGGTTTTGGACATAGGGTTTATAAAAGCTATGATCCTCGAGCAAAAGTTATGCGTAAAACCTGTCATGATGTTCTAGAGGCTGTAGGCGCACATGAAGAACCTTTATTTAAGTTAGCCATGGAACTCGAACGTATTGCTTTAGAAGATGACTTTTTTATTGAGAAAAAACTTTATCCGAACGTCGATTTTTATTCCGGTCTCACATTGAGCGCCATCGGTATTCCAACCAATATGTTTACCGTGGTATTTGCCTTAGCTCGTACAGTGGGCTGGATGTCTCACTGGATGGAAATGGTCGCCAGCAAATCAAAAATCGGCAGGCCTCGTCAATTATATACAGGCAAAAAGAAAAGGAATGTAGATTAAGCGTTTAAATCATTCCATGTCGACTCCTGTGGCTTTTAGCCACAGGCCTAATGTTTTTTTTTGAGTAATAGCTCAATGGTGATATTAGTAAACGGCTGAGTTTGAGCTCATTTTGAGTCAAGTAAACTTCTTGTTGAAATTATTAGAGTGAGTGAATATCCTCTAAAACCGTTTTTAATGCCCTTTGCCATCCTTCATAATTCCTTTCACTGATTTGTCGCTCTTCATTTCTACGAAATTCTGTTCCAAGCTGCCACATAGTTTTTAATTGCTCTAAATCCGCAAAAACACCTAAACCAAGCGTAGCAAGAATCGCTGTACCATAAGCGGTAGTTTCTATATTAACTGGCCTTTGCACCAACAAATCGCACTGATTAGCCAAAAACTGCAAAAACCAGTTATTAGCGGACATTCCCCCGTCAACCCGTAATAAGCTCATATCAATGTTACTGGCATGTTGCATACATTGTAAAACATCTCTGACCTGGTAACACACACCTTCAAGTGCTGCCCGTGCAAAGTGTGCACGAGCAGAGAGCCTTGAAAGGCCCACAATATTGGCACTCTGCTTTGAAGTCCAATATGGAGCCCCTAAACCGGTAAAAGAAGAAATAAAATACACTCCATCATTGGAAGACAAACTTTTTGCCAATTCTTCAGATTCATCGGCTGTAGCAATTAATTTTAATTCATCACGTAGCCATTTTATGGTTGTACCAGCATGATAAATACTTCCTTCCAATCCATATACAGTCTGATTTTTTAAATTGTAGGCAATTGTAGATAATAAATGTTCTGAATCTACAATCCTTGAGCCGGTATTCATTAACAAAAATCCCCCGGTACCAAAGGTGGCTTTGATCATACCTTCTGCAAAACAACACTGGCCAATTAATGCCGATTGCTGATCGCCGGCAACCCCGGTAATAGGAACTTCATAGCCGAGTATTTCTTTCTGGATAAAACCAAAATGAGCATCACTTGAGCATACTTCAGGCAAGACAGCAGGTGGAACCTGAAAGAGTTGCAATAGCTCTTCATCCCATGCCTCATCACGAATATTATACAGCATGGTTCTTGATGCGTTCGTGACATCCGTCAGATGTGATTTTCCACCCGTAAGACGCCAGATTAAAAAACTGTCAATGGTACCGAATGCAAGCAATCCTTTTTTCGCAAGATTTGAAGCTTCAGGACAATGTTGTAGAATCCACCTTAACTTAGTGGCGGAAAAATATGGATCCAGCAATAATCCTGTTTTTTGTCGAATACTATGTTTTTCATTAGCTATAGAAGAACAAAAATCCTCTGTTCTCCTGTCCTGCCATACAATGGCTGGTGTAAGACATTGTCCACTGCGCTTATCCCAAACTACGGTGGTTTCTCGCTGATTGGTGATTCCACAACAGAGAACACTTTTAGCGGGTAAATTTTCTGTTACTTCCTTAATGGCTTTTTGTGTTTGTTGCCATATTTCTTCCGGATCGTGTTCGACCCACCCTGTTTTTGGATAAAACTGGGTTACGGGATACTGTCTAATATCAACTTGCTCTCCTTCCGAATTAAAGATAATTACCCGTGTACTGCTTGTCCCTTGATCAATGGCAAGAATATAATTCATAGTTAACAATATTCCTGATAAAGTAATAAATAGATTCATTCTAAGCCTTTTATAATGGGATCACCATATTCGATATGGTATTTCTTCAAGCTTATGAGATTTTAGGTTAATCAATTGCTCAGGGAGGCAAATATGGAACCCCTCTATGATGTTGCAGTAATTGGGGGCGGTATTAATGGCTGCGGTTGTGCTGCTGATGCAGCTTTGCGTGGACTTTCTGTGTTTCTCTGTGAAAAGGGAGATATTGCCTCACAAACCTCATCCAAAAGTACTAAACTAATACATGGAGGTTTAAGATATCTGGAACAGTATAATTTTAAATTGGTAAAAAAAGCCTTAATAGAACGCCAAAAACTATTTGAGCTGGCTCCCTATCTTGTTCACCCTATACAACTGATGTTGCCTTATGAAAAATTTTTACGCCCTTCCTGGCTCATCCGCACAGGACTTTTTATTTATGATCATTTAAGTCAAAAAAACAATTTACCTAAAAGTCGTTCAATTCACCGAAAAAACCAGTCAGGATACTTCCAACCATTAAAAAATAGATTTTATAAGGGATTTCTCTTTTATGATGGAAGTACTAACGATTCAAGACTGACTTTAGTTAATGCTATTCAAGCTAAAGAGCATGGAGCGAGGATTTGTACTCATACAGAATTGATTCAGGCTAAAACAGAGAATAATCAATGGTATTTAACGTTAAAAGATCATCGCAGCGATAGTTTGATTAATATTCAGGCCAAAACAGTCATTAATGCTACAGGTCCCTGGATAGATTCGGTCAGCAAGCGATTAAATATTTCAGAAAACAAGCAAGTGGTATGGGTCAAAGGTAGTCACATCGTGGTTCCTCAATTGTATGAAGGAAATCATGCCTATTTTTTACAAAGTAAGGACAAACGCATTATTTTTACCATACCTTATTATGGCTACACTATGATTGGCACAACAGACATACAGTTTTCCGGTTCTTTGGATGATGTTGAAATATCTCCTTCTGAAGTAGCCTATTTATGTGACCTAAGCAATCAATATTTCAATAAAAGTATCAATAAAAACATGATCATTAACAGCTGGAGCGGTGTCCGGCCCCTGATAAAAGACAAAGAAAAGCAACTTCATACCATCAGCCGAGACTATCATTTTAATGTTCACGAGCAACCCGCACCAGCCATCACGATTTATGGAGGAAAGATCACAACCTATCGCAAACTTGCAGCTGAAGTCATTGATAAGCTGGATTCAGTGTTTCCTGACTTGCCAATATCTCAAACGGCAAACCATCCTCTACCAGGGGCAGAATTGAATGGAATGAGTTTTGAAGATTATGAATATTATGCGACTGAGCACTATTCATGGTTAGAACAAAAGTTGTTAAAACGCTATTTAGACAATTACGGGACGAGAGCAGAATATATTTTAAAACATTGCCAGTCCATGGATGATCTTGGCATCTATTTTGGCCACGGTCTCTATCAAGTCGAACTTGATTATCTCCTTCAACAGGAGTGGGCAACGAGCTGCGATGATATTCTCTGGCGGCGCACTAAGTTGGGTTTAGATTTTGATAGTGATAATAGTTTGAAACTTGAAAAATATATAAACTTATACCATTCAAATCTAAACAGCAAAATGCAAATTTTATTCTGATGAACCCTCTATATCACAGTAGCCCTATTTTAATTTATAAGGTTCGCGCTTTTCTGAAGTGCGAACATCACATGAACATGCCGTTTATTACAATTCCTCTCCAGACTCACCCTCCATTCCTTTTTTAAGCTTGCTCACGTCAGTATCAATAGCCTGTTGAACCAGATCTCTTAAAGCAGCTTCAGGCATCGCTCCTGATTCAGAGTAAATGAGAACACCGTCTTTCACTATCACTACATGAGGTATAGAGCGCACATGAAACTCCTCTGCAATCTCTGGTTCTTCTTCAATATTGATCTTGGCAAATTTTACATAGGGAAACCTGTCTGAAACTCTTACAAATATTGGAGAAAAATTTTTGCATGGACCACACCATTCAGCCCAAAAATCAATAACAGCAATTCCCTCTCCAAGTAATAAGTCAATACTGTCTTTTCCTAAATGATAAACGGGCATTATTTCTCCTTATCATATATATGATTTAATATCCTATCAAAAATCTCATCGACATCCCCTCTACCATCAACTTTATGGAATTGAGGCGCACCTTCCGATTGTTGATTAGCCCATGATTGATAATATTGTATTAGGGGTTCTGTTTGCTCATGATAAACTTTCAGGCGTTTGCGAACGGTGGATTCCTTATCATCATCACGTTGAATTAAAGGTTCATTAGTCACGTCATCCCGTCCTTCATGTACGGGTTTTTGATTTTCTATATGATATACACGCCCGGATGGCTGATGAATTCTGCGGCCACTCAAACGTCGAATGATTTCCTCATCATCTACATCTATTTCAATAACATGGTCGAGATATATTTTTTTATCTCTTAATGCTTCGGCCTGAGTGATTGTCCGTGGAAAACCATCAAATAAAAAACCAAGCTGGCAATCGGTCTGTTTCAGTCTCTCTTTGACTAAATCAATAATAATATCATCGGAAACCAATTTTCCCTCATCCATAACTTTTTTTGCACTTTTTCCAAGTTCCGTTCCTTCAGCAATGGCTGCGCGTAACATGTCTCCAGTGGATATCTGGGGAATATTAAAATATTGACTCAAGCGCTTGGCCTGAGTACCTTTTCCAGCACCTGGACCACCTAATAACATTAATCGCATTCATCACTCCTTAAACTTAAAACATGCCCTAGAGCATTTGAATGATTTAAAAATGAATAGTCTAAATTTGATTTAAAGATAACCAAATAAACTCATTAAAATCACCATGGAAATTGCTGTTCCCAAGAATTGATCCTGAAGCAGGAATTTTGAGGCAAAAATTGTACAAACTTAAGTCATATGACCGTTGACAATCCTACTATCTTGAGCCAAAACGTCAGGACAATAATCATACATTTACTTAAACCAGAATCTTCTGGATACCTTACAACTTGTCAGTTGTCTTTCATAAAACTGACTTTTTGCTTTCACTTTTCTTGCCACAGCAATCAACCATGGTTTTTTTAAATAGGTTTTACGTTGATAGCCCCCTATACCTTCATGATATGCCAAATAAAGCTTATAAGCATCATTTTTAGGGATACCTGTTCTCATATGAGCTTGATGGGCATACCATCCGATAAAATCGGCAGCGTCGCCAAAATCGTCCCGTGAGACCCAATAGCCACCCTCTGATTTCTTATACAGTTTCCACGTAGAGTGCAAGGCCTGAGAATAACCATAAGCAGTTGATGGCCTTTTCCAGGGGATGATCCACAAAAGTTTAGTACGCGGCGGTTTTGCCCTGCCATTAAATTTTGACTCCTGATGAATAATAGCCATCTGTACAGATACTGGAACTTTCCATCTTCTTTCAACAGCCCTCGTTTCCGCATGCCATTTAGGGTATTGAGCAAATATTTTACATATATTATTAACATCATTAGGTGGCGTTTTTACGCAGGCAGCCAGTTGCATACATACCAGAACCAGCAGAGTAATTTTTTGCATTTATTATAATCAGCAAATTCAGTTTCATTATTAGTACCAGAAAAATAAATAAAATAAAACTAATTACCCTATATTTCCCAGGACGAATTATATTTTGTCTTATTTACGCCATCCCTGCGCAAACAAACGTACATCCATCTTGCAAATGAATTGACGAATTCATAAAGAAATAGATTTTTGCCTGCCAGGAAACATGGAGTAAACGAGCATTTGAAATTCCAAAAAGCATTCAAAGAGCAAAAAAAGAAGCTGCGTTACATGATTTAATCAATACATGAGTTAATCAAATGGTATGAGCTTGACCTGTGAAGCGGGATGAGTTCATTTTAAATTTTAATCTTTTTATGATACTGTATCCGGCATTCCACACTGGCCTTTTTTGCTAAAAACTGAGTACTTTTGACATGTAAACTATGCTTTCTCTAAAGATTGACTCAGAAGCAGTATCATTCATTTTTCAGGAATATTGTATGTCCGTTCTGGTATTTGATATTGAAACCGTTCCAGATATTGTTACGGGTAAAAGAATATACGGCCTTGATGGCTTAGATGCTATAGACTGTTCCGAGGCTATGTTTGCTTTACGGAGAGAAAAAACAGGCACTGATTTTCTACCTCACTATCTACAGAAAATAGTGGCGATTTCTCTTGTCTTAAGCCACGGCTCAAACGTTAAGGTATGGTCATTAGGAACTGAGAACTCTGAAGAAAAAGAATTGATTTCTCGTTTTTTTTCAGGAATTGATAAGCATACCCCGATTTTAGTCAGTTGGAATGGCAGTGGTTTTGATTTACCTGTGCTTCATTATCGTGCTTTATTGCATGGAGTCACAGCCACAACCTACTGGGAAACAGGAGATAATCAACAAAATTTTCGCTGGAACAATTACTTAAGTAGATTCCACTATCGACACTTAGATCTTATGGATGTGTTGGCAGCTTATCAGCTCAAAGCTTTCGCTCCGCTGGATGAAGTAGCCACTATGTTGGGTTTCCCAGGCAAAATGGGAATGAGTGGTCATAAAGTATGGGAGCAGTACCTTGCAGGCAACTTGAAAGGTGTTCGTGATTACTGTGAAACCGATGTTTTAAACACCTACTGCATTTATCTGCGCTTTGAACTCATGAGAGGAAATTTAAGTCCTGCCGAATATGAAATATCAATAAATAGCTTAATCCATTACTTAAACCAGGAAACAGACAAAACGCATTTGCAGGAATTTGCAAAAAACATGAAAAAAATTGAGTCTAATTTGCATACATAAAATGAATTACCCATGTATGGAATTATCAATAATCTTCTTTTCATCCTGCATGCCGTCATCGCATTTTTAGTGCAAGTAAATGAGCATTTACATTCAAAATTACTCAGTTTTTAGCAAAGGAAGTGCGAAATACCGATTTCATAATGAAAATATGGCATTTAATATTTTTTTTCTGAAAACAGCCAAGGCAGGTAGCATCAAATATCCTCCCAATTGACGGCTCCATTGTAAAACCCGATTCATCCCTCCCATTCGCCATAAGAGAAAAACAACCGGCAATACCACGGTTATCAATAGTAACTGATTATTTTTTATAATATCCAACCAATATTGTCTATGTAATATAAACTGTTTTTGATGATAACGAATTCTATTTTCAGTTTCGGCTATGGCCTGTATTATCTCTTTCCTGGAGGTCATGAGTATTGCTTCCTTTAGTGTCAGCTAAAATTTGTCTTGTTTTTTCAAAACTCATTTTTTTCAGATTAAATTTCAAGTAACGAAGCAAAATAATAAAAAACAGGATATTTAATCCACAAACAGAGACTAGCGCTAAAAAAATACTATCGAACAGCTTTTCCAGCACATATCCCCCAAGCACCATAATGGAAATCCAGGTGCTTAAGAGGATCACTATTAATAAACACAGATTCAGCAACAACGGAAATACGCTTAATCCAGCAAGTCTTATTTCTAGTTTTATCAAGGAAAAAATTGCTTTAAATACTTCCAGTTTACTGGAAACAAGACCTGTTAATTCATCAATGGCTTTCATTCTTTCCTGAGAATTGCTGATACTAAAAATCCCACTCCTGCAGCAATGAGGACAGAGGCCAATGGGTTTTTCCTGACTTTATTTAATAAAACATCGGAATATTCTTTGGCTGCATCCTGGGCCTCATGAACTTTGTCTATACCATCTTCATAAAGTTCGTGAGCAAATTTTTTGCTCTCATTCATTAAATCACTGGCTGCTTGTTTAACATCAGCTCTGGCCTCTGCTGTAGAAGGGTTTTGTGTCGTCGCTTTCCTGTTCATATTGTCACTCCCTTTTATAATTTTATTCAGATATTAACTTCCCTTAATAAAGCGTAGTATATTATTTAATGATATATAAATTTTTTGAAATTTTTTTCGGAAAATCGATTCACACTATATATTTATTATTGATCCTGAAAAAGATTTATATAGCAATCATATATAATTCTAGCCATGTGACCCAACAAGATCAGGAATAAAAGCCAGGACGCAAAACAAAAAATGCAAATACCAATTGAATATATATTTATAGGATCATCCATCTTACTCATTCTAAGTGTTTTAGCCAATAAGGCTTCCGAAAGACTTGGGCTACCCTCATTATTACTTTTTCTCATCATTGGAATGGTAGCAGGTTCTGATGGACTTGGCGGTATTGAATTTGAAAATGCCTTATTGGCGCAGTCCGTGGGCATTGGTGCGCTTGTATCTATATTATTTTCAGGTGGTCTGGATACTGATTGGAACATTATTCGCCCCATAGTTAAAGAAGGGATCCTCTTATCAACTATTGGTGTTGTCTTGACTGCTTTTTTTATGGCAGGATTCACTTATTTCTTTACTCATTTCTCCTTCACTGAAAGTATGCTACTTGGTGCTATTGTTTCTTCCACTGATGCAGCAGCTGTTTTTTCCATTTTACGCTCGCGTAACGTCCGTTTAAAAAAGGAAGTACAGGCAATTATCGAACTTGAATCTGCAAGTAATGATCCAACAGCAGTATTGCTAACGATTGGTTTTATTCAGATCATTCTCATTCCAGCGACAGGTTTTGCCGATTTAAGCTGGTTATTTATGACACAGGTCACAATTGGCATTGCCTTTGGGTGGACAATGGGACATCTTATTCCTAAGGCTATTAATGGATTACATCTTGCTTATGCTGGTCTATATCCTGTGTTAACGGTAGCATTTGTACTGTTTACTTATGGTGTTACAGCAGCGTTGCACGGCAATGGTTTTATAGCGGTTTATCTGGCAGGATTAATCATGGGGCGCCACAAATTTCTTTATAAAAAAGAATTAACCTCATTTCATGACGGTTTAACCTGGCTAATGCAGATAATTATGTTCTTAACGTTAGGTTTGTTAGTGTTTCCTTCAAAACTGCTTGGGTTATTTAGCATAGATATCATCATTGCTTTTTTTCTTATTTTGATTGCAAGACCGCTCAGTGTGTTTATCGTTTTATCACACAGTAAATTTAATTATAAAGAATTATCCATGATTTCATGGGTAGGCTTGCGCGGAGCTGTGCCTATCATCCTCGCTACATTCCCTCTGGTTTCTGGTGTTCCTAAAGCTGATACCATATTCAACCATGTATTCTTTATTGTATTAACTTCTATATTGATTCAGGGAACGTTGGTTCCGTATGTTGCGCGATTTTTAAGGGTTGAAAAATAATGATGTAAAAATCTTTATTCTGCGCCAGTATTTTTAAATTAAATCAGTTTCCTTAAAACGATAGCATCTTCTTTTTTGTTGTTATCGTCCGAGTAATAATCTTTTTTTATTTCAAATTGTTCAAAACCCAGGCTTTTATATAAATTAAGCGCAACTAAATTGCTCGGTCTGACCTCAAGATGAGCAATCTCAATTCCCGAATGCTCTAAAGAATCAATAACGGAGTTCAATAATAATTTACCATAACCTTTGGATTGAAACGATTTAGCGATACAAAAGTTTAAAATATGGCATTGATTTAAATCGTAACGGCAAATAATATATCCAGCAATATTTTGATTTAATTCCAAAACTCGGCAGTCATAACCCACAAAAAGACAATCACTAAGAATGCTTCGACTCCACGGTGCTCGTTGTGTCGACGACTCTATTGTATAAACAGCGTCAATATCTTCCTTCTTCATTGGGCGAATTTTTACGCTCATAAGTTATCCCGTTCGCCATTCTCAATTCGATTATTTTAATTGTAAGACTATAAAATTAAAACAAAATTAAGGTGTTCGGTATAGATAACTGCTTTGAAGCACCCTTTCTTTAAGTATGGTGTTAAAAATGAAAGGATGTCTATTTTTAATGATACTCATATTACTCAGAACAGCATTTTTTAGCAGATTTGGAATTTCAAAGAGCAGTTAATGGAGTAAAAAGCATTTGAAATTGCAAAACGATGAAACTGAGTAACATGAGCTATTAACAAATATTCGTATCAATAGACTTTTATCACTGGCGAATATTCCCTCCGTGTCACTGCTTTTTCTTTTTAGGTAAATATAAATCCGTCACCGTTCCTTCAAAGACTTCAGCAGATAAACCAATGGTTTCAGATAACGTCGGATGAGGATGAATGGTTAAAGCAATGTCTTCAACATCACAACCCATTTCAATAGCCAAGGCTGTTTCAGAGATCAAATCACCTGCATTTACACCTACAATTCCAGCACCCAGAATACGATTTGTATCAGGATCAAACAATAATTTGGTTAATCCTTCTGCCCTTGCCACGCTTAGAGCTCGACCACTGGCCGCCCAAGGGAAACTGCCTTTTTCATATTTAATTCCTTTTTCTTTTGCTTCTTTTTCCGTTAACCCAGCCCAGGCCAGTTCTGGATCAGTATAGGCAACGCTCGCAATACATTGTGGTTCAAAATAATGTTTCTTCCCTGCAATGACTTCTGCCGCGACCCGACCTTCGGGAATGGCTTTATGAGCCAACATAGGCTGGCCAACCACATCGCCAATAGCGAAAATATGCTCTATATTAGTGCGCATTTGTTTATCAACCTTGATAAATCCGTGATCATCCACTTCAACGCCTGCCTTATCCGCTGCAATTTCACCACCATTAGGTTTTCTGCCCACAGAAACCAAAACTTGTTGATAGCAAACAGGCTTCTCTGTTTTATGCTCACCTTCCATGCTCACATAAATACCATCTTTCTTCGCTTCCATAGCTGTGACTTTAGTTTTAAGCAAAAATTTAACGCCCTTTTTCTCCATGTGTTTTTGCAAAATTTTAACCAGATCACCATCAGCGCCGGGAATTAACTGATCCATAAATTCAACCACAGTAACTTTAACACCCAGCGCACTGTATACGGTAGCCATTTCCATACCAATAATACCACCACCGAGCACTAAAAGATCGCCTTTAATATCATTAAGATCTAAAGCACCGGTTGAACTATAAATACGCTTGTCTTCGGGAATAAAAGGTAATTTAACCGATTCGCTTCCTACCGCTATAATGGCGTTCTCAAATTCAATTTCAACCGTCCCTTCTTTGCTTTCGACCTCCAATTGATGACTGCCACTAAATTTACCAACGCCTGTAACAATCTCTACCTTTCGTTGTTTGGCCAATGACTTTAAACCGCCGGTAAGTTTTCCTACCACGGAGTTTTTCCACTCAAGCAGCTTTTTTGTCTCTATTTTGGGCTTTCCGAAAGATATACCCTGTTCAGTCATCTCCCGGCTTTCATCCAAAACCTTAGCTACATGCAATAATGCCTTGGAAGGTATGCATCCCACATTGAGACAAACGCCTCCAATGGATTCATAACGTTCAACCAAAACAACTTTTTTTCCGAGATCTGCCGCACGAAATGCCGCAGTATATCCTCCTGGTCCGCTACCAAGAACGACCACATCAGTTTTAATCTTTTTACTCATTACAAAGCCTCATTATTAAACATTCTTTAGGTTTTGTTGAACTTTCCCCATAACAAATTCAACGGAGCCTGGTATTTAAACATAATTTAGAGCTGTCGCTATTAAATTAAGGCAACAGCTTACAATAACACACGCCTGATATCACCCAATGTTTCAGCAATATAGCGCGTAAAACGTGCGGCTTCTGCGCCATCAATCACTCGATGATCGTAGGAAAGAGATAAAGGAAGCATCAGCCTCGGTGCAAATTTATCACCATCATAAACCGGTTTCACTGATGAACGAGACAAGCCAAGAATAGCAACTTCCGGGCCATTCACAATGGGGGTAAAAGCCGTACCACCAATGCCGCCAAGACTTGAAATAGTAAAACAACCACCGCTCATTTCTACCGGCATTAAACCTTTATCACGTGCTTTTGAGCTTAAACGAGCCATTTCCTTGGCAATATCAGCAACCGAAAGCTGCCCCACATCTCGAATGACAGGAACAACGAGGCCATTTTCTGTTTCAACAGCAATACCAATATTAAAATATTTTTTGTAAATTAAATTTTCTCCACTCTCATCCAGAGATGTGTTGAACTGTGGGAATTCCTTTAATGCCTTGCTCACCACTTTGCAGACAAAAGCCAAAACAGTTAACTTATAACCCGCTTTTTTTGCTTTTTCCTGCTCCGTCTTGCGAAATGACTCCAACTCAGTTATATCGGCTTCATCAAATTGAGTTACATGTGGAATATTAATCCATGAGCGGTGAACATTGATGCCAGTCAGCCTTTTAATTTTATTTAAAGGTTTTATATCTATTTCCCCATATTTACTGAAATCGATCTGGGGAGCAGGAGGCAAAGAAACTCCTGTGGCTGTTGTTTTTTCGCTCAGTTTCTGTTTTACATAATTTTGTATATCTTCTTTGGTAATTCTGGATTTTCGACCCGTTCCTTTTACCTTGCCAAGATCTACACCAAATTCCCTGGCTATTTTACGAACCGCAGGCCCGGCAGGAAGCATTACTGCCTCTTCCTTTTCCTGAACCGGTGCTTTGACTGCTTCAGATTTTGTTTCTGTCGTTGGTAGCTTCTCTTCTTTTTCCTTTTTTTTATTCTCTGTCTCTTCAGAAGCTTCTATTTCCACTTTTTTATCTGTTTTAACCTGCAAAGTTAATATCAAATCTCCTTGAGAAACTTTGTCACCTACATTCATACTGATCTTATCAACAACTCCTGCACAAGGAGCTGGTATATCCATGGTGGCCTTATCCCCTTCCAAAGTAATCAGTGCTTGGTCCTTTGAAATTTTATCTCCACTTTGAACCATAATCTCGATCACATCTACATCAGTTGCCCCGCCAATATCAGGAATTCTCACTTCTTTAATTTCTGTTTTTTCATGAGTTTCTTCTTGCTGTTCAGACGGGGTTGATTTTTTACCAGACTCGATATCTTTTTCTGTTTTCTTTTCTGTAGATTTATCCTCTTTACTGGATTTAGCCTCTTGTCCTTCCAATGTTAAAATCAGATCGCCTTCCGAAACTTTATCACCCGCTTTTACTTGAATTTCCTTCACCTTACCTGCTTTGGGAGATGGAATGTCCATACTGGCCTTCTCTGACTCCAAAGTAATTAAAGGAGTATCTGTATCTATTTCATCCCCTTCATTTACTAAAATTTCTATCACATCCACATTGGTAGCACCACCGATATCAGGAACCTTTATTTTATTTTCTTCTGCCATTTTTTCCTCAACAAATGTTTTATGCAGGCTATATATGTTTTATATGTTTTGCCAGCTCAGACTATTTTTAAGATCCGTTGGTATTTTTTCTACCAGCCTGGTCGTAAATCTCCAATGTTCTGTCTTCACTACATATGCATTGAAGATCATTGAAGATTTTCAACTCAAGCTGGCGAAAACATCAAAAAACCTTTAGTTTCTTTAATAAAATTTGGGAAATACATTACTGTGTCACTGGTTCAGGTTTATCAGGATGAATGTCATAACGTTTCATGACCTCAGAAACAAGAGATTTCGAGACATTCCCCTGTTCAGCTAACGCACTTACAGCCGCTAACACAACGTATTTTGCATCCACTTCGAAAAAATGTCTTAATTGTTCACGTGTATCGCTACGCCCATATCCATCTGTACCTAAAGTTATATAAGGTGCTGATATAAACGGACGAATTTGTTCGGCATACAGTCTCATATAATCTGTACTGGCGATAATAGGACCTTTGCGATCTTTTAACTGACTGCTTACATAAGCTTCTCTTGGCTTTGAATCAGGGTTCATGCGATTATACCGTTCCACCGACAAACCATCACGCCGTAATTCGGTAAAACTGGTAATGCTCCAGATATCTGCGGTGATGGAAAAGTCCTCTTTTAACATTCTTGCAGCCTCAATAACTTCTCGTAAAATCGTACCGCTGCCGAGCAATTGAACATGGTTTTTTGACTTTTTCGCAGCTTCCTTAAGCAAATACATGCCTTTAATTATTCCTTCTTCAACGTTTTTAGGCATATCAGGATGGCTATAGTTTTCATTCATAACCGTAATGTAATAAAAAATATTTTCCTGTTTTTCGTACATACGTTTCAAGCCATTTTGAATGATCACCGCGAGTTCATAGGCATAAGTTGGATCATAACTCACGCAATTAGGAATCGTAGAAGACAGTATATGACTGTGTCCATCTTGATGTTGCAATCCTTCACCTGCAAGAGTTGTACGACCAGCCGTTCCGCCCAGCAAAAATCCGCGAGCTTGCATGTCACCAGCCGCCCAGGCTAAATCACCAACCCTCTGGAAACCAAACATTGAATAATAAATATAAAATGGAATCATCGTGAGTTTGTTAGAACTGTAAGAGGTGGCAGCAGCTATCCACGAGCAAAAAGCTCCGGCTTCATTGATGCCTTCCTCCAGAATCTGGCCGTCACGAGCCTCACGATAGTACATGACTTGTTCATGATCAACCGGCGTATAAAGCTGATCGACTGGGGAATAAATACCGATCTGTCTGAATAGACCTTCCATTCCGAATGTTCGACATTCATCAGGTATAATAGGGACAATTCTTGAACCCAATTCCTTATCTTTTAATAAGGTTGACAATATACGAACAAAAGCCATAGTGGTTGATATTTCCCGATCACCTGTCCCTTTTGTTACATTGGAAAATGCCGACAGTTCCGGTATTTTTAAAGGTTCACCTTCCGTTGTTCTGGAAGGTAAATATCCTCCCAAAGCTTCACGTTGTTTTGTCAAAAATTGAATTTCCGGACTCTCATCATCCGGCCGATAAAAGGGAACTTTATCAATATCATCATCACTTATAGGTATACTGAAACGATCTCGGAAAGCACGAAGCTGTTCAATAGTCATTTTCTTTTGTTGGTGGGTAATGTTTTGGCCTTCACCTGCAGCTCCCATACCATAACCTTTAATGGTTTTGGCAAGAATAACCGTGGGACTGCCTGTATGTTCTGTGGCAGCTGTATAGGCGGCATATACTTTTTGTGGATCATGCCCACCACGGTTCAAACGCCAGATTTCATCATCGGAGTAATTTTCAACCATTTTTTTTAATTCAAGATATTGACCAAAGAAGTGTTCTCTTACATACGCACCATCATTGGCTTTATAAGCTTGATAGTCCCCATCTACACATTCTTCCATCCGCTTTTGTAACAGACCCTGGTCATCGCGGGCAAACAATGGATCCCAACGCCCTCCCCAGACCACTTTGATAACATTCCAGCCAGCGCCGCGGAATAGTCCTTCCAATTCCTGGATGATTTTGCCATTACCTCTCACTGGTCCGTCAAGCCGTTGTAAATTACAATTCACCACAAAAATAAGATTGTCTAACTTTTCCCTTGCTGCTATCGATAAAGCACCTACAGATTCAGGCTCATCCATTTCTCCATCACCGAGAAATGCCCATACTTTCCGCCCTTCAGATTTAATCAGGCTGCGATTTTCAAGATATTTTAAAAAACGAGCCTGATAAATGGCTTGTAAAGGACCCAAACCCATGGAAACGGTAGGAAATTGCCAGAAATGACTCATGAGCCAAGGATGAGGATAAGAAGAAAGTCCCTCTCCCTCTACTTCCTGCCTGAAATGAGCAAGCTGTTTCTCTGTCAACCGGCCTTCTAAAAAAGCACGGGCATAAATACCAGGTGAAGAATGTCCTTGTATATACAACAAATCACCGCCGTTTTTACCTTTGGGGCCTTTAAAAAAATAATTAAAACCAATTTCATATAATGTGGCTGCGGAAGCATAAGAGGCAATATGACCGCCCAGCTCGGGAGCATATTTACCAGCTCTTAAAACCATTGCTACGGCGTTCCAACGTATTAAAGCACTGATGCGTTTACCTAATCCATCATCTGGAGGCATTGATTTTTCTGCATGCACAGGAATGGTGTTTCGATAAGGGGTATGAATAGATTCCGTTAAACTCAAGCCTTCAGTTTTCGCCTTTTTGACCAGTTGCTTTAATATAAAAGCAGCGCGTTCTTTTCCATCCACAGCGAAAACAGACTGTAATGCATCAAGCCACTCACGTGTTTCCACTGGATCAATATCATTTTTCATATTATCAGACATGAACAAATACCTCGTAAGCAATCGTATTTATTAACAGCATTTTGATGCTGGTTTAAGTCTTTTCTGTATTATACCATTGCATGATTGAATACAGGTGTCGAAATCAGCGCAACAATTACAGGTGACTTTGCGGCATTGTAGTGGATCACGATAAGAATTCAACTCTCGGGCAACAACTTCTCCCTTTACGCATTGCTCGTGCACATATCTAGAATATTTTTTTCGCGTGGAAAAAATGGATCTGGACTGACAATTACCGCAGCTATCCTTGCATAATTTAAAACAATCATTTTTTTTCATTTGACATGTTATTTTGCATGTAGCCGCGGGAGAAATTGATTTGGTCTTCAGGAAAAGAGCAGAATTTTTCGAATAATGGTTTGAATACATACAACCACTAAGAAATATAACCAAAAAACAACACAATAAATGATACGTGTTTTTCATAGTCTAACTCATTATTATTTTTAATTCGTTAACATTATATTAAGGTCTGTTGACATTTCTACTATCTTGGCCGAAAAACTTTAATTTCTATGTTTTAATGTTCACAGATGTTTTTCAACACACACTTTTCCGAATAATCCAGCAAAACATAGGGTAGGCAACTAAAAGCAAATCAATGATCTGGTACTCTGCATCTGTTTCTTTTTTGCTATAAATTGAGTAAATTTAAAGCGCAAATGCTCATGCTTATTGAAAACTGTCGCTTTCTTCTCTCAATTTTTATCTACAAAATACTGTGATGCAAAATGTCAAAATTAAAATCATACCTGAGATCAACTTTCATAACCACGCGGCAAGTGTAAAAAGAGCCAAAAAGACTAAAAAGACAATCACAGAGTGCTCTACAAGATTTTCTGCTGCGGATATTGAAGCTGTTTTATCTCCTTCTATACTGGCTGCCGCAATACCACATTCACTTAACATGGCATTATTTTTCGCCGGTCCACCAGTAAAATATTTTGCAAAATAATGTGCGCCCCGCTGAAAGTTCCCTACCAACATATAAAATAAGGCAGTCATTCTTGCTGGTAACCAGTCAAGCCAAGCAATAATTAATTTAGCCTTAGCGGCAACAGGTTCATAATCCTGTGAAAGTGAGATGGTTCGGTAGATAATAATGCCAAGCGGGCCAGTCAAAATATACCAAAATAAAACAGCAAATAATTGTCCATTAACTTCTACCAGATATCTGCCAGAAACAGTATTTTGATCAGCGCCTCGGGCATTTACTTTTTTCTCATTAATAGGATAAAAGGGATTTTGTGGTCCAAGGCAATAATAAAGAATAATGATGTTTAAGATCAACCCAAAAAATCCATAAAAGACATCCTCAAGAAAAAACAGTACCAGAGCGGAAATAATGACAATTGGAAGTATAAGACCTATCAAAAGCCATCCGGGGGCAGATAGTGCGCCTAAGGGCTGCAAATTCCTGGCAATAAACGAGTAATATTCCTTAAACCAGCTGAAGCGATTAAACGAAGCCGTATGAATTAAAAAACGTTCACTAAATAAACATAAAACAATGACAAGCAGTTTCATGATCTAATCCTTCCGCATTTTATCCGATAAGGCAATAGGTGTTGGATACTTTAAGACAACAAAATAAGATGAAACGATAAAAGTCAGGATAGTTGTAGCCTGTATCAGATTCGATGCCACTTCGGATATAAGTTTGGTTGCCAGGGCAATGCTTGCTACCAATAAGGAAAATTCACTGGCCTGTCCCAGACGTATACCAACTTCTTTGGAAACCGGCTTCTTCTCACCGGCTTTATAAAGCAGCAACCAAAAAACCAAAGGTTTCAAAATCAGCATAAGTGTAGCTAAGATGCCAGCTGGAATGAGAACCTGGGCTGCATAACTGAAGTTGAAGGTTGCTCCTACAGAAAAGAAAAACATCACCAGAAAAAAATCTCTTAAGGGCTTCAAACTTTCGGCAATGAACAATGAAATCGGACTGGATGCCAGAGCAACTCCTGCAACAAAAGCACCAATATCTTCTGAAAGTCCAAGTTTTTTAGCAGCAACAGATAAACTCAGGCACCAGGCTATAGATAAAAGAAAAACATATTCCTGGGTACGGTCAAAGCGAGCAAGTAATTTTACAAGAACATAACGCTCCACCAAAAAAGCAGAAAGCGTTAATAGAGGAAGTGCTATGCTGACTAAAAGAAGATCCTCAAGACTAAACTGCCCTCCCTGTTCAGCGCCGTTAATGATAATCAGAATAATAATAGCGATAACGTCTTGCATCAATAAGACACTGATCATCACCTCACCTGTATGCTGATGATGAAGTATAGTGGTCGGTAAAAGCTTTAAACCGATGATCGTACTTGAAAACATCATGGATGCGCCAAGCACGAGCGATTCTGTCACGGTTAACCCAAACCAGCGTCCAATAAAATAAGCAATAGCCGCAAACAACAATGAACTGATCAATGCCACCCAGGTTACTTTTTTAAGCATGTGGATTAGATTTTGCGGTTGTAAATGCAATCCCAGCAAAAACAATAGAAACACAATACCTATATCACCGACTTGTTGTATTATACCAACATCGGTAACAAGCCGAAGCCCCCAGGGCCCTAAGACCGCGCCAAGAATAATATAAGCGACGAGCAGAGATTGCCTGGTATATAACACAATAGTAGATAACAACGCTGCGCCTGCAAACACTAAAAAAATTGTATTAAAAACCAAACCATCATGCATATGTTTAATATCCAAAAAACAAAATTGTGCTGCTCAATAGCGGATATGGAGCCAATGATTGAACAATCACGAAATCAAATCCCCTAAACAAAAACAAATGATAGCATAATATATACCCCAAGAAACATCAAAAATACGAGTTTTATGCTATTCATTTTCTCATCTACAAAAAATGGAGTCGTCTAAGTCTTACATGTTGAAGCTAATAGAAAAGCAGTAGGGAATTCAGGGTAAAATAAATATGTCTGCATTCCGCACTTTATGAGCTGGATCCACGCAGCGCTTGATACAGAATCGTATGGATGCTACGGAAAACATAATAAGTAGCCAAAAAAGGTCTCTTGTGATCAAAAATTAGATGAGTTTGTCCTGGAGAGAATTTTATGAAGCGGTTTTTTCTTCTTTATTCAGATTAAAATGTAATTTTTGCCATCGCCGTGATCGGCTTGTTCTATCCTGGACTTCACCGGCTAGCTGGCCGCATGCAGCATCGATGTCATCACCTCTTGTTTTGCGGGTAATGGTATTAATGCCTTTCGCTACCAGTCGATCACGAAATTCATTAATGGTTTTCAATGAGGATCGCTCATACTGGGTCATGGGGAAAGGGTTAAAAGGAATTAAGTTCACTTTTGCAGGAACGTTACTAAGCAGCTTAATTAATTGCTCAGCATGCTCAGGCTGATCATTCACGTCTTTGAGCATGACATATTCAAAAGTAACCTTCCGTTTGGGTTCATCTTTAAAATAGTTTTTACATATAGCCATTAGTTGTGCCAAAGGATATTTTTTATTAATAGGCACCAATTCATTACGTAAAGAGTCATTAGGAGCATGTAAAGATACCGCCAAAGATACCGGACTGATTTGTTTTAGCCGCTCAAGTTCCGGCAACACACCTGATGTACTTAGAGTAACCCGCCTTTTAGAAAGACCATAAGCAAAATCATCCATCATAATGTCCATAGCGGTTACTACATTATCAAAATTTAGCAAAGGCTCGCCCATTCCCATCATAACAATATTCGTAATATGTTTGTCGTGTGTTCCTTGTTGAGTTGATAATTCTCGAACAGCAAGCCAAACCTGCCCAATGATTTCAGCTGTAGTAAGGTTTCGGTTAAATCCTTGCTTCGCCGTGGAGCAAAAGCTACAGTTAAGCCCACAACCCACCTGAGAAGAGACACATAATGTTCCACGCGCAGTCTCAGGAATGTAGACGGTTTCAATGCAATTACCGCAGTCAAGTTTTAATAACCATTTACAAGTGCCATCGCTGGATTTCTGGCTGGAAACTATTTCTGGTAATTTGATGATTGCAGATTGGCAAAGTTTCTTCCGGAAATCTTTGCCAAGATTGCTCATGTTTGAAAAATCCATGCAGCCTTTTTGATGAATCCATTGGATTAACTGCTGAGCACGAAAAGGCTTCTCACCCCACTCCATGCACAAATGACGTAATTGTTGGTAATTGTAATCAAGTAAGTTAACTGTCTGATTCATCATGCAGCACTCCGCGATGAATTTATCGATCACAAATTTCATGAGGTTCAAAGAAAAAATGAATCTCACGTTCAGCATTTTCAAGGCTGTCTGAACCATGAACTGCATTGGCATCAATGCTTTCAGCAAAATCAGCACGGATTGTACCTGGAGCAGCTTCTTTGGGATTAGTGGCTCCCATAAGTTCACGATTTTTCATGACAGCATTTTCCCCTTTTAATACCTGTACCATCACGGGACCAGAAATCATAAACTCTACCAGATCATTAAAAAATGGCCGCACTTTATGAATGTCATAAAAACGCTCCGCCTCTTCACGCGAAAGTTGCATCATTTTAGCAGCTACAATAATTAAGCCAGCATTTTCAAAACGTGTATAAATTTGTCCAATCACTGATTTCGCAACCGCGTCAGGTTTAATGATGGATAAGGTTAATTCTTTAGACATACGTATACTCCAACAGGTTAAAATTACATCCAGGCGTTGCCCATATAAAAATTGGGCATTATACATGATTTGAACATCTTCTGGCTAATTTAATTTTTAACTCATCAGGGCAAAATCATACTTGATTATAGTTTGGCTTACTTGCCAAACTATTTTGTCACCAAATTACCCATTTTTCGTTTGAAAGAGTGAATGGAAGCATGCTCCAGTATTTTTAGATAATATCCCGATCAAAATTTAAAGCTTCTTTATTGATTTTAATCTGCTCATCGTTCATTCTATAGTCCGAAAGGTTATATAATAATTCGTTGACCTGTATAATTTTTTCATAAAATTCGCTGCGATACTCACGCAATTGCTCTGCCATAGATTTTATTTTATCAATGTAAACCTCCAGATTTTCTTCCATGCTTTTAAATGCAGAGAAAAAATCTTGAAAAATTGTTGATAATTTATCCAAATCCAGATGATGATTTACTAAGCCAAGATTTTCTGTGAAATTTTGAATAAAATCAGAATCTTTATTCAAGCCAGAAGCATCCTGTTCTGTTATATTTGCCAAAGCATAGGTTATCGCGTGTTCAATGGCAGACTCAGGAACATTTTTTCCTTCTTCTTTCATCATCTTCTCACAGGATTGAACGGCTTTATTCATCAAGGCTTTCCATTTTACGGAAAATGAAATAAGCTGCGCTTGACTTTCAGAAATAAGTTGAGAGTGCTCACGTTCCAACTGTTGGAATCTTTCGCCAAGAGCAGTCAGTTCCTGGCGCTTTTCTTCAAGTTCTTCTCGAGTAGAAGCTCCAGGAGTGTTATTGTCCTTTCCATCTTCTCCGGAAAGCAAATAATCTATAAACAGCTTCTGAACATAGGTTTGATAATCTTTTGCCTGAGTTAAAATAATCCCGTTCAGCACGTTTTTTATAGGTACTCTCAATAGGCGATAATAAATACTATGAGGATTTTTAAAAGCTCGGATCAATACATCTTGTGTCAGGCGCATATGGTATTTTTCTAAAATCCGTTCGGCTGTAATCAAGCCATAGGATGAATACCAGCTGGACAATTCATCATGCTCTTTTTGTTCGTTCATACTTCACCTGATTTGAATTTACAAAAGTCTGTGTTATAAGACGATTTTTTTAAAGTATAGTGTATTTAGCGATGTCAAAGCCATTAAATTCCGATTTACAGTTTTTATTTGATTTTTTAAAAACAGCTACACCTAAGGACTGGATCGAATATGCCGTTGAACATTTGCCTATATTGTTAATTGATCATGCGCATTGTGAACGTAAAGCGGCTGCCACTGCCCTTAATTTTATCAGCAAATACCCGGAGAAAGAGGCTGTTGTTGAGATCATGTCACCCTTGGCCAGAGAGGAACTCCTTCATTTTGAGAAAGTCATTGCTATTCTTCAGCAGAAAAACATTGCTTTTTCTCCACTGAAACCCTCTAATTATGCCCAGCAATTACATCAACATGTAGCAGCGAACAATGGTAAGGAAAGGCTGCGAGATCAATTAATCATTGGAGCAATTATTGAAGCGAGATCCTGTGAGCGCTTTTACCAGCTTATTCCTCATCTTAATGATCCTCATCTAGTGCGTTTTTATAGAACTCTGGTGAAATCGGAAGCAAGGCATTTTGAAAACTATTTACATCTTGCGCAAAGATATGGCGGCGAAATTAATCAGCGACTTGATTTTTTTCTCCATTTGGAGAATGAATTTATCTGTTCAAAAGATACGGTTTTCCGCTTTCACAGCGGAATTCCGGGCTCGCTTTAAAACAACAATCAATTTATGTGATGTTCAACATTCAAATTCTCATAGCTTGCAATAGTAAAACCACATATGAAGTGGATAAGCGGTTGCTGCAATCTAAAAGTTGAACATCGCATTTTATTGATAATGATTATGGACCTGGAGAAGTGGTTTGTGTTTCTTCAAGATTCGGAGCAAGTTCTTCATTTAAAGTCTTATGTAATTCCTTGCGCAATCCATCAAACGTAGCTTTATCAAGCGGCTCTCCTGACACCTTATGGCTATACTTATCTGGATTTGCTTTATCAGCCACATATCCCTTTTCCTCTAACCACAACTTAACCCGTTCCTGAAAATAAACATTCACGGCTGCATTAGGCGTTAAACCGCCTTTTGCTTTTAATTCTTCAAAATTCAACTTTCCGTTTTCATCTACATCTATAGCATATAAAAGATCAGGCAATTCAATCTGACTTTCACGAGTCTCCCATTTCCTGGTTAAAGGATCGATAGCTTTGCTTTGTATGAGATCTCCTATGCCCCTTCCCATCCATGTAGAAAGTCTTTCCGTGGTATAAGACAGTGCTTCAGCAAACTTCTTGGAATCTTTCGCCATTGCCGTAATAAAGTAACGTAAGTCATTGAAAGTCGTTATATCACTTTCTGAATCCTTGGCTACCTGCTTCCAGGCTTCTTCTTCTTTTTCAATTAATTTCTTATCAGATGGTTCTCTTTTTGCCACCCTGAAGGCAAGTCTATTCTCTTGTTCTTCTTTCAAACGACGTTGTATGTCTTCTCTAACTTGCTCTAAATAAGCTTTTTTAAATTCTTGATTTTTTTCTATTTCTTTTTGTCTCTTTTCTTCAGCCATTACTCACTCCGCTTCCAGTGACAACTGGTTAAAATAAAAACCTTTTGATTTATCATAACACAATAATTGTGGCCTGTCATCCCAGTCACTCAGCACATAGCGGCGAAACAGACGGTTATTTTTTTCATATTGATGCACACCTGGTTTATGTGTATGTCCATGAATTAATGTATTCACACTTATCTGTTGCATGTGGGATAAAAAGGCCTCTTCCACCACATCCATAGCCTCTATTGGCTTGCGATTTGACTGGCTGCGTTGACGGACAGCCTTGACTAGCCTGATGCGCAAAAAATAAGGCAAAAATAGAAAAAAACGTTTAAACCAGCGATTACGCGTTAAACGTCTGAAGCGTTGGTGATGAACATCTTGAGTGCAATAACCATCACCATGCGCCAGCATCACTTTTTCCTCGCCACAATCTATTAATGCAGGTTCATCAATCATCGTCCAACCAGCCAGTTTTGCAAACTGCTTACCTAATAAAAAATCACGATTACCATGCATATAATAAAATAAAATACCCTTTGAACTTAGTGATTTTATTTTTTTTGCGATTTCTTTACACCATTCATCGATACCATCATCCCCTGGCCAGGCATGAAAGAAATCACCTAAGATATAAATTGTTTTCACGGAGTGCTGTTGTGCCCATAGAAGAAAGTGATCAAAACGACGACTGATATCAGGTTCATCAGGACTAAGATGTAAATCAGAAATAAAAACAGCTGCAATCATAAAGGCTCAATATGTATATGTTCATCTTTTAAATAAATCTGACAGGGACCTGTCTGGCTATCAATCGCATCGCTTAAACGATAAAAGCCAGCGATGGAGATCAACTCAGCATCCAGAGACATGCAGAATATTCTGGCCTCACTATCACCGGAAATTCCTGCCAAAACTCGTCCACGCAATGCACCATAAACATGGATATGGCCATCAGCCAACAGTTCTGCTCCATGACTCACCGATGATGTGACGATCAAGTCGCTGTTTTTAGCAACCACTTGCTGACCAGAACGGACTGGTGCTGAATAAATTTTTGCTTTTACTGAATCCGGCAGTGCATTTTCCTGTTCCTGGCCATCCAAAGGCTTATCCTGTGTAGAGGATGATTTCAAGACCGCAAGTCCTTGACATTGGGCCACGGTGTCGAGAAAAGAATTACCACCTTGTATCGCTACAGGAATGATCCCCTGCTCTCTGATAACTTGGCAAAGATTCTTCAAGTCAAAATCAAACCGATTCACACAGGAAAAATCCAATACAACCGGTGCGTTTTCAAAGAGTTTAGGTGCTTTTGCAATGATTTCAGTCAATTGCCGGGAAAACAATTCGATTTCAGGATGAATTACCTGAAGCACAGTAAAGGTATAAAGTCTGCCTTTTAGTTTGAAAGCCTGGGATTTGAGTGAATTTGCAGCCATCTTCCTAATATCCATCATCATTATTTTTGTTTATACTAGCATGAGGAAGATCATAACAGAAGGATATCAACGTGGATAAACGATGGTTAGAGCATTATCAGGATGGCATACCCAAGCAAATCAATACGGATCAATATTCATCTCTGGTCTCTTTATTTGATGAGTCTTGCGCTAAATACAATGAACGAACAGCCTATGACAATATGGGAACAGAGATCAGTTATACTGATTTGGAAAAACTAAGTCGACAGCTTGCTGTTTATCTCCAGCAATTAGGCTTGAAAAAAGGGGCTCGGGTTGCTGTTATGATGCCCAATCTGCTGCAATATCCCGTTGCTCTGTTTGCTATTCTCAGAGCAGGTTATATTGTCGTCAATACAAATCCACTTTATACCAGTGATGAAGTGATTCATCAAATGAATGATTCGGGGGCTGAAGTCATTATAGTTCTGGCCAATTTTGCCCATACCGTTGAAAAGGCGTTGCCCCATATTCCGCAATTAAAACATATTATTATCACTGAAGTTGCAGATTTATTTTCCGTTGTAAAACGAGTCATCGTCAATTCCGTGGTTAAATATATCAAAAAAATGATTCCTACCTATCATATTCCTCAGGCCGTTTCATTTAATGATGCTCTGAAAAGAGGACGTGAAGGAGAATTGACATGGGTGATGCTTAATCAGGAGGATATTGCCTTTCTGCAATATACAGGCGGTACAACCGGTGTAGCCAAGGGAGCCATGCTGACCCACGGTAACATGATTGCCAACGTATTACAGGCTAGTACTTGGATTTCACCTTTAATGTCAAAGACAGAGCAGGATATTATCGTCACGGCACTACCCTTGTACCATATTTTCTCCCTAACAGCGAATTGTCTGACCTTCCTTAAAGCCGGAGCTAAAAATATTCTTATTACCAATCCCCGCGATATAGGACATTTTATTCAGGAGATTAAAAACAGCGGTTTTACCGCCATCACAGGTGTGAATACTCTTTTTAATGCTTTGCTTAATCATGCCAAGTTTAAAGAAGTTGATTTTTCAAAACTAAAGCTTGCTCTTTCAGGTGGCATGGCTTTACAAAAAAGCGTATCTACTCGATGGAGTGAAATCACTAAAACGCGAGTATTGGAAGCCTATGGTTTAACTGAAACAAGTCCGGCTGTGACCATTAATCCGATGTATGTTGAAGGTTATAATGGCAGTGTAGGCTTACCATTACCTTCAACCGATATCGCCATTCGGGATGAAAATGGCCAGGATGTGGCCATTGGCCATAGCGGTGAATTATGCATTAAAGGCCCACAAGTGATGGCTGGATACTGGCAACGCCCTGATGAGACTGCATTGGTTTTTACTGCTGATGGTTTTTTAAAAACCGGTGATGTTGCGAGAATGGATGAAGAAGGTTATATCTATTTGGTTGATCGCAAAAAAGATCTTATTGTTGTCTCAGGGTTTAATGTCTATCCTAATGAAGTCGAACAAGTGATAGGTATGCACCCGGATGTCTTGGAAGTAGGTGTCATCGGTGTCAATGATGCTGAGTCAGGAGAAAAGGTAAAAGCCTGTATTGTCAAACGTAATCCTGGATTGACTGAAGAAGAGATCATTAACCACTGTCGAGAGCATTTAACCGCTTATAAAGTACCAAAAATCATTGAATTTCATGATGAGTTGCCTAAAACCAATGTCGGCAAAATATTAAGACGCGCTCTAAAGGAAAATTTTGATTCCAAGGAAGCCGTGGCATAGCCTTACCCAAATATCTGTTTCTTCCCTTTCCTAAAAGAGGAAGAAACAGAAATGCTTTTGCGCGCCATACCTTCATAGATGGGCCGAATTTCCTTATATTTCTTCGGATAAAGACATCAAACTGGCATTGCCTCCTGCCGCGGTAGTATCAATGGTATACACTCTTTCATGGCAAAGTCTTAGCAGATAATGAGGTCCGCCTGCTTTGGGACCTGTTCCCGACAGCTCCTCGCCACCAAATGGTTGTAATCCAACAATAGCCCCTGTCATATTCCGATTTACATAACAATTACCTACATGAACTCGTTGACGAATGTATTCTATCGTTTCATTAATACGACTATGGACTCCAAGCGTTAAACCATATTGAGTATTGTTGATGTCATTGATGACCTGATCAAGGTTTTTACGCTGATAACGAATCACATGTAATACAGGTCCAAATACTTCTCGCTTCAGAGCTGCAAGTTCATCAATGGCAATCGCTGTAGGTGGCATAAAATAGCCACCCTCACATTCTTCATTCAAATCACATTGATAAATGATCTCATATTTTTCTGCCATTTTTTTTACGTGCTTTTGTAAATTGGCCAAAGCTTCCGCATCAATAACCGGTCCTACATCCGTTTTAAACCATGAAGGATCACCTACTTGAAGTTCAGCCATTGCTCCTTTCAATAATTCCATCATACGAGGATACACCTCATCCTGAATATATAAAACACGTAAGGCCGAACAACGCTGACCTGCACTGCCAAAAGCAGAAACCAGTACATCCATAATCACTTGCTCTGGTAAAGCCGATGAATCTACAATCATGGCATTTTGACCGCCTGTCTCTGCTATCAGAGGCGTAATAGCGCCTGTTTTCGCGGCTAAACTGGAATGAATGCGATTAGCTGTTTCCGTAGAACCTGTAAATATGACTCCCTTAATCCTCTTATCTTCAACCAAAGGAGCTCCTACAGCTTCCCCTGTTCCTGGCAATAACTGAATCACCCCTTCAGGAATTCCAGCTTTAAGCAATAAATTAACAACAAAACCGGCAATCAAAGGCGTTTGTTCTGCCGGCTTGGCTATCACACAATTACCTGTAACCAGTGCAGCTACAATTTGTCCCGTAAAGATAGCTAAAGGAAAATTCCACGGACTGATACAGAGTATGGTGCCTCGCGGATGGAGACTTAATTCATTCGTTTCACCGGTGTATCCTGATAATTTAAGAGGCTGCCCCATTAATTGTCTGGCACTTATTGCATAATAACGACAAAAATCCGCAGCTTCTCTAACTTCAGCAATCCCATCACTCCATGTTTTACCAGCTTCAAGGCAAGCCATTGCCAGCAGTTCCGTCATGTTTTCTTCCAGCAGCCCAGCCATTTTCTCAAGGCAGTTAACCCGATGTTCTACGGATGTCAGGCTCCAGGACTTAAAAGAGGACTCTGCCTGTGCTAATGCTGATTCAATATCTTCTTTTGTGGCTTCTGCGACATAACCAATCACACGATCCGGCTGTTGCGGCGAAATGACCTTAATTTCAGATGCAAACCGTGTCTTTCCTGCAACAACAGGCAAGGTTCTCCATTCCTTTTTTATTTCAGAAAGCTCTTGCTGTAATTCAGTTCTCTTCTTTCTATCTGTTAAATCAAGACCACGTGAATTTTTACGCTCGGGCATGAAAATATTTTCAGGTAAAGGAATATTGTTATTGATTTTTGATAATAACTGCCTTGCCTTATGTATTGGATCTTCGGCCAATTCATTAACGGGCGCTTTCTCATCAACGATACGATTGACAAAAGAAGAGTTCGCACCGTTTTCCAGTAATCGGCGGACAAGATAAGGCAATAAATCTTCATGACTTCCTACAGGAGCATATATTCGACAGGGGATGTTGTACTTATCTTGCGGCACTACTTCGTCATAAAGCTCCGCTCCCATTCCATGCAGGCACTGAAACTCAAAATCCCGATACTCACCTACGAGATTCAATACCATCGCTACAGAATAAGCATTATGTGTGGCAAATTGAGGATAAATGGCGTCTGTCATGGTAAGTATCTTTCGCACACAAGCCTGAAAAGAAACGTCGGTAAATGCCTTGCGTGTAAATACCGGATATTCTGACAAGCCCTGCATCTGAGCTTTTTTTATCTCACTGTCCCAGTAAGCACCTTTAATGAGACGAACCATAATTCGCCGCTTTTCTCGTCTTGCAAGCTCAGCCACCCAGTCCAGAACATAAAAGGCACGTTTCTGATAAGATTGTACGGCCAAGCCAAAACCATTCCAGTCAGTAAGGCTTTGATCAGAAAAAACTTTTTCTATAATATCTAGAGATAAGTCCAAACGCTCCGTTTCCTCAGCATCTACAGTTAAAGCAATATCATATTGCTTTGCCATTTGTGCAAGTGAAAGCAAACGGGGGCAAAGTTCCTTCATAACACGCTCATGCTGTGCTTCGAAATAGCGGGGGTGAAGAGCTGATAATTTTACTGAAATGCCGGGGCTGTGGTAAATATCCAATTTTTTATTACTTTTTTTGCCAATTTTTTCAATTGCATTGGCATAGGCCTGAAAATATCGTTCAGCATCAAACGCTGTTAATGCAGCTTCCCCTAACATGTCATAAGAATATAAATAGCCTTGTTCTTCCTTTTTTCTGGCACGAGAGATGGCTTCATCAATTGTTCGTCCCATAACAAATTGTTTGCTCATAATACGCATGGCTTTTTCTACAGCTGAACGAATAAATTTTTCACTGCTGCGATTAACCAATTTCATTAGGGCCTTCGTCAACACGCTGTCTGATTTTTCAGGTGTTAAAATTTTGCCAGTTAACATTAAAGCCCAGGTTGTGGCATTTACAAAAAATGAGGGACTTTGGCCACGATGAGATCTCCAGTCCCCTTCGGCAAGTTTATCTTTAATCAAACTGTCAATCGTAGCACTGTCTGGAACACGTAAAAAAGCCTCGGCAAGGCACATTAATGCAATACCCTCTTCACTTGATAGTGCATACTCGGTTAAGAATGAATCTATGCCAGTACTTTTTCTTCGAGCATTTCTGACCGCCTCAACGAGTTGAATAGCATTTTTTCTGATGGCGGCATTCTGAATATCGCTTAATGCAGCTTTATCAATCAACTCATGGATACAAGTCAGCTCATCCATACGGTAAGCGTTGTTTATTACGCTCCGTACACCCTGCGGAAAGTGCAGAGATTTTTGTTCTAACATAATAATCTCCAGTGCAGCTATGGCCAAAACGAACTAATGATAGAGCAGAATACGCCAAAAGAAAATGTGAATACAGCAAAAATAATCGCGTGTTAAACCTGAAAACATAGAACCAGAGCCATCTGATTGTTTTGATTTTACACTTTATAGACATAATTTATACAAATAAATCGCCTTTTTTTGTGCGATTTAGTATTTATTATGATCTAATCGCATATATTTTAATCAATCAAAAATAGACTGTTTTTTCTAACCCTATGAATTGCATAATAATTCTACCTGATGTTTAACAAAAACCCTAATTAATTTACATTTACCTGACTTGTAGATATAATCAACAACCTTTGATTGCTTAAAGGTCTTGTTTCCCTCAGAAATTTATCCTTGTGAAGACCAAGACTGACACTGAGCAGCATCTATTCATGATGTTTAATACTGTTCAATGTTTGATAAGCATTATAGTTTAAGCAGGTAAAATAAGGAGCACTATGAACTCAATACTTTATTTGATTTCAAGCATTATTTTGGCAAGCAACTTGACATCGAGCACAATATCATATGCTGCACCTGCATTTGATATACAAACCGAAGTCAATCATTTAAGTGAAAAAGCACCCAGCCTCAATAAAAAAGTTTTAAGACTGGCTTTAACTGCCTATCAGAAAGCAAAATCATCTGGCATTGCAAAAAAACCAATTCTTACCGTTATTGATTACTCATTGCCATCCAATAAACAAAGAATGTGGGTTTTTGATGTTAAAAAAGATAAACTTCTATATAATACTTATGTGGCACACGGTAAAAATTCCGGTGTTAACACTCCTCACCATTTCTCAAATAAAAACTCCAGCAAAGAATCAAGCCTTGGAACATTCGTCACCCGTGATACCTATATGGGCTCCAAAGGTTATTCCCTGAATCTCCTTGGACTTGAAAAAGGAGTTAACAACAATGCTTATCAGCGAAGAGTTGTTATTCATGGAGCATGGTATGTAGAACCTTCTTTTATCAAGAAAACTGGGCGAGCAGGCCGCTCTTGGGGCTGCCCAGCTGTTGCAAAAACACTGGCCAAGCCGCTGATTAATGCCATTAAAAACGGATCGGTTGTTTTTGCCTATTATCCGGATAAATATTTTCTCACGCATTCCGGGTTTATCGGGTAAATATAAAGCCAGGGTAAACAGACCCTGGCTTTTCGCAGTCTTCCCGTGAAAACTTCCTGTTATCTTCCATGAACCGATGTTCTTCCCTGAACAACTCCTTAGTAGGTATGTAATTCCTTTTATCGAACTCGCCATCCTTGCAAGTCCTAACTTAAATCTAGCAGCAGAGATTAACATTAGCAAGGCAGAGTATATTTGCTATAAAAATTATTATCATAATGGACGAAAAAAATAAATTTTAAATATCAATATATTAAAACCCACACAAGCAATGTGCTTGCACTAATATCGCGGCTTTCTTACAAAAACTTGAGAAATTTCTTATATCTTTCAATAATGAAAAGCCAAGAGACTTGATTAACCTAAAGAAGATGTTTATTTTAAGCAGAGCATAACACATCATTATTCTATAAATTGAATAACCATAAAGGTGCGCTTATGAATCAACAATCCGATATTGCAAAAAAAGACAAATTGTTTGTTATTGATTGGTTAATAGAACACTTCCCAGCTGCTTTTTTTAAAAAAGGCTCTCAGGTTAAGCCTCTGAAAATTGGTATCTTTGATGATATCATTGATTTTTATGAACGGCTTGACTCCCCTCCTTTCAGTAAAAAATCCTTAAGAGAGGCACTAAATTACTACAGTGCATCACCTGCCTATTTAAGTTGTCAAAAAGTGGATGCTGCAAGAGTAGACATTTATGGAAATGAAGTAGATGTGGTTACTGAGGAACAGGCCAAATATGCTTATCAACGTTACCAGGAAAGATATGGTGGAAAAAAACATTCTCGCTAAAAGGAGAATATAGTTTTGACCTGTGTTCTCCAACATTCTCGTGCGTTTTTTGATGACTTGAATTATTCACTTTTTTGGCAGGCGAACAAATAATTAACCGAAACATCCGAAGTTAATACCGCTGTTCTGAGAAAAGGATTATATCTCATCCCTTTCATATCCTTTATATTCAGATCTGCGTCCCTAACAAATTGAGCCAATTCACTGGGCTTAATCAATTTATTATAATCATGCGTTTGTTTAGGTAAAAGACCCAACAGATACTCCGCGGCCAAGATAACACCAACATAGGCTTTTAAAGAGCGATTTATCGTGGAAAGAAATAACCAGCCCCCTGGTTTTAACACCCGCGCACTATGCTGCAAAACCAACTCAGGATGTTGTACATGCTCCAGCATTTCCATGCAGGTAACAATATCAAAATTTTCATCTTGAACATCCTCTATAGCCACGGAATGATAAGAAAGAGCCAAATCCTTTTGAGATGCCGCATGCGATTTTGCCACTTCTATAACGTTTTTCTCAGCGTCAACCCCCATACAATTTGCCCCTTTACGAGCCATGGCTTCCGTTAACAGTCCCCCACCACAACCCACATCGAGCACTTTTTTTCCTCCCAATGACTGATGCATCAGTATAAATTCCAATCTCAAAGGGTTGATATCATGCAGGGTTTTTAACGGACCATCAGGATCCCACCAGTCTTTGGCATGCTGTTCAAATTTGGAAATTTCCTGAAGGTCAATGGTTGATTCATTCATAACGTGCCAATAAGTCAAAAGGTTTAAAAAAGCTTAGTACGGCAGGGTTGGTAATGAAACTGATATTAAAAGGGTGTTCTGCCATCAAAGCCGTTTTTAACGATGTTTTTGGAACATTATCCGCTATTTTACCAAATAAAACCAATTGTATCGATGGACTAATCACTTCCAACTGACAAAGTATACTATGAATAAAAGGCCGCCAGTGTTTTGCATGATACTTCACTTCTCCTTTACTATAAATCAGTGAAGCATTCAACAGCAGAAATCCTTTTTTCATCATACCTTGAAAAAAAGCTTCTGCAGTTTGCACCAGGCCTGACTTATCTATCCTGGCGATAGCCTGCTGCGATAGATCATCCTGCAGATCTCCTCTTGCCAGCAGTAAAGCCTTCATCCAGTTGCGCAGTGATGTAGCTCGATTAACTGACTTTGATAAACCACTTTCACTCCATAAAGACCCCACAGAATCATCCCAAAATGCATAGCCATTGGCCGATTCCTCTCTGGGGTATGGTGACTCACCCAATAAAATATATTTTACCCTTGATAGAGAAAGACTAAAGGCAGAAAAAAGTCTGTTTAGACCTGGAAGCCAGGATTCATCAGTTTGAATTTCTTTCAGATAGTCATTGTCTACCGTTTGTAGAGCAACATTAAGCAGCTCCTGCCATTCCTCATGAACAGGAGAACAACTGATCAATTTATTTGCACTTAAAATCATTTTTATGGTATATTTTCGATGTTAAAAGCAATGATAATATCTATCATAAGGCAAAACGTTCTCATGGCAAGAGAAAAAAGCAAATCAACTGTTTTAAACAGCGCAAGCATGCATAATCAAAATAGTTATGCCTACTTAAAAAATCTCTCTGTTCCTGCGTTTATACTTGATATCCTTTCGCAGCATGATGAATTATTAGTCGAGATATTAAAAAAAATAAAAGATAGCGTTTACAATCAAAAAGTCATCTATGGAAACGTCTATTATCTTTTATTTAAACTTTTAGAAAAAAACCTTACTGAGATAAAAGAAACGGCCAAGCAAAAAGGACAGGAGGAACAACTGGATGATTTCTTTTTTGCCATTTACCATAACGACAATAATATTTTAAATTCAGTCTACAAACAATTTAAATATTTGGCGGATACTACAACGCCTAGAAAGGGTTCCAATGAAAGAAGAATCACCAAAAGTTTAAAAAAAATACCCTTACCCCCTCAACATAGCGTTAATCATCCAGTAAAATCCGGGGAAGCCTGGCAGCGTTTGCTTTCCAACTTTGGAGACTATAAAAGCCAGTACCAAACCAACATTCCAAGTATTCGCCATTACGAATATCAAAATCACCAAACATATCCAACCGAATATCGTTTTGGAACACAAGGCCAGCGTCATCATAACGATTATCGTATAAATCCCTTCTTTGAGCATTGGCTTAGGATACAAAAGAAAAAATATCCTCCTGAAAAAAAAGATACCCCCAGAATCACACATGTTTATATTAATAATCTTCATCGCGATGGTTTTACCCCGCCACCTTTATTAAGTGAGCAGGAAATCACTAAAGAGTTGGAAGGACTGGAAGATCGACACGATAATATCGCCGTTATTACCTTGCCGGCTGACGGCGGTTTAATGAAAGAAGATCATTATAAAAAAACACGTTCTTCCTTAAAATATGATGATGTGTTTAAGGAATTTTTGGCCATAGCCTTAGAAGATCCAGACCATTCTCGTAAAATCAAAGATTTTCATATCTCTCCTAAAATCAGAAAGCGGTTATTTGCCGATGAAGCTGAGGAAAAGAAAAAAATCAGCGACCTGATAAAACTAAGCTTTGCCGAACTTGGGATAGAAGAAAATGCGGATTTAAGCAGAGCTGAGCGTCAAGCGGCCTGGTTTCATTTTTGTAAATTTAAATTAACGGATTATATTCTAACAACTCTAAATCCGGTCAGCGTCAATTTTAGTTGTAAAGATGCCATTGACCGTGGGGGCGTTTCTTCAGCGTATTACAATCTTTTGAAATCCTTTGGTACTGACCATCCAATGACCCAGGATGAGTTTAATGAAGCCATACTGGCAGCACCTACGGCAGTTAAGGGACGAGGAATCAATCATCATTTGAAACGCCTCTGGAATGTCATTGACCGTTATGTCAATGCCAATTATGAAGATATCAAGCAAAATGAAGCGAAATCCTGGTTAATCCACTGGCGTGACATGAATTGCCCGCACTCGCGTGTCAGACAACTGATAAAATTAAGGGTTGAACAAAATATCAATGAAATTGATAAGGCAGACAATATCGCTTCTGAACATAAAACAATTGCTAAAAAAATATTAAGTCAGGCTGAACAACTCTATCAGGAAAATGTAAGTAATCAGCGCCTATTGCTGGAGGTGGTATCACGTACGCCCAATGTTCTTTTAAAACCTCAAGACACGAATAATTTACAGCAATTTCAGAAATTACAGGAAAATCTTCAAATAAACTATCCTCCGTTATATGTTCTCGCCGGCTTAATGAAAGCACTCCTTGGTGCCATCGCCCTTGCTTTTACTGCAGGTCGTTATACCTCATTGTTGAAAAAAGGCTGGGCAACGACAAAAGCAGGTTTTTTTGCTCAGGAAAGAAAAGAAATCATTACGGGAATGGAAAAAATCTCATGTGCTGAAGAGAGCATTCAGAAAGAAAAAGAATCTGATAGCAAAATTGATCGAAACCCAAATATCCCGCAGATCATCGTTCAATAACATCTGTTTGCCAGTTCAATCTAATCCAATGCCTATCTTGCGAAGCAGTTGGTTTTAAGCTAATGTTCTAGCTCTGATCTATGGATGATAGATGTATGGAACCATTAAAAGAGCTAATTGATCATGTAAAATCCGGCGAGCGGAAAATGATCGATCAATTACATCAGTTCTGTGAAATCAATTCCGGTAGTGAAAATTTAGCCGGTCTTGCAGGCATGTCAAAAGTATTGATTGATGTTTATACACCCTTGGCTGACGAAATCTACACCAGGAAACTACCGACCTTCACTACGATAAATATGTCTGGTCACATTGTGCAGCAGAAATGCGGTGATGCGCTATGGATTCGAAAAAGACCAGAATTGAAAAGACGGGTATTGCTTTGTGGCCATATGGATACAGTGTATCCTGCAGACAGTCTTTTTCAGAAACTCAGATATATCAGTGACCATGAAATTAACGGTCCTGGTGTGTCAGACATGAAAGGCGGTTTAATTGTCATGCTCCATGCCCTATCTGCCTTTGAGCAAAATAAAGCTGCCGATAAGCTCGGTTGGGATGTATTGATAAATGCAGATGAGGAGATCGGATCCCCCTCATCTTCAGTGCTTTTCAATGAGCTTGCTCCACATTACCAGGCGGCTCTGGTTTATGAGCCTGCAATGACTAAAAATGGCACGTTGGCCAAAAACCGTAAAGGCAGTGGTAAAATGACTGTTATTGCGACAGGAAAAGCGGCACACGCCGGACGTGCCTTCTATGAGGGTCGTAATGCAATCTGCTATATGGCGGAAGTGATCACAGAAATACACGCTCTGAATGGCTTGCGAGACGGTGTCACTATTAATGTGGGCAAAATAGCAGGTGGAGATGCTTTGAATATTGTTCCAGATAAAGCGGTGGTCAAGCTAGATATACGCATCAGCCTACCTGAGGATGAGCATTGGGTAAGGCAGCAGTTAAACGCCTTGGTGTCTAAATTGAAAAGACCTGATTATTCACTCCAGATTGAGGGAGAATTCGCAAGACCTGTGAAACGGGTCTGCAGAAGCACCGAACGTCTTTTTTCGCGTCTGCAAAGCTGTGGAGAAAAATTAGCTCTAAGCATAGACTGGAAAGACAGCGGTGGATGTTGTGACGGTAATAATCTTGCTTCTCTTGGATTGCCTGTACTCGATACCTTAGGTGTCAGGGGCGGCCATATTCACAGTCCTGATGAATTTATTGTTTTGGAAAGCCTCTATGAACGAGCGGCACTCAGCGCTCTTTTACTCAGTGATCTTGCTCAAGGAGGACTTGAGGATATCCAGTCATGATGCTCTTTCGTAAAGTAAAAACATCCGATCTTTCCGCTATTCATCAACTGGCAAAACAAAGCGGCATAGGGATGACAACACTCCCTAAAGAAAAAGCCTTGCTTCGCAAACGTCTTCAGTGGTCAGAAGATTCTTTTCAAAAAAAACTCCAGGAGCCAGCTAATGAGTATTATTTCTTTGTCCTTGAAGATACTCAATCATCCAAAGTTATTGGAACATCTGCTATTGAAGCATGTATAGGTCATGATTTGCCCTTCTACTCTTATAAACTATCCAGACAATCACGTATCTGTCACTCATTAAATATTCGCATTGATAACGAAGTTCTCAATCTGGTTAATGATAACCAGGGCAAAACTGAGATCTGCACCTTGTTTCTTGATTCGGATTACAGACACAGCGGCAATGGTTTATTATTATCAAAGTCACGTTTCATCTTTATGGCAAATTTCCCTCATCGTTTTTCTCCCGTCATTATTGCAGAAATGAGAGGAGTTTCGGACAACCAAGGCCGCTCACCTTTTTGGGACGCCCTTGGTGACCATTTTTTTCACATGTCTTTTGCCGAAGCCGATCGTTTGGTTTTATTTACTAATAAAGAGTTTATTGCTGATTTAATGCCAACAAGTCCGATTTTTGTCAAACTTCTTTCACAAGAGGCACAAAAAGCTATTGGTAAACCTCATCCGAACACAGTCCCCGCAATGAACATTTTATTAAAAGAAGGATTTCGTAACATCAACTATATAGACATTTTTGATGCCGGTCCTACAATTGAGGCTCCATTAAATGACATTAAAACCGTTTCACTCAGTGAAAAGGTGAACATTCAAAATATTCTTGATGACGTCATCAGCAAAGACTACATTGTAGCAAACACACAGCTTGATTTTCGCGCAACCATTGGCCAAGTCGTTCATAATAAAGAACAGAAAACATGTCTTATTTCCAAGACCACAGCAGATTTACTACAAGTTCAAATTGGCGATTCATTACGCATTGTTCCTTTAAACATCAATGAATCCACTTAATTCAGACGAGGTTATATGATGGGTAGCATGACAGACAGGGAATTCGGTAAAGGACAGTTTATAAACGGTAATTGGATTAATGATAGCAAGACACCTCTGGTATCTGTGAACCCAGCAAATGGAGAGATATTCTGGCAAGGATATGCAGCTTCAGAAGAACATATAAATTCCGCCTATCTTGCTGCCAAAAAAGCTTTTTTTAAATGGTCATCGCTGGATTTTGAGCAAAGATGTGAGTTTGCCTTGTCTTTTTCCAGGCAAGTAGAGAAAAAAAGAGAGGAATTAACCCAACTCATAGCCCTGGAAACAGGAAAACCCTTATGGGAAGCTCGTACAGAAGTCGATTCGGTGATTGGAAAAGTCAAATTGTCCATACAGGCTCACAAAGAAAGAACCACAGCCAAATCTTATAAGAATGAGATTACTTCAAACTTACGCTATAAACCACATGGTGTGGTTACCGTTTTAGGGGCATTTAATTTTCCCGCTCATCTTAGTAATGGACATATTGTTCCAGCACTTCTTGCTGGCAATACCGTACTTTATAAGCCCAGCGAACTTACGCCCTCTGTAGCTGAATTGATCATGATATGCTGGCAAAACAGCGGTATACCGGATGGGGTAATCAATTGCTTACAAGGAGATGCCGATAGTGCCAAATTTATATTGTCACAAGACATACAAGGTGTTTATTTTACGGGAAGCTATTTAACTGGATTAAATATTCACCAACGATTTGCTGATCGACCAGAGGTCATTCTGGCCCTGGAAATGGGCGGAAATAACCCTTTGGTCATTGGAGAAATTTCAAACATTCAAGCTACCGTTTATCACACCTTGCTATCAGGATTTCTTACCGCCGGACAACGTTGTACCTGCGCAAGACGCGTAATCATCCCTGACAGTGAAACCGGTGATAGCTTTTTATCCCAACTCATCCAATCAAGCCAAGCCATTAAAACAGGCGAATTCACAGAGACTCCTGAACCCTTCATGGGACCTGTTATCAGTCACGAGCAAGCCATAAAACATCTTGATGCGCAAAAAGACTTGATGGCCAGAGGGGGAAAAGCTTTACTAAAAATGCGCTTGTTGAAGGAAAATACTGGACTGCTTTCCCCAGGCATTATTGAAATGACAGAGGTCAAAAAACCTCTCGATCAGGAGATTTTCGCACCCTTGATTCAAGTTTATCGTTATTCGGATTTTGAACAGGCACTGGGTTTGGCTAATGAGACTCGATATGGTTTATGCGCCGGCTTGCTAAGCGAAAATGAGCAGCAATATCACTATTTTTTTAATTCAGTAAAGGCTGGACTGATTAACTGGAATAGGCCTACGACAGGCGCAGCAAGTAGTCTGCCCTTTGGCGGAGTTGGTATAAGCGGTAATCATAGACCAAGCGCCTATTTCGCAGCCGATTACTGCGCTTATCCTATAGCAAGCCAGGAGCAGTCTGAATTAACTTTACCTGATAAGCTTCTTCCTGGCTTGGGAGAATAGAACGTGTCAGTATATGAATTAAACATCGATGGGCTAGTAGGTCCCACACATAATTATGCGGGTTTGTCCGTAGGAAATATTGCCTCGGCAGTGAATGCATTAACGGTTGCTAACCCCAAGGCTGCGGCGTTGCAAGGGTTAGCGAAAATGCGTTTGTTGCATGAGCATGGAGTCAAGCAAGCCCTCCTTCCGCCACATCAACGTCCTAATCTTCATTTACTCGAGCAACTTGGTTTTACCGGATCTTTTGTACAGAAAATCGACAAAGCGAAAAAGGAGGCTCCGGGACTGTTAAATGCTGTCTATTCAGCTTCCAGTATGTGGGCTGCCAATGCTGCTACAGTAACTGCCAGCATCGATACCGCTGACAGGAAAGTTCATTTTACAGCAGCAAATCTGATCAGTAATTTACATCGCCAGCAAGAAGCTGAATTTTCCAGCAAGCTTTTAAAAATCATTTTCAATGATGAGCGCTTTTTTCAACATCATCCAATTCTGCCACCTTCTTCAACAACCAGTGATGAAGGTGCTGCCAATCATAATCGCCTGTGTGAACATCATCATTCTCCTGCCGTTTACTTACTGGTCTACGACAAACAAGCACTAGCTCATCGGCAAATAAATCCCCTCCCTAAACGCTATCCCGCACGACAAACACTGGAAGCCTCCAAAGCAATCGCCAGAAGTCATCTTTTAAATCCCGAACAAGTCGTGTTTGCCTGTCAGAACCCAGTTGCTATTGATCAAGGTGTTTTTCATAATGACGTTATTTCCGTAGCAAATGAGTCTGTATTTTTAATTCATGAAGAAGCCTTTCTAAATCAAGCGGAGGTTTTAAAAGAGCTAAAGAAAAAAGCTCCTTTCGTTTTGAATATCATTGAAATACCTTCTAAAGAAATGAGTATTGATGACGCAGTTAGTACCTATTTTTTTAATTCACAATTAATCACAATACCTGGGACATCTCATATGATGTTCATTGCCCCCACAGAGTGTGCAGAACATCCAAAAATTAACACCATTATCCAGCAAATGATTGCCGATGACAGAAATCCAATTAACAAAGTATATTATATGGAGCTTAAACAAAGCATGAGAAATGGAGGAGGTCCTGCCTGTTTACGGCTTCGCGTTCCATTGAATGATAACGAACTTAAGGCAATGCATCAGGGCGTTATCATAGACGAGCATTTGCTAAATATGTTAGAAAACTGGATCCTTCGCCATTATCGCAATGAATTAAGTTCGGATGATTTTAATGATCCACAACTTATTGAAGAAAATTTTAAGGCTCTTGATGAATTAACAGGTATACTTAGATTAGGGCCAATCTATCCTTTTCAGTTATAATCATGTGGAAAACAAAATTTGGTCATTGTATTTACAGCTCGACAAACAACGCCCATGTTTATCAAAATTTGATTTATCGTTGGTTGACATTTGACAGCGATGCTCTACAAACGGTTATTCACCGCAGAAACCCGCAAAAACCCATTTTAAAATATATCTCCGTTTTATGTTTGCTGGCGCGCAACATGCCAGGAAAAACCTGTATGCTTGGATTAGGGGGAGCTGGAGCAGCACATTATTTGTCCTCACACAATTCCAGCAGCCCATTGATTGCTGTTGAAAAAAACCCCGATGTCATTACAATTGCGCAAAAATTTTTTATGGCGGATAAAATAAAGAATTTAGAAATTATTCAACAAGATGCCACCGAATTTATGCAAAAAGAATCAACATCATTTAAGCACATACTCATCGATTTATATAACGCACATTCATTTCCCTCAGAGTGCAATACAGATGTTTTTTTTCTAAATTGTAAAAAAAACCTGGAAAAATATGGTTTCCTTGCTGTTAATCTCGCCAATCCCAGTGAACAATTTAACTTATTAAACCGTATTAAGAAACAATTTCTTCATACCGTAAGCATTCCAGTAAAAGGAAGTGCTAATATTATCATCCTCGCCTGCAACAGCCATTCTTTTTCTGCCATTACTAAATATCTCTATCAAGCCACGACCATTAAACGATTAGAGTGGGATGCCTTATGGGGACATATTGCAGAAATCTCGTGAAAACAAGACCTAATTATTTAGGTTTTTAATTATGGTTCTTCTTTTTATTTGGCCATAACCATTTCTATTTGACAACCGACAACATCAAGTTTAAGTCGCTTGAAGCTGACATACTCATGAGGACTTATGATAGATCATCTTTATCAATAGCTTTCATTTCATTTAACCTTTCTGTTGCAACTGTGGCGTGGTCTAATGTCGCCTTTGTGCTATTGAACACTCACACAACCTCAACTTGTTTTTATTGTTTATAAAATTGTGCTTGGATTGTTACAATTGTAGGTCATTATTCTAGGTTCTGTTGAGACTTCATTTTAGCCATAAAATGAAGCTTCAAAACACCAAAACGAGAAGTTTATGGGTTCTCTTTCTTCCCGCAACGCTGTCATTCTTTTTATAGCATGAAATATGAATGAGTTTAAAGCTTTACAAAAGAGGAGAGGTCCGCACCTGCATATTTTTTGTTAGAAATTGAGTATATTTGAATCGAAAATACTCACTTACACGATGTAAGCTATGCTTTTTTACTCCAAATTTACTTTTATCTACAAATACTGCGGTACGGAAAATCAGATTAAATTTCCATAAGATCTTTTTCTTTTTCTGCCAAAAGCAGATCTACTTCTGCAATGTATTTATCCGTTAATTTCTGAATAACCTCTGTCGAACGTCGTTCTTCATCTTCAGAAATTTGCTTGTCTTTAACAAGTTCCTTTAACTGATTGTTAGCATCACGGCGAATATTGCGGATAGCAACACGACCTTGCTCAGCCTCCGCCCGTACGACCTTTATCATTTCTTTACGACGCTCTTCCGTTAGAGGCGGCATTGGAACACGAATAGCATTTCCTGCTGTTGCCGGATTTAAGCCCAAATCGGAATTAAGAATCGCCTTCTCAATGGGAGCAACCATATTTTTCTCCCAAGGAGTAATCAACAGAGTACGTGAATCACTGACGGTAATATTTGCAAGCTGATTGATAGGTGTTGGACTTCCATAGTATTCAACCATAACATGATCAAGCAAACCGACATTAGCTCGTCCAGTTCTTATTTTAGTTAAATCAACCTGTAAAGACTCAACGGCTTTTTTCATCCGTTTTTCAGTCTCTTGTTTAATCTCATTGATCATGATTTGCTCCTACAATTGTCCCTATGCGCTCTCCACATACAATTTTCTTTAATGCTTCCGGGGCTGACATATCAAAAACCTGTAAAGGCATACCATGCTCCTGACATAAACAAATAGCTGTTGCATCCATCACTTGCAAACCCTTACTTAAAACTTCTTTATAGGTTAAGTAATCATAGCGAACAGCTTGTGGATTTTTGACCGGATCTTCAGAATAAATACCATCAACCTTAGTAGCCTTTAAAACAATATCAGCCTCTACCTCAATAGCTCGCAAACAAGCAGCAGAGTCCGTCGTAAAGAAAGGATTACCCGTACCGGCGGCAAAGATAACCACATGCCCGTTTCTTAAGTGAGTGATGGCCTTACGGCGGTGATAAGGATCGACCACACCCAACATCGGAATAGCCGACATGATTCGGGCAGGAAGATCTATACGCTCAAGAGAATCACGTAAAGCCAGAGCGTTCATTACGGTGGCCAACATCCCCATGTGATCTCCCGTAACTCTGCCTAAACCCGCCTCTGACAATACTTTACCACGAAACAAATTGCCACCGCCAATAACCAGGCCTACTTCAACCCCCATAGCTATGAGTTCTGCAACATCCTTCGCTATTTTATCCAGAATCTTCGGATCTATACCAAACTGAGCCTGCCCCATCAGGGCTTCTCCACTGCACTTAAGTAGGATTCGTTTATATTTTAAAGGTTTAGTATTATTCATTATTTATCGCGAACCTGTGCCATTACTTCTTCTACAAAGTTATCTTCTTTTTTATCAATACCTTCACCAACTTCAAAACGAACAAAAGAGAGCACCTCTGCATTTTTCTCCTTTAAGAGTTGACCTACTTTAATGTTGGGATCTTTGACAAAAGGTTGGCCCAGCAGACTCACCTCATCCATAAATTTATTAATGCGGCCTTCGATCATTTTATCAATGATTTCTTGCGGCTTCCCACTTTCGCGAGCTTGAGCAGTAAATATTTCACGTTCATTTTCAATGGATTCTGCAGATACCTGATCACGGCTAACAACCATAGGACGGCTGGCTGCAACATGCATAGCAATGTCTTTTGCCAAAGACTCATCTCCATTTTTCAAAGCGACCATCACCCCGATACGATTACCGTGCAAATAATAGCCTATAACACCTTCACTGCTTAAACGCGCAATGCGGCGAATTTGAATATTTTCACCGATTTTAGCTACCAATTCCTGTCTGGCATCTTCAATAGCCATATTGCCTGGCAAAGTTTCCTTCAATAACTCGTTAACATCTGTTGTATCGGCATGTAATGCAGTCTCAGCCACTTTATCAGCAAAGTTGGTGAAACTTTCATCACGTGCAACAAAATCGGTTTCACTGTTGATTTCCAGCATTACAGCGGATTTTCCATCCGCAGAGCGCGCAACGACAATAACACCTTCTGCAGCAATTCGGTTTGCTTTTTTATCAGCTTTAGCCTGACCTGCCTTGCGCATTTCAGAAATGGCTTTTTCAATATCTCCGTCGGCGGCTACTAAAAACTTCTTACACTCCATCATGCCAGCGCCGGTACGCTCACGTAACTGCATGACTAATGCGGCACTAATCGTCATTTTTCTCTACCTCCACATAATAAAAAGGGGGCTTGCTCTTAGCTTCTGTGCACTTATCATTTAACGGCTTTAAATTCGGCTGATACCGGCCTTAGCCAGCGCAGAGCTTAGCGCAAATTTTCGCTACGATAAAAGGCAAGTGAACAGAGCCTACAACTCAAAGCCCCCTGTAATCAAACGGTTTTACTCCCCTGTTTTTTCAACAGCTTTCTCAGGCTCATCAGAAACTTCGACAAATTCAGCATCAGAAGACACTTCACCCACGGTTTTGCCTTGTTTTGCATCAAGAATGGCATCGGCAATACAGCGAACATAAATATCAATAGCCCGCATGGAGTCGTCATTTCCAGGAATAATATAATCGATGTTATCAGGAGAATTATTAGTATCCACCACGCCTATTACTGGAATTCGTAGTTTTCGCGCTTCCTCAACGGCAATATGCTCAAATCCTACATCAATAACAAATAAAGCATCGGGCAGACCACCCATATTCTCAATACCACCCAATCCTTGTTCAAGTTTTTCAAGCTCACGGTTTAACATCAGGGCTTCTTTTTTAATCATAGTATTAAATAGCCCTTTATCGCGCATTTCCTTCAATTCTTTTAAACGAATAATGGATTGACGAACAGTTTTATAGTTGGTCAGCATACCACCTAACCAGCGGTGATCCACGTAAGGCATACCACATCTCTCAGCGTGCCTGCGGATACTTTCCTGAGCTGCGCGTTTCGTTCCTACAAACAATATTTTTGCATTGTTTGCAGCCAGTCGCCCGACATAATTGGTGACATCACGCAACATTGGCAAGGTTTTTTCCAAATTAATAATATGGATTTTATTTCTAGAACCGAAAATATACTCGGCCATTTTGGGATTCCAGTAACGGGTACGATGCCCAAAATGAGCTCCCGCTTCAAGTAGTTCACGCATACTTACATTCATCATTTTCTCCTGGGTTATGCCTCCACGCTCCCCATATGACACCCAAAATGAACGCACTTCCAATTTGAGACCCAGCCATATGTGTCGAAACGTGTGTGTATTTAAGCGCGTTACTTATACCATAAATAGTTAATTTCAGCAAATGAAACTTTGTTTTTCAAATATTTCTGTCTTTCACCTCTCCAATAAAATTGATCGCTTTATCCAAAAATTAACCGCAGAATAAATATTTTGTTCTATACTTTCAGCGAGAAAGTCATACTCTTATTAATCTATAAAAGGAGCTAACAATGAACAAAGGAATGATATGGTTATCAGCTATTGCATTTTCTCTTTCTGTTAATACAGCTACAGTATTCGCCCTCCCAGCGGATAACATGAAAAAATGCCCGGGGCATGAATACAAGGAAAAAATGCTGGAGAAGTTAAATTTAACAGATGCACAAAAGAACCAAATCGAAGATATTAAAAAGCAATATAAGGAAGGCATGCGAGCAAAATTTGGTGAACTAAAAAATCTGCGCTCACAAATGATTGATTTAGTTAAATCGGATAAAATTGATGAAAATCAATTAAATCAATTGGTGAATCAGAAAAAAGAAATACTTGGTTCGATTTTAAAATCGAAAATCATGATGAAAAATCAAATTTATAATGTTCTTAACGATGATCAGAAAAAACAATATATTGACATGATGCAGAAATGGATGGATAAAAAAATGATGCACATGCAAAAAATGGATAAAAAAGATCAAACTGAAAGCAATGAAGGTGTTAATTTGATGGATGAGGATGATACCAACGACACTGATTCAGAATAATATTAATCAGGGTAAAAACAGCGCAGTCACACCCGCGCTGTTTTTATTTAATAAGGTATAAAAATTATCTTAAAATCCGGATCTTAGTCATTTTTTAGCTCCAATTAGCGCGGTAACTATATACAGCAGAATTCGATTTAAAAAACGGTTAAAACCCAGACAGAATACTATGATAAGAAATTTACCTTCTTTTAATCTCGTGACGGAAAACTCCAACGATGCTAAAATATTAACGTAAGTTCGACATGAAATTACACAAATTTTTATGTTGCTAAACGAGCATTGTCCTAAAAAGCAAAGCTTTTATACGGATCCAACAAAATACCCTGGCCCGACATAAGAAAATTCTGTTTTTCTTATGTCGGACTAACATTAAAATTATACATGGGCGATAGGTTAATGGCGGTAACAATTAAAACTCCTGAAGAAATTGAAAAAATGCGAGTGGCAGGTCGTCTTGCTGCTGAAGTTTTACAAATGATAGAACCCTATGTCATACCAGGTGTAACCACCGATGAATTAAACAATATCTGTCATGATTACATCGTAAATACTCAAAAAGCCATACCTGCCCCTTTGGATTATCATGGTTTTCCAAAATCAATCTGCACATCTATTAATCATGTTGTCTGCCACGGGATACCTGGAAAAAAAAGACTAAAAGAAGGGGATATTATTAACATTGATGTAACAGTCATTAAGGATGGCTTTCATGGCGATACAAGCAAAATGTTCTTTGTAGGTAAGCCTTCTATTAAAGCTCTTCATGTTGTCAAAATAGCTCATGAGTGCCTTTTTATTGGCATAAATATGGTGAAGCCCGGTGTTCGGCTTGGCGATATTGGACATGCTATCCAACAGCATGCAGAAAAAAATCGATGCTCCGTCGTAAGAGAATATTGCGGTCATGGTATTGGTCGCATTTTTCATGAAGATCCGCAAGTTCTTCATTACGGCACTCCGGGAACAGGCGAAATTTTACGTTCTGGAATGACTTTTACTATTGAACCAATGGTTAACATTGGCAAACATCATACGCGTTTATTACCAGATAATTGGACCGTAGTAACCAAAGATCACAGTTTGTCTGCCCAGTGGGAGCACACTTTACTGGTTACCGAGGATGGGGTCGAAATTTTGACCTTACGTGATGAAGAACGATAACAGGCAATTAAAAAAAAATCTCCGACAGTTCAAAAATGAATTGTGTAATGAATTACGTGAGCATGGAAGTATTCAAGTTATCACACGAAAACTTGTCCATTTCATAGATGAATTACTCATCGCTTTGTTTCAAAAAAACAACTTACATGTAGATAATGCATTTTGTCTGATTGCTCTCGGCAGTTATGGCAGACGTGAATTACAGCTTTATTCTGATATTGATTTACTGCTATTACATACGAATGATATCAATGAGTCATCCCTGGATCATGCCCAATCTTTTATTCAGGACTGTTGGGATATAGGGCTTGAAACCAGCCACCAGTTCACAACCGTGAAACATTGTGCCGATTTAGCCAGCAATGATTTAAGCGTGATTTCCAGCATCATGGACATGCACCTGCTTTGTGGCCGGGCTAATTTAATGGAAGAATTAATTTATCAAACCCATCCATTACATATGTGGCCTAGCAAAGAGTATTTTTTTGCCAAGCAAGAGGAACAGAACAAGCGATACAAAAAATACGATGAAACCGCTTATAATCTTGAACCTAATGTTAAAAATGGTCCTGGCGGAATAAGAGACTTACAGATATTACTCAGCATATCCAAACGACATTTTAATATTAAAAAACTCGCTGACGGTATTTACAGTGGCTTTATTCTGGATAAGGAATACGAAGAACTTGTTTCATGTCAACATTTTCTCTGGCGAGTCCGTTTTGCCTTGCACATGCTTGCGGGGAAAAAAGAAGACCGCCTGCTTTTTGATCATCAAATCAGGCTTGCTGAATTCTTTGGTTACAAAGACAAACCACATTCTCTTGCCATTGAACAGTTTATGAAAACGTATTTTAAAATCATCAAGCGAAGTCGGGAATTGAATGAAATGCTGCTCCAATGGTTTGCAGAAGTCATTATTGAGCACCCTAAACAACGGTTAATCAGCCTTGATAACGAATTTCAACTATCCAATCATTATATTGAAGCTAAAAATGCGCGGGTTTTTCGACAACGTCCTCATGCCATTCTTTCCTTGTTTCTCTGGATTGCCAAAAAACCTGAAATTAAAGGCGTTCGAGCCAGCTCGATACGATTAATTCGTCAATCCCTTTATTTAATCAATACGCCCTTTCGAAATGCAAAAATATCAACTGAATTATTCATGAATATTCTTAAAGCAGAGGAACCTTATGAAGCCTTGCAACGCATGAACCGTTATGGTGTTTTAGCCCGATATCTTGACTGTTTTGCAACCGTAACGGGACAAATGCAATATGATCTTTTTCATGTTTACACAGTCGATCAGCATACGATGTTTGTGATTCGTAATATTTCCCGCTTTAAACAGGAAGCTTTTTTCAGTAGTTATCCTCTGTGCTCTAATCTTTTCCCCACTCTCAAAAAACCTGAAATTCTTTATCTTGCTGCCTTGTTTCATGATATTGCCAAGGGACGAAACGGCGATCATTCCGTATTAGGCGCCATAGAAGCTGAGCATTTCGCTCAACATCACAGACTTGATAGAGACAATACACATTTACTGACATGGCTTGTTCAAAATCATCTGCTTATGTCAATCACTGCTCAACGCAAAGATATTTATGATCCAAAAACCATCACTGAATTTTGCAAATTGATGCCCCATCGAGATTACCTCGATTATCTTTATCTGCTGACCGTAGCTGATATCTGCGCCACTAATCCAAAACTGTGGAATGCCTGGAAAGATTCATTGCTCAAGGAACTGTACCATGCAGCAAATGACTTGATGAAAAAAGAAAAAACCTCATTTGATGAATCATCCCTCATTACCGTGCGCCAACAAATTGCTATGGATTTACTGAGCCAAGAAGATATTGATCAGCAAAAAGTGCAAAAACTATGGTCAACGTTTAAAGGTAAATATTTTTTACATGAATCACCAGATGTGATTGTCCGTCACACCAAAGCAATATTGAATTGCAAGACCTTTCCCTTGATTTTAATCATGCCGCACCATACTCAAGGAGGAACCGAAATATTTATTTACATGCCACATAAAGATGAGCGATTCATTATAACAACCACGGTACTCAGCAATTTCAATATGACCATCCAGGAAGCCTCGATCATCACCTGTGATAATGCCTATGATTTAGATACTTACATCATACTTGATGATCAGGATAGAGCTTTTCTAGATAAACAAAAAACTGAAAGCATAAAAAAAGCTTTATTCGATTCTCTGGTATCTACGTCTGATCAGCTACCTGTTATTTCTCGAAAAAGAATTTCTCGAGCTCATGCGCATTTTAAATTTAAACCAGAAATTAGCTTTGATGAGGATCATTTAAATCAGCAAACCTCCCTTTTTTTAGTGACCAATGACAGACCGGGTCTTTTAGCAAGAATCAGTCGTGTTTTTTTTAATTTAAAAATACATTTGCATAACGCCAAGATTGCAACTGCGGGGGAGCGCGTGGAAGATACCTTCTATATTACCAATCAGCATGGACATATGCTCAATCAAAATGAGAAAGAGGCTTTAAAACAGGAATTAAGTATACTCGCCCATTAATTTTTTAGGATAATTTTCATTTAATATGCGCCATAAATGAGCATTCGTAAGCTGTTCCAAAAATACAATCTACGAACGAACAGCAAAAAAATCCGTTAAGAGTGATGCACACTCATACTGCATAGGTCCTTCATCAATCTGGATTCTATGATTTAACAGCAAATTATGTGCCAAATTAAAAATCGAGCCCGCAGCTCCTGTCTTGAAATCCCGGGTAGCAAAGACCAAACGTTTAATGCGGGCCTGGACCAAGGCACCCGCACACATCGGGCATGGTTCTAAAGTGACATAAAGAGTTGTATTTAAAAGCCGATAATTTCCAAGCGAACGAGCAGCTTCTCTGACGGCAATAATTTCTGCATGAGCTGTGGGGTCGTGATGTTTTAAAACGGTATTATAACCTTGCCCCAGTAGACGATGATTTTCATCAACAAGCACGGCACCTACCGGAACCTCATTTTGACGTTGTGCTTTAAGAGCAAGTTCATAAGCCTGCTTCATCCAATATCGATCCGACATTTTATCAAAGTATTCTTCGTAGACACCGTCAAAGAATGGATTGTTCATTCCCACTCAATTGTTGCAGGAGGCTTACCTGAAATGTCATAGGTAACACGTGACACGCCTTCAACTTCATTAATAATCCGGTTAGATACTTTTCCTAAAAAATCCCAAGGCAAATGAGCCCAGTGAGCTGTCATGAAATCTACAGTTTCTACAGCTCGCAAGCATATAATATAATCATAACGGCGACCGTCTCCCATTACCCCCACACTTTTAACCGGCAGAAAAACAGCAAAAGCTTGGCTGACTTTATGGTATAGATCCGCAGCATACAATTCTTCGATAAATATTGCATCGGCCTGACGCAAGATATCAGCAAATTCCTTTTTTACTTCTGTCAATATCCGCACACCCAATCCAGGGCCTGGAAAAGGATGTCGGTAAACCATATCATAAGGCAGTCCCAGCTCAAGTCCCACTTTACGTACTTCGTCTTTAAAAAGCTGACGTATAGGTTCTAACAGCTTTAAATTCAATTTCTCCGGCAACCCACCTACATTATGATGAGACTTGATCACTGTGGAGGGGTTGGAGTGTCCTCCTGCCGACTCGATAACATCCGGATAAATAGTCCCTTGTGCGAGCCATTTTACACGGGGGATTTTTTCAGCTTCCTTCTCGAACACTTCTATAAATGTTCGTCCAATCCGCTTTCTTTTTTCTTCGGGACAGGTGACACCTTCTAAAGCGGATAAAAACTGATCCTCTGCATGGACAGCAATCACATGAATGCCCATATGCTGAGCAAACATCAGCATCACCTGCTCGGCTTCATTCTGTCTTAAAAGGCCAGTATCAACAAATACGCAAACCAGCTGATCACCGATAGCTTTATGCAGTAGAGCAGCTACTACAGAGGAGTCTACTCCACCTGATAAACCCAGCAATACTTTATCTTTACCCACTTGCTGTCTGATAAGATCAACAGATTCTTCAATAATATGGCCTGCGGTCCATGTAGTTGAAGCTTTGCAAATATCGACTACAAATCGTTGTAAAATTCTTAAGCCCTGAAGGGTATGCGTCACTTCCGGATGAAATTGCAGGCCATACCAATGACGAGATTCATCAGCCATGCCAGCTATAGGTGCATTCTGCGTTTCACAAATGATTTTAAATCCCTGAGGTAAAGCAGTCACTTTATCCCCATGACTCATCCATACATCCAGCAGTGCATTGCCGTTTTCATCGGCTCTGTCCTCAATATCGCTCAATAAATGGCTATGGCCATGCAAACGCAATTCTGCGTAACCAAACTCGCGCAAAGAAGAGATTTGTACCTCGCCTCCTAACTGAACGGCCATTGTTTGCATTCCATAACAAATGCCAAGTATAGGAAGACTGGTTTTAAACAACCACTCAGGTGCTCGGGGATTGTTAATCTGGGTAACGGTTGAAGGACCTCCCGATAAAATGACACCGCGGGGATTCATTTCTAAAAATTGCTTTTTTTCAATAAAATAAGGATATATTTCACAATATACCCCCATTTCGCGAATTCGTCGTGCAATGAGCTGTGTATATTGTGAACCAAAATCAAGGATAAGAATGGGTTGCTCTTTAAATTTTGTTTTCATTAATTATCAACCTGGTAATTAGGGGCCTGCTTGGTGATATTGACATCATGAACATGTGATTCACGCATGCCTGCATTAGTCACCTGGACAAACTGGGCTTTTTTATGCAAGGTTGCTATATCACTGCAACCAGTATAACCCAGACAAGAACGTAATCCGCCCATTAACTGATGAATTACATTCTGTGCCAGACCCTTGTAAGGAACACGACCTTCAATACCTTCCGGTACCAGTTTCTCAGCACCCAAAGACGTATCCTGAAAATACCTGTCACTTGAACCCTGTGCTTGAGCCATTGCTCCAATCGACCCCATCCCTCGATAATTCTTATAAGTTCTGCCCTGATAAAGTTCTATTTCTCCAGGAGATTCTTCTGTTCCAGCAAACATCGACCCCAGCATGACTACATCAGCACCGGCGGCCAGAGCCTTACAGACATCACCGGAAAATCGAATGCCTCCATCAGCAATAATGGGGACACTTCCTTTTAAAGCCTCTGCGACATTGGTAATGGCACTTATCTGGGGAACACCAACACCGGTTACAATACGTGTCGTACAAATGGAACCAGGTCCAATTCCTACTTTAACAGCATCGGCACCAGCCTTTACCAAATCCAGTGCTGCATCAGCGGTGGCAATGTTACCACCAATTACCTGAATGTCGGGAAAATGTGTTTTTATCCATTTCACCCGACTCAAAACCCCTTGAGAATGACCATGAGCCGTATCCACCACAATGACATCCACACCAGCTTCAATTAAGGCTTCGACACGTTCATCGGTACCCTCGCCGACTCCCACAGCAGCACCCACCCTCAGTTGCTCTGAGCTGTCTTTACAGGCAAATGGATTTTCTTTTGCTTTCTGGATATCCTTCACAGTAATGAGCCCGCGCAAGTTAAATGCTTCATTGACAACGAGCAGTTTTTCAATCCGGTGTTTATGTAAAAGACTTCGTATTTCCTCACGACTGGCACCTTCTTTGACAGTAACCAAACGTTCTTTGGGCGTCATGACTGCAGAGACAGGAAGAGATAAATTGGTTTCAAAACGAATGTCGCGACTGGTAACAATACCGATTAAGTATTCTCCATCAACCACAGGAACGCCTGAAAAATTATGCTTTGCCATAACCTGCAAAAGTTCCTGTACGGTCATATGAGGTGTCACAGAAACAGGGTCTTTGACCATCCCACTTTCAAATTTTTTAACCTTGCGCACTTCCTCGGCCTGGGCCTGGATACTCATGTTTTTATGAATGATACCAACACCCCCTTCCTGGGCCATGGTAATGGCTAATCTTCCCTCTGTTACAGTATCCATAGCAGCAGAAAGCAAGGGAATATTCAACGGAATTTCCCGAGTCACATTGGTTTGAAGGCTAACATCTTTCGGTAAAACAGTGGAATGAGCCGGAACTAATAAGACATCATCAAATGTCAGTGCTAGTGGAAGATTGGATAGAGACATCATCCTTACTCCTGCGGTTAAATTAACCGATTAGTATACATTAAAATTGGAAAATGTTAAACAACAATTTCATTTATTCAGCAAATTATGGCACAAAATGGTGACTGAAAAGAAAATGTTTCATGATAAATAAAAGCTTCCTCAAAACATAATTACCCACCCTTTTAGACTCTAATGTTTTTTATTGCCTGCCTATTGTTAACATTTTTACAATTCAATCGATGACATCTTGAATTCATGGTTAATAAACGTGTAAACTGAGGGCAAATAATAAATCTTTTATCAAAGAGGAAGGAAACATCTGTGGCTGAAATTATTGTAATAACGTCAGGTAAAGGTGGAGTAGGCAAAACCACGTCTTCAGCGGCCATTTCCTCTGGACTGGCCATGCGAGGCCATAAAACCGTTGTAATTGATTTTGATATTGGTCTGCGAAACCTCGATATTATTATGGGTTGTGAACGCAGGGTTGTTTATGATTTTATTAATGTTGTCAATGGAGAGGCCACATTAAATCAGGCTTTAATTAAAGATAAAAGAATTCAGAACCTATATATTCTTCCGGCTTCACAGACACGCGATAAGGATGCTCTGACACTTGAAGGTGTTGAAAAAATTCTGAATGATTTATCCAATGAATTTGAATACATTGTATGTGACTCACCAGCCGGTATAGAATCTGGTGCTCTTATGGCAATGTATTTTGCCGATCGTGCTATTATTGTCACTAATCCCGAAGTGTCTTCCGTAAGAGATTCCGACCGTATTCTGGGAATACTGGCAAGTAAATCAAAACGCGCTATTGAAAATAAAGAGCCAATCAAAGAATCTCTTTTGTTAACTCGCTATGATCCACACCGGGTTGAAAAAGGGGAAATGTTATCAGTTGATGATGTTGAAGAGATTCTTGCTATTGAATTGATAGGCGTTATTCCTGAATCCAAGGCAGTCTTAAAGGCCTCTAATACTGGTACACCTGTTGTTTTGGAAGCGGAAAGTGATGCAAGTCTTGCCTATCAGGATGCCATAGCACGTTTTTTAGGTGAAGAAAGACCTATGAGATACATAAGCAACGAGCGTAAAGGAATACTCCGTCGAATTTTCGGCAAAAATAAGGAGGATATGCCAGCATGAGCTTATTCAATTATCTGCGAAAAAAAACATCCACGGCCTCTTTAGCAAAAGAGAGATTACAAATTATTATTTCGCATGAACGCTCTCAGCGTAATACTCCAGATTACTTACCCAAACTAAAAGAAGAAATATTATCAGTAATTGCCAAATATGTACCAATCAGCAATGATCAAGTCAGTGTAAATCTAGAGAGGATGGGTGACAGTGCTGTGCTTGAACTTAACGTTACTATGCCTGATGAAACTTTAGAAGAAGTATAATCTAAAGATACGGCCAACTCTGGTAGTAAATACAAAGTATTATGGCGAAATGGTAATGCCATTGTGCCCAATGCATCTGATTTAAATTTTTCTTTATTTCTTGCTTAATTTGCCGTTGTTATGCCAGGGTCAAGCTCCTTACATTTCAGCTATAAGCTAACCTTTTGTTGATAGTAGCATAACAACAGAGAGATTTTGGTCCAAGCTACGAGAAAAATTCCCCAAAAAAGTCTAATACAGGCGTGTCGACTTTTAGGAGCTTTCTCGCAAGATGGATCTCCAAACAAAAGTTATACCATTTCTGTTAACAAATTATCCTCCAGGGATTTAGTGGCAAGCTTTACCACATTTCGACTTAATTCATCACTGGCAAAATCATCCACAGCAATAACCTGCTGTCTTGCTGCTTCTGCTTTATATAGTTGGTCCGCTTCTTCATCAGAAATAAGGTCGAGCTCTCTGGCTTCTTTGATTTGATCCAAAAAACTTGGAGTTTGTAATAAACCCTCTTTGGCAGCTTTTATAATTTTTCTCTCCAGATCAACAGTGGAGCAAATTAATTGAAAGGCAGCTTCAAGTCGACCCACAGGGCAATTCTCTATAGAATCTTTAAAAACCAAACGGGTCAAACGATTACGAACTTCATTGGGTTCAGAAATTATTTGTGCAAGTTTTTGACCTAACTTATCTTCCGGCTTATGGCGACGACGACCAAAAGGAAGAAGAATAACTTTTAGCATAATTTTTGCCCATTTGCGATTGAAGTTTGTTATAACACCACTCATGGCATGCTCACATTCATAAAGCATTTGCTGGCAACACCATTGCACCAATGGTAAGTCTGAAACAGGCTCATGATCTTCATGAAAACGCTTTAGTACAGCAGAAACCAGATAAAGAGTACTCAACATATCACCTAATCGAGCCGATATTTTCTCTTTTCGTTTAAGATCACCGCCAATAACAGACATGCAGAAATCAGCCAGAAAAGCCAGGTTAGCACTGTAACGATGAACCAACTGATAATAACGCTTGACGGAACTGGCTGGTGTTTTCGACCAGCGTGCATCGGTTATGGAGAAAACAATGGATTTGGTTAAATTCGACAGAACAAACCCGGCATGGGCAAAGAATGTTTTATCAAAAGATACCAAATCATGATTCCTGACACTTTCCAGCTCTTTGAAAATGTAGGGGTGGCATCGAATGGCACCCTGGCCAAAAATAATCAAGCTTCGTGTTAAAATATTTGCTCCCTCTACCGTTATGCTAATGGGTGCTCCTTGATAGCCCCTTCCCAAATAATTATTGGGACCCAGACAAATTCCCTTACCTCCATGAACATCCATGGCATCCAGTGCAATTTGTCGCGCCCGTTCTGTAGTATGATATTTCAGAATTGCGCCTGCAACGGATGGTTTGGCGCCATGATCAATAGCTGCTGCCGTCATGGTTAATGCAGCATCGATCAAATAAGTATATCCGGCAATACGTGCCAAAGGTTCTTCAATCCCTTCAAATTTCGCAATGGGCTGGTTGAACTGTTTTCTTACCCTTGCATAAGCTCCTGTCGTTAATGCCGCCGCCTGAGCGCCTCCCAAAGCACTTGAAGGTAAAGAAATCGCTCTTCCTGCACTAAGACATTCCATCAGCATGCGCCAGCCCTGTCCTGCCATTGCAGCACCGCCAATCAAATAATCCATTGGAATAAAAACATCTTTTCCTTGTGTCGGTCCATTTAAAAAAGCAGAATTAAGAGGAAAATGGCGGCGGCCTTTAACAACACCAGGAGTATGAGCAGGAATTAAAGCGCAACTTATTCCAATGTCAACTTTATTACCCAAAAGATGCTCGGGATCATACAGCCTGAATGCTAAACCAATCACTGTGGCTATAGGACATAAGGTGATATAACGCTTGTTCCAGCTCAGTTTTATGCCAACAACCTCTTCCTCATTAAATTCTTGCCGGCAAACAATCCCTTTATCAGGAATAGAGGCCGCATCAGAGCCGGCATCTGGGGCAGTTAATGCAAAACACGGTATTTCCTGACCATCGGCCAAACGAGGTAAATAATAGCTCTTTTGTTCTTCTGTGCCATATTTTAGTAATAACTCTGCTGGACCTAATGAATTTGGTACAGATATGGAAGTAGCCACTGTAATCGATCGGCCATAGATTTTTGTCAGTATTGACATTTGGGCTGTGGCAGAAAATTCAAGCCCGCCATATTTTTTGGGGATAATCATCCCCAAAAAACCTTTTTCTTTAATAAATGCCCATACTTCTTCCGGCATATCCGTTCTATTATGGGTAATATCCCAATCGTCAATCATGCGGCATAATTCATTGACTGGACCATCCATAAAAGCCTGTTCTTCTTCACTTAATTGAACAGTCGGTGAGTTTCTCAGTGTCTTGAAATCCGGAGCACCAGAAAAAATCTCGCCTTCCCAGCTTACCGTCCCTGCTTCTAAGGCTTCTCTTTCGGTCGAAGACATAGACGGCATGGATTTCGAAATCAATTTAAACAAATGTTGAGAGATCAACTGGCGTCTCAATGGCTTTATATTAAGAAACACCAACATAGTGAGAGACGCGAGCAAGAATAACTTTGTTATAGCACCCGGTTCTACATATTTGAGGATCAGTGCAGAAAATAGAGTAAAACTGATAGCCCAAACTGAAAGAGAGGCCCGTTTATATAATAAATACACTCCAAACCCGATAGCAGCAATCATGAATATACTTTGTAACACGATCCTCTCCTTTTGTTTTGCGTTGTCAGCGTTGTTGTTACAATTAAATTCTATCATTACGAAAAAAATACCCGAGGAAATAAACCCAGTTTATTCTTGGGAATTTTTTACAATGATAGAGTGACTTATCCTTAAATTATAGCATCCACCACATGCATAATTTTTTGAGCTACAGTTTGTGGGTATTCCATTGGAAACAAATGAGTACCCTTTGTTGCAAAGCACTGTATACCAAACTTCTTTTTCATATATCTTAGATCCATTTTATCTACTATATTTGTTTTGTCACCATATATTAAGGCAACAGGTACTGTTAATTTTCCTTTATAATGGGGCAAAGTGTGTGGAATGGTTCTATAGATACGGTATTCAATATCTTTATCAAAGCGTAAATGAAACCTATCTTCTCGTTTTTCCAGCCCATAATTCACATAATCTTGTAAACATTCTTCACTGAATGTTTTAAATAAATCACGAGTTTTTAAATAAGCCAGCACTTGTTCTTTATTTTGCCAATGTTGGCGTCTTCCGCGCGTTCTGAATGCCGGAGTAACACGATCAATCACACCTAATACCTTTGCCAATCGAACCATACTGGATTTAAACGGGCCAATAAAAGGGGAATCCAACATAATAACGGCTTTAAATAAACCGGGCTCTTCTATAGCTGCCAGCAAGCTTAGGATACCACCAAGAGAATGGCCAAGAGCAATAACCGGTTGTTGTTTCCCTTGTGCACGAACACTGGTTAATATCTCATTAACAAGATAATTCCAGTTTTCTGTAACCGGGAAACCAGGATCATGGCCTATACGATCGATATAACAATAATTGAATTTGTTTGCCAGCTCTGTCAGAAGTTGCTTATAACACATAGCAGGAAAACCGTTTCCATGTGCAAAATGAATTAAATCTTTCACTGACGGACTACTCGTCGACTTTCGCGTTTCAAAAACATGAGAGCAAAAGCAAAGTATATGGATAAAATAATCAGCAGAATAAGCCCCGCAGCGGGAATTCTGATAGGCAGGGACAAGACCACTAAAAAGAATAAAATGGCTGGAGTTCCCGCTACCATGAGCAAACGACAGGATTGTTTAAAGCTGATTTTGAAAGTAAAAAAGACTTGTGAGAACACCTGTCCTAATAAAGCCAGTACCGGTATAAAAATAGCAAACATGACATAAAAGAAGCCTATGACAACAGGCGGCACTAAAGCGATAAAAAGATACTTAAGCGATATAACCTGACTATTTTTCAACCATTCCTCGCCGTTAAAAACCTGGTTCATGTTTTTATCCAGTTTTTCCACATATACCGACTGACTGTCGGAACTGTCCTGCAAAGTATATTGCAGAGGTGATTGGGGTGTTCGGAAATAAAGCTTGTTTTTGGTTATCAAAATACTCGCCTCTGGATAATTTTGGCTTAAATTTGAAATGGTGCCTGTTGTGTCAATAATGACCTGAACTTTGCCTTTTTCATTTTTTACGAAGTAAGGCATAGGTTTGTCAAAATTGACTTCTCCATTTTGAATATACAAAGTCGGTATTTTTCTCAGTGGCTCAACAATCTGTTGAGTGTAAAAGCGATTAAAATAAGCAATGGTCTGTACAGTTAAAGGAATTGAAAATAAAACAATAACCAATAGTAAATACAAAAAGCCGAATCCTTTCCATCGCTTACCAACATCAATGTATAATCGGCTCGAATAAAATGCTCGATATAAAGCCTGCCAGTAACCAAATACGGGCTTATCAATAGGTTTAAGACCAGCTTTTTCTTTTTTCATCAATCAATCTCCGACACGCTCGCCTGTCTTTAAATCGAATAAATGGACTTTTTTATCCGGTAGACCGATATAAATAGATTCATCCTGGAATTTCCAATCTGCCGGCACTCTTATTGTCACATCAATGCCCTGACATAAATCAGTTGCCTGGACCAGCTTATCTGCTCCCATGTCATCTATATATTTAATCTTAGCTTTTATACAATTCTTGTCTTCATCGGATTTCACCAGCCAGTGTTCCGGCCTGACAGCCATTAACAACTCCTGTGCGAGTGAGATTTCATCAGACCGACTTGATAAGGTATAAGACAAACCTATGCTCGTTTCAATATTTTTTCCTTGCGCACATAGGCGGGCAGGAAAAAAATTCATGGGATAATGTCCAGTAAACCCTGCAACAAAAACAGAAGCCGGTTTTTGATAAATCTCTTGCGGTGTACCTACCTGTTCGATATAACCTTTGTTGAGAATAACAATGCGATCAGCCATTGTCATAGCTTCTGTCTGATCATGCGTTACATATAAACATGTGGTTTTAAGTTGTTGATGAAGTTTTTTTATCTCATGGCGCATTTCAGTACGTAATTTTGCATCAAGATTAGATAGGGGTTCATCAAATAAAAAAACCGCTGGAGAACGCACAATGGCTCGTCCCATGGCAACACGCTGTCTTTGTCCTCCGGATAATTCCTTCGGTTTACGACATAAAAATTCTTTAAGTTGCAACATTTCAACGGCTTCTTCAACCCGCTTGAATATTTCCTGTTTTTTTAATCGCCTCATTTTCAAGCCATAAGCCATATTGTCAAATACGGTCATATGAGGATAAAGGGCATAACTTTGAAAAACCATTGCCATATCTCGTTTGGAGGCAGGAGTTTTGTTAACACATTGATTATTAATTAATATTTCCCCACTACTCACTGAGTCCAATCCGGCAACCAACCTTAATAAGGTTGACTTACCGCAGCCGGAAGGGCCAACGACAGCCATAAATTCTCCTTTTTCAATGCTTAAATTAATTTCATTGAGAATGGAGTGAGGCTTAATGTGCTTGCTGACATTTATTAGACTAACCGCAGCCATATTTTACTTGAGCCCCTTTTCAAACCAATACTGCATCAACATAACTACCATACAGGGTGGCACCAAAGCAATAATTGCCATGGTCATAATATAATGCCATTGAGGTACCTGATCAGCCACTCCTACCACATAACGAATACCCATTACAATAGTTGCCATATCCGGTTCTGTAGTGATAACGAGTGGCCATAAATACTGATTCCAGCCATACACAAATAAAATAACAAATAATGCCGCCATCTGCGTTCGTGATAAAGGTAGCAAAATATCCCAAAAAAAGCGAAGCGGCCCTGCACCGTCAAGTTTTGCCGCATCAACCAGTTCACTTGGCACAGTTTTAAAAAACTGTCGAAATAAAAAAGTAGCTGTTGCCGAAGCCATGAGAGGCAAAGTGAGTCCGGAATATGAGTTTAGCCAGCCAAATGAAGCAATGACCTGAAAGGTGGGAACGATTCTTACTTCCACAGGCAACATCATGGTGGAAAAGATGAGAGCAAAACAATATTTTTTAAATGGAAAATCAAAATAGACCAAAGCAAAGGCTGAGCATAAAGCAAGAACAATTTTACCGCCGGCAATAAGAAGTGCCATGATTAAACTGTTCCATAACATATTTAAAATTGGTTCACCGCCGGTCACAGCTAAGCCTGAGGTTAATACAGTTTTCATGTTTTTAAAAAACTCAGTCCCTGGCCATAGAGGTAAAGGTGTGTGCATTAAGGCAGAACCTTCATGAGTGGCAGCCACCAAAGCCAAATACAATGGTAAAAAAAGCATTATTACAAACAGAGATAAAAAGATATGAGGAATCAGAGTCTGTAGACATTTTGTTAGTTTGAGCCCCAAGACCTTGATTTTCGAGCATTGCAGCACAGCATATGAGCACCGACGCACAAAAAATCGAGATGTTGTGGCCAAGACAGCAGAAATGTTTACAGGCAATGATTTTTTTATGAGACTCATTTATAATGAACCTTGTTTTCGATAAATTTAAATTGCACTAAAGTCAATCCCACCACTATCAACATCAACAAAACTGACTGTGCCGATGAGCTGCCTACATCCATACCTATAAATCCATCTTGATATACTTTATAAATTAAATTGGTGGTACTGTTTCCTGGTCCTCCATGAGTCATGACGTGAATAATACCAAAAGTCTCAAAAAACCCGTAAATCAGATTCATAATAAGGAGAAAAAAAGTGGTAGGTGAAAGCAAGGGGAAAATGATTTGGTAAAAGCGACGCCAGCTAGAGGCCCCATCAAGAATTGCTGCATCAATTAGTGATTGTGGAATGGCTTTAATGGCAGCAAAATAAAATAAAAAATTATAGCTGAATTGCTGCCAGCTTGCTGTCAACACCACAACAGAAATTGCCTGCAGCGGATTTTTAAGATAATCAAAATCTATACCTACTTTTTGCAAAATCTGTGCCAGCCAACCCAGGGTCGGATGGCATAAAAAACGCCATAAGATGGCAGCTACAGCAGGAGCAACGGCATAAGGCCAGATGAGCATGGATTTATAAATAGCCTGACTCTTTTGTCGTTGTTGAACAAGGTAAGCTAAAAGCAAGCCAAATCCCATGGTTAATATTGTGACAAAAAAGGCGATGATGAATGTGATCCAAACGGCTTTACCATAAGCAGGATCATGAAACAGGTCTAAATAATTAGCGAAACCAGCAAAATGACGATTCAAACCAAAAGGGTCGGAATAAAAAAAAGATTGCATCACAGCGCTGAAAGCTGGCCATATAAAAAACACCAAAGTGACCAGCAACTGGGGAACAATAAAAAACCAGGCTGTTTTATAGTGCTTAAGATAACTTGCCATCAGGCAACCAGATTACTTGCATAATCGCAAAGTATATCGACTTCAAAATAGGAATCCAAGCTTTCTATAGTTCCGGTACGGCTTTTTATTATTTTGCGCATCATTTAATCATGTTTTTAATTTTTGCAGTTTTAGAGTACGACGTAAGAGCTGGGTATAAATAGGTGGATTACCGGCCAACTGGACAATAGTGGTTGAGGTCAAGCAGGTTACCATTAAGGGTAAAATCAATAAATAATTCTGCGTCATTTCCACTACCAATATAATACCGGTAACTGGCGCACGAACAGCTGCAGCAAAAAGTGCACCCATTCCTGCTACAGCAAACATACCAGAATGTACAGACAAGTCATGAATCAGCGGTTGAAACATATGAGAAAAAGCAAGTCCAAGCAAAGTTCCAAGAGCAAGCATTGGAGCAAAAATACCTCCAGGAACACTGGTCGAATAGCACATCATGGTCGTGACAAAGCGAATCAGAATCAATAAACACAACACATTGAAACCAAGTGGCATCGCTAAAGAATTCTGAATAATACTGTACCCTCCACCCACAGCATCAGGATAAACACTCGCTAAATACCCTACCAGAGCACCGACAAAAGGCACATACAATATTCGCAGCCATCTATGAAGTAAATCCAGATTATTAAGAGTACTCATTAGTATTTTATTAAACAACAGGCCAACAAAACCAACAAGAATTCCAAAAAGGAAAAAAAGCCAGAGTGAGCCCATATCGGGAGGAGAAAAAATATTCATTGGAATCGCAGGATGTGCACCCATAATCAAATGTAAAGTGATAACTGCCATTACGCAACAAATAGCAACCATTTTAAAATTGGTAAAGGAAAAATTAAACTCATTGCGCATTTCTTCAAGCACAAACAGCACTCCTGCCAAAGGAGCATTAAAAGCTGTTGCAAGTCCAGCAGCAGCTCCAGCAGCAATCAAAGTATCTCGACGATGTCTTGGAATATGCATTAAGTCACCAAACATTTCACCGAGATTGCCGCCCATTTGAATCGTTGGACCTTCACGACCTATCACCATTTTGGCAGAAATGGCCAAAACACCGGCAAAAAATTTCACAGGAATTAATCGCTTCCAGAAAATAGGCCGTTCATGCAATAAAGAACCTTCAATTTCCTGGACACCGCTGCCCGATGCTTCAGGAGCATAATATTTAACTAAAATCCATGCCATCACGACCATGATCATGGAAGTTAATGCAGACATCAGAGGCACAGGCCAACCCATGCTTTGAAAAAAATTGAAAAAAATAACCAGTACATCATTCAAACCACTGATGGCCAGTTGAAATAACGAGCCAATAAGTCCAGTAGCAATTCCAAGAAGAATGGAAATACCATATATAATCAGTAGCTTATCACGCATTCAAACCAACCATGTCCATTAAATTAGTTATTATTTTTATTCCTGCATTTTCAGGCAAGGAAAGTAGTGCTTCGGGATGAAATTGCACGGCATGAATGGGTAATGACTGATGTGTGATGGCCATAATAACATTATCATCCCCACTTACAGCTGTGATGATCAATTCTTCAGGAAGATGTTCTCTGAAAGCATAGAGAGAATGATATCGCGCAGCACTAAAAGACTTCCCCAGACCATGAAAAAGCGGTGTATCTTTCTGAACCTGAATTAAAGACGACTTACCATGCATAGGATAGTCCAGCACGCCCAATGAACCGCCAAAATATTCAACAATGCCCTGTAGTCCCAAACAAACCCCAAATAAAGGCATGCCATGTGATAAAACGGCTGAAATGGTTTGACTAATATTAAAATCGGCAGGTTTTCCTGGGCCCGGAGAAAGAACGACCAGATCAAAACGATGATCTTTCAAGTAATCAAGACATCGGTCAAAACGAACCGTGATAACCTCAGCGCCAGTCTGTCGAAAATAATTTGCCAGAGTATGCACAAATGAATCCTGATGATCGATCAACAGTACTTTTTTATTCACACCTGTCTTTAAGTGGCTTTTTTTCGCGGACGTGAAAGGCTTGTTATTGTTCAGCATATCAAGAAATGCAGAAGCTTTCAGCCTTGTTTCCTGCTCTTCAGCTTCAGCATTAGAGTCATACAAAAGTGTTGCCCCTACCCTTAATTCAGCGATACCTTTTTTAATACGGACGGTTCGTAAAACCAGGCCGGTATTCATATTGCCATCAAATCCCATCCATCCAACTGCACCGGCATACCATTTTCGCGGTGATTTTTCATGTTTTTCAATAAAGTTCATTGCCCATAGCTTGGGAGCGCCAGTTACAGTCACAACCCACATATGAGTTAAAAAAGCATCAATCGCATCAAATTCTTTTCTGAGCGTTCCTTCTACATGATCAACAGTATGAATCAGTCTCGAATACATTTCTATCTGACGTCGACCAATGACTTCTACACTCCCCGCTTCACAAATCCTAGATTTGTCATTTCGATCAACGTCCGTGCACATGGTCAGCTCAGAGGCTTCCTTTTCTGAATCTAAAAGTCTTTGAATATTTTTAGCATCCTCTATAGCATTGGTTCCTCTTTGAATCGTACCGGAAATAGGACAGGTTTCTACACGATTGCCTTGAACACGGACATACATCTCTGGAGAAGCACCAACCAGATATTCTCCTTCTCCAAGATTGATAAAAAAGCCATAGGGAGATGGATTTAACTGGCGCATGCGACGAAACAAACTGGAAGGCTGCTCAGTAAAATGACTATAAAAAGTCTGACTTGGAACAACTTCAAAGAGATCACCGCAAGCAAAACGTTCTTTTGCTAATTCCACAATTCTGGCGTATTCACCCACCTCATGATCGGCCTTTTTTGTTGGTTTATCTTCAGAGTAATATGGATATCCAGTACCCTCACGTGTAAGATAAGCGGTTGTTTTCTTACCATATTCAAACTCATAACGTCTTATAAACGCCTCTTCTTTACGATGATTCACAACGTAAATTTCATCGGGTAAATACAGGACCATGTCACGTTGTTCCATATCCCGCACTTGATGCTTGTGCAAGGCTTCAAATTGAAAAATAAGGTCATAACCAAAAGCACCATAAACTCCAAGATAAGGTTCATCAGGGCTTTTAAAGAAGGCTATTAATTCCCTTAATACACTAAACACTGAAGGTTGACGACTCCGCTCTTCCTCACTAAAGAAAGATTCAGATGTAAGGATTTCAAGCTCACAGTTTTCCTGTGACTCTGAAACCAGAACAGCCATGTTTAATCCATGCAATAAAGGAGAGATGATTTGCATTAATATTTTGCCGCGTGAATTTAAGGCTTTAATCCGGATTTTTTTCTGTCGACATTCAATAACCAAGGGTGGATTAAAAAAACCAATGTCCCAGCAGGTATAGCGACCAGGATACTCATAGCTCGAAGCAAATAAAGCACCTTGATGTGCATCCAATTTATCAATAAGTGATTCAATAGCCTGTCCATAAATAAGTTTTTCCTGAGTGATTGATATATTCACTCCTCCTGATGTTTTAACAGACCGAAACATAAATGAATTACTCTTAGCATCAAAACGTGAAAACGGATTATCTTACTGTATACAATATTAATAAAAAAGGGAATGTGGCGTGCTTTTTTTAACTCATGTTACGCAGCATGGTATTTTTAGAACATTTGGACGCAATTTGGAATTTTAAAGCACAGTGTACATGGAGTAAATGAGCATTTGAAATTCCAAATTGCGTCCAAAGAGGCAAAAAAACGAAGCTCGTAACATGAGTAAACAATAAAAATTGCGGGAAATATGAGTTTATCTTCTCATTCATTTAAAATATGAGATTTCAGAATTTGTTTTTAACCGATATAATGACCGTTTTTCAAAATAGGTGGCATAATGACGCTTAAAGCAAAAGATTTGCAAAAAATATCCGAGCTGGCTTGTCTGGATATAGAAAATGAAAGTGAACTTCTAGGGCAGGATGTCAATAAAATCATGGATTTTGTTGAGCAGTTAAGATCAGTCAACACAAATGGCACCGCACCACTGTTCCACCCTTTTGATCTTCACCAACCCTTAAGAGCAGATGTGATCAGTGAAGAAAATTGTGCAGCTGAACTGGAAGAAATAGCCCCTTTGTTTGATGAAGAAAATAGCCATTATCTTGTTCCTCAAGTGATTGATTCCGGGAAATAGTCTATGCATCGATTATCGATAAAGCAATTATCCGAAGCACTTCATCAACGTGAAATATCGAGTGTTGAACTGACGCAATATTTTTTGAAACGAATCGTACAACATCAGTCATTAAATGCTTTTATCTGTACAAATGAAGAACAAGCTTTACAAAAAGCAAAAGCTGCAGATCAGTCTATTCAGAAAGGTCAGACCAATACCTTAACAGGCATTCCCATGGCTCACAAAGATATTTTCTGCACAAAACACCTGCCAACCACATGTGCATCCAACATGTTATCTCATTATGTATCCCCTTTTGATGCAACCATAGTAAAAAAGCTGGATGAGCAAGGAACAGTGATGCTCGGAAAAACCAATATGGATGAATTTGGCATGGGTTCTTCCAGTGAAAAGAGTTTTTTCGGTGCTGTGCAAAATCCCTGGGACACTTCACGGGTTGCCGGCGGCTCCTCTGGTGGATCGGCTGTGGCTGTAGCAGCTTCTCTCATACCATTTGCCACAGCCACAGATACAGGCGGCTCCATAAGGCAGCCAGCCGCTTTTTGCGGCATTTCAGGGATTAAACCCACTTATGGTTTATTATCACGCTATGGTATGGTGGCTTATGCTTCAAGTCTTGAACAGGCAGGGCCAATGGCGAGAAGCGCCGAAGATCTAGCCTATATTTTACAAGCCATGGCAGGACATGATCCTAAAGATTCAACTTCCGTCAATCACAGCATTCCCGATTATAGCCTTAACCTGAACAAACCTTTAGCCAATTTGCGAATCGGCCTCCCCTCTTGTTTTTTTCGACCAGGAGTGGATGCTAACGTTCAACAATTGATTTATGATGCTGCAAAGCTCTATGAGCAGGAAGGCGCTGAAATTGTTGAACTGAATTTAACACTTGAATCTTTATGGGTTCCCTGTTACTACGTGATTGCCTGTGCTGAGGCATCATCCAATCTTTCACGCTATGATGGCATCCGTTTTGGTCATCGAAGTAAAAAGGCTGATACGGTACATGATATGATTAAGCATTCACGTAATGAAGGTTTTGGTTTAGAAGTTAAACGACGTATTTTAACCGGAGTCCATGTTTTATCGACCGGCTATTTTGATGCTTATTATTTACAGGCACTTAAAATACGCCGTCTCATTCAAAATGAATTACTGGAGAGCTTAAAAACGGTCGATGTCATTCTTGGACCCACTGCGCCCACTTGTGCTTTTAAGCAAAAGAAACACAGCGATCCAGTGCAAAATTATCTTGCGGATGTATTCACTGTTGCCGCTAATCTTGCCGGCCTTCCTGCAATTTCCATACCGGCAGGATTTTCTCAAGGTCTTCCTGTGGGTTTACAGTTAACCGGACGATTTTTCAGTGAAGATCAATTGCTGAACATTGCACATCAATATCAGCAACGAACACACTGGCATCAAGTTCATCCAACAGAATAAGGTTAGATATGGAATGGGATACAGTTATTGGTCTGGAAATTCATGCCCAGTTAAAAACAGTTTCAAAACTCTTTTCCGGTGCCCCCACCGATTTCGGCGCCAAGGCTAATACCCAAACCAGCTTTATCGATGCTGGCTTACCTGGTGTTTTACCTGTATTGAATAAACAAGCCGTCTTTTTAGCTGTTCGATTTGGTCTTGCAATTGATGGAGAAATTAATAATTTTTCAACCTTTGAGCGAAAAAATTATTTTTATCCTGATCTGCCAAAAGGATATCAAATAAGCCAATATCAACGACCAATTATCAGCAATGGTTATCTGCTTATTAATGAGGGATTCAAAAATCAAAAACAAATATTGATTAGCAGAGCTCATCTGGAAGAAGATGCGGGTAAGTCAATACACAATATTCATAACCATTATACAGGTATTGACTTAAATCGTGCTGGCACCCCTTTACTTGAAATTGTAACGGCTCCATGCATGAATTCAGCCGACGAGGCCATTAGCTTTTTGAAAAAACTTCATTTGTTGGTTAGGTTTCTTGATATTTGTGATGGAAACATGCAGGAAGGTTCTTTTCGCTGTGATGTTAATTTATCCCTTAAGCCAAAAGGCTCAGAAAAATTTGGCACTCGTGCCGAGTTAAAGAACCTTAACTCTTTTCGATTTATTGAAAAGGCTATTTTATATGAACAAGCCAGGCAACAGGAGTTGTTGGAAAATGGTCAACCTGTACTTGCACAGACACGATTATTTTGTCCGGAGACAGGAACCACCCAATTGCTCAGGAAAAAAGAAACGGAAGCTGACTACCGCTATTTCCCTGACCCGGACTTATTGCCAATTCATATCACGAGTGAAGACATTGAAAAAATAAAAAACAATATGCCTGATCGACCAGAGTGCATAAGAGCAGAAATGGCAAAAAATCCATTAATGACTGAGGAAGATATACAGTTTATTCTTTCCTCACCTGCCGTATATCGTTTTTTTATTGCCATCAGAGGACAGACAAAAGCTGATGAAAAACTCATTATTAACTGGCTAAAAGGCCAATATACAGCGGCCCTTAATGAAACGCATCATAATTTTGAAAAGCCTCCCGTAGCCGCTTCACAAATGGCCGCCCTTCTTAATTTATTAACGGAAAAAAAAATCAACCATCACATGGCAAAAATAATATTTTCCAGACTCTGGGCTGGCGAAACAAACGTAGAAAAAATAATGGAAACCGAAGGTTTTCAACAACAGGATGATGACTTACATCTTCGAAAATTAATTCAAGATACGATAAAAAAATACCCTCAGCAGGCCGCAGATTATAAAGCTGGAAAAGAAAAGCTTCTTGCTTTTTTTGTGGGGCAAATCATGAAGCAAAGTAAAGGAACAGCAAACCCTGAACAGGTTAATCAATTATTCAAAGAAGAACTCAAGAAATAAGGAAAAGACCGTTCAAAGAGGATGGGTTAAAATCCTGGCTGACAATTGCTCTTAAGTGCGGTTAAAAAATCATGCTTTGATTGTAAGAGATCAATCTCCTGCCTTGAACAGACGTATTTGGTCCATCTTGCGCTTTTTCAGTCTTATTTTCGTTCAGGCTCACCAAGCAGGTGCCAATCCGTTATAAAAAAGTCGGTCGATAAGCCGGGTTCTGTCGTGGGTAATCATTCATCTGGGATACACGTCACCGTATACCTCAAGCGACCTACCCGAATCCCGTACGGACCGTACGTGATGGCAAATCAGCCAAATGGATTCCTATTTGGTCTTGCTCCAAGTGGGGTTTTCCCTGCCACGACTGTTACCAATCGCGCGGTGCGCTCTTACCGCACCATTTCACCCTTACCTGTTTGTCGCTTAGCAATAACAGGCGGTATATTTTCTGTGGCACTTTCCGTAGGCTTACGCCTCCCAGGCGTTACCTGGCACTCTGTCCTGAGGAGCCCGGACTTTCCTCCCTTTGCAGGCCAGTTGAGTTTTAAATTCAACTGAGCCTGAAACAAAGAGCGATTACCTGACCGACTTTGTTATCAATACTAGCAAAATGAATAGCAAAAAGCCAGATTAAACGTCACGTGTTCCAATAAATTCATCATCAAAATAACGCTTTAACTTAGTACGTAAAGTACCGCGACTAACACCTAAAACGCGTGCAGCTTTTGATTGATTATAACGGGTTAATTCCATCACCGTGCGAAAAAGAGGAGCTTCAACTTCTTCAACTATTAATTGATAAAGATTTAAATTAGCGTTTCGATTATTCACTGTATTTAAATAGTTTTTTACAGCACTGATCACATGATTTGATAGCGCGCTTTCATTCTGCATCACATCTTGTAATACTGCATTCATTTTTTATCTCCTAACCTGATAAACATGTTAACTAATACTCTCATATGAGTCATTCATGGAGCATTGTGGACTATATAGTATCAAACATTACAATCTATGTAAATATTGATCTAATCATATTCATTTCTTAAGGGAATATTAAGTGATTTTTTGACTAATTGCAATACATCACAAACTCAATTCAGGCAATGGAATTAAAAAAACGCCAAAATGTCCATAATTAACGTGTTCACTATAAAAGCAATTATGTCTTTTATATCGCTAGACGAGTGTCATATAGAAGTAAAATGCATTGGTTTAACAATTGCAGAGTGAGATGTGCTGAATTTTAGACATTTTGGAAAATAAAGTCTGAATATGGTCCTTGCGAAGCGAAGCAATCACAGATGTTGATTAAAATCCCGTTATACTTCGCTACGACAAAAGATAGGCGCACAGAGTCTAATAAGTTGGTTTAATCAATGGTAAAACTTTCACCGCAACCACACTGCCCCGTTTGATTTGGATTATGAAATATAAATTTATGGTTCAATCCTTGTTTAACATAATCGATTTCCATCCCTTTAAGAAAAGGATAACTTTTTTTATCGATGCAAAGTAAATAATGATCTAAAAAAGGAGTCACAATATCATTATCCTCAGGCGAAGAAACATAATCAATGACATAAGACCAGCCGGAACAACCCGTTTTTTTTACAGAAAAACGAATCCCTTTATTTTCATCATTTTTAGATAAATAAGTTAAAATGTGTCTTTCTGCCGCGGGTGTCAACGAAACCATTGGCTCATTCTCATTCGAATGTTGCATCACTATTGTCATGATTTACCTCTTTTAATTTCTTTTTCATTCTCTTGATAATTTCAGTATAGATGTCCTCAATTCGTATGGCTACGGGATACTGGGTATCAGGAACGTCAAAGAGTTCAAGAATCTGCTGATAATTCCATCTTGGATGAAGATATAAGGGTTCACCTTCTAACTGCCGGCAAAGCCACTCCAACATAGCTATCGTATAAGGATTGCCTTGTGTCTTGAAACAAGCATCAGTGATTAAACCATAATGGTCACATCGTATTGATAATTCAATGATGCCACCAGGCCCGGCAAGACTGCTCCTGAAACTGACACAGTCATTATGTGCATCATTCAGCACACCCACATGCTCTGTAGAAAAAAAACAATCTTCAACTAATTTATTATACATCATATGGGTAATATTTCATGCAATCTTGATACTTGAGAATTGATAATGTCCACAGCATATCGTATGTCTTCATCTGTTGTAAATCGACCGATTGACAAACGGACCGAGCTATATGCCAACTCATCACTCAACCCCAGAGCCTTAAGCACATAAGAGGGTTGTAAACTAGCTGATGAGCAGGCAGAAGTGGTTGAAACAGCAAGATCACGTAAGGCAAGTAACAAGGAATCCCCGTCTATCCCGGAAAAACTCAGGTTGAGATTACCGGCAATGCGCTGTATATCATGACCATTCAGGCGAATACCGGACAAATGTTTAATACCTTCCCAAAGTTTTTTTCTTAAACTTAAAATACGCCTTTGTTCTTCTTCTCGAGACTGTTCCGCTAAAGCAAAAGCCTCCCCCATACCTACAATCTGATGGGTAGCTAAAGTGCCTGAACGTAATCCAGCCTCATGCCCTCCCCCAAAACTTTGTGGTTGTAAACGGACACGCGGCCTGTTTCGTACATATAATGCTCCTATACCTTTAGGACCATAATTTTTATGAGCTGAAAATGACATTAAATCAACCGGCAACTGGTGTAAGTCAATGGGCAGCTTACCTGCACTTTGAGCAGCATCCACATGGAAAAGAATGCCTTTTTCACGAACCAAATTGCCAATAGAGCTGATATCTTGAATCACTCCAGTTTCATTATTAACATGCATCACGGAAACTAAAATCGTTTCCTCCTGGATGGCTTCTGTAAGCGTCTGAAGATTAAGTAATCCATCCGGTTCTGGATCAAGATAGGTCACATGGAATCCTTCTTTTTCTAAATGCTTAAAGCTATCAAGCACAGCCTTGTGTTCTGTTTTCATGGTAATTAAGTGCTTACCTTTGCGTTGATAAAAATGAGCGGCACCTATAATGGCCAAATTATCAGCTTCCGTTGCACCGGAAGTAAAAACGATTTCCTGGGGTGTGGCATTGATGGAAGCTGCAACTTGAGAACGTGCATGTTCAACGGCTTCCATGGCTTTTTTACCATATACATGAGTCGTTGAGGCTGGGTTGCCGAAATTCATCTTCTCGTAACCCAGGTAATTCACCATCACATTTATTACACGCTGGTCCACAGGTGTTGTTGACATGTAGTCAAAATATATAGGCATGTTTCTCATATTAAAACTCCTTATTATTTATTTTGGCATATTTTAGGGCATTCTGTATTCTGCTTAGCATGCCTCGTAAAAGACGCACTTCCATATCTTCTAATTGAGCTCGATTAAACAATCGTTTTATTCGCTGCATTAATCTTCTGGGATTTGACGGTTTTAAAAATCCGATTTCCAAAAGAACATCTTTTAAATGTTGATAAAAACGTTCAATATCCTGTGCTGCTGCAAGCTTGTCAGGCCGCAATTCCACCTCTACCACAGGATTCAGTATTTTCATTCGGATTTCATAAGCAATGATTTGCACAGCCTGAGCTAAATTCAGTGAACTGTATTCTGAATTAGATGGAATATGTAAATGATAATGGCAAGACAACAGCTCCTCATTGGTTAATCCAGCATGCTCTCTGCCAAAAACCAGGGCAACTTCTGTATCATCAGGTTGGGAACTGACCAGACGGGCGCAATCTGCGGGAATCAACCCGGGCAACCCGATACCTCGTGGCCTTGCACTAGTGCCGACAATCAGTTGACAGCCAAGGAGAGCTTCCTGCAGTGAGGCTGTAACTATCGCTTGAGCGACCACATCATCAGCACCTGCCGCCATGTCGTTAGCACGTTTGTCTGGAAAAAACTTCGGATTAACCAGATATAATCTACCTAATCCCATGGTTTTCATTGCTCTTGCAGCAGAGCCAATATTCCCGGGATGGGATGTCTCTACTAACACTATACGAATGGAATCAAATCTCATTAAAACGGTTCATCTACATCATAATTGATAGTGCATAGTATACCGCTCAAAAAAAAATTTGCGACATTTATCCCGGATTATACAGAAGAGGATATTTTTAGTTTATATCGTGCTGTCAATATATTTTCTGAAGTGAAATAGATTTTAGACAGAGTGAAGCGAATAGCCCGTTTCATGAACGACCTCAACCTGAAATTGCATAAATTTAAAGCCAAAAATATAATTGATCATACGTCCTAAGCTTACAAAAGAAAAAAATATGTTAGAATCGCTTCATTTTTAAGTGAACGATACCTATATGCAACCTACACTCAATATTGCAATTAGTGCTGCAAGACAAGCCGGTGATATTATTCTTCGGCATCTAGAACAAATAGACAGGCTTAAAGTTTCTACAAAAAGTGACCATGATTATTTCAGTGAAGTGGATATCAAAGCAGAGCAGGCCATCATTAACACCATAAGAAAGACTTATCCAAGTCATGGAATTATAGCGGAAGAGAGTGGTGTATATCAGGATGATGCTGAAGCCGTATGGATTATTGATCCTTTAGATGGAACTACAAATTATCTGCATGGATATCCTTTTTTTTCCGTTTCCATTGCATTAAGAATAAAAAATCGTATTGAACATGGAGTTGTCTATGACCCATTGCGACATGAATGTTTTTCAGCCAGCCGTGGTTATGGCGCCCAGATGAATGATCGTCGTATTCGAGTATCTAAACAGACACAATTAAATGCAGCCTTGCTTGGTACAGGATTCCCCTCTCATAATCAGACATTGGCTCAGGCTTATCTACCTACTTTCGAAGAGCTTTTTAGCAAATGTGCAGGTATAAGAAGATGCGGTTCCGCCGCGCTGGATCTCTGTTATGTTGCCAGCGGGCGACTAGACGGGTTCTGGGAATTCGGCTTACGTCCCTGGGATATTGCAGCAGCTACTTTATTAATACGAGAAGCCGGCGGTTTAGTCAGTGATCTACAAGGTGGTGAAAATTATTTCAAAACAGGGAATATCGTGGCCGGCAATCCTAAAATTTTCAAAGCCCTTATACAGACTTTAATGTCAGTGACTAAGAAATAAGGTTTGCAATTAAGACTCTTCAACAAAATTATAGCTTGAATTTAACAAACATAATCTTGATGTGAGTCAGTAAGTAAAATATATCGAATGGACCGCCAAGCGGTCGGCCATCCCTCAAGCGACTTTAACGCGGTTCAATCACATTTAACTCTGCGGTTTACGGCCTATAATCTCTCTGTCTACGCTAAGCCCGCCGGGTTACCCCAAGACTCGATACACAATGAGCCAGGACAGTGCTTTCATGACTGCCCTTTCAGCAGTTAGTTATAGCGCCTCTCGGGGCGCAGAAATCGCTCTGCCTATGTCCTATGTCACATTCACGCCATTACTTTAAGACTTTCTTAAGAAAGTATTTTTTATCATAGAGTCATCATAGTTTATGGAGAACCGTGTATGCCTCAGTTTGATAATATTGATTTAAATAATTACCCAGACCCTATTAACGCTTTGGATGAAAATGAAGCGATCATTATTGGTGACTTACATGGTAATGCCTTAAAGTTAGTTTGGACACTAGTGCAATCAGGTGTAATGGTTATCGAGGAAAACGAATATGAAAAGCTCACTAACATTTATCAAACACCGGCTGAACAATTAACTTGTGAGCATATCAATTCGTTTAATCAAATCATTGCAGATGCTGAAATTACTTCTCGACATCTTAAGTTAATTGGCGATGAACTGTGCGACCGTGGCCAAAATGATTATTTTACGCTGGTTGTATTAAATAAGCTTAAGCAAGTGAATATGCCAGTTGAAATAATGCTGTCTAACCACAGCATTGAGTTTCTGACTAATTATCAAAATAACACTCTTAGAGACCCTAAGACGACAATACCCGGTTATGATAACTCCATCCAAGGATTAAGTACATTAATTAACAATAATTTAATCTCAGAACAAGAAATTACTTATTTAGTTGAAAGCGCCTACAAACCTTGCTTACGCCTATTGAGTCATAGCCATGATGAGAACAATAATCAAACTCTCTACACGCATGCGCCCTCTGCCTTAGAAACCGTTATCGCTTTAGCAAAAAAATACGGTATAAAATATCGAGGCAGTCAAGAACATTTTGCTCATTGTATCGATGCAATCAACCAATACTTTCATGATAATTTTGATCAGGAAATTGCCAGTCTTGCTGATAAATTAAATGATGAACAATTAGCATTCGGGGTAGGCAACCCCGTTTCTCTGGAACACCCTATTGTCAGGCTACTATGGCATAGGGCCGGAAACATAGAATCTATTAAAGAATTAAACTTACCCGATTGGCTAAGTACTGTACATGGCCACGAGGGTGATGTAAGACGATATTTAAATCTAATCAATAACCAAAATGCGGACCAAGAAGGCTTTGTGCCTATAGTTGTAGATGATGAAAATCCCGCACAGTCATACCATGAGCGCATGTTAAATGTCGATAATGATTTAGGAAAATATAATTTGACAGGCGCTTATCATTATCACACGACAACGGATATACCAGCAGAGCTGACTTTTGAACAACCACTGGATCTGGAGGTAGCAAGCCCCACAGCTATGCAGCGCTTCGCCTTCCAGTTAATTAGTGACTTAAAACAAGGAAACACTTTATTATTCAATGAGCAACAGGTCATTTGGGAGGCAATGAATCCTGAGAATGATCTTTCAGATATAACGGTTTGTTTAAATGAACTCACCGAAGAACAAGCACGATTAATCTATGCAGCTATTCATGAAAAAAAAGGTAGTTTAAAAGATATCATCACACAATTATTGCAAGATAGATATGAGATTAATCTTCTTGCAGAAGACGATGTTGAGCCTTTATTGGTACAAATCAATAAGGCTATCAAAGCCGCCATCGATGAACAAGAGGATGATGAATATCTGATATTTAAAGCCAATGCAAGATTTAATCTACTCATCGATGATATTCAAAGTTTAGAAAGATTAGACCTTGATAATGAGCGAAAAGAAAAATTAATTGATTTAATTAAAAGCTCAATTCTAGCCAATGGCCAAAATATAAGTGCGATTAAAAATCACATAATGGGTACTAATTTATTACTTGCTTCAGAAAATGAAAATGATCACATATTTGCTTACTTTTTACAGGATAACTGCCAACATCTCTGGTTTAGACCGATTGCTGCTTCTTTTTCAGACTTAAGTAATGACAAAAAACAAGCCATTATTACTGAATTAACCTACAGAAGAGATAATGAAGACATCAATATTGGAGATAATTTTTTTAGTCATGTGGAGCGTATAGTAAATAAATTTAGAAACCAAGAAAGGTACCACAACCGTATAGATACGGCCAGAGATTACTTAGCTGCTAATAATGTCACACTTAGTTATGCACTGGTTGAAGCCCATAGCCATATTACCTCAGAGTTAACTGATGAAAGCTATAAAGTCATTGCTCATCAACTTGCTCTAAAAGTAGAACAGTATTGTCAATCTGAAAACATTGAAACGCTGCTCTTAAGTGACTTGGAAGAATGCTACGAATATGCAAAATCATTGATTCAAGGCAATGGGGAAAATCTAAAGAATCTGGATACTGAGATTGAGGATGATTTAGAATTAGGTGAAAAGTTCAAGCGCATCGTTAATCAAAACATCACCTCCTTGTTTAATCAACATGCCTCAGCAAAAAACAAGTTAAATGAATTGGCAGATAAAATTTTTAGGATTAATCAAGAAGAGGAATCTGCAAATCCCTATAGCTTATCTTTTTTCTCAGGTAATAAGAGCAGTTACAGTTACACTGCTAGGCAACCTGAAGAAAATGACCAGGAACAAACCAGAAAGGTGTCTGTTAAGATAACGGATACCATGAAAAAAATGATGGACTGGGTGGAAAAAGCCAGGCAGGGTAAAATAACAACACGCCAGGCCCAATATCAAATTGCTCGACTTGGAAAGGAAGCTTGTCTCAAACATGGCATTTTAGACAATGATAATACAGCCAAAGGACAAGTTTATCTGTTCGCCAGTAAGCTACAAACAGATAACCCAGGATTACAAATTGAAGAACAGCTTTGTAAACAGTATTGCCTAAAAATGCGTAGCAAAATAATTCGCACCAACTGGGATATTCGTTCTCCTGCTGGAAAATCATATGAAAATAATCTCATATCACAGACGATGCATCATATGATTGAAGACATGCGCAAAGCAGCCCGCGGATTGGCCACGTGGACTCAAGTCTATAAAAATATAAAATTGAATGCAGCCCGCGCTGCATGTCGCCACGCTAATGAAGGTAAGAGGCAGGCTCGCAGCTGGGAGAAAATAGCACCTTTTAGCCTATATCATGAAATTGCAACGAGCAGCGTGTTGGAATTTTCTCATAAAGAAGCGGTTGTAACACTGGATGCAATTAAGCGTGACATGGATGCTCTTATTGAAGAAAGCAACATTCAAAAGAAAATTATGGGTTTTGTCATTGGTGGTACCACTGCTAATGTCAACCATACCAGTAATGTTTTAGGAATCCCCTCTAAGCTTAAAATTCCAAAAAATCTGGCTAAAATGTATCAGCTATACCAACAATACGCAGTGAATCCAGAATGTGCATGCCAGGCATTGGATGAAATAATGAAAGTAGCGCAAAAAGCATCGATTAATGACCATTGCCTTAGGCGCTCAGACTTACATGCCTTCTACAAGAAAGTTGCTAAAGATGAATACGCAGTTAGCGAAAGCCTGGTTTCCCCTAACCCTGATCTGTAAGCAAGGGGGCTTACGGCAATTCCCGCTGCGTGAATCTATTTCTACGGTATAAAGATAAGATTTGAAGGTTGTTGAAACTTTTTTCTTTCTGTATCATCTATAATGCTAATAAGCCGCTTTAATATAAGCGGCAATCAGTTGTATAGTGGTTTATGTTAGCATTACAACACTATTGAAGACGTTCACAAGCGTTGAACTGTTTTTATTATTTAAGATGATTTTCTCCACAGAGTCTTTCAAAATCAGCTCTCTGAAGAAGAAAATTCTGATTTTATGGAGTAATCATAATGGTATTTGGTTTATTGAATCTATCCTTTTGGGGCTATTTTTTAGCCTGTCTCGTTTTAACGCAAGTAACCATTGCCTCGGTCACTATCTATTTACATCGCTATCAAACTCATCGTGCTTTGACGCTGCATCCTGTGATCAGCCATTTTTTTCGATTCTGGCTTTGGTTAACAACCGGTATGGTGACAGCGGAATGGGTAGCTATTCATCGGAAACACCATGCAACCACCGATGCCACAGGCGATCCTCATAGCCCTACAATATTTGGTTTGAAAAAAGTATTTTGGGAAGTACCCGAATTATACCGTGAAGCAGCTAAAGATAAATGCATGATTGAAAAATATTCACATGGAACTCCAAAAGACTGGATTGAACGTCAACTGTATTCTCGCCATAGTGGCAAAGGAGTACTAATTATGCTCTTGTTGGATATGTTGTTGTTTGGTATTCCGGGAATAACTATATGGGCGATACAGATGCTCTGGATACCAATTTCAGCAGGTGTTGTTAACGGTATTGGTCATTACTGGGGTTATCGTAATTTTGAATGTCCAGACGCCTCAACTAATGTTATTCCCTGGGGATTTTTTATCGGCGGTGAAGAATTGCATAATAATCATCATACCTTTGCTTCCTCGGCTAAATTTTCGGTGAAATGGTGGGAGTTTGATTTAGGTTGGATGTACATCCGCTGTTTATCTTTTCTCAGACTTGCCAAGATTAAAAAATTACCTCCCAAATTACGCAGCGAAGAAGGTAAATGCCAGATTGATCTGGAAACTGCCAAAGCCGTCATAACTAACCGCTACCAGGTGATGTCTGATTATTACCGAAGAGTTGTCTATCCTGTTCTACTTCATGAAAAGCGCAACAGTGTAAAAAGCAAAGAGACCAAACGCTTGTTTCATCATGGTAGTCGGTTGCTAAAGCGTCAGGAGAAACTATTATCCCCGAGTGCCCATTCTCGATTGCATGACATACTGCATCATTTTGAACCTTTGCAATTAGTGTATAGTTATCGCCAATCGCTACAACAGATATGGTTGAAAACCGCATCATCCCAAAGCGAATTGCTCGAATCATTACAAATGTGGTGCAAACAGGCAGAAGAGTCAAGCTTGGATGTGTTGCGTTTGTTTGCACAACGATTAAGAAGTTATATTCCGCAAAAACCGGGTTGTTGATTTAACTGGAATGATGGTTTATACCGCTCAAACAAGAGTTTTTCAAATCGATAGCATACTCGAGGGTTATTCGTGGTATAGCTGTTTGATATTTGACCTGCCAATTTGAAGCCTGTTGAATATTGAAGCATATGAAAGTTCACTGTCAAACTTAACCCTACTTTTTCTCCCGTTCTTACAATAAAGGCCTATTTGAAAAAGATAACTTTGAATTGAATTTTTATGATAGCTCTCATATCAATGGCGCATTTTACACCCATATTGTTAATGCCCACATAATATTCATATAGAATAATTAATCTTCAAGCAGGTTATTGAGGAATAATTATGTTACCTTTGCGTTCAATCCAGAACTATATTCATAAAGATAAAGTCAGAAAAATTAAAAAAATCAGTAAGAGACAACACCGCTTTTTTACAAGCCACCCATCAAAACAGCCTCACTCTTATGAGCAGAGTGTTATGCCCTCTTCACCGGAGGACTTATATCGTATTGATCATATTAAGTTTAATTCCTACAATAACCAACCGGCAATATTAAAGTTTAATCTCCTGGAACTTGTTTGGTATCGAATTGCCAAGATACAAGGTACCATAACCCCTGAGGATATAGTACGTCATCAGGGAAGTGCTCGATTAATTGGTACTACGTCCAGTAAAGAGAGTGCTTTAAAATTGTCAAACTCCTGGCGTGCTCATCGCAATGCTATTTTGTACGTTAATCCTGCTTTTGTACAAAATCAGTTAATTGACGTTGAGGCGATAGTAAAACAAAAAGGGACTGGCTTTTATACTAAATATTCAGAACATGAGCATGCGCTAACCGCATTACCTCTTTCTGCAGTCAAGGAAATCAGATTAATTCAAAACGGGCAAACGGTAGTAAACCCTCTGTACATAGAATCAACTCCTGAGGTGATTGAAAAATTTCAAACAATACTGACAAAACAACTGATATTTCTTGCACGTCTTTATGAAGAAGGCAAAAGCATGACGAGCAGTCAACGCCAGGCTGAACTTACGGTCATCGTCGAACAGTTAGCAGAGTTTTTTCATGCAAGATTAGGACGGGAAAATCCTTTTAATATGACCCTGGTTCAATTTTGTGATCGTTATGATAGTGATAACCTAAGCAAACAATTAAGCAAACATTCAACAACAACGACTGTGTTGGAGCTACTAAAAACCAGCGGCGATGAGTTATTTATGAAAAACCACCATTACAGTAAATTGCTGGGTCAGAAAGAGCTTTGGAAAGCTATAGAACGTTCCAATGAAGAAAATGGCTACAGTTCGAGATATAGTTATTCATTTGACTAGAGCAGCTAATGATCTAAAAATGTACAACCAATATTTGAATTAGAATAGAACAAATGTATTGCTTTACATACACTTTCCATATCCCTAGGCTCGTTTGCAGGATCCAGAAATCTCTCCGCATCACTGGATTCTGCAGTCAAGAACTATGTTCAGGACGATAGCCTTTTGCTGGGTCTTTAAGAGTTGTAAAATGAAATTTTTCTTTTTTTCATCCTTTTATTGCGACTTATAACCTCTACTCTCTATTTTTATTATGTACCAGTTATATAGCTTCGATGGCAAATGACTTATAAAGGACTAATTGCCCAACTTTTGCCTTAATCCTGTGTAAAAACTTTGCTTCGTTTAGCAATATAAAAACGCGAATATCTTTTATGTCGAACATTATTTACTGTGCTCTACTTATTGCATTGATCTTTTGAATAACTTTGGATAAGACCATTTGAAAAAACAACGGTATAATTTATGCACATATTTATACAAAAACATACAATTTAATTAAAAATGAATTTAAGAAACCAACAAAAAGGAACAACCTTGATTGAAGTTCTAGTAAGTGTCGTTGTTATTGCTATTGGTTTATTGGGGATTGCTGCTCTACAGGGTCATTCTACTCGCTACAATCATTCAGCCCATTTGCGCTCTATTGCCATATCCCAAGTCAATAACATGGTAGATCGGATGTATGCAAACCTGGAAGGAGTAGAAACAGGTCATTATAATAACATCACAGGGATTCCTCCCGACCCGAATTGTACCACCTGTACCTTAAGCCAAATTGCCCAGCGAGATACTAATCAATGGAATACAACTAATGCTCAATTATTACCTTCCGGACAAGGTACTGTAACCGTTAATGGCAACCGTCACATCATTACACTGCGTTGGGATGGCAATCGTACAGGAGCGACGGGGACAGGCTGCAGCGGTAATGCGGCCATTGATCTCAGCTGCTTTATTGTGGAGGTCCAGTTATGATCTTGCGAAAAAGCAGGGGGTTCTCCATTGTGGAGTTGATGGTTTCCATTGCGCTTGGCACATTAATTATTGCCACTGTGGGAGAAATATATCTTAGCAACCGTACCACAAATACCATACAAGCTGCTTTAGCACGATTACAGGAGAATGGCAGATATGCGAATTTTTTACTCAGTAAAGAATTGCGTATGGCTGGGCATCATGGGTGTGGAAATCAAAGCAAAATAAATACGACCAATTTGGTCTCAAACCAACCAAATTTGTCAGATTATGACATCGCTATTAAAGGTTACGACGGCCTTTCTTCCAGCTTTAGTCCTTCATTGCCTACATATTTAACGGCAAATCCTGTTCCCGGCAATGACGTATTGGAAATCCGCATGGCTTCATTTCATAGTGTGAATCTTACATCGGACATGAATCAAACCAACAATCCTGTTCTGGTAGATGATCGTCTAGGAATTCAGGCAGGTGAAATTGTCATGATCACTGATTGTTCTGTAGCCGATATCTTTGAAGCCGGTGCAAATACCAACGCCACAGCCATTACCCACACGGTAAGCAACAATACATCCAATCACCTTAGCATCCCTTATTTGACAAATGCGCAAGTGATGCGCTTTTTCTACTATGTATTTTACATCAAAGACACTGGCCGAACAAACGCACAGGGCCAGCCTATTCTGGCGTTATATCGACAAAACATCAACGGTGTTGAAGAAGAAATCGCCGAAGGCGTTGAACAAATGCAAATTACTTATGGTGTGGATACCAATGGAGATCGCGCAGCAGACAGCTATCAATCTGCAGCGCAGGTTAATAGTGCGAATAATTGGAATAGCGTCATCAGCGTAAATATCAATTTACTGTTTGCAACCATTGAAAATGTAAATACTAAAGCTGAGTCTTATACGTTTAACGGAACAACGGTAACACCCTCCGACCGTAAGTTACGTCGTCAGTGGAATACCTTTGTCACTTTAAGAAACAGGGCGTTGCCAGGATGAATACGCAAAAAGGCGCAACTCTTGCAGTTTCATTACTGCTTTTATTGGTGATTACCTTGTTAGGCGTAAGTGCCATGCAGGTCACCCATATGGAAGAAAAAATGAGTTCCAACCTGCAGGATAAATTATTATCGTTTTCCTCTGCCGAATCCGCGCTCAGAGCTGGGGAGAAATGGGTCTTGAATCAACCTACAGAACCCAAAGTGCATGCCACTTGTCCTTCACATCCTTGCGTACAGGAGCGAAAGTACAATATAGATTTTACACAACAAAATACATCATGGTGGACAGCTCATTCCGCAGTCTACCCTGCCAGTCTGAGTGATATAGCCACTCCTCCACGTTATTTCATTGAATTTATGCAATTTATTCCAGACGCACCTGTCGTAGGAAGCTCTTCTGTTAAAAGCACGGGTGTATTTTATTATCAAATTACTGCTCGAGGTACAGGAGCTACAAATGATTCTGTCAGTATTTTGCAAACCACCGTTGCAAGGAGATACTGATGCTTAAACTTCGTTTATGTGCATCTTTTTTTACCGGTTGGCTATGCATTAACATGCTGATTGCAGCGCCCCTGAATATATCACAAACACCTTTATTTCTTACGGACAGTGTTCCACCATTAACAATGCTTGTTATAGGTCGTGATCATAAACTTTATTTTGAAGCTTATAACGATGTTTCTGATGTAAATGGCGATGGACAAATCGATTTGAAGTTTATACCGAGCATCGATTACTACGGTTATTTCGACAGTTATAAATGTTATGCCTATGACAGTGCCAACCAATATTTCTACCCTGTTTCCAAGTCCGCTACCAAACAATGTTCCGGAAACTGGAGTGGTAATTTTTTGAATTATATTACCACTGCAAGGCTGGACGCGATACGTAAGGTTCTCTACGGTGGTTATCGCGCAATTGACAGCGAAAATGAAACCATTCTGCAACGCACATACATTCCGCAGGACGGTCATAGCTGGGGAAAAGAATACAACAGCGCTGCTGTAGACGGTTATAACATCAGTGACTATACACCTCTATCGGCACCTTCCTCTTCCACAAGCTATCATCTTTTTGCCAATACCACACTGAGAAACGGTACGGCTGCTCCATTGTTAAGGGTTGCCCCAAATCAACCTTACAGAATCTGGGAGTGGGTTAGTATAGAAAGACCAGTGGCAGGAAGTCGAGCCTTGAATGGAAGCTCAGGTCCTCTCATAAGTGGCATTCAGGATTATGTCGTACGCGTTAAAGTTTGTGATGCAACGGTGGGATTGGAAGCTAACTGTCGTGTCTATCCTAATGGGGAATATAAACCCATAGGTCTGTTACAGGAATTCGGCGAAAATGACGCTATGCTTTTTGGCTTAATTACAGGAAGTTATACCAACAATCTCGCTGGCGGAGTTTTACGTAAAAATATTTCATCCATTACCGATGAAATTAATTTAAATACTGGACAGTTTACCGCTTTAAATGGGATCATCGCGACATTAGACAAACTTACGGTGACTGGTTTTCAGACGGATTACACCTATAGCTGCGGCTGGATAACAACACGTAATATTAATAATGGTGAATGTGAAATGTGGGGAAATCCCATTGCAGAAATGATGTATGAAGCGACTCGTTATTTTGCAGGGAAAAATTCACCAACTTCCAGTTATAATTATTCCAGTGGAACGGATAGCAGCCTGGGCCTTGCCAAACCTTCCTGGCAAAACCCATACAATGAATATCCTCGCTGCTCAACTGCAAATATGTTGGTGATCAGTGATCTATATCCTTCATATGACAGCAATTTAATCCCTGGCAGTTATTTTAACAGTTTCACTGGTGATTTAGATAATTTTAATGCGTCCCAACTGGCACAAACCATTTTTTCAGGTGAAGGTTTTAGCAGTTTACTGGCTTTTATTGGGCAATCCGGCAGCAATATCGATGGCGCTCCCACTCCTAAAACTGTCAACAGCTTCAGTAATATTCGCGGTCTTGCTCCACAGGAAGCTAATTCTGAAGGAAGTTATTATAGTGCGGCCGTTTCTTATTATGCCTGGATCAATGATATCAATAGCGCTCAAGGGAAACAAAGCGTCAAATCATACATCGCAGCTCTTTCATCTCCTTTACCGGAATTTAAATTCAACGTTGGTGATAACCTTATCCGTATTGTTCCTTTCGCCAAGTCAGTAGGAGGCTTCAGTATCGATCCAACTCAAGGACAATATCAGCCTTCTAATAATATCGTTGACGTTTACATTGATCAGCTTACCACAACATCAGCCGTTTTCCGTATTAATTTTGAAGATGTACAACAGGGTGCTGACTTTGACATGGATGCTATCGTTCAATACACCGTAACGGTGAATGCCGACAATACACTCACGGTTCATCTTGATTCCACCTATGCTGCTGGTTCCATTATACAACACATGGGATATGTGATTTCCGGGACAACAGAAGATGGTGTCTATCTTGAAGTAAGGGATTTTGATACTGCAGAAGGTAATGATCCGGATTATTTTCTTGATACTCCGCCTGGTCAATTACCTGGCCAGCTTTGGCAGGACGGGGCTGCTTTACCTCTTTCAGCAACACGTACATTTACTCCCAGCAATCAACCGGCAGCCATCACATTAAAGTCTCCTTTATGGTATACTGCTAAATGGGGAGGATTTAACGATACTAACGGCAACAACATTCCTGACCAAGCCTCCGAATGGGATACTACAGGTAACGGAGATCCCGATAATTATTTCCTCATCACGAATGCTACCAGCTTACGGGAACAAATTGCCAAGGTATTCGAGCAAATCATTGAGCGAACAGGATCATTTTCATCGGCTGCTTTAAGCAGCGGTTTTCTGGCAGAAAATACTCGTATTTATCAAGCCATATTCCGTACAAAAGACTGGAGCGGGCAGTTGCTGGCTTTTGCTATTGATCCAGCTACAGGTAACATTTTAAGAAATGGAAGCGGGCCTATGGGTTCACTATGGGATGCTTCTCAAACCTTACAGAGCCAGAATTTTGATTCAGGCAGACGGATAATTACCTATAAACCCTCGACTCAAATAGGTATCCCATTCCGTTGGCCGGCGAATGAAGCCTCTCCAGGGCTATCCGAAATGGATATAGCTCAGATTACGGCATTAAATACGAACCCGACAACAGCCACTGTCGATAATCTCGGACAGGCAAGACTCGAATACATTCGGGGCAATAAAGCTCAGGAAGTTCAAAATGGAGGAACGTTCAGAGATAGGATAACACCTCTGGGAGATATCATTAATTCAACCCCCATTTCTGTAGCTCAGCCTGAGCAACAGTACCCTCTTATCTGGATCGATGGAGCTCCAGAAAATAACGTATCCTATACTACCTTTAAGGAAAATAATGCAAATCGAAAAAATGTCATTTATGTCGGCGCCAATGATGGCATACTGCATGCTTTTGACGCTGACAATGGAAGTGAGTTGTTTGCCTATATTCCGGCGAAAATCATATCCTCTTTACCACAATTGACTTCACAGGATTACAATCATCGCTATTTTGTTGATGGCTCCCCTACGGTCATTGACGCTCTGGTTAATAACCAGTGGCGAACGGTTCTTGCTGCGGGACTGAATGGAGGAGGACAAGCGGTATATGCATTAGATATTACCGATCCCAATCAGTTTAACGAGGCCTCTGCTGATAACATTGTGCTTTGGGAATTCACTGACGCCGATGATCCTGATCTTGGCCTCACCTACAGTCAACCTTCCATCGTAAGACTTGCTAACGGCAAGTGGGCAGCCATTTTTGGTAATGGATACAACAACACAGCGTCGGATAATTTTGTTAGCACCACAGGCAATGCTGTCATTTACATTGTGGACATTGAAACCAAGGCCATTATTAAAAAATTTGACACAGGTGTTGGGATGAGTGCAGATCCACTAGCTCTTGGCAGACCCAATGGCATGTCAACGCCAATCATTGTAGACGTAGATGGCAATAGCATCGCCGACTTTATCTATGCAGGAGATATGTTTGGGAATTTATGGAAAATAGACATTTCCGCTAATAATCCAAACAGTTGGGGCTTCAGCTTTAAACAAGGCAGTTCCCCTGCTCCTCTTTTTGTAGCCCAGGATGCAAATGGAAATCGTCAACCCATTACCTCACGCCCTATTGTATCCAGATTAAGTTTCAATCAATCGGCCTTTCAAGTTTATTTTGGTACAGGAAAATATTTGGAAGTATCCGATAAAACGGATTTATCAATACAATCAGTCTATGCTTTACGTGACAATAATACCGGTGTCATCACTGGTCGATCTCAGCTAAGAGAGCAAACGATCATCTCGGAATCAGAGAATACCCGTATTACCAGCGAGAACTTGTTGGCAAACAATGATCGAGGGTGGTATCTGGATCTCATTGTGAATGGAGTAGCCCGAGGAGAACGTGTGGTGTCCAACCTTGTTTTTCTCAATGATAAAATTATTTTTTCCACACTCATTCCCACCGATGACCCTTGTGATTTTGGAGGAGAAAGCTGGTTAATGGAGCTAAATGCTCTGGATGGCAGCAGGCTCGACTATAATGTTTTTGATGTTAATAATGACGGTACAATCGATAGTGGGGACAGCGGTACTTATGTCGACAGCAACAGTCAAACGATCACAGTCCCTGTGAGCGGCCTTAAATCACAAGTAGGGTTGATTGCAACCCCTTCAGTATTAAATGCCGGTGATAAGGAATACAAATATCTACCTGGTACCAGCGGCGATATCCAGAAAATCAATGAGAATCCTGGAAGCCAGATCTTCGGCAGACAATCCTGGAGGCAACTAAAATAACCTCAACTCGACATCAAAGGCATGCTCTTTGATGTCGCTAAACGAGTATACTTCTCAATAACAGGTGTGCATAAACAGTCTGCCCTTATCTTTTTACATTTATGGGCTTTAAGTTAGCTAATGCCCTGTTTTATTCCCAAAGCGCTCGGCAATTCGTTAGCCATCGCCGTTCCCACGTTCTTAGCAAAACGCTCAAATAAATTGGGTTTATAAGTGTAATCAATGATGTCATCGACATTAATTTTAACGCGGGCCACATCACCACTGCTGCCAAAACCATCGATTAAACCTTGGCCTAACGACTGCTCCCCAGTCCAGAAAAGACCGGAAAATGTATCACTGTCAATGTGCAATCGGCTTTTCCGTCCTTCTTTGACTCGAGAAATAAACTGTTGGTGGATCAAGTCAAGCATGGTTTGCAAATATTGTTTATCTTTGGGTTTTTCTGGTGAAAAAGGATCAAGAAAAGCCTTATTCATACCCGCAGTCTGCAAACGTCTTGTCATTCCCAGTTTATCGATCGTGTCCACAAAACCAAATCCATTATAGACCACGCCAATAGAGCCTACCAGACTGACCGGACTTGCGTAGATTTCGTCAGCTGCGGAGGCCACATAATAACCAGCGGACAAGCAGGCATCCACACAGACAGCATAAATTTTAATGTCCGGATATTTTTGCTGATAATAACGTATGGAATTATACATGTATTCCGCTTGAACAGGACTTCCCCCAGGACTGTTGATGCGCAGAATCAATCCTTTCATGTTTTTATTTTGATAAGCATTATCAAGTGCCTTAACTAAATTATCAGAACTCGCAGATCGCCCTTCAAATATGGTTCCGGTAAGATCGATTAAGCCAGCATGCGGTTTTAAAATAGTTGCCGTTTTATCGTCCATGTTGATTTGATTTATTTTGAAAAATAAAAAAATAATAAATAATAAAATAAAAATACGAAACAACCAGCGCCAGCGCCGTTTGCGCCTTTGCTCACGCATATATTCTAGAATCATAGTATTCAATAGCGCTTGTGAATCCTGTTTATCATTTGAAGAACTTTCATTATTCATATTTAGGCACTTGAATTTAAAGAAAAGAACCTCATTTTACGTAAGTAATGCAATAAATGAAATCCCTATTTTTAAGGTCATACTATGCGAATGGACAAACTCACTTCAAAATTTCAACTGGCTTTAGCTGATGCTCAATCACTTGCCTTAGGTCGTGATAACGGTTTTGTTGAGCCAGAACATTTAATGAAAGCATTACTGGATCAAGAAGGAGGCAGCTGTCGCCCTTTACTTAGCAAATCAGGCGTCAATATTGCCCAGCTAAGAACTTCCATCGATCAAGCCCTCGACAATCTGCCTAAAGTTTCCGGAATAGGTGGTGAAATTCACGTATCCAATGATCTGGCCAAATTACTTAATCTGACAGACAAGCTGGCGCAAAAACGTAAGGACCATTACATTTCCAGTGAATTATTCATTCTTGCAGCAATCAGTGAAGATGGGACTCTTGCCCGGCTTTTAAAGCAGGCAGGTGGGGATAAAAATGCCATCGAAAAAGCCATTGATGAGCTCAGAGGCGGGGAATCCATTCAAGATCCCAATGCTGAAGAACAGCGACAAGCACTGGAAAAATATACCCTCGATCTTACAGAACGCGCTGAGCAAGGTAAACTTGACCCTGTCATCGGTCGGGATGATGAGATACGTCGAACCATTCAAGTTCTACAAAGACGCACCAAAAATAATCCTGTACTCATCGGTGAGCCCGGTGTAGGTAAGACTGCTATCGTTGAAGGTTTGGCCCAACGCATCATCAATGGGGAAGTTCCTGAAGGCCTGAAAAATAAACGCTTGCTTGCTCTGGACATGGGAGCCTTGATTGCCGGCGCCAAATATCGAGGTGAATTTGAAGAACGCTTGAAAGCCGTTCTAAATGATCTGGCTAAACAGGAAGGACAAATCATCTTATTTATTGATGAATTGCACACCATGGTAGGCGCCGGTAAAGCAGAAGGAGCCATGGATGCAGGAAATATGCTAAAACCAGCGCTCGCTCGCGGGGAACTTCATTGTATTGGAGCTACCACGCTTGATGAATACCGTCAATACGTAGAAAAAGATGCCGCCTTGGAGCGCCGTTTTCAAAAAGTTCTTGTGAATGAACCCAGTGTTGAAGATACTGTAGCCATTTTGCGCGGCTTAAAGGAACGCTATGAAGTCCATCATGGCGTAGAAATTACGGATCCTGCTATCGTTGCAGCCGCAACACTTTCCCATCGATATATTTCTGATCGACAACTCCCTGATAAGGCCATTGATTTAATCGATGAGGCAGCAAGTCAAATTCGAATGGAAATCGACTCCAAGCCAGAAAGCCTTGACAAACTTGACCGCAGACTTATTCAACTCAAAATTGAGAGAGAAGCTCTCAAGAAAGAAACGGATGAGGCCTCCAGAAAACGCTTTGAGGACCTGGAAAAATCCATCGAAGAGCTGGAAAAAAATTACTCTGATCTTGAAGAAATATGGAAAACAGAAAAAGCGGCGCTGCAAGGTACCACTCATATCAAAGAAGCCCTTGAGCAAGCTAAACTTGAGTTGGAAACGGCTAGACGAGCCGGTGATCTAACACGCATGTCTGAACTACAATATGGTCGAATACCTGAACTGGAAAAACAATTAAAAGACGTATCTGCAACCGAATCACAAGAGACAAAACTGGTCCGAAACAAAGTCACAGATGAAGAAGTTGCTGAAGTGGTGTCCAAATGGACAGGTATTCCAGTTGCTAAAATGCTGGAAGGTGAGAAAGAAAAGCTATTGCATATGGAAGAAGCCCTTCACAAACGATTGGTTGGTCAGGATGAAGCCGTTAGCGTGGTCTCCAATGCCATTCGGCGCTCTCGTGCCGGACTTTCTGACCCCAATCGCCCTATTGGCTCTTTTCTCTTTTTAGGCCCGACAGGTGTGGGTAAAACAGAGTTATGTAAAGCTCTCGCTGCTTTCCTCTTTGACACTGAAGAAGCCATGGTGCGCATTGATATGTCGGAATTTATGGAAAAACACTCTGTGGCAAGACTCATCGGTGCTCCTCCAGGTTATGTCGGTTATGAAGAGGGAGGATATTTAACAGAGGCTGTCCGTCGTCGACCATACTCGGTCATACTACTTGATGAAATTGAAAAAGCACACGGTGATGTTTTTAATATTTTATTACAAGTGCTGGACGATGGTCGTCTGACCGACGGCCAAGGTCGAACGGTTGACTTTCGTAACACAGTCATCGTTATGACTTCAAATCTTGGTTCACATCTAATTCAGGAAATGAGCAGTAAACTCAGCTATGAACAAATGAAGGAAGCTGTTATGGGTGTGGTCAACGAGCATTTTCGACCCGAATTTGTTAATCGCATTGATGATAGTGTGGTTTTTCACTCTTTGGAAAAAGATCAAATCGCCACCATTGCCAAAATTCAAATCAATCATCTACAAAAAAAGCTAGAGCAACAAAATATGCGATTGGATGTCAAACCAGAGGCGCTTGCCTATATAGCTGAGAGCGGTTTTGATCCAGTATATGGAGCACGACCTTTAAAACGAGTCATTCAGCAAAAATTGGAAAACCCTTTGGCCCAGGATCTATTGACTGGAAAGTTCAAACCCGGTGATTCGATAAGGGTCAGCTATAAAAATAAGCAACTGATTTTTAAATCATGAGAAAAATAATATAGGTCAATTTTCTTATAAACCACGGTTCGGAGTTTATAAAAGGCTAAAACTTATTTGTTTTTCATTTTCTTTCTCTACCAGTTTTAAAAATTCTGCCCTCTGCAGAGTAACTTGGTCCTTAAATACGTCCAGACTTCCCCAAGTCTTGCAATTAAGTTGAAAATGGCTGCCTTCCGAACCTGAATCCAATAACCAACGTTGTAGCATATCAAGACCCTGAAAACAGGCTTGGTGATCTGTATTAATATTGTTCTCACTGCTACATTCCAAAACCAGTTTTAAAGATTTCGTTAATTGCTCCATTTTTATCGGTCGGTAAAGCATAGCCACAAAAGCACCAAATAAAGCATATTGGCTTCGGGAATTTAAGCAAGCTGTAACAACCTCCTTAAACCATAGAGCGTCTTCACTTTTCTCCGGGGTTTCAGAACAGATATAATTACAAGCTGAAGAAATAAGCTCTGCTACCTTTTTTCTAATATCGGAATCCTTGATGTTTTCAAGGGATAGCTCTCTTACTATATCTAAACTGAATTTTTCATGAGAAGAAGAATTTTCCAATGTCTTAAATACATCTTCCAAAGCTGAATGAACATTTTGATGAAGCTGTTCAACCATTTCCGCTAAAGATTCTAAAAAATCTATTCCTTCAATTTGTTTCTTATAAGGTGTAGACTTCTGCTCCTGCTCCTTAATGATTCTATCTAAATAAATAAAAAAATTAGGATCATCTTTGAAATGAGGAAATTTTTTATAATTATCATCCAATTCCATATTAGCACGAAACGTCTGGCAGCAAGTTGTAACCGTCAAAGGATCCAAGTGATTTTCTTTCGTTATGCCCAGAATATCTTCTATCACCACAAACAGCCTGCATTGTCGCCTACAACGTTTTTTTACTTCTTCTTCATCCCTGGTGCCCCAAAAAGAATAAGACCAACTATATTCAGCAATAATTCTATAATAGCGATGAAACAACGCCCCCAGCAACATCTGTAAAGCCGCTTTTTTATTTTCTTCGTTCGATTGCAAAGCTACTGGGAAAAGTTCGGTATATAACTTTCTGAATACTTCAATTTGTGAGGCACGATCAGAACAATTCTTTTTTTTTAACATTTCCTCATTTATCAACACCAAAAGAACGTCCAAACTCGATGGATTATCACTGGCCAAACTAGGCAGTTTATAAATTTCAGACCATTCTTTTGGACTATCAAGAGAGGCTCTACCTGGTGGATTATAACGTCTGGCAATCGCCGAAAAAGTATGTATCAAATTGTGGGTTTTCTGTAAAAGCTCACTAAAGATTGGTGGGGTGTATGCCATATACCCTCCTTGAAAAGGATTTTCAAGCCTAGCGAATGAATCCATTCCCATTTTTTATGACACATGCCCATATCATGTATGGGTTCTGGCACTCGCAAATTATAAATATTGGACTGATACGGAAAACAGCTCGATTTTTGTAAGCTTAAAATCTATTTTTTCCGTATGCATTTCCCCGTGGCAGCTTAATGCCTCATTCTTCAGAATAGAGGCACTCTCTTTTCTTATAACAATCTGCTAAAGATTTTGCAAGATAGGATTTAATAAATTGCGTGAGTTCACATAAAAGCGTGAATACCTTTTGGGGCATTATACCTATAAAGTTTTTACGGTGAGGTTAAATTTAGAAATGCTCATGAAGAAAATCCTGTCTTTTTCTTAACGATTGAACTGCTAGTAATATTTACCCCTTCATTCACAAGCTCGTTTTTTAGGCGTTTATATTGTTCAACATCCAGGGGACGTACCGCATCTTCCAATAACCAGCATTTAAAATGTTCTTTCATGGCGTCTTTAATTGAATAATAAACACAAATGTCCGCAGCTAAGCCACAAAAATAAAGCTCGTTGGCTTTTTTTTCACGAAGATAGCCACTAAGACCGGTGCTTTTCTGATGACCATTATCATAAAAACCACTGTAACTATCCATTTCGGGATTGGTTCCTTTGCGAAAAATGGTTTCTATCGGAGCAATATTTAATTGTGGATGAAATTCAGCACCAAAAGACATTTGAACGCAGTGATCAGGCCATAGGATCTGCTCGACACCATGTAGTTTTATTTTGTCAAAAGGTTTGTGGTCAGCATGATTTGAAGCAAAACTTTTGTGATTTGCCGGGTGCCAGTCCTGAGTTGCAATAACGAGCTCAAAAGAGCTGGAGATACGGTTGATGACTGGTACAATAGCGTCGCCATCCTGAACTTCCAATGCACCTCCCGGCATAAAATCATTTTGTACATCAATGATCACCAAGGTTTTCATGTTTATTCCTGCTCATGTTTTTTTCTTAAATCTTCTCTCTTATTCATCAGCTCTAAGCTTAAACCTATTTTATAAATATGAGGATTCTCGAAACGTTTATATTCTGACGGCAATAGCTTTAAGCGTTTTTGGTGATAATTCATTGTCTCTTTAAGCGTTTTTGTTTGCATGGTTGGTTTTCCATTCTCCATTACCTTATGTAGCAAAGGTTCCATTTCATATCCTTTTACAGACATCGATTTGGCAGACTCAAAAGGATGAAACATTTTACTGAAATGATTGCTCTCTTCAGCTAAAGCAATAATATCTGCGCCTAAGAAGTCCCCATTTCCATTGAAAAAGCGATAGACTTGTTTTTTCCCTGGCAAAGTGATTTTATTTAAGCTTTCAGAAAGTTTAATCCTGGGTTTACCTCTTGCAAATGCAAGTTTGTAGACACCATCCAATGCAGCATCTGGTGCCCCTATGGCCAGATTTGTCCCCACGCCAAAAATATCAATAGGTGCTTTTTGCTCCAACAAACTTTTAATGACATGCTCATCTAACTGATTTGAAGCTGCTATCTCGACATAATCCAGCCCGGCTTCATCCAGCAGTTGACGTGATTTCTTTGCCAGATAAGCCAAATCACCACTATCGAGACGAATTCCTTTAAGTTTATTACCCCGTTTCTCCATTTCTTTGCCAATCTTGATTGCATTGGGAACGCCTTGTTCAAGCGTATTATAAGTATCGACCAACAAGACACAGTTATCAGACCAGACTTCGGAAAAATCTCGAAATGCAGATATTTCATCATCATAGCTTTGAACAAAAGAGTGAGCCATAGTTCCTGAAATAGGTATATCATAATCACGACCGACACGAACATGACTGGTTGAATCAAATCCACCGATCACTGAAGCTTTGCTGGCAAAATATCCGCCTGCTCCCTGAGCTCTTCTTAAACCAAATTCAATCAATTTTCGTTTTCCCGCCACAAATCGCATGCGACTTGCTTTTGTGGCTATCAAAGTCTGAAAATTCAAAATATTGAGCAGCATGGTTTCGATAAGCTGAGCTTCAATGATATTAGCCTCAACGGTCAAAACCGGACTGGTAGGAAATACGATTTCTCCCTCTTTCGAAGAATATATATTCCCTGTGAAGTGAAAATTTTTTAAATAATTGAGATAATCCGAATTAAATCCCTGAGATTTCAAATATGAAATATCCTCAGCATCAAAACGAAGATGTTCAATTTGTTCCAGCAAGTCTCCTAAACCGGCAAAAACCGCATAGCCTCCATCAAATGGGAGCTTGCGAAAAAAATAATCAAAAATCGCTTTATCATCTTTTTGACCCTTTAAAAAATAAGCTTGTCCCATAGTGAGCTGATACTGATCCGTATAAGTGCCCGTTATGTTAAAAAACATCTCTGCGCTCCTTAATAAAAATTCATCTTATCGGGGTTAAATGCACCCGGCAAGAGTAGGTGTTTATGGAAAGCACTAAGATTTTATTTTTTATCAAAAACCCCGGTTCGGAGTTTATCAAAAAGAATTCTATAACCGACTTTTCGCACCATAGGCTGTTGCCAATTCTTTTTTAGGCAAAAAATTTTCAATTCGGTCATGTGCTTCGTCTAAACTTCCTCCACTAATTCACTTCTACTGGCGTTTTTCATTTTATTCAAAGAGGCATTTTCCTGACGCATCTCTTTTATTTGATTGTTTTGATCAACGAAAATTACCCTTGGTATATGCACTCGACAGTGTTCTTCAGCCAACTGTATAAATGAAGCAATAATAATGATATCACCAGGCGTGACTAAATGTGCTGCAGCACCATTTACACAGATTTCACCTGAGTTTTTCCTCTCTTCAATGGTATAGGTTTCAAAACGCGTACCTGCTGTAACGTTCCATACTGAAACGGCTTCATTAGGCAGGATATTCGCAGCCTCAAGCAATTGCGAGGAAATGGTAATACTACCTTCATAGTCCAGATCCGCCTGGGTCACTGTAGCTCGATGAATTTTTGATTTTAGCATTTTGCGGTAAAACATTTGTTTTTTATTCCTGTGAATCTTAAACACTTTCAGAGGTGATTTTACTAAAATTAAATGAGATAAAATCCTTCAATTTCCAAATTATATGCAAAGTAGCGAAAGAAAATACATCAAAAAAGAATAGTTTTCCACAAAATCATGGCAAAATCATACTTTGATTATATTGTATCTTATTTTTGTCATTTCCGCGCAAAACTGCTCGGAAATGATGTATTATAATCCCTTTATGAAAGCTTTATTAATCAAAAGTATATCCTTGCTCTGCCCAGCTATTTCTATACTGGATACTTTAATATTGTAAATCAAGTTTTCAGGCCATTTTTATATTGGTCAAAAGTGTTAAGAGATATATCCATAGGTGGCGTCGCTTCATTGATATCTGTTCGACCCAATTGACGAAGCGGTTTTCCAGCCATTAGATAATTTTCTATATTTTCCAAGCTTAAATTTTTCGTCTCAGGCATGAAATAGTATGCATATACGAGACCTGCAAAGCATATCAGCGCATACATAGCAAAAGTGTATTCAATGCCAAATTGTTTTTCGAACAAAGGAAAGCTGAAAACCACAATCGTATTGAAAATCCAGTTTGCTGCCATTGATGCTCCCATTCCTGCACCTCGGACATGCAGTGGAAATATTTCAGCCATGGCAATAAAGGGAACGGGACCAAGACTGATAGCAAAAGAGAAGATATAAAGAGTAAGACAAAAGACGGACAAGAAAGCAAGCCATTTGATCTGATAAACCGTAAATATACAAAGTAATCCAAGGCTGATAAAAGTTCCAGCAAACCCAAACAACAGTAATTTCCGTCGACCAAGTTTATCCACATAGATCAAAGCCACAATGGTGACAAGCAAATTAACGACACCAATGCCAAGAGTGGCCAAAATTTGGCCAATTGTATCACTCACACCAAGACTTTTAAAAATTTCAGGAGCATAATAAATGATAACGTTAATGCCACTGAGTTGCTGTAAACTGGACAGCATGATTCCCAGCATTAAAACAGGAAGCAATCTTTTTTTATATAAATCACGCCAACTGCTATCTTTAGGTTCATTTGCCAGCGTTTTCTCAATATCCACAACTTCCTCTTCTATCTTTTGGTTTTTTCTTAATTTTTTTAATGAATCGATGGCAGCATGACGTTTACCAACACTGCATAGCCAGCGAGGAGATTCCGGTAAAAACAAAATACCGATGCCTAAAATAGTGGCAGGTATGGCGCTGGATGCAAACATTGCCCTCCACGCTTGATGTTCAAGCAACAAATAATTGACAGAATAGGCACTGACAATACCCACCGTAATTGCCAATTGATAGATAGCTACAATCGCTCCGCGTAACGATGCAGGTGCTGCTTCTGCTAAGTATAAGGGTGTAATCACAGAGGCTGTGCCAATAGCAAGTCCCAGAATCGTTCTTGATAAAATCAGCATAAAGGTAGAATTGGCAAAACCTGCCCCCATTGCCCCGCAAAAGAACAACACACCAGCAAAAGACAAGATTAAGCGACGCCCAATACCATTAACCCATTTTGAAGCAAGAAAACCACCTATAAGAATTGAGCCTAATAGCGCACCAAATGGCAATGCAGAGGCCATGGCACCGATGTAACCTGGTGTCAATGCAAAATGGTTTTTGACCAGTTCAAGAGAGCCTGCAATAATCCCTTCATCATAACCAAACAGAAATCCAGTAACAGAGCCTATAATTGCAACAAGCCAAATCATTCTTTAATCCTTTAAAAACATAAAAAAACCTTTGCAACTTTAACTTATGCAAAAATGAATAGTCCAGCAATTTTTATCACTGGGTAGTGCAAAATTATATTTTGATTATATTATGCCTTTTTTGTGTCATTTAAGCGCAGACAAATGAGATGAGGGCGCGCAGAGCAAATTTAACCACAAAATACCTTTACAGATAAAATTTCCTGCAAATTCATATTAATAATCGAGGAAAAAACCCAATCAGCTTCTTTCAGAACCTGTTTATTACCAATGCCAGCAGCCATCATGCCCGCTGCTTTAATGGCCCTGACACCGGCTACTGCGTCTTCAACACCTATACAATGTCCAGGTGCTATATTGAATGCTTGTGCTACTGTTAAAAAAATTTCCGGATGGGGTTTACCATGTTTGATTTTATTTGCATCAGCAATATAATCAAAATAGGCTTTAAGCGAAAGTCGCTCGATAACCAGACCCGCATTTTTGCTCGATGAGGCAAGGCCAATTAATATACCGTGCTGACGAAGGGCTATTAAAAATTCTTCTACACCCGCGAATCTTTCTTTAGGCCCCATTGACTGAATTAATCTGCGATAATATTGGTTTTTTCGTTCAGCCAGTTGAAGCTTTTCCTTTTCTGTTTTGCAAATGGAAGCTTTTGCTAAAATCAATTCAAGGGAAGCAAGACGGTCAATGCCTTTCAATGCTTCATGATCGTTCTCATCCAATTGGATATCCAACTCATTGGCAAGCGTTTGCCAAGCTTGAAAATGATATTTTGCTGTGTCAGTGATAACACCATCCAGATCGAAAATCATAGCCTTAACGCTCATACAACACCCTCTGCATCGGATAGCTCCGGCCTTAAATTCTCCTGCCACCAACTCAATATTTGTATGGGATTGTTCAAATCCAGGCGGACTTTTTGGTTAAAATGATAGACATCCAGCGTATTTCCTTTTAATAATTCATACACAATCCCTTCTTTTGCAACTCTAACCCTTAGATGCTGATTACGATATCTTAACCTGAAACTGTATGCCACCCATTGTGAAGGCAAGGATGGCTTAAAGTGTAAGCCATCGGTCCTGGCTCTGAAACCGGCAAAGCCATGTACAATACATGCCCATGAACCTGACATACAGGCGATATGGACACCGTATTCACTGTTCGCATGATGATTATCTAAATCCATTCTTACAGTATTTTCAAAAAACGAATAGGCCTTTTTATCATCCCCCGTCTCACAGTATTCAATGGCATGAATGCAGGCTGATAATGTGGAATCATGAGTGGTTATAGGCGCATAATAAGACAGATTACGCCTTTTTTGTTCAGTATCAAACTGATCATCCAATAAATACATCGCAAGAATCACATCAGCTTGCTTCAGTACCTGATGACGGTAAATGACTAAAGGATGAAAATGTAATAGCAAGGGGTATTTATCCTGTGGTGTATTGTTGAAATCCCATATTTTCTTATTGAGAAAGCTGTCATCCTGTAAATGAATCTGCAACGATTCATCAAAAGGAAGGTACATATGATCAGCTGCTTTCTGCCAGTCATTGATCTCCTTATCTGTTAAACTCAAATTCACAGCAAGTTTTTTAAAATCCTTTGGAGATGATGTCCTTAATCGCTGAGTGATTTCCACAGCAAATCGTAGATGCATTTGAGCCATGACATTCGTGTAAAAATTATTATTCACAATGGCAGTATACTCATCAGGGCCTGTGACACCATCGATACAGAACCTCCCTTCCCGACTCAAATTGAAATGTCCAAGATCCATCCATAAACGCGCTGTTTCTATAAGCATTTCTGCACCACCGTCCCAGAGAATCTGCTCTTCATCTGTCGCATTTAAATATTGCTTCAAGGCATAGGCAATGGCCGCATTGATATGGTATTGAGCTGTTCCTGCAGGAAAATAAGCCGAACACTCTTCTCCCCCTATAGTCCTCCATGGATAAAGCGCTCCGATATCATGAGCCATCTGTCGCGCCCGCTCCCTTGCTTTTGGCAAAGTATTTATCCTGAATTCAATGAGTTTACGTGCTATCTCTGGCTGACTAAAGCAAAGAAAGGGTATTACATAGATCTCCGTGTCCCAAAAATAATGGCCATCATAACCATGGCCGGTCAAACCTTTCGCCCCGATATTAGCAAAACCTGTTCTGCCCGCCGACTGAAATACATGGAAAAGATTAAAACGAATACCTTGTTGCAGGCGTTCATCACCTTCGATGACAACATCACAGTTTTGCCAGAACTCATCCAACTCCTGCTGATGCTGACGCAACTCTTCCTCAAACCCTTTTTTTGCCACGTTTTCCATCAATTCTATCAGGCCTGATAACATTGTTTTTTTATTGTCAGCAGCATCACAATGATGATAGGCAATCCATTTAAAAAAGGTTACGGGCTGCCCTTTTTGCAAATGAATTTGATAATTTTGTCGCAGCAATTCGTTTCGCTCATTTTCCAAGGACAGGTGTTCTGCTTCCTGAGGTAATATATCGAGAGAAGCAGAAGCAACGATAAAATCGGTACCCTCTACCTCGTGAAGAAAAGCATTTAAGGCAGTTTGTTGTTGCTGTTCAATGCATTTAAGACTGTTAGCAATGGATAAGCAGCCTATTCTTGGATCATCTTCATTCCTGGCCGTAAACTTATAACCGGCATCCAAGACTGAGCAAAGCGATATCGAACCTGTAAAATTATCAGCGGTAATTTGATATGCTATTCCCATAATATGCTGATTTGCCAAAGAAACGAAACGACGACTTTTCAACGTCAATTTTTTCCCATTCTGAGTGTGCCATTTTTGTTGACGATAGAAAACGCCTGTACGAAAATCAAGCTCCCTTTGACCTTCTGCGCGCTCATCACAAGCACTTAATGGTTCACCATCGACTGATAGACAAATGTATTTACCATTAGGCACTTGCAGAATTTTCTGATTATGGGTGGCAAAACCATAGGCTTTCTCACCGTAGATTATAGGCTCCTGATGATAAACACCATTTAAAAAAACACCTTCACAGCTAACAACATCTTCACTTAAACTCTCTTCATAACTGCCGCGACTGCCTATATATCCATTGGCCTGTGCAAATAACGTTTCCAGCAACATTTGTTGCTCTGGTAAAAATTGATTGACTTTAAAACACCAGGAGTCTGTTATCAGACCAGAGGATTCGAAGTGCAGTGCCATATTGAAACCTTTATAGTCTTCGGAGTTACCCATATTACTCAATTTATGATTGATTGCAAAAACTTTTTTTTTCGGTAAACTGAAAAACATTTTTTCTTGCTGAAAGGGTCTATTGACGAAATCTTAAGGTTATATATTTATCTTTTGTCGTAGCGAAATTTGGAGGATGCCGGCCTTCGCCGGTAAAAGATAAGTGCACAGAACCTAAATCATCGAGATTAAATAAGGATGCAGTAATGAAAAGAGGACCGATTATTCTCTCGTTAATTCTAAGTTATATTATCTTTTCTTTATTATTAAACAGTGTCGGGACAGTCATACTCCAGGTAATTCATCACTACGGCGTCAGCAAACCACAAGCCAGTATCCTGGAAGGATATAAAGATTTACCCATTGCTCTGGTTTCCTTTTTTTTTGCTTCCTTTTTGCCACGTCTGGGATATATAAAGGCCTTACAATCCGGACTTATTCTAACCATGTTGGCTTGCGTATGTATGCCCTTATTTCCCAGTTTTTTTACTACAAAACTGATGTTTTTAGCGGTTGGAATAAGCTTTGCTCTTGTTAAAATTTCGGTCTATACGATAGTTGGTTTGATTGCCAAAGATAAAAACCAGCATGCTTCTCTGCTTAATATGCTGGAAGGCTTTTTTATGCTGGGTTTACTTTTGGGATATTGGTTATTCAGTTTATTCATAAATGAAACAGCAACCATTAATCATCATTGGCTAAATGTCTATTGGTGGATAAGTGTCTTATGCCTCATTAATATTTTATTGCTCAGCGGCATCAAAATCGAGAATGAGGCACCTGCTGCCTCAGCTTCTTTATCAGAAGATTTTCATTCCATGTTAAAACTCATTTTAAAACCGATGATTTTTGTTTTTATTCTTTCCTCTTTTCTGTATGTCCTCCTTGAGCAAAGCATCGGCACCTGGTTACCTACGTTTAACAATGAAATTTTACAATTTTCAAAAACCATGAGTGTACAGGCAGCGAGCATTTTTGCCTTATCACTGGTTTTAGGACGTTTTCTTACCAGCATTCTGTTGCAAAAAATAGACTGGTACACACTGTTAGTCTCGAGCCTGATAGCAATGAGTTTGCTCATCGTACTGACATTACCCTTCACTTATCAAGTCTCTGCCTCAGAAACACTGTCAAGTTGGCGTGATGCCCCAGCTGTAGCCTTTTTACTTCCTATGATTGGCTTATTTATGGCGCCCATTTACCCGGCAATCAATTCGGTGATGTTATCAGCTCTTCCCAAAACAAAGCATGCGGCAATGACGGGCTTAATCCTTTTTTTCTCTGCTTTGGGGGGAACAACAGGTAGTATGATAACCGGTAATTTGTTTGCTGTATTTGGTGGAAGGCATGCTTTCTACGTACTGTTGATTCCCTTATTTCTGCTCTTTTTTTCTTTCTATCGATTTCGTTACCTTAGTGAGCGTCAGTTTTGCTAGAGCGTGACGACACGCGCTAATTCATTATTAAAAATATAAGCACTCAGTCTTGTTCTGGAAAAAGCCATATTTAGGTCCATCTTGCAAGAAAGCTTCACTACAAAATGCTCATATAAGTCACTCTGAACACAGACCTGGCTGTTTGGGCCATTATTTAAAATAGGTTTCTTTAGCAAGTTTTACCGTATTTAAACACAAATCGCTGATAACCGGCCAATTATTTTGCTGAATAAACTCATCAGGCAATACCCATGAGCCGCCCACGCAAGGTACATTTGGCAAGCGCAGATAATCAAGAAAATTATCTTTGCTGATGCCTCCAGTGGGACAAAATGAAACTTCCGGAAATGGCCCTGCCATCGCATTAAGTGCTTTTATCCCCCCAGCGGCTTCCGCCGGAAAAAATTTAAAAAAGCGATAGCCTGAATCGATACCTTTCATTAATTCTGAAGCACTAGCGACACCTGGAATATAAGGAATTTCTATCTCTGCTCCGGCCTCTAATAAAGCTTCTGTTGAACCTGGGCTCAAAGCAAAACGTGCGCCTGCCTTAGCGCATTGCTCCAGTTCATGAACCGTTTTTACTGTACCGGCGCCAATCAAGGCTTCTGGCATTTCTTCCGTGAGCAATTGTATAGCCTCTAAGGCAATTTCTGTTCTTAACGTGATTTCCAATACATTAAGTCCCCCGGCAATCAAAGCTTTTGCCAAAGGAAGTACATGTTCAAGTTTCTGAAGAACTATCACCGGAATCACCGGAGAACGCGTAAATAAATACTCAGGCTGTAAAGTCCAATATCTAAAGGCCATACTGTTCATCCATTATTTTTTGTTTTAAAAGCACTGCCGCTCCCAGTATACCAGGTTGTTCTGCTGAAACCACATAGGTAGGAATATGGCGATTATAAACATCAAAACGTCCTTTTGCTTCAAAGCGTGCGCGAAACTCGCTTTCATGAAGAAGAGGCAGTAATTTCGGTACAATACCACCAGCAATATATACACCGCCGAATGCGCCAAGCGTCAATGCCAAGTCTCCGGCAAAACCACCAAGACTCGCAAAAAATTGCTTCACGGTTGCCAGTGCAAGTGGATGTTTCTCTGTCAATGCCAAATGAGCTATTTCACTGGCATTAAGAAAGTCCACTTTTTTCTTATAATAAGCAGCGAGGGCTCGATAAATATTTTCTATACCCGGCCCAGACAATAGCCGCTCTGCTGAAACGCGTCCAAATTGTTTAGTTAAAAACTGCTGAATAAACCATTCCTGCTCATTTTGTGGTGCCCAGTTTATATGCCCTCCTTCACCAGGAACAGAAATAAAGCGTTGCTTGTCAGGAATAAGAGTGGCAACACCAAGTCCTGTCCCAGCCCCCAATACCACCATGGGTTTCTGTGGGTCACTAACGCCTGAGCCAATTTGAATTTTTTCTTGACTGGTTAGCTGTGGCAGGCTCATTGCCATTGCCGTGAAATCATTCATCACCTGCAAGTGTGACAAGCCCAGTTGATTTTTCAAATCACTGGCTGAAAATTGCCAGCAAAAATTGGTCATGCTGATAAAATCACTGGCGACTGGACATGCGATGGCAATCGCCACATGCTTAACATGTTGTAAGGATTGTTTTTCCTGATAAAAATTTAAAGCATCTGCAGGTGTCGAAAAGTCCTTACAAGAATAAACTGACAGTTTATCAATGTTCAGATTATCCAGATTGACATAACCGAAGCGAGCATTGGTTCCGCCAATATCAGCAACGATCGCATGAACAACGGAATCCGGCTGACAAAGATTAAGCATTTATCCATCCTTCCTTAACAAATAAACTACATGCACCATCCTCAGCACCACTTAAATGCATTCGTATTCCAGTGAATAATTCTCGCCCCATGCCAAAAGCTTCCTCTGCTGATTTCGCGTTTTCGACAGCACGTTCAGCTAATTCTTCATCCGATATCATTAATTGTAAAATCCCTTTAACTCCATCCACCAACACTATGTCCCCTGTTCTGATTTTGGCAATAACACCACCGTTTACCGCTTCCGGAGTCACATGAATGGCTGCAGGAACTTTACCCGATGCTCCTGACATACGCCCATCCGTAACCAACGCCACTTTAAAACCCTTATCCTGCAAAACACCTAAAGGAGGGGTTAATTGATGCAGTTCTGGCATGCCACAAGCTTTGGGTCCCTGATAGCGAACCACAACGACACAATCTTTGTTCAACTCGCCGGCTTTAAATGCTGCATTCAATTCAGATTGATTTGAGAAAACGACAGCTGGTGCCTGTATGGTACTTTGCCCCTCCTTTAAAGAAGAGGTTTTCATCACTGCGCGTCCAATATTACCGGAAAGCACCTGCAAACCTCCATGAGATTTGAAAGGTCGTTTTATAGACCTTAGAACACGCTCATCGGTCGACCGTTCGGGGCCATTCTGCCATTTTAATTGTCCGTCCTGCAAACAAGGCTCTCTTGTATAGCGTTGCAATCCAAAACCATCCACCGTATGAACATCCTCATGCAACAATTCAGCCTCCAATAATGTACGGATTAAATAAGCCATACCTCCGGCCTGTTGGAACTGGTTGATATCAGCATAACCATTCGGATATATTTTAGTGATGAGCGGAACCACAGCCGATAGCTCGGCAAAATCATCCCAATTCAGAATAAAACCAGCTGCTCGGGCAATAGCAATTAAATGCATGGTATGATTTGTCGAGCCGCCCGTTGCCAGTAAACCGACAATGCCATTAACTAAAGTCTTGGCATCAAACAATTGTCCAATTGGCATGTAACACTCGCCTAAATCTGTCCATTGCAAAACCTGCTGTGCAGCTGCTTTGGTTAACTCTTCGCGCAAATTTGTATTTGGCGCAATAAATGAAGCCCCAGGCAAATGCAAGCCCATGATCTCCATGAGCAATTGATTGGAGTTAGCTGTACCATAAAATGTGCATGTTCCGGCCGTATGATAAGAAGCCGCCTCCACATCCATTAAAGCAGTTTTATCCACCTTACCTTCTGCATATAACTGTCGAATGCGAGATTTTTCCTGATTGGATATCCCTGAAGGCATAGGGCCTGCAGGAACGAAAACAAAAGGCAGATGACCAAAACTAAGAGCCGCAATTAACAGTCCGGGTACAATTTTATCGCAAATACCGAGCATCAACGCACCGTCAAACATATTATGCGACAATCCAACTGCCGCAGACATAGCAATGACATCGCGACTCATTAAACTTAATTCCATGCCGGGTTGTCCTTGAGTAATACCATCACACATCGCCGGAACACCTCCGGCAAACTGGGCAACACCTCCCGCTTCATGAATCACCCTTTTAAGCAGATGGGGATAAGTCTCATAAGGTTGATGGGCCGATAACATATCATTGTACGAAGAAATGATGGCAATATTAGCTTTCGTCATGCCCCGTAAATCCTGTTTGTCCTTAGCACAGCAGGCAGCAAAACCATGAGCCAGATTACCACATTGCAAAGCTCCACGATGTGGGCCACTTAAACGTGCTTTTTCAATCCTGGTCAAATAGTGATCGCGGGAACTACCACTTCGGGCCATAATTCGCTTGGTCACTTGTTGGATGGTCTTATGCATACTATTGGCTCCCCCCAAATATATCCTGGCTTTACTAGGGGCTGTCGACATTAGATCAATTTACAGCCGAAAATACTGATTGTCGACAGACCCATATGATTTAAATTTAAACTGTCTTTTATCTCAAATTGCTGCTCCCGGACTTCATCCGTTAACAGGAGTTCGGTTGGGATTTTTACGATGCAAACATCACCTGAACGTCAACCGTTGGATGATGCAAAAAAGTACGCACTGGCATCTGTAATACCTCATCTCCACTCATGGCTTGATTTAAAACTTCCAGTTTGCTCTCTCCTACAAGATGCAAAAAAACATGCCTACTATTCAGTAGGCGGGATGGAGTTAAAGAAATCCGACGATAAGAAGCCGTTTTCGGCGTTATCACCGTAGCCGGTTTTTGCTCAGCAAGTGCTTTATGAATTTCTTCACTGCACGGAAAGAGGGAGGCCGTATGACCATCTTCTCCCATGCCCAGAATAACAATATCAAACACAGGCAAGGACTGCAGCCGCTCATTGATGATATTGATTCCCTCAGCAATGCTGTTTTCTGAAGAAAATAAACTCACAAACTGGGCACATTCAGCCTGATTCTGTAAAAGATGTTTTTTGACTAGATTTTCATTACTGTCTTCCTGAGCAGGATCAACCCAGCGCTCATCAGCCAAAGTGACAGTCACTTTTTTCCAGTCAATTTCATTGGTTTTTGATAACATCTGAAATAAACCCACAGGGGTTTTTCCGCCGGATACAACAAGAAAAGCCTTGCCTCTTGCAGCAATGGCTTTTTGCAGAATGCGAGTCAATTCTCTGACAAAATGTTGATTTAGTGCTTTAGTGTCTAAAAAACGATGTAATTGCATTTACTCATCCCAGTTACGCCCGTCACGAGCCAGTAAAGAAATAGATGCGGCAGGTCCCCATGTACCTGCCTGATAGTCCAGGGGAATATCATGGCAGCTTTTCCAGGCGGCAATCACACTATCTACCCAGCGCCAGGCTTCCTCCACTTCATTTCTGTGAACAAACAAATATTGATTTCCCAACATCGCTTCCAGCAGCAAACGCTCGTAAGCATCTGCAATACGCTTAAACCGAAATGTTTTATCAAAGCTTAAATCCAGTTTGCTTTGCTGTAGCTGCATGGTTTCCTCAAGCCCCGGTACTTTATTCATCATTTGAATTTCCACACCCTCATCCGGCTGTAAACGGATAATGAGTTTATTGGCAGGTAAAGATTTATAGGCTTTGTAAAAAATATTATGTGGCTGGGATTTAAAAGAAACCACCACTTCACTGAGTTTTTTCGGCATACGTTTACCTGTTCGCAGATAAAATGGAACACCTGCCCAGCGCCAATTATCGATATTCACCTTCAAAGCCACGAATGTCTCAGTGGTACTGTTCTGCCCGGAACCACTCTCTTCCAGATAGCCTGGGACAGCTTTGTCACGGACAAAACCTTGTGTATACTGGCCGCGAACTGTATTCTCACGTACATTTCCGGTATCAATGGGGCGCAGTGCTTTTAATACTTTTAATTTTTCCTCACGTATACTGTCAGCTTCCAGGCTGACTGGCGGCTCCATGGCAATTAATGATAAAACCTGCAACAAATGATTCTGAACCATGTCACGCATTTGCCCTGCATTATCATAATAAGCCCAGCGTCCTTCTACCCCTACTTCTTCTGCAACTGAAATCTGCACGTAATCGATGCTGTTTCTGTCCCAGTTCGAAGCAAAAATAGCATTGGCAAAACGCAGAGCCAGAAGATTTAAAACGGTTTCTTTTCCTAAATAATGATCAATACGGTAAATCTGGCTTTCATTAAAATATTTGGCCACTTGATCGTTAATCTGTCTTGAAGAGAATAAATCATGCCCTATAGGCTTTTCCAGGATAACTCTTGCAGGCTCTGCGCAAAGCCCGGCAATAGCCAGCCCTTCACAAATTTGACCATATAAAGAGGGTGGAGTAGCAAAATAACTGATAGGAATCCGTGAACGAATATCCGTCATGGCAAGGAATTTTTCATAATCCCTCAATTGAGATATATCAAGTTGCATGTATTGCAGTTTCTGCTGAAAGCGCTCCCAGGCATGGGGATCAATAGAATCTTTCAGGAATTTCTGTAAGTTATTATATACAAACTCAGAATAAACAGAGGGTGACATATCGTCTCGGGCAATTCCGGTAATTCTTGTTTCCGGATGCAGAAGCTCTGAGACTTCCAGCTGATATAAAGCAGGAAGCAACTTACGCGTTGCAAGATCTCCTTTAGTGCCGAACAAAAGCAAATCACAGGCTTTGTTTAACGATTGAGACATATCATATCCTTAAATGAAACATGAGTTATCACTAGCTACACGCATCTCCGAGATGAATGACGAATTATAGAATAACCAACTTCTGTAATTAACCGTAAAGAGAGCAATAATAATGAACAAATTGAACGATCAGATAACTGAGGACGCGTCCTAGTCTGATTTTACAATAATTACAGAAAGGATCAACTTCTTAATGGTTCAAGACAGGGTAAAATCATACCCTTTGATTAATAAATGTTTTTATGAAGTAAATCATGAATGAAGTCTTCAAAACTTATCTCGTAAGCGGGAATCTATTTCTTATCATAAACTCCATAATTTTAATAATCAGCCACTGCATAACATAAGTGAATAATTTCTTTAATGGCAATAATTAAATAATGGCTCAACCCTCTATGTTGACAATAGCAAGGCTTGCGCACTTGCTACTCATGTTATGCGGCACAGTATTTTTTAGAAGATTTGGACGCATTTTGGAATTTTAAAGCGCAGTTTACATGGAGTAAATGAGCATTTGAAATGCCAAAATGTCTCCAAAGAGGCAAAAAAAATGAAGCTGCGTAACATGAGTTACTAACTTGAGGGCATAAAAGTAACATCCTCGAAATTTTTCTCAGAAAGTTCTCTTTTTTTATTTGAATAATAAAAGGTTGAATGTACGCTGGAAAGTTGAGGCAAAGTGCTCAACGATACTTCTTTCTCTTCCTGATTCTCATAAAATTCCTTGAGTTTTTCTTTGTATTTTCCTGGAATCTCATTGAAAGGCAATTGTCTTAAAATTGCTTTAATATCTTCCTTAAAGTTCTCAGTGGGGAATTTTTTCTGTGTATTCTCAATGCTCTTTATTAATAACTTAAAATGCCTGCTATTATTTTGACAGGCTTTAGCAACACCCTCAATTATTACTAAATATATTTCCTCCTCAGTCAAGGCGGATGAACGAGGATCTTTCGTTATTTTTTTCAACAAGGACTTATGGTTCAATTGGGAAGAGTTCTTTTTGTCTTCCACCCTTTGAACATATGATAAAACCTCTGCGCATAATCTACTACGCATCTTAACTTGTGTGTCTTTAAAATTAATACAATTGGCTAGTTCAACAAAGGTTGTTCGGGCAGAGTAATCCCATACCTCCGGAGATTGACGGACAAGCTCGGAAAACAATTTAAAAGTCAGGGCACTGACTACGCGTTTTTTGGCTATACGTACTTCATCCACATTCAGTGTAACGGCTTCTTCCTGCCAAAAATTTTGCCATCGTCGATTTTGTTCCAGCTCTTTCAGATAAGGCAAAAGAATTTCATTCCAGATAAAAGCATAATTTTCCATGCTGTATTCCTCTGGAATCTCCCTGATTTTTTCCTTTATATTTGCCAGTAAGAAATCGTTAGAGCCGAATTGCTCGGTTAATTCCCGGGATAAATCAATTTCAGAATCGTGAAAAAATAACCTTCCATGCTGGGCGCCTTCGTCTTCGTTTCCAAAAAAACTCAGTACTGATGGCAGGTTAAAGGTCTTTTTCACCTGGGATAAATAGTCAACCATTTGATTCTGTTCATTTTCTGTTAACAGGGGTTGTGAAATTTTTCTGTCTTTCAACTTTTCCTGCAGTTCCTGTATCAATATTTTTTGGTTAATACTCATCTTTTTACTTCTACACTTATTTCGTTTTTCTTCATATTAACATATTTGTGATAGATAAGTAGGTTATCTGACTTAAATAATATCAGATTAAGAAAAAGATTTACTAGGCTCTGTGCACTTATCTTTTATCGTAGCGAAAATTTGGGTGATTTAGCTCAAATTTAAACTTGAGTGAGGCGAATAGCCAGTCCTATTTAACAAGCTCAAGCTTAAATTTGAGCAAATCAACCGCCGGTAAAAGATAAGTGCGCAGAGCCTAGAGCCTGGATAATATTTAAATATGTGTAATTGATGTAATCAGACTTTCATCATGTTCTGGAGAAGTTGTCAGGGTTTCAAGGTTTATCGTATCCGCAATGACTTCAACCAGGCTGCGTTCAGTGTTTTCAGGATGGCAAATATTAAGCAAGAGCTCCCTTAATAGGCATTGATCTTCATTTCCACACCCAAAAGCAATATTGATAGATCTTATGAGCTCGACTCGATCGTAACCATTGATTAATTCTCCCACCTCCCAGCCTTCTTGAAGCTCCAGAGCCGGGTCAGACCCTTGATGCATCCTTTCGACTAAGACAACCACACATTTCATAATAGTCGTATTAAGTTGTTCAAGTAAAATTTCCAGGTTAGTCAAGCTTGAAATCTTTGTCTGCCTTTTACTGTATTGCATTTCAAACTTTAAGATGTCTTCCTTCTCACAATCAATTGAGTTAGCAAGCATCTCATAAGGATCTTCTCCATTCTCAGTGTTATCCTTCGCGTTTTTAATGAGTTCATAAAAATCTTGGTTTGATTTGATAAAAGAACTACACTCATTTTTATCTTCGAGTAGGTTTTTGCCAGTGATATAAAATGATCCAAGTTTTTGTAGAAAAGTTATGTATGGTTGATTATTGTCTGACAATGGCCACTGCTCTTGACTTAAATTGACTAACATGCGAAGAAAATTAACTTCACTACAAAATGTGTGAAAAGTATTATTTACATCTGAAGTATGATTATTATGAAATTCCTCCATTAATAATTCATCCAGGATATCCTTTGTAATAAAATCAATTGGATTTTGCAAAAGGTTTTCGAGATTAGATCTGATATCAAATATTACGAAACCATACTCGGAGTCAATTTCATCCAAATACTCAATACTTTTATTATAGATGTCTTTTGCGAGCTTTTCAGGGTCGTTAACATTAAAAAGCGATATGAAGGCCCTTAACCTTGCTCCTTTTGCAGGAATGTATATTCTGCCTTCTTCTATGATTTTTGATCTATCTTTTCCAGTGTCTGCTAAGTAATTTTCATCCAATGATTGAACAAATTCGACATCTAGCTGCGTAAAGTTGGTTCTTTGCTCCGGTTGTTCCCATGATAAAAACCATTTATTATAATTTTCATATTCGCCCAAAGCGCGACTCAAAATATAGAGTATTGAGTACATTTTTGAGCTTTGAAATCGATTTGCCCACCCCACTCCCATTAGTTCAAGTTCTGTTAGATTTTTCCTATACTCATTCTTCTCTTCTACAGTAGAAAGACTTTGAATGTATTCATAATTTATCAATGACTTTTGTACATATTCTGCGAGCTGACTCATGTAGTCGCCTCCTGATTCATATAGTCGCCTCGATAATTCGATAATAAAAAGGATTGCAAAAGATGTAGCTTGTTGATTAATCGGCAGCTGATGGTTGAGAGTCAATTTATGAAGTAATTATAGACTTTTTTTCCTACCGATAAATAATTCTTGAACAGTTATATCGAATTCATGTTTAATTGATTTTTCTTCCTTTTGTTATAGAAATCCGCCCAGGGATCCTGTTTCTGTCCGAGGCGGCGAAAAATATTCGATAAATTAAAAGAACGAGGCTCAATCGATTTATCCTTTAATTCTTCCCAGTCTAAAGGAACAGCAATAGGCGCCTTTGGTTTAGCGCGTAATGAATAAGGAGCAATAGCGGTCATGCCATAATCATTGCGCAAATAATCTATAAATACTTTGTCACCCCTTTTGCCCTTACGTTGTTCAAGTGTGGTTATTTCTGAGCATTTATCATGCAGTTTTTCTGCCATTTTTTTGGTCATTGCTTTGACTTTTTGAAAACCATAATTGACCTCAACGGGAATATGAATATGCACACCACGCGAGCCTGTGGTTTTAACAAAAGAAATCAAGTCTGAATCGTCCAGCAAGTCTTTGAAAGCCAGAGCGGCTCTTCTTACTTTTTCAAAGTCATCATCGGAAGGATCAAAATCAAATATGATTTGATCCGGTTTATCAATATCTGAAACTTTTGCCAAAGCCACATGCAACTCAATGGTATTTTGGTCTGCCAGATATACCAAATCGCGTGATTCCTCAGCGCCGACCATCTCCATGTAAGAATCATCCTTCTTCATGGGAACACTTAGGCGACGGATAAAATCAGGAAAATAATCAGGGATATGCTTGTTGTAGAATCCATCTTCTTCAATACCATCGGGATAACGCCTCATGGTAATTGGTCTGTCTTTTACATAGGGCAAAAGATAAGAAGAAATTTTGGCATAATATTCAGCAATATTTTTTTTTGTTAGTTGATCCTTTGGATACATTATTTTATCAGGATGACTAATTTCAATGTTCTCAATTTTCATTTTTGACGTTCCAGACTGTCCATTAACTTTACTGCATCTTTAGGTGCATTAGCTTTTTGATCATTGTCAAAATAACAAAAGACGGACTTACCTTCTTTTTGCCATCGAATAAATTTTTGCGCATAGCCAGCAAGTGTTCGTCCATCGTAGGCCCCCTCATAAGCCTGCTCTGTTGGTCCATGCAGCCGAACATAAATAAAATCGCTGGTGATCACTTCCGGTGATTGATAGCCTTTAAAATCATAAAAGCAAAGAGCAATATCGTATTTTTCCAATAAGTCATATACTTGCTCGCAAAGCCAGCTTTTATCCCTGAACTCAAAGGTATATCGATGATCTTTTGGCAGTGTTCTGACAAACTTTGCCAATCGTTCAATATCCATGTACCAGTTAGGAGGAAGTTGAAACAAAACAGGACCTAATTGCTCACCAAAATGCTCCAGGGATTCAAATAAATGATCAACATCAGGCTTGGCATCATTTAATTTTTTCATATGTGTAATATAGCGGCTCGCTTTACAGGAAAAAATAAAATCATCTGATGTGGCCTTAAGCCAATGCTGAATGCTTTTTTTGCTGGGTAATTGATAAAAGCTGTTATTTAATTCAACCGTAGAAAAGGTTTCTGCGTAATGGCTTAGTCTATCGTTATTTTTTATATCTTTCGGATAGAAACTCCCAATCCAGCTATCAAAACTCCACCCCGAAGTACCAATATATATATGATTCCCTTTATCCGCCATTGGTAACCTCCCGATGAACTTCCCTGGCGTCCTTATCCTTACGCAAACCCTTAAAACGCGGATGACGTAATTTGTCGGCATTTGTCCACTCTGTAAAGGCTACTTCTGCGACTAGCTCTGGTTTAATCCAGGTGACGTCATCTTCTGACTCAGAACAGTGACTAAAAGGACAATGATCAGTCTGGCGTTTTTTCATGTGTTCATGTAAAAATTCCAGCATATCATCATCAAATCCGGTACCTACCTTTCCGGCATATTTTAAGTCGTCATCTTCATAGTAACCAATCAGAAGTGCTCCAAAGCCGATACGGCTTCCCTGTGGAGCCGTATACCCCCCTATCACAAACTCCTGTTCATGCGCACATTTAAACTTTAACCATTTTTTAGAACGGCTATGGACATATTCACTGTTTGCGTCTTTGGCAATAATGCCCTCCCAGCCTTTATCACAAGCTTTCTTTAAATATTTTTCCCCTTCTTTATTGCGATGCGGCAAATAACGAAGAAATGAATGGTAGGAGAACGCATTTTTTAAAATGAATTTTCTTTTACGTAAGGGCAATTCTTGCAGGCTATAATCATCCAGATACAAAATATCGAAAACATAAGCATATACCGGATATTTTTTTATTAATTCTTCGCTTGGATGTTTAACATGCATACGATTTTGTAATTTTGAAAAGCTGGTTATTTTTCCATCAAATGTGACCAGCTCGCTGTCAAGAATAAAATCGCCAGGAAAATCATTTAAGGCCTTACTGATTTCAGGGTAATAATCATTTTGCAGTTTTTCATTCCGTGAAATCATTTTCACTTCCCCGTTTTTTTTATATAAAAGGCAACGCTCCCCATCGAGCTTACGTTCATAGAGCCATTCGGGATCAGAAAAATAATCCTTTGTCAGGGTTGCCAGCATGAGGGAAACCTTTTCTGTCTGCTCCTTTTTCTTCAATTTCTTCTGTGTATCTTTTGGTAACTTTTCCAATATTTTATTCATCGTTCCCTTCTTCTTCAGCGACTTCATCCAATGAACGACCACTTAAGGCCGAATTCGGCTCACTGCTTACAGGATTACGTCTTGCATCCGCCTCTTCATCATCCAGTTTAAAAATAACCCATTGTTCATCCTCACTGCTATTCATACGAGCCATCGCATAACCGCCTTTTAATTTCTTTCCCTTCAATTTAAATTTTAAGGCTCCATCCTCCAAAGCATCCTTCATTGATTTTTCATCACCATTTTCAGCCATCGGTTCATATTCCCCGATATCCCATACCAGCACCGTACCTGCTCCATATTCTCCTTCAGGTATGACGCCTTCAAACTTTGCATAATCCAGTGGGTGATCTTCTGTGCGTACAGCCAATCTTTTTTTGTTAGCCTCTGTGGATAAACCTTTGGGAACAGCCCAAGAAACCAATGCATCCTCTATTTGTATACGAAAATCATAGTGTAGCCTGCTGGCATCATGTTTCTGAATAACAAATAAACGCTCGGATTTTTCCTGAGATTCTTCATTGCCGGGTTCTTTTGTTTTTTCCAGATTTCTTTTCTTTTTATACTCTTCCAAATCTTTTTTTGTCATTTTCAGAATCCTTAGCCCATTTTTTGACATCCAGAGGTTGTAGAGCGTTTGTATGATCAAAATGAATCAGTCCATCAAACTGATAAGGCAGCCTGGAAAAAAAGTAATGGCTTAATCGTTCAGTCTCCGGGCGATAAATTACGCCAATAGCCCGTTGTAGACGCGGAATTTTTAAATAATGCTCCAGTCCTTTATGATGCCCACAATCCAAAATAAAATTTTTATGCTTCACATCATGGAATAAAGCCTCATAACTACCTTCAAGTCCGGGAGCGATGTTTTTACATTCCACAGGTTCATCCCAGTCCCTAGCAGCAGCTACAGTTCCTTCATAAGTAGAAAATCCAATGGAATAAGTATTGCTATCATGTCGTTCACGAATTAATTGACCAAGATTCACTTCACCACGCTCGCCCATTTCTGTCGCTCTGGCATCACCAATATGAGAATTATGTGCCCATAGAATGATTTTAGCTGGGCGGTTAAAACGCTTTTCCAGATGATCCGCCAGAATATCAACTGTTTCAGCCATATGAGTATCACGGATGTTCCAGGAAGAGACATGGCCTTCAAACATGGAGCGATAGTAATTTTCTGCATTTTTAACGAGGCGAGCATTCTGGAGAGCAAAAAAATATTTATCCTCAGCCTCTATCCCGTTCTGCTCAAGATAATCCGCAGCACGATGTTGCAACTCCATTAATTGTTCAATGGCTTCTTCAATACAGGCTTTTTTGATTCCTAAGTTGGTCAGATAGCCGTAAGTCTGAGGCTCTGTGCTCATGGTATCAAAACAGGCATATCTTTCTTTGGCATGTTTAGCTGCTTGAGGGTCCACTGTTTCCAGATACCGTATGACCGCAGACATTGAAGCGTTCATACTGTATAAATCAAGACCGTAAAAACCAATTTTCTCACTGATGGAGCTTAAATGATCATTGTGTTTGCGTAACCATTCAAGGAAAGGTGGTATCGTGATATTGCGCCACATCCATCTTGGAAAACGAGTAAAGCCGGTTAAGGCGGCTTTTGCATCAGGGACGGACTTATTATTTGTGTTTTGTATGTAACGGTGGATCTGATAAGCATCAGGCCAGTCACCTTCTATAGCAATGGCCATGAAGCCCTTTTTCAAAATTAACTGCTGACTGATTTCTATCCGCGCCTGGTAAAACTCTTCAGTTCCATGAGTTGCCTCCCCCATTAAGACAAAACGTGCTTCACCAATTTTATTCAGTAAGGATGCATATTTATCACCATTTTCCTGCAATGGTTCAACAGTCTCATTAAGCAAAGACATCAGTTTTTGATAAACTTCCTTATTCATTGTTTTCCCTTGAACTGAATAACTACTTGTAATAGTAGACGGCGTTGCAGCGTTCTTCCATTGGTAAATGGATCTTTATTTTATTTCATCCTTGATGAAGCAACATAACAGGTAATTCTAAAACTCCATGACAAAAGTCACTGGCCCATCATTGCATAGGCTAACCTTCATATCTGCGCCAAAAACTCCATATTCAACGATAGGATGCATAGCTTTAGCAAGTTCAATTAATTCAGCAAATAATTGTTTTCCCTCCTCTGGGGGTGCAGCTCTGGAAAAGCCAGGACGTAAACCGCGGCTGGTATCCGCCATTAAGGTAAACTGCGGAACCAACAATAAACCACCTTCAATCTTCTTCAGATTTAAATTCATTTTTCCTTCATTATCAGAAAAAATGCGATATTGAAGACATTTAGTCAACATTTTACTCAATGTATCTGAGTTATCCTCAGGGGCAAAACCGCAGAGGATTAATAACCCCCCCTCAATTTTCCCCACGACCTTTTCATCAATTCGTACAGAAGCTTCTGTTACCCTTTGTATCACCGTTAACATCTTAAACCCCCTATATCATCACCAAAAAATGTCCATCAATCATATGTTTCGCCTTTATGGCAGATAAGGGTCTTTCTTGATGGCCATTTTTACTTCCCTTTATCCGCTTCATATTAATCTCCTATCTGGAACATCTTGCATATATCAAAACCACATAAAGACAATAATCCCCCTGAATGAATAAGCAGTTTATTGCCTTGAAGATGTTCATTGATGATTTTATGTCTTGCTTCGTAAAACAATTTTGCTGAATAAACAGGATCAAGCAATATGCCTTCTTCTTTGGCAATCTTTCTTATCTCATTTTTAATCTGCTGATTTACCGAACCAAACGCTTTGGCTGTCTGAGGATAAAAACATTTAACGGATTTTGGCTTTACTTCCATCCATTTAGATAGTTTTTCATAAAACAATGCTTCATTGTCTGCAAGTAATAAAACATGAATATAAGCAGAATGCTTCTTTTCTGTTAATGATTTAATCAAACCAATGGCGGAAAATCCCGTTCCCGCATCAATAAAAATATGTTGAAAGCCAATGTTCAATTCTTTTTCATTGCGAACAATATCATCCCCTAAAGTCATGGCGCCTGGCATAGCTTCCGCAACACTTGCGCCTTCCTTTAAGATAAAATAATTTTCTTTTAAATTTTTAGCATATTCTGACACCAAAGTTTCAACTGCAGGCCAGTTCTTTCTCTCAATCCATACGATATCTTCATCCTCTATAAACAAACGACTGAAGATATAATTCCCCTGATATATAGGCTTCCATGGTTTAATCAGAAAGGCGGTGATTTGCATTTTGTTTTCACGTGCCAGCTGAACAGCTGCCAATAAATTATTGGACTGTGGTCCGGCTATAACCAGCAAACGCTTTACTTGTTGTCGGATCAAAGCGGGTATCAGGGATGCATATTTCCTTAGTTTTGTACCACTGATAGTACATGAAAGCTCATCATCACGCTTAACATAGCAATTTTCCGGAAAACCATTTAGAGCCTGTACACGGGTATTTAAATTCCAAAAAGATGGATTCATGTGTATTTTCTGTCAATAGTTGGTGTTATTACAATGAAGACCGACTTTCGTCGGCCATTCAAATATTACAAATTTAAGATGCCTCTTGAATCTTTTCAGATTGTCTTCATCAAGATAAATTCAAGCGTTGCTTAATCCGGCATGAACTCAGGAAATTTCATTCACCGCTTTTAGCAAACGAAGCATCTCATTCTTACTCACAAATCCTGCTGCCTGCAATTGACTTAGTGGATTTCCCTGACCGTCAAAAAACATCAAGGTCGGTATACCATAAATACCATAATGTTTTTTAATACGGTTCACTTCCTCTGTTTTCTCGCTGATATCAACTCGAACATTCACTAGCTTGTTCATTGCCTGCTGTATTTCGGGTTGATTAAAAACGGTTTTATCCATGGCCTGGCAGTCACTGCACCAACCGGCAAAAAACTCAACAAACACTTTTTTATGCTCCTTTCTGGCCATATTGAGTTTTTCTTGCAGTTCAGCTTCACTGTGCACCAGAGTAAAAGCCGTTACCGGTTTTTCTGCTGAGACCTCAAAACTTGCCGTTACGGTATTATATGCAATTACTCCACCAGCCATCATGATGCAAACACCCATGATCTGGAAAAATTTTGCTGGTTTTCCAGTCTGTGTTTTTAAGCTTCCCATACTTATGCTGGAAATAATCAATAATGCTGCCCATAGCAAATTTGTAAGTCCATGTGGAAAAACTCTTGACAACATCCAAATGGCTATAGCCAGCATCATAAAACCAAACAATTGTTTAATTTTCAACATCCATGCACCCGTTTTTGGCAAAATTGAACCATATCCAGAACCCACAAGCAACAGTGGAATTCCCATTCCCAACGCCATAACAAAAAGAATTAGACCTCCCATCATGACCTCACCTTGCTGGCCAATGTAAGTCAAAACACCGATCAAAGGAGCAGTCACACAAGGAGAAACAACCAAGGTTGAAATAACCCCCATTAAGGCTACGGATATATAATTTTGTCGGCTACCAGATTGGCTTAGAGCATTTAGCCTGGTGTTTAATCTGGCAGGAAGGCGTAATTCAAATAGACCGAACATGGAAAGAGCCATTAAAACAAAGACGAGACTAAAGCCAATAATCACTGAAGGTGTCTGCATAATGGTTTGTATTGTGCTACCCATTAACCCTGTAAGCATACCCGCAACAGCATAAGTTATCGCCATACCTAAAACATAACTCAGCGAAAGCTTAAATGCCTTATCAGGAGATAATGATTGCTGCCCGACAATAATGCCGGACAAGATAGGTACCATGGGTAAGACACAAGGAGTAAAAGCCAATAAGATACCCAGGCCAAAAAATGCAGCCAAATAAACAATAGCACTGTGACCTTGTATGAATTGCATAATCATGGCTGGATTCGAACTTTCAAATCCAGGTGAAGACCAAACCATCTGCGATACCAGACATAATGCAAACAACATCGTTAAATGTTTAATGTTTTTCATATTTTTCCTTTCTATAAATTAATTAATATATTTCAGGTAAATCGTGTACTGAACAACATCCTTCTATGCATCATTAATAAACCTCTATCGTAAGAGGATTTGATAGCACTCTTGAGAATCGTCAGTACAAACCGCTGGTGTTAAGTTTCCTTGATCGCTCGCTATTTTTGATTTCATCCCGCATGATGCACCATTAAATGTGAGAGCATTGCTTTTTATCGCTACGCGGACAAAAATCTCTGAACTGAGAAACTCAACGAATAGTTGCTTTAGAAAGGAAAAATGGGAGGTTTATCGATAGATTCGATGGGTGAACGATATTTAAATTGAAAAAGAATAAAAATCAATAATCCTAAAAATAAAAAGGAATACAATTGTGCAGAGGCTTGCTCCTCCTGCAAATACCATGCGGAGAGCTGGCAGGAAGATGAAATCACTGAAGTACGTGAAGAGCATTCGTGATGAATGGAATATTGAGCACTTTTTGAAGGCGATGAATTCATTTCCATGAATAGCGTAGGTTTTATCAATACTAAAACCAGACTAAGCATGAATATTATTTGAAAAAATTTGGCTAAAATTTTCATGCTGACATTCTAACCTTTATTTTCTTAACTGTAAAATACCTGAAAAAAATTCAATATCAAGATATAAAGGGTATAAAAAAATAAATTTGCGGTATAAAATCATTTATCCTATATCTAAAAAGATAATTTGAACGCTTATTCAGACAAGGACGTATCCTATGTATACACTTTATTCTTTTGGCACACCTAATGGTTTTAAACCCACTATTATGCTTGAAGAGTTACAGGTTCCTTATAAAATTAAAATTGTGGATATCACTCAAGGCGAGCAATTTAATCCTGAATTTTTAAAGATATCACCGAACAATAAAATTCCTGCCATGCATGATGATGAAAATGATTTGAACCTGTTTGAAAGTGTGGCTATTTTACAATATTTAGCGGAAAAACATCAGCAATTTCTTCCCCAGGATCTGAAAAGTAAATTTACCGTTTTGCAATGGTGCTATTTTCAGGTAGGTCATATTGGTCCCATGTTTGGCCAGTACGGTCATTTTCACCGCTATGCGGATGAAGATATCCCTTATGCCAAAAAGCGTTATGCGGATGAATGTGAACGTTTGATGAGCGTTATGGAAAAACAGTTATTCAATCACCAGTTTATTAGTGGCTCAGCCTATACCATAGCCGACATGGCTATCTGGCCATGGTTTCATTGTTATCAACATTTTTATGAAAGCAAAGTCGATGAAGGCAAATTTCCCCATCTTATGCAATGGTATAAAAAGCTGGAACAACGAAAAACGATTCAAACAGCAATCAGCGCATATGGGGAAAAATAATCTTATAACCACCAAAAAAATTGAATAAAATCAATATTTAAATAAGTATTTTTTCAATCTCTGGCTTAGAGCATTTTTCGGATGTTTCCTTTCAAGACAAAGAGATCTGTAAATTTTCTTTTTGTAAAATATCAGTAAAATTCTAAATAAAAATTAATTCAAGCTGATAATTTATATTAGGATAAGCACTCAGATGAATATAGTAAATGAGCTAAAATTAATAAAGAGCACCCTCTGGAGTCGTATTATGATTAATAATCCACATAGTAAAGATCATTACAAATATCTTAATGAACTGTTAAACCTGGAAAATGAAAACCGCTTGGCTGCAAAAAAAGCCATCAACAATCAGCAAGAAGTTATTAAACAATTAAATACTAAAATTCAAGAAATACAAAATAAGAAAGAAAACATAACAGAACTGGAACAAGCCAATCTTGAAAAAATGAAGAGAGCTCTTGAAATTCTCGAAGATGAAGAAAAAAGAAAAAGATATGATACCGCATTAACCAGCCATCCTTCTATGGACTTAAAAACAGAAGACAAGAAAGGCATTAGCTTCGTCCCTCTCGTAGGTATAAAAGAGATCATCAATGAATTTGAGGATTTTAAAAAAGAACAAATGGATAAAAAAGATGAGAAAGGTCATCCTGTATTTCCAGAAGGAAGTTTCAAATATGAAAAATTAGATGGTCCATCTACTGTGCATGTATTTACCTTTCCTGATGAAGCTTCTGCAAATGAATTTATGCAACGATTATTTAATAAAAATATGGCAATGCTTCCCAACGGTTCACAAGATATCGAAGATGTAAAAAAAATGCGAAACCAGCAAAACCAACAGGAAATTAAAGAAAAAATGGGAGCTTTTAAAGAAGAAAAAATGAACTCACAACAAAAAGAAGAAAAAGAAGAAGAAAATGACTCTTCTTTAGTTAGCAAATTAAATTGACGATAAATTCGGATATCCTATAATCTAACAGATTAAGTAAAACCAATCAAAAATTGGACAATTCCTTCTTATGGAAAAGAAAAAAAAGGCTGTGTTGCTTTTTATTTGCTCGATACTTCTATTTGCGTTGAGCAGCCCTGCTTTAAAGCTACTCATTGATCACGGCAAAGAAATTGGACTTAAATTGAATTAGTTTCGACTTAATCTGACATAACCACTTGAAAAGGTGAGAGTTTCCGGTTTTGATAGAAGTGCAAACTTTAACAAAACCAAAAGGAAAACTCTCATGATAGATAATAACGTTAAAATTATTAAACACAAAGTTGGCTTACTAAATTTAGCTGAAGAATTAGGCAATGTATCGAAAGCCTGTAAGGTAATGGGTTTATCACGAGACACCTTCTATCGTTATAAATCAGCGGTAGAATCTGGTGGGGTAGATGCCTTATTTGATAAGTCACGAAGGCAACCTAATCACAAGAACCGTGTTGACGATTCTATAGAGCAAGCGGTAAAAGAGTACGCCATAGAATATCCAGCTCATGGTCAACTACGCACCAGTAATGAGTTGCGTAAGAAAGGGATTTTTGTATCCCCTAGTGGCGTTCGCAGCGTCTGGCTTAGGCATAATTTAGCTAACTTTAAAGACCGTTTGAAGGCACTTGAAGCCAAAGTAGCATCAGAGGGCATTATTCTCACAGAAGCACAAATTGCAGCTTTGGAGAAGAAGAAGTTTGATGATGAGGCTTGCGGCGAAATTGAAACAGCACATCCTGGCTATCTTGGTTCCCAAGATACATTCTATGTGGGAACTATCAAAGGAGTTGGCCGCATTTATCAGCAGACTTTTGTTGATACTTATAGCAAAGTGGCATTTGCCAAGCTCTATACAACAAAAACGCCTATTACATCAGCAGATCTCCTTAACGACAAGGTCTTGCCGTTCTTTGAGCAGCAGCAGTTACCTATGCTGCGTGTTTTAACTGACCGGGGTACAGAGTATTGTGGGAAAGTAGAACAGCATGACTATCAGCTTTATTTAGCTATTAACAACATTGATCACACGAAAACTAAAGCACAATCACCGCAAACAAACGGTATTTGTGAGCGTTTCCACAAAACGATTTTGCAGGAGTTTTATCAAATCACATTCCGTAAGAAAGTTTACGATGACATGGATGAACTGCAAAAAGATCTGGACGTATGGCTTCATTATTATAATAATGAGCGCACCCATCAAGGCAAAATGTGCTGTGGACGTACTCCAATGCAAACATTGATTGATGGCAAACAAATCTGGAAGGAAAAATTGATAGGCTGAATTTGACCTGACAGACACTTCTGAAAAACCGGTAACTGTCAGATCAAGTTTGAACTACTACACTTAAATATCCAGATGCTATCCGGTTTTGTAATGTTTTGTTCGTAGGTAATTTGTGCGCAGGCCTTGTTCCATTTTTATTTAAAAACCCAGCGGCTATTGCAAAAGAAGTTTGGTACATACCACGCCGAACCTTTTTATTTCTTATGGGAAGCACGTTTTTCACTTTTTTATATCCTATGTTAATTTATTTTGCGTTAGAACGTACCACGGTCATTAATGTCACGCTTATTTCGCAATTAGACGGCGTATTTTTCATTATTATCAGCACGTTAATTATTGGTATTAAAGTTTCGCGCAATGAAATTTGGGGATATTCCATTATTACCATTGGTACATTTTCTATTCTTTTCTATAAAAGCGGTTTTACTTTTCGAATCGGCGATTGGCTTGTTGTTCTGGCTACGATTTGTATTAATGCAATAGAGGTGATAGATAAAAGACTTATCGAGGATTGCTCTTTCATGACGATAACTTCCGTAACAAATTTATTTTCTGCGATTATTTTCTTTTGGATTACCTATCTTTCTTTTGGTTGGGAACACTTCCTAGGAGTTTTTCATGGCGAACTTTGGATAATTATGTTGGTTTATGCTGGCCTAACTATTGTGCTGGCTGATGTACTTTGGCTTAAGGCACTAAAATTGAATATTTCTTTAAATTTAGTGTCGAAACTTTCACTTCTATCACCTGCTATTACACTGCTTTTAGCATTTTTCTTATTAGATGAGATACCCACTAGTCCCGAAGTATTTGGAATAATAGTTATCTTTTTAGGGCTGTTTGTTACGGCTTTTGCTAAAGCTCGTCCGCGAAAATTGAAAACAAATTCGGTCAAAACTTAAAATCACAGGGAAAAATGGGGGATTACCCAATGAATATGACGACTTTGCAAATTTCTGCTGTAAACAACAAAAACCACCTTCGCCCACTGCATATGAGCTGCTGAAAAAACTCCGAACCCGGGGGTTCTAAATAAATTGAAGATTCCGTTCAACTTTATCTGCTTTGTCAGCGAAGTCTTCCATTTCAACTGCAACATCGCCTTTTCTGCCTCGATTTGCAAAAAATCCACCCTCTGCCAATAAACCTGTACCAGCAATGCTGACTCCTATTGCTGCTTTGGCCACCAATGCTGCTCCAATTTTTATCCCTGCAATAGATAAAGGGGTTGAAAATCCAGATGACAGGATGCCCAAAGTTATGGCCGTGCCTATCATACCTAAGCCAAGAACAGCTAACATGGCTGAGCAAGCCATCTTTCCCCAATTCCGATGTTTGCCTATCATGGCGGAAGTATTTTGAGCATGTCGTCTTATATTGTCTACGGTTGGATTGCATACTACATTTGTTGTTCCTTGTATATAACGAGTGGCTTGAGTGATTTTATCTGGTGTATCTAATTTACCTTCATGGGCCAGTTTTTGGAAAGAAACCAATACCTTTTTACCCGATTTTTTCAAGGATTTGATGTTATTATCTCGTTCGTTTCGATAATCTTGTGTTACATCATTTAATTCTTCACAAGCTTTAATGAAGTTATCCTGTCGACAACAATCTGCCCCAATACTCAGTAGTTTCTTTTTAAAATCAGTTTGATCCTGTAAATAGGCTGGAGCATCATCAAGCTCTACTTGTGCAATCATATTCATATATACAGATAAATTTTGTTTCGAAGATATAGTTGTGCTCCCTAATACATCGTCTATACTTTCTAATTCTTGTTGCTGTCCTTCTAAATAATTGATAAAAAGATATCGCGCATCAATAGTATTTTCCATAAAATACTTTGCTGACTGCCGCACATCTCTGTTGAAAAATTGATTTTTATCAATTAGCCCTAAATTAATACAAATTCTATCCCAGTGGAAAAAAGCATCCGAAAAATTTATTTTGTACTTTCCATCGTTTAATTGACTGGCTTCCAGAAACTCCTGATCTTTTTCTTTTATACGTTCTAAAGCGATAACATTTTCAAATGCTTTTGCATAGTATGCTGGGGGTATCCTTAATAAGTCTGACGCTATCAGATGCTTATCCCAATTTATTCTATAACCATTCTTAGGATGCGCCCCAGATTTGACCAATGACTCTATCATTTCTTTTGATTTAAATAATGCAGCCCAGTGCAGGGGCCTTAAGTAAGAGCTATCTTCTTCTTCAACTCCGATATCAAAACCTTCAGAGGAAAGAACACTGATTTCTTTTACTATATCTACTGCGCAGGTTTTAGTAGCCAAGAGCAAGGGGGTATTACCAAATGATTTTTCTTTTAGCCAGAATTGAAGCGTATCGGCATCAGTAGTTCTCAATAAAATTCGAAACACTTTAACATCACAATCTAAAATCGCATCATGCAGTGGATTGTTTGCTTGATTGTCATCTTTAAATAGAGATTGAGGTGTAGCTTTGGTTATGTCCGTAAACTGCTGTAAATTCAGGTTGACTTTTTAGGAGTGGAGTCATCGCTAAAATTCGGTACTATTGAGTTGTGAAAAACAATAACTATCGAAGGAGATTAGCGATGACGGATTACAATATTACAGTTGGAAAGGAATTGCTTCCAGAACTTTTATCAAGCCAGGATGGGCTCGCAAAGCTTGTTGAAGGTGTATTGAATCAGGTATTGGAGGCACAGGTGTCAGAAAGTCTGGGAGCAGACAAGCATGAACGTTCAGGTGAACGTATAGGCTATCGTAACGGTTACCGTCCAAGACAACTATACACTCGTGTGGGACCAGTCACTCTTCAAGTGCCGCAGACACGTGATGGCTCTTTTTCTACCGATATTTTTAAGCGCTATCAACGCAGTGAGCAGGCTTTTGTATTGGCTCTGATGGAAATGGTTGTTAATGGCGTATCAACCAGAAAAGTTAATAACATTACTGAAGAACTTTGCGGTGCTAGTTTTTCAAAGTCAACCGTCAGTCAACTGTGTTCTGGTCTTGATGCAAGAGTCAGAGCCTTCAACGAGCGTCGGTTTGATGGTGACAACTACCCATTTATCATGGTTGATGCGATGTTTATCAAGTGTCGTGATGGTGACAGAGTCGTGTCTCGAGCAGCCTTGACCATCTCGGGTATCAGAAGTGATGGCTACCGTGAAATACTGGGCCTTCGCATTGGTGACACTGAGAGCTATGCTACATGGGATGAAGCGTTTAAATGGCTAAAATCTCGTGGGCTAAAAGGCGTGATGTATGTTGTGTCAGACCAGCATGCAGGGCTTGTGGAAGCGGCTAGAAAGCACTTTCAAGGTGCAACCTGGCAACGATGCCAAGTTCACTTGATGCGCAACATCCTCGGGCACTGCTCTGTCAGACACCGCAAAGATGTTGCTGAAAAGGCAAAGCTTGTTTTTCAGGCACCTGATATGGAAGAAGCCAGGCGTAGACGCGATGATTTTATTGATGCCTTTGAGAAAAAAGCACCAAAATCAGTTACCTGCCTTGAGGAGGCTTTTGACGATGCCATGGTAGTTATGGCGTTGCCGGAGAAATACAGGAAGCGACTTCGCACCACCAACATGCAAGAGCGAATTAACGAGGAAATCAGGCGCCGAGAACGAGTGATAAGGATATTTCCTAATGATGATTCTGCATGGCGGCTGATTGGCGCTTTATTAGCTGAACAAAACGAGCAGTGGCAATCAAGGCGTTATCTTAATATGGACGAATTTAATGACTGGCTGGCTGAGAATGAAGCCGGAAAGTCTAATGTTGTAGGGATGAATGCTTTGACTAAATAACGTACTAACTTGATAGGCTGAATTAATGGGAATTTACAGCACTTTTTGGACTTGACCGTAGCTTTGTTAGGCATAATTTGAAATTAATAATTTTCTTAGATTAAATATTACACAAATTATTTAAAGAATTTATTAATTGTATGGCGGAAATTCGACATATACTGCGGTGGAGTTGTCACTATTAAACCGAACCATTCAGCATGAAAAAGATAACCAACTGATAATTCATCATTTTTAAAAAATTCTGCGCAATTTATTAACATTTAAAACCATCGATTTTTTAGATAATGCAATGAGGTATTGCGCTTTAATATCCTATTTACAAATAAACTATTTGGGGTAAACACTGACTTTTTGTTATAATATAAGGCATATTGCAAATATATTATTCCATCTTATGACAGTATTAATTTTAAAATTTTATTAATTAATTTGTGGATACAAACACAAAAACAAAATATCAGGATAATAAAATGAAACGTTTTCTTAATGGTCAGAAAATTAATGATTATAATGAATTAGATATATATCAAGCACTTTTTGATATCTATCCCACCATTGATATTCCTGATATTAACAATGAAGAAGAATTTTCTGATTGGTTATCAGCAATACAAACAGAACTTAATGAAAGATTAAGTGAGATCATTAAAGAGGCGAGAAACAAATATCCTCCGCAGATTAGAAAACCCTTTCCACCAGAAGAATATATCGATGATCCTCATTTTAATCCAATCTCTATATGGATAGATCCTCCTCAAGTACGTAACCCGCAATACGAAGAAGAGTATGCTGAATATGCAAGAAAGTTACGTGAATATGAGCAACATGTTAAAGACGTTAATATTAGCAGAAAGCAATATCTCATGGAACATGAAGATTATAGGAAAATTCGTGGTTTATTGGGTGTAATAAAACACTTTGAAAATGATTCAGTTCTTATTCCCGAATGGCAGAATATTCGCCAATCTTTCCATGAATTAGCCGACAACTCAAATACAAATAGACAAGGGCTGAGACGTTTACTGACTAAAATCGAACGAATAAATGACAAAGAAAAATCGGATGAAGACAAAATTATAGAATTTACATCAGAACTCCTTGATGAATATAAATTAATTTTGACGACAGGAGGTAAAGGAAGTTTAGGTTTTGAATCAAATAGCAGACTGGCAAAAGAATTTAGGCAGTTCTGTCAAGATCATTTATTTATAAACCTGCCTCGCAGTATAGAGAAAAGCACTGAGTTAAATCTACATAATGTCGATGCTGAAACTAATTTTTATTACATGATCAATGAAGATCGCGAGAAAAAAGATTTTTCCAATAACTACGGCATTTTTTATATAAAAAACAGCGATCAGTTACGTAATATTAATAGCTATGAATACTTGCGTTATATCGTAGAACACAATCTGGACTTTTTCGAAAATCCCGCTTCTTTCCCTCAAGACTTAAAGAAATTGTTTAACCAAATTTACAATGAATGTGAGGAATATAATGACTCATTCTCTTATGGTGATTTATATACTAAATTCATGTCAAAAATAGAAAGTTTTATACGAGAAGCCACTGATAAGGAAGAGTTAAGTAAGCTGGATGGTATTGTTGAATGTATTTATTTAAACGAAAATCATGCTCTCGAGAGAGCGCACACTATGATAGGGGAAGAACTATTAATTAATCAAACATCAGATGAATTTAATGTTGCGCTCAAAGAACGCATGAAAAAATCGGGTTATAAACGGAACAGCATCACCCCCGTTAAAAGAGAGGAAACATTAACCAGAGTATGGGATACTGCGCTCGCTCCAAGTTTTAAACCGCAAAGAACAACCAGTCAGCCTTCTGTTAAACATTATCAATATAAACAAGAATTGGACTTACCCATTGAAATCAGAATGGGTACACAAGCCCAACGGCATATACGTGATCCTATCGTAAGTCCCCTATTTAAGCGATATCTCGAAGTTCAGGAACAAAAGTATCCTGCAAGTATTACCCATATTTATTTCAACGGGCTGGGTTATTCCAATAAAGGACTAACTGGAAAAGCTAAGTTTGAGCGCAATATCGAAAAAGAAATGTCTTCAAAACTTCATGAATTAGAGAATGAGCATCCAAACGTCGTGGTGATTACCTTACCCGCTGATCTAGGTTTAATGAGTATAGAGAGACTGGAAAAGCAGTTTGTGCCCATTGAAAAAGAAGAATTTAAAGATTTTATAATCAAACTTGCAAGTGAAGATCCTAGTCTTTCAGAGGAGCTTAATGATTTCCATATCAGTCCCAAAGCTCGTGAATTAATTTTTGAAGATGATCAAGAAGCAATACTTGAAGAGCTTTATGACAATACTTTGCATGCATTAGGTCTTGAGAATAAAACCAGTTTTAGCTCAAGCGAACAACAAGCAATACTGTTTCATTTTTCAAAATATGAGTTAAAAAATTACATTATAGAAAAATTAAACCCAATTTCTATAAGTGATCAATGCAAGGATGGTATTGATAGAGCAGCAGTACAATCTCTTTATTATAATTTAATGAAATCGATTTTGTTAGAAAACCCGTTAACAAAAGAAGAATTCGAACGAGGAATGCATGCTGCTGCAGTCCTGGTAAAAGGAAGAGGTATGAATAATCATACCAAGCGATTTTGGAATGCTGTTAATCATTTAGTTCATGGTGAACATGCAGAATATATCAACAACAACTGTCCTTGGTTAGTTGAATGGGTGGAAAACAATCAACCTGATTTATCAAATTCGGATTCCTATGAAGACATACATGAGATAAATGTAGAGGAACATTGGGAAAACGTCCGTGATTCTTTTAAAGAGCTGGCTGAAAATGTACCTTCTAAAAGAAATAGCGCTAAAAGGTTGTTAGAGCAATTAGATGTTATCGAAAAGATGGATTTATCACCTGAAGGAAAAATCTATACCTTTACCGAAGCCATCCTCAAGGAGTACAGGCATATTTTAAGAAGCGGAGGTAAAGGACGCCTGGGTCTTGAGTCAAATAGTATTTTTGCTTCTGAGCTACACGAATTTTGTATTGATCACTTTGATATTCGCCTGCCTAAATCATTATCAAAAGGAGAAAAATTAAGTATAGATTCTCCAAATATTGCAAAGGGAGAAAAATTTAATTTAATTGCAAGAAATCCAAATCCAAAAATCCTAATCTTAGACATTGATAATTGTCTGAAAGTAAATGGGCAACTAAACCCTGCAATTATTGAGCATATCCAAAAAGAAAATTACGATGAAATCATTTTATTCACACAAAGAAGTCGCATCATTCAAAGGCCGGCAATATCCAGAGCTTATCATGATGAAACCGATTATTTTCCCACGACTTCAAGCATTGTGAACGAACTACAGGAGCTTACCGGTAAAGAGATTAAAGTTTCTACATCAATGGACCATTTATACGGTAAACCCACAAGCTATTTTTCTGAGCACTTAAATGAATTTGAAAATAAAGTATTACAAGATCCATTGATTGCTGAAGGGAGAACTTCTGAAGACATTTTAGACATTACGCAAGAGGAATTAGACCATATTAAAAATAGAATAAATGAAATATTAGCTGAGGATACAGATGAAGATATAAAAAAACAAAAGCTGGGTGAGATTATTGAACCTCATCTAATAGAGCAATTATTTGATGAATATGAACCTTTAGATTTAGATACAATTCAATTTGAGGCCGATAACGTGGATCTTATTCATCCACGCGGGAAAGTATTGCAGTTTCGATATTTGTGTGAAGATATTCAAAAGAGATATAGAAGTAATTCATGCACCATACACTATCTTGACGATAGCGAACATAATATTGAAGAGATACTCGATGCAAGTGATGAGTTACCCATCGCCCCCCTTTGTGCGCGAGTAGATCACGAAAATATTATTACGAATGAATATGGAGTTGGATTAATTTTAAATGATGACTATAGAGATGATTTTTTGCGTGATATACATCATCGTAATGGTGCGATAAAGCAAATAAATATTGATATTGATCATTCACTACTAAGTGAAGATGAAAAAAAGAAGGCCAGATCAAAACTGTTAGATTACCAGCTACATCATTTGGCTGAGATTGTTTCTTCTCCAAATGAAGACTTATGTCATGAAGGAGCAGAAGAACAGGCACACAAAGTATTAAAAGGGCTTTTCGAAACATTCGCATACACAAAATGGGACACCGGAAGTGGCGGCGTGAATATCGACATTCAAGATAAAAATGGTCTCGTAACACATCAAGCCACCGTACCTAAAAATATTGCGAAAATAATGAAAATGATTTCAAATGCATCTCTCGCTGAGTCAAATGGTAAAAACATAAGCTGGGTTAAATTATTGCATGCTGTTGAAAAATTAGGCTCAAAAGCCGCTGATAAAATCAGCCTTGGTAGAACCGGTATGACAAAACAGACATTTGCCTTTTTTAAAGAACAATATCAAAATACCGTGAGGCACCGTCATGAGAGTGAAAAAGATTTTCTTGCAAGATATACCCATCAAGACGCTGAGAAGATTACAAGAAGAGAAATAGAAAAACTTACCTCAACATTTTTTATTAGCAGAACCGGTGTTGAATTGCTTGACCTTTGTGGGGAGACCCCTCTCACCAATGGCAAGGAACTTCCTGATATATTTACAGAATCCTATGGAAGCAACCGAAAAACCGAAGAGGAATACCGCGCCCTGGATGAGCAATTAATAGAAGCGAGGGCATTATCCAGTAGTATGACTGAATACCGACAACAGGCTGAGAGTATACATTATGCAAATTGTACAACACTTGCTTGTTTTTTATGCGATGCATTGTTAGCCCAGGACATTGAGGCAAAAATATTTGGTTTGGGTGGAGCTCATCATTTTGTGATTGCAAAGGATGGTCATTCTGATTGGTTAATCGTAGCAGATCCATGGGCGAACACTCAGTTTAAGATTCAAATGGAAACTCCTGTTGATGATCTAGAAGAACTCTCAGCTAATGATCGTCTAAGGATTGCAGAGCAATATTATGTAGAGACTGGTTTGTATTCAAATTATCGAGAAAAATTAGATGAATTGATTGCTCTCAACCCAAATATAAGTGAGATCACTACTGAGTGTTATTTTCAAGTAACGGGAACAGAGCGCTTTTTCGAATTTGAAAATGTTCAGGAAAATAGTTTTAGCCTGTAAATAAGGTGTAGTAGTTCAAACTTGATCTGACAGTTACCGGTTTTTCAGAAGTGTCTGTCAGGTCAAATTCAGCCTATCAATTTTTCCTTCCAGATTTGTTTGCCATCAATCAATGTTTGCATTGGAGTACGTCCACAGCACATTTTGCCTTGATGGGTGCGCTCATTATTATAATAATGAAGCCATACGTCCAGATCTTTTTGCAGTTCATCCATGTCATCGTAAACTTTCTTACGGAATGTGATTTGATAAAACTCCTGCAAAATCGTTTTGTGGAAACGCTCACAAATACCGTTTGTTTGCGGTGATTGTGCTTTAGTTTTCGTGTGATCAATGTTGTTAATAGCTAAATAAAGCTGATAGTCATGCTGTTCTACTTTCCCACAATACTCTGTACCCCGGTCAGTTAAAACACGCAGCATAGGTAACTGCTGCTGCTCAAAGAACGGCAAGACCTTGTCGTTAAGGAGATCTGCTGATGTAATAGGCGTTTTTGTTGTATAGAGCTTGGCAAATGCCACTTTGCTATAAGTATCAACAAAAGTCTGCTGATAAATGCGGCCAACTCCTTTGATAGTTCCCACATAGAATGTATCTTGGGAACCAAGATAGCCAGGATGTGCTGTTTCAATTTCGCCGCAAGCCTCATCATCAAACTTCTTCTTCTCCAAAGCTGCAATTTGTGCTTCTGTGAGAATAATGCCCTCTGATGCTACTTTGGCTTCAAGTGCCTTCAAACGGTCTTTAAAGTTAGCTAAATTATGCCTAAGCCAGACGCTGCGAACGCCACTAGGGGATACAAAAATCCCTTTCTTACGCAACTCATTACTGGTGCGTAGTTGACCATGAGCTGGATATTCTATGGCGTACTCTTTTACCGCTTGCTCTATAGAATCGTCAACACGGTTCTTGTGATTAGGTTGCCTTCGTGACTTATCAAATAAGGCATCTACCCCACCAGATTCTACCGCTGATTTATAACGATAGAAGGTGTCTCGTGATAAACCCATTACCTTACAGGCTTTCGATACATTGCCTAATTCTTCAGCTAAATTTAGTAAGCCAACTTTGTGTTTAATAATTTTAACGTTATTATCTATCATGAGAGTTTTCCTTTTGGTTTTGTTAAAGTTTGCACTTCTATCAAAACCGGAAACTCTCACCTTTTCAAGTGGTTATGTCAGATTAAGTCGAAACTAATTCAAATAAGGTCCTGTTCTTTATTTATACCTCCTTTTTCACAAAACAAAGCATAAATTATTTGAATTAAATCAGTGAGTTATTTATTCCATTCCCTGTTTTTACTTTTTATGTCTTAAGTGCAAAACTTTATTTTGCAAAGAGCTGATGGCAACTATACGACAGTCCATTAATTTTTTATTAATAAACGAAATTTACAATCCCTTATACACAGTCGTCTACCCAAGTCACTCACACAAAATCATAATTTCAGTAGGAACCTGCCATGAATGCAAATGAAATAAAACAAATCTTAATCACCTTGTACCAACAGTTGTCTGAATTTTTTACCATCTACAATAATATGACCCTGGTGAGCCAGCGGGTTATTCAGTCTGAAGAAATCAAATGGGCCGACAGTAAACAAAGTGAACTTAATCAATCCTATGAAATCCTGAGTAAAAACGTTCTCTCCGATACAATGCTTGATGGGAATAATATTGAAACCATTATCACTGAGCAAATTGAACTCCTGCGTCAACTTGATTTTGAAAATGACGCTACAGAAAAAGAGCATGAATCATTGCTAAAGTGTCTCTCTACAATTTCCACCATAATGGAAAAATTAAGCTCTTTTCATCGTTATGAACAAACATCCAATCCAGAATTTACCAATCAAATGGCAGCTATGTTGCATACTCGTTTATTTAGTAAAAGCATGCAGCATTTGCTTTCAGGAATTGAAGATAAAAATCAATGGATACCATTAAACAATGACAGCACGATTCCTAACTTATTTACCGTGCGAATGAGTACCTTACTTTCGGAAATGCTGCGCGTCTCTCAAAAGTTACAGCTCGAGCAACCCTCAGAAATTAAAAATACAGTTAATCGATTAAAAGAAAAAACAGAAAATCTGTCTAAAAAATACAAAAAGATTTTGTTTTTAGGCGAAATTCTGGATGAATATATCGATGCCATGCTTAACACTGTATTGCAACCCAGTAATGGCAGTGAACAGGATGATGTGGAACAATATTTCAACGCCCTAAAAGAATTAAAAATTGATGAACAACTTACTTTAGATTCAATTAAAGTAGCCATGTCTACTTCTTTATTTAATTCTATGTTAGGAAGCACCTCTCATGTTCAAGATTCTATTGTTATTTCAAATATTCAAAGTTTAACTTCATCGCTCCTTGAAAACAGTGATTTACCTTATGAAGACACCAGATCGAGTCTGTTTCCATATATTATTTTAACAAAAGATAAAATTATTAAGGGAATAGATGATCGTCATTTTGAAACGGTAAAAAATCAATTACAAACTTTACATGTATTTTATATCAGCTTTCTTTCAGAGTATTTTAAAAGCGAAGAGCTTGATCCGGCGGGCATTCAACAGCTGTTTTATGCTTTAGAAGAAATACAAAAGGCCTTACTTGATGCCGGAATCCCTGTACCCAACGCCAAACCAAATAAAATGCTCGAGGCTATTCAAGTCTATCAACGCCTTAATGTTGCGGACAATTCTCTCAGGCCACATGATTCCATTGATGAGTTGATTGTCGATCATTCATTGACTGGCATTGTTGATTATAAATTAATCGGGAAGGGAAATCGTGGAGTGGTGTATTCACTGTACACTGAAAACAATGAATTAGGCGATAAATGCTTAAAAACCGATGAAGATCCCATACGGGCATCCCATGAATACAATATACTTAAAAAACTCAACAAAAATAAGCAATTAAAGATATACAGGCTCAAAGGCTCTTTTGCCTTTGAAATTCCAAGAGCACCGGGCAGCTCTGCTCAAGATTATTTTAATCAGGAAAGAACAGATGAAGAAAAAGAACAATTTCTCCAATCTCTATTTTCAAAGCTTTTAGAACTCCACGAACATGGCATAATCCACCGCGATTTGAAGCTGGATAATATTTTTTATGAGCCTGAAACACAAACCTGTACTATTATTGACTTTGGCCGGGCGATAAACATCGATGACAGTGATCCACAATACAGCTTGTTTGACTCCTTTCAAAGTTCAAATACAGCTTACAAAATATTTAGAAAGATACAATTATCTCTGCAGCCACATGTTGCGCCAGAGTACATGGACCCCAACGCCTCGAGTGACACAATAGGCCCCTGGTCTGATTACTATTCATTTGGAGTGATTGCAGAATTATTGCTTCCTGGTAACCATAATTATCCAGATGCTCTATTTGAGGATCCTGCTTTGCGGAGAGAAGCATATCAATGGCAAAAAAGTCTCTTTATTGGTAATGAGTCATCTATTGATGTTGACCCATTCTCTAAGGAAGAGGATTCATCATTAGAGGATTCTACTGTGAGGAGCAAGGCTTATGAAAGTCAAAAAACTCTCTTTATTGATGAATCCTCTATTGATATTGATGATTTCTTTAATGAAGAAGACTCCTCTAACGAGAATTATTCATTTAAACTCAATCAGGACGAAGTAATAAAATTCATTCAATTTAAAAAAATCAGTAAAATAATTAACATGGGCGCCATCGCACTAAAAGATTATTGCGATAAGGCCAAAAACTTTGATCGTTCAATGTTTTTCAAACATAATGCTAATGGAAGAAAAATCGCCCTTCAAGCAATGGAAGCCTGGAATAAAGACCTATGGCATTGCCTGTCTACCTATAATAATCAAATCACTGACGGCCAAGATGCCACTGAGTGTTTAAATATTTTAAATCAAGAAATCAAACGATCCTTCTTAAAATTATTTAAAAACATAAAATCCAGTAGCCACAAAAAACATTCCTTCCGAAATTATGTTTTTGTCTTGGCACAAGATATTCAAACTACATTTGATCTAGATCTTGTCATCGGCAAGGAGCATTTAAAAAGCGCTCATTTGGCAGAAGGAAGTTCCAAATCCTATGATGATTCTACATCTGTCATGGATGATGAATACGATATTCAGGAAGGAAATTATTTTAATCAGATTCAGGAAACAAACCTGTCAAAGCAGGATTGGGACAAGATAATTTCAGACCTTAAATCTGAATATCCTTCAGATTCAAACGGCTCAGATCTGTCACTGGCAGAGCAGCTCGCATGGGTTAGAGGAGGACGATAAATTTAGATGCAATAGACCGCGGTTGTTGATGCCGCGGTAATTCGTAGGCTTAACTTTCAACTTATCAATTCGTAGAGGATTCTGATAAACATAACGCTACCAATATCTTTTAACCTATTTGCTTTTACTGGCAAAATGAATATTATAGGTTATTCTTTTTTGTTCTCCAACTTGTTCCTGTAGGACCATCTTCCAGTTCAATTCCTTTTAAAATCAGTAAATCCCTTATTTCATCTGCTTTTTGCCAGTTGCGTTGGGCACGGGCTTCCAGTCGTTGTTGAATCAAGTCTTCTATCTCTTTTTTATCAACTTCTTTAAGACCACCCTGCAAGAAAGAAATAGCGGAACTCTGCATAATACCTAATATGGAAGCCATATGTTTTAAGGTTGCTACTAAGACGGGATCATATCTTTTATTCACTTCGTGACTTAGTTGAAACATAACAGATAAAGCCTCAGGCGTATTAAAATCATCATTCATGGCCTCATTAAATTGGCTCAGCCATTGCTCATCGAGATGTTGTGCATGATCTTCTAAAGGTACATCTTTAATGGTTTGGTATAGTCGAGTTAATCCTCTGGCAGCATTGTGCAGGTTTTCTTCAGAATAATTGAGAGGACTGCGATAATGACTGCTTAATAGAAAATAACGAACCACCTCAGAATGATGTACTTTTAAAACATCCTGAATGGTGAAAAAATTTCCTAAGGATTTGGCCATTTTTTCATTATTGACTTGTAACATCCCTACATGAATCCAATAATTTGCAAGGGCTTTACCACTAACAGCTTCACTTTGAGCAATTTCATTTTCATGATGAGGAAACTGCAAATCCAATCCTCCTCCATGAATGTCAAAATGTTCCCCAAGCTCATGCATGGACATGGCAGAGCATTCAATGTGCCACCCCGGCCTACCCTCACCCCAGGGCGAAGGCCAACTGGGCTCTGCGAGTTTTGCCTTTTTCCATAAAACAAAATCGAGCGGAGAGCGTTTTTCCTTAACAATGTCTACGCGAGCACCAGACATTAAACCCTCAATGTCTTTATGAGACAATTTTCCATAATCCTTAAACTTCTCTACCTGATAACAGACATCTCCATTTTCACTGATATAGGCATACCCTTTTTTGAGCAGACGCTCAATTAACTGGATAATGGAATCGATATGTGTAGTAGCACGAGGTTCGATATCTGGCAGAAGAATGTTTAAAGCCCGCATATCCTCATGCATGGCGGTGATATATTGCTCGGTCAATGCTTCTATGGATATATTTCTTTCTGCAGCACGGGCAATGATCTTATCATCAATATCGGTAATATTACGGACAAATTTAACCTTAAAGCCCTGGGAGCGCAAAAACCTGACCATGACATCAAAGCAAACCATTGAGCGAGCATGCCCTAGATGGCAACGATCATAAACGGTAATGCCACATACATAAAGCCCAATTTTCCCGGGTGTTATGGGTTTAAACTTTTCCTTGGTACGTGTTAATGAATTATATACCTGTAACATTTATGATCCCCTTAACTTATTTTTCCCCAGGTATCTTTCAAGTCTACCACGCGGTGAAAAGCCTGAACTTTTCTCTCAGTAACTTTGTTGACGCAATAATAACCCAGTCGCTCAAATTGAAAAACCTCACCTTCCGGCTGAAAAGCCAGTGAAGGCTCGCAAAATCCTTTCTGCTCCTTCAGTGAATCATGATTTAAAAACTGAAAATAATCCTCTTCTCGGGCAGGATTTGGATCATTAAATAGACGGTCGTATTGATAAATAGTCACTGGATAAGCATATTTACAACTTACCCAATGTATAACACCCTTCACTTTTCTACCTTCAGGCTTTTGACCCAGTGTTTTTTCATCATAAGTACAACGCAATTCAATCACTTGACCTTTATCATCATATACGGCGCGTTCGCATTTAATAACATAGGCATGTCTTAAGCGCACTTCGGCTCCAGGCGAAAGTCTGAAATAATTTTTTGGCGGATTTTCCATAAAATCATTTCGATCAATGTATATTTCCCGCGTAAAGGGTAAAGTACGATGTCCTAAATCAGGATTATTTTGCGAATAATTTACAGAAAATTCTTCAACTTTATCTTCCGGGTAATTTTCAATAATCACCTTGATAGGACTAGTCACACAAAGTGCTCTTTTAGCCGTAAGATTTAATTCATTACGTACACACTCTTCCAAAAGGGACATATCTATCACCGAGTCACTGCGAGATACACCTATCATTTCACAAAATTGACGAATGGCAGCAGGTGGATAACCACGTTTTTTCATGCCTTTTAATGTTGGCATACGTGGATCATCCCATCCACTTACCACCTTTTTTTCAACCAGTTCACGTAATTTACGTTTACTGGTTACTGTATGAGATAAATTTAATCGGGCAAACTCAGTTTGCACGGGTTTTGAAGGCACAGGCAAATGATGAATAAACCAATCGTATAAAGGCCTGTGATCCTGGAATTCAAGGGTACAAAGTGAATGGGTAATATACTCCAAAGCATCGGAGACAGGATGAGCATAATCATACATGGGATAAATACACCACTCATCGCCTGTGCGTTGATGATGAACATGGCGAATTCGATACATGACCGGATCCCTCATGTTAATATTACCGGAAGACATGTCTATTTTAGCCCGCAATACATAGGCACCATCGGCAAATTCACCGGCTTTCATTCTTTCAAATAACTCTAAGTTTTCCTCAACAGGACGGTTACGCTGCGGACTTTCTATTCCCCGTTCCTGCAAAGTTCCCCTGTAGGCACGAATCTCAGCCATGGATAAGCTGTCAACATAAGCCTTACCCTGCTTGATTAAATGAACAGCATATTCATAAAGTTTCTGATAATAATCAGAAGAGTAAGTAATGTCGTGCCACTGATAACCGAGCCATTTGACATCATCAATAATGGCCTCCACAAATTCTTTTTCTTCTTTTATGGGATTGGTGTCATCAAAGCGCAAATAACATCGTCCGTTAAATTCTCTGGCCAATTCAAAATTCAGGCAAATCGATTTGGCATGTCCAATGTGAAGATAACCATTTGGCTCGGGAGGAAAACGGGTTACGATCGCTTCATACTGTCCAGAAGCCAAGTCATCTTTTATTAACTGGCGAATAAAATGTGGTCGTTTTTCAATTACATCTGTCATCATTATTTTCCATTATAGTCAATGGCTTTTCTCATATTACCTATAAGTGTAACACCGGCACGAATATCCTTTTGATCTTTTTCATAAGCCGTTAAAATTTGAGAAATAAGTGCGGCACCGACAATCACACCATCAGCAAATTCAGATACCTTTTTTGCCATTTCTGCTGTTTTTATACCGAATCCTACCATCAGAGGTAAATCCGTTTGTGACTTTCTGCGCATATAATCCGATTTGACCTGCTCTATATCAAATGTATCTGCTCCTGTCACACCCTTTAGCGATACATAATACAGATAACCTTTTCCATATTGATTAATCTTTTTCATACGGTTATCTGAAGTGGTCGGTGAACATAAATATATACTGTATAAATTATTTTTTTCCCATATATTTGCTACAGTCTCCGTTTCCTCGGGCGGTAAATCCACCAAAATCGTACCGTCAACGCCAGATTTCTTTGCATCGCGGGCAAAATTCTCATAACCGTATTGCTCAACAGGATTAAGATAACCCATAAGCACGATGGGGGTTTCACCATCTTGTTTTCGGAATTCAACCACCATGTTCAATACATCGTTGCAGTTTACCTCAAAAGCAAGCGCTCTTTCCATAGCTGACTGGATGGCAGGCCCTTCTGCCATGGGATCAGAAAATGGAATTCCAAGCTCAATGATATCAGCGCCTTCCTGAACGAGATAATGCATTAATTGAACCGTTAAATCCGGACGTGGATCTCCTGCAGTGATATAGGGACTCAACATTTTCCGATGATTATCCTTTAAATAGGAAAGCTTTTTATCAATTCGATTCATAACGTATCCCAAAATAAATTGAAAAGAAAATCATAACTTACTCATGTTACGCAGCACAGTATTTTATAGACCATCTTTGATAAACATCGAAATGAAAAAACGCTTTTCAAGTTCGTCAAAAACATTGGCTTTATTGAAAATTTGGCAAAAGTCTCGGTTTGCGGTGTCGGTTATATCGTTACTCCGTCTATACTTGCAACCGTATGAATATCCTTATCGCCACGGCCTGATAAATTTACAATAACATGTTGATCCGATTTCATCGTTTTGGCCAACTTCATCGCATAGGCTACTGCATGGCTGGATTCAAGTGCAGGGATGATGCCTTCAACCCTCGTTAAAGTATGAAATGCTGATAATGCTTCATCATCATTAATAGCCACGTAATTTACACGTCCAATGTCTTTCAAATAAGCATGTTCCGGCCCTACTCCTGGATAATCCAGACCCGCAGAAATAGAGTAAGTATCTTGAACCTGACCGTTTTTATCACATAAAAGATAGGTACGATTGCCATGTAAAACGCCTGGCTTTCCAGCTAACAAGGAGGCCGCATGCTCCCCTGTTTGCAAACCTTTGCCGCCAGCCTCTACACCGTACATGCGCACTGAAGCATCCTCAAGAAAGGGATAAAATAATCCAATTGCATTTGAACCACCACCGACACAAGCTACAAGCGCATCAGGTAATCGACCTATCTTTGTCAACAATTGTTCACGTACTTCACGACCAATGACTGCCTGAAAATCCCGCACCATTTTTGGATAAGGATGCGGTCCTGCAACGGTACCAATAATATAAAAGGTATCATCCACATGAGTCACCCAATCTCTCATCGCTTCATTCAGTGCATCTTTTAAAGTTCTGGAACCAGAATCCACTGATATAACCTCAGCACCTAATAATTTCATCCGATAAACATTACTGGATTGGCGCTTGATGTCCTCTGAGCCCATATAAACGACACATTCCATTCCCAGCTTGGCTGCCACTGTGGCGGAGGCTACACCGTGCTGGCCAGCACCAGTTTCAGCAATGATTCTTTTTTTTCCCATCCGTTTGGCCAACAGAGCCTGACCTACCGTATTGTTAATTTTATGCGCACCAGTATGGTTTAAATCTTCTCGCTTTAAATAAATTTGTGCACCCCCTGCCTGTTCACTTAAACGATGAGCATGATAAAGAGGTGAAGGACGACCAACATAATCTGTTAACTCTTGCTGCAATTCTTCAAGAAAAGCAGGATCATCATGATAATTCTGATACGCCTCCTGCAATTGTTGAAGGGCATTCATCAAGGTATCAGCAACAAACATCCCACCGTAAGGGCCAAAATGTCCGTGTTCATCAGGAAGTTGTTTATTGATCATTGTTCACTCTCATTAATTTTACAAAACGTTTCATTTTATCATGGTCTTTAATGCCAGGTGATAGTTCTACGCCGCTACAAACATCAACAGCATAAGGATTATACTGCAAAGCCCTTTTAATATTAGCGTCATTCAGCCCGCCTGCCAAAATATATGGCTTGGGCAAGATCTCGGGAATCATCTGCCAATCAAAAGTCCGCCCTGTCCCACCATGTATCTTTGTGGAAGGTGTATCAAGCAATATTGCCGATGATGAACGATAGGACTGCGCCGACTCTGTGAGGATCTCTGATGTGTTTGCTGCCACGGCTTTAATATAAGGAAAATTAAACTGCTCGCAAAACTCGGGAGATTCGTTTCCATGAAACTGTAATAATTGTACTGGAATTTCTTGCAAAATTTGCTTTACCCGATCCGGTTTAGGATTGACCAGTACAGCGACAGCATCAATAAAAGGGGGAATATCGGATAATAAATATTTAGCTTTTTGAACCGTTACACAACGAGAACTTTCCGAAGCAAAGATCAACCCAATTGCATCAACCCCAAGAGACGTAGCGAGAATAATATCCTCTTTTCGAGTCATTCCACAAAATTTAATCCGGATCCTCGACATGCATTACTCCCAAAGAAATAAAGGACCCGGAGGGGGTTTAACCACTGAAAACCGATCTGGATAAACGACATTGACCAGATATAGACCATAGGGTGGCGCAGTTTCCGCACCCAGTTTACGATCTTTTGCCAAAAGCACCTCTCTTACCCATTTTGCCGGTCGTTTTCCAGAGCCAACGGCTATCAATACACCGGCTATGTTTCTAACCATATGATGCAGAAAGGCGTTTGCCGTAATATCTATTATCACCAAATCGGCTGAGCGTGTAATTTTTATCTGATGTACATTTCTCATTGGTGTTTTCGACTGACACTCAACGGAACGAAAGGAAGTAAAATCCAACTCGCCGATTAAATGCTGGGCCGCCTCATTCATGATCCGGTGATCCAGTTGTCGGTGCTGCCAAGTGACAGCACTTCTTAATATGGCAGGCCTGATAGGCCCATTATATATTATGTAGCGATAGCGTCTTGATAAAGCCGAATAACGCGCATGGAAATCTTCTGGCATTTCCTTCGCCCACTTTATGCAGACATCTTTTGGCAGAAAAGAATTGGCCCCATGGATCCAGGAGCGTGTGGTTCTTTCCTTTTCCGTATCAAAATGGATGACTTGATTCGTTGCATGAACACCCGTATCTGTCCGTCCAGCACAAATTACAGATACTGAAGCATCTGCAACTTTGGATAAGGCGTTTTCAATGACTTGTTGTACTGTGTGCAAACCCGCTTGCGCTTGCCAACCATGATATTGGCTACCATCGTATTCTACCCCTAAGGCAATACGCATTTACTTTTTCCCACATAAAAAAGTGTCAATGTATAACAGCATGAATTATTTGTCCATAGCAGGCGCTGAGTACATGTTTTTCCCCGTTACACTAAAAAACTCATGAGTAAAATACTGGGCTTTAACCATTTTTTAAGGAAAGCAATAGATTAAAAACCATACAAGCGCATCGTTGTATTTATCAAAGTCACTGTAAATCGATGACTTGAGAAAATGGAATGGCACGAATTACGGTGGTATTGCAAAGTGTCGTATGGACTCCGCTATCAAGTAGCTGAGGTTCTATCCCTAAAAAATGGCAAAGTTGAGAAAATCAGCCTTCGTTTATTGAAAAATAACAGCTCGTATAAAGCGGTAGTTGGAAAAATTTTCTGCGTGGCACTCCAGAACGATTCCTAATTCAAGGTCGCAAAACTGCCTTTTATTCCATTCGCATCTAACACTTTCTGAGCCTCTTCAATATGACTTATATTTTTGAAAGGCCCGGCCTTTACCAGAAAATGCGTATCAAAATGAGCAACAAAAACGGGCGATGATATCAACAAGGCTAACTTTTTTTGTAATGACTTGGCCAGTTTCTCTGAATGAAAAGCGCCGGCTTGAATATAATAAAGTGCTTTTTTTTCTGCACTTTTTAAAGTTTCAATCTCAACGGGAGCCGTACCTTCTGGAAGCAATCCTAATTTCGCCGCGGCAGCATAAGAAAGATCGATGATTCTGTCTTTGCGAAAAGGACCGCGGTCATTGACTTTAACAATAGCCACGCGTCCGTTTTTCAAATTTTTAACCTTCACGTAAGTGGGCAAAGGGAGTGTTTTATGGGCGGCAGTCATGGCGTACATGTTGTATTCTTCGCCGCTGGAGGTTCTTTTCTTGTGAAACTTTGTGCCATACCAGGACGCAATTCCTCGCGATTTATACCCACTTGCTGTTTGCAATACATTATAAGTTTTGCCTTCAACGTCATATGCTTGAGGATTACCATATCGACTCAGCGGTTCACTGACAGGTACCGCTTCTATAAAAGAAGCTTCTTTCATTGCACGCGGAGGGCCATCCTCCTCCAATGTGCTTGCCGGCTCTATCTTTTCGGTTAATGGTTTTATTTTTTTTTCATTGTTAATAGGATGATGTGAATTGCATGAGCTAAGTAGCAGGAGGAACAAAAAGATTAAATGTCGCATTTTTAAGTCAATTTTAATTCATGAAATAATTTTTGAATATACAATTAAATGGCTCTGGAAAAAACTTTTTTAAAAAAATTATTATTTGTTCAGCTATAAAAGCCTGTGATAATATTCTAACGTCAAATAAAACTGACACGACAGAATTGTTGGCAAATCTGCTTTAACGCGTTTATTGTGCTTGCAAAAGAGAAGTTGATTGCTGCAAAATAAATGCTTGTGTTTTTTATTTTTAACTACATGAGTTGAGTAAATGTCCAAAGCTACGCTAATTTTTATCGCTTCTTTTTTTCTGGTTGTTTTCCCAATACAATACACCAGTGCAGAGTCAGGACAAATTTTACCGCGAGGTTTGTCTCGTGCTTCCTCTGTTGCTAAAAAGCCGCTTACCATTCCTTCCCCGCCTTCTGTCAATGCAAAATCCTACATCCTCATCGATGTCAATAGTGGAAAAATTATTGCTGAAAAAAACAGTGATGAACGACTTCCACCAGCCAGCCTTACGAAAATGATGACCCTTTATGTCATATCCAGCGCTTTGCAAAATCAGCAAATTTCTTTAAAAGATACGGTAAGAATCAGCAAAAAAGCTTGGAAAATCACCGGTTCACGAATGTTTGTCAAAGAAGGTGAGCAAGTAACGGTTGAAAATCTATTGAAAGGCATTATTGTAGATTCGGGTAATGACGCTTGTGTAGCCATGGCAGAACATCTAAGCGGAAGTGAAGAAAGCTTTAGTGATATTATGAACCAGCGCGCTCAGCTTTTAGGCATGGAAAATACGCATTTTACTGACAGTACCGGCCTCCCGGATCCCGAGCTTTATTCCACAGCTAAAGATCTTGCTATTCTTGGTCGTGCTTTAATTACTGATTTTCCTCAATATTATCATTGGTACAAGCAAAAATGGTTTACCTATAACGGGATACGACAACCAAATCGTAATCGTCTGTTATGGCGTGACAAACAGATTGATGGTATAAAAACAGGTCATACCGATAAAGCAGGCTACTGCATGGTTGTATCCGCAAAGCGGGACAACATGCGTCTGCTTGCTGTGGTTTTGGGTGCGCCGAGTGAAAGTTCTCGTGCCGATGATAGCGAGCGACTTATTAATTATGGTTTCAGATTTTATGAAACCCATAAATTATATAACAGCCAACAACCAGTCACGGATCTTAAATTATACAAAGGAATTCAAAACAGCATCAGTGTCGGATTGAAAACCGATCAATATGTAACCATTCCCAGCGGTCAATATCAACGTCTGCATGTTCAAACAAAAGTCCCTGCCTATCTACAGGCTCCTATAAAAAAAGGTGAGAAAGTCGGCTATTTAATCATTAAATTTGATGAGAATATTATTGAGACCAAACCTATATATGCTTTGCAATCCGTACCTTCAGGCGGTTTTTTTAAACGCATTAAAGACTCTATCAGCCTGACTTTCAAGAACTGGTTTGGCTCCTGATAGGCCCGTTGATGACAAAATGAAAACAGCTTTTGTTAATGGCGAGTACATTGAATCCACCAAAGCAAAAATTTCTATATTTGATCGTGGATTTCTTTTTGGCGACGGTGTTTATGAGGTCATACCTGTATACCAAAGTCTACTGTGTTTTGCGGACAGGCATTTCCAACGATTAGCATCCAGTCTGAAACAAAGTAAAATTCCTTCGCCTCAATATAATTGGCAAGATATTTGCCAAAAATTAATTCAACTCAATGGCGGAGGAGATTTGCAGATTTATCTGCAGGTTACACGCGGTAATCAGGGCATAAGAACTCATGATATTCCTGATAATCTTCCTCCAACCGTTGTAGCATTTACCCTGCATAACCCTTTTCCATCTGAAATAAAGAAACAAAAAGGTCTACATGCCAGCCTGGTTGAGGATTTTCGCTGGCATAAATGCAATATTAAATCGATCTCGCTATTAGCCAATATCCTACTTAATGATGAAGCTGTCAGCCAGGGCAATGACACTGCAATACTATTGCGGAATGGATTTTTATCAGAAGGTAGCACTTCAAATGTATTTGTCATTGATAATGCCATGAAAGTCAGAACCTCTCCTTTGAATGAAGATTGCCTACCTGGAATAACAAGGCAAATCACTATAGAATTGCTTGCTGAGTTACAAGTGAAGGTATTTGAGGATAAAATTTCCAAATCAGATATTCTCAACGCACAGGAAATATGGATAACGAGCACAACAAAAGAAATTTATCCTGTCAGTTATGTTGATGGCGAATTAATTGGTACAGGAAAGCCTGGTCCTCTTTGGACTAAAATCAATTCCATGTATCAAAAACTGGTGAAGAAACAAAATGACCAACAAGAAAGAAAAGATTGATTTTCCTTGCCATTTCCCCATAAAAATCATCGGGAATAATCACGCTGATTTTATTGGGGAAATGAGAGGAATTATCGTAAAACACTTTCCTGATTTTGATCTGGAAACTATACTACACAAACAGAGCAGGAATAAGAATTATATAAGCTTAACTATAACGGTTTATGTATTAAATCAAACCTGTCTTGATGCATTCTATCAAGAAGTAAGCAGTCACCCGCAGGTTCATATGATCTTATGATTAGAATAAAACAGCTTGGAATGCAACCCTATCAGGCCATCTGGCAACAGATGAAGAACTTTACTATGGAGCGCAATCCATTTAGTGACGATGAGCTATGGCTGCTTGAGCATATGTCTGTCTATACCCAAGGCCAGGCTGGTAAAGCCGAACACATTCTTAATCCACAAGATATTCCTGTCATACAAACTGACCGAGGTGGCCAGATCACTTACCATGGTCCAGGGCAATTGGTTGTCTATGTATTAATGGATATTAAACGAAAAAACATAGGTATTCGTACCTTGGTTTCCTCACTTGAAAAAATCCTAATAGCTGTTCTTTGTCATTTTGATATAAAAGCAAACATTCGCTGTGGCGCGCCAGGTGTTTATGTTGATGATAAAAAAATTGCTTCTATTGGCTTGCGTGTTAAAAATGGTTGCACTTATCATGGGATTGCCCTTAATGTCAATATGGATTTAACCCCTTTTAAAGGCATTAATCCTTGCGGATTCAGACAAATGGAAATGACCCAGATTTCTGCCTTTTCTCCTGACATTCAAATGGAACAGGTTTGCGAACAATTTGTAAAAAATTTTATTAACTTTTTCGAGCAATAGATTGCCATGAATTTATTCGCAGATTACGTTCAACCTTTAACAACTTGGCTTCATGACAACCCACAGTGGGCATTAACCATTACCTTTGCCATATCATTTGGGGAATCGCTGGCTATCATTGGCAGCATTGTTCCCGGCTCAGTCACCATGACAGCGATTGGCATTTTAGCGGGTTCAGGCGTCATGCGCATCGATTTAACCCTTCTGGCTGCCATAGCAGGAGCAATACTTGGTGACAATGCCAGTTATTTTCTAGGATATTATTTTCGCGATAGACTGATTAATGTATGGCCCTTTAGTCGCCACCCTCATTGGCTTACTTTAGGCAAGCATTATTTTTCTCGTCATGGAGGGAAAAGTGTTTTAATCGGTCGTTTTTTTGGCCCTTTGCGGCCTGTCATTCCTGTTATTGCAGGCATGATGCACATGAGCCAGTGGAAATTTTTAATTGCCAATGTTATTTCGGCCATTGGCTGGTCGATTGTTTATGTTGTGCCCGGTATTCTTATAGGAGCTGCCAGCAATGAACTTTCAGCAGAAAATGCCACTAGATTATTTTTATTTATTCTCGTTTTGCTGATTTGTATTTGGTTGCTCAGTATAATTATTAAAAAGTTTCTTACTTATGCTAAACGTATACTCTCTCTTAATCTGCATGAATTCTGGCTTTGGTCCCGAAAACATCCTGCCCTGTCCAAATATTTTTTAGCCATCACTCCGATAGATGAACAGGATCATTACCCTACGGCAGCATTGGTCATTTTAACCACTTTCAATATTTTTCTTCTCTTGGCCTTGCTGATCTTTCTTATAGAACAAAACTGGATTAACAAAGTCAATTATTCTGTTCATCTGTTTTTACAGAGTTTAAGAATCACAGAAATTGACAGTTTCATGCTTCTATTGAGCCAGTTAATCAGCGCAGCAACTTTAATCACTTCTTCTCTGGCAGTCATTCTTTTTTTTATTTACAAAAAGAATATCAGAGTATTAAGTTACTTGATAAGTATTATGGTCAGTTCTTTTCTAATTGCCAAAGGCTTATCCTTTTTAATCAAATATCCCAGACCACACGGTATTCTTGTTAACTTACCAGGCTCATCGTTTCCAGAAGTTAATCTTTGTTTCGCAACTGCAGTTTTCTCCTTTTTAAGCTTTTATCTAAATAAAACCTCAAACTCAGTGCTTCGAAAAATTCATATCACTATTCTGCTATCCATTCTTCCTGCAAGTGGCTTTGCAGTACTTTATTTAGGTGATTACTGGCTCAGTGATGTAATTGCTGCATTTATTTTGGGCATTCTAATTTCATTGATCCACTGGATTTTTTATCGAAGAAAACTGTCCAAAGAACATTCCACATCTTTTCCAGCCAATATTTTTCTACTGGTGATACTTTTCTCAACCATTGTTAATTTTTCAGTTAATTATCAAACACTTGTTCATAATCACACGCCCTACCAAAAGGAATTTCTCATTACTGAAGAAAAATGGTGGAATCAGAGCCAGCCTGTATTGCCGGTTTACAGGCACAATCGAATTGGTCATGTTGCCAGTTTACTGAATATTCAGTATGTTGGTTCCATTTCATTGTTAAAGCAGTCTTTAGAGAAATATGGATGGAAAAAATATGATGAATCCATGTTGACTGAAATCCTCAAACGAATGTCAGCCCAGTCCCGAGAAGATGCGTTACCTCTTTTAACTCAGCTCTATAATAACCGACGCCCTGTTTTGCTGATGACTTATGATGACCGTGAGTGTGACTGTCTGTTTGTTTTACGAATCTGGCGGTCAAATTATCATCTTAATCGCTTGGGTAAATATATATGGATTGGGAGTATTCATAGAAATAATCAGAATAAACTGATTAAAAAAGGAAAGCTGGACGCTATTTCTTCCGATAAAAATGTTTTAAAAAACATTGAGCCTATTCTGAAATCTTTTAAAGTTAGAAAACTACAAATACCTGAAAATATGTATGAAAAATCTGGTATAAACTCAATTCTCCTTGTGAAAGAAAAACAAATTGACTGATTATTTAAACGACCATGACTTTCTCCGGGCAAAACACAATAGAGCCTGGATAAGATTGTAAAAGATTGATATAAATAAATAAAAAACATTCTCAATTTAAGGGAAGAAATACATGTATCTATTAGCTAAAATCATACACATCCTTTTTCCTGTAATTGCTGCATTTTTCCTGCTATACGGTATTAAACAAAGAAAAAACACAGCTGTGTCGACTGCTCTGTGGATAAGTTTAATTACCTTACTCCTGCATTATGAAATTTCAGGCGGTGAGCTTCTGGGAAATTATTTCAACTACATGAATGCAGCAATATACAGTATTAATATCATCATTGTTTTAATCGCTTTGGTTTTTTTATTATCGCAAATAAAAATAGAAGGCAATATCTGGAGATCTCTGAATCATTTGCTTAAAGCTGTCTTCATCATAGGCTGCCTGCTGTTAATTACTAATGTATGGATAAATGCCTATTTTATTGAAAATCGTATGCCTGGCACGCCAGTGATGCAGGTCGCAAACCTGAATAATACAATAAACAGTCACTGTAAACACCACTACATTTTTTATACAGTAACCAAAGATGGTTCGATTCGATACTTATGCCCCAACAAATACGGCTTACTTCCAGGAATAGGAACACTCCATTTATTACCAGAATTTATTGCCCATCAATTGCCCCCCGCGATATTAAAAAATATTCTGGATAAACAGCAAAATAAAGCCCGTTCACCATAGTCCTCATCATGAGATAGCTCAGCTATAAATTGAGGTTGACTATACAACTCAGAACACTTTTCAAGTGAGGACAAATAATGAGTATCTTATGTTGAATGTAAAAAATTTGTTCTATTAAAAGATAATTGTTAAAATGCGTTCAGTTGGTTAAATATGTATTACTATGCGCCAAGTTATCGCCCTTCTTTTATTGATTCATCAAATCGTCAGTTACGGAATGGCACCAAAAGTCAATTGGGAAAAGGCCATTGATAATGCCGTTGAACGATATGGCCAGGAAGCGGAATCTCGGCTTAAAAATTATTTTTCCAAAGTCGGTATAGACTATCCAGCCGAAGATATTGCGCTATTGGCCTTTAAATCTGAAAAAGTGATTGAGTTATGGGCTAAAGACAAAAATCATTCATGGACACGTATTCATAAGTATCCTTTAACAGCCTTCAGTGGGCATTCAGGCCCTAAACTTAAGGAAAACGACAAACAGATACCTGAAGGTATTTACAAACTGGTGAGTTTTAATCCCTTCAGCAGCATGCATCTGTCTCTAATGATCAATTACCCAAATTATTTTGATAAAATGAAAGGCCAACAGGACAGGCGCAGGAAACTAGGAAATAATATTTTTATCCACGGAAGCCACTATTCAGTAGGTTGTCTTGCCATAGGAAATAAAGCCATTGAACAACTGTTTACGTTGACAAGAAGAGTCGGGCTTGATCATGTCCAAGTGATTATTGCTCCCAATGACTTAAGATATCAAAAGCCAATTACACCTCATTACGGCCAACCTAATTGGTTGACCGAGCTGTATGCCCAAATTAAAACCGCTCTAAAGCCTTTTCGTGTACAAAAAGTAAAGAAGAAAGTTTGATTACAAAAAATCCAAAACCAGCAAACTACCAGGGCGATTTCATCAAAGTTCAAAAATCAAACGATAAGAGTATCTCAACTGTAGAAGAGAGAGTTGATTTATCTGGCAAATTAAAATAGAAAGTGTTAATAATCAGTCACCTACGTTGACCGACGTAGATTATAAAAATCTTAAGAAGGAGCCTGATTGTGTTAGAAAGTACGCGTAAATTTGGAAAAAATCAATATTTGTTTCATTGTTTTCTGTCCATCCGCGATCCACGAGTTGGAGGTCGTTGCACGTATTCACTTTTAACGATACTGATTATTGTTTTATGCGGATTAATATGTGGCTGTGACAGTTGGAAAGCCATGGAGATTTTTGCCAGGAGCCGCAAGCGATGGTTAAGCCAATTTATTGACGTCAGTGAAGGTTTGCCAAGCCATCACACATTGGCACGGGTATTTTCTCTGATTGACCCTTTAGAATTTGAGCGTTGTTTAAGTTCATGGATAGAAGGAATCAGTCAATTTTTTATGGATGAGCTGATTGCGATTGATGGTAAGACAAGTCGTGGCTCCTCTTATCAAAGGGGCCATAAGAAGGCGACCCATCTGGTGAATGCTTACTCCGCACGCTTATCCGCGACGCTTGGCAGCACGGTTACACCTGACAAGTCTAATGAAATAAAGGGGATACCTGTACTACTAAAAGCACTCAATATCAAAGATAAAGTAATAACAATTGATGCAATGGGAACGCAAAAGGGAATTGCCAATTTAATACGTCTCAAACAAGCTCATTATGTGCTTGCTTTAAAAAAAGAATCATAAACGCATGCACCGGAAAGTGGATAACCTCTTTCAAAAAGCGGATTCCTTAAATTACAAGGCCATGGTTTTCCAACAAAAAGACACCAATAATTATGACCACAGCCGTTTTGAAGAAAGAACATACACCGTATTACCAGCCATGTACCTTCCTTCCTGCGGTCAACAATGGAAAGATTTAAGCGCCTATATCCGTGTGCAATCCACGCGGCATCTCATCTACCCACAGGAGACATTGAAACGGCTACACGTTACTACATGACATCCCTGCCTTATAAAAAACACAACTTAATGCGTCAGGCAATTCGCGACCATTGGCAAATAGAGAATGGCTTACACTATAAGTTGGATGTCGGTATGAACGAAGATCAATGCCCCATATATCGCGGCTATGCAGATAGAAATTTGAGCATTATGCGTAAAATAGTCCTTAAATTACTCATGTTACGCACTAAACCTTGCTGCTCCCTGAAATTTAATTAAAATTTCATCCCTGATTTTTAGGGAGGAAGATTTAATGGATATGCTTGATATTTATAGTGACTATTTGATTTGCCAGAATAAATATGCAACAGCTACAGGTTTATCGGAGATGTTGGATGGTGAATTTGCTCACGACAAGGTGACACGATTTTTACGACTACAAGATTTTGGTTCCAAAGCGCTCTGGAATTATGTCAAGAAGTCAGTCAGGGAGAGTGAAGCATCAGACGGTGTTCTTTTATTGGATGACTCGATTGAGGAGAAGCCTTACACGGATGAGAATGAAATTAATTGTTGGCATTATTCCCATGCTAAAGGTGATGTGGTCAAAGGGATTAATATCCTGACCTGCATGGTTCGGTATGGTGACTTCAGTGTTCCTGTTGGTTATGAAGTTATCAAAAAAGACGTTGCTTTTTGTGACATTGAAACAAGGCAAGCTCGCAGAAAGTCATCCACGACTAAAAATGAACTTTTTCGCAAGCTTATCGCACAAGCGGTTAGTAATCATGTGTTGTTTGACTTTGTACTTGCGGACAATTGGTTTGGCTCGAAGGCCAATATGGCTTACATCCATAATGACCTTCAAAAATCGTTTATTATTGGGATTAAATCTAATCGAACCTTAGCTTTATCCAAAAACGACGCCAACAACGGACGGTACACAAAAGTCAGAGAATTAGAGCTTGAAGAGGACATAGCCCACACAGTCTATCTCAAGGGATTAGACTTCCCAGTGAGGCTTTTGAAGAAAATTTTCAAAAACGAAAATGGTTCTACAGGGGTTCTCTATCTCGTTTCTAATGACATGACCAGCAGTGCCGAACGTCTTTATGAAGTGTACCAGAAACGGTGGCGGATTGAAGAGTATCACAAGTCAATTAAACAAAATGCAAGCCTGAACAAGTCTCCAACCCGTACGGTTAAAACACAATCCAACCATATCTTTGCCGCAATCATTGCATACTGCAAACTGGAAATGATGAAAATAAAGACAAAATTGAATCACTTTGCCATCAAGTACAAATTAATACTCAGGGCTAACCAAATTGCTATGCAGGAGTTAAAAAATATGGCTCGTTAAAGTCGATTGTGCGTAACATGAGTTAAATTATTAACCCAGGATACTTCAAACCAAGATGGCATTGCTTTAAAACGAATGAAAGCTGCCCTTTCTACTCAATATTTGAAAAAAGTGATTGGATTTTTGAACTTTGATGAAATCGCCCTGGCAAACTACGTGAAAAAGTAACAAACAGAGTCGAAACATGGTTTAGACTCTGTTAAATGGTTACTTAAAGGTTAACTTCCATAGTATCGGCTAATGGCTCAATTTTACGATAAGCGTTTTTTGCCTCTAATTCCACTGCAAGAAATTGATCAGCAGGTATACCATTTCCTAGTGGCTGGAATACAACGGTACCGATTTTACCCAGCCAAGATTTCTCCTGGGCAGAAATATCTTTTTGTTTTTTTAATTGTGAATAATATTCTGCTATCGCACCAAACTTTTCAAAAGCAGTTAGGTTACGATCATTTTTAATTTTCTTAAGGGAATCATTGATAGGATCAGGATTACTATCTCTGAAAAAAGGAAATAAAGGATTATGAATCACATTTTTAAGAAGTGACTCAATTTGGCTGTTTATACGATTTTTCAAATCAGCCTTACTTTTTTCAGCAAAATCCTTATGTAAACCTCCCTTTTTTAGTGCCAGTTATAATTAGAGTTTTCCGACCTGTTTTTAATCAATCTGTAATCCAAAGGTGACATATCACCGAGTGATTCATGTGGTCTTTCTTCGTTATATTCTTTCATCCAATTTCTGGTAATATCACGTACCTCATTGAGACTTCTAAATAGATAAAAATCCAATATTTCATTCCGATAAGTTCTATTGAACCGCTCCACAAATGAATTTTGAGTTGGCTTTCCCGGCTGAATAAACTCAAGAATAACACCATGCTTTTCTGCCCAATCCGCTAACGCAAGGGAAATAAACTCAGGTCCATTATCAAGTCGCAACCTTGCAGGATATCCTCGATTGGCGGCAATATGGTCAAGTACCCGAATAACCCTTAGAGCAGGCAAGCTCAAATCAATTTCAATTGCCAAAGCTTCCCGATTAAAATCATCTACCACATTAAAAGTCCTGAATCTTCTGCCGCAATTGAGGGCATCACTCATAAAATCAGCTGACCATGTATGGTTAAGGGAATCAGGCACAGCAAGAGGTTCCGGGTGACGGGAAGCTAATCTGCGTTTTCCTTTTCGCCTTATATTTAACTTCAACTCACAATAAACACGGTATACTCTTTTATGATTCCAGGAGAAACCTGCCTGCCGCAATTTGATAAACAACTTCCTGAAACCATAACGCGGATAGTGTTCGGTTATGGTCACCAATTCTTTTATCACCGCTTCATCCTTATCCATCGCCGGCTGATAGTAGTAAGCTGTACGACTTAAGCGTAATACCGAGCAGCTTCGCCTGAGACTCAGACCATGTTCCTGCACCAGATAATCAGCCATTTCCCTCTTTTCAGCCGGCTTCAAAGCTTTTTTTCTATAACATCCTTCAGTGCACGGTTTTCCAGAGACAAATCAGCAAACATCCGTTTCAGCTTTGCATTTTCTTCCTCAAGTTGCTTCATGCGTTTAATATCTGAGGCTTCCATCCCACCGTATTTTGCTTTCCAGTTGTAATAGGTGGCATCGGATATCCCATGTTCCCGGCATACATCCTTTACCAATCGTCCTACTTCAACTGATTTTAATATGTTTAAAATTTGATTTTCTGTAAAGCGACTGCGTTTCATCGTTCCTCCTCTTTTTTGCTTATTATGCCGGAGAAACTCTAATTGAAAATGGTGCTATTTTAAGGGAGGGTTACACTTATATTCATACTGAGCGGCCCATTTCTTTTTATAAGCAGTTATTGCTGCATTTTCAATACGTAACGCAACATCAGTGGGAATACCATCCCCCAGTTTTTGAAATATCATAGCTATTTTACGCTTCCATGGATCCTGACTTTTTAAGTTCGAATAATGCTCCGCTACGGCCCCAAACTTCTCCATGGGTGTTAAACTAGGGGAATTTAGAATCTTTTTTAGAAATTCTTTACTAGGATCTTTGAGAAAAAAAAGAAAATTATTCAAAAAAGAATTACTGGTAATAGCCTTAAGTTGAGAGTTTATATTTTGCTTTATACGATCTTGCAATTCAGTTTCTTTATCAGCAAGAAATTTTGAATAATCACCCATACTATGATCCTCTATTAATGATAGATAGCAATCATCTTATCAATATAAGATGGTTATATAAAGAGTGTTCGATTCTTCTGACAAGAAATTTACTTATAAACTCATGTTACGCAGCACTGTATTTTTTAGAACATTTAGACGCATTTTGAAATTTTAAAGCGCTGTTTACATGGAGTAAATGAGCATTTAAAATTTCAAAATGCGTCCAAAGAGGCAAAAAAGAGGAAGCTGCGTAACATGAGTTATAAATTTATCAATTCTGAGTAAATACCCAATTTTAATGATAAAGCACTTAAAATAGTCTATTTTTTAAATATGATCTTAAATAACCATCTAATAATTATAAATATCTATGCCACTTGCCAGAACACAATCTTGGTCTCATATCAACATGGAGCTCGAATCTGAAAAAGATTCTTTGCTTTCTTGTCTGGTTTTATTGACAAGATATTATCAAAATCCTTTTACGGCCAAATCATTGATTGCTCGTTTGCCGGTAAAAAAAGGACAACTAACCGTTGACTTGTTTGAGCGGGCTGCAGCCCGTGCATCCCTTGAAACTGAAATTATCCGGTGCAAATTTAAAAAAATCGAGAAAGAGGATCTTCCTGCTGTTTTGCTGATGAAAAACCATGAAGCCTGTTTACTTGTTACAGATGATGAAGGTAAAAGAAAAGTTATCCATCCTCACAACCCCAAAATGTTTACTGACCCTGATGAAATCATTGATCAATATAGTGGTGAAATCATTGTGGTCAAACCTCAATATAAACAAAGTGCAAGAGCAAAAGAAACCCTTCACAGAAAGCATAAAAACTGGTTCTGGAAAGTGGTGTTTAAATCCTGGTCGATTTATTCAGAAGTATTGGTTGCCTCTCTGCTGATTAATCTTTTTGCTTTAGTCATCCCACTTTTTATCATGAACGTCTATGATCGCGTTGTACCCAATTACGCCATTGAAACCATGTGGGTACTTGCCAGCGGGGTCGGGCTGGTGTTTATCTTTGATATGCTCCTCAAAACATTGAGAGCCTATTTTATTGATGTCGCCAGTAAACACAGTGATAGAGAGCTTTCTGCAAAAATATTTCAACAAATACTTGGACTGCGCATGGATGAAAGACCAAAATCTGTGGGTGCTCTTGCCAATACCGTTCAATCCTTTGAATTGTTCAGAGACTTCATTACCTCAGGGACAATGACAATATTGGTTGATTTGCCTTTTGTCGTTATTTTTTTACTGGTGATTTATCTAATTGGCGGCAGCTTGTTCTGGATACCTATGCTTGTCGTTCCTACGATTTTTTTGATAGGTTTTCTTCTGCAGTTACCTCTTATTCGTTTAACACGAAAATCATATCAACTTTCCGCTGAAAAACAGGCAACTCTTATTGAGTCCTTATCAGCCATTGAAGCGGTTAAAACAACGGGAGCAGAATCAAAGTTGCAGAATCGTTGGGAAGAAATTATAAAACTGGCATCAGAAAACGGTATGAGATTACGCTTCATATCCAATTCAAGCTTAAACATCACCACCCTTGCCCAGCAAGTCGCGACCATATTTGTTGTCATTGCCGGTGTTTATATGATTAGTGAAGGTGAATTAACTACTGGTGGACTTATCGCCTGCACCATCTTAACAGGACGTGCCTTAGCCCCCATGGCTCAGGTCGCTTCCCTGTTTACCCGTTATTATCAATCGGTCAATGCACTTAAATCTCTTGATAAAATCATGCAGTTAAATACAGACATTGACGAGGAGGATCATTATTTGCATCGTCCAGCCATCCAAGGAGAACTTGAGTTTAAAAACGTTTCTTTTTCTTATTATTCAGAAAAAATAAGCGCATTGAATAACGTCAGTTTTAAAGTTAAATCAGGTGAAAAAATAGCCATTATTGGGCGAGTTGGATCAGGCAAATCAACAATTGCCCGTTTAATTGTCAAACTATACGAGCCCACGGAAGGTGTCATATATATGGATGGAACGGATTATAGACAATTAAACCCTGATGATTTACGACAACAAATCGGTTATGTTTCCCAAGATGTAACACTTTTTTATGGAACAATAAAAGAAAATATTTCAGTTGGAGCACCTTTTATTGAGGACAAGTCATTGTTAAAGGCTGCCGAAATTGCAGGAGTCACTGAGTTTACAAAACACCATCCCCAGGGTTTTGACCGACAAGTAGGAGAAAAAGGCAACGAACTTTCCGGTGGCCAACGTCAAGCCATAGCCATGGCTCGCGCGCTGTTATTAAAGCCCAATCTATTGGTCCTGGATGAACCCACCGCATTTATGGATGATAATAGTGAAAGACGTTTAAAAAAGCATTTAAAGGAACAACTGTCGGCTAATGGAACATTGGTTTTAATCACTCATAAAATGTCCATGCTTGAGTTGGTTGAACGCATTATTGTTGTTGATTACGGAAGAATTGTTGCTGATGGCAGCAAAGAATCCGTTTTAAATGCCCTTAAGTCTGGTGTTGCAGTTAAAAAGGTTTAAATTATGGCAAAACGACATCGATCTCGCTTATTTGGACATATTATCTTATGGACGTCAGTCTTGTTTATCGCTGCTGCTTTAATTTGGGCTTATTATGCCAAGCTTGATGAAGTCACGACCGGGAGCGGCAAAGTTATTCCTTCCAGCGAAATTCAGGTTATCCAGAACCTGGAGGGTGGAATTGTTGAGAAAATCATGGTTTCTGAAGGCGATATTGTCAAAAAAGGACAAACTTTAATGCAAATTGACAACACCCTTTTCATGGCAACTTATAATGAAGCATTAAAAAAAATGACGGCTCTTGAACTGGAAATTATACGACTGAACGCCTTAATGCAGAACAAACCGCTTTCCATTCCGCAAAAATATATAAAAAGCTCGCCGAATCTGGTGCAAGTAGCAGAAGCTCTGGACAAAAGCAAAAAACAGGAATTAGAGCAGATGAATAAAGCACTTGCCTTGGCTGAGCGAGAGCTTAAACTGACACGGCCGCTGGTTTCCCGAGGTGCTGTCTCTGAGGTTGAAGTATTACGCCTTGAAAGAACAATCAATGAACTTAAAGGTAAAATTTCCGAATTTAAATCCAAGGCGCTGGAGCGTTTAAATCAGGCTCGCTCTGAACTATTGGCTCTTAAAGAGGCTCATATGGCTGATAAAGACAGAGTAACGCGAACGACCGTTCGTTCACCGGTTAAGGGTATTATTAATCGTATAAAAATAAATACCATGGGTGGTGTTATAAAACCTGGAATGGATATTATTGAAATTGTACCCTTAGAGGACACCTTGCTTATAGAGGCTAAAATACGTCCCGGGGATATCGGATTTATCCACCCGGGACAAAAGGCCATGGTGAAAATTTCCGCCTACGATTTCTCCATTTATGGAGGTCTGGAAGGAAAAGTAGAGCAAATTTCTGCCGACACCATTACCGAGGAAAAGAGCAACAATAAAGAAGAAAGTTTTTATGTTATCCGTGTCAGAACAGAAAAAAATCACCTTGGCACAGAAAAGAATCCACTACCCATCATTCCCGGCATGCTGGCTACCGTTGACATTCTGACAGGTGAAAAAACAGTATTGGAATATATTTTAAAACCTATCATAAAAGCTCAGAAAACTGCTCTAAGAGAACGATAAAAAAGACATCACGTCATTTTATTATTCTATACTTTCTGCCTCATGATCAGGATGAACCACGAATATTCCCGGCGCATTCCTCAAATATTCGTTGTAATCCATACCGTAACCAAAAATATAATGATCATCCACTTCAAGGCCGACGAAATCGGCATTTTTCAAGCCATGCTCAACGCGCTTATGGTGTTTGTCCACAAGAACAGCACTATAAACCTTCTTGGCTCCCATGCGTTCTATCTCCGCAATAATAGCTGCAAGAGTTATCCCTCCGTCGAGAATATCATCAACAACCAACACCGTTCTTCCCTTTAAATCCACAGAGGGTTTAACTTTCCAGTGTAATTCTCCTCCTCTTATATCACCACGATAACGCGTCGCATGCACGTAATTCAGTTCAAGAGGAAAATCAAGACGAGGCAATAAATTTCCTAAAGGAACAAGACCACCCACCATAACACAAAGAAGAACGGGATTCTGATCATGCAGTTTTTCATGAATATTAATGGCCATTCTATCCAAAGCAGCTTCAACTTCATTGGTTGTAAATAAGCAAGTGGATTTTTCATACACTTCTTTGATTTTATTTGGGATACTCATAAATTACCTATAAACGACATTATAAATTACAAAAGATTACCGCTTTGAAAGAACACTGACAAATGGCTCACAAAAACAGCGTAGTGGATATTTCAGAAGAACTGATGACAGTTTCTAAAAAATCATTCTTTTCTTTTGGCTTCTATTCCGGGAAAATGGCTGATTTTACTATCTGACCCTTTCTCTTTGACTTTCGCAAGTCCCTGCTTGTTAACTTCATCGATACGAAAAACCGAATGCATGGGAATGTATGTACGTTTGACGCCATTAAATTCCATTTTTAAGCGTTCTTCCGAAGGATCAACCACCAAAGAGGTATTTTCACCAAACGTCAACTCTTCAACCTGTAAAAAACCAAACATCTCACTTTCAGTAACCGAACGTGCATATATCTCATAAACAGCATCCTGATTAGCGAAAGTAATACGGTACAATGACTTTTTTGTCATGGGCCAAGCCTCATCAAATTAAAAATAAATAATTAGCGATAGCGTATTATAACTTATAAGCATTATTATAATCTACGACCTTCATATGAGTTGACGATCTGCTCCAGATTCTGTTTTGAAAATTGCTAATTTTCATTCTGATTTAGAGGCAACTCTGAGCTTAAATTGGCAACAGGCTGCAATCCGGATTTGTAATCTTTCACCAGTGATTTTTCGTTTAGCTCGATTGCCATATCCGGATGAGCAGCTTCATATTTTTGAGCAATATAAAAGTAAAAACCCGCTGGAAATGGCCAAAGCATTTTACCTACTTCATTTAAAAAACTTAATCGCTTTATCGATTGTTTATTTTTAAAAGGCGGAATATACCAAAAACCTTTCAGTGTACACTGCCTGTACCCCCTTTGTAAAAACAGTCGATTCATCTTCAATGGAGAATGTATAATTGGTTTTTTTTCGCCAAAACAGGAAAAAAAACCAAGTTTCGCAGCCAGACTCCAGAGACCAAAAGGATTAATTCCTATGATAATGATAAAACCCATAGGTTTTAATATTCGATCAATTTCATCAATTAAAGCGTTTTTTTCAATGCATGCCTCCATGCTTAAGGGGGCAATTACAATATCAATACAATTTCTATCTAAAGGTAATTGATTCATTAAACTTATGAAATCCACATTTTCATTCGATTTGTCAGGGGATACAATCCAGGACGAAGTCGGCTTAAAAACATCCATCCACGCATTGTCTCCACACGCACCAAGCTGCAATAGATTTTTTCCACGAACAAGCCGATTAAAGCGCATTAGCTCCTGGGCAATGGCTTCTTCAACACACATGCCCTGGGGAGTTTGAAACCATTGATCAAGGGCGCGATATTTAATGATTTGTTGAGCTATAGACAAAATACCTGTCCTGACAAGTGGAAATTTAATTAGTTGTATCATACACGCGATTAAACACGCAAATATGTCTTAACTCTGGTAAGATGTTTATAGAAACAGATCAATACTTTAATGCAAAATTGCCAGTTTTTAGCTATAGTTATCATTAAAACAGTGCTAATGGATTTTATGGCAACACTCGCAGAAGAACAACGATTGCAAGGCATAGGCCAATTATTGGTTCTTGAGCAACTCCTGGAAAAAGACAAGACTCTGAAATATCAGCAATTAGCCAGTGCCGATAATGTAACTTTACTCCAATATCTGGTCAATAACAGTATACTCAGTGCCGTTAATATTGCTTCCGCGATTGCCAGAAATTTTGGTGTACCTTTGTTGGATTTGGACTGTATCGAGTTTGATTCTATACCCTCCACACTCGTCAGTGAAAAACTTATCCGGCGCCATCATATGATTCCACTTTTTCACCGCGGTAATCATTTATACCTTGCAACAGATGATCCCAGTCAACAGGCATCTCTGAAAGAAATACAGTTTCACACCGGTCTGCATGCTCATCCTGTTGTCGTTGAAACAGACAAGTTAGCACAACTTATTGAGCATTTATTGCGGGAAAAAGAAAGCCAGGGTCTGCATGATTATGTCGATGAGTCCGTTGACCTCGATGGCCTTGAAATCAGTTCGGAAGAAGAAGAGCATGATATTGAATCAGCTGCCTCTGCTTCAGAAGATGCCCCTGTAGTCAAATTTGTAAATAAAATTCTGCTTGATGCCATTAAAAATTCAGTATCGGATATTCATTTTGAACCTTATGAACAAACATATAGAATCCGATATCGCCAAGATGGTGTTCTAACTGAAGTCGCATCACCTCCTGTCAGTCTTTCCGGACGTATCACTGCAAGAATCAAGGTCATGTCAAATCTGGATATTTCTGAAAGACGTGTGCCTCAGGATGGACGCTTTAAAATGAAATTATCAAAATCGAGAGCTATAGATTTCAGGGTAAGTACCTGCCCCACCGTGGGAGGTGAAAAGGTGGTTATGCGTATCCTTGATCCTGGAAGTATAAAATTAGGAATCGAAGCTTTGGGATTTAGCGATATTCAAAAAACTCATTTTTTAAAATCCATCGAACGCCCGCAAGGTATGATATTGGTAACAGGGCCTACAGGAAGCGGTAAAACCGTAACTTTATATACAGCCATGAATATTCTCAATACCAAAGAGAGGAACATCTCTACCGCTGAAGATCCCGTTGAAATTAAAGTCCCCGGTATCAATCAAGTCAATATTAACCCTAAAGCGGGACTCACTTTTTCTGGTGCACTTCGTTCATTTTTACGGCAAGATCCTGACATCATCATGGTTGGAGAAATTAGGGATCTTGAAACAGCTGAAATTGCAGTAAAGGCAGCTCAAACAGGCCATCTTGTTTTATCCACTCTTCACACAAACAGTGCCGCAGAAACATTGACTCGCCTGGTTAACATGGGTGTGCCTTCTTTCAATATTGCAAGCTCGGTAAGCTTAATCATCGCTCAGCGTCTGGCAAGACGCCTCTGTGAACAATGTAAAACAAAAAGAGACGATATCACTGAGAAAGGAATGATTGAATTAGGATTTAGTGAAGAAGAAGCTAAAAAGCCCATATTCAAAGCTGTGGGTTGTAATCAATGCAACGGTGGCTATCGGGGCAGAGTAGGATTATTTGAAGTCATGCCAATGTCAAAGGCAATAGGAAGACTCATTATGTCAGGAGGGAATTCCTTGGATATACTCAAACAAGGTCAAGATGAGGGCATGTTAACTATTTTTCAATCCGGATTGAAAAAAATATTGGAAGGGGTAACGACGATTGAGGAGGTCAACCGGGTAACCGTTGATTAAGAATCATGCCTAAAAATGCGAATCCAATGATTACCTTTCAATATGAAGGCATCAATCGTTCAGGAGAAAAAACAAAAGGTGAAATAGAAGCCAGGAGTCTGGCTATTGCCAAAGCGGATCTTCGCCGACAAGGAATTATTACCAAAAAAGTCATCAAGAAAAGAAAATCTCTTTTTGATAAAGCCAATAAAAAAATTACTCAGGCTGATATTACCGTTTTCAGTCGGCAGTTGGCCACCATGATAGAAGCCGGTATTCCTTTGGTACAATCGTTTGATATTGTGGCAAAAGGTCAAAGCAATAAGCGCGTTCAGGATTTAATTAATACCATAAAAAATGATGTTGAAACAGGACTTACACTTGCTGAATCATTGGCGAAACATCCGGCTTATTTTAATGATTTATTTTGCAACCTGGTCGATGCCGGAGAAAAATCAGGTTCACTGGAGGTCATGTTAAATAAAGTCGCAACTTATAAGGAAAAAATAGAATCCATCAAAAAGAAAATTAAAAAAGCGCTGACTTATCCTATAGCCGTTATGGTGATAGCCTTTCTTGTGACCGCAGGTTTGTTGATTTTTGTCGTTCCTCAGTTTGAGTCTTTATTTCAAGGTTTTGGAGCTGATTTACCGGCCATGACCCGGATGGTCATTCGCTTATCTGAGACATTCCAGGCTTATTGGTATATTATTTTCGGTGTTTTAGCACTTGCTGTTTATGCTTTTATCTACGCTAAAAATCATTCTCCTAATTTTGCTCAGGGGGTAGATCGCGTCATGCTTAAGTTTCCTGTTATAGGTCCTATTCTTGAAAAAGCAGCCATTGCTCGATTTTCACGTACGCTATCCATCACGTTTGCAGCCGGCTTGCCTTTGGTTGATGCTTTAAAATCAGTTGCCGGAGCCACAGGTAATATTCTTTTTGCCAAGGCGACTGATAAAATCAGAGAAGAAGTCTCGACCGGCCAACAAATGCAACTCGCCATGGAAAATACTCATATGTTTCCCAATATGGTAGTACAAATGGTAGCGATTGGTGAGGAATCGGGCGCTTTGGAGCAAATGCTGTCCAAGGTGGCTGATTTTTATGAAGAAGAAGTGGATAATGCCGTTGATTCATTAAGCAGTTTACTTGAACCTCTTATTATGGCTATATTAGGCATTCTGGTTGGTGGGCTGGTTGTGGCCATGTATTTACCTATCTTCAAACTTGGATCAGTGGTTTAAATAATGTTCGAAATACTACTATTGGAAAACCCCCTTCTAACATACCTCATTATCGGTCTTTTTTTCCTGGCGGTTGGCAGTCTTTTAAACGTCATCATCTACAGAGTTCCATTAATGCTAAAAGCAGAATGGACTGAACAATGTTATGAGCTGTTGCAAATAAAGCCTGAAAATAAAATAAAACAAATCAATTTATTCTACCCCCGCTCATTTTGTCCAAATTGCAACAAAACAGTAAAAGCCTGGCAAAATATTCCATTATTCAGTTACTTGTTTCTTAAAGGACGATGTTATTATTGCAGAAAATCCATTTCTTTACGTTATCCTTTCATTGAACTCCTTACACTTATACTATCCATTTATTGCTTCCTGCACTTTGGGATGAATCTCAATCTCCTTTTTGCCTTGTTGTTTATCTGGATAATCATATGTCTCATTTTTATTGATTTTGAACATCAGTTATTACCTGACAGTTTGACATTAAGTCTATTATGGCTTGGTTTAATTGCCAATACCGCTGATCTTTTTACCACTCTGCCCAACGCTGTGCTTTCTGCTGCCGGTGCTTACCTCGCATTGTGGATTTTTGTAAAACTGTTTTATTTGCTCACGGGTAAGGTAGGCATGGGGCATGGTGATTTTAAACTGTTTGCTGCCATGGGAGCCTGGTTTGGATGGACTCAATTGCCTTTAATTCTAGTGCTGTCATCCTTCACTGGTGCTGTCATTGGTTTGATTTATCTGCACCTGAAAAATAAATCAAAAGACACAGCAATACCTTTTGGCCCTTTTCTCTGCATTGCAGGACTGATTTCACTTTTCTGGGGGCATTCACTGATTTCCTGGTATCTACATTTTTATTAATTGATCTTAAAAAATGCGGGCGAAGCTCTTATTCACTTATATTGCGCAGCAATTTTTTAGAGAATTTGGATGCATTTTGGAATTTTAAAGCGCAATTTACATGGAGTAAATGAGCATTTGAAATTTCAAAATGCGTCCAAAAATGCAAAAAAAACGAAGCTGCGCAACATGAGTGATTCGATAAAGATAAGTAGGCAAGGTAATATTGGTTTATTAAAATACTGCTTACTGCCCTTTTCTTCGTTGCATAATAGCCGAAAAAAATTCCGGCTTATTAAGACCAATTGCAGCAAAAATCTGTGGGACCCTGTCCCAGCTTCCTTCTTGCTCAATACTGGCCACAATTAATTCAAACCCGCCTTCCTTATCGACATCAACTCCCCAACCATTGATATAGCACAGACCTCTAAGGCGTTTGGCTTCTATGTGTCCTAATTGCTCAGCGGCTTTAAGATAAGCATGGGCTTCTTCATAAAGTTGCGACATACGAACTTCATTTCTTTGACTATCAAAAAGACCTTCTTTTTGTAAAGCGTCCCGATATTTTGCTTCTTCCAAAAGATGGTAACCTAGATTAAAGTTAGCTGTAGAGTCATCAAGGGCCGCGGCAGCCCGATAACATTCAAGAAGCATAAGTTTTGCATATGGAAATTTCTTTTTACCGATGACTGTTTTATATAAAGCAGCCAGCTCAAAATAATAGGAAATTTCTTTTTTTATAACTTCATCTCTGGGTTGTTCGCTTAAGCGGTTATGCTTCAAGGCTTTCAATTTTTTGGTAAGCTTCCTGATTTTCCATCGTTTTAAACTAAACATGCTGTCTCCATTTATGGTGAAGTGACTGTTCCAGGTTCAATATATATTAGCCAATGAACAATTTCTGCCAGAATAAAAACCATAACGACCAAAAACAAAAGCTTAAATCCAAACGAAAATGATTTCCATTGTCGTGTTCGAGGTTTATACGGTAAGTTTTCCTGCTTTTCAGGCTTCATATGGTAAATTTCATCATCAATCTTATTTGAAGAATAATAAGAAATAATTCCGGCGATTAAACCTGGAACAAAAAAAACCAAAAATATAATCCACGCTCCGATATTATAAGGCCATCTGAGTTCGTCCTGGAACCAATAAAGCCAGTGAACAATAAACTCTGGTACATCATAGGCCAACTGCCAAACTAAAAAGGGAAGGATATATGCGCTGAATAAAAGTAATACTATACTTAAAATCAAACAGATTATCCCTAATATAAATAGTTTGCGATTTACTTGATAACGATCGTATTCCATAGTCGTCAATGATGAACTAAATTCTCAATCCATCAGCTCCACAGTAAAAAGGGTTATTTTGAAGATAGCAGAAGTCTATTCGCATCACAAATGATTTATACCTTTCAGCCTTTGCACTATTACCCATTCACCTGAATGAGGTTTGGAGTTACATTTTATGATTGAAAAAAAATGTGCGTGTAGCTATTCTACATAGGTGTTTATTGCGATCTTATGATACATGGATTGAAATACCAGCATTCTGCAATGGTTTCTGAGTCAAAATCAACAAATAATTCACGTTGGAATTAAATAGAAAAGGCAGAAAATGAAACGTTATGTTTACATGATTTCAGATGGTACTGGAATTACAGTAGAAGGATTGGGAACCAGTTTAATTACGCAGTTTGAACATATACAATTTGAAAAAATAACCATCCCGTATGTGGACACGCTGGAAAAAGCCGATAATGTCGTTTTAAATATCAATCAGTCCTATCAAGAAAGCGGTCAGAAACCATTGGTTTTCATGACCTTGGTTAATCCAGAGATCAGTCAAAAAATAAAAACAGCCAAAGCCTGTATATTCGATTTATTTAACACATTCCTCGGCCAGATTGAAGAAGAATTAAACATCAAGTCTTCCTATAAGGTGGGACGGACACACGGTGTGGCTAATAATGAGTCATATGGTCAGCGCATTGAGGCCGTTGAATATGCCCTTTCACATGATGATGGTATAAAAACACGTGATTATGATAAAGCCGATATTATTTTAATTGGGGTTTCACGATGTGGGAAAACACCAAGCTGCCTCTATATGGCACTGCAATACGGTGTTTTGGCGGCAAATTATCCTTTTACTGAAGAGGATTTAAATCATTTTCATTTACCTGAGCTCCTGCGTAAGCATAAAAAGAAGCTTTTTGGTTTAACCATCGATTGTAATCGCTTACAGCAAATTCGCAATGAACGCCGTCCAAACAGCCGTTATGCCTCCATTACTCAGTGCCAGTTGGAAACGTCTGAAGTTGAGGCCATGTATAAACGAGAAAATATTCCTTATCTTGATTCCACAAAATATTCTATAGAAGAAATTTCAACTAAAGTTCTGAGTATCGCCGGAATTAAGCGAAAAATATAAAAAAACTAGGGCCTGTCGACAATTAGATTTTCGAAGCGAAAATGGATATGATTTACATACGAAAATACTGATTGTCGACAGGCTCTAACGTACCATGTGATTTTTTAAATAGCTTTCTTTACATCAGATCCCCCTCTCCCTGACTTGATTCGGGAGAGGAAATTCAGTGGATTATAACGAGCTTATTTACTTATCTTTCAAACCACCCATAAAGACATAAAATTAGTCACGGGCATCTTTGCTAATGAATGAGTATCATTCATGGCATTTAATATTTTTTCACATTCTGAAGCTGAAAAACGTGTGGCGAGATTGCGTTTAAATTTATCCAACAGGACCGGTATTCCTTCTTTTCTGCGACGTTTATGACCAATGGGATATTCAATAGTTATCTGTTCGCTTTCAGAGCCGTCTTTAAATATTAATTTTATACTGTTTGCAATGGAACGTTTCTCCGGATCAAGATAGTCATGGGAAAACTGTTTATTTTCCTCAACCTGCATTTTTTCTCTTAATTGATTGATTCTCGGATCAGAGGCCACATCAGCTTCATAATGTTCAGCACGCAGATCACCATATAAAAGACCGATCGCAACCATATATTGCAAGCAATGATCCCTGTCTGCTGGATTATGCAGAGGGCCTTTCTTGCTGATAATACGAATAGCTGATTCATGTGTTGTCAATTCAATGGATTGAATATCTTCAAATCGCTCCTTCACTAAAGGATGCAACTGCACAGCGCATTCAACAGCGGTCTGAGCATGAAATTCCGCAGGATATGAGAGCTTAAACAACACATTCTCCATAACATAGCTCCCATAAGGGCGTTGAAATTGGAAAGGCTTTCCTTTAAACAATACATCATAGAAGCCCCAATTGGAAACCGTCAAAGCACTGGGATAGCCCATTTCACCTTGCCTGGCAATAAGTGCCAAATTCACGGCCCGTGCAGTTGCATCTCCCGCTGCCCAAGATTTCCTTGACCCGGCATTCGGGGCATGGCGATAAGTTCTTAAGCTTTGACCATCCACAAACACTTGAGACAATGTTCTCAATAATTGATCGCGATCTCCGCCAAACAAATGAGCAGCTACAGCGGCGCTGGCCAGTTTAACCAAAATAACATGATCAAGGCCCACACGATTAAAACTGTTTTCAAGAGCAAAGCACCCTTGAATTTCATGAGCTTTAATCATGGCTGTCAATACATCATACATGGTCAAGGATGGCTGGTTATTTTTTTCATTTTGACGACTGACATAATCCGCAACAGCCAGAATAGATCCCAGATTATCTGAAGGATGTCCCCATTCAGCAGCCAGCCAGGTATCATTAAAATCCAGCCAACGTATCATCGTTCCGATATTAAATGCCGCCCTTACCGGATCCAGTTCGTAACGAGTTCCAGGAACCCTTGATCCCCCAGGCAAATTAGCGCCCTGTACAATAGGGCCAAGCAGCTTAGTGCATTCCTGGAAATTCAATGCCAGTATTCCACATCCGAGGGTATCCATCAGACATAACCTGGCTGTTTCATACGCTTCCTCACTGTGGAGCTCTTTATCCAAAATATAATCTGCAATATCTATCATCACCTGATCATATTCGGGTTTAATATTCTCTTCTACATAAGAACGCATATATCATTCTCTCTCTTCAATAGCGATAAAGGATCGTGCTTCTGGTCCTGTATATTCCGAAACAGGTCTTATCAGGCGATTATCAGCGCGCTGCTCAAATACGTGTGCAGACCAACCAGTCACTCGTGACATCACGAATACTGGTGTAAATAAGCAGGTAGGAATATCACAGTAATGATAAGCTGAGGCACTGTAAAAATCGAGGTTGGGAAACAGTTTTTTCTCACGCCTCATAATTTCTTCAATGCGTTCGGACACGCGATAAAGCAACATGTCATTTTTAAATTCCGCCATTTTTTTAGACCAAGCTTTTATAATATCTGAGCGAGGGTCAGAATCTGTATATACTCGATGACCAAACCCCATGATCTTCTCTTTGTTCGCCAACATCTGCATGACTTTATCTTCAGCTTCATCAGGACTTTCAAACTGCTCAATCAGTTCCATTGCCGCCTCATTAGCACCTCCATGCAAAGGGCCTCGCAATGTACCAATGGCCGTTGTAATGGCAGAATAAAAATCAGCTAATGTTGCCGCAGTCACACGAGCAGCGAAGGTTGATGCGTTAAACTCATGCTCTGCATAAAGTATCAGTGAAGCATTGATTAGATCAGTTTCAATCTTCTCTGGTCTTCGTCCATGCAGTAAATGTAGAAAATGTCCGCCAATGCTAGTTTCGTCACTGTCTGTATCAATTTCCTTATTCTTAAAATGATAGGCATACCAGTAGCATATAATGCTTGGAAAAACTGCCAACAGACGATCGGCAATGTCAAACTGCTGCTCAAAATTTTCTTCCGGCTCCAATGTTCCCAGCATTGAACAAGCCGTCCTTAATACATCCATAGGATGTGTATTTTTTGGGATAAGCTTTAATAGGGTTTGTAACGGTGCAGGTAGCTGACGCAAACCCATTAATTTTTTTGTGTATTGATCAATCTGTTGTTGATTAGGCAATTGAGCATAGTGCAGAAGATAAGCGACTTCTTCAAAACTCGCCTTTGCTGCCAAATCATCTATAGAATACCCTCGATAGTTTAACCCTTTGCCTGATTGCCCTACTGTAGCAATGGCTGACTGCCCTGCTACGACGCCGGCTAATCCTCCAGCTTTACTGCCCATATTCATCCTCCATTAATTGATCTAGCTTTCTTTCGTACTCATAATATCCAAGCACATCATACAACTCATTTCTTGTCTGCATCCGTTCTGTCATGGATGCTTGCGTTCCTTGTTGGATAATAGCCTCATACACTTCAAATGCCGCTTTGGACATGGCCCTAAAAGCACTTAAAGGATAAAGAATGATTGAAATACCTGCCTCGGCAAGTTCATCTCTTGTAAATAAAGGTGTTTTGCCAAACTCGGTAATGTTAGCCAGAACCGGTACATTCAATTGCCTGGTGAGTTTCCTATACTCATCCAAGGTGCTCATGGCTTCGGGGAAAATCATGTCAGCGCCAAGTTCAATACAATATAATGCCCTCTCAATGGTGGCATTCATTCCTTCCGCAGCATACGCATCTGTCCGTGCCATAATCACAAAATCAGGATTCGTTCTGGCATCCACTGCAGCTTTAATGCGATCGCCCATTTCCTGCATGGATACGACGGCCTTATTTGGTCGATGGCCGCAACGTTTGGCTACTATCTGATCTTCAATATGAATGGCCGCAACACCGTTTGACTCCATACATTTTACCGTTCTGCCTATATTAAATGCATGCCCCCACCCTGTGTCTACATCGACCAATAAGGGCAGTGAGCAGGCTTGTGTAATTCGCCAGGCGTCCTCTAGCACTTCGGATAAGTTGGTCATGCCCAAATCAGGTAGACCATAAGATGCATTCGCCACACCTGCACCAGATAAATAAACGGCCTTAAAGCCAGCTTTGTCAGCCAACATCGCAGAAAACGCATTAATTGTGCCTACAACCTGGAGAGGTTTGTGATCCAGGATAGCTTGCCGGAAATGTTTGCCAGGAGAGTTAATCATTATCCATTCACTCCTTGAAAGTATTTTTTTTATTCTTCAATATATAGTCTATCTTTTCTGAGGACTATCCAGACTACTTCATTATGTTTGTAAAATCACAGTTATTCGAGCATTATTTCACACGAAAGAAATGACTATTATGCTTGATCATAGGCAACAAATACACCTTGAATATCATAAAATCTTTTTTATTTTCCTGATTCTTCTTATTTTTTTTATTTCAGGAATTTCGAATTCTGCAGAGACCAGACTCTGGACTTTCGCCTCTGTAAACAAAAAAAACAATGATTTTCTATATTCACTTCGTACCCAAACCCGTTTTAAGAATTTAAGCCTGCAGTATAACGAGTCAGTCAGCCACGGAGAAATAGGTTATCTTGTTGCAAAACATACCATTTTAAGTCAAGGCCTAACCTGGAGTTATGAGAAAGAAACAACGGGAAGTGAAAATATATTACGATTATGGCAGCAATTGACGGTAGGTTCCAAGTATCGGCTTTATGATTTTTATTCCAGAACACGATTGGAGGAACGCAGGCATTTAACCTTTAAAAGCTGGAATTTTAAACTTCGGGAGAGGGTCAGGGTTTTACTCCCCCTTTCCGATCATCTCGATATAGATGGGTTCGATGAAATCCTTATAAATTTGAATAATCCTGTGTGGGTTGCTCCTGGAGCATTCGATCAAAATCGAAGTTATATTGGTATTCTGGGTAAAATAAATCAAAATGTATACATTAGAGTAGGTTATTTAAATCGATATTTTTTTTCAGCGGATAGAACGGAACACGTTATCCATTTAGGCGTTGACTTTTCCTATTAGAACTCTCTTTCTTGCAACCTGAACCCAAATCCGTCGTTTATACTACTGTCAACACTGGGGTTAGGATATGACTATATCACTAGATGCCCTTTTAAATACCAGCGACAATGACCCGAAATATATACGCGATTTTCCTTCAGTTCACAAGAGACTGTGCCTTTTCGAAATGAGCCTTGTCTAGCTGTCAAAACATTTTTACCCAGCTTTTCTGCCCAAAAAGGTGTTAGCACACAATGTGCTGAACCGGTCACAGGATCTTCAGCAATATTATGCTTGGGATAAAAACATCGGGAATAAAAATCCATATCCTGAGCTTGTGAAGTAACAATTAAACCTCTTTTCGGCAGTTTGGCCAGAGATGACAAGTTAATCTGGACCTGAGCCACCTGACTTTCATCAGCAAGTTCTACCAAATAATCCAGCTCACTTTCATACGTTCCGACAGGAGATTTATCAATTAATGAATGGATAAGTTCAGGATTTAAACATTCATGGTAATTTAATCGAGGAAAGTCAAGGGTATATATATCGTCATTTTTTGCTACAGCCAATTTACCGCTTAAACTGGAAAATGAGACAAAGTTGCCACTGCATTTCCCTAATTCATATAAAACAAATCCTGCTGCAAGTGTTGCATGTCCACATAAATTGATTTCGCATTTAGGAGTAAACCAACGAATATTGAATCCTTGTTCATCTTTAATGACAAACGCAGTTTCAGATAAATTATTCTCAACGGCAATGGCCTGCATTAGTTCATCATTCAACCATTCATCCAGCAAACAAACGGCTGCAGGATTGCCATAGAACACCTTATCGGTGAATGCATCAATTTGAAAAATCTCAATATGATCCATCCGGGACCTCAATGGAAACAATGGAGAGCGAAGATTAACGATCTAATGATAAAAAAGCAAGATATCCTTCACAATTTAAGCTTACTTTTACCTCGACATTTCGCAGCATACAGGAGAAGATCATACACTGCTCATGCTCTTTTGATTAACCCCAGTTCAGAACTGGGGTGATTAATAAATGTTTCTTAGAGGAATTAAAGTTTGTCATTTCCGAGCAGACTTGCGCGGAAATGAGGCAAAACAGGCATAATATTAAATGTTCTTTGGCTTTTCCTGCGACTTCTCATAATGAACAAGCCATAACTTCCTCTTATGCTGAGATAAAAGATGTTTATTTGCAGATTCGATGGCAAGTTGTATATTCTTAATGCAACTAATAACTGATTTAGAGCTGCTATTCCATTCATCAGGAATCAGCTTTTTAAAAAATGCTGATGCTCCAATTTCATTAATCACATTACGTTTAATGCTTTCTGAATCCAGTTTTAGTAATACATCCATAAGTGAGTCATAATAATCCAGTATTTTTGTCAGATCATTTGTTGTTTCAATGATATTTTTATCCGGTAAAGGACAAATATCATTTTTCTTTAAAGATTTTCTTAATTTTACATAGTGAATTGCATTTAATAATACCTTTTGCAAGCGTAATGTTAAGGCCTGCTCGATATCCTCTGCTTCAAATAAACTGGTTTTATAAGCCATATTAAAAAGCTGCTTATTTTTAAAATATACAATCAAGGCGGCTTTGCTCGGATAATCAATAGATAAACTATCTATTAATATATCGAAGGTCTTGCTGATATAATGACGATGTGCTACATGCTCTAAAACCTCCTCGGCAGATTTCCCCTCCACCAGTGCATCGCATAGATCGTGAAAAAACTCTTGACAATCCATTTTTTTCTTTATAGCCGATAACTCTTTTTTTTGTATAATGTTGTTGAAAGCAGAATATAAATAAGCTTTGGCGATATCTTTAGCCGATAAATTACCGTATCCAGCATCCCAATCAAACTCATCGGTCTCTTCAAGCTCCAAAAGAACCGGCTGCAAAATTTGGTAAAATTGATTTATAATCTTTAAACTGGGTGGAATATATTGTTCAGGAGAAAGCTCCGGTAGAGAGAGGTGATTAGCCTCATGGCCGAGCTCTACTTGAACATGAGAATGTTTGTCAAATGGTCGAATGGTATCTTTCTTGCTTACTTGTTTTAAAGCCAATAAATAATTATTCAACTTCCATGTCGTCGTCCTCATAGCTAACTCCTTGTTACCTACTTATTTTCAGTATAGTTGAACATGCCTTAAAGCGTAAGGAATTCGGCTATATAAAGGATTTCTTTAACTTTAATATTGAACTTGCCATCATAAAGGTCCGTGAACAAGATTTTTTACCGAACCAGGCCGTTATAGTCCTCTGATTAGTTGTTTTCTGAGAAAACGCGCCGGTGAAATTGCCTTGCTCAACTTAGTTGGCACTACACTTATTTCATTATTGATTAAGGAGGCTAGAAACTCCGTTGCTAATGGAATTGTCGTTAATCCTCTTGAACCAAATCCAGTACAGAGAAATAAGCCTTGGTAATAATCAGCTATTTCCGGAAGCCAGATATTGGCATTTACAGCAAATTTTTTATATTGATTTTTAAAACTATCCGTATTTGCCACAGGACCTACCAGAGGCAAGTAATCTGGAGTCGTTGCACGAACCGCTGTCCAGGAGTCAATGATAGTGTCGGACCAATTCAAGTGGGGGATATATTCCCTTAAACGATGTATGTTTTTTTGATCATCTTCTATTTTATAAACATTCTTTTCTTCACCAAGATCGTACGTAGCTCCTATCCAATGACTTGCATTTGTTGCAGGCAGAACATGACCATTGGCGCAGACAGCAAGTTTTAAGCGACTACTTTCTGATGTTGCGGCGATAGCTGACATTTGCCCCCGAATAGGTTTAATGGGTAAATAAGAGGTTTGATGAAATTGTGTAGCTTGATAACCATTGGCAATGACCAGTACTTCAGCCTGTTGGTCCGCTACGTGCCATAGCCCATTTTCATACTGAATATTTTCCACCTTGGTATTCAAACATAAATCCACATTTATACTGTGAATAAGGTGGTTGCATAAAGCCTGTGAGTTGATCCAGCCTGAATAAGGGATAAACATACCGCCACAAGGCAAATGAACACCTGCCAATTCCGAAGCCTCATTTTTACTCACCAGGCAGGCAAGCTCCGGATAGTGGCGCAACCAGTTTTTTAAAGCAAGTTGAGCATTTTTTTCCTTTTCATGATAAGCGAGCAATAATATACCGTTTAAACATCCCAAAGAAATTTGGCTCAATAAATCTTTATAAAAATCCACAGAAAATAAAAAACCAGCCAACATAAATTCCGTTAAAGGTGAGCGATAGGCCGATAATTTTGGGAACAACACCGCTTGCGTGTTAGCAGATGCTCCGCTCGCCAATTTATCACTCGCTTCAATTAAACTCACCTTCCACCCTCTTTTCGTCAAAGAATGAGTTAGAAAGCAGCCGGCAAGTCCGGCGCCAAGGACAATGGCCTTTTTCTTTTTTGGATTTAAAGGTTTGCTGATATGCCAGGGTGTTTGACGTTTTTTATTTTCAGGCTGTGGCGAATGATGAAAATAAGCAATGGTCATATCGCGTTTACGAGCATACCCTTTTCTCTTCGACACTGAAAAACCAAAATGCTGCAAATGCTCTTTAACAAGTCTTGCTGCTGAATAGGTGGCAATGGTCGTTCCTTTTTTAGATAAAAGTTGCATAAGAGAGAACAATTCCTTTGTCCACATATCTTCATTTTTACCAGGTGCAAACCCATCCAGATACCAGGCGTCAATAAACGATCCGCGCAACTTCTCCTCCAGAGCCCTATCTCCACAAATAAGCAATTGTTGGAAACAATCTACTACATCCCCTAACATCAAGGTTAATTTAACTCTTCGCTCATTAAAATTAAGGGTATGAAATCCAGGGGTCAAAACAGGATATTTACGCATTAACTGTGCAGCAAGTTCTGTCAGTTCCGGCCAAAGTGCAAGACATTTTGCTAAATCGGATTTGGATAAAGGAAACTTTTCACAGGAAATAAAATGCAAACAGCAACTCTCAGGAGCATGTTTAAGCCATAACGACCAGGTTAATAAGAAGTTTAACCCCGTACCAAAACCTGTTTCCGCAATAACAAATGAACAATGGCCTGAAAGAGGCATTTTTTGCCATCGTTCAGTAAGTTGATTGCCATCTATAAAAACATGTCGGCTTTCTTCAAGACCATTTTCGCCAGAAAAATAAATATCATCAAATAATTTGGAATAAGGCAGGCCGTTACGCCATTCCAGCTCTGCCGTGTCAATAGGTATAAAAGGACAACTCACGCTAAACCGTTGCTAAATCAACCTCAGCAATTGTGTCATCTTGCTTCTCTTTCATCAAGGTTTTTAATTTAGGTATTAATATAAATAAAAGAAATGAAGCCATGAGAGTAAAGAGCGCAAGTATCATAAAAACATAACTATAACTACTGTTCGTTAAAAGTGGCTCTACTGTTTCAAAGCCCGCAGTCATCCAGTTAGAACTGTAGCTTGACAACGTTGCACCCACACCTGTCCCCAACATCCACATTCCCATCATAATTCCTTGTAATGAGACAGGAGCCAATAGACCTATCATGGCATAGCCAATAGGGGAAATCAGTAACTCACCAACACTTTGCAAAAAATAACACAGCACCACCCAACCTGGATTTACCAGACCTTGTGCATTAGCTCGATTAATTCCCAAAGGTAAGATAATAAAGGCCATTGCCATTAAAAAAAGAGCAACTGCAAATTGTGAAGGAATATTTATTTTTATACCTCTGGCTCGCATGTGCAACATGAGGCTACCAATTAAAGGGCCACCTATCACAATGGTGATGGTATTGATGTTCTGGAACCATTGAGGCGGAATTATCAGGCTGCCAAATTGCCTCTGGACGTTGTGATCTATAAAATGCGTCAAACCCATTGGAGCCAGTTGATACATCATCCAAAATATAATTCCTGCCCCCATAAGCATTGAAAAAGCCAGCATTTTATTTCTGTCTTCTTTGTTTTTCTGACGGAAGGCAAGCCAACAGATGACATATAACATGGCGGCACATGTCAGTAATACCAATCTGTTGGCCCACTCCGCATGATGCAGCATATGACTTAATGCAAAGGGTAATAAAATAACCATCATAAGCCCTGCCATTACACTGCGTTTTTGAGCTTTCTTATTCTTGCAGGAGTAGGCTGTATGCCTGTCATCAAGGAGATGCCAATAATAAAGACATATCAATAAAGCAATTAAATTTCCAATACTGCTTAACAAAAACAACCGTTGATAATTTTCTGTTAATTGAAAATAACCACTCATGGTGAAACCGACAAAAAAACCAATGTTCATTCCGGAATAATTCCATAAAAAAGCAGTTTCACGCCGCGAATCCTCAGGCTTAAAACGTTGTGTCAACATACAATTCAGACAGGTTACATTTAATCCCGCACCTGTTAAATATGCTGCAAGTCCATAATAGAGAAAATCCTGAGAGCTGAATGACAGAAAAATACATCCGATAATCTGGGCGACCATGCCAATACAAAATAATGCACGATTTGAAAATAATCGTCCTCCCCAATAGCCACCTAATAAATGTAAGCCGTAATTAAACGCTACAAACACGCCCATGATGCTATTGGCAGAGCTTGGTTTCAATCCCAGTTTTCCTTTCATGAACAAAACCAGGGTTGAATAAAGAACACTAAAGCTCAATGTGGCGACAATTTGAATAAAAAAAAGCGGAACCATACCTTCGGGCATTGAACTCCATAACATTTTTCTACGGTTCAATATCGACATATTTTTTGCTTTCCTTTGCTGAGGATATCAAGGACTATGCCACGTAATAAAAGTCATGTCCAGTTGGCCACAATTTTGCATATATTTTTTAAATCATAGCCTGTTCATTGATGATTTAAATATGCACAGCCTAAATTTGATTTAAAGATAAAATAAGCTCATTAAAATCAAAAAATCAGTTGATAGCGATACAGGCAGCCAGAACAGATTCGGCAGCCATTTGGGTTAATCGAATTTCCTCCTGCTGATGCGCACTGGAGACAAACCCTGCTTCATACATGGAAGGAGCGAAATAAATACCCTTTTGCAACATACCATGAAAAAAGCGCTTGAATAAAACTTCGTCGGAGCTTGCCACGTCTTCATAATGATAAACCCGCTTTTTCTGATTAAAACAGAAGCCAAACATACCGCCTAAAGAAGCTGTGCAAAATGGGATATGAAAAGAATCAGCCACATCTTGTAAGGCTTTCATTAAATCTTTTGTTGTTTGTGTAAGCTGTTCATAAAATTCTGGTTTTTCAACTTCAGACAAAGTTGCCAAACCAGCAGCCATTGCCAGAGGATTACCCGAAAGTGTTCCAGCCTGATAAACAGGCCCCTCAGGAGATAAGTGAGCCATGATATCTGCCCGCCCACCCAAAGCCCCTACTGGCATTCCACCGCCAATAACTTTGCCCAGAGTCGTTAAATCAGGAGTAATATTGTAAATTTGCTGAGCTCCTCCAAGCGCCACTCGGAATCCGGTCATCACTTCATCGAAAATCAAAACAGCGTTATACGTGTTACACAATTCTCGTAAACCTTGTAAAAATTCAGGTTCGGGCAATACGAAACCCATATTTCCAGCAACAGGTTCCACAATAACAGCAGCAATATCATCCTGATACTGCTCAAATAACCTTGATGTATTTTCAAGATCATTGAAGTCTACCGTTAATGTATGCTCAGTGATGCTTGCAGGAATACCTGGTGTAGATGGAATACCTAAAGTGAGTAGACCTGAACCTGCTTTCACCAGTAAACTGTCATTATGACCATGATAGCAACCGTTAAACTTAATCAGTTTGTTTTTACCGGTAAAACCTCTTGCTAAACGAATGGCTGTCATTGTTGCCTCTGTACCGGAATTAACCATTCGCAGTTTATCAATGGAAGGCATCAAAGAAATAATTTTCTGAGCCAGTTTAATTTCAAGTTCCGTTGGCGCCCCAAAACTGAGTCCTTGATAAACGGCTTGGTTGACCGCATGTGTAACGGCAGGATGACAATGACCAAGAATTAAAGGACCCCAGGACCCAACATAATCTATATAATGACGGTCATCTACATCAATAAGATAAGCTCCTTTAGCCTTTTTAAAAAAAACAGGCTCCCCACCCACCCCTTTAAATGCTCTTACCGGCGAATTTACACCGCCAGGAATAACTGTTTGGGCAAGATGAAACAAATCCTGAGAACGACTCATATATACTCCTTGATATTTTTCCTGTTCATTTTGTTGTCGGATCTGATATTTACAGGCAGCAGCATAACTTTTTGCTAAAAATAGAGAAGATTTAAAAGAGAAAATAGCTCACTAAATCATAAATATTGATGGTTCAATTTTCTTCATTTTCAGCAACGCAACGATGAAACGGCTCAATATCGCTCAGGAATTATGATGTAACACAACTCCTAAAGTCCAATCCGCTGTTTTATTTCCAGTCATATATTTTATGGTTTGTTCGGGATTCAAACCGTAGCCATCCACCATTAAAGAATAATAATAGGAAGCAAAAAGACAATAACCATACAGATACTCATTATCTGGAAATTTTTTATTTAAAATATCCCACTGTTGATGGCAAACTTCTCTGTCGGCTTGCTCTATTAAGCTTTGGTTCGTTAGCTGATTATTATCAAACTGGAATAATTTATCTTCAGCAAGATTCACGATTCCGCCCATCACGTACCAGGAATCTACTGGATTTGCGGTTAAGGCAGGCTGCACAATTTTATTTACATTATGTACATCATTCATCAAAGAATCTACTTCATGCTCACAAGCCACTGCATCGCCTTGAGCAGGTAATCCGTCAGGCATTTGATAATCGTTTGCAAAACAGGCAGGAACATCTAAGAACTGATGGGTCACTTCAGTTTGACCTAAGCCCAAAAAGCTATGAACAAAGAGAGTTAAATGCCGACCATACAAATCCAGTTCTTCCTTATCAGATTCCTTAATTTGTGTGTTATTTTGAACAGGAAATACAATCTGCGTTGAAGCCCCACCTATATCTATGACTCCTGGCGTTTCCTTCTCATTTGACAGCAAAGCACCGGATTGATAACTCATTGAAAGCCAGTCAAAAACACCCTCTTGCTTGCCTGTAATAGTCTTGGCATCGATGAGCTGCCATTGACTTTGCTGAGCAAACCATTGTTGTAGCCATTGGTAATAGACTTGTTGTTTTGGTTGCGGCAAAAGTCGCATGCCCGCCGTTGCATAAAAATAAACGGGCATATTTTGCTCAGGGGCATCGGAAAACAACTGATGTAAATAAGAGTAAATTGTATTCTGATTAGGTTCGATAGTAGCTAATCCAGGTTTTATTTTTTTAGACCAGACTTCATTAATATTTACCGGACTATTGGTTTTATCTAAATCGTAGCTATATATATGAGCTCTTGAACCCGTACTGCCGGCATCGACGACAGCTACACAATAATGCTCTCCGCAAGAAAGATCCTGAGCCTGTAAACCGCTAACAGCCGAAAATATACAGATCAATAAAAAAACAAAACGAAACATTATTAAACTCATAGAAAAATAAGTAGCTAATTTTACGGGATGTTTATTTTGTTGTCAAAATTTCTGTAATCATTTTCCAGGCAAGATTATACCTTGGGTGGCAAGGTGTTCGACCATAACACTTTACATTCAGGCTCGCAGCCGATAAATTAAGCCATTTTTAATCTTGAGATAAATTGAATGAAAGAATATAAACGGTATATTTGTGTGATTTGCGGATTTATCTATGACGAAGCTGAAGGCTGGCCAGAAGATGGTATTGAACCAGGAACACGTTGGGAAGATGTCCCTGAGAATTGGTTTTGCCCTGATTGTGGTGCCGGTAAAGAAGATTTTGATATGGTAGAAATAGATTAACCGTAAAAAGGGCTAAGACAGCACTTTAATCATTCAGATGTTCTCTTTAGCGATGTCTAATTCCTGAAGTTCCTTTTCCGTCAATATGGCTTTTTGTTGGGGTAATAACCGTAACATATTATTATAAGCGATATCCTGTGCTATTGATTTAGGTAATTTACTTAACAGGAGATCATAATGGCGGATGGTTTTCACATAATCTTTGTGCCGGTGAAGGCCGGTATCATCCAGATTTTCGCTGCGACAAAGAGATAAGTACGCAGAACCTAATGCAGAAAAATCTCTTAGAAAGGTTTTGATACCACCAACAATACAATAACAATTAACAATAAAGTAGGTAATTCATTATAAATTCTGAAAAAACGAGCGCTTTTACGATTCTCATCTTTTGCAAAAGCATTTAAATAATGACCGCAGGCTAAATGATAAACCCACAATAAGGCCACAAACATCAGTTTACCATGCATCCATCCTGCCATTAGATAATAATGTGGATTATAAAAAAATAAAATGATCCCCAAAACAGTTGTAACAATGGCTGCAGGCCAGGTGATCCCATAATAAAGCCTTCGCTCCATTATTTTGAATCGTCTGATGCTGATTTCATCCGTAGCATCAGCATGATAAACAAAAAGACGAGGTAAATAAAACAAACCTGCAAACCATGCCACCATGGCAATAATATGAAATGCTTTATACACTAACAACTTATTTATCCTTATTTAATTTTCGCCGGGTACGTTTCAGCATATTTAAAGCTTCTACCCCTAACGAAAAACCCATGGCAAAATAAACATATCCTCTAGGTACATGAAAAGATAGTCCGTCTGCAACAAGTACCATTCCAATTAAAATTAAAAAACTTAAAGCCAGCATTTTAACGGTGGGATATTTTTCAATAAAAGCGCTCACCGGCTCGCTTGCATAGATCATGACGATAATGGCAACGGTGATAGCCAGAGCCATGACCCAGAAACGACTCGTTAAACCTACAGCCGTTAAAACACTGTCCAGTGAAAAAATAATGTCCAAGATGGCTACCTGAAAAATAACCGCTTTAAACGTCAGTTTTCCCTTATCGATATCCGTTTTTTCGGCGATGCTTTCTTCACCGACCTCAAAGTGTATTTCCTGAGTAGCTTTAGCGATGAGAAAAGCGCCTCCGCACAATAAAAACACATCACGTACAGATAGCGAGAAATCGCCGAGACTCAGAAATGGTCGTGTTAATTTGACCAACCATACAGCCGAGGCCAAAAGCAACAGACGTGTTACCCAAGCAAAGGTTAATCCCCATCGTCTGGCTTTTTTTCTTTTTTCTCTAGGAAGTTTCTCTGTCAAAATGGACAAAAAAACAAGATTATCAATCCCCAAGATAATTTCAAGGATAACCAATGCTGATAAACTTAAAATAATATCGATGATATCCATCTCTCAAACCTTTAAAACTTGAATGTTGCTATTGTCCTTAAAAACTTACTAAAGGTAAATGATTCACTTTCTTAAGGAGCTTGGTTATAATATTGCTCATTTTTAATTAGCTTATCAGGTGATACAATCATCAATTTTGTAAAAAAGCTGTTGCGAAAATCCAAAGCATCTGCAAACACTGCGGTTAAGTCTGAACATATTGTCCCACGTAACAGACATTGTATATCCAAAACTGATATCAGCTCCAATGCTCTTAAAGTACTTAATCGTCTTACCGGCGCTGGCTTTCAAGCCTATCTTGTAGGTGGCAGCGTCAGAGACTTATTGCTTCATAAGGTACCGAAAGATTTTGATGTCGCAACCAATGCCACACCCAGTGAAGTAAAAAAACTTTTTCGTAATGGCCGTATCATTGGAAGGCGCTTTAAGCTGGTTCATATTCTTTTTCATCGTGAAATCATTGAAGTTGCCACCTTTCGTGCACAAAGTGATGTTATTGAAACCAATGAACGCGGCATGTTAATTCGTGATAATGTTTTCGGCACGCTGGAGCAGGATGCCTGGCGAAGGGACTTCACCATTAACTCTCTTTACTACAACATTAATGATTCATCTATTATTGATTTGACAGGTGGTGTTAATGATATAGAGCAAGGCATCATTCGAATGATAGGTAACCCTGAGTTGCGTTACCAGGAAGATCCTGTACGGATGTTACGTGCATTGCGTTTCAGCGCCAAACTTGGTTTTGAATTGGCCGAAGATACCTCCCAATTCATATTAAAGCTTAATCATCTGATCACTCATGTTTCAGGTTCACGATTATTCGATGAAATCACCAAATTATATCAATGTGGAGAGGCTGAGTCCGTCCAACGATTACTACTGAAATACGGTTTATTTGAACGGCTATTTCCTTTAACTTTTGAACTGCTGAACAGTAATTATCCAATCAATGCTTTTTTGGGTATTGCCTTGGGAAATACGGATACCCGTATTCGGGATGAAAAACCTGTGACCCCTGCTTTTTTAATGGCCGTCCTTCTATGGTTTCCCATGCTGGAGCGTTCCAAACAACTGCAAAAAGAAGGATTTCATCCCTTGCCTGCTCTTGAAAAAGCCATGTCACAAATCATTATTGAGCAAAATCAGACTGTTTTTATTCCAAAACGTTTCAGCCAGGTCATCCGTGAAATATGGCTATTGCAATTTCGGTTTAATAAAAGGTTCGGTAAACGTCCATTAAACCTAATTCAGCATCCTCGCTTTAGAGCCGCTTATGATTTCATGGCTTTAAGAGCATTGTCAGGAGATGAGTCCATGGAACTGGCAAACTGGTGGACACTCTTTCAGGATGTCGACTCCGAAAAACAAATGCAAATGATTGAAGAGACATCTAAAGAAGATTTACCTAAACCACGTAAAAAACGACGCAAACCAAAACCACCGCAAAATCATGCCAATTAGTTATCTTGGATTGGGTAGTAACCTTGGCTCTCCTGAACGGCTTCTCAGATTGGCTGTAAAAAGTATATCCAGATTGCCTGGCTGTTATTTTCTTCATTGCAGCCCAATATATCGTAGCATACCGTGGGGGATGCGATCTCAGCCCGACTACTGGAATATGGTGCTCGAGATTAATACAAGATTAACTCCCCGGTTATTGTTAAAACAATGCCAAAACATTGAAAAACAGTTCGGGCGAGTTCGTAAGAAACGTTGGGGACCAAGAACATTGGATATTGATATTTTACTTTACGGACATTTAACCATGAAATCTGCAAAGCTTACCATTCCACATCCACACCTCTTAAAAAGAGATTTTGTTCTTAAACCTCTTTTAAACATCGCCCCGGATTTAAGGCTGCCAAACGGCGAAAAAATATCCCAATTCCTGCCAACCTGCCCCTTGCATATAAGGGAATCCTGATTATATTCCAGTACAACTGGGGATCTGCTCCGGAAAATTTACAGAAATGGCTTCAATACTTTTTAAAACCATTGATATTATGAATATCTTTCTACTAAACTTGAACTTACTATCTCATGAGTTACTATCAGGATGATTAAGTGAGGATCAATGTACAATAATATCCTGCATGCTACCGATCTCAGTGAAGAGCATTTCCATGTCAGTGAAAAAGCAAAAGCCATTGCTGATTATTTCAAGGCAAAACTATATCTGCTGCATGTCATAGAATTACCTGCCAGCGTGCAGCTGGCACAAGGTCTGGGATTTACTGAATTAGCGCATCCAGCAAAAGATGATGCCCTGACAGTTATTGAGTTGCTTGGAGAAGCACTCAGTATACCTAAAGAGCAGCAAATAGTGGAAATAGGCTCAGTAGTTGAACATATATTCAGAAAAGTTAAGGAGCTGAACTGTAACTTAATTATTATTGGCAGTCACACCAACGATAATTTTTCTACATTTCTTGGCAGCACAGCAAGCGCTACCGTTCATCATGCGCCTTGTGATGTCATAACGTTAAGAATATAGTTATTCACTCATGTTACGCGGCACAGTATTTTTTAGAAGACAAAGCTACTTAACATGAGTTATTCATCAAGGCAATCAATATGTATGATGCTTATTTGCTGTTTATTGTGTTAATCCTGACGCTTGTAATGTTTGTATGGGGTTATTACCGATATGATACAGTAGCTCTAATGAGTCTGCTTTCCCTTGTATTTTTAGGCATTATACCCTCAGATCAGGCATTCAGTGGCTTTAGCAACCCAGCGGTCATTACCGTTGCAGCTGTGATGGCCATTACAGCTGCCATCAGCCAAACAGGTCTGATTGAATTTTTTCTCAGAATTATTATGCCTATTCTGAAAAAACCAATTCTCCACATTGGTTTGCTTTGCTTTACAGGTGCTTTTTTATCCGCCTTTATGAATAATGTAGGAGCGTTAGCCTTGTTAATGCCCTTGGCGGTACAATCTGCTATCAATGCTAAATTGTCTCCTTCTAAAATTTTAATGCCCTTATCGTTTGCCACTGTTTTAGGAGGCATGACAACTAAAATCGGCACACCACCGAATCTGCTTGTTTCTTCTTATAAATTCAATATCACAGGTTCTTCCTTTGAAATGTTTGATTTTCTACCGGTAGGGCTTTCTGTTTGTTTCGTTTGCCTGATTTATATTGTTTTTATAGGCTGGAGACATATCCCTGCCCGTCGCAAATCCGAAAAGCAAAGCGAAGATCTGTATCAGATTCATGATTATATCAGCGAAATAAAAATACCTAGAAATTCTCCTGTTTCGGGCATGAAAAGATATCAACTGGAAAATCTTATTGAGGGTGATTTTTCCATTTTAGGGCTCATCCGTAAAAAAAGAAAACGTCTGGTGATTGCCGCCGATGAAGAACTTCAAGCAGGCGATATTTTAATTGTGGAGGCCTCGCATGAAGACTTAAATTCTTTGCTTCTCAAAGGCGAATTGGATTTAGTCCATGGTGATATTATTTCGCCTGAAAGCCTGCGTGGTGAAGACATCAGCATCATGGAGGCCGTGGTTACACCAGGCTCCAGGATTGAAGGTCGCTCTTGGCAGCAATTAAGAGTTCGCTCAACTTATCAGATCAACTTACTTGCAGTGGCTCGTTCAGGCAGAAATATTAAAAACAGGTTAAACCACGTTAATCTGAACGCCGGCGATGTTGTGTTGGTTCAAGGACTAACGGATTCACTCCAGGAAAATATTGTTCATTTGGGACTTGTGCCTTTAGCCGAGAGAACTATAAATGTGGGCTTCAGGCGTAATACTATTCTTCCCTTACTGCTTTTTTTAGGGGGAATTATCTTTACCACGACACAGATGGTTTCTGTCAGCGTTTGTTTTGCCGCCGTAGTAGTGCTAATGGTTATGTTTAATATCATGCCTATGCGGCGTGTATATCAAAGCATCGACTGGTCAATTATCATTCTGCTAGGGGCACTTATTCCATTAGGTGATGCTTTAAAAAGCACAGGGGCTGCCGATTTAATTGGGCAAGGAATTCTGGCTCTGGCAGGAACCGACTATCCGGCGCTCATTCTGGTATTATTACTTATCATCACCATGAGCTTATCAGATATGATGAACAACGCTGCAACAGCAGTCGTCATGTCCCCCATTGCCACAAATATTGCTTACAGCATGCACATGAACGTTGATGCATTTTTAATGGCTGTTGCTGTTGGCGCTTCCTGCTCCTTTTTGACACCCATCAGTCATCAAAACAATACCTTAATTTTAGGACCGGGGAAATACAAATTTTTTGACTATCTTTTCCTCGGTTTTCCTGTGGAAATCATTGTGATTTTGACAGCCACTCCTGCTCTTATTTTTTTCTGGTTGTAAGGCTGAACACCAAACAAACATGTGATATTTTAAGTTTATTTTTTTATCTTACGAATTAAACGTTTCTTTTTGTGTATCTGGCGAGGAGTTAATTTATTTTTTTTATTTTTATAAGGATTAATCCCGCCTTTAAATTCAAGCCTTAAAGGAGTTCCTGTTAACTGTAAATGCTGAATAAATGCATTTTTCAAATAACGTATATAGCTATCTGGCAAAGATTCAAGTTGATTACCGTGAATCACAATAATAGGCGGATTTTGCCCGCCAGAGTGAGCATACCGTAATTTTATACGGCGCCCTTTTACCATGGGCGGAGCATGTTGACTAACAAGATCCTGCAGCAAACGAGTTAACATAGGCGTAGAAAACGATTGTGTTGCCGAAGCATAGGCCTGCTCAATGTCTTTGAACAAAAGCCCAACACCACTCCCATGCAGCGCAGAAATAAATCGGAGTTTCGCAAAACGAGCAAAATGCAATTTTCTATCCAGCTCATCTTTTATATTTTGTTTGTGCTCCTCATCCAGCCCATCCCATTTGTTAACTGTAATAACCAAGGCTTTCCCGGATTCAATGATAATGCCTAATAAATGCAGATCCTGATCCGTTAAACCTTCTTTTGCATCCAGAAGCATTAAACAAACATGTGATTCCTTTACCGATTGTATGGTCTTTATAACTGAAAATTTTTCAACTTTCTCTTCAATGCGAGCTCGACGACGCACGCCGGCCGTATCAATCAATACATAGTTTTTTTCATCCCTGCTAAAAGGAATCATAATACTATCGCGTGTAGTTCCCGGCATATCATAAACCACGACACGATCCTCGCCCAGTATGCGGTTAATTAAAGTCGATTTACCGACATTAGGACGTCCGACAAAGGCTACTTTAATGACATTATCTATTTCCGAAAATGGCTCAATGTCATTAAAATTGCTCATCACTGTGGATAGTAGGTTGTGGAAACCACGCCCATGGGCTGCAGAAACAGGAAAAACATGTGCAAAACCTAAGGATTGAAAATCTGCGCAAGCCACTTCTTCATCTAACCCATCCGATTTGTTCACAACTAGAAAAACCGTTTTATTTGATTTTCTAAGCAATCGAGCAATGTCTTGATCAACGCCGGTACACCCTGCGCGAGCATCAACCATAAAAAAAATGATATCTGCTTCCTGCACCGCTATTGACGATTGTTTTGACATCAATGCATCGACAGCGAGATCATCAACACCTACACCGCCGGTATCAACCACAATAAAGGATTTGCCTTCAAAAACCGCCTGTCCATATTGTCGATCCCGGGTTAACCCCGGGAAATCGGCCACAAGGGCATCCTGTGTTTTAGTTAAGCGATTAAATAATGTGGATTTGCCGACGTTAGGACGTCCTACAAGAGCAATTACTGGGATCATGATTAACTCACCAATAATTGATTCAGCAATCCATTGGCTGTTTGTACATATAGCTTTTTATCGTCTATCACAGGAGATATCGTAATCGGGCCAGAAAGTTGGGTTCTTGCCAAAAATTCCCCCGTACTTGTGGACAAAACATGTAACAAACCGGTTTTGTCACCTACAATCAATCGGTGACCCATTACAGCAGGCTCGGTTAACCCTCTTGCTTTTAAGTCTGTTTGCTTCCACTTTACCAAGCCATTGTCTGCATTGATAGCCCAAATCACGTCATCGCTATCAGTCAGGTACAATGTATTTTTATTTAAAATAATATTTTTATATACGGAAGAAGGTTTACTCCAGATAAATTGACCATCTTTTAAAGACAGCCCGCCAACATAACCTTGATAGGTAGCCAGATAAACGGTATCACCTCTTACAATCGGATCAGCATCAATATCCACAAGGCGCTCAACATCACTAGCCCCGCTTGGATAGACAATATTTCTTTGCCACAACAGACGGCCAGTTTGAAGATCAACGACATCTATTTTTCCATCTGAATAACCGACTAAGACTTTATCTTCCATAAGCACAGGAGATGAGCCCGCTTTTAAAATCAAATTGGGAGCACCATGATTAACCTCCCAAATTATTTGACCATTTAAAAGATTAAATGCATATAAATTACCATCAATGGTTTTAACAATAATCTTATCCCTGTTGATTAACGGTTTAGCTAAAATTTCACCAGAAACTTTTTTTTCCCATAATTCCTTGCCATTCGAAGAATCAAGTAAAACCAGAGTAGAAGCATCTGTGGTGACCGCAACCACCTTTTCAGCTACGGTTGGGCCGCTTATAATTTTATTCTTTAACTTTGTACTCCACTGAATTTGTGCGCTGGATTTATTCATCGCCTGCACTTGACCATTGATATCAGTAGTGTAGATGGTTTGACCCTTGATCACCGGTTTTAATTTCAAATAAGCGCTGTTCTTGTGTGATTGGCCTACTGGAGCGGACCATTTCCGGACCAAATCAATTTTAGGTGTAATTTCGGCCAGAGGAGAGGGTTTAGGGGTATTGTCCTTCCCAAGCACATAATCTTCCACCTTGGTACATGCTTGAATAAAATGACATAGCACCAACAGTATTAAAATTTTTTTCATTTTTTTACCCACATCTAGTTTTAACTTCAATTTTGTCTAGCTAAAAAGCAGTAATCAACCCACTTGCATCCGCTCATTTTTTTCATTAAAGCTTTGAGTCATAGAAGCCACTTCATTGGTTTTCATTTCCAGAAACAGATTGCTTGTTCCACTATCTTTGCTTTCATCCATTGCAAGGCGGTACGATTCAATGGCTTTCTGATATTTACCGGTAGCAGCAAACAGGTCTCCTTTTAACTCATTGATAATGGCCAAATAAGCAGAATCGTCAATGATTTTTAATTCGGCAAGCGCCTTATCATAAGACTTTTGTTGTAAAAGAATTCGAGCTTGCCGCAACCTGGCAAGCTGCTTCAAAGCATTAATCTTGCTGTTTTCAACCACCTTGTATAATTCATCTTTCGCTAAATTCAATTTATTGTTTTTGATCAATAGCTTAGCCAGGGTTAAATGAGCCACATCCGCATAGACGGTGTTTTTATAATTTTTAATTAACTGGTTTGCAAAAGATTTTACAGCTTTATCATTTTGATGAGAAAAGGCCAGCATCATTTGTTCATAGGTGTTTGATGCCTGCAATAGAACTTTCTGCTGATGCCAACTCCAATAACGATAACCAGCTATCGCTAAAAGAATCACTGAAATCATTACAGTAATAAGAGTACTATAACGTTTCCACCATTTTTTTATTGCTTCTATTTGTTCTTCTTCAGTCATATAAACTGACATTATTCTCTCCTGAGTTTTTCCTGAAGGTCATAAATCGTGCTATCTTTTATGGCTTTCTGAAGTTCGCCGCTTGATTGAGCGTTGTACAGCCTAGGTTCTGTCACTATAATCCGGCTGTCCATAACCTACTCTGAGCCAACTGAGTCATAATTATTTTTTAAATATTGATTAATATCCGCTTGATTAACCATGATCTGCTCTGAATCCATTCGTAAATCTTTAATGCTCACCTTCTTTTGATTAACCTCATCAGGACCCAGGATAAAAGCTAGCCGGGCACCACTTTTATCGGCTTTTTTAAATTGGCTTTTAAAACTTCCCCCTGTCGTATTTGTTATGACTTCATAGTGGGGATTCTTATCGCGTATGGATTCTGCAATAGTTAGTGCTTGTCGAAGACCCTCATCTCCTTCACTAATGATATAAATAGAGAGTCCTGTAGTGTCCTTAGGTTGTATGGTGAGAGTTTCCATGAGCAATAGTAAACGTTCTTCGCCTAAAGCAAAGCCTACTGCCGGAGTTGGCGGACCTCCCAGGTGCTCAACAAGAGCATCATAACGCCCTCCGGCACAAATGGTGGCCTGACTACCGAGCTTATCGGTAACCCACTCAAAAACTGTATGTCCATAATAATCCAAACCGCGAACCAGAACCGGATTCACAATATAGCTGATGCCAAGTGATTCCAAACCGTGACATAATTTTTCAAAATGCGCACGGCTATCTTTCCCCAATGCATCTATAAGTTTAGGTGCATTTCTGATCAATCCCTGCATATCTGGATTTTTACTATCCAATATTCGCAAAGGATTTTTATCAAGCCTTCGTTTGCTATCTTCATCCAGGGAATTGATATTCTCTCTAAAATAACGAACCAGAATTTCCTTATAAGCCTGGCGTTCTGATAGTTCACCCAAGGTGTTGATTTGCAGACTAAGCGATTGATCAATGCCAAGTAACTTCCAAAGTCGAAGACTAATGGCTATAAGCTCCAACTCTATAGTAATACCTGACATCCCAAAGGCTTCTACACCGAACTGCATAAATTGACGGTAGCGTCCCTTTTGTGGCTTTTCGTGGCGGAACATCGGTCCTATATACCATAGTTTTTGCTGCTGATTATACAATAAACCATGTTCAAGGCAGGCACGCACACATCCTGCTGTTCCTTCAGGTCGCAGAGTTAAGCTGTCACCGTTTAAATCCGTAAAAGTATACATTTCCTTTTCAACGATATCGGTTACTTCACCAATGGTGCGCTTGAAAAGTTGCGTGCTTTCCACCACTGGAAAACGAATTTCTTTATAACCGTATTGTTTTAAGCAATTAACAAAGGTTTCTTCTACATATCTCCATATAAATGTTTTGTCGGGCAAAACATCATTCATGCCACGAATCGCTTGAATTTTATCAACCACTCTTCTTCTCCACAGGTGCTAATTGTCTGTCAGAAGACAATATGGACTGCATTTTCGTCAGGTCAGTCACCCGAGTATCCGATTTGTTCATGCTTTCATCTATATCCGCTTTTGATAAATGTGTAGGATAAACCTGAGAATCTCTATTTTTTTGCCACCACAACCCAATGGCCACCACCACACCAACAGCAAAAAAGAGCGTAAACCAGCGTATTGCATGTTCTGCTTTATTGGTTTCTCGCTTGCTTTGCCATAAAGCTTTGTCCAGTTTTTTTTCAGTTACGTGATGGCTATTATAGATCTCAAGGATTGGCTCAGGATCAATCTCTAATAATTTTGCATAGGCACGTAAATAGCCTTTCACAAAAACCGGCTCCGGCATTTGCTCATAATCATCCAACTCCAGTAACTCAATGATACGAACACGAAGATGTAATTTTCCTGCAACATATTCCTGACTATATCCTTTTTGCTGACGGGCTTCCGCTAAATGAGCGCCTGGATATTGCTGAAATATTTCGTTAGATTCATCCGTTGTGGCTGTTGTATTCATTCTTTACTCCACTATTATCTGAATATTGTCTATAACGCTGCCTTTGTTGTATTAATTCCAGTTTTTTTGCATATTTTTCCTGCAATCTTGCATCCCCCAACTTATGCGCTATTTTCTCTGCTAAAACCAGAACTGCCGGATCAGCGGAAAATCGGGAATATTTCTCAATTAAATCAAGTACCTTTTTTTCATTTCCCAGTTTTTTTTCGATTTTTACGAGTTCATAAAAAGATTGCTTACGCTCAGGATCCTGTTCAAGTGCTTTAGTAAAATAAAGAATGGACTTATCATAATCAGGAATTTCTGCAGCACATAACCCTGCGTTTTCATAAGCGCCTGCCGTATGAACATATTGCTGATCTTTAACGGCTTTTAAAAAATAATTTATAGATTCGACATATTTTCCCTGTCGGCATAAAAAAGTACCATAGTTATTGAGCTGTGCTCCACTTCCAGGAGCTAACGACAAAGCCTTTAAATAGTAAGATTTAGCTTCGTCGATTTCCCCGGTTTCCTCAAAATAATATGCAATGGCTGTGTTAACGGCTGCAGAATTCGGTTCCTGCTTTAAAGCTGCAAATAACTTACGCTTTGCGCGGGGGCGATCCCCTTGTTTTAAATAACTTAAGCCCAATTGTGTATTATAAGCTGCTGCATTACTGCGATTACGCTCTTTAGCCGCCTGATCTTCCTGTTCCTGATGATTCATTTGAAAGGACTGTAAGAAAAACAAGGCGGATATGAATAACGTTTTAACTAATTTTAACACATTGACGACCCGATTTAGCATGATTGAGCATTATAACCGTGATTTCACAAATTAAAAAAGGTTTATCTAAGATTTAAAGCGGAGGTAATTAATATTCTATCCACTTCCTGCCAATGAGAACATAGGGTGGTTTTGGAGGCAATTATTTTTAGACATAAAATACCGACTTTCACCGGCGATTCGATGTGGAATATACACTTTATTGACTCATGTTACGCGGCGCTGCGTAACATGCATTATTGACCTAAATCCTTTAATAATCGTTTAGCCTCAGTCTGCTGTTTATCACTACCATGTTCAACAACTTCTTCCAATGATTGTCTGGCGGACTCGATATCGCCCATACTGATATAAGTGTTTGCCAAAGCGAGCAGAGTATCCAGCGCTTCTTTGCTTTTTAAAGGATCAGACAAAACTTCTATTTCTGAGGACTGATGATCTTCATCATCGTCTGCCAGCTTGACTGAGGATGAATCACCCGGAGTTTCAGTTGTTCTTTGGGATTCTTCATTCCGGGTAATACTTTCTTTCTCTGATGAACTTAAATCAAAATCCAAAGCAGACTCATCTTTTTCATCAGTCTCAGGTGCTTTATCAGTTTGTTTTTCTTTTAAAAGTTTATGTAAACCCGGTTCAAACTCCAAGACAAAATCACTTTCTTCATTTTTTTTCTTTTTATCCATTTCCTCCTTTTGATTGGTATCTGTTTTCATCTCTGCCTCAGTATATTCTGGCAAATCAGCTTTTTGGTCCTGCTCTTTGGCAGGGAGCATGTCTTCTTTTTTTTCTTCATTAATTAATACGCTTAAAGGTCTTCGATAATTTTCATCTGTATTTTCCGTGACCGGTCTTTTCTGAGGGTTGTTTTCTTCCTCACTGAAATCGATGCTTTGCAGATTATTTTCAGGAGAAGCAGCTTTTTCTGACTCAGGCTCAGGTTCAGGCTCAGGTTCAGGCTCAGGTTCGGGCTCAGGTTCGGGCTCAGGTTCAGGCTCAGGTTCGGGCTCAGGTTCGGGCTCAGGTTCAGGTTCAGGTTCAGGTTCAGGTTCAGGTTCAGGTTCAGGTTCGGGTTCGGGTTCGGGTTCGGGTTCGGGTTCGGGTTCAGGTTCAGGTTCAGGTTCAGGTTCAGGTTCAGGTTCAGGTTCAGGTTCAGGTTCAGGTTCAGGTTCAGGTTCAGGTTCAGGTGAAATTATTTGCTTTTCAACAGAGGTTTGCGCTTCTTCCAAAGATTGTTTTTCTTTTTCTGAACTTTTAACATCTGTTAAAATAACAGAATCGGAAGTTTTAATAGCTGCCTTGCCTGTCTTTTCATCTATAGGCATTTCTTTTATTTCTACATCTACAGAAAGCTCTTTTTTAATCCTGTCATCGGATAAATTACCCCCCCTATCAGGCTGATTCCTGGGTTCCCGGTATCTGAAATACCATAAAATAAGTACCGCTCCTCCAGCTATAACGACAAACAGGAGCCATAGAGGCCATAAAAACCAAGTATCGCTTGATTCCGTTTTGTTACTGCTGGCTTGAGAAGATACCGCTTCACGTTGTTTCATCAGAATATTTATTCGCTGACGAAGCGCAGCGATTTCTTTTTCGCGTTGATTTATCTGTTTTTGCAACTGTTTGTTCTGGCTCTGCAGTTCCTGCAACTGCTCTTTAAGAACAGTGTTGGCTTCTCTTACTGATTCCACCGCTGTAGCGGCAACTGCAATCTCAGATTTTCTTAAAGTATCTTCCTTGCCAGATGCAGTTTCTGTTGTCGTATGTTCTTCAGGTACAAACATCGAAGTCGCAGACATCACTGTAGAAAATAATCCCTCGGATTTAGAATTCGACTCAGAAAATTTGGGGACATCCTGAATATGCGAGGAGGGAATATTATTGGAATCAACCGATTGAGATGTAGTATTTTCCACCGTCCTTGTAGGAGCCACTTCGCCTGTGGTATATGGCGGTAGCAAAACATGTTTGATATCTGATTTATTTTTCCAGGCTTCATCATGTGCCTGGACTTCCTGTCTCGCCAATGAGGCTGGTACTTTGCTCATTGTGGCGGTTGAGGGAATGGTCAAGAGGGTACCAGATTTAAGTCCATTCAAATTGCCATCTGTAAAAGCTTCGGGGTTCATTCCCACAATAGCCAGCACCACCTGTTGCAAATTAACCTGCGAGGCATCAAAACGCTGAGCAATTTGCCAAATATTTTCATCCTTTCCTTTAACTGGACCGTAAGTGGATTTTTCCCGTTTTTCATCAGGCGAATAGCTGTGGACAACCTGACTAATAACACGCTTATCAACAACTCCTGTTTGCTCATTAAATCTTGCATCGGATTTTTTATAAGAAACGGTCTTCCCGGCCTGAAAAGACGTATGACCTATCTGATATCCTGGAGGATCAAGTAATACGGTATACTCGCGATAAAGTTGCCCTTCTGACCATGCCACATCAATTAAAAGTTGGAAATAGGGGTCGGTGATTCTTTCAGAGGAACTGATTTTAATAACAGGTTTTCCTTTATTATTCTTACTCACTTTAAAATTCAACAGTGCAACCGTATAAGTTTGCTCAATTCCGACTCGCTCGTAATCATCCTGAGATGCTGAAGTTGCTTTAATATCAGATAAATTTGTATCGCTAAGATCCTGTAGGGAGATTTCACCTTCGAAAGGTTGATTAAGGTATGAATGAACGATCATATCTCCCAAACCGAGGGCAGACAAACCAACAGGATGGACTAATGTAAATAATGCGACTGGTAAAATAGTTATTTTCAATCAGCGCTCCTGCAATTTGTGATAGACATGACACATGTTGACATTTAATCATCCTGAGCCAAAATAGTAGAAAATATGCCAACAGACTATAAAAAATTATCATTAATTTATAGCATGTTCAATAAATACAACAGCTCTTAAGCAATAAACCAACTATAAAGAATAAAATATAATCAATCACTTATATTTTTTAACATTTAAATTGCATCAAAGCCCAACCTGCTCCATAATTATCCTCCCGTCATTAAAATAAACATAATATGTCAGCATCTGTTCTGGATGGAAAAGCACTTGCGACACAACGTCGCCAGAAATTAAGAGAATCGATTTTGCAAAAAACAAGCAAGAGGAATCCTTCTCCTCAATTGGCTGTCATATTATTAGGTAATGATCCAGCCTCAACAATATATGTCAGCAATAAGCGCAAAGCCTGTGAAGATGTGGGAATTCAATCCAAAGACTATAATTTACCTGAAACAACCAGCGAAAAGGAATTACTTGAACTGATTGATCATTTAAATGAATCACCGCTGATAAACGGAATTCTTGTTCAGTTACCCTTACCTAAACATATTAAAACAACCACAATTCTTGAGCGAATATTTCCGGAAAAAGACGTTGATGGCTTTCATCCATACAATATAGGCAGGCTGGCTCAACGCATTCCATTGTTAAGGCCATGCACACCTCTTGGAATTATGCATTTACTGAAACATTACAACATATCTATTAAACGGAAACACGCCGTCATCATTGGAGCATCTAATATTGTGGGGCGTCCTATGTGTCTTGAATTATTATTGGCCGGAGCTACGGTAACCATTTGCCATAAATTCACCACAGGACTAAGAAAGCATGTTGAATCCGCTGATTTACTGATTATCGCTGCGGGCAAGCAGGATGTTGTTGATGTGCAATGGTTATCAGAAAAACAAGTGATTGTAGATGTGGGTATTCATCGATTGCCTAATGGTACCATTCGCGGAGATATTCATTACGAAAAAGCCGCTGAAAAGGTAGCCTGGATTACCCCCGTTCCTGGTGGGGTAGGCCCCATGACCATCGTCAGCTTATTGGAAAATACTTATAGCGCCTATCTTCGCACCGTAAAATAATGGATTGATTCTCAAATTCGGGGGCAGGATCTACCTTTGGATTGATATCATTAACCTCTGAGTCTTTGCTTATTGGTATTTATTGTCTTAATCCCGTCCCCTCATTGATTATTGCACTATACTATTGATACAGATAAAAAAAGGAGATGATTATGGGCTTACAGCACGACTACGATGATAGCCAATCATTTTCAGAATACAGTTACGAAAAAGATGAAAGCGATGCCGAAGAATTAAACCAAAAAAGACGTCTTCGAAAAATGATTGAAGATAGATTAGAACGAAAAAAATTAAAAGAAGATTTAAAAGATGAATTTGATGACTTGGATGAACTTGATGACGAATTTGATTGGGATGAGGTCGAACGTTAAAATCAGGTACCCAAAAATATAGTATATATACGTGAATTCGATATAACTGGTCAAACGACAGCCACGAATGTTTTTTCAATATTCAAGGAAGGTTTCTTTGGCTTAAGTGCATAAGCTGCCAAACCAGCCAAGATATTGACCATAAAATTAAAGACAGAACGATGCCTTGAGTGTTCGATATTTGAAATATTTTTTAATTGGTCAATAACAGATTCAACAATGGCTCTTTTTCTCAACAGGACTTTGTCAAAGGCATCGAGCACTTTTTGCTTCATATTTTTTCTGACTTTGGTCAGTAGTTGCAAGCCTCTTTCAGCAAGTTTCTCGGTCAGATTTTGGGAAATATATCCCTTATCTCCAATCATTTTACCCAACAGATTTTTACTTAAATCGGGCACAACCGTTCGGTCATCTGTTCGGCTTGAGGTTATTTTAAAAGCCATTAGCTCACCTTTATCATTGGCCACCAAATGAAGTTTAAAACCAAAATACCATCCCATAGTTGATTTGGACTTCTCCGCTAACCCCTTAAATGTTTTATTCTGTTGCGCTCTTTTAACGTGGCAGACCTCAATAGGGGTTGAGTCTACGAAATAAATGCCAGTTAGAGTCTTTGATTGATTGTGGCAAAATGCCGTTAATGGCACTATACAAGATGGCATCAGCTCAGTCATTCTGCTATAGCTGACCAGTTTTGGGAAATAGGGACGTAAATCTTTCTGCAAAACATAAGAATAATAGCTTTTGAAGTTTCGATAATTGGATTGGTGGTAGTGTATCACTATCGTCATTATTTCGGACATAGACAGGCTACAGGGTTTCTTCCTGACTTTGCCTGAAATATTTATAAGTTGCTGCTCAAAGATTGGTAAAAACTTTTGACAAAAATCATCGACAATACAGAATAATTCGACTAACTTATCCATTCCAGGCCTCTTGTATCCTATTACTGTTCTTAGAAAAAACAAATAAGATCACAAAAGGTCTGGGTTTTCAATATATTTTCTCTTTGCAGGATAATCCTTAAACAGTTACATCGAATTCACGTTATATATGCTAAAAAAAGCGATAGAAAAGGAATTTAAATGACCGTTTTTCCTCTCCAGGCTTTCAAAGATAATTACATCTGGATTTTGCTGGATGAAGCTTCAGGTTTGTTTGATTGTGTTGATCCTGGAGAAGCCAAGCCTGTCATTGATTATGCGCAAAAGACTGGCTTTTCTCTCAGAGCTATTCTATTGACTCATCATCACTATGATCATGTTGGGGGTGTTGATGATTTAATACAGTTTTATCCATCTATCAAAATATACGGTCCAAATGATGTAAGAGTAAACTCAGTTAATGTCCCTGTAAACGGAGAACAGCCTATTGAAATAGGATCCAATGCCTTTCAAATAATGGATACGCCAGGCCACACCTCCACACATATTAGTTATTATGAAGTCGAAAAACAGTGGTTATTCTGTGGTGACACACTGTTCTCAGCAGGATGCGGACGAGTATTTGACGGCACCATAGATGAATTGTACCAATCATTATTGCTTTATAAAAATTTACCGGATACCACGGCGGTTTATTGCGCTCATGAATATACAACAACAAATTTGATGTTTGCTTTAACCATAGAACCAAGCAATAAAACAGCCGAAGATTACTTAAAAAAGATACGACATGAAAATGTTTCCTGCACCTTGCCTTCAACTATCGCTCTTGAAAAAAAAATCAATCCCTTTTTCAGAGTAAATCAATCGGAAATTCAAAAGTATGCCGAAATAAATAAGGTTGATCCTAACGATGCTCTGGCTGTTTTCAGTTTTTTGCGTCATCAAAAAGACAAGTTCTAAAAACAAACTAATAAAATTAATTTAATACAAGTTGGTTTATTTTAAATCCACAAGGGTTTAAAAATGATTTTTTTTTTAGTACTATCGTTTGCCCTTATACATTGCAAGGCCCGCACATTGAAAGTTAACTTATTGATCGTAAAATCTTTTTTGTTAATTTTTATTTATATATCTCTTATTTCACAAGCCCACAGCTCTTATTTAGATGTTTGGCAGGTTTTACGAAACCAATTTGCTCTCAACCATGAACCCTATCAGCCAGCTGTTCAGAAGCAAATTCGCTGGCTGAGTGCTCATCCTGAATATATTCAGAAACTGGCAAAGCAGTCAGAACCTTACATCTATCATATTTTAACTGAGATTAAAAAACGAAGACTACCTGGAGAACTGGCATTATTGCCCATGATTGAAAGCGCCTATGATCCTTTTGCCTATTCCACTGCCGGAGCAGCAGGGCTTTGGCAACTAATGCCGGGCACTGGAAGTGATTTAGGACTAAAGCAGGATTGGTGGTTTGACGGAAGAAGAAGTATTGATTTATCCACCGATGCAGCACTTAATTATCTGCAATATCTCCATAAGTTTTTTAAGGGGAACTGGTTACTTGCCCTTGCGGCTTATGACTCAGGTGAAGGTACGGTAGCCAAAGCTCTAAAAGCAACCCGTCGAAGTTCCGGTGCAAAATTCTGGACTCTCAATGTTCCCAGGGAAACAAAAGCTTATATCCCACGTCTTCTGGCTATTGCTGAGGTCATTAAAAATCCCCAGCGTTATAATATTACACTTCCTAAAATACCTTATGAGCCCTATTTCATAAAAGTGGACGTGGGCAGCCAGATTGATCTTACCCGCGCAGCAAAAATGGCCGAGCTAAACTATGAAGAGCTCATCAAACTGAACGCAGGCCATAACCGGTGGGCAACAGCGCCCTATCAGCCCCATCACCTTCTGATTCCCAAAGATAAAGTAGATAATTTCACCAGCAATCTGGAAAATATACCGAAAGAAAAACGTGTCAGCTGGCAAAGGCATCAAGTCAAAAAAGGAGAAACATTAAGTGATATTGCTGAACATTATCACACAACGGTCAATTTAATAAAAAAAATTAATTCATTAAAAAGCAATCGGTTAAAATTAAATCAATTCCTTTTAATTCCCGGCAACACTTATTCAGCAGCACTTCTTACAAAAAATTCAGAAAAAATCCAACAAGTGGACCCTTCTGCAAATGAGAGTTTTCGTCGAGTCATACATATTGTTCAATTGAAGGACAGTTTCTCCAGCTTGGAGAAAAAATACGGTGTGACTGCCGCACAAATCCGATTCTGGAACCATTTACCTTCCACCAATAATCTTGCCAAAGGAACACAGCTCATCATATGGAAACATATAAAGTCATCAGGGCATTACACCATAAAATCCGGTGACACACTCAGTGTCATTGCAAAAAGATATAACACTTCTGTTAAAACTCTATTGCATTTAAATCCAGGGATCCGTGAAAAATACCTTCGACCTCGTCAAAAAATCAAATTAGGCTAGGGTAAAATGGGCAACAAAAATTTCGTGATTAAAAGATGATTTATGTTATAGTTGGACTAAATTTGTTCATACAAATCACTCATGAGTAAATCACTAACAATCGACATAGGTACTTGTCTTTGTTATAAAATTGATGTGTTATAATATATTTAATATTCTTAAACAATTAATATTATGAAATTTCTCTTTGATTTTTTTCCCATTGTTCTTTTTTTTCTTGGCTTTAAATGGTTTGGTATTTATTATGCCACGGCAATAGCAATGAGTGCTTCATTGCTGCAGGTTGTCATTTATCGCTTAAAATATCAGTGTTATGATAAATTTCAATTAATCAGCTTTCTTATTATTCTTGTATTGGGGGGGGCGACCTTATTTTTACAAAATCCCTGGTTCATTAAATGGAAACCCACAGGGATCTACTGGTTAACAGCCCTTATTTTCTTCCTTACTACCTTTATTGGAAAAAAACCCGTTATTCAGAGAATGATGGAAAATAACATCAGTATGCCCAATAAAATATGGAAACGTATTAATCTGGCATGGGCGTTATTTTTTCTGCTGATGGGCATTGCCAATCTTTATGTGGCTTATTTCTATGACACCAATGTATGGGTTAATTTTAAATTATTTGGTGGCATTGGATTTACATTAATTTTTGTTTTTATTCAGGCTATTTATCTCACAAAACATATAGATGATAAAAGTCTCGAAAAACGTCAGGCGAGCCAGGAGAGAAACTAATGCGATTGTTATTGGTAGAAGATGATGAACTTCTAGGTGATGCGGTTAAAACCGGATTAACCCAGTTTGGTTATGTCGTTGACTGGTTAAAAGACGGAGAAGCAGCTCGAGCAGCACTGAAAACAGAAACTTTTGAATTAATAATACTGGATTTAGGTTTGCCGAAACTATCAGGGCTTAATTTGTTGCAACACATTCGACAAGAAGGTAATTCAACACCTGTTATTATTCTCACTGCTCGAGAATCAGTTGAAGATCGAGTCAAAGGATTAGACAGTGGCGCTGATGATTATCTGATAAAACCTTTTGATTTAAATGAATTAAGTGCAAGAATCCGTGCATTGGTCCGTCGTTCTCAAGGACGTGCCGATGCGTTGATTCATTACAGAAATATTACACTAGATCCAGCAGCTCATTCCGTTATGGTGGATAATGAATTGGTTAATGTACCCCGTCGGGAATTTGCTCTTTTACAAAAACTGCTTGAAAACAGTGGTCAGGTTCTCTCAAGAGAACAATTAATGCAAAGTATTTACGGCTGGGACGAGGATGTGGACAGTAATGCCCTTGAAGTTCATATCCATAATTTACGTAAAAAATTAAATGCCAATTTTATTCGTACCATTCGCGGTGTAGGCTATATGATCGAAAAAAGTGAAGGTGCGCCATTAACGTGAAGTCCTCTATAAGAAAATTTCTACTCATCAATTTATTATTAGCCATAACCGTTACTACCACTTTAACCGCCATAGGGAACTACTATCTTGATCAAAAAGATATTCAGGAGCATCTAGATACATTAATGGCTATATCAGCCCTTTCTTATCAGGCACTGCTTGGAGATGATTTGCATGAAAGACCTTTGAATCGAATCCAGAGTGCCTTAGAAAAAGTGCCGGAAAAAATTGATACTTATTATCAAAAAAAATATATTCAGGACCGACACAGCTCCAATTTCCTTGATAAATTTAATTTTCAGGTATGGACAGACGGTGGCCAGCTGTTATTACATTCTGCTACAGCACCTAAAGTACCGTTATTTGATGAAAATGACGGTTTCAGCGATAAATATATTTCTGGTCAAAAATGGCGTGTTTTTACGACATATAACGAAAAAGCCGGTACTCGAACAGTGCTGGCTGAACGTTATGGTACCCGCAATGAATTAGGTCATCGCATTGCTCAAGATGATTTGTATATCATGTTGCTCACATTTCCCTTATCAGGATTATTAATATGGATCATTATCGGTCGAGGTCTTGATAGCCTGGACAAAGTGGCAGAAGAAGTTGCCAACAGAGCGCCAAGCCACCTTGAGCCTGTGGATCTGGAGGAGGTTCCTGAAGAAATTAAACCAGTTATCGACGAACTTAATAAATTATTTTTTCGTCTCAAACAAGGCTTTGAAAGGGAAAAACGTTTTGCTGCGGACGCTGCCCATGAATTGCGTACTCCCTTAGCTGCATTAAAAGCACAGGCTCAAGTCGCGCTAAATACCAATGATATAAATGAAAAAAACCAGGCTCTGCATAAGCTTATCGCCAGTGTCAACCGTAGCACTCATATTGTTCAACAACTATTGACCATGAACAAATTAGTGCCCGAAGCCGTTAATATGAATGATCTGGAAAAAGTTAACCTTGCAAAACTTATTCGGGAAGTCATTGCCATGTTAGCTCCCAGTGCCGTAGAAAAACATATTGAACTTGCTTTTGAAGCTGATGAGCAAATACCCGAAATTCCTGCTAATCAAACCGCATTAAGTATTCTCATAAGAAATCTGGTAGATAATGCAATACGCTATTCCAAAGAAAACGGACAAGTTATGGTCCGTTTATTACAAAAAGAAAAAGATATGATCATCGAAGTAAGTGACACTGGCCCAGGAATCCCTGAAGAATTACGAACAAGGGTATTTGAACGTTTTTTCCGCGTATTAGGTACACGAAGTTCTGGAAGTGGTTTAGGATTAGCCATTGTCCAACAAATTTGTGAGTTACACGGCGGTAGGGTTGAACTTGATTCGCCGGAAAAAGGTACAGGTTTAATTGTAAGGGTCTATTTACCTATCTACTCCAACAATCATCTTTATTTCTAATTTTTTCTTCTATTTTTTATACTTTTAGGTTTATAATAAACCTTTTCGTCTAATAATAGAAAGCTATTTTTATTTTTAAGGCGCAATTTATATGACACTACATACTCAACCTAACGATGAAATCTTACCTATGGCAAATATAGTAAATATTCGATCAGCAACTGAAAGCGATCTCTCTGTTTTAATTCCTTTTATGCGTGAGAACTGGCAAAAAACTTACCCAAAGCAATATGAGGAAGATCCTACAGTATTGGATAAATTATTTGACAAGGAAAAACTCAAAAAGCAATTACAAGAAAAAAATGCATACATTTTTATAGCTACGTTTAATGATAAGATCGTTGGTTATAGTAAATTATTGGTAGATCAAGAAAAAGACCGTTGTTTTCTTGATAAACTTTATATTGATGAAACCTACCAAAGGCAACATATTGGCAGTCGGCTGTTAACTTACTGTTTTAAATCTGCTACTGAATTGAATATAAACACAATGGACTTGCAGGTTGAACACAATAATGAAAAAGCGATAAATTTTTATACCAAATTTGGCTTTAAACCGCATACTGTATATAAAGGTAAAATCATAAAAGATTTATATCCTAGTACTAAAAAAGAACTATATTATGGTATTAAAATGACGTGTAATAATGTCGATGATCAACTTGTCAATTTATTGGATCACTCGCACATGAACGTTGCCGATCCTAATGCCATCAAGGATGATGTGTGTTTCCCCGGCCATGCTGCTATTCCCCATCCACTTTTCTCTTCTCAGCACATTCAAACAACGAAGACTTGTAGCAGCGACCACAAGACAGCTCCTGCTCATGATGCCAGGCAAGATAAGTATCATTTGCCCAGATGGGCCAGTCTTTGTGTGATTTTTTTTAGGCCGCCAAAGAAGACTGAGGCTTGCAGCAAAACTCAAAGCGTTAGGGACGATGAGAAGCCAACTTTTTCAAAGCATTGCGAATAAGCTGCTCACAGGTTTGAAGACCATTATCGATCTGATAAATAACTTTTTTAGCCTCACTATACTTATAGCCTAAAGACTCCAGAGCACGGATAGCTTCATCACGTTCACTGAATGAAGCAGACTGTGCTTTTTCTGTTTGATTCGGATTTAGTTCAAACGATTTGTCTATAGAATCCCGCATCTCAACCACCAATCGCTCTGCTGTTTTCTTACCAATTCCAGGAAGCTTTACTAATCGCTTTGCATCTCCCTCGTGAATGCATTGAATAAACTCTTCAACTGTGATACTCGATAATACAGCAATGGCCAGTTTTGGCCCTATTCCATTAACTTTGATTAATGAGCGAAATAAGGTGCGTTCCGTTTTATCCACAAAGCCATATAATAATAATGCATCTTCTCTGACCACGGTATGAATATGTAATCCTACTCTCTTATCCTGAGATACAACATTAAAAAACGTAGTTAAAGAGGTCTCGACATCGTACCCCACACCATTGACGTCAATAACCAGTTTACCTGGATGCTGTTTATCTACAATTTGACCGCTTAACCATCCGATCATTGAGATCTTCTCCTTCTGGGTTTTCGTTGACTCATCACCAAAGGTAATCCATTACGCATATGACTATGGCAAATAGCGATAGCCAAGGCATCGGCTGCATCATTCTGAGGCCGGTTTGATAATGACAGTAGCTGAACGACCATATGACTCACCTGCTCTTTCTGAGCTGCACCATACCCCACCACGGATTGTTTCACTTCCCGCGCTGAGTACTCAGCAATTTTTATCCGATGAGATGCCGCAGCGACCAATGCTGCACCGCGAGCATGACCTAATTTCAAAGCAGAATCCGGATTTTGATGAACAAAAACCTGTTCTATAGCCACTTCGTCAGGTTGATAATTTTCCATAAGCTGGCAAATGCTGTCATAAATACGTAATAAACGACCACTTAGCGAACCATCAGTAGTCCTTATGCAACCACTATCGACATAATAAAGATGACGGTTTTTTTCCTCAATTAAACCATAGCCGGTAATTCGTGATCCTGGATCTATCCCTAGAATAACAGTCATTACTCCATTGATTCCCATAATTCGTCAGGGATCTCAGCATTAGAATGCACTTCCTGAACATCGTCTAAATCCTCAAGAATATCAATCAATTTCATTAAACTTTGAGCAGTTTCAGTGTCCAATGTTACTCTTGTGTCTGCTTGCATGCTTAATTGTGATTGTTCAACAACAATTCCTGTTTTTTGCAAAGCTTGCAACACTTCATGATATTTATCAGCAGATGTAGTGATTTCAACTTGCCCATTCTCTTCTGCAGAAATGTCTTCTGCTCCAGCATCCAATGCAATCTCCATTACATCTTCCTCAGTAGGACCTTTTTCCAGCAGTATCTCACCTTTTTTGTTAAAAAGATAAGCTACAGAACCATCGGTTCCAAGATTACCACCAAATTTACTGAAAGCATGCCTTACTTCAGACACCGTCCGATTCTTATTATCAGATAAACAATCTACCAAAATTGCAACCCCTCCCGGCCCATAACCTTCATAACGCATTTCCATCATATTTTCGCCTTCAAGGCCACCAGCGCCTCTTTTGATAGCGTTATCAATCGTATCTCGTTTCATATTGGCTTTCAGTGCCTTGGTGATAGCGTCTCTTAATCTGGGGTTCGTTGCTTCATCACCTCCTCCCATGCGTGCAGCAACAGTGATTTCACGAATAAGTTTGGTAAAGATTTTACCCCGTTTAGCATCTTGTGCACCTTTACGAAATTTAATGTTAGCCCATTTACTATGTCCTGCCATACATACCTCAATTTATTCATCGATTGATGTTAAGCTTTACAGTTCAGCATATGAAGCATTCATATAAAGCCAAGCATCTACCTCATAATTTTGATGTTAAACGCAATGTTCAACTTTTTGAATCCCCATTCCCGAACTTGATCCTGCTTGCCATGGAATTATCGACACACTATGAAATGGATGTTACTGACAATGTCCGGATAAGATCTGCAGAGTTGAATATCACATGATGTTAGATTAATTATAGAAAGAAAAATTCCTTACCTGAAACCGGAATTATACAACGACAGACGATGAAAAAGAATGAATCCACTCATATCTTTTTATAAAATAAGAACGCAATGCCGACATTCCGTACTGCGCCTATTTTTGCTAAACAGAATAATTTTACACAAGAAATGCGCTTTAACCTCGACATCATAAACCAATTCAGTCTATCCTATCGATACTTATGTAAGGGAGATAAAACCATGTACCTATGCGGATTTGGCAATCATCATGAAACCGAAGCATTAAGCGGAGCATTACCAAAAAATCAAAATTCTCCTCAGCAGTGTGAATATGGTCTTTATGCAGAGCAACTAAGTGGCACAGCGTTTACCCGCCCTCGACATAACAATTTACGTAGCTGGCTTTATCGTATTCTACCTTCTGTTGTTTATGAAGAATATCAACCATATCCAAAAAAAATAACCCATCCCCTTAATAAAGCTCAATCGCCTAATCCGCTGCGCTGGTCACCTTTATCAACACAAACTGAGCCTTGTGATTTCATTGACGGACTGTTTCATGTAGCTGGACATGAGCTTTGCAATGCCTATACTTATCACTGTGATCTTTCCATGGACAACCGTTACTGCAGCAATCATGATGGAGAAATGCTGATTGTTCCTTATCTTGGTGAGCTAAAATTAAGAACTGAATTTGGCGAACTGAAGATAGGTCCAGGTATGATTGCAGTGATTCCAAGAGGCGTTAAATTCAAAGCAGAGCTTAATTCACCGGAGGCTGCCGGCTATCTTTGTGAAAATCTTTCTTCTCCTTTAACCCTGCCGCAATTAGGCCCTATTGGTGCAAATGGCCTTGCCCACCCGCGTCATTTTATGTACCCAAAAGCAGCTTATGAAAATATTGAAGGAGAAATAACATTAATTTGTAAATATCAACAACATTGGTGGCAGGCAAAAACGAATCATTCACCGCTCAATGTGGTTGCCTGGCATGGTAATTACGCTCCTTATTGTTACGATTTAAATTTATTCAACACCATCAACACAGTCAGCTATGATCATGTTGATCCTTCCATATTCACGGTCCTCACTTCTGAAAGTGCAGTTCCAGGGGTAGCTAATTTAGATTTTGTTATTTTTCCTTCCAGATGGATGGTAGCAGAGCATACTTTCCGTCCTCCCTATTATCATCGCAATATTATGAGCGAATTCATGGGATTAATCTATGGAGAATATGATGCCAAACAAGAAGGTTTTAGCCCCGGCGGCATCAGTCTGCACAATTGCATGACCCCTCACGGTCCAGATCGGCATACCTTTGAGAAAGCATCCATGCAGAAACTGATTCCGGTAAAATATGAAAATACACTGGCTATCATGTTTGAAACCAAGCTGCCTTGGATTGTTACAGAACAAGCGATACATCATCCACAGCGACAAAAAAATTATCTGGCCTGTTGGCAGAATTTAAAAGCACATTTTAGAGAAGAACAAGGTTGACATTAGCCAATATTTCTGAATGCGCGCTAAAATTTATTCTTAATGAGTTGTTTTTTGGCAGAAATACAAAGAAAAAATCAATTTGTACTATTATTAGATAAAAGTATTCAAATAATGATTTTCATATGTTGTCCGAAAAAGAAGCATCTGATGAACTGCGTAAACAATTTTGTGAGGACATTGTTCCTGTCACTAAATTCTCTTATAAATTAGGAGGAAAGGCAAGAACAGAAATCCAATTGAACATTGAGGAATTCTCAAAAAAACGTGAGAAATTTCTCGCCGAAGCTCCTTCTGTAACACCAAAAGAATCATTAGAAAAAACTTCTGATCTATTGAAAGAACCTTTTATTGTAGGTGAGTCACACACCCATATCAGCCCCAAAAAATTTTTAATAGAAAACATGAAAAAAATGAAAGAAAATGGATATGAAATTTTATTCATGGAGCATTTATTTTATGATACTCATCAAAAAGATCTGGATCATTTTTTTGAAACAGGCGAAATATCTAATGAATTAATGACGCAACTTCAAGCGATGAATCGGCATGGACTGGTACATTTATTTGACCACTCTTCGGAAGCTATCCCAGACCTATGGAAAAAAAATGATTATATAGCTGTATTACAGGCTGCTCGTGAAGCAGGTATTAGAATCGTTGGAATTGATGTAAGTCCTGTTTATAAAAGCCAAAAAATAGGTATGAATAGTGAGCAGATGGACAGTACCCGAATCGGGTATATGAATTATACAGCAGCAAACATCATGCAACGCGAAATTCATTCATTACCCCCCGGCAAAAAATGGTGTGCATTTATGGGAAATGCACATGTAAATAGCTTTGAAAATACGCCAGGTGTTTCAGAGTTACTTAATGCAAGAAGCGTTTATATTTTTGACCCACCCCAATGGAAAACTTCGCAGAAACCCAACGAAGGAAGTATTGAACTCGACAGTGAATATATAATAATGAATGGACGACGGATATTTAAAGGTGATGCAATTTTTGAATTAGACCCACGATCAAATGCTTCCTCACTCCTTGAAAAACCCTCCGAAAATACCTGTTCAATTACTTCAAGTGTAAGCCTCCCCTAAAATAGGTGTATTTCTGATTAGAGTTCTCCAAGTTAAACTATGTTTGAGGAGAACAAAAATGAAAAAATCGCGGTATACAGAAACACAAATTGTCAAAATTCTAAAAGAAGTCGAAGCAGGTCGGCTGGTAAAAGAAATTTGTCGTGAATATGGCATTTCAGACGCAACCTATTACAACTGGAAAGCAAAATATGGTGGTATGGAGGCATCCGATATAAAACGTCTGAAAGATCTTGAAGAAGAGAACCGTCGTCTAAAGCAGATGTATGCTGAGCTAAGTCTTGATCACAAAATCCTGAAGGATATTGTCGAAAAAAAGCTGTGAAGCCATCTGTGAGACGGGAGCTGGTTGATTATGCAGTGAATGCTCATACTGTGAGTTTACGCCGGGCGTGTAAGGTTGTGGGTATCAGCGACTCAGTTTATCGATATAAGCCGGATAGCCAATCTGATGAAGGCGTTATTGTGGCATTGCAGGAATCATCCGAACGCTATCCGGCGTATGGCTTTAGTAAATTGCTTAAAGTCTTACGCCGCCAGGGTCATAGGTGGAATCATAAACGTGTTTATCGGGTGTATTGTGAACTGAAGCTCAATATGCGTCGTAAAGGCAAAAAACGGCTTCCTAATCGCTCACCCGAACCACTGAGTGTGCCAGCATCCATTAATCAGTGTTGGTCTATGGATTTTATGTGTGATGCGTTGATGTGTGGCCGACGCTTCAGAACATTTAACATAGTAGATGATTTTAACCGTGAAGTGTTGGCTATCGAAATCGATTTGAGCCTGCCTGCTCAGCGAGTGGTTCGCGTATTAGAACGTGTTGTTGCATGGCGAGGTTTGCCTGCTAAATTACGCATGGATAATGGTCCTGAATTTATCTCAAGCACATTAGCAGACTGGGCTGAAAAGCATCACGTGGCTTTAGAATTTATTAAGCCAGGTAAACCAACGCAAAATTCATTTATTGAGCGATTCAATAGAACTTACCGCACGGAGATATTGGATATGTACGCGTTTAAAAATTTACAAGAAGTCAGGGAGCTGACAGAAAACTGGATAAAAGAGTACAACGACGAAAGACCCCATGATTCACTAAATGATTTAACGCCGTGGGAATATCTGGCAAAAAATCAGCCAATGAACTCTAATTTAGGATGCCACTAAATATGGGGGGTTTACACAAGTTATAAAGAAAAATTAGAACATATACAGTCACCAGAATCAAAGCTTACAGCTAAAAAAGAATTAGCAATAAAATATCTAAGCAATCTCGAGGTTGCTCAGATAGGTGAAATATTTGGATTTGATGACGGTGAATTGGATGATACCTATCATTTTGTGAAAAGAATCACTCCTGCCAATTCGAACAAACCTTTTGAAGAGAATAATACATTTGCGCTTGTTATTGAAAGCTATTATTCTGACAGGGAACCATATACTCTTTATATATCTAAAGATCAATTGTTAGAATTTGCCGCTGAGCAAAATAAAATCGACTTAAAACAAGAGGATGAGAACCAATTGAATATATAGGCATGTGAAGCTCAGGGATATACAGACGTTCTTATGACCCAACATGCTCTACATAAGCATTTTAATTATTTTTAACCTGTCGGTCTTTCGCAGAAGCATGTCATTTCCTAACTAAACTTCTAAATGCTTTAAAATAAATCTTCCTGCGTTAATCCTACTTTTTCTAATAAACCTCTTAATGTTTTAAGAGCTTCAACCTGAATTTGTCGAACCCGTTCGCGTGTCAGGCCGATTTCCTTGCCTACATCTTCCAAAGTGGCCTTCTCAAACCCCCGCAAACCAAAACGCCTTGCGATGACTTGCTGTTGATTTTCAGTTAATTTATCCAGAAAAGACTCAATGTGTTGACGAAGGTTCTCATCTGTCAGTAATTCCGCGGGATTTAAGCTGTTTTCATCGGCTATAGTATCCAATATTGATTTATTTTCATCATAACCAATGGGTGTATCCACAGATGTGACCTTTTCATTAAGACCAAGCAATTTCTCAACATCTTCAAGAGGCTTATCCACCATATCAGCAATTTCTTCAGCGGTAGGTTCATGATCCAGTTTTTGCGTTAATTGCCTTGCTGCACGTAAATAAACATTTAACTCCTTAACCACATGAATTGGCAATCGGATGGTTCTTGTCTGATTCATAATGGCACGCTCAATGGTCTGTCTTATCCACCAAGTGGCATAGGTAGAAAATCGGAAGCCCCTGTCCGGATCAAATTTCTCCACTGACTTCATAAGCCCCAAATTTCCTTCTTCTATCAGATCAAGCAATGGTAGACCACGGTTTAAGTAACGGCGAGCTATTTTAACGACAAGCCTCAAGTTGGACTCAATCATTTTTTTTCTGGCCGCTGTATTCCCTTTCAAAGCAAGACGAGCATAATGTACTTCTTCCTCAGCTGTCAAAAGCGGAGAAAATCCAATTTCACTTAAATACAATTGGGTTGCATCCATAGCTTTTGCCATTCTTTTACCTTTTTGATAAGTAGGAAATAAATCCTCATCGGTAAAATCAGGCAAATCGTCAAGCTCACTATCCTCATCATCATTATCATTGTTATTGTTATCATCAGTCAACAAATTATCATCCGCTTCATCCCAAGCCTCATTCTTGTTTAATTTATCTTTTGCTGACTTATCATCTGTTTGCATCTTCCCACCCGTTGAGTTGATTCCTAAATAGTAATAACGTAATACCCTTATTGTTGCAAGAGCAATAAAAGGTATCTCATCCTTTTTTCTCTAAAAAATTCAAAGGATTAACCGGCTTTCCTCTTTTTCTGATTTCAAAATGCAAACCCCTGTACCGTCTGTCAATAATACCCATATCGGCAATAATCTGACCAGACTTAACATGCTGTCCTTCACGGACCAAATTTTTTGCATTGTTGCCATAGGCAGTGAGGAACTCACCGTTATGTTTTACAATAATTAAATTTCCATAGCCTGAAAGACCATTCCCTGCATAAGCAACAATACCGTCTGCAGAGGCTCGGATTTTATCCCCCGCTTTCCCGGCAATATTTATACCTTTTTTCCCTTGCTGCGGAATAAACGAAGCAGCGATTTGTCCTCGTACCGGCCACATCCAGAAAGATGTCCTTGAATGAGAACTTGCTAATACCTTTGATTTCGACCTGAATATGCTTTTTTTCTTTTTTTCTGGTTTTTTTAGTTTTTTGGGATACTTACTAGCTGCTGAAAACTGTAGTTTCAGCTTTTGTCCGACGTATAATGAGTATGGATGTTTTAATTGATTGACATCAGCCAGATCATGATAATCCTTATCATATTTGAATGCAATGGCATACAAAGTATCACCTTTTTTAACTGTATATGTTTTTTCATGAATAGAGTAAGGCTGCCATTTCAACTCTTCAATAGGAGCCGGTACGTCTCGTTCGCTACAAGCTCCCAGTAATGGAAGCAAAAACAAGGATAGCCATGTCCTGCTTTTGATGAGCATCATGCATTATCTCAATATAACCATTTCATGATTAAAAAAACAATAACAAAAACAATAACCGATGACCATCCTATAACATCGATATATTTACCGAGGCCATTATGAAGTTTTGCACCGTAAAGATACATAATGGTGGATACCAGATAAAAACGAAGTCCTCGTCCTATAATCGATGCCAGCAGAAAAGGAAAAAAGGCCATTTGTAACGCGCCTGCGGCTATAGTAAATAATTTGTACGGTATGGGTGAAAAACCGGCCAGAAAAATCATCCAGACACCATAATATTGAAACCAGCTAACGACCTGTTGGTAACTGTCTTCGTAATGAAAATACACGAGATAAGTATAAATAAATTTTATACTGAACCAACCGATACAATAACCAAGAATTCCACCAATCACTGAAAAAAGTGTCGTTATTAAAGCATATTGCCAGGCTTTTTCAGGCTTTGCCAGTCCCATGGATAACAGCATAACATCGGGGGGAATGGGGAAAAAAGAAGACTCGGCAAAAGAAACTGCCGCTAGATAATAAGGCGCGTGCCTATGTTGTGACCATGCAATGGTTTTTTGATAAAGTGTCGAAAAAAATTTCATGATAAATGATTCATTCCATTTAACCATATCGAAAGCTGATCAAAAATCTTGTAATAAGTCATATCCAGATGCAGGGGAGTAATAGACACAAAATTCTGACTAATGGCATAAAAATCAGTTCCGGGCCCGGCATCCGCTTCCAATCCGGGGGGACCAATCCAGTAAATGGGCCGACCTCTCGGATCATATTCCTTGATCACAGGCTCAGCACTATGGCGAGTACCGAGTCGTGTAACCTGTAGTCCTTTGAGTTTTTCATAAGGTAAATCAGGAACATTCACATTAAGAATGGTTTGTGAGGGCAGTTTATTTTCACTCAGTTTTTCAACCAACTGGCGCGCAACTCTGCCGGCAGTATCATAGTGTTGAATATTATTGCCCACGACAGAGATTGCTATCGCGGGCAAGCCTAGATAACGACCTTCCATAGCAGCGGCCACTGTGCCGGAATATAAAATATCATCTCCCAGGTTGGCACCATCATTAATCCCTGATATCACCATATCAGCAACGGAATCAAAAAAACCTGTTAATCCCAAATGCACACAGTCTGTCGGTGTCCCTTCCACACTATAATGGCCATTATCCATCTGTCGCACACGCAAAGGGCGAGTCAAAGTCAAAGAATTGCTAGCGCCGCTTCGATTTCTATCCGGTGCAATAACATCTATATCAGCAACAGTGGATAACTCATTAGCCAGAGCACGAATTCCAGGAGCTAATACACCATCATCATTGCTGACCAATATTCGCATCATTACCTCTCAGGAGATTCAAACAATTTAACCATAATCAATCGATCAGCCAGCTCCTGCTGTTTTTTCTGCAATGCATCCTGTATCTCCTGTTTATTTTCAGGATTATTTTTTAACTGCTCCTTTTTTTGAGCAATTTGCTGTTGTAACTCTAATATTTTATTTCCAAATTTTTGTGGATTGGCCTGTAATTGGGAGGCCAGTTCATTAAATGTAAGCGCGATGCTTTTCAATTGGGAGCAACTAACATATCTGGGGGATTGATTTGGACAGCCCATTAAGGCTTTTTGCAACTCTTCAGGATGAGCTTGATAATATTGTTTATCTTTAACTGCACAGGCCGTCATTATTAATGCTAATAATGATATTATCAAGTGCCTTTTCATCTGTTTACCTCATGCTGACTACAATAAGTTTTGGATATTACCACCTGTTAAACGTTAAAGCCATGTTGATAGCTATTTTCACAACAATTCACTGATACAATCACCTGTTTTTTTATTTGAGCAAATTCTTAAAAAACAATAAAATATAAGTTATACACATCCGAACAGGTCTTTAAAAAATCATGCTCAGATTCGAGGTTAAATGCGATGAAAAAACTGGGGAACGTTTCATTGAAACTTCTCTTGCCGGAAAGCCATTATTAACAACACCCCAATTAAATAAGGGTACAGCTTTCACCAATGAAGAACGAAAAGAGTTTGGCTTACTTGGCAAATTACCTCATCATGTTGAAACTCTGGATCAACAAGTTAAGCGCGCTTATCTTCAGTATTCAAGCTATACCACTCGATTACAGCAAAATATTTACTTAAATAATCTTCATGACAAAAATCAGATTCTTTTTTATAAACTTTTAAGCCGTCATCTAAGCGAAATGCTGCCAACGATTTATACTCCTATTGTAGGTACTGCTGTCAAACGATTCAGCCATGAATATCGTCAACCTCGCGGGTTATATATTGCCCATACAGATAAAAATCAGATTGCTGAAATCCTCAGCAACCGCTCCAATCCAGAAATAGATCTTATTGTCGTAACGGATGGTGAAGGCGTTTTAGGGATAGGCGATCAAGGTATTGGAGGCATGGATATACCAGTGGCGAAACTGATGGTTTATAGCCTTTGTGGAGGTATTGATCCGACACGCACTTTACCCGTATTTCTCGACGTGGGTACAAATAATCAAGAATTACTTAATGACCCCCTTTATCTCGGCTGCAGACATCCTCGAATCAGCAGCGATCAATACGATGCCTTTATTCATAGTTTTGTCGATGAGGTTCATAAACAATTTCCAAATGCCTTCCTTCACTGGGAAGATTTCGGCCGTGGTAATGCCAGACGAATTCTGGATCAGTTTAAAGATGAAATCTGCACATTTAATGATGACATTCAAGGCACAGGGGCCGTCACCTTATCCGCCCTGCTTGCAGCTTGTGATATTACGGGTATTAATATAGAAAATCACCGAATTGTTGTCTTTGGTGCAGGTTCCGCAGGTACAGGCATCAGTGAACAGATCATTGACGCCATGATGCAAAGAGGTTTGACTGCTGAAGAAGCCTATCAACGTTTCTGGTTAATAGATCGTCAGGGTTTGTTATTGGAAAATGATTCTGATTTAACGGAATCACAACGATCTTTTGCACGAAAAATAAAAGATATTGCAGACTGGCCTATCCATGAAAAAAGTGCCCCTTCTCTGACGGATACCGTTAGACAGGTTAAACCGACAATATTAATTGGTTGCTCTGCTCAAACGGGTGCTTTCTCCCAGGACATCATAGAAACCATGACAGCCACTTGCGAGCGCCCGATTATATTTCCTTTATCCAACCCCGATGAAAAATGCGAAGCGAAACCTGCCGACATTTTATCCTGGAGCCAAGGGAAAGCGTTGATTGCCACAGGTACAGCATTTTCCCCAGTGGAATATCAGAATCGAATGGTGCAAGTCGCCCAATGCAACAATGCCCTGGTCTTTCCTGGAATTGGATTAGGTGTATTAGCCGTACGGGCAAGCCGTCTAAGTAAAACCATGATTTGGGCCGCTTCGCAAGCATTAAGTGAATTTGCACCGAGCAAAAAGGACAGTTTTCTTCCTCTTCTTCCTTCTCTGGACGATGCACAAGCTGTGGCCCAACATATTGCTGTGGCCGTAGCGCGTTGTGCAATTAATGAAGGTTTGGCTCAATGTAACCAGGACAAGAATTTGGAAAAACTCATTCAGGATCTTTACTGGAAACCACGTTATTTACCTTTTAAACGCATACAGGAATGAGTCCAACCAGTTTCAATCTTGTGTTTTTGTTTCTGTATCTGGCATTCCAGACTGATTGAAATAGACATTGACTTCTTTCAAAGTCCCTTCATTTTCTTTTTCCCACGGTCTGGCATATTGAAAAAGCATGGTTGTTTTATCGGGGTATTCCTTACCTTTACGTAAAACAAATTTGAACTGAGTATGCCCACCCGCCCCCATTAAATTGGTTTTTTCTCGCTCATAATATGTTCTTTCCAAATTAAGGAGTGATTTGTCATAATTTTTAACTGTCCACTGATAACCTGTGGTTGGATTGGAAGCCAAGCTCACGATAAAGAATTTTTTTTGCCGATCAACGTTTAACGTCATGCTATTTTCAGCCTGAACACATACAGCCGCTAAACATAACCCTATTATGGCCAAATATCTCATTGTTTCTCTCCTCTCCTGATTCTCCTGATCATTATCTATTCTCCAAGATGATTCAAGGCGCTCGTTTTGCCGTTATTTCCTTAACTCGACCGTTTTCAAAAATCACTTCATAGCGAAATTCCAAGGAAGAACGTTGATATATCCATATTTCTCTTTTTTTGCTTGTCGCACCAATCAGATAACCGGCAGGATTATAAAGCGGCACTGTTTCTTCAATTACCAGCTTATCCAAAGGTTCACCACATTTATTTTCTACATCATAATAAGTATCACCTTCATAAACCAGTTTCTGGGAACATCTCATTGCATTAGCCGGTAACGCCAATAACATAAAAATAAGAAATATAAACAAACAGACTCTGGCATACATAATAAATCCTTGTACTTTATCCCTGTACTTTAATTGTAGGAATAGAATATAAGTACCGTATATTAAGCGTAGCATGAAGTAATTATTTTTGTTTACTGAAAAGACTGAGGGAACTTTTTAAATCATCCAATAAATAACTCATGTTACGCAGCACAGTATTTTTTAGAAGATTTGGACGCATTTTGGAATTTTAAAGCGCAGTTTACATGAAGTAAATGAGCATTTGAAATTGCAAAAATGCGTCCAAAGAGGCAAAAAAGACGAAGCAGCGTAACATGAGTCAATAAAACTTAATGTTTACCCGCCTGATAAGCACAATAGTCTTTCTTAAGTTCGTCTTTCGCCTCATCGTGAAGATTGATACCAAATTTTGTAATAAACCTCAAAGTAGATTTCATATAATGATACTTAGCTTTTGTCATCTGTAGGACAATGCTTTTAGCCGCATATTCTGGTTTTTGTGATTTCTCTAATATTTTCTTTTTACTACTCCCTTTAAATTGCGAAGAAAAAACTTCTTCTTCAGGAATAAAAGGCTTGTTTTTTAATAAACAACGCATCACGTAATAATATGAATGTAAATCCTGATAGCTAAACTGCTCTTCTACGGTATGACTATATAAATCCCTTTCTTTAATGCGAGATAATTTTGGATCATGAATTTTCGCTAAGAAGCTGTTTTGATTATTCTTTTTTGTGTTAACACAACTGAAAGATAAGGTGGCTGAGAAAAAAATCAAGGTAAGGCTTAAAGCAAATGCAAAGGCTAGAGGGCCTCCAGTGAACAGACAGAGCATTGATAACCCACCTCCTAATAATAAAATACCGCTCAAAACAGAAGTCATTTTTTTATGGGAATAGGCATAATATGCCGCCGGACGCAGAACATATCGAAACGGAATCATCAAGCCATAATAAACAGCAGCGCGTCCTAAAGAATAAAGCCATAAATTACGGTGCTTATTTTTTATATTCTCCTCTTCAACATCGTATAATTTAAATTCCGTCTCTGCAAAACCGGCATAATTCAAAGGATGATCGACAAATCCATTAGGGCCTTTTTTATCTTTTGGGGGAATAACTTTAATGAACAACCAATCTTTTTTCCAGATGCCAAAACGGGAAACAGGATCATCAGCCTGCTGCTGGACAATGACCAAGGGCTTGGAATCCATCAAATCCCAATGATCATACGCGGGAGCACCATAAGGATACAAACCTGGTGGATTCAATGCATCCACCCTCGATATATATTCTCCTTTATCTATCGCCAATTGTAAGGCAAGAGCACCGCCTAAGCTTATGCCACAAACATGTATTTTCTCCTTTTGTTTTTGTAACCAGTTAAAAATACGTTTTCTACCGCTTTGATATAAAGAAAATCCAGCAGTATGAAAGGCTTGCATATCGGTATTAATCTGAGTCCAGAAGCCCTGGCCTGCTGGATATGTTGTCCCCATGAAAATCAAATGAGATTCCGCTTGTGTGTTGAAAATAGGTTCAAGCCCATAAGCGAAAACCCGATCCTGCTCTTGTATAGCGATGGTTTTCCAGCCATATCTCGGTGTTAATTCAATGGGTACAACTTTATATTCAATTTTTTGCCAAGAACCATTCACCCATTGCGGAATGTGGAAAGATTCATAAGGAGTAATATCTGAATAAGGAAGCAAACTTAAACAATTGCTTAAATACAATTGTACCTGCCTATATTGTTGTCTATTTAAACGAGCTTGCTTTAATTGCTGATAGAGATAATCAAAACCTTCCTGAAATGCCTGGCGCATGCCTATTAAAAATTCCCGGTCACGAGAAATGAAAACAGCATGGAATAATCGCCAGGATGAAAGTTGCCTCCAATCATCGCGCCACCCCATCATTAATATTCGTAACGCATTTCGTGAAATTATTTTCGCATGATGAGCCGAATTCTCTTTTGTTAAAGGTTCAAAATCTGAATCAACAAAAAAGTGTAATTCATATCCACCTGCATATATTCCTTTTTCAAACATATTCCTTTGCCTTTTCATATGGCCATCTCATTAATTTATCAGTACTAAAGAAAAACCTGAAATTTATTGTAGACAACTTTTCCTGTCGTAAGGGGTTTCCTTAAGTCCGGGTATGCATAAATGGTTTATTTGCCATAAGATAACTTGATCTTAACAGACAATAAGGAGATCATTTTCGTTTTAAAGAAAAAGGAGTTACTGTGGAACACGAAACGATGGAATTTGATGTTATCATTGTTGGAGCAGGACCTTCTGGCTTATCAGCAGCTATAAAGTTAAAACAACTTGCCATGGCCTGTGAAAAGAACATCAATATCTGTATTCTTGAAAAAGGAGCCCAGATAGGAGCCCACATCTTGTCCGGTGCTGTTCTTGAACCCAGAAGCCTGAAAGAGCTATTGCCTGAGACCTGGCAAGAAGCTCCTCTGGATACTCCAGTAAGTCAAGATAAATTTCTTTACTTCACTGCCAAATCTTTTTATAAACTCCCAACTCCTAAACCGATGAACAATCATAATAATTTTATCATCAGTCTGGGGGAGCTCTGTCAGTTTTTAGCAAGCCAGGCTGAGGCTTTGGGTTGTGAGATTTATCCTGGGTTTCCAGCTACAGAAGTGCTATACAATGCTCAAGGTGAAGTCATAGGTGTCGCCACAGGAGACATGGGAATTGATAAGAATGGAAATAAAACTGCCAATTACCAACCGGGTATGCATTTACTGGCAAAACAAACGCTTTTTGCCGAAGGATGTCGAGGACAGTTGAGTCTGAACCTGATGAATCGTTTTAATCTGAGAGAAAACGCAAATCCCCAGACTTACGGCATAGGATTAAAAGAAATATGGCAAATTAAAGAAAACAAACATGTCCCGGGGCAAGTGATCCATACCATTGGCTGGCCATTGGATAACCAGACTTACGGAGGCTCTTTTATCTACCATTTTTCAAAACAACGCGTTGCGTTAGGATTTGTAATAGGGCTTGACTATAAAAATCCCTGGTTAAATCCCTTTGCTGAATTTCAACGTTTTAAGACTCATCCAGCAGTTAAAGAACTGTTAACGGAAGGTGAAAGGATCAGTTATGGTGCCAGGGCATTAAACGAAGGAGGTTGGCAATCCTTGCCTAAATTGACCTTTCCTGGTGGAATGTTAATTGGTGATGGCGCCGGTTTTCTCAATGTTCCCAAAATTAAAGGTATCCATACAGCAATGAAATCCGGAATGCTTGCTGCTGAAGCCTGCTTTGAAGCACTTGATGAAACAATGGATGAACAAAAGGAATTGACTGCCTATTCAAAAAAAGTGAAGCAATCCTGGCTTGGCGCTGAGCTTTATAAGGTACGTAACATTAGACCCGGATTTAAACATGGGTTAATCCCGGGGCTTCTTAATGCTGCGTTTGAAACTTATATAACGAACGGTCACTCACCCTGGACTTTGAAAAATCATGCCGATCACAAAACATTACTTCCTGCGGATAAGGCAAAAAAAATAAACTACCCCAAGCCGGATGGCATTCTCACTTTTGACCGATTATCCTCCGTATATTTAAGCAATACGTTTCATGAAGAAAATCAACCATGCCACTTAAAACTCAGAGACCCTCAACTCGCCATCGAGAGCAACTATAAAAGATATGCTTCTCCTGAAATCCGTTATTGTCCTGCCGCAGTTTATGAGATCATTGAAACGGATACAGGACCAACGCTGCAAATTAACGCGCAAAACTGTATTCATTGCAAAACCTGCGATATCAAGGATCCTGAGCAAAATATTGTCTGGGTAGCACCGGAAGGCGGCGGCGGTCCTAATTATATTAATATGTAATTCATTGATATCAAAGGCATAAAATGTCTTTGATATCACTAACAAATATTATCTTGTAAAGCAAGCCTGATAATGCAGGTTTTTATCGTGGAGCGATTGATTATGACTTAAACATCTTGTTATTTTCAAAATCTTTTTTCTTTTTTAAACTCCGAACCAGTTTTTTTTAATACAAAAACTTATCCAATTTCTAGTGACAAAGCATGTCGATTTAAGTTACTGTTATTAAAGTTAACTTACAGATAGAAAAAATAATTTAACCTGATGTTTGACTCTTTCTTAAATTGCAAATGGCTACAGTATCCTCAAAGTGTACATCAATTGATCCCTGCAGCCAAACTGCAGAGATTTTAAAAATTGAGCATCGTGTTAATTTATTAAAAAAATAAAGAGGTTTTTTATAATGGATATCACCACCGTTTCTTTTGAAGAACCATTAATCATTAACATTTCAGGTAAAATAGTTAAACTTGTGGCGTTTAAAACCCAGGAACACGGAAACATCAAGTTTGGTGTTGATGCACCTCGTTCAGTCAATGTCCATCGTGAAGAAATTTTCCATGCAATAAAACAAAAAGAATTGGCTGAAGAAACCGATTGATTTTTTATGACTCAGGTTAATGCAAAATGTATTTATATTGTTTCATTATCCGTCTTTACTTTATCTCTCATCGCTTATCTCATTAATTTTACGGTAACCCAATATCCGGGAAACAATTATTTTCCTGGAAACACAGGTTATGTTTTTATTACTCTTTTACTGATGTATGCAGGACTCGTGATATTATGGGGGAAAACAAGTCATACTGCAGTTGCCATAAAAGAAGTACTTTATCTATTCATGGTGTTTGCCATCATTGCCTTTGCCAGCAATGCTGTACAATTTACACCATTTAAACCTATAGATGAAAAACTTGTCTTAATAGAAAATTATTTCCGCATATCAATGCCGAAAATCGTTGCCTGGACTTATTCATACCCTTATTTCAGATTCATGTTGGAATTAAGTTATGCAACATTACCTTATCAAATGAGTGTTCTGCCCCTCATGGTTATCATGGCAAGAGGTTTTCAATTACTGAGAGAATATTATTTTTTATTACTAGTTACCGTGTTACTAGGATTCCCAATCTACTATTTTTTTCCGACAACCGCCCCAGCCAGTATCCTTTCCAGTCCTTTTTTTACAGAAGAACAAATTGCTACGGGATTAAAATTCAATCAAATTCATCAATACATACCACCCACAACAATGGAAGGCGGTCTCATTGCCTTTCCCTCCTTTCACGCTATATGGGCGTGGTTATGTCTATATTTAATTCGTCCATGGAAAATAGCTTTTTCGATTCTACTGATACTAAATACCTTCCTCATTGCTTCTTGTGTGTTATTGGGGTGGCATTATCCCATCGATATTCTAGCAAGCGTTATATTGGTTATTTTCAGCCACTATTTATTGGCTAAATGTAAAAAACACTGATATTAAGCGAATGAGAATCAAACTTTCGTGCTCAAATTGATTGGCGATCACCATAGATTCAATATTGCTTGAAACTTTCCGTAGAGTTCCGGCTGCGATTTTTAGGAAAAATTCGTTTAGCGACACCAAGGCATTTATACCTTGGTGTCGAACAAGATATTGGACTGGATCCCGTATAAAAGCTTCGCTTTTTTACGGGATAACGTTCGTTTAGCGACATCAAGGCATAAATGCCTTGATGTCGAACTCACGTTATTTAGAAACCTCTTTTGTCTTAAAACGGTCGCCGTATTGTGATTCCAGCTTATTTAATAAATCTTTCAGTTTATCGTGGCCGAAATCCTCTGCATACTTCATTGGACCACCTCTAAACGGAGCAAAACCGGTGCCAAATATCATACCTCCATCCAGTAAATCACTGTCGGCAACTACATCTTCTCTTAGACAGGCATTGGCTTCATTGACCATCCGAAGAATAAGGCGGTGAGCGATATCGGTATCGCCTGTTGTTGCAGGAGTCTCTTTGATTGGTTTACCGTTCTTGTATTTGTAAAATCCTTCGCCGGATTTGCGGCCCAATTTACCTTCTTTCACCATGTCACGAAGTTTTTGTGGCACCTTACCTCCAAAATGACGAGTCAGGTTTTCCGCGACAGCAAGGCAGACATCCATGCCGACGGTATCTGCCAATTCCACAGGCCCCATAAACATACCAAAATCAGTGGCTGCCTTGTCAATGGTAGATGCCTTATAACCTTCTTCCAGCAACTGCACACATTCCATTAAATAGGGCATTAATACGCGATTAATTAAGAAGCCGGGACTTGATTTAACAGGTAATGGCAATTTATTAATTTGACCGACAAAAGAGCAAGCCTCATCGCCGACTTTTTTATTGGTTTTAGCGCTGCTGACAACTTCTACCAACTCCATTTTGGCAACTGGATTAAAGAAGTGAATACCCACAAGACGGCCGGGTTCTTTCATGACTTCAGCAATCTCTTCTAAAGGAATACTTGAAGTGTTAGTGGCTAATATAGCCTCTTTTTTCGCATTTTTTTCTACACGTTTAAAAATTTGCTGTTTAACCTCCAGGTTCTCATAGACCGCTTCGATAATAACGTCCGCGCTAGAAACGCCATAGCCTTCCGGGTCTGGTTTTAATCTGTCCATTGCGGCCTGAATAAGGCGATCTTCTCGCAGTTTCTTTTTAAACAACTTGTAGGCACGTCCTATAGCAGGAGCAATTTGTTCATAGCTTTTGTCTTCCAAGGTCACCATTATACCTCGTAAAGCGCACCAGGCCGCTATATCTCCCCCCATCACTCCAGCGCCAATTACATGAACACGACTGGCTTTAAATGAAGTGTTCTTTGCAAAACCTTTCATTCGCTCCCGCAAAAGAAATGCACGTATCAGATTTTTAGAGGTATTCCCCTCTTTAACCAAATGTTCAATCGAGTCCACTTCCTTTAAATAAGCACGCTCTCCATATGTGCCTTCTTTTTCCCATAAATCAATGACAGCATAAGGTGCCGGATAATGCGCCTTCTTCACTTTTTTCGCGACTTCTCTTCTCATTAATGGAGCGATAAGCTTACGAACCCAGGCATAATTTGTGATGGATTGAATAAATCCTGGCTTGTGTTTGCCTGGTTTATTTTCAATGTAATAAACAGCAGCTCGTTTTAATTGCCGCACAGGAACAGCATCATCTATCATCCCCAGTTTTTTGGCTTTTTTAGAAGAAACAGCACTTCCTGATAATATGATTTTTGATAAAGCATCATAGCCGCCGATTAACCGTGGCAGTCGCACTGTCCCACCCCAACCAGGATGTATGCCAAGCATCACTTCCGGAAGACCAATCCTGGTGTCTTTTTCATTGGTGGCAATACGATAATCACAAGCCAAAGCCAATTCATAACCACCACCCATACAAAACCCATCGATCATGGCAACCGTAGGAATGGGTAAAGATTCAATCTTCGCAAAAACAGCCTGACCTTTACGCAAGAAATCCACTGCTTCAGATTCATCTTTAAATTTACTGAAAGCATGAACATCTGCACCGGCAATAAAGCCTTTCTTTTTAAGTGAATGAATCACCAACCCAGATGCATTTTTGTCTTCAGAGATATCCTGCAAGACACTGTTTAATTCATCGAGAGCTTGTTCGTTGATTGTATTGACAGTGGAATCTTTGCGATCAAATCCCAACCAGATAATGTTCTTCTCATCCTTTTCTGTTACCCAGTGTTTTACTTTGCTCATTGTCCTTTCACCTCTGTCAATCGTTCCAGATACATGGCGCCCCCTTGACCACCACCAATACAAATGGCCGCCATACCATGAGATTCATTTTTTTCTTCCAAAGATTTTAATACGTGTAAAACGATACGTGCACCACTTGCGCCAATAGGATGCCCTGCTGCAATGGCACCTCCTTCCCGATTTAATTTCTCTATAGAAGGTGCACCAAATGCTTCATTCAATCCCAATTGCTCTCTGCAGTAACTTGCATCATTCCAAGCAGCCATACAACCTAATACCTGAGCAGCAAATGCTTCATTTATCTCCCAGCAATCCAGGTCATTGGCGTTTAGATTATGCCGCTGCAAAATAGGCGTTGCCGCATGAACCGGACCTAATCCCATTTGTGCCGGATCAAGAGCTGCCCACTGAGAGTCAACAATCCTGCCTATTACTTTCAAACCATATTTTTTCACCGCATCTGCGCTGGCTAATAAGAGAAGGCTGGCACCATCGGTTATCTGAGAACTATTACCAGCAGTAACCTTACCGTATTTTTTATCGAAAAATGGCTTAAGCTTTGCAAGTTTTTCAATCGTTGTATCAGGACGTATACCATCATCCTGCTGATAAAGATTGCCTTTATGGTCAATCATGGGCACCACTTCACTCATTCTGTTCTCTTGGTAAGCCTTAGCCAGCCTATGATGGCTCCTGTAGGCGAATTCATCCATGTCATCTCGGGAAATATTAAAACGATACGCCACTTTTTCAGCCGTCTGTCCCATATTAAGCCCGACAATTGGGTCAGTCAGCCCTCGAAGTAAAGCCAGTACAGGAGCCAGATAAGATGGACGAAACTTAGTGACCAAATTCAATCGTTGGCCCAAACTTTTTGCTGAGTACCACTGAGCAAGCCATGAAGCCATTTTTTCGTTAAATAATAGGGGGGCATGGCTCATTGCATCTGTACCGCCTGCCAGAATTAAATCACTTCGCCCGTTGGCAATTTGTATTGCCGCATTATCTAATGCTTGCATACCAGAGGCACAATTTCGCATGACAGTGAAAGCTGGAACTTTTTCACCGCAACCCAATCGCAAAGCAATAACCCTGGCAATATTAGCCTCATCAGGCCCCGGCATTGCCGAACCAATGATCACTTCATCGATTTCACCTGGTTCAAAAGGTTGTCTATTCAATAAAGGCGTGCCTGCTGCGACAGCCAAATCAGAACCAGTAAATGGTCCAATACCTTTTGCTTTAAGAAAGGGAGTTCGATTACCATCCACAACATACACATCTCTTCCCTTTATGTTTGACTGTTTTTTCATTAATCCTCCTGATCTATTATCAAGCAATTGATAAACCTTAAAAAAAAGATTGCAATTAAGATAGCAGCTATACGAATTTTTTGGAAATTTTTATTAACCCGGGTTCGAAGTTTTATTAAATTTGTTGCATTACACGTTTGATTTTCGTGCAAAAAATTAGTTATATTTATAACTGTAACATTTTAAGGCAAGCCCAATAGAACAAAGATTTTAATACTCATCTCAAGCAGCACAGTATTTTTAGCAGCTGGATAAGTTTAAACATAGGCTATTTTTTAAACATAGGCTATTTTTTTGTAATTGAACATATGGGAAAGCATTAAAAAATACAATAGAGTTGACGATAGATGAATTCCTGATATACTTCGCAACCATTGGACGGAGAGATGGCCGAGTGGTCGAAGGCGCTCCCCTGCTAAGGGAGTATGGGGGAAACCCCATCGAGGGTTCGAATCCCTCTCTCTCCGCCACAAAACACGCGCCCGTAGCTCAGTTGGATAGAGTATCTGGCTACGAACCAGGAGGTCGGAGGTTCGAATCCTTCCGGGCGCGCCATTTTATCCCCTATCAATATGCTATCTAAATTTGCTTAAATTATTGCCACCATAGGATGTCTTACATAACGGTTGTAAATAATGTGATCATAAACTATGAATAAGGATATAGTACTCATTCCCGGAGCATTGGCAACCCCAAAGCTTTGGTATCAGCAAGAGATATTTTTTCAGGGAAGCAAGCAACTTCATTATGTTGATGTGCTCAATAGCGATTCTATTGTGGAGATGGCTCATCGCTTTATTTCAATCGCCCCTAAAAAATTTACTTTAATTGGCTTTTCTATGGGGGGTATATCACCCTCGAATTATATCACCATATCCCAAATAAAATAGAGAAACTCATTCTAATTAATTCTGCCGCAAAATTAGTGTCAGAAAAGGGACAATTAGAACGCGAGCGTTCTCTCGATTTAATGAACAAAGGCAAGTTTGATTTCTTAATCAAGCTTATCTTTAAAAACTCAATTTATGATAAAGAAAAGCACAACGTTCTATTACCCTTGGCACAAGAAATGGCTCAGGAAGTGGGAGTTGAGAATTATAAAAATCAATTGAATGCTATTCTCAATAAACCAGATCATTCATCATTATTATCATCAATTGAATGCCCAACATTATTGATTGCGAGCAAAGAAGATAAGGTTATGCCTATTGAACGATCGGAGCATATGGAGAAAAACATCAAGCGTTCGGAATTAATTTATATTGAAGAATGTGGCCATATGGCCATGTTAGAACAACCAGATAAAATTAACCAAATATTGACCGATTGGTTGTAAGTAATATCGATTTTAGGGATGTATCAATGCATAGCGTCAATGAAGATGGAACTATTTGTGTAAACTTAAATGATTACAATGAACTGTCAGATTCTATTCGATTCCGTGCAAAAATCGACTACCTAATTGAAAAGCTTAATTGTCCAAAAGAAATTCCTAATTTTTCTATTTCAATGTTTTTTCATGGTGGTCAACGATATTATATTTCCAATCTTTACCTATGGGCGATCCCTTATCGAACCGAAGGTTTGTATCGTGGAGACGTTGATCATGATCGTACTATTTATAATGGGAAAGAATTTTTTATCCAGCAAGATATAAAATATGATGCGATGCAAATTCCTATTATTCAAGTACTGGAATCACGTTATAGTCTAAGCACCACTTTTGCTATGGTGAGGCAATGTGAAGAATGTGATTTTATTATCGAGGCGTACCATTCTGAAAAAGTAGAAGCTCCCCAAAAACTCTACTATCAAGTACGCGATAATTTTGAACAGTTTATATGCCTTTTTTTTGATGCAATGCTTCCAGAAATAATGACAGCCACACCCAATCAAAAATGGTTAGCTATATTCAATGATAGTGAATTTAGAAAAAGTGTCATCACACGTAAAGCAGTTAATAAACCACTGACACAACTCACTCCAACAGAATTACAATGCTTAAGCTTAATTTCCAAAGGAATGACGATTAAAAAAATATCCGAATACCTTCATCTATCAAGCGAAACAGTGAATACTCATGCCAAATCTATCCGAACTAAAATGAGCTGCGTAAATATTACCGAAGCGGTAACAAAAACATTTCGTTTAGGGCTATTATCTTAAAATACCCAAATTTGGGGATGGGATATCTTGCCGAATATTTTATACTCCACCATGTTGTCATAATATTTACACGGAGTTTTAACATGGGATGTATTATAGAATTTAACAACGCTCTTCGATTTAATTTTATTCAAAATAAATGTAAACAAAAACTATGGATTGACGTTCTATTACGGTCTAGTAAAGCTAATATTGAGCATTTAGCAGATATCCTTGATTTACCAATTGAAACGGTAATTGTAAGTTACAAAAAATTATATAATGGCCATTAAGAGAGTAGCCCCTTATTGTAAAAATAAAGGGCACGGGCGTGAGCGACCGTCGCGGAATAGGTTTTAACAACCGTCTGGATCAAGGTACTCTAGCCCTGCTCTCGAAACGTTTGAATAGTTGAAAGGACTCTGATTAAAGAACGTCCGCTTACAATCCTAAACAATAAAATTTCGAGGCGCGCATGTCATTATACAGTAATTATATTGGTATCGATATTGGAAAAATTTCTTTTGTTGTAGCGATGTATGGCTCAAAAAAGATATACGAATATGAAAATAATCCGACAGGTATTAAAGCGTTTATAAACGATTTCAAGAGTAAATTAAAATATGCTTTAACTGTATTAGAAACGACAGGTGGTTATGAGATGCAATTATTGCTCACTTTGTGTGAGTCAGGGTTTGCAGTACATCGAGCTAATACACGTAAGGTCAAACGATTTATTCAATCTTATGGCAATGAGGCAAAGACGGATAAACTGGATGCCCTCTCATTGGCTTTATATGGGTATGAGCGAGCACAACGACTAGAACTATTTACTCCTCAATCAACAAAAGCCCTTGCCTTATTTGAGTTGGTGCAGCGTCGTAATGATTTAAAACAAATGCTTGTTGCAGAAAAGAATAGATTAAAAGCTCCTCGCGCGGACATCATCAAAGCGAGCTGTAATGCAATGCTCGAGGTGCTTAATAATCAAATCAAGACCATTACAGATGAAATAAATACCTTGATAGAGGCTGACTCTGTGTTAAGAGAAAAAAAAGCTATTCTAAAAACTATTCCCGGCATAGGGGATATCATTGCTAATGAGCTTCTTGTCTTATTACCAGAATTAGGTTCCTTAACGCGACGTAAAATTGCTTCGCTTGCTGGCCTTGCACCAAAGGCAAATGATAGCGGGCAGTTTAGCGGTTATCGGTGTATTGGTTATGGCAGATGTGGAATTAAGCCCATATTATTCTTAGCTGCCATGGCTGCAAGAAATTCAAATTCTAGCTTAAAATCTTTCTACAATCAGTTAATTTCTTCCGGAAAGAAAAAGATGGTAGCTTTAACTGCTTTAATGCGAAAAATCATTGTTATTGCAAATGCCAGAATAAGAGATTTTAATTCGGGATTATTTTGTGCATGATGATAGATTAATTAACTCATGTTACGCACTAAACCTTGCTGCTCCCTGAAATTTAATTAAAATTTCATCCCTGATTTTTAGGGAGGAAGATTTAATGGATATGCTTGATATTTATACTGACTATTTAATTTGCCAGAATAAATATGCCACAGCTACAGGTTTATCGGAGATGTTGGATGGTGAATTTGCGCACGACAAGGTGACACGATTTTTACGACTACAAGATTTTGGTTCCAAAGCGCTCTGGAATTATGTCAAGAAGTCAGTCAGGGAGAGTGAAGCATCAGACGGTGTTCTTTTATTGGATGACTCGATTGAGGAGAAGTCTTATACCGATGAGAATGAAATTAATTGTTGGCATTATTCCCATGCTAAAGGTGATGTGGTCAAAGGGATTAATATCCTGACCTGCATGGTTCGGTATGGTGACTTCAGTGTTCCTGTTGGTTATGAAGTTATCAAAAAAGACGTTGCTTTTTGTGACATTGAAACAAGGCAAGCTCGCAGAAAGTCATCCACGACTAAAAATGAACTTTTTCGCAAGCTTATCGCACAAGCGGTTAGTAATCATGTGTTGTTTGACTTTGTACTTGCGGACAATTGGTTTGGCTCGAAGGCCAATATGGCTTACATCCATAATGACCTTCAAAAATCGTTTATTATTGGGATTAAATCTAATCGAACCTTAGCTTTATCCAAAAACGACGCCAACAACGGACGGTACACAAAAGTCAGAGAATTAGAGCTTGAAGAGGACATAGCCCACACAGTCTATCTCAAGGGATTAGACTTCCCAGTGAGGCTTTTGAAGAAAATTTTCAAAAACGAAAATGGTTCTACAGGGGTTCTCTATCTCGTTTCTAATGACATGACCAGCAGTGCCGAACGTCTTTATGAAGTGTACCAGAAACGGTGGCGGATTGAAGAGTATCACAAGTCAATTAAACAAAATGCAAGCCTGAACAAATCTCCAACCCGCACGGTTAAAACACAATCCAATCATATCTTTGCCGCAATCATTGCATACTGCAAACTGGAAATGATGAAAATAAAGACAAAATTGAATCACTTTGCCATCAAGTACAAATTAATACTCAGGGCTAACCAAATTGCCATGCAGGAGTTAAAAAATATGGCTCGTTAAAGTCAATTGTGCGTAACATGAGTAATTAAATTTAAAAAAACGGTTAAGACATAGTTGATCCAGGTGCATCAAGGAAACCTTTATCTTGAGGAAGAATCTGCTGAACGCTTGGGACAATTATTCCTGGTAACATTTGGGACTTAAGAAGCATACTAATCTATAATAACAGCTCTTTTAAGAGCACACAGGTGCTCAGCTTTTGTTGTGAGCAAAATGAATAATAACGAACATAAGCTTGCTCTTCCTTTAGAATACCAAAAAATGCCTGAATATTTCGATGTGCATAATATAAATGAAACCAAGAATGCTTTGATAGAAAAGCTACCAACATGCTATCTAAATATGTTTGAATGGTTTTATAATTTGTTTAATTCAAAACAAAAAATTAACCCATTCTCCAGAGCTATCCATAATGTCAATTGATCACTAATTCTGAATTTTTATGATAAACAATTTAACTTTTTGATTTAAAACATACCTTGTTCATTTTTGAAGTGTGTTGACTATAGGGATGGATTTTGTTAAAAAATTCAAGTTTAAAGTGAAAACAGATTTTTAAATGTTAGGATAATGGCTTTTTATTTGATAATGCTCCTCTGATAGAAGTCAATGTGGGGTTCCATGATGTCTGTAAAAGTGAATATCCATAATAATCTAAATAATTGATATCAAATTTTCCTTTAAACTAGCAGACCGCTATGAGAAGGCTTCTTAGTAGACTGTTGCACAAACACTAATAATTAGGGATAAATAGGAGATAAACATGCCTGGATTCACCTTTCTCAAACTTGAAACCTTACAGGGAAAATACTTCGAGCTTACTGCAAAGTTAATGAAAAAACATAATACTGATGACGTGAATGATTTGCCAGAACATCGGCAAGCTCAATTGGCAAGAGTCGAGGAAGCTTTGCTTCAGGCTGAAGATTTAAAACCAGCATTATTCAATAATCAGGAAGAACTGGAACAATATCAGTCTGCCATTGTTCTTCGCACCTATCTTGATATTAAAAAAGAAATCGAAACAAAAGAGTATTATACAGAAGGTTACACAGCTGCTGTCCTTAAAAAAATTCCATTTGCCTCAAATTTGACGGATCCTTCACGAAGTGAATTATATAAGGATATTGACGTAGCAATGGGAGTAAGCGAAGAAAATTCTCTTGATGAGGAAGCCCTTAAGCTGATTAAGGATGCTCACTCTACAGCCCGATCAATTAATACCTATAAAAATGAAGTTCTTCCTAAGATCTCTGAAAATCTGGTAGGGGGATTACGCCATGTTGAAGCAGGCTCGACTAAGCCTGCTCAACTTGAAACCTATAGGGCGGTTGAAACTTTTGATAAAGAGAAGCTGAAGAAGGCTGAAACCAGAGAAAGTACATTCAACTATCAAGGTGAAGTGTTTGCCTATCAAGGTACTATGTTTAACAAAAAACGTCCTCAGCCTCCTGTAGAGCAATTAGATGAAGAAAATAGCAAAACCTTAAATATGTGATTGCCCTACCATCTCTATCTTATTTCAAGCCGGATACTAACTATTATTCGGCTTGCTCCATCAACCATTAAGAATGATTTTGTAAAACCATACCTCAAAAGCCAAAATGTAATCTTGTTAAAAACATGAATTCTCGGTAACAGCAGCTCGTTGCGAGCAATAAACCACTCCTTTGGGTCCGGCAGTTGAAGCATGTTCACCAAACACAGTCTCTCCCACGATGCCTAAAATCGTTGGGAAAAAGACAAGTGCAAGAGCAATGACAGAAAGTGCAAGAGGTGTTCCTATGGGAATTTGAGTTGGGTTGTCTTTGTGTTGTTTAAATTTTGCTATTGCAGCTATGATGAAAGCCAGACCAGCTATATAAGACACAGCCGTCAACAGCCTCGCTAGCGCAACAAAGGAACCCCGGATAAAAGAGGCCATATCTCCTAGATCTGTAGCGCCATATACAAGCCCACAATACATGAGTAGAAACAGAACGATTAAGTACATGATATTAAAAAAATAAAATACATATAGTAATTATATAACCATTTCATGGCCAAATCCAAAATCCAAAAAATGAACCAGAGCCTCGTCAATATTAAATTGGGGGTTAGCGCTTAAATTACGTTCAGATTTAAACGATTTTTTGCTCAAAATGCGCTGGACTAACAGCGCTAATTCGAGCACTTTGAGCAAAAAGATAGGATACCAGCCCCAATTTAATATGGACCAAGCCCTAAGTTCTGTGCACTTATCTTTTGTCGTAGCGAAAATTGGATGGTTTAGCTCAAATTTCAGCTTGAGTGACGCGAATAGCTGGATCTATTTCTGGATTTATTTAATGAACTCAAGCTGAAATTTAAGATAATCAACCGAATTTGCAGCCGGTAAAAGATAAGTGCGCAGAACCTAGCATGGCACATGGATAAGTATGTGATGATCTTTTATTGCATCTGGCAAATGATTGAAGAGATTAAATGCCGGTCTGTTTTGATCAATTTTATTTCCGGGCTGTTCTGACCATTGTCCATAAATATAATGATAAGCAAGGCCTAAATTATTGGCCTTTCCATAGTAACGAAATCGAGCATACTTTCCTTGCTGAATGATATATTCATTAAGGCCAAGATTATTTGAAACCAAGGTAATGCCTGCGGTAAATCGCACTTTATCTACAGGAACCTTCCCTTCATGCGGGTTATCATGTCCAATACCAATAAACAGTCCAGAACAAACATTATTTGCTTTATTTGCCAACAGTTTTTGTTCAAGTCTCTTCCATGCTTTAGGTGCTGATTCAAAATATAGTCCCTGTTCAGTGACACATTGGAGATGAATAGTCTTTAAGTCCACAATATCTGGCTCATCAAGTGTTACACAGTTCAATTCACTGATAATATTCAGTTTTTTTCTTGCCACTTTAGGCATGTAACCAAATATTTGTTTAAAACACCTGGAAAATGAAGACTGGGAATCAAAACCACTGCTTAAAGCCACTTCAAGAACAGAATTATTTTTACTTTTTAGCGAACAAAATGCCAATTCCATTCGCAACTTACGAATAAATTCTCCTGGGGTCTGACCAGTTGCTTCAGCAAACACTCGCTTCAAAGTCGACAAAGACAGGTGAATATGCTCAGCAACGTCTTTCAAAGTGAAGGGCTGATCGATATGATCATAAATATATCTCACAGCTTCAATGAGTTTATTCTGCGTTAAGTAACTCATTTTTATATACCTCCAATAAAAATAGTATGGCAGAATAGCATTAGACGTATATAAAATTTGTGCAGAAAAGGTCAATTTCGAAATTTATTGTTCACTCATGGCAATATGTTCTACTTCTAATAACTCTTTTTCAGTCAATGAAAAGTCATCGATGGCTAAATCTTGACGCATATGCACCTTATCCGTTGTCCCTGTTAAAGACAAAATGCCTGCATTTTGTGCGAAGCGAAAAACAATTTGCGGGATGGTTTTGTTATATTTTTTCTGTAATATTTTCATCAAGCGGCTGTTAAACAAATATTGCTGATTCGCAGTGAGCAAGGAAAAACCCTGGTAAATGAGTCCTTTATTCTCACAAAATCTGCGTATTTCTTTATCCCAGGCTTGTATGGCAAAACAACGATTTTGTACAAATTTTGGTTTGATTTGTGCTTTTTCATATAATATTTCTAACTGTTGCAGACTGATATTGGAAACACCTAAAAAACGAACCTCTCCTCTATTGACCAGCACCTCCATAGCCTTCCAGGTTTCCAGATCCTGTTCACTGATGCCTTTATTGTAATAGGGGCCATGTAAAATAAAACTGTCCAGATAATCTGTTTGTAAGTGAGTCAGCGAACTAGAAAATGATTGCCCAACCTGATGACTCAAAGAATCTTTCGGATTATAAGGCAAACGATGGTCCTGCCCTCTTTCATAGGTGAATTTTGTCTGGATAAACAGTTCAGCTCGTTTCTTCTGACTTTGCTGTAAATAAGATTGAATGCCTTCGCCGACCGCTTGTTCAAAATAATGTTTCCGTTGATTTGCCGTATCAATGCCAATAAAACCTGCTTTTAAAGCAAGCTCGGTAAGTTCAGCCGTTTTTTCTTCCTTCCAGGCTGTGCCATAAAGCATCATAGGTATATGATGATCTTTCAAAAGTTGTTCGAATTGTTTAGACATAAGGATTCAGATATTCCGTTAAATGATTCCTGAATTATACTTGATATGAAAATACAATTCATTGATGAAAAAAACTTTAACCTTGTTGTTCTGCCAACAATGGATTTATTGAGGCCGTTGATTCCTTAATGCGAATACCGTATGTCTCCAGATCGTCTGTGCTATAAAAATCATCAGCATCCTCGGCTCTATTATTATCATTCAACTTTATCCATTGTCGATATGGCTGGTTGGTTTCTGACATCCCCCATGAACAGAGCATGGTATACGTTATAATACAGTTAAAGGCAGTCGACAATCCTGCAATTAATTTTTGTCGGTAATTAAATGAAAGTCCCATTCTACATGAATCCACATCCAGATTTTTTAATCCTTTATCACTCAGTTCCAAATCTTCTAATAGAATTTCAATCAGAGATTCAGCATCTCGACCTGCAATCAATTCAGCCTCTGGATCACCCTGTCCATTTATTAGTAAAGAATCACCTTCTTGAATCTTGGATAAAAAATAGACAATATTGTTTTCATTATCACAAAGATTAATAAGTGGCTTTTCACACGGATGTTTTTTATACTCTTGAGCCACTAAGCATGCTTTTTCTTTGTCAGGAGCATAGATAAAAATTTCTTGTTGATGAAATATCTTACTCAGTATAACACCTGCCTCTACACCGGCAGACAACTCGTGTTTGACTTGATGTGGATATTCATCACTGTAAGCATAAAATATGATAACATGCGTTTTATTAAGACCCTTGGTTTTAAAAAATTTTGCCATTGAAGAAGCTGGGGATTGCTTTTTGTGTTTATTAGTAAATATTTCACTCTTCTCTTTCATTATGAAACGTTATAATCAAAATGATTATTATATAATGATTCTGATTTAAATTAAATCAAATATTAATGGGGTTGTTTTTCTATTCTAACAAATGGGCATTTTCTATATAGTGATATCTCCTTAATTTTCATATTGATTAAAGACTTAACCTTCCATTTGCTTCAATATGAAACCCCTTTAGCTATAATCATACATATATTGTGCTAAAAAAAGAAACCATGAACTTTTTTACAAAGCATCTACGCGCTTTTTATGAAGTTACAAATAAAAAATCAACCTCGCGAATGACCTCAAAAAGGCGGTATCGTCTAATTCAAATTATATCCATTCAACTTGTTCTGATGGCTATGATTTTAACGGTGAATACGCTTTTTCTTCAATTTTGGTTGATTGTTATTTTATTGATCATGGGAATAATTTCTGCGTGTTTTAATCTGATTTTATTAAAAAAAATGAAAAATACCCGCTTAAGCGGACATGTGCTCATCTTAATTACTTTTTTGATTATCAGTTTGACATATTATTGGGTAGGCGGATTATCGAATTCTTACTTAGCCTGGTATCTTGTCATTCCCATGACAGGTGGAGCAATTCTCGGCATCAGGGGGTTATTTGTTTATACTTGCCTTTCATTGATATCTATTTTCTTTTTTATCTTGTTCGAACCCATAACTATATACGAAGTGCCGCCCAAGTATTTAACTGAAATTTTTTTGGTCAATATCCTCGCCATTCTTTTGCTGGAAACCACCCTGCTCTACAGCCTATTATACGAAAACTTACAATTTTCTACTGAATTGGTGGAGCAGAATTTTCTCTTGCAAGCGGATCAGAAAAAATTTCACTATTTAGCAAGACACGATAACTTAACTAACTTACCCAATCGAACATATTTTAATGCTTACTTGGAAAATTTGCTTGGCTCAGTTAATAGTCAAACACATTCAGTGACCCTTTTTTTTATGGATCTCGATCGTTTTAAGGCAATTAATGATACTTACGGTCATCATGCAGGCGATCAAGTACTTCTAGAATGCAGTAAACGCTTACAGCGATGTCTTCGTAATAACGATTTCATTGCCCGAATGGGAGGCGATGAATTTATTGCTGTAATTGTACATAATAAAAACGATAATGTCCCAGATGTACTTGCCAAACGCATTTTACAAGAATTTAATCAGCCTTTTCATATTGAAAAAAATAGACTTACATGTCATCTCAGCTTAGGTGCCGCCTCCTATCCTAGCGATGCGACTTCCACGGAAGAACTATTAAAAAAAGCAGATAAAGCTATGTATGCTATGAAAATAAAAAACCGAAACAGGGAAAACTAGCATTATCATGATTTCATTTTTCGCATGAATGAATATTACAATGAGGGTTTGTAAGATTGAAATTCTTCGAATTTTTGTTTTTTATTTTTAATCTCATGCGCTTTTTGATCTTCATTGTCTGCCAAGGGTGCTTGCTTCGAATCAATTTTTGGGCTAAGTAGCCGCTTAGAGCGACGTGGTGATGCGGGCATCACTACATCAGTATCTTCCTTTTTGGCACGGTAAAGAACCGTAGGAAATAACTCAGCAGCCATCGATTTATTCACACTCAATCCATGCTCATCCAGAAGCACATGACAAAAAAGTGAATAAGATATTTTATGAATGACTCTAGGCTCGTGCGGCGCGCTGGCGTCATTAGGATCAATAAAATAAACGTACCCATCCTCCTGCATCCTTTCTGCGCCAATGATTTTAATCACATGCGTTTCTTCCCCAGCCTCTTCCTCTTCTGTTTTCATCACATTGAAAATAGAATAGCCATCTTCCCCATTCTCGGTGAAATGAAGTGCAGGTTGACCCGTACCCACTTTCACCAGGTTATAATCAATTTCCGCAAGTAGCGAAGCCTGCCGGATCTCTTCGATTAAAGCCTGCAATCCTTTTACAGGATGCCAGGAAGAATCTGTGTAATCATATGACCATATGTGTTTGATAATGGCGCGATCATAATACGATGACAATTCATCGCTGGAAAGGTCTAATGTAGAGGGAATTCCGTTGCGCTTAACTGCCTCCCAAACCGCACTTTCAACATTAAAATGAAGTCTGCGACTGACCGTTTTTATCGCATCCATAAGAGCCCTGCCTTGCCGATTCATCGCAAAATACGTTAAATCAACTTCGTTACTGTCAATAAAATCTTGCAGAAGTTTTCGTGGTGCCTCCCTCAATGTAGAGGAATTTTTTAATAAAAAACTGGCTAGAAGTCTGTCGCGTGATTCATTTTCATCATCCATTTGCTCATTAAACCAATCAACAAATGCGTCTTCTTCTGCCTTAATCAAGGTTAAGCCAGTACATTCTTTATGATAATCAGAGATGATTTTTTCAATATCCCGTTGCGGACCGCTAAAAAATGGGCCATAAAAGGTATGCTTGAAAGCACTGTACCAACAAGTGCCGCCTCTCTGAGCCGATTGATACCGAGAGGTATTGGATTCGGATAATTGAATAAACCGCCCATCCTTAATGTAAGTAAGTGCAAGAGATGAGCCTTCCGGCAAATTTTTCTCCAATTCTTTTACTCCGGAAGCAGATAAAGTGTTTTTATAATATTTACCGCCGGGAAATTTTCGAATCACTTTGGTTTTTTCGTTAATGTAAAAATTCATAATCATCTCAAGAAATTTTTTCTGTAAGTAAAGAACTGGAATTTTGTTTACCCAACAAAATGGATCAAATTTTATCATAGTGATTTTATAATGCCAATCTAATAAAAAGATGACCCTTTGATATCGAAGAAAAATTGTACATATCACTGGCAATAAAAGATCATTCTGTTCAACTCAGACTATCTTGCTAATTCAGCCATTCTTCAATGATTAATGATCATCTATTCCGTACGAAAAATTCATACATTGAAGACGGATTAGCTTTATCGCGTGGACGTTTTGAATATTTTAATCATAATAACCTGGCCGATCTGAAAGCACGCATTGCTGAGAAAGCTCCAAAATTGTTGTTTTCTTTTTCCCTATTGAGACATTCCCGATGCCATACGCTGGATCAGTGAAATCATTCCACTTACACACTTCTTGCGCATTCTGCATAGCGTCATGCAGGTAATGATTATCCAACTCGAAAAAAAAGCGATATTGATCCAGCCTGCAAGAAAACATTACTGCTCATATATGGACCGAGCTTTTTTCTCTGTAGATGAGAGATTTTTCTTGTCATATACAGAGACTTTTTTAGAGAAAACCTGAACTAAAATATGCTGTTCCATCAACAAACAAGATTGGGATGAACAAGTTATTTTTCATATAATTCAATAGGTAGATGATCAGGATCGAAAATAAAAGTAAAATATTTCTGGGTCGCTTTGTCGAGACGTATAGGTTCAGCTTCAATCTTTTTGTTTTTTAAATCATTCACTGATTTTTGCAAATCATCCACTTCAAATGCCAGATGCCTCAAACCTCTAGCTTCCGGCCTGGAAATTCTTTCTGGCGGGTTTGGAAAAGAAAAAAGTTCTATGATATATTCTCCATGTAGTGAAAGATCCAATTTATAAGATTGACGCTCCTCTCTATATGTCTCTTTAACCACTTCCAGACCCAAAACATGAGTATAAAAATGTTTTGATTTTTCATAATCTGAACAGATAATAGCAATATGATGAATTCGATTTAACATGTTTTTCTGATTAAATGGGCTCAGCGAAGAAAAAATAACTTCATTGTACATGTCCTTTTCCTCCATAAACAGAGGATATTTATCATTTTCAGTATTCCTTCTTTCAATAAATTAATCATCGTCATATTCTACCAGAGCCGAATAAAACTACTCCGGAGTAATGCCTATATATTTTTGCTCAGGCCAGATTTCTTTTTTTTCTTTAAAAAACCGCTGGGTAGTGGGCTTGCGATAATATACTGTCAGTTTGTCATCACAAAGACTAAACTGTACCTCAAAATTACGAATTCTCATGTCCCTTTTCGTCAATAAAGAAGTAATAGGAATTTGTACCTTGTGCGGTTTTCTTTGGGAATCTTTCCAGGATATATACGCCATTTCAGGAATTTCCATGGACATAGAATAATAAGCTCCCGAATATACACTGTACTCTTCACTTCCATAATCAATTTCTCCATATTTAAGATGAATATTATAGAGAGCTTTTTTACATCCATTTTCAATCTCCATTGCATACACAATTTTATGCGCATATAACTGCTTGCATAATAGAAATAAAAACAACAACAAATATGCGATCATGCTTTTTGCACACTTAATACTGGTTGTGAACATACTCAATGACCCTCGTATAATTATGAGTAATGCTTTGTCTCGCTTTATCAATGATATAACGTGAATCGTGAGTCCTTAATACAGGATCACTTAAAGAAGGAGCCGGATAAAGATTCGGTTTTAAGGGTATGTCCAGTTTTTTCAGGTAACGATAACTCATATCAAGAGCAATTCTGGAGTAAGGATTATGATACCCTCCACCAACATCAGAGTGAGCACCAGGAAGTACAATTTCCGTCAATCTCTGATCGTGGGGGCGATTTTTATCGCGCACACTGGTTAAGGGGAAAGCTAAGCGCTGCTCATCCTTTGCGGTGATGTGCAATACATGCTCCACTCCCTTGGGAATGTGTAAACGAAAACCAAAGTGAGCACCTGGCAAACCAATTGAAGCCACAGTGTCAAATAACACCATGGCTTTTACTTTTGGCGTTGCAAAATAGCGGGTATATTTTCCGTAAGAGAGCGAAGAAGTATCCGGCATGCCTTTTTCCTCCAGATAATTGGCAAACTCGCGCGCTTCCGTTGAGCCCCGGCTGAAACTGGTCAAAATCAGCTTGATTTTGGCATTAGGTTTTTTATGCATCGCTCTATTAATAAACTCAACCAATTTATTATAAGCTTCATAAACACGCTCTGTTGCACCAAGACCTGTAGCTCCTCCTATAATCTCGGTAGTTGAATCAGTACCTACACCTTTTATGTAAAATTTCTCTCCTCTTTTATCGTCAAAAATTGTATAAAGCAAGGCAGGATTGGTTTTATCCCGCATTTTCTCCTTATCATTCCAGGTGCCATCAAAGGAGATAAAAGCATACACGGTGTTTTTGTCCTCGGTGTTGTCCTGAAAAGTCAAGCGGTCAATGAGTTGATAACTGCTTTGGATGAGCTTTTTGTCTTCATCGGTTAAAGCGAAGCCTTCTTCCAACTCCTGTTGCTCCAGTTGGCGGGCTCTGGCATTTTGTATGGCTGCTTTTTGCTCCATATCTGCTTTTAGTCGAGCATCCTGGTCGGTCTTGCCCCCTTCCTCGACAAAGGTATTACCAATGCCGTCCCCTAAGCTTTCAGCAAGAACACCGGCGACATCAAAATGACCGGATAATGAGCTTTGCAAGCTGTTTCGTGTAAGACTTCTCAGTGTATGATTCAATGCCCCGCCGGCATGCTCGCCCAGCGTTTGACTGACTTTGGATTGCGCGGATTCTGCCATTTCACTATGAGATAGTCCGCCAATGAGTCCACTGGCAGCAAGTTCAGTGAAATCAAAATGACGGTGTTTCTCAAAGCTTAGGTGAATGCCCTGAGATACAGCATCCTGTTCTATCATGGCTGCAGCCGTATTGAGATTAAAACATGTAGAAGAGGCATTTTTTAATGTTTCACCTAACTTGGCAACCGACGATAAACTATTCACGCCTCGTGCTATCCCGATACCGGCCGCTGAGGACAAACCGCTAATGAGTGCACTTTTCAGGTTTAATCCATGTTGCAGGCCAAAGGCATTTTGTATTCCCTGGCTTGCAATGTTGCCAACAAAACCGGCGGCAAAGCCGATACCTGCTGTTGGAATCAGAGATAAACCTGCATGGCCAATCCACCCCCCGGACAACAAACCGCTTCCTGTGGATAAGAGTGAACTCAAGCTTGCCAATGCCGCATGACCTGCTAGCGCTCCCAAGACACCTGCCGTCAGGACAGAAGCGACTATACCAACCACTGTCGCCATAATTCGACTTAAAAACTGATGATGATTTTTGAGGGGCTTAGGTAAAGGCAATGGGGCTGTTGCACTGGTATCGCCATAAGCATCAGCTTTCATCACTTGATGTGTTTCAGCCGTTTGATGCTGGCCGCTGTTTACCGCCGGTATGATTAAACGACGCCCGATTTGAAGTTCATCCTGCTTTCCACTAATTCCGTTGGCATCAGCTAATAAATACCAAAGACTGCTATCACCATAGACAGCCAAGGCAATCTGATCCAAACGATCCCCGGCTTTGACTGTATAACTGCCTAAGCTGTCTTGAGGTGTTTCCGGCGGAGTATCACTGACTTTTGTCTGATCAATAAAATCACTTGCTTTCAATACAGTGCCGCCAGGATTAAAACCGCCATATACTGATAAATTCTGTCTTTTAAAATCATCAATATGCACATCCCCCACGGTCTTACCATTCAGGGTTAAATAATTCGTCACCCCCTTATTGTTCTCGCAGGCACGCAGGCCATCCATTGAGCTCATCCAGTAATGAGTACTGTGATTTTTCCCCTGATTATCATAATTGTTATCAATGGCATCGCTGAGAAGACCATTTTTATCATAGTGCCTTATACTGCTTCCCGTAGTAACCTGGCCATTGGCCATAAAAATCACCGAATCTTTGGAAAGCTGGGCTTCATCCCATAAGGCAGCGTATTCGTAATGGTGAGTTATTGTGGTATGCGTGTTTCCTTTTACATCATAACCCCGATAGGTTTGTGTATCGACTTGTCCAAGGGTATTGTAATAAAAATTAATCTCAGATTGAGTCCGATTATAGGCGTCCATAACGCGCTGCAGCTCAAGCTCACCTTTATTCCAGCCATATATCGTGGTCTGCGCGATCTGTTCATTACTATCAAAACGGACTTCCGTCAATAAGTGTCCATCGCCATCATAACCTCTGGCACTCAGTTTTTCAGTTTTCCCTCCTGCTTTACGATGGGTGGATTGAAGTTGAGATGAGGCATTATAATGATAGAGCCAATGAACCTCGGAACCGTTCTCATAACTTGTTGCTTCATTAATGTTTCCTGCAGCATCACGGCCTAAAAGGCTGCCTTTGCTCTGATGGATGGTGATCTGACCGTCCTGCAAAACCCCTTTATTAATGCGCATGCGATGATTGGCATCATAATCAAAATAATCCTCCGACTGCTGGGTTTGATAACCATCATAACAAGCCTTTACTTTGGTATGGCGGATGTTGCTGACTTCATCATAGTCATAATCGACAGCCAGCATCTCCTGATTTTTTGGAGGCATGCGATTATCTGTATCATTTGGGCGATATCGACGTATCTTGACTAGACGACCTAGTTCATCGTATTCATAATGATCGTTTTCCATGAGCCAGCCATGCTTGTAATCTCCACTTTTGCTCGACTTTTTATGAATGACACGACCTTCCTGATCGTAGTCATAATCGATGGTTTCCGTGGTTCCCTCATCAGCAAACTTCTCAAGAAGGCCGTTGCCTCGATAGTAATATTTATGATGCTTGCCATGACTGCCTATTTCCTCAATCAGAAGACCATTGGTGTTATAGCGGTAAGTAGTGCTATGCTGGCCTAAATCCGTATGCTGGACAAGTCGCCCTTTGTCATCGTATTTCCAGCTTTGACGATGCCCCATGGCATCGATCTCGACGGTTTTGTGACCCGCATCATCATATTCATAGGAGGCAGTAAAACCCCGTTCATCAATACGACGTACCAAATTATCCCGACTGTCATAAAAATATTTTATGCTGTCCTGTGCCAGATTATGCTGCTCAATCAACTTGCCTGCTTCATCATATTGATACCAGGTCTTTGAGGCATTACCCAAAACCGACAGCAGACGATCATTGCGATCGTAGGTATAGCTGATAATGCCGCCGAGTTCATTGCGGCGCTGTTGCAATTGGCCGAGCAAATTATATTCACTGTCTTTATGATGACCGAGGGCATCTACCTCGCGAACAACATGTCCTTCTGCATCGTATATTTTTGCAACAAGATAGCCTTTCGCATCAATTACAGCAACGGCCTGGCCAAGTTCATCATAGGCATAATGATGCTCAGGCGAAAGACGTCGACGTTGACCATGCGCATCCATCACACTAACCTCTGGCAGTTTTTGATGAGTGATTTGGTCAAAAGCATTATAACGATAATAAGTGATCTGACCTAAGCTGTTGCTATGCGACAACATGTTGCCCCATCGATCCACGGTATAATTCTGACTGTTTTTTTCAAGGCACTTTTTATCATGATTTTTTTTATCGACTGTGGTGCTGTATTTCACCTGGCTCAAAAGATGCCCTAAATTGTCATAAATATTATCCTGTCTTTGCAGATTAAAATAATCCTGACCATCATCATATTGGGCAAGTTCAGCATAATTCACATGACTTAAATCAATGCCATTGTTACCATGCTCAGTTGTGACATGGTTAGAGGATGTCACGATTTGAGTCAGACAGTTATCCAGGCTGTATACATAAATCTGCCAATAGCCAGGCTGGTTGCTTCGCCACACTCGTCCCTGCTGGTCATATTCTGCAAACAGTGTCATCTGACCATCCATACCTTTTGCAGTGATTTCACCAAAAGCGTTATAGCTGATATCTTCAGTACGATAACCTCCCTGCTGCTTCAGAGTCGCTGTTTGTAATAAACGATTTTCTGCATCATAACGATAGGTTTTTTCATCCAGTAAAAGACGTCCATCGATCTGATGACGAATTTGATAGCGGCGCACAATATTACCGTTTTCATCGTAACTAAAGCTAACTTCATGGCCTTCGCCGTCTATCTCATGAAGCAAATGGCCTTCGTTATCGTATATATAGCTTTGGGTACTGTCCTGAGCAGAAGCTCCGGATAATATAAAATGGGATTCATCGACGACAGATGCGCCTTTGGTATGGCGCCTCATTGAAACCAATTGACCCAAAGCATCGTAAGCATAAGTGATTGCGCTGCGACCTTTTGCTGTTTTCGGACCTGCTTTTGCTATCAATTGCCCCTCACTATTGTAATAGCAATACGCTGTCTGCCCCTTAGCATCCGTCTTTGAAGTCATATGACCCAGAGCATCATATGTGTAGGAGGTTGTCAGATCGCCACTGAGCGGTTCATAACAATGCTTCTTTTCATCAAAGCGTTGCCAGTTGACGTGTTTTAAGATCTTGGCAGTCATCCGTCCTGAACGGTCATAGGTAGACACTACCTCACGGTCCTGTAGGTCTTTTTTAGGTTTCGTGAAATCACGCTCATTAAACGAGGATGCGCGACAGGAGTATTGATATTCTCTGTCTACTTCAGCAAAAGCATTATAATTCCAGCTTGTAAGATAGCCTTCTGCATCAATGGTAGCCGTCTTTTGACCTTCATGATCATAATAATGATGAGTAATGAGCCATTCATTTTCATTACGCTTCACACGGGTTTGTATCACTTCACCAAAGGCATTGTAAGTCGTGTGCGTTACAGGACACAGCAAGCTGTATTGGTGTGTTTTTGAGTTATAAACATGAGACTTGTCGGCTTTAAGCTCAATGACCCGACTGACTGCGTCATAGTCAAACCATTGATGACGATCATTGGTGCTTGTCTTTATCCGTTGTTTAATCTCATCGAAGCTGAGCGGTTCTTGCAAATGACTTAATGGCAAACGTTGTGCATAGCTTGTTTTTATCTTTAGTCGACCTAATGTATCGTATTGATATTGAGTTAAAGCAGATGTGGCATCTACACTGAAAACAAGCTGTCCGTTAAAATCATACACAAAATGCTTGCTGTTGCCTTTTTTATCTTTACTGACGACCATTTCACCAAACGCATTATAACTCCATGTTTCAGATAAAGTTTTGTAAATATCATGACGTTTGCCATCCAGAGGCGACTTAGGATCATTCACTGCAACATTTGGATATTTGATGGCTATCAGATGATTTTCTTCATCGTATTCATATTGTCGTTGGCGATTCATCCCTCCCTTATCCTCAATGCTTGTAATGCAATTGCCAAAGGCGTCATATTCCCTTGTACTGATAACGGAGCGATGTTCCTGCATGCATTGCCCGTTTTTCCAGACCGTTATGGTTTTTATCGGACTGATGCTTTTAACCATCTGGCCATTTTCATCATAAGCATATTCCCAGATACGATTCATCGCATCTTTTTTCAGGATAACGTTCCCCTTTTTATCGTATTCATAGTGAGTTTTATGCTGGTTATTTTCCTCGCTGTCCGTCAGACGTCCCACCTCATCCCAGGTAAAAGCGGTTTTTCTGTCATAAGAAGGATCTTGTTTTAAGGCATGATAAAGACTGATATCATCAACGGTATTAGCCGATAAGGCTTTGGCATATTTGATCTCTTTGATGACATTCCCTGTAGGATCATAGACGTGCTCAGTGACATAACCTTCTGCACTGATGCGAAAACGTTCCTGACCGGCAGCATCATACATCATACGAACGGTCCGATCCTGCGCATCTTTTTGGACCCGATTTGCCCAATCGTTTTTTTGCATGATTTTGCGATCCAGTCTCAGGGCATGTCGTGTACTGGAGGTGACATGATTCAGAGCGTCGTATTGATAAGTACTGACCTCACCCACCCCATTAACCGTAGCCACCATTCTGCCGGCATTATCGTATTGATACTGGATCACTATATCTTTTGCATCAGGCTTCAAATGGGAATGAACCCAGTCTTCATTAAGCGTATTATGATTATTTATATCGGTTAGTAAATTGTTGTATTGAATCTTTGCTTCAAGTTCGCCGGTAGGACAATAACGATGTTCGATTGTTCTTCCGTCAGGTTCTATAGTATGAATCAATCGATTTAAAGCATCGTAGGTGTATCGTACGGTTCGGTCGTTTTTGCTTATTTTTATTGCAGGCTCGGCATTTGCCGTTAATGCTCGAGGATCACACAATGTTGCATATGAGGTTTTGCTCAAAACATTTCCTGCTGCATCATGCCTGAATAATGTAATAGCCCCACGGGCATCGCATCTCAGCCTTACTCGACCTTCTTCATCAAAATATCGTGTGGTATATCTATCCTTGGCGCTATTCGGTTGGATAGCGGCCTTGATGGCGTCTTCGGTATAATTTCCGCGTTGTAAAACAGGACGGGCATAAACAATTGTCTGCCATTCCTGGCCTAAAGAAGTATATCGATGTTCAGTAACCACGCCGCGTGCATCAATATTAAAACGACATTGGCCGTTTGCATCGTAGATAAGATGTCTGGTATATCCTCTTTCATCAGTTTCCGCAATCAAATGACCTTCTTTGTCCCACTCATACTTACTCGTAAGCGCCAAATGGTTCGGGGCTAGTGTTTTTGTCCGTTGTCTTCCCAATGCATCATATGTCCAGGCGGTAACTTTATCATGCCCCTTGGGGTTTTTAACGATTTCCCGTATTAACAGCCCCCTATCGTCGTAAACATAAAGCGTGGTGAGTGCGAGTCCTTCCGGATCCAGCGTGCTTTGGATCAACCGGTTTGCATCATCATAGCGAAAAATGGTTTTTCTCTGATCAGCGATATTCTCTTCCACCAAACGACCAACACCATCATATTGATACGAAGTGGTCAATGATAAGTGCTCGGGATCAATGGTTCGGGTTAATACGTGATTCTGAGCATCATAAGTCCAGGTAGTTATGGTCTTATCAGCTTCCTGCTGCCAAATCAGACGTCCAAGATCATCATATTCATAACGTTTTTGGATGCCTTTTACCCCTTTTACTTCTATAAGATTGCCAAGCTCATCGTAATGATAAGCGGTCTCATGCCCTAAGGCATCAGTGACTGATATACGATGTTCAAAAGCATCCATAATGATACGTTGAGTAATGTTCTGTAAACGATCACAAACGATCAGTACCGCTTTATTATCCTCATAAGTATATTGGGTTACTTGACGTGAGGCATCGACATGCTGAATGACTCGTCCAAAGGCATCATATTTCCAACGATTTTGTTTATGCAATGCATCTGTTTTAGAGATTTGTTGATCCAGTTTATCCCAACTGTAGGTGGTCAAAGCGCCGCGAGAATCCACAAAATGTTCAAGTCGGCCAAAAACGTCATAATTCATTTGAATGGTTCGAGCAACACCATCTGGATCCTCTATTTTAAATGTATTTAAACCTCGGCGATCATATGCATATTGAAACACCGCCTCATGGGCATCATCTATACGTTGTCTTGTTTCCTTCAGATCACCAAAGGCATCATAAAGCATGGTTTTTTGTACGGAACGACCTTGACGGGAAAGAATAACCTGTCCTTTTAAGTTATATTCGTATTCATGGATATTGTCCAAACTCTCATTAGCCAAGGTATCCAGGTGAACGTTCAAGGTTTTAAAATCTTTAATCGCTGCCATCGAAGGAAGTCGGTTTGAATATATCCTTTGCCAACAAAGCTCACCAAAAGCATTGTATTTCTGTACGCTTACTCGTCCATCAGCATCAAGACTTGCTCTGAGCTGACCGTTATTATCGTAAAAATAGCGAGTGGTTTGACCTAGAGCATCCACTTTTTCTATCAGATTGTCCTCAGAATCATAAACAAAGCGGGTGCTATGTTTTGTCCAGATGGCTTCTATTTCAGCTTCTGTTAATTGATTTGAGATCATCAGCAATGCCGATCCCTTTTCATCCAGACTCTGAATTAACCGCCCCTTGTCGTCATAACGGTATCGGGTCTGGTGAGATTGATGGTTACGCTCATCAGAAATGGTTTTTGTGATTAATGCGCCAGCATCATCGTAAATATAGCTGGTAGCCAAACCTCCTGTTGTTTTCTCCTTTTTTACCAGTCCGCGCTCATTATATTGATAATGAATATGATGATCATTATCGTGAATTTCTGGCCTTAGTTGCTCAATAGCCATATGAGCGGAATAATTTTCCACTTGAGCCTTGCGGGCATAAGCAATTTTTTCCTCAAGCAAACCACGGTCATTATAACGATACTCTGTAAGATAGCCCATTGCATCCAGATCAGCGGTTAAAAAGCCAGCTTTGTCGTAAAAATGTCGTGTAATGATGTCTTTAATGTTGCTTTTGGGCTTAACAAGCGACCAGATTTCACTATAAGATGTAACTTTATTGAAATAACGGCATGCTTGCCAACAGTGCCCCATCGCATCGTAGCTGTATTCTGTGGCTTGTCCCTCCGCATCGACTTCTGCTGTGAGACGCCCTGCATCATCATAGTAATAACGATATTGCCTGTCATGTCTCTTGTCTTCAATCGGCTTGATGTCAGAGGCACGGAGATACTGTTGAGGGTCAAAGGAAGAAATGGGTTGATAATAAGCCCGTTTTTCATACCGTTGCCCTTGGTGATTATACCGGTACTCGATGATGGCACCATCGGCGTTTACTTCATAAATCAATTGGCCCTGCTCATTGTAAATCCATTGACAGATACGATCTTGTTGACTCGCTTCAGGTCTAGCCTGCTCGTATGAAGGCGGGTTTGATAAAAATGAAGAAATGTTTACCTTGTTGGCATAATGAAAACGCTGTATCAGATGATCATATGAATCATAATGAAACTCGCTCACCTGTCCTTCAGCATCGATTTCAGCCAATAAGCGACCTTCCTTATCATAAAACCAGTACAGAAATTTTTTATCGGGTCGCTCTTTAGCGATTAAATGACCCGCCTTATCGTAATAATAACGGGTTGTACCATAATCTTTTTGATCTTGACCAATCGTTTGCGTCCATAACAAAAGGCCACTTTTATCAAATATTTGAACCCTCTTTAATCCATGAGCATCTCTTGTAATCATTCGCTGGTGTTCATCATCATATTCTACTCGATGATGAACACCAGCGCTGTCGATTGTATCCACCAGTCGACCCAAATCGTCATAAAAATATTGTGTACTGAGTTTGTTTTCACCTGTCACAGATTCCACCAAGCGGCCAGCAGCATCGTAGCGATAACCTGTAATAAAGGCATCTCTCCCAATACCTTGAGCATTACATTGGCGATAGACGTATTTTGCCTGCAGTTGACCGCGCCAGTCATAAGTATATTCGGTCAGGGATGTCTGGCTGAAATCCTGCTTTTTAAGCCAGACATTCATGGTGGCATGATCCGGTCTTTCCTTAATTGAATAACGCTCTTTTAAGTAGATTCTCTCACTGACAAGTTGCCCTTCATTATCATAACGGTATTCTGTCACCACCCCATCCGGGGTAATTTTAAAACGCAAATGCCCTCTTTCATCATAAAGATAATAAGTCGTGATAGCTGAAGACAGCGGCTCGCCTTGTCCAAGCCGCTTTTCAGACAGCAGATGATGTTCGGCATCAAATGTTCTGTAAGTGACCATACCATCAGGAGCCTTCATCAGAATACAATCGCCTGCCTCATTGTATTCATATCTCCATTGTTGATTTCCTTCGATGATTTCAGAAAGATATTTACCTTGATAGCGAAAAACTATTTTTTTTCCTTCAGGCCCTTCTATACCTGTCAAACGGGACCTTTCATCATATTTATATATCCAGCGCTCACCCAACTCATTATTAACAATGGTTCGCCCGGTTTCATAGGTAAACTGGGTTACTCGGCTCTCCCCATCTTTCAATGATTTAACACGACCCATTGCATCATATTCAATATGAAGACTGACGCCGTCGGATTGATGTATATCGCTGATTCGAGATGACTCCTCTTCATAGTCAAACGCTGTCCAGAAGATCTTACCAACACCTAAATCCATTTCTTCTCGCCTGAGTCGACCTGAATCATCATAAGAAAAACGAATATGATGAACCCTCTTGCCATCACTGACAGCCGTCATTTCTTTTAAATGACCGTTTTCGAATTGCCATTCTATTTTTTGTCGGCCATGGCTGTCAGTCACTGAAAACAAATCGTTATTTCGATACTGAAAATCCCAATGATGACCATCCTTGTCAGAAATACGAGATAAAAGGCCATTTTGATCATAATGAAACTGGGCCTTAGCTGATCCTTCGCGATAGTAAAAACCTTGGGCGTCAGCCATAATAAAGGCCAGTCCTCCCTGAGCTTCGCGATAAAAACCTTTGGTTTTGTCAAAGATGAAGTGACTGACATGACCATCCTCATCCAGGCGCTCTATCACGGAGCCCTCTGTATTCCGGCTTCCTTTCAGAATAATCTTACTCTGACTGCTCATCGTCCATAAATATTTACCTTCAGCACGGGAATTATAGGTGACTTTGAAATCATAACCCAGGCCAGAGCTGGCTATAAATCCATCCTTTTCCCGTAAAATTAGGTTGCCGTTAGCTGCATTCACATAAAGTGAATGATGGCCTTGTCCTAAACCGGAAACTCCTCTTGAACCCCATTTACCTAATTTGTTCATGGAGGAACCGTAAACTCCCAGCCCTTCTCCTGTAAATATTTGCGTCATTGTCTTCGTCTCATTTTTTATTTCTACTTCCTATTCCAACCTCATCTTTCTATCTTTTAAAAGTCTGGTTTTTTCGTTAATCCCGCAATGGGTAATTCAACATAGTAAGCCTTTGAGATCCCTCCAGGAGTATTCCTGATCCTAAGCCAAACATCCGGATAAAATTCCAAATCGGAAGGAACGTTGTTAACCTCAATGCAATTCTTTTCTATTTTCAACCAGGGCGGATTATCATGATCTTTCGCCAACTCAATGGAATAAGGATAATCTTCGAATTCTGGATAAATATCTCGATTTTCATGAAAGCAATATCTATAGGCTGTATCTGGCAGCAAAACAGGTAAAATCGGCTTCTCCATCTTGAAACGAGGGGTTAAGTCCGGATTAATGTTGACGTTTAAGACGCCTTCAGTCGTTTCAGAGGACCCGCCTGTTATGGTGACAGCCTGTAAATACAATTTATAATGCATGCCCGTTGCTTCTGAAGGCACAAGTCCTTCCAGTGCGGTTGGTGATTGCATTGAGCGCTTAAGCCATGGCGCGTCGGGTTTGATTTTTTTCAGGATCAGTTGCAAACTGCCATCCCGTGACGGATCATTTATCGACGAAATCAAATCTGCATAAAAATGCTGATGACTATTCGTGGTCAGCGACACAGCGCGAATAGAGGGAGTGAAGGCTGGATCGAAAGCCACAGGTATTTTTAAGGTCAGAGGTTCGGAATCTCCGCCTGTGTTGGAATGAGCGATGATGGTGGTTTGTAAAGTGCGGCCAGCTTCATTGGCTGGAACATGCCCAACAAGCCATTTATCGTTTTGATTATTGATTGAAAAATATGGGCTATTGTTCTTATAAGGCTTGATACGGAAATGAAGCTGATCCCCTGTTACCAGGCTTTCCTTTTTCACCAGATTCATTAAAGAAAGGGTGTAGGGTTGGCCAGGATTTGCTGATGCCAATTGAAAATTCGGCTTGAACTTTGGCTTGTCTTGTAAATTGACCCCAACTTCTACGATTAATTCAACTGCTGCTGACATACCATGCTGATTTTTGACAGCAATTTGAAAAGTCGATGTGCCGATTTGCTCTGGTATCCCAACAATGGAATAACTTGCCGGATCAAAATGCAGACCGTTTTTTTTCTGCGGTGACACAATGCCTATCGGTGTTGCACCACTTTGCATGTTTTCATCAAAAAAACGAATGTATTTTATAAAGCTGAAATGAAAAGGTCTACCAGCTACCGCCATAGCCTTACCGGGAGAAACCATGGACAGAGGATGAGGTAATACATTAACAGTAAAATAAGGGCTATTTATAAAATCATTCCAGCTTGTACCATGATCTTTTCCTTGCTGCCGGAATGTAACCGTACCACTGATAACTTGTCCAGCCACTTGTCCACTGACTACCAGGTTTAAATAACAAACACCATCAGCATACGATAATCCGTCTCCTGGAATCGCCGGACAAATGCCATTGACGGCCTCAAGTCGAGTATTAGCTGGCAGAATCCACCATTTATTTTTTTTAAGATAAGCATGAGACATCACCAAGGGTAATTTAACACTCTCTTTAGGGTAAACATTTGCGACTGGGGGTACGCTGAAATTAAAGAAATAGATGACGGGCATTTTCGCCGCGTAAGCATGGTTGAAAAAAAGCAGTAGGCAGACGAAACATCGTCTCATGATAAAATCCATTTTTATCTATCCAATATTGCAAGGTTTTCTACAAATCCGGCATTACAACACCAAATGTGGTATGTCGGATAAATTCTAGGTGTATTCCTTTATTGCTTACCTAGACGGCACCATTGTTAATGAAGTTATTTTGAATGTCAATTGTTAAAGCTAATTTTTTTAAAAATGGTATAAGTGAAGGGGACTAATAAAAAATTTTTGTTATTCTTTGCCAAATTTAGCATAATACAGCCTCGTTTTTAGAAGTATTGAGAATATGGAACAAACTAGTATCACATTAACCTTATTAAAAAAACTGGTAAGTTTGGCTGAAAAAAACAATGAAGGCGATACGGCCAATTATATTCCTGAACTAGCCAATATTGATAAAAAGCTGACCGCAATTTCCGTACACACTCTTAATGACAATAAGATTTTAACGTATTGTAATCAGGATTTACCGGCTATCACGTTGCAAAGTACTGGTAAATTGATTCCCCTAATCGGACTTTTGGAAGAATACGGGCCAAGCCATGTTTTTGAATGGGTCAAGGTGGAACCTTCCGGAGATGATTTTGCATCCATAACACGTCTTGAACAGTTTGGACCCAAACCATCCAATCCTATGCTCAACCCAGGTGCAATTACACTTTGTTCAAGAATTCCGGGAATAGGTGAACAGCAATTTGCCTGGCTTGAGCATTGGGTACAGAAATTATTTGGACAACGGTTAAGTATTAATCCTCTTGTATTTGCTTCAGAAAAACGAACTGGCGATAGAAACCGCTCCTTAGCGTATTTATTAAAAAGTCGTCATAATCTTGGTGCTGATGTTCCGGAAACACTGGATTTGTATTTTACAATTTGCTCCTATGAAGCACGTATAGAGCAAGTTCTCTATTTACCTACTCTGCTTGCCAATGGTGGTAAGGATCCAGCCACCGGCGAGCAGATTATTTCAGTGGAAACGATAAAAATCACTTTAGCCATCATGGCTACCTGTGGCCTGTATGATGAAACCGGCACGCATATGGTACGTACTGGAATGCCAGCAAAAAGTGGGGTTTCAGGCTATACAATGGCTGTAGTACCGGGCAAAGCCGGTATTGTTACTCTGAGTCCACGGGTTAATAGAAAAGGGAACAGCATTCGAGGAGAGCTCATACTTGAAGAGCTATCTAAATCCATGTCTTGGCATTTTGCGCTGCCTTAAAATCATTCATGTCGATAACTCATGAGTCAATAAATCTGCCAGCCTGGTTTTAAGCGGTGCCGTCATGGCCTATAAATATTTTTATTTATCCGAAGGGCGAATAGCTGGATCAATGTCCTTAATATACTATTATTTAACTACACCCCATCTAAAATAAGCAGACTGAAATGAAAAATAAGGACATTACAGAACCTGTTAACGAAAAATTATTAGAAAAACTGGTCAGGGAAAAAGAGTTAAATACCGTAAATACACGAAAAAACGAAGATACATTTGAAATTGATGATGAGGAATATACCATTATCCGTTCAATAAATTGATTGATAAATCCGGTTACCGTGAAAGCATTCCATCTGATTTTCTTCCCGCTTCATGTTGATTTTTGAAGCGGTTCCACTGAACCTAAATATCGTCCCTGTCCCCAGGATATATGAATCAAGCGTAAGGCGTCCCATTGTGACTGATGTTCCACCTGGGTAACAACAACGTCAATCTCTAATGTTTTTGCCATCTTGTTAAAATAATGAATAAAAAACTGCTTACTCTCATCCTCCTTAATATCCTGAATCAGGCTGCCATGTAATTTAACATAATCGAGATGCAGATCACTGATATAGTGCATTGAAGAGAAATGAATACCTACACGATCCATACCAATACCTACACTCAGTCGTTTTGCCTCATCCATAAACCATTTAATATCCGTAAAAGAATCAATGATAAAGGATTCCTGAAATTCCAGGTTAATGTGTTTACGCAATCCGGCAGGTATCTTGGCCAATTTTTTTAGATAGTTATCGGCAAATATCTTGTTTGTCAATGTGGTTTTCGATAAATTTAATGATATATTTTTCATGTTTTTCTTTAAAAACGGGATCAGTTCATCTAAAACATACAAATCAATCAAATGAGCCATCTCAAAACGTTCAGCAATGGGAATAAAATATCCCGCCCCTACTTCATCTGAATTCTGCATGATTAATCGCACAAATATTTCATAATGCAAAATGTCTTTTCCATCCGTTACAGGTTGCCAATAAAGTAATATTTTTTTATGTTCAAGCGCGTCGAGAATATCCTGACTTAGCAGCTGGCGTGGATAAGTAAAGTCCTCATACGTCGTTTTACAGTAAAATACTCCTTTCTCTTTTGCATGTTTAACTGCCGTGTCCAGTAAACTCAACAAATTGGAAGGCGTCTGATGAACAAAGTAAGAAGCTGCAGCCATGTGAAATTCACAATGTGTAACATCACTGAAAAGCTGGCCAAGAATTTGCTCAAATTCCTTGCATTTTTTCTCTATATGAACAGCATCGGAATCCTGTTCAATAATGGCAAATGTTGTTCCATTAATTCTAGCCACAGTGTTCGTTGAAGAAAATTGCCAAAAATTTTTACATGCATTGGCCACAGAACATAGCAATTCATCCCCTTTCTGATAACCGTATTGATGATTATATTTTTCCAGTCCCTCCAGCACGACCATCAAAAGATACCCAGGCACGAACTCATCTTTATTATCCAATAAAGAGTGCAGTTGTTGCATAAAATATGCGCGATTACTCAATCCTGTTAAGCTGTCCTGATAAACTTGCTTACGAAGCTCTTCAGCTTCTTGCCATTGCTCTTCAAACAAGGATTTTATTTTTAAAACCATTTGATTCATCGCCAAGGTAACCTGCTTTAGCTCAGGTGCACTGGGAATTTTAGTTTCTATGGGAAATTTATGATCAGAAATAGCCATTGCCTGTCTGGAAACTCGTTTCAGAGGCCGCAATAAAGTTTGAATAAATAAATAAACCAGTATTAAAGCGATTACAGCAAAAACGACATACCAGTTAAAAAGTTTAACCGCATTTTCCCACAGCGCTTCATAAGCAAGTGTAGTATCACTGGATACGAGAACTCTGCCAACCTGCCTCCAGCCATCCATAACCAGTGACGTTTGTATTGTAGACGGCCATTCAATTAAATGGATAAACCATTGAGGAGCACTCGACTTTGTTTGCGGTAATCTTCTGGATATTAATAGATTGCCCTTATTATCCCGAACCTCTATAAACTCAAAATATCCACGATCGAAAATGGCTTCAACCATTGCTAACATGGTGGGTAAATCTTTCTGGCGAAGGCTTTGTGACATTGACAAACCCAGAGAGGTCGCCGTGTCCTGAGCATTATTCTCCAATTGTTTAATAAAATAATTTCGTGCATTATGCACAGTAATGATATATGTGCCAAAAAAAATAACCAATAGAAAGGCCAGTACTCCAATTGCAAGTCTTTTCGTTAATGTCATGGTCTTTTACCCATTTGCTTTATACGTTCTATTACTCTTTGCCATTTGCTCAAGCGGTTTTGCCCTAAATATTTATCGCGCTCTCTTTGCTTTGCAAGCCATAATCCATCACCATTGAAACTGTACACAGGAATCAAATCAGGACGTTGTGAAGCCGGTAAAATACGAGGTTCCAGATTATCCAATATCAGAGGTTCAGCATCAGGAGTTTTATAATAAGCCAGAATCATATGCGCCTGGTCAAGTCGCAGGGATTTAACATAAGTAATTCTCAGCTTTTCCATGGGCACCCCCATAGCGAGTAAAGTAAAATACTTAGCAATGGAAAAATCTTCACAATCGCCGCTGGCATCAACAATAAACTCATCGGGTGTCTTCCAATAGTCACCAGCCCCTTTATAAACAGCGTCTGATTGAAATTGAAAAACGTTAAAAAACTTATTGGTACTGCTCAGTTTTTTTTCAATGGGCAGTTTTTTATGAGACTTGATCAAATTGCTCCAGGCATGGAAGCGTCGTTTAACATCTCCTTTATATTTTTTCTCCATTTGTGCAATTTTATCTGGGCTAATAATGAGGGCTGGAGAAGCATGCACATATACCCCGCCGCCGATTAACCCGATAAGTAAACATCCGTTTATTAATATTCTGATTTTATTTAACAGGCCCCTTAAAAGTGACCAGTCTTCCTGGAACATGTGCAATTTCCTTCAATCGCTCCATGCTGTTACCAGCCTGGCCACGATATTCATACGGTCCAACAAGAACAAGATGACATCCTTTGTAAAAACAAGTGAATGTTGGAAAACCCTGTTTTTTGAGACGATTAACTAAAAGATCAGCACTGGCTTTATCATTGAAATTTCCTGTAGATACATACCAGACTTTAGGTTTGATCTGTAAGGGAAGTGTTGCATTTTTATTCACAATTGCCGGTGTTAATTTAACTTTATCCATTGATGCGACTGGATGAGCCAGCACCAAGGAATGATCTGAATTGTCAGGATAAGGAATTTCATTCATTGATTTATTCAATAAAACATGCGTCTGTGCGGATGAAAACACATCATTATTCACGACATTCAAAGGTAAGCGCATTTTCAAATAGCAAAGCAACATTCCCATACCATTCAATATCCGGTAACGAGAAAATATTTCTTCATTCTGACCGCGAGCATATTCAATTTGTGCGCGGTAATACTCATTTTGAGAGTCCAATAAATCAAGCAGCGTTCTTTTTCCCACTTTAAATTGTTCCTCATAGGCTGCGCGTGTTTTATATGAAGAACTGACATGTTGCCGCAAAGGCCTTATCCGCAGGCCAGAAGTTTCCCAAGCATTCCATGACAGTCGTAAAGATTCTTTTAAATCAATTATAGACTGATTTTTAACTTCATAGGCTTCCTGAACCTGATAAGCCGTTTCGCGCACCCTGGCTTCATCTGAACCCCCGCGAAATAGATTATAAGTCATACGAAACATAGCCATCTTATCCTCATTACGGCCTACAAGCCCATCCAGATTTTTATTTTTTGAAGCACTGAGTACAAAATCAAAACGTGGATAAAAAGAGGCTTTTGCAACTTCATATTGCGATTTTGCTTCTTTCACATCCGCGTAGGCTGATTTTAATGTTGGATGGTTATCCAGCCCCTTTTCAATGGATTGAGACAATGTTTTCGGTAAATGTTTTGATGAGGGGATTTTAGGCCAGCGCAAATCAGAAGGCCATTTACCTACCACTTTAGCGTAAGTAATACGAGCTTCCCGTAAATCAGCCTCAGCGCTGATTTTATTGGCCTCGGCAAGAGCAAGACGGGCCTGAGCCTGATCCACCTCGGCAACTCTTGAAATTCCAGCGGCACCACGTTCACGAATCATAGCAAAAACGGAACGATGTTCCCTAAGGTTTCTAACGGCATAACCATATAGTTTTTCATGCAAGAGAACATTCAGGTATTTTTGCACGATATCTAAAGCCAAATCATCGGCAACACCCTGAACTTTCCACTCCTGAGCCTGATATAAATATTCATTGCGTTTTAATTCATACGCGATGCCGCCGCCTGCAAATAAATTCTGTTTTAATTCAACGCTCGACTCCACTCTGTTTAATGTCCTCTTACCCCCTCCCTGCAAGGCTTCTGTGGTTGGATTCCTGCTTTGTTCCTTACCAAATCCGGCATTGGCATCTATGGTAGGCCAATAAGCGCCTTTTGCTCTATCTACAGCTTGTCTGGCTGATAATGCCTTGGCCGTATTCAATAAAACTTCGGGATTGGAAATCAGGCCATGTTGCACTGCGTCGCAAAGTGTATCCGCCATAGAAGAGGCAGGAACCAACAACAATGCCACAAGCAATGACTTTTTTTTCATATCATATCCCTATTCACAATGCTTAATTATTTTAATTATCCGGTATAATCTTATAAAATCATAAAGAACATCAAGTATTTTCCTTCATTTTTCAATCTGTTAATCTATGTAATGTTTTTTAATAACCTATATTTTTTATGATCTTCGAAACCCAAGTATTTACGGTAAGCCAACTGAATCGACAGGTTCGAAACTTTCTTGAAAGAGATATTGGGGAAATTCACGTTGAGGGTGAAATATCCAATTTGATGCAACCCGCCTCAGGACATTTTTACTTTACACTTAAAGATGATCAGGCACAACTTCGTTGCGTATTTTTTAAAAATCGTCATCATTATCCCGCCAAAAAAATAGTGGATGGGCAACATATCGTTGCTAAGGGAAAATTGAGTCTGTATGAGACTCGTGGAGATTATCAACTCATCATAGATCGTATAACTGATACAGGTTTAGGAAAACTTCATCAGCAATTTGAAGAATTAAAGCAAAAATTATCATCTGAAGGACTCTTTGAAAACCAACGTAAAAAAAAGCCGCCTCTGTTCCCTGAGTACATTGGAGTTATCACCTCTTTAACAGGGGCTGCCGTCCGCGATATATTGACGACGCTTACCCGACGCTACCCTTTTGCAAAAATATTGATTTTTCCCAGTGAAGTTCAGGGAAATCAGGCATATAAACAATTAATTAATGCCATTGTACGAGCTGAAAAGGATAAGCGTTCTGATGTGCTTATACTGGCTCGCGGTGGTGGCAGTCTGGAAGATTTATGGGCTTTTAACCATGAGTTGCTGGCAAGGAAAATAGCGTCCTGCTCCATTCCCATTGTCTCAGGGGTAGGACATGAGACCGATTTTACCATCGCAGATTTTGTTTCTGACTTAAGAGCAGCAACGCCTACGGCTGCTGCGGAATCAGTTGCACCGGATACCCTGCAATTGATGAAATGTTTTAATCAATTTCATCAGCAATTTTATTCAACAATAAGCAAACAAATGCAGCATCATGAGTTGAAATTAAATCATTTACGACAAAAAATAGCATCTCCAGGACGGTTGATTTTTGGTCATTGGCAAACGATTGATTTTCTGGAGCGCCGGCTTCGCTATTCGTTTTCAAAATGTATTCATCACCGACAGCACCAGCTTCAACTTTATTTATCACGTCTGCAAAATCAAAATCCCAAGTTTATTGTTAAACATGCACTTGCTCGATTGAATGCCTTGAATATAAAGCTTGGTCAATGCATGCAAAATAAACTGAATCAATTAAAACAGCACTTGTCAGTACATCTGTCAACATTGCATGCCGTAAGTCCCTTGGCTACACTAGAAAGAGGTTATGCTATCGCCCTGCACGACAAAAAAGTACTTTTTTCAAGCAAGCAGATTGTGCCTGGGAACATTATTGATGTACAACTTTCACAAGGACATCTGACTTGTAACGTATTAAAAACCGGAGACTAATATGAAAGGACTTATGGTAACCCTGTTCAAAACCAGTCTTGTTTTTTTCTTCCTGACAGCTTATATTTTTGCCCAGTCACTTCCGGAAAATCATGCTGTAAATGGGGGGCTGACGATCATTCCTATAGATATCAAACAGAAACCCGAGGCTTATTTTAATGATAAGCGTATCATTGTTACCCCAAGCCCAAATGAAAACCAATGGCTGTTAATTGTCGGTATACCATTGGACAGCCATCAGGAAATTCAACGGTTAACCATTAAAAAACCACTGAAAGCCACCGTGCCTTTCCATGTTAGCGAAAAATTTTATAAAACCCAGTACTTGACCATATCTAATAAACGTAAAGTGGATCCTTTTGCCAAAGATAGAAAACGAATTGATCAGGAAAACGAAAAGATGGCGAAACTTTTTGCCACCTGGACGGATGGAAATCCTTTTAAAGAAAAATATATTGCTCCTGTACATGGTCCGATAAGCAGCCTGTTTGGCTTAAGGCGTGTTTACAACAAAAAGCCTCGCGCGCCCCATTCAGGGTTGGATATCGCTGCTCCAGCAGGCACACCTGTCAAAGTGACGAGCCAGGGAAAAGTGGTGGATGCCGACAATTATTTCTTCACAGGAAATACGGTTATTGTCGATCATGGTCAAGGCGTATTTTCCCTTTATGCCCATCTGAGTGAAATCAATGTTAAAAAAGGAGAAAAGATAAAACAAGGGGATATTATTGGCAAAGTAGGCCAGACAGGTCGCGTCACAGGACCCCATCTTCACTGGAGCATGGTAATGAATGAAACATTGGTTGATCCTTTATTGTTTGTACCGGTTCGCACTGTCACTGCAATGCCAGATAAACCTGAGAAGATACACAAGACTAAAGCGCCCACTGACCATAATTCCTGATCATGCTTGAACAGCTTAACCAAAGTCTGCAGTTAATTATTGAACAGACCAAACATAATTTTCAGTTTCTGGGGATCATTTTAATCGTAATATGGTCTGTTTTTTTTATCACCCGTTTCATCGATAATCGTCTTTTGTTATTGGGAATTATTCCTCGAAAACTTCGCGGTTTGGCTGGTATTTTTTTCTCTCCTTTCCTGCATGTGAATTTTAATCATATTTTTTTTAACTCCATACCTTTGATCGTTTTAAGTAACTTTATATTAATCGATGGCATCTTATATTATTCGGTAGTCACAGTGCTTATCATTTTTATCAGCGGCCTGGCCACCTGGTGTTTTGCCAAACCAGGACTGCACGTTGGCGCCAGCGGCCTGATTACCGGATATTGGGGGTTATTAGTCAGTAATATTTTTCAGCATGGAACGTTGACAACCATCATGCTTGGACTTATTAGTCTTTATTATTTTGCCGGCATCTTTCTTGGTGTTTTCCCAGGCAAAAAAGGCGTCTCCTGGGAAGGACATCTCTTTGGTTTACTGGCAGGTTTTTTCACAAGCTACATAATGTCAAACAACCTGATTTTATTTAATCATTGATTTTTTTCAGAAAATGATGAAAATCATTGTCACGATTCCATGAACTCTATGCTATGCTAAAAATATATCTTTTTACAGGATATTAAAATATGTCATCCATCAAACAACTCCTGATGTTTACTGTATTGAGTATTACCGCCCTTGCGGCTTTCGCCAGTGGAAATTGCAGCGGATGTTGCAATGGTATGGGCGGCATACGCTACTGTGATTCCTCTGCAGGTCGTTTTGTTTGCAATAATGGATATTACTCATCCTGTTACTGTACACGCCATGCAGTTATGGACTTGCAAAAAATCATGGGTTGCTGTTTGTGGCATGGCGGTGTTTTACGTAGTGATGATGGTGCCGGAGTAGTCATTTGTCGCGACGGAACCATATCTGAAACCTGTTCTTTGCACACTGGGACAGCTTGTATCGCTACCTCATCCTGGTAAAACAAGTATCTCACATTTCTTCGAGACAGCAATGATTTAGGATTGAACTTTTCTGTTTTGATTGCAGCTCATATTCTGCAGCGGCATTTAATATTCAAAAAGGCATGTAAAAAATGTTGAAATACTAGACATCATTTAAGACAACATTCATAATTGCCGGTTTTGATTAAACCTCACTGTCCTGATGATAATGCACGATTTAAATGGATAGCCGTCATGAATTCACCATTAATTGAAATAAAAAATATCCATAAAAATTATGGCGCCTTGACGGTTCTGGATAATATCAGTTTTACTGTTAACCATGGTGAATTTCTAACTCTCCTTGGCCCCTCTGGCTGTGGTAAAACCACTTTACTTCGCCTTATATCGGGCTTTGAACAGCCTTCATCAGGTAAGATTATCATTAATGAGAAGTGCATTAATGAATTACCCCCACAAAAACGTAATGTCCATACTATTTTTCAGACATACGCTCTGTTTCCACATTTAAATGTCTTTGAAAACGTGGCTTTTGGCCTTCGCTGTCGTGGTACTGATGAAAATACAATCAAACAGCGAGTCGCTGAAGCATTACAGTTAGTTCAATTAAAGGATTTTTCCCAGCGAAATGTAAGACAGTTAAGTGGTGGGCAGCAACAACGAGTAGCCATAGCTCGTGCCATTATCAATAAACCCCAGGTACTTCTTCTTGATGAACCTTTAAGTTCACTTGATTACCGGTTAAGAAAATCAATGCAGTATGAATTAAAACAGCTACAAAAAAAATTAAACATGACGTTTATTTTCGTGACTCACGATCAGGAAGAAGCCTTGTCCATGTCTGATCGTATCGTAATTTTCAACCACGGACATATTGAGCAAATCGGCACTCCCCGTGAAGTCTATGAAACGCCTGAGAATCTGTACGTTGCCAAATTTATCGGCGAAGCTAATATTTTTGAAGTCGGGGTAGAGGCTCTTTCTAGCGGCTTGATTCATACTACCATTGAAACCGTGAAATTAACTTGCAAAAATACCGGTAATTTTGTACCGGATGAGCGCATTAACCTCATCATTCGACCGGAAGACATTCGAGTATGGAGTCTTAATGAAGTCGATGACACGCAAGGCATGATTCCGGGTAAAATCGTAGATATCGTTTACAAAGGTTCTACCGTTGACCTGAAAGTGGCATTACCTTCCGGAAAAATCATCAACGCCTCTGAATTTTTTGATGAAGATGATGATAAATTGGAATACACAGCAAACGAATCTGTGTGGATCGAATGGTTACCTGGATGGGAAGTTCTTTTACCTCATGAAAAATAGACCTTTTTCCCTTTACATTATATACATCTGGCTCGGGCTTTTCTGTTTTTTACCCCTTGGACTCGTGTTTATTGCCAGTTTTTTGTCAAAAGACTCTATATATCTGGTATCTCTTCCATTCACTCTGGACAACTATAAGGCATTGATTTCACCACTATTTCTCAATGTTTTTTTTCGTTCACTTACCTTGGCAATAATAACCACTTTTTTATGTTTATTACTTGCCTACCCTTTCAGCTATTTATTGATCCGCTCAAAACACCAATCCATACTTATTTTATTGATCATTATTCCTTTCTGGACCAGTTCACTCATAAGAACTTATTCACTTATGGCCATTCTAAAATTCAGAGGCTTATTAAATGCTGTTTTATTGAAATTTCATATTATTGATACCCCATTGTCCTTGCTTTATTCAAACTTTGCTGTGCTCATTGGCTTGGTATATAACCTGTTTCCCTTTATGGTATTGCCCATCATTACCAATATGGAACGATTTGATTTCAGGCTGATTGAAGCAGCCAGAGACTTGGGCGCAAACAAATGGACGGTATTTTCCAAAATTTTTCTTCCCAATACCATCAATGGCATTGTTTCTGGTTGTCTGATGGTTTTGCTGCCTGCCATGACATTATTCTATATTCCTGCCGTTCTTGGTGGAGCAAGATCTGTTCTTTTAGGCAACATGATTCAAGATCAATTTCTTGTGCTTGAAGATTGGCCCCAGGGCTCAGCTACCAGTGTGCTGCTTACTTTGATACTTTTATTACTTCTTGCTATCTTTCGCCGCCAGAATTCGGAGGTGATGCATTGAAATCTCTGTTATCCAAAGGTTATTTATTACTGATATATGCACTGCTTTATTTACCCATTTTAATACTCATTATTTATTCGTTTAATAAAGCAAGATTTTCCCTTCAATGGCATGGTTTTTCTTTGCAGTGGTATAAAGAGTTAATTCAAGACACAGGGCTTTGGCAAGCTTTTTTTCATTCTGTTTTTCTTGGGCTATCAGCTTCTCTTGTAGCCACTGTATTTGGTTTACTGGTTTGTGTCCGTATATTTTTATATAAAAACACAGCAAAACGAACTCTTTTTATCATGCTGCTCTTGCTGATCATTATACCTGATTTGGTGTTGGGTGTAGCCTTGCTCATCTTTTTTAATGTCGCTGATATTAGTCTTGGCTTCTTAAGTCTGCTCATTGCCCATATTACCTTCTGTATTCCTTTTGTTATTCTGACCATCAGTACGCGAATACAGACATTGGATGCCAATGTTTATTTTAGTGCCCTTGACTTAGGCGCAAGCAAATCCACAGCTCTTTTAAAAATTCTTCTTCCCTTATTATGGCCAGCTATACTTAGTGCTTTTCTTCTTTGCTTTACTCTTTCTTTTGACGATGTCATTATTAGCTATTTTGTAGCTGGACCTGATTTCAGTATTTTACCTCTTACCATTTTCTCTCTGGTGCGAACCGGAGTTACTCCGGAATTGAATGCTCTTTGTACTTTTACTTTTGCCATATCAATGTTGCTGGTCATTATTTCTCATTATCTGTCAGGAAAAGATTCATGAAACAATCAGCGTCTGTTGTACATGCTTTTCTATACCTTACACTGTCTTTTCTTTCCATATCGCCACTATTCGCCAGTAGAGTGGTTAACGTATATGTTTGGGGAGGAGAGATACCTAAATCAGTAGTTCATCAATTTGAACAGGAAACGGGAATAAAAGTTAATTTTTCCACTTATGACTCTAATGAGACCATGTATGGAAAATTAAAGGCCAGTCGAAAAAGTATATACGATGTTATTTTGCCCTCAGGTTATTTTGTAGAACGAATGAAAAAGCAAGGAATGCTGACTAAACTTAATCAAGGTTTACTCCCTCATATTAAGAACCTTGATGATAAATTTCGGAATAATGATTACGATCCAGGAAATCAGTACAGCATACCCTTTATTTGGGGAGTTACCGGGATTTTTTATAACAGACAATGGGTTAAATCTCCCCCTGTTAAATGGCAGCAATTATGGCAACCTCGCTGGAAAAACCAATTGATGTTGCTTGATGATTCAAGAGAAGTTTTCGCCATCGCTCTTTTAAGCCTTGGTTTCAAACCAAACGATGAGAATCCAAGTCATATCAAGGCAGCTTATGAGCACTTGTTAAAACTGGTTCCAAATATAAAACTTTTCGCCAGCGACAGTATCCAAGCCATTATGATTGATGAGGATGCCATCAGTGGCTCTGCCTGGAATGGCGATGCTTTTAAAGCCAAACAGGAAAATCCAAATATTGATTATATCTTCCCCAAAGATGGATTTGTCATCTGGGTGGATTGTCTCGCGGTTCCGAAAAATCCCCCTCACCTGAAAGAGGCCTATCAATTTATTGATTTTATGCTCAAAGCAAATGTTGCAAGAGAAGTGGCACTCAAAGAAGGACATGCCATTGCGAACCGCGCAGGCCAGGAATTATTGCCTGCCACTTTGAAAAACAATACCTTGATTTATCCGCCACCTGAAATTCTTAAACAGGGTTATTTTCAACGTGATGTGGGTGAGGATGTGCTGGCGCTTTATAGCAAGTATTGGCTACTTCTGAAACTTGCTTTTTAAGGGATTCAAAAAATTCTCCATAACACAATGCACCCAAGGCTATCAGGAAATACCCTGGTCCGCCGTAAAACAATAAAGAATCGGATAAACAGCCAATAGCAAAAGCAATGACCAGTCCTGATAAAATAATTTTGGTTTCGACAAGCTTTCTGGCATTCCATAATAAACTGCAAAAAAATAAAAACAGGAATGTCAGGCCGATCACGCCTTGCTGAGCGGCAATTAACAGATATTCACTATGCGGCTCTAAAAGCTTCTTCCACCAGTTAGGTACAGGATTATCACGATCATAAAAAAAAGTAAAACTCGCCGTACCATGGCCACGTAGAGGACTGGCAAGAAAAAGAGCCTTGGCATATTGATGAAACTGAATTCGAAAGCCTAAGGATGTGTTTAGTTTATTTTGCTGGTAATTTTGGTAATCATGAATCAGTTTTTCTACACTGCCACGCATCACTGGGCTAGCCATATAAATAAAGGCAAACAAGCTGATGCTGGCCAACACTCCGATAATGGCTTGTTTCATTGAAAAACATTGAACACATAATAAAAGCATCAGGACAAAATAAATAACGTAAGCGCTTCTCCCAATGTTTACAAAAAGAACTTGGTAAGAAAAAAACAGGGCCAGCATTAAATAAACCCAGCGAACTTGTTTTTTTTCTAATTTAAAAAACATGGCTGCACAATAATAACTGGCAAATGCCATTAAAAACCCGGTCATAATATGTGAGTGAAAGACGTGCCCCGGATCAATAAAACCGTCACCGTGCAAGTTGACAAAGTGATATTTCTGAAGAAGCGCGATTGTCCCTGTTAGCAACATTGCCAAAATAAAAGCCCACATGCTCCAGTGGCGAGTTCTGGCATTCATAAAGCCTACAATGAATATGGGAAACAATAGCAACTTGCTGTATTTATTGATTGCAGTCAGTTGTTGAGAGAAACTGGCAGGAGTCCAGGAGCAGGCAATTAAAATGAAAATAAACAAGGCTAACGATGGCCATATCCATGGAGATTTCAAAAGAGAAATAAAAGCTTGACGATAATTTTTGAAGGACAATACCGTTGTTAAAATCAAAACAGTAAATACGGTTTTTAAACTGGAACTAACAGGAATAAAAAAAATCAATGCCATCATAAAAACCGATAATACGGCATCCATCTTCGCCTTAGGTCTTGCCATATTCAATGTTTTTCTCCTTCAGACTCTCTCAATTGGGGGTAAATTATCCAGATCGCTGTCTTTATAAATTTGTTTGATACCACGATAGAATGTGCCTTGAGCATTCAACACAGCAAATAAAAAACCCGGCTTTCCATCAAGAATGCCACGTTGTAAAAAATAACAGCGGCAAAACATCCATAAAGTGCTGAGCAGGGTCTTTATTAAGCTGGGATTCTGGTTCTTTGCAATTCGAATTTTAGCGCTGTATGAAGAATATCGATTGATTTTATACAATGCATGACTGACATCATGAAATGAGTGATGCATAATGGGCGCATGAATTTGTCTAATGCGGGCTGTGGCGGGCAATACTATTTTTTCGTGCACGATATCCTCGCTATAGCAGGCATTTTTTCGTTTAAAAAGTCGAATATGTCGTTTAGGACTTGAAGAAAAACGAAGTGGCTTTCCATAAAAATTCATGCGGATGGGGATACGATATCCATCTGCCTCATCTGCCCCAATCGCTTTTTGTATTTCTTTTTTTAATTTATCATCAACATATTCATCAGCATCCAGATTCAATACCCAATCGCCTGTAGCATGACTCAAAGCACGTTGTTTTTGCACACCATAACCTTGCCAATCGGTCTCGAAAACTTTATCGGTATATTCCCGCGCTATTTGAACCGTATTATCCGTGCTTCCTGAGTCAAGCACAATAATTTCATCCGCAAAATGCACCGAGCTCAGGCAATTACGTATATTTTCTTGTTCATTTTTTGCAATAACAATGACACTAAGCATGGAATAACATAAAAAATAAAAAAGGTATTATATACCTAATGGATGTGATTTTGCGAGATTTGAAAATATTCCATTGGCTTAAAAATATACGATATTAAGGACTCATCACAGGGTTATCTACAAATTTCGTAGATAACCCTGTGATGAAAAAAAGGTCAGCATACACCCTCGCGATGATCATGACTTTCAAAAAAGAGCTTGCCATCTTTAACTTTCAAGGTCACATGACCACCATTGGCTAACTTACCAAACAGCAGCTCATCCGCTAAAGGTTTTTTCACATTTTCCTGGATAAGCCGAGCCATTGGACGCGCACCCATGGTTTTATCATAACCATGTTCTGCCAGCCATTCTCTGGCCGCTTTCTCAACAGTAAACGTGACTCCCTTATTGCTCAGCTGTTCATCCAGTTCCATGATAAATTTATCAACCACCAAGGCAATGGTTTCAGGTTTCAATGGTGCAAAGTTAATAATTGCGTCGAGACGATTCCTGAATTCGGGACTAAAATGACGTTTAATGGCATCCATACCGTCGCCGCTGTTATCCTGCACAGAAAAGCCTATCGAATTTCGGCTGATTTCACTTGCACCAGCATTTGAGGTCATGACTAAAATGACATGGCGAAAATCAGCCTGGCGACCATTCGTATCGGTCAAGGTTCCATGATCCATAATTTGTAAAAGTAAATTAAATACATCTGGATGTGCTTTCTCGATTTCATCCAAAAGCAATACCGCATGGGGTGTTTTCGTCACAGCTTCAGTCAATAGCCCCCCCTGATCAAAGCCCACATAACCTGGAGGCGCGCCGATGAGGCGGGAAACTGTATGTTTTTCCATGTATTCAGACATATCAAATCGCAGCAATTCAATGCCCAATACATTAGCCAACTGCCGAGTCACTTCAGTTTTACCAACGCCTGTTGGCCCGGCAAACAGAAAGCAACCTACAGGTTTTTGTGGATCTCTCAATCCTGAACGCGCCAGTTTAATGGCAGATGATAATGAAATAATGGCTTCATCCTGACCATAAACCAGCAATTTCAAGTCACGATCCAGGTTGCGTAGTGTATCTTTATCTCTGGCAGACACTTTTTTAATAGGTATACGGGCGATTTTTGCAACCACAGATTCAATTTCAGACACACTGATAATTTTCTTTCGTTTATTGGCGGTCAATAAATTCTGATAAGCTCCCGCCTCATCAACAACATCAATTGCCTTATCGGGTAAGAAACGGTCATTAATGTATTTTGACGATAATTCTGCGGCCGCCCTTAAGGAAGGGATGGTAAATTTAACCCCATGATGTTCTTCCAATTTTCCTTTAAGACCTTTAAGAATTTCAAACGTTTCATCCACAGTGGGTTCAGAAATATCAATTTTCTGAAAGCGCCTAGCCAACGCTCTGTCTTTTTCAAAAATACCTCGGTATTCCTGATAGGTAGTGGAACCGATGCATTTTAATTCTCCATTTGCCAAAAGCGGCTTAATCAGGTTAGAAGCATCCATGACTCCACCAGAAGCAGCCCCTGCTCCTATTATGGTATGGATCTCATCAATAAATAACACAGCACCCTCATGCTGGCTTAACTGTCTTAAAACTGCCTTTAATCGTTTCTCAAAATCACCACGATATTTCGTCCCGGCTAAAAGTGCACCAAGATCAAGAGAATAAACCACACACCCATCGATTGCCTCAGGAACCTGACCATCCACAATGCGCCTTGCCAATCCTTCTGCTATGGCCGTCTTACCCACACCGGCTTCACCGACAAGCAGAGGATTATTTTTTCTTCGTCGACATAAAACCTGAATGGTTCGTTGAATTTCCTCATTTCTGCCGATTAAAGGATCAATTTTACCTTGTTTGGCACGGCGATTAAGATTCATGCAATAGCTTTCCAAAGGAGACTCGTTACCCTCAGAGTCCAGCATGTCTTCCTCCATGGAAGGACTCATGCTGTCATGCATGTCATTATTTTGATATTTGGAAACTCCATGAGAAATGTAATTGATAACATCAAGGCGTGTGATGTTTTCTCTACGTAAAAAATAAACTGCTTGACTTTCCTGCTCGCTGAAAATGGCCGCCAAAACATTAGCGCCGGTCACTTCCGTTTTTCCAGCAGATTGGACATGAAAAACAGCTCGTTGAAGAACGCGTTGAAAACCTAAGGTAGGCTGTGTTTCTCGGTCAATTTCATCTTCAGGAATTCGAGGTGTGGTTTCATCAATAAATTCAATTAAATCATGACGCAAAGTTTCAATATTCGCATCACAAGCTTGTAAAACATTACCTGCAGCTGGATTATCAAGTAAAGACAAAAGCAAATGTTCAACGGTCATGAATTCATGACGTTTTTCTTTTGCTTCCTTAAAGGCCAGATTCAAGGTGAATTCAAGTTCTTTATTTAACATTGTCTTTTACTCCTCTAGCCACCACCATTATTCAGGTTCCATGCTACAAAGCAGCGGATGTTCATTATTTCTTGCGTATTCATTGACCAATACAACTTTTGTTTCAGCAATATCTCTTGTAAATACCCCACACACACCTTTCCCTTGAATATGAACCTGCAACATAATCTGAGTCGCTCTTTCTTCGTCTAAATAAAAAAAACGCCTCAATACTTTTACAACAAAATCCATAGGTGTATAATCATCGTTAAGCAACACAACTTTAAATTTTCTAGGCTGCCTGACCTCAGATTGACTTTTAGCCTCAGCCGTTTTTCGCTCAACGGTATATTCTAAATACTGCCCACTCATTTCATATACCCTTTACTAATTTTATAGACTGACTACGAGCATTTGGCCAGTAAATTCGCGTTAAAATTTCTCAAAACAAGCATCTTGGATAATTATCTACATTAAATTTAAAAGCCGGCCTTTAAGTATAGGCCGGACCATCTTGCATTCAGCTAACTCCTGACTGAGTAAGTGTTCAGTCCTGCTCTGGAAACGGCTATTTTTTAGTCCATCTTGCCAGAAATAGTTGCTAAAAAGTGCTCCTATAAGTTGCTGTGCTGCACTTTTTAGCGAAGTATATACTCCTAATGACTACATCTGTTTGATTAACTCTTTTGCAAATCCTGAACAGCTTACCAATGTCGCCCCTTGTAATTGACGTTCAAAATCATAGGTGACTGTCTTAGCTTTAATAGCTGCTTCCATTCCCGTGAGGATAAGATCAGCCGCCTCAGTCCAACCAAGATGGCGCAACATCATTTCAGCAGAAAGAATCAAAGAACCAGGATTGACCTTGTCCTGTCCTGCATATTTGGGAGCCGTTCCATGTGTTGCTTCAAATACAGCAATACCATCACCTATATTAGCCCCCGGAGCAATGCCTATACCGCCAACCTGAGCCGCCAAGGCGTCAGAAATATAGTCACCATTCAAGTTTAAAGTCGCTATTACACTGTAATCTTCAGGTCTTAATAAAATTTGCTGTAAAAATGCATCAGCAATAACATCCTTAATAATAATCTGTGCGCCAGTCTTGGGGTGTTTGAGCTCAAGCCATGGCCCACCCTCATATTCTTTAGCGCCGAAAGCCTCTTTAGCTATTTCATAGCCCCAATCCTTAAAAGCACCTTCAGTAAACTTCATGATGTTTCCTTTATGCACCAAAGTTACTGAATCTCTATTGTTATCAATGGCATACTGAATTGCAGATTTAACCAGACGCTGGGTGCCTTCCTTTGACACAGGTTTAATTCCAATACCGCAATGCTCAGTGAAACGAATTTTTTTAACGTCCATTTCTTCCGTTAAATAACGGATAATTTTCTTAGCTCCATCGGAATCTGCCTTCCATTCAATACCGGCATAAATATCTTCCGAGTTTTCACGAAATATAACCATGTCTACTTTCCATGGTTCTTTTACAGGACTTGGCACGCCGATAAAATAACGCACTGGGCGCAAACAAGTATACAGATCCATCTCCTGACGAATTGCCACATTCAAAGAACGAATACCGCCACCAACCGGTGTTGTTAAAGGCCCTTTAATCGATACTGCATACTTTTTAATGGCCTCCAGTGTTTCTTTAGGTAACCATTGATCTTTTCCGTAAACCTCAGTGGCTTTTTCTCCTGCATAAATTTCCATCCAGGCAATTTTACGTTTGCCGCTATAGGCTTTTTCTACTGCAGCATCAACAACATCCAGCATTGCCGGTGTTACATCAACGCCTATTCCGTCGCCTTCAATATATGGGATAATTGGATGATCAGGAACCGATAATGAATAATCAGGTGAGACTTTAATGGCTTCGCCCTGCGAAGGCAGATTAATTTTTTCAAAAGACATTGACAACTCCGTTTCGTGAAAAGTCATAATATAGCATGTGAAAGAGCATACCCCAAATAAATCCAGGAATCATTTCACATAACCAGAAACAAATATGATACGGAAAATATGAACAAACTGTTGCTTTTTAACAAACCTTACGGCGTTCTCAGTCAGTTTAGTGGAATGGAAAGCGATAAAACGCTGGCAGGCTATATCGATCTGCCAGACTTTTATCCTGCCGGCCGTCTGGATAAAAACAGTGAGGGTCTGTTACTCCTAACCAATGACGGACGTCTGCAGCATCAGCTAAGCCACCCTAAGTTCCACAAACGAAAATATTACTGGGTGCAAGTGGAAGGACAACTCCATAATCAGGCATTAGAGCCATTACGCTCAGGGCTGAGTTATAAAGAACTGTTATTTTTACCCGCGCAGTGTCGTATTATTGAAGAACCAAAGATCTGGCCACGCACACCTCCAATCCGATACAGAGCTTCTATTCCAACAAGCTGGCTGGAAATCATTCTTACTGAAGGAAAAAATCATCAGATTCGTAAAATGACCGCTGCCATTGGCTTCCCAACCCTCCGCCTGATAAGACATCGTATTGGGCAATGGACATTAGCCAATCTGCAACCTGGTGAGTATCGATGGGCTTAAACTCCGTGGTTTTTAAGGATTAAAACCATATGGAAAGCTGAAGTGTGAAGCCCTTTTCTCATTTACAACTTTTGGTAGCCTAATTTGCTCATATGTTTACCCTATCGTGAGCCAATAAAGTTAACAACAACGCTTTTTGTACATGCATCCTGTTTTCACTCTGTTGGAAAATAACAGAACAGAGTGCATCGGGAAGATCAACACTGACTTCCTTACCTCGCTCCATTGGCATGCAATGCATGAATACGGCATTTTCTGAAGCGTAAGCCATCAAGTCTTCATTCACTTGAAAGTCTTTAAAAATATTTTCATCTCTTGTTGCAAATCCCATGCTTGTCCAAACATCGGTATAAACCGCCTGACAGTTTTTAACTGCTGCAGCAGGCTGTGTAAATTCCTTAAGTAAATGCTTATTTTCCACTAAGGCCAAAACCTCTTTTTTCGGACCGTGCGATTTTGGGCAACAATAATGAACATTTATACCTACTTTGGTAGCTATGATCATTAAACTATGCAAAACATTATTACCGTCGCCAATATAGGCAATATTAAGATTTTTAAAACCACCATAAACTTCTTTTAAGGTCATCAAATCTGCAAGAGATTGGCAAGGATGGAATAAATCCGTCAAGCCATTAATAATAGGAATCCTGGCATAGGATTTCATCTCCTCAAGAACACAATTATCAAACGTTCGAATCATCATGGCAGAACAATACCCCTGTATGACCCTGATCATATCTTTCGGTGATTCTGACTTTCGCGTCTGAGACACACTTTCAATGACGTGAGCACCTAGATGGTTTATTGCTGCACCAAAGCTGAAACGAGTGCGCAGGGAAGGTTTTTCAAAAATCAGAGCAATATGTTGTCCGGCAAGTGCTTTTGCATGTAAATTTTTATCTTTTTTCATTGCCATTGCCAATGTCAAAAGTGAATGAATTTCTTCTTGATTGAACTCATCACCTTTAATCAGATGTTTTATTTCACTGCCCATAGAAACCCCTCTTTTATTTACTGGATGCTTTACAAAGCGTGCCAACACCTTGTGTTGTGAAAATTTCTTTCAGCAGCACCTGTGGAATATTGCCATTAAGAATATGAACATGGTTTAAATGTTCATTTAAAGCTGACAGGATAGCTTTTGTTTTTATTAACATCCCACCTACTACGGTTTGATCATTTATCAGTTTAATCAGTTCATTGCTATCTAGTTCTGAATAAACACTCCCGTCTTTGGCATAAATACCATTTTGATCCGTCATAAAGATCAATTTATCGACGTTCAAGGCAACAGCTAACTTGCTTGCAGCATAATCAGCATTGACATTCAGAGAATTGTCTGCAGCATCTACACCAATAGGTGCAATCACTGAAATTGAATCAGATGATGGCTTAAACTTACTCAAATTAACAGATTGAATCACACCAACGAAGCCATGTTGCCTGCTATAATAGCGACAAGGTAACAGTTGTATAGTAGCGGCCGATATTCCCATTGCCTGAAGACCTATCTGCTTTAATTTATCAACTAAAATCTTATTAACCTGTGTGCACAAGACTTTCTCTATTAGCTGCATTGCTTCGCGTGATGTAATACGCAGACCATCAATGAAATCTGCCTTAATTTTATGCTCAGCGAGGCATTGATTAATCGCTTTACTGCCACCATGCACAATCACTAAACGGATACCTGCCTGATGCAACCGTTTTATATCTTGACATACAGAGTCGATGAGCATTTCATCTTGTAAAATTGAACCGCCAAGCTTCAGCAAAAAAGTTTTACCGGCAAAGTCGTTGGCATAATGAAGCACCTCGATAATAGGCGCTGTATCTCTTTTTTCTATCATGACAAGTATTCTGCATTAATTTTGATGTATTTTTCGCTCAGATCGCAGCCCCAAGCTGTTGCGGAGTGTGAGCCAACAGAACATTCAATGTGTATAAATATCGTGTCTTCTTTCATGTTACTTTCCAGTTCATGCAGGTTTAAATGACTTACCATTTCTCCCTGGGAAAACAGCTTCACCCCTTGCATTGAGATATCACAATACTGAAGAAGTTCTGCAGAAAGTCCTTCATTGCCCAGCCTGGCAAGTATTCGTCCCCAATTAGGTGAATGACCGTAAATCGCTGTTTTAATTAAGGGACTGGTTGTGAGATTTCGAGCAATCTTTTTTGCCAATGTTTCATCTTCCAAACCGCTAACTTTGACTTCAATCAGTTTTGATGCACCTTCACCATCTCTGGCAATACTTTTTGCCAGTATGACAGCAATTTCTTCAACAGCCTGATAAAACTGTTGCTCATCTTCTTCATTTATAAGTTGAATGCCATTCATGCCATTGGACATCAGAAAAACACAATCATTGGTGGAGGTTTCTCCATCAACACTGATCATATTAAAGCTTTTAGCGCAGGCCTTTTTAAGCGTGGCCTCTGATTGTTTGACCGTCAGTTGTACATCGGTCAATAGATAACCGAGCATAGTCGCCATGTTCGGATGAATCATGCCTGAGCCTTTGCAAATGCCGGTAATGGTTATTTTACCGCCTGATAGCATAAGTTCTTTATGAACAGTCTTAGGAACTAAATCCGTTGTTAAGATAGATAAGGCAAATTTTTCTGCAATCGTTGTTAGAGATCTTAATAATTCAGGGATGCCCTGAACAATTTTAATAATGGCTAAAGGCTCGCCAATAACGCCTGTGGATGCTGTTAAAACCTGCTTGCTATTGCACGATAATGTCTCGGCGACGGCATCAGCCATTTTTTGATTGTGCATAACACCAGAGAGACCTGTTGCAGCATTAGCCTGGCCGCTATTTGTGATAATGGCTTTAATATCAGTTGCTGGCAATAATGATTGACAATAATTTACTGGCGCGGCCTTACAGGCATTTTGGGTAAAAACACCTGTCACAGTGCAGGGCTTATCAGAAACAATAATACCAAGATCCGGACGATAACGACGCACTCCGCAATTAATACCACCAGCACGAAAACCATTTGGCAATCGTGTTCTAAAGATGCCAGCGCCCGGTATTGTCATACAACCTCCTTTGCCAACAAGCTTGTTTCAGGGGGTAATTGATAAAGTCGATTGATATTTTCTATAGCCTGACTCGCTGCGCCTTTTAATAAATTATCAATACTGGCAAACAGATAGAGCTTACCCTCTTCCACATAGTACGCAATATGAGTATTGGGAGTACCGCTAACCGATTTCAATGACAAAAGAAATTTGTCATTTTCCGCGTTTCCCTGGTTAATGGCGGCAAATTTGACTAAGGGATACCCGGCATAGGCTGTCTGGTACACTTTGGTTATTGTTGCTATGCTTTCCTCGTCAGACTGGATATCAGAAATGACATCAGCATAGATGGTCATGGAAATACCGCGTAATAAAGGCAGCATTTGCGTTGTAAAAATAACTTTGCATGGTTTGCCGGTATACTGCTCCAGCATATAGTTGATTTCTGGCTTATGTTGATGTTTTCCGACTTTATATGGAAAAAAATTATCAGCCATTTCAGAAAACATTAAATCAAGATTCGCTTTTTTCCCAGCACCGGAAGTTCCTGATTTTGCATCGATAATAATTGTATTTTTTTTAATGATGTTCTCTTTTAACAAAGGGATCAGTGCCATTAAAGCACATGTTGCATAACAACCTGGATTGGCTAATAATTTTTGGCCAATGATTTGATTTGACCAAGGCGATAAAGCATATGCCGCCCCATTCAGATATTCAGGAATATGATGCTGTAAGCCATACCATAGAAACATCTCCTGCTGTGGCAAACGAAAAGCACCACTTAAATCAATAATCTTCATAGAGGTATTTTTCAATTTCTGCACCAAGGCTATTGAGACGTCAGGAGGTGTCGCCAGTAACAATAAATCCACCTCGTTTTGCTTCTCAAGCATCTCCGGTAAAGAATATACGGGAACAATTTGTTTGACTGCAATTTCTACATGTGTCTGGAACTGTTCATCAGATTTTCCAGCAAGAAAAGCGACAATTTTCAAATGAGGATGACCTAAAAGCAAAGAAACAAGCGTTTTACCCACGTAACCCTGAAAACCACAAATCGCAATGTTTATTCGTTTATTCATATAAAAAGTCAAAAATTAACACCAAATACGCATAAATATGCATAATACGGCTCGATGAATATTTTGTCAATATATTTAATTAATTATTCATTAAAAATGAAAATATAGAATATTTATGCAATTACCGGCGAATAAAACCCATTGTCCGATAATCAAGAAAAAACAGTTAAACTTAATAAAAGAAGATGAATGTCCGCATAGAACATTTTCAAAATGTTTTTTTATTCTATGCTTATAAAAGGAGAGCATGTCATCTTGCTGTAGTTAAGGACAAATAAGGCAGGTATGTTATGAAAGATAAGGACTTTATCAAACACATCAAAAAAATCCGTGAGGACGCAAGACAGCATTTAAAACGTGGACCCGTCACTGAAAATTATGGTTTAGACCTTAAATATGTCCATGATTTATTAAACAGTGCGCTGGCTACAGAACTTATTTGCAGTTTGCGTTATAGAAAACATTATTATCAGGCTGCGGCCTTGGGCGCAAGTGTGGCTGCTGGTGAGTTTTTAGAACATGCCAACCAGGAAACTGATCATGCCAATCAGATTGCTCAGCGTATTGTGCAATTAGGTGGTGAGCCTGATTTTTCCCCGAACGGCCTATCTGAGCGCTCTCATTCTGATTATGTGGATTGCCCTGATATTGAGTGCATGGTTAAGGAAAATCTGATTGCAGAACGTATTGCCATTGATATTTATCGAGAGATGGTGCATAAAATTGGCAATGCCGATCCAACCACTCGCCATTTGCTTGAAGGTATCCTTGCGGTTGAAGAAGAGCATGCAGATGATTTGCTTGATCTTGCTGCAGAATATAAAATTTCTCTGGATTGAACTCATTATTAGATATTACGAAACTCTTCTGCAAAGGAGAGTTGCTTCGCTCAAACCCTATGACGTTTCCCGAATAGGGCCGAGCACTTACTCTGCAAACTTTATAAGCAATAAGGTATCATCGGCAAGAATTTTTATCCAAGGCCAGAAAAACATTCCAAACACACTACTTGCCAAAACCATGATCCAGCTGTAATAAAAACCTGAAAAATAACTCACTAAAAATAAAGAAAATTCATAGATAAAACCAAATGCCCCTATTAACAGCATCTGTTGGCCCATGGTAAAAAAATGAAATCGTCTTGATTTACCATTAAAGATCCAGGTGGTTAAAGATAAAGCAAAAACATGTTCGCCCATGACTGTGGACATCAAGGCATCCATACAAAGACCAACAATGAATATTAACAAGAGATTAAAATGATTCGGTAAAAAACATTGAATATATAAAAGTAACATTAAGGTAAAAGGCGGGCGACATCCGCTGATGGTTGCCGGCAAGGGAAAAATAGAAAAAATCAATGTGATGATAATGGCAATAATTAATCTCATATTTAATGAATTCATCCGGCCATCTCCCTACGAGACAGGCGTTCATTAATTTGCTGAGCCAGCTTTGCTTCTTCTTTATCAGGCCAGATCAAAAGAACCAGCCTGTTTCTATTGAGTAAAGCAATGGGTTTTACCTCTACCTTCACAAAAGATTCCCCAGGTATGTTATTAATTTTATCGACTAATCCTACAGGATAACCTTCAGGATAACGGCCTCCCAGCCCCGAGGTCACAAGTAAATCGCCAGGAAAAACAGAAGATGTTTTTGGCAGGTTAATTAATGAGAGTTGATCAATCTTATTTGTTCCCATTAATATAGCGCGTTCTCCTGTTCGATTATTACGTACAGGCACAGCACATTTTGAATCAGAGATGAGAAGAACCGTGCTGGTCATGTAACCGACATCAATCACCTGTCCCATGACACCTTTGGCGTCAAGTACTGGTTGACCATTGTAGACTTTGTCTCTTTTACCCTTATTCAATACCAGTATTTGGCGGGAACTGCCGGTATCGACTGCAAGAATCTGGGCAGCCATAGCCTGCATTTTTCCTTTTGATGCAGTCAGCAAAAGTTCCTTTAATTGAGAATTTTCCTCTTTAATGACCAGAAGCTTCTGCATTTGTGCCTCAAGCATGGTTTGCTGATGTCTCAGTTGCATGTTCTCATTAATTAACGCTTTTTTGGAACTAACAAGAGATTGCAACAAACCAATGATTCGTACAGGATAATCTACCGCATACTGCAGTGGAGAAACCACAACGGAAAAAACACTGCGCACATGAAGCAAATAGCGGTAATGATAATCAGTAAACATTAAAACAATGGATAACACCAGAAAAAAAGCAAACTCAATGGAGCTGCGTTTACTTCTGGCAAATAAACTGTTTTTTAATTTATTCTGTTGAGAGGAAATCACCGCCGCGTATATCCATGGTTTCTAAAGCCTTACCGCCACCACGTGCGACACAGGTCAAAGGATCTTCTGCAACCAATACCGGAAGTCCAGTTTCTTCCATCAGCATGGTATCCATATTTTTTAACAATGCACCACCGCCTGTGACCACCATACCGCGCTCGGCAATATCTGCCGCCAGTTCGGGCGGAGCAAGCTCCAGTGCAGCCCTTACAGCCCCCACAATACCTGAAAGAGGTTCCTGTAAAGCTTCAAGGATTTCAGCACTGGTCAATGTGAAACTGCGTGGCACCCCTTCAGCAAGATTTCTACCTCGAACTTCAATTTCATACAAATCACGGCTGGGGAAAGCAGAGCCGATCTCATGTTTGATGCGTTCGGCAGTGGTTTCGCCAATAAGTGTTCCATAGTTACGGCGCACATAAGCAACAATAGCATCATCAAATTTATCACCACCAATACGCACTGATTGATGATAAACGATGCCGCTTAAAGAAATAATAGCTACTTCCGTAGTTCCTCCTCCAATGTCCACGACCATAGAGCCGCTGGCTTCCTCCACAGGCATCCCTGAGCCAAGAGCTGCGGCCATAGGTTCTTCAATCAGGAATACTTCCCGTGCACCAGCACCCATAGCCGATTCACGAATAGCACGGCGTTCAACCTGAGTGGATCCACAAGGTACGCAAACCAACACGCGCGGACTCGGCCGCAGAAAACGATTTTCATGGACTTTATGGATAAAATGTTGCAACATTTTTTCCGTAACAAAGAAATCAGCAATAACTCCGTCTTTCATTGGTCTGATGGCGGTGATATTACCAGGTGTGCGTCCTAACATGCGTTTAGCTTCAAGACCAACAGCCGCCACCCGCTTTTGTCCTGATTCATTTCTTAACGCTACAACAGATGGCTCATTCAGAACAATGCCTTTATCACGAACATAAATCAATGTATTTGCCGTACCAAGATCGATGGACAAATCGTTAGAAAAAACACCCCTCAATTTTCTCAACATCTGCGCTACTTCCTCATTGCATTTTTTGGCTCATACTTTATCTTAAATTTAAAGATAAATCGACAGTCAACGCAGATATCTTTATATAATTATATTAATAACTCATGAGTTATTAACCTGCTGGACAAGCTGTGGAACTCTTGTGCCATTCATGGGCAGGCGGTCGAAAAAATTCGGATATAGGTAAATTTAGGCAAGCAAAGCATGTAGCTCTGCTTGTCAAAAAACACAGCTACTGCAAACAAAAAACGTCATTAAGCTGTTTTAACGTGAATTCGATGTAACTGTTTAAGGATTATCCTGCAAAGAGAAAATATATTGAAAACCCAGACCTTTTGTGATCTTATTTGTTTTTTCTAAGAACAGTAATAGGATACAAGAGGCCTGGAATGGATAAGTTAGTCGAATTATTCTGTATTGTCGATGATTTTTGTCAAAAGTTTTTACCAATCTTTGAGCAGCAACTTATAAATATTTCAGGCAAAGTCAGGAAGAAACCCTGTAGCCTGTCTATGTCCGAAATAATGACGATAGTGATACACTACCACCAATCCAATTATCGAAACTTCAAAAGCTATTATTCTTATGTTTTGCAGAAAGATTTACGTCCCTATTTCCCAAAACTGGTCAGCTATAGCAGAATGACTGAGCTGATGCCATCTTGTATAGTGCCATTAACGGCATTTTGCCACAATCAATCAAAGACTCTAACTGGCATTTATTTCGTAGACTCAACCCCTATTGAGGTCTGCCACGTTAAAAGAGCGCAACAGAATAAAACATTTAAGGGGTTAGCGGAGAAGTCCAAATCAACTATGGGATGGTATTTTGGTTTTAAACTTCATTTGGTGGCCAATGATAAAGGTGAGCTAATGGCTTTTAAAATAACCTCAAGCCGAACAGATGACCGAACGGTTGTGCCCGATTTAAGTAAAAATCTGTTGGGTAAAATGATTGGAGATAAGGGATATATTTCCCAAAATCTGACCGAGAAACTTGCTGAAAGAGGCTTGCAACTACTGACCAAAGTCAGAAAAAATATGAAGCAAAAAGTGCTCGATGCCTTTGACAAAGTCCTGTTGAGAAAAAGAGCCATTGTTGAATCTGTTATTGACCAATTAAAAAATATTTCAAATATCGAACACTCAAGGCATCGTTCTGTCTTTAATTTTATGGTCAATATCTTGGCTGGTTTGGCAGCTTATGCACTTAAGCCAAAGAAACCTTCCTTGAATATTGAAAAAACATTCATGGCTGTCGTTTGACCAGTTATATCGAATTCACGTTGTTTTAAATGGGTTTGCACAAACTTCTTACTGAAGCCTTTAACCTTAGCCAGTTCTTCAATGCTTTTAAAACCATCATGCTTCTCACGATAAGCAAGGATTGCCTCGGCACGTTTTTTACCGATGCCCTTGTAGGAATGTATTAAGCTCTGCAAATCTGCCTTATTCAGGTTGATTTTTTCTGCTGTCGATTGCAGCTTTCCTGCAGATGGCGATTTTAAAGACGAACTTGCCGCATGAGAGGATAGTGAAAAAGAACAAATCAAAGAAAAACTGATCGATAGTAAAACAGCAATAATTTTTGCTTTCATATATTCTCCTTATTTTTGATTGGACTTGTCTGCTGGAGTTTCTTTTCCAAGTTTAAAAACCAGCCTACATTCTGTCAGATATGTCTCAAACACCACAAACCATGACAGTACATAGCGGCAGAATTATGACAGTGTTTCCGAGTGAAGTCGAGAAATTTTTCTTTATTTATGAATAGATTGCTGATAAAGCACGTAGGAAATACATGCCGTTAATTTTTTAACCATATCTAAATGCAAAAACTCATTTGGGCCATGTGCATTGGATTGAGGCCCCAAAACACCCGTGATCACAAATTGAGCATTGGGGAATTTTTCTCCCAACATCCCCATGAAAGGAATGGTTCCCCCTTCTCCCATGTAAGCTGCTGCTTTATGATAATACATTTTTGAAGCTTCATTTACAGCCTCGACCAGCCAGTCAGCAAATAAAGGTGCATGCCATCCCATAGCCCCCTCATCCAGAGTAAAATCCACCTTTGCCTGATAAGGCGGATCAGTAAGTAAGGCGTTTTGCATCGCTATGGCTGCTCGTTGTGGTGAAACCAAAGGAGGAAGCCTCATTGATAATTTCAACGAGGTTATGGGCCGTAAAACGTTTCCCGCATCGACAATCGCTGGCAACCCGTCTGCTCCAGTGACGGTAAGCGCCGGTTTCCAGGTACGATTTAATATTAATTGTTCTTTATCCAAACTAATGGGCTGCACCCCTTTTTGCCAGGGAAAACAATGATAAACGTCATCCGCCAATATCTCTGCCGCCTGCCTGGCCTGCTGACGTCTTTCTTCCGGTATCTCACAATAAAGTTCTGGAAGCTTAATTTCGCCAGTAACTTCATCTTCTATACGACTGATAAGTTGTCGGGCAATTCTAAAGCTGTCAGCTACAATACCACTGGCATTTCCTGAGTGAACACCTTCATATATAGTGGATACGCTAAGCTCTCCTACCAGATTTCCACGTAAGGAGGTTGTCATCCAGAGTTGTTCATAATTTCCTGCGCCAGAATCAAGACAGATGACTAACGTGGGTTCACCTATACGCGTCTTTAACTCATCAATATAAAAAGGTAAATCATAACTGCCGCTTTCTTCACAGGCTTCAATGATTAACACACAACGAGCATGGGGCAAACCTTGCTGCTGGAGTGCTTTGATCGCCGTCAGCGAAGCATAAGCGGCGTAACCATCATCAGCTCCTCCACGACCGTATAATTTGCCGTCCCTTAATACGGGTTTCCACGGACCAAAGTCATCATACCATCCCGTCATCTCTGGTTGTTTGTCTAAATGACCGTACAATAATACTGTCTCTTCTTTCCGTCCTTCAATCTCTATAAAAATCAAAGGCGTTCGTCCGGGAAGACGTATGATCTCAATATTCATTCCTTCTGGGGCATGTTGCTGGCACCAGGCTGTGATATGCTGGACAGCCTGCTCCATATAACCGTGTTCTTGCCATTGAGTATCAAAATGAGGTGATTTATTAGGTATTTTTATATATTCAAACAAACTGGGTAGTATGACTTCCATCCATTGTCGATCCACAAAATCATACAGTTTTTCACTATTGAACATGTGCTTGCTCCTTAATAATCCCTGCAATGGTCGTAGTTGCTGACTCTATCTTTAATTCTTTTATCTTATCAATAATCCTTTCTTTATCAGCCATCAATTCACTCAGCATGAACATTAAATATTCAGGAGTCAACGACTCCTCCTTGATGACATAGCTGATCTGTTGCTGTTGAAAATATTCCGCATTTTGAATCTGATCACCACGACTTGCCTTTTTGGTCAACGGGATGAGAATGTGGGGCTTATTCAATGCAAGGAGCTCGTATAATGCATTAGCGCCAGCCCTGGAGATGACTACATCACTGGCAGCCAACAAATCGGGCAATTCCTGGTGAACATATTCGAATTGACAATAACCCGCAAATTGCCTCAGAGAAGCATCCAGTTTATCTTTTCCGCATAAATGGATAATCTGAAATTCTTGAGTAAGCTCAGGCAGGGCCTTTCTAATGCACAGGTTGATGGATTGCGCTCCCATACTGCCTCCCATTACCAAGAGACAAGGTTTTTTTTCATGAAATTGGCACAGCCTTAAGCCCGCTTCCCGATTACCTTTAAAAAGCTGCTGGCGAATTGGTGTTCCAGTAACGACTGTTTTTTTCTCGTTTTTAAAATATTCGGCGGCTGCAGGAAAGGTGAGACAGATTTTTTTGACAAAGGGAAAACATAATTTGTTTGCCAGTCCAGGACTCATATCGGACTCATGGGCAACCACGGGAATACGGCTTAACCAAGCCGCAATAACAACTGGTACAGCGACAAACCCCCCTTTTGAAAAAACAACATCCGGTTTTAGTCGATGCAACAAAAACCAAGCCTGAATCATTCCCCAAAAAATTTTAAAAGGATCAATGACATTCTGCCAGCTCATGTATCGTCTTAATTTACCGCTCCTTACTGAATGAAATGGAATATCGACCATGGCTTGCTCAACACTATTCGCCGAGCCAATATAATGAACCTGCCAATTTTCAGCTTTAAATACTTCTATTAAAGACAAATTAGGTGTGACATGGCCGGCCGTTCCCCCTCCGGTAAAAACAATGGATCGCTTCATAATCTGGCCTTTGAACGATAATGATTAAATTTTCTGAAGCCGTAAAGATTTGCACTAAACCGACTTATAAAAAATCTGGCTTTCCCAAAGATTCCAAGGTTGTGGCGAACATATACCTTTTTAAAGAGAATCCCTGAAGTTTAAACTTAAATCAATGGCATTTACCGATTTAGTTATTGTTCCCACAGAAATAAAGTCAACTCCAGTTTGGGCCATTAAACGGATATTTGTTATATCTATACCACCAGAAGCCTCTAAGGCGCAGTGTTTTGGCTGATTCATTTTAACGGCTTCTTTTAACATGTCTTCGTCGAAATTATCCAGCAAAATTCTATCAGGTTTTGCCTGTAAAGCTTCTTGCAATTCATTTAGATTTTCAACTTCAATTTCAAGCAAAACCTCTTTGCGAGTTAGCCTGGCAAAACGAATGGCTTCAGCTATGGAACCACAAGCCTTAATATGATTTTCTTTGATGAGAAAAGCATCGTATAAACCAAATCGATGGTTTTTACCACCTCCGCAAACCACCGCATATTTTTGGGCATAGCGCAAACCAGGAAGCGTTTTACGTGTATCCAGCAATTGAGCTGTAGTTCCTTCTAATTGTTGAACAAAGTCATAAGTTCGACTGGCCGTTGCAGAGAGTGTCTGTAAAAAATTTAATGCGGTGCGTTCAGCCGTCAATATAGCTCTTGCATTACCTTGCAAACGACAAAGCGTTTCTGCCTGATTAAGCTTTTGTCCTTCCTGCACAAGCCACTCCAGACGAATTGAAGTATCCAGGCTTTTAAACGTGGCCTCCACCCATGGGCGGCCAGCAACAACCATGGCTTCTCGTGATATAATTTCAGCATGGGTCATTTGCTGTTCAGGTATTAGTGCGGCGGTGATATCACCGTTTCCGATGTCTTCCTCCAAAGCACGTTTAACATCAAGAGCAACCTGTCGATCATCGAGTTTCATCGATGTTGTCTCCGGTGATTATAAGTATATCGAGCCTTAAGTAAAGGAGGGGCAAGGATAGTTGTTGTAATAACCATAAGAATAATGGCTGAGAACAATTGATCCGACATGACACCAAGAGTTCTTCCGATGGACGCAAAGACCAGACCAACTTCACCACGGGGCATCATGCCTATACCGATTAACCATCGATCACTTTTTCGGCTTGCTCCTAAGCCACTGACTAACTTTCCTACAATGGCTGCGATAATTAACCCACTGGCTAACAGAATCACGTCCCAATCCATAAAAGATTCAATTTTTACCTGAATACCGATCAAAACAAAAAATAATGGGGCAAGTATAGATTCCAGCGGGCCTACCAAATGCTTAATGCTCCACATTTCTTTTGAATATTTTTGCGAAGGAAAATAACCATCGTGCAGAATAACCCCTGCTGCAAAGGCACCGATAATTGTTGCCAATTGCACGAGTGTCGCCAACCAGGCCAGGGACATTAAAAAAATAAAGGAAATAAACAGCTTGGCTTCCCAAAGTTCAAGAAAACTGAAAAATTTAACCGCTTTCCTGAGCACCCAGGGACCAATCATTAATGCCAGAGTGAAAAAGACCAATGCCAACACAATAATACGGCTGACCATAAATACATTTACCACGCCACTTATCACGATGGAACTCACAATGGCAAGAATAACCAGACCAAGAATATCATCAATCATGGCAGCACCCAGTATGGTTTTTGCTTCTCTGGTTTGAAGCTTTTTCATTTCCTTTAAAACACGAGCTGTTATACCGATACTGGTAGCACATAAAGTAGCCGCAATGAACAAATCAGATTTAAAAGAGCTTTCCGGCATCAAAATGCGGGCAATTGTATAACCTAAAATAATGGGGGCAATAACACCGATGACGGCAACAATAAAAGATTCCTTGCCGGTATGTTTCAATTCCTCCACGGAAGTTTCAAGTCCGACCATAAATAGTAGAAAAATCACACCATAACGAGAAAACACATCAGCAACGTAGGCTACCTTTAGAATTTCTGTACCATTCTCTCCACCCAGAGCTAAAGTGACCTGCTGAGCATAATGAACATCAGGAATGGTTGAATTAACTGCAACATCGAGTGGAACTCCACGCAACATATCACCGACAATATTAAAAATGGCAGAGCCTTCCCGCAAGATAATTATTAAATCTATATTGGCATAATATCCCAGATTACCAATGAGAACCCCCATTAGTAATTCACCTAAAACAGCGGGTTGATTAAATTGTCTGGCAATAAGTCTTCCAATGACCGCGAAAAAAAAGATTAATGTGATGCTGATGATAACAGACGCAATGGGATCATTATGATTTGCTTCATTAGCTGCGTGAGCGATTTGCGGCAAAAAAGCACAAATTATAAAAAACCACCCTGAAGTCAAGGTGTGAGGCATTTTCGGCTTATTTGTACCTCTCATGTCATTTTGTAGAGGAACAAGCTTCGCCGATATAAAAGAGGGAAACAAATGGCTCAAACGAGAGCCAAATTCAAAATAATGAAACATTTGCTCACTTATAGTTTTTTTGCCAGAAACATACAGGTTTCAAGCACAGAATCTGGATTCAAAGACACACTGTCAATACCTTCCGCCATTAACCATTCAGCAAAATCCTGATGATCAGAAGGGCCCTGGCCACAAATACCAATATATTTCCCGGCTTTTTGACAGGCCGATATAGCCATATGAAGCAGTGATTTTACAGCGTCATTACGCTCGTCAAACTGCGCAGCCACAAGTCCTGAATCTCTATCCAATCCTAAAGTCAGCTGGGTCAAATCGTTTGATCCAATGGAAAAGCCATCAAAACAATCCAGAAAAGCGTCTGCCAGCAAAGCATTTGATGGCAGCTCACACATCATAATGATACGTAAATCTTCCTTTCCGCGCTCCAGCCCCTGTTGTTTTAATACTTCAATAACCTGCTCTGCTTCTGTCACGGTACGCACAAAAGGTATCATCACTTCAACGTTTCTTAATCCCATGTCTTCTCTTACACGTCTAACAGCCTGACATTCAAGAGCAAAGCAGTCAGTAAACTCGGGAGAAACATAGCGCGAAGCACCTCGATATCCCAGCATCGGATTTTCCTCATGTGGCTCATAATATTTACCACCGGCCAGATTGGCATACTCATTCGATTTAAAATCAGATAACCGGACAATAACGGGTTTGGGATCAAAAGCAGCGGCAATAGTGGCAATGCCCTCTTTTAAACGCTCAATGTAATATTCCACAGGAGAAGCATAAGCAGCGGTTTTATCAGCAATAAAGGCTTTCAGCTCCTTGTCTTTTAAGTGATCAAATTCCAGCAGTGCCTTAGGATGGATGCCGATGGTATTGGAAATTAAAAACTCCAGTCGAGCAAGTCCCACACCCGCATTGGGAATGGCTTGAAAGGCAAAAGCCCGTTCGGGATTACCCACATTCAACATAACCTTAATGGGTAACTCAGGCATATTTTCCACATCAAGACTGGTTCGTTCAAAAGCAAGACGACCTTCATAAACAAAACCAATATCTCCCTCTGCACAACTTACCGTTACATCATCGCCATCACGAATAGTCTTTGTTGCATCACCACAGCCTACTACCGCCGGTATGCCCAGCTCACGGGCAATAATGGCCGCATGACAGGTCCGTCCTCCACGGTTGGTTACAATGGCTGCTGCACGTTTCATCACAGGCTCCCAGTCGGGATCAGTCATGTCAGAAACCAAAACATCTCCTGGCTCAACACGATGCATTTCATCAATGTCCTTGATAATCCGCGCGCGTCCTTGACCAATACGCTGGCCAATACTTCGCCCTTCCGTCAGAACATCGGCTTTTTCCTGGAGTGTATAGCGTTCAATAAACTGCTTGCTGTCCCGGCTTTTAACGGTTTCCGGCCGCGCCTGCAAAATATATAATTTGCCATCCTTTCCATCTTTAGCCCACTCAATATCCATAGGGCGACCATAATGCTCTTCAATGATGATAGCCTGTCTGGCCAACTCTTCTATTTCTGAAGTGTTGAGAGAAAACAATCGTTGTGCACTCTCATTGACCTCTACCGTTTTAACTGTTCGCTCAAGTGACAAGTCCTCACAATACACCATTTTTAAAGCTTTACTGCCAAGATTGCGGCGAATCACCGAGGACTTACCCGTTTTTAATGCTTTTTTATAGACATAAAATTCATCTGGATTAACAGCACCCTGTACCACCATTTCACCCAACCCATAGGATGAATTAATGAAAACCACTCCATCGAAACCGGATTCTGTATCCATTGTAAACATCACACCACTTACAGCCAGATCACTGCGAACCATTTGTTGTATACCGGCAGATAAGGCAACATCATGATGGGCAAAACCATGATGTGCCCGGTAGGTAATGGCGCGATCATTAAACAAAGAAGCAAACACTTGTTTAATGGCCAACAATATCGCGTCTATTCCCCTCACATTCAAAAGGGTTTCCTGCTGTCCGGCAAAAGAGGCATCAGGCAGATCTTCCGCTGTTGCAGAAGAACGAACAGCTACGCTGAAATCATCATGCCCAATGGTTTTGATAAGTTGGTCATATGCCTTTCGAATATTACTCTCAAATTCTTTTGAAAAGGGAGTATTAAGTATCATTGCCCGAATTTGACGCCCCGTATCCGCCAGAGAACGGACATCTTCAATATTAAGTGTTGTGAGTAGCTGATAGATTTTTTCATCCAAGCCATTGGAAGATAAAAAGGACCGATAGGCATCAGCCGTTGTCGCAAACCCACTAGGAACACAAACACCAGCTTCTGTCAGATGATGAATCATCTCACCTAACGAGGCGTTTTTACCACCCACCTGTTCTATGTCCCCCATACCTAGCTTAGCCAAATCAATTGTATGCGCGCTCACTGTTTTCTACCCCGGTCATTTCCTTAAAAATAACCGACATTCTACTGAAATTGTTCATTTTTGTGAATGTAATATTTACCTTTTAACAAAAGTTATCCAATATTTGCATCGAATAATTGCGAACCCACGTGCCAGATGTGCCCAATAAAAATGTAAAGAAACTGCACTTTCCTCTTTGCTGAAAATTGCTTTGGCTTGAAATGTCGGATTTATCTATGCCATAAGAATTCACATCTTCTCCAACTTTTAATATCATAAGCACTTTCTTTTTACTGACGACTACAGCCATGACCTTATCTGCATTAAATGCTATCTCCCCCATTGATGGACGTTACTTAAAAAAAACCCGTTCTTTAAATAAATATTTCAGCGAATTTGCTCTTATTTACTACCGGGTGATGGTGGAAATACGCTGGTTTGAGTCTTTGGCGGCCAATGTATCGATTTCTGAAGTGCCTGAAGTCGATACACCATCAAAAGCTTTTCTCGAGCAAATATTAAGTCAGTTTAACGAAGAAGAAGCTGAAAAGATTAAAACATTTGAACAACGCACCAATCACGACGTAAAGGCAGTTGAATATTACCTCAAGGAGAAATTTGCCCAATCTTCGACACTGAGTAAAGTCAGCGGATTTATCCATTTCGCCTGCACCTCAGAAGACATTAATAATTTAGCCTATGCATTGATGGTTAAAGAAGCGATGGCACAAGTCATTCAACCCACCCTGGCGGAGTTGGCAGGCAGTATTACCTTATTAGGTAAACAATATGGAAACATTCCCATGTTAAGCCGAACTCATGGACAACCGGCAACCCCAACGACTCTGGGCAAAGAACTGATTAATTTTGTAGCGCGCCTCAAACGACCTCAACAACAATTAGCCGAAGTCTTAATATCAGCAAAGTGCAATGGCGCAGTCGGCAATTACAATGCTCATCTTATTGCCTATCCGGAGGTGGATTGGCGTCATCACTGTCATCATTTCATCACCTCGCTTGGTTTGTCCTTCAATCCTTACACTACGCAGATAGAACCGCATGATGGTATTGCAGAAATTTCGCAAATCATGATCCGGATAAATAATATTTTACTCGATTACACGCGAGACATCTGGAGCTATATATCGCTGAATTATTTCAAACAAAAGACCATAGCCGAGGAAGTCGGATCCTCCACCATGCCTCATAAAGTCAATCCGATTGACTTTGAAAATGCTGAAGGCAATCTCGGGCTGGCAAATGCCTTATTTGAGCATTTTGCCAATAAATTGACTCAATCGCGCTTACAGCGTGATCTTTCCGACTCAACAGTATTACGTAATTTAGGTACTGCTTTTTCCTATTCACTGATTGCCTATCAATCCATTGCCAAAGGCAATGATAAATTACAGGTTAACAAGAAAGCCTTAAAAGAGGATCTGGATGAAAATTGGGAGGTACTTGCCGAGGCCATTCAAACCATCATGCGCCGTTACAACATTCCCGATGCTTATGAACAATTAAAAGCGTTAACTCGCGGGCAAGGCATTGATAAAGAAAATCTTAAAAAGTTCATTGAAAATCTTGATATTCCCAACGACGCCAAAACACGTCTTAAAAATTTAACTCCCGAAACCTATACAGGTCTGGCCCCTCTTCTGGTCAAGGCGTTTTTATGAGCATGCCTTCAACACAGCAGGGAAAATATTATGAGTTTGATGTGCTGGTCATAGGAACCGGACTCGCAGGACTTTATTATTGTTTGCAATTGTTAAATTTCCAGCCAAAGCTGCGTATAGCTCTTATCAGCAAGGCGGAAAGCAATGAATGTAACAGCCGCTATGCTCAAGGTGGAATTGCCGCTGTTTTTTCGCCCGAAGACTCTGTAGAGTCTCATATCGCTGACACCTTATTAGCTGGCGACGGTTTATGTTATCGCCCGGCAGTAGAGTTTATTGTCCGACAAGGTCCTGAAGCCATCGAACAACTTTGCCGTTATCACATCCAATTTAATCAGCAAAAAGGAGGCGATTATATTCTGGCAAGGGAAGGAGGACATTCCCATCGGCGTATTTTTAACTGCGGCGATCAGACTGGGCTGATCGTTATCCGTAATTTACAGCAAATAGCCAGCCAATACCCTCAGATTGAGCTTTTTGAATATCATATTGCTATTAATCTCATTACTCACTACCACCCCCACCGTACGGATAATCAAGGCGAGGTTTTAGGTGCCTACATACTGGATTGCAAAGGCAATAAAATTCATACCTTTCTATCTCGCTGTACTGTTTTAGCGACAGGTGGCGCTGGCAAAACCTTTCGATATACCAGCAATCCGATGGTTGCCACCGGTGACGGTGTAGCCATGGCTTATCGTGCGGGCGCCAGGGTCGGAAATATGGAATTTTATCAATTTCACCCGACCTTACTGCATCATCATAGCCTGAATAATTTTCTCGTTTCTGAAGCTGTTCGTGGTGAAGGTGCATTGCTTATCAATCCAGACAGCGGCGAACGCTTTATGCAGCGTTATGCACCTGAGCACCTGGAGCTGGCCACGCGTGATATCGTTGCTCGTTCAATTTTCAATGAGGTTGAGCGAAGCCAGACAGGATATGTTTATCTGGACATTCGACATAAGCCAAAATCTTTTTTAAAAAAACGCTTCCCTCATATTTTCAATACTCTGTTATCGATTGGAATTGACATGAGTCAGGACATGATACCGGTTATTCCTGCTGCACATTATCAATGCGGCGGTATTTTGACTGATATTGATGGACGGACCGACTTACAAAGACTTTATGCCATCGGAGAAGTTGCTTTCACTGGATTGCATGGGGCTAATCGACTTGCCAGCAATTCTCTCCTGGAGACTTTGGTGATGGCCAATAATGCAGCTCGATGCACTCTGAAAGACATCTCATCTCCCTCAAAAGTCAGCGGCGATGTTCCTGGATGGAACTCGCCTGGAGAAGTTAATGCTCGCCGTGCCAGCCAAATTAATGCTCACTGGCGCGGTCTTCGAGGTGAAATGACGTCTTATGCCGGTATTATCCGTACCGAAGCTGGACTTGAGGATCTGCTACAATTAATTATGAAGCGTAAGAAAATCATTGAAGAGTATTATTGGAAGCATTCAATCACCCTTGATTTTGTCGAATTAAGAAATATTGTGCTCAATGCGGAACTGATTGTCAGAGCGGCCTTATCCAGAAGGGAATCTCGGGGTGGCCATTATCGTGAGGATTTCCCGCAAAAGAATACCGAAGCTCAGGAAAGTATTGCGTGTCTGACTTCACCATTAAATTCGTTTATTTAGAGACAAAAGAATGTTTAAAAAATCATCAGCTTATCAACCTGAAAAAACCTTAATGCCCATCCGAAATGACATGAGCATTTGCCAGAGTGATTATCCTCTAGATTGGTATCAAAAAGAATTCATTCCTTATGCCGAGGAATATCAAGCCTTACCCGATCGCAAGCTCACCACAGTTTTAAATTGGATGAAACCTTACATCAAAAAAGCTCAAGATCATTTTGGCGATCAATTGCTGCTCCTGGCACATTATTACATGGGTGGAGATATTGTTCGCCTTATTGAACAATTTGGTGGCCAGATTGGCGATTCTTATCAACTGGCCCTTATGGCAGCCAATCATCCGGAAAAATCAGTCATCATTGAATCGGCTGTTCATTTTATGGCGGAATCTATCAGTATTCTGGCTCATTCCAATCAAAAGGTCTACATTACCAATCCCAAATCAGGTTGCACCATGGAGATGCTGGCTAAAGATTTCATGGTGGAACCAGCCTTTCTTGATTTAAATGAACGTTATGGCTCAGAAAATATTTTGCCTGTTTGTTATATGAATACCTCAGGACGAGTGAAAGCGATGACAGGTGCACAAGGAGGAGCAGTTTGCACCAGCTCGAACGTGAATAAAATTTTCCAATGGGCTTTAAAGCAAAATAAAAAAATTCTTTTTATACCTGACCGACATATGGGAGAAAATGTGGCCTACTGGATGGGCATTAAACATCTGGCATACTGGCCTGGAGGCACGGAAGGTGCACATTATTCTCTTAATGCTCAGGATAAAAAAACACTAAATACCTTTGATAAGGCCGATTTAATCCTGTTTGCCAGTGAATGTGCCGTACACACTCATTACCAGCCTGAAATGTGTGATTATTGGCATACCCAGGGTTACACAACCGTAGTTCACCCCGAATGTCGTAATGAGGTCATTCGTGTTGCCCAACACTCGGGTTCAACGGCTTTTATCTGGGATTTTGTTGTCCATGACCGGGCTGGTAGTAAACGTTATGCCATCGGCACTGAAAACCATATGGTGGAAAACGTAAAACAATACTGTAAACCTCTTGGCATTGAAGTGGTTAATCTGGCAGAAGCCCCAAAATCCCCTGACGAAAAAGGCATGGGTTGTGGTTGTGCAACCATGTCAAGAAATGACCCACCCCATCTGGTCGGATTGCTTGACTTGTTACGTCAGGGGAAAACCATGTCATACAATGAAGTTAAAGCGGGAGATGTGGTCAATGAGTTTACCGGCAAAAGACATCGACTGTCCGCTCATGAACAGCAATGGGTAATTGACAATGCCAAAAAGGCATTGCAGATGATGATTGATATTACAGAAAATCACATCTAGCTCATGAGATCTAAAAAGCAAGACAATTATATTTTGCACAAGCAACCAGCGATTTTTAAATCATATAAAACCAAAGAATCCCTATGCTTGTCAGGAGCAGTATTGAAATTTTTATCAGCTTTTCGGACGCAAAAAAAGTTTTTTTCTTCTATAAAGGATATTATTCCTCGGCCACATAAAACACACAAGAAGAAAGACTCTCACTGCAAACATAGCCTGCAGCCGTTCTAATCCAGTGATTATCCATTTGTGAAGGGATTTTTACCCTTACCGGCCACCAAATGGAATATTGCCCCACAGAATTCTGGTAAGTGCAGGATACTCCCCGCCCAATAACACCGGCTACCAGAATATTGGACCTTACAAAGCGGGTGTTTTCTTCTCCTTGTGGATGATTTGGAGAAAAGGGATTTTCCACCCAAGGAGCAGGAGGCTCACCCCATTGCAATGAGCTTGTTTGTGGGTCAGGGCAAATTTTTGCCAGAGACAGGCTGCTCCATAAACCAAACAGCAGCAATAGAAATAAGCTTCTCATGTTTCTTTTTCCTTTTTAGACGACCGACAATCCGTACCATAAATATTTTCAGCAAAAGATAAAGATGCAAAATGTCAGAGACAATATAAGATTTAATCTTATCAACAGTTCATGGAAAAACAAAATCACTGAATAATAAAATCTTCCCCTGTTCCTGGTACCAGATTCCAGAGACAATTTGCACCATGATAATTTAACACCTTTATTTCAGGCTGAGCCGGTCCTGTAGCTGAGATAACGAAGACACAGGCTTTGGATTGAAAACCTTTATCCTCATTAACAGCCGTCAGCGTATAGGCAATGTTAAAATCGGCATCTTTTGCAAAACCGAAGCCATATTTTAGGGGTTGCTCTTTAGTAATATCTTTTGTCTTTATCTCATGACAAGTCTCATCGACAAAATATCCTTGCTGACTGATAACCTGTAAATTCAACTTCCATGTTCCCTCCTTTGCAGAAACATTGTGCCAAGTATGAACATTACATCCTAAAGCAAAAACATCTGCCACCACGCAATATAATATTATTGATAAAATATTTTTCATTAGATCTACTCCCTGAGAATAAAAACGATAAAAAATGTAAATGAGAATCATTTTTATTTCAATAGACATCGTTCAAAAAATTGCTGCCGAGAGAAAATACCTGAAGAGAAAACGGGGACGGAATTTCAGCATAGACATCCGTATATGAGGACTTAAGCTGCCGGATACAATTCTTCATGCAGTGTGTTTCAGAAAGAAATCTAAGAAAAAATAATTACCATAAGTTATTGTGAGCTCGTATTTCTTTGGTATAATGTCCGCCTGTGCCGGGGTGGCGGAACTGGTAGACGCGCCGGATTCAAAATCCGGTGGTGGTGACACCGTGTGGGTTCGACTCCCACCCTCGGTACCATTGAGCGATTTTATAACAATCCTCAACGGTTCGCAAAAGTACGTAATACATTGATTGTTATTGAAAAAATAGTGACTTCTTCTTCTCAAATTATTCTCAACTACTCGTTAATTTTCGTATTTAACCGTGCATACTTTGGGTAAGATTTTGGGTAAGGTTTTTTGGTTTTTTACCCTTCTCAAGGTTGCCGTTAGTTGAGGTAATTAGTCATGTTAACTGATTTGAAGATTCAGCGGCTTAAAGTCGAACAAGGTAAAACCAAACGCCACAAAGATCGTGATGGCTTAAGCTTGGAAGTCAGAGCAAGCGGCAAAAAAGTATTTATCTTTCGCTTTCAATGGAACAAAAAACCACAGACTATCACCTTGGGTAATTATCCATCTCTAAGTCTCGCAGAAGCACGAAACCAAGTTCTGGTATATAGAGAGTCAATTGATAAAGGAATTGATCCCAGACAATCTGATGAAGCTGAGAACGATAGCAAAATGACATTTAGAGTCATAGCAGAACAATGGCATCAAAAGAACAATCACCGTTGGAAAGAAGTCACCCGTAACCGCCATTATAAAAGTCTGGCGCGTGATGTTTATCCCTTTATTGGAGAAAAATCAATTGATGACATCACCAAAAATGATCTACTGCAAATCATTCAGCCTCATGAATTAAAAGGACACCATGAAATAGCGCACCGCTTACATGATCGATTACAAAGTATTTTCGAGTTTGCTGTTGGTGCGTCTTTAACAGAAAACTACCCTTTCATTGGCTTAAAGAAAGCTTTATCACCTAAACCCAGGGTAACAAACCAACCAGCTATAAGACCGAATGAAGCCCATGAAATGCTTGAAGTTATCAAAAATAGCCATGCAACAAAAATAAATAAAATTTATATCGAATTGCTCGCTCACCTATTCACTAGACCATCAGAGTTAAGGCTGGCTCAATGGTCTGAATTTAATTTACAACAAGCGGAATGGCATATCCCTGCTGATCGCATGAAAATGGCAGCAGCCCATTGGGTTCCCCTTTCTCCACACGTCATAAAGCTTTTAAAAGAATTAAGACTATTGACGGGCTTCACGCCTTATCTTTTTAACTCCCCCACTGCAAAAAAGTCACAACCAATAAGTGAAACCAGTGCACGCAAATTATTACACCATACTGGTTATAAAGATCGTCATACATTACACGGTTTTCGTGCTTTAGCTTCAACGGTATTGCATGAGCAAAGCCATTTTAGAACAGATGCTATAGAAGCCCAGCTTGCACATAAGGTACAGGGTGTTCGTGGCGTTTATTTACGTGCAGATTTTAAACAGGAACGAAAAGAATTAATGCTTTGGTACAGCAGCTGGTTAAATATTAATGCCAAAGCCAAATTAGAAAAAGTTCAATAAGACAGAGAACACCAATGAATTCTATGATCAAATACCATCTTTCAGAAGATGAAATATCAAATTCTTTTACTCATAAATGGCTCGAAGATTTAAATAACAGAACTATTCAAAAATTAGGTAAAACCCCTGCCAAAGCCAAGGATGAACTAATAGTATTTATTAAGAAGAAAAACATAAAAACATCCAACCCAGAAAAGCTAGCTCAACTCATTATTACTCTTTGGACACGACATAAGCTAGCTGTAGACATGATTGAGAGTCCTGAATTTAAGAAAGAAAGGAGAAAGTTAGAAAGCAACATTAATAGAACAAAACAACTTATAGAACAAATTAATAAAACAAAACAAACATGCGCAATACCTTATATGCTTAATTTGGATTTAAATATTTCATTTGATTATGATGCTCTAACCAAAGCCAACCAAGAATACATTGATTATCTTGAATTGTCTTTAAGACAATATTTTGGCCGAGGAACGTGCTCAACTGGTAAAGACAAGATCCAAGAACTTGCTATATTTACGATGTTTTATATTGGTGAAGAGTTACTTAACCTGAAAAAAATAGGCAAGCCCAGCCCTCTATTTTCTTTTATTAAAATATTGCTAAATATTCACGATAACTCAAACACGGGAATATTGGGGGAGGATAAACTATCAAAATACTATAAAAATTACAGAGCGGAACTTAGGGTGTGTCTAGAAACGCCTTTTGTATCAGGAAAACGGTTAAATACAAATTATTCTATTACGACCTACCAAGATGGCTGGCTAGTTCAAATACAAAATGGAAATGAAAAACGAGAATATTTTGTACCATGTGAAACACACGAGGGAGTAGTCAGGCTATTGAATTTTATATATAGAAGAAACATACCAGACCATAAAATAACAATGGGTCTCTTTGATATTGAGATCCTTTCTGAAATTATCAACTTAACCATCTGAACAAAATTAATACTATCCTGCTTGACGAGGGCGGTATTTTGTCTCGTCAGGCATTCTCATACATTTCATACGCACTCATAATCACTCACGAGAATGATTTTAAGAAGAAATCACTATTTTTAGGAGATTTATATGAGTGAATTACCAATATTGCTTTATCCAAACCAAGCTCAAAAATTTTTAGGTGTAAAAGCCACGAAATTTTATGAGCTCCTGCAAACTCCAGGATTTCCTAAACCTAGATCCCCTCTTGGGAAACGTCCTATGTATTTGAGAAAAGAACTTGAGGCATGGGCTGAATCTGGTTATGTCCGTAAACTGCTGTAAATTCAGGTTGACTTTTTAGGAGTGGAGTCATCGCTAAAATTCGGTACTATTGAGTTGTGAAAAACAATAACTATCGAAGGAGATTAGCGATGACGGATTACAATATTACAGTTGGAAAGGAATTGCTTCCAGAACTTTTATCAAGCCAGGATGGGCTCGCAAAGCTTGTTGAAGGTGTATTGAATCAGGTATTGGAGGCACAGGTGTCAGAAAGTCTGGGAGCAGACAAGCATGAACGTTCAGGTGAACGTATAGGCTATCGTAACGGTTACCGTCCAAGACAACTATACACTCGTGTGGGACCAGTCACTCTTCAAGTGCCGCAGACACGTGATGGCTCTTTTTCTACCGATATTTTTAAGCGCTATCAACGCAGTGAGCAGGCTTTTGTATTGGCTCTGATGGAAATGGTTGTTAATGGCGTATCAACCAGAAAAGTTAATAACATTACTGAAGAACTTTGCGGTGCTAGTTTTTCAAAGTCAACCGTCAGTCAACTGTGTTCTGGTCTTGATGCAAGAGTCAGAGCCTTCAACGAGCGTCGGTTTGATGGTGACAACTACCCATTTATCATGGTTGATGCGATGTTTATCAAGTGTCGTGATGGTGACAGAGTCGTGTCTCGAGCAGCCTTGACCATCTCGGGTATCAGAAGTGATGGCTACCGTGAAATACTGGGCCTTCGCATTGGTGACACTGAGAGCTATGCTACATGGGATGAAGCGTTTAAATGGCTAAAATCTCGTGGGCTAAAAGGCGTGATGTATGTTGTGTCAGACCAGCATGCAGGGCTTGTGGAAGCGGCTAGAAAGCACTTTCAAGGTGCAACCTGGCAACGATGCCAAGTTCACTTGATGCGCAACATCCTCGGGCACTGCTCTGTCAGACACCGCAAAGATGTTGCTGAAAAGGCAAAGCTTGTTTTTCAGGCACCTGATATGGAAGAAGCCAGGCGTAGACGCGATGATTTTATTGATGCCTTTGAGAAAAAAGCACCAAAATCAGTTACCTGCCTTGAGGAGGCTTTTGACGATGCCATGGTAGTTATGGCGTTGCCGGAGAAATACAGGAAGCGACTTCGCACCACCAACATGCAAGAGCGAATTAACGAGGAAATCAGGCGCCGAGAACGAGTGATAAGGATATTTCCTAATGATGATTCTGCATGGCGGCTGATTGGCGCTTTATTAGCTGAACAAAACGAGCAGTGGCAATCAAGGCGTTATCTTAATATGGACGAATTTAATGACTGGCTGGCTGAGAATGAAGCCGGAAAGTCTAATGTTGTAGGGATGAATGCTTTGACTAAATAACGTACTAACTTGATAGGCTGAATTAATGGGAATTTACAGCACTTTTTGGACTTGACCCTGAATCTCTTGCAAAAGTGAATGGAAAGCATGATGAGAATCAAAATGGATAAAAAAAGCCCAGATAATCTGGGCCAAAATAGATCATCCAAGCGTCCTTATAATAATACAGCCTCTCAAAGAGCAAGAATCATAAGGCACTTTCAAGAAAAGTCGCCTCGATTATCAACAATTCAAGCTCGAGAACAATATGGGATTTTACACCCTGGAGGCCGCATTATGGAACTTAGAAATAAGGGATATCAAATTGATACGCATTGGATAAGGGAGACAGATTCAAACGGTGTTTTGCATCGGATAGGTCTTTATGTCTATCACGGAGGAAACAAGGAGGCTAGTCATGACAAATAACTGTGACGTTCAAACTTTTGTTGACTATAAATCTGAAATTAAAAAATTGCATGACTATTACTGTTGCATTAATCAGGCCACACGGCTTAATGACAGTAAAACAGCAATGACATTAATCAAAAATTCTCTGTCTGGACTTAATGCAAGTATTAAGGCACTTGAGTCAGGCATTGAGGAAGGGGGCTTATTATGTCAAGAATCAGGACAATAAAACCTGAGTTTTGGTCAAGCGAGCAGGTAGTTTCCTGCTCACCAAGTGCCAGATTACTTTTTATTGGATTATGGAATTTTTGTGATGACAATGGTGTACATCAAGCCTCATTTGTACGCCTAAAAGCGGAAGTATTTCCATGTGATGACTTCACAACTAAAGACATTGAGCTTATGGTTCATGAACTTATTCAAAAAAGACTTCTTTATGAGTATAAGGTTGATGATACCAGATATTGGATTGTTACTGGCTGGCGAAAACACCAACGCATCGACAAACCAACTAAAAAACACCCTCTCCCAGACAAATTCGATGATAATTCTAATAGTGCTATAGGATTGGTATGTAATTCCTCTCAGATTAGTTGTGAATCATTCGATGAGTCCTCGACCACGGAATGGAAAGGAATGGAAGGGAAAGGAAAGGATAAATATATATGTGAAGTTAAAACTTCACCTGAAGATCTTTCTGAGCCTTATTCTATTGCAACCAAAGAAGTATTTGAGTACTGGAAAACAATCATGAATCATCCTCGTGCCAAATTAGATAACAAACGAAAACGTGTAATCACTAATGCTTTGAAGTTAGGCTACAGCCTTTTTGATCTCAAAAAAGCCATTGATGGTTGCGCCAATACCTCATACAACATGGGTAAGAATGAGAATAATCAGGTTTATGATGATATTGGATTAATTCTGCGCGATGCTGACCATATTGAGCGGTTTATCAATAACGCTTGTCAGGAAGATGGTGAAAGCAAATCAGTTAGTAACTCGCAAAGTTTAATGGCAGGAGTGCTCTAATGATGAGGGCAAAAGAAATTTCCCGCCTATTGGCACAAAGAGCCGAGGATGTCGCACGATATCTGTTACCCCAAGGAAAGAAGGAAAACAATGAATGGTGTGTCGGTAGCATTAATGGAGAATCAGGTAAATCACTTCGCGTGCACCTTACCGGTGAAAAAGCGGGTGTATGGTGTGATTTTGCTACTGGAACTGATAAAGGTGACCTATTAGACCTATGGGCTTCAAAACGCAATTTAACGATCTCTGAGGCCGTTAAAGAGGCAACCAGCTACCTAGGCATTACCTCACCTCGTTTCGAGGCTCACAAGATCCCAAATTACGTTAAACCGAGTTTATCGAAGTCAACTGAGCTTAATCCAACATCAAAGGCACAAGAATATTTGGTTGATGAACGAAAGCTGGTTGTCAAAACTCTCCAAAGTTTTAAAATTGGTCAAAAAGAAAACTATATTGTCTTTCCCTATTTACGTGATGGGGTAGCAATATTTGTTAAATATCTTCGCCTACAAAGATCTAACGGAAAAAAAGAAATACAGGTAGAACCCAACTGCGAGCCATGCTTGTTTGGATGGCAGATGATTCCAAATAATGCCCGCTCAGTCGTTATTTGTGAGGGTGAAATTGATGCTATGAGTTTGTATCAATATGGTTTTCCAGCACTTTCTGTTCCTTTTGGTGGGGGTACAGGCAAGAAGCAAAAGTGGCTTGAGTATGAATTTGATAGGCTGGCTATTTTTGATGAAATTTTTTTATGTTTTGATAACGATAAGGAAGGACAAACAGCAACCATTGAATTACTTGAGCGTTTAGGCCGCCATCGCTGCCGGATTGTTCAGTTACCATACAAAGATGCAAATGAATGTTTGCAAAAAGGAGTTACTCAAAAAGAAATACAGGAATGTTTTGAAAATGCCAAAACGCTTGATCCTGAAGAATTAAAATCTGCAAAAGAATATGCTGAGCAGGTGATTGAAGCATTTTACCCCGCAGAAGGTGTCCATCTCGGTTACGAAGCTCCGTGGGAGAAAGCAAGGGGTAAAATATTATTTAGACCAGATGAGTTATCAGTTTGGACAGGAATAAATGGCCACGGAAAAAGCCAATTTTTAGGGCAAATAATTCTTCATGCTATGCAACAAGGTGCACGAGTATGTATTGCCAGTTTGGAAATCAAACCTAAACGATTACTAATGCGTTTAACCCGCCAAGCCAGTGCCCTTGCTGAACCATCAAAGGAATATATACAAGCTATCCATGAGTGGTATGAAGATAAATTGTGGTTATTTGATTTAGTTGGTACAGCAAAGTCTCAAAGATTACTTGATGTTTTTCTCTATGCCCGACAACGCTATGGTATTGATGTTTTTGTGATCGACTCATTAATGAAATTGGATATAGCAGAAGATGATTATAAATCTCAAAAGGCATTTATGGAGCAGCTCTGTGATTTTAAAAACCAACATAATTGCCATATCCATATTGTTATTCATCCCCGCAAAGGTGCAAACGAATTACTTCCCCCTGGCAAACTTGATAATAAAGGCACGGGGGCTATCAGTGATTTGGCAGATAATTGCTTTACCATCTGGCGGAACAAAGAAAAAGAAAACCTTAAACAAATACAAAGTACTGGTGTAGAACTTACGGCCAAGGAATTAAAAAAATTAAATCAATCGGACTGCCTCTGGCGCTGCGATAAACAACGTAATGGTGACTGGGAAGGTAGATTTGGATTTTGGTTTCATACAGGATCGCTACAATATTTAAACAAACCTGATCAAAAACCGATAAGAGTAGTTGAATATTCAAATAGAAATTCACATTAGCTTAGATTGATTACTGGATTGGGTTTTCAAGTGCGCTCAATGGGGGAATAAGGTCACCCACATCCACATTCAATACAAACGCAATTTTTATTAAATTTTGTATGGAGATATTCTGTTCACCACGTTCAACTCGTCCCATGTAAGTACGCCCCAACGTAGCAGCAGCCGCAAGCCCTTCCTGAGAGAAACCTTTGGAAGTTCTTATATCTCTAATTTGGTTACCTAATCTAATAAGGTTTGCGTGCTTCTTTATCATAGAATAAGTAGAAGCGATTGCACCTTATAAGTTCCACACCTAATAGGTGATATCTTGGTTATAAATGAATTATAATGACCAGAATGGAAGAAATAAAATCATTTTTCTGATATTTAATAAGGAGATAAATAAGGAAAAGAGCTAAACCTAGAAGAAGTCAGATATGAAAATTATTTATACAATCGCAGGTATATTGCTTTTATCAACGTTATTCAACAGTAGTAATGTTGTAAAATCAGATAAAAATGTCCATAAGAAAGCTCACATAACGAAAATTAAGCAACAAACGATATCAAGCAAAAATAAGAATGAAACTGAGCCTAAGAAATCTGAACAACAGTGTGAATCAGACGAAATGGCTCTCAAGGTATTTCAAAAATCTTTAGGTGAGACGCTCAAGGAGCATAAGGAAACAAGTAGCAAAGAAACAAATAAAAATATGGAGAATGAACTTAAAAGAAATCTCAGAAAAGAATTGCTTACAAATAAGTCCATAAAGAAAATTGTAATAAAAAATAACTGGTGCGGAGCTTATAGTGCTTGGCGTCTTTCGAATTTATATAAGCTAGCAGAGCTTCATGAAGATGCTCAAAAATACCACTATAAACTTGTTCAACTTGCAAATAGTGGAAATGTTACGGCCATAGGAAATCTATGCACCTCAGATAACACCTATATTACAAAAAATGAAAAAATTAGATACTGTAATTTGACTTTAAAAAGTGAGGATAAAGAGGCTAGTGCCCCCTACAGATTTGAAGCAATGATGTTCTTGAGCAAGTATTATTTTGATATAGAGGATGGAAATAAGCTGATTAAGATATGTGAGGAGATAGATGAGAAAAGTAAAAACATATGTTTTTTTGGTATAACTGACTCGGCAATGAGGTTAGCTGAAAAACTCTACAGCAAACAAAAATATGGAGAAGCATATCAGCTTTATCAGAAGATTGAGCCATATGATAAAAAAGGCTGGGCCTTTTCTCAGGCAACTTTAGGGGATATGTTTCTATATGGAAAAGGCCAACAAATCGATTATTCTTCAGCTATTTTTTGGTACAAAAAAGCTTTAGAAAAACCATATAATGATGAAATAAAATCAACCATATTTAACAGTATAGGGATAGCTTATAGCAAGAAAAAAGATTATGTATCGGCTTTCAGAAATTATGAAAATGCTGCTGTTCTAGGATAACCTGAAGCTCAATTTAACATAGCGAATTTATATCTGTTAGGACACGGTATTATTCAAAGTGAAAAAAAAGCTTATGCTTGGATAAGTCTTGCTATTGCGCAAGGATTAAAAGAAAGTGCACAGTTAGATGCTGAACAATTAAGAAAAGATTTAACAAGCTATCTAAAGTATCAGGTGAATTAGTTTCGACTTAATCTGACATAACCACTTGAAAAGGTGAGAGTTTCCGGTTTTGATAGAAGTGCAAACTTTAACAAAACCAAAAGGAAAACTCTCATGATAGATAATAACGTTAAAATTATTAAACACAAAGTTGGCTTACTAAATTTAGCTGAAGAATTAGGCAATGTATCGAAAGCCTGTAAGGTAATGGGTTTATCACGAGACACCTTCTATCGTTATAAATCAGCGGTAGAATCTGGTGGGGTAGATGCCTTATTTGATAAGTCACGAAGGCAACCTAATCACAAGAACCGTGTTGACGATTCTATAGAGCAAGCGGTAAAAGAGTACGCCATAGAATATCCAGCTCATGGTCAACTACGCACCAGTAATGAGTTGCGTAAGAAAGGGATTTTTGTATCCCCTAGTGGCGTTCGCAGCGTCTGGCTTAGGCATAATTTAGCTAACTTTAAAGACCGTTTGAAGGCACTTGAAGCCAAAGTAGCATCAGAGGGCATTATTCTCACAGAAGCACAAATTGCAGCTTTGGAGAAGAAGAAGTTTGATGATGAGGCTTGCGGCGAAATTGAAACAGCACATCCTGGCTATCTTGGTTCCCAAGATACATTCTATGTGGGAACTATCAAAGGAGTTGGCCGCATTTATCAGCAGACTTTTGTTGATACTTATAGCAAAGTGGCATTTGCCAAGCTCTATACAACAAAAACGCCTATTACATCAGCAGATCTCCTTAACGACAAGGTCTTGCCGTTCTTTGAGCAGCAGCAGTTACCTATGCTGCGTGTTTTAACTGACCGGGGTACAGAGTATTGTGGGAAAGTAGAACAGCATGACTATCAGCTTTATTTAGCTATTAACAACATTGATCACACGAAAACTAAAGCACAATCACCGCAAACAAACGGTATTTGTGAGCGTTTCCACAAAACGATTTTGCAGGAGTTTTATCAAATCACATTCCGTAAGAAAGTTTACGATGACATGGATGAACTGCAAAAAGATCTGGACGTATGGCTTCATTATTATAATAATGAGCGCACCCATCAAGGCAAAATGTGCTGTGGACGTACTCCAATGCAAACATTGATTGATGGCAAACAAATCTGGAAGGAAAAATTGATAGGCTGAATTTGACCTGACAGACACTTCTGAAAAACCGGTAACTGTCAGATCAAGTTTGAACTACTACATATCAGGACAGGTCAGGGCAAAAACTGTCTGAAGCTCAGGAGTTAGCTCAATCTTATTATGATCGATACATTGCCCACAAAAATAAATCGTAGGGTTTCCATTGTTAAGGCATTCTAAATTGAATTAGGTGCTTTACGCTTACGATTGCTTTCCCGTATCGCTTCTCTACCAGTCTCAGTTTTTGGGCCTGTAGAAAGGCCACCATGAAGCTTACACCTGCCATTTACCGCACAATCGCGTTTGTTACCCCATACTGGGGGAGCTTGGCAGGGTGTGTTTTTTCTAGTTTTGGCCCCGCAAGTTCCTCTGTAAACGCTTAATTAACCCCACTCTTCTCAGGCATTTCCAAAGCAGGTAAGCTGCGCATGTTTTCAAGTTCGGAAGGGTTTACATGAAAGGGCAGCAAAGCTTCGAGCTGTTCGATGGTTTCAGCATATTGGATGTTGGTCAGTGCGTATTTCAACCATGCGAAAGCATCAACCTGGTGTTGCTTACAGGTTTCGATGAGGGAATAGAGGATAGCACCTGCTTTGGCGCCCGTTTCGTTGCCATGAAAGAGCCAGTTTTTTCGTCCGATGACGAAAGGTTTAATGGAGCGCTCTGTTCGGTTGTTATCTATTTCGAGACGGCCATCGTCAAGGTATCGTTTGAGCGCAACCCAGTGCGTCAACAGGTAATGAACGGCTTTGCCCAATGGGCTTTTCGGTGGGATATTGATTTTTTTATCTTCAACAAAGTCTTTGAGTTCATCAAGAATAGGTTTGGCCTCTTTTTGTCTTGCCTGATAAATATCGTCTGGTGCAGCCTTTGCCTCTTTGAGGGAAGCTTCCAGCTGATAAAGCTCGGTAAAATAGGTCAAGACTTTATGGGCAATGCCTTTTTTCTTGCCGGCAAGTTTGACCACATCGACAAAATACCTTCTGGCGTGCGCCATACAGGCAACATGGGTAACATGGTCTTCTTTGTCTAAAGCGACATAACCACCATAACAGTCAGCATGCAGGTAGCCGCTGAAGTCGGAAAAGAAATCAGCCGGTATCTGGTGAGTGCGTGACGGATGGTACTGATAAACATAACAGCGTTTATCCGGTGGACCGCCAATGAATAGCCACATATAGGATTTTGATGTTGGCGGTTTGTTTTTCTGCTTGAGCACCTGCACGGGTGTTTCATCCGCATAAGCGATGTCATAATCGTGAATGGCCGCAACCATGAGTTTAACCAGCGGCGTTAATAAATCAGCGGCTTTTACCACCCAGTTGCAAAGCGTTGCTCTGGTAACGGGAATGCCCGCTTCTTTAAACATCGCCTCCTGGCGATAAAGCGGCATGTGGCGGTTAAACTTGGCATCAATCACTGCTGCCAGTAAACCAGACGATGCAATGCTTTGTGGAATAGGTTGTTTCGGCAGTTTGGCCGTTTGAATGGTTTCTTCACATGTCTTGCAAGCGTATTTTTTACGAACATGAACCACACGGAAGGTCATTTGCGGTACAACATCCAGTTGTTCTGAGATGTCGTCACCAATATGAGTTAACTCACAACCACAGTCGCAATGTTTTTCTTCATCGCTTAAGTCATGAATCTGCTCAACATAGGGTAATGACTTGGGCAGTGCTTTGCGGCCTGTGCCTTTTTTAGCACGGGTATAGGTAATGGTTTCAGTTTGAGAAGGCTCAACAGTCGATTCATCCTGTTCACTGGATGGCTCTGCTTCGTCAAATTGCAATGCCATTTGTTCCGGCACGACACCTTTTTCGCTTTTGCGGCCAAAGCGTGCATTACGGAATAAGTGCAGCTGGTGGCGAAGCGTTTCGATAGTGCTTTCCTGCTGAGCCAACAATGCCAACAAACGCGCATTTTCTTCGCGTAATTGCTCTACTGTTAAGTCAGATTGTTGTTTCATCGTTGGTATTATTTGTGTTGTTTTAATGGGCACTATTATACCAAAATAAGCATGCAATGTAACGGTTTAATTTAATAAAATCATGAAGTTAACTTAAAAATAATGCTTGAAATCAAGCATGGGAAATTCAGACATCAACTTAAATTCAAGCCCCGCCAACAACCAGTCCAACTGTTGGTGAGTAATGGCTTCAAGCTGGGTTGACGTCTTCTCCATCTTAAATTTTCCACGCTCTAAGCGCTTGTGATAAAGCACAAAACCATTCTTATCCCAAAACAAACACTTAACCCTGTCACGGCTACGATTATAAAAAACGTAAACAGAACCATCGTTCGCCGGCGATTCAAATTCCTCAATCACCATGGCAGCCAAGCCATTAATGGCTTTTCTGAAATCAACAGGTGTTGTTGCAACATAAATCGCTGTCGTTTCCGGTAAGCGCAACATTATAACGCCCCTGCAAACGTTAAAACTTCACGTAAAATGACTTTGTCGGTCTGACCGCTGATTCCAAGGCGTACACCATTTGGCAACATTAACTGAATGGCCGGCTCATAGGGCGTGTTTGCCGAAGTAGGTTCAACAGCTGACTTAACCGCTAGAAAATGAGGGGATGTTCTCTGCGCTTTTGAAGCTTTAGGACGAAGACGTCCTCGCCAATAACAAAACGCTGAATGACTTATGCCTTGCTGTTCACAGTAAACAGCTTGGGTTAAACCACTGACTTCCCATGAGTCATTATGAGATTGCCAAAATTCGCGTCGTGATCTTTTCGGATTGTCTGTCATGCTGATTTTCTCCGTTGTTAAAAATAAACGGAGTATCAAGGTTGGGAAGGAACTTTGCTAGGTGAGGTTAATTAAGCGCTTACGTTCCTCTTTGTGGACGTGGCAGTTTAGGTGAATTAGCAATCCAGACTGGAAAGTAAACATTCAACTTTTCATCAAAGCAGAGTATTTTCATTTCACAAATCTCTTATACTAAAAAGACATTGTAACCCAAACTTTATGATGAGTGCACATAATTAGAAGTAACAAAAAACTTCCAAACCCCATGACGCGCGCGCACAATACTGGTGGTGAAATTATTTAAAAAATAAGCCGGTAACAAAGAATAATTACAAACAAAAATGGCTCAAATTTGGTCAGAAATATCCTCAATTAGCAAAAAACGAAAATGATTCAATAAGTTATGGGCTTGGTACTATTGCTTTTATTACTGCATTAGATGTCATGATTTCATCCAGTTCATAATTCACATGCGTGTATATCTGTTCGTATTCATTCATATATGTTAGGATAATCAAAGTTGGGTAAGATCTTGGGTAAGCTTCGAGTCCAGATTATTTTAAGCCAATAAGATCAAGGTATTACAAAGAGGTTCGACTCCCACCCTCGTACCATTCAAAAGTAACTTAAACGTCTCGCTGATTTGCGCCAACTTTTATTGCTGTTTCCACCGAGCCTAACAGCTTTGTCAAAACCATCTTTTTATATTTCCATTAATGCAGAACGATCTATTTTTATTTGTATTTCTTCTATACCCTTTAGAACTTCCTGATAATGGGATTGATGTGTATGAAAGCGATCGTTTAATTTTTTTAAAAATTGTAATACATCTTGAGCCAAATCAACTTCGTAATTTATCAACATAACGGTGGCTAACTTCAATAAATCAATGAAGGACTCCGGATAAACAATAAAAACCTCCTGGTTAAAAAAAACTCTTGGATAGTTTCTATGTCGATACAGGATTTGTTTTTGATCGATTTCACAAAGCATGGTAACAATATCCGGATTCAGATTAGAAGCATTAACTTTATTGCGGTTCAAAATAAACTCTTCATTTTTTTTATCAACAAAATCACAAATTTCTTTTGCAGCAATGCTTCCATCTTTATTCAATACAACAAAAGACCCTGGGAATTGTAAAAAATAACTTTTATGGTAATTCCCAAGTAGTAACTCTCCAGGTTTGATGTCACGACTGGTTACTAGCGCTAATTGTGGCGTCATGTTAACCCAAACGGGTTTAACAAAAAAATTGGCCGTTGCGATTTGCTCGATGTTGTTTCTTTTATCTTGTGCGAGTTCTGCAACATAATCCTTATCTATACTCGCTGAAACTAAACTTGCAAATCCAGCCACCGCTCTCGCGTCAAGCATATAACCCTGTCCTGTTTCTACATTTTTTATGAAAGAAATATAGACATTGTTTTCCAAATATATCTTGTATTCTTGCTCAGAACATTCAATCACTTCTCCATTAAACAACATCCATCGGTTTCGAGGAATTTTTTCTGTGGCGACCACCCCGTATCCAATATGTTCATTAACATAACATATTGCGAGTTTAGAGATATCGATTTGTAAATTTATAGGTGACGTCTGAAAAAAAGAATTCGTGGATTCAAAGCAGGGAAAATCATATAGTTCCATAGAATGGATGTCTTCAGCTTGCTTGTGAGTAAAAACGGGATTATTTGTCCATTTGAAATGAGGTAGCTTTCTGTGCTGCTTAAATAAATTTTCAATTTCATTTACTGATTTTTCAATGCAACGGCTATATCTTACATCTTCTATATTATTAAAAAATTTTATTGTCGATTGGGAAGGAAAAAGGAATATTTCTTGATGCGGCATATTGGTATGTTTTCTTTCATTTTGTGTTAATTAGGGTCAATTATAGGTTTTTGTTTTATTATAAGCAATACATTCTTTGATTAAATTATTGACAAAAAACTGATTTAATCCCTCACATATACAATCTGTTACTCATATTCATTATTCCCAACAATATTGCTAATAGAGATGGTTTTTTTTAAAAAATCAAACGGGTTTATCAATTCTTCCATTATCTCTGAGGATTGGAATAAGCTTTTAAGGTTTCTTGTGACTTATGCTCAGGATACTTGCTGTCCATTGTTTCAAATTCTTCTATCTGTTTACGTATTCTTAATAAAAAAGGAATGAATAATAAGGCGATAACCACGGATAATTCATAAAGATTTACCCAGCCAATGTACATTTGAACAGAAGCAGCAAAAGGTCCTGACAGAATTCTTGGCAAAGAAGAAAATGCCACAAGAATGGATAGTTGTGTGCCGGTATATTTTTGGTTTACTTGACGCATCAGAAAAACAACCAACGCTGTTGTTCCCATTCCTGTAGCAAAATTATCGCTAACGACTGCCAATATCAATAAACTAAAATTTTTTCCACTCATAGCAAGTATAACGAAAGTCACATTGGTAAGTGCCTGCAGTAATCCAAAGATCATTAGAGATCTATATAGTGAGCACCGCATCAATATCAGGCCTGCAAGAAGACCGCCTATCAAAACAGAGATTATTCCGATAATTTTATTTACAAATCCTATCGTGCCCACAGAAAACCCAAGACCTTGAATCAGAAACGGCATGACGATGCCACTGGTTGTTGAAGTAAAAGCTTCCCCTGCCTTGAAAAAAAATATAAATAAAAGCAGTGCAATTATCCCCTGACGCCACCACAGTTCTTTAATCGGCAAAACAAAATTCTGTATCAGACTTGAAGGCTTTTCCGTGATCCTGGAGGGCTCAGAACTCATAATAATAGCCAGCATGCCCATGCCCATCAAAAATCCCATCGTACGATATGTGCAAGGCCAGCCGTAATAATCGGCAATAATTAAAGCTAATCCTCCAGACAATAATAAGGCAATTCGATAACCAAAGACAGCTAAAGAAGCGCCGAGGCCATATTCTTTCACTGGAAGATATTCTGTTCGATGAGCTTCAATGGCAACATCCTGTGTTGCAGAACAACAGGCTAAAATAAAGGCAATAACAGCCATCAGAACAGGCGATTGCTCTGGGGTCATCCAAGCCAAAACATTAAAGCCAGATAATAAACATATCTGCATAAAAATAATCCAGCTTCGACGTCTACCCAATCGACACAATGAATAGCGATCAAGAAGCGGAGCCCAGAAAAAACGATAAACATAAGGAAAACTAATAAGGCTAAGTGCCCCTGTGATCATCACCGACATACCGCTTTCGGCAAACCAAGCTTGCAATGTACTGCTTACCAATGCCAATGGCAATCCGGAAGAAAAACCTAATAAAAAAACAATAAAAAGGCGTTTATTCATTTGAGAACCATTATCCTCATCCACAGCCTGTCCTTCAACATCAAAAGTGGTGAAATTTTTTCAATCTTCCAGTAAATCCAGGTCAGGTGTGGGAGCAGGAAATCAAGTTTAATGCAAGGTTTGACTTTCCGAACCCCTGTGATTTGACGGTGTCGAGCCTTGCTTCGAATATAGTACCAGGTCAAGCCACGGCAATTAAGGATGCTTTTATAAAGTAGAATATCGCCTAAACTTAGATATATGATATTTAAGTGCATTTTAAGATAAAAAATCAGCTTAACATTCAAAGCTTAATGCGCCCAAGATCCGTTGGCAAACCAGCTTAAGTACCAAAAGCCAACGGATCAGACCAATCTGTGCCGCTTATTCTATCATTTAAGCATCTTTTTGAGCAGTATCTGTGTCCTTGTCTTTCTTAACAGATATCAAATGAATTTTGAAAATTAATGTCTCGTTTGGACCAATAGGACCACCGATACTACGAGGACCATATGCCAGATCAGAAGGAACATAAATTTCCCAAGTAGAACCAGCAGGCATCAATTGTAATGCTTCAGTCCAACCAGGGATGACCTGTGATACTTTAAATGTGGCTGGTTTTCCCACTCTTTCAGAACTGTCAAAAACCTGGCCATTAATCAAACGTCCAGTATATTCAACTGTAACTGTGTCGGATTTGGAAGGTTTAGTGCCTGTTCCTTTCTCAAGGATTTTATATTGTAAACCACTGGGTAAGGTAACAACGCCTTCCTTGCCTTTATTTTGCTCGAGAAAAGCTTCCCCTTTAGCTTTATTTTCGGCGGCTTTTTTATTAAATTCGGCATTTCTTTTCGCCATCAGCTCTTGCTGAAATTTATTTAAAACATCTCGCATTTGCTGCTCGGTCAATTTTAATTTATCACCGCTCATTCCATCCTTCATTCCCGCTGCCATAGCTTGGGGATCAATTTCAATCCCTTGCTTTTTGAAATTTTTACCAAGATCAGCTCCAATACTGTAGGATAATTTTTCTACATCCGTATTCAATGACGAAGCATCAGTAGCTGCTATTGCCGTAGATATCGCCATGCTCATGACCGTTGCAGCGACCAGTTTCAGTTTCATAAATCTCCCCTTTTCATTTTTATTATATTAAGTTCTTTTGCAGGACTCCCCCTGTGTGCATTCTTATTCTGCCTAAGTTATTTTTAAATTGCCACCCATAAATTGATATTATCCAAACTGGAAATTGAGTGGGTAATATCCTTAGAAAAAATAAAAGAATTAAGGCCAGGCTTATTTATCTTAAGTTGAGAGGAATTGATTCAAAAAACAACTCTAACTATACTTAGACAAAAGCTCTAGATCCTTCTACAATGCTTGTAATTTAGAATAACCTGGAAACTCCATGAACATCAGTGTTTTTGATTTATTTTCCATCGGCATAGGCCCTTCGAGTTCACATACGGTTGGTCCAATGTATGCAGCAAATGAATTTATTCAGCTGTTAAGAGAAAAACAGTTGTTCAATGATGTGCAAAGAGTAAAATGCGAGTTATACGGTTCTCTGGCTTTAACCGGCAAAGGCCATGGAACGGATAAGGCCATTATCAATGGTCTGGAATCTAAAACTCCTGAAACGGTGGACCCTGAGACCATTGTGCCACGAATGGAAAATATTATAAAAACCCAGGTTCTCAAACTAGGGGGTGAAAGAGAAATTCCTTTTCATGAAAAAGAAGATTTATTATTACTTCAGAAGGAAGTCCTTCCCAAACACACCAATGGTATGCGTTTCAACGCTTATGACGGCAACGGGCAAAAATTGATCCGTCAGGTTTACTATTCAGTTGGCGGTGGATTTATTACCACCGAAGAGGAATATGATAAGCCACGTGAAGAAAACGCCTCACCTCCTTACCCCTTTTCAACGGCAAAAGAATTGCTGCGGCTTTGCAAGGAGAATCAACTCACCATTGCCGAACTAATGTTTGCCAATGAACATACCTGGCGCGATACACAGGCTATTCAGTCAGGCATCCTTGACATCGCAAAAACCATGGAAAAATGCATCGAGAATGGTTGCAGGCATGAAGGAATATTACCCGGTGGTTTGCAAGTTAAAAGACGAGCTCCTGAACTTTACAAACTGCTTGTTGAGCAAAAAGGCGTCAAAAGTGTTTTTGAACAATCGGATATCATGAATCGTCTTAACATGTATGCCATGGCTGTTAATGAAGAAAATGCGGCCGGCGGGCGAATTGTCACAGCACCTACCAATGGGGCTGCTGGTATTATTCCTGCAGTGTTCAAATATTTCCAGGAAGGGCATGACAAATTAAACAAGAATGACATTTTTACTTATTTTCTCACTGCCGCAGCCATTGGAATTTTATACAAAAAAGGCGCTTCTATTTCCGGCGCTGAAGTCGGTTGCCAGGGAGAAGTCGGCGTGGCTTCGTCGATGGCCGCTGCAGGCTTAACCGCTGTACTGGGTGGAAGCGTGGAACAAATTGAAAATGCAGCTGAAATTGCGATGGAACATCACCTGGGTATGACCTGCGATCCGGTGAACGGACTTGTTCAGATTCCATGTATTGAACGCAATGCAATGGGTGCTGTTAAAGCCGTTAATGCCTCACGTATGGCGTTAATCGGAGATGGTCAACATCAGATATCTCTGGATAAAGCCATCAAAACAATGAAACAAACTGGCATGGATATGCAAACCATTTATAAGGAAACCTCGTTGGGCGGACTGGCAGTTAATCATCCGGAATGCTGATTCTTAATAAAATCGTCATTAAATATTGTTAAAAAAATGAGTCAGAAGCATTTTATCTATCACCCAGCACAAGGTAAACAAATCTGGAGCCAACTCTACGGAAGCAGTTTACCGTTGGCCTTGGCTGAATTTTGCCAGCAAAAACAAGGGATTAAACTTTTAATTGCCCAAGATAATCTCAGTGCCAGTCAACTAAAAGCTGAGCTCAGCTTTTTCCTCAATGATAACACCCGGTTACAAGATATCTTGTTTTTTCCTGATTGGGAGACACTCCCTTATGATCAATTTTCTCCACACCAGGACATTATTTCTGAACGCTTAAATACCTTAAGCCACATTCAGCATTCCACTAACGCCATCATCATTACCTCTGTTAGTACATTAATGCACAGACTCTGCCCACCGGAGTTTTTAAATCAGTATGCTCTGAGTTTGAAAGAAGGGCAATCTCTGCAATTAGAGCCATTCAGACGACAATTGCAGCAGGCCGGCTATCACAATGTGAATAAAGTGCTTGAGCATGGAGAATTTGCTGTCCGAGGTTCCATTATTGACGTTTATCCTATGGGTAGCAAACAGCCTTTCCGAATCGAGCTGTTTGATGATGAGATTGAGAGTCTGCGGGAATTTGATACAGAAAGCCAACGTACTGTTAAGAAAATCAGTGATATTGAAGTCCTTCCTGCCCGTGAGTTCCCACTTAATGAGCAGAGCATTACTTTGTTCAGACGCTCTTTCAGGGAGCAGTTTTCAGGAAATCCAGGACAGAGTCCTATCTATGAAAGCGTTAGTGAGGGTCAGTTTCCTTCTGGTATTGAGTACTATCTTCCTTTATTTTTTAATCAAACAGTCAGTTTTTTTGATTATCTTCCCGAATCAGCCACTGTGTGTCTGATTGAAGACATTCATGAAAAAGCCGAACATTTCTGGGAAGAAGTCACTGAGCGTTACGAACAGCGACGCTATGATGTCAGCCGGCCTATTCTTACTCCATCCATTTGTTTTATCAAGCCCGATGAATGGTATGGCTTGATCAAAAGATATCAGCAATTGCATTGTTACCACAGGCCTGTCGATAAAAAAGGCAAAGTCACTCATTTCAACATAGGCAAAGCCATACAACTTCCCATTGATAGAAAATCAGAAGAACCACTTCATCGCTTAAGTGACTATTGTAAAGATGACAGCAGACGATATTTACTGGTGGTTGAAAGTGCTGGCAGACGTGAAGTGCTCATGGATTTACTGAAACAGAGCCACATCCATCCCCAAATTTTAACGTCCTGGTCGGATTTTTTGTCTTCTGATAAATCCATCCATATTACTACAGGACCACTTATGTACGGCTGTGAGCTCCTGGATCATTCTATCAGCATTATTGTTGAATCCCAGCTTTTTGGTGAGCAGGCCATTCCCCAGCGGCGAAGCAGTCAAAAGAGCATTAACCCGGATCTTATCATCAAGGATCTGGCTGAACTGCGCCTAGGTGCACCGGTAGTGCATCTGCAATTTGGTGTTGGCCGTTATCAGGGCCTGAAATACCTCGAATCCAATGGTATTGCCAGTGAATTTCTTGTTCTAGCCTATGCAGGCGAAGATAAAATATACGTACCAGTTACCTCATTAAACCTCATTAGCCGCTATACTGGTATGGATAGCGAACATGCACCGCTGCATCGCCTGGGAAGTGATCAATGGCAAAAGGAAAAGAAAAAAGCAGCCGAAAAAATACACGATGTAGCGATCGAATTACTCGATATTTATGCCAAACGTGAGGCACAGCCAGGTTATATTTATGATGTTCAACAAATGGAATATCAGCGCTTTGCCAGTGGCTTCCCTTTTAGTGAAACACCCGATCAGCATCAAGCCATTGAGCAAATCATTCATGACTTGAAATCACCTAGACCCATGGATCGGCTTATCTGCGGCGACGTGGGGTTTGGTAAGACAGAAGTAGCGATGCGTGCTGCTTTTGTTGCCGTGCAAAACGGCAAGCAAGTCTGTGTTCTTGCCCCAACAACCCTACTTGCAGGCCAGCATTTCGAAACTTTCCGTGATCGTTTCGCTGACTTTGCCATAAATATTGAATTACTGTCACGTTTTCGCAGCCAAAAGGAAGCAAAATCGGTTATTGCATCTTTGCAATCAGGTAAAGTGGATATTGTCATTGGAACACATAAACTTTTTCAAAAAGAGATCCAGTTTAGAAATCTGGGCTTACTCATCATCGATGAAGAACATCGTTTCGGTGTGAAACAAAAAGAATACATCAAATCATTGCGCACACAGGTGGATGTCTTGTCCATGACAGCCACACCTATTCCCAGAACGTTAAACATGGCAATGGCAGGAATTCGTGACATTTCCTTAATTGCCACTCCCCCTGCCAAGCGCCTGGCCATTAAAACCTTCTGGCAGGAAAAAAACACCTCTCTTCTTCGCGAAGCCATCCTTCGTGAAATTCTAAGAGGCGGACAAGTTTATTTTTTACATAATAATGTCCAGACCATTGGTCGTATTTGTGAAGATCTGCAAGAGTTAGTTCCAGAAGCTAAAATCAGCGTTGCGCACGGGCAAATGCGCGAGCGTGATTTAGAACGTGTCATGTCAGATTTTTATCATCACAGGTTCAATGTTCTAGTCTGTACCACCATCATTGAAACAGGAATTGATATACCTACAGCCAATACCATTGTGATTGATCGTGCCGATAAATTTGGACTGGCCCAATTGCATCAATTAAGGGGTCGCGTCGGTCGCTCACATCATCAAGCTTACGCTTATCTGCTTACCCCGCCTAAAAAATCGTTGACAGCAGACGCCATCAAACGTCTGGAAGCCATCATGTCCCTGGAAGATTTAGGTGCAGGATTCACTCTTGCCACCCATGATCTTGAAATTCGTGGAGCAGGAGAATTGCTCGGTGAGGATCAAAGCGGAAACATGCAAGCCATAGGTTTTAATCTTTTCATGGACATGCTTGATAAAGCTGTAGCCGATCTTAAATCAGGAAAAATTCCTGAACTCGCTGCTCCAATGCAACAAGGAGCAGAAATCGACTTACGCATCAGCGCTATCATCCCAGAAGACTATATCGCCGATGTTCACACCCGTCTTATCATGTACAAACGCATCGCCAATGCCAAAGACAAAGAGCAGTTACGCGAATTGCAAATTGAAATGATTGACCGTTTTGGCCTCTTGCCTCAGCCAGTTAAGCATTTGTTATTGATCACTGAATTGAAAATGCTGGCTGACAATTTAGGTGTTAAACGCATTAGTGTTCATGCCCAGCAAGGCAAAATTGACTTTGAGCCACAGGCAAAAATTGACCCCGCCGTACTCATTCAACTCATCCAATTACAAGCTAAACGCTACAAAATGGAAGGGCCGACAGGATTGCGCTTTACTCTGGATAATACCGATGCTGAAGGGTTAATTCATGAAACCTCGTCTTTATTGAAAAAACTGGCCGTCTCTGCCGAATCCACTACTCATTAAATTTTTAGCATTTAACTCGTTCAAATAACAATCATTTGGAATTCAGGGCGATTTCATCAAAGTTCAAAAATCAAACGATAAGAGTATCTCAACTGTAGAAGAGAGAGTTGATTTATCTGGCAAATTAAAATAGAAAGTGTTAATAATCAGGCACCTACGTTGACCGACGTAGATTATAAAAATCTTAAGAAGGAGCCTGATTGTGTTAGAAAGTACGCGTAAATTTGGAAAAAATCAATATTTGTTTCATTGTTTTCTGTCCATCCGCGATCCACGAGTTGGAGGTCGTTGCACGTATTCACTTTTAACGATACTGATTATTGTTTTATGCGGATTAATATGTGGCTGTGACAGTTGGAAAGCCATGGAGATTTTTGCCAGGTCGCGCAAGCGATGGTTAAGCCAATTTATTGACGTCAGTGAAGGTTTGCCAAGCCATCACACATTGGCACGGGTATTTTCTCTGATTGACCCTTTAGAATTTGAGCGTTGTTTAAGTTCATGGATAGAAGGAATCAGTCAATTTTTTATGGATGAGCTGATTGCGATTGATGGTAAGACGAGTCGCGGCTCCTCTTATCAAAGGGGCCATAAGAAGGCGACCCATCTGGTGAATGCTTACTCCCCACGCTTATCCGCGACGCTTGGAAGCACGGTTACACCTGACAAGTCTAATGAAATAAAGGGGATACCTGTACTACTAAAAGCACTCAATATCAAAGATAAAGTAATAACGATTGATGCAATGGGAACGCAAAAGGGAATTGCCAATTTAATACGTCTCAAACAAGCTCATTATGTGCTTGCTTTAAAAAAGAATCATAAACGCATGCACCGGAAAGTGGATAACCTCTTTCAAAAAGCGGACTCCCTAAATTACAAAGCCATGGTTTTCCAACAGAAAGACACCAATAATTATGACCACAGCCGTTTTGAAGAAAGAACATACACCGTATTACCAGCCATGTACCTTCGCGGTCAACAATGGAAAGATTTAAGCGCCTATATCCGTGTGCAATCCACGCGGCATTTACCCACAGGAGACATTGAAACGGCTACACGTTACTACATGACATCCCTGCCTTATAAAAAACACAACTTAATGCGTCAGGCGATTCGCGACCATTGGAAAATAGAAAATGGCTTACACTATAAGTTGGATGTCGGTATGAACGAAGATCAATGCCCCATATATCGCGGCTATGCAGATAGAAATTTGAGCATTATGCGTAAAATAGTCCTTAAATTATTAACCCAAGATACTTCAAACCAAGATGGCATTGCTTTAAAACGAATGAAAGCTGCCCTTTCTACGCAATATTTGAAAAAAGTGATTGGATTTTGAACTTTGATGAAATCGCCCTGTTTGGAATTATTTTTTTCATGATGGATAAGGCTTTCTTAAGCTTTCGGTTATATAATGTCTATAATTTGTGCATCATGAGGACTGTACGTGGAAACGCCTGAACACAAGAATGCCGGTGATTTAATTCGTATTGAAACGTTTGATAACCCTTATCTTGAAGGAAGTAAGTCTTTATCAGAAGATGAAGAAAATGTACTTAAAATCACGTGAATTCGATGTAACTGTTTAAGGATTATCCTGCAAAGAGAAAATATATTGAAAACCCAGACCTTTTGTGATCTTATTTGTTTTTTCTAAGAACAGTAATAGGATACAAGAGGCCTGGAATGGATAAGTTAGTCGAATTATTCTGTATTGTCGATGATTTTTGTCAAAAGTTTTTACCAATCTTTGAGCAGCAACTTATAAATATTTCAGGCAAAGTCAGGAAGAAACCCTGTAGCCTGTCTATGTCCGAAATAATGACGATAGTGATACACTACCACCAATCCAATTATCGAAACTTCAAAAGCTATTATTCTTATGTTTTGCAGAAAGATTTACGTCCCTATTTCCCAAAACTGGTCAGCTATAGCAGAATGACTGAGCTGATGCCATCTTGTATAGTGCCATTAACGGCATTTTGCCACAATCAATCAAAGACTCTAACTGGCATTTATTTCGTAGACTCAACCCCTATTGAGGTCTGCCACGTTAAAAGAGCGCAACAGAATAAAACATTTAAGGGGTTAGCGGAGAAGTCCAAATCAACTATGGGATGGTATTTTGGTTTTAAACTTCATTTGGTGGCCAATGATAAAGGTGAGCTAATGGCTTTTAAAATAACCTCAAGCCGAACAGATGACCGAACGGTTGTGCCCGATTTAAGTAAAAATCTGTTGGGTAAAATGATTGGAGATAAGGGATATATTTCCCAAAATCTGACCGAGAAACTTGCTGAAAGAGGCTTGCAACTACTGACCAAAGTCAGAAAAAATATGAAGCAAAAAGTGCTCGATGCCTTTGACAAAGTCCTGTTGAGAAAAAGAGCCATTGTTGAATCTGTTATTGACCAATTAAAAAATATTTCAAATATCGAACACTCAAGGCATCGTTCTGTCTTTAATTTTATGGTCAATATCTTGGCTGGTTTGGCAGCTTATGCACTTAAGCCAAAGAAACCTTCCTTGAATATTGAAAAAACATTCATGGCTGTCGTTTGACCAGTTATATCGAATTCACGTTAAAATCACCATGATGCGTAAGGTGGATGGTGTACCCGTGCCATTACCTACAAAGTTAACCGCAGGTGATATTGTAGCTTTAGCCGGTGATTATTACACTGAGGCCGGTTGGGGATTTGATTTGGAAATTCCCGAAGAAAATTATCCTGATGAGCAAACCCGAAAAATTTTCCACCAAAAAATAGAAAACCACGAATACCGTGCTTTTCGTAAAGCCTATGAGAATCTGGCTTCCCCAGACGTCACCGCTAAAGCCGTTGAACGTATCTACTCTATTGAAAAAAACAAATACATCCCGAGTCTTCTTAAGCAGCTTATTTATGCCTTTACCGTGAAGGGATATGGTAATAAACTGACCAATAATGAAGCTCATTTTTCTCCCTGGTCCGTGCGAGCATATATCGTTGGCCATACTTCTGCCCTGCGCATGGCTAAGTTCGCTCATGTGTGCGAGCAAATGTCTGAAGAAGAGCCAATTAACCCCGAAGATCAACGCATTAAAGAAAAAATTGAGCACGTTTTCAATAAAATAAATCAACAGCCTGCAAAATATCAATTTTCTGATAGCGAAAAATATGGACAGCCACCACATTTGAATAAAAAAGCCATACTTAAGGAATTATCAGCTCGCTACCATGCCATGGCAGTAGCCAGAGATTTATTTGCCATGCATTTTTATTCCGATCATTTTGCTGGAGGACACCTCGATCGCATCGGAACATTACGGCAAACCATGCCGAAAAAATTTGGCACCTGGGGCAGTGTTTTAATCAATAACATGCATAATGAAGATAATACTGACAGCGTCAGTGTCACGGATCCTTACCAACCGGAGAAAAAAGGTACAGGCGAAAAAGAAGGTGATGCCTTTAGCATGATTCGGGAAGATTCTCAGGCTTACGGTGATGGAACCTATTTTAAACGAGAGAATAATCAGAATGCCGATATGCTGGTGAACGGCATGGATAACTCTTTAGGTGATATCGCAAGATTAATGAACACCGGTAAAAGACCAGAGCCTACCAACTACGGAGGCCTCGCCTTTTTACCCGCCATTGATTTAAATAAACCCCAAAACCAACCTTTATTAATTCAAGGAAAGGACGGACAAGTCTATTTTCGCTCCGATATCAGCCGTATTAAAGTCCTATCACCTGATGAATATAAACAGTTACTGGAAAAACCGGAAGAGAATGGATATGAAAAACTCACCAAATTTAAAGCATTTGCGCTTGTTTTTAAATTAAGGGTCATTAGTTTTCTAACCGGTGGCCGTTTTTATTCCCCAAAAGTAGATAAGCGTAATGCAGAGCAAGAAAAAATAGCTGAGAAAGATAAATTAGAACAAAGCCCCTATGCACTAGATTCCGGTAAGAAAAAAACCACGAGGACACTATTCCTATACCAACCCATCCAAAATCAGAGGCTCCTAAGATAAGAGGGAATCATTTCTCATTTCATACACCCTCATCTTTATCGCGGGGTAAAGAATTTGATAAAAACGTAACGCTTTCAAAATCTTATTCAGGATAATTTTAACCATATCTATCTTTATCAATTGATGAGAGTGACACCGCGCAACATTATAAGTAAGATAAAGAACTTATTAAGTTCACACTGTATCTGGAGAACATCATGGCAAAGGACAATGCCTATCAACAAACACGCCATCATTTTCAACAATGGCAAGACCAACTAAAAAGCTCACTTTTAGCAAAAAACTCTTCTTTAATGCATACTTTTAACCATTATTTCGCAGGACAACCGGAGTTTGTTCAAAGCCTGGCGGATTTTGCTTCTGAAGTTTCTATCCATCTGGAACCTGTGGTAATGGACAATAACCTTGATGTCAATCTTCCTCATGTCGAGCATTATAATGCCATTGGAGAAAGAAACGATCGGGTCATTCATCATCCTTCTTATATCAAGGCAGGCGATATTATCTATGGCTGCAATCTGATGCACTTTTTGCGAACGCCTGGGCAAATGCTTAAAACTTTAAGCCTCTTTTTATTGTCCTCTCATGCTGGAGAAGCTGGACATAATTGTCCTATTGCCTGCTCAGCGGGGATTATCAGACTCCTCAACAAATACCCTGACATAAAGCATAAAGAGAAATACCTTGATAAATTGACCACTCCTTCCTTTAAGGATAATTTTACTGGTGCCCAGTTTATAACGGAAATTCAAGGTGGCTCGGATGTAGGAGCTAATATCACCCAGGCTTATCAGGATGAAAATCAGCAATGGCGAATTAAAGGAGAGAAATGGTTCTGCTCCAATGCGAATGCTGAGCTTGTCTTGCTGACGGCGCGTTTTGATGAAAACATTTCCGGAACGAAAGGCCTGGGATTGTTCCTGGTACCCGACCAACTGGACAACGGCCAGAGCAATCATTATCGAATCAGACGCTTAAAGCAGAAAATCGGAACACGTTCAATGGCCACAGGAGAAATCGACTTTGAAGATGCGAAAGCCTATTTAATCGGGGAACCCAAAGATGGCATTCATCTGGTGATGGAAAACGTGTTACATGTTTCTCGAATTTTTAATGCCTTTTCGGTGTTAGGTATGGCGAGGCGCGCTTATCAAACAGCCTATTATTATGCCTTGAACAGACAGGCTTTTCAGCACCCTATCATTGAATATCCTTTAGTAAAAGAACGACTGGCGCATATTAAGGCGGAAAATACGGCGATGTTGGCCAGTGTTTTTCATATGGCCCATTGTCAGGATAAACTGGATCAGCAAAACCACCCCGAAGCGTCAGAAAAACTGTTGCTTCGAATTTTGGCTAATTTAAATAAATATTTTACCGCTATGCGCTCAGTTGAAAATATTCATCATTGTCTTGATGTACTTGCCGGCAACGGTACTATTGAAACTTTTTCTTCCCTGCCTCGCTTGCTTCGTGACTGTATTGTATGTGAAAACTGGGAAGGTACGCACTTTGTCTTATGGATGCAAATCGTTAAAGATATCAATAAATTTCAAGTGGATGAAATTTTCCTCCATCATATAGATGAATTATTGTCACAAATCCTAGATAAGGATGAACAACATTATTTTTATAAAAACAAACAACAACTGGAAAAAGAATTCAATACCTTCAAATCATTAAATCTGCAAGAACAAAGCCTGAAAATACAATTTATCGTGAAAAAAATGATTACATTGTTATCGGCTATAACTTTGATATTAGAGCTACAACACGGCGAACATCCTGTAAGCAAGAAAGCGTCCCTGATTTTATTTATACGTAAGTATCTGAATCCTGAATATCATGCAGAAGAAAATTATCCTGGTTTGCTGGAGAAAGTTTTAGGATAAATAAATGTATTTTTGATTGAAAACAAACTTATTTTCAGGGCGATTTCATCAAAGTTCAAAAATTCATCATTGAGAATGAGCTAAATTGTAGGGATATGTTTTATTAATCTGGCAAATTAAAATAAAAAATGTTAAAAATCAGGCGCCTACGTTGGTCGACGTAGATTATAAAAATCTTAAGAAGGAGCCTGATTGTGTTAGAAAGTACGCGTAAATTTGGAAAAAATCAATATTTGTTTCATTGTTTTCTGTCCATCCGCGATCCACGAGTTGGAGGTCGTTGCACGTATTCACTTTTAACGATACTGATTATTGTTTTATGCGGATTAATATGTGGCTGTGACAGTTGGAAAGCCATGGAGATTTTTGCCAGGTCGCGCAAGCGCTGGTTAAGCCAATTTATTGATGTCAGTGAAGGTCTTCCGAGCCACCACACATTGGCGCGGGTATTTTCTCTGATTGACCCTTTAGAATTTGAGCGTTGTTTAAGTTCGTGGATAGAAGAAATCAGTCAATTTTTTATGGATGAGCTGATTGCGATTGATGGTAAGACGAGTCGCGGCTCCTCTTATCAAAGGGGCAATAAGAAGGCGACCCATCTGGTGAATGCTTACTCCCCACGCTTATCCGTGACCCTTGGCAGCACGGTTACACCTGACAAGTCTAATGAAATAAAGGGGATACCTATACTATTAAAGGCGCTCAGTATCAAAGATAAGGTGATAACGATTGATGCAATGGGAACGCAAAAGGGAATTGCCAATTTAATACGTCTCAAACAAGCTCATTATGTGCTTGCTTTAAAAAAGAATCATAAACGCATGCACCGAAAGGTGGATAACCTCTTTCAAAAAGCGGATTCCTTAAATTACAAGGCCATGGTTTTCCAACAAAAAGACACCAATAATTATGACCACAGCCGTTTTGAAGAAAGAACATACACCGTATTACCAGCCATGTACCTTCCTTCCTGCGGTCAACAATGGAAAGATTTAAGCGCCTATATCCGTGTGCAATCCACGCGGCATCTACCCACAGGAGACATTGAAACGGCTACACGTTACTACATGACATCCCTCCCTTATAAAAAACACAACTTAATGCGTCAGGCAATTCGCGACCATTGGAAAATAGAAAATGGCTTGCACTACAAGTTAGATGTCGGGATGAATGAAGACCAATGTCCGATATATCGTGGATGCGCTGATATAAATTTAAGCATTATGCGTAAAATAGTCCTTAAATTATTAACCCAGGATACTTCAAACCAAGATGGCATCGCTTTAAAACGAATGAAAGCTGCCCTTTCTACTCAATATTTGAAAAAAGTGATTGGATTTTGAACTTTGATGAAATCGCCCTGACTTATTTCTTTGTACGGGACAATTTTTTAAAAGCAATTCTCCATTGGCTTAATATCAATACAGCTTAAGTATTTAAGGAACAAATTAGAATTGATTTTAAAATTGGTTAAAAAATCACGCAAGGTATCAAGACCCAGCCTAAAGAACGAATTTTGAGGTCTTTTTTGATGACGTAATTTTTTAAGAGGGATTGGTCTTAGCCGAGCTCTCCCCTCCCCAATTTTATGAGCCCATACGAAACCAATAGCAAGAAGAGCAATAAGTTTTTCAATCCGACTTTGATCGACTATATGGGTTTCTTCAAACCGCCATCCACGAGATTTTAAGGCACAAAAAAGCGTTTCAATTTCCCAGCGGCGCAAATAGCATGCAATAGCATTTTTGGGGTTTTTATTGGTCACTACAATCATCAGTTCATCACGTGAATTTTTGCTCCCAGCCAAATAGAGAGGCTGCCCAAAGACATGGACCCGCATACCAAATACCTGTTGTTGAAAGGGAGCAAGATGTGAGAAAAGTTGTGCCGAAGTTTTAAATTTCTTTTTACCGATACAGACATCCATATTGCCCTTAATTCGTAAATAGAAAGGGATATTTTCTTCAACGAGCCAGGCTATAAGCGCTTTATTAGGAAATTCACGGTCGGCTAGAACACCTTGAATAGGTTCTTTACCAAAAAGGGCGATAAAGCGAGAAATAAGATTGATTTGTTCTTTTGCAGTGGTCGTGCCTGCTTTATCCAAGAGCGTCCAAAACAAGGGGATAGCGAGACCTTCATAACAAACTGATAACATAAAAATATTGATTTTTGCCTTTCCCCAGAACCAATTGGTTCTGTCTATCGCAAGATAGACTGATTGCGATTGCGAAAAAAATAATAAATAAATCCAGCGAGAAATCGGTTCAAAGGGAAAGGTAAATCCAGAAAAAAATCGTTTTACTCGTTTATAACGTGATTCGATTAAGGCTTCACCTGGCATTGCCACTGCAATTTCACTTAGATTTACACTGCGTACCATAAATAAAGCTAATAACATTTGTCCAAAACAATCCAATCGAGACTTGTGCCAAGATAATTGTTGACCTAAAATTTCCACCAACTCGCTGATATATTTCATATTACATCCTTTTTTAGACGAAATGATTATATGAAATACTTTTAAAATCAGCGAGTTATTTCTAACCCCCCCTCCCTCACCATTATTTTTTTATGATTTTTTGTCCCGTACAAAGGACTTATTTTGTTCTATCTGCACATTTAATAAATCCTTAAGATTATTTTTTTATTATTGACTGCGTTAAAAATAAATTAAGGAGTTAATTGTGTCATTTAGAGCAGACTTAACGGTTAAAGATGGTGTTCATATATTTTTAGTGGTGGTAAGAAATCAAATCAATATAAATTTTCAATTGAGTGATATTCCATCAAAAGAAGAGACTCCTTATCATATAAGAGAAAATTTCAATCACTTATTGCAGCATTTTCATTTAAATAAAGAAGCAAACCTCGTCAGAGGGGAAGATCCAGAGCACATAAAACGTCATCATATTATTGCTGAAGAAGCGCGAATACCACATACACACGTTGGTTTTAGCGAAGACGTAACTCCAGAGATGTTGGAGGAGTTTTTTAAAGGCATTCTTCTAGCGCAAAAAGATCATACTGATGAAGATGAATATCAATTCCTTGATAAGGAAACCATACAGCATATCCTTATGGCATATCGTGAATTTTATACAGATTTTGTCGATAGTAATATACAAAAACAGTTTTTAGAAGAACGAAAATTAACCCAATCCGAAAAACAAAGTTTGGTACGCCATTCTCAATCCTTTTTCGCAGGAACTCTGACCAGTTCGGATAAAAAAGAACTTAAAGAGTGCGGTATTCGTCTTCCCAACCAATCTGCGCCGGAAAACTTAACACTATTGTCATTATCTCTATTGCCGAATATGTTGATGCAATTGCTTGCTTCTCAAAATGATGAGGCGGATGTAGACCTGGAAAATAAAGATAATGAATTAAATATTCGTGGATCTTTCCTATAAGATCCGCCTTGACCCAATGACAAGCCTGTTGAATCCCACACAGGCTTGCTATTACAAATTCATTCAATGAATATCATTTGTAAGCTACGACAGTCGGGAATAAGTGCGCTTTGTCATATATAAATCTTATTTGACGAAAACCAACGGATTCCAGTTGGGATCGTGTTTGTTCTGTAGAGCGAAAACACTGCCATTTGGCATTAATGATATCTGCAAAAAGGATTTTTTGTAATAACAGCGCGTTTTCATCGATTTGAGACATTTCCCATTCACAGTGCTCACTAAGGGTGGGTGGTGGTGTCAGGAAACTGGTGACCAGCTTTCCACCCTCCTTCAAAGCTTGATGGAAAAGTCCATATAAAGCCAGGACTTTCTTGTCATTTGGCTCATAGATGGTCAAACCATTACTGGAAATCAAATCAAAACGATTGCTGATGTTTAAATCCCATGCGTTCAACTGATGCAATTCAACAAAAGGAAGCAAAGACCGCTTTTTAGCAAGCTCATGTGCATCTTTGAGAGTTTCTCCGTCATAATCAAAGCCGACAAGATGAATGTTTTGAACCAAATGGTAATCCAGATACAAAAGTTCACCCATCATGTGTAGTAGTTCAAACTTGATCTGACAGTTACCGGTTTTTCAGAAGTGTCTGTCAGGTCAAATTCAGCCTATCAATTTTTCCTTCCAGATTTGTTTGCCATCAATCAATGTTTGCATTGGAGTACGTCCACAGCACATTTTGCCTTGATGGGTGCGCTCATTATTATAATAATGAAGCCATACGTCCAGATCTTTTTGCAGTTCATCCATGTCATCGTAAACTTTCTTACGGAATGTGATTTGATAAAACTCCTGCAAAATCGTTTTGTGGAAACGCTCACAAATACCGTTTGTTTGCGGTGATTGTGCTTTAGTTTTCGTGTGATCAATGTTGTTAATAGCTAAATAAAGCTGATAGTCATGCTGTTCTACTTTCCCACAATACTCTGTACCCCGGTCAGTTAAAACACGCAGCATAGGTAACTGCTGCTGCTCAAAGAACGGCAAGACCTTGTCGTTAAGGAGATCTGCTGATGTAATAGGCGTTTTTGTTGTATAGAGCTTGGCAAATGCCACTTTGCTATAAGTATCAACAAAAGTCTGCTGATAAATGCGGCCAACTCCTTTGATAGTTCCCACATAGAATGTATCTTGGGAACCAAGATAGCCAGGATGTGCTGTTTCAATTTCGCCGCAAGCCTCATCATCAAACTTCTTCTTCTCCAAAGCTGCAATTTGTGCTTCTGTGAGAATAATGCCCTCTGATGCTACTTTGGCTTCAAGTGCCTTCAAACGGTCTTTAAAGTTAGCTAAATTATGCCTAAGCCAGACGCTGCGAACGCCACTAGGGGATACAAAAATCCCTTTCTTACGCAACTCATTACTGGTGCGTAGTTGACCATGAGCTGGATATTCTATGGCGTACTCTTTTACCGCTTGCTCTATAGAATCGTCAACACGGTTCTTGTGATTAGGTTGCCTTCGTGACTTATCAAATAAGGCATCTACCCCACCAGATTCTACCGCTGATTTATAACGATAGAAGGTGTCTCGTGATAAACCCATTACCTTACAGGCTTTCGATACATTGCCTAATTCTTCAGCTAAATTTAGTAAGCCAACTTTGTGTTTAATAATTTTAACGTTATTATCTATCATGAGAGTTTTCCTTTTGGTTTTGTTAAAGTTTGCACTTCTATCAAAACCGGAAACTCTCACCTTTTCAAGTGGTTATGTCAGATTAAGTCGAAACTAATTCACATCATGCCGCAAGGAATACAGGCAAGCTGTGCCTTCTCAGCCACCTTTTCCTGATTTTCCTGAAGAAAAATTTTAAATCGCTGTTGTGTGGCCAGCATGGTGGGGGCTTTTTCAAGAATAAATTGCTCAAGTTCAGTTAATGTTCGCTGCTCCCCCTGTATATCATTTTTTAAAGAGCGAAAGGGATGCATCAGCATGTAATGTGTCCAATAACCGTTGATCCCCTGATTTTTTAATAAGAAACGACCAAAATCAAAGGTACTTAATTGCTGCAATAAATCAAGCTGCTGCTTCACACTGATCTGAGGTTTATCTCCCTGCCCTTGTATTCTTTTTGCTATTTTATTCATCACATCTTCGATGGACTCCTCTGATGCATGATGTGAAATTAACTGTTTTGAATCGATGGTGCTCATTATAATCCTCTGAACCTTTGCCAAAGTGAAAGCTAGCAAAAGTCAATGTGACGTTCAATGAAAAAATTAATGCCAAACCACAGCCTTATGATTTTCTTTAACCGTATTTTTTATAGCTTCATCATATTCCGATTCCACCGTCCGCCGTTTAACCTTTAAGGTTGGTGTCAAAAAATTGTTGTCGATGGACCATTCATCACTGATCACCAAAACATGGCTGATTTTCTCATAGCTGCGTAACTTACTGTTCACACTGCGCATGCGTTTTTTGAAAGACTCCTTGACATCTTCTTTATCTGCTTTTTTTCCTTCTTCACTCAAATTTACCAGCATGATATTATGCGGTAATTCTTTACCCACCAGACAAAGATGCTCTATAAAATCACTTGCACCAAATGCTTTTTCTATAGGAACAGGATTAATGAACTCTCCTTTCTGATTTTTAAAGACTTCCGATAATCTTCCTAAAATTTTTACACGATTTTTTTCATCAATTTCGACTATATCACCTGTCTTCAGCCACCCATCTTCCGTAAAGGTCTCTTTACTCTTTTCTTCATCCTTAAAATAGCCTTTCATCAGACAGTCTGAGCGCATCAGTAATTCTTTTTCCTCGCCTAGCTTAATTTCAACACCAAGTCTCGGAGAGCCCACATATCCTTTGCGATTGTTTTCCAGTTCTGAAAAAGTCGCATAGGCCATATTTTCAGTTTGGCCGTAACCTTCCTGAATAATGATATCCAGTTTTTCGAAAAAATCTGCAATTTCTGTTGGTAGATGCGAAGCGCCTGAAAAACAGTTCGTGCATTCTTTTAATCCGAGTTGTGAACGTATTTTCTTTTTTATCAAGCTCGAAAGCAGAGGAATTTTTAATAAAATATTGAGTTTTTTTGCGGGTATCTTTTGTTCAATCTTATGTTTAAACACCCCCCAGATTCGTGGGACAGCAGTAAATAAAGTCGGTTGGACCTCTCGCAGGTTATCGGCGAATTTTTCCAGGCTTTCAACAAATGAAACTGTGCAGGAAATCGTTAAGCTGCCCAACTGAATAGCCGAGCGTTCATATACATGAGCCAAAGGTAGATAAGACAACAGACGGTAATGCTCAACATCAGATATCCGTTTAATATCCTCACAATACAGAGCAAGATAATTGGCGACAAGCTGATGGGTATACATAGCACCTTTTGGTGTAGCTGATGTTCCGGAAGAGTAAATAATGGTATATAAATCATCTGGTTGTGGAGGTATTATATCCTTCAACGGCTCACTGGCAAGAATGTCCCTCCATTGATAATCCACAGATAAGTCTTCATGATATCCAAAGCTGACCGTTTTATAAGAATCTGGGATATAACGTCTTATCTGTTGTGGATTATCCAGTTTACCGACAAAAACCAGCTTCACTTCACCATGATGAAGAATGTATTCAATGTTCTCCTGGTTCTGATTGGAAAAGAGCGGGATATTAACCATTCCTGCCAAAGCAATCCCATAATCGGCAATAAACCACTCCGCACAATTTTTAGAAATAATAGCAACATGATCGCCACGTTTTAAGCCTTTCTCGGATAAAAAAGCAGCAACCTGCCGTGCTTTTTGCATTACCTCTTTCCAGGTCAATTCATACCAATGACCTTCATAAGGTTGCCTCAGATAAATTTCCTCCCCTCTTTCACGTTCATTTTTCAGCAATAAATGGCAAACAGAATATTCCATGTTGGTCGTATTCATCGGTTATCCTTAAACGAAAAAACGATATATTTTAACCATAGCAAAAAAACCGACAAAAATCAGTCTATTAGCATAATCATTGTATGAGATAATGCATCCTTTTTCCTGGAGAAAAACTCTGCGGAATATTCTTTTGCTTGCTATGCTTATTTTATAACCCTGTAATCTTATGGAGAAGATGCTGATGAGCCTTAATGGAAAAATATCATCGATATTCTGGAGAGGATTTTTAACGTTATTGCCTCTCTATCTGACGTTATATTTTCTAATCTGGCTGCTTTCCAGCATTGAAACCACGTTCAGCAAACCCTTAATCCTTTTTATAGGCGAGTATTATTTTCCTGGTCTCGGGCTTTTTACCGCTTTTCTTTTTATCTTGTTTATCGGATTAATAATGAAAATGTATGTAGCTCAGGCCATTAATAAACTGGTGAACAGCATTCTCAACAAGTTGCCCTTAGTAGGAGAAATTTATAATTCCATTCAAAATTTAACTAAATATTTGTCCTCTTCGGATAAAATCGAAGGTAAGGAAGCCGTGATGGTTCATGTAGAAAGCATGGATCTTAAATTAATTGGAATTGTCACACGCAAAGATTTTGAGGATGCGCCTGAGGGAATTGGCAATGCCAAGATGGTATCGGTTTATTTGCCCATGAGTTACCAGATTGGAGGTTTTACCGTCTACGTTCCCAAAAAGTCGATAACAACCATTAACATGACACAGAACGAAGCCTTAAAATGGGTGTTTTTTGGCGGCATTAAAAACGAAGAAAAAAAATGAGATCCATATGCTGGAATTATTGCAACCTTTTTTTCTTTCTTTAGCAGCCGGCCTTATTATCGGTATAGAGCGCGAACGCAAACTTGTTAAGAGCTCTAAAGCTATTGGGCTAAGGACTTTTATTCTTTTCTCTCTTCTCGGTACATTGGTCGCTAAAATCAATCAACCTACCCTGACACTGAGCCTAAGTCTGTTTATTTTTGCCAGCTTGCTTATCAGTTATTACCGCGCCACCGAATCTCACGAAAAAGCCGGCGAGATTGGCGTTACTACAGAAATGGCTGCTGCTATGGTTTTTATGCTTGGTTATTTAATGTATGAACAAATGCTCTTAGCCAGCTGTCTTACAACCGCCTTATTTTTAATTTTGTATGGGCGAAGCAGCTTACATGAATTTGCCAGAGAGAAAATTACCGCCAAAGAAATAGAAGCTTCCATCACCATTGTCATCATTTCTCTTGCGGTTATTTCTTTCTTACCTAACCGCATCGTTGATCCCTGGCAATTATTTAACCCGCAAAAAGCCGGAATCATCATCATGATACTTGCTATGATGCAGTTTGGTGGTTATATCGCTATTAGGCTTTTTGGACAAAATCTAGGTATGGTCTTGCTGGGCTTTTTTGGCGGACTCATTTCATCAACCGCTGTTTTTGCCACCATTGCCGAGGCAGAACGTAACAAAAAATATATTTCCTATCAAAGAATTGTTGCCGCTATTTTTGCCACCATTGCTTCTCTTATTGCTTTTGTGGTTGTTATTGCTGTGGTTGACCTGAGATTACTTCAATACATTATCTGGCCATTAATCAGTGCAATTTTTATGGGCACTTTAATATCTTATGTCATTTTTGGTAAAAAAAATCATTCAAAAATTAACATCATTCAAACCAATCCTCTGGATTTCAAAGCAATTCTTAAATTGGCACTTATCATCATCGGCGTCTTATTGCTAATAAGCCTAACCAAAAAGTATCTTGGCCCAGGAGCATTGCCTTATGCAGCCTTTATCACTGGATTATTTGATATTCACGGAATGGCCTATGCTCTTGCTGTACTGTTCAGTAATGGTCTGTTAACTCTGGCAGAATCCACGGAATTACTCGCCATTACAGCGGGAGCAAGCTTTATATCAAAATTTGCTTTAATATGGATAATTGCCCACAATCGCTTTTCAACCCTGCTCAGTTTATTTCTTATCGCTATGTTAGCTGCAGGAAGTACGGCTTATTTTTTTATAATGGTTCAACTACCTTCCTAGATCATCAATAATTAACTTATATACTCATGAGTTATATTGAAAAAGCATATCTTTGTGCTTTTTTAAATTCAGTATTATTCTTGGTCAAGTCCAAAAAGTGCTGTAAATTCCCATTAATTCAGCCTATCAAGTTAGTACGTTATTTAGTCAAAGCATTCATCCCTACAACATTAGACTTTCCGGCTTCATTCTCAGCCAGCCAGTCATTAAATTCGTCCATATTAAGATAACGCCTTGATTGCCACTGCTCGTTTTGTTCAGCTAATAAAGCGCCAATCAGCCGCCATGCAGAATCATCATTAGGAAATATCCTTATCACTCGTTCTCGGCGCCTGATTTCCTCGTTAATTCGCTCTTGCATGTTGGTGGTGCGAAGTCGCTTCCTGTATTTCTCCGGCAACGCCATAACTACCATGGCATCGTCAAAAGCCTCCTCAAGGCAGGTAACTGATTTTGGTGCTTTTTTCTCAAAGGCATCAATAAAATCATCGCGTCTACGCCTGGCTTCTTCCATATCAGGTGCCTGAAAAACAAGCTTTGCCTTTTCAGCAACATCTTTGCGGTGTCTGACAGAGCAGTGCCCGAGGATGTTGCGCATCAAGTGAACTTGGCATCGTTGCCAGGTTGCACCTTGAAAGTGCTTTCTAGCCGCTTCCACAAGCCCTGCATGCTGGTCTGACACAACATACATCACGCCTTTTAGCCCACGAGATTTTAGCCATTTAAACGCTTCATCCCATGTAGCATAGCTCTCAGTGTCACCAATGCGAAGGCCCAGTATTTCACGGTAGCCATCACTTCTGATACCCGAGATGGTCAAGGCTGCTCGAGACACGACTCTGTCACCATCACGACACTTGATAAACATCGCATCAACCATGATAAATGGGTAGTTGTCACCATCAAACCGACGCTCGTTGAAGGCTCTGACTCTTGCATCAAGACCAGAACACAGTTGACTGACGGTTGACTTTGAAAAACTAGCACCGCAAAGTTCTTCAGTAATGTTATTAACTTTTCTGGTTGATACGCCATTAACAACCATTTCCATCAGAGCCAATACAAAAGCCTGCTCACTGCGTTGATAGCGCTTAAAAATATCGGTAGAAAAAGAGCCATCACGTGTCTGCGGCACTTGAAGAGTGACTGGTCCCACACGAGTGTATAGTTGTCTTGGACGGTAACCGTTACGATAGCCTATACGTTCACCTGAACGTTCATGCTTGTCTGCTCCCAGACTTTCTGACACCTGTGCCTCCAATACCTGATTCAATACACCTTCAACAAGCTTTGCGAGCCCATCCTGGCTTGATAAAAGTTCTGGAAGCAATTCCTTTCCAACTGTAATATTGTAATCCGTCATCGCTAATCTCCTTCGATAGTTATTGTTTTTCACAACTCAATAGTACCGAATTTTAGCGATGACTCCACTCCTAAAAAGTCAACCTGAATTTACAGCAGTTTACGGACATAACCGGTAAAGCTCCGACCATTGATCAAAACTCATATCATTTGCTGTACTGGAAATTTTCAAAAAAGAAACGCAATAAAGCCATTCATTTTCTTAAGACACTTGAAAATTCAGGCTTAAATGATCCACTGAAAGCCACTGAGATAGCTGGCAATGAAAGTCAACTGGAATCTTACAGCGGTTTATTCATTCCAGGCGGTCATGCACCAATGACAGACATTGTGTTTGAGAATTGGTTTGATTCTAACGAATTTAATCATAGCACCGGCGAAATTCTCAGCCATTTTCACATGCACCGAAAACCCACCGCAGCCATTTGTCATGGTGTCGCTGCTCTTGCAGCCGCTCCAGAACATGGTGGAAAATGGTTGTATAATGGTTATCAGATGACTTGTATTACCATGATGGCAGAATGGTTAGCTGAAGATATGCCTTTTTTTAAAACACTAAAAGGTCATATGCGCGATTATCCAACACATATGCTGCAACGTAAAGGAGCAATCATTCAACAAAAAAACATTCCTTTTCTTAGTCAGGTTGTAGAAGACCAAGAGTTAATAACAGCGCAAGATCCCTTTGCGGCAGAAGAGCTCGGCAAACAATTAAAAATTAAAATAGATAATTATTTACACGAAAAAAAGTAACAAAGTCTCTGATTAGCCTAATGGATATCCCGCTCTCACTGAATTGGTTTATTTTCCAGAGATGCGCAAAGCATTCTATTAGTTCTTGAGGCCAGGAGTTACCTACTGCTGCAAATACCATTTGGCAGCAGCTTGTAAAACCAAATTTATGTACATAAACTCTGGTAGAGCTCTGTATCGTTATTTCACATGGGCCTCTAAAACCAGCTGATAGTACTGATAGGTTTCATCACTAACATCCAATCCATGATTACGCAGCATTTGGCTACCACCCTCTTCTTCATACATCGTATGAAGACTTTCTTCTATACCTTTATCCCCCTGTGTAAATTCGGATAAGAGCTCACGGGATTTCAAGGCATAAGGTCTGGTTTTTGCATCTGAGGGATCCACACCCTGTTGTCTTAAATCATCAAGGCTATTGAAAATGGCATACCAGGCTTTGGCATATTCCTGTCCTTTTTTTTCATCCAAATGAAAGCTGCGTTTTTTTAAGGCTTGCAATTGTTCAGAGGTATAATATTTTTCTAACATTTTAATCGACTCCACGGTTTGACAGATTTCTTCAATGGAGACTTCATGTTTGTTACTCATCAAATCACATACGTGTTTGACTTGCTGATAAATTTGCTTTTGCTGGATGAATTGCTCCTTTAAGAAGGTTAAGTGTATATCCATCGTTTTTTGCAGTGAGATACTGTCTTTTTCAAACATCTCCTTAATGGTTTTCAGCGAAAACCCCATTTGCTTTAGCGCAACGATTTGCTGTAAACGCATCAGATTTTGCTTGTTATATAGTCGATACCCTGAATCACTATAACCAGTAGGAGATAATAATCCTATGGAATCATAGTGACGCAAACTTCGAATAGAAACACCTGTTCTTTTTGCAACTTCACCAATTTTAAACACTTTTCAGTCTCCCCTTTGTCAGTTATTTTTAACTAACAAGACAAGGTTAAAGAATGACATAATGTGAGAGTCAAGCAATTAATATGAATTGTGATGTTTTCGTCTCAAAAATAATAAAATTATTTATCCCTATAAAGAAACAAATCAGGGCGATTTCATCAAAGTTCAAAAATTCATCATTGAGAATGAGCTAAATTGTAGGAATATGTTTTATTAATCTGGCAAATTAAAATAAAAAATGTTAAAAATCAGGCGCCTACGTTGGTCGACGTAGATTATAAAAATCTTAAGAAGGAGCCTGATTGTGTTAGAAAGTACGCGTAAATTTGGAAAAAATCAATATTTGTTTCATTGTTTCCTATCCATTGAGGACCCACGTGTTGGAGGGCGTTGCACGTATTCACTTTTAACGATACTGATTATTGTTTTATGCGGATTAATATGTGGCTGTGACAGTTGGAAAGCCATGGAGATTTTTGCCAGGAGCCGCAAGCGCTGGTTAAGCCAATTTATTGACGTCAGTGAAGGTTTGCCAAGCCATCACACATTGGCACGGGTATTTTCTCTGATTGACCCTTTAGAATTTGAGCGTTGTTTAAGTTCATGGATAGAAGGAATCAGTCAATTTTTTATGGATGAGCTGATTGCGATTGATGGTAAGACAAGTCGTGGCTCCTCTTATCAAAGGGGCCATAAGAAGGCGACCCATCTGGTGAATGCTTACTCCCCACGCTTATCCGTGACCCTTGGCAGCACGGTTACACCTGACAAGTCTAATGAAATAAAGGGGATACCTATACTATTAAAGGCGCTCAGTATCAAAGATAAGGTGATAACGATTGATGCAATGGGAACGCAAAAGGGAATTGCCAATTTAATACGTCTCAAACAAGCTCATTATGTGCTTGCTTTAAAAAAGAATCATAAACGCATGCACCGAAAGGTGGATAACCTCTTTCAAAAAGCGGATTCCTTAAATTACAAGGCCATGGTTTTCCAACAAAAAGACACCAATAATTATGACCACAGCCGTTTTGAAGAAAGAACATACACCGTATTACCAGCCATGTACCTTCCTTCCTGCGGTCAACAATGGAAAGATTTAAGCGCCTATATCCGTGTGCAATCCACGCGGCATCTACCCACAGGAGACATTGAAACGGCTACACGTTACTACATGACATCCCTGCCTTATAAAAAACACAACTTAATGCGTCAGGCAATTCGCGACCATTGGAAAATAGAAAATGGCTTGCACTACAAGTTAGATGTCGGGATGAATGAAGACCAATGTCCGATATATCGTGGATGCGCTGATATAAATTTAAGCATTATGCGTAAAATAGTCCTTAAATTATTAACCCAGGATACTTCAAACCAAGATGGCATCGCTTTAAAACGAATGAAAGCTGCCCTTTCTACTCAATATTTGAAAAAAGTGATTGGATTTTGAACTTTGATGAAATCGCCCTGGAAACAAATCATAAAATCAATCAATATAATCTTTTTTTAAGCAAACTAGCTTATACTAATATTTAATAAGTTTTAAATAAGCCCAGTTCAGAGTTAAATAAATAATGAGTTATTATCATGCCCTATCGCCATAATAAAAGCCAACATCAACGATTTACAACCATTTCTACCGATGAAGGCACTTATGAACTATGGAATTCCTTGACTTCCAGCGAAGAGAAATGGGTAATTGAACAGTTGCGGCTGGAAAAAGGCTCTCTACCTCTTTCTAAAAAGGATGAACAACAGCAGCGACTATTATTTGGCGCCGGCCAATTTGGTAAAGTCAGATTAGCCAACAAAAATGGAAAACTCTTTGCGGTCAAAAAGATGTTGGTTAACTCACAGGAAGAAATGGATAGTCTTTTAAGAGAGTATTATTTTGGAAAATTGCTTAAAAATGCCAATATTCCTCATGCCAGCTATGGGACAGATGGAGCCATTTTACCCAATGCCCGTGGCCATTCCACCTTTTATCTTTTTATTGATAAAGTCGCTTCACTGGGAGATGGTGATAAACTTAAATCCTTATTGAAATATATCGAGTCGGAAGAACAGCGTACACAGCTTCTATCCTATGTTGCCCACTCTTTATTGAAATCAGCAAAGAGCATGCATGCGCAGCACATTTATCATCGTGATATTAAAGCCAGTAATATCCTGCTAAACAGTACAGGGCAAGTGTATTTATCCGATTTTGGCTCTGCCATTTGTACAAACCAAGAGCTAATTTCCAATCTTTTTAATGAGGGAATTCCTCAATATGAGGTATCCAATAAAACGGATCTGCGTTATATGAGCCCTGAATTTCATATCGCCATAGCTTCAAATATATCTTTACCTGTAGCCAGAGTATCCAGTTCGGCTTATTATGACAACTGGCGGCTTGGCTTAACTCTTCTGCAACTTTGCGGAGCCATCAAGGAGGGAGAAGGCATTCTAGCCAGCCCGAACCATCCCACACACCATAAAGATGGAAGTGTAAGTCCTGGATGGCTCACTGAATTAAAAGAAAAAGCCCATGGTGAAGAGTTAGCGCAATTAATTAACGCTCGATATGAAAAAGAAATTGAGAAAATAAAAAGAGAGTCTCTGCATAAAATCCCAACCAAACTTCAAGAGATCATTTTTGGCTTACTGGATTTGGATGCTACGAAAAGGCTCACATCTTCTGAGGCCTATAAACAATTACAGGATAACATACCTTCTGATACTAAACTTGTTGAAGAAGGATTTAAAAATATAGTTCACAGCCAAATCGCAGTTATTGTTAAAAACGGCATAAAAAAAGCACTGAAAACAGAAGCAGAAAGTTTTCCTAAGGACAGAAAATGGCTAAATAATGCACTGGAACAACTGAAAGTCTTGTTAAAAGCGCCCCATACTACTGCTAAAGATATTGAAGCTTTTGTTAATTTATGGATATCAAATAAAAACAATCTTCCCAATTATTCATTGGAACACTATGAAGCAGCTCTTGATCGTATAAAAAAAATCCATGCACTCCAAAACGATGAGGAAGGAAAATCAGATGAGTTTTTACCAGAAGATCCGGAATTTGCACGTTTGACAAATGCCTTCAAAAAAGCAGCAGAGGAATTTTCAGCTTATGTCAAAGCTAAGGCAAGCAAAAACAGTGAAGCGGTAAAAGAATCAGAAAGAATATTGCATAGTGTAAAAAAAGGCGTCAGTCACATCAAAGATTGTGTATCTTCAGATCCTGTTGAAATAACAAACCAACCTGCAACTAAGATCACGCCTACACAAAGCATGCCAAAAGAAACGGTGGATGAAAGCGCTTTAAATACGGTTTATAACCGAACGATACAGATATTAAAGCAGTTAACACTTGGCAGATTAATGCGTCTTTCTCAACAGGAAGCAGTATCTGTCGAGCGCATGCTTGAAAAAGACAAACAATTTTTTGAGCGTATTGCAGAGAGAACCACACTGGTTAAACCTGAGCTTTTAAAGCAAATTAGTGAAAAACTGCTGCTTTTGAAAAAATTGACAGAAGATCAACAAGTCTATGTCAGTACTCAACCAATAGACACTACACAGCTCTTAACACATGAAACAGAAGCCAAAGTATATCGAGCTCACAATAAAAAGACGAATTCAGAATATATATTTTCTGAATCCGCGCACATGAGAGCTTATCAGCTACCGTCTTCTGACAAAAATATTTTCCCGAAATTTGTCGCCCATGAAACTTTGAATAAAACACGACGTCCTGAAGAAATATATATCTATACGTCAAAAGAGATGGAAGGAAAGACACTTTCTACGTCCCTTGCTGACTTAAAAAAGCACGGTTCAAAGCTTAAAATATATATCAATGATCAGCTTGTGACTTCCAAAGCTCATTCAAACAAAAAATGGTTTCGATTTTTTGAAAAAGAACATTCGAAGAAGATATCAAACCACCAGCTTAATTTTACATTTGAAGAAATATCACCCATAACGATATCATTAAAAAAATAAATTAGATTAAATTATTATCGGATCAAAAATGAACAATAAATTTCAGACAATAAGAGCACAGTGGGATTCTAATCTTGATTATCTTTTAGTAACCATTGGTTCTGTCATCGGACTAGGTAATATTTTTCTGTTTCCTTTTTTTGTTGCTAAATTTGGCCCCCTTTTTATTGTTTTCTTTCTGCTGTTTGAACTGCTTATAAGTATTCCTGTGGTTCTTTCGGAATTTTTTATTGGGCGTCGCGGAAAGCAAAATCCAGTGGGTGCCATCAGTCTGCTTGCTATGGAATCAGGGGCTAATTATCGTTGGCGATGGATAGGATGGATTTGCTTTACCATTTTAGTGTTAACGCTTGGATATTACTGCCTCCATACTTCCTCTTATTTTTATTCATTGATAGAAGAGTTGCTTCATTTCAAGAGCAACCCCGCTAAGTCTTCAGTCACTATTTCTCCTGCAAATTCAGCCTGGTCATTTTTTTATTTTCTGATTTTTCTGGCGATGACCATGGCGGTCGTTGTAAAAGGGATAAACCGTGGCCTGGAAAAGATCTCAAGAATAGTGGTTCCATTTTTCTTTGTTCTTTTTGGTATTCTGGCCGTCTATGCTTCTTTTACAGGAGATTTTAAAGCAGCATGGCAATATCTACTTCAATTTAACGGAGAGATATCTGGCCCATTAATTGTTTCAGCCTTAATTTATGCTTTTTTTAAACTCAATACAGCCATGGGAACCATGGTGGTCTACGGCTCTTATTTGCCACCTACCACGCGTCTTGGAAAATCCACTTTAATTATTGCAGGTTTTGATCTACTCGCTTCCCTGTTATCTTATTTTATTATTTTTCCTTTGCTTTTTGCCCACATAGGCAGCGAGTTTCTTTCCCAATTCAAACTTGAAACAACCCTCAATACCTTTTTACAAATCCCGGGTGGATTCTGGTTTGCGTCTTTTTTTCTCTTAGGCACAATCCTTGCCTCATGGATGCCTGCTATTGCATTCGCAGAAAGCGCTACTGTGACTCTGATTGAACGCGCTTCCTTAAAACGTATTACATCAACAGCCCTGATTACCATGGTAGTCATTATTATTGGCATTCTTATGTTATGGCTTCCTGAAGAGTGGTCAATGGAAGAAATCACCCTGGAGCTTGCAGAGCAGATTTTAACTCCCATATCAGCATTACTGATTGCTCTTTTTGCGGGATGGGTAATCGGTAAAGAAACAGCAAACATTGAATTGGATTTTGGAAAAAAACTGTTCGGTATATGGCGATTTTTAATACGTTATCTAGTACCTGTTTGTATAGTTATTGTATTTACTTATCTTTTATGGATTTAGATGTCCTTTAATATTTTTGAAAATAGTAATAACTCTCCGTAAGTGACGAAAAAACCTGTTGATACGGTAACAAACGGAAAGTAATTCAAAATCAAGTCAGAGAAGGCTCGAGCTGAACACCATTCATAATTTGTTTAATACAAACTATGTTTTCAGCCCTTTCTTGTCTATCAGGCAATGTGGCAACAAAAGACCTGTTTTCAGGAAAACCTGATTCCCCAAAAGGTGTATTATCAAGCAAGCTTTCAATTAGCTCTGCTGCATCTTTATATTCGTAATCCAAAAGATCAGCAGGAGTCCTGCCCATCAAATCCACACTATCTTTATCGGCACCATGCTCGAGCAACATTTTAACAAGCATTGGATCGTCACCTCTTAAGCAGGCAATATGCAAGGCCGTCATGGCGTTTTTTAAATGAATGCAATTTACATCAGCATGATTGTCCAATAAAGCTTCAATAATAGGTTTCTGGGATTTTTTATCTGTTTTTGCTTGCCCGACTACTGAATCCGTATCTACGTGATTCCAGCCTTTCGTTACTGCTAAAAGCAATGGATTATTACCAAATTCTACAGAATATTTATCGATTGAAGCACCTGCCTTAATGAGTGAAAGCGCATTTTCAGTCAAACTGTTTGCAATACTGATCATTAAAGGAGTTCCATAAATAGAAACAAGAGAGTCACTACCGTCAGAAGTACAATGAAATTCGGGCAAGTCAATGGTTTCTTTTAATTTTTCGGGGTTGCCCTGAAAAAGACTTATTAATAGATGGTTTTGTTTTACAATATTGCCAAAACAAGGTAAAGCAGGTCCAATGGCAATTTTCATTCCATAAGCATTGTATCTAATTTTAGATAAATAAACCTCCGAGATATTACTCGATGAAGGTATAACAACATCATAACCTGTCTTGAAATCAGTAAAAAGAATTTTACTCGATTCAATCGCACTAAAAATATACAGATAATCTTTTTTCAATTGTTCAGCAACATTCAGGCGTGATTGCTCCAATGTATTTTCCATTTTTTCCAGGGCAATAGCCAATGACGAATTTTGCTCAGGCGCATTCATAAAAATGTTTTCACTATATTCTGTCCATTTGCCAATGATGTATTCATTAAAAAAATCAAGATCGTCCATTAATACATTTTTTCTAAATAGAAATGGAATAAAAATCTGTGTTGTTGGTTTTTCTATAGGGGATTGTTCAAAAAACATAGTGATCTTTTTTTATTTCAATTAAATTAATTATTTTACATTCTTTATTGATTTTAATCAATTCATGGCATCGCAAACGTCTTTTAAAGTTTCCTCTTGCACGACGATATTGTATAAATTATGAACATATGTTATCATGATGAAAAAATGAATTGGATTACTCTGATGTCAAAACAGCTAATTTATAAACCTGACAATGACGATTGCCCGCCTGAAGGCAATTCTTTTTCCGTCATCAATCGTTTTTTAGATAAAATAGGCTCTGGTTCTACAAAACAAGTTGTCCGAGCCTGTGTAGACGATAGTGGTACAAAAGCTTCTGGCAGCGCTTCTGATGAAACAGATGTTTCGAATAACTCGGAAGGACTTATCACCTGAAGGTAGCCTTGAGCTCACTTTACAAGGACAAAACGTACAAAAGCGACATCGTATTTCCGATATGAATAAACATACCTTAGATGTAAAAAAAGAAGACATTGAAAAAGCTGAAGAAGTCGCAAATGAAAATAACATCGATTTTCTGGAAAAAGAACATGAAACTCTTGAGCAAACCAATGAATCCTTTTTTCCTTATTCCACACTGCCTCTCTCTTAAAGCCTATTTATAACCGCTGTCAAAAATGACAGTATGTAAAAATTAAATTCAATTGTATGATGTAAATCTCTCGCGACTTTGTGAAAAATTTACAAAGTCAAGTCTCTATCATCTGAGGATATACTTCATATGCTTTTATTGAATGAAATGAAAAAAGTTTTAAATTATAAAAAAACGGCAATATTCGGAGCTTCCTTGTTTTTACTACTAAGTTCCCATTCCTACGCAGAACAAGGAGTAGAAAATCAAATAACGGTTCATCGAGAGCAAATGAAAAAAATAGTTACAGTTTATTTATTAATTGACGAACCCGCTCAATTAAAACGCTATGTCGATGACCTGAAAAAAATTGCTAAGCCAAACTTCAATCGCGTTATTTTTTCCTTTGTTCGGCCTTCATTGCCTAATTATCAATCAGGGAGTCTGGCAAATACCGGGATTTTAGGCTATTTTGATGAGGGAGATGGAAACGGTACAGAAGCATTTAATCAATTAAAAGAGGCTGTAACCCTTTCCAAGCAAAAATCAATAGAAACTTTTTTATCTGTTGGTGGCTGGAATTACAGTTGTAATTTTTCCTTGTATGGCGAGAATTGTGGAAGCAAGGAAATGAATTACGATTATTTTCCCGATCCAAATGATCCGTCCGAAGCAGATCTTGCTAAAACATCGTACAACAATCTGATAACCTTAACCAATGACTTAGGTATAGATGGTGTCGATTTTGATTATGAAGAATTCTGGCACGCTGATGCCTATGCAGAAAGTTGGGCAGGACAACCCTGGGCTACAGATATTGCCAACAATATTTTAAAAGATGGCGGAGCCACTTATGACAATCTGATGAAAAATGCTACCGGTTCAGGCTCCACCTTTGTCATGCCTAAAACCGTAAATAAAGTCCAATCCATTCTCCATCTCATCATGGATAATCCTGCCGCCAGCCAATTACGCTTCGCTTCTGCCGCCCCTCCCGTCGGAGCACGCCCTATAACCGGTTTTGTCTATGGTGATAATAAAGAAGACATTTATACTAAAGGCGGTGTTTGGTGGAAAGGCAATCTTAAAGGACTTTGGTATAACCTGGCCAGTAAAGATAAAGCCCTTGTTTCCCGTTTTGACAGTCTAGGCTTAATGACTTACGACTTGTGCGGTAACAATGCAGTTGTCTGTGCTCCATATGGTGGCGGTCCCTTGGATTTACCCGGCCAAGTTAGTGCTTATATGAAAGATTATCAAGTATGGTTAAAAGCAGATAAGGAAACTGAGGCGAAGCTCAATGTCTCAGACATTGGCAAAGTCGACTTCTATCCGGCCAAGTATAAAATTAACAGCAAAATTCAGTTTGGTTTTGAAGTGAATCAACCAGCCTATCCTAAAGACATCAATGGCCAATTACAGTTAACCGACAAACTGGTTAATCAAATTTTACAACAACAAAAAAACAGTGACGGCGTCATTATCTGGCAGATGTATTCCGGGCAAAATCCATCGGTCGAGGGCGCAACCACCAGTCGATACACTATACAGCAAAGTTGCAAAATGTTTTTAGCTGATGATTCCCGATATGATTGTAATGCCAATTTTCCATCCTCAGAAAATGAACAATAACCTGAATTTAATGTTTAGGGGTTGTCTAGGACCTGTCGACAATTAGATTTGCGAAGCGAAAATGGATATGATTTAGCTCAATTTACAGCCGAAAATACGGATTGTCGACAGAACCTAAGTCAATGTTTAAAGCAGCTACTATAATAAGGTTGTAAAACTTAAAATAAGGAGACTTATCATGTCACCCCAGCAAAGAACACATCAGGAAATCAATGGTGTAGATACACTGACTTTAAAAAAGACCATAGGTGAGATCCAGAAAAATCCTGAATTGGCAAAATGTGAGTTTCGCGTTCACAATGAATGGATAAATGGTGATGAAAATAAATCAGAAGCCTATAAATATTATGCCGCCTGCTCTGAGCAAAAACATAAAAAAACGTTTGAATTTAAAGCCGGAGAGCCAGAGTTGTTAGCTGGTCACGATAAAGGTGCAAACCCGGTGGAATACTTATTATCGGGCTTATCGGCATGTATGACCACAACCATCGCCTATTACGCTGCCTTAAATGGATATAAAATAAAAAACATGAATTCCGATTTCAAAGGGGAGTTGGATTTACAAGGAATATTCGATCTTGCTCCTGATGTTCGCCCCGGTTATCAAAAAATTTATGCCACATTTCATATTGAAACGGATGCTCCAGAAGAAAAACTGAAAGAATATTATAAGTTTTCACCGGTTTATGATGTTGTATCTAAGTCGGTACCTGTTGAAGTTCATATTGAAACTTATTAAGGGTATTTCTCCTTTTCAGTGGTTAACTCATGTTACGCAGCATAGTATTTTTTAGAACGAAGAGACAAAAAAGACGAAGCTGCGTAACATGAGTGGTTAATTAAGTGCCCAAATGGTTTTGAATGAGTCGATAGCGAGTCCTATTCACGAGTTCAGTCATTTTGGCGCATTTGCAGCAAGGGAATAGAAAGAGAACACACTCATCAAGACAGATTCAGGCCCTTTTTATAGGGGGCAATCGACTAATATTCTCTCTCAGTAGGAAGTAGAATTCCGACAGATCCTTTTTCAGGATGTATGGAACTCCAGTATTTTAAATAAATTCTTAACAATTCACCGTTGCTTTCCATTTCCTTTAATGCATTATTAAATAATGTAATTAATTCTTTCTTATCCTTTAATGCCATAATCCTCATTCCTTGTTTTATTACAACTGCAGGACCTACAACTTGATAATGCTTTGAGGATTGCGATTGCCAATAATAGGCTGCACCTGCATCCAGGATAATCGCATCGACATCCTGGGTATCTAATGCCTCAAGTAATTGCGGTAAATTGTTATAAAACTTAAATTTTAATCCATATTGTCGCGTCAGATTTTCATCTTTATACACAATTAAATCACAATATTCGCTGAGTGGTAAAATAGTGTTTTGAACAATACCAATGGTTTTTTTTTAAAAGAATCAAATTGATTTGAGCCAAGACTTAAAAATACTGCATCCCCCATAAAATATGGCTGACTGAAGATATAATTTTCCCCGTTTTTGGGCATTAGGCTAACTCCAATAATAATGGCATCCACTTCTCCATTATCCAATGCCTGCATTAATCTATCAAAACGCATGGGTTTCATATTACATTTAGTATTTATCAGCTGACAAATATCTTGAATAATTTCAATGTTAAATCCTGACGAGTTGTGATGTTCATCCACTACAAGTTCATAAGGAGGATTAAACACCAGCGTTCCTATCTCAATAGCATCATTATCAACTTGAGCATAGGAGGGACGTAAAAGAAAAATAATAAAAATTATCAGACAGCTTTTCCTAAGCATGAGAAGATTTTTGTGAATGTCCATATTTTAATTTTAGATGAATTTTTAATAACTCATGTTACGCACAATCGACTTTAACGAGCCATATTTTTTAACTCCTGCATAGCAATTTGGTTAGCCCTGAGTATTAATTTGTACTTGATGGCAAAGTGATTCAATTTTGTCTTTATTTTCATCATTTCCAGTTTGCAGTATGCAATGATTGCGGCAAAGATATGGTTGGATTGTGTTTTAACCGTACGGGTTGGAGACTTGTTCAGGCTTGCATTTTGTTTAATTGACTTGTGATACTCTTCAATCCGCCACCGTTTCTGGTACACTTCATAAAGACGTTCGGCACTGCTGGTCATGTCATTAGAAACGAGATAGAGAACCCCTGTAGAACCATTTTCGTTTTTGAAAATTTTCTTCAAAAGCCTCACTGGGAAGTCTAATCCCTTGAGATAGACTGTGTGGGCTATGTCCTCTTCAAGCTCTAATTCTCTGACTTTTGTGTACCGTCCGTTGTTGGCGTCGTTTTTGGATAAAGCTAAGGTTCGATTAGATTTAATCCCAATAATAAACGATTTTTGAAGGTCATTATGGATGTAAGCCATATTGGCCTTCGAGCCAAACCAATTGTCCGCAAGTACAAAGTCAAACAACACATGATTACTAACCGCTTGTGCGATAAGCTTGCGAAAAAGTTCATTTTTAGTCGTGGATGACTTTCTGCGAGCTTGCCTTGTTTCAATGTCACAAAAAGCAACGTCTTTTTTGATAACTTCATAACCAACAGGAACACTGAAGTCACCATACCGAACCATGCAGGTCAGGATATTAATCCCTTTGACCACATCACCTTTAGCATGGGAATAATGCCAACAATTAATTTCATTCTCATCCGTGTAAGGCTTCTCCTCAATCGAGTCATCCAATAAAAGAACACCGTCTGATGCTTCACTCTCCCTGACTGACTTCTTGACATAATTCCAGAGCGCTTTGGAACCAAAATCTTGTAGTCGTAAAAATCGTGTCACCTTGTCGTGAGCAAATTCACCATCCAACATCTCCGATAAACCTGTAGCTGTTGCATATTTATTCTGGCAAATCAAATAGTCACTATAAATATCAAGCATATCCATTAAATCTTCCTCCCTAAAAATCAGGGATGAAATTTTAATTAAATTTCAGGGAGCAGCAAGGTTTAGTGCGTAACATGAGTTAATAATTTTGATTCATATTAATATAATATCTGAACTTAACGATTTAATCAGGAATTTAGTTGACAGGATTTTTCGGTTATGTCCGTAAACTGCTGTAAATTCAGGTTGACTTTTTAGGAGTGGAGTCATCGCTAAAATTCGGTACTATTGAGTTGTGAAAAACAATAACTATCGAAGGAGATTAGCGATGACGGATTACAATATTACAGTTGGAAAGGAATTGCTTCCAGAACTTTTATCAAGCCAGGATGGGCTCGCAAAGCTTGTTGAAGGTGTATTGAATCAGGTATTGGAGGCACAGGTGTCAGAAAGTCTGGGAGCAGACAAGCATGAACGTTCAGGTGAACGTATAGGCTATCGTAACGGTTACCGTCCAAGACAACTATACACTCGTGTGGGACCAGTCACTCTTCAAGTGCCGCAGACACGTGATGGCTCTTTTTCTACCGATATTTTTAAGCGCTATCAACGCAGTGAGCAGGCTTTTGTATTGGCTCTGATGGAAATGGTTGTTAATGGCGTATCAACCAGAAAAGTTAATAACATTACTGAAGAACTTTGCGGTGCTAGTTTTTCAAAGTCAACCGTCAGTCAACTGTGTTCTGGTCTTGATGCAAGAGTCAGAGCCTTCAACGAGCGTCGGTTTGATGGTGACAACTACCCATTTATCATGGTTGATGCGATGTTTATCAAGTGTCGTGATGGTGACAGAGTCGTGTCTCGAGCAGCCTTGACCATCTCGGGTATCAGAAGTGATGGCTACCGTGAAATACTGGGCCTTCGCATTGGTGACACTGAGAGCTATGCTACATGGGATGAAGCGTTTAAATGGCTAAAATCTCGTGGGCTAAAAGGCGTGATGTATGTTGTGTCAGACCAGCATGCAGGGCTTGTGGAAGCGGCTAGAAAGCACTTTCAAGGTGCAACCTGGCAACGATGCCAAGTTCACTTGATGCGCAACATCCTCGGGCACTGCTCTGTCAGACACCGCAAAGATGTTGCTGAAAAGGCAAAGCTTGTTTTTCAGGCACCTGATATGGAAGAAGCCAGGCGTAGACGCGATGATTTTATTGATGCCTTTGAGAAAAAAGCACCAAAATCAGTTACCTGCCTTGAGGAGGCTTTTGACGATGCCATGGTAGTTATGGCGTTGCCGGAGAAATACAGGAAGCGACTTCGCACCACCAACATGCAAGAGCGAATTAACGAGGAAATCAGGCGCCGAGAACGAGTGATAAGGATATTTCCTAATGATGATTCTGCATGGCGGCTGATTGGCGCTTTATTAGCTGAACAAAACGAGCAGTGGCAATCAAGGCGTTATCTTAATATGGACGAATTTAATGACTGGCTGGCTGAGAATGAAGCCGGAAAGTCTAATGTTGTAGGGATGAATGCTTTGACTAAATAACGTACTAACTTGATAGGCTGAATTAATGGGAATTTACAGCACTTTTTGGACTTGACCGATTTTTCTGATAACTTCATAGAATAAATGATTTAAACTTATCAGTTAATGCGTAAAATGAGAATATTTATTAATATCACATTATTCGTCGTCCTTTTTGCTCATTTAGCAAGAGCTGAGATCATTTCTGATAAAGACTGCTTTTCATCTTTTCCTCAAGATATAAACATTAAAGTGATTCATCATGCCATTAAAACACAGCAAATCACTTGCGAACGTTTAATTCAATGCTATATTATGCGCATAAAAGCCTATAATTTAAGTTCATCCAAACATGCCCCAATTAATGCATTCACCACCATTCATCCCAACGTCATGGACAAAGCGAGGCAACTTGATGTTCAATACTCTCAAACAAAACAGTTAGCTGGCTCCTTACATTGTATCCCTGTGATCCTGAAAGATAATATCAACTCTTACGATTCAACAACTACTTCCGGCAGCTTAGCACTACTTGGTAATCAGCCCAATAAAGATGCTTTTCTCGTTTCACAATTACGAAAGGCAGGTGCAATCATTCTGGGAAAAGGAAGCATGGATGAATTAGCATCCGGAATGTTTGGCATCAGTAGCCGAAGCGGTCGCATCGGTAATCCTTATGACACCAATAGAAATCCGGGTGGGTCAAGCGGCGGTCCGGCGGCGGCCGTTAGCGCCAATTTTGCTGTTATTGGAATTGGTACTGACAATAGTGGTTCTATTAGGATACCAGCGGCATTTAATGGTGTATATGGATTAAGACCCAGCATTGGCTTAGTCAGTCAAAGAGGTATTTTCCCTGCCGGAAATCTAGATGGTGTTGCGGGTCCTTTCGCTCGTAATATAGAAGATCTTGCTATCGTTTTAGACGTTATTGCCAAAAAAGATCCCAAAGATATTAAAACTCAAACAGTGCCCAGAAAAAAGAGTTATTCATCTCTACTCCGTAAGCAAGGGTTGAAAGGTAAACGTATTGGAATCCTGCGTCAAGTCGGCAATGTAGATACGTTTAAAGACACGCCGAATAACATCAGGCAGAAATTTAATCAAGCCTTGCAAGTCATGAAGCACTCTGGTGCAGTCCTGATAGATAATGTTCGTTTACCATTATTCATCAATGATCGAACTCCCAATATGGCAGGTATGAGAGAGGATGTGAATGCCTATCTTAAATCTTTTCCTGCCGTCCGTAAAAGCATTCAAGATATATGTGAATCCAATAGAACAAGAGTTTTTGGAGATGCCGAGCAATGCATGAGTTTTTATGACTCATTACCCATCAAATATGGTAAACAATATGATAATGCACTGAAAAATTTCGCAAAAAACAAGCACTATGTTGAAAATATTATGAATCAACAACAGCTTGAGGCTTTACTCATCCCCATAAGCAGAACAGGAACGGCTACTTATGAGGCAAATGAAATCAATACATGGCTTGCGCCGGTTTCTTCAAATTCAGGACTGCCTGCTCTGGCCATCAATATTGGTTACTTGAATAAAATGCCAGTGGGCATTGAATTGCTGGGAAAACCATTTGCAGAAGGCAGACTGATAGAAATTGCTTATTCGTTTGAAAAAAACTCTCCTCCAAGAATTTATCCTAACATGCCAAAGAAAAATAAGGCTTTAGAAGGGTTAGATATAGCAAAATACAACAATTTACTAACGCTCATTGGCTATAGAAGTTATATTGAAGTTTTAAAAAACAATAAACAAGAGTCATATTGGCAAGTATTATCTTCTGATGTCTTTAAGGAAATTGTCAATAGAATAATAAACACCTCCTCTGTAGAACAAAAAAACCTGTCATCTACAGAAAAGCACATCAATGAACAATAATGTTCATCATTAATTCACTTTCGCCTTATAAGCAGAACTCGTTAAATATCTATAACAAATCAGTATATGGTTTGTAGTTAAATTTACGTACTTTCTGTAGATGACATCAAGTACTTTAAACCTGGAAAAGAAAAATGGGATGCACTAGTCTTATAATAATGCATGTTATGGATAGATAGACATGGAAAAAGTTCTGGTTACCGGTGGCAATGGGTTTATTGGTAATCACCTGGTCAATCAATTGTTATCCATGGGTATTAAAGTTCTGGTATTGGACAAATCCATTTATAAACCCACTTATTACAATATAAAAAGGGCTGAATTCATTGAGGGAGACGTATTGTCCCAAGAGCTTTTACATCAATGTCTGCAGCAAGTGGATACTTGTTTTCATTTAGCAGCCATTGCTTCTGGGTTATGTCCGTAAACTGCTGTAAATTCAGGTTGACTTTTTAGGAGTGGAGTCATCGCTAAAATTCGGTACTATTGAGTTGTGAAAAACAATAACTATCGAAGGAGATTAGCGATGACGGATTACAATATTACAGTTGGAAAGGAATTGCTTCCAGAACTTTTATCAAGCCAGGATGGGCTCGCAAAGCTTGTTGAAGGTGTATTGAATCAGGTATTGGAGGCACAGGTGTCAGAAAGTCTGGGAGCAGACAAGCATGAACGTTCAGGTGAACGTATAGGCTATCGTAACGGTTACCGTCCAAGACAACTATACACTCGTGTGGGACCAGTCACTCTTCAAGTGCCGCAGACACGTGATGGCTCTTTTTCTACCGATATTTTTAAGCGCTATCAACGCAGTGAGCAGGCTTTTGTATTGGCTCTGATGGAAATGGTTGTTAATGGCGTATCAACCAGAAAAGTTAATAACATTACTGAAGAACTTTGCGGTGCTAGTTTTTCAAAGTCAACCGTCAGTCAACTGTGTTCTGGTCTTGATGCAAGAGTCAGAGCCTTCAACGAGCGTCGGTTTGATGGTGACAACTACCCATTTATCATGGTTGATGCGATGTTTATCAAGTGTCGTGATGGTGACAGAGTCGTGTCTCGAGCAGCCTTGACCATCTCGGGTATCAGAAGTGATGGCTACCGTGAAATACTGGGCCTTCGCATTGGTGACACTGAGAGCTATGCTACATGGGATGAAGCGTTTAAATGGCTAAAATCTCGTGGGCTAAAAGGCGTGATGTATGTTGTGTCAGACCAGCATGCAGGGCTTGTGGAAGCGGCTAGAAAGCACTTTCAAGGTGCAACCTGGCAACGATGCCAAGTTCACTTGATGCGCAACATCCTCGGGCACTGCTCTGTCAGACACCGCAAAGATGTTGCTGAAAAGGCAAAGCTTGTTTTTCAGGCACCTGATATGGAAGAAGCCAGGCGTAGACGCGATGATTTTATTGATGCCTTTGAGAAAAAAGCACCAAAATCAGTTACCTGCCTTGAGGAGGCTTTTGACGATGCCATGGTAGTTATGGCGTTGCCGGAGAAATACAGGAAGCGACTTCGCACCACCAACATGCAAGAGCGAATTAACGAGGAAATCAGGCGCCGAGAACGAGTGATAAGGATATTTCCTAATGATGATTCTGCATGGCGGCTGATTGGCGCTTTATTAGCTGAACAAAACGAGCAGTGGCAATCAAGGCGTTATCTTAATATGGACGAATTTAATGACTGGCTGGCTGAGAATGAAGCCGGAAAGTCTAATGTTGTAGGGATGAATGCTTTGACTAAATAACGTACTAACTTGATAGGCTGAATTAATGGGAATTTACAGCACTTTTTGGACTTGACCTGCTTCTGTCCCGCTATGTGCCAGAGACTGGATGTATAGTCATGAAAATAATGTAATTACTTTTAATAAGCTTCTGGATGAGATAAAAAAACTATCTCATCCTGTGAAACTCATTTATGCCTCTTCTTCCGCGGTTTATGGAAGTAATAAAAATTTGCCCTTAAAGGAATCCCAAATGGTTGTGCCGGATTCGGTCTATGGTGCAACCAAGCTTGCCAATGAAATTTATGCACAAGTGATGCAACAGAATGACAACATCCCTTCAATAGGATTGCGTATTTTTAATGTATATGGACCTGGACAAATAGGAGGCAATTACAGTGGTGTAATCACTCTTTTTAAACAAAATATCGATAAAAATCAGCCGCTCATTATCTTTGGTGATGGCCGACAAACCAGGGACTTCATATATATCGATGATGTCATAGAAGCAATGATGCGGGCAGCCAGGATGCCTTATGAACACTCTGGTATATTTAATATATGCAGTGGAAAAGCTATCTCGATTCATGAATTGGCTGAGTTAATGGTGCGTTTAATGAATACCAAAATCCCTATTCACTATGAAAATAAAAGAAAAGGCGATATTTATCATTCCTACGGAGATAACAGCTTGGCTAAAGAAAAATTAAATTTTATAGCCCAAACCTCTCTCGAGGAAGGATTAAAATACTTACTTAAAGCCGGTAAAACGCTCACTTGATGGGAGATGATTGGCATATCTTGTATCGATTTCTTTAAGATCACATAGCTTTCTCTTAGCCATTCAATGCAGATTTTTAATTTTATTTGTAAACAACGGTCGGTTTAGACTTTTTAAAATACCCGGCAATTTCATATGTAAGCTGCGTTAAATTTTTATTCATACTGATAACAAGCGTTTCCGGAGCTACAGAAGATAATTTAATTTGATAATAAACCTCAGCTTTTTTAATGATTTTTTCCTGCTTATAAATGATGTATTCTGCTCTCAAAACACTATTGCCATGGATATCCACCTCATATTGGGAAATATTAAACTGCAAATGATAATCAGGTAAAAATTTGCTATCCCAGGGGGAGGATTCTACAATCGCCCCGGGTAATAATGTGGAAAGATTAGTGTCAATGACCCTTGTTACATTCGTAGTTAATGCCTCTGCCCATTGGTGATATTCTTCAATGTTCGCACGATATTTTGTGCAGTGGATAATAAGTTGCGAACGTTGAGCATACCCCGGTATACTCACTTTATCGATGCCAATTCGTAACCCATGATAACGCTTTACCTGCGCCGTTTCAGGTGGGATAGGAATTAATACATAAAACTGGGATTCTTTACTTCGACCGCAGGCCGTAAGTAACAGCACCAGAAACACAAAAGAAATTATTTTAAAGTTCTTCACATTTTCCCTCGTAATAAGGATTCGGGATGGCGTGATAAATAATCCATTAAATTCTGTGTTGAATAAGCTGCTTTACCCACCTCTTTTAAACTCTGAGAAAAATAAGCAACGAAAGGTGAAACATTTTGATTAAGGTTATTGGCCAGAATTTCAATGCTGTCTGCCATTTTTCTTAATGACTCTGCCGTTTTTTGTAATTCCTTCGTTTGAAGAAATTCTCTGATTTCGTCCAGGGTTTTTTTGGCCGATTTCAATGTTTCATCAAAACTTGTATATTTTTCAACCTGAGGAACGGTAGGAAAAATTGGATACCCGCGATAGTAATGTTGCTTTGATGAAGGGGGTTTATCTGTCTGAATAAGTTCAATACTGGCCACACCGGTTAAAAAATTAGGTTTTGAAATATCGGCAACAAACCCTTTATTAATTAAAAGACGTATCGGATTATCCCTGAAACCGGTTTTATCAACAAAAAACTGTACATAAACGACCACATCCACCATGTTTTTTAACGTGTTTTCCGTAAGCTCAATAAAGCTGACCTCGCCGATTTTCACGCCACGATAAGTCACAGTGGATCTGCTTTCCAATCCATTTAATGAACCTTTAAAAAACAGAACATAAGTTTCCATTTTTTCCTTAATATATTCATTATAAAAAAAGATAGAACCGTAAATTAATAAACCAAAGGCACCAACAACAAAGATACCAATTAATGTATACAGTCGTTCCTGACGCATTTTTGTCCTTATTATGTACTATATATACCTAAATAGGTGCCCAAAATGATTATCCATAACAAACTACGGGTCATGATGCTGGATACTGCTTTTCTTAAAGATACGTTCCGAATCGCTATTTCATAATAATAATAACCTGCGACCAAAGCTACAATGCTACAATATAACAAGTTTTTAAAAATGGAATAACCCAGATCAGCCAACGCCAGAGTATTTGTAATATGCCATAAATATTCCTGCGTATTAATATTCAAAATGTAATGAAAAGTTGAATAAATGCCGATAAGAAAAGCCGTAAGAGCATAAACATACAACAATAAGCCTGTAATAATGATGCCAGCCATCATTGGAATGATATATTCCAGTATAACTTCTTGCGGCATACGGTGTAATCTTTTAACCTGAGCATTAATTAAATTCAGGCCGGATTGAATGGAAAGGATAACCCCAATAAGTAATGGCAACAGATTATGAAGCATAATATTTTGCGTGATGGGAAGAGCATTATGCTGTATTTGAAATCGACTTAAAATATCAAATAAGCTTAAAGACAGTGTCAACCCCATCAACGCACTAATAATAATCATTGGAAACATCAACAATACTCCAGAGCGGAATATCGTTTTCCCCATGGTTAACCAGTAAACCGAGAAAGAGCCTGCAAGAACATGTATGATGCTAACAACAAGATGTCCCAAAAACCAAAAAAAGATTCTTATACTACCCAGAAACCGTATGGATGAAGACCCAATTTGTTGAAAATTATACATTTCCTGGCCTTATTAATTCCCTAAAATTTAGTTTATATTTTAACTGGAATAAAAAAAACCTCTGACTATACTCTTATTAAAAAATATAAAGGTAAACACTCATGACAAACAATTCTCTTGTAGTTATAACAGGTGCAAGTCATGGTATCGGAGAGGCATTAGCTAAAAAATTTCATAAAAAAGGTCATCCTTTATTGTTACTATCAAGGCACATTGAAAGTATTCCTGGCTTAACGGATGAAAAAGTAATGTATGCCCAAGTGGATGTCATCAATTATCAAGAATTTCAAACCGCAGTTGGCAAAGCTGAAAAAAAATATGGCAAAACTGAATGCATGATTAACAATGCAGGGTTTCTAAATGTCGGCGAATTACGTGATATGTCTGTGGAGCAATGTACTTATGAAATGGATGTTTTAATTAAAGGTGTTCTTAATGGTATTAAAATTGTTTTATCAGATATGTCTTCTCGAAATTCTGGAACAATTATTAATATTAGTTCTATAGGTGATCGACGACCTTATCCTCAAGCTGTTATTTATCATGCCAGTAAACATGCTGTACGCTCGATGTCAGAAAGCTTGCAAATGGCTGAAGGAAAAAATAATGTTCGTATTATGAATATAGCGCCTGCGTTAATAAAAACCGAAATACATAAAAGCATGGGCATCAGCTTTCAAGAATATTGTGAATTACTGGGTCATCCTGATTTTATTAACCCTGAAGAGCTTGCGAACATTATCATGTATTGCTGGGAATTACCACAACATATCTGTATACGTGATATTCTTATTGCCCCTACCAATACCAGCATTTAAATAACATTGCGTAAAAGGCATAAAAAATCAGGGTCTTTTTTTAGCTTCCATTTTCTGTTGATGTTCGCTGACTCCAGCTACATATCCAAGCATTTCAGTCAACACATCCGTGATGTCATCAACAGCAATAATGCCAACCAAGGAGCTATCACTGCCCACAACCGGTAAACGACGAACACCCTTCGTTTTCATAAGATTCAGGGCATCCAACAAACTATCATTTTCATGAATAAAAAGTACATCGTCTATGACGATATCTCTTACGGTTAATTTTTCAGGCTCAAGACCTAAGGCCATCACTTCAACAACGAGATCTCTGTCCGTGACAATACCAATGGGTGCAGGTTTACCACCTCGTTCCTCAACCAGCACAACATCGCCCACATGATGTTTACGCATTAAATCAGCTGCTGTTTTTACTGATTCTTCAGGCTCGACCATCACGACCTCCCTGTTACAAAACTCACCAACCAACATAAAGCACCTCCCCCTGTTTATCTTTTAATCCATTATTCTTTATAACTCATGAGCTTATAATAAAGATGACCAATAGGCCGCCAGCATGGTTTTGTCATAATGAGACAGGTAGGTATTAAAAATTCGTTTTGAGGTTTTAATATCACCTGCTTTGATTGCCGCAATCATCGCTGTTTGTGTAAACAATTCATTCTGAGCATCACTACCGCCACCAATAAAAATATCATCGATCACTGGTTTGAAAAACTCAGACGCTGCAATATAATCCTTTTTGGCAAAAGCAATGACCCCATTGAGAGCGGGTAGCGCAACCTCTCTCCATCGCGGATGAGCATTATTTTCAATAGAATAAGCTTTAAGCTTGGCGGAGGCTGCAAGAGCGGTTTGTTCATCTCCAGCCTTTACAAGGGCATAGAAATGATGCAGATTATTAAATGGTAAATAATGATCATCAGCATATTGATGAATATATCCGACAATATCCTGCCAAATAGTCGTATCGTAAGCCATACCTGCCATATCCATACGCCATAAAAGAGAAATGGCATCAATCTGTTCTAATACAATGTCGGGATAATTGTTCCATATATTATTGTTAAAATAATTGATGGTCTTTTGCTCATCTCTTTGTGCAAGATAATGAAGAGCCAAATGCCAATGATTGTGCTCACTTAATAACTTTAAAATATTTTTCCAACTGGCTTTAAAGCCTTCCAGAACCTCCGTGCCTTTCTTAATTTGTCCGCTACGCAAAAAATAATGCGCTAAAGCATGATGTGCCTACGGTGTATTATATTCAATGTTTACCGCTTCACTGGCCAGACGATAGGCTTCTTCGAGTTGATTATCAAGCTCATAAGCAAAAGCATTAATAGCCAAAAAATGACTGTTAGAACGATTTTCTTTTGCTATTTCCTGACAAAAAGTCAACATTCTTTTGGCTGTAACCACTTGTCCGGAGCAATAATTCAGCCATTCAGTTAATTTAACCGCCAGCAAATCCTTAGGCCACTGACGGGCAATGGCCATTAATATGGTAATAGCCTGTTCATAATTAAATTCTGACCAGGCTCGAATAGCCTGATACCACATTTTCTCCCGGACAGTGGACTCAGATAAATGTTTTTCTGCCTGTTTAAGATGTTCTTTGGCCTTTAAATCAGTAGAGTTTGTTTGTGCAAATAAATAAAAAACTGCCGCAAAAGTTTGCAGTAAAACGCTGTGAGTAAACTGTTTAGCCGCCATTAATATATTTTCAGCTTCTTGTCCGCTGCTTAATACCTGATAAGAAAAATGAGCCGCGGCTTCTTTCGCCTGGTTATTGGAAATAGACATAGGTAATTTTAATTCTGCCATTGACTTTACTTATTTAATACGGCTGATTAATATTAAATATAGACCATGCGATCAAAATTAGATCAAAAAAGAATCGGCATCTCAAGCTCTTTACAAGCCTGAGGATGCCAATACTGAAAAACATGCCTTCTATTCCGAAATGGACTCCAGCACATCACCGACCAATTTATGATCCTTTATATGTGTAGCTACATCGCCTAAAGAAACGATTCCTGCCAGATTCTTGTTTCTATCCAATACAATAAGTCGGCGAACTTGTTGTTTTTTCATGCTTTCTGCTGCTTTTTCAACCGGTTCATCTTCATAACAATAAAGAACATTGCCTGTCATGATTTGGTCAACGGATGTATGACTAATATCCGTATTATTTGCCAAAGCACGAATCACAATATCTCTGTCCGTTACTGTTCCTACCAATTTGTTAGTGGTTTTATCGCCCACAGGCAGAAACCCCGTATCCAAATCGCGCATTCTTAAAGCAGCATCTTTAAGCAGTGTATTAGGTGAGATATATTCCGGGGATGGCGACATAATTTCCTTAATTTGCATGATATCTACTCCTTGATTATTTATTTGGCAATTTAAGACTAGCAGCTTATATGGAATTATCAAATGAAAGGTAAATTTATTTGAATTTCAGAATGCATCAGCTAATCCATTGTATGCGGTAAAAATCATATATAATCAATATAGTACTATTAAATTAATAACTCATGAATTAATAAAATGTTTGATTTTCCGGAACTAAAGTACCCGGTTTGACGAGAGGTGACATGAGAAATTAACAAAGTTTAGGGAGAAGCAGCTATGTTAATGTCAATTTTTTTAGCAAAAGTGATTGGTTGGTATTGTGTCATTGTCGGTCTTTTTGTTCTTTTTCGTCAAAGAGAAATGCTTACCATTATGAGTGATGTTCTTAATCAGCGCGCTTTATTATTTTTCATTGCTCTGGTAACTCTAATTTTGGGATTGCTAATGGTCATAAGCCATAATATTTGGGTTATGGCCTGGCCGGTCATCATCACCATCATTGCCTGGATTGTTTTGATTGGGGGTATCATAAGACTACTGATTACTCCAGCCCTCGCCTATAAAATAGGTAATTGGTGGCTAAAAAGACCACATTATCTTACTATAGCCGCCCTCATTTATATCATTCTGGGCCTGTATTTACTTTTAAAAGGTTATATGTTTGTGATATGGTAATTTGACTGAGTCAGGACTTACCAACTCATGTTACGCAGCTTCGTCTTTTTTGCCTCTTTGGACGCATTTTGAAATTTCAAATGCTCATTTACTCCATGTAAACTACGCATTTGAAATTTCAAAATGCGTCCAAAGATTCTAAATACTGTGCTGCGTAACATGAGTTACCAAGACCAATCACTTCATTATAAAAACTTTTAATCAGCTTTTGATATTGACAGGAAGGTTTATAGAAACAGTACCTGGAAGCAGGCATTGCCCTTTATCATTACATGCCTGAAATATAATGCTGATGTTGAGCGATGTTTTACTTATTCCTTCAACAAGCTCAATCAAATTCAATTCAGCTTTGATTTCTACTGTTTGAGAGTATACCTCGAGATTGTTCCCAAGACAGGAATCGATTTTATGGCCTTCAGGATAATGAATGTTCTCTTTTATTTTTCCATCTGGCGTCTGAATATTTATGGTCGTGGGATGAAGAAAGGTTTGTGAAGGTTTGTTGGTGTTGATATGCCATCCTTTTTTAATATTCAAGATGATCGTCAGTTGCAGGGGCTCCTCCTTTTCTATCCTGTCCTTTAATAAATTGGCTTTCACATTAACTACACTGGAAGAGAGCAAATGTTTCTCTGAATCCGTCATAGAAACTGAATCTTCGATTATATAATAATCATATAATCCAGTGAGCATATATGGCAGCGCCTGAGGCATTCGGTTGAGATGTGATGCATTGGAACGCAGTATAGCTTCTACATGGTGAGTATATTGTTGCATGCCTGTTCCCAACAATTTGGTGAGCGCTCGAAGAGCAAGACTGTTTGCTGACGGCATTGCTCCATCTAAAGACTGCTGATAATGAGTTAATAAATAATCAGTCTCAGGATTACTGTAATAAAAGCGCCCAGATGGACTCCAAAGCTCTTCAATCATCGTATCAGCAAGAAAGATTGCTCTATCAAACCACAGTGTTTTTTTAGTCACCTGGTTAAGTGCTATAAAAGCAAGAATAACGGTAGCATAGTCATCCAGATAAGCGGAAAATTTCACCTTCCCTTCACGCATTACGTGATAGAGCGGCCTATCACCGCGTAAAAAATCCCATAAAGCCTGTCCTGCCCTTTCCGCCATGTTAAGGACACGCTTATCAGAAAAAACTTCAGAGGCATAAGCTAAGGCTTCTATCGTCAATCCATTCCAGGATGTAATGATTTTATCATCTAATCGAGGCTGTTGGCGTTGATTTCGCAGATGCAATAATTTTTTATTGATTTTTTTCAGTTGATTTATAAATTTATCGAACGTTAAATCCAAGGACTCGGCTAATTGCATATGATCTTTTTTGAGCTGCAAAATCACTCCCTTATAACTAAATTCACGCTCACCCAGTCTTTTTTCTTCAAGCCGATAAGTCCGCTCAAAAAATGCCCATTCTTTTTTATCAAGAGCCTCTTGCAACTCGGTGATCGTCCAAGTATAGGTCTTGCCTTCAAAGCATTCTGTTTCTGCATCCTCCGCTGAATAAAACAATCCGGTTGAATCCAACAACCTCTGTTTAAGATAAGCGATGATGTCCTCAGTCATAAATTGATAGAGGGGATTAGTTGTCCATTTAAAAGCATGGGCATAGGCATGAAGTAATTGAGCCTGATCATAAAGCATTTTTTCAAAATGCGGCGTTGACCAGGCGCGATCCACCGCATAGCGGTGAATACCGCCACCGACATGATCATGAATTCCTCCACGAGCAATGGCGTTTAATGTACGCTCCACCATGAAACGATTTTTCTCTTCCAGCATCAAAAATTGCAAGACGGAGGGTTGAGGAAATTTGGGGGCACCATTGAATCCTCCGTATTCTTCATCAAAATCATCAGCAAAAGCCTTCGAAGCCTGACCAATCAATTTGATAGGCGGAAAACTTGTTTTATTTGCTTCAGAACTTTGTGTTATTTTTTGCAAAGTACGGGTTATTTGTTCAGCCATTGCAAGTATGGTATCGGGATCGCTTTCCCATAACTGAGACAAGTTATTCATTAGTGTTTTGAAACTGGAATTATCAATATAGGTTGCCCCATAAAATGGCTTCCTGTCAGGTGTCAGAAAGATCGATATAGGCCAGCCTCCATGCCGAGTCATCAGTTGCAATGCCGTCATGTAAATTTCATCTACGTCAGGACGCTCTTCCCTGTCCACCTTTATATTAATGAATTTATCATTCATTAACTGACCTGTGCTGAGATCTGAAAATGACTCTCTTTCCATCACATGACACCAGTAACAGGTGGAATAACCAATGGAAAGGAAAATCAATTTATTTTGCTGTCTGGCTTCTTTAAATGCCTCTTCCCCCCAGGCAAACCAGTCCACAGGATTTTCAGCATGTTGTAATAAATAAGGACTGTTTTCTTTTGCCAGTCGATTTTTACCCGATTTTGCTGAATGATTATTTTTCATAATATCTCGTTAAGTAAGGTGATATTTCAATTGTTTATTTCCACTTCAGTAACATTAACGGCTTTCAAATATAGTTTTTGAATACCATAAGGAACAAAACCGGCAATCATGCCTGGTAAAATTTCATAAATCTCTTCACTATAACCTAATAAAGTCCAGCTTAAAGTCACAATGAGGCCAACAGCCATCATACTAACCGCCGTGATTTGAACAGGTCTTCCACCTAATGCATATACGACCAGCAAAGGTCCAAATGAAGACGCCAAAGCAGACCAGGCAATTAAAACCAGTCGAAACACTTTTTCATGACCAAATAAAGCTATCATTAAAGCTATGAGCGCTACAATCAATGTAACCAGCTTGGTAAACCAATAACTTCCTGAGGGATTTAATCGAAAATCATGACTAATAGAAGCTGTGCAACTGATGATTTGGGAGTCCGCAGTCGACATGGTCGCAGCAAATAAACCCGCCAAGACTAATCCCACAAAAAAATGAGGCAATAACTCTTTAGCAAGCATTGGAAGTGCCAGTTCTTCGTCAAAAAGCCCAATATCAGGAATTTTTAACCTGGCCAAAAGTCCGACGCCAAAAGTGAGCAAATAAAAACAGAGGTACCACAAATAATAATATACTCTTGTTTTCAGCATATGGTGAGGATCGTTGATGGCCATAAAGCGAATCATGATATGTGGCTGTCCTACAACTCCAAAGCCCGCAAATAACCAACCAATAACAAATAGAAAAGGTCCCCAAAAAGAACCTAAAAATAAATCAGGTGGAAAAAGGGAAAAATAAGTCGGTGATACCTGTTGTAATTTTTCTATAAATAAACGGAAGCCGCCAATATCATATAAAGAGACAAAAAAAAGAATGGCCATGGCAAGAATCATGACAAAAGATTGTGCTACATCCGTCCATATGGATGCCCTGATTCCACCGGCAAAACAATAAATGAGTACAATCAATGACCCAATAATGGCACCGACAGAATAATCCCATCCAAACAGTACATACAGTGCCTTGCTACCTGCTTTTAACTGTGCCGCTGCATAAGTACCAAGAAAAATAAAGGTCACTAGGCCTCCAAACACCCGGATCCACCGATAATCAGCTCCGCCCCATTTTGCTAATAAACTGGCATAACTTACTTCGTTCTTTTGTTCAGTTTGAATTCGCAGTTTTTTATGAATGAAGGTTGAGCTGATAAAATCGCCACTGATCCAGCCTATGAGTAACCATATAGTGGAAAAACCGATAAGATAGGTGAACCCTATCATCCCTGTAAACATATATCCGCTGTTATTCGTGGCCACAGCGGATAAAGCCGCCATCCAAGGTTTAATGTTACGGTTGGCAATAAGGTAATCCGTGGATGTATGCTTATTTTTCAGAAGTGATAAAGCACCCACTAGAATAAAAAGAAACAAAAAAAGACAGAAACTGAAAAGTATCATCCCTTACACTCGAACATAAAAATTCCTGTTAGATATATGGTATTTTTTTAGGATCTGTTGACATTTCGTTTTCCTGATCGCACTCAAATGCCTACGTATATGGAGTTAATGTTGACTCATCAATAATCAAATTTACCTTGTACATATTTAAATCATTCTGTGCCCTGGCAAAAAAGACAAAGAATATCGGCTTTAATGTAATTTCTGTCCATTGGGCACTTTTCGGTCTGTGGTAAGCAAGCAAATTTTACCATTCTCATCTGAGAAACCCACCAATAAAAATTGAGATACAAACCCCGCGATGTTTTTTTCTCCCAAATTAACACAACCAACGACTGTTCGTCCCATCAGAGTTTCAACGGAATAATGATCTGTTATCTGAGCAGACGTTTGCAGTATACCTATACCCTCACCAAAATTTACCCAAACCTTAAAGGCCGGTTTTTTGGCTCTTGGGAATTCTTCAACCTTCACCACGGTTCCAGAGCGCAAGTCAACACGCTCAAATTCTTCATAGCTAATACCCATTCTTACCCACCTCTGCTTTCAGTGATCTGAACAAACCTCTTGTCAAATTCAGGACAAATCAACGAGTGTCTTCGAGTCAGAGCGAAATTCAGGCACCAGACTCTTTAATAAAACAAACAGTTCTTCTTCATTATGAGCCATACATGTTGCATTGAGCATACGCATGGCTTGTGTTAATTCCTGCCAGTCCAACTCTCTAAACTGAGCTTTAAATAATTTCTCATGCTGGGTTGGCGCTAATTGCTCTGACTCATGAAATAATTCTTCAAACAATTTTTCCCCTGGTCTTAATCCAGTGTATTTAATCTGGATATCCTTTCCTGGTTCTTTGCCTGATAAACGTATCATCTGCTCAGCAAGATAACGGATTTTAATCGGCTCACCCATATCCAGAACAAATATTTCACCACCAGAACCACTCACCATGGCTTGCAATATTAACTGACAAGCTTCTGGAATCGTCATAAAATACCGCTGGATCTCTGGATGTGTCACCGTTAAAGGACCACCAGCTTCCAGTTGTTTACGAAAAAGCGGCACAACACTACCAGCCGAACCCAGTACATTTCCGAAACGAACCGTTATGAATTGAGTGTCTACGCGGGTATTTAAATTTTGACAGTAAATTTCTGCCACTCGCTTTGTCGTTCCCATCACATTGGTCGGATTTACTGCCTTGTCGGTAGAAATTAAAATAAATTTTCTTACTCCTATTCCCACACTGGCTTGAGCCACAATCTGTGTTCCAATGATGTTATTGTATATAGCTGTTCGAATTTGATCCTGCAACATAGGGACATGTTTATAGGCTGCAGCATGAAACACAATTTCAGGTTTATGTTCTGACAATATATAATTAACGGCTACTTCATCCGTTACACTGGCCAGACAGGATTGAACAGGGATATCCGGAAAATTTTCATTAAGCTCTTTTTCAATTTGATATAAATTAAATTCAGAGTTTTCAAGGATAATTAATTTAGCCGGCTTTAAATTCATTATCTGGCGGCAAAGTTCAGACCCTATAGAACCCCCTCCGCCTGTTACAAGAATTTTATGACCAACAATGCTCTCAGCAATTTTATTCCACTCAAGACTAACCTGATCCCTGCCCAGCAAATCTTCAATATTTACATTTCTTAAAGCATTTACAGAGACTCTGCCTGAAGCGAGTGCTGTGATGCTAGGTAGTGTCCTGAAAGGGACACCGCTTTTTTCACATTCAGACACAATACGCTGCATGGTGCGTGTACGGGCAGAAGGTATGGCAATAAAAATTAAATCCACGGCTTGCAAGGAAGCAATGGCAGGAAGCTCTCTTATTTTCCCTAAAACTCGAACACCGTGTACCTCAAGACCTTTTTTTCCCGGACTATCATCTACAATACCTACCGGTAAATACATTTTGTTGCGTTTTAAATCTCTAACCAGCCACTCCCCTGCTGCTCCTGCGCCAACAATAAGAACTTTTTGAATATCATCAGGCAGATGGCTTCGATCTTGCTTGTCCCAATAATAGCGCATGAACAGCCGCCCACCACATAATACAGTAACCAGCACAATCGAATATAAAGGGAGCACTGATCGCGGAATATTTTGGATGATGGATACTGAATAGAAAACCGGAATAACCAGGAAAGTTGCCGTAATCGCTGCTTTTAATATCCGCATCAAATCATTGAGCGAAGAAAAACGCCATAATCCCCTGTAAACACAGAAGTAATAGTAACAGGCAGTTTGCACAATGGTTAAAATGAGCAATCCTTCAAAAAAACTGGGGTATTGAATATCGGCCGCGGAAGGTTGCATATTAAAACGCAGCCAGTAAGCAAGGTACCATGCTATTGGAATTGCTGAGATATCAAATATAATCACAGGCATCTTAGCATATAACTTTCTTGTAAATAAGAAGATATTTTTTATCATGATTCCAATAAGTTTTTGAGCCAAAGCTGCCATAATACACCAAAATTTCAGTTAATGACATTCACTCTCCGGACTGACACACCTGATTAAAATATTGACATTTCCAGGCAGATCCCGGCCATGCCTGAAACTTTGTATGTCTGGATGGTATCAAACTAGATGCCTGATTATTCTGCATTGCGTGAAAGTTTAAACAATTCATATCGATAATAAGGCGCCTCGGTTTTTGTCTTAAACACTTTTTTCTTTTGGTAGTTCGCAGTGTTTTTTAATTGACGGTGCAGACAAAGATCCGCTGGCGTGTATGTGATTTTATCTGGTTCAACCAAGGAAGTAAGGATAATGACTTCCGGTTTCTGCTGAAATATATCCTTACAAAATTGTTGATACATTTGCCCTGAGTATTGAGTCATTCTTAAATTGTTTAAACAATAAGAATCAATAAATGAATGTGGGCTGTAGAAAGGAATATAACCACTATCACTTAAAACAATCGTTTTATCGGTGTCAACATGATTTTTCAACCAGTCAACCAATTCCTGGCGCAACTGTTCTCCTTTTATAGGATTTTCAGTAAACGATTGATAGTTATTTAATGTCATGCCGGGAATAAAAACAATGGCAAAGGTCAGAGATACCACATACATCAATAATTGATATAACTTGTTTTTTTCTGTAAAAAAATTCCCCATCAAATGACTCAATCCCAGCAAGGAAAGCGGCAATAACAAGGCAAAAGCGGGTAAAAAAAGCCGATTGTAAAAAGCAACAATCGGATCAGCGCCAAGTAATAAGAACATATAAATTATGCTGGGTAACAACAGAAACAGATAACGAAAATCTTTAGCCTTTTGTATGGCTGGCAGGCTCAGCAAAAGGAAGGGCCATGTCAGTTTCAAATAATTAGCAGTTAAAACGCCCCATGAATGTCCGGTAAGTCCCTTACAATAAATTGAATTGGGAAACAAACGGGTAAAATAATAATAATGCCAGAGAAAATAAGGTAAATAAAAACAAAGAAAAATCGCAGTAAAGAATTTTAGGCCTCTCCAGTATTTCTTTAGGCCATCTATGTAGAACAAAAAGAAAAACATCAATACAAAAGCCGGCGTTTCGGGTCTCGTCAATGCCGCAAAAGCCAGCATTAGACCACTCAAAAGATAATATATTATCCTTGGATCTCTGCGCTCTAAAGGATAGAAACGATATCCCAGGGCTCTGAATGCAAAGAATACGGCCCATATCATCAATGCTTCATAGACACTTGTCTCTAACCCACTTACAGACCAGACAATTTGTCCTCGGTACCATAAAAGCCACAGTAAAGGAATGAAAGACAAACGCCAGTTAAACCATAACCGACTCATTAGTGTCAGGCCAATTGCTGTTAGAACAAGGCCTAAAACACCTGCCACCTTAAACATAATAACTGGATTCAAACCCATCTTAAGAAAAGCGGCCGCCAAAACCAGAAAACCAAAGCTGGTGTATCCTTCTACAGGAGGTTCACCAATATTCCATAACAAACCTTCTCCACTTACCCAATGTTTGGCATAGCGCAGAGGGATGTACATATCATCGATGGTAAACGGCCAGATGGTGGCTATTTGAAACACAAATAAATAGACAATCAGCAAAGCCCATACGAAATCAAATAATCGTATTTCAACTCTCATTGCCTTAATGCCATATAGGTTAACAATACAAAACAAAGCAGATTTAAAAAGGATAATCCGTCAGATAAAAAGACATTCACAGGATCATCATTCTTATGGCTCAGGCTGGTAAGCCAGATAAAACGCCATAAAGCAAATGCGGCAAATGGTAGAGTCAACATAAAATAAAAAGACTCATTTTTAGCATATATGGTGTAAAGCAAGTAAGAGATAAAACTCCCAAGACCAGAGAGAATCATTAATGTTTTCAAAACTTTTTTATTGTATTTCTTTAATACCTTACGTGCGGAATGTTTCAAACCCAATTGTAACTCCAATCGTCTTTTACTTAGAGCAATAAAAAAACTTAGTAAAGTAACAGTAATCGTCAGCCACCATGAAATGGGTAAACCAATTCCAATAGTTCCGGCGAGTACACGAAGCATAAAGCCTAATGCAATACAGCTGACATCCATAATCGGTATCAGTTTTAGAAAATGGTTATAGGCAAGGTTAACCAGTAAATAAAAACTCAAGATCAGCAAAAGCATAACAGAAATATTCCAGGCAAGAACAAAAGCTGAAATCAGCAATCCTGAAAGAAGATACGTAGCGCCAGATATTGAAATTGAACCTCTTGCAAGGGGGCGATTTCTTTTTTGCGGGTGCAGAATGTCTTCCTTTCTGTCCTGAATATCATTGTAAATATAAACTGAGCTTGCGGTCAGACAAAAAGAAAGCGCCGCTAAAAGTGCAACACCAAGATAATTAAAAGCCTCGGCATAAAAAACACCGAGCAATACAAAACCTGATTTACTCCAATGTGATGGTCTTAGCAGTAAATAAAAATCTTTAAGTCTGGTCATTCTATAATCCTAATAGAACGGTAAAACGACTATATCATCTATTTCTTCGTTCGTTAATTGAATACGGGTAGTACTTTGATAAATCCGACATTCTGCACCATAGTATTTTTTACATTTTTTAGGGATCGAATCCCCGCCACCTGATAGCGGGGTCCATGAACTTCGCATAGACTGCGGTCGATACCATGGTAATTCTATTTACTCAAGTCATCGATTTAAAGCGACTTTAATAAATATAACGGTGCGCTTCTATGAGCTTTAATCTTATTGCTTTCCTTTACTTGAAAAATGGCTAAAGTGCAGTAGAAAACACGCAAATTTAATTGTATATATTTAAAATCATATGGTGCTCTATAGAACAGCTTCACGCCATTGAATTTCAACAATTTAGTAAAAAATAATCAAATATGTTTTCAATTAACCAATGAAAGCGTAATATAAATTTAGCCATTTTTGTCATTAATTCATGTTATGCCGCATAAAAAAACGAGGCTGCGTAACATAAGCAGCAGACAAACTACCAACATCGGACGTGAGGTGAATTATGGGATATGTATTACCAGTAGATGCCATTAAAAAACTAAAAAATTTAAGGAAAGATTATGAGAAAATCGAAGGCGTTGATCTGAAACAACCACCCAGTTTCTTCGGATTGCCTACAGCTCTTGGTGGAACAAACGTTTCTTCAAGAGAAAAACAAATTTCCCTTATTGAAAAAATCATTGCTGTTCTGGAGTCTAATCTTTTAGACGATGAACAAATAACCTCTCAGCAGCAATATGAAGCAAAATATAGCGCGTCTAAAATGATCATTGCCGTCTGTTTATACATTCGCTCTCAAATTTCTCCCACCTATAAAGTTCGTTCCGCCAAAAATTCCGATTTATACTCATTGCTCGATGAGGCTTTGGGGTTACATGGATACAATACAATGAGCGAAGAAGATAAAATTGAATGTTTCAATACCGCTGCACGTCTTATGTCAATTAAAGGTGCCTTCGAAGATGCCAATGCCACTCTCCTGAAGGCGGGTATACCCGTTTTCAGCGAAGAGGAATGGAATGAATTCTCCTCTTTTGTCAATAAAAAAAGCAAACTCAAGAAATCGGATTATGATTTTGTAAACTGGCCATGTACCTCCATTTCCAAACCGTTATTTGGCTACGTTGGCAGTACGGTGGGTGCCACTGCCGGCATTCTCTCTGGCCATATCATAAGTACTTCCACACCACTTTTTCCCTCACATAATTATGCTGCAGCGACTATCGGAAACGGCATTATATTGTTTGGAATTGGCTCAACGCTTGGAACTCCGTTCATAGCTCCTATCATTGCCAGTAAATTAATGGATACCTTTCTGCAAATTTTTCTGGCTAAAAGTCTGCACTACGCCATGCAGCTTGTTGGTGAGGGTCTTGGGGTCGCTATAGGTCTGCCTTTGGATTATGCTTACCATTTATTATGTAAAGCCTATGGTTCCATATATGAATATATGGGAGGTGAAAAACCCGCAGGCTTAACCGGATTAAGAATTATTGACGGCAAACAAATGGTTAATGGACTGGTGATCGAAACAAAACCTGTCAAAGAATCCAGTCTCACAGAAGAACAGAAAGAAAATGCAATATTAATCAACAGAGATGGCACTTGCACCATTGGAAATCACACTTTTAATATCAATAAAGACATCATGCCTCATGTCATAGAGGAGTTGGAAAAAAGGCTGTCAGAAAAATCCGCTTCACATAAAGACTTAAACGTCAGTAGCTCTGCGGTTCTAATATGAGTTTTACATAAAGACGTTCTTGTTCAAAAAAAATCACATCAAATTCTGTGCTCTTATTTTTACAACAGGTAAAAAATAGAGCACAGAATTACAGCTTATCTTCCAAGCGGACCAACTCTCTTAAAACAACTGTAGCGTAACTGCCAGCAGGTAATTCAAATTGCAGTTTCAACTGCTTCTCTTTCAGCCATTGCCAGGTCATGAGAGAAACTGGCAAAACCTGTGCCCGATAGGACTTTTTAAGACCTTCCATTTCCAGTGCTAAAAGCCAGGGCTTGAAGTCGGCTAATGCATTTTGCTGCAATATCAAGGCTTCTTTTGCGATTTTTTCCTCTCCCGTTCCCCATAAAATGGAGGCAGGTGAAAGGTCATGACATTTGACTCTTTGATAAAGAGTTTCGTCAATGATATCTGCCATGAATATAGAATTCGTTCCTCGCAATTGCAAAATATCACCTGAAATCGGCTTGTTCCAGTTTTTGAGAGCAACCCTCTGCGATAATATTCGATTAAAAAGAAATCCGCGGGCCGAAGAATAATAAAGGCCTTTTAAAAAGCGATTTTTTACTGGCACATTCTCCAAAAGCATGTGTTTTGCTTTGATAAGATTCTGGCTTCCATGACCGAATCGTTGATAGCCGAAATAATTTGGAACGCCTGTGGACTGTATATGCAATAAACGTTGTTCAACATCTTCGGGTTTATCAATAGCCCTTAAAATCAGTTGAAACTGATTTTTGGCAACAGCGCCTTTCTTTAATTTTTTATGATGCCGCTGACATTCAAGTACACGCCAGCCCTCTCCTGCCAGGCTTTCAACACCCTCGATATATTCTCCTGGGCAATGAACGGATATCCATTGGCTCGTTATTGCCTGCTTATCCTTCAAGCCGGCATAAGAGATGAATTTGAGCGATTTTTTTATTTTTCTGGATAAAGATTTAACCAATTCTTCAGTCGTCAGCCCGATTTTTTCAATTCTTAAAAACAGATGCTCGCCTTCACCGCTTAAATCAAAGGACAAAATTTCATCTACTCTGAAATCTTCAGGAAAAGTTTTTATAACCGCAGATGACGCGGGGTTAGCAAAAGCGTAACTCAAATCATGATAATCAAACATAAAAAAAACCTTTTAGTGCATATCGTCAGTTTTTTGAAGCAAAAATTTGCATGGATTAGCTAAAATGTCAGCTTGAGTGAGGTGAATAGCCAGTTCCATAACGAACTCAAGCTGATATTTGAGAAAATCAGCCGAATTTGCAGCCGGTAAAAGATAAGTGCACAGAACCTAATACAACATCACAGCGCTTTGCTCGCCTAATAACTCATTCAGCAGACGAATTAATTGATCTTCTGGTTTAACCGACCACTCAGAACCCAGATTAAGCTCAACTTTTGCTTTTTCATTACGATAAATCATATTTACTGAACATGCGCCGGTATGAGCCTTCAAAGTGGACTGTATAGGAGCGAGCAAAGCATGTTGACTAGTATCAAAGGTTATTTGCAGACAACGGGCAAAACGAGTTCTGGCCGCCTCAACCGTATACAATTGACTGGCCGTCATTTTTACCCCGCCATTATAATCATCAGTGGCAATATCACCTTCGATAATCAGAATATCGCCGCCACTCACCTCCTGGGAAAAAGCATCGAATACTTCAGAAAAAACAACCACATCTATTTTGGCTGTTGCATCATCTATGCCGATAATAACAAGTTTCTTGCCCCGTTTAGTCACGATCTTACGCAGACCACATATCTGCCCACATATGTAGGCTTTTTTTTGTGCTAGAGGGTCAAGCTCACTGACCATAGAAATAATGCCTTTAAATTCACGACGGTATTGATCAACCGGATGTCCAGTTAAATAAAACCCCAAAGTTTCCCGCTCTGCATCCAACCGCTGCTTTTCTGTCCATGGCCTGCAATTGACATAGCTTTCATCGCTCAGAGCTTCATCAAAAAAGGACAAGAGTTCAAATTGCCCTGTTGCCTGATTTTGATGTTCTCTTTCTGCCATTTTTAACACATTGTCAATAGATGCAGCCAAAACAGAACGCTCAATCTTCCAGTCATCCATTGCCCCGGATTTTATCAAGGCCTCAAACACCCTCCGGTTCACTTTTTTAAGATCCAGTCTTTTAGCAAAACTGAAAAGATCAGAAAAAACGCCCCCTTGTTTTCGCTCCTCAATGATACAGGAAATCGCTGATTCACCAACTCCTTTAATGGCTCCCAAACCGTAAAGAATATTCTGCTCGTTATCGACGGTAAATTTATATTGAGAGCGGTTCACACAAGGAGGCAGAACTTTTAAGTTCATCCGTGCGCATTCATCCATAAAATTGACAACTTTGTCCGTGTTATCCATATCCGAAGACATCACAGCCGCCATAAACGCCGCAGGATAATGAGCCTTTAACCAGGCTGTCTGATAAGCAACCAGCGCATAGGCAGCAGAATGAGATTTGTTAAAGCCATATCCAGCAAATTTTTCCATTAAATCGAAAATATAAGTTGCGGTTTTCTCATCAACTCCGCGGGAAGTTGCTCCTTCGGTAAAAATCTCACGTTGTTTGGCCATTTCTTCCGGCTTTTTCTTACCCATGGCCCGACGCAGCAAGTCAGCAGCTCCCAGGGTATAGTTGGCCAGAATTTGAGCAATCTGCATCACTTGCTCCTGATACAGAATAACCCCATAAGTGGGTTTCAATATAGGCTCAAGATCGGGGTGAGGATATTCCACCTTGGCACGTCCATGTTTTCTATCGATAAAATCGTCTACCATGCCAGATTGTAATGGACCGGGTCTAAACAAAGCGACCAAAGCAATAATTTCTTCGAAACAGTCAGGTTGAAGGCGATTGATTAACTCTTTCATTCCCCGGGATTCAAGCTGAAACACAGCCGTGGTCTGACAGTGTTTCAGTAAATCAAAGGTTTGCTGATCATCAATCGGAATTTCTGCGATATCAATAGCTGGCAACCCTTGGCTGGCCCGTTGTTGATTGATAATATCCACCGCCCAGTCGATAATGGTTAAAGTGCGTAATCCGAGAAAATCAAACTTCACTAAACCGGCGGCTTCCACGTCATCTTTATCAAATTGACTGACGATTTGTGTCGAACCTTCCTCACAATATATTGCGGTGAAATCGGTTAACTGAGATGGAGCGATCACCACACCGCCGGCATGTTTCCCGGCATTTCGGGTGATGCCCTCAAGTTTTAGCGCCAAATCAAAGAGTTCCCTGACTTCATCTTCTTCCTCATATCGCCGGCGTAATTCTTCTTCCTGCTCCAGAGCTTTGCTTAAAGTCATTCCAATTTCAAAAGGAATCAATTTAGCCAACTTATCAACAAATCCGTATGGATGGCCGAATACACGTCCAACGTCACGAATCACTGCTTTTGCAGCCATTGTACCGAAAGTAATGATTTGCGAGACACTTTGGCGACCGTACTTCTCAGCAACATACTCAATCACTCTGTCTCGTCCTTCCATGCAAAAATCAATGTCGAAATCCGGCATGGATACGCGTTCAGGATTAAGAAACCGCTCAAAGAGCAATTCAAACTCGAGAGGGTCCAAATCCGTAATTTTTAGAGCGTAAGCGACAAGAGAACCGGCTCCGGAACCCCGGCCTGGGCCTACGGGAATACCGTTTTTTTTCGCCCACTGAATAAAATCAGCAACAATTAAAAAATAACCAGGGAAACCCATGTTATTGATGACATTTAATTCAGTTTCCAGGCGCTTGTCGTATTCAACTCTTAGCTGTTTTCTTTTTTCTGAAGGCTGATGACAAAGTATTTTTTCAAGTCGCTCATTTAATCCCTTTCTTGATAGTTCCGACAAATAGCTTTCAACGGTTGAACCTTGTGGAAGCGGAAAATTGGGTAAATAATTTTGGCCCAAATCAAGATCCACAGAACAGCGTTTACTGATTTCAACCGTATTTTGCAAGGCGCTGGGCAAATCAGAAAACAGCTCTTCCATTTCATCAGCCGATCGCAAATACTGTTTGGCACTGTATAATTGCCGACGTCTTGGATCTGCCAAAGTGTAGCCATCATGAATACAGACACGAGCCTCATGAGCGGAAAAATCATCTTCGTTTAAAAAACGTACATCATTGGTCGCTACCAGCGGCAAATGAAGGGCTTGGGCCAATTCAATGAGTTTTTCATTATAATAATTTTCATCGTTTCTGTTCGTGCGTTGAATTTCAAGATAAAAACGGGCAGGAAATATCTGACTCCAATAATGGGCGCGAGACTTCGCTAACTCAAAGTCATCATGAATCAATGCTTGCCCAATATCACCGGTTCGACCACCGGAAAGTGCAATCAATCCTTCTGTACACTCAGGAATCCACTGTGTCTGAACATGAGGTTTGCCTTGATACTGACCTTCCTGATAAGCCTTGGACACCAGGCGTGTTAGATGCCGGTAACCTTCTGAATTTTGACAGAGCAAAACGAGAGAAAATGTATTTTCTGGTTTTTCGGGATCATGGCATAGCAAATCCGCACCAATGATAGGTTTAATTCCATGCTCAAGAGCCGCTTTAAACAGTTTTACAGCAGCAAATAAATTGCAGTGATCAGTCAAGGCCACTGAACACATACCTCTCTCCGGTAATACTTTCATCAAGGGCTTGATGCGTATTAATCCATCGATCAATGAATATTCAGAGTGCATTCTCAAATGAACAAAGCGTTGATGCATTTTTTCACTATATCGGGAAAAATGAATCGATGATTATCTACTTTTTCATGTTTATATTCAAATTTATTAGCTAACGACACAGGGCAAACGAAGAGATTAAAATGCGGGGTTGGTTATTTCAAATGCACCCCGCATTTTCAATTTCATCTTCCGACTTTGTGAACAAAAATTTTTTCGTTCTGTGAAAATTTTTATTTACTGATCCTAAGCCTGACGATGAGGGTCAAAAGCATCCCTGACCGCATCGGCAAACAGATTGCCGGCTAACACCAAAATAAACATAAGAAAAAAAGCCGACATCATGGGCCACCAGACAATAGGCTCTCTCGCCAACTCAAGCCTTGCACCATTGATCATGTTTCCCCAACTGATGGTCATAGGGGATACACCCACACCGACATAAGACAAGACGGCTTCTGCCAGAACCAAAAAACTGAAATCCAACACCAGCGTAATCAATACAATGTGCATAACATTAGGGAGGAGGTGCTTGCGCAGTATAGTGAAAGAACTGCTTCCCAAAGCGCGGGCTGCCATCACAAAATCGACTTCTCTTAACTTTAGACTTTCTGCCCGAATCAACCGACAAAGGCTGGTCCAGCTAGTCACACCTAGAATTAAACACAAAGCCAGCAATCTGGCATCTGCGCTTTGTGCCAAAGTAGGGAATTGTTGGGGATGATTAGCGATATAAGTTTGCATAGATAAAACCGAGGCCGTAATCAATAACACACCTGGAATTGAACTTAATGTGGTATAAATATATTGAATAATATCATCAGCACGACCGCCGAAATAGCCTGCCGAGACACCGAGAAATAAAGCCAGCGGCATCATAAAAAGCGTCGTTAAAAGGCCTATCACCAGCCCCGTACGAATGCTTTTAACCGCATAATAGAAAATATCCTGGCCAATTTTACCTGTACCTAACAGATGAAGTTCCTTGGATAAGGAAAAGCAAAAATAACCTATAAATACAATGAAAAACCAGGTTATCAATACACTTATCAATATGGCATTAAAAGAAAAATCAAATTGCCCTTTTTTTATTCGACGAATCATTAATATCAGTCCCCAACTCAATAGAGTAAAAATCATCGCCACCACAAGGGACCAATATAAGGTAGATCGAATTAATCGCTTTTTATCTTTTTCTGTCTTAATGGCTGGATTAATGTGCTTTAATCTCGGATAAATCTGTAAAGCCTGGCCATCGAGCAGCACAGTCTGTGAGCTGTATGATTTTAAAGCCAAAGGTGCTGAATAGGTCTTTTCATATACAGTTCCAATAGGTGCCATTAATTGATCAAGCAAGGTAGAGGCGGCCTTGTCGGGAGATTTGATATGAATGGAATCAAGAATGCCAATGATTAAGAATAAAGCCAAAATAATACCTGAGCTAATGGCAAGCGGGTTGCGGCCAATCATGGATAAAGAGCGGCGAATATGTTCCTTTCGCGCACCATTTACCAGCAAAACCGCGGAGAAAATCAGCAATAACAGGAAGCAGCGGTCGGTCCATAGAAATTCAAAGGTCATGAGAGCCTCACTCTTGGGTCGACTAGCGTATAGGAAATATCGGTTAATATTAAACCAACTATATACAAAACAGAGCCAAGAAACACCATTGCTCTGACTATAGCAAAATCCTGTTGCTGAATCGCATCAATGATATAACTGCCTAAGCCAGGAACACCAAAAAAAGATTCCAATACCAGACTTCCCATAAATAAAGAAGGAATGATCACAACGATACCGGTTAAAATAGGCAGCATGGCATTTTTTAGTACGTGTCCAAACAACACTCGAAGTTCAGACAAACCTTTTGCTCTGGCTGTTTTGACATACCCACGGTTCATTTCTTCAAGAAAAAGGGTCCGATACCAACGTGAACCGGCACCTAATCCACCAATGACCGCAACAATCACGGGTAAAATGATAAATTTTATGGCATTAAACCCGCTTCCATATCCTGAAATGGGAACAAGTCGTAACAATTTTCCAAATAGATACTGCCCTCCTATGATATAGAACAAACTGGAAATTGACATAAGAATAATGCACAAAACCACTCCGAAAAGATCAAGATAGGTTGAACGAAAAAAAGCCATGAACATGGCAAAAACAATATTGACCAGCAAACCCAGGATAAGAACAGGAACAGCAATCATCAAACTCGGCCACATTCGTTTTGTGACGTCGTAACTAATGTCTCGACCGCCATCAGAAACACCGAAATCAAACACAAACAGTTTCAAGGATTTTTGAAAAAACAAGGTTTGGCTGAGTTGCTTGAAACCCAATTGTGAATCATTATAAAACAGAGGCAAATCATAACCATGTTTTCTTTTCCAGTGTTCAATGGCGGAGGGCTTGACGTGTTTTTGTCCAAGATGCATACGTGCCATATCGTCAGGGGAGTTCACCATAAAAAACAAGGCAAAGGTTAAAAGATTTATGCCTATTAAAATTGGTATGGCATACAGGATACGCCTTAATAAATAATAAATCATAATTCCACCTTTGACACCGAGCGGCGTTGCTTTTTTCTATAAGCGAGAAAAAGCAGAAAAAGCAACACGAAAAAGATCATAACTAACATAACCAAAGGCCAGAGAACAGGTTGATTCCACCTGGCGCGCAGTTCATTACGTAACGGCACATCAATCGCTACATATTTCAATGTGTTCTGTGCAATACTGTTTGGCTTAATGGGAGAAACCCATTGTTGTGTCAAAACAAAATTTTTGGGGTTAATCCCCCAGACCCAAGGTGCATCATACCTCAGGATTGACACCATTTGATCAATCAGCGCCTGTCGCTTTGGGTTGTTTTCCATGTTTTTCATTTGTTCAAAAAGCTTGTCATATTGAGAGTTAGCATAATTTGCTGCGTTTTCTCCTCCATGTTTTACTTTACCGTTAGGTCCATACAATAAAAAAAGAAAATTTTCTGGATCAGGATAATCTGCATTCCAGCCCCAACTGAAAATCTGGGCATTGCCGCTGCGCATTTTCTCCTGAAAACGATTATATTGTGTTGCTCTGATGTTCAATGATATACCAATACGGGCAAATTGTTTGCGAACCCAGCCTAACTGCGCTTTATCATCTGGACCACCTGTTGCAGGTACATCATAATGGAGAATTAAGTGGCGGCCGGTTTTGGGATTGACGCCTCCAGGATATCCGGCTTCCCGCATTAATTGTCTGGCATCCTCAATAGGCCTTAGCCTGGGCATACCCTCGACCCATTTAAAGACATAAGAATTAATACCAGCCTTACCTTCTTTATAACCAAAAATCCCAGGAGGAATAGGCCCTTGCGCTGCTTTTCCCCGTCCATTAAAAAAAATGGCAATGAACTCTTCATAGTTCATGGCAATTGAAATGGCCAGACGCAGTTTGCGAGCTCTTTCACTCTGGCCTCCAATGACAGGATCAAGCATGTTAAATCCCATGTAATAAATGGAAGGCTCTATGGTTTGTGTTAGACGTATTTTTTTATCCTTCATTGCCGGGGTCAAAACAGCAGTACCAAAACGATTAATCTGAATGGCCTGATCAAAACTGTCAGCCGTAATCCCTGAAGAATCATAATACCCCTGCAAAAATTTGTTCCAGCGGGGAATGGATTCCTTTTCCAGAGTGAAAACTGTCTTTTCAATCAAAGGTATTCGTTTGCCAGCATACTTTAAATAACCTTTTTTCCTATCTTCCTCACTGCCATCGGTTGGGAAAAAGGTTAAACGAAAATGGGGGTTTTTATCTAAAACCATTCGACGATTTGGATTATTTTCACTTAACATAAATGGACCTGTTCCTACTGGATACCAGTCAAGAGTAAGGTTTTTATCATCCATTGGAGGTTGTGAATAAAAACGATCCACTTCCCATGGGACAGGAGCAAAAAAAGGCATGGCCAGCCAGAAGATAAATTGCGCATACTGTCCTTTTAAAGTGACTTCAAACGTATAATCATCAATTTTCTTTAATCCCTCCATGGGATAGGCACGCAAATCAATATATTTTTTCTGACCATACGTCAGAGGAAGACTTGCTCCATACTTCTTGAATCCCAGAATATATTCACTCATTAAACCAAATATAGGTGAGCTGACAGCGGGATTAGCCAGACGTTTAATTTCATAAATATAATCATCAACCTTCAGTTCACGCGTTCCGCTGTATTTAAAATCGCTGATTTGGTTGATGTTCTGTTCTTCCAGATAACCTTCGGGAAGATCATGGTAACGGTACGTACCTGATTTATATCTGGCAAAAGCCGGATGAGGCTGATACATGATGCCTGGTTTAATCTTTATGGTGTAAACACTATAAGCAACGGTATCGTTGTCAGAAAGATTTATCTTTTTTTTCTCTTTATTTAAATAGCGAATCTCAGGGAGTTGTTGTGCAGTTAGCGGGGTCAGCTGATAAGGTCTTTTTAAATAATCGTATTGCAGCGGCGGTTCACAAATCTGCGCAATAAAAATATATTCGTTCGCTGAATACGAACGCGCCGGATCAAGCGTTTTAGGCTGTTCGCTAAAAGAATTGTAATAAATAGACTTATCTCTCTCCTTGGCCGTATAAGGATTATTCCAGACGAATTGATCTGAAAAAGCCGACGCAGAAATCGTGGATAAAAAAGCCAGACTTATCCCTACATATTTTATTTTTTGTCTGAAATCACCCGAAAAAAAGTTCATGCCGGATGGCCTAACCAGGAAATACAATAAAAATAAAATAACATGAATTCATCAGCTTAAAAATGACCTTTGAAAAAACCTGTAAATACTTACTACTCTTTGTGAAAAATTCACGAATCCCTGTAGCTTAACCACAGAATCCATAAAAAGGCCAATCCTATTTATCCAAGTTTTAGAAAACACTGGATTTTGATAAATATACTGGTGATGGACACCACAGTCGGTGCCCAGTGATTCGTAAGCGGAAAAAAGTTACAAAGTCAAGTTGCTGTATTGAAATATAAAAAACTAATTGCAGTTTTATCAGTGCTGTGGCCACAGCGCAGCGTATCTACGACCGGCAAATGATTTGATTAATATTGATTAATCCCTATTTTTGTGTATAAATTACCCAATGTTTTACTAAAAAATCTTATTTATGAATCTGGATACTTTATTTAATCCTTACCCCTTAAATGATAAATTTTTATTAAAAAACCACATCGTCATGGCACCCATGACCAGGAACAAAGCTGATGATCATTTTGTCCCTACCGACAAGATGGCTGAGTATTATGCAAAACGGGCTCAAGCAGGACTCATCATTACAGAAGGCACCATCATCAGTCCTGAGGCAAGAGGTTACAGCAATACCCCGGGACTTTATACTAAAGAACAAATACAAGGCTGGCAAAAAGTAACCTCCCAGGTTCATCAAAACAACGGTAAAATTTTTGCGCAACTTTGGCATGTAGGTCGTGTTTCACATCCAATTTTTCTACAAGGGCAACTTCCTCTTTCTGCTTCCAAAACCTTAATGACAGGTCAATTAAAAAGAAGCCATGATTTGCATTACGGATGGTCGAGAGAAGCCACAGTCAATGAAATAAAAACCATAATAAAACAATTTGCCAAGGCAGCAGAAAATGCCATGGAGGCGGGTTTCGATGGCATTGAAATTCATGGCGCCAATGGTTATTTAATTGACCAATTCCTGCATTACGATACCAACCAAAGAACGGATACCTATGGAGGCAGTCCTAAAAATATGGCACGATTTGCGCTTGAAATTGTAAATGCCGTAGGAAATGTTATCGGTTTCGAACGCACGGGAATAAGATTATCCCCTGCAACTTATTTAAATCAAATTAAAGGCCAAAAAGAAGACGCTGAGATATTCTCTTATTTATTAACACAACTCAATTCGCTCAATATAGCCTATGTTCATACGGGTAATTTTGACGATAAAATCATCTATGACATGCTAAACCACCAAACAATGACTGCTTTTATGAGGAAAATCTTTCATGGAACTCTGATTGCCTCAGGGAGCTATAACTTTGCTGAGGCAGATGAAGCAATACGTGGAGGGCGATTTGATTTGGTAGCCATAGGCCGACCTTTTATTGCCAACCCGGATCTGATCTCGCGTCTTCAAACTCAGCAGGAATTAAAGGAATACCATCCCCAAATGCTGGAAGCCTTAGACTAGGTTCTGTGTACTTATCATGTTAAGAAACTCACTCTCATCAATCACTTTAACCCCTAAGTCGTTTGCTTTAGTGAGTTTGGAGCCCGCATCACTGCCTGCTATAAGAAAATCTGTATTTTTAGATACGCTCCCTGTGACTTTCGCTCCCACCTCTCGCAACTTTGTTTTGGCTTCTTCACGCGATAATCCGGACAAACTTCCCGTCAGCACAACCACTTTCCCAAATAAAGGATGCTCTTGATTTATTGCTTTTTTTTCAGGTTTTGGCCAGGTTATCCCTAACTCCAACAATTTATTGATCATCTCAACATTGTGAGGTTGAGCAAAAAAATGCACAACGTGAGCTGAAGCCACAGGACCAATATCTTTCAAAGCAGTCAGTTCATCCATTGAGGCTTTTTTTAAGTGTTCTATATCCTTAAACTCTGACGCTAAAATGCGGGCGCTGGTTTCGCCAATTTCTCGAATACCCAGGGCATAAAGAAATCGATTGAAAGTGGTTTTTTTGCTGTTCTCAAGTGCATTTAACAAATTTTGTGCGGACTTTTTGCCCATCCTGGGCAAATTCACCAGCTCATTAAAGTCCAACTCGTATAGATCAGGTAAATGATGGATAATACCTTCATCAACCAAGAGCTCAATCAGGCCACTGCCGAGGCCATCAATATCCATTGCCTTGCGGGAAGCAAAATGCCACATCATTCGCTTTAATTGTGCTTTACAGAATAAACCACCTACACAACGAGCTACAGCCTCGTCTTCTTCTCTGAGAACCTCCGAACCACAAACCGGGCAATGAGAGGGTAAGAGAATAGTCTCTGTTTTATCGGGACGCTGTTCCAAAACCACAGACACCACCTCGGGAATCACATCGCCCGCACGACGCACAACGACTTTGTCGCCAATGCGAATATCCTTACGTTTAATTTCATCCATGTTATGCAATGTGGCGTTACTGACGGTCACACCAGCCACAGTCACAGGCTCTAAACGGGCTACAGGTGTTAATGCGCCCGTACGCCCCACCTGCCAGTCTACGGCCAATAAGGTCGTTAACTCTTCAACCGCTGGAAATTTATGAGCGCAAGCAAATCTTGGAGCACGTGAAACAAAGCCGAGATCCTGTTGAAGCCCAATGCGGTTGACTTTATAAACTACCCCATCGATTTCAAAAGAAAGAGATGAACGTTTTGAGAGCATTTCATCATAATACTGTCGGCAGCCCTCAAGACCTTTTACCAGTTTTATGTTTGGAGGCACCCTAAAGCCAAATGTTTTTAACAACTTAAGTTGTTCAAAATGAGTATCAGGAAGTTCATAGCCTTCACAGGCGCCGATACCATAACAATACATCTCTAAAGGTCTTGTAGCTGTGACAGAAGGGTCTAAATGGCGCAAACTGCCTGCAGCAGCATTGCGCGGATTAGCAAAAGTCTTTTCACCACGTTCTCTGGCTTTTTGATTATAAGATTCAAATCCGGCGATTGGCATGTATACTTCACCCCTCACTTCAATGATCTTTGGAGAATTATCAGACATAAGTTTTAACGGTATGGAGGAAATCGTTTTTATATTGGCTGTAATTTTTTCCCCCACAGCCCCATCCCCTCTTGTGGCCGCATATTTTAATCTGCCATTTTCATAAGTCATATTTACGGCAAGCCCATCAAGTTTGGGCTCGCAAGCAAACTCAATCTCATCACCCGCGTAATCAAGCCGATCAACGATACGTTTGATAAAGGCTTTTAATTCATCATCTGAAAACACATTGGACAATGAAAGCATGGGTTGTTTGTGAGCTACCGTTTCAAAAGCGTCTGATGGCGTTGCGCCTACTCTTTGTGTGGGAGAGTCGCTGGTAGCATATTGCGAGTACTCAGATTCAAGCTGCTTCAATTCCTTAAAACAGCGATCATATTCCGCATCCGGCACCAAGGGTTCATCCTTTACGTAATAGTGGTAATCGTAAAGACGGATTTTGTTTCTTAATATTGAAATTTTTTCTTTAATGTTTGTATTCATTGATCAAAAAACCAAATAAAAATGAGAATTATAAAAATGCACGGAACGAATCAGACCAGCATGCATCGCTTTACAGTATAAACTATTGTATGCAAATAATTTATTGAAATGCCAGAAACTATTTGATATAGATATTATCTTCGTTTATCAAAGGCATGATCAAATGGACTTATTTCGTTTTTTGATGGTTTTCTGCTTTCTTTTTTTCTTCTCAACGGTAAATGCCCATTCCACATCTCAATCTAATTTCGGCATTGTTTTCATTCACGGCACCAATGATCACCGTGAAGATGCCGATGGCTCATACTGGAAAAAAGATTTTACCCGCTCTTTGGCAAATGCGCTTCCAAACCCAGATAATTTTTTCATTGTCCATTGCGATTTCAGTTATTATATGTGGCATGAAGAGGCAGCCGGGTGCGTTGCCAACCAGATGCTAAAATTCCTGAAAGATAAAAACATTAATTCTATCACTGTATATACTCATTCCAACGGTTCAAACGTTCTGCGCTGGATATTATCAAATCCTACTTACGATGCACGTTATATGCAATTAAAGCCATTTATCAAGGAAGTTATCGCCATTTCCCCTTCAAGCGGTGGAACTCCTTTAGCTGATGAAGTTTTAAGCGGCAATATCTTTGTTTCCGGTATCGGTTGGCTGTTAGGTTATCATAACGATTCAGTCAGACAGCAGCGTGTAGGTGACATGAAAATTTTTAATGATCACCTGCTTTTCGGGACCAAAAACCGTCCTTCCTTACCCGTGCCTTTCAGAACCATCATTGGTACTGATGTGACGGCATCTCCTTTTTCATCAGCAAGTTATTGTAACGGCTACTTGCTCAATACTGCTCTTAAAATCACTAAAATATATCTGGATAAATGTTCTGACGGTTTTTTAAACTGCACTTCACAAAGAGAAGCCGGTGAACTGTGGTTTAACGATATAGAAAAAACCGAGGAGCAAACTCCGTTAAGTCACAATCAAAGTCGTCATTCCTGTTTTGGGCTTGGGCAGATATTGATCAATGAATTACGCGATCAGGGAGTATTATCATGAAGTTAAATCATTTTTTATGGTTATCTTTTTTATGCTTTTCTCAGGCACAGGCCTTTAAACTCCCCGATCAGGAAATAAGTTCCTATGAATGCGGCAAGACTTGTGATGAATTATCTCATGAGCCCATGCATCTTGAGTGGAACATCCATGATCAAAATTTTAAGCATCCGTTACGAAATCTGCAAAAAAGTTACGGCTACAAAAAGAAAGTCACTCTGGAAGAATTACGCAAGGGCGTTGTTGTTAACACGCTTGCGCCAAGAGCAATTATACGTATCAGTCCAATATCTGGAAGCCATGTACCGATATTGAGACTTGAAACAAAAAGCCATTCACTGAGTTTTCAGGAAGCCTCTTCTTTATATAGCAGAGATGAAGCCTTTGCTGATGCAGATTATGACCAAAATCACCACACTGTTTTACAACTTAAGGAAGAATTGGGTGCAGGACAATTCAAACTGGTTACTGATGAGCAATCAATTTCCACTGATGAAACCTTTGTGATCAGTGTTTTTGACAAATATTCCAATGCTTATTTAACCGTAGAAACCAATAAAGATGAGTACAAATTAAACGATAAAATCATTGCTACTATTACTTTAAATGACACACTGGATTATCCTGTCAAGGATGTCTTTGCATCCATCGTAGCACCTAACGGAGATTCTATTCCTCTAAATTTAACCAAAACCAAATCCAATCAATATAAGGGAAGCGCTCAACTTCATTCGAAAAAAAATGACTTTGGTGCCAATTGGTACGTTGAAGCTGCCATAAGTGCCTGGTTCGGTGATCAGCTTATTACTCGCCAGGGACATGCCGCCTTTTCCTATTCCATTCCATCTGCCAAATTGATCGAAATAGAAAAGGTATCTACACAACCTTTAAATTTTAAGGCAATGGTAAACGTAGCGAACAACAGCCGTTATGCCCTACAGTCTGTTCTTTATTACAAAGACTCACAGGGGAAATTTCATCCCCTCAGTACCAGCCAAACAGCCAACTGGTTTACTTCTGGAAAACATGCTTTGGAATTTACATTCGACAAAAATATCTATAAGCAGTACGATCAACAATCTCTATACTTGGGTTATTTCCATTTAGTGGACTATGGGCAGTTAAAAACGGTGTATCATTATGATGAACCCGTTAAGCTGTCTGAATTAGGATAATGATGCTGTTTTTACAATACTTTACGCTGTCTGAGTATCTGGTTTTAGGGCTTTTAATCTTACAAATGATATTGATCCTATGGCTTATTAAACGCCAATCTAAACAAGAAACAACGACAGCCAATCATCATCTTCTATCTCAGCAAAACCTAACTAATCAGTTGCATCAATTGCAGCTGGATATTCATCAAGCCTACCAAAACAGCCAATACAGTGTTCAGGAAAAAATTGCTCAAGGACAGATTAATGTTCAAAAAATCATCAGCGAGTCGATTCAAGGGCAAATGGCGGACGTTAGAGAACAGATGACTCACAGTTTCAAACAGCATGCCAGCTCTCTGACATCTCACTTGCAAACTTTAAATGAGGAAATTCGTAATCAACTTCATTCCCTTACCCACCAGGTGAATCATAAATTATCTGAAGGCTTTGAAAAAACCTCATCTACTTTTACCGATGTCGTTCGTCGATTAACCATTATTGATGAGGCGCAGAAAAAAATAACGGAATTATCCACCCACGTGGTTAACTTGCAGGATGTTCTGGTGGACAAACGAGCGCGTGGCGCGTTTGGTGAAGTGCAATTATCCACTCTCATTACCAATATGCTGCCAGCCAGCCATTATCAAATGCAATATACTTTAAGTAATCAGAAACGAGCCGATTGTATTTTATTTCTGCCCGAACCCACTGGCAATGTAGTGATAGATGCCAAATTTCCCCTTGAAACCTATCAACGACTGATAAACACCGAAGCATCTTCTATCGAAAGAAAAGCCATCCAGCAACAGTTCCGCCAGGACATTCAAAAACACATTAAAGACATTGCTGAGAAATACATTATTCCAGGCGAAACCACAGACGGTGCTGTGATGTTTATCCCCGCTGAATCCATTTTCGCAGAGATCCATGCCTATTATCCCGATTTAATTGCTCTTTCACAAAAGCTTAAAGTCTGGCTGACGTCTCCAAGCACACTCATGGCCGTATTGACTACTGCCCGTTCTGTTTTGAAAGATGATGCTACGCGCAAACAAGTACATATTATTCAAAAACACTTGCAAGCATTATCCAGTGATTTTGAACGATTTGAAAAACGAATGGATAAATTATCAAAGCACATTAATCAGGCCCACCAGGACGTTGGTGAAGTCAACACTTCAGCCAAAAAAATCAGTCAACGATTTCAGAAAATTGAATCCGTTGAACTGGACATTGATGATCGAGCTCTAGAACAAAGTGAATAACAGGGAGTATCGTGATTTGTTCTACCAACATTTATTTAAATGGGTGTTTGTGGTCAGTTTATTGATGATGGCGGTGAGCTGGTATTACAAAGATGATTTTCCTCCACCAAGTGAGTATGACATAGAACAACTAAATCCACCCGTTCAGTCCGCGACAACAAGGGTTCCTTTTTCCATTTCAGCAGACAAATATCAGTATACCATTATTCCCAAATTTGATTATGAGCTCACAGGGATTGTAGTGACTTACAGTGACGCTGATGGATTTACCAACATATGGCACCATAAGCGTTGGAAAGATTTTATCAATATTCGTGATTTATGCGTGATTTGGGAGCCCAATGTCAGTTCCGGTGTTTATAAAAATATCCATTTCTCAAGTGATAGCTGGACCTGTTGGACTTCCTGGCAGAGTGCTGAAGCAAGCAAACGCTTTCAGTCAACCGCTCTTTCCAACAATCATTTATTAACAGATAATGATTCAGTCAAAGCCGCTTTACGCAATGCGGAAGTAGGAGACATGATTTATTTCAAAGGCGTGTTGTCTGAATACAAAAATAACATGACTGGTACAGTGAGAGGTACGAGTGTAAGACGTGATGATGACGGTAATGGAGCCTGTGAAACTGTATTTTTAGATGAATTCAAAATTCTGAAAAAAGCAAACCCGGGGTTACGCCGTTTATTCATGGTTTCCAAGTGGTTAGCTATCTTATCTTTCATTGGCTTTCTGGTCATGTTCTGCATGAGTCCATTCAAGCCTCGCTGAATTTCCTAACAGTTTAATGTTTTCCTGCATGAGCTTTCCGTAAAACCAGATTTTCATAAACGAGTAAAACGGTCGTTAATCCACCAAGCAAAACCAAGATGCTGATAAAGGACAATAAGGCGTTGGCTGATAAATACCCCATAATGATAACGGTAAGGGTGGCTGTTGACATATTGATAAAACTCATCATGGCAGCGCCACTGGCTCTATCCTCAATAGACGTAGAAGCAACAAAGGAACCACCGGCATAGAGGCTTCCACTGAAAAAAAATAACGAGGCTGTGCTTAGAAAAAACCACAAGGCTGAAGGATGGTTTAATTGCAACAAAAAAATAAGGCTGAGCAAGCCCACAGCACACCCGACCAACCCCATCGTAATCACTTGTCGCGGGGAATATCTATCCAATAAAGCTTTGGCTTGTAATCCACCGGCAAACATGCCAGCAATATTAAGGATGTTCCAGTAACCGTATTCTGCGGCCGTAAGCCCTAATGAATGAACAGCAATCTGTGGAGCCGCCGCTGAAAAGCAATAGCTTACCGAAGAACAGTATCCCCAGGCTAAAGAAAATATCAACAATTGACCCGAAGATAATGCTTTTTTATAGCCAGTGAAAATCATCGAAAAATTAATTGGCTGGGGATGAGTCAGGGTTTCACTAAAGGCTTTGGTTCCCCAAAGCATCAATATTCCCTGAAATAAGAGGATCCAGAAACAGCCTGACCAATGCCAATATTGAGTAACCAATCCGCCAATCATAACCGATAAACCAATTCCGATGGTGAAAGACAATATTGAATAAGCCATGGCCATTTTACGTTTTGCTTCGGGCAGCCATTCATTGATCAACATAAATGTGCAAGCTAGACCTCCTGCAGCTCCTAATGCGGTGATAAATCGCCCAAATATCAGAAAAACATAGGAGTGGATCGATAATGCCATGAAGCATAACAAAATACCCAATATATTAATGATGAGACCGATGCGAAGGGCTTTCAAACGTCCATAGGCATTGGCCAATGGACCGTAAATTAACTGACCAAGCACATATCCGATTAAAAAAGCAGAAACCATCCATTCCACTTCCCCATTCCCTAAAGCAAACTCTGACTGAATTTGGGGCAAGGCAGGAGTGATAATTGCAGACGATACCGAAGCTACTGATATATAGCTTAGCAGCCAGACCACTTTAAAATTTGAAACCATTTGATTAATCCAAGCACAAACAAATTATTTACTCATGTTACGCAGCTTCGTCTTTTTAAAAGCTATGCCGCGTAATCAGGAAAATTTTAATTGAATTTCCCACGCATTTTTTTGATTTTTTTTATAAAATTTGTCGCTGACAGCATAACCAACCACCAGTGCCAATTCATCATTGATATATATTAAAGGAATATGATCTCGCAGCCAAGGAGGAATATTCCATTCCTGAAAAAGCTTTTTTAACTGCTTTGACTGACCGTGCCAATAAAAGAGCTCTCCCCCCCTGCGAAACCGGATATCGATATGGCTGCCTTCAGGAAAAACCAAACCTCTGGTAACACGATTCACCACAAGACGCCCCAGGTCTGTTATTTTCAAAGGTTCTGGAAAATGTGGCCAAGGCGTTTTTTCAGGCACTTGCATGTTGTCCGTTTTAAGCAGAAACAACTGTTTTCGATAACGACGTATCTGAATCTGTTCCCACTGCACCATGGGCTCGGCGTCTTCCCTGACAAACATCACCTCATCTATGATGCGCTCAATAATGACCGCTGACGGCATTTTTACGCCATTAAATTTTAACCAGAAGCGAAGAACATTGGCGATTCGTTCCTTTCTTAATGGCAGCAGTGACTCAAAAGCCAGTATTGAACGGGTTAAAGATGAAGAATCCAGATCAAGCCCTGCCAAATCTTGCAGATTTTGGCGGGCCTGCTGACAAAGCTCTGCGGTTCGGGCAATATTTTTGCTCACCGATGGCCAACGTTGTTCCAATATCGGTATGATCTCATGCCGAATGAAATTACGGGTAAATTTTACCTCGAGATTAGTTTCATCTTCGATCCAATTTAACTGCTGAGAAACCGCATATCTTTTTAACTGTTCTCTAGTCACTGTTAGTAAAGGTCGAATCAACTCTCCCTTCCCCAAAGTTGAAATTTGCGCCATTGCTGCAAGGCCATCGATACCTGCTCCTCTAAAAAGCTGTAATAATACAGTCTCTGCCTGATCATCTTGATGATGCCCAAGAAGGATAGCGTCGTTTTCTGTAAGCAGGGACGAAAAAACATTAAGACGAGCCAGGCGAGCATTTTCTTCAATATTAGCGCTGCGGTCAAAATCAATGGCTCGCCAAATCATTGGAATAGCCTGCTTTTGACAAAAAAGCTCACAATGCTTTTGCCATTGAGCAGCATTTTGGCTTAACCCATGATGAATGTGGATGGCCGTCAATTTTTTTTTAAGGGGTAAAGATGTGGACAATAGATGCAACAAAACCGTTGAATCCAATCCACCGCTAAACCCCACAAAAAGCCGTTTAAATTTTTTTAAATAAGCAAGTAGTGGCTTATCATTCAGGAAATTAATCACAGGCTCCCATTGCCATGTATTTCTGGTAACGCAATTCAATCAAGTCCTCTGGCGGCATATGGCGAAGTGCCTTTAATTCATTGAGCAGCACGCTTTTTAAACGACTTGTCATGTCCTCTACATCACGATGCGCTCCGCCCAATGGCTCTTCTATGACCTTGTCAACCAGTTTATTTTCATAAATTTTATCAGCAGTAATACCCATAGCGCGTGCTGCTTCACTGGCTTTTGCCGGATCTTTCCAGAGGATTGATGCACAACCCTCGGGTGAAATGACCGAATAAATACTGTATTGCAGCATGATAACTTTATCCCCTACTCCTATAGCCAATGCTCCGCCCGAGCCGGCTTCACCGGTAACAGTACAGATAACCGGTGTTTTGAGCCTTGCCATCTCAAATAAATTTCGGGCAATGGCCTCAGACTGGTTACGTTCTTCAGCACCAATACCCGGATAGGCTCCCGCCGTATCTATAAAGGTAAAAACAGGCATATTGAATTTTTCAGCCAGCTTCATCAAACGCAAAGCCTTACGATACTCCTCAGGTCTTGCCATGCCAAAATTACGATAAACCTTTTCTTTCGTTTTTTTACCTTTTTGATGGCCAATAACCATCACCGGAACATCCTCGAGCCGCGCCATACCTCCAATAATGGCTGGTGCTGAAGAATAACTTCGGTCCCCATGCAACTCTTGAAAGTCTGTAAAAATATGCTCGATGTAATCAGTTGTCTGCGGCCTGAGGGGGTGTCTTGCCATTTGAGCTACTTGCCAGGGCTCAAGATTGGTAAAAATATTCGCCATTAATTCCTTGCATTTGGCTTCAAGTCTTGCAATTTCTTCCGTTAAATTGACTTCGTTATCACTTCCTACCATGCGAAGTGCCTGAATTTTTTGATTCAATTCTTCTATAGGTTGTTCAAAATCCAAAAACTGTCGGCTCATGGGTCACACTCATTGGTAAATTTATCATCATGCGATATGATAACCTCAACTGCCATTTGACGCCACATCTATGGACTATTGATGAGTAAATCTGAGTTTAAAATTTTTTCTTTAAGCGATTGTGTCTTAAAAAACAGACAAATTGATCTCTGGTTTTTTTCTCTTCGTCATGAATTACCCAAGCTGCAAGCATTACTCAGTCCTGATGAAATCAAACGAGCAAACCGATTTTATTTTCCGCGCCATCAAAGACGATTTCGTCATGCCCGTGGTTTGCTGAGGGTCATTTTAAGTCGTTATCTTCACTGTCACGCAAAAGACATTAAATTTGAGTATAATCCACATGGCAAACCTGAAATTCATCATCAATCCGATGTGCAATTTAATGTCAGTCATACCGGTGAATGGGCAATCATTGCAGTTGGTAAGAAATATCCTTTAGGAGTGGATATTGAGCAATATTCTGCTCGTCCTTATCAAGGTATTGCACAACATCTGTTTTCACGTAAAGAGCAGGAAAGTCTGCTAGCCATGCCCTTTTTCCTCAAACCCTGGTTCTTTTTTAACGTATGGGCACAAAAGGAAGCTTTTATCAAGGCCTGTGGCGTTGGCTTGTTTTATCCTACCAATGAATTCAGCGTGATATCAGAGGCTGGAAACCATCAACAGATACTCGATAAAAGAAGCAACACCAGATGGGAAATTAAAACCTTTATGCCAAAAGCAGCAGTCAGCGCCGCCATTTGTCATCACCCGGATATCGATCAAATTCGTTACCTGCCACTTGAGAATCCTGCTTACCTTTTATCTGACTTATAACAAGACGATTGAACTCAGCCTCAATCGCAGCCCTTATAACGAAATCCGTTGACATTTATATCAGCTTGGCTGCAAAATCCTGATTTCCATACCTGCTGCCCACGCGCCTAAAAAAATCAGATTTTTTTAGGCTTTTTGAAAATGAAAAGATTCACTGAAATTCAACAATCCATTTTACATCATCTTCAAGATGGTCGTTGTCATAGCGGCGCTGAACTGGGCGAAGCCATGAATGTTTCACGTACAGCCATCTGGAAACAAATCCGGCAACTGATAAGTTATGGCCTGCCCATCACAACCCTCTCTAAGCAAGGCTATCAGTTAACCAGTCCCTTTGTTATGCTGAATGAGAATGAAATAAGACAACACATCAATACGGATAATTTTCATCCCTATAAATTTCATCTTTTTTCTTCACTGGATTCGACCAATCGTTACCTGAAAGATATAGCCGTTAGCTCTAACATTGATATCTGTTGCAGTGAAGAGCAAACACAGGGACGGGGTAGATTTAACCGCCACTGGCACTCGCCTTTCGGCGAAAATATTTATTTTTCCAGTCGCTGGCAATTTAATCACGATCTCTCCCGCTTATCAGGATTAAGTCTTGTGGTTAGCCTGGCTATTCTCCACACTTTGAAACAACTGAAACTCTCGCAGAACATCTCCATTAAATGGCCAAATGATATTTTATGGCAAAATAAAAAAATATGCGGTAGCCTTGTTGACATCATGGCGGAAAGCAATGGTAATACCATGCTCATTATCGGTATAGGATTGAATGTAAACTCACATACAGAAAATCAATTCATTGAGCATAGACCTTGGTGTTCGCTTTTTGAAATATCTGGCCAATATTTCAATCGCAACCAGATCATTGGGTATCTTATTAACCAGTTGAATACCTATTTAAAAAAATTTTTCAGAGATGGCTTCGAAATTTTTAAGGAGCAATGGCAACAACACGACTATCTTGCCGGCAAACACATCTCGGTAACGCAACCCATTGGGGCTTTACATGGTCTTGCCAAAGGAGTGACAACCTCAGGAGAACTGGTTCTTGAGGATAAAGGAAAAAAGATTCATTATCTGTCTTCAGGAGACACTTCCCTTCATTCTGACTTATCAGAATCAAATTAAAAAAATTGAGCAGGAAATATGTGGTTCAATCTCCTATTTGACGGCAGCACATGCCGGCAAACTTTAGTTGATGGAAAATACAACCTCGAATTATCGCAGCATCGACCACGGCATCTATACGAAGCTCTGTTAGACCCCGCTATCAAGTAGCGGGGATTCGATGTAAAAAATAACTTTGGAAAAATACAACCTCGAATTATCGCAGCATCGACCACGGCATCTATACGAAGCTCTGTTAGACCCCGCTATCAAGTAGCGGGGATTCGATGTAAAAAATAACTTTGGAAAAATACAACCACGAATTACCGCGGCATCGACCGCGCTATCTATGCGAAGCTTTGTTAGGCCCCGCTATCAAGTAGTAGGGATTCGATGAAAAAAATAACTTTGGAAAAATACAACCACGAATTACCGCGGCATCGACCGCGGTATTGTAAGTTACAAAAAATTATATAATGGCCATTAAGAGAGTAGCCCCTTATTGTAAAAATAAAGGGCACGGGCGTGAGCGACCGTCGCGGAATAGGTTTTAACAACCGTCTGGATCAAGGTACTCTAGCCCTGCTCTCGAAACGTTTGAATAGTTGAAAGGACTCTGATTAAAGAACGTCCGCTTACAATCCTAAACAATAAAATTTCGAGGCGCGCATGTCATTATACAGTAATTATATTGGTATCGATATTGGAAAAATTTCTTTTGTTGTAGCGATGTATGGCTCAAAAAAGATATACGAATATGAAAATAATCCGACAGGTATTAAAGCGTTTATAAACGATTTCAAGAGTAAATTAAAATATGCTTTAACTGTATTAGAAACGACAGGCGGTTATGAGATGCAATTATTGCTCACTTTGTGTGAGTCAGGGTTTGCAGTACATCGAGCTAATACACGTAAGGTCAAAAATGCATTGAAAAAAAATCTTGGCTCCAACTTTTCTCTGCGATGACTAAACTCCGCGAAATTGCCAAAACATAATAGCCAGACTAGATTTAAAAAACATCATAAGAGAAACTTAAGAAGGGGCTGAAAATGGATTTGAATCTACAACATGATAAAAAAAATAAAAGATTCTACGTTGAGATAGATAATAAGGAGAGTGAGTTAAAATATAAAAAAGTTGATGAAAAAACACTGGACTACTTTACGACTTTTGTCCCGGCAGATCAAAGAGGCCAGGGAATTGCCGCCAAAATTACCGATTTTGCTTTGCGATATGCTAAAAAAAATAATTATAAAGTTTTGCCAACCTGCCCTTTTGTAAAAAATTATATTGATAATCATCCAGAATATAAGGATTTAGTAGTGAAAGAATCAGACTCAGAGGAAGAAGATAATAAGTCATTAAAAAAATATTGGCCTTTAGTTTCATTAATCCTTGTTTCTATTCTTGCAGGACTCGCCCTTCTCTGGCAAACGGGTGGTGGAATGCGGGCATGGATGCACTATTATATGGGTGTATTTCTCGTGATTTTCAGCACTTTAAAAGTATTTCATCCCCTTGATTTTGCCGATGGCTTTGAGATGTATGATATCATCGCCAAACGATCCCGAGTTTATGCCTACTGCTATCCACTAATTGAGTTGTTTCTGGGTCTGGCCTTCCTGTCTTTCTTTTTACCAATACTGACCTATATTGTCACTATTATTATTTTTACCATTGGTTCAGTGGGCGTTATTCAGGCATTACAAGAAGGATTAGATATAAAATGCCCTTGCATGGGAACAGTGTTAGATGTGCCTTTATCAACAGTCACTCTTACCGAAGACATAAGCATGGCTGTCATGGCTTTTATCCTTCTGGTTATTAATATCATTTAATTTTTTTATTCATTTTTAGCGACCTCTCTGCGTCAAGAAAACATCATGAGCAATCATGCTCATGATCCACCAGATTCGTGCTGTTTCATAGCTACCGATATGCCTCGGTAATGTAATGACTCTTGAATATCGCAATAACTGCCAAAAAACTGATTATCTCCAGTGGAAATCGATTACCCTTTTGGCGATGTGGTATTTCTAAAGATTCCCTAAAAACACCCGGATTTGATTTATTTTAATGCATATTGTATAATATATTGATATTCAGAGGGGGTTAAAAGTGCCTGGAAAAGATGAGAAAAAAAACAATTTATCAATCCATGAACATGCAATTGCAGCTAAAGAGTATGCTCGTGAGCGCATCCTGCAGGGTTCCACCCAATTAAGTAATAATGAAATTCCTCTTTGGCGGACTTTACACCATATGGATGGAATATCAACCAAAAGAAATCTGGCAAAAAACACATCCCGAAATTTAAGTTTAGAGTCTGATCCTTATGTCCGAAGTTTTGAAGCTGATATCCTTATTTCAAATAAATTGTCTATCGGGAATTGCGGTGAACTTGCTTATCAAGCATTAGATTATTTCCTGACTGAAACTGATTTCAGGGCTGAAGTCTATCATATAGTGAATGGCGATCATGTGTTTCTGGTGGTAAACCGCGATCCAAATAGTGATCCTGCAAAGCCTGAAACCTGGGGTAGTGAAGCATTTATTTGTGATCCATGGGCAAACAAAGTGTTTAATGCGTCTGACTATCAATCTGAATTAAAAAATTATTATGGTAATAGTGGCTTTGAGGCTCCTAGATATGAACCGTACGCAAAACTCTGTAATACAGAAGCCTTTAGTCCAGAAAAGCATTCATTAGCCCCTACAAAAAACATCAATACTGATTATCTAAGAAAACATAGAAAAACAGAGAATTTAAAAACGGAATTTGAAGCAGGTATCGAAGCATTAAAAATATACACATCTAAACTAGAAGCACTTCATAGGAAACTGGTAGAAAAATATGGGGAAAATGATACCAAGGCAGTAGTAATGGCCAATAAAATCACCAGATTAAATAGGGTGCAAAGTAGCCTTAAAAATGGGTTTGAAAAAGTTCAAAATGTCACCAGTTACCGTGAAGTGAGTACTAAACTCCATCGACTCCATCGAAAATTCGACAGCGCTTTAAACTCTATTCATTTTGATCATGAAGAAAGTAACGCATTGTTTGCTAGAAGAGATACCAAATCAACACGTGGTAAACTAATGAAGGCTTTCGATATTCCATCTAATACTGAAAAAAAGGTTAAGTCAGCTCAGTCAGCGTTTAGAAAGGCCTATCAAAAATTCAAAGAATCAGAAACTAAAGAAGAAAAAAGTGCATTTTATAACCATAGCATGATGTGCGGCCGGCGCTAGAGTCTAGTGGTCTCGTCCGGTAAATACCAAGATTTGTTCCGCAAAAATTTTTGAAAATATAACCCTTATTTCTACGCAATCCTCCGTTTAAAAAAAGCATCTCAAACACAAAAATGATCAATAATTTCTCAACTTAACATTATGTTAAGAAATATGGTCCATAATTAATCTTATATTTTATAAAAAATTCATTTTTTAAGTTTAATTAGTGCCTATCATGAAAATTTCAGTTTCTCAAGCTTTATTAATTCTTCTGGATAAATATAAGAAAGATAAAGCTCGTTTTAAAGAATTAAAATCCTTATATTTATCAGGGGCAAAGGACGAGAAAAGCCTTAAGCTAATTAATAAGTATTTAAATGATGACATACTACAAAAATATGAAGTCTCTCGTGAGCCTGAAGTCATTAATGAGGATAGTTCCAGACGTTATTTCGAAACACATTTAGCTTATGAAACATTAAGCAGGAAAATAGATGGTTTCACGGCAGAAGAGATAAAAACCTATACGCAGTGGATAAAAGAATTGGTACCTGATTACTACAATCAATTATGGGACCGTGTAGTAATTGAGCATAAAGGAAAAGCTGATAACATTGAAAGGGAATATTCTGATTTTTTTAATAAATTAAAAAATCATGAAATTTTTACTGATTTTTCTGAGGAGAATAGAGGAAAGATTGTAAATATTGTTGCGGCTGCTTTCATTGCGATGGTTATTGCATCAAACAAACCCGACGCACTTCCATTGGATATTTATGGTGAAGGAATTTATCTGGAAAGAGGAAAAAAAGACAAATCAGGTCAAAAATCAACAGCAACCAGTGCTTATGGGCTATTAAGAGGACATTCACCATTACCAAGAGATGATAAAGCCTTAATGGCAAAACCTCAACGATTTCTAAAACCCTCTGATCAAGCTACCTATGATCTTCAAGCGCAATGGGTAAAAGATAATTTTGATCGTTTAGTCCACCCGTTTTCTAACTCAATATCAGGTACAATGTTGTGCCAATTACGCGCGTTACTTAAAATCAGAGAAAACCTGAAAGCGTTAGACAGTAATTTTCAATTAGAAAATCCTGAACAGCTAATTCCTCTGTCGCCTGAGAAATTGGAAACGTTTATGACCACTTTCATTTCTGTCATGCTGTTCAATTCAGGCGGGCACACTTTATATGAATACGCAGCGCCTCTTGAATTGGACAAAGTACAGGAAGCTTTCTCTGATGTTGAAGGTTTTAATCAGCTAAATTTAGAAGAATTGTTTTTAACCTCTAATGAGGAAGCCTTTGATGTGGCTCTAAATAAAGCAATTGAATACAACAATCAACTCTTGCTTAAAAGCGATATACATCAAGAAATTCAGGAAAAGAAAACGGCTTTTGACCTTAAAACGCTAAAAGCAGCCATTGAGGAATCCCCTTTTTCAAGCAATGTAAAAGAAAATTTCAATCAACTATTAAATGATAGTGATGTGGATAAAGTTAAGATGTGTTTGATTCAAGCTGAAAAATTGAATGATATTATTCAAAAAAATGAAGAAAGGGTGAGTTCAGAGCTATTTTCCTCCTACCGCCAGGGTTCTGCACGCCACAAGATAGTTACAAAAAATCTCAATGAAGCGATTGATGCACTAAGTCATGGTGAAGTAACTCATGTTACGCACTAAACCTTGCTGCTCCCTGAAATTTAATTAAAATTTCATCCCTGATTTTTAGGGAGGAAGATTTAATGGATATGCTTGATATTTATAGTGACTATTTGATTTGCCAGAATAAATATGCAACAGCTACAGGTTTATCGGAGATGTTGGATGGTGAATTTGCTCACGACAAGGTGACACGATTTTTACGACTACAAGATTTTGGTTCCAAAGCGCTCTGGAATTATGTCAAGAAGTCAGTCAGGGAGAGTGAAGCATCAGACGGTGTTCTTTTATTGGATGACTCGATTGAGGAGAAGCCTTACACGGATGAGAATGAAATTAATTGTTGGCATTATTCCCATGCTAAAGGTGATGTGGTCAAAGGGATTAATATCCTGACCTGCATGGTTCGGTATGGTGACTTCAGTGTTCCTGTTGGTTATGAAGTTATCAAAAAAGACGTTGCTTTTTGTGACATTGAAACAAGGCAAGCTCGCAGAAAGTCATCCACGACTAAAAATGAACTTTTTCGCAAGCTTATCGCACAAGCGGTTAGTAATCATGTGTTGTTTGACTTTGTACTTGCGGACAATTGGTTTGGCTCGAAGGCCAATATGGCTTACATCCATAATGACCTTCAAAAATCGTTTATTATTGGGATTAAATCTAATCGAACCTTAGCTTTATCCAAAAACGACGCCAACAACGGACGGTACACAAAAGTCAGAGAATTAGAGCTTGAAGAGGACATAGCCCACACAGTCTATCTCAAGGGATTAGACTTCCCAGTGAGGCTTTTGAAGAAAATTTTCAAAAACGAAAATGGTTCTACAGGGGTTCTCTATCTCGTTTCTAATGACATGACCAGCAGTGCCGAACGTCTTTATGAAGTGTACCAGAAACGGTGGCGGATTGAAGAGTATCACAAGTCAATTAAACAAAATGCAAGCCTGAACAAATCTCCAACCCGCACGGTTAAAACACAATCCAATCATATCTTTGCCGCAATCATTGCATACTGCAAACTGGAAATGATGAAAATAAAGACAAAATTGAATCACTTTGCCATCAAGTACAAATTAATACTCAGGGCTAACCAAATTGCTATGCAGGAGTTAAAAAATATGGCTCGTTAAAGTCGATTGTGCGTAACATGAGTGAAGTAAGTCAAGCTAAAACATTAATTGAACAAACGATTTCTCAATTAGACCAATATCAATCCAGATTTTTCCAAACTAAAATGCCGGAACGGGCTATTCTGCAGGAAATTTATGGGAATATAGATCGAAGCATCGCTGATAAACGTTCTCAAATGGAACTTTAGTTTTACTGAAACCTGTTTTATCGACTTTAGCCATTTTTTAGGGGGCGAATCCCCGCTACTTGATAGCGGGGTCCATACGGAGTTTCGCGTGGATACCGCAGTCGATGCCAGGGTAATTCGCACCATTCTATTTTTCTCAAGCCATCGATTTACAGCAACTTCGATAAATATAACAGGTGTGCTTCTATGGTCTTTAATCTATTGTATTCATTTACTTGAAAAATGGCTAAAGTCCAGGTTTTGTGGTACTGTTATTTGATCAATACAAAGCCATTATGGTAATATATTATCAGTCCTCAGTGTACTTTCTAAAAGGAATTAATAATGAAACATCTTAAAAAAATTGATTCAAATGGAAATTACACAAAATTTCCTGGAGTAACGATAGCCGCATCGGTCCAACTCCCTGTAATGCAAGAGAACCCGTGGCTGGAGATCTATAATGCGTTAAAAAAGTCGACCATCATTTCCAAGTATTATGCATTACTGCCTTATCAAAGTTATCATATGACAACCTGTAATTTATACACAGAAGAAGATACTCCTGAGTGGTCAGAATTCATTACATCCAATCTCGAATTTTTTAAGGCTTTGCACGAGTCTCTCAAGCAAAATGAATTTAATCCTGAAGTAACGATTAAAATGATTTCAACGGCGGGTGTTTTGCAATTACAGCTGTCATTGCCCCAAAACCAAGAATCTATTGTACAATCCATCGCTAAAACATTTAAATTGGAAGACCGTATGCCTTATGATTTTCATATTACTTTGGCTTATGAATATAGAATGATGGACAATCAAACATTGTATCAAAGCATTAAAGATGAATTGAATGAAATCATCCAACCATACCTGAATAAAAGGATTATCTTGAATGCACCAACATTATATTATTTCGAAAATATGACACAATTTACTCCCTGGGATGCAAAAACAAATCCTTTTGAGGTAAAAAAGACTAACAATGCTTCTTTTTTGAGTTTATTTACAAAACCTAAAACAAAAAAACCGGTAGATGAATTGAATTCCAATGAATGCATTATCAGCTAGGTTCTGTGAACCAAATTTTTCGCGAAGCGAAAATATGGATAGTTGAGTGCCATTGTGTCTTTGAATGAGGCGAATAGCTGGCTCTATTTAACGAATTCAAAGACTCAATGGTACCCCATTAGCCGCATTTGCATCTGTGAAAATTTTGGTTCACAGAACCTAAAGCACGTGTCGTCACACTCTAAAGCGCTTAAATATCCTTATTTTATCTTAACGCGTCCCACCAATCGTTAAAGCATCAATTTTTAAGGTTGGCTGTCCTACCCCAACAGGTACGGACTGTCCGTCTTTACCACAAACACCGATGCCGCTATCAAGAGACAAGTCATTACCTATCATGGAAATTTTTTTCATAACCTCAGGTCCACTGCCGATCAATGTAGCCCCCTTGACCGGTGTTGTGATCTTCCCGTCTTCAATAAGATAAGCTTCGCTGGCTGAAAAGACAAATTGCCCTGAAGTGATATCGACCTGTCCACCGCCAAAATTCACGGCATATAATCCCCGCTTAACAGAACGAATGATTTCATCTGGCTCATACGATCCAGCAAGCATATAAGTATTGGTCATTCTTGGCATGGGCACATGAGCATAAGATTCACGCCGACAATTGCCAGTTGGCTTCATTCCCATCAACTTGGCATTCAGTTTATCTTGCATGTAGTTAACCAATACACCATTTTCTATCAGAGTGGTACATTGGGATGGCGTACCCTCATCATCCACAGTAAGTGATCCTCTTCTGTCTTTAAGTGTACCGTCATCAACGACCGTAACCCCGGAAGCGGCCACTTGTTGACCGATTCGTCCAGAAAAAGCAGATAATCCTTTACGATTAAAATCACCTTCCAAACCATGACCAACTGCTTCATGAAGCAAAACTCCAGGCCAGCCAGGGCCTAAAACCACAGGCATTGTACCAGCAGGAGCGTCTTCGGCTTCAAGATTGACCAATGCTTCTCGTACAGCCTCACGTGCATAATGCAAGGCATTGTTCTGCTCAGTGAAATAGGAATAAGCCACCCGGCCACCTCCACCGGAACGGGCTGTCTCACGTCGCCCATTTTTATCTTCTACGATCACGCTGACTTGTATGCTGACCAGTGGTCTTACATCAGCTATCAGCTGACCATGCATACCAGCTACCATCACCACTTCATAGCTACCACTTAAAGCAGCATTGACCTGCTTAACTCTCGGATCAATAGAGCGAGCTTCTTTATCAATCATTTCCAGCAAAGCAATTTTTTCCTGTTTAGTCATTCCTTCGATGGGATTAACAGCCTGATAACGACTGACAGGAGCGCTGGGAATCTGAATCGATTGTTTTAATGGAGAACCAGAAACGGCAATAGATTGTGCCGCACTTGCAGCGCGTTCTATGGCCGGCAATAAAATATCATCGCAATAAGCATATCCGGTTTTATCCCCGCTTATCGCACGTATTCCCACGCCTCTGTCAATGGAAAAACTCCCGCTTTTAACCTCAGAATCTTCAAGATACCAGGACTCATAACTGCAAGTCTGAAAATATAACTCTGCATCATCGATCTGGGGTTTCATCATGGAACGAATTAATTTGTCAATAATTGATTCATCCAAAGATGACGGTATAAGTAATAACTCTTTGGCGATATTTAAAGATTGAGACATAAAATTACCTGCTTAATACATGATGATCATTACAAGGAAACTGTTTCCTGAGCTTATGTAACCAGTTTAAATCAATATCTGCAGAAAGCACACCCATTTCAGTTTCAAGCTCTGTTAGTGTTCTCCCCCAGGGGTCAATTATCATACTATGACCATAGGTTTGACGACCATTCTCATGCTCGCCACTCTGGTTTGGCGCCACCACATAACTCAGATTTTCAATGGCACGCGCCTTTAACAAAACCTCCCAGTGTGCTAAACCAGTTGTTGCTGTAAACGCTGAAGGTATGGTGAATAATTCTGCACCTTTTAATACTAATTGTTGATATAATTCCGGAAAACGCAAGTCATAACAAACACTCAGACCAATTTTTCCTACAGGTGTATCCACAACCACCACATTATTTCCAGGCTCTATTGATGAAGATTCCTTGTGCGCCTCATGTTCCGACACCCTTACATCAAAAAGATGAATCTTATCATAGCGTGCTACGCAATGACCGCTTTGATCATACACTAATGAACTGGCACGTACCCGCCTGCCTTCACCTTTAATGGGCAATGTGCCAGCTATAACCCAGATGGTAAACTGCTTTGCCAGCTGACTTATTTTATCTTGTATAGGCCCATGACCAAAGACTTCCACTATGTCTGACTTATCGGTTTCTTTTTTGCCCATGAGAGCAAAATTTTCAGGCAAAACAATAAGTTCTGCTCCTTGCTCATGAGCTTGGGCAATTAATTGTTCAACCAAAGTCATATTATCTTCTACTCGTGGTAAAGAAGTCATTTGGGCGATTGCGATTCGCGCCATGATAAAGCTCCAAAAAATAACGCTCATTAACATAGCTGTATCGTGAAATACAGCAGACACAATCCTTTAAGATACTCATGTTACGCAGCACTGTATTTTTTAGAAGACTTGGAGGTAAAAAAGACAAAGCTGCGTTACATGAGTAAGATATCTAAAATTAAAAAGGATTATGGTTCTTGAACTAGCTTAATCAGTCCTTTTAAGGCAAAATGACAGGATTTAAAGCGAACATCCTGACGATCCCCGGTAAATATCTGATGATCTTGCAGAGAATGCTCCCCTCGAGATGACCAGGCAAAATAAGCGGTACCTATGGGTTTGTCCGAACTGCCACCTGAGGGTCCTGCTATGCCTGTCACTGATAAACTGACATCGGCTTCGCTATGTTTCAACGCACCTTCAGCCATCGCCACAGCCACTTGCTTACTCACCGCTCCATATTTCACGATCATGGATTCCGGTACATCGAGCATTTCCTGCTTGGATAAATTACTATAGGTGACAAATCCTCTTTCAAACCAAAAGGAAGAACCAGTTATTTCGGTGATGGAGGCTGCGATGAGCCCCCCTGTGCATGACTCTGCCACCGCCAGTTTCAAATTTTTTTCTGTAAATATAACAGCCAGATTATTTACTAAAGAAATAATCTCTTTCCATTTCATGCTATTCCTTAAAAACTTATGTTACCCAGCACTAGCAAAGCTGCATGAGTAAAAATAAAAAACCCTGTATTGTAAGATACAGGGTTTTTAAAGATAAAAACACTACTATGGAGTAGGCTGAGCTGTTTCGTCAGTGTTATTATTGATTTTTTGCTTGGCTTCGTCCATCTGTTGTTTAGCTTCATCCATTTTTTGTTTAGCAGTGTCCATATCTTCTTTTGCAGTTTGATCTTTATTCATTTGCTCATCTTTTTTCTGTTCCATAGCAGCATTTGCCATGTCTTCCTCTTGCTTCTCAGCAGGACTTTCGCCACAAGCTGCAAGAGTTACTGCCATAAATGATGCAATTAACAACATGACTAAACGTTTCATATCCATTCTCCCTATGTAATATTTTTATTGAAACTCCAGGTCGTGTGGACATATTCTTTCACGAAAATATACTTATAGCCGTGAAAGAATATGTCTACACGACCTAATACAATTCTAGCAAAAACTTTCAATAAGTGAAGGAATTAGCAAAAAATATTCTTATACCTCCATCCATTTTCTCCAGTACATTTTATTGAATGAAAGACATACAAGCATCAATTTGATAAGATTTCGGTAAAAAAACAAATAAGCAGTGCCATAATGACAAAAGATCACACCCCCATGATGCAACAATATTTGCGCATCAAAGCGGACTATCCGAACATGTTATTATTTTACCGTATGGGTGATTTTTATGAATTGTTTTATGAGGATGCCAAACAGGCTGCAAAGCTGCTTGATTTGACCCTGACTCATCGGGGGCAATCTGCCGATAAACCCATTCCCATGGCCGGTGTGCCTTATCATGCGGTAGAAAATTATCTTGCAAGATTATTAAGAAAGGGAGAATCCGTCGCAATATGTGAGCAGATTGGTGATCCGGCAACAAGCAAAGGTCCTGTGGAAAGACAAGTTACGCGGATTATTACGCCAGGTACTGTCACCGATGAAGCCTTACTGGATGCAAAACAAGATACCATCTTATTGGCCGTTCATCAGCAACAATCTATATATGGGATGGCATGGGTTGATCTCAGCGGAGGGCGTTTTCATTTATTACAAGTTGATGATGAAACTCAGCTGATAGCGGAACTTCATCGTCTGAGACCGGCTGAAATTCTTGTCAGGGAAAACAATCCACCCAATCTTAGAGTTACTGAATTGATCATCAAGCACCGTCCCGCCTGGGAGTTTGACATGGAAAAAGCCAAACGGCTAATGCGTGAACAGTTTAAAACCCAAGACCTGTTTGCCTTTGGTGAAGCTGACCACCCTGTAGCACTGGTTGCCGCCGGTTGCCTGCTTGCCTATCTTGCGACCACCCAGAGACAGACGCTACCGCATTTGCAAACCGCAACACTTGAGCAGAGCAATGATTACTTACATCTTGATGCTGCAACGCAAAAACATTTAGAATTATATGAAAATCATTATGGCAGGCATGAGAACAGTTTGCTCGATATTATTGATCACACGGCCAGTGCTGCCGGGAGTCGTTTGCTTAAACGCTGGCTCTACAGGCCCCTACGTCAATATGATATTTTAAAAAAACGTCAGCAAGCCATCAGCGAATTCATCTCCCGAGATAAAACGGAAACCTTACATTCATTATTAAAACAAGTTTGTGATATAGAACGCATCAGTTCAAGAATTGCCCTCAAATCAGCGCGTCCACGTGACTTGGTTCAGTTAAGAGAAGCCCTGGCTCTATTACCTGAAATCAGTAGCATTCTTGCTCATTACCAGGCTGCTCTAGTCAAAGAACTTAAGATAAACATCAAACCTTTACCTGATTTACAAGACTTATTGAAGCAAGCTATCGTTGATACTCCCCCTGCTTTAATAAAAGATGGGGGGGTCATCGCTCCTGGCTTTGATGATGAACTGGACGAATTAAGAACCCTTAATGACAATGCAACGGATACCTTGATTCAATTCGAGCAAAAAGAGAAACTACAGACCGGACTTTCAAGCTTAAAATTCGGTTACAATCGTGTCCAGGGCTACTTCATTGAATTATCAAAAAATCAAGCCGACAAGGCACCGAGTCATTATCAACGCAAACAAACATTGAAAAACGTAGAACGCTATATTACTCCTGAACTAAAATCCTTTGAAGAAAAAGTGTTGACAGCCCAGGTTAAGGCTCTCGCCAGAGAAAAATGGCTGTATGACTATCTGCTCAATGAAATAGCCCCTTTTGTTTCTATCCTCAAATCGTTAGCCAGTTCGCTTGCCGAAATAGATGTTTTATGTAATTTTGCCGAACGTGCCCAATCTCTGGGTTGGTGTTGCCCCGAACTGGTGGAAGAAGAGGGAATTCATATTGAAGCCGGTCGTCACCCCGTCGTCGAACAATTATTGCAGCAACAGTTTATTGCTAATGATATGCAGCTTTTTCCCGGCCGAAATACACTTCTTATCACAGGCCCCAATATGGGTGGGAAATCTACCTATATGCGCCAAACAGCGCTTATTGTTCTTCTGGCCCATATCGGTAGCTACGTGCCGGCAAAACGCGTCCAACTTGGTCCAATTGATCGTATTTTTACTCGTATAGGCGCCAATGATGATCTGGCCTCTGGCCGTTCTACCTTTATGATAGAAATGACTGAAACAGCACAGATCTTAAGACAGGCCACCCAAAACAGTTTGGTATTGATCGATGAAATCGGGCGTGGAACCAGCACTTATGATGGAATGGCTCTGGCTTATGCCACTTGCATTTATCTTGCTGACATCATCAAGGCCTACACCTTATTTTCCACTCACTATTTTGAACTGACTACCCTTTGTGAGCAGTATACAACCATAAGAAATGTTCACTTAAAAGCCTCCTTGGAAACAGGGGCAATTGTTTTTCTTTATCGTGTGGAAGACGGGCCTGCCAGTCGCAGTTATGGTCTGGAAGTTGCCCAGCTTGCCGGTATTCCGCAAGAGGTTTTAAGCATGGCTAAAACTCACCTGGGACATTTTCAACCATCCATACATGTTCATGAATGCCGTAGAAGTGCTTCGCCTTCATCAGCAGCGCTTCGTGAATTAAATAAAATTAACCCCGATGATTTATCAGCACGAGAAGCCCTTAATCTGATTTACAAACTTAAGGCGCTGGAGACAATGGATGCTTGCTAGAAATCGGCGAAGCATCCTGGATGATTTAATGTGCAGAAATAAAAATTATCCTGCTTTTAAAGGCAATGTATCTCGAAAAAAAATTTCCTTTTTACTTAAGTCAGTTTTTCGTTATCTGTTTCTGTTACTCACCTGTTTACCCTTGCTTGCTGCTGTCCAAAAAACAACATATGACATCAGAGGAGTTAGTGGAGAGGTCTTAAAAAATGTTCAGAAGCGATTGGATGAACTGGCAAAACAACAATCCCAGCCCCTTACACAATTACCTGCTACAAACTTAAAAGAACAAATAAACAAAGCCATTGAACCTTTTGGCTATTTTAAAAGCAGTATTAATGTGCGTTCACAGAATAACCACTTGTTAATTCTTATTCGCCCCGGGACTCAAATGCATATAAACCAATTAACGGTAAGCCTGACCGGTGAGGGGGCAGGCAATACTGAATTGAACAAAACAATAGCTAATCTTCCTATAAAAGAGGGAGACCCATTATTAACTCCTGCCTATAATGAGGCCAAAGAGCTTATATTAAGCACAGCCGAACATCAAGGTTATCTGAAAGGCTCTTTCAGCACTGCGGAAATATTAATTGATAAAAAAAATTACACCTCAAGCATTACATTGGTCTTTCATACAGGTCCACAATATTATTTTGGCCAAGTGATATTTAATCCCTCTCGTGTATCACCTACCGTGCTTCAACGCTATGTGCCCTTTCAACAAGGGCAACCGTATTCTACCGATAAAATTATTACACTCAACAATCAGCTTTCAGGTAGCGGTTACTTCAACTCTGTCGTGGTCAAACCGCAAATTAACTCAATGCGTCATGTGCCTATTATCGTCCATACTGAGCCTGTTCCACGCTACAGCTATACATTGGGAGCAGGATATGGAACGGACACGGGGGTTCGTGGCAAGGCAAGCCTGCACGTTATACCGGTTAATCGGCAAGGGCACAAATTTAATATGATTGCTCAAGGTTCTGTCAAAGAAAACGCTCTACAGGCGGAATACCTTATTCCGGGCAAAAATCCGGTAACGGATCAATATTCGTTGGCAACAAGTCTTGGTCATATAGATTATGACAGCGGCAATGGCGTTTCTGCTCTTTTTTCTGTCTCACATCGACATATTCTGGAACGATATCAGCGTATTTTATCTCTTAATGGTTTATCTGAACGCTATTCTTATACGAATCAAACCAGAACGGATCAGTTTCTACTATACCCTAAAGCCAATTTTACCTTTCGTAAAATCAGCAACCCTTTATTTTCTCCATCCGGATACAATGTCAGTCTGAATGGTTTGGCAGCAGTCCGGGGCCTTGGCTCACAAGTCAGTCTTGGCCAGATGTCTCTTGATGCAAAAATGGCAATTACCTTTGATGGTATTCGTACACGGTTTTATATTCATGGAATCCAGGGAATAACAGCCATAAACGACATTAATCAACTGCCTTTATCTTTATCCTTATTATTAGGTGGCAACGACAATCTTAAAGCTTATAGCTTTAACTCCATTGGTCCCGGTAAAATCCTTTCCTTTGCGGGAGCTGAAATTCAGAAGGAAACCGTGAATAAATGGTATCTTATTGGCTTTTTGGATGCCGGTGATGTGTATAAGCCCAGAGCGAAGGCATTTAAATACGATGCCGGCATCGGGTTGATGTGGGTTTCTCCTCTCGGTCCAATTAAGGTAGGTGTCGCTCAAGCCATCAACCATCGTTTCGAGCGTCTGGCTGATAGAAGTCCGAAACTTGTGATCAACATGGGGCCTGATCTCTGATGAAAACATTAAAAGCCATGCTAAAGGCAGCGTTTTATATATTCGCAATTGTGCTTATTCTGCTTACAGGACTTCTCAGTTTCCTGTTATCAACTACACCTGGCATTTATACCAGCCTTAAACTGGCCAATTTCATTTTGCCTGGATCCATCCAGATAAAAAAACCTCATGGACGTTTAATCGATAAGTTTTCCGTGGCTGAGATCACATACACAGATGAAGCCCACTCCATTGTACTTAAAAATGTGTCCATCCACTGGCATCCCGCATCCATTCTCTTTAAAAACCACCTTGTGATCAAATCATTTAAGGCGCAACGGTTGAATGTATCGATTGCCCCTAAAAAACCCGAAGACATTGCAGACACAGCTTTTGAATTACCACAATTACCTTTAAAAATAACTCTCCAGCAAGCTTCTGTAAAACGGATTAAATTAGTGGATACAGGGCAAATCTTTAAAAACATCCATCTTGAATCGACCTTAACTGAAAACAAATGGTATATAGAGCGATTGACATTCAATTATCAAGACATCCGGTTTGTCCTGAGATCGAACATAGTGCCAAGCCTGCCTTATGCCATGGATTCTTTTTTAACAATTCAAAAGACTTCCCCTAAAGGTCTGCAATTTAAGGGAGAAATTAAGGCTGCTGGTGATCTTGGTCTTTATCATTGGGAAGGTACATTTACTCAACCTGCCCAATTGCAGTTATCCGGCCGGTTAAAAAACGGAAAATATCTGGAAAATGTCTTTCAGTGGCAAAACATCAAATGGCCTGTAAATCGGCAAACGACATTGCAAACAGGAAAAGGCAACCTGACCATAAAAGGCAGTCTTTCAAATCTTGATATTGATCTGGATACTCAAATTCAAGCGCCTTCTGAAGGAAATTGGCAACTGCATATTCATGGGCAGGATAAGCAATTCACAGCCTATTCAACCCTTCATCTCGATCAAGGTTCAATTCACAGCGAGCTACAGATTAATCCTCAGGCTCAAAAGACATTTGAAGGAACAATCAGCAGTAAAAATCTTGATTTAAGTTTTTTTCTTCCCGGCTTAGACAAACTTGCTTTCAACAGTCAGTTTTCTGGAAAAACATTGGATACACTGACCGTCGATACGGATATAGAGGCTCAGTATTGGGGAAATCATTTAGAGGCATCCGCCCATTTTATCCACAATAAATTACAGGCTAAGGCTAAGCTTGGTAATAATGTTCTGCAAATCAATGGCCGTTTTCCCTACCAATGGGACAGCTATATCAGTGTTCCTCAACCCGCCTTAATCCACCCTTCTCTCAAAGGCTTATCGACCACGCTCACGGTCAATGCCTCTCTCAGTAGTGCCACAGAGGGCAAACTTAGTTTGGTTCTTAACGATGGATACTATAAACTTCCAGACGATAGCCCCGTCTCTGCCTTGCATTTTAACGGCGGTTCGCTGCAAGGAGAATTAAAGCAGGATGGGATATCTGCAAAGGGCAGCTTTACCATTGACCCACAAAAAACATTGAATTTATCTCTGAAACTGCCGCAATTTCATCTTAAAGATAGGCTCACGGCCAACCAACCTCTTGAAGGAAGTCTCCATTTAACCATCAATTCTTTGCATTTTCTTGAAAGTCTGAGCCAATACATCAAAAAACCGCAAGGTGATTTAAAAATGAACCTGCTGGTCAAAGGTACGATTGCCAACCCCATGACAGAAGGAAAAATACAACTGAACAACGGCGAAATTCTTCTCCCAAAATCTGGTCTTCATTTGACCAATATCGATACCGGTTTGCTGACTAAAAATAACAACTGGCAACTTAAAAGTTCGATTACCTCAAAAGATGGCGCTTTAAAAATAAACGGTCAGGGTCTTTTTTATCCAGATGTGACTGGAGAAATAAGCGCTAAAGGAAGTGATGTAGAGCTCTTTAACACAAATGAATATACGCTCAATGTATCGCCTGATCTCATCATAAAATTCAATGGATACAATACCGATATCCGAGGCTCAATTTTAATTCCTAAAGCCGACATCACCCCTCAGGATTTTACCGAGAGTGTGAACTTATCCACTGATGTTGTCTTTAAGGAAGAAAAAGAACAGCAACGTGATGCAGCGAACATCAGCGCCGACATTAATATTATCATGGGTAATGCGGTCAAATTGGATGTCAGAGGTTTAAAAGGGTTTCTTGACGGAGCCATCAGACTTCAGCAGCAGGCAGGAGGAAGCCTTAATGCCAGCGGTAATTTATCCATTCGTCAGGGAGCTTATACAGCCTACGGCCAGGATTTAAGTATTGACCAAGGTGAATTAATTTTTACTGGCGGTCTGCTAACCAATCCCGGTATCAATTTAAGAGCTGTGCGTCATTTTTCAAATGCTAACGTTTCTTTTTCAGGTTCCAATCAATTATTTGATTTTCATAATACCAACCTGCAAAGCACTAATTTTGCCAATAATACCACCGTAGGTATCGAAGTCACTGGACGGTTGAATTCACCGGATATCCAGCTTTTTTCCAATCCTGCCGGCATGTCTCAGGCGGATATATTATCTATGCTCTTGCTGGGTCGACCAGCCCATCAGGCCGATCAGGCTGGAGGACAGCTTTTATTGTCCGCTATCTCGGCTTTGAATCTGGACACCGGTACACAAGGGACTCAATTACTGAATCAACTTAAGGAAAATCTCGGTTTTGATTTTGATGTACAAAGCACATCCACGTATAATCGACAAACCCATGAGGTCAGTGACTCAAATCAGTTTGTTATCGGAAAATCACTTTCTAAACGACTCTATTTAAGTTATAACATTGGCATTTTACAAACCGATTCAAATGTATTGATCTTAAAATATTTACTTAACAAATATTTTACCCTTCAGGTAACAGCAAGCGATACGGGCAACGGTATCGATTTCCTGTATACTCGACAAAAAAAATGACATGAGAGAAAAATATGAGCTCATATTCAATTCCTTTAAGGCTAACCCGGTTACGCCGCAATGAAAAAATACGTTCTTTGATAAGGGAAACTCGACTGAGCCCGGAGCAATTGATTGCTCCCCTTTTCATCAACCAGAACATTATTCAAAAAAAAGAAATCAGCAGCATGCCCGGACAGTATCAGTTCTGTCTTGAAGATTTGCCAAGCGAAATAGACGAAATCTCACAACTTAAGATCCCGGCTGTTGTATTGTTCGGCATCCCCGAATATAAAGATGAATGTGGCAGCAGTGCGAGTCGGTCTGACGGTATCATTCAGCAGACCATTGAAAAAATCCGTAACAGCAATAAAGATATTTTCCTCATCACTGATCTTTGTTTTTGCGAATACACTGATCATGGACACTGCGGTATTTTAAAAGAGGATCACATTGATAATGACAGCACATTAGAAGCACTTTCACTACAGGCTGTTAGTCATGCCAGAGCCGGCGCTGACTGTGTTGCCCCCAGCGGAATGGTGGACGGTATGGTGGGTGCTATCCGAAATGCCTTAGATGAAAACGGTTTTCATCATGTTTCTATACTAAGTTACAGTGTTAAATACTGTTCCAGTTTGTATGGTCCTTTTCGAGAGGCCGCTGAAGGGGCGCCCAAGTTTGGTGACAGAAAAACCTACCAAATGGATCCCGCCAATGGTGCAGAGGCCTTACGTGAAGCCCAACTGGATCTGTATGAGGGAGCTGACATGTTAATGGTTAAGCCGGCCATGAATTATCTTGACGTTATCTATCGTCTAAAACAGCATTATCCGGACGTTCCCTTATGTGCTTATCAAGTGAGTGGAGAGTATGCCATGCTAAAAGCGGCTGCCAGCAAAGGATGGATTAATGAGCAGCAGGCCATGGTGGAAAGCTTGACAGCCATCAAACGTGCCGGAGCAGATTTTATTATTTCTTATTATGCGAAAGATCTGGCTCGATTGCTATCGTCGAACGTTTAACTAAATTATTCAGTTACGCAGCACGGTATTTTTTAGAAGACTTGGCGCATTTTGGAATTTTAAATGTTCATTACTCCATATAAACTGCGCTTTAAAATTCCAAAATGCGTCCAAAAATGCAAAAAAGACGAAGCTGTATAACATGAGTAAATTAAAGCTTGTTATGACAATCACAATGCCCTATATTAACCATTTGGGCTACTGACACAAGTAAATCATGATACTTGTTTATGTCGAGTGGATGTTAAATTAGGCGTGTGCCAATGAGTCCTTCAGCTGCAAATTGAGGCTGATTAGCTCAAATTCCATCCTAAATTCGTTAATAAGAGTCCTTCGGCTTATTTAGAATAAAATTTGAGCTAAAATCTGTTTTCGCTATGAAAAACTCATGGGAGCCTCGCCCTAAAAAATTATTTTTTAATTTATTCAATAAATAATAGGAGACAACACATGATAGGATTTAAAGGATTAACTGCCCTGGCCTTAGGTATCACTTCTAGCATAGCCATTGCCAGTCCTAATTACTTAATCACCCATAACAAGACAAACCTGGAATCCAACGCTTATGTAGCCAACTCAATTCCTTCGCGCCATCCGACACCCGCTCACTCTGACGGCAAGGTCAGTTGGACGCTGGTAAAAATTGCCTGTTTCGGACGCAGCACGAACGGTGTTTGTCCTGCCATGATTAAAATGGCAACAAATACACCTCAACCTTTTGATCTGGGAATGGTTTATCTAAACCTGAGCACAGGCGATATTTCCCCTAAGGTACTCTCTGCCCATGGATATAAAATGACCGTAAATGGTCCCGGTGAAGCTACATTAACGCAGAATTAATCAATTGGCATCGAGTTGCAATAGCCATTGTACACACGAGCTCTATATGGACCCCGCTATCAAGTAGCGGGGATTCGATCTTAAAAAAGATAGCTAAATTCAAGTTGCAATGTTGCAGTCAACTGGTTTCTATGTAGCGCTTTTTAGCAAAGTTTTCTCACAACCGAACTAAACTTCGTCCGTTTGTACCGCCGTCAATATAGAGGCTGGGCTATTACCTTAAGAACAATCCATGCAGATTCCTCCTGCATACAGCTCCCGATAGGGCCACAGCTAACCTCTAATTCAAGATATAAACAGCGATACATTTAAACTATCTTAAGAAAATCAGCCTATGATATAAATTTTGAAGCCTTCCGTTCGTGACGCAAAAGTCAATGAATGCCTTTTGCGTCAATGGATGTTACTTAGTAGGAGGGAGCGGTTCTGGCCTGTCCATATGCCATACAGCTTGTACGCCTATAAGACTTGCGTCGGAATCGCCTCTTGCATTTACAGTAAAATTACTGGTGGTTCCGATCGTTTCCGTTTTATTAACGCGGGGGTCGTGTGCAGCGTAGAGATAAGTGTAGCCAACATCAACGCCAATTTCTGGGTTAACGTCATAATGAGCGCCGATGGATAAGACGACGCGATCTTCATCAGGTAATCTTACATCTCGATTGGCATCCGTAAGTGGCGTTTCATCATAACTTACACCGCCTCGAAGCATCAGACAATCAGTAAGCTTATAGTTAGCTCCTAAAGCAAAACGCCAGGAATTATCGTAATTTAGTGTAGAGGATGAGCGTACGGCTGCGTTACCGCCTCCAGGTAAAGCGGCTGCAACATTGTTCAACTCAATGGTATTGATAACATCCCATCGGGTGTAAATAATTGAACCCAGCAATGCAAATCGCTCGTTAACATCATGATATCCGCTTAAAGTCACCACTTCAGGGAACTCAATGTTGTTGCTGAAAAGATTATCGGTTCTGAAAGAGGTATTCGCATTAAATAAACTTGGGTCAGCCAATATACCTGATAGCTTGCTATAGCCATGAAACGTATGTTTCATTCTGGATTGATAATTTAAGCCAATCCGCGTGTGATTATCATTAAAAATACCCATGACCCCTGCATGAAAACCTACACCAAAGGAATCTCCCTCATTATAACTTAAAGAGTCAAACAGATTGGGTGGGAGCTCAGAAGCATTCAGTACAGCAGGCGAACCAAGAATACGATTAAATTTTACTCTGGCATATTGCAAATCAAGACCACCGCCAAGCGCAAAATTATCGGTTATTTTGCCGCCTATCTCAGGAGAAACATTAACCGTAATAAGCTCGGTAAAAGTTGCAGAATAACGTACTGGCGAGCTTTTGGGCCAATCAGTGGCCAAACCAAAAGGTGCTACAATGCTTAATCCAACCGTTGTGTTTTCGCCTACAGGTCTTGCATAATGAAAAAAAGGAACAAAAGCATCTTTCGCACCATCAAGGTCACGAAAAGTTTCTGTATAACCTGGGAACCCTCTTGTTCTAAAGGTCGTAAATCCTGTTAGTTCAGCCGAAGGAAAAATACCAACACCACCAATAACGGCCTGTTGATCACGGATTAGGGCCAAACCAGCCGGATTATACCATCCTATTGAGGCATCTGCTGCTTCAGCCGCAAGACCAGCGCCAGCATTACCAATGCCAACAGCACTACCTTCTGTATATAAAGCAAATCCAGCTGCATGAAGGGAGGTATTTGCCAGGGTACTAAGCACGGCAGCGCTGACTAGTGATCTTAAAGGTTTATGCATGCTCTTCACTCCTTAGATTTACATATGCATCTTAAATATTTAACTTAAAAAATCCTGCTTGGCACAGTCGGTTCATTTTTTATCATTAAAGCAATCAATAATTTTCCTCGACCTGCCAGATCAAGATAAAGCTTTTTCCAAAGTACTCGATGATAAAGGAAAACATTCACAATTCAAATGGTTAAGAACGAATTTTTATCAATATTTTCAAGGGAAAATAAATTAAAAACCAGTGCGATTTTTAATAAGTCATTTTGAATAAATCATAAACATCAGCGTCGTAAAAGACCGCCGCGGGCTGTATTTCAATTACAGGCTCTATTGTGTAGATTCTTCACTCCATGATATTCTGCCTTTATTTTGTCCGGATCAGTAATATGCATCAATTAGTGACCAAATTTGGGGGTACCAGCGTATCTTCTCGAGAGACTTGGGACAATATTGCCATCATTACGAGAAAGCATATCCAAAACGGAGCCCAACCGATAATCGTCTGCTCTGCCATGTCACAAGTTTCCAATAAACTTGAAAAAGCCATTGATGCTGCTTTACTCAATGAACATCACCATATTTTCATGGATATTAGCGAGGGTTACGTTGCCCTTGCACACGAGCTTGAAGTCGATCCTAAATTACTTAAAGAAGACTTACAGCAATTACAGCACTGGCTTACCGGCATTGCTCTGTTGAAAGAAGCTCCAGCAAAAACACGTGCGCAGGTAATGAGCCTTGGAGAATTGATGATGACTCGCCTGGGTCATGCTTTTTTAAATGAGCAAGGTATCAAGAGCCATTGGTTTGATGTAAGAGAAGTTTTAATTTGTATGTCTACCTCTCAAAACAAAACCATTGATTATCTGGCAGCACGTTGTTTTATTGAACCCAATCCCGAGTTTGCTGAAAAATTACTGGATACAGGAGCTCAGGCCATTATCACTCAAGGTTTCATTGCAGCAAATCCGGAGGGAGAAACGGTCCTTCTGGGGCGAGGAGGCTCTGATACCTCAGCGGCCCTGCTGGCTGCTATGCTGCAGGCAAAAATGTGTGAAATATGGACGGATGTACCAGGTATCTACACCGCTAATCCTCATCAACTACCTCATGCTCGCTTATTAAAACAGCTTAATTATAATGAAGCCCAGGAAATTGCATCGATGGGTGCAAAAGTCATCCATCCAAACTGCATTCCCCCTGTAAGGCGTGCAGGGATTCCCATGACGATTCGTTATACCCACATGCCAGAGCATTCTGGAACGCTCATTTCGCAGGAAATTGATGAAAATGCACCGCTGATTAAATCGATTCAAGTCAAACATAGCATTATTTTAATCTCTATTGATACTTTGAACATGTGGCAGCAGGTTGGTTTTCTAGCTGATGTTTTCAGCACCTTCAAGAACCATGGCTTTTCCATTGACTTACTTTCTTCCTCTGAATTTAACGTGACTCTTTCCCTGGACAATAATGCCAAACTGCATGATCGCAAGGCACTTGATCTTTTGTTGGCAGATTTGAATCGATTTGGCCGGGCGAAAATCATTGAACCCTGTAGCGCAGTCAGTTTGGTCGGCCATCATATTCGTACTGTGTTACCCCAGCTTGGTCCTGCGCTTGAAGTCTTCGAAGCCAAGCAGGTTTATTTAATGTCTCTCGCTTCAAATGATTTAAATCTGACTTTTGTAGTTGATGAGTCGCAGGCCAATAAGCTCTGTTATAAATTGCATCACCTCCTCATCGAAAGCAATCCTCAAATTTACTATTATTCAAAAAGTTGGCATGAAGAATTTGGTGCTCCCATGGCGAAACCTACTCCCTGGTGGGAAGTAGAGCGTGAGCGCCTTTTAGAACTCGCAGGTAAGAAGTCTCCTTGTTATGTCTATCACAGTCCTACACAGGCTAAGCGTGCTGAGCAGCTATTGGCTTTGAAATCCATTGATAAATTATTTTATGCAATTAAAGCCAATCCTCATCCATCCGTTCTTGAAACCTTATACAAGAAAAAACTGGGGTTTGAGTGCGTGTCCATACAGGAACTGCAACATGTACTAAAACTGTTCCCCGAAATAGATAAAGAAAACATTCTTTTTACCCCTAATTTTGCTGCACAATCTGAATATCAGTTTGCCTTCGACCTAGGCTGTCATGTTACCATTGACAGTTTATATCCTCTGGAAAGCTGGCCTGAGCTGTTTCAAGACAGGTCCATCATTGTACGTATCGATCCGGGTGTGGGGGCTGGCCATCATAAACATGTTTGTACAGGGGGAAATGAATCCAAGTTCGGCATCGTTAAAGAAGATATTGAACAATTAAAGTCCTTGGTTCATCGTTGTCAGGTAAATGTCACAGGACTTCACACTCATTCTGGAAGCGGCATTCTTACCCCTGAACTATGGCAAGAAACAGCCCTGATGCTGGCATCGCTCTCAGAAGAATTTCCTCAGGTGACTTCAATTAATTTAGGAGGAGGACTGGGCGTTGTCGAGAAACCAGGACAGCAACCTTTTGACTTTGCCGCACTGGATTCCGCATTAATGGCAGTAAAATCACGTTACCCCAAACTGCAGTTCTGGCTTGAGCCTGGGCGTTTTTTCGTATCAGAAAGCGGGGTTATCTTAGCCAAAGTCACTCAGTGTAAGGAAAAAGGCAAGGTCCGTTTTGTAGGTATCGAAACAGGCATGAACTCACTTATCCGACCGGCCTTGTATGGGGCGTATCATGAAATTGTTAATTTAACCCGTTTACGGGAAGAAAAAACAGGCTTTGCCCATATTGTGGGTCCAATCTGTGAGTCAGGCGATACTCTGGGCTATGATCGGATGTTACCTGATACATTGGAAGGCGATATTTTATTGATTGCAAATGCAGGTGCTTATGGGCACTGCATGAGTTCATTCTACAATTTGCGTCCTCCTGCTCAGGAAATTGCCATGGAATAAGGCATGCTTAGTGATAGCGAACAAAGACATCAAGCGACGGACCCTCACCAGTCTTTTATTGTTCAGGCTCCTGCCGGCTCTGGAAAGACTGAAATCCTGAGCCAGCGTTTTTTACGCCTTTTGGCAAACGTGACTTCACCTGAGCAAATCATTGCCCTTACCTTTACCCGCAAGGCAGCCAATGAAATGCGAGAGCGCATTATTCTTTCTTTAAAGCAGGCCTCGGAAAACCGAAAAGCAATCACTCCACATCAAGAAAAAACCCTTTCATTGGCTGGGAAGGCACTGGAACAAAGCAAAAAACACCGGTGGCAACTACTGGATCAACCTTCACGGCTTAAAATCATGACCATTGATGCACTTTGTCAATCCATTGCACACGCCATGCCTCTACAAGACAGACAACTTGCCTTTGCTTCCATCTCCGATAAAGCCAACAAGCATTATATAACTGCCGCGCAAAATTGCATCCAGTTTGCCATTGACCATCAAGAGTATCAGCAAGATTTAAAGAACCTTCTCCTTCACCTGGATAACCGACAGGATAAACTCATTGAATTGTTCAGCCGTTTACTCAATGCTCGTGATCAATGGTTAACTTTGCTTTATGAAGGGCAAGAACAAAATAAAGCACTGTATGAACAAGCGATAGCCTTTATCGAGCAACATGAGTTAGATCGTTTCAAGCAAAGCCTGCCAAGAGAATTGGCGGAAGAACTTGTTTATCAGTCTCGCCAGATGGCTACCATTGAAAATGATCCTGAGTCTGTCCGTTATTCTTTAAGAGATTGGAACGATTTCACGGAAAGCACAGCAGAAACGGCTAAAGCGCTCTCTGCTTTGCTGCTAACCTCGGACAATAAATTTCGCCAAAGCTTTGATTATCGTGTGGGATTACGAAAAAATAGCTGCCCTAAAGATTACCCACAGATTAAAGCGGCCAGTAAAATTCTCCTGCAACGCCTGTCCGAATGCCCTGAATTTCTTGATGCCTTATTAAAAGTTAAAGATTTGCCACCACCTCATTATGATGAAAATCAATGGGAAATACTCAATGCGCTTTTCAAATTACTTCCTCTTCTGGTAGGTCATTTACATCTCGTTTTCACAGAACACAACGAAGTTGATTTTACGCAAATATCACAACAGGCACTGTCAGCTCTTGGTACTGAGGAGCAACCCACAGATTTAGCTTTATATCTTGATCATGCCATCCATCATCTTTTGATAGATGAGTTTCAGGACACATCCATCCTTCAATTCCAACTGCTCAGTCAGCTTGTTCAAGGATGGCAGGTCGAGGAAGGTAAAACGCTTTTTGTGGTTGGTGACCCAATGCAATCCATATACCGCTTCAGACAAGCTGAAGTCGGTTTATTCTTAAAAGCTCAGCTTTATGGAATTGGACCAGTTCGTTTAACGCTCATACAACTGCAATGTAATTTTCGTTCCACAGAAAATATTGTTCATTGGGTCAATCAGCAATTTCCTGCTATCTTTCCTTCCGCATTTGATGTGGAGTCCGGGGCAGTTTCTTTTCATCATTCCATTCCTGTGCTGGAAGAGCGGGAAGATTCCAAAATAGAAGCCTGGCAGTTTGCTGACAAAATTCAGGAAACCCAAACATTGGTTCATCTGATTCAGACACAGTTGCAACAATATCCACAAGAAGATATTGCCATACTGGTTCGCTCCAGAAGCCAGCTTAGAGACCTTATTGCCTTGCTGCGTGCCGAGAAAATCCCTTATCAAGGGATCGAAATTGATTTGTTATCACAGCTGCCTCATATTCAGGACCTGTGGTCCTTAACAAAAGCTCTTTTAATGCCTGCCAATCGTCTGGCATGGCTGGCGGTATTACGAAGCCCTTACGGAGGATTGAGTCTCTCGGATTTACATCTTTTAGCCACCATCGAGCCCAGACAATCCCTTTATCTGACCTTATCTAAACCAGAAAAATTAAATTTACTCAGTGAAGAAGGTCGAATTCGGGCAAGATTTATTTATCATATTCTTCATCAAGCTCTCTGCACCCGTCATCAACTGCTCTTATCAGACTGGATTTATCAAACGCATCAGCAACTGCATGGAGAACGCATTCTTACCCGTTCAGAACAAAATGATCTGGAGCAATTTTGCTTACTCCTTGACCGATTGGAGCAGGATGGTCAACTCAGTGATTTTCATTTTTTTGAAATGGAATTAGCGAACCTTTATTCAAAACAAGTCAGGCCGGCAAAACTGCAGGTAATGACCATTCATAAAGCAAAAGGACTGGAATTCGATACGGTTATATTACCAAGCTTAAGCAGCTCACCTAAAGCATCGGAAAAACCTTTATTGAGATGGTTAAAGCTTCCAAGAGAAAATGAAGCGAATCTCTTACTTCTCTCCCCTATAAAAGCCATGCATGAGGACAAATGCGAATTGTATGATTATTTGGGAAAACTCGAAGCAGAAAAAAATCATTATGAGTTACAGCGATTACTCTATGTGGCGGTTACCCGGGCAAAAAAAGCACTTTTTTTATTTGATCATAAAAGTAAAGCTCCGAAAGACAGTTTCAGATACCTGCTAAAAAAAGTAACCTTTAAGGAGTTTGAAAACGATAAAGAATATTCTGAGCCAGCTTCTTCATTACCCTTAATATATCAACTGCCTCTTGATTTTTATCAATTTCCTTTGGTCAGAAAAAAGATAAATCATTCCCATCATTCTTCCGTCTTTGCAAGGAATGACGCACATCTTGTGGGAGTGATTGCTCATCAGTTACTACAATGGATATGCGACAATCATCCTTCTTCCTGTGCAGATATTCCCTGGAATTATGCCCGCCATGAATTAAGACAGTTGGGTTTTCATGAGGACCACCAATCCATTCTGCTAAAGCGGCTTGAACAATGGCTGCAGAAACTGTTTCTTTGCCCAACAGGACAATGGATTATAAAACCACATCAGGACGAACATAATGAATATGCTTTGTTAATACAAAAAGAAGGGCAAATTCACACACGAATCATAGACAGGCTCTTTATCGATAAAAACTGTCTCTGGATCATTGATTTCAAGACTGGAGCAGACAACGAAATGAGTCAAGCCGCTCATCGCCAACAAATCAACGAATATGCACAAATAATGGCCACCCGTACAGAACAAAAAATCCGTTGTGGCTTGTATTACTTGGCGAATAATCATTGGGATAGCTGGGATTATCAATCATGAAGCTATCACTGGCAACGATGACTTTTTCCCGTTATCATGCCTGACGTATCTCAAGGGGGAAACTCATCATGAATACAGAGCAAATCATAGAGCGAATCATCCACACAACACGAGATGATCTATTGCAACTAACCGCAAATGAAATGGGTATAAAACATGGTATCAAGAAGGGAGAACAATCTGTAGCGATTACCATGAAAGCTGGCTTTCCTGTTCATTGGTTACAGGAAAATGAAACTTACCCATTAAAAAAAATGATACATGAGGCTTTACCTGACACAAAGATTGAACTTCAACTTGAATCTTTTATAAAGGCTCACCAAACTCAATTATTGGGCAAAGCATTGCGGGGTGTTAAAAACACCATTGCCATTGCCTCAGGTAAAGGCGGCGTAGGCAAATCCACGGTAGCTGTTAATCTTGCCGTCTCACTGGCAAAACAAGGGGCGCGTGTCGGGCTTCTGGATGCTGACATCTATGGACCCAGTATTCCACTAATGCTTGGGAAAGTAGCGCCGGTACAGGTGCAGGGTGAGCATTATAAACCTGTGACCGCTCATGGCCTACAGGCCATGTCTATAGGTTATCTGACCGACAGTGAACAAGCCTTAATCTGGCGCGGCCCTATGTTAGCAAAATCCCTATTACAAATGTTGAATATTACCCTTTGGGACGAGCTGGATTATTTATTCATTGATCTACCCCCAGGAACCGGAGATATTCAGTTAAGTCTTGTGCAGAAAATTCCTTTAAGTGCAGCCATTGTGGTAACCACACCACAAAATATTGCGACCCTTGATGCGCAAAAGGCTATAGATATGTTTAACAAAACAGGGGTTCACGTTCTCGGTCTCATTGAAAATATGTCTATTCATATCTGCGGTCAATGTGGGCATGAGGAAGCGATTTTTGGTAAAGGTGGGGCGGAAAAATTATGTCAGTCCAGAAACACCGTGTTACTTGGTTCACTGCCATTGAATATTCGTATAAGAGAAAACAGCGATAGTGGAAAACCTCTTGCCGAACACAGAGATGATCCATTAGCCAAATCTTTTGATAAGGCCGCACTGCGTTCAGCCATAGAGCTTGCAAAAAGGCCTTTGAATTATGCAGGAAAATTTCCTGATATCGTGGTTGAGTAACGGCATATTAATTGTCATACTAGGCTCTGTGCAATTATCTTTTATCGTAGCGAAAATTTGAGTGATTTAGCTCAAATTTAAACTTGAGTGAGGCGAATAGCCAATCCTATTTACAAGCTCAAGCTTAAATTTGAGCAAATCAACCGAATTTGCAGCCGGTAAAAGATAAGTGCACAGAGCCTAGCCCCTAATATAAAGAATAAAAATAATGATTCAATCTACCATGCAAAAAATTCTCTATTTGATATTGTGCCTGACGAGCTCTCTGGTCTATGGCTATTCTGAAAACCATTATCAAGTCGACTTAATCGTCTTTATCCATCAAAGCGAAATCAATCATCCTTCATCTGAACGTTTACTGAATTCCCCGCTGGTGTTTAATCACAATAAAAGCATCAGCTTAAATCCTGAAATCCATGAAGACATAACTCCATATCATTTACGCCCCCTGCGCACCTCTTCACTGAATAATGAATACTATGTCTTAAAACGCCAGCCTCAATATCAAATTCTTTTTCATTATACCTGGCTTCAACCGGCTAATAATCAACGGACTGTAAAATTGCCTGCAATACCTCATAATGGCTGGCTGGTTAAGGGAGGTTTGCGTATTCGCAAAAGCAATTATTATTTATTGGATACAGAGCTTTATTTTACCTCGCCTGATAAGGCAGCTTCTTTCATGCTGAAAGAAAAACAACGTCTAAAAAACAATACCCTTTACTACTTGGATCATCCTTTAGCCGGGATGCTCATTAAAATTCATAAACCAACGTGAGTTTTAGCGAAAAAGAAAACCGTATTGTTTTTAAGGTAACAGCCCGCCTCCCAATGGCTGTTCCGTTACCCAACAAAACCCTTTTTGGGCTTGATGAAAAAAGCCGGCACCATCTTTCTCCATGCTTATCACATCAGCCAGTAAATCATTAAATTCTATGGAAAATTTAGGTATCGTAACGTCCACTGACCACCGATCGTTCTGTCTTTTTACCTCGACAAACTGAGATATTTTGCCATCATTGCCTTCCGCATTCCGCCAGCCGGCGAGCGCAGCGTGATTTGCATCCTGCTCGTCCAGTTTAAGGGCATAAAAGCCGGAAAAATCCTTTAAATGACAAAATACACTACAAACAGCGTGAGAGGATAATTCGGTGGTGGTTAGCCAAATTTGGGAAAACCAGCTATAGTTAGCCGTCACAAACTGCTCTTTATGAGCTCCCAACTGTATATATCCGTTGAGGCGATTCGCCTGCTTTACCAGCAACTGCAAGCCTGGCCGTAATGCTTCAGCATTGGATTTATTTTTTGATGAGCTAAGCATATCCACTTTAAAATGAAAACCTTTTCTTTTTTCAAGTCTGACGCCGAAAGACCAGCTGGCATTAATAGGGTTATAATTTAAAAAAGCATGCCCAACCTTTAATTTCAGTTCTTTAGTGTTATTAAGGGTTTTTCTTTGATCATAAGAAAATAATAATTTATTTTTTTCACCATCAAATAATGCCGTCTGAACATGAAATACATGACCTGTTTGTTGCATTGAGAAAATATAAGCAAAGGTCTCTCCATTTTCGTTATTCACCAACCCGGAAAAAAGCCAGTTTGAATATTCAGGCTGAGCAGAAAGATCGACTGTATTTTCTGTAGCTGATGATGGGTCAATGGCATGAACACCTGAGCCAATGACCCAGGATACGAGTGTCAATAAAAGATAAAATCGTCCTCGCTTCATGTTCATCTCTGTCCTGGAATTGAAATTCGTGAAGTGAATGCATGCCAGAAATCCTCGGATAATTCTGCCTCAACAGGAAGATAATACATATTATCTCCAGCAAAATGATGGCATTTCACCGCATCTTTTTCCGTCATCACAATACTTGATTCAGTAAATTTAAAATCATCTGGTTTAAAACGATAATGATCAGGGAAGGGATAAGTTGAAAAACGAACTCCCAATTGTTTCAGTGTGAAAAAAAAACGTTGTGGATTTCCAATTCCTGCAATAGCAGCCACAGGCTCAGAAAATTGCTCTATGTTATACTTTTCCCCTGTTTTGATATGAACCAAGGGCATTGGTTTTAGATGCATAGGATAAGCATCAGGCCAGTGCCCTTCGTTAACCACAAGGTAATCGGCTGATTTCAAGCGTGATGAAGGCTCACGCAAAGGTCCGGCGGGAAGGCAAAGCCCGTTTCCCAAACCTCGTGTCCCGTCAATAACAATGATTTCAACTGCTCGTCTCATTGAATAATGTTGCAAACCATCATCACTGAGTATCACATCACAATCCTCGTTCGCTTCAAGATAGGAAACAGCCTCATTTCGTTTTGGAGCAATCACGACAGGACAATCGGTTTTTCGTGCTATCAGTAAAGGTTCATCCCCTACCTGCTCTGCCGTATCTTGAGCCGTTATCAAATGGGGGAATCTTGAAATGCGAGCCCCATAACCACGACTGACAATTCCCACTTTCAACCCTTGCCCGACAAGCTTTTTAGCTATGGCAATCACTAACGGGGTTTTACCAACGCCCCCAACGGATAAATTTCCAACCACCACGACAGGTATCTTTAACGGTTTGTCTGCAAATAACTGATAATACCATCGTCTGGCATGAACGATACCGCGATAAACCATTGATAATGGCCAAAGCAACCAGCGGAGTGGATGCTTTTGATACCAGAGTTTATCCAGGTGTGAGAACATTAAGCCACAGCCTCTTTTTTATCTTCTGCTCCCATCTGCTGAACACGATAAAGCTGAGCATAATGACCCTCCAGCGCCAACAACTGGCTATGTGTGCCTTCTTCAACAATATGGCCTTGTTTCATAACAATGATTTTATCGACATATTTGATTGTGGATAAGCGATGAGCAATGATCAACGTTGTCCGGTTTTGCATCACTGTCTCAAGCGCTGCCTGAATATAACGCTCTGACTCTGAATCCAGTGCCGAAGTAGCTTCATCAAGAATCAGGATCGGTGCATCCTTCAATAATGCTCTCGCAATAGCTAATCTTTGACGTTGACCTCCGGAAAGCAACACACCATTTTCCCCGACACGAGTATCATATCCTTCAGGCAACTGGCAAATAAATTCATGAGCATAGGCCAATTTAGCCGCAGCAATAATCTGCTCCCGAGACGTCTCAAAACAACCATAAGCAATGTTGTTAGCTAAGCTGTCATTAAATAATGTTACTTGTTGGCTCACTAAAGCTATTTGCTTCCGCAGGCTGGACAAATGTAATTCATTGATAGGAATATCATCGAGGATAATCTGGCCGGTCTGAATTTCATAGAAACGAGGTAACAAACTTGCCAAGGTGGTTTTGCCACTGCCGGAATGACCGACCAACGCCACTGATTCCCCGGGATGAATGGTGAAATTAAGCTGATGTAATACTGTAGCACCATTCCGATAACCATAAGACACATTTTGGAACTTGATCTCTCCACGTGCCTTTGTTAATAAATGCCGACCTTCTTTAGTCTCAACATTTTTATCAAGAAGATTAAATACACTTTCTGCACCCGCCAACCCTTTTTGAATGGTCGCATTCAAGGTGGTCAATGTTTTCATTGGCTTTATCAACTGTAACATCGCAGCAATAATGGCCAAAAAGGAGCCGGCAGTAATGGTAATGACTGTGGATAATTGAATAGCAGCATAAATAATCACTGCAATACCTATGGCGATGACACATTGTACACCGGAAACATTAATGGCTTTGGAAACAGCGACTTTCATGTCATTTTTTCTTGAAACTTCCGTGGCTTGATTAAATTTACCAATTTCATACTGTTCACCACCAAAGATACGTACAACCCGATATCCCTCAATGGCCTCTCCTGCAATTTCAGTTACCTCTCCCATGGTTCGCTGTACTTTATGACTGATTCGCCTGACACGTTTATTGGTATAGTTAACAATCAAGCCAATAAAAGGAATAGTTAAAAGAAACATGAGCGATAGCTGCCAACAAACTATCATCATTACCGTCAGCAAACCGATTACAAGACAACTGTTCTGCACAAAATCAGTTAAAGCATCGGCACTGACCTGTGCTACCTGCTCTACATCATAAAGAATTTTGGACAGTAATTGCCCACTGGTTGCCTCATCATAATAATCGGCCGGCAAATGAATGATATGAGAAAAAGTCCGCTGGCGCAGCACTTTGACAACTGAGCGTGCGACCCAGGTCATACAGTAGCTTGCCAGAGAACTGACCAGTCCACGTGCTGTAATACCGATTAAAACGATCATGGGAATTGTTTTTACAAATTCCATATCAATATCGATAAAACCCTTATCCAGAAAAGGACGCATCATGTAAGTAAATCCGGCATCGATGGCAGAATATAAGACATTGGCCAATATTCCCAATAGCAACACCGGCCAAAAGGGTTTTACATAGGATAATAAGCGTCTGTACAAACGCCCTGTTTTCAGCTTTGGGCTCTTATTCATGAATTAATGATGATATCTGACAGTAAATTTGTCAGATTGTACCGCTTATTAGGCCTCAGTGCCAATGATCGCTTTTTTAGGAAAAATACCCAAATTCCATTAATCCTTGTTAAGCGCCATAGACATTCCTTTCTATGGCGCATCCACATTCATGCCGATATTGTATACTTGCCAATAAAGGATGAAATTTAAAATTCATATATACGACAAATTCTCCCTGTTATCTTTTTCCTCTAAGCATTCTGTCCTCAATGTATTAATAAATTTTTTTAAACCTGCGGTGCGATGTTGACTCACAGCCTGATTAAAAAAATCGATGCGTTCGGTTTCCAAAGATGGTTTTTGTCTGATCTCCTCAATGGCTTTCTGAATAGAAACTTCCATTATTTCCTTTTTTTTATTCACTCGCATATTTCTTAGCGTCTGCTCCTTCGTACGAGTAGTCGCCAAAAATAAATACCGGCTAATCGAGCGCCAAGCCGTTTCTTTTTTATGATTAACAATATCAAAGGCAAGCCCGGTTTCCTCGATTTCTTTTTTCAAATCCGGCACGGATTGCTTTGTTCTCAACAGGCGCACAGGTAAAGAACTGACAACGAAATCAAAATGAAAAACCTTGTTCAGTTCCTCGTTTTCTTCTTCCTTGTCAAGCATGGTGAGTGATTTTCTAAATTCATACAATTTCTTGCTGACCTTAATATGATCTCTCAGTAACTGATGATTTTCCATATAATCATAAAGGGACTCAAACTCTGATTGATTGGATAACATAGCCATATTATCCAAGGTAAAATAAGCGCAATCACGCCCACGGATTTACAATGTATCGTTCGACAAATAAACTTTTAATTCACAAAACCGGGATAAGTTCCCAAACTGCATCACATGACTTAATCGAGCCGCCAAACAAATCGTTTGTTCAATGCCTAAGGGATCACAAATAAATATTTTTAATGTCGGCTTTTTAGAATGATTTAATTTAAAGTTGAATTCCAGAAAAGACCAGTGAATCAATACCAGATCTGTGGAAGAAACTGCCACTTGAAAACTTACATCGCTTTTAGACATTAAAATTAGTGTTTCAATAGCCTCGCTTAAGTCTTCTATCTCTTCATGGTTGATGGCAAAAGCATAAAATTGCTTTTCTTTGCTTTTACGACGTTCAGCTTTTAAAAAAAGAAAAAAAGCAAGCGTATCGGGGGAAACCCGGCCGTTTTTTTCTGATAGCAAAAGCTCCTGAATGTCTTTAAAACTTTTCACATAAGCATTATTTTAGGTCATTTAAGTCAGATAATATGTTAATTAGTCAAAATGTTCAATAATAATTAAAGCGTCTTTTTCTTTCATTCCACAAATTTTTATTTTCTCTGGGCTGTATAAATCGCTTAAGTATCTCCTTACATTCAATTATGGCAATTTCATTAAATCTATTCGTTCCAGATTGCCTGTTACAGCCTTTTATAATGAACCTGCATCGGAAGAAGCTTCCGTATAAATCAGGACAAGTAAAGCACCTTGATGTATCGATAATTCAATAGATGACTCTCTTGTGCGATTAAAACAAGAGGTATTTCCCGGAAAGGAAAGCTTGCTTTCATTTAATTCCCATTTCAAACCTTTCGAAGTGATTATGGCTGAAGGGATGCCAAGAAGAGATATCTTCGTATTAAACGGCAATGAAAAAGCCTTTCGGTAATTTTCTTTTAGAATATAACCTACGATAGGAGGTGAGTATAAAACACAGCCTGTTTCCAGAAATATATTGATATTATTTAAGACATGATCTAAAAATCCGCCGTTTATTCCAAGAACAATGGAAGGCAATAGTGCTTTTTCTCTCAGATACTGAATCGATTTCTGAAAATCATTGGAATCTTGTTCCGGGCAATGAAGAACCTTATTTTGTTGGCGAATTATCGTATTCACACTGTCCAAGTCGCCAATGACGATGTTTGGTCTGATTCCTAATTGATGTAAACGATTAGCAGCCCCATCTGCCGCAATTACTGGAAGTGAGCAGCTGAGAAAAAAAGAGGACCCAGGCAAATCACCATTTAAACATAAAACGGAACGATAATTTCCTTCAAGGTACGCGAGCGTCATAGTGTCTTTTCAACATGATTAACATGAGACTGACCACTAAACCAACAACATTGCTGGTTAGGACAAAAAGTGAATCGGTATAACCACCATAGATAATCCAGGCCAATGAACATAAAAGATAATTAATGAGCATTAACATGGAAATATCCTGGGTAGACTTGGTTTTTAAGGCTTTAAAAATTTGTGGTAATAAGCCGATAAATGACGTTATAAAGGCAACTGAACCAGATATAATAATGATAGACACATTTTCCTCCGCTCATACAAGTGAGATCAGGTTCAAAGGGTTGGAATATTCCTCTCAGCCTTATTTACAGGCACCCCTAATGTGGTAGTAAGAATATCATACATACATCATTCATTCAATTTTTGATCACAAGACACATCATAAGATATACGATAAATCATATTATCTTTGCGATTCTTTCCTCTGAAACATTTGTGTTCAGAGCATGCAGGTTTTATTATCTCATGTTACGCAGCACAGTATTTTTTAGAACATTTGGACGCATTTTGAAATTTCAAATGCTCATTTACTCCATGTAAACTGCGCTTTAAAAATTCCAAAATGCGTCCAAAGAGGCAAAAATGACGAAGCTGCGTAACATGAGTTATTATTTTAACCTCAGCTCGACGTAAGCATCATGCCTAAGCGAGATCGAAGTTTAGGTGTGATGCTTATATCGAGTTGAAGTTATTTTATCCAATACAGGGAATGTAAGATGAAAGCATGGCATGCATTAAGCGTTGAAGAAACTCGTGAGGAGCTGGCCAAGGATACACAAAAATACGGACCAAATGAACTCGAAGAGATAGAAACCACTCGTTGGTATACCATGCTTGCACGCCAATTTACCAACATCTTGATCCTTGTTTTGATCCTTGCCACTGTTCTATCTTTTTTTATAGGCGATGTCGTCGATGCACTCGCCATTTTAGCCATTATTATTTTCAATGGACTTTTGGGTTTTGTGCAGGAATGGAAAGCTGAAACTGCGATAAAAAACCTGAAAAAAATCCTTTCGCCCAAGTGCTATATCATTCAGGATGATGAAAAAAAGGAAGTGGATGTAAAGGATTTAAAACCCGGAGATTGTGTTTTTTTAGAAGCTGGTAACGTTGTTCCAGCCGACATCAGGCTCAGTAAATCGATTAATCTCATGATCAATGAAGCCTCGCTTACAGGCGAATCAACATCTATATCGAAACAAACAGAAGCAGTATCCGAACAAACACCGCTGGCCAACAGAAAAAACATGGCTTACATGGGAACACATGTTGTTAACGGCCATGGCCGGGGGTTCGTTGTGGCCATAGGAATGGATACCGAGTTTGGACGCATTGCTGAATTAACCGGTGAGATAGAGGAAAGCAAAACGCAGCTACAAAAACAACTGTCTGTCCTTGGTCGTCAATTTGGCATTTTAGCCCTCGCCGCCTCTGCTGTAATCACCCTACTTGGTATTATGGCCAACCGAGATATTCTGCAAATGTTGATGACAGGGATATCGCTGGCTGTTTCCGCTATTCCAGAAGGGCTGCCTGCAGTGGTTACAATTGCTCTGGCACTGGGGGTTCGGGCAATGGCAAAAAAGAAAGCCTTAATGCGCCGACTTCAAGCTGCAGAGGCGCTTGGAGTGGTTTCCATAATCTGTACGGATAAAACAGGAACGTTAACCAAAAATGAAATGAAGGTTGAAAAAATCTGGTTACCTGACAGGACCATTGAAATTACCGGCGTCGGCTATGAATTAGAGGGAGACTTCAAAGAAAATAAAAAAACCATTGATCCTTCCTCCCAATCCGATCTCATGGCTTTATTAAATACTGGCCTGAAATGCAATCATGCTAAAATCAATAAAGAAAAGGACCGTTTCAAAGTTGAGGGCTCACCTGATGAAGCAGCCCTTGTTGCAGCCGCTGTTAAATCAGGACTCAACCAGGAGCACAAAAGCAACATCACCTCTGAATTTACGTTTGACTCCAATCGAAAGCGCATGTCGGTCATTGAAGAAAGCAAAGACGAACGAGTCGTCCATGTTAAAGGCGCGCCAGAAGTCATTTTAAAATTATCATCGCATGTTTTAATTGCTGATAAAAAAGAAAAGCTCAATGAAAAATTGCAAAAAAAGATTGAGAAGGCCTATATCGATTTTGCTGAACAAGGTCTGCGCACATTGGCTTTAGCCAGGAAAACGCTCTCTAAGGACGAGGTGATAGATATCGATAAAGCCGAAACTGGTTTAACCTTTCTAGGTATTGCAGGATTGTTAGATCCACCTCGAAAAGCCGTGCCGGATGCCTTAAAAAAAGCAAAGGCAGCGGGCATTAAAATCATTATGATCACCGGTGACTCACCTCTCACTGCTAAAGCAATTGCAGGGCAAATAGGATTAAAGATTGAAAAAACGCTCACCAGCTCTGATCTTCAGGATTTAAGCGATGAGCAATTAGCGTCTTTGCTGAAAAAAGAAGTCTTATTCGCAAGAACGATACCCAAAGATAAATTTCGTATTGTAAAACTCTTGCAGGCACAAGGCGATTTAGTTGCCATGACTGGCGATGGGGTTAATGACACTCCTGCACTTAAACAAGCCGACATTGGCATTGCCATGGGTATAAGAGGAACGGATGTTGCGCGAAGTGTAGCTGATATCGTCTTGTCTGACGATAACTTTGCTTCCATTATTGCAGCGGTAGAAGAAGGGAGAAGACAATATGATAATATTCGTAAATTTGTTCTTTTTTTAACCTCGTCCAATATTGGTGAAATGCTTGCGATTCTTATCAATATGATTGCTGGCGGGCCGCTGATTTTAATTCCCATTCAGATTTTATGGATTAATCTGGTGACTGACAGCGCCAGCGCTGTCTCATTAAGTATTGAACAAGCCGAGAAAGATATCATGGAACGCAAGCCGCGTAAGCCTGAACAACCCATTATCACTCGCTTATCTTTTTTTCTTCTAGGTCTGTTTGGCTCTTATATAGGCATCATGACTTTTATACTTTATCAATTTTATCTTAATCAATCCCAGGCACTGGCCAATACCGTAGCCTTTACAGCTCTCGTCTTCATGTCCAATCTTCATGCTCTGAATTTTCGTAATCTGCAAAATCCTATTGCCGATATTGGCTGGTTCTCAAACAAATGGCTTTTAATCGCTATTTTGGTCATGTTAAGTTTACAGGTCTTAGCCATTTATCTTCCCTGGCTACAAATGATTTTACATACTGTGCCTTTATCTCTCTTTGAATGGCCTGTCATTATCTTGGCTGCACTACCCCTTTTCCTTATTCCGGAATTTTATAAATGGCTTCGCAAAAAAGATGACACTCCAACAGCATGACTCGGTGGCTCAATATATACTCAAATCCAATTCTCTGCTTAATTGGCTCACAAGTGCAGGTCCCTGGTAAATCAATCCAGTATATAACTGCAGTAAGGAAGCGCCAGCCTGCATTTTTTGTCGAGCGACTTCAATACTGTCAATCCCACCGACGCCTATCAACGTCACCTTATCTCCAACACAGGTCTTTAAAAGGCGTAAACAATGTGTTGAGCGTTCTGCCAAAGGGCGACCACTTAATCCCCCCTCTTCCTGTCCATTCGGCAAATGACCGACTGAACCACGAGCACAGGTGGTATTGGTAGCTATGATGCCTTCTACGTCATAAAACATAACAGCATCAGCCATCCTTTTTAAACTCTCTTCATCCTCATCAGGGGACAGTTTAACAGCCATAGGCACGTGACGATGAAACTGATCACGGAGTTTCAATCGATGTTGCGTCAAGTCTGACAAAAGTTGCTCAAAATAGTTTTTTTGCTGGAGCCGTCTTAAATCAGGTGTATTGGGAGAAGAAATATTCACGGTAATGTAAGAAGCATAAGGATATACTTTCTCCATACAATATATGTAATCTTCAACTGCCTTATTTAAAGGCGTATCTTTGTTTTTTCCGATATTGATACCTAAAATACCTTGATAATGAGCATCGCTTATATTGCTAATCAAAGCATCCACACCCTCATTGTTAAATCCCATTCGATTAATAAGCGCTTCTGCTTGTGGCAATCGAAACAATCGAGGTTTTGGATTGCCGCTTTGGGGACGAGGCGTAACTGTTCCTACTTCAATGAACGAAAAACCCAGTTTTGCCAGGGCATTCAAATGTTTTGCATTTTTATCCAGGCCGGCTGCCAGCCCTACGGGGTGGGAAAAAGATAATCCCATCGCCTGTACTGGAGATTCTGCTGGCTTTTTAAAGCAACAGGAAGGTAGCCAGTGTAAGGCAGATAAGGTTTTTGTATGGGCCGTTTCCGCATCAAGTCGAAACAACAATGGTCTTATCAGTTTATACATGAAACATCTCAAAAAAGCTTTATGTACTTAAGTTCTGTACACTTTGAGTTCTACAGCAGCTGATTATTTATTTTCCAATTTGCATTCCTGCGCCCAGACCCTTAACATCGCATTCCCTGTAGCTTGTAAATGATAAGGCACCTGACGAACTTCAGCTCCATAATTTTCCTTTTGCAAAGCAAGAAGCACTGGTCCCAGCATCGATGAAGTCTGGCCGGTCCTGTCAATTAAAGGAAAAACGCGGACCTCTTTGGCAACCCGCGCCAATTCACAAATCACTTGTATATGAAAATCAACGTCCTGATTATCCAGTTCAGCAAATAAGTAATGGGAACTTAGAGCAAAATCAAAGGCATGATTACCATAGGGTAATGTATATTCTGTCACCCCGATATACCGCTTTTCTTTTTTTCCTTTTTTATAATCAGCGAAAAACTCTTCCATTCCCTGTCGTCGTTTAGCAATCAGCTTTTCCAGGCTCCCCTCATATGAAAAATCAAAATGATCTTTTGCCAACATAACCTGTTCCACCATGTCCGCAAAAATTAAAGCTGTTTTTGAATATAAAGTATCCTTATCAAGAGTAAATAGAGGATCACAGCTTACTATTTTATGCCCAGCCTTTGATTGCAGAACATTCACAGCACTCGGACCACAGCCAAATTCCAAAATGGAGGAATTCATTTCTTCTTTTGTCAAATCAAACATTTCCTGATATTCTTCAGGAGTGTGCCCCCAAAGTACTAATTTGCGCATACAACTTCTCCTGTCCAACTAACTTATTCCAATTAATATTCTAAGCTCATTAATAGAATCTCTTTTTATCGCAGTGTACACGAATCCCGCATAATTTTAATTATTTTTTTAAATATAGTTAAGCTAAGTTCAAGTTCGACACAGAGAACATTAATACTTTCTTTATGACCAAACAAACCAGCCTAAAGCGCGTCCTTCTTTCATTAGAATTATTTATGTTACATGAAATTCAATATTAAATTCTGGTTGCAAGATCACACTGAATAAGTATAGTTTAATACAACCGAATACACGCTATGGAATCAAAAATGTACACTTCTTTAAATTATCAGCTTGGCGAAACCTATGACATGCTGAGAGATACGACCTACGAATTTGCCCAACATGAAATCGCTCCTCTCGCAGCACAAATCGATATTGAAAACAGCTTTCCCCGTCATCTATGGCCTAAGTTAGGCGAGATAGGCCTTTTAGGTATCACCGTTGGCGAAGAATATGGCGGTGCTAACATGGGCTATCTCGCTCATGTCATTGCCATGGAAGAAATCTCCAGAGCTTCTGCTTCCGTTGGATTAAGCTATGGCGCACATTCCAATTTGTGCGTAAATCAAATTTACCTTAACGGTACAAAGACTCAAAAAGAAAAATATTTACCTAAACTGGTTGAAGGAAAACACATTGGTGCATTAGCCATGAGCGAATCCAATGCCGGATCAGACGTGGTCAGCATGCAATTACAGGCTGAACAATCTAATGATAAATTTATTCTTAACGGCACGAAAATGTGGATCACCAACGGACCCGATGCTGATGTCCTGGTAGTGTATGCCAAAACGGATAAGCAGGCAGGAAGTAAAGGCATAACGGCATTCATTGTTGAAAAGGATTTCCTTGGCTTTCGTACCGCACAAAAACTCGATAAGCTCGGCATGCGAGGTTCTAACACTTGTGAGTTGGTTTTTGAGAACTGCGAAATCCCCTCAGAAAACATATTGGGCGATGTGAATCAGGGTGTCAAAGTATTGATGAGTGGACTGGATTATGAAAGAACTGTCCTTGCGGCTGGCCCCATCGGTATTATGCAAGCCTGTATGGATGTTGTGCTTCCTTACATTCATGAACGAAAACAATTTAATCAGCCAATAGGCGAATTTCAGTTCATTCAGGGTAAACTCGCAGATATGTATACCGAGCTATGTGCCTGCCGTGCTTATTTATATACGGTAGCTAAAGCTTGTGACCAGGGAATGGTCAGTCGAAAAGATGCAGCAGGTGCTATACTTTATACTGCCGAAAAAGCCACTCAAATGTCATTACAAGCCATTCAGATTTTGGGAGGTAACGGGTATATTAATGAATACCCGACGGGACGTCTTTTACGTGATGCCAAGCTTTATGAAATTGGTGCGGGTACTTCGGAAATCCGGCGTATGTTGATTGGACGTGAACTTTTTAACGAAACAGTATAAGGATAAGAAAAAATGGATGCAAATGAAATAGTCATTGTCGCTGGCAAAAGAACGCCCATGGGGGCTATGCTTGGAAGTTTATCTTCCCTTTCTGCCCCTGAGCTGGCCGCAAAGTCTAATAAAGCGGCCATGCAACAGGCCCATATTAACGGCGCAGATGTTGATGAAGTGATCAGCGGTTGCGTATTACAGGCAGGAATAGGTCAGGCACCTGCAAGACAGGCGGCCATAAAGGCAGGAATCCCAAGCTCTGTCGGTGCCAGTACCATCAATAAAATGTGCGGCTCAGGGATGAAAGCCGTCATGCTGGGTCATGATCTCATTAAAGCAGGTACAGCAAATATTGTTCTGGCCGGTGGAATGGAAAGCATGAGTAATGCACCTTATTTACTGGCTAAGGCACGTGCCGGATATCGTCTTGGACATGGGGAAATGAAGGATCATATGTTTCTTGACGGTCTGGAAGATGCTTATGAACCCGGTCGTTTAATGGGTTATTTTGCCGAAAAAACAGCCAGCAAATACCAGTTTAGCCGTGAACAACAGGATGAATTTGCTATCCGTTCACTGAAACGTGCCATACAAGCTAATGAAAACGGTACTTTTGCTGATGAAATGGTATCTATTACAATAAGCGGCAAAAAAGGTGAAATCACTGTAGATAGCGATGAAGGACCCAACCCCTCCAAGCTGGAAAAAATTTCCAAATTACGCCCTGCTTTTCAGGCTGACGGCACGGTTACTGCTGCAAATTCAAGTTCAATATCAGATGGAGCAGCCAGTCTCATTCTTATGACACAAGAAAATGCTGCGCAACGGGGCATAACGCCGTTAGCCAGAATTATTGCTCACGCCAGCCATGCCCAGGAGCCTGAATGGTTCACTACCGCACCGGTAGAAGCAATCCGTAAAGTATTGAACAAAGCCGGCTGGAATCCACATGATGTGGATCTTTATGAAATTAACGAAGCTTTTGCCGTCGTTACCATGGCAGCTATGGAAGAACTTGAATTAAATCCAGAACAGGTTAATATTCATGGCGGTGCCTGTGCCTTGGGACATCCTATTGGTGCCTCCGGTGCACGGATTATTGTAACTCTGATGAATGCCTTAAAACAGAAAAATAAAAAACGAGGTGTAGCCTCTTTATGTATCGGTGGAGGTGAAGCAACAGCAGTTGCTATTGAAATGTTATAATTTGGCGCGATGTTCGGCTTTTTTTAAAGCAGCGAATGAGCTTGGCCTGAGCAGTATATATTTGAGACATTCGAGCCAAAACCCCGGGATGCCTATGGGGCAAGCCACGGGGATTCGAAAAATCGAACATCGCGATAACGGCAAAACGATAACTTATCGAGAAATTGAAAATAAGTATCTATTCATCACAATTCAAAATCTCGAGGGAAAAGCCAGATTTAAGCGTGATTTATTTCAAGTCAAATTTGGCTTTTTCACTGAACTGTGTTGAATAGTTAGATAACAAAAGGTCATTTCATGTTAAGACAAGCACTTATTTATATAATATTAAGTATTCTGGTTGTGATATTCGCAAAATATTTTCATTTGCTTGTCGTGTATATCGACACTTTTTTCACCTACATCAGCGTCAAGATGACTTCGGTTTTCAGCATGAGTCATATAGGACTTCTTACACGTAAAGTGATTGTTCTGATTTTTCTGCCTGTACTCATTGCTGCTCTTCCAGCACTGGCCTATCGTGCAGTAAAAGGAGGCCGTATGCCCTACTTCATGGAGTTAACCTGGCTGCTCTGGCTGGTCATTGTATTAAGTAATGTTTTAATTCGCTAAGGATCGCTAATGGCTAAAATCATCAGTCAGCTCAACACTGAAAGTCATGAATTTAAAGTTAACGAAAAAGCCATGTTAAAACTGGTGAACCATCTGCAGGAAAGCATTGAAAAGATTGCCCAGGGTGGCGATGAGAAAGCCCGCAGCCGACACATCAAACATGGAAAACGCCTGCCACGTGAGCGATTACAATATTTGCTGGATGCCGGCAGTCCTTTTCTTGAGTTATCTCAACTGGCCGCCTATGAAGTATACGATGCCCCCCTGCCCGCTGCCGGTATTATTACAGGTATAGGCCGTATTTCCGGCACTGAGTGCATGATCGTGATCAACGATGCCACGGTTAAGGGTGGCACCTATTATCCTTTAACCGTTAAAAAGCATTTGCGTGCTCAGGAAATCGCCCAAATAAACCATTTGCCCTGTGTGTATCTTGTAGATTCAGGCGGTGCTTTTCTTCCTTTACAAGCTGAAGTTTTTCCGGATAGAGATCATTTTGGCCGTATTTTTTTTAATCAAGCCAATATGTCCGCCCTCAATATTCCTCAAATTGCGGTGGTTATGGGCTCATGTACGGCAGGAGGGGCCTACGTTCCAGCCATGGCCGATGAATCCATTATGGTCAGAAATCAAGCCACCATTTTTCTTGGAGGTCCTCCGCTTGTTAAAGCGGCTACCGGTGAAGTCATTTCAGCTGAAGAACTAGGTGGCGCTGATGTGCATTGCCGGGAATCAGGTGTGGCGGATCATTACGCCGAAAATGATGAGCATGCCTTGCATCTGGCTCGCGTTGCCGTAAGTCAGCTTAACCGCAAAAAAACAGAATTCTTAAACCGCATTGAGTCCCGTGAACCTGCTTACGATATCGATGAATTAAACGGTATAATACCCATTGATCACCGCAAACCTTTTGATATGCGTGAAGTCATTGCACGCCTGGTGGACGGCTCTGATTTTGATGAGTTTAAGGCCCTTTTTGGCACAACGCTTATTTGTGGCTTTGCCCATTTATACGGCTATCCTGTCGGCATCATTGCCAATAATGGTATTCTTTTCGGTGACAGTGCATTGAAAGGCGCGCAATTTATTCAGTTATGCTGCCAACGCCGTATCCCTTTAATTTTTTTGCAAAACATTACCGGTTTTATGGTCGGAAGTAAATATGAGGCCAGCGGCATCGCCAAACACGGCGCTAAAATGGTAATGGCAGTGGCCAATGCTAATGTTCCTAAATTCACCGTTATTGTCGGGGGCAGCTTTGGTGCAGGTAATTATGCCATGTGTGGGCGTGCTTATTCCCCCCGCTTTCTCTGGTCCTGGCCAAATGCCCGTGTTTCTGTAATGGGAGGAGAACAGGCAGCTAATGTTCTTGCCCAAATCAATCGTGACAAGCACCAGAAACAGGGTACAACATGGTCAGAGGATGAAGAAACCAGTTTCAAGGATAACATGCGCAATAAATATGAAACGGAGGGGAATCCTTATTATGCCAGTGCGAGACTCTGGGATGACGGCGTGATTGCCCCTCGCGATACTCGCAGGGTATTGGGTTTATCCTTGTCAGCAGCATTAAACAGTGTAAGTTGCCCTACGCAATTTGGTGTATTTCGTATGTAAGGAAAGCAAATGAGCGATCTGTTAACAGATATTGACGATAAAGTCTGCCTGATCACCTTAAATCGTGTCAGCAAACATAACGCCTTTGATGACAAATTGCTAAATGAATTGCAGATTCTTCTTAGCGATGCCATCAAAAATCCTCATGTTCGCACCATTATTCTCAAAGCTAACGGTAAACATTTTTCTGCTGGAGCCGATCTGGAATGGATGCAGCGCATGAGCCTGTATAATGAGGAGGAAAATATTGCCGATGCCATGGTTCTTGCTGAGCTAATGCACACATTATATAAAAGTATAAAGCCCACCATTGCCATGGTACACGGCGCAGCCTATGGTGGTGGAGCAGGACTCGCAGCTGCCTGTGATATTGCCATTGCTGCAGACAATGCCCGCTTCTGTTTTTCTGAAGTCAAACTTGGCTTGATTCCTGCAGTTATCAGTCCTTATGTCGTCAAAGCCATTGGTGAGCGTGCCGCCAAAGACTTGTTCATGACGGCTGATATTTTTGATGCTAAACGGGCAAAAGAACTGGGCCTGGTACAACACTGTGTTTTAGAGGATGAGCTTCATGATTTTACCCTCGCCTACGCCCATAAAATTGCCCATCATGCCCCTGCAGCCGTCGGTGAAGCCAAACAATTAGCAAGTACGGTCGCTGACAAAGAAATTACAAAAGAACTTATCAACTATACTGCCGAACTTATTGCGCGAAAAAGAGTTTCACAAGAAGGTCAAGATGGTCTGAATGCCTTTATTAATAAAAAAACACCTAACTGGAAATAGAGACAGCCATGTTTAACAGGATTTTAATTGCCAATCGTGGAGAAATCGCTTGCCGTATTATCAAGACTTTGAAAAATATGGGTATTTATTCCATTGCCATTTACTCTACAGCTGATAAAGACAGCGAACATGTCAGGCAGGCTGATAGCGCTTATTGCGTTGGAGAAGCATCGGCTACTTCCAGTTACCTGAACATCGAGGCCATTATTAAAGCGGCTGTTAACTCAAAAGCGGATGCGATTCATCCAGGTTATGGTTTTTTATCTGAAAATCCTAAATTCGCTTCAGCCTGTGTCGAAGCAAATATCGTATTTATTGGGCCTTCCATAAAAGCCATGGAAGCTATGGCATCCAAACAACTTGCAAAACAGTTGCTGGAAAAAACATCCGTTCCGCTGACCCCCGGCTACCATGGCAGCGATCAGTCCGATGAACGTCTGCTTCAGGCAGCTAAAAACATTGGTTTCCCGGTATTGTTAAAGGCAGCCAGCGGTGGAGGAGGCAAGGGCATGCGAACGGTACTGAATGAAGAAGATTTTTCTTCCTCTCTCGCCGCTGCCCGCAGAGAAGCCAAAGCCAGTTTCGCTGATGATACCATTATTATTGAAAAATTTATTGTGAGCCCTCGGCATATAGAAATACAAATCATGGCAGATAACCACAGCAAGGTTGTTCACTTGTTTGAACGAGACTGTTCCATTCAAAGACGCCATCAAAAAATCATTGAAGAAGCTCCTGCACCCCATCTATCCGACATCTTACGAGAAAATCTGGCCAAAGCCGCCTGTGAGGTCGCCCGGACCATTGATTATCGCGGAGCTGGAACCGTTGAATTTCTGCTCAATCAGGATGAACAATTTTACTTCATGGAAATGAACACCCGGTTACAGGTTGAGCATCCTGTCACTGAGATGATCACAGGCATTGATCTTGTTGACTGGCAAATACGCATAGCCGCTAATGAGCCGATTCCTTGTGAGCAAGAGGATATTCAAAGGAATGGCCATGCCATTGAATGCCGGATTTATGCAGAAGACCCATGGCAGAATTTTATTCCCTCAACGGGTCAAATCCGTTTTCTCAAAGAACCGCAAGGCACAGGCATACGCCTTGATAGTGGTATAAAACAGGGTTCAGATATTTCCATGTATTATGATCCAATGATAGCGAAGCTCATTGCCTGGGGCAGTCATCGCGATGAAGCATTAAAACGTTTACAACGAGCTCTTGATCATTATCATATAGGCGGCGTTAAAAGCAATATACCTTTCTTAAAGGGCGTTTGTAAAAACAAATCATTTATCAAAGGCAAATTAAGCACGAATTTCTTATCAAAGGAAAAAATTGATCTGCCTCACATTGATGAAGAAAAAGCACTTAAATTAGCAGCAGCATACGACTACTTTAAAACGTTTCAGAATTTCGATGATCCTTTATACCGCGACAGCTTTGGCTGGCACATGAATCTATCCAATCCATGGTACTGGAAATATACCATTGGTCAAAAATATATTGAATTAAAAATAACACCTCTTCATTCACAACGCTTTAACTTAACTTTAAACGATCAATCTTTTATTTATGACATTCAATATGAAAAGAATCAATTAACACTCGATGACGGTCAACAAAAACTAAGTGCTGACATTGAAGATTTGGAGACTATTCTGCACATCTACGATGAGATGGGTCAGATCATGGTAGAACAGTATAACTGGAAATCCCTTGATGCTCATGCAAGTCAACAAAAAGGGCAGCTTACTTCACCTATGCCAGCGACTGTTGTTGCTATCTTAAAAAACATTGGAGAAGCCGTTAAGGCAGGTGAGCGTCTTATTGTACTTGAGGCCATGAAAATGGAACATACCATTCATGCCCCTTCCGATGGCATATTAACAAAATTGTTTTATAATGTAGGCTCACAAGTCAAAGAAGGCGCAGAATTGCTCACCCTTGAAGAGATAGCGCCGCAGGAATAACGCAGGGTTACAATGGACTATCCACAGCATGTAACGATTACAGAAGTAGGCCCGAGAGATGGCTTACAAAATGAATCTTCCTTTGTTCCCACTGAAAAAAAAGTGGCTTTCATTAATTTGCTGAGTGAATCGGGTTTAAAACATATTGAAGTCACAAGTTTCGTATCTCCAAGAGCTATTCCTCAACTGGCTGATGGTGAAGAAGTATTCCGAGCAATCAAAAAAGAGGAAGACGTGCGCTACTCGGCCTTAGTGCCGAATGAGCGTGGCATGTATAGTGCCTTAAATGCGGGAGTTAAAGAAATTGCTGTGTTTACCGCCGCCAGTGAAGAATTTAATCAACGTAACATCAACTGTTCCATTGAAGAAAGCATCAAGCGTTTTTTGCCCGTCATCAAAATAGCTAAAGAACACCGGATGAAAGTCAGAGCTTATGTTTCCTGTGTCCTTGGCTGTCCCTATGAAGGAGCCATATCTCCTTCACAAGTCAGCCAAGTGGTGGATCGTTTATTGGCGCTGGAAGTTGATGAGATATCTCTCGGAGATACCATCGGTGTAGGCACAGCCAAGCAGACCAAACTGCTGCTTGATGCTATTTTGAAACAATTGCCTTGCGAGAGTCTGATCATGCATTTCCATGATACTTACGGGCAGGCTATAGCAAATATATATGCTTCACTTGAATATCAAATCAGTCGCTTTGACAGCTCTGTAGCCGGCCTTGGAGGCTGCCCTTATGCCAGAGGTGCCAGCGGCAATGTGGCCACAGAAGACGTTCTTTATTTAATGCACGGACTGGGCATTGAAACGGGCGTGGACATTTTTAAAATTGTCGCAGCCGGTGAAATGATGTGTCAGATTCTTGGTCGAAAAAATCAATCCAAAGTCGCCAATGCTTTACTGGCCAATCCCTGCTAATGAAAGGAGGCATGACAGTGTCAAATATCGTTTGGAAACCCAATCATCCTGAATTAACCCAAATGTGGCAATTCATGCGTTTTATTGAACAAAAATATGACTTAATTTTTGAAAACTATCATCAGTTACATGAATGGTCCATACATCATCCGGAGCGCTTCTGGCAAAATTTATATGAATTTTTTTCCTTTTCTTTTGACACGTCCCCTCATGAAATCCTTCATCCTTTTGATGAAATGATCAATGCCCGTTGGTTCACCGGGGCCCGCTTCAATTTTGCTGAAAAACTATTATCAAGAAATGATGATTACCCGGCACTCATCTCCATTGACGAAAACAACCACCGTCAAGTTTTTTCCTACCGGCAACTGCGCAAGGAAGTGGCTGAATGTGCAGCAGGACTTAAAAGCCGAGGTATTAAAGAAGGCGATCGCGTGGTGGCTGTTTTGCCTAATATTGCCGCTACAGTCATAGCCATGCTTGCAACAGCCTCGCTCGGCGCCATCTGGTCTTCATGTTCACCTGATTTTGGAGCCCAGGCCATCATTGATCGTCTGGGGCAGATTGAACCTAAGTTACTCTTTATCTGCGATGGCCATCAATACCAGGGAAAAATTCACTCGGCCACAGAAAAAATCAAACAAATAGCTGAAGCCATACCCAGTCTAAAAGACATTGTTCTTATCCCATTCGTAGGAGAAAAAATCTTAGGCAAGCTTTCATCCTCCATCGTCGAATGGAAAGATTTTAAAAAGACATCCAGCTCACTTAAGTTCACTTCCCTGCCCTTCAACCATCCTTTGTATATTCTTTACTCCTCAGGAACCACAGGAAAACCCAAATGCATCATTCATGGCGCAGGAGGGACACTCCTTCAACATATGAAAGAGTTGGGTCTGCATACGGATATAAAAGAAGGAGATAATCTTTGCTTCTATACCACCTGTGGATGGATGATGTGGAACTGGATGGTTTCTGTATTGTCGTTAGGAGCAACGCTTACCTTGTATGAAGGCTCTCCAACGTTTCCTGACGCAGGACGAATGTTTCAATTGATTGAAGATGAACAAATCACCGTTTTTGGAACCAGTGCAAAATTCATTTCCGCCATTGAAAAAACGGGAATAAAACCCAAAGACAAATACCGACTTGATGGTTTACGCTGTATTTTATCCACCGGCTCGCCGCTTTTACCCAAAAATTATGATTATGTTTACCAGCAGCTCAAACCAGAGGTACAGCTTTGTTCTATTTCTGGAGGAACGGATATTATTTCCTGTTTCGCTTTAGGCAATCCTATCTTACCTGTATATCGCGGTGAACTTCAATGTGCAGGATTAGGAATGGCAGTTGAGGTTTTTGATGAGCAAGGCCGTTCCGTACGACAAACGCATGGAGAGCTGGTTTGCACCAAACCTTTCCCCTCGATGCCAATGGGTTTCTGGAATGATCCTGATCAATCCAGGTATAAAAAGGCTTATTTTGCTCGCTTCCCTAACGTCTGGGCTCATGGTGATTTTGCAGAAATTACAAAGCATCATGGCCTCATTATTCATGGCCGCTCTGACTCGGTCCTCAACCCTGGAGGCGTTCGTATAGGAACAGCGGAAATCTATCGCCAGATTGAAAAAATTCCGCAAGTGTTAGACAGTGTGGTTGTAGGCCAGAATTGGGAAGATGATGTCCGCGTTGTCCTTTTTGTAAAATTAAAAGAAGGGATTGAATTAAGCGATGAATTAATCACTACCATCCGTCAAACCATTCGCACACATGCCTCTCCAAGGCATGTGCCGGCAAAAATTCTTCAGGTAAAAGATATCCCCCGTACCATCAGTGGTAAAACCGTAGAAGTTGCCGTAAGAAAAATCATTCACGGGGAATCGATTGAAAATGTGGAATCATTAGCTAATCCCGAAGCCTTGGAATATTTTAAAAATCGTGATGAACTAAGGACTTAATAACGCATTTTACACAGCACCGTATTTTTAGAAGATGGAGTAACTCTGCTTTAGCCATTTTTTAGGGATTGAATCCCCACTACTTGATAGCGGGGGTCCATACGGAGCTTCGCATGGATCAACTATGTCTTAACCGTTTTTTAAATTTAATTAATCTATCATCATGCACAAAATAATCCCGAATTAAAATCTCTTATTCTGGCATTTGCAATAACAATGATTTTTCGCATTAAAGCAGTTAAAGCTACCATCTTTTTCTTTCCGGAAGAAATTAACTGATTGTAGAAAGATTTTAAGCTAGAATTTGAATTTCTTGCAGCCATGGCAGCTAAGAATAATATGGGCTTAATTCCACATCTGCCATAACCAATACACCGATAACCGCTAAACTGCCCGCTATCATTTGCCTTTGGTGCAAGGCCAGCAAGCGAAGCAATTTTACGTCGCGTTAAGGAACCTAATTCTGGTAATAAGACAAGAAGCTCATTAGCAATGATATCCCCTATGCCGGGAATAGTTTTTAGAATAGCTTTTTTTTCTCTTAACACTCATGTTACGCACTAAACCTTGCTGCTCCCTGAAATTTAATTAAAATTTCATCCCTGATTTTTAGGGAGGAAGATTTAATGGATATGCTTGATATTTATAGTGACTATTTGATTTGCCAGAATAAATATGCAACAGCTACAGGTTTATCGGAGATGTTGGATGGTGAATTTGCTCACGACAAGGTGACACGATTTTTACGACTACAAGATTTTGGTTCCAAAGCGCTCTGGAATTATGTCAAGAAGTCAGTCAGGGAGAGTGAAGCATCAGACGGTGTTCTTTTATTGGATGACTCGATTGAGGAGAAGCCTTACACGGATGAGAATGAAATTAATTGTTGGCATTATTCCCATGCTAAAGGTGATGTGGTCAAAGGGATTAATATCCTGACCTGCATGGTTCGGTATGGTGACTTCAGTGTTCCTGTTGGTTATGAAGTTATCAAAAAAGACGTTGCTTTTTGTGACATTGAAACAAGGCAAGCTCGCAGAAAGTCATCCACGACTAAAAATGAACTTTTTCGCAAGCTTATCGCACAAGCGGTTAGTAATCATGTGTTGTTTGACTTTGTACTTGCGGACAATTGGTTTGGCTCGAAGGCCAATATGGCTTACATCCATAATGACCTTCAAAAATCGTTTATTATTGGGATTAAATCTAATCGAACCTTAGCTTTATCCAAAAACGACGCCAACAACGGACGGTACACAAAAGTCAGAGAATTAGAGCTTGAAGAGGACATAGCCCACACAGTCTATCTCAAGGGATTAGACTTCCCAGTGAGGCTTTTGAAGAAAATTTTCAAAAACGAAAATGGTTCTACAGGGGTTCTCTATCTCGTTTCTAATGACATGACCAGCAGTGCCGAACGTCTTTATGAAGTGTACCAGAAACGGTGGCGGATTGAAGAGTATCACAAGTCAATTAAACAAAATGCAAGCCTGAACAAGTCTCCAACCCGTACGGTTAAAACACAATCCAACCATATCTTTGCCGCAATCATTGCATACTGCAAACTGGAAATGATGAAAATAAAGACAAAATTGAATCACTTTGCCATCAAGTACAAATTAATACTCAGGGCTAACCAAATTGCTATGCAGGAGTTAAAAAATATGGCTCGTTAAAGTCGATTGTGCGTAACATGAGTTAACACAGAGTCAGCCTCTATCAAGGTATTTATTTCATCTGTAATGGTCTTGATTTGATTATTAAGCACCTCGAGCATTGCATTACAGCTCGCTTTGATGATGTCCGCGCGAGGAGCTTTTAATCTATTCTTTTCTGCAACAAGCATTTGTTTTAAATCATTACGACGCTGCACCAACTCAAATAAGGCAAGGGCTTTTGTTGATTGAGGAGTAAATAGTTCTAGTCGTTGTGCTCGCTCATACCCATATAAAGCCAATGAGAGGGCATCCAGTTTATCCGTCTTTGCCTCATTGCCATAAGATTGAATAAATCGTTTGACCTTACGTGTATTAGCTCGATGTACTGCAAACCCTGACTCACACAAAGTGAGCAATAATTGCATCTCATAACCGCCTGTCGTTTCTAATACAGTTAAAGCATATTTTAATTTACTCTTGAAATCGTTTATAAACGCTTTAATACCTGTCGGATTATTTTCATATTCGTATATCTTTTTTGAGCCATACATCGCTACAACAAAAGAAATTTTTCCAATATCGATACCAATATAATTACTGTATAATGACATGCGCGCCTCGAAATTTTATTGTTTAGGATTGTAAGCGGACGTTCTTTAATCAGAGTCCTTTCAACTATTCAAACGTTTCGAGAGCAGGGCTAGAGTACCTTGATCCAGACGGTTGTTAAAACCTATTCCGCGACGGTCGCTCACGCCCGTGCCCTTTATTTTTACAATAAGGGGCTACTCTCTTAATGGCCATTATATAATTTTTTGTAACTTACAATTACCGCGGTCGATGCCGCGGTAATTCGTGCCATTCTATTTTCTCAAGTCATCGATTTAAAGCGACTTTGATAAATATAACGGTGCGCTTCCAAGGTCTTTAATCTATTGCTTTCCTTTACTTGAAAATGGCTAAAGTCCAGAGTAAATGAGCATTTGAAATTCCAAAATGCGTCCAAAGAGGCAAAAAAGACGAAGCTGCGTAACATGAGTAAATAAAATAAGAAGTTGAATTATCATCCATCACTAAGGTATAATTATTTCTTGCGCCGATTTGAACACTCAGCTTGCGGGCGCTCAAAAGAAACGCTTCTTTTGTAAACTCGGCTAAAGCGGGCAGTAATAATCCCTCTTTCCCGCCTCCGCATGCTGTATCTCAGGAATATTGAATGATTGAACTGCATGAACTTTCCAAATCCTTTGCTGGTCATCCGGCACTGAAAAATATAAATCTATTTATTCAGGAAGGAGAAATTTTTGGCATTATAGGGAAATCCGGTGCTGGTAAATCCACTGTACTTCGCTCCATAAATCTCCTTGAACATCCTGATAAAGGAGAAGTGGTCATCGATGGAGAAGATATTACCCGCCTAGGCGAGAGGAAGCTGCGCCAAGCCCGGCATAAGATGTCCATGATTTTCCAGCATTTTAATCTACTGCATTCCAAAACCGTGTATGACAATATTGCTTTGCCTATGCGTATCCAGGCAATGCCTGAAACAGACATCAAAACAAAAATCGATGAGCTTCTTCCTCTGGTTGAATTAAGTGATAAAGCAAATGCTTACCCTTCTCAACTTAGTGGAGGTCAAAAACAAAGAGTTGCCATTGCCCGAGCATTGAGTACTTCCCCCAAAATTCTGCTTTGTGATGAGGCAACTTCCGCCTTGGATCCCGAAACCACCAACGCCATATTGACTCTGCTAAAAAAAATCAATGAACTTTATGGCATTACCATTGTTCTCATCACCCATGAAATGGAAGTGGTCAAGCGTATTTGCCATCGATTAGCCATCATGGAAAAAGGCAGCGTCATTGAATCCACCGCTCTGGCAAATGCTTTTACTGATAAAAACAGTGTGGCTCGAAGTCTACTCCTTTCGCATATCAGTCCTGAGCTTCCACCCGGTCTGGCCAGTAAAATAGTTCATTTTCCAACGGAAAAACCATTAATACGTCTTTATTTTCAGGGGGAAGAAGCCACTGTTCCTTTTATCAGTCAAACTAGCCGTGAACTCGACATCAATATTAATATTCTACTGGCTAATATTGATCGTTTTGACACCATTACCTGTGGTGTCCTTGTGGTTGAACTTAACGCCAGTTCCCTGTTGCTTGATGCTTTCAAGAAAAAATGTGAAGAGGCTGGGATTAGTGTGGAGATTTTAGGATATGTCACAGATGATGTTATTTGAATTGTTGATTGCCACCGGAGAGACCCTTTATATGGTCTTTGCCAGCACTTTTTTCGCCGTTGCTCTGGGTTTACCCTTGGGCACCTGGCTTCACAGCTCAGCCCGTATCAAACCTAACCCGAATGTTTATCGGCTGTTATCCGGTCTTATTAATGTGACCCGCTCTATTCCTTTTATTATTCTTTTGGTGGCTTTAATCCCTTTCACTCGTTTCATTGTTGGTACATCCATTGGCACCAATGCCGCCATGGTGCCTTTAACCTTAGGTGCAACTCCTCTGTTTGCCCGTCTAGTGGACAATGTTTATCAAGGATTATCTGCCGGTTTAATTGAAACAGGGTATTCCATGGGAGCGAACAGCTGGCAAATGATCCGTTATATTTTATTGCCCGAAGCCTTGCCCGGATTAATTCAGGCCGCCACGGTAACAGCCATTACCCTGGTGAATTACTCAGCCATGGCGGGAACTGTTGGCGGAGGAGGTTTAGGTGATCTGGCGATTCGTTATGGTTACCAACGATTTGATGCCATGATCATGCTGACGACCGTTTTTATTCTCGTTATCATTGTACAGTTGATTCAAAAGGCGGGAGATCATTTGGCACGTCGTTTTACTCATTAACTCATATTATGCGGTACAGTATTTTTTAGAAAATTTGGATGCATTTTAGAATTTTAAAGTGCCGTTTACATGGAGTAAATGAGCATTTAAAATTCCAAAATGCACCAAAAGATGCAAAAAAGACGAAGCTGCGTAACGTGAGATATTAATATTTACGGAGATTTAAATGCGTATTATCAGTTTATTACTATTAGTCCTTAGCCTAATAGCCTGCAGCAAACCTTCACCCAATACTTTAGTCATTGGCACCATAGCCGGGCCCGAAACTGAGCTCGTTGAAGCAGCAAGAGCGATAGCTCATAAAAAATATGGCCTTACCATTAAAATTGTTGAATTCAGTGATTATAACCTGCCAAATGAAGCCTTACAGGATGGCAGTCTGGATGCCAATGTCTATCAGCATCTGCCTTATCTACAAGCAGCCAAGAAAGCTCATGGCTATGATCTTGTGGCTATCGGCAAAACCTTTGTCTATCCTACGGGTATCTATTCAAAAAAATACCGCAGCTTAAAAGCGCTTCCTGACAACGCCACCATAGCCATACCCAATGATCCGAGTAATGAAGCCAGAGCCCTCATTCTGCTGGAACAAGCAGGATTAATTGGTTTAAGTGAAGACAGTCACACGGCAAGCGTCAAAGACATTACAAATAACCCTAAAAAACTTCGTTTTAAAGAGCTGGATGCAGCCCAGTTGCCAAGAGTCTTATCAGATGTTGATGCCGCTGTAATTAACACCAATTTCGCCCTTCCGGCAGGACTTAAGCCATCGCAAGATGCACTGTTTCTGGAAAACAAGGACTCTCCTTATGCCAATATCGTCGTCATCAAGCGAAACAGTCCCAAAAAAGAACAACTTAAGGACTTTGTAAAAGCCCTTAACTCAGAGGAAGTCAGGAAAAAGGCTCAGGAGATTTTTGGCGATGCAGCCATTCCTGCCTGGTAAGGTTAAGTTAAGGATTTGATGTTATACTTTAATAAATAAAATTATACGAGGCTAGAATAATGGGTATTTTATACAAGGCAGGTAAAGCTTTATTGTACCATTCTTGGAAAGGAGCCTGGAGCCTTGCCGGTACAAACAATAAAGTCTTTACTCCCGACGAAAGAAAAAAATTATTTGAAGAACACCAGGATCTTATTGGTATAGGACCTGCAAGCTTTAACGAGTCTGTATTAAAAGATTACAACTCATCAAGAACCAAAGACTATCGTGGCTTTGCCCAAATCAAACTTCCTGATGGCAGTAACATTGGTGAAAAACTCAAAAAAACTGTCGTCAGTGGAGAAGCAAATAATGTTCGTGATACACTTGCTGGTGTTTTTGAGCAAACTTCTGCCTTAAAAAATGGACTGGACGATTATGATAAAGGCATGAAAGAAATTGAAAAACTACGTCAAGAGGTTGGTAAAACATTAAGCGCTGAAGACTTGGTCAATAAATTAAAAAACATAGGCAATGGCGCTAAAAAATCCCTTTCCGAACAGCAAAAAGCAGAAAAAGACAAACTGGAAAAATTATTTGACGATTCAAATTTCGTAGATAATCTTAAAAACTCTTTAAATCTAAGCGATGATGAAGAAGTCAAAAAAATTAAAAAGGAAATGCTAGACACCTTAGATAAAAAGCATGCAGAGGAGAAAAAAAACCTTGAAGTAGAAATTGCAAAAAATGAAGTAAATTTACACAAAGCTGCACAAAAGGAAATTAATGAGCGACTCTTCATTGCCTTGATGTATAAAAATTATCCTGAGTCCATGAAAAAAAAGATTGAGGACATCGCCAATGAAAAAAACCCTAGAAGCTCTACCATTCAAGTCGGTATGAATGATAATGGCATTGATCTTAGCGGTGTCACGCTGGATGATTTAACAAAAGCGGGATTGGAAACGGTCAGAGGGCGACCTCTTTCATATGACAAAGACACCAATACTTTCTCCATTCATTTCGCAAATCGCTGGCGTGAACCTGGACTTTCCATAGATCCTAGAAACACCTATAGAAATGAAATTAAATCTGTCGTTCAGGCCGTTAAAGCCACTGGCTCGACCGGCATTTCCCTGAAGGTCGATTTCAAGGATGAAGAGGTAGCAAAACAAAGAGCCAGGCAATCGGTTCTGGCAGCCTTGGAAGCCGGCTTTCATCCCAAGGGCATCACCATCAATATGCCAAATCAAGGCAAAACCTATAAAATGGATGATAAGGGAGGCAATCCTTTCAAGGATTTTATGTCCGATTCTGAGTGGAATGCAGCTCTAAAGAAATATGAGAAAGATAAAAAAATACAAGATAACATTGGACCGAAAAATAATGAGGATTACAAAAATAACCTCAAATTATTAAAATCAGCCAAACCTAAAGAAAAAAGTGAAGAGAAAAAATCTGAATCTCCACGCGCGACAATGTAAATTATTCCACGAGTATTGAAGAATGGGGGTACCCTGCAAAGACTTTTTAATTTGCAGGCGCCCCTATAGTAATGCAAATTTCCATCCCAGCAAATATAATCGAAATGCCACCCATTTTCTCTGGATACAATCTCAACTGACAGTTATTCCTCCCTGCCTGTAAAAATTAGTTGTTCTTTCATCAGCAATTATGATAATTTGATAGATCAGCACAAAAGCTCAATGAAGCCATCCAGAGGGATTTTATATACGCTTTTAGCAAAGGAGATAGCTATGAGTATTCGTCGTTTTGATGATTTCGAAACAGCCGTTGAAGAGTTTATTGAATCACAGGAAAGCCTTTCTGATGTCTGTCCCTCAACCAAACTCGAAAGACGAAGACGCATTGAAGAGCTAAATGAAGAAAAAATGCTGCGTCAGGAGTTAGGCGATTATGAGCTTGATTTTTGCGAATATTAAATTCTGTTAACGGGAATCTGACATTCTGCACCACAGCATTTTAGTGAAAATTAAAAATATATGAGCATTTGCGATTCAAATTTATGGTAATAGATCCCCCATGTTGAAGATTTATCTAACACTCGGATTTTCGTTCAAGATGGACCAAACACGGCCATTCAAGGCAGGAGGTTGATCTCTTACAATTTATGTAAGTGATCAGTCCTGCTCAGGAAAATAAAGATCAAAACGCACCGTTTTTCCTTCAATACATGCATCAGCCGGCAATAAGCCGGCTTGTTTTTGGGGCCATTTGACCACCACTCTCTGTTTTACTTTTTTTCTGGCAATACGTAAAAGCTCCAGGGCATCCTCATCCGTACCAATAAACTGTTGCAAAGCTTGCATGTTCTTTTTCACCAAAGCAGACTTTTGTCGTATGGGGTGCATGGGATCAATGTAGATAACATCAGGAAAATCGCTTTTTTTTAAAGAAAATAAATAGTCTCGAGCATCTACAGGTAGTAAAGCCAGACGCAAGCTTGCCTGGCTTTTTGCATCCTGCCTTTGCAAGGCATCTTCCAGTAAAGCAGCCATGACAGGATGTCGCTCCAGCATCAGCACTTCAGCACCAAAACAGGCCAAAAGAGCAGCATCCTGCCCCCAACCTGCTGTAGTATCTATGATATGCATCCCGGGTTTTGGCTTACAAGCCCTTACCAGAGCCCATTTTTTACCTTCCAGGCATCGTTTCTGCCAGAAAGGCAAATTGAAGTCAGCATACAAGGGTGAAAAACCTTTGATCTTTAAACTCAGTCTTTCTTCTGAGACAAGTAAAGATATTTTATGTTCATCATCCAAAGGAAGACTAAGTTTATTTGCCAGTCGAATCGCTTTATCTCGCAATTTTTCATTGGTATAACTGACTGCAATGGAATCCTTTATCATGGAAATAAATCAGCTTCCCGCTGGCAGCTGCAATAAAGAAATATCGGCAACCCCCATCAACAAACGTTGTAAACGTGAAAGAAGCTTCAAGCGGTTGGTTCTTATGACTTCATCATCCACCATTACCATAACCTTATCAAAAAAATCATCCACTGATTTTCGCAAGCCGGCAAGACGCTCCAAAATCTTCATATAATTTCCTGCCACATACCAGGGCTCTATCTCTTTTTCTATAAAAATGATCTGGCGATATAACTCCATTTCCGCCTCTTCCGTGAAATGAATATCCTCAAAAATACCGGTTTTAGAAACAGTATCTTCGCTTACTGGCACATCCTGCAAAATATTGTTAACCCGTTTACAGGCAGCGGATAATGAAGCAGCCTCAGGTAGCGCTACAAAAGATTTAAGAGCCTGTAGGCGTTGATCCGTATCGTAGAGCCATTCATTCTGACAGGCGAGCACAGCATGGATCAGATCAGAAGTCACACCTTGCAGTTGATAATGAGATTGCAAGCGGTCAAGTATAAAGTTTTTGATATCCGTTACAAGCTCGTCTGGAATGTCTAGTCGACCGATATAGCCTTGAGCAGCATCATGAATTAAGCTTGATAATTTTAATTTAGCAGGTGTTGATTGCAATAAACGCACAATCGCAAAGGCATGACGACGAAGTTTAAAAGGATCCTTTACACCTGAAGGTTTCTGGCCAATGGCAAAAATACCAGCCATCGTATCAAGCCTGTCAGCGAGTGATAGAGCCAATCCTAGAGGTGTTTCAGGCAATTCGTCACCGGAAAAACGCGGTAAATATTGTTCTTTTAAGGCAACAGCAACCGCTCTGTCTTCCTTGTCATTTAAAGCATAATAATAACCCATCAACCCTTGTAGTTCAGGAAATTCTCCCACCATACCAGTCATCAAATCACATTTGGATAATCGCGCTGCAGATTCCACCTGCTCAGGCGATAAAGCAAGTGAATGTATCCATTGGCTCATGAGGGCCTGTATACGATTGGTCTTATCCTGCAAAGATCCCAGACGATTCTGAAAAACCACCTGAGCTGTCATATCCATGTAGCTATTCAAAGGCTTCTTTTTGTCCTGATGGAAAAAGAAGGCAGCATCACTGAGACGTGCATGCATGACTTTCTCGTTACCTACAACCACTTCTTTAACGTCCTTGCTTTCTATATTCGCGACGGTAATAAAACACGGTAACAGTTGCCCTTCCTGATTTTTCAGGGCAAAGCATTTTTGGTGAGACTGCATGGAGGCAATTAAAGCCTCAGGAGGAACATCCAGAAATGCATCATCAAAGCCTGCCAATAAAGCTTTTGGCCACTCAACAATGGAGGTCACCTCATCTAACAGCTCACGGCTCATGACAGGGACTGCCTTTTTCGTTTCAGCAAGTTCATTAACTTGTTTAACGATTTCCTCCCGACGCGAAGCAAAATCAGCTATAACATAAGCCTCACGCAATTGCATTTCATACGTTGACGGAGAAGAAACAGTGATCTCGGATGCATGATGGAAACGATGTCCGCGACTCTTGCGATCCGTGGTAACACCCAGGATTTCAGCCGAAATCACTGTATCTCCATAAAGCAAAACGGCCCAATGAACCGGTCTTACAAATTCAATTTCAGCTTCTCCCCAACGCATTGGTCTTGTAATGGGTAATGAGGCCAGAGCCTGATCGATGAGAGCAGGTATCAATTGCTCTGTTTTTTCACCTTCTTGCACTGACTCATATACTATCCAATCGCCTTTATCCGTCTTAACAGTGGACAATTTTTCAATGGCAACCCCACAAGAACGGGCAAATCCTGAAAGCGCGGCTGTAGGACAATCTTGCTCATCATAAGCAGCCTTTAGGGCAGGTCCTTTACGAGTGATGGTTTTTTGCGGTTGCTGGGTTTGTAAATTTTTAATTCTCACCGCCAGTCTTCGTGGGGCTGCAAAGTACTTTATTTCAGTATAATTTAATTGTGCTTTATCAAGACTGGATGAAAGATGATTAGCCAGCTCTTCTGCCAGAGGTAAAACAGAAGCGGAGGGCAATTCTTCACAACCTAACTCAAATAATAAATCTTTGGACATTCAAACACCTTTTTGCATAGGAAACCCAAGCACCTCCCGTGCTTGATAATAAGCCTGGGCCACAGCCCTTGATAGTTTGCGGACACGTAAAATATAACGTTGTCTCTCAGTCACCGATATGGCATGCCTTGCATCCAGCAAATTAAATGTATGCGATGCCTTCATTACCATTTCATAAGCAGGTAGCGGCAGTTGCAATTCGACCAGTTTTTCGGCTTCTGCTTCATGATGGTCAAACTGTTTGAATAAAAATTCAACATTAGCGTGCTCAAAATTATAAGCAGACATTTCCACTTCATTCTGATGGAAAACATCTCCGTAGGTGATAAGCCCATAACTGGTTTTACTCCAGGGAAGTTCAAACAGGCTGTCTACCCCTAACACGTGCATGGCAATACGTTCCAGACCATAGGTTAGCTCACCGGTTATCGGCTTACATGCCAAGCCACCCACCTGCTGAAAATAAGTAAACTGAGAAATTTCCATTCCGTTTTGCCAGACTTCCCATCCGAGCCCCCAGGCCCCCAAGGTAGGAGATTCCCAGTTATCTTCAACGAAGCGTATATCATTGACTAATGGGTCAATACCTAAGGCTCTCAATGAATCGAGATACAATTCCTGAATATTTAAAGGTGAGGGTTTCAAAACCACTTGAAACTGATAATAATGTTGAACGCGATTGGGGTTCTCACCATAACGACCATCCGTTGGTCTTCTTGACGGTTGGACATAAGCTGCATTCCAGGGCTCAGGGCCTATGGCTCGCAAAAAAGTTGCCGGATGAAAAGTCCCAGCGCCGACTTCCATATCCAAAGGTTGTAAAATAACACAGCCTTGTTCAGCCCAATATTGTTGAAGGGTAAAAATTATCTCCTGAAATGTACTTGGTTTTGCCATTAAAAAATCTCAATAAAATAAATAATAAAAATTAGGTTCTGTTGTTTCGCCTATCTATATCATTCGAATGCCTACAGCTTGGTAGCGGGATCTGGCGTTCTTCAAAGCTTCATTTGGATCCTGCGGTCAACCCGCAGGAATTCGAAGTTCGTATTAACTGTTTTATTTTAAATCATTCGATAGCTTAAAACTTATATATCGAAGCAAAGCATCCCAGATCTCTAGAGCCTGGTGACTTACGATTGATCACCAGCCGCCTTTTCAATGAGCTCTTGTAACGTTTCTTCACTGGCAGCCCCTGGAATAAAGGACGTATCAGCACCTTGCTTATACTTTCCAGAAGGCGTTGAGGCAATAATAAACGCTGGCGTTCCCATTAAACGTAATTTTTCAGCAAGCTCCCTGTTCTCTTTAAGCTCATCGGTTACTTTTGTGCTGTCCATGTCTTTTTTCAGCTTTTCGATATTCAAGCCTAATGATTTTGCGGTATCCATAATCAATTGCTCATTTAAGCGCTTATCAAGCTTTAACAAGGCATTATGCATCTCTTTATATTTGCCTTGCATCGAAGCCGCCAATGCAGCCCTTGAGGCTAACTCAGAACTTTTACCAAAAATAGGGAATTCCTTATAAATCACTCGTAAATTATTATCTTTTTTTAACAGTTCACTGACCACAGGAGCCATTTTTTTACAATGAATGCATTGATAGTCAAAAAATTCAACCAAAGTGACATTTCCTTTTGGATTCCCCAGCACAGCCATGCTGTCACTAAACAATTGACTGGCATTCTGCTGGATGGCAGATTTTGCCTCTTCTTGCAATGTCTGCTGTTGTTTTTGCTGCAGAGCCTGGGATGCTTCTAATAATACTTCCGGATGATTTACTAAATAATCATGAACGATTTTTTCAATTTGTTTCTTTTGAGCATCCGACATTGCATCCGCTGCCGTTACGGTCGGTGAAGTCAAAACGCTTGCCAATGCTCCTGCTGCCAATAAATATTTTATATTCACATCTATCCCCTTTAATTTTCCATCCGAATCTGGTCATGGTTCTGCTGGCTTTAAATGAAATCATTTATTTTACTGCCTCATGTAACACAGCTTCGTCTTTTTTGCCTCTTTGGACGCATTTTGGAATTTCAAATGCTCATTTCCATGTAAACTGCGCTTTAAAATTCCAAAATACGTCCAAATCTTCTAAAAAATACTGTGCTGCGTAACATGAGTTACTACCTGACAATAGGCGCAGCAGAAAAACTCAACAGAGCCTAGCACCAGCCGAAAATAAATTCAATATTTCTGCAGTGATTATTGAGTTGCAGTATATCCATACAAGAAGCTGAGACAAAAGCAATTTAAGTTGTGAGCTTTACTTCATTCTCAATCTTCAGATTGGCGTAGGCTAAAACCAGCCATTTGGTACCGTGAAGGGAAAATTTAACCTGTACGCGTGTATGAGCACCTTGCCCTTCAATGGCTAAAATCACGCCTTGCCCGAATTTTTCATGACGGACAGTTTGTCCTAAACCAAGTCCGATGTCTTCTTCACGGATAGAGGAATGCTCTTTAAAAACAGCTGCCTGAACATGAGTTTTAGGTCGAACTTCCTCTAATAATGACTCAGGTAATTCGCGTAAGAATCGTGAAGGACGATGGTATTCTTCGCGTCCAAACTGACGGCGGACCTCGGCATATGATAGTATCAGTCTTTCCATAGCACGCGTCATGCCTACGTAACATAGTCGACGCTCCTCTTCAAGACGCCCTGGTTCTTCAATGGATTTTTTGGCAGGAAAAACGCCTTCTTCCATACCGACCAAAAACACCAAAGGAAACTCCAGTCCTTTTGCCGCATGAAATGTCATTAAATGAACATAATTCTCATGCTCATCAGCCTGCATTTCCCCGGCTTCAAGAGAAGCATGGGCCAGAAATCCCATAAGCGGTGGTAAATCATCGTCCGTCTGTTCATAACGATATTGCCGAGCAGCGTTAACCAGTTCCTGCAGGTTTTCCAATTTGGATTCTGATTTATCCCCTTTAAGCCTGGTAAAATGCTCATGCAAACCACTCAAATGAACGACTTCTGCAATTTGCTCATCCAATTCCATCCCTGCCGTATCCTGCTGCATTTTTTTGATCAAGCCTGTAAATTTTGCCAGCGACATGGCTGCCCTCTGTGACAATAAGCCATCATCACTCATTTTTCCCGCTGCCTGCCATAAAGAACACTCCTCAGATTTGGCAAAATGACGAAGCTCTTCCAGCGTTTTTTCGCCAATACCGCGTGCAGGGAAATTCACTATCCGTTCAAAAGCCGTATCATCATCTTGATTCACCAGCAAACGCAGATAAGCAAGAGCATCCTTGATTTCAGCACGCTCAAAAAAGCGAAGACCACCATGAATACGATAAATTATGCCGGCACGCAATAAGGCTTCCTCAAGAACACGTGACTGGGCATTGGAACGATACAAAATGGCAATATCATCAGCACTGGCGCCCTTTTCCAATTCAGATCGAATACGTTCACTGATGAAACGAGCTTCTTCAAGCTCATTAAAGGCGCTGAAAACAAGGATTTTTTCGCCTTCTGCCCCTTGTGTCCATAAATTCTTACCCATACGGGAACGATTATGGGTAATTAAGGCATTTGCTGCATCCAGAATGGTCGAAGTAGAACGATAATTCTGCTCCAGGCGGAAAATATCCGTATCTTTAAAATCACGGGAAAATTGCTGAATATTTTCTATTTTTGCTCCACGCCATCCATAAATAGACTGATCGTCATCACCAACGGCCATCACAGGCGTCTGAGATCCAGCCAATAAACGAATCCAGGCATATTGAATGGTATTGGTATCCTGAAATTCATCAACTAGAATTGCCTGAAATCGACTCTGATAGTGAGCCAACAGTTCAGAGTTATTACGCAACATTTCATGGGTTCGTAACAGTAATTCAGCAAAATCTATTACACCTGCTGTCTGACAAGTTTGTTCGTAAGCCCGGTAAATACGTATCAGAGTCTGAGTTGGACCGTAATGCAAAGGATCGATATGCTGTGGTCTCAATCCTTCGTCTTTTTTACTGTTGATAAAAGATTGTACTTGTTTTACAGGCCATTGATCCACATCAAGATTAAGGGAAGTGATCACTCTTTTTATCACACGTGCCTGATCTTCGCTATCAAGGATGTGAAACTGCTCGGGTAGCCCGGCTTCAGTATAGTGCCGACGTAAAAGTCTGTGACACAAACCATGGAATGTCCCTACCCATAAGCCTAACACCGGAGTTGACAGCATCGCATTCAAACGAGCTTTCATTTCACCGGCTGCCTTATTGGTAAAAGTGACCGCTAACAGAGCATGTGGAGACAAATCCATTTCTTCAATCAACCAGGCAATTCGACTGACCAATACTTTTGTTTTTCCACTTCCTGCGCCGGCTAAGACCAATATGTTTCCCAAAGGTGCGGTAACAGCCTTGCGCTGTTTTTCATTAAGTCCTTCGAGCAAAGCTCTTATTGTCATAAATCAATTCCAACTAAAAAACTAAATGCCATTATCTTAAATTTAGCAGTTAAATACAAAGTTTTGCCCACACAACTGCTATTCTCTATATTTGTTTATCCTCTTGCTCAATGCACTTATATCTACTCTTTGTAAGCACTGTAAAGTTTAAGCTTGAATTATAAACTGTTTCCATGGTCAACTATATTTAAATGGACGACGATTTTTAAGGAAAACCATGCAAATTCTTTATCCATCGATTAAACCTTACGCCACCCATCAATTACCTGTTGGAAAGCCGCATGTATTATATATTGAGGAAACCGGAAACAGGGAAGGCATTCCCGTGATGATCCTTCACGCAGGACCCGGGGCAGGTGGCAGCAACCACTTGCGACGCTTTTTTGACCCCCGTCATTATCGAATTATTCTTTTTGATCAGCGAGGATGCGGACGTTCTACGCCTCACGCAGAAACACGTGATAATTCTACTCCGGCCTTACTCGATGATATAGAAGCCATTCGCGCCCATTTGCAGCTTAATCATTTTGTTCTTTTTGGTGGCGGCTGGGGATCCTTGCTGGCCTTACTGTATGCCGAGCTTTATCCTCAGAACGTCACGGCCCTGTTATTGCACCAGATCTTTCTGGGGCGACAACAGGATATAGACTGGTTATATAAATTTGGCGCTAATCAGGTTTATCCGGATTACTGGCAAGAATTCAGTCAATTCGTGCCAGAAGACCAACTTGATAACATTCCTCTTTACTATGCTGAATGTTTACAAGGCAATAATGAGCTGGCCAGGATGAGTGCTGCGAAAAACTGGGCCCTCTGGCAAGCACGATGTAGCTCTATGCAACCTCATCTTAATGTGATTGATCAGTACAGTGATCCACATTTTGCTCTTGCCTTATCCACATTAGAATCCCATTTCATCTCTCACCGATATTTCATTGAGGAAGGACAAATTTTAGAAAATGCCCACAAGATACGACATATTCCCGCTTATTTAATCCATGGCCGTTACGATATGATCTGTCCTCTGACAGGAGCCTGGGCGCTTCACCAATTACTCCCGGCATCAAGTCTTCGCATTATTCGGGATGCAGGGCATTCGGATCAGGAACCAGGAATCATTGATGCTCTGATTCAGGCCAGTGTGGAAATCTGCAAACAAAATATGGACGCTTGTTAATTTTTGAAACGAGCAGACTATACCTACAATCACATGCCGTTAATTTCATTTTTAAAACTTGGTTTTCTGTTGTAAGATAATTTTATAAGAAAAATAAACTGATAAATCATGCGATTAATTCCACCTGTTTTGACCTTAATTGGTTCAGTTTTACTGTGTTCCTGTATTCATAAAGGACCTAATCCGGATGATCCTTATGAACCGATTAACAGGGAAATATATAAGTTTAATATGGCCTTTGATGCAACCATGTTAAAGCCTGTGGCAAAAATCTATAAGGCCGTTCTTCCCGGCAAGATTCGTGAAGGCATCAATAACGCCTATAATAACGTCAATATGATACCTACTACAGCCAACGATCTACTGCAGGCAGAATGGGGTTACGCACTGAAAGACAGTTGGCGATTCATTATCAACTCCACTTTTGGCATTGCTGGTATTTGGGATCCGGCAGCAAAATGGGGTCTGCCACCTCGCAGCAATGACTTAGGGATTACCCTGGCTAAATGGGGTGACAAAAAATCCCCCTATATTGTCATTCCTTTTTTGGGACCAAGTACTATTCGTGACGGGATGGGGATGATGTTTGAGTATTCCTTATTGACTCCTTACCCTTATATCGAAGATCAAGTGGTGCTTTATTCTTTACTGGGTTTACGATACGTGGATCTGCGCTCTCAACTGTTAGATACGGAACGCTTAATGAGTCAGGCTCTGGACCAGTATGCTTTTCTTCGAGATGCTTACCTGCAACACCGTCAATATCAAATTACAGGCCAACAACAGGGAGGAGAACTGGGAGCTTTATATGTAGATGAAGAGGAAGAGTTAGGCGACTTTATTGATGATGAGCCAGCGCCCACAGACAACAATTCCTTGAAGCCAACCGAGCAGGAAAAAAATGCTGCACGTCACCCTGTATCAGCCTGAAATACCGCCAAATACAGGAAACATAATACGTTTATGTGCAAACAGTGGCGCCAGGTTGCATCTTATTCATCCTCTTGGCTTCACTCTGGATGATAAACGAATGCGGAGAGCTGGCCTGGATTATCATGAATGGGCAACGGTCATACATTATGACAGCGAAGAGGCTTTTGTTGAACAAAATCAGCAAAGACGGATTTTTGCCTGCTCCACAAAAGGTAACACTCGTTATACGGATATTGTTTATCAAGACGAAGATATGTTGCTGTTTGGTCCTGAAACACGTGGACTTCCAGAAAAATTGCGCCATTTGTTCCAGAGCATTCGCATCCCTATGTGTGAGCAAAGCCGCAGTCTTAATCTGTCCAATTCTGTCGCTATTATCTTGTTTGAAGCATGGCGACAATGTGAATTTATGGGGAGCGAATAGCAGCAAGATGACGTAAAAAATCTCCTGCTATATCGAGATGGGTTTCAGCAGCGATTTCCTGAATACAGGTAGGGCTGGTCACATTAACCTCTGTTAAATAATTACCGATAACATCAATACCTACAAAATACAAGCCTTTGGCTTTGAGAGTAGCGTTTATCTGCTGACATATCCACTTATCTCTTTCAGTGATTTCAACCACTTTTCCCTGAGCACCAGCCGCTAGATTTCCCCTCAATTCTCCTTTCGCTGGAATACGGGCCAGAGCATAAGGAACAGGCTCACCGTTAATCAGAAGTATACGTTTATCCCCGCTTGAGCTAATTTCAGAAATATAGGTCTGAGCCATGACGCTTCTTGTCCCACTACCAGAAAGCATCTCCAAAATGACCGACAAGTTTCTGCCAGCGGCATCTACATGAAAAACAGATTTTCCACCCATGCCTTCCAAGGGTTTGTATATGACATTTTTGTGTTGTTGCCAAAAGGAACGTAAGCGATGAATGTCCCGGCTCACCAGAGTTTCAGGGCAGCACTGAGGAAAATTCAAGGTAAAAAATTTCTCATTGGCATCACGAAGACTTTGCGGTTTATTGGCAACCAGCACGCCATTTTTTTCAGCAAGTTCTAATGCATAGGTGGCGTAAATGTATTCAATGTCAAAAGGAGGATCCTTACGCATTAAGATGATATCAAAATCATTGAGAGAGCGTTCCCCTAAAGGAGATATTTCTGCCCAATGTGCAGAAGTTTCATCCGTCACTCGAACAGAGTGCATACGGGCAAAGGCATTACCCTTTTGACAATAGAGATCCGCAAGCGTAAAAAAAGCACATGTCCAACCCATGGATTGAGCGCTTTTTATCATGGCAACTGTGGAATCTTTGTAGGGCTTTATCTGTTCTAAAGGATCCATGAGCACGGCCAGTCTCATTATTCTCCTCCAATGGCAGCAATTTCTCTGGCGGCTGCAAGCGTTGCCAATCGGGCAATAACTCCATAAGCATAAAAACGATTGGTGGAATCAGCGGGGGCCAGGTCATCTCTGGGTGTATTACAAGGTTCAGCGAAAGCCAAAGGCTCAAAATGCATACCCGGGGCATTTAAATTTTCATCTTTTCCTTTACTCTGATGCACACGATAAAAACCTCCCACCACGTATTGACCGATCATATAAACTACCGGTTCAGCCACCGCTCCATCAGGCATGGTTTCAAAGCTGTGCACACCTTCCTGAATAATGACTCGCTCGACTTTTTGACTGCCTTTCGTGGCCGCCATTCCTTTGCGTTGTTTTCGATTCATATTTCTGATTTGATCTCCACTTTGCACCATCATGACTGACATTCCGTAGGTTCCGCTATCTGCCTTTACAGCCACAAAAGGTGTGTCCTCAATATAGTAATCGCTGTACTTCCATTTAATCGCATCCAGAAGTTTATCGACTTGCTCGGCAAGTTCCTCTACTCCCTCCTGAGCCATAAAATCAACACCTTCCACAAAAGAGAAATAAGGGTTAATTAACCAGGGGTCAATTTGAATCAATTCAGCAAATTCTCTGGCCACCACCTCGAAAAATTGAAAATGACTGGATTTCAACCTTGAGGTCCATCCCAGTTTTGCGGTAGGTCTGATTCGTTGATTCAAACCCTGCAATATCTCAGGAACACCGGAAGACAAGTCGTTATTCAATAACAACAAACAAGGATTAAAATTATCCAGACCTACTTTATCACCTTGTCGCTGAAGCGGTTCCAGCAATACCGTGTTGCCCTTGTCCACTTCGATTTCCACAGGTTCTTTCAATAGCGGGTCCAGGCTGCCGATACGTACTATAAATCCGGCTTTAACAAAAATATCCCTCAACACAGTCAGGCTTTGCATGTAAAATTTGTTACGGGTATGACTTTCCGGAAGCAGCAAAATACGAGTACAATCGGGGATGTAGTCAATAAGAGCAGCCTGGGCTGCCTGAATACATAAAGGTAAAAAATCAGGATTTAAATTATTAAAACCGGCGGGGAACAAGTTAGTATCTACCGGTGACAGTTTCAATTTTGCGTGACGCAAGTCCACAGAAGAAGTCAAAGGAGGTGGTGTCTCCTGCCATTTTTTGCGAAACCAGGCTTCAATAATGGCAATATTATTCAGTAAAACTTCCTCGATATGATGCAAAGGACCTTTATGAATCGTTGCCAAATTAGGGACCGGATTTACATTAGCATGCATCATTGCTCCAACTGTTAAAGAAGACTGGATATTACCTCAAATCCATATGCATCGCCAATGAAGATGTAAGCTTAGAACGTGATTGAAAGGAGCTGAAGGCGAACACTTTCAATCGCACCTAATTTAGCGATTCATTATTTTCCAGCACTGCAAGCTTAAAATCTCAAACCAACTCATGTTATTGAGGAATATCTACCATTATAGCCAAAAGTACAGAAGAAAATTTGTGAGCCTACTTCCCTTTTATATCATACTCACGTAAGTTATACTTTCATTATTTTGAGATAATAAATGTGTTTAAAATAAGCACTTTAAAGTCCTTATTATTGTTAATCTTACTTGGATTTATCTGGGGCTCTGGTTATTCTCTGGCCAAATATGCCATGACTCATGGCGTTCCTCCCTTAGGATATGCTTTCTGGCAAGCTTTAGGTCCCGCTGTTTTACTGTTCTCTGTTTGTTTTGCTTCTCGACAATACAGTCCGCTTCAAAAGACTAACTGGCCTTATTTTATTATCTGCGGCTTAATTGGCATCGCCATTCCTAACACCAATATGTATTTCATTTCCAGTCATATTTCTGCAGGGATGTTAGCCGTATTGGTAAATACCGTTCCTCTGATGGTTTATCCCTTAGCTTTAGTCAGCGGGCTGGAAAAGCCTGATTTTTGTCGTTTTTTCGCTTTGATCCTTGGTATGGTCGGTATCGTTCTCATCATCAAACCGGCTTCACATCCTATCGTCAGCGGATGGAGCCTGCTTGCCTTGCTCAGTCCTCTGGCTTTTGCCATCTGCTCAATTTATATAGCAAAATATAAACCTTCGAAAGTCAACTCACTGCAAGCTGCAACCGGTATGTTGATTGCTGCATCTCTATTGCTTACACCGCTCGTTTTTCAACAAAAGGCTTTTTATCCTTTAACCCCCCCTTTTACCCTGACCAAGCAGGTGATTTTATTGGAAATCATCCTCTCCAGCATAGGTTATCTCATTTTTTTCATGTTAATCCGTCTGGCAGGTCCCGTTTTTTACAGTTTAACCGGCGGAATAGTAGCTTTAACCGGTCTTTTCTGGGGGTATATTGTTTTTGCTGAAAAACCCGATTTTTCACAGATGATGGCTGTAAGCTGCATTATTGCGGCTATTTTTCTGTTATCATGGCGACAATCAAAACAACAGGGAGTATGAATTCATGTTGACGGAATTTACTCAACAATACGGTAACCAGATTCAGAATTTTATGATTTTGCTCATGCTGGTTAATGCTATTCTTCACGTTATTTTTGCCGGAGGAATCGCACGCGATGCCGGTAATTTATATAAAATCGGTCAAAAAACAGCCCTTGTTTCCGCACCCACCTGGGCTTTTGCCACCTTAATCGGTGGAGTGATAGTTGCTGCCATTTATTGGTTTATTCATCACTCAACGTTAACACGCCCAGTCAGCCGGGAAAAAAATTATGAATGAGCAAAAAATCAAAACCATTGATGTCCATCTGCTGAAAGAATTAAAGCAAAATAATCCAGGGCTTTGCCTCATCGATGTACGAGAACATCATGAATGGCGGTCATTGCGTATACCAGGTGCTTTGCATATCCCGAAGGATGAAATTCCCCATTGCATCAGCCAAACCATACCCGATAAAACGCAACCCGTTTATCTTCATTGCAAATCCGGTGTACGTTCTCTTTATGCAGCAAGCTGTCTGTTGGAAATGGGATATGAGGAAGTTTATTCTGTCGATGGTGGTATCATCGACTGGGCTGCCTGCGGTTATCCTGTTGAACAATAGAACATCCTGTAACTAACGGTCAGATTTAAGTTCAAGATGGACCAAATACGGCCGTTCAACAAAAGGTTGATCTCTTACAGCTAAGCGATGACAACACACCCTGCTTGCAGGGCGTGCTCATTATCCTTAAATTTTCTAATATGTAGGGGTTACTTTGTTCTCGTCATTCTCAGTTGTCCCCTTGGAAGTGTGATCACTCCGTCTACCAAAGTTCCAAAAACTACTGCCATGGCCTCCTGTTTTAGCTGCCTCCTCTTTTTTCTTTTGATTCTCTTCCTCTTCTTTTCTTTGCTTCACTTCTTTTATAAGTATATCAACACTATTATCAAATATAAGATTTCTTTCAGCCGACAGAATGGCATTTCCTTTTTTCCAAAGAACGTTAAGATTGTCCAGCTTTTTAGGCGTAGAAACCCCGTATCCATTAATGTCAGAATAGATGGTGTTTTCCAGCATTACTTTTTTTGAATGAACATTAGTAAAAATTTGATCAGAAACAAATTTCATTGCAGTAGAGGTTAAACTAAAAACATCTTCCTCCCCTAATACATTCTCCTCATTAGTCCCAATGATACTGGTTAATATTCTTTGAAACTTACTGTTATCGGGACTACGAATATAATAAGTGTCTGAAATCATTTCCCTGAAAAGATAAGCAAGACCAGTAAGTGTCCTTGCTTTTATATGTGGATCCTTTCCGCTTTTATCAAGATCAGTAACAGATGATGAATTAAGCTTATTAATGGACGCGCGCAGAAATTGAATCTCTCTCTGTCTTTCAGTGGGAAGATTTTCTTCTTCTTTAACTTTATGATACTCCATTAACTCTTTAACACCACGCTCAAATTCATCCTTTAGCACATCAAAACTTTTAAGAGTAAATCCCATTTTTCTCTCCTTAAAAATCCATTAACTATGGTTTAGGTGCAATAAAACACCTAAGCCAGTTTAAACCAATTAAATACTAACGTCATGAGGTTTTTTTAATAACCTCAACTCGGAGTTTTAATATGAATTATCCTGTTGTTTTAGTATAAGAAAATTACGAATTCTATATCACTGAGCATTCGAAAAAACAATCTGTTCTATTTTATTTATTAAAGAAAACTTGCAATCCATATGGTTTCCAAGATAATTGGAAGCATCACAAAGATGCTCATCTATCTATCATGAAAAAATTACTGTATGTTTTATTATTCGTTTTCCCCCTCCTCCATCATGGAACGACTCTAAAACAACCAAGGTTCATCCTATTGGTTGTCATCGATCAATTACGAGGAGATTTAATTGATTTGCATCGTCAGCAATTTGGTGAAAATGGATTCAATTATCTACTTCAGCATGGTATTGATTTCCATAACACGCATCATCCGCATGCCAATACATCAACCTGCCCAGGTCATGCAACGATTGCTACAGGCAGTTATCCTGCTTTACACGGCGTGGTCGATAATAACTGGTATCATCGTTCGACAGGGAGGTTTATGTATTGCATGGAGGACGAACACTCCCCCATATTAGCGACTTCTCATACGAAAACACTGCCTGCAGGGCGCTCACCTGCCAATCTTATGGCCTCAACCTTGGCTGATGAACTCCTGCTTGCCAAAGCAGGAAGAGCTTATGCCGTATCGCTAAAAGATCGCGCAGCCATTAGCTTAGCCGGTCACGCAGGCAAAGCCTTTTGGTTTGATAAAGAAAATGGCGGCTTTGTGACCAGTCGCTGGTATTATGAAAAATATCCCCGGTGGGTGAATGAATGGAATCGCCAGTATGAGCCTGAAGCTGTCACCTGGAATCTAGGTCAGACAAAAACCTTTTATCTCTTTGCAGATGCACCTCGCTTCAAAAACCGCTTTCAATCTTTTGGGAAACATTTTCCCCATTTTACGGGAGAACCATCGTCAACACATTATTTTAAATTTTTATCCATGACCCCCATAGCTGACAAGCTTACTGCTGATTTCGCTGAACATCTGATTATTGAAGAAAAACTTGGGCAGAAGCAGGGGAAGACTGATTATTTAGGTGTCAGTTTTTCGGCAAATGATGCGATAGGACATCAATTTGGCCCAAACAGCCTTGAAGTCGAAGACAATATACTGAAACTGGATAAAACCCTTGGCCATTTGCTGACGGTGATTGATAAGCACGTTGGATTAGACAATACCTTAATTGTATTAACGGCTGATCATGGAGTTAGTGACACCCCGACATATCTTAAAAATCATCAAATTAAAGAAATTAACCCTATCCCTGCTACCGCTCTAAAACAAACGATTCAGCAACATTTAAAAACGAGATTTAATCTCCCAGAGTCAGCCTTGTTAAAAATTGCCCCACCTTTTATCTATCTTAATAAGCCTTTTCTTCAGCAACAGCAAATTGACATACAAGAGGTAAGCCATTATCTTGCCGGGCAATTAAATGGATTTCCCGGCATTTATAAAGCTTATTCCTTACCTGTCACTGCTGATAACAGGGATTGGATAAGCGAAAAAGTCAATCGAATGGCTTACCCGGAACGAAGTGGCGACATCTATCTAGTTACCCTCCCTTATCAATCCTATGACAAAAAAAGTGAAAGAAGAGTTGCTCACGGCAGTCCCTGGAAATATGACAGTTTTGTGCCATTATTATTTGTAAGCCCAGCTTTTAAAGCACAAACTATCCATAAGGCAGTATCGACTACAGATATCGCACCGACGCTTACTGAAATTTTAAGAATAAAATCACCTTCAGCTTCTGTTGGCCAACCGTTGGATAATGTACTTGTATATTTTGATGATTGACCCAATATAATATAAAGCTGTTCCAGCGTAACAGCAGGAAAAAACAGGATGCAAACTCTTCAAAACATGAGTTTTTCTTTTAGCTTGGAAAAATGCTTCTGCATAAAAACCAGTTTGAGGAATTGTTATGAATAATATAAAAACCTTTATCTTATTAGCTGCTCTCACAGCCTTATTATTGATCATAGGAAGCTTGTTAGGAGGTCGTGCAGGGTTAATGATTGCTTTGGTTTTTGCTGTAGTGATGAATTTCAGTGCTTATTGGTTTTCCGATAAGATCGTTCTTCACATGTATCATGCTGAACCTTTAAATGAAAATCATCCTGTCTACACCATCGTCTCACGATTAGCGGAAAAAGCACAATTACCTGTGCCCAGAGTCTATATCGTCGACAATCCAACGCCCAACGCATTTGCTACTGGCCGCAATCCACAAAATGCCTGTATTGCTGTAACCTCAGGTTTACTAGAAAGACTCAGCTCCGAAGAATTAACCGGAGTTTTGGCCCATGAACTGGCACATGTTGCTCACCGCGATACTTTTATCAGTGTAGTTGCTGCCACTCTTGCCGGAGCCATCAGCGGAATTGCCAATTTGTTCATGTGGACATCCATGTTTTCCAATTCCTCCGAAGAAGGCCACACTAACCCGTTTGTTGCTATATTAATGATGATTTTAGCTCCTATTGCTGCCGCTCTTATCCAAATGGCCGTATCACGTTCAAGAGAATATGAGGCTGATGCAGGAGGTGCACAACTATGCGGGCAACCTTTATGGCTGGCTAATGCACTGGCAAAACTCGAAAACGCTAATCGTCAGGAACAATTTAATGACGCTGAAACACATCCTGCAACCGCACATCTTTTTATTGTCAACCCTTTAAGCAGCGAACGTCTGACGGCTTTATTTGCTACACATCCTCCCATTTCAGAACGAATCAAACGCCTTCAGGACATGGCAAGATGAATAATGCGATGCCAATGTCAACAAGTTCGCATATGGACACGTCTGACGTGAATCTTAGCTTGATAACAGCGCAAAAAAGCCTTACTATTTGCGCAAAATTTTTTATGATAGAAACATGAGTAAAAAAACGATCATTATTGGGATTTCCGGCCCTTCGGCCTCAGGTAAAAGTCTTCTGGCAAATACTTTAGTTAATGAACTGGGTTCTGATCAGGTCGTAGTGATTTCCGAAGATGCTTATTATAAAGATAACAGCCATCTCCCTTTTGCTGAAAGAGAAAAGATCAATTACGATCATCCCGATGCTTTTGATCATGCCTTGCTATGCGAGCATTTACGTCAGCTGCAACAAGGAAACCCGGTTGATATCCCCACTTATTCCCATTCGGAACATATTCGTCTTCCAACTGCTCGCCGTATTGGACAACACGCCATCATTATTCTTGAGGGGATTTTATTATTTACCGACAAGGCTTTGCGTGAAATCATGGATATACGAATTTTTATGTCCACTCCCCTGGACATCTGTCTCACCCGACGCATGAAAAGAGATATTGTCGAAAGACAACGTAATTTTGAATCTGTATTGCATCAATATGAAACAACAGTGCGTCCTATGTACCTGCAATTTATAGAACCTTCCAGCCGATATGCTGATCTTATTGTACCGCGAGGTGGTGAAAATCGCATTGCCATCGAAATGATTCAGGCTAAAATGCGGGAGCTACTTGCCTCACATACTAATAATAATTAATTAAGGAGTTATGAGATCATGGGATTTTTATCAGGAAAAAAAGCACTGATTGTAGGTTTAGCCAGCAATCGATCCATTGCTTATGGCATTGCCAAAGCATTCCATGAACAAGGTGCAGAACTTGCCTTAACATATCAAAACGAAAAGTTACGCAGCCGTGTCGAAAGCATGGCTGCTGAATTTGATTCTCAACTAACTTTTCCTTGTGATGTCTCCAGTGATCAAGACATTCAAGCACTGTTTGAACAACTTGGATCTCATTGGGATAAAATGGATATTCTTGTACATTCCGTTGCATTTGCACCGGCCGATCAAATCAGTGGAGACTTCATATCCAGCGTAAATCGTGAAGGTTTCAGAATAGCACATGATATCAGCGCTTACAGCTTGATTGCACTTGCTCAAGCCGCTTTGCCTATGATGGAGAATACGGAAGGTTCTATATTAACATTAAGTTATTATGGTGCAGAAAAAGCCGTTCCAAATTACAATGTTATGGGAATCGCTAAAGCCAGCCTTGAAGCTTCTGTGCGTTATCTCGCAGCAAGCCTTGGACCTAAAGGCTTGCGAGTTAATGCCATTTCCGCAGGCCCTATCAAAACTTTGGCAGCCTCCGGAGTTAAAGATTTTCGTAAAATGCAAGACGCGTATGCACAAAATACGCCTTTAAAACGCAATATCACGGCACTAGAAGTGGGCCAAAGTGCGGCGTTCTTATGCTCAAACCTTGCTTCCGGTATTACGGGAGAAGTTGTTCATGTTGACGCAGGTTACCATGCCGTAGCCATGGGCAATCTGGTTGAAAAAGCATGATGAATATCCGTCCAATATAAAAACATTTATCGGACTTAAAGGATAAATGCTCGGATTTGAGTGTAAGTTGAGCTAAAATCACGCTATAGAAAGCCAAGTGAGATTTTAGCTCAAGCTCAACACAGTACAGCACAGAAACTGAGCAATTGCTGTTTAAAGAATTGTTTTATGAATGACGCATGGGTAAATTGCCGTTTAAACGGTAGGTGATGTAATCAAGTAATAGCTATTAGCCTGAAATCAGAATTAACAGCATTTTTTGAAAAGTTATTTTCATGATTTATTCTTTGAATTCCTTTTCGTCAAAATTCCGTCATCGCAGTCTATCAAGCTGTCTGATAAAATTCTGAAAGAGCTAAGACAATGCAGTAAATATTATCATTTTATAACTTCAACGTCTCGCTCTTGAACTTCAGGACAAATCATACCACTTAAAGCATAAACAATAAGACGTCATTGTGAATGAAGTTAAGCCATTGTAAGTTTGTTTTTTATGAGCATCGATCTGGATTGCGCTCGCAATGGCGGTAATTAGTTTTTAATTGGACAAAGTATGATTTTGCCCTGTCTTGAACCTGGGAAAGCAACTTTGGAATCCAGAGCTGAAAAATCAATGGCGTTTAATATCGGCTTTTTTTAGTAAACTGTTCACATATAAATCATATGCAGTCATGCCGTAACTTGCTTCGATTTGTTGAGCAATGCTCTTTTGTTGTTCCTTATCCAAATCGGTCATTTTCCCATCGTTTATAGATTTTAAATGCACCAATGCATAATTGCCGCTGGAGAGCAAATGGCCATTTTTTTTATCGGTTTTGCTAATGCTGAACGCGATATTATTAATAATTGAATTGACTTGCTCTGTCTCACGAGACGCTTTGATTACATTATGCCAGTTTAATTGGTATTTATCCGTTAACTGTTTTTCCGTTTTATTATCAGCCGTTAACAGGACTTCACCCAATTGTTTTGCCTTGTCGATTGCCTTCTGTTTTATCAATTTAGTTTCTATTTGATTCTTAACAGCCGTCAATGGTAGCTGAACAGGTTTCAAATGTTTTTGCACACGCAAAACAATCACTGAGTCATCATCTACTTGAATGGGGTCACTATTATTTCCTAATACCAATACGTCATGACTGAATGCCGCATTAATAACAGATTTGTTTTGTGTCAAGCTCGTATCGCCACCCTGCCTTCCAAAAGGTTGAGTACTGCGAACAGGTAAATTTAATTCATCTGCTACAGGTTTTAAAGAATCAGGATTTTGATAACTTAAGTCGGATAACGCCTCTAAAGTACGATTATATTTTGCCTGCGCAGCTTCTGTAATTAGCTGCTCCTTTATAGTCTTTTTTACTTTATTAAAAGAAACAACGGACGCTGGTTTATAATCCAGTAACTTGAATATTTCAAACCCGTAGCTGGTTCTGACTGGAGCAGATATCTGATCCTGCTGAGTCAGCTGCACTAATGTTTTATCATATTCAGTTTGCCCAGCAACCAACCAAGGTAATATTCCATCATCTTTCAAGGATAATTTATCATCGGAGACACGTTTGACCCACTCACTAAATTGCCCGGGGTTCTTTTTCAAAACATCATATGCTTCTTCAGCCTTCACTTTGATTTTTTTAATATCTTCTGGGTCAGCACCCTCAGGAACAGCAAAAAGAATATGGGAAACTCTCCATTGCGCCGGCTTTAAATAATTATTTTTATTCTCTTCGTAGTACCGCCTGGCTTCAGCATCAGAAATTTCAATATCAGCTTTGATGTTTTTCATCGAAAGCTCTATATAATTTAAACTAACTTTTTCTTTGGTCTTAAATTGATTTTGATGTTTTTTGTAATAATTTTGGACGTCTTCTTCACTGATGTTGATTTTGTCAGAAAATAATGCATAAGGAATAAGCAGGTAATCGTAAGTACGTGTTTGCATAAATAAACGAACAAATTGTCGAATTTCACCGGGCAGAGCAAAGGACGTTCCAATAAAAGCAAAGCGCTGTTGGTTAAGAAGCATCCCCTGCTTGACTTCTTTTTGAAAAGTTTCCGGGGTGAATAAAGCGCCACTTAAAGCCATCTGGTACCGCTCACGAGAAAAACGTCCGTCCTCTTGAAATTGAGGTATGTTGACAATAGCTGCATTGGCCTGCTCAACACCAACTTCAAAACCATTTTTACGTGCAGCCTGAACACTGACAGTATTCACTACCATCTGCTCCAGCACATTTTTTTGCAGTCTTTTATCTTCTTCAAGGGTGATTTGCGCAGAATCTCTTTGAGCACGTGCACGTCTATAATTGGTTTCAAACGCTTGATATTTAATCGATTCATCATTGACGACAGCTTTTACGTCAGCAGCTTGCCGGGATTGAAGATAATAATCCACACCAAACAAAGTGAAAGTAATAGCGATTAAGATAATGATTAACCAGGCAATAAGACCTTGAATGCGTTCATTTAACTTCTGTAGCATATCCAGAGTTCCATTTTTAATAATCAACTCGCATAAAGATTTATCGAATATAACTGTTATCTACCAGCTATTATTTGCTGCCTCTAAGAGGAAAACGATTCTAAAAAATAAAAAACAGAATCACATCTCATATTTAAAATCATTTTCTCTTACTGCATTTATTATCTAAAAGTACTGTAGTGTGGAATATAGATTTAAAGATAATAAAAAGAAACGCGCCTTAAGCGCGTTAACATGGCGGAGTGGACGGGACTCGAACCCGCGACCCCCGGCGTGACAGGCCGGTATTCTAACCAACTGAACTACCACTCCAAATCTTGGTGGGTGCTGCAGGGATCGAACCTGCGACCCTCGCCTTGTAAGGGCGATGCTCTCCCAGCTGAGCTAAGCACCCTCAACAACTCATCCTTCCTGAGCAGCTTCTTTTAACTTTTTGCCCGCTTTAAATTTAACAACTCTGGAAGCTTCGATAACAATAGGAGCACCCGTTTGCGGGTTTCTTCCTGTACGTGCTGAACGATTAACTGTTGAGAAAGAACCAAAACCAGGTAAAACAATTTGACCACCTTCTTTAATTACATCAGTTACGGTTGTCATAAAAGTATCGAGAACTCTACTCGCGTCAGCTTTCGTTACACCTGAACCGCTTGCAATAGCATCAACTAATTCACTCTTATTCATTATTTCCCCTTAACAGTTAGTCTTCCATTTTCTGGAATGATTTAAACATTTAAATAACTCCAGTCTAAACTATCTAATCCTTGACATGCCCGCCAGTAGCGGGCAACGAGAGAAATATACCTCTTATTACTGAGTATGTAAATCTTTATTTTTCCTTTTTTTTGATCTTTTTTCTTTGACTGTACTATCTGTAGATTTTTTGTCGTTTTTTTGTATAGGATTTCGTTGTAAAGCCAACTCTAATACCTGTTCAATATACTTAACAGGATGAATGTTTATTTTTTTAAGCACATTTTCTGGAATTTCTTTTAAGTCCTTGGAATTTTGCTCTGGAATAATCACATGACGGATTCCTCCCCGATGAGCAGCCAGCAGCTTTTCCTTTAGCCCACCAATGGGTAACACCTCACCACGGAGAGTAATTTCTCCTGTCATGGCCACATCCGCCCGAACAGGAATTTCTGTAAGAACAGAAACCAAAGCCGTACACATGCCTATACCGGCGCTTGGACCATCTTTCGGAGTCGCACCTTCCGGAACATGAATGTGAAAGTCATGCTTATCATAAAAATCCTCGGCTACAGCAAAAGATTTGGCACGACTTCTTACCACAGTCATTGCCGCCTCAATAGACTCTTTCATCACATCACCCAACTGGCCAGTTTGAATGGTTTTACCTTTGCCAGGCATCTTTGAAGCTTCAATGACCAGCAGTTCGCCTCCAACACTCGTCCATGCTAACCCCGTCACTTGTCCTATGCGGTCAAATTCCTCGGCCAGACCATAACGGAATTTTTTCACGCCTAAAAATTTTTCAAGGTTATTTACGGTCACATTTACTTTTTTAATACGTTTCTGCGTTAAAATATCTTTCACTACTTTCCTGCAGATACTGGCGATATCACGTTCAAGATTTCTCACGCCAGCTTCGCGGGTATAATGACGAATAATATCTCGAACAGCCCCCTCGCTAATATGTAATTCTTCTTTTTTCAAGCCGTTGAGTACCATTTGCTTAGGAGTGAGATAATTCTCAGCAATATGAACTTTTTCATCCTCTGTATAGCCTGCCAGCCTTATTACCTCCATTCGATCCAGAAGAGGGGCTGGAATTTCCAATGAGTTGGCTGTGGCAATGAACATCACGTCACTTAAATCATAATCCACTTCCAGATAGTGATCGCTAAACGTATGGTTTTGCTCCGGATCCAGTACTTCTAACAAAGCTGAGGCCGGATCACCACGAAAATCCATAGCCATCTTGTCTACTTCATCCAGCATAATCAGTGGATTTTTTACACCTGCCTTGCATAGTTTCTGAATGATTTTTCCTGGCATTGAGCCGATATATGTCCTTCTGTGCCCACGAATTTCCGCTTCATCGCGCACACCACCTAAAGCGATTCGTATGAACGTACGTCCAGTGGCATTAGCGATGGATTGTCCTAATGAAGTTTTTCCAACACCTGGAGGGCCAACCAGACAGAGAATAGGACCTTTCAGACGTTTTACTCTTTGTTGAACAGCCAAGTATTCAATAATTCGTTCTTTGATTTTTTCAAGACCATAATGGTCTTTATCCAGGATCTTCTCCGCTTTCAATAAATCAAATTGAATTTTATTTTTTTTCTTCCAGGGCACAGAAAGCATCCAGTCAAGATAGTTACGAATGACCGTTGCTTCTGCAGACATCGGAGACATCATTTTAAGTTTATTAAGCTCAGTGATGGCTTTTTCTTTAGCTTCCTTGGGCATTCCTGCTTTTTTGATGGATTTTTCCATCTGTTCAATTTCGCTGCCTTCCTCACTTATCTCACCTAATTCTTTCTGAATAGCTTTGATTTGCTCATTCAAATAATATTCACGTTGGCTTTTCTCCATCTGCCGTTTTACCCGCCCCCGCACGCGCTTCTCAACGTGCAGAAGATCAATTTCGTTTTCCAGCAGAGCCATTAAACGTTCAAGCCTCGTGCCGACATCCATGATTTCCAGCAATTCCTGTTTATCTTCGACTTTTAAAGTCAAATGAGCCGCAATGGTATCGGCCAAACGACTAGGATCATCAATTCCTGTCAGCGAAGATAATACCTCAGGAGGAATTTTTTTATTTAATTTGATGTATTGCTCAAATTGAGACATCAGCGAACGCATTAAAATATCAATTTCCTGAGCTTTTAATGCCTCACTTTTTTCTTCAATACTTTCCAGATCAGCTTGAATATATCCATTTTCTATGGAATAAGATTTTACTTTGGCTCGTTTTTCACCCTCGACCAGAACTTTTACTGTTCCATCCGGAAGTTTCAATAATTGCAAAACACTTGAGACAGTTCCAACCGAAAAAATATCCTCAGGGGATGGATCATCGTTGGAAGATTTACGCTGCGCAACTAAAAAGATCTGCTTGTTATCGACCATGGCTGCTTCCAGCGCTTTAATTGATTTATCCCGTCCTACAAATAAAGGAATAACCATATATGGATAAACAACAACATCCCTCAATGGCAGAACTGGCATATTTGACATTTCTTCATTCTCAATCGACATAGATAACCCTTATTCAGATAATCCCTGGATTCTGTAACATGTTCTGTTCACAAAATATGAGAGCCTGGATACAAGCTCATTTATTTTGTCTCAAATGACAGAAAAACAGAAGTTTAATAAAATCATATACTTCATGCCAAGCTGTTCCAAGTTTTTTCACTGTTTTTTAAAAACACGGCCTCTTTATATCAGAGTCTATTGACTTTTCATTTCAGGGCAAATGCGCAAACGAAATGTCAACAGAACCTGGCATGAATTTCATAAATACAGACAAGAATTTAAATATAAACCCTTAAAGCAATTGTACAGGAGTTTTTCGATGGTGATAGCAGAATTGAAGTTTTTAGTGATACAAAGCATTAAGCCGGCTTAATCATTATTTTTAATATAAAAACAGGCAAATACTTAGCTTATTACCTTTATCATATCAGTTGAAAAGCCGGACCAAATATTTATTCTCTACCACTGAAGGCTTGCTTTGTATCTTCCCCTTCATATATTAATAATGGTTTACCCATATTATTAACAACATTATCATCAATCACCACTTTTTTCACACCATCAAGAGATGGTAATTCATACATGGTGTCTAATAGGATATTTTCAAGTATTGTCCTTAATCCTCGGGCGCCAATTTTACGATCCAACGCTTTTTTAGCAATAAGACGAAGAGCTTCTTCACGGAATTCCAGTTCAACATTTTCCATTTTGAACAGGGATTGGAATTGTTTAGTCAACGCATTTTTAGGTGTGGTTAAAATATCGACCAATGCATCTTCATCCAGTTCATGTAACGTCGTTACGACGGGTAAACGACCGACAAATTCCGGGATTAAGCCATATTTTACCAAATCTTCGGACTCGAGCTGGGCTAGGATTTTAGCCAGTTCCTCGCTACTGTCTTTTTTGGAAGCCGGTGAGGCGGAAAAGCCTATACCTGACTTATCACTTCTTTCACGAATCAGTTTGTCTATTCCTGCAAATGCACCTCCGCAGATAAATAATATATTGGAAGTATCAACCTGGAGAAATTCCTGTTGCGGATGTTTACGGCCACCTTGTGGAGGAACAGAGGCAACAGTACCTTCAATGAGTTTTAACAGAGCCTGCTGAACGCCTTCGCCAGAAACATCTCTCGTAATAGAGGGATTATCTGATTTTCGGGAAATTTTATCGATCTCGTCAATGTAAACAATGCCTTGCTGAGCCTTATCTACATCATAATCACATTTCTGCAATAATTTCTGAATGATATTTTCTACATCTTCTCCTACGTAACCGGCTTCAGTCAACGTAGTGGCATCAGCCATTGTAAATGGCACATTCAGAATGCGAGCCAAAGTCTGCGCTAACAAAGTCTTACCGCTTCCCGTAGGCCCGATTAATAAGATGTTACTCTTGCTGAGCTCAACTCCGTCTTCATTTTTGTACTGCAATCGTTTGTAGTGGTTATAAACGGCTACGGATAAAACCTTTTTCGCTTGGGATTGTCCAATCACATATTCATCAAGAAAGGCAGATATTTCTTTGGGAGCAGGCAAGCGAATTTCAGTTTCTTCCTGAACTTCCTGTGTTTCTTCACGGATGATATCATTACACAACTCAACACATTCATCACAAACAAACACAGAAGGCCCTGCAATCAGTTTTTTCACTTCATGCTGGCTCTTTCCGCAAAACGAACAATATAAAATTTTATCATCATTCCCGTTACCGGTTTTACTCATCTAGAAACCCCTTTTTTACTACTTCACAACCTGCATCATAGCATATCAATGATAAGTGCCAAATTTCACTTTAAGACCACAAAAAAACTCTGTCACAGGCTCTATTAAAATTTTAGACAATTCAAAAAAATTCGCCAGTTTGGCCGTTTCATCATAAAGCAAACAAAAATTTGAGCAAAACGCTGTGCCAGCAAAGGCCGGTATCAGCCTTAATTTGTCGCCAGGAAATCTCATGACAGCACAACCTAAGTTCAAGCGTATATAAACCTGGAATTTGTCTACTGCTCCTCTTTAGCAAATGCGCCTCGGTCGTAAAGCACTTTATCTACCAAGCCATATTCCGCGGATTTCTCTGCACTCATAAAGTTATCACGTTCAGTATCACGCATGATCTGATCAGGTGTTTTTCTGGTATGTTTTGCCATAATGCTGTTTAATCGCTCTCTCACAGCAAGAGTTTCTCGAGCATGGATTTCAATATCAGTAGCTTGTCCTCTATAACCGCCTAAAGGTTGATGAATCATTACACGGGAATTAGGCAAGCAATAACGTTTTCCTTCTGCACCGGCACACAACAGCAAAGCCGCAGCACTAGCGGCTTGCCCAATACATAAAGTACTAACATCCGGTTTGATGAATTGCATGGTGTCATAGATCGCGAGACCTGCAGTAACAACGCCGCCGGGAGAATTAATATAAAGAGAAATGTCTTTATCCGGATTTTCCGATTCCAGAAACAGCAACTGAGCTACGACAAGGTTAGCCATGTGATCTTCTACTTCGCCTAAAAGAAAAATAATTCTTTCTTTTAAAAGTCGGGAATAAATATCATAAGAGCGCTCTCCTCTTGAAGTTTGCTCTATGACCATTGGCACAAGACCACTGGCATTACGAATGAGATTTTCTGAATACCCCGTCATGCTTAATCTCCTTTATTTTCATCATCTTTTTTAGGGTTCATCACTTCATCATAGCTCAATTCTTTTTCTTTTATGGTGGCTTGTGAGACAATTTTTTCAGCAACGACATCTTCCAGAACCAATGCCTCAATCTCAGCCCTGTGCTCTTTATTACTTTTATATAATGAACGCAGTTCATCAGGTTTCTCATAAGCTCCGGCAAGCTTGTCGATAGTGGCCTCAACACGCTCATCATCAGCAATCAATTCATGCTTTTTAACGTATTCGGAAAACAACAGTCCGAGATGAACACGTCGCTTTGCCTGTTCCTCAAAAAGTTCACGAGGGAAATCAGGTATTTTTTCATTGTCATGATGCTCATGACCAAAAAGACGATGGTACATATCGTGCTTCAGATGCTCTATTTCCTTGTCAATCAAGGCTGCAGGCAGGTCAAAAACATTTATTTCCATTAATTTATCAAAGACTTTTTCCTTATTCATGGCATTGACTCGGCGTTCTAACTCCCTTTCCATGTTTTCTTTTATATCTTTTTTTAACGCCTCAACGCCACCTTCCCCGACATTGAATTTTTCAGCAAATGCATCGTTTAATTCCGGTTTTTCACCTTCCAGGATGTTTTTAATGGTTATTTTAAATGTTGCTTTCTTTCCAGCAAGTTCTTTATGTCCATAATCATCAGGAAAGTTCACATCAACATCAAATGTTTCATCTTTCTTATGCCCTTCAATACCTTCTTCGAAACCTGGAATCATTGAGCCGGAGCCAATGATTACTTCGTAATCGTTAGCCGAACCGCCCTCAAAAGGCTCGCCATCAATGCTGCCTTCAAAATCAATAATGACCTTATCGTCTTTTTTCACTTTACGAGAGACTTCTTTCCACTCCTTGTTTTGTTCTCGTAACCTTTCTATCATTTCATCTACGTCTTTATCTTTAACTTCACTTTTTATTCTTTCAACTTCTTTCTTATCCAGTTCCACAATCTCAAATTCAGGAAAAATTTCAAATGTTGCTGTATAGGTAAAATCTTTTCCAGCTTCTATGGTTTGAGGATCGACATAAGGATAGCCGGCTGGATTCAAATCTTTTTCTTTCAGGGCTTCATATAACGTAGATTGAACCATGTCTCTGGCAACTTCCTGACGGACGTTATCTGAAAAGCGGCTTTTAATCACGTGCATGGGAACTTTACCTGGACGGAAACCATCAATCTTTACTTTGCGAGCAAGATCTCTGAGACGTTCGCTCACCTCTTCCTCAATTTTCTCGGCAGGTACGGATATGGTTAATTTTCTCTCTAAACCATTCAGGGTCTCAACAGAAACTTGCATTAAATCACCTCTCAGATATTTGACTTTCGACATATGGTGCGAAAGGAGAGACTCGAACTCTCACGGGTTACCCCACTGGAACCTAAATCCAGCGCGTCTACCAGTTCCGCCACTTTCGCTGACAGGATGGAATTATCGGATAGTATGTCTTTCTTGTAAAGACTCGTGAAGCAACTAAAATAATAGAACATTTTCTTTTGATGTGGGGTGAACGATGGGACTCGAACCCACGACAACCGGGATCACAACCCGGGGCTCTACCAACTGAGCTACGCTCACCATATTAAAACGACCAAGAATCAAGGCCTGTACAATAGCACAGAACAAATTTTGATTCAAAAACCTGCCTGCCTATGGCACGCCCGGCAGGATTCGAACCTGCTACCCTCGGCTTAGAAGGCCGATGCTCTATCCAGATGAGCTACGGGCGCATTTGCAATGGTCGGGGTGGAGGGATTCGAACCCCCGACATCCTGCTCCCAAAGCAGGCGCGCTACCAGACTGCGCTACACCCCGTAACCCGTCTTAAAGACAGAGCGCAAATGATACTCGCTGCTTTTACCAAGGTCAATACTTTCTGTAAATCATATTTTTGATGATGATAGGCTTTAAATAAAATCATGATTCCAGACATTAAGATTTGGCAAATCCTTTACCTTATCACCTCTTTTAAGTTAAATTTTTCATTTAATATCTAATCCATATAAATAATGAAAATACGCTTATTGCCTTTATTTGACAGTATTCATCAGTTGCATAAAAACATGGAAAACGTAGTCCTCCCTAATCCGGTGTATGTAAAAGATTTCCTCCATGCTTTGAATTTTCTCAAAAGTTATTCTGGAAGTCTTGGAACCTTTAACAGTTACCGAAGAGAGGTTGAACGACTACTCCAATGGTGCTGGCATATCAAAAAAATGATGCTGCCGGAACTTAAACGTGATGACATTGAGGAATATCTCCGCTTTTGCCAAAATCCACCCAAATCCTGGATTGCTTTGAAAAAAGTACCACGATACATTGAAAAAGATGGTAAATATCAACCTAATGAGAACTGGCGCCCTTTTGTCGTCACCTTGCGTAAATCGGCCAGGAAACAAGGCGCTACCGCATCCGTAGAACAATTTAATCTCTCGCAGGGAGCCATTCAGGAAATCTTTGCCATTCTCAGCACTTTTTTTAATTTTTTAATTGCTGAAGAATATATGAACTCAAATCCCGTGGCTCTGATTAGGCAAAAAAGTAAATTCATTCGTAAGAAACAACAAAATGCACCTATCCGACGCTTAAGTAATGAGCAATGGCAAACGGTTCTTGATGTCGCAGAAGAGCTCGCTCTCGAGAATCCAGAAAAACATGAGCGAACGAGATTTATACTCAGTTTATTGTTTGGCATGTACTTAAGAATTTCCGAGTTGGCAGCCAGTGAGCGCTGGATTCCTACCATGAATGATTTTTCCAAAGACAGTTACGGTCATTGGTGGTTTACCACCGTCGGTAAAGGTAACAAGGAACGACAAATCGCCGTCAGCGAAGCCATGCTTGAGAGTCTTATACGCTGGCGCAGCTTTTTAGGATTACCCCCTCTTCCCTCGCCATCAGACAATTTCCCGCTCATTCCCAAAATACGTGGAACAGGCCCTATGAGTGATACGGCACCTATTCGCAGACTGGTTCAGTTGTGCTTTGATAAAGCAGCCGAGCAGCTGCGACAGGCAAACCGTCCGGAAGAAGCCGATAACCTGGCCGCCGCTACCGTCCACTGGCTCAGGCATACGGGAATTTCGGAAGATGTGAAAACAAGGCCACGGGAACATGTGCGTGATGATGCCGGACATAGTTCCAGTGCAACGACGGATCGGTACATTGATGTGGAAAAACAGGAACGTTACCGATCGGCACGTAAAAAAAGGATTGTTCCAACTGCCGAGACTCAATGATCGAATCAGTTCCAAGCCATTTATTCTTAACTCACTCAGATGACGCAGCACAGTATTTTAGGATTGCACCCACATGAGTTGATAAATTTGTCGAAAGCACAGCATGTCCTGTAGAATTAGCCATTATAAAAGTTTTCATCCTTTTTTATTGACATGATCACAATTCAGCAGGTTACTCTCACACGCGGCAATAAACAATTGCTCGATAAAGCAAGTGCAAGCTTACATGAAAAACAAAAAATTGGTCTGATTGGGCAAAACGGCTGTGGAAAATCCAGCCTATTTAGTCTCATTCTTGGTGAATTGACGGTGGATCATGGTGAATGCCAGATCAATACTCATCTTCGCATTAGTCATTTATCCCAGCAATTGCCGGACAGTACCGTATCTGCTCTTGAGTTTGTTCTTGCCGGCGACGAAGATTATTCTCGTATACAGCAGCAATTGAATGAGGCAGAAAAAAATGGTGATGATAAAACAATTCTTGTCTGTCATGAAGAATTAGCCCAAACGTCGGGATACAGCAAACCGGCGCAGGCAGCCACGATCATGGCCGGACTCGGATTTAGCAATGAAGAGCAATCCTTACCGGTTAACCATTTTTCAGGCGGCTGGCGAATGCGTCTCAGCCTCGCCCGATGCTTAATGAAACCCGCTGATTTACTCTTGCTGGATGAACCAACCAACCATTTGGATATGGAAGCTATTTTCTGGCTTGAGCGCTGGCTCAAACAAAGCCCGTGCAGCATTATTCTCATTTCTCATGATAGGGAATTTCTTGATGCCGTTGTATCCCATATTTTACATATAGAGCATCAAAAAGCCATTTTATACAGCGGAAACTACAGTCGTTTTGAACAAACGAGGGCGGAAAAACTGGCTTTGCAGCAAGCACAATACGAAAAACAGCAAAGCAAAATAAAGCATATGATGTCTTTCGTCAATCGTTTTAAAGCTAAAGCAACTAAAGCCAAACAGGCACAAAGCCGAATCAAGGCAATAGAAAAAATGGAACAAATTGCTCAAGCACAACTGGATTCTCCTTTCTCCTTCGAGTTTTACCCTTGCCCAAAAGCTGGCAAACCTTTAGTAAGCTGTGAGAAAATGGGTGCCGGTTATTCTGAAACGATTATTTTAAAAAATATCAGCCTATCTTTAAATCCTGGCGATCGTATCGCTTTATTGGGGCCTAACGGAGAAGGCAAATCAACGTTTATAAAAACATTAACAGGAGCACTTAGTCCTCTGTCTGGAACAGTTTACCGCAATTCCAATTTAACCATTGGTTATTATGCTCAACATCAGTTAGAAGAACTCGATGATCATTTAAGTCCAATGGAAACCATTCAGTTACTGTCTCCAGAAGCCAAAGAACAAATTATTCGTGATTTTCTGGGAAGCTTTAATTTTATGGGCGATATGGCCGTGCATAGCATTCAGCATTTTTCCGGAGGTGAAAAAGCACGTCTTGCCCTTGCCAAACTGGTTTGGCAAAAACCAAATCTGTTATTATTGGATGAGCCGACGAACCATTTGGATTTAACCATGCGTTCTGCCATCGAAATTGCTTTGCAAAGTTATGAAGGCGCCTTGATCCTAATATCCCATGATCGACATTTATTACGTACGAGCGTGGATGATTTCTATCTGATTTATCAACAGAAGGTTCAACCATTTAAAGGCGATCTGGATGATTACTATCAATGGCTGCTAAACAAAAAACATGCGTCATCTTCTGACCAGCCGCCTACGATTTCAGCCAACATGGAATACAAGCAGAGAAAAACAGCGCAAAACCGCCTGAAAAAACTGGAACAAATCATTGAGGTCCATCAGGCTAAACTTCAAAAACTTGAAACTATCCTGGCTGATAATGAGCTTTATGAGAACACATATCAGATGGAATTAAATCGCCTGTTAAATGAAAGACATTCGCTTCAGCACACATTAAACCAGGCGGAAAGCGAGTGGTTAGAGTTAATGACAGAGCTTGAAGAAAACAGATAGCAAGTAACCTGTCTATCAGGTATGTCTCCGGCTATAAATTGTGGTCATTTGTTGAAAAACCATAAAATAATCATGATCAACAGGCTAATAATAATGCATGTTGTCACGGGAAAATAAAAAGTAAAATGACCCTTACGGAAAATAATATCGCCTGGCAAACGGCCAAAACCAATTTTTTTAAGTATTGGCCAGGCTAAAGCCAAGAGGATGAATACAATTCCTAAAATGATCAGTAATTTCTGCATTTTTTAAATAAGCCTTAGATTTCATGAACAAAACTTTTCACGTTCGGCATCAACTATGTTTTTACGTTTTGTAATAATTTCCTGGCCGCTTCCTGTTCTGCCTTGCGTCGGGTACTTCCTTGACCGGTTGCACTTTTTTTTAATTCGGGAACAGAAGCTTTAATATAAAAAACCTGATTGTGCTCTTCCCCCTCTACAGAGATCAATTCATACACCGGCAATGCCATTTTATAAGCCTGAAGATATTCTTGTAATTGTGTCTTAGCATCTTTAAGGCTTTCATTCAAACTGGGATCATGTAATCTTGAACGATACAATTTCAAAATGACGCGTTCAACCGCATCCAGTCCACCATCAAGAAACACCGCGGCAAAAATGGCCTCAAGACTGTCAGAAAGAATTGAAGCACGCCGAAAGCCACCGCTTTTAAGTTCTCCCTGACCCAGTTTAAGATAATCGCCAAGATGAATTTCCAGAGCAATTTCCGCCAGTGTTTCTCCTTTCACTAAAAAAGCACGTAGCCGACTGAGCTTGCCTTCGCTTTGTTCAGTAAAGTGTTTAAACAGCTGATGGGCGATGACGAAATTGAGAATGGAATCACCTAAAAATTCCAAGCGTTCATTATTGATGCTGCCAGCACTTCGGTGTGTCAAAGCCTGTTCAAGATAACGGCGATTCTTAAAACGATAATCTAAATGCCTGTATAAAGGACTTAAATCAGTCTTCTTTTCCAATGCGAACCTCTATCTTATCTTCAAAATTAAACAATAAACTAATATTGGACACGAGAGGTCGGGTTACTTGATAGTTAACAGTTACTACATAAGTGTGCATCCCTTCTGGCTTGATTTGAACACCATCCTTCACGACTTCATCCACACCATTGACATAAAATTGATGATTCAGCCTTTTCTTTAAAACATGAACATTCATTTCAGTGCTTAGTCCAAACTCTGAAGGCGGTAATTGATTCATTGAGCGAACAGAACTAATGACTGAATGATGTTGAATATATACTGGTACGATACGCATCAGCACAATACCCAATATGATCACTGCAGCGGCGATAATTAACATGCCAATTAACGTCATTCCGTGTTGTTTACGCATCCATCAACTCCTTTAACGAATTACATGTCCTATCTGAGACCATCTGATACTGCCTGTATGACTGTTCCAGCTCATCCAGACAAGAAAGGCTTTGCCTCGTAAATATTGATCAGAAACAAAACCCCAGTAACGGCTGTCAGCACTGTCATCACGATTATCACCCATCATGAAATACTGACCTTTGGGCACTTCTATATCAAAATCAACCGATGGAAAATCAGGACGAATATAAATATCATGCTCAACACCATTAATATTTTCCCGATATTTAGCCACCGGCTGCCCTGAACTTTCATCCGTCGTGTATTCAATAAAAGTTTGTTTGGCTTCTTTCCCGTTAATGGTTAATACCTTGTTATGATAGCTTATTTTATCTCCACCCACACCTATCACTCGCTTGATATAGTCATAGGATGGATCCGGCGGCCAACGGAATACAGCAATATCCCCTTTTTTAGGCTTGGATACAGGTAGAAATTTATTTTCCAGCACCGGCAAACGCAAACCATAAGCAAACTTATTCACAGCAACAAAGTCACCTACCTTTAAGGTAGGCTCTAAGGAGCCTGAAGGAATACGAAATGGCTCGACAAGAAAAGAGCGTAACAGAAGAACAATAACGAACACAGGAAAAAAGGAACGTGAATACTCAATGATTTTATTCGGTTTTTGATCAGCTTTCCGCCTCTTGGCCCAGAAAAGCACATCTAACAAGTAGATAACGCCACTGACAAGGGATAAAATAACTAATAAAAGAGCAAAATTCATACATTAATTCCAATGATCACTTTTTTCTATCGGTTTGAAAAACAGCCATGAAAGCTTCCTGAGGAATTTCAATCCGACCCACCTGTTTCATACGCTTTTTACCTGCTTTCTGTTTTTCTAAAAGCTTGCGTTTACGAGTCACGTCACCACCATAACATTTGGCCGTTACATTTTTTCGTAAGGCTTTCACGGTTTGACGAGCAATCACATGATTGCCGATAGCTGCCTGAATGGCCACATCAAACATCTGGCGCGGAATAAGTTCGCGCATTTTATCCACCAGCGCTTTGCCTCTATTATAGGCCAGATCACGATGAACAATGGTAGCCATTGCATCCACTCGTTCGCTATTGATCAAAATATCCATTTTAACCAAATCGGCTTCCTCAAATTTAAGAAAATTATAGTCTAAGGAAGCGTAACCACGGCTGACTGATTTTAATCGATCAAAAAAGTCCGATACCACTTCGCTCATGGGTAAATCATAAGTCACAGACACCTGTCTTCCACTGTAAGCCATGTTGACCTGCACTCCCCGCCGTTCGACGCAAAGTGTAATGACCTGGCCAAGGAATTCCTGAGGGACCAGAATATTGGCGCGCACAATAGGTTCAAACATTTGTTTGATCTGAGGTGCTGGCGGTAGCTGGGAAGGATTGTCAATCAGTAATGTTTCTTCCTTATTGTTAATCACCTGATAAACCACAGTTGGAGATGTGGAAATTAAATCAAGATCATATTCCCGTTCCAGACGCTCCTGAATGATTTCCATATGCAACATACCGAGAAAACCGCAACGAAAGCCAAAACCGAGAGCCTCGGATGATTCAGGCTCATAAAACAAGGAAGCATCATTAAGGCTTAATTTGGCCAATGCTTCGCGAAAGGCTTCGAAATCATCTGCAGATACAGGGAACAATCCAGCATACACTTGCGGCTTAACCCGCTGGAAGCCAGGCAAAGGCTTAGGGGCTGAATTTTTCTCCAGTGTCAGTGTATCGCCTACAGGTGCCCCTTGGATATCCTTGATACCTGCAATAATGTAGCCGACTTCGCCGGGGAATAGTGAATCAGTCTTGGAACGTTTGGGAGTAAAAATGCCGACTTCATCCACTTCATAAGCACGTCCTGTTGACATGACGCGCATTTTATCACCTTTACGTATTGAACCATTCACAATACGTACAAGGGAAACCACCCCCAGATAACTGTCAAACCAGGAATCAATAATCAATGCTTGTAAGGGGGTCTCGGCGCTGCCTTGTGGCGGAGGAATACGATTTACCAGCGCTTCCAGGACATCATCCACACCCAAACCACTTTTAGCACTGACGAGAATAGCATTATGAGCATCCAGACCAATAATGTCTTCAATTTCCGCCATAACACGCTCAGGCTCTGCCTGGGGCAAATCAATTTTATTTAAGACTGGTAACACCTCAAGAGATTGATCAATGGCCATATAACAAACAGCGACAGTCTGTGCTTCCACGCCTTGTGCTGCATCGACCACCAGTATAGCGCCTTCACATGCAGCAAGAGAGCGAGATACTTCATAGCTGAAATCCACATGTCCTGGGGTATCGATAAAATTAAGCAAATACGTTTTTCCATCACGTGCCTTATAATTCAACGATACGGACTGTGCTTTGATGGTAATTCCCCGTTCCCGCTCAATGTCCATTGAATCAAGCACTTGTGCCGCCATTTCCCGTTCGCTTAATCCACCGCAAAGCTGAATAAAACGATCGGCTAAGGTTGATTTTCCGTGGTCAATGTGGGCTATAATTGAAAAATTACGAATTCTTGTTAGATCTCTCAAGACAATAATCACCTGCAAATTGTAGCATTTTAACTTATTTTATCATGGCCAGAAAGTAGAAATGGCAAGGATTTCATTTCAATTTTCTTAACCACTCAGACTTTAAATCTGCTAAAAAAAGATAATTCCAGAAAAGATAGTATTAAAGGTAAACGAAAAATCGCCGGATGGGACAACTCTTTTTTAGAATATTTGCTCACATTGGTTAAAAATTGAAGCATGTAGGCCGTGGGACTCTAAAATCGCAGTTAACATTTGTTTAAGAAAAACCGTATATACTTTCGTTAACGATTTTTCTACAAATTGGTAAATTATAAATAATGCCATAGGAGCATATTATGCGCACTAAATTCGAAGAGGAAAAAGAAGCAGCAAAAATGAGATATGAAGAACTGTTAGCTGCATTAAATGCAATGAATTTGGCTCATAAAAACCTGTTATTTGAAATAAGTCCTAATCAAGTTCTTTTTGATCAAATGTATAAAAAGAACTCTGTTACTCCGCTCTATATTGAATTTAAATCAAAAAATACAGGAGCCACCTTTACATTGGAGAATAAATTTTTTCCCCATAGCTGGGTAATAACTATACCTGAAGACGCAACAAAAGAAGAAAAGAGTTGTATGAGAGATGTAATGTTGGAAACCATTGCTCATCCTAAAGCTGCCCATAAAGATTATGAACCTAAACTTATAGCGCAATTCTCTGAAGATACTCCTGAAGAAGAAATTTTTGAATTTATTGAAGCTGCGCAAACAAAAGGAATAGAAGTAGCTCTATTTATTGGAAAAAAATCTGATTTTGACAAAATACATGAAATTCATTCGCAAAAAACAAAAGAACTTATTGCAGCTGGGAATCATGAGAAACTTCCTGGATGGAATGGCTTAATGAGTGATATTCAAAATAGTGTAGGTGGGATAAAAGGGGAGGAAATGATAGAAAAATATAAATCAGAAAATGGGAGCTCACTTGGATATCGTTAAAAATTAAACAAGTAAATTCTCGTTATTATCAATAAAATTAAACCGCGCCAGCCGACAAGCTCTTTCCTGTAAACCAGCTTACTGAGATATTTGCTATTACACCTAAATTTATCTAACATTTATTTTTTAGTTTCAGAAGGAAGCATTATGTACCGATTGGCGCGACTCTCTTTATTGTCTGTCCTTTTTTTTCTTATTTCTCTCCCCTCTCAGGCCAATCAGTTGTTGACTCAAAGAAAAGATGTTCAACAGTTTATTAATGAGAGGGTAAAGCATGATGGTTTTAACCGAAAGGAATTAACGACCATCTTCAACAATGTTCAGATTCAGCCTCAAATTATCGAATCAATGGAAAAACCTTATGAAAAGAAAACCTGGGATGTATATAAAGCGCTTTTTTTAACCTCTCAACGAGTGAATGAAGGATTGAAATTCTGGGAAGAAAATCAAAAAACACTGGAAAAAGCGGAAAAGCAATTCGGTATTCCTGCCCATATTATTGTTGCCATTATTGGTGTAGAAACTTTGTATGGTAAACATCAAGGAAACTATCGAGTCATCGATGCCCTGTCCACACTTGCTTTCAATTATCCTAAGCGCTCCAGGTTCTTTAAAAAGGAATTAAGAGAATACTTGCTTCTTTGCCGTGAAAACAATATCTCACCTGACAAATATTTGGGGTCATACGCCGGAGCAATAGGAAAACCGCAATTTATGCCAAGCAGTTATCGTTTTTATGCGGTGGATTTTACCGGAAATGGGAAAATAGATCTGATTAACAGCAATGAAGACGTGATAGGTAGTGTAGCAAATTACTTCCGTAAACATGGCTGGAAAATGAATGAAGGAGTGGTCCAACTGGCTAAAGTACAGGGGAAAAAATATAAAAAAATCAAAACAAATAGCAAAAAAGCCAATTACACGCTCAAAAAATTAATGAAGGCAGGTGTAAAACCAGAAACAGCAGCGTTAAATCTCCCTTCTAAGGCCGGACTTATAGAATTGATAACTGATAATGGAAAAGAGTACTGGCTTGCCTATCCAAATTTTTACGTTATTACCCGTTACAACACAAGCCCTCAGTATGCTTTAGTGGTTTATTTGTTATCACAACAGCTTAAATCTCAATGGAAGCTTGCACACATAAGAAAAGCGCATGCCTATGCATAGTATTTTAGGGCTCTGAATATGCCAACTTGTTTTTTGTTCACCAAATATCTGAATGATAATGGATGCGTCTGCTTGAGGCTAGATGATGATGGTACAGTGGAGAGCCCTCCAGAGCAACGAAGTTTCGAGGCTATCCGGGCGTTGCAGATGAATGCCAGAACCCTCATTGTAGAAACAAGCGAACATGCCAGTCTATTTGAGGTTGATTTGCCCTTGCTGGGTGAAAAAAAGGCTCGTGCTGCTATACCTTATGCACTGGAAGATGAGTTGGCACAAACGATAAATAGCTTGCATTTTGCCTTTGATCGTCAATTTTATCGTCGCCATCATTATCTTGTGACTGTAATAGATAAAGAAAAAATACAGTGGATTATGCACCGTCTGCAAACGCATGAGATAGAGTTTGAGGCCATTACTTTGGACTGGTTTGCCCTTAACGCCCATGAAATGTGTATGACCGAAGATACACTGCTGATTAATCAGCCTGATTTTAAAGGTGCGCTTCCCACCGAACTTGCCGAAATGTATCTAAAAAACAGCTCATTTGTAAAACATTTCATAAAGAGCGAAGTGCGGGGAGACACTAATACGACAGCAAATGAGGAGGCAAGCACAATAGAAAATGAAACTTTCTATTGTTTTAAAGATTCAAAAAAATTACCGCTTACACTTGAGTATGAACAAGTTAATGAAACGTCTGTCTGCTGGATTGCAAAAAGGCTGCTAAAATTACCCTGGATTAACCTCTGCCAGGGAGAAATGCAACTGCGGAATCAAACACCGCACTTAAAAAAAGGATATCAACTTCTTGGCGCTTTAGCTATTGCCTGGCTCATTACCATGATAAGTGTCGACCTCATCAAAGTTCACATTTTGAACAAAAAAATCCATGCCGTCGACCAGGAAATTGCTTTAATTTATAAATCATTTTTTCCCGAAGCTAAACAGGTGATAAGCCCCAAGTTTCGTATCAGCCAGTTGTTAGGAGCCGATGACAGTTCAAAGCCCAATCTCTGGTATTTGCTTGCTAAACTGTCTCAAGCCATAGAAAACAGCAAAACCACGATTGAAAAACTAAGTTATCAAAATAACAGTTTATCTGTGACCATCACCAGTCCCAATTTTGCTGAGTTGGAACAGCTGGAAAACCAGCTGCAGCAAATGCAGCTCCACGTTAATCAAACACAGGCAGCCACCCAGGACGATCGTGTAATAGCCACATTGGAGTTAACATGAAAAATTACTGGAGCGGCTTAAATGAGCGCGAGCGCTGGATGGTAGGCATAGCCGGCATATGCTTAATCGTATATTTGTTTTATCTATTGATTTATGCACCACTTAAAAACTCCGTGATAGAAAAATCAACGCAACTGGTGGAAAAAAAGGACACTGTGGTGTGGATGCAACAGGCAAAAAAACGTAAATATTCTACAATCACCCGAAAAACGATTTCAAACAGCCAGCTACTTACTCTGCTTTCCGACCGGCTTAAGGCTGACAATCTGCAAAAATATAATCATCAGATAGAACAGACCGGCGCTGGAGATATTCAGTTAAGTTTTAATGAGGTACCTTTTAAAGCTCTATTGCAGTGGCTTGAAGATCTTAATAAAAATTATGCCATGACCATTAAGCAGTTGAATGCAGAGCGCAGTGAAACCACAGGAATGGTCAAGTTGACATTAGTCATTAGTGCAGGCAGCTGATAGTTATTAACAGGCTGCTCTTTACTGTGAGTGCCTAGAGAAACCTAATTTTGTTTAGCCGATAATTTTCTTGTATCATCCAACACTTGTTTACCATAAACGGCAGAATTAAATAAATCAATCACACTGGCAAGTGTTTGACTGCAATATCCCAGATAAGCCAATGACGTGGTTAATCCTGCACCTTCATCTATTCCCATAGCTCCGGCAAACCCAATAGCAAACAAAGACACTCCTAACAGCGTTTTCATTCCACCTGTTACCATCCCCATGCGACTGTGCATGGAAGGATCACCGTTTTTAAAAAACATATAATTACCACTTAGCAACAAAGCACCTGAGCCCAATTGGAACATACCCAACATACCGTTTTCATTTTCTACCTGGGCCTGCAGCACATTAATAATGCTGGGACCAAGAATTGCCATTGCAGTATTAAATTCCTTAACGCCACCAAAAAAATCAATAAGTTTGTTAACTAAGTTTTTACCAGGCTCATGAGCCTGCTCCAATTTTTGCATGGTCATCTCTTATCCTTTCAATATTTAGCTTTTTTAAGTTTTGGAAAGTTTGAAACACAAGATTTTAAATGAAAACGATTCGGCAATAACAAGGGTGTTTTTAAATCTTATTTGATAGCCAGCGCAATATGCACTGGCTATCAAATGCATCTTTCATCATAATTATAAGGTGCTCCAGTTCATTTTAATTAGCGATTAATATTACCCTGGACTGTACCCCAATTTCTTACTTTGGCATTTTGCTTTATTTCAGGAGGCAAAGAATCCAAGGCTTTTTTAGCAGCTTGATAGCTATCATAAGTTCCATATAAACCCTTATAATGTGTTTTACCACCACGAGTATATTCAACTTCTGCCCGACGATCATTCTGCGGTGTGCTTTGTAACTTGCTTGCTACACTGGATGCTTTCTCATCATCAGCCACTTCAACGGTGTATCCCATAGGATTCTGACTGTTTACCCAGTTTTTATCTCTGTTTTTATGTGACGAAGGAGAATGATATTCACCCACATGATAAGTGTTTGGTACAGAAACTGGCTTATCCGATGCATCCCTTGCCTCATAATTGGAGCTGGTCGGTTGTCGACCCTCAGGATAAAGATGCGATTGACTGTAACTATAAGGCTGATAAACAGTTTGACTCTCCTCAAACATCGATGTGCATGAAGATAAACCAGCAACACAAAGACTCATAATGATAAGCTTATTTTTATGATTCATGGCATTCCCCTGTCCTTTATTATTTTTGTTCAACCATTGGTAAATGATTTACAATTATCCTGTTATTTATTATGACTGGTTTTCAATGTTAATAGCAAATACTACAAAAAATTCAGTAATCTGAGTATCATCCAATTATAGCGGTATTCTACTTAAAATCTTTAGCACTCGGATTCTGCATATAGAATATGGTATAACAGTTTAAAAAATTGAGATCACTATCTCATCAAGGTAAATATTATGTGGACCCACAGACGTTCAGGCCAAACGAACCAACGAGGCAATCAGGATCATCGTGATCCATACGAAAGGGATCGCACTCGTGTCATTCATTGCGCAGCCTTTCGCAGACTGCAACGTAAAACACAGATTTTAGGTACTGGTGAAGGTGATTTTCATCGAACTCGTTTAACTCATTCTTTGGAAGTTGCTTCCATTGGCCGCAGTATTGTGAGGAATCTTGCCGTCAATCCAACATTTAATGCTTTAACTGGCCTGCTACCGAATGATGATTTAATTTCCGTGATTTGTTTATTACACGATATCGGTCATCCACCCTTCGGGCACGGAGGAGAGGTGGCTTTAAATTTTATGATGCGTCATCATGGTGGTTTTGAGGGCAATGGTCAGACACTGCGTTTGCTCACAAAAGTAGAAAACAGTTATGGACACTTTGGCCTTGATCTTACTCGACGCGCTCTACTTGGCATTTTAAAATACCCGGTCAATCGGCAGAAAGTCGTTTGCACTAAAATTCCTGAGGTTCAAAACAATTTCCATAAAACCATTCGCATCAATGACTGGCTACCCCCCAAAGCTTATTTCGACTGCGAACAAGCGGAGGTTGACTGGTTGCTTGAAACACTCAGCGAAGAAGATAAAAAACTCTTTCAGACTTTGGAAAGGGTTCCGGATGAAACCCGCCATGGAAAAACCGCTTATCATAACCTTGATTGTTCTATCATGAATACCGCTGATGATATAGCTTATGGCGTTCATGATCTGGAAGACGCTATCCACCTGAATTTGATAAATCGCGAACAGTTAGACAGCCGAGAGTTTCGTCAATTACTTGCCGCCAATTCGCTCGCTGTGAACGAGGACAAATTCCTTGATTTGATGTTTGCCTCTGAGGCTTACTTACGTAAACAAGCCATTGGGGAAATGGTCAATTATTTTATCACAGCTACTGAAATCAAAATCAGTCATGAAAGTTTTGAAAACAAACTGCTTAAATATAACATCACCCTCCATCCGGAAGCTCGAGAATTGCTGGATTATCTTACCCAATGTGTCTATGACAATGTTATCGACTCACAAGAAGCCCGAACTTTTGAATATGGTGGACAAACGGTCATCCTACGTTTGTTTGAAGCCATAAGTTCAAACCCAACCAGTTTACTGAACATGAAAAATAGAGTTCTATATCAACAAGCAGAGGAAATAAGCGAAACAGCCGCCTTCAGGGTGATTTGTGATTATATTGCGAACATGACGGACGAATACGCTTACCGCATGCATGAGCGATTATTCGGATTTAATACAAGAACCGTATTTGAAAGGCTATAAGCATGGCTGGCGTCCCCAAGGGGATTCGAACCCCTGTTACCGCCGTGAAAGGGCGATGTCCTAGGCCTCTAGACGATGGGGACCTATTCAAAACTCTCTAATTGATGTATTTACACTTATGATGGCGTCCCCAAGGGGATTCGAACCCCTGTTACCGCCGTGAAAGGGCGATGTCCTAGGCCTCTAGACGATGGGGACCCAGTAAAATATCTTACCATAGTAAGACAACGTCATTCTATGGTGGAGCTAGGCGGGATCGAACCGCCGACCTCTTGCATGCCATGCAAGCGCTCTCCCAGCTGAGCTATAGCCCCGTAGAGAGAAGGCAAGTTTAATGAGAGGTCTTTCTACTGTCAAGGTTTTTTTGTAAAAATTCCAGAAGGCGTGTGTTGCGTCACATTAACCTAACCCGATAAAACATCCAACAGGCCAAAAAGTCTTCATTGCATCATGATTTTGAATTATTCTCACTGGGATGCAGCGAACCAGTTTACTCCATTTAGATTATTTTGGGCCTTATTTCAATGGTAAGGAATTATGATTCAGTATGTCGGTTTCCGTAGATTCCTGCTCCTTGCATGTACTTAAACGTTGCTCAGCTAATAACTGACTTAAATCCGTTTGCTCAATAAGGACTTTAACTTTAACCCATTTTTTTACGCTGCCAGCATTCAAGGTTTTTTCTTTTGCCAACGGTTCTGTCAAAAAACAATCATGGGGAAAATCAGGAAGGGTTTTTTGAAAAAAAGTTAGTGGGATTTTGTATTCATAACAGGGTCGCCATAAATAAAAATATTTTTCCCCATGAGGTAAGAGTAGTTTTTTTAACTGTGTGATGTCCTTTGAGTAAATGCTCTGGAATAATTGATAAGCTGATATATCTCCTTTCTTCAAAGCGTCCTCAAGATCAGCCGCTTCGATAAATGCCTTCACTACAGGGTCCTTAAAGCAAAATACCCTCCATAAAGCTTGGTCTTGAGACAGTTGATAATATTTATTATTGAGCAAGCCAACTTTGAGCAAGGATTTAATATCAAGATATCTCAGTATGAATAACGCAATCTCATCAGGTAAATTACCAAATAAATTGTTCGTATTTTTCTCATCTTCAATTATTTCTTTGCCCTGACCCATCTTGCTAACCCTCTCCTTCAGACACCACCTTCTTTACCATTTTATAAATTATTTAACAGTTTGTTAACTATTTATCAATAGAGTTGCGTGTTATAATTTGAACATACTGTTTCTAAATTACTCATGTTACGCACAATCGACTTTAACGAGCCATATTTTTTAACTCCTGCATAGCAATTTGGTTAGCCCTGAGTATTAATTTGTACTTGATGGCAAAGTGATTCAATTTTGTCTTTATTTTCATCATTTCCAGTTTGCAGTATGCAATGATTGCGGCAAAGATATGGTTGGATTGTGTTTTAACCGTACGGGTTGGAGACTTGTTCAGGCTTGCATTTTGTTTAATTGACTTGTGATACTCTTCAATCCGCCACCGTTTCTGGTACACTTCATAAAGACGTTCGGCACTGCTGGTCATGTCATTAGAAACGAGATAGAGAACCCCTGTAGAACCATTTTCGTTTTTGAAAATTTTCTTCAAAAGCCTCACTGGGAAGTCTAATCCCTTGAGATAGACTGTGTGGGCTATGTCCTCTTCAAGCTCTAATTCTCTGACTTTTGTGTACCGTCCGTTGTTGGCGTCGTTTTTGGATAAAGCTAAGGTTCGATTAGATTTAATCCCAATAATAAACGATTTTTGAAGGTCATTATGGATGTAAGCCATATTGGCCTTCGAGCCAAACCAATTGTCCGCAAGTACAAAGTCAAACAACACATGATTACTAACCGCTTGTGCGATAAGCTTGCGAAAAAGTTCATTTTTAGTCGTGGATGACTTTCTGCGAGCTTGCCTTGTTTCAATGTCACAAAAAGCAACGTCTTTTTTGATAACTTCATAACCAACAGGAACACTGAAGTCACCATACCGAACCATGCAGGTCAGGATATTAATCCCTTTGACCACATCACCTTTAGCATGGGAATAATGCCAACAATTAATTTCATTCTCATCCGTGTAAGGCTTCTCCTCAATCGAGTCATCCAATAAAAGAACACCGTCTGATGCTTCACTCTCCCTGACTGACTTCTTGACATAATTCCAGAGCGCTTTGGAACCAAAATCTTGTAGTCGTAAAAATCGTGTCACCTTGTCGTGAGCAAATTCACCATCCAACATCTCCGATAAACCTGTAGCTGTTGCATATTTATTCTGGCAAATCAAATAGTCACTATAAATATCAAGCATATCCATTAAATCTTCCTCCCTAAAAATCAGGGATGAAATTTTAATTAAATTTCAGGGAGCAGCAAGGTTTAGTGCGTAACATGAGTAAATTAATACAATATTATAAAGTGGCGACAAGATGAAAGTAGATAAAATTATAGAATATATTGAAGATTTTATAGCAAACAAGCTGAACAAAAAATCAGATATTGAGAGCTTGGAGTTTCATTTATATGTTATCAAGTCCATTCTCAAAGAAAGCAAAGTAGGTGGTACTGAAGAAAATATTGCTAAAATTCATGAGGCTTTACACTATATTGAAGGAATTAAAATACAAACCAAACCAAGCTTCTTTAGTGATGGAAAACTAACAACCATGGAAGAGCTTTTGCTATCGCATGGGGAAGTTCTTCTTCCGGAGCATGATAAATCGTTTTTACCCTTAACTGTTTTGCACTATAATCCAGCTCCCTTACCTGAAAAGCATCATAAAATCTTTGGAACGATTCATGCAAGCTTAAGGTTTTATTTTAAAGAACATCTTCAATACGAAAGAGATGAAAGCAACCTAAAGTCCAACAAATTTCCCAAGGCTGCCTGGAGTTTTTCTTATCTTCCTGAGGAAGACGAGGAAGAAATCCTTAATCAGCCCATTGGAAAATGGCAAAATCTACTGATGATGTTATCCGATACACCTAAAAAAGCGTATGTTGATTTTACACGCGATACCAGTATCCTTGGCATGGTTGGGAAAACAGAGAATGACGTAGACCGTTTACTGGATTATCTCATCTTTTTATCTGATTATAAAGAAGAAGAGAAAGCCATGCTCATGGGATGGCTCCAAAACAATGGCGGGCAGGAAAACAATCGTTTTATTGATTTATTATTAATGTCCGGTGAATATACTCACGGCGTGCTCACTGATAACTGCTATTCTCAATGCCTCTTAATGGACTGGTGCATTGAAAACGGTAAAATCGTTTTCAATTGCGATGTTATCAGTTATACAGTTCAGATTAATGGTGAGTTAAAAGCAAATGACAAGGGAAGCTTAATCGTAATTGAACCTGAAGAAATGAAAACAAGGAGCACTCCTATACTGCGTTTTCAAGCAAAAATTCAGCTGGAATTAACTGAAGATAACTTACTTGTGAAGCCCACTATGGTTAATTTAAACGTGACAAGTTTTACGAATGATTTGTTTTTGCCTGAAAAAAAACCGACTGTAACATCCACTCTTTAAAAATATTTTGATAAGTAGGCTTGAGCGAATGGATTTCCTTTTAGCACCACAAATATCTATCCGTTCTTTTTTCTTCGATGATTTTTTCAGGCTTATCTTTTGCCGTAGCAAAAATTTGGATGATGCCTGCTTTGTTCATTGTCTGCCGCCACTTGTCCTTTGAACTATCCACCATGCCAAAAGCAAAGTCGTTATTATGGCTAAAAAGAGGCCATAATAGTGCCATCCGCTAGTTACGACACTTAATGCGTCTGGACTGTGTAATATAGAGAATGGAACAGCCAGAATAACGTCAATCAAAGCAGAGCCGGCCACCAGACCACAGGCAATTAAGGTTCCACCTTGCTTTCTTTTATTTTGCTCATCTGCGGTAATCCCTTTTTTTCTCTTTAATCGCCAATGCACAAATAAAGATATCATCCCGCCCAGAAAAAGAGGAAAAGAGGAAGCAAGCGGTAAATACATACCTATAGCAACACCGAGAATAGAAATCCTGATAAAGCGCTCCAGACGAAATAATCGATTGAAAATGATGATCAAAAGAATCATACCTGCTCCAATAAACATCATCTCCCAAGGCAAAATGTTACGAAAAACAGCTTCTGTAATGGCTGCCATTAAAGCTGCGGTGGGAGCAGGAAGCGCCTGGGCCGGATCCATACCAGCATGTGGCAACACCCCGGCGATGCCATATACATCAAACAATAATTGCATTACAGGAGGAATCACCAAAGCTGAAATCATCACGCCAAGCAACAACATCAGCTCCTGCCTCCAGGGAGTAGCGCCGACCAACTGACCTACTTTGAGATCCTGAGTGTTATCATTGGCAATAGCACCGATGCCTGTAACGACAGAGCCAATAATAATAGTGACAGCTTCGGCAGCTCGCATTTGTTCTGTACTCAGCGGCAGGGGAATAAGATAATTAATCAACGACAGTAACAGCCATGCAGCAAACAACATTCCAGCAATAACAACTGAGCTACCGGGACTGGCAGTTACTCCTACCATTCCAGAAAAATAAGCCGTAATTACTGAAAAAAGAAAGCCTACAATTAATACATAAATTACACCGCTGAAAACCAAAATCGGTTCTATGTCTTCATCAAAGCCTATGCTCTCGATGGGAAAAATAAACTGAAAAAACAAAAACAGCAGAGCCGCTACAATCAATATACCCATAAAAATAAAAGGCATGGGAATATCCTTGTCCGTACGTGGAAGTTGGATATCCTGATGACTTTTTGCTTCAAAGGCGCGAAAGGATAATTTTATACTGCTTAATAAGGGCTTGAATAATTTCAGAAAGGTCCATGTTCCAGCAAAGAGCATAGCGCCAATGCCAAAATAACGCATTTCACTGTTCCATAGCATCACGGCAGCTTCCTGCGCTGGATATTGCATAATAAATTCGGGATGAAACTGACTGACTATCGGTAAAGCAATTAACCAGGAAATCAAAGCCCCTGAAAAAATACTGATGGCCATTTCATAACCCACAAGATAACCTGCTCCAATCATGGTCGCTGAAAATCCGGCCCCAAAGCCAAACAGAGAACGCTTAGCCACGAACCAGTAACTCCAAGTGTTGGTTATAATTTTAAAGCCAATTTGAAAAAGCTCAATAAGTCCACCGACAATGCCACCTAAAACAATATCTTTAAGCCCCACTTTCTCTGCTGAAGATTTCAATACTTCAGCAATTGCTCTGCCTTCTGGAAATTTTAATGAGTTGTCATTCACCAATACTCTACGAAGGGGGATGGAAAATAACACACCAAGCACTCCCCCAAAAGCCGCGATTAAAAAATTGGTGGTATAATCAAAATATTGCCAATAGCCGATGATGATAAGAGCAGGTATGGTATAAACAATCCCTCCGGCAACGGCTTCTCCGGCAGAAGCTGCGGTTTGCACGGCATTGTTCTCGAGGATGGTCGAGTTTTTAAATAATCGCAGAACGCCCATGGAAATAATAGCCGCAGGAATCGACGCAGATGTCAGCAGACCCAGTTTCAAAGCCAGATAGGCGTTTGACATGGCAAGTAACAGAGTCAGTATAATAGCCAGAACAATACTGCGAAAGGTTAATTCCGGTAATGATTGATTGGCTGATATATAAGGTTTTTCATTCATTAAGAACCCCAGACACTGTTCAGAATGTCAGGCTTTAACATTGTCCGATAAACCGATAATGGGATGGTAACGGTTTGAGGCCCGTAGACGTATGCAGCCACTTGGTATGTATCAAATATAACGACGAACCCCTCTTTTTGAAAATACCATTTCTTATAATTATCCGCTTTGGGCTCTGTTCCTGTCAGTACCCACTGCTTATCAAAGTCCTCTTTAGTCAATAATTTCTTTCGGCTGTAATCTGCAAAAATTTTCAGATAATCGCTGTCTTTTTTAAATAATGTATCCAGAGTAACAAGTTTATTCCTGATAAAATTCAGAACTTCGGTTTGATTATTGGGGTGCGCAGCACCATGATGATAGGTGGAAATCATTAAACGCACACTTAAAACTGAATCCTGTCGATAGGGGATGGCATAAGTAATGGTTAAACCGTTTTTTCCAGGCACATCTTGAGGTAAATCAGCTTCGTCAGACAAACCGCGTATAAATTCATTTTGAATCAATTCTATTTTTTGCTTTATCGTTGAATCAACCTCTTTAGAAGAAAATCCCTGAGGATATTTAATGTCCAGAATATACTGTTTGGTTTCCTTTTGAATGGCTTTTGTTTGCACAGCATTAGCCAGCAAGGATACAGTACATAAAAGTACGAACCCACACGTTCTTAATAAATAGATAGTCATTGTTCTGCTCCTGAAGAAGGATAATCAAAACGATTCACCCATTTTCCTGCAATCATGGTTTCATGAGGAAAAGGAACCGCAAAATGGTAACATAAACTGGCGCTGTCGTTGATAGACCAAAGGTTCAAATCGGCCGTCATCCCTTTTGCTATGACACCAGTCTCTTTTTCAATGCCTAAAGCTCTCGCTGCCTGGAAAGTCACGGCTGATAAAGCTTCCGGAACGGTTAAAGAAAAAAATTGACAAGCCATATTTAACATAAGAAGCAAGGAGGTCGTCGGTGATGTACCGGGATTAGAGTCGGTGGCTACTGCCATACCAACACCTTTTTTCCTTAATAACTCAACAGGAGGCTTACGGGTTTCGCGTAAATAATAATAAGCTCCAGGAAGCAAAACAGCCACCGTACCTGATTGAGACATAGCCTCCACACCGTCTTCATCGAGATATTCCAGATGATCACAGGACAAGGCCCCAACCTTTGCGGCCAATACACTTGCACCTAGATTAGACAGTTGCTCCGCATGGCATTTTACAGGAAATGAATATTGCTCTGCGGCAGCAAAAATTTGTTCTGTCTGTTCCCTTGTGAAAGCAATTTTTTCACAAAAGACATCGACCGCGTCAGCAAGACCGGACCGGGCAATTTCAGGTAGCATATTGTAACAAATATGATCCACATAGGCTTGAGCATTATCTTTATATTCTGGTGGAACGGCATGAGCCCCCAAAAAACTCGTTTTTATTCTTAATCCTGTTAATTTGCCAAGCCGCCTTGCCGCACGCAATATTTTAAGTTCATTCTCCAAATCCAGACCATACCCTGATTTTATCTCAAGGGTGGTCACGCCTTGGTTAGCTAAAGCCATGGCACGAGGCAATGATTGCTCTACTAAATCATCCTCCGCACAATTTCGTGTGCTTTTCACCGTTGACAAAATCCCTCCACCTGCTCGGGCAATTGCTTCATAGCTGGCACCTTCCATACGTAGTTTGAATTCCCTAGCTCTATCTCCGGCATAAACAATATGGGTATGGCAGTCAATGAGTCCGGGGGTCAACAGTTTTCCGCGGCAGTCTTTGATTTTTTTGGCGTTATCCTTATAAAAAGAAGGCAGTTTTTCCATAGAACCACACCATTCTATATGTTCACCAGAAACGGCAACGGCCTGGTCTAACACTTCTGTGCCTTGCGCAGTTAAAAGAGTTGTGTTCAGTAACAGGTGATCACAGGCTGGCATCATGACTCCAAAGGGGGGACTTGATGAGGAGGTTTAAGCCAGAAAGAATGATGTGATGTATCGTATACATCCCATTCTTTGGAAATAAATTCTTTTTCACTCACATCAAGAAGCAGCCAACATAAAAATTCTGCTACAGTTTCCGGAGCTATTAACTTCCCCTTTTTCTTTAGTTCACGGAAAAAATCCTGCTTTTCATTTTCCATATCGGAAGCATGTCGAATCACGGCTTGCATGGCTGTATCTATGATCCCAGGCATTACGCTGGCAATAGCCATTTGTCTTTCCAGCTGCCAGGAACGCGTCAACATGGCAAGAGCCGCTTTGGAAACACAATACGCAGCCCAACCCACCACAGGAAAATAAGCCGCCCCTGAGCCAATATTAAGCACGCGACCTTGCTGCAATTGAGGATATAGCTGTTGAGTGAGAAACATAGGCGCATCCACATTTGTTGCCATGGTCTGTTGCCATTCCTCTACACTGATTTCAGTAATGGCTCCAATCGGCTCGATACGTCCCGCATTGTTGATTAAACCCTTTAGATGAGGATAGTCCTTTAAATATTCAACTACTCTACTGCGACCTTCAGGATCAGATAGGTCTGCATTAAGCGTTTCAATGAGAGAAGAGTATGAAGCGACGTCCATAAGCAATTGCTTTCTCCGTCCAATAATAAGAACCTGGCATCCGCGATCAGCTAAAGCCCAAGAAAGCTCTTTACCTATACCACTGCCTCCACCAGTAATAACGAACATGAGTTCTCCTTATAAACCCTTCACTACAATTCCTCAAAGTACCCTTATTTTAACGCTCGTATAAAAGTTTTTGCTTTTTTAAGGGATAACTTACATGGCTTTACAATCCAGAAGAATCATAACAGAATTTAGGTTAAAGTGGCATATTTAAAAATCTAGACATCTATTCACTACAATTTCAAAATCTCGGGGAAAAGCCAAATGTTCGTTCAAGATATGCCAAAAATGGCTTTTTCGGTAAATTGTGCTGAATAGTTATTATTGTTAGTACAGATGTTCTGCGTTCTGAATACTGAATAATTTTTCATGTTACGCGGCACAGTATTTTTTAGAAGATTTGGATGCTTTTTGGAATTTTAAAGCGCAGTTTACCTGGAGTACATGAGCATTTGAAAATTCCAAAATTGCCCAAAGAAGCAAAAAAAACAAAGCTGCATAACATGAGTGAATAATGTAATCGAGGAAAACCATGAGTCATTTCTTTTCTAATTATCATCCTGCAAATGCCTCTCTCTGGCAAGGACGACAAGATCATCCCGGTGAAGAACGTTATTTCCAGCGTGTGCAATGTCTATCTCTTCTTGAACACCCCTTACCAATGGAGAAACAAACTGTCTTTTTAGGATTCGCAAGTGATGCGGGAATTATCCGCAATCAAGGCCGGCCAGGAGCGAAGTACGGGCCGGATCAAATTAGAACCCAACTTGCCAAACTCGCCTGCCAAAGGTATGGAACCTATCTTGACATTGGAAACATCAGCTGCGAAGACGATAATTTGGAAACAGCCCAGGAAGAACTGGCTAAACTCATCAGCCAATGCCATCAACAGGGACATAAAACCATTGTGTTTGGTGGAGGGCATGAAATCGCCTGGCCTCATTTTAAGGGGCTAAGCCCATATTATCCTAAAATGGCCATTATCAATTTTGATGCTCATTTTGATCTTCGCCCATTGGTTAACGGTTATCAGGGCACATCCGGCACTCCATTTACCCAAATAGCCCAATATTGCAAGGAACAGCAGTCCAGCTTCGCCTATTGCTGTCTTGGTATCCAGCCCCAGGGCAACACTCATAGTTTGTTTGAACAGGCTGAGCAATTAAATGTCTCTTATTTGACCGCTGAAAACATTAATGAAAACAGTCTGGCTTGGCAAACAGCCTTTCTTGATAATTTTATGTTAAATTATGATTATATTTATCTAACGATTTGTCTGGATGTTTTCTCGGAGTGTTTTGCTCCAGGTGTCAGTGCGCCGCAAGCTCTCGGCATTTCACCCTGGCAGGCTGTTCCCTTATTGAAATATATAGTACAAACTGGCAAAGTGGTAAGTGTTGATATAGCAGAGCTTTCGCCACCTTTAGATCCAAGTGGAAAAACTGCTAGACTGGCAGCGATTCTTATCGCAAAATTATTAGAAGTTAACCAGGACTTTTAAAATATGTTGACTGATCTTGTCTTCAACAGATGTGCTCCGGTTTATCCACTGCCTGTAGACATTTGAGCAAAGAGTCGACAACCTATGTACATTAACCCAATGATTACTTAATTCAAGGAGTGTTTTCATGAAAAGACGACTATTATGGAGCGTCCTAATAACCCTGTTTTCTGCATGTATATACGCTGCTGAAAGCCAGACTGAGCAAGATTCCGCTCAAAATACTACTCCCACAGCAGCTCCACAACAACCGGCCACTCCGACGACAACTCCACAACAACCGACCACTCCCACGACCACCTCTCAACAGCCAGGTACAGAAAATCAATCACCTGCCCCAGATACAACGCAGTCTTCAGAAACCGAAGCCTCTACAAATGCTACCGATACACAAAATACCGCAGCCAATCACCCAAAAACAAAACAACCAGCCGTAAACTGCGAATACAAAATACCAGCTGAAACAAAAACCATTGACGATTCTCTTATTTTAACCTGGGCAAAAAATGCTGCCATTCAATCATTTGATTTTGACTACAATTCCATTGACCAGCAAATATCCACTTTAAAAGCCTGTTACACAGAACAAGGCTGGAAGGGATTTAATGATGCTTTGCAAAAATCAGGTAATTTAAAAGCCATCAAATCGCAAAATTTGACCGTCAGTGGTCAGGTTGACGGTGAAGCAAAAATAACCGATGTAAAAGAGAATCAGTGGAAAGTGACTCTTCCGCTGCAAGTGGTTTACCAGAATAATAAAGAAAAATTAACCCAGCTACTGACGGTCAATCTTCTCATTGGGCGAAAAACAACCGGCGATCTGGGCATCATGCAACTGATTGCCATGCCTCGTAAAAATACGACTGGCGGTCAAACTCAATTAAAAACGAATACACAAGCCCAATCAAAGCCGTAAACGGCAGTGATTGGGTTGTTGGCTCATGTCCACAGCCAATTTTTTAACGTCTGTTGACAATTGCTCTATAGTCCCTGCCCGCGGCTTGTTTGCGGTTTAGAGATCTTATGGATGCCCTGGACAAGCCTCGGCACGTAGGCATTTGAGTGAGATTACGAAAACGAATGGTCAACAGTCCCTAGCCGATTTTGGCGAGCACTTGATGTTTGAAGCAGCTTTTACTGAAGTAGATGAGCATTTGAACAGTAAATATTCGCCGAAAGAATGATTTAAAAACTCCGAACTGGGGTTTAAACGACACACACATGTGGTGAGAAAGATATGGATATGCTATGCGGAAAATATTGACTGTTTTTACTGTTTTTTTAATCCTTTTTTCCTTAGAAACTAAAGCCAATGTAATTCAGTATTTTACCGGTATCAGTTATAACAACCCTGCCGAACTTGCTAAAATCAAAAAAAATGAACTTATTTTTGGCGGGACAGGTTTTTATGTGGACGCTCGCTTTCAGGGCAGCGTTCTTAACTTTAACACGGGACAATATGGACAAGGAGTCAATCATACGCGAACGACCAGCTTGCTACCTTATGGGCGCATTGCCCAACGATTTAATGAAAAACTGGTTTTTGCTATCGATGTTACACAACCTTTTCATTCAAATCTGAACTGGGGAGATAAGGCCTTTACTCGCTATGCTGCCACTCAAAACTTTCTCACCGATACGGATTACAGCCCGAAAATTGCCATTGCTTTAAATCAGAAAATACAAGTGGGTGGAGGCATCAATCTCAATTTTTTAAAAAACAATGAGGTCAATTTTGCCCTGCCCACCGGACCTACCACCTTCAGTACATTAACTAACCGTACCTCCGCTTTTGGTACAGGTTATAACCTGGGATTAAACCTGGTACTTACTCAAACGGATTTTCTTGGAGTCGCTTATTATTCAAAAATCAAACAGCGCACTCGCGGTTATAGTCGATTAGCGGGTATGGTCAGTAATAATCATACATTTACTTTTTTTATGCCGGCAACCACTGTTCTCAGTTATACCCATCTTTTTAATAAAAAATGGCTGATGAATGTCCAGGCTTTCTATACTGAATGGGATGCCAATCAATTTGTGCGATTATTTAACACCGCTGCTTCACCACCAAATTTTGTTTTTCCCATGCTGTTTGACCCCTCCTGGGCGTTTTTAGGTGTTGTGCGCCAACAGTATAGTGAGAATCTGGGGTTAAGTCTGATAGGAATGCTTGATATAGGACCTGAACAAGATCATCTGAGGACAATTGTTTTTCCTTCAGACCGCCAGTACTTTATTGGAATCGCCGGAGATTACCAAATTAAAAAAAATACCGTTATTCAGTTAATCTATGGACATGGTTTTTCCAACACCCAGATCAGTAACCGCGTGAAGGTAGATGGACAAACCGTGCCTTTTACCACAGGACCTGTAAACATCAATGCCGATGTTGTGGATTTACGTTTAAAAATTCAGGCTTAAAAGAAGTGGAAAAATTTAATTGGATTGCCGATGACTTCTAACAGCCCAACACCTATGTTGTCAAATGGACATCTCGCCTTACAGCAGATGCGAGATGTCAATCATTATACGGCAGGCTCGCTCTTATCATCAGCATAAGATAGTACAGTGACCTTGGTGCCTATGGTCATGAATTCTTCATTAAGCCATTTCGCAGCGCTAGGCCAGACTCTAATGCAGCCGTGACTGGAAGGAAACGGTGGCACTTCATAAGCAGCATGAATGGTAAAACCTCGATAAAAATACATGCAATAGGGCATTTTTGCGCCACCATTTGACTCTACAGGAAACTCTCCAGAGCGACATTCGGCACCTCTTTTATTATAAATCCGAAAGCTTCCTGTGATGGTTCGGCAAGGCTGTCCAACATCTTCGCAAAAATCTTTACCTCCTGAGCCGCTCCCGGTGAGAATAAGCTTACCTTCTTCATCATAGGCAGCCCAGGCAGATATTTTTGGATCAAAAACAAAATGTCTTCTGCCTGAGGCTTCGATCTGGGTTGGGAAATAACTTTTACCCCGTTTGTCTTTTAAAAAGTATGGCGTGTGATGCACATAACCCGCATCATCTGTAATCAAGGTGGATTCATCCACTTCTGTACAGGCAGTAAGCACCATGCATAGCGTCAGTACGGCCATAAGCAATTTGTTCATAGAACTGATTTCCCCCAAAATAAATCAAATGATTTATTAGGCCGTGTCACGGCCTCAAGATTAAGGTAACTACTCAGGTCGTCCAATTTCTATATTGATTCTCTGTCATCCGTAAACATCAATTGGAGACAGTACTGCCTAGTTACAACCAACATTCTGCACGACTTCTTTTCTGTTCAAGATGCGCGGCGCAGGGTGTCAATAACAAAGTATATCTTAATTTTTTAAACGCCGGTATTTTATTCGTGACGGTTGATTGGCTTCATCACCCAGACGCCGTTTTCTATCTGCTTCATATTCACTGTAGTTGCCTTCGATAAAAATAACCTGTGAATCACCCTCAAAAGCCATTAAATGAGTACAGATTCTATCCAGAAACCAGCGATCATGTGAAATCACAATAGCGCATCCGGGAAAATTAAGCAGGGCTTCTTCTAATGCTCTTAATGTTTCAACGTCAAGATCATTACTAGGCTCATCCAGCAATAAAACATTTCCCCCCGTTTTCAATAATTTTGCCAGATGAACACGGTTACGCTCACCACCGGAAAGTTGCGATATTTTTTTCTGTTGATCAGCCCCCTTGAAATTAAATCGTCCTACATAGGCGCGAGAAGGCATTTGAAAATGACCAACCTGAATGATGTCATGGCCATCAGTGATTTCCTGCCAGACCGTTTTGTTACCATCCAATTCATCACGCATTTGATCCACGTATGAAAGGCGTACGGTTTCACCAATGCGTAGTTGTCCTTCATCCGGCTCTTCAACTCCCGTCAGCATTTTTAAAAAGGTCGATTTACCTGCACCGTTTGGCCCGATGATCCCTAAAATGCCACCTGGAGGAATTCTGAAACTCAATTCGTCCATTAAAAGATGATCGCCAAAACCTTTACGGAGATTTTCAGCTTCAATGACCAAATCTCCCAAACGCTCTCCAGGAGGAATGTAAAGTTCATTCGTTTCATTACGCTTCTGGTATTCTCTGGAATTCATTTCCTCAAACCGAGCCAGTCTAGCTTTATTTTTCGCATGGCGACCTTTAGGAGATGAGCGTACCCATTCAAGCTCGGCTTTTATTGCACGCTCTTGTGAGAATTGTTGCTTTTGTTCCATAGCCAGACGTGCTTCTTTTTGCTCAAGCCAGGACGTATAATTGCCTTTATAGGGAATGCCCTCGCCTCGATCGAGTTCCAATATCCATTCTGCCGCATTATCCAGAAAATATCGGTCGTGGGTCACGGCTACCACTGTTCCTGGAAATTCTTCCAGGTAGCGCTCCAGCCAAGCCACGCTTTCAGCGTCCAGGTGGTTGGTTGGCTCATCCAGTAATAACATATCGGGGCTGGATAACAGCAAACGACACAAAGCCACTCGTCGCCGCTCACCGCCTGACAGTATATTGACTTTAGCTTCCCAGTCAGGCAAGCGCAATGCATTTGCCGCAATATCGAGCTTCCGATTCAGCTCCCAGCCACCAACAGCTTCAATAGCATTTTGCAACTCACCTTGCTGCTCGAGAAGCTGATTCATCTCCTCCTCTGACATGGGTTCTGCAAAACGCATGCTAATTTCATCAAATTGTCTTAATTTTTCCTTGATTTCAGCAACCCCTTCCTCAACAATCTCGCGCACGGTTTTGTCGGTATCAAGAACAGGCTCCTGAGCAAGATAGCCAATTTTGATCCCAGGCTGAGGTCTGGCTTCTCCTTCATACTGATGATCTAAACCGGCCATAATCTTTAATAAAGTCGATTTACCTGAACCATTCAAACCCAGCACACCAATTTTTGCACCCGGATAAAAACTTAACGAAATATTTTTCAAAATCGTTCGTTGATTATCAACGATTTTGCTGACGCGATTCATGGTAAAAATATACTGCGACATAAACTCTCCAATACTTAATCAGCGGATTGACTCTCACTCCCAGTCAAGAATGACCTTACCGGACTGACCGGAGGCCATGATTTGGAACGCATGCTGAAAATCATCGACCGGAAAATGATGAGTAATGACAGGATCAATATTCAGGCCGCTCTGTAACATGGCGATCATTTTATACCAGGTCTCAAACATCTCACGTCCATAGATTCCCTTTATAACTAATCCCTTAAAAATAACCTGATTCCAGTCGATGGGTGTTTCCTGGGGGGGAATTCCCAGCATGGCCACATGCCCGCCATGATTCATCACCTTCATCATGTCGTTTAAAGCCATTGGATTTCCTGACATTTCCAGGCCAATATCAAAACCTTCCGTCATACCCAGTTCTTTCTCGATATCCTTCAGAGATTGATATTTCACATTTACGGCTTTTGTTGCACCCATTTTTACAGCAAGCTCAAGACGGTAATCATTCACATCAGTAATTACAACATGTCTTGCGCCAATATGTTTAGCAATAGCCACAGCCATGATTCCAATTGGGCCTGCCCCGGTAATAAGAACATCTTCTCCTACCATGTCAAAAGCCAAGGCGCAATGCGTTGCATTTCCTAAAGGATCAAGAATGGAAGCCTGCTCGCCGCTGATGTTCTCCGGCAAAACCAGCACATTACTCGCCGGTAAAGCCAGATATTCGGCAAAACAACCTGGCCGGTTAACTCCCACACCCAGCGTGTTGCGGCATAAATGACGCTGGCCGGCACGACAATTTCTGCACATACCACAGGTAATATGCCCTTCACCGGATACGACCTGGCCAGGTTTTAGTCCTTTGACTTCACTCCCTACCTCAACAATTTCCCCATAAAACTCATGACCTACTGTCATCGGCACCGGAATGGTAGCCTGTGCCCATTCATCCCAGGAATAAATGTGAATGTCCGTACCACAAATAGCCGTTTTCTTAATCTTGATCAATACGTCATTAACACCGTATTCAGGCATGGGAACATCTTCCATCCATATTCCTGGTTCATCTTTTGCCTTAACTAATGATTTCATGTTTTCCTCATCTTTTTGCAAAATGATTTTCAGGCGTTCGCTATTATTGGAACAGCCTAAATCAGGTTAAACTCTTTCCCGGCAACTTCAAAGGCAGAAATGGCTTTATCCAGGTGATGCAGCTCATGAGCTGCAGACATCTGGGTTCGGATGCGGGCAAGCCCCTTGGGAACAACTGGATAAGAAAAGCCTGTCACGTAAACTCCAAGCTCAAGTAATCGGTTAGCCATGCGGCTTGCCAGTGCAGCATCCCCGAGCATGACAGGAATAATTGGATGCTCACCGGGAATCAGATCAAAACCCAACTTTGTCATGGCTTGACGGAAATAACGGCTGTTTCTTTTCAACTTTTCTCTTAAAGAAGCATTTTCGGATAATCGATCAAGGACCTTCACTGAGGTGTGCGCAATCATCGGCGCAAGAGTATTTGAAAACAAATAAGGCCTGGAACGCTGACGCAGCCAGTCGACTATTACAGCATTGGAGGAAGTATAACCGCCGGAGGCTCCCCCCAGCGCTTTACCCAGTGTGCCAGTTATAATATCAATTTTATCTTCCACGCCAAAATGCTCTGGGGTGCCTCTCCCCGACTCGCCCATAAATCCTACGGCATGTGAATCATCGACCATCACCATAGCATCATGTTTTTCTGCCAATTCGCAAATGGCCGGCAAATTAGCAAGAATTCCGTCCATGGAGAAAACACCATCGGTAGCAATCAAACGAAAGCGCGCATTTTTTGCTGCCTTGAGCTGTTCTTCCAAAGCTTTCATATCATTGTTTGCATAACGAAAACGCATCGCTTTGCATAAGCGTACACCATCGATAATACTGGCATGATTTAAGGCATCACTGATAATAGCATCTTCAGGACCAAGCAGGGTTTCAAAAAGTCCTGTATTGGCATCAAAACAGGATGAATAAAGAATGGTGTCCTCTTTATTTAAAAACTGGCTTATTTTGTTCTCCAGCTGCTTGTGCGGTGTTTGTGTACCACAAATAAAACGAACCGAAGCCATACCATATCCATACTCCTGCAGTGCTTTTTGCCCTTCCTCTATCAGTCCTTTATCATTGGCCAGTCCCAGATAATTATTAGCACACAAGTTGATGACCTCATCATTTTCAACCTTGATTGAAGCTTGTTGCTGGCTTGAGATCACTCGTTCCGATTTATATAAGCCCTCTTTCTTTAACTGTGCTAATTCATTTTGCAAATGATTGATATACTTCTCAGACACCCAAATACTCCCGTAAGATAGAAAAATTGCCTGAATGATAGCAAATTTTAAACAAAGCCACCATCCGGAATGTTAATTCGACATACTCTATTAATTCTTAGCACTCTCAAGGAATTCTTGCTAAAATCGCTCCAACGTTTTAACCTAAGGCAATTAGTTATAATGGTACAATACATGACGAATCATAATGCACTCACAAATATGATCAAACAGCAGTTAAGAACCGGTGACATTCTTGATGAAAGCATTCTTAACCTGTATCACCAAATTCCACGCCATGAATTTGTTCCGGAAGAATTTGTTCATTTTGCCTATTCCGATATGCAAATTCCATTGGCCCATGACCAACAAATGCTGACGCCTCTTGAGGAAGGAAAAATATTACAGAATCTGGCCTTGACAGGAAATGAGGTTGTTTTGGAGGTAGGCACCGGCAGTGGTTTTTTTACAGCGTTGCTTAGTCGTTTGGCTAAAAAAGTGATCAGTATTGATTATTTTGCCGATTTAACCGATGGCGCAGCAAAAAAGCTGACGCAATATCAATGTGACAATGTTCAGCTGATCACAGGGGATGCCTGTCGAGGCTGGCTGGAAATGGCTCCCTACAATGTTATCGTTTTCACAGGTGCGCTTGAGTCTTTGACCGAAACTCATCGACTTCAACTTTTACCAGGAGGAAGATTATTTGCCATCGTGGGGAAAGAGCCGATCATGCAAGGTCAGCTACATCATCTTAATCATGAGGGGAATTGGAGCGAAGCGGTTCTTTTTGAAACTGAAATCCCCCTTCTGATCAATAAATTAAAGCCAAAAGAGTTTATATTCTAGGATATCATTGCATGAGAAAAACACTGCATTATTGCCTTATTTTCCTTATGGCGTCTGCTGCCAATGCAACTGATCTTATGGATATTTATCAGCAGGCATTGGAAAATGACCCTATATTTAAAGAAGCTTATGCCACCTACATGTCAAGTAAGGAAGCTATCCCTCAGGCACGTGCCGCTTTATATCCGCAAGTGACTGTGGGCTCCAGTGTGGGAAGATATCTCAATAATACCAGAGTCGGCGGCGTTACTTTCGAAAATACCTACAACAGTAACCAATGGGAAGTCACCGCTTCTCAGGCTATTTTTAATTATGAAGCCTGGGCCATGACAAAGCAGGCTCATGCTTCGGTAAAAGCCGCACAGGCTACTTTTAATAATGCTGCTCAGGACCTCATGTTAAGAACGGCGAGATCCTATTTTGATATCCTGCTTGCTCAGGATACTTTGCGTTTTGCTGAAGCTAAAAAAAGAGCCAATAAAAGACAACTTGAGCAAGCAACGCAACGCTTTAAAGTCGGGGTGGATGCCATTACTTCTGTTTATGAAGCAAAGGCTGCTTACGATCAGTCCATTGCCGAAGTGATTTCTGCCCGAAACAATGAAATCAATCAAAGTGAAAACCTGCGTAAACTGACGAATCATGTTTATCAATATTTAGCTCCTCTGCGCAACAGTCGTATCCCTTTAATCCGACCAGAACCAGACGATGCCAATGAGTGGATAAACACGGGCCTTAAACAAAATTATTTACTCTATGCACAAAAATACAGTCTTGAAGCTGCAAGGGAAAACATCAAGTCACAAGCTGCAGCAGGCTGGCCAAGCCTTGCCATTCAAGGCAACGCTACACAGGCACACAATGACATCGATGGTAGCGCATCCTTTTTTGCTCCCAGCAAAAGTACCAATGCTTCTATAGCGCTGGCATTGACATTTCCAGTGGTTCAAGGCGGACTGGTGCAATCGAAAGCCAGGCAGGCTCAATATGATTTTCAAACCGCCAGTGAGCAGTTGCAGCAAAGATATCTTGACGTGGTTGTCAACAGCCGTATTGCATATAACACCATCATCGATGGAATCAGTAAGGTTAAGGCCGATCGGCAAACGGTCATTTCCCAGCAGAATTCACTTGAAAGCACAGAAGCCCAGTTTGAAGTGGGTACACGAACCATGGTGGATGTGGTCAATGCTCAGCAGCGCTTATTTGAAGCCCAACGCCAATTAGCCAGCGATCAGTACGGTCTTATCAATGCCATTTTAAACTTAAAATATCTTGCTGGAACTTTAAATGTGAATGATTTGGAACAAATCAATTCCTGGCTGGCATCAACAAGGATAAATACTTTTCCACCTTGCGATAAGGTTAATTCCAAAAACGGTTATGCAGTTAATAAGACAAAAGTTAAACCCATTAAAAAAAGCACGGGAACAAAATAAGGCCGGTCTTATCCAAGATATGACATATAAAATTGAAATCAAATAAAATACAGATTTGTATGCGTTTTACTAAGGAAAATTCGGCATTATGAATCAATCTAAATAAACATCTACTTTCGCCGCTAATACAATATTACGCTATTGATGATGAATCTTTAAAAAACTTGCCTCACCTCTTTCGCAACAAGAATCTGACATTAAGCACTCGATAGATTATAATAACGCTCTTTTTTATATTTCTCTCAAAATGAATATGTCTGTAAATACATCGCGAATTGAAAAAAAATTATTACATTACACGGGAAAGGCGATTGCTGATTATCATATGATTCAGCGCGGCGATCGGGTGATGGTTTGTTTATCAGGCGGAAAAGATTCCTTTACCCTGTTGACACTGCTTCATCAACTACGCCAGCGTTCCGGAAACAAGTTTGAGGTCTTCGCCTTCACCCTGGATCAGGCTCAACCGGGCTGGGATGATTCCGAACTCCGACAATGGCTGGCGGAAAGAAACATTGAACATGAGATCTTAACTAGGGATACTTACAGTATTGTCAAGGAAAAAATCCCGGAAGGAAAAACATATTGTTCCTTATGTTCACGATTAAGACGAGGGATCATTTACCGATATGCCGAAGAAAAAGGATTTAATAAAATTGCTCTGGGTCATCATCGCGATGATCTGATTCGCAGCTTGATGATGTCCATTCTTTATAATGGGGATATTCGCTCCATGCCCCCAAAACTATTGAGCGATAATAAAAAACATATCGTAATTCGCCCCATGTGTTATGTACAGGAAAAAGACATTATTCTTTTTGCAAAAGAACAGTCATTCCCCATTATTCCCTGCAACTTATGTGGCTCACAGGAAAATTTAGCCAGACAGCGCATTGCCCGATTGATTGATCAATTGGCCGAAACCAACCCTAAAATACCCAGCAATATGCTCCATGCGCTGCAAAGCGTTAAACCCAGCCAACTTATGGATCAGGGCTTATGGGATTTTAAATCGCTTGAAAGTGAGTTGGAATACTCAGCCAGCATAAACACAAGTAATGAATGGGTAAAAATAGAAAATCTTATCGACTTTGAAGAAAATTATTTATTTTCAAAAAATTCCGATGGTTGATGCTTATCCTCTATCTCCTCTTTTTTCTTCTCAGGGAATAATCCAAAAGGAGTACGAGCAGGAATTATAGATGATTTTTTTTGTAAAAGATCAATCATGGCTGAATGATTTTTTTCCTTTGCTATATCCATTGCCGTTCTGCCATTTTCATCTTCAACAGTAAGATCAATTTGAGGAAGGGAGAGAAGATATTTCACAACGTTCATTTGACCTTCAGCAACTGCAATATGTAATGGAGTAAAGCCTGCCACCTCACTCCATACATCAGGAGGAGGCTTTATAACAGCATTCACATCTGCTCCCCTATCCAACAGAAACTTTACAAGTTCTTGATCTCCAAAGGTCGCAGAATGATGCAATAAAGTATGACCATAACCATCTCTCTCATTTATATTTTTTTCATTAAAATATGTTAATAATTCCCTGCAAAGCGCTGAATTTTCTCTTGCTAATGCCTTTGCGATTAATTTAATCACTTTTTTTGGTTTAAAACTTTTCAAAGCACCTTCTCTAACTAACCATGATACAGCATGTATGTTATTCTTTTTGACAGCATGCTCCAGCAATTCTCGTTTATTAAATGTTTGATTGTTATCCGCGCCAAGCGTTTTTTCTAATGCCTTATTCAATTGTTCTTTATCGTGTATATTTTCAATGGCTATAAATGGATCTTCTGCGGCCATTTTTTCCATTGCCACTTTTTTTATCTCAGGGAAGAAAAACCGTTTGGCATTTGCATGAATGGCATCTAAACTGCTTCCTTTATTCTGTAATTCTTCAACAATATCCAAAGCACTTTTTTCCTCATCCAGTCTCTGCTTCATCACCAATGCCATAATGGTGCATTTCTGCTTACGTGCTTCATTTAATAAATAACTATCTTTTGCAGACAAATTGAATTCATTTTGAAATATCTCTCCTTTTTCCCAAAGAGACAACAAATTTAAGCCCAGCATGTTAACCATGAAATCCTGAAATACTTTAGTATCCTTTGCAAACTCTTCTAATGCCTTCTTTGCAAACTCTTGATAAGGTTCCCTCAATTCAGACAATTGATTTAAAAAAGCACCTTGCATTAATCGGGCGGAAAGTTCCGAAAACCACTCACTTTTATCATAGGAGTTGTAATTTAACCATTCCAGCCACGGAGCCTCTACCCTAACGTAGATCCTTATTTTATCTGCCATCTCTTTCCAAGCTTCTGCATTTGTATGATCAAACACATTAAAAGGTGATAAATAACTCCGATAAAGAAGCTTATCCAAAGCATGTTTCAACTCGTGAACCATTGTTGATATTCTGTCCTCTGCCGACTGATTTTCCTCGGAAATTGTCTTAAAATAGACGCTATGTTTTGAGCGATACACACCTTTAGCATCTTCCGCAAACTCTCTACCACGTCCCCCCTCAATGAGTTTTAACGATTTTTTGATGCCTAAATCATAATCAGGTCCAAAATCAGCTATAATATCTCCGAATGCAATCCACATCGCGGCTGTTAATAAAAATGGCTTCGCAATACCCGGCGTGTTATTGATGAAATCATTGATTTGTGCTTGAATTAATTTAATTGAATTTTCATTATAATTTTCCTGATAAAGACCCAAAAGGAGCCAGTCAGAAAGAGTTTGCCTCCCGCTTGAAAATTCTTTTTTAACAAGACCCTTATTATCATCAACTGCGTTTCTTCTTAGCTCTTTTCTGGATTTAGTGATAAAATCAATTTTCTGTTTTCTTTCCTGCATTTTCCCTTTGAGCATGTTACTCCAAGTATTAATACCCTCCTGAACAGCAGAATCATCTTTGTATTTATCTTTTAATTTATCTAAATGGTCTAATTCTATTTGGATATGCTCAGGCTTTGTTCGTTCCTCAAAGAAAGAAGAAGATTGTGAGTAGATTCCCATGTTTTTCCCTGTGCTGGAAAGATAAGGTAATTTACGCATCTGATTTTCAAACTGTTCAGAAATTTTTTTTAGTTCTTCTTCATTAATGAGCCCATTAGTCTGCATGGTTTGCAGCAATTGCTTAAAAGATTCAATCATCTTTTCTGGCGGTGAAGAAAAAAAATGGGTTAAAATCAATGTGTTTGCTTGAATTTTAAAACCGTAAGCTTCATTTTTTAATCCAGAGACTTCAAGCGCAGAATAAAATTTCTCTTTTATAGAATTTAAATTATCAGCTGAATCAAACTCAAACACAGGTACTAATTTACTTCCTGAAGAATAAAGCATATTAAATTTCATTCTAATACCAGCATTCGCAGTGTCTATTTTTTAATTATAGTCAATAATGGTATAAAATTTGTTCAATTGACCGTGGCATTACTTACTGGAACAGCTTTAGAGGTATTGCCAATTCTTGAAACTGTTTTTGCACAGGACTGATGAAACACCAATCTTCAATTCAGCCATTTAGTTCATCTAAACTCCCTCATTGGTGTTTTTGGTAAGTTCTGGTGAATTGGGATTAAAAATATTCGATAAATAAAAAAACATGTAATAAACTATTGCCAGGCTGATCCAGTTTAAATAAAACAATGAACCAAGTATTGAACAATAACTTTCGTAAAGCGCGAATCTATAAAAAACGTTATTTGAAATTTGATTTCGTAGCTTCAATCGTGGTGTTTCTGGTCGCCATCCCCCTCTGCCTTGGTATTGCTCTTGCTTCTGGCGCACCTCTTTTTTCCGGCATTTTGAGCGGGATTATTGGTGGTATTGTAGTGGGTATCGTCAGTGGTTCACATGTCAGTGTCAGTGGACCTGCTGCGGGAATGGCTGCCGTGGTGCTGGCAGCATTAACTCAACTAGGTGATTTTAACACTTTTTTACTTGCCCTTTTCTTAGCCGGCATTTTACAGCTTATTGTAGGAGTCATGAAGGCCGGGTTCATCGCTGATTATATTCCTTCAAACGTTGTACAGGGTTTGCTTTGTGCTATTGGTATTCTATTGATCATTAAACAATTGCCTCTGGCTTTTACCTTATCCACAGAAATCGGTGAACTCAAAACTCACCTGCTTGAAACAACAGAAGGTTTGACCTTAAAACCATTAATGGATATATCCGAGCATCTTAACGCAGGCGCTATATTTATTACTTTTCTGTCCATGGCTATTCTTATTTATTTCGATAAAACCAAAATTAAAAAATTAAAAGAAATTCCGGCTCCTATTATTGTCGTGGTCTTAGGTATTATTTTAAATGAAATCTTCATTCTGACGAATTCAGCACTTGAGCAGACCAGTCCGCAACTGGTCAATATTCCCGCAACCTCAAGTCTGGGTGAGTTTATTGGACAATTGCAATATCCTTCATGGTCGGCCTGGACGAATCCTAAAGTTTATCTCTACGGTTTTATTTTGGCTGTAGTCGCCTCTTTGGAAAGTCTGTTAAATTTAAAAGCGAGTGAAAGACTGGATAAAAAACGCCGTTACAGCTCAAAAGATCAGGAGTTGGTAGCGCAAGGGCTTGGAAACGTGACGGCAGGTCTCATTGGCGGCATCCCTGTTACCTCTGTAATTGTTCGGACCTCGGTTAATATTCAGGCAGGGGCTAAGACTAAAATATCTGCCATTTTACATGGGATATTGATCCTTTTGTCCGTTTTGATCATTCCTGAAGCCCTGAACAAGATACCCCTATCTTCCCTTGCTGCCATTCTTATTTTCACCGGATATAAATTAACCAAACCCCAGATCTATAAATCCATTTATGAGCAGGGCAGTGATCGATTTATTCCCTTTATAGTAACCGTCGTCAGTATTGTCAGCTTTAATTTACTTACTGGCATATTGATTGGTCTGGCGGTCAGCTTTTTCTATATTTTGAAATCTCATAGCCAGACCCGCTTTGATATTCTCAAGGAATATTATCCTACGGGTGTGGCTCACCGTCTGGTCTTGCCACAGCAGGTTACTTTCCTGAACAAAGCCTCTCTTATTGCTGAATTGGATTCCTTACCTAAAGGATCTCAGTTAATTATTGATGCGCGATATGCCACTTATATTGATAAAGAAATTATAGAACTTATCAAGGATTTTAAGGAGGAAAGAGCAAAATACAAACAGATTGCTATCAATCTGCTAGGCTTTAAAGAGCATTACGATATTCACAATTACATTGATTTCATCAATGTCACCACATACGATGTGCAATCCACCTTATCACCCGCAGAAGTACTTAATATTTTATATGAAGGAAACCAAAGATTTTTAAAAGATACTCGTATCCATCGAAATCCTAAAATTGACATTAAACATACTGCAGAAACACAACATCCTATTGCCGTCGTTCTCGGTTGTATTGACTCAAGAGTACCGGTAGAAATGATTTTCGATATGAGTTTCGGCGATTTGTTCTGTGTAAGAGTGGCAGGTAACGTCATCAATGATGATGTTTTGGCCAGCATTGAATATGCCTGCAACGTCGCTGGCGCAAAATTGATTGTGGTGCTGGGACATAGTCGGTGCGGAGCTATTCAGGCAGCCTGTGATGATGTGCAAAAAGGGCATATTTCCCAACTTTTGCAAAAAATAAAACCTGCCATTGAAACAGCCAAAAAAATGCAGGCAGATGCCCAACAAGAACCTTCGATTCGAAAAGTAACCGAATTAAATATTGCAAATACCTTACAGCAAATCTACCATAAAAGTGATATTTTAAAAAAAATGATAGAACAACAAGAAGTTGCTTTAACGGGAGCTTTATACGATGTCAGTTCTGGAAAAGTTCATTTTGGTGACTATTCACACGCCTTAAGCCATTTTGATGGGAAAAGAAATGAGCCATTGAGTGTTAAGCTCAGAACATTGATGAAAATTTCCAAGGTAGATCAAAGTACGGTATCTCTCTAAATTGAATGAAAGATCACTACCATGCGAACATGCAAAATTTTTTCTCTTGCCATCTGGTTTATCGCATCTCATGCATTTGCTTTGCCGAGAGGATTTGTATACCTTCATCAGATAGCGCCTGATATCGAACAAGACATGCGTTATGCGCAAGACAACAATTTCACAGGGCACCCGGTACCGGGTTACAAAAGTGGAGTGTGCATCTTAACACGTAAGGCAGCGGAAAAATTAAAGCTGGTTCAAAATGCCGCTTATCAACAAGGTTATCAACTCAAAGTATATGATTGTTACCGTCCTGAAACATCCGTTAGAGCCTTTTACCAATGGAGCCAAAACAAAAGTGACACACGAACAAAAGCCCGATTTTATCCGCGTGAAAAAAAATACAATCTTTTTCGCAAAGGTTATATCGCCTCATATTCAGGGCATAGTCGAGGCAGTACTGTCGATTTAACCCTTGTTAAAATAGGTAAAAACCAGCAACCCAAACATCCCTTACAACGATGTTATGATAAAACGGCGCGCTATCTTGATGATAATTCCATCAATATGGGTACACGGCATGATTGTTTTGATGTAAGCGCTCACTATCATTACACAGGCTTAAGCAATACTCAGAAAAAAAACCGCCGGCGCTTGCGAACGTTAATGACCACTTATGGATTTCAACCGTATAGCAAAGAATGGTGGCATTTTAGTTTGCGCAATGAGCCTTTTCCAAAAACCTATTTTGATTTTCCTGTACAGTAATTATCAAGCTCTACACAATAGATTAAATTAAAAATTAACGTATATTCCGAACTTTAACCATTTTTCAAGTAAAGGAAGCAATAGGTTAAAGACCATAGAAGCGCACCGTTATATTTATCAAAGCCGCTGTAAATCGATGACTTGAGAAAATTGAATGGCACGAATTACCGCGGCATCGACCGCGGTATTGTAAGTTACAAAAAATTATATAATGGCCATTAAGAGAGTAGCCCCTTATTGTAAAAATAAAGGGCACGGGCGTGAGCGACCGTCGCGGAATAGGTTTTAACAACCGTCTGGATCAAGGTACTCTAGCCCTGCTCTCGAAACGTTTGAATAGTTGAAAGGACTCTGATTAAAGAACGTCCGCTTACAATCCTAAACAATAAAATTTCGAGGCGCGCATGTCATTATACAGTAATTATATTGGTATCGATATTGGAAAAATTTCTTTTGTTGTAGCGATGTATGGCTCAAAAAAGATATACGAATATGAAAATAATCCGACAGGTATTAAAGCGTTTATAAACGATTTCAAGAGTAAATTAAAATATGCTTTAACTGTATTAGAAACGACAGGCGGTTATGAGATGCAATTATTGCTCACTTTGTGTGAGTCAGGGTTTGCAGTACATCGAGCTAATACACGTAAGGTCAAACGATTTATTCAATCTTATGGCAATGAGGCAAAGACGGATAAACTGGATGCCCTCTCATTGGCTTTATATGGGTATGAGCGAGCACAACGACTAGAACTATTTACTCCTCAATCAACAAAAGCCCTTGCCTTATTTGAGTTGGTGCAGCGTCGTAATGATTTAAAACAAATGCTTGTTGCAGAAAAGAATAGATTAAAAGCTCCTCGCGCGGACATCATCAAAGCGAGCTGTAATGCAATGCTCGAGGTGCTTAATAATCAAATCAAGACCATTACAGATGAAATAAATACCTTGATAGAGGCTGACTCTGTGTTAAGAGAAAAAAAAGCTATTCTAAAAACTATTCCCGGCATAGGGGATATCATTGCTAATGAGCTTCTTGTCTTATTACCAGAATTAGGTTCCTTAACGCGACGTAAAATTGCTTCGCTTGCTGGCCTTGCACCAAAGGCAAATGATAGCGGGCAGTTTAGCGGTTATCGGTGTATTGGTTATGGCAGATGTGGAATTAAGCCCATATTATTCTTAGCTGCCATGGCTGCAAGAAATTCAAATTCTAGCTTAAAATCTTTCTACAATCAGTTAATTTCTTCCGGAAAGAAAAAGATGGTAGCTTTAACTGCTTTAATGCGAAAAATCATTGTTATTGCAAATGCCAGAATAAGAGATTTTAATTCGGGATTATTTTGTGCATGATGATAGATTAATTAAATTTAAAAAACGGTTAAGACATAGTTGATCTATACGAAGCTCCGTATGGACCCCGCTATCAAGTAGCGGGGATTCGAGCTCTAAAAAATGGCCAGTCGAGATATTGTTTTTTCATGTTAAACAACGATCTTAATAGCAAAATCTCCTGAATCAACTATATTTATGTATAATGTGATGTTCACTGGGATTCGGAAGTTTTACATCGCGTTAGTATGACTTTTTAAACATTTATCATAAAAGGTTAACTTCATTATTAAAGGAGAAAGATGTCATGGACAGATCGAAACGAACACAAATAATGGGCATCATTTTAAGCAGCGGACTTGCTTTTAGCGGGTTAGGCTATGCTCAAAATAATACCGATACATCCACAACGACCAATCAAGAAACCATGCCCACCAATGGGACACAGGACACAATGCAAACCAACGGTGCTCAAGGTACGATACAAACCAATGGCACACAAGATGAAACCATGCCAGGAACAACACAAGACCAGGGAGCACAAGTTGTACCTGACAGCCAGTTACAATCCCAGGTTAAATCAGCTCTGAAAGAGTACTCTGAAAAAGTACAGGTTCAGGTCAATAACGGGGTGGTTGCTCTTTCTGGACAAGTAGAGTCCGATACTGACTATGAAAATGTCATCACTCTGGCAGAATCAGTTAAAGGAGTTCAGGATGTCACTGTAGATAACTTAACGGTAAAAGACAGCAAAAGTCCATTAAATGATGCCTATATCACAGCTAAAGTAAAAGGGGCTTTGATCCAGAAAGATTTGTTTGACACCGATATTCCTTCCTGGTCCATTGGTGTAGAAACCAAAAACGGTAAAGTCTTTTTATCTGGAAAAGCAGCCTCAGAAGCTGAAAAACAACAAATTATGCAAGTTGTTAAATCGGTCAAAGGTGTTCAGTCCGTAGATGATCAAATTCAAATTTCAAGTGTAGCTGATACGGGTACAGTGACGAATGGTGATCAGCAACAGGATCAAAACGGTACAACTACGCTGGATAGTGATGCTACACAAACGAATGGCAGCGCACAAGATTCAGATAACGGCACCGATGATACGACACAATATTAAGGGAGGAAAACAGTCATGAATAAGGAATTCTTTGAAGGTAACTGGGAAATTGTTAAAGGAAAACTTAAACAACAATGGGGTAAATTGACCGACAATGATCTCAAGGAGATCGAGGGCGATACCCAGGAGTTATACGGTAAACTGAAAAAGCATTACGGCTATACAAAAGAGGAAGTTGACCGGCAACTGGATCAATTGCACTGATAGCTCATGTTACGCAGCATAGTATTTTAGAGGACTTAATGAAAAGACGAAGCTGCGTAACATAAGTGATAACACGGTCGTAGGAGAGTAGCATGCTATACTGGGCCCTTATCTTTCTCATTATTGCCATTATCGCTGGTATTTTTGGCTTTAGGGGTATTGCTTCGACCGCTACTGCTATTGCAAAAGTTCTTTTCGCAATATTTCTGATATTTTTTATTGTCTTTCTCATTCTTAATTTTATGGGCGGAGCCGCACCTCCTCCCCCTTAGAATAGAATTTGAAAAGGATTTTTGAGGATAGAAGTTGGCTGTTGTTTTGTATGGAGAGATTAATTGATATGAACCCAGCGAAATATGGTTAGCGCTCAGCTCAGCTAGGGAAAAGCCATATTAAGTTCATCTTGTAAGAGAACATCTTAAAATGCACATAAGTTGCTCTCAATTTTATTAAGATCGAATCCCCGCTACCTGATAGCGGGGTCCATACGGAGCTTCGTACAATACCGCGGTCGATGCCGGTAGTTCGTGCCATTCTATTTTCTCAGTCATCGATTTAAAGCGACTTTGATAAATATGAACGGTCGCTGCGCGCCATGGAAGGCTGAAAGCCGAGGCGCGTAGTCCGCGATAGGCTGCGATTTTTTTAAACAGCCCGAAGGGATGTTAAAAAAATCTTTCTGCAGCCGTTAAGTCATTGGTGAAGGCGTACGCTTTGCTCGTTCAGAGCAAACGTACCGTAAACAGGACGCTCGCGGCCCAAACACTTCGCGCGTTGGCGAGTCGATTTTGGTGACTTGGATGTCCCAAAATCTTTCATGAGGTAGCGCGACTCTTGTAAACTATTAAGTTTTTATGACCTAAACAAAGTAATTATCAATAGAGATTATCATGTCTAATATTGCCGTCATATTTAACCAGAAAGCAAAAAATGCCTCCTTAATTTCGCAATATTTAGAGCATTTTTCCCAACATCATATTGATTACACCTCTTTTGAAACACGCCCTGATAAACTGAAAACCATCATAAAACACTGCCAGAAAGATTATTCTCTACTGTTGATAGGAGGCGGTGATGGTACGGTAAGAACTGCCGCAGAATTATGTTGTCATAGCTCTTTTAAGTTAGGAATAATACCTTTAGGGACAATGAATCATTTTGTCAAAGAATTGTCCTTGCCGGCAAATCCTGATGAATTGACGCATGCCTTAAAGCAAATGAGTACGATAACCATTGACCTTAGTGAAGTGAATCAACGTATTTTTGTCAATAACGCTTCAATTGGCTTTTATCCACGCTTCGCCTACCACCGTAATCATTATCATAAATTTTACAACAAATGGCTGAGTTACCTGCCTGGTTTTATCCAGGCTTGTAAATTTAACCAGCCATTGAACATTGAAATTAAAAATCAAGACCTGAATTTATCATTGGCCACTTCTTTTTTTATGATCAGCAATAACATGTACAGCTATCAATTTCCTATAGCTTTCAGGCGAGAAAACTTTAATGAAGGCTTATTAGGTATATATGTTTATAAATATAAAAAACTTCCTTTAAAAAATATGATCCACGCTCTTTTTAATCCAAAAAAGAATTTCACCATAAAGCAATCATCTCATCCCATTGAAGTTCACATAAAAAACAAAAAAAACATTGATGTCGCACTGGATGGAGAAATCATAAAAATGAAAACGCCTCTGCTTTTTAAACCTTTGCCGAATGCATTAACTTTATTGACGGGTTCTCAATGAAAATCGTTCATATCAGTGATCTCCATTTTGGCCTGCATGAAAAATCCCTTATAAAGCCTTTCCTTGAAGATATATTTACCCTGCATCCAGATGTAATTTTAATTTCCGGCGATCTGACTCAAAGGGCAAAACATTGGCAATTTGTTGAAGCGCGCTTCTTTTTCAGAGAACTGCCAGGCAATGTTCTTGTTGTTCCCGGTAATCATGATATTCCTTTTTATAATCCTGTAGCCCGTCTGTTAAAACCTTTTAAAAGATTTGAGCAATATGTATCGGCGGAGTTTGGCTGTATCTATACAGATGAAAATGTTCGTATCCTTGGCTTAAACAGTGTCAACCCCCAACGCATCAAAAACGGCAAGCTTCATGAAGAAGATTTTAACAAAATCAACACTTTTTTTTCCAAGAATGCTGAGACTTTGAATATTCTTTTTTTTCATCATAATTTTGACAGCGTGTATGATTTTCACAAACCGCTCGAAAATGCGGATCAATTATTGGAATGTCTAAAATCAAGCCCTGTAAATATTGTGTGTACCGGTCATTTACATTACGCCAACCTCGCCCTTTTTAAAAAAAAGCAGCAACAGGTCGGTTTAATTCTTCACGGCGGCTCATTGTTTTGCAAACGCAGTAAAGATTTGCTCAACAGTTATTTTGTCCTTGAAGTTATTGAGCAAGAATGTACAATCCATTGGCGAGCCTATAAAAACACTCATTTTCAGTTAATGAAATCATGCCGAATTGATTTTCATCAATCAGCTGAGCAAATTTCCAAGCTCATAGAAGACAGCTTTGGTCACCCGCCCGTCATAACCCCTTCTGACAAGAGCTAATGCGGGCCCTTGGCTTAACGGGATATATTTTTAAAGATCCACCAGTTCAATGGACTCCAGAGCCAAAGGCTGGCCGAGAAAAATTTCACCGACTCGCCCAAAACGACTCACTGAATCAGTGACCAGATAATGAACATGGCCTTGAGCTTTAGAGGCATTAAGAAGATATTGGCTGGCTAAAGTCTTCTTTACAGCGAGAGCAGTTGCCTCTGCGGAATCAACCACCTTGACCCCTTTCGGCAGAAGCTCGGATAACAAGGTTCTGAATACCGGAAAATGGGTACAGCCCAGCAACACCGTATCTTCCTCACCAAAATGTTTAAGATAATGCTTCAAAACAGCCACTGCCACTTCATTATCTACAACACCTTCCTCAGCAAGTGCCACGAGAAGACTGCAGGAATAACTGTTAATGACGGCATTGGGCAATTGCGTGAGGATTAAGCTCTGATAAGCGTTAGAAGCGATGGTGGTTTCGGTGGCCAAGACCGTAATCTTTTGATTCACCGTGGCAGCGACCGCTGCATTCGCTCCCGGAGATACAACACCAATCACAGGAATATCCGGCAGCATCAACTGAAGATGGTCTAAAGCTGCCGTGGTCGCTGTATTGCAGGCCACCACCAGCGCTTTGATCCGACGCTCGATGAGCAATTTTACCATCTGCATGGCATACTGTTTGACCGTGGAGGCACTTTTCGTACCATAGGGCAAACGTGCCGTATCCCCCAGATAAATAAAAGATTCAGAGGGTAAGGTTTCACGCAAGGCACGCAAAACCGTGAGCCCCCCCATACCGGAATCAAAAACACCTATGGCCAGCGAATTTGAGTTCAATGCAACGCTCCTTGTTGATCGTTTTAGTGTTTTAGTGTGCTTTCTTTATGTTCCTTTTTTAACTCTTCTTCAGCACCTTTTACTCGCTCTTGAACTTCCTTTTTAAACCAATGCTGGTTTACAGTAGAATAGATGAAGCCTTTTGCCCTGTCGTGTTTAAATTTCTCGTTTACATCTCCTTTAAGCTTATCTACTATCTTTTTCCAGACCAGTTTATTCTCCTTTTCTTCAAACACTGTTTTATAAACAGAGTCCTCTTTCCAACCTAGCCTTCCTTTTTGCGTTTTGGACAGATATTCTATAGAATCTCCCTGGATAGCATCATCTTTGAACGCCATTTTCGTACCCTCAAGTTCCTTTTGCGCAATCTTCACAGCAGTCCAAAGGTACTTTAAATCCTCTGGATCTGAGCCATTTATACGAATGGGATGTTTTTTATCAGGAGGACCATCAAGCTCGTCCAGCAGTTGACAGACTGCAATCATAGCCGTTTTCATTCTTGCTTTCTCTATTAGTTCTCTTTCTTGAGGATTATTTGTTTTAGGTACATCGACACTAAACTTCCGTGGTGTTATTATTTTTTTATCACTTGCATAAACTTTTTCCGGTTTAGTTGAGCCGTGCTCTTCAATAATTCGACTGACGACACTTGAACCACCCTTGTCCATCGTTGTTACATCCAAAATTCGAAACTCGTCAGAGTCCATCTCGTCCGTACTAATATCCTTTTGATGGCCATGAGTCACAGATGCTTCTGAAAGATTAGCTGAGCGAAAGCGTTTGTTCTTCACATCTTCATATTCCTTGCTACCTTTCTTGAACACTTTTGGAACAACACCTGAATCGGGGCCAAAAACTTGTATTACTTTTTTACTTTCTATCACTTCCTGCAGCTCGGGTAAAATGTGATCCACCAATTGTTGTTGTGCTTTCTCATATGTGTTTAAGATCATATCAATTTCAGCAATTTTTCCTTTAAGTTTTTTTCCCATGTTACTATCTGGCGCTTGCAAACTTTTTTGTAAACCTTCAATTACTTCCTTTTGTTGCTTCATTCTGCGAATGATGGTGTCATAAGATTCGGCAAGCTTCATCAATCTTGATCTCATCTTCTCAGCCTCGGCCTTAGATTTACCCATAAACGCTGGATTAAACAACCTCATTACATCATTGATATTTGCGCTACCACCACCTATTTTTTCTAGTATTTTTCGCTGTCCTTCACTCATAAACTTTTTGTTTTCACGAATTTTTAATTCTTCCAATCGTTTATCCACAAATTTGCTGATATCTCTTTCGCTATTCAATTGCTTTAATTGCTTTAATTTCAATTTATCAAAATCAGCGGCGGTGAATTGTTTTGGCCAGTCTTCGGATAACTTGTCTTTTATTGTTGTATTGTTAGTAATATTCTTTTTAAATTCTTCATAAGTTTTACTGTTATTAAAAAAAGTCCATAAACTATCAACATTATTACCATCGAGAGGATGCGCTAAACCAAGAGGACTGCTGCTTTTATCTATACGCAAGAATGACTGCATTAACTCTTTGCGCAAAGGATCAGCATTCGGCCTAGTAGGAGAGGTGGTATTTTTATGAATATCGATAGCGAGCGGTAAATTAGAATTTCTTTCATCAGTAACTAATTTTTTAATCGCTCTATCCTCATCACTATCACGTACCACGCTTCCATCATTTGACAGTCCAAAAGCATTATAAAATTTTTGAGCATCAATAGCTCTAGGAAGGTGACCACCCACTTGTATAAGCACATTTTGGATCAAATTCGGATAATTATTTTCCGTGTAAGCATTATTGCCATCATTTTCAAAAAATTTTGCGTTAAAAGCGTTTATTACATCATCTGACAATTCTTCAGAGGGACAATAAGTTGCATATAGATTTGCTAAAATCTTCTCAGCTTCCAGGCTGTGAATTTTTTTGAATTTCTCCAGGCGCCCATTCTCTTCTGTCACTAAGTTAGCAACATTATCCTCTACACCCAACATGTGTTTTACGTCATTTACATTTGTGGCATGCATTAAGCGCTGAATGTTTTTTTCTAGATTACTAAAAATGATTTCTTTCTTCTCAGGCGTGGCAGCCTTAAAAGCATCGATTAAGGCTTTGTGTATCTCTTTTCCATAAGGTGAATAAGGCGATGATTTATGCACCTGCATTTCAAAAGCTTTATTGCGAATAGTATCTAGCAAGGCGGTATAATTTTCTTCTTTTAATAAAGAATCGGCTTTAACTATACCAACAGCTGCTAATTCACGTTGGTAAGTACTGATGTTTTTAGGATCGGCAGCTTTTATTAATCTTATGCGATAATCATCATGACCAACATCATAAGAAAGAGCTTCAATTTCAGTTTTTATTTTATTGGTAAGACCTTTGCGGGCAGCTTTTTTCAAGGTATCTATATTTTCTTCCGTTATCCAATCTTTGTGAGTAAATATAGCTCCTGCTTTATCTTTTATCGATGGTAAGTCATCTGCTTCCAGTAAATCAACTAATTGAACGCGAGCATCATGCCCTGCCAGCTCAACTTGTGCAAGCACCAAAGCTCTGGCTTTTATAGCGGCCTTTATTTGTTCTTTATCCGATTCACCAATCCAGTCTTTTGGCACATCGTCACTGTCATAATTATCAAGAGCTAAAAATCCTTTATTTAAATTATCCAGATCATCATCAAGATTTATTTTACTTATTAAAGTCGCCATTAATTTCTTTTTAGCTTCTTCTTTAATGACTTTGAGATTCCCGTCGGTCAGTTGATCATTTGTCAAATCATCCCAAGGGTCTGGCCACAAAGTTGGTTTATTATCCTTTATTATCCGCCTCATTGAGGGGGCATCAGTGTCATTTTTAGCTATATTGTTTAAGACATCATTATTAACCTTATCTAGGTTTAATATTACCCGTTGTTGGCCTGCAAGTTGGCGTAAAGCTGTAATATTATTTTGTGAACTATGGGCACCCTCACCAGGTCCTAACAAAAAATTATCATCATCCTTTGGCGCAAAAGAGTAACTTTGCCAGAAACCCTCTAGCTCAGAGGTAATTTTAAAAGCGTTTCGAAAGGCACTTACATCATTTGGGGTTGCCTTAATTAAGGCATCTAAAGCTTTATTAACAACTTCAAGATCTTTATCATCGAAATCACTTTTTAATGCCCGCAATATCGCTTCATTCTTTGCCATAATACACTCCGCCAGTCATTCTGATTTTTATCATCAAGGCGATGATCTTTACATTTCCTCTCATTGTATACCATTAAAGCTTAAGTATTCCTTAAATTTTATTTTTTCTGCCATTTATTAATCAATGTAGGATATACATTAGCTTGTTTATAATGCTCAAAAAATATACCATTTCTAACAGTATAGCAAGCTTAAGGGCTGAAAGTTGAAAGACGGTCTTTTTTCATTGAAGACTCAGCATTATTCTTATTCCAGATCCTTTCTGTAGGTCTCCTGCAGATATCTTGAGCTGATGAGCACCAGTAATACCCAGATGAGCACATACCAGGCCGGTGCGTAGTGATTGCCGGTGATTTCGGTTAGGGTCAAAGCCACCAAAGGTAAAGTTCCGCCGAAAACGGCCTGGCCAATGTTGTAACCAATGGAAGTGCCGCTGGCACGAACGCTTGTCGGGAACATTTCAGCAAGTATGGTAGGAACGGTGGCGTTAAGCGGAGCCAATACTGCACTTAACAGGAGTTCGGCCAGCAGGGCTTTCCCCCAATGACCGCTTAATAAGAGTGAAAAAATAGGAAAAATGAACAATAAAAGTCCAGCCAATCCAGCAAGAAACACAGGTTTGCGACCAATAACATCCGATAGCCATCCCATCAGAGGAATCAAAAGGGTAAGAAAAAATAAGGCAATAAAATTAATGACCACTGCTTCATGAAAGACAAAATGTTCCATGCGCACTAAAAATGTCGTGACATAAGCAATCAGAATGTAATTGCCGAGCGCCATAATGCTGGTAAAGATAACCGCCAACAGCAGGGGTTTTCGATATTGAGTAAAAATGAGTTTTACAGGCCAGTCGGACGAAGGCTTGGCCTGTTTTAAAAAAGAAGGTGATTCCACGCTTTTTAAGCGAAGATAAATACCGAACATACCCAGCACTGCACCCAGCAGATAAGCCAGACGCCAGCCCCAATGATATAACATTTCATAAGAAAAAATGGCACTTAACAATGAAGCCGTTAGTGAACCGGTAAATATTCCTAAAAAAGCGGTACTGAGCACCAGACTTCCAGCAAAACCACGCCGGTTAGCAAACATGTGCTCAATAAGAAAAGTAGCCGAACCAGGTAATTCTCCCCCAACAGCAAGCCCCTGAATCATTCTTAACAGACTGAACAAAACCGGCGCCCAAATACCTAACTGAGGATAGCCCGGCAATACAGCAATTAAAGCGGTGGCTGCGGTCATCGTGGTCACTGAAACAATTAAGGCCTTGCGTCTGCCGGCATGATCAGCCAGATGACCTAACAACATACCGCCAATGGGACGCATTAAAAAACCAATGGCAAACACACTGAACGTGGCGATTAAAGAGACAAAAGCTTCATTGGCAGGAAAAAAAAGGCGGGCAAACAAGGGAGCAAAACTGGCATACAGCAGAAAGTCATACCATTCCAAGGCATTGCCGTAAAGACCAGCTATTACACTCCTTTTTTCATTTGATTTCATCATCGCGACTTTGTATGAGACGATTCTCTTTTGTAGCACATTAGTATGATATTAAAGCAAAACACCCGACATAAGAAAACCGTATTTGTTTATTAGAATGGATGTCAAATAAGATTTTAAGAATTAGGTGTTGAATTTAAGGATTTATAGACCCCGCGGTCGATACCGCGGGGATTCGTAGCTTAGAGAGTCGAGGCCCAACAATAGACCCGCAGTCGATGACACAAGGATTCGTAATTGAGAAGGTTGAGGTTCAAACAATACCGCGGTCGATGCCGTGGGGATTCGTAGCTTAGAGAGTCGAGGCCCAACAATAGACCCGCGGTCGATGACACAAGGATCCGTAATTGAGAGGGTTGAGGTTCAAACAATAAACCCCGAGATCGATGCCGCGGGGATTCGTAACTGAGAGTTGAGGTCCAACAATAGACCCCGCGGTCGATGCCGGGGGGATTCGTAGCTTAGAGAGTTGAGACCCGGCAACAGAACTGCAGTCTTGGCATAAGGATTCGTTGTTGAAACGATTGAGGTTCAAACAATAAACTCAACGGTCGATGACACAAGATCCAAATTGATACGAATCCCCGCGGCTTTGACCGCGGGGTCCATCACTTAATGATTTCATGATACAGATCTCGCCAATCAGGATTCATTTTCTCAATAAGCTCTATTTTCCATTGGCGTTTCCACTCTTTTAGTCTTTTTTCTCTGGCCGCAGCCAGAGTGATGTCATTAAATATTTCATAATATACAAGTACCGCCACATTGTATCTTGATGTAAAGCCAGGAACACATTTATTTTTATGCTCCCACACTCGTTTTATCAAATTAGATGTTAATCCTATGTATAATGTTCCATGACGTTTACTCGCGAGAATATACACATAACTTTCTTTCATTTGGACCTGCCTAAATCCATTTATAGGTTGTTTGTAATCCCTTTTATTCTAATGTATTTCCACCCCATGTTGGACCCCGCGGTCGATGCCACGGGGATTCGTAACTGAGAGAGTTGAGTCCCAACAATAGACCCCGTGGTCAATGCCGGGGGGATTCGTTATTGAGGCGATTAAAGTCAAGCAATAAACTCCACCGCCTATGACACAAGGGTTCATATCGATACGAACCCCCGCGGCTTTGACCGCGGGGCCTATCTCCTCCCAACCTCATAATTTGAAAATGAGCCTTACACCAACAAAAAGCGAAAGCTTTTCTGAATTTCATTTAAATCAAACTGATTTAAATACAAGGAAAAACTCATCCAGGCGCTCAGGGCTGACAGATCCTTAAAAGGAGGAGGCAAGTACATAGGTGAAATCAGCAAGCCTCGCTCCAGCAACTCCGCCAGTAATGGCAAATCATCCAGTACCAGCTTACCTGTAAACAATAAAGGAATGGAATTGACACGATGCTGGCTGATGATGAAACGGATGTAATTATAAATAAGCACAAAACCTTTGGCATAGGATAAGTCTTTGGTAAAAGGACCTCCGGTTGGGGTGCTGCCACGAAAAATCCTTACCGTGTGGTTATAGCTGTCTTCGGCACTCAGTCCGCATTCGATAAAATAACGGTAAATATCAAGGAAGTTTGCTCCCTGACGAACTTTGTCAAGCGCTATCACGCGATTGGTGATCTTGCGCACACGTTTAGGATTGGAGGAAAAAGTCACAACTTCCGTAAGCACAGCCAATCCTTCCTGAATCACACTGCTTGAAGGTGAGCCCTTGGACAGAAAAAAACAATGGGGCTGCATAGCGCCATTTAAGGTAGTGCCCACATGAACCCAGCCTTCGTGAACCTCCAGATACTGTAGATCACGATCACTGAACATAGCCTGCTGACTGAGCTTAATGTTATCCGCACCGGCTGCCGCATCAGCTACCATATCATCGCTCACCATCACAGTTACCCTGTCAGGATGCTGATCAAAAAAACGACTTAAGCGCGCCTGCAGGATCGCTTGTGCTTGCTGAGGCGTGTGTCGTTTCACATCAGCCTCAGATTGCAGCTCAACGTCTAATGAGGTCAGTACATCAAAGAGCAAATTACCCAATTGACTTAAACGTGGTCCACCTGCATAAAAGGCATCATCCGGACTGCCATAAAGTTCCATGGCAATTTCACTGAATTCCGGCGTACCTCGCGCTGCCAGCATTTGCACAGCTCGAGTATATTCCTCGCATTGTCTTTTAACCAGCCGCGTCAGACTGGAATACTGTCCTAACTGATTTTGTGCATCCCTTAAAATCAGACGAAATTCTTCCTGTTTTTCCCTGGCATTAAAAGGAAGTGGCCTTTTTTCATAATAAGCCTTATCTACAGTGGGTAATGTTCCGGCCTTGTTTTTAAAAAACTCCTGGCGGACCGAATCATCCCATTTAACGCTATCCAGAATACGAATACTGCGTTGAGCATCGACGATACGTCTGGAAATATCTTCAATAATCTGTAATTCACTTGTTTCTGATGGTGTCATCATGACCTCTTATAGGAGGTGAGTTATTGCGTAAAAAACTTCACATACTGTAGCTAAATCGTATTCAGTGCAGGTGAAGCAATAGATACTCTGGGATCTTCGCTTTGTTGTGGCAAAACATAAAAATAACTTAAATTGGCGCTGGTTAAAGGCGGAGGAACATCCAGTTTTACACCATTGCGGCTTTGTAAATATAAATGCTCTCCATTGGTCGCGTACTTTGAAGCACATGCAGTGAGAAACAGTGAAGCCAACGAAACAAAAAACAATTTTTTCACAACATTTCCTCGTTTATACTAAATTCAACGATTTCAGGGTCTGCTCCAGGTTCTGGCGATGCTCAGGCGATAAAAGTGTCATGGGAAGACGTATTTCATCTTCGATTAAACCCATCTTATGCACTGCCCATTTCACCGGAATTGGATTGGATTCAACAAATAACAATTTATGCAGGGGCTGTAATTTTTCATCCACCTGTAAACATGCCGCATGATCGGAATCAAGAGCCAAGTCGCACAATTTAGCCATCTCTCGAGGAGCAACATTTGCTGTTACCGACACTGCACCACGTGCACCGGCCAGCATCCACTGGGCAGCGGTTGGATCGTCACCGCTGTATACGTCAATCGTTCCTTCACTCAAACGTAAAATCTGCTGCAAACGTGTGATTTGATTGTTAGCTTCCTTAATGCCAATGATATTAGAGATTTTAGCCAGTTTTGCTACGGTTTCCGGCAACATATCACAAGCCGTACGGCCTGGAACATTATACAAGATGATGGGCATGGCCACCGCCTTAGCAATCTGACTATAATGCTCGTATAAACCTTCCTGGGTCGGTTTAATATAAGCCGGTGTCATGATCAGTGCGGCATGAGCACCCGCTTCCATGGCCTGATAGGTCAGCTCAATACAGGCTTTGGTTGCATTCATAGCCGTTCCTGCAATAATGGGGATGCGCTCTTTCGCCTGATGAATGACTTCTCTGATAACCAAGAGTTTCTCATCATGAGAAAGCGTTCCAGCTTCTCCAGTGGTTCCCGCTGCTACAATCGCATGCGTTCCAGCATCTATATGATATTCCACCAATTCACGCAGACGCTCCACATCAACCCTGGAATCTTTCATAGGGGTAACCAATGCTACCATGCTGCCTCGAAACATGCCGTCCTCTTTGCCTTACAAGAATACCTTTAATAGTACTGGTCAAATGTATTTTTCACAAGGTGTTCTCTCGCCTTTGTGAAAAATTTACGAACCCCGAGGCTTGACCACCAGTGGAAATGACCATTTAATCCCTTTCTGAAATATATACCCATCAAAAGTGTATGAGCCCACCCTAATCTTCCGTAATGCTCATTATTCAAATGGGTTTTTCCCTGATTGAGACAGATAAGACATAAAAAGCAACAAAGACTATATATTATACAATTAGTTTATTTTTATTTCTAATTTTAATGATTTTGTACTATTATATGTCAATGCAAGGATGACAAACATAAGGAAGGGAATTATGAAAAAAATCATAGCTACGTTTTTTTTAGCGACCTCACTCACTCTTCTCATGGGATGCTCCCCTACCCAGGTCGGAACTGCAACCGGTGCAGCCGCTGGAGCTGGTGTTGGCTATGCAGTGAGTGGCGGTGATGCTTTGGGAACGGCTGTGGGTGCCGGTGCCGGTGCATTAATAGGTCATCAAATCGGAAGAGAACAAGAACGGCGCCGATATTATTACTATTACTAAACTTAGCTTGTACGTTTCTGCCTGCAGCTTGCAGGCAGGCTATCACTCGTTTATAAAGTATTAAAACTTCGAACCGGGATCTTGAAATATCTTCAATTTATCCGATACTTTACCTAAGGACGAATCAGTATATACTGAATATTAACGAATAATAATAATGACAAGGAGTGTGGTTATGCGCTTAAAAAACAAAGTCGCCATTGTCACGGGAGCTGCCAGTGGAATAGGTCGGGAAATCGCTCTTGTCTATGCGAAAGAGGGAGCCAAAGTCGCTATCGCCGATATTAATCTGACACAGGCCAATGCGGTCGTCGATGAGATCAAAAATACCGGCGGTGAAGCTATGGCCGTTGAAATGAACGTCACGGACGAGAGTCAAGTCAATGAAGCTGTTGATGCCGTCGCCAATAAATTTGGTGGTGTTGATGTATTGGTCAGTAATGCCGGCATTCAAATTATCGAATCCGTCGATAAGTTCTCATTTTCTGATTGGAAAAAAATGCTTGCCATTCATCTTGATGGAGCGTTTTTAACCACGAAAGCCTCTTTAAAATACATGTATAAAAATAAAGGCGGCAGTATCATTTACATAGGCTCGGTCCACTCCAAAGAAGCGTCCAAACTTAAAGCTCCATACGTTACCGCCAAACATGGCCTTCTGGGATTATGTAAAGTCGTTGCCAAAGAAGGTGCTGACCATGGAGTCAGGGCAAATGTGATTTGTCCGGGTTTTGTACGCACGCCTCTGGTGGATAAACAAATACCCGAACAAGCCAAAGAGCTAGGTATCAGCGAAGAAGACGTTGTTAAAAATGTCATGTTAAAGGAAACGGTTGATGGTGAATTTACCACCACAGACGATGTAGCAGAAACAGCGCTCTTTTTTGCGTCCTTTGAATCAAATGCCTTAACTGGACAATCATTGGTAGTGAGTCATGGCTGGTTTATGGAATAGGACATGAAAAGATCAAACAAGAAAAAAAACAATTCCGACCATCATGATTATCTTGCCTTTTGTCTTCAAGGGGGAGGTTCGCTTGGTGCTTATCAGGTAGGTATTATCCATGCACTCCAGGAAGCCGGTTATGAGCCGGACTGGTTTGTCGGCACGTCCATTGGCGCCATTAATTCGGCACTTGCAGCCGGGAATTCGCCAAAAGATCGTATCGACAAAATGGAGACCTTCTGGAACAGTATCTCAAATCCTGCTGCACTGGATGAATCTCTCTATGGAGAGGATATACATAGCCTGCGCCTGCGCAATTTTTTTTCCTCCCAACGCTCATTGATGTTCGGCCAACCTAATTTTTTTTCACCAAGGCTCATTCCTCCTTATTTCAACTGGAATGATTCACCCGCAAACATAAGTTTTTATGATACTTCTGAATTAAAAAGCACCTTGGAGAGATTGATTGATTTTGACAGGATTAATTCAGATGCCACTCGTTTAAGCGTCGGTGCAGTTGAAGTTTGCACTGGAAAAATCACTTATTTTGACTCCAAAAAACAAAAGATTTTTCCGGAACACATAATGGCCAGTGGCGCACTTCCACCCGGATTTCCTGCTATAGAAGTGGAGGGAGAATTTTATTGGGATGGTGGAATTTCAAGTAACTCCCCTGTCAGTTATGTATTACAGGATAAAAATTGTTATAAATTACTTTGTTTTATGGTGCATCTGTTTGATTCCTACGGACTTCAACCGACCTCTCTTGATGAAGTCTTAAAACGGAAAAAAGACATTGAATTTTCAAGCCGCTTTGCAAAACTTGTGCAAATGCATCAGGAAATTCATGCATTAAAATTTGCCATTCATCAACTGTCTAAACATATTCCAAAAGATAAATGCTCCAAAGATATTGTACAGAAATGTGTACAACATGGCTGGAACAAAACCGTCAATCTGGTTCGATTTCTTTATCAGGGTGATGAAGGTGACTTATCATCTAAAGATTACGAATTTTCGGCGATCTCTATCAAGGCCCGCATGCAAAAGGGATATGAAGATGGCATCGCCAGCATTAAAAAATCCCCCTGGAACAAACCGGTTCCTGAAGCCCTGGGAATTGCTCTTCATGACATGGCAGAGGGAAAGAAAATCAAAAGCTTTGATGAAAAGAAATAAAGCAACAGCCCTGTTGTGATTTTTAAGGATTTTTTAAACCAAAGCAGCTTATGTGCCGAGGTTCTAAACTCTAGGCGAAACCATCTACAGATTCAGGGGCGGATTCCATGATACAATTTCCCTGTTCTCCGATCATCATAAACAGCTTGGCTTGATTATTTTTATAAAGATGGAAAATAATCCGATAAACAGTCACCTCATTGTCATCCAGCTGTATCAGCTTAGGTTTCATATCAGACATGAATGCATAATAATTACTCAACCCCAAAGGATATAATGTTTCTGACCAGTCCAGAGATTTTATTCGTCGCAAATGAGCCTGCCCCATATTACGCTCAAAATTATAATGATAATCCACAATGACCGGGATATTCTTTAAAATTTGCGGGCAGCTATCACCTTTAAGGATTTTAGCAAGGGTAAACTGAATTTTGCCTTCTGCTGGCAAAGCATAAACCGAATTGATAAATAAAAAAATAAACCCGGCCGATAACCATCGTTTCATGAAAACTCCTTTTTATCTTTGGTTTATATACTCAACTTTAGTCATTTTTTAAGGATCGCATCCCACTGCTTGATAGCAGGGCCATACGGAGCTTCGCATAGATGCCGCGGTAATTCGTGCCATTCTATTTTCTCAAGTCATCGATTTAAAGCGACTTTGATAAATATATTTGAAAAATGTCTAAAGTCCAGATATAAAGTATCGCAAGTACAAAAAAAAGAAAAGCAAAAGGCCAGGATAATACCCTTTTTTAATAAATGTTTTCACATAGGGATTAAACAGGTCATTTCCGTGCAAACGGCGTTGTTGCATAAATAAGGACGCAGGTACAGAATATCCTCTATAAACTGCGGCTTTTAAACATCATCAGGTTGAATCGTCAAATCCTCACCACCGCTATGAGGCTTGTCTTCACTGAGACGGATTTTTAAACCCACATTGTTTTTTGAATCTGCATATTTAATGGCATTTTCTTTGGATATTTTTCCCTGTTTATACAAGTCAAACAAAGCTTGATCAAATGTCTGCATGCCTTGTTCCCGTCCTCTTTCCATTGCTTCTTTGATCTCATCAATTTTGCCCTTTTCAATTAAATCGGAAATATAGGGACTGTTAATGAGGATTTCCACTGCTGGCACCCTGACACTGTTAATTCCCGGGATCAAACGAAGCGAAATAATGGCCCGCAGATTTAACGCCAAATCCTGCAGAATTTGCAGTTTGGCATCTTCAGGAAAAAAATTAATGATTCTGTCCATGGTTTGGTTAGCATTATTTGCATGCAGGGTGGACAAACAAAGATGCCCTGTTTCTGCATAGGCGATGGCGTGTTTCATCGTATTACGATCGCGAATTTCACCGATAAGAATTACATCCGGAGCTTCCCTCATGGCATTTTTCAAGGCATTATCGAAATTCAAGGTGTCAATGCCGACCTCACGTTGATCAACAATGGATTTTTTATGCTCATAAATGAACTCGATAGGATCTTCAATGGTTAAAATATGGCCACGATAATGTTCGTTTCGATAATCAATCATCGATGCCAAGGTGGTTGATTTACCTGAGCCCGTGGAACCTACGACAAGAATCAGTCCCCGCAGCTCCATAATGAGGGTTTGTAAAATCAATGGAAGATGAAGTTCCTCAATGGAAGGAATAACGCCTTTTAAATAACGCACGACGATGGCAATATGGCCCCTCTGTCTGAACATATTCACCCTGAAACGCCCTGTACCTTCCACTGAAAGCGCCATATTAAGCTCCATGGTGGCTTCAAATTCCTTACGCTGCTGGTCATTCATCAAGGAAGCCGCTATCTCGGATAATTGCTCAGGTTTTAATGAAGTTTGACCAACGGCGGCAAGTTTACCTTCGATTTTAATACAAGGTGGCGCTCCAACACTAAAAAACAAATCGGAAGCACCTTTATCAACCATCAATTTAAGAAAGGGTGTAATATCCATATGTTACCTTTTTTATTGTAATTGTAGTCAAAAATAAAGGAAAGATCTCGCTTCTGCCTTACTAGTTTCATTGATTCTGTCCTGTAGATCGTCCAAATTGTGCTTGGATTGGAATTTTCTGATTGAGAAAAATCGCAGGTGTACTTGATTGTCCATCGAGATTTTTCGATTGAAGAAAATTTCAAGACGAGCATAATATGGGATGAGCTATGGGACAGAATCAGTGAAACGTTGTACTAGGTTACAGCTTTTCCAAAACATCCTGCAAATGCTTCACAGGTTCAATGAGCATATCCATTTTTTGCTGCTTAGGCGCATTGGCATATGGAACAATGGCCCGTTTAAATCCATGTTTTACAGCTTCTTTCAAACGTTCCTGCCCACTTTGCACCGGCCTTATTTCTCCTGCCAAGCCCACCTCACCAAAAATAACCGTTTCTCTATCCAGGATGCGATTGCGTAAACTGGAGACCACGGCTGCCAGAAGTGCCAAATCAATAGCTGTTTCTGTAACCTTCACTCCGCCCACGACATTGATAAAAACATCCTGATCAAAAGTGGCTACACCGCCATGCCGATGTAAGACTGCCAGTAAAATAGCCAATCGGTTATTCTGCTCAAGTCCGACAGTTACACGTCGGGATTGCTGACCGTGCGCTTCGTCCACCAAAGCCTGAATTTCAACCAATAGTGGCCTGGAGCCTTCCCAGGTAACCATCACTGCACTTCCAGGAGCAGGTTCAGGTTGTCGGGATAAAAAAATGGCTGAAGGATTGGCCACTTCTTTTAATCCTTTATCAGTCATTGCAAATACACCTAATTCATTGACTGCACCAAAACGATTTTTTATAGCGCGAATGATCCGGAAGCGGCTGTCATTTTGTCCCTCAAAATAAAGGACACTATCCACCATATGCTCCAAAACACGAGGTCCTGCCAATGCACCTTCCTTGGTCACATGCCCTACCAGAAAGACAGCCGTTTGAGTCATTTTGGCAAAACGCACCAGCTGAGAAGCTGATTCGCGAACCTGGCCAACCCCACCCGGAGCTGAGCTTAAACTCTCTGTAAAAATGGTTTGTACAGAGTCAACAACAATGACTCCCGGCTTTTCCTTTTTGGCCTGTTCGAGAATGCTCTCCACCTGAGTTTCTGCCAATAATCTGAGTCCTGAAGCAGGGAGCTGCAAACGTTTAGCACGTAAGGCAACCTGCTGCAAAGACTCTTCGCCTGTCACATACAATACTTTATGCTTTGAGGATAGATTAGCGAGTGTTTGCAGAAGCAGGGTTGATTTTCCAATCCCAGGATCGCCACCGATTAACACCACGGAACCGTCCACCAAACCACCTCCCAACACCCGATTGAGTTCGGATAAACCACAGTCCATCCGCACCTCAGCATCCAGCACCACATCTTCTATAGACGTCACAGCGGAATGCTCATTTGCCCAGTGGTTTGAGCGAGCATGGCTTTTTACAGAAGATACTGCCTCTTCCGATAAAGAATTCCAAGCACCACATTGTGTACATTGCCCAGCCCATTGTGAATAAACAGCAGCACAATCGACGCAGATAAAGCGAATTTTTGTTTTCATTAGAGCCTGTTTTATGTCAACTAAATCTTGATTTTACATAAATGACTCATGTTATGCAGCACCGTATTTTTTAGAAAGTCCTAACTTGCTTCACCGATTTTAATTGGGAAGATGATGCCGTATCTTGATAAATCAATAAAACCGTTTGTAACAATGAATTTGCATGACGATTCGCAGGATAATTCGAGTGAAAGTCGGCTGAATTATTCCTTAACAAACGAAGACAAGCCGCATGTTCCTCATCATCAGGAACAATAGCATCAAACGTGTTTTGTCGTGGATCACCAGGAGGGTCTACCTCAGGTAAGGAAGCAAGGTATTCAAGAGTTTCCTTCAGTTGTTCAGCATCCTCCAATATTTTGAAAAAGCTCAACCCTCTGATATGAAGCAGACAGTCATCGCCATTAAGGGTATTCCTGATAAAAATGATCAGCTTATGAATATCTGATGATGATTCAACCTCATTTATCGTACCTAATGCCTTAATGTAAGCCTCCTGGCGATTTATTATTTCCTCTTGCCAATCATCCAGTTTCAGGAAGAATTCATTCTTTCCGAACAGTGTCATCGGAAAAGAAGGGCGAGGAATGCCAGAAAGCGTTGCTTCAAGATCAGCTATTACATGGATTTCTTTTAAATCATTGATAAGCTTTTTCGCCAATTTTGAATAATATCCCCCTCGGGATTTATATTCTCTCAGCCAGCCTATATATTCATTAATAATGGAGCTCATGCGATCACCCCCTTGACCATCTATTCAATGCAATCCGCTTTCCAGAGTGTGTCCTCATTTCATTCATTGAAGCGAAAAAGCAGACAATTGAAGGCTAAAAATGGTTTTGAATGAGGTGAATAGGAGCCCTGTTCAATGAGTCAAAGCCATTTTGGCGCCAATTAGCCGCATTTGTAGCCAAAGAATAAAATGAGAACACATTCTATGTTATACTGTTTTTGCATAAATAAATCAAACTGCTTTTATTTTTTCTTTATGTTTAAAAATCAGGAAGGCCATGTAAGGATACAGAAAACCAAAATGTAGTAAATTTGAGGTGTATTTTACTTGAATTTATGACTTAAATATGTTTTTCTCTCTCGTTTTAGTAGTTCATGGCTTAGTAATCAAATGAATGTACGCAAGCATAATCCCTTTATTCCAAACATCAAGGATTAAGTTTAATGTCCAAAAAAATCAATTTTGAAAAATCCATCAACGAACTTGAATCCATTGTCAATCAATTGGAAAAAGGTGAACTTTCTCTCGATGAGTCTCTTAAACAATTTGAAAAAGGCATCCGTCTTGCCCGTGAGTGTCAAGATGTATTAAATAAAGCCGAGCAAAAGATTGAAATATTAACTCAGAAAGAGAGCCAATGCGTTGATGATATCAATGAATATATCCATGATTAACACTTACCTGGAAAAACATGAGTCTTTCCTTGAACAGATCATTGAGGAAAGCATTATTCCTGCTCCACGCATACGGGAAGCCATTCATTACGCACTTTTTCCTGGCGGAAAACGTATCCGCCCGACTCTCGTCTATCTCTGCGGAGAATTGCTTAAAGTCAATGTAGAGTGCCTTCATATTATTGCTGCCGCCGTTGAATTGACTCATTGTTATTCTTTAATTCATGATGACCTACCCTCCATGGATAATGATGATCTGCGGCGGGGCAAGCCAAGCTGCCATCGCGCTTTCGATGAAGCAACCGCCATTCTTGCAGGAGACGGCATGCAGGCCCTGGCAGTTGAGTTATTACTTACTCGCTTGCCCGAACATTTGTCATCAAATACGGTCATCGCCATTACTCGCGAACTGGTTAGCTCAAGCGGCGTCTCCGGTATGGTAAGTGGCCAATCCCTTGATTTAACCGAACTGATGCACTCTGATGTTTCTGAAAAGCAATTATGTCAGATTCATACCCTTAAAACAGGTTATCTCATTGCATCCTGCATTAATATGGTTCTTTTGACGCAAAACAAACTTATAAAAGAAAAAAGCGATGGCCTTAAACATTTTGCCCGTTTGCTGGGTCTGGTTTTCCAAATGCAGGATGACTATCTGGATCAATTTGCTGCTCGTGACGCATTAGGAAAAGGACGTGCTTCGGACATGGCTAACCGCAAAATCACTTTTGCCAGCCTGTACTCACAGGCTCAACTGTTCAGTCAGATTAATGAATATTACCGACAAGCTCAAGAAGCGCTATCACCTTTTGCAGAGGAGGCGAGCGCTTTACATATGCTTCTTGAACAGCTAAAAAAACGTACAGAACCTGATACTCAGCCCCATCATTCAACGCTCTGAAAAGTACGTCTTTTGATAGCCGAAACCGGGATCAGAGTCTCACCGTTGTGTTGAGTTCTTCGCGACTCTCCTTTCCAGGCATGGCCATAGACCACTTCATATGACAAAGGATATTTGCCTTCGGATGTGGTTTGCTCAGCATAATTTTTCACAAACTGTTGCCAAAGCTTTTTGCCGGTTAAACCCTGTTTTCTCTTTTGGTTTATGTTTCGAACGCCCTGCATTTTCAAGGCTTGCAACAACTTCGCTAAACTATCATATTGAACCTTCAATAACTCCATATCAATCACCGGTTCTAAGAAATGTTCATTGAGCAACCAGTCCCCAATATCATGCATGTCTGCAAATTCATTAGCATGAGCATGATGGTCCATAGACCAAGCCTGCCTTAATTCTTTAAAGGTATCAGGTCCTAAGGTCGTAAACATCAAGCATCCATTAACTTTCATGACACGATTTAACTCACGAAAAACATCTTTTACTGAATTTGACCAATGAATAACCTGATTGGAAAAAACCAAGTCGAAAACGCCTGAAGCAAAAGGCATATAAGTCATATCACCATTAATTAGCGGCCATTTTCGGCGCCAGCCTTGCTTTTCCCTGGCTTGTAACAACATATGATAGGCAATATCAAAACCGACAATTTCGGCTTTGGGATAACGACGTTTCAACTGACTGGTGAATTGCCCAGTCCCACAACCCAGATCCAATATACGTGCCGGATTGATTTTCAAATAGTCTAAACGCTCAAACATTCGCCTGCCGATTTCATGTTGTACCTTGGCAACTTGCTCATATTCATGAGCGTGTTGGTTAAAGGACTTGCAAATTTCAATCTTGGCATTCATGATATGACTTGAGGAAAAATTAAAAGGGACATCCAACGCTCGTGCTTCAGATTTTCGCCAGTATAACACAGAGACTGCGTTTTCCTACAGTCTGTCTATTATGCAAACAATATCAACGTGATGCCCAATTCATCTGCAAAGAGTGTCTCTGTCTTTTTAAATCGATAAAATATGGCTGTAAATACTGCGCCTGCCCCCTTCCAGATGCCCATTTTCCAGTGTGCGGAGCCTGCAGCACAAAGCAACCTGATTTTGACCGTGCCATTATCGCTTATCCTTATGAAGAACCTTTACGAACCCTTATTCATCAATTCAAATATCAGGAAAAACTCTATCTGGTCTCTTTTCTAAGCCAGTTAATGCTTCCTTTTCTAAAAGAATGCGATGAAATCCCTCAATGCCTTATACCGGTCCCTATGCACCCTCAGCGGCTGAAACAAAGAGGTTTTAATCAGGCTGCCGTACTTACCAAAGCCTTGGCGAAAAAAATGCACATCCCCTATCAACTGCAAGGATGTCAAAAAATCATCAATACTAAACCCCAGGCCAGTCTTGATAAAAAGCAGCGGGCAAAAAATCTCAGGCAGGCATTTACAGTCAATACCTTGCCTTATCAACACATCGCGCTTGTCGATGATCTTTTAACCACAGGAAATACGGCTAATGAATTAGCACGAGCTTTCAAGAAAAAAGGCGTTCTGCGGGTGGACGTCTGGTGCTGTGCTCGAGCCGTATTGGCTTAGGTTCGGATTATTCTGAAATGACCGGGAACAGCCTGAGAGTATAGTTCCCCGCTTCAATGGATCCCACGGGAATTCAATGTAAGATGCCATGCATTGGGATGATTTTCTCCGCTATAGCACAAAAAGATTTAAATTTTTATCGAATACCCGCGGCATTTGACCGTGGTTCCACTCATGCAATAGAGGACTCAAATTCTATGAATAAAAAATCATCCTTGTGCATACCGGTGCAAATCATTGGCCAAAAGATTAAGCAGAATCACAAAAAACACGATCATCGCCAAACGGAACAGCAAGATTTCCAGGGCAACAGACATGGGCTTGCCACGAATTTTCTCAATTATCGTATAAAGTATAGAGCCCCCATCAAGACCTGGAATGGGGAATATATTGGCCAAAGCCACTGCCAGACTGAAAGTGGCTATAAAAGACATAAATACAGCTACTCCTTCCATAAAAGACGAGATACTGACAGAAAACATACCAATGGGACCTAACAGGCTTGTAAAAGGGATTTTTCCAGTAAAAAGTAATTTAAACATAATGATAAAAAAGTATAATGTCTCCGTCATCTGGGCTGTAGCTCTTGAAACTGCGTCCAGGAAGGAATCTGCCGCTAATCGCCGTTTTTTTACGGATACATCCGGTTGAAACCCGAGGCTGTCAAACAGCGAGTTATCTCTTGGTTTAAGAAACCAGTGACTGAGATCAAAATGCAGTAAGCGGGTATCCCCCGCTTCATTCTGAACCTTAACCGCCACTTTTTTTTCACCCATGGCAATCATCAAGCGCATGCCTACCTGACGCCAGGAAGGCGTTTCCTGCCCTTCAATCACCAGGATTTTATCTCCTTTCTGCAATCCTGATTCAGCCGCAAGGCTCTCGGCCTGTACAGATTTTACCTGCGGTGGATAATGAAAAACGCCAATAGAAAACACTAGCAGCAAGGCTATCCACGCCGTTAACAGATTAACAATGACCCCTGCCAGTAAAATGATGATGCGAACATAGGCTGGCTGTTTATCAAAGCAATGGATATAATCTTTTTTTTCTACAGGCTCAATACGTGAATTCAGCAGTTGGACATAACCCCCAAGCGGTAAAAGAGCCCATATCCACTCAATACCGCTCTTGCTTTGCCAACGAATAAGAGGTTTACCAAAGCCAATGGAGATCCGCTTGATTTTTACGTTAAAAAAGCGGGCTGCTATGGCATGCCCCGCTTCATGAAGACCCACCACTAAAAGCAAAGTCAGTATAATGGCCAAAAACCCTTCGATCATCGACTATTCCTTCATCTTAACGGCTTTTTTTCGTATTATCGACCACAAGCTTCAATAAGGAGTGCCCTTGACGGACAGAGAGTTGATGTTCATTTCTGTACACTTCAAATGTACGGTAAGCCTGATCCGTTTCGCTGTCCACCAACTCGACATCATCGCCATGTTCATCCACCAAAGTAATGCTCAAATGCATCTCACGGAATTGTTCGATATGGTAACGTTCTTTAAACAGGCGCAAAACACTGGCCAAGCTTTCAACCGCTTCTTCCCCATTATGCTTACCCTGAAAAATAATGTCCATCTGCAGCTCCTTATCAGATTAACATTTGCTGTAATGATTTGTCTTTATTAGCGGCTGTGATTTGTGGGACTTGAGGTTCTTGGAAGTTTTAAAAAATTTAAGTGAGAAAGAATCAGAAGCCCTTATTAATTGGTTGTTCGGAGGGCTCGGATGTATGTTCACTAGATTTATCGTGTGATGATTCTTTTTCGTAAAACAATTCAGCAGATTCTTTTCGCTTTTTCGCGCTTGTCAATTCTGCAGCAACGTGACGTTTCTCTCTATTATTTTCCATTAAAAGGGTTTCAGTGTTTGATACTTGGCCTGTCTTCATATTTAACGCTAATTGTGTCTTCCTCAATTCATCAAATCGCTTTGGTGCTTTCTCTCCTAAATTAGAAAACTTATTTACCGCCCATACAATAAATCTTTGAAAAAGATTAGCTTGATCATATTTTACTTTAACAGCCCATTGCTCAAGCATTGATAAAGGAACTTGTTTCTCTTGCTCGTCTTTCAGTTTACTTTTTTCACCCTTTAGCGTCTCTAAACTCGTTTGAAGAGCCTCAGATTTTTTACTTAGTTCCTCATGTTTACTGCTAAAGTATGAAACGGCAACATCAGCTTCATTTTTTGCAACGGTATTATGTTCCTTTCTAACAAAAACCATCATCTTTAAAAAATCCTCGTTAGCCGATGAGTTTTCTCTAATGTGTTGATCCGCAAAATTTATTTCTTCTTTGATTTTATCTGATTTTTCCTCAGCAGATAAATTTTTAAAATCTTGCATTCTAGCTTGTATAAGCATGTGTTCTAATTTTTTATAGCTATCCTCTAGTTTTAGCCAAGCCCGCACGGTACCTTCTTCGTTTTTTTTCTCTATTTGCCGACAATATAATTCTTGTAGTATAAGATAGTTAATTTGCTTTTCTATTAATACCGACTCATGGTAGAGGTGCTCACTGGCCTCTTGTTTAAAATCGTCTAATGCATTAAAAATTGCTTGTTTTAATCCATTTTCTGATTTTGCCTCAACCATTTTTGCCAATTCTGTTCTTTGAGTCAGAAAATAATCATATAATTCATTAAACATAATATTAATACCAATTAACAATGAAAAATTGCTTAATTAATTAGCATTTTAGCTCTTTTTTATTAAAATAGTATTAACAAAAAATTTAAACAGAGTACTTCCTTATCCTACACACTACACATTCCGCCCCCTTTCGTTTACAATTGAGCAAAATCTCTTTTGTAAAATTTCTATGGTGTTTGTTGCCTGCGGACTTAATCATAAGACGGCCCCTCTGCCTATGCGGGAAAAATTCGCACGTCCTTTAGAAGCTCAGGAAAATTTACTCAATCATCTGCTCATTACCTCTGCTGCGAATGAAGCTGCCATGTTGTCCACATGCAACCGTACGGAATTTTATTGTGAGACGGATACGCCGAATCAGCTGATTCCCTGGCTTGCCGATAAATATCAAATCTGCTCAGATGAGCTTAAGCCTTTTTTATACCTTCATCCCGAGCATCATGGTATTCGCCATACACTTCGCGTCGCTAGCGGGCTGGATTCGATGATGCTGGGCGAGCCACAGATCCTTGGCCAAATGAAACAGGCATATCAGCATGCCTGCCAACTGGGTACGATAAAAAATAATTTACGCACCACTTTTGAATATATTTTTCGTGCCAGCAAACGGATTCGCAATCGTAGCGGCATCAGCAATAACCCAGTATCTGTTGCCTATGCAGCGGTTCAGCTGGTCGGACAAATGTTTGCGGATTTTTATAGCCTGCGCGTTTTTCTTATCGGTTCAGGTGAAACCTCCTCTCTCGTCGCTAAATATTTGAAAAAGCAAGGTGTTCATCAATTTTTTATCGCCAGCCGCAGTCTGGAAAACGCAGAGAAACTGGCTGCATCGTTTGAAGGTCATGCCTTAAATATCGGTGATATTCCTCAGTATTTATCCGAAGCCGACATCATTATCTCAGCCACAGCTTGTCCCTTACCCTTTATAAACCAAGGTCTGGTTCGCCATGCTTTGGAAAAACGTCAATATAAACCGATGTTTTTTCTCGACTTAGCCGTTCCTCGAGACATTGAAGATGATGTGAGAGAATTGGAGCAGATTCAACTCTACAATATCGATGATTTACAAACCCTCATCAAAAAAGGCATGAATGAACGGCAAGCCGCTGCAGTGGAAGCAGAACAACTCATTAGCGTTGAACTGGATAACTATATTCGCTGGCATCGCTCGCTTAAGGCCAAATCCATGATCTGTCATTATCGAGCGCAAATGGAGGATTTAGCTCAGCAGGAATTGCAGCGTGCTTTACAAAAGTTATCCCATGGGCATGACCAGCAGTCTGTGCTGAATGAGTTTGGCGAACGTCTCCTGAACAAATTAACCCATAGTCCAACAGTGGGTTTACGGAAAGCAGCCCGTGACGGACGAGAAGAGCTTCTTACTCTGGCTGATTATCTTTTTAATCCTTCAACCCTTCGCACCTCTTATGAAGACATCTCTTAAGTTAAAACTGGAACATATGCTGGAACGATATCAGGAGGTGGGACGGTTGTTATCGGAAGCTGAGATCATTGCTGATCAGCCAAAATACACTACCTTATCTAAAGAATATGCTCAGCTGGAACCCATTGCCCATAGTTATGAGAGTTATCTCAAAGCCATGGAAAATCTACAATCTCTGGAAGAGTTATTGGCAGGAGAGGATAAAGAGCTTGCAGAGATGGCGGCAGAAGAAATCGAAACCGTTAAAGCGCAGGTGGAAGAATTAAACGAACGTCTGCAATGGCATCTCATTCCCAAGGATCCTGACGACGAAAGGAATGTTTACCTGGAAATACGAGCCGGTACAGGAGGTGATGAAGCGGCTATTTTTGCCGGTGATTTGTTTCGCATGTACAGTCGTTACGCAGAAACACAAGGCTGGCAGGTTGAGGTCGTCTCTGCCAGTCATGGGGAGCATGGCGGATTTAAGGAAATCATTGCTCGGGTGAGCGGTCATAATGTGTATTCCCAATTAAAATTTGAATCGGGAGCCCATCGAGTACAACGCATTCCGGAAACTGAATCTCAAGGGCGGGTGCACACTTCTGCCTGTACTGTAGCCATCATGCCCGAAGTCGAAGAAATCGATGAGATTCAAGTCAACCCCGATGATTTACGCATCGATACCTACCGTTCATCAGGAGCTGGCGGACAGCATGTCAATAAAACCGATTCCGCTATACGCATTACTCATTTACCTACCGGCGTGGTGGTTGAGTGTCAGGATGAGCGTTCACAACATAAAAACCGGGCAAAAGCCATGGCCTTGCTGAAAACCAAGTTGCTGGACGCCGAGCAAAGCAAACAAAGACAACAACAAGCGCAAACGCGAAAGTCCTTGGTCGGAAGCGGCGATCGCTCAGAGCGGATTCGTACTTACAATTTCCCACAAGGTCGCCTGACGGACCATCGCATAAACCTCACCCTTTATCAACTCAATGACATCATTGCCGGAGATCTTTCTCCCGTGATTCAAGCATTGCAAAGTGAACATCATACTGAACTACTTGCTGAATTAGGTCGTAATGATTGATATCAACACCATACTTCTTAAGGCCACCGAAAAACTGCAAGCTAAAAGCTCAAGCCCAAGACTGGATGCCGAAGTTTTGCTTGCCCATCTATTAAAAGCCTCTCGCAGCTATTTATACGCTCATAAAGAACAGATTTTAACTGAGAGGCAACTTGAGCAATACCAAGCCCTGATTGACAAACGTTTTGAGGGAATTCCTGTGGCTTATCTCACAGGAAACCGAGAATTCTGGTCATTTACCTTAAAAGTAAATCGATATACTCTGATTCCCCGCCCTTCAACCGAAAAACTGGTGGAAATCACTCTTCAACTTCTGCAACATCAGCCTCAGGCCAAAATCCTGGATCTTGGTACCGGCAGTGGAGCCATTGCCATTGCACTGGCCAAAGAAAGGCCCGACTGGCAGATCACAGCCTGCGATAAAAGTGAACAAGCCCTGGAGGTAGCCCAGGAAAATGCTCAATCACTTGCCGCAAACCACATTCGTTTTTATCTGTCCAACTGGTTTACTCATCTGCCTCCGGATCACTATCATGCTATTGTTTCCAATCCGCCCTATATTGCTGAGAATGATCCGCATCTTAAACAGGGAGACGTCCAATTTGAACCTGCTGAAGCTTTAGTTAGTGGCAAAGACGGATTGAATGCCCTAAAAACCATCAGCCAACAAGCCTATCCCTTTCTATTGCCCAAAGGATTTCTTCTTCTGGAACACGGATATGATCAAAAATCAGCTATAACGTCTATACTAAAACAATCAGGTTATAAGAAGATTCAATGTTGGCAAGATGATGAAGGAAATGATCGGATTTGTGGAGGGCAGCGAGAAAATTAACAAACTTTTTTGTTGCTGTTACCGTCTTTTTTTGGTATACCTTGCCATCTTCCGCAAGGATCGCGTTAAATGAATAAAGGAGGTTTAAATGGCAGAACAAATAACCGATTCAAAAAAAGAGAGATTAGCCAACGTGAAAAATGATACTGTAACCAATATGGGCATCACCCCTTATCAGGAAACTGAGGGTGAAGAGTACATGAATGAACGACAACTTGCTCATATCGAAAAAATCTTACTTGCATGGCGCCAATCCTTGATGGAAGAAGTCGATAGAACCATGAGTCATATGAAAGATGAAGCTGCTAATTTTCCCGATCCATCGGACCGAGCCAGTCAGGAGGAGGAATTCAGTATCGAGTTAAGAACAAGGGATCGAGAAAGGAAACTGATTAAAAAAATTGAAGACGCTCTGGAAAGGCTGCATGAAGAGGATTTTGGCTATTGTGAAGCCTGCGGTATTGAAATTGGTCTTCGTCGCTTGGAAGCCCGCCCAACTGCGACGTTGTGTATTGATTGCAAGACACTTTCAGAAATTAAGGAGCGTCAAAATCAGGGGGCTTAGCGGCTATTATTCTCGCTGTTCATTCAACATATCTTGCTTTTTATACTGGACATTTTTCCATGGTAGCTCAATCCACAGTATTGACAATAACATACACGGACAGAATTTAGTTCAGATTACGAGAAACTCTACTAAAAAGCATAGCATGGTGTTTTCTTAGGTAAAGAAAAAGCAAAAGTTAAGGACCTTGAAATACAGTTATATTAATCAGAATCCTGTAAAAATTGGTGAGTTGGAAAAATTAACACCACGAATCCCCACGGCATCGACCGCGGTATCTATACGAAGTTCTGTTTAGACCCCGCTATCAAGTAGCGGGGATTCGATGGAAAAAATGGCTTTGGAAAATACAACCCCACGAATTACCGCGGCATCGACCACGGTATCTATACGAAGTTCTGTTTAGACCCCGCTATCAAGTAGCGGGGATTCGATGGAAAAAATGGCTTTGGAAAATACAACCCCACGAATTATTGCGGCATCGACCACGGTATCTATACGAAGCTCTGTTTAGACCCCGCTATCAAGTAGCGGCGATTCGATGGAAAAATGGCTTTGGAAAATACAACCCCACGAATTACCGCGGCATCGACCACGGTATCTATACGAAGCTCTGTTTAGACCCCGCTATCAAGTAGCGGGGATTCGATGGAAAAATGGCTTTGGAAAATACAACCCCACGAATTACCGCGGCATCGACCGCGGTATCTATACGAAGCCTTGTATAGACCCCTTTATCAAGTAGTGGGGATTCCAATATGGCCATTCCTGAACAAGGCTGAGCACTTCCTCTATAAGTGAAATAAAATGCTTCGCCACTCGACTATCTAGATAATACCTGCTCTATTCGCGCCAAATAACGTTCGATCGAGCCTTTGTTTTTTTCCAGAAAATGATTGGCATTTCTTATCTGGCGGATTCTGATTACTTCATTCTCATGCAAGTAGATGATTTGATTTACCAAAGCTTCAGGATGATCAATCATGATCATCGCTTCTGCCTGCATTAGATCCTTGCAGATGGTCTTAAAATTATGAACATGCGGACCAGTGAAAACGGGAACATTTACAGCTATAGGTTCCAATACGTTATGCCCGCCAACCTCAACAAAACTTCCTCCGACAAAAGCATAATGACTCAGTTGATACCAAACCATCAATTCGCCGAGACAATCAAGAATGATCACCTCATTCTGAGGAGAAAGACTATTGGACTCACTGCGCAAGCCGGTATTAAATCCTTGTTGCACACTGTATTGATAGACCGGCCGGAAGCGTTCCGGATGACGAGGCGCTATCAATAAAAGGACATTTTCAATGGATTGCTGCAAAACCGGAAGCTGCTCAAGCAATAAAGCCTCTTCATTATCATGAGTACTTGCTGCGATAACTACGGTTCGTTCACTTCCCCAACGGTGTTGCAAGGCTTTGTATTTATCAGCAATAATGGCAGAAAGTTGTAAATCAAACTTCATATTACCAACAGCATGAACGATATTTTTTCTCGCTCCCAAATGAATGAAGCGCAGAGCATCGTCTTCACTCTGCGTCAAGATGGCGGTAAACCGATTAAGCACTTTTTTAAAAAAGAAAGCCGCTTTTTGATAGTTTTGCATGGAACGCCTGGATAATCTGGCATTCATTAACATTAAAGGTATCTTCATTTTGTGTGCCTCGTAAATCATGTTAGGCCACAACTCTGTTTCCATAATGATACCCAGCCGAGGTTTATACCGTTTAAAAAAATGCCGCTGTATTGCAGGTAAATCATAGGGCAGGTACTGATGATACACTTTTTTTTCAAACTGGTTCAGCACTCTTTGTGAGCCAGTTGGTGTCATTGTAGTCAATAAAACCTTCCATCTTTTTCTTAACATGGCGTCCACCAATGGAGTCACGGCAATCACCTCACCTAAGGAAACCGCATGCACCCATACGTCCACCTCACCAGTGGAGGGTGTTGACCACATGAATCGTTCACCAATGCGCTTTCTGTAAGCTGGCAATTGCCTGCTTTTCCACAGCAAACGAACGAAGAGAAAAGGGGTCAACAGATACAAAAGATAAGAATAGATAAAACGCATGAATATTATTTAACTAAAAGTACTCATTATATACTGAAGTTGCGTCCTCTATCCATTCTTATCCAATAAAACGGCATTTTAGCCATTCTTTAAATAAAGAAAAGCAAAAATTAAAAGAACTTGGAAATAGATAGGTATACTATCAGAATCCACTGCAAATCAGTGAGTTAACAGTAAACTACAAATTATCACATTATCTACCAAGTATCTACACGAAACTATGTTTAGACCCCGCTATCAAGTAGCACTGATTTAATTTTAAATCTCTGAAGCCGACTATAAAACTCATATTATAAGAATCTTTACTCTATACTTATTGAGAGCACACTGAAAATTGAATAAAAAATGTTAAAATATAATAACTATTCAGCACAATTCACCGAAAAGTCATGCTGGTGCATTTTGAACGAAAATCATGCTGAAAAATGCTTACATACGCTGGTGTATACTGCTTTTTTTGAGTATAATTTTTATTCAATCCGTACTCAAATCTGGCTTTCCCATGAGATTTTGAAATTGTGGTAAATAGTTAAAATTATATTTTACTTTGATGGAAAACTTGTGAAAAATCTACGTGAATTTTTCATTACACATAGCTGGTGGGGAAAACTACTTGGCGCCTTCTTCGGTTACTTAATAACTGGTGGGCCTGCTGGAGCGTTGTTTGGCTTATTAGTTGGCAACTTGTTTGACCGGGGATTGGTAGCACACTTTTCTCGTCCTCATTGGCAATTTTATTCAGAAAAACGCGAAGCCGTACAAAAAGTATTCTTTGAAGCCACTTTTACCATCATGGGGCATATTGCAAAAGCTGATGGGCGTGTATCTGAAAAAGAAATAGAAATGGCCACCTTACTTATGAAGGAAATGAGGTTAAGCTCAGAACAGAAGGCTCAGGCAAGGCGTTTTTTCAGAGAGGGCAAATCAAAGAATTTTGATTTAACCAGCATGCTCAGCTTATTGCATAATACTTGCCGACTTAATCCCGATTTGTTGAAACTCTTTGTGGATATCCAATATCGTGCTGCCAAGATCGATGGTTTATCTAAAAATAAAATAAACGTATTGGATACTGTTTTCAGAAGGCTTGGACTAGCACCTTTGCATCAACAATATCGTTTTTATCAGGATTTCGGTTATCAGGATTTCGAGACATCTCATCAACAACGTTCCCAACAGCAGGAGTCTTATTCAGATTATTCCCAGCGATCTTATCAATCAACGAGCAGCATGATTGATCAAGCCTACGCCTTACTGGAAGTTCCTTCCAATGCCAGTAAACAAGAAGTAAAACGGGCTTACCGACGGCTAATCAGTCGAAATCACCCGGACAAATTGATTGCCCAGGGCTTACCTGAGTCCATGATTAAAATGGCCAATGAAAAGACGCAAAAAATTCGCAAGGCTTACGAATATATTTGCAGTAGCAAAGGTTGGCATCACTAAGCTGTCTAATGGTAAGAGAGCAACCTCCTGCCATGAACGGCCATATTTGGTGCATCTTGAGCGAAAACAAGCCTTTAAAATGCTCACATAGCTATCTATACTGCGTTTTTTCAGTCTTATTTTCTTCCAATTTGAACTCAAATCCGACCGTTAGATACATTTCAATGTGGGGATGAGCTATTACGTCTAATTTTGTCTAATATCGATAATAATCCGGTTTATAAGGTCCTTCGATCTCCACTCCAATATATTGGGCCTGCTCAATGGTTAATTGAGTCAACTTTGCTCCGATACGATCCAGATGAAGGCGAGCAACTTTTTCATCCAGATGCTTAGGCAACACATAGACTTCATTTTTATAATTGGAATGATGATTAAATAGCTCAATCTGAGCTAAAACCTGATTGGTAAAGGATGCGGACATAACAAAACTCGGATGTCCTGTGGCACAACCCAAATTAACCAGGCGACCTTCTGCAAGTACAATAATTCGTTTGCCGTCAGGAAAAATCACATGATCAACTTGCGGCTTGATATTTTCCCATTCATATTGGCGTAAACTGCTGATATCAATTTCTGAATCGAAATGGCCAATATTGCACAAAATGGCTTGATGTTTCATTCGCAACATATGGTCATGAGTCACCACATGGTAATTGCCTGTAGCCGTTACCAGTATATCTACCTGTTCGGCCACTTCATCCAATGTCACGACACGATACCCTTCCATAGCCGCTTGCAGGGCGCAAATAGGGTCAATTTCTGCAATCCACACGGTAGCACCCTGGCCACGTAATGCCTGAGCACAACCCTTACCAACGTCACCATATCCTAAAATAAGAGCAATTTTTCCAGCTATCATGACATCGGTAGCTCGCTTGATGCCATCGAGCAATGATTCCCGACAGCCATATAAGTTATCGAATTTGGATTTAGTCACAGAATCGTTCACATTGATAGCAGGAGATTTAAGCTGTCCTTTTTTAGCCATTTCATATAATCTGGCTACACCTGTTGTGGTTTCCTCAGAAATGCCTTTAATGTCAGAAAAAAGCTGCGGATATTTCTCATGAACCACTTTCGTCAAATCACCGCCATCGTCAAGTAAAAGATTTGGTGCCCATCCATTTGGGCCTTTCAAGGTTTGCTCTACACACCACCAATACTCTTCTTCTGTTTCTCCCTTCCAGGCAAATACGGGTATACCAGTTTCAGCCATGGCAGCAGCAGCGTGATCCTGCGTCGAAAAAATATTACAGGATGACCAACGTACCTCGGCCCCTAGAGCCACCAAGGTTTCAATTAACACCGCCGTTTGAATGGTCATGTGCAGACAGCCAGCAATTTTTGCGCCTTTCAAAGGCTTCTTTCCGCCAAATTCTTTTCTCAATGCCATTAATCCCGGCATCTCTGTTTCAGCGATAGCAATTTCTTTACGCCCCCATGACGCCAGGGATAAGTCGGCTACTTTAAAATCTTCAGTTGTCATGCTCAGTTTTCTCCTCATAGTTCATGCCTAGGAAAATATATTGGGGCGGTTTTCTTCAAAGCTTCATCAAGCATGGAATCATTGAAATATCTTCAGCTTTAATGAATGATTGATCATTCGATTTTAGCCATTTTTCAGGATCGAATTCCCGCTACTTGATAGCGGGGTCCATACGGAGCTTCGCAGGAATTAGCGCGGCCGATGCCGCGGTAATTCGCACCATTCTATTTTTCTCAAGTCATCGATTTACAGCGACTTTGATCAATATAACGGTGCGCTTCTATGGTCTTTAACCTATTACTTCCTTTACTTGAAAAATGGCTAAAGTCCAGTATTCAATCAAAAGATGATTCCGGGATGGTTTAAATTTAAAATCATCCCTGTGACATAAAATCACCTACAATGCTTTCTTTAAGGCCTCTACCTTATCAAGACGTTCCCAGGGGAACTCATCACGGCCGTAATGTCCATACGTTGCCGTTTTTCGATAAATCGGTCTTAGCAAATCATGTTTTTCAATGATCCCTTGAGGGGTTAAATCAAAGTGCGTATGAATTAAATCAATCATTTCTGCTTGCGTTAATCGACCAGTCCCGAAGGTTTCCACCGTGATAGATGTCGGTTCCGACAAACCAATCGCATATGAAATCTGCAGTTCACATTTATCAGTAAGGCCAGCAGCTACGAGATTTTTAGCCACATAACGTGCGGCATAAGCTGCAGAGCGATCCACTTTTGAGGGATCCTTACCTGAGAAACACCCTCCTCCATGCCTTGCCATTCCACCATAGGTATCCACGATAATTTTTCGTCCAGTTAATCCGCAATCTCCTAAGGGGCCTCCAATCACAAAACGACCCGTGGGGTTAATATGGTATTTGGTCTGAGACGTTAACCATTCGCCAGGCAACACTTTTTTAATGATGTCCTCAAGAACCGCTTCAATCAAATCCTGTTGAGAAATATCCGGAGTATGTTGAGTGGAAAAAACAATGGTATCCACTGCAACAGGCTTATCCTGCTCATATTTTAAGGTTAATTGACATTTGGCATCCGGCCTTAACCAAGGAAGTATCTTTTCCTTACGACATTGGGCCTGCTTTTGCATCAGACGATGTGCATAAGCAACAGGCGCAGGCATATAAACATCTGTTTCTTTACTGGCATAACCAAACATTAACCCCTGATCTCCGGCACCTAAAATCTTTGTGACCTGATTATCTACCCCTTGGGCAATATCAGGTGATTGTTTGCCAATGGCTGATAATACTGCACAGGAAGCCCAGTCAAAGCCCATATCTGAGCTGTTATAACCAATATCTTTAATTACCTGACGCGTAATATCCTCTACATCGACCCAGGCTGATGTGGTAATTTCACCGCCTACAAGAACCATGCCGGTTTTAACAAAGGTTTCACAGGCCACACGTGCTTCGTGATCCTGCTCCAGGATAGCATCCAAAATAGCATCAGATATTTGGTCGGCAATTTTATCAGGATGTCCTTCAGATACCGATTCTGAAGTAAATACATACGATTCACTCACTAAAAACCCTCACTTAGTTAAAGTCCCTGTTTCATGGCTTCAATAAACTCATCAAAAATCAGTTCAATGTCATGCGGACCAGGGCCTGCTTCTGGATGCCCCTGGAAACCAAATGCCGGTTTGTGGGTACATCGGATCCCCTGTAAACTGTTATCAAACAAAGAACGATGTGTGACTTGCAGATGATTGGGTAAGCTTGTTTCATCCACAGCAAAACCATGATTCTGGCTGGTAATGAATACTCGTCTTCGACTGCTGGTTTCTACCACTGGATGATTGGCACCATGATGCCCAAATTTCATTTTTATTGTATTTGCTCCACAAGCCAATGCCAATATTTGAAATCCTAAACAAATTCCAAACAGAGGAATGTTTTCTTCCAGAAAACGTTTGGTGGCTTCAATGGCATAACCACATGCCTGCGGATCCCCAGGCCCATTAGACAATAATATGCCATCCGGCTTCATGGCTAAGGTTTCTTTTGCCGATGTTTTGGCAGGCACCAAGGTAATATGACAACCTTTATCATGAAGTATTCTCAAAATATTGTGTTTAACTCCAAAATCATAGGCAATGATGTGAAACCTCTGGGGAAGGGTATTTTTTGTCCACGCTCCTCGCCCTGAATACCAGCGCTCAGTGGCCTGCCTTGAAACCTCAGCAGCCAAATCCATACCTTGTAAACCGTTAAAAGATTGTGCTTTTTCAAGCGCCAACTGTGGATTTTCCACCTTCGTGGTCAGACAGGCAGACATAGCACCTTGATCGCGTAATTTAATGGTCAGATCACGAGTATCAATCTCGCTTATGGCTACTACATTATGTTGTTTTAACCATTCAGATAATGATTGTTCCGCACGAAAATTACTGTAAGTGGCAGAGCAATGACGAACCACAAGACCTGATGCCCAGGCTTTGGTGGACTCCATGTCTTCAGAATTGCAACCGGTATTTCCAACATGAGTTGTTGTTAAAGTCACAATTTGTTGGGCATAAGAAGGATCGGTAAGAATTTCCTGATATCCAGTCATAGCTGTATTAAACACCAGCTCCCCAACGCGTTCACCTTCAGCGCCAACAGAAATACCTTTATAGATTGAACCGTCGGCAAGAACCAGCAAGGCAGGCTTATTCATCATGGAAATGCTCATCACTATATAACAGGAAAACTAATTTCCAGAGTGAACTGCATCAGCCTGGAAATTGGCAATAAATTTCATTGCGTGCGATTATATCGCAGAAGAATTAAAATTTCATGTCCTCAAAAAATTTTTTCACTCCATCAAACCATGAACTACTACGAGGTGAATGCTTTTTTTTACCTTTTTCAAGGGTTTCCTGAAATTTATTTAACAGTTCCTTTTGCTCTTTGGATAAATTAACTGGCGTTTCAACAACCACCTTACACAACAAATCACCGGAAGTATAACCGCGTACAGAAGCCATACCTTTACCACGTAAACGAAATGTTTTTCCTGTTTGCGTCTCTGGAGGTATTTTTAATGAAACTCTGCCTTGAAGGGTCGGAACTTCGATCGTGCCTCCCAAGGTAGCTGTAGCAAAACTGATAGGAACCTCACAATGTAAATGGTTATCTTGTCTCTCAAAAATGGGATGAGGCTTAACTGTGACCTGTATATACAAATCTCCAGCTCCACCACCATGAACACCCGCCTCACCTTCACCGCTCAGGCGAACACGATCACCATTATCAACTCCTGCCGGAATCTTGACGGTAAGATTTTTTGACTCACGCACCCTTCCCTGACCATGGCAATCGGGACATCGATCAACAATGATTTTTCCTTCTCCATGACAACTTGGACAAGTTTGCTGTATAGAAAAAAAGCCTTGTTGAATGCGCACCTGACCTATCCCATTACAGGTATCGCACTCCACAGGTTTGGTTCCTTTCTTAGCGCCACTTCCATTACAAGTTTTACAAGTTCCATGCCGAGGAATGTTAATTTCAATTTCTTTACCGGTTGCAGCTTCTTCAAGGGTCAATTGCACATTATATTGTAGATCAGCCCCTCGCTGACCTCTTGATTGTCGTGTGCCACTGCGGCCTCCGGAAAAAATATTTTCAAAAATATCTTCAAAGACGTCACCGAAACCACCAAAACCGCCATGTCCTCCTCCGAAGCCTCCGCCCATAGAGGAGTCAACGCCTGCATGCCCAAATTGGTCATAAGCAGCGCGTTTTTGCGGATCGGATAATACATCATATGCTCTTTGAATTTCTTTGAACCGATCTTCAGCAGTCTTGTCATTTGGATTGCGATCCGGATGGTACTTCATAGCCAACTTACGATAGGCTTTTTTTATTTCACTATCGTCAGCGCTACGGCTGACGCCCAAAAGTTCATAATAATCCTGATGTTCCATGACTGCTCACACTCTGCGGTAAATGTTACCTCTACAAAAACTTCTATTTATAACGCCATTCGGATGGTTATTTATAAAATAAGATTAAGTTTTCTATAGTACCGTTGTTTTCTGTATTGCGTACCCTAAATCTGTATAGTATGACATAAACGCCCAATAAAGCGCAAAAACAATAAAGACTACACAAAAAAAGGGCAGCAAAACACCCTACTTATAATTATACTTCATATCACTGCATTTAGGTTCTGCTAATGACCCAACCTCATATTTCTCATATTGACGGCAGAACAAAACACCTAATATTAAATTCAGTTTGCGAGAAAATTTTTCTAAAAAAAATGCGCCATAGTGACCTCTGGGCTTTTACCATTTCTAAAAGTTCGCTAAAAAATACCTCTTTGCGAACGGGGTGAACCAATCCAGACTGATTTTCAATGGATATTCTGATCCGGATTGCTTCGCTAGCGTTCGAGAAGACAGATTATTGACCATTTTTGTAAAAATGGTCAAAGTCAAAGAGCAACCTACCTGAGCACTTTTTAATAAAATTTTCTCGCAAGTTGGATTCTTTTCCGAGCAGGGCTGACCTCTTACTGCTCTGCCTGGCTCCCGGAAGTTCGAGTACCAGGGACTCGAAAAATTGAGCATCTCATTAACTTATTTTTTCTTTTCCTCATCATTTACTTCTTCAAATTCGGCATCAACAACACCTTCTTCTGCGCTGGAAGAAGCTTTTTCTTTTGATTTTGACTCAGCTTCTGCCTGAGATGCCTGACTTTCCTCTGATTTTTTAGCATAGATACGCTCAGCCATTTTAGATGAGGCTTCGGTAAGTGCTTTAAGTTTATCCTCAATCTCTACCTTGTCCTTACCTTTCAAAGCCTCTTTCAACTGAGATATGGCTGTTTCGATGCTGCTCTTTTCTTCTGCAGACAATTCCCCTTCCAGCTCTTTTAAGGATTTCTCAGAGCTATGGATTAAACTGTCGGCCTGATTACGAACCTCTACCAGCTCTTTGAATTTTTTGTCTTCCTCGGCATGTGATTTAGCATCTTTGATCATCGCTTCAACTTCTTCATCACTTAAGCCGCTTGATGCCTTAATCACAATAGATTGCGCCTTGCCGGTGGCTTTATCTTTTGCAGAAACATTCAAAATACCATTGGCATCGATATCGAAGGTGACCTCGATTTGCGGCACACCTCGGGGAGCAGGAGGAATATCCTGTAAGTCAAAGCGGCCCAGAGATTTATTGGCGGAAGCCTGCTCACGCTCACCTTGCAAAACATGTACAGTTACTGCAGTTTGATTATCATCTGCCGTTGAAAACACCTGTGTGGCTTTGGTTGGAATGGTGGTGTTTTTTTCGATCAATTTAGTCATAACTCCACCCATGGTTTCAATTCCAAGAGAAAGAGGAGTCACATCCAGCAAAAGAATATCTTTCACTTCTCCAGACAGCACAGCAGCCTGGATTGCAGCGCCAATCGCCACCGCCTCATCTGGGTTAACATCTTTACGAGGCTCCTTGCCAAAAAAATCTTGTACGGTTTTTTGTACCAAGGGCATACGGGTTTGTCCACCGACTAAAATCACATCATCGATTTTGGATATTTCCAGGCCTGCATCTTTCAATGCAATCTTACAAGGCTCAATGGAACGTTGTACCAGTTTTTCCACTAATGATTCCAGTTTAGCGCGCGTTAAGCGGATATTTAAGTGTTTGGGACCAGAGGAATCAGCCGTAATATAGGGCAGATTCACATCGGTTTGCTGAGCAGAAGATAATTCAATCTTAGCTTTCTCGGCAGCCTCTTTTAAACGTTGTAAAGCCAGAGGGTCACTATGTAAATCAATACCGCTGTCTTTTTTAAATTCAGCGGCAAGATATTCGATAAGCGCCAAATCAAAATCCTCACCGCCAAGGAAAGTGTCGCCGTTTGTTGCCAATACTTCAAACTGATGCTCACCATCCACTTCAGCTATCTCAATAATGGAAATATCAAAAGTCCCGCCTCCGAGGTCATAAACGGCAATGATAGAATCACCGCGCTTTTTATCCATACCATAAGCAAGTGCTGCGGCAGTGGGCTCATTAATGATCCGTTTGACATCCAGTCCGGCAATCTTGCCAGCATCTTTGGTAGCCTGGCGTTGTGAATCGTTGAAATAGGCGGGAACCGTAATGACCGCCTCTTTCACTTCTTCACCCAAATAATCTTCTGCGGTTTTTTTCATTTTTCTTAAAACTTCCGCTGAAATTTGTGGCGGTGCTTTATCTTGCCCCTTAACTCTGACCCAAGCGTCACCATTGTCTGCCTTGATGATTTTGTAAGGAACCATTTTAATGTCTTTCTGTACCACCGGATCATCAAAACGGCGTCCAATCAAGCGCTTGATGGCAAAAAGCGTGTTGTCAGGATTAGTCACAGCCTGACGTTTGGCAGACTGGCCCACCAGAATTTCATTGTCGTCAGTAAAAGCCACAATGGAGGGGGTGGTACGGTGCCCCTCACTGTTTTCAATTACTCTTGTTTTATCGCCTTCCATTATGGCAACACAAGAGTTGGTTGTTCCTAAATCTATTCCAATAATTTTAGCCATTTTTTTTGCTCCAAATGAATGTTCTTAAGCATTACCTCACATATGGGGTAAATGATTGTAATTTCAAGGTCTGAGTCAGTCGGTATTTCAGCAAGAGGTAATATTTCTTTGTTTCATACCGGCTATTGATTTAATTAGCTGAAAATATTAGCTAATTTTATCGATTTTGTTAATATTTAAATCATATTATCTGGATGTTCATCATTAACAAATGATTAGTCTTTTTCAGCTTTGTTCTTCGAAACAATAACCCGTGCAGGTCGAATCACACGATCGCTTAATTTGTAACCTTTCTGAAACACTGCCAGAACAGTATTGGCAGGAACCTCGGCTGACTCCTGGATCGACATGGCTTCATGCAATTGAGGATCGAAGACATCACCTTCAGGGTTTAGTTGTTTGACTTCTGTTTTTTCCAGGACATCAAGAAACAGTTTCATGGTCAATTCAAGCCCTTCCCTCATCGATGTATCTTGTTCTGCCATCTGTAAAGCCTGTTCCAGGCTGTCCAGCACAGGCAATAAAGAAGTTATCAGCTTTTCCATGCCGTATCGGTGGGCATTCTCAATATCACGTTCAGCACGTTTTCTAACATTGTCTAATTCTGCCTGGGCTCGAACAGCTTTTTCCCAGTTTTCATGCGCTTTCTGTTCTGCAAGGGTTAACTGTTCCTCCAAGGCTTCATAGTCTGGATGCTCCAAAGAAGCTTTTACCTCTTCAGAATCATGAATATCCTTTGAGGAAGACGTGCTTTCAGTGTCTTTTGTTTCACTTTCTTTTTTTATTTTTTCCCAGTCTTTTTTACTCATGTTGAAACTCCAGGTGAATTGACGGGTATAAATGGGGTTAAGCTAAAAAAATTCAAGTCTTTTCATAAAAATTAAAAATGATTATCTGCATTCGACTTGAGAAAATAGAATGGCAGGAATTACCGCGGCATTGATCGCGGTATCTATACGAAACTCCGTATGGACCCCGCTATCAAGTAGCGGGGATTCGATCTCTAAGTCGAGCAGTATGACATTAAGTAGAATGAATGCGGCTTGCTCAAAACACATTATTGTTTCATACTTGGACATAAATACATGAGGGTGGAATTTTTAAAGATGCAAAGTTGGTCGCCGACATCCTGGCAGCGTTTTTCCTATTTACAAGCCGCAAAATACAATGATGAGAAACAACTTGCGCAGGTTGTTAAGCAATTAAGTCAAATGCCCCCCCTTGTCACCAGTGGTGAAATACAAACTCTGAAAGCAGCCATTGCCAAGGCTGGCCGAGGGGAGGCTTTTATCCTGCAAGGCGGTGACTGTGCTGAATCCTTTAATGACTGTCGCTCAGACAGGATCAGCAATAAATTAAAAATCATGTTGCAAATGAGCCTGATTCTATTGCATAGCATGCGCAAACCTATTATTCGTATAGGACGCATTGCCGGGCAGTATGCAAAACCGCGTTCCTCTGATCACGAAACCATAAACGGTTTAACTTTACCAAGTTATCGAGGTGACTTGGTGAATTCACCGGAATTCACTAAAGAAGCGCGTGAGCCTGACCCAAAACTATTGCTTCAAGGATACAGTTACGCAGCAATCACATTAAATTTTATACGCGCCTTGTTAAACAGCGGATTTGCCAGCCTGCATCATCCCCAACAATGGGATCTTCGTTTTGTCGAGCATTCAAAGCAGGCCGAAGAATATCACAAGATTGTACGAGCCATTGCCGACTCTCTGGATTTCCTTGAATCCATTGATGGTCTGCAAAACAGCAGTTTGAACAAAGTGGATTTTTTCACTTCTCATGAAGCGCTTCATTTGCATTATGAGCAAGCACTAACAAGACGTTTAAAAAATGACCAATGGTATGATCTGTCCACTCATTTGCCCTGGATTGGCATGAGAACAGCTCAAACAGACAGCGCACATTTGGAGTTTCTACGCGGCGTTACCAATCCCATAGGCATTAAAGTAGGACCTGGTGCGACAAAGGAGTGGTTATCAGATATTTTGAAGATAGCCAATCCTCAACGTGAGGAAGGGCGATTATTATTGATTACCCGACTTGGCGCTCAAAAAGCTTCTGAACTATTACCGCCGCTCATCGAAACCGTGCAAGCCACGAAAATCCCGGTCACCTGGTCTTGCGATCCCATGCACGGCAATACCGAAACAACGGCAGATGGCATTAAAACCCGTCATTTTGATAATATTCTCTCCGAGTTACAGCAGGTTGTAGCTACACACAAGACCATGAACAGCCATCTCGGTGGTGTTCATTTTGAGCTAACTGGCGATAACGTAACGGAATGCATTGGAGGGGCGCGCGGATTGTCAGCAAGTGACCTGAAAAATGCCTATCATAGCCTCGTTGACCCACGCTTAAATTATGAGCAATCACTGGAAATGGCGATTCAACTTGGCAAGGAATTTTCATCATAACGCAGAATCAAAATATTGCAATTGCATCGCAAACCTTACAGAATAAACGTATCTAATTTTTGATCATTTTCTTTATAGCACTTTGTAAAGATTAAAGACTATAGAAACGCACCGTTACATTTATCAAAGTCGCTGTAAATCGATGACTTGAGAAAATAGAATGGTACGAATTACCGTGGCACCGACCGCGGTCTATGAGAAGCTCCGTATGGATCCCGTTATCAAGTAGCGGGGATTCGATCCCTGAAAAATGCTAAAGTCGAGCTAGAAAAAATCAGCTAAAAATTCCGGTATCCTTTGATCCAGCCAATAAAACGGTGTACCGGAATGATTACTGCCAATAAAACCGACATGTCCTCCTTTTTGACTCAATTCAAAAAGAACATCTTTGGATATTTCATCTTCCTTTGGAACAACATCTGGTGTCATAAAAGGATCATCCAGCGAATGGATGATAAGTGTAGGTGTAGATATCTGGCATAAATAGGGTAATGAACTGGCTTCCCGATAATATTGATGAGCATGTTTAAAGCCATGCAATGGAGCAGTAACCTTATCATCAAAGGTCCAGAAGCAATGCCATTTATTGAGATTTTGCAAAGGTTCAGGCACATGATCTTTGTACAAAAGTCGTTTTCGTTCAAAAACGGAACGTATGCTCTTTAACAAATAGGCCTGGTAAATTCTTGCAAATCCATAACCCATTCGATTAGCCACTTTAACCAATTGAAAAGGAACAGATACCGCAACTGCTGCATGGATAAATTTCTGTTTACTATGTTCACCCAGCCATTTAAGCAACACGTTTCCGCCCAATGAAACACCTACAACAGCCTTTGCTGTCTTTGGCTCTCTTTGCGAAAGGAGAGATAAAACCTCCGATAAATCGCTGGTTTCTCCGGAATGATAAGCACGTAATAGGCGATTTGGCTCTTCACTGGCACCTCTGAAATGCATAAGAACAACACGCCAGCCATGCTCATTAAAGGCCTGCATGAATCCTGCCACGTATTTAGAATGAATAGAGCCTCCCAATCCATGCAACAGTAGCACCAGGGGCGTATCGGCTCTCAATCCATTGATAGCCCAGAACAAATCGATGAAATCTCCATCTGCTAACTCAAGACGCTCCGTTTTATCAACCGGAGCTTTAATGGAACGCATTAAAAACGGATATAAGGTCTGGCTATGGGGATTAGATAACCACCATGGAGCCCTGAAAGAACTTTCAATGATCATCACGCTCCTTATGAAAATGAGGACTGAATTCTTGCACGGCTTCAACAAGAGCAGTCACATTTTCCGGCGGAACATCCGGCGTAATACCATGGCCTAAGTTAAAGATATGGCCTGAGCCGTAACCAAAGGCGGCCAGAACGTTCTGAACCTCTTTTCGAATGCAGTGCGGATGGGTCAACAGGACAGCCGGATCCAGATTTCCCTGCAAGGCCACTTTTGAACCCACCAACTTCCTTGCTGCTGCTAAATCACAAGTCCAATCAACTCCCAAAGCATCGCAGCCGGTGAATGCCATATCTGACAACCATTGTCCGCCACCCTTTGTGAATATTATTATAGGCCATTCTGAATATTTTACCTTCAATTGCTCAACGATTTTCGCCATATAACTTAAGGAAAATTTGCGATAATTTTCCGGTGTCAGGATGCCTCCCCAGGTGTCGAATAACATGACAGCATTTACTCCGGCTTCAATCTGTGCAACCAAATAATCATACACAGAGTCAGCCAGTTTAAGGAGCAACTCATGCACTGTTTGCGGTTCGCTGTACAGCAGGGTCAGAATATTCTTGAAATCACGAGAGCTCTGTCCTTCCACCATATAGCAGGCTAAAGTCCAGGGACTGCCGGAAAAACCAATCAATGGTAATTCTTCAGGCATTTCTTTTCTGATAAGACGTACTGCATCCATGACATAGCTTAGCTCATTTCTTACATCCGGCTTAGCCAGTTTTTTTATCGCATTCAAATCACGTACCGGCTGAGAGAAAACAGGTCCTTCTCCCTCAACAAAAAAAAGGCCAAGGCCCATAGCATCAGGAATGGTTAAAATATCAGAAAATAAGATTGCAGCATCCAGTGAATAACGGCGAAGTGGCTGCAAGGTAGCCTCACAAGCCAGTTCAGGATTTTTACATAAATTTAAAAAATCGCCTGCTTTTTGTCTTAATTGGCGATACTCTGGTAAATAACGACCAGCCTGACGCATAATCCAAAGGGGTGTCCTCTCAACAGGCTGACGTCTTAAAGCACGAATAAATATGGATTGATTCACATCTGTCATTTTAATGAGTCCTGTTTATCACTAAGAAGTAGGCACAATATACTATAATAAAAAGTGAATACCATGTATTTTTGACAGGGAGGTTGGCATGTTGCCCTGGATTATTATATTTCTCATCGCCGCTCTCATTGCAGGCATACTCGGTTTTGCCATTGTTCCTGACGCCATCGTAAGCGTTGTCAAATTTTTATTTTTTCTGTTCCTGATTTTATTTTTCATTTTTTTAGCTCTATACATCACAAAACGCTGACCACTGATGTGAGTGCATTTTATTTAGGTACACAAAAAATTCAGCGCAATTTTTTTTCATCATTTTATAAATTTTAATTTTAACGGTATTTAGAGCACATACCTCATTTAGATCAATTTTAATCTATAATGTATATTATTAATACTGAATGATCGTATTATGCCTAAATTTGTCCTCGAAAAAGGTAAATTAACCATCGTCAGTGATGCTCGGCCTAGACGTACATTAGCAACTCACTTGAGTCTGGAAGAACAATACAGTGAAGATTTCATGTTTTATAAGCCTAAAATGTTTGCAGAATGCAAAGATTTTATTGCCGAAAAAGGTGAAGATAGCATTGTAAGTGTCAAATCAGATATCTGGGATATTCATTATCAAGCATTATTTATTGGCATTATTGCTCAGAAGTATCCCACAATTGAAGAAATTGATTTCAGTCATTGTGAGCTACGTGATGCCGATGTTCCGCCTATTTTAGTTATTTTTCGAGAATGTAGTCATTTAAAAAAAATCAACTTGAGCAATAATTATATTTCCAATGAAGGTGCCTTGTTATTACTAGATTATATTTTGCAGCACTTAGAGGAAATCGAGACGGTTGATTTAAGCGATAATGATATTGGCTATCCTGTGTGTGATTTCATTTCCAAACAAATCGCTTCATTTAGCACAGTAAGTATAAATCTTGCTGACAATCATAATCCTGATGAAGTTTTTCTTTCCCAAAAAAACCTTAATGAGGAAGAACAGCAAAAAGCTCATAAATATCTTGGTGAATTAGCCGATGAGTTCCAAACTGGCGACCTGCTCTATGGTTTACATGCAGGCGTTGCGGAAGACAAAGGTAGAAACCCAGTTCACGAGGCAGTAAAAAAAGCCATTAAACCCCAACTTCGTCATCAATTATTAATTATCAATCCTTTTTCAGATTGGGTAATCAATAGAAATAATTTTGAACGGGCTTATAAAAAGGAACTGATATTATTTGACGACTTTGCCCACCGCTTGACTCCATCACTTTATCCAAAGGAGGACGAACCTTTTATTAAAGGATGGTCAGAACATAAAATCATTTGTAAGCTTGGAATTTTATGGGCAAAAAACAACAATAAAAAAATTCACTATATACTCGATGATCTGCGGATGGAATTATTTTCTGCAGGCAACCGTAATCGAGCCGATGTTTCCGTCACAGAGGCCGAGATAAAATTCATCGCACGTTTTTATGATAATTTAAAAGACACAGTACAATTTTGGCGTACCGATAAAGCCTCTGGAAAATTGGTAAAAGCAGAAGCACCCTGGTTAGATCCCAAAACCAGAGATGACTGGAGAGGTTATTTAAAAGCGGAAAAAAGCAAAATGCGTTATTTTCCACAAGGAAGCCTTCCCACGCTCATGTTTTTCTCAGCAATATCGGATCGAAAATCCTACTCCGTTAAGGCTTATCATGAAGCGCTGGAATTACTTCTAAGCGATATCGTCGGCAAAACTGACCATTATCAAATCAACGCCCTCATTGGGAAATATCGCTCACTGCTTATCAAGGCCGACACTAAATATAAAATTGAACAATTGGTTTTTGCACTTGCTGATGAATACGAGCAGATAAAAGAAAATTTTAAAGACAATAACCTGGAAGTACTTTTGTCAAATCTTATTAAACCATCAGGAAGTTATTCTACAGCCTCAGAAGATATAAGATTCTTTTACCGTCGGGGTATCATGGAAAGGGTTTATGGAAACAAGGTTTTGGACATGAAAATGTTATTTGAAATGGCTGATACCTTAGAGGCTGACACTGTAAAACTTGGCTCGGGTTTTGATTAAAAAACGTAGATATTCATTTACCAGAGCACTGAATGATTTAAAAATATGTAAAAAATAAATCTTTTGCTGGTTTAGTGTTATAAAGGTCGATAAAATAAGAAAAGAGTGCTATTGATAAAAATAAATCACCATGGATCATCTTGAAATCACAGGATTAAGCGTTACCACCTGCATTGGTGTCTATACATGGGAACAACGCATTTCCCAACGCTTGTTGATTGACATCAAAATTCCGGCAAATTATAAAAACTGTAAAGATGCCATTACCGACATGCTTGATTACAGTGAAATATGTAAGCAAGTCATGGAGTTTGTGCAATCCAGAACTTTTCAGTTGATTGAAACCGTAGCCAATGAAGTCGCTCGTTTAATTAAAGAAAATTTCAAGGTGAATGAAGTCACTGTAAGTGTCAGTAAACCTCATGCGGTGAAATTTGCGATGAACGTTAAAGTTACCGTGGCGCGTTAAACAAATGCAAACCGTTCAACATCAAAAAATTCTTCCCAAATTTGCCTAAAATATTCAAAAATCGTATTGTTATTGCTCACAAAATCATCAATTTTCAAGCACAACAGCAACGCAAATAACCTAAAAGTTTGAGAAAGGTTTTTTTTCACCAGTTTCAGTTTCTTTCTTTTTCACCTTCTTCTCCCCTTTCTCTTTAACAAGCTCTTCCCTGGCAGAAGCAGAATCTCTCCCACTTGAAGAAGGTGCGTCAAACAGCGTGCCTCTTCTTGACTCCAGTTTGTATTCTACTTTGCTGAGCTTTTCATCTTTTCCAACATTTTTTGCAACTCGTCTAAAGCTTTCCAGCTCTTCCTCATCCAGATGTTTCATATCGGCTGATTTCTCTATGATTTCCAGAGTTCGCCTCATATTTTCTCTTGCATTTTTAGCCCATTTTGGAATCGGAGGCACTCCACCTAGACTATCGTCCTTATCGGCCACCTGTTCCACAATAGGTAATTGAGAATGAGGAACCTGGCGGGTCATTGCAAGCTCGGAAGACAATCCTCGGCTTCCGCCTATCTTACGAAACTCTAAAACGGCATTATATTCTTTTTCAAGTTTTTTAAGTTCCCGCATCAATTCTTCATCATCACTCGATTTTTCTTCTTTCGATTCCACAACAAGTAGTTGCTCTTCGATAAGTTTTCTGGCCTCCTCATAGTCATGTGTAAGCTCATCTACGCTAATTCGGCAGGGTTCTTGTTGCTCCCCAAAAAGATAAAATTCTATCACATCAACTTTATTTAATTTATTTTCCGGACGCGACATGTATCTTTCTTCATTGGAATACATATATTCTTCCACTTCCTCATTTTTATACGTCCGGGTCCTCACATCATGCATGCCGTTTACAAGGAAGTTGAGAAGGATAAAGATTTACACTCGATTTTAGATTCTATCAACTACGTTGAAACGTTTTATGCGGATACGGTTGGAAATAAAGAACGTCTCAGCAAAGAAGAATTAGAAGAACAACTTTCGCCTGAAGAATTTAGAGTTCTGGTAAGCTGTATACGTAACATTGTCGCACTCAAACCCGTCGCAGATCTGATAGCAGACAAAGTAGAGGATTTCAAAAATCGATTAGAAGATGCGCAATCACTAGAGGAAGTTGAAGATATTGAATCAGAGATTGCTATACTACAGCAGTCGTTAGACAGAACTTATCAGCAGTCAGTCCACTTTCCTCAAGATGAAAAAACAGCAGGTGCGCTTATTGAATATCTTGATTTTAACCATCATATTCGAAAGATAGCTGAAGCTTTTAACGTACAGGGAAAATTGACTGATGATGTTTTATATGCTACAGGTCGATGTCAGATTAATCTAAAATTCTGACATCGTGCAATTGTAGTAGCTCAACATTCTATATTGACGGTCACGCTTCCCTACAATGTCCTCTCACTTAATCCTGGGGTTTCAGTTTCAGATGTTGGATATGTAATTTTTTTCTGATGTAAATTTCGATATATTGAATTAAAAAATGTGACTGTTAATGCTGAATATTGCAATTTTAATTGTTGCTGGTGTGAATTCGGTTCATTATTGGCTTTAGATGAACTTATAACGTCTTCAGCGGACATTTCCAAATCTAATGAGATTTGCGATCTGATTCTCACTTTTATTGACCCAGTACTGCCTTTGAATTCATCTTCAATTCCAAACTCAGGTTCAGAATGAAGTTTCCTTGCCAAGCGTTCAATCTCCTTTTTCCAATCTTCCGAAATCCATAATTCCACTACCCCGCCCGGCCGTATACAACGAGCAATCTCATCGATATTTTTAGAGGTCAGCGGGGCATTCTGCATGGTAATATAATCAGCAAATCCATCTGAAAAAGGATAAGAGGGATTGGTAAACCAGCTCTTAAGCCTTACTAAATTTGGGATGCGCATCCCATAAGCATTACTTTGATATTCGGTTGCATTGACATTAATAGATGTAGTAAATCCTGAGAAATATCCCATGTGCTCGTTATATCCTTCACCTCCGATATCAAGATGAATGAAGTAATCATTATCTAGATTTAAGTCTTTTCTTGAGACTCTTACCTTAGGATCTGCTGGGGTACCGACAATTTCTCGTATCTTTGCTACGATTTCCATTTCATTAATTTTCAGGTTTTGCAAAGCATGTGGCCGGATTGTTTCAATTTTTTCTTGCATAATATCACCTTATTGCATTTAATTTAATTAAATTGGTTAATATTAACACAGAATAGGGAGTAAATAAAGTTTTTTAGTCCCCTAATAAAGTCGTTTCTAACCGACATTCGGTACTAGCCTGTTTGTCCGCATATCACAGCATGTTGGTATTTTCTGGAAGGGAATTATAGGAAAAGTCAACTTTTATGGTTTTCGGAAAGGCTTTAGCCAGCGCCATCAACTCATCATGTGTAAAACGATGAAGTTCATTATGAGTAAAATTTACACTATGAACTGAGATTGGTATTTTTTTAATCAAATTACACAATTCTTTAGCCTTCATATGGCCAAATTTGTTAAAGCTAAGATTTATAGAAGAAAGTTTAATAGACGTTTTTCCAATCAAATCGAGTACTTGATAAATAAAATCCAATGAACATTCACCAAGTTTGTTTCCGCTGATATCCAGTGAATCAATGGTTCTATCGCTAATATTTGCCAAAATATTGATACATTCCTCACGTTGCTGGGGATCATCTGGCAAATTCCTCCAACAACATTCATAGGTTCCCTTAGGGCTTTTAGGGATCGTGTCAAATACCTTATAGGATGATTTCATAGTTATCGAATCCTCTTCTGTCTATAAAATGTCAGTTTTAATAACCTCTACCGAATATATTTTCATCTTCTTCCTTGCTGTCTTCGATGAGCCTTATTTCTAATCCCAATTTTTCTATTATCCCTAATGCCGTAGGTTCAGGAAGTATATGCGTCTTAGTCGGTATTCTTTGTATCGGATCTAAATTTGAGAAAATGCATACCGATGGTTTTAAAGATTCTATGGATTGCAGAACCCTGCATTGATCTGTTTCTTCGCAACAACTTATGATATTAGAGGGATAGGCTACGATGGGTCTATCTGAATAAAGGTTGCGGATATCTCTGAATGTATTGGAATTTGCCCAGTCTTGTCGCAATACCTCTGTTGCTAATACGATATTCTTAACGTATTCAATATTAAATGATCTAAAGAATTCGCTAAAATAACGCACAGGATTCATTCCGTGGGTTACATCCAATAATTCATTCAGGATAAATTCAAATAAACCCGTTTTCCCATGTAAAAATGATTTAATATCCGTTTCTGTGGATTCAGCAAAAAAGTTTTTCAGTTTTTCCCAAGTTTCATGGACTTGCCTGCTGTTATCAATAATAAAAACTTTTGGGGTGACGTTATATTTTGCTGATAACTTGCAGGCAAAGTCGATAGAACGAAATACCGAAGTTCCCACCAATACAAAATTGGTTTCCATTTGAAAAAGTTCAACTTCTTCTTCAGTGAGAGGCCTGTCATTACCGATTAAAAAGGCAGTATAATCTTTTAATTCTTCAGATGTAAGTTGAGTAAAGCTGAAAGTGCGTCTGAGGGTGCTTTGTTGAATGCTTTTTTGAAAATGCTCAAGCGTATTTTCTTTTTTCTCTTCTGACATTTGGCACCCACAATATGGCAATTAATAGCTCATATTGATATTATAGAATACAAACGAGGAAGTGCATTAAAAGAATCGACTGCTTTATAACTTAGCTAATTTTAAATAAAAATAGGGGTTGGGCTGTTACTCTGTTTTTTAACAAAAAAACGCAGGTGAGATGTCCCTTAAGCAGAGCTCAAATACATTATCAACTCATGAGCTTATCAAGTATCTTGCTTACGGATAATTCCCATGACATGCTCTGTGCGAGCGATCACAGCTTTAGCGTTTTCCGCTTTTTTACGATCCGGATATGGACCAATCAGTACGCGATACCAATGGCTATTCGCTTGTATAACTTCTTTCAGATGCACATCAAATCCCTGAAGGATTAAGGTTGCTTTCAATCGCTCAGCATCCTGACGGGACTTGAATGAAGCCACTTGAATCACATAGTGCTCTTTAGACTCGGATTTTGTAGAAACCACCGTTTTACTTTCTTTATGTTCCACAGTTTGTGGTATGGAAGCAGGTTTTGCTGGTGCAGGGTTGACTACAGGCGGCGTTGGCAATGCCTTTGATGCATGATGTTCATTCGTTAGCAAAGTATAAAACTCAAACTTAGGCTTTGGCCGTTCTTCCTGTGGTTGGGGCAAATTTTTCTTTTTTGCTACTTTTTTGTTTTCCAGAGAAGCTGTTTGTCTGGAGACCCATTGTCCAAGACTTTCAGGATCAAACAACAGGGCTGTCAGATATCCGGCAATAAAAAACAATATCATCAGCAAAAAAGGCCGGGAAGATGAGGGTTTATTGCGGGATATATTTTTTCTATTATAATCTCTCGCCATTACATACTCTCAGGAGCTGATACACCTAAAATGTTTAGGCCATTATAAATAACCTGGCGTACTGCCTTTAATAAACATAGTCGAGCACAGCGTACATCTTCCTGTTCGCATAATAATATCACGGCATTGTAATAGCTGTGTAATCCATTGGCCAATTCACGTAAATAATAGGCCAATTGATGAGGCTGGCAGTTGAGTGCCGATGACTCAATCACCTCCGGATATTGTTCAAGCGTAGAAATCAGCGACAGTTCATAGGGTTCTGAAAGCAGTTGCAGATTTTCCAGCCCTTTTTCCACATCCCAACTTAAGCCTCTTTCTTTAAGCTGTCTAAGAATACTGCAAATTCTGGCATGAGCATATTGAATATAATAGACAGGATTATCGCTGGATTGAGATTTGGCAATATCCAGATCAAAATCCATATGCTGCTCAGGTTTTCGCATGACATAAAAAAAGCGTGCCGCATCTTTACCGACTTCTACACGAAGATCACGCAAGGTTACGAAAGATCCACTCCGTGTTGACATCTGCACTCTTTCACCACCTCGATATAAAATGGCAAACTGAACCAGTAAAACATCGAGAGCCTCCTCATTGTGCCCTAAAGCTTTAACTGCAGCTTTAACGCGACTGATATAACCATGGTGATCAGCGCCTAAAATATCAATAACACGATCAAATCCACGATCATATTTATTCCAATGGTAAGCTACATCGGAGGCGAAATAAGTCATTTGGCCATTGGCACGTATCAGAACACGATCTTTTTCATCACCAAAATCGGTGGATTTAAACCAAAGCGCACCTTCTTTTTCATAGGTATGACCCAAATCAATCAGTGCTTTTATGCCTTTTTGAATAGAGCCATCATGAAACAGATTTCGCTCAGAAAACCAGCAATCATATTCAACACCAAACTCGGCCAAATCCTCTTTAATGTCTTCTAAAACGGATGTCAGTGCGTGCTGGTGAAATAAGTCAAATCCATCCTCGCCTAATAAAGCCTGCGCACGATGGATCATGGCATCGATATACTGTTCTTTATCGCCACCTTCCGGAGCATCAAGAGGTAATCCTTCACTGATAGCAAACCAGTCAAATACATATTGATTGCCGTATGCAGAGAACATTGCCTGTGCAATGTCAAAAACATAATCACCACGATATCCATTGGCGGGAAAAATAACCGACTGACCGGCAAGGCCCAAATAACGCAACCAGACACTGACTGCCAGAATGTTCATCTGCCTGCCAGCATCATTCACATAATACTCACGACTGACAGTATAGCCGGCTTCTGCCAACAAATTAGCCAATGTTGCACCAAAGGCAGCTCCCCTGCCATGCCCTACATGTAAAGGACCTGTTGGGTTTGCTGAAACGAATTCCAGCAACACTTTTTGTCCCTGGCCCACATGACTGCGCCCATATTGATGTGCTTCTCTCAATATTCGCTCTATGATCTGAAGAGAAGCATCCTCTTTAAGAAAAAAATTAATAAAACCGGCACCTGCTATTTCTACTTTGGCAACCGCTGACTCTTCGGGCAATGCTTTTAGTAAAATTTCTGCCAGTTTTCTTGGCGGTTGGCGGCAGGGCTTTGCCAACACCAATGCCAGATTAGAAGCATAGTCACCGTGTTTTGCCTCTTTGGTCCGCTCAATTTTAATGTCCGGGTACACATCTTCCGGTATCTCACCGGACTGTTTCAGGATAGTTAAGGCATGTTGCAACATCTGCTCTAATATGTGTTTCATTTCGCTAAATCTACCGTCAAAAAATACAAATATTATGCGCTTTTTTCTTCCAGATTAAAAGCGCATGGGAAGAATCAACATGAGGTATGATTTCATCCAACATGTATTTCATACACTATAGTATTTTTAGCAAAAAAGCGCGTGGGACAAAATGCCGGCTCATATCAAACTCATTTAGCGCGGCGTTCTAGTACGTTGGATGATCTATGAATGCATTACAACATTCTGGTAAAGATCATTTAACCATTACAGATGATAAATAGCATTGAAATATAAACAAAAAGTCACTCTGACTTCATTTATTATTTGAAGATAATAAATTATGGTCATGCTCTATCTCAGAATCCTGAGATGTTTTATCTTGTCCTTCTAAAATTTTCTTATGTTCTTGAATTAAAGCTTGCCTACTCACATCCATCTTTATTACTTCCTTCTTCGCTTTTTCTCGTTCATTTTCGAGACTGACTGTTGATGGCTGAAAATTAATTTTGTCAGTATTATAAGCAACGAGCATGTATCCATTTTCAATTTCGGAATTATTTTCTATATACTCATTAAGATTTTCGTCCATTTCAATCACTTGAAATACATAGTTATTTTGTGTTGCATTTAAGTTTTCACAAACTTGAATTAAATTGTTTTTAGCTTCTTTATATAAATTCTGAGCCCTCCTTCTTTGTTCATTATATTCCAAGCTGTCCGGATAAGTTTGAAACACAGCTTCAGTTGCACTTAAAACGATTAAACTAGGTTGCTGTTTTATTAATGTTTCCAAGTAATTTTGTTGGGCTTCTACTGAAATATCAATGCCTCCACATGGTTTTCCATTGCCGTCGCATGCACAGATACAATTTCTTCCTAAAATAACATCAGAATTTTCAACCTGGGATAAGTCATCGTCTAATCTCGTTGAATCAACTTTTAGATATTCACGGCGTGTTTCATCATGGTTTTGAGGTAAATGAGCACCAAACTTATGATCAGGATCAGTATATGAAAATTCAATAAAATCCGTTTGTATTACTTCAAGTTCTGAGCCGAATCCTGCTTTTTCTATAGTATAGGCAATTGAACTTGTATCCTCATCTGATGTTAAATGCACATCGGTAGTGTCTGAGATACATAAAACTTTTTTTGCGCCAAGTTCATCTTTAAGTACATCATGAAGTTGATTTTGATATAATTTAGATTTTTCAAGTAATCCATAAGCATCATAAGCATTAATAATTCCCATGGTACATCACCACTAAATATAGGCGTACAGTTAAGAATAACTGTATAATTATTATACAGTAAGATCAAAATTTGATGATTGAAGACGTGTAGCAGATAATCAAAAGTATTGAGTCCAATTATCAACAGACTCTAATATTTTATCGCAATATCTTTATCCATCTCACTAAGCTGTTGTTCGGTATAGTTTCTTGGTTTGGTGCGTCTGGCAAGTTTGGCATATACAACCGGAACCGCAAATAAACTGAGAAAGGTAGCAATGCTCACACCAAAAAAGATCACAACGCCTATGCTTACGCGACTTTCAGCCCCGGCCCCTACCGCGAAAACCAGAGGCAAACTGCCGAAAATGGTGGAAATGGCTGTCATTAGTACAGGTCGAAGACGAACTACACTGCCTTCAATCACGGCCTGTAAAAATTTAACCTTCTGTTCACGTAGCTGATTAATGAATTCTATCATTAATATGCCATTTTTGGCTGCCAGACCAATGAGCATAATCAAGCCTATCTGGCTATAAATATTAAATGAATTGCCGGTGATATACAGTCCAAACAAAGCCCCCACCACGGCAATGGGTGCCGTTATAAAAATAACCAAAGGATGAATAAAGCTGCCAAACTGTGCTGCCATAACCAGAAACATGACCAAAAGCGCCAGAGAAAACGTAAAATAAATCCCTGACTGTGATTCCTTAAAATCACGCGATTGATCCTTATAATCGATACGGGCTGTTGCTGGTAAATGCTTCTTAGCCGTCTCATCTAAAAAATTCAACGCTTCCCCTAAAGAATAACCTTCAGCCAGACTGGCGGTTACGGTAATCGTTTTCATACGATTAAAGCGATACAAGGCATTTGGAACCGTGGCTTCTTTATAATGCGCAAGATTCGCTATCGGTATAAGTTGTCTGGTTCTATCAGAGCGAACATAAATGTTTTTTAAATCATTAAGCTTTGCTTTTTTGTCAAGTGAGGCTTCAAGAATCACTTCATATTCTTCATCCTTGTCTATAAAGGTCGTGACTTCTCTTGAGCCAAGAAAAGTTTCAAGTGCTCGCCCAATCGCTTCCACAGGTACTCCCATTTCTGCAGCCCTATTGTAATTCACAACCAGATTAATCTGGATTTTGCTGGGATCATAATCGCTATCGAGATTGGTTAAGCCTGGATTTTTAGCGGCTTCATTTAACAGAATATCCCGCCATTTGAGAAGCTCATCGTAATCTGCGCCACCAAGGACGAATTGAACAGGCTGAGTCAGGTTCTGTGCACCTATACCGCTGCGCATCACCGGTACAGCAATAACACCAGGCAATTGCGACAATGCTCGTTGAACATCCGCCATCACATCAAAAGTGGATTGTTTTCTTTCAGACCAATCTTCCATCACCAAAATGGCAAAACCTGAATTTACCGGATCCCCACTGCCTAATCCCTGAGGAAACAGAGTAATCACACGGGCACCGCTGCCGCTCTTAACGTACTTCATCAATATTTTTTCTATCTTATGCATATATTTTTGCGTATAGGAAAAGCTTGCTCCTTCTGGAGCCTTAACCAAGACAAAAAATGCCCCTCTATCCTCCTGCGGCACCAACTCATCTGGTATTTTTTGATAAAAAACGATGCCGCTTATGATGAGCAGAATAAACAAGGCTAATATCCCATAACTGTGGCGAAGACAAAACTTAAGGCTCCGTTGATAATGCTTTGTAGTCATAGCAAGAAAACGATTGATTTTTTCAGCCCATAACGATTGCTTTTCTTTTCGATGAAGAATGTAAGCACACATCACCGGTGTTAAAGTTAAAGCGACTAAGGTTGAAAAGGAAACAGCTGCGGCAAGGGTAAAGGCAAATTCGCTGAATAAGCGTCCGACATTACCTTGTAATAAGGAAATGGGCAAAAAAACAGCCAATAATACGGTTGTTGTGGCGATAACGGCAAATCCGACCTGTCTTGACCCACGGTAACTGGCCAATAAAGGCGGCTCATTCAGATTGATTCGACGAATAATGTTTTCAAGAACAACAATGGCATCATCAACAACAAGCCCAATCGCCAACACCAAGCCTAATAAGGTAAGCAGATTGATAGAAAACCCAGAGATGTACAGCACAATGAAGGTTGAAATAATGGAAACCGGAATAGTAAAAAAAGGTATAAGCATGGAGCGGAAATTGCCCAGAAAAGCAAAAATGACCAACGTAACTAACAGCAAAGCCACAATAAAGGCTTTGAGAACTTCAATGATCGCCTGTTCAATAAAAACCGAGGTATCATAACTTTCATGAAGCTGCATTCCTTCAGGAAGCTTTATCTCTTTGATGGTCTTTTTTATTTCGCGCGCAACATCCAGAGTATTTGCTTTTGATTGCTTAATAATGCCAAGACCTATCATATTGCGACCATTCCCACGCAATTCAGAACGCCTGTCTTCCGGTCCCAGTTCCACTTCGGCCACTTCATACAGACGAAGTAAGTGTCCATTTGCTTCTTTACGAATGACTAATCTGGAAAAGTCCTCCGGTGTTTTAAATTGCCTTTCCACCCAGACTGGAAATTCACGTTCAACAGACTCAATACGACCGGCAGGCAGTTCCAGATTATTTTGTCGTAATGCATTTTCGATGTCCTGAACACTGACCTTCTTACCGATCATCGCCTGTCTGTCAAGCCAGATCCGCATGGCAAACCGCTTTTCACCGCCAATGCGAACACGAGCCACACCATTGACCACTGACAATCGATCGACAATATATCGCTCGGCATAATCGGTCAGCTCCATGGCATTCATGTGTACACTATCCAAATTCAGCCACATGATAACATTGTTATTGGAATCCACTTTAAACACTTCTGGTGTATCTGCACCGTCAGGTAAATCGCTCAGGGCGCTAAATACTCTCTCACGGACATCATTGGCCGCATTATCAATATCCCGATTAATATTAAATTCAATATTAATGGTAGATAAACCATCGATGCTTTTAGCGTCAATAAAGCGAATTCCCTCAATACCGCTGATTCGCCTTTCCAGGACTTTGGTAATGCGATTTTCGACAGTTTGTGCTGCCGCCCCTGTGTACTGGGTTTCTATGGATATTACGGGCGGATCAACATCGGGTAATTCTCTTAAAGCCAGACGGTCAAGAGCAATCAAGCCAAAGGCTATCAATAATAGATTAAGCACTACAGCCAGCACCGGTTTTTTCACCGCCTGATCAGTGATCCACATATTTAACATCCACTAATTGGCCCTCACGTAATTTGAAAGCACCGTCGGTAATGATCCAGCTGTCGGTCGGCACCTGCGCTTCTATATCCAACCATCGCTCATGACGTTTTAACAATTTGACATTGATTTTCCGAGCCTTATTGTCATTTTTATCCACAATGAAAATATAACGCTCCATGCCTTGTGCCAGTAATGCTTCTTCAGGAACCGTTAATACCTTTTCATGGCCCAAAGGCAATTTAATATGCAGCAACATTCCTGGTTTCAACAGCAATTGCTCATTATTAAGCAAGCCGCGTAAAAGCACTGCTCTTGCCTGCTCATCAATTCTTGGGTTGATGGTACTGATTGTGCCTGTAAACAGTTTACCCTTGTATGCAATGGAGCGAGCAGTAAAACCTTGTCCCTTGTGCAGGTTCGCCAAATAACGCTCAGGCAGGCTGAAATCAATTTTCAGTGGTTGAATCTTATCAAGCGTTACAATTTCATCTCCAGGTTCCACAAGCGTTCCCTTACTGACCCTTCTAAAGCCAAGCAAACCATCAAAAGGAGCTTTCAATGTCCTGTCTGCCATCATGCTTTTTATCTGTTCTACTCGCGCCGCTGCACTATCCAACGTCGCTTTCTGAGCGTCATGTTCAGATTTTGAGAGAAAATCTCGCTTTGATAATTTTCCAAAGCGCTCAAATTGTACCCGAGCCTCCTCAAGTCGTGCTTGAGCTTCCATCATTTGCGCTTTCTCTTCACTGGTTTCAAGCTCAACCAATACATCACCCTTCTTTACTATATCACCGTCTTCAAAAAACAATTGTTTAATATATTCGGTTACATTGACAGTGATTGTCACTGACTCAAATGCCCTGGTCGTGCCAATAGCCTCAATAAAATTTTCAACCGTACGGGTTTTTACAGGAACGGCATGAACCACTATAGGAGAGGGTGCTTTTCCATCTTTATCCGAAAGCCCATTGGCAAAATAAAAATATCCCGCCAGCAGTATGAGGAAAGCTATTAATACGGATGAGAGCAGAAATTTGTACTTATACATATTGTCCTTAATAATTTGCAAATCTTCCTTACCTCGAATTCCCGCTGCCTGTCAGGAGCCGCCCGTCAAGCCACAGGAGTTCGGTCATGATTTTTGTTTGTCTAATTTAGCTGTGTATCTTTTCGATGCTTTAGATTCACAGAACCTAAAAATTTCTTTCCAGAATCTCATAAGCCGGTTTGATGTATCCATCTTGCGATAATAAAACAGCAATAGGTCTCGTTGCTTCAAAATGGGCAAAAATAATCATCATCATTACCGTAATAGGCACAGAAAGAAACATCCCTAATATACCCCATATTCCGCCCCAAACACCTAAAGCAATTAAAATAACCAGTGGACTCAAATTGAGAGATTTCCCTAAAAATCTTGGTTCAATAATATTCCCTACGATAAATTGCACAAGGGTGATACCAAAAGTAACAATAAAAAAAGGTAGCCATTTATCAAACTGAACCAATGCCAACATGGCTGGAAACATGGTCGCAAGGATGGCGCCAATGTTCGGAATATAATTTAAGAAGAATATCAGCAATGCCCAGAATTCAGCGAAATCAAGTCCCACCCATTTCATAATCAACCAGCTGAATGTTGAGGTCAATAGACTCATTAATGTTTTCAATCCCAGATAAGTCTGCGTATCTTTTACAATATGGGTGATGATGTTATTAACTAATTGCCGATGATTTTGCTGAGGGAATAAAGCATCTATTTTTTGCCAGAAAAAATGCTGCTCTACAAAGAGAAAAACCACATAAAGCGCAATCAATACCGCTGAGCTGGTGATGGTAGTGAAAACACCGTAAATATTCACCAGCATTCGTTGCACACTTAAATTTTTCACTATGGCGTCAAAATAGGACATGACTTTGATATTAAAATGCTGATCCAGTGCATTAAGAATACGCAATAAGTTATCCTGATAACGTGATGAGGCAACAATGACCTCATTAACATTATTAGCGATGATGTCAATCAAAAGCTTCACGAATAACCCTGTGACCAATAATGCCAACAGCATACTCAACCAATAGGGGAAGCGTTCGCCAAGATAAGGCAGCTTTTGCATAGCATTGTTCATGGTATTTAACAAATGCCAGATAAAAATAGCGATGATAATGGGAATCAATAATCCTCGCCCGGCAATCAGTAAATAACCGATAATCCATACCAAAATGAGGCTTGCAGCAAAGGTAACCGTGCGATTCATTTTTAAACCTACGCATCAAGTTATTTTCCTGTTATTATTCATTTTTTTTCAACGAATTTAAACTGTGTTGTCCAACTCTTGTGAAACATTATCCGGTGTCGGAGCGGCGATTGTTAAAAAATTAGCCAAATGTGGCATTTATAGTTTGCAGGATTTGTTATGGCATTTGCCATTCCGCTATCAAGACAGAACGCGGATAACCCCCATTCAGGATCTTCAATCTCACAGTTGGTGCGTTGTAGCAGGTTCTGTCTGCAAAACAGAAATCAAATATGGCAAACGGCGAATGCTTAATTGCTATCTTGAAGATAAAACAGGAATCATAAAGCTTCGCTTTTTTCATTTTAATCAACCGCAAATCAAAGCACTCTCAAACAGCAAAATGATCCGCGCTTTCGGTGAGGTAAGAGGCTTTTCCGGCATGTTTGAAATGATCCATCCAGAATATCAAATCTTAAATCATGAAAAAGAATGTCCGGTAGAGGAAACATTAACTCCGATTTATTCAACCACGCAAGGATTGACTCAAACTCGCCTGAGACAGCTGGTTCAACAAGCCTTAAAACTTTGTGAAGCTCAATTGCATGAGCTTGAGTGGATGACAGAAGAACAATTGCAGGCACAATTTTTCATGGCTATACCAGAAGCCATTCATTTTTTACATAATCCTCCTCCAGATATTTCCTTAAAAGCCATCGAAGACGGTCAGCATCCTGCGTTGAAACGCCTGGCCTTCGATGAATTGCTGGCGCAACATTTAAGCCTGCAATTTGCACGACAGACGCGCCATGCCCTAAAAGCTCCGGCATTATCGAAAACGGATGATTTACTCAATCGATTTCTTACTTCACTTCCGTTTCATCTTACCCGCGCTCAACAACGGGTATGGTCGGAAATTGAAGAAGATCTTCAACAGCACAAACCTATGCTACGCTTAGTTCAGGGCGATGTAGGCTCCGGTAAAACCATTCTGGCAGCTCTTGCCGCTCTGAAAGCCATTGCTAACGGGTATCAGGTTGCCTTCATGGCCCCAACGGATCTTCTCAGTGAGCAACATGCCAATAATCTTTATCAATGGCTAAAGCCGCTTGGTATTCAGATGAATCGTCTAAGTGGAAAAATGAAAACTGCTGAACGCAAACATGTTTTGTCGGCGATTGCCTCCAATGACTGCCAACTATTTATTGGAACCCACGCCCTGTTTCAGGAGAAGGTCAATTTTGCCAATCTGGGACTTATCATCATTGACGAGCAGCATCGTTTTGGCGTCGAGCAACGACTTCAGCTGCAGCAAAAAGGGCAGAAAGAACATCAAATCCCTCATCAATTGCTGATGACAGCGACTCCCATTCCCAGAACACTTTCCATGACTCATTTCGCTCATCTCGACTTATCCGTTATTGATGAACTACCACCGGGCCGAACACCTGTCATAACCGCCGTTCTCCCGCAGGAAAAACGACAGCCGGTCATTGAGCGCCTACAGGCCGCCATCTCTCAAGGCCGCCAAGCTTACTGGGTTTGTACATTAATTGAAGAGTCTGAAAAACTGCAATGCATGGCTGCAACAAAGACAGCAAAAGAGCTTTCACAAGAGTTAAACGGTGTACGAGTAGGACTTATCCATGGCCGAATGAAAGCTAATGAAAAGGAAACCACGATGGCCGCATTTAAAAACGGTGATATCGATTTATTGGTTGCCACGACCGTGATTGAAGTTGGAGTTGATGTTCCCAATGCCAGTCTGATGATCATTGAAAATGCAGAACGCCTGGGCTTATCGCAGTTACATCAGTTAAGAGGTCGTGTTGGACGCGGCCATGCTCAATCCCATTGCTTGCTCCTTTATCAATCCCCTTTGTCACTACAAGGCAGTGAGCGTCTGAAAATAATGAGAGCAACAAACGATGGTTTTTTGATCTCAGAAAAAGATCTCAAATTACGCGGTGCGGGAGAAATACTGGGAATCCGGCAGACCGGATATCGGCAATTTAAAATTGCTGATTTGCAACGTGATAAGGATTTACTGGCTTTATTGCCAGTTTTTGCAAAACCCTTGCTGAGTCAGAATCCAGTTTTAGCAAGAAGCATTACAAAACGCTGGTTGGGTCAGTTTGAACAATTTTTGCAAGCTTAAAAAAATTTAACCATATAAATTTTATGGTATCTCTTAATTCTCGATTTTGTGAATTTTTTCCGCTTACGAATTACCGTGGCATCGACCGCAGTACCCATGCGAAGCTCCATATGGACCCCGCTATCAAGTAGCAGGGATTCGATCCTTAAAAATGGCTAAAGTCGAGATAAATAGGATTGGTCTTTTTATGACTCCATGGTCAACGGGGATTCGTAAATTTTTCACAAAGTCGAGTTAATTTTTTCTTAATAAAAAGTGTTTAAAATAAACACAAATTTGATTTGTAGAACTTGTCATGTCATCTTATTATTTAGATGAGCGATTTAATACTTTAGAATTTCTTACCCTTCCAGATGATGAGCTACTGACTTTCATACGCTCAAACTCTTTTAGCCCCAATGCTGAGTGGGCACCGGGTAATCCGGCCTTACATTTTTTTCTGGTTAACGAGATGTATTCTGACATACGCCGTCTGTTTAATTTAATTCATGAACGCATTAATCCTAATCTATGTGATGGTGATTACTTTGGCAAAAAATCATTATTAATTTTGTTCTCCTTATTACCTAACACGGATGATTTAATGCTTCATTTTATTGATCTCTTTCATGAGAAGCTCAATTTTGATTATCAGGATTCAAACGGCAGAACAGCGATCCATTATGCAATTATACTTGGTCGAGTCAAGGTGGTTAATCGTCTTATTGAACTGGGTGCATCTTTAAATATTTATGATAATCATGGTCATACGGCCTTTGATTATCTGAACTGTTCTCATAAAATTATTTGCTCTACATTAAAAATGATTGATATCGAGCCTTCTCGAGACACGCGTGCCCCAAGTAACACACTTTCTGACCATGATGGCCATCCCCTAATGTTACAAGGGACTTATTTAACACAGCGAAAAGATGTCATTGACAGAGTCAGAAAGAGTGAGCCTGTCTTGATTAAGTACATTAAAGGACATCCGGCCAAATGGTCTACCTTTATTGGTGATAACACTTCAGCCACCTTTGATGAACTACTAAAATTGGCCAAGAGTATTGCAAATAATAAGAGGAAATCTTTATCGACTATTTTTGTCAATGAAGTTTTACCGAAAAAAGATCAAATTACTTTTGCAGAATATTTAGAGCATTTAAGCAAAAGTTATTCTGGAAAATCTATCCTTGAAAAATGCATGGAAGGTCATGCACTCTTAACGCAGCAATTAACCAATTTCAATGAAAAACAAGAATCTTTCTCAATGACATTTTAGCTATTGTGGCCTCAGACCAGCAGTACAGTATTTTTTATCTTTTTCCCACTATAAATTGTGGATAATTGCATTCAATTTTTTCCTCTTATTTTTCTTGCCAAAAAGGCATTTGCTACTGAGCCCTTTTATTTTTTATCCACAAAAACTGTGGATAACTCTGTGTGCATCCTATAAACCTGTTTGATAATAAACGCTTTTGTTGAGAGGGTATTTGCTTGTCAGTCCTGCTTTTATATTTCAGCTTGACCATTCAAGGTAAAAGGTTACAATATGAGCATTTTATTAACAGGTTTGTGTAATGTCTCAAAAACGAAAAGCCGTCGCCCTTATTTCGGGTGGCCTGGACTCCATGCTTGCCGTTAAAGTTATACAACAACAAGGAATTCATATAGAAGGTCTGAATTTTTATACAGGATTCTGCCATTCAGGCCATACTTCAGCGATTCGTAACCGTAAAAAAAACAAGCCCGTCCGTAATGATGCTCTATGGGTAGCTGAACAATTAGGTATTCAACTCCACATCGAAGATATTGTTGAACCTTATAAAGAGGTTTTGCTCAATCCAAAACACGGTTACGGCAAACATGTTAATCCTTGTCTTGACTGCAAAATTTTCATGGTTGGAGAAGCTTATCGATGGATGCAAAAACATGGCTTTGATTTTATCATTACCGGGGAGGTCATTGGCCAAAGACCCAATTCACAACGCAAGCAAGCTATGCCTCTTGTCGCTAAAGAATCAGGTGCAGAAGACAGGCTCTTAAGACCATTGTGCGCCAAACATCTCCCTCCTACACTTCCCGAGCGAGAGGGATGGGTAGACAGGGAACTTCTATTGGACTTTCATGGACGTAATCGCAAGCCTCAATTATCTCTTGCCTCCTCTCTGGGTATTAAGGAATACGCACAACCTGCCGGCGGCTGTTGCGTGCTCACGGATGAAAACTACAGTCGCCGCCTACGAGATATGTGGGACCATACAAACACACGAGATTACAACATGGAAGACATCATTCTTCTTAAAGCGGGACGCCATTTGCGTATTGACCCCCATTATAAAATTATCATTGCCCGCGATGAGTCTGAGCATCATTTTTTATCAGGATACAGAAAGCAGTTTGATCATCTGGAAATTCTTGAACATCGTGGCCCCATCACCTTGATTGAAGGAGAACCGACACGGGAAGACTTGATAAAAAGTGCGAGTATTACAGCACGTTTCAGTTCAGGTCGAAATGAAGAATCCGTGCGCTTTAATCTTCACCGAAAAAACGGTGAAACCGAACAACTCCTTATCCATCCGATGAAACCGGAAGACATTTCACAAAACTGGTATTTGTGAGGGCACAAAAATGACATATTTTGAATTGGATGCACGTCGCCTGCTTTGTCCCATGCCCATTATTAAGGCACAAAATAAAACTCGTGAATTACAGCATGGGGATCAGCTAACCATCATTGCCACAGATCCAGGAGCTATGTACGATTTACCCAGCTGGTGTAGAATCAATGGGCATAAAATAATTAACTGCGAAAACACAGGCGATGAAATTCATATCACCATTGAAATTGTCAAGGATGGATAATGCCGCAAATCAACCGTTACCAGCAAGTCAAAAAAATCACCTTAATCAGTGTCATTGTGAATTTTTTACTTGGCCTGTCAAAATTAGTGGGTGGTTTTCTATTCAATTCACATGCACTGGTTGCAGACGGAATTCATTCTTTTTCTGATCTTTTAACCGATGGCATGGTTTTGTTTGCATCTAAATACGGTAGCCTGGATGCAGATAAAAATCATCCTTATGGTCATCAGCGCATAGAAACCGCCGCCACAGTCTTTCTTGCTATCCTCCTTATCCTGGCTGGTGCAGGCATTGCCTGGGATGCCATGGATTCCATTCTGAACGCTAATTTTGACCAACCTGACTGGCTTTCTTTACCTGTGATTATCGGTTCAATCCTTGCCAATGAACTGTTATTCCATTACACCCATTTTATTGGCAGACGCATACAATCCGATTTACTCATTGCCAATGCCTGGCATCACCGCTCAGATGCCGCTTCTTCTCTGATAGTGCTTGCAGGCGTTATTGGCAGTTTGGCCGGTTTTTTCTATTTTGATGGCATTGCAGCCATCATCGTTGGTTTGTTTATCATAAAGATGGGTTGGAGTTACGGTTGGAGCAGTATTAAAGAATTGGTTGATACGGCTGTTGACCCAGATACACTGGTTCAGATTAAGCACATCATCAATGAGGTTAATGGTGTGGATAAAATTCATCAGCTGCGCAGCCGGTTAATGGGCGGCGATATTTTTATTGATGTGCATATCCTTGTGGCTCCACGCATTTCTGTCTCTGAGGGTCATTATATTGCACAACATGTGCATCAAAATCTGATGAATTATATTCCGCGTGTTAAAGATGTTACAGTACATGTTGATCCAGAAGACGATGAGATTGTCTGTCCTTCCATGCATCTTCCTAACCGCTCAGAATTAAAAAAACAATTCCTGACAGAGTTATCGGATGTATATCCTGAGCTTATTTTCTGGACACTGCATTATCAGGATGGGAAAATAATTATTGACTTGGTGTTTCCCAACAAATTTACTCAATGGCAAGATCTCGATAAGCATCTACAAAAAACACTTAAATCTTATCCATACATTGATCATTTTCGCTTACTGAGCCAGCAACAGATTTTAAGCTCCAATGATTTCACCATATCTTTATGAGGCTAACACAAACGAACTACGAAAAAAGGCCAGGTAATGCATAAAAAACTTGCCAAAAGAACCAGCTATAAATACTATTCCTTCCTTGGCTTTTTCTTCTCAGTATATTGCTTTGACAATGGGAATTAATCTATGGTTACCGCCGCCACCTTGAAATTTATATTTGCCTTAACCATTTTCTTGATTAGTGCTATCGCTGGCTGGTATCCATTTAAAAAACGCCTGAAATATAAAGAGCATGTCGATTTCCCCATAGGTGAAACATTGGCTACTGGTGTTTTTTTGGGGGCAGCTCTACTACACATGCTTCCTGAATCAAACCATATTTTCCAGACCATGGGTTACGATTATCCTTTGGCTTATATTATTACAGGTTCTGTTTTTCTCTTTTTTCTCTGGTTTGAACACTTGGGAGAAGAGCTTTATCACCAGCAAAACCATCAACATCCCTCCTTTGCCATACTGGCCTGGATCATGTTATCGGTTCATTCCGTGATGGTCGGCGCTGCTCTTGGTTTATCACAACATCACTCACTGGTCATCATGATTTTCCTTGCCATCATTGCTCACAAGTGGGCAGAAAGTTTTGCCATTGCCGTGCAACTGAACAAAAGTTCACTAAATCAAAACAAGCGATTCTTTCTTTTCCTGATTTTTACTTTGATGACGCCCGCCGGTATCTTTCTTGGCTGGTATTCCGGTCGGGATTTGCAAACTGATTCTTTATTTGACCCTATTCTTATCGCAGCTTCTGCAGGAACATTTCTTTATTTGGGAACCTTACATGGTCTTGAGCGTTGTGTAATGGTAGAGCGCTGTTGTAATTTAAAAGATTTCAGTTATGTTATCATTGGATTTTTGCTCATGGCTTCGGTGGCAGTCTATGTCTGATTTTCTGCAACAAAAACCTTTAATACTAGCCTCAGGTTCAAAGATTCGTAGTAAACTTTTACAAAGCACCGGTTTGAAATTTGAAATTATACCTTCGAATTGCAACGAAGCGCTTATCAAGCAAGACTTTACCTCAAGAAACTGGACAGACCTTGGCTACCTGTTGGCCAGCCATAAAGCTTTTGAAGTCAGTCAAAGATTTCCAGAGCATTATATTATCGCCGCCGATCAGTTGTGCGTCATGGATAATCTTTTATTCGACAAACCGCTTGATCATTTCACAGCTGTAAATCATCTTAAGCAATTACAGGGAAAAACCCACCAGCAAATTGCCTGTCTTTGTATTGTTCAAAAAGGCAAAGTGCTTTGGCAAAGCCATGACATATCCACACTTAGGATGCGTACACTAAATGATCGTGCCATTGAATTATATTTGAAGAAAGAAAAACCATATCATAGTTGTGGCGCCTACCAGTACGAGACCTTGGGTAAATGGCTTTTCAATGACATCTCAGGCAAAGAGGATACGATATTGGGTATGCCCTTAATGCTTCTGATGAAAGCCTTACTGTCTTTGAACATTGTCTGGTTTGCACACTAACCCCTCCTTTCCCTTCTTCAGCCGTCCTCTATTTTAATGGATTTCTTGCACTCAACCATGGAAACAGGGAAAATACCTTCTTTAATATTTAACTCTTCAGGATCTTTTATGCGAATTAGCAAAATTCTTGGTCGAGAGATACTTGATTCACGTGGGCAACCTACGGTTGAAGCCGATGTAATACTATCTAATGGAAAAATTGGACGTGCAAGTGTACCTTCCGGCGCATCCACCGGCAGTCGTGAAGCCTGTGAGTTACGCGATAAGGAAAATGGGCGCTATTTTGGCAAAGGCGTCAAAAAAGCTGTTTATCATATAAATCATGAGATTGATCAGGCTTTAAAAGATTTTCCTGTCAATGAACAAGAAAAACTTGATTCACGTCTTTGTGAGCTGGATGGTACGGAAAACAAATCACGTCTTGGAGCAAATGCCATTCTTGCTGTTTCTTTAGCCTATGCCAGAGCCACCGCCTTTGCTCAGCAAAAACCTTTATTTGTTTCTTTAAACCTCAATGAAGAAATGTGCATGCCTGTACCGATGATGAACATATTAAATGGCGGGGCGCATGCGGATAACAATGTGGATATCCAGGAATTTATGATCATGCCTGTTGGCGCCCGTGATTTCAGTATGGCGCTGCAAATGGGAACGGAGATTTTCCACGTCTTGAAATCAGTGCTAAAAAAACAAGGACTTAACACCGCGGTCGGCGATGAAGGCGGATTTGCGCCTGATTTGCAGTCCAATCGTCAGGCTCTTGATATTCTTTCTGAGACAGTACATCAAGCAGGTTTTCATTTAGGTGTAGATATCGTTTTTGCTCTGGATGTGGCGGCTTCCGAATTATTTCATGAAGGAGAATACCATTTAGCCTCTGAAAAAAAGCAATTTTCCTCTCAACAACTGATTGATTACTATAGCGAATTACAGCGGTCTTACCCTATTATGAGTATTGAAGATGGCCTCGATGAAAATGATTGGCAAGGATGGCAGGAACTCACTCAACAGTTAGGACAAAAAATACAACTGGTCGGTGATGATTTGTTTGTAACCAACTCCCGCATACTTAAAGAAGGAATTGAGCAACACACTGCAAATGCCGTACTCATTAAAGTAAATCAGATTGGTACACTGAGTGAGACTCGCGAAACCATTCGCCTGGCTCATCAGCATCATTACCGCTGCATCATGTCACATCGTTCCGGAGAAACAGAAGACAGTTTTATTGCCGATCTCGCTGTAGCTACGGGTTGCGGACAAATAAAAACCGGATCCCTGTGTCGAAGTGAACGTATTGCAAAATACAACCAGCTTTTGCGTATTAATGAAATAGCTGCGCTGCCTTATAAAGGAATACGTGCCATAGTGCGTTAATCTGATTCTGTTTCTCCACTTCGTTTTGACGTTGTCATTCCCGCGAAAGGCGGGAATTTATGTAAGTGCTCAGTAAAGGATTTAATTTGCTCAAATTCCTATTGCAGCTTAAAATATAATTAAACTCATCCATTGGTAAACCATATGCGTCCTTTGCTGGCCGTTCTCATTCTTGCTCTTGTGATGCTGCAATATAAATTGTGGCTTGGCGATGGAAATGTTTTGCAATGGTTCAGCCTGGAAAAAAAACTATCTGATCACGAGCGTGAGAATGAAAAACTGGCAGCAAGAAACAGGACCATGGAAGCTGAAATTTACGAATTAAAACATGGCGAACAGGCTCTTGAAGAAAAGGCCCGCTATGAGCTTGGAATGATTAAAAACAATGAGAATTATTATCAGTTTGTTGATTGATTCACTCACATGTAGCAACTCAAGCCTTATGTTAAGGCGATTACCTCCACATTCAAAATTAAGAAATCAACTTCCTGCTTTAAACAGCCGTTGAACCATCTTGAACGAAAATAAACCTTCAAAATGCTCATAGCTTTCTCTGGACTTTGGCCATTTTTCAAGTAAAGGAAAGCAATAGATTAAAGACCATAGAAGCACATCGTCATATTTATCAAAATCGCTGTAAATCGATGAATTGAGAAAATAGAATGGTGCGAATTACCGCGGCATCAATGGCGGTATCTACACGGAGCTCTATTTGGGCCCCGCTATCAAGTAGCGGGGATTCGATCCCTAAAAAAAGCTAAAGTCGAGGCTATCTATACTGCGCCTTTTTAGCCTTATTTTCGTTCAACCTGAACTAAAATCCTACCGTTAGATAAATCTTCAATATAGGGTGATCTATTACAATGTGGATTATACGGCAATTAAATGAGCGCGTATGGAATCAGAGGGGACCCTGTCCCATAAACTCACTACATATCCCCCACTTCCTGAGCCAGTAGGCTTTACAGCTAACGCGCCTTGCCGCCTTAACGTTTGCATGTGCTGATTGAGACTTTCACTCACAAGTCCCCATTGTTTAAAACATAAACTGGATTCATTGATGGCATTGGACAGCTTTTTTATGGATTCTTCACTGCCTTTTTCCAAGGCTTCTTTTGCTTCTTTAACACTGTTTATCATCTTAGCATCAATATTTACAGCAAGTTCGTAATGGCTTTTCCATACCGATTCAACTTGTTGGATACAATGGGACGTTATCCCAATTTGAGAACAGGATGATAAGTACCATTTGGGTTTCCAGGCGAGTTTAATGGGTACAAAAGTACCTTGTTGAAAATACACCCCTTCTTCAGCCACTACTCCGGCAATATCCAATCCACTGCTCTGACCATGAAATAAATTCTCAAGCGATTTGGCAAAGAAATAAAGCTGGTCTTTGGGCAATAAATCCTGAGAAATAAACCAGCGACTCATTGCCACACAAAGTGCAGCCGAGGCACCCATACCCACTCCCAGAGGGATATCGCTGATTAAATGAAACTTTCCTTTGAGGCTATTCAGAGAGCGTCCCAACTGCTGGATTCCCTGCTCCAGCACACTCCAAAATAACAAATGCATATCTGCACCTGTTTCACCCTCATAATCTGCACTAAGGGTTGATGGTGAAGGAGAATATCTTAAAATTAACCGCTTGTCTTTGACAGGAAAAACTAGTGCTCCATGTCCTCGAATAACGGCATGCTCCCCTGCAAGAATCCATTTACCGTGAGTCACGGTCTCAAAGTTACAAGACATCATAATTGCCAATTAAATAATCCTGTTTAAAACGAAGAGCCATTTCATTTTGTTCAGGTCTATATAACAAATGAATATTCGGTCCGGCATCCATTGTTACAAGGGGGCCGTCTCCCTCGCGCTCCCATAAACCTCGTATATCACGCAGGGCTGTTTTCACATTATCCGTTATATAACTGAAAGGACGTTCGCAACTGGAAAATAAATGATGCATATCCTGAAATTCACGCCAGCAGATATGATAAGCCGCCGGCCAATCCTGAATGTTCAGGGCATTCATTAAGGACTTAAGGTTCTCTTCTGCGCGTGCCCTGCGAGTGGCATATTGTGGACTGGTACGAATTCTTTGATGAGCTTCGCTGGATGGAACGGACTTTTCATCATGGCTTATCACAATGACTTGATGTAATAATTTTTGATATGGAAAATCCATGGCTTTAACCTCTTCCCCATCCCATAATGCCCAAGGAGAAAAGAAAGATCGGCAGGATGAACCAGAACCTAAACGACTTAATTTAGCCTGCTCTTCAACGGAGGGAATGGCAGTATTGGTGAGTTCACACAAGGCCAGTACGGCACATTTGGTCAAGGCGGCAAAGCTGGAAGCAGAACTGGCAAGCCCGCTGCTCATGGGAAAATTATTGGAAGATCGTACAATAAAACCACCTTTGTAATTAAAATGTTCCTTTAATCGTTGCAGATGAGCAAGAAAACGTTGTTGAGCGGAGCTGGATAACTTAACCGGATTTACACCAGGAATCACTAAGGGTTCCCAAAAATCTTTTTTCGTCGGCAACAATTCCATCTTCACGCTGGTGATCAAATTATTCAGCGTATAAGACAATGAGGGATTTTCAGGAATATTTTTTTCCTCATCTATTTTTCCCATATATTTAATCAGGGCGATATTTGCCGGTGCTTGCGCAAACCATTGCATGAATTTCATCTCCTATCATTAATGGCCAGGGGCATCATTCCAAAGAATTTTATGGATCTGTATTTGAAAACGAACCGGTAAGTGATCTTCGATGATCCATTCAGCAAGTGATGTTGCATTGAGCTGATTCCAGCTGGGTGAAAAAAGCAGGTGTGCACGCTCATTTAACTTGAATGTCTTGATGAGTGTGCATGCCCATTCATAATCTGCCCGACTGCATAAAACAAATTTAATTTGATCATCCGGTTTTAAGTAATCAAGATTACTCATTTGATTTTTTTCATGTTCCTTTGAGTCAGGTGTTTTTAAATCCATTACGATCATCACCCGTTTGTCCACCTTGGAGATATCGCGTGCACCGCTGGTCTCCAGAGAAACTCTATAACCACTGTCACATAATTGCTTCAGCAGCTCAAGACAACCGGGTTGAGCCAGAGGCTCTCCACCTGTCACGCAAACGTAAAGACAATCAAATGAAGCAACATGATTTAAGACATCTTCTATATCCTGCAGAATACCGCCGGAAAAAGCATAAGCGGTATCGCAATATTGACAACGTAATGGACAACCGGTCAAACGGATAAAAACCGTAGGTAATCCCGTTGTCGTCGACTCTCCCTGTAAAGAATAAAAAATTTCCGTAATTCTTAATTGATGGTGAAGTCGCTTCATAAACCGTCAAGCATCTCCAGTTTCGACCTTGCTAATCGCGCCGTTGAAGTATCTGGATAGTTTTTTACAACTTCATGCAAACGTTGTTTTGCTTCATCTGTCTTGCCCGACGCTGCAAGGGCGTAACCCATTTTTAACAAACTTGCCGCCGATTTGCTGGAAGACGGATACTGGTTTATGACTGTGTCAAAATGAGCAATGGCCTGAGAATAATCATTTTTAACCAGATAAAGCTCGCCTAACCAATATTGGGCATTTGCTGCATAGCCCCCCTGGGGATATTGACGTACAAAATTCTCCATGGCCTTTATCGCTTCATCAAAGCGTTTCTGCTTGACTAAATCATAAGCTGCGAGATAACTGATTTGCTCATCGGCAGGATTCACTCTTGAGCCATTATGGTTCACTGGCCTAGCGGTTTTCTTTGTTAATTCTGGCTTTGTTTCATGGACTTTCCTTGATGATTCTATCGTCATTTCATCGGAGGGAGACTTCTCATTAACGCTTGAATGTCCATTTACGGATAAACGTGCATCCAGATCTTTATAAAAAGCAACCTGCTGTTGCTGTAATAATTTTAAATCGTGGGCCTGAACTTCCAGTTGACCGCGTAACTCCTGAATTTCCTGCTGCAATTGCTGAATCTTTTCTAAAAGCTTGGCATTATCGCTTGCCGTCGGCAAAGTACTTGTTGACGGCAACGCATCATCCATAGCAAGGGCGTTTTCCTCATTATCCTCAACTTCATCAAGCTGTGCCTTGGCAAGAGGAGCATCCATATCTGACTGTTCTTCCATAACGGCAAAATTATCGCTTTCATCAATCACTGGTACTTCTGCCCAGACAGACATTGGAAGTAGCACGAAAAACAGTACAGCAATTATCTTTTTTCCACCATTCATCGTGTCGCCTCATAAATAAATTCAACTCTTCGATTCTGCCGATGAGACGCTTGATCATGACCAAAACTAACCGGACGTTCCTTACCATAACTTACGATGCGAATCTGATTCCTGTTTACCCCTGACATACGCATAAGCTGCGCCACGGCATTTGCTCTTCGCTCGCCCAGTGCCACATTATACTCTCGGCTTCCACGTTCATCCGTATGGCCAGCAAGTAACACTCGTGCGCCTGGATGTGATTTCAGATATTCAGACTGAGCATTTAAAGAAGGCATGTACTTTCTATCAAGGGTGCTGTCATCGTAAGCAAACAAATAGACCTGATTGTGAGGAGCCTGTGTTGTATAAGATTCTCCTTGCACCTGTCCTCCAAACCGGTTCAATTTCCCTAAACCCTGCGCCGTGATTTCAGCATCAGACAATTCTGCTGCATCAGTACTGCTCGGCGCCTTAGAACATGACACGAGTAATAGTACACTTGCAGCAGCCATTCCCCATTTAAAAAACAACCCGGCTTTCATTGCTAAACTCCTTATATTATTGTTTGTTATTTTCATTGCATTGCCGATTACAACAGGTAAAAGAGAAGTGCGCAGAACCAATGTACTGGCCTTACAGTTTTGCCGCTTATTGTACAATTTTTTACAGGCTTATGCTATGAATTTTGTAACATGTTTTATTTATAAGTTGGTCTGCCTGATTTGAAATGACTTCCTCCTGTATACTTAATCACAAACTCAGCGATGGCCGCTGTCATTGCCTCTGTTGCTTTGTTTGCCGCCAGTACCCCCCCATATGGCGATTCCATAGGACTACATACCCGTTGGTTGATGATTCTTGAGGCAATCACCTGACCGTTTGTAATATCGGTTAACACAACTTTCACACTCAGTTCAATCACACTGGGTCTTTGCAAAAAGTTTTGATGCAGTTTTAATAACTGGGTGTCGAGTCTATAATCAGCCTGTTCAGCATATGGGCTGGATGCCACGGCATAAAAATAATTGCTGTGCTGCAGGCTTTGTAAAATCAAAGGATAAATCATGTCTGCCGGAGGGCTGACCCACGCATTATGTGCAAAAGCAGATAATTTAAAGGGTTTTATCATATAAAGCATTTGTTCTGTCTTATAACCGGCTACAGCCTCGGGCAAGGCAACAAGTATGGAAATTTTTTTCCTTGCTTTCATAAAATGTCGGGTACTGTATTTAGTCAGTTGATATTGATTGACCACTGGCACTTTAACCGGTGAGCAGGCAACCAATAAGCTGAATAAGAAGCAACTTACAGCCTTTAATGGTAGTCTCATTATTTTTCTCCCGGTCCAGGTTTAGGAGTGGTGGTGCCTCTCAGGATAATTGCGGGATTCTGACGCATTTGTACGCTTACGATCTCGAGATTTGCAGCAATATTATCAAGACGGCGTAAAAGGCTGACAGCCGATGGAACGGTGGATTGAGAAATCTGATCAATGGTCAGTTTACCTGCTTTCATGGTGGAGCTGACACTCTTTCCAGCCTCACTCACATCCGAGGCCATACCGTTAATCTGATGTATTGCAACTTTTAAATTTTTGACTAATTCCGGCAAATCATTGCTTATATTCGCCATGTTTTTCATGACCACGTCGGTTCTTGAAATTATTTGATCAATATTTTCACTGTTTTGAGCAAGTATGTTTGAGAATTTCTCCACGTGAGTCAATGTTTTTTTCATACTTTCAGCATTTTCCCGATCAAAAACCCGTTGAATTTCAATGCTCACTTTATTGATGTTTTCAGAAACGTTTTTTAATACTTTATCCAGTTGAGTAAATAAAGAAGGTTTGGAAGGTATAATTGGATAAGGCTGTCCTGGTTGTCTTTTCAAGGGCGTCAAATCCGAGTCATCGGCTGATAATCCCACATAAGTGACACCAGTGATGCCTTTAGAAATCAGCGTTGCATAGGTACTTGTAGTAATTGGCGTACCTTCTTCTATCGCTAATAAAAGAACAACTTGTTGCGGGTCCGTGCGATCAAGATCAATTTTTTTCACATAACCGACTTTGACCCCGTTGTAACTGACCTCAGAATCTTCACTAAGACCTGAAGCCGCTTCCTGTAAGCAGACCACATAGGTGTTGTATTTCTTTTTGTCAAAGCCAACAGAAAGCCAAAGCGCCGTCGCCAATAAGGCTGCGGTAAGAATGAGTACGATTAAACCTACGAGGGTATAATTGGCTTTCGATTCCAACAGAATCTGCTCCTGTTTATTATTAAATCTTTTACAGTTTAAATTTTACTGAAGTATTCAGCAATGAGTGGTTGTTCATTTTTCATTAATTCATGAATGGGCTCGACACTTAAAATTCGACCATCACCTATAAAGGCTACACGATCTGATGCCCTCTTCAAAGACTCCACGTCGTGACTGACCATAACTATGGTCAAATTCAAGGCATCTCTAAGAAACACGATGAGATCATCGAACTGCCTGGCGCTTCGCGGATCGAGTCCTGTGGTCGGTTCATCGAGAAATAACAGCTCGGGATCCATCGCGATAGCACGAGCGGCAGCCGCCCTTTTCTGCATTCCACCACTGAGTTCGGAAGGCAGTTTTCCAGCCGTTTCCTTCGACAACCCCACCAAAGCAATTTTCAACATCGCAAGCTCGCGCATAAAATCATCACTGAGTGAAGTAAATTCCTGCATGGGAAACATAATATTTTCCAAAACATTTAAAGCTGAAAATAAAGCGCTGTGTTGAAACAACATTCCCCACCGTCTTCTTAAGGCGTCAGCTTCAGCTCCGCTCAAACTTAAAATATCTTCTCCAAAAATATGAATTTTGCCTGCCGTGGGCTTGAGCAGCATTAACAGGCTGCGTAGTACAGTGGTTTTGCCGCTGCCACTTCCGCCAATAATGGCCAATATCTCCCCTTTTCTAACCTTAAGATTGATGTCCTTATGAACCCATTGTCCACCGAGATAATTTTTTAATCCTTCAATTTCGATGATCGTATCGGTCATTACAAGTTCATCCAACTGTAAATAATGGAATAAACAGCATCCGCCACAATGATTAAAAATAAAGCCTGTACCACACTTTTTGTGGTATGAGTACCCACACTGTCAGCACTTGATTTTACTCTAAAGCCCTGGAAACACCCAACTAATGCGATGAGAATGGCAAAAGTCGGCGCCTTGTATAAACCCAGCATCATTTGTTTTAAACCCACGGAATCTCTTAACCGAGTTAAAAAATCAATATAACTTATGCCAAGCATGTATTTGGACATGATCATTGCCCCTAAAATACTAAACACATCAGACCAGAAAATCAGCAGTGGAAAGGCCAGCAATAATCCTAAAACCTTTGGCATGACCAACAATTCCGTGGGTGAAAGACCCATGGTCAATAAGGCATCGATTTCCTCATTAATTTTCATACTTCCCAGTTGCGCTGTAAAAGCCGAGCTTGTTCGCCCAGCAACAATGATGGCAGTAATAAGGGGAGCAAATTCGCGAAAAATCGCCATGCCTGATAAATAGGCTATAAAGATATTGGCGCCGTATGTCTCAAGCTGTAAACCCATTTGATACGCCAGAACGATTCCGATAAGAAAGGATAAGAGTCCCACAATAGGGAGTGCCTGTATTCCTGCTGAATGAACAACGGAAATGATGCTGGGCAATTGGAAACGGCGCCAGTTACCAAAAGCCTCAAAAAGACGGGTGCTGAGATCACCGATTAAAATGATCAGTCCATCAAATTGATTGATTTTATGAATGGTTTCCTTACCGAGAGAATATAATAAGCTTTCTTTTTTTTCAGGAGGTATTTGATAACCCAGTGCATCTTCCTTGGATTTCACTAACTCCAATAATTCTTTCTGGGTTTGCGAAAAATGAACGAATTCAATCTCGTTACGACGTTTTTCCAAATCTGAGACACAAAGCCACAGAGCCACCGCTCCGGCACTGTCAAAAGCGCTTAAATCTTTACCGCTGATTTTCAATTTCTGAGCTTCTGGAAGACGGGACCGACGAAATTTTGCAATGAAACCATCCAATTCCAATATCGTCCAGTCACCTTTGCATTGAAAGCTATGTTCTGTATCGTCGAATGTCAATTCTGCTTTTACTTTTTTACTTTCTGTCATGGACGCCATTGCTAAAATTACACTAAATAGCCTAGGATAATATGAAATACCCCCTCACGGCAAAGCAGAAAATGAATAAAATTTTTTTTAATCGTTTAAGTCTGCACATTTTAATCGCCATTATTGCAGGAGCTGTCGCCGGACTCATTTTAAATCAACTTTCAGATAAAAATTTTATTCAGGAATATCTTATAGAAGGTATCCTTGACTGGGGAGGTAAAGCTTTTATCAACGCTTTAAAAATGCTTGTCGTTCCCGTGGTATTCGTCTCGCTGGTCTGCGGAACATTCAGCATGGATCATACTGGCCGATTCGGTTTAATTGCACTGAAAACGATCGCTTTATATCTATTCACCACTGTAATGGCCATTATGTTGGCTCTTTTTATAGCCGGCATAGCTAATATAGGGGTCACGGATATTAACTTAGCAAATAATATACAAAACGTACCTGAAATGCCCAGCATCAAGCAAACTTTACTGAATATTTTTCCCAGCAACCCGGTCAGAGCAATGGCCGAGGGCAATATGTTGCAAATCATTTTTTTCGCTCTGCTTTTAGGCATCGCCATTGCTCTTTCTGCAGAAAAAGGAGAGAAAATTCGCCAACTGTTTCGTGAAGCCGATGTCGTTATCATGAACCTTGTCCATCTTGTTTTTTGGATTGCCCCTTATGGAGTTTTTTGTCTGATTTCTGTACTGTTTGCTCGCCTGGGATTTGATTTGCTTGCCCATTTGGCTGGATATTTCATAACTGTCATTATTGTTTTGTTGATCCATGCGGCTGTGATTTATTCATTATTGTTAAAAGTACTCGCCGGTTTATCGCCCATTTTATTTTTTCGCAAGATGTGGACGGCCATGTTGTTCGCCTTTTCAACGTCAAGCAGCAATGCCTCTATCCCTGTCGTGATGGAAACTGCTGAACAGAAGCTGGGGGTCAAAGAATCCATTGCGGCTTTCGTGATTCCGCTGGGAGCTACTATTAACATGGATGGCACCACCATCATGCAAGGAGTGGCCACTATTTTCATCGCCAATAGTTATCACATCCCGCTAAGTGTATCCAGCTATTTAACTATTATTTTATTAGCAACTTTGGCTTCTATCGGTACAGCCGGCATACCGGGTGTTGGCCTGATAACTTTGACAATGGTATTAACACAAGTCGGCCTGCCGGTGGAGGGCATTGCCATGATTATTGGAATTGACCGTCTTTTGGATATGCTAAGAACCGTCGTAAATATTTGCGGTGATGCAACAGTGGCCTGTGTTGTCAGTAACAGTGAAAAGGAACTGGATAGAGAACGATTTAACCAAATCCATCAAAATCCTAAATTTGAACAAAATGAGTAGCCATCATTATCATTTTATTAATCATTGACGCTGACATGACAAAAAATTTGTCATATACGGACTGGACTTTAGTCATTTTTCAAGTAAAGAAATACAATAGATCAAAGACCATAGAAGCGCACCGTTATATTTATCAAAGTCGCTGTAAATCGATGACTTGAGAAAAATAGAATGGTGCGAATTACCGCGGCATCGACCTCGTTATCCACGCGAAACTCCATATGGATCCCGCTATCAAGTAGCGGGGGATTCGCCCCCTAAAAAATGGCTAAAATCGACACGGAGAATCATTGAAGAATCAGGTAGCAAAATTTTTTATATATTGTTATCTTGTTTAACTTCCTTTTAACCCACCTTCCACAGTGGGGGATATTTTTAGTTTATTGGTACCCTAATCCTAAAAGGACGTTTAAAAAGATGAAAAATAACCATAAAAAATACATCCATTTTCCTAACAAAATTATCCTGTTAGGGTTTGGTAGCATTGGACAGGCTGTCTTGCCTTTATTGTTGAGACATTTGGAGTTATCGGCTTCACAAATCCTGATCATGACTAAAGAGTTCACTGAAGAACCCGATGTTTCTCAATACGGAATAAATATAGAAGAAGTCTATATCACGAAAGAAAATTACATGGATGTTCTTGAAAATAAATTGGACAAGGAAGATTTTTTATTAAATTTATCCGTTGATATTTCAAGTGTAGATTTAATTAAATTTTGCCAAAGAAAAGGCGCTTTGTATTTAGATGCGAGTACTGAGCCATGGGAAGGTGGATATGTGGATAGAACCTTACCCAGCGCATCACGCTCAAATTATGCATTGCGAGAAGAAGTTCTTAAGCTCAAACCACATCATTCTCCTACAGCCGTTTTAACGCATGGGGCGAATCCTGGTCTGGTTTCTCATTTCGTCAAACAAGCTCTATGGAACATAGCAAAAGATAATCAACTGAATATAGAACATCCTGAAACTTCTTCAGAATGGGCAAAACTTGCCAAATCACTCGATATTAAAGCTATTCATATTGCCGAGCGTGACACTCAGATAAGCCATAAAAACAAATCTTTTGGCGAATTTGTAAATACATGGTCCGTAGAAGGATTTATCTCCGAAGCTGGACAACCGGCTGAGTTGAGTTGGGGAAGTCATGAACGTCACTGGCCTGAAGATGCTTCCCACCATACCACAGGTTCTCAGAGCGCAATTTATTTAGAACGTCCTGGTGCGAGTGTAAAAGTACGATCCTGGACTCCTACATATGGTCCTTATCATGGATTTTTGATAACCCATGCAGAAGCGATTTCTATCGGAAGTTATTTAACCCTGAACGATAAAGAATACTATCGACCCACAGTACATTATGCTTATTCTCCCTGCCCCGATGCCATTTTATCATTAGACGAGTTCCAAGGTAGCGAGTGGTATGAACAAAAAAATAAACGCCTTCTTTTTGACGAGATTACAGAAGGAGTTGATGAACTTGGTGTTTTGCTAATGGGGCATGCAAAAGGTGCCTATTGGTATGGTTCAACCTTATCTGTTCATGAAGCTCGCGAATTAGTTCCTTACAATAATGCCACAAGTCTACAGGTGGCTGCTGGTATTCTGGCAGGACTGATTTGGGCCATAAAAAATCCGAATCAAGGTATTGTTGAACCAGAGGAGATGGATTACCAATTTATTTTAGACATTGCTCTTCCTTATCTTGGGGAAGTCGGAGGCTACTACACTGACTGGACGCCGCTTAAGGAGAGAGAACGATTATTTAAGGAAAGATTAGACTCAACGGACCCGTGGCAATTTATTAATATTCGAGTGAATTGATTCAATTCATCACGTTTCCTGGCTAAAACAGAGCATTTTGAATAATTGCTTTATTATGTCGTACTGATGTATTTTACGCAGGGTAAAATCATACTTTGCCCAAATAAAACCAAATTGCCGTCATTGCTTCACTTCGTTCGCAATGACGTCTTATTGTTTATGCTTTAAGTGGTATGATTTTGACCTGTGTATTTTACGAGATCTTGTATAAAAGTTTGCTTTTGTGGGATAATATTCGTTTACTTGACAGTGTGAATTTTTCCCGAGTACGAATCACCGCGGCTTGACCGCGATGTCCACCACCAGTATATTTATCAAAATCCAATGTTATCCAAGACTTTGATAAATAGGATTGGCTTTTTTATGGATCAACTATGTCTTAACCGTTTTTTAAATTTAATTAATCTATCATCATGCACAAAATAATCCCGAATTAAAATCTCTTATTCTGGCATTTGCAATAACAATGATTTTTCGCATTAAAGCAGTTAAAGCTACCATCTTTTTCTTTCCGGAAGAAATTAACTGATTGTAGAAAGATTTTAAGCTAGAATTTGAATTTCTTGCAGCCATGGCAGCTAAGAATAATATGGGCTTAATTCCACATCTGCCATAACCAATACACCGATAACCGCTAAACTGCCCGCTATCATTTGCCTTTGGTGCAAGGCCAGCAAGCGAAGCAATTTTACGTCGCGTTAAGGAACCTAATTCTGGTAATAAGACAAGAAGCTCATTAGCAATGATATCCCCTATGCCGGGAATAGTTTTTAGAATAGCTTTTTTTTCTCTTAACACAGAGTCAGCCTCTATCAAGGTATTTATTTCATCTGTAATGGTCTTGATTTGATTATTAAGCACCTCGAGCATTGCATTACAGCTCGCTTTGATGATGTCCGCGCGAGGAGCTTTTAATCTATTCTTTTCTGCAACAAGCATTTGTTTTAAATCATTACGACGCTGCACCAACTCAAATAAGGCAAGGGCTTTTGTTGATTGAGGAGTAAATAGTTCTAGTCGTTGTGCTCGCTCATACCCATATAAAGCCAATGAGAGGGCATCCAGTTTATCCGTCTTTGCCTCATTGCCATAAGATTGAATAAATCGTTTGACCTTACGTGTATTAGCTCGATGTACTGCAAACCCTGACTCACACAAAGTGAGCAATAATTGCATCTCATAACCGCCTGTCGTTTCTAATACAGTTAAAGCATATTTTAATTTACTCTTGAAATCGTTTATAAACGCTTTAATACCTGTCGGATTATTTTCATATTCGTATATCTTTTTTGAGCCATACATCGCTACAACAAAAGAAATTTTTCCAATATCGATACCAATATAATTACTGTATAATGACATGCGCGCCTCGAAATTTTATTGTTTAGGATTGTAAGCGGACGTTCTTTAATCAGAGTCCTTTCAACTATTCAAACGTTTCGAGAGCAGGGCTAGAGTACCTTGATCCAGACGGTTGTTAAAACCTATTCCGCGACGGTCGCTCACGCCCGTGCCCTTTATTTTTACAATAAGGGGCTACTCTCTTAATGGCCATTATATAATTTTTTGTAACTTACAATCCCGTGGTCAAACATGAGGATTCGTAAATTTTCCACAAAATCGAGCGTTCAGCGACCTAAAAAATATGAATATTTTTTAGGTCGAACTCACGTTGTTTAATCTATTCTGCTGCCTTGAGCAACTTATCTAACTGAGGCTGGATTTGAACAAACTTCATCGTTTTCTCGCTCTATTATGGAATATGGATCCCGGATATATTCAATTAAAGCGAGCCACAAAAACTGTCGTTGCCATTATAATCAGTTTATGGATTACCTCTGATCATTCCAGAAATGCGATGCTTGTTGCCGCTATTGGCAGCGGCATTTCTATGCAGGGTATTATAGCCAAAGCCTTCTGGCAAAGAATTGGACAGCTAATACTCTTTGATGTCTGTTATTTTTTTGCATTTATTTTAGGTCTTTTAGTTAAAAACTCACCGCATTTAACAGCCTTGACGTTAGTGTTTTTAGGATTCACCGTCAATTACATTCGAAAGTTCAACCTTCAAAAAAGCATTGCCCCTATGATGTTCTGGTTACTGTGTTTTTTTGCCACCATTCTACCCTTTTCCCATTCGATGCAGCATTGGGAAGTTCTACAGGGTCTAATCATTGGATTGGCTGTATCAGCACTGGTTTTTTTACTGGTTTTTCCTGAAAACTATTGTCGTCTTTTTATTCTCAATGCCAATCGTATTTTTGAAAGTCTGGCCATCGGTTTATCTGATTTGAGGGAGCAGTTAATACGGAAAACAGCCCCAAGGAATTTTGAAAACACGCTGGCATTTCAACAGAAAGAACTACTTACACATCTTTTGGAATCCAATCAGGCCATCATTGATAATTTGAACGTTGACGATAAATCTCCAATGAATCAATCATTCCTGCATCAATACACTTTAATAAGTGCTTACGAAATTATTCTTGATGCATATCAAAGCATTTGGTCTGAAAAAAAAGCATTGCCGCGCTATCTACTTATTGCTTTCTCGATCATTAATAAAAATTTTGCCAAAGTATGTCAATCGACCAGGATGAAGAAGGATTATTGCATTCATATCAAACATCCTTTGTTCTCTCTTGAAAAATGGACAGACAAAGTCAATATATCGCCATTAAAAGATCCGAATCTCATTATGTTACTATTACATCTGAAACTGGGGTTTCATTTATTGAACAAGCAATTAACTAAATTATTATTGCAAAAACATGAAACTTAGAAGCACCACCAAAATGGCGTTGCAGGCAGCACTGGCCATCCTTATCAGTGAAATCATCAGCCTCTCTTTTCATATGGAACGTGGATACTGGACAACACTGACCGCCATGGCGGTGACCACCCAGACATGGGCTGAAAACGTCAAGCGTTCTTATGAACGTGTTATTATGACTATATTTGGTGGAGTGGTCGGTACAGCTCTATATTTAATTCTTCCTCCTAATGAAACATTGATCATCAGTATGCTCTTGGTCTTTGTTTTCTTCACCGTCTATTTAATTCAGATTTATCATCTTTTGGGAATATTTTCTTTGACCTGTTTTGTCGTGTTTCTTTTTGCATTTATTGGAAACTGGACGTTTCAGTTATTGATTGCCCGCATTTTTGATACCTTATTAGGCGTGCTTATTGCTTTATTTGTAAGTGCCTGCATTCTGCCAGTAAAAACCGATGTGCCGAATTTATTTCTCCGGTTTTATGAAAAAATAAAAAACACTTTAATCATCGTCTTTAAATACACAGAAGAAAAAAATAGACAAATAGCAGGCAGTCAGCGTTTGATACTGGATTTTCACAGCATTAAAAAAAATGCGCGTGCCATATATTATGAGCTCATGTTAAGAGGAGGAAATCAAAAAAAATTTTTAACCTTATTGAAGCAGACAGCAAGCTGCACCCAATGCACAATTGCTCTTATCGAATCCTACCAATGGTTATCCTTTTATTTGTCGGAGCAAGAAAAAAAGCGGATTCTCACGGCCATCAATACGACTCATCACAACCTAGATGCTCTTATTAAATATTTGAAAAACGAAGGGCATGAAAAGATATCGCCGCCTGATAGTCTACGGGAAGTGGTTCATCGAACGATTCTTGAGCATCCGGAAAAATTTGCCTCTCTAGACAGTACAGCATTAGGATTTTTTAATTTAATGTATTTTATCATTCAATTGAATGAGGATTTATATCAAACCTATATGGCTTTAACATCCAAATAAGCTTTGCAAAAGTGGAAATAACATATACTTAAAGATACTATATGGCAAAAAGCACAATATCAAACCAGATAGATCAAATAAAAAACAAAAAAAATGGGCGCATTCAAAATAATATCGAATATCAATACGGCAGATAGAGACAGCATCAAGGATAGAAAAATAGCCTGGCGGCTAAAAAACATTGGTGTTAAAATATCAAATTTTACACATGAAAACGCCTGGCATGCAAAAAAATTACCATCAATTTGAACAACGCAAACAGGATCATATCACTCTTGCTTTAATGCAGGCGAATCAATCCAGTGAATTCAATTTCCTCGATCAAGTTTCCTTACAGCATGAGGCTCTGCCCGATTTGAATTTTGATGACATTGATATCTCAACGAAACGTTTTGGTCAAGTTGTATTGACTCCTTTTCTTGTAAGCTCTATGACAGCGGGCCATCAACATGCCGTTAATATTAACCGTAATCTGATAAATGCTTGTGCACAATCTGGTTGGGTGATGGGTGTGGGCTCGCAGCGGCGGGAAATTACCGATAAGCAAGCTGCCTCAGAATGGATGAATCTTCGTCTCGACTACCCTGATGTCTGTTTATTCAGTAACTTAGGTATCGCCCAGTTGATCACTACTCCTTTGGCAGATATTCATCGTTTAACGGATGCTCTGCACGCACAAGGTTTAATTATTCATTGCAATGCTTTACAGGAATGTATTCAGCCGGAAGGCACACCTCAATTCCGCGGTTCCTGGAAAGCTCTGGAACAACTGGTCAGCAAGCTTCACCTGCCGGTGATCATCAAGGAAACAGGATGTGGGTTTTCGCAAAAAACACTTCAGCGACTTAATGATATCGGTGTATCTGCGGTAGATATCAGCGGGCTTGGTGGGACACATTGGGGACGTATTGAAGGTCATCGCGCAGGTGAAGATGATAAAAGACGAAAAGCAGCTATTTCCTTTGCGAACTGGGGCATTGATACCGTCTCAAGTGTCATATACGCTTCCGAAATTACTCCAACCTTTGAAATTTGGGGCTCCGGCGGTGTGAGAAATGGACTGGATGCTGCAAAGTTAATAGGTTTAGGAGCTTCCACAATCGGATTTGCGAAACCCATGCTGGAAGCGGCTTTAAAAAGCTCAGAAGATGTCATCAAATTAATGACTTCCATTGAATATGAACTAAAAGTCGCCATGTTTTGCACCGGTAGTCTGACCTTAAATCATTTAAAGGAGAAAGTCTGTTTATGATTCATAATGCCTCTGAGCTTTTTCATGGTTTTTCCCGATTATCCAGAGAAGAACGTTTTGAGCGTTTAATCAACATGGGAGCTCTAAGCCTAGATGATGTGAATTACCTATCATCCAATGGCATAAAAGACATGAATCTTGCTGAAAAACTCATTGAAAATGTCATTGGATATTTTCAACTCCCTTTAGGCGTTGCCACCAATTTTCGCATTGACGGCGAGGATTATGTGATTCCACTTGCGGTGGAAGAAACCTCCATCATTGCCGCCCTATCCAAAAGTGCCAAATGGATTCGTCAAAAAGGTGAAATTTGCACCTGGATCACAGGAGAAGGAATTCTTGGCCAAATACAGCTTTCCGAAGTTAAGGACTTTGAAACATTCTCCGCTATCTTTGCCCAAAATAAAACCTTCCTTATTGAAAAAGCCAATGAAGACGTTGCATTTAATATGGTTAAACGCGGAGGTGGTGTCATGGATTTGCAGCTTCGTCAGGTTAAAAAACCGGATGGCTCAAACATGGCAGTTATCCATCTTATCATGAACAGTTGTGATGCCATGGGGGCAAATATCATCAATCAAGTGCTGGAATACTTAAAAAATCCCATTGAACATTTAAGTGGTGAAAAAGTCACCATGTGTATTCTTTCAAACCTGAATGATCAAAAATTAACAACAGCAAAAGTTACTCTTCACCATGTAGAACCAGAGTTAGGTAAGCGCATCGAAGATGCCTCAATTTTTGCCGAGACAGATCCTTATCGTGCAGCAACTCACAACAAAGGGGTCATGAATGGTATTGATCCGGTCTTGATTGCCACAGGAAATGACTGGCGGGCAGTCGAAGCCGGGGTACATGCCTACGCTGCTCACGAAGGTCACTATAAAGCCATCACACGCTGGCGCTATGAGAATCATGTTCTGACAGGTGAATTAACAGCCCCACTTATTGTGGGTACAGTTGGAGGAGTAACTTCTTTACACCCTACCGCAAAAATGGCTTTGAGAATGATGGGTGTTGAATCCGCCAATCAGCTTTCCCGTGTGGTTGCCGCTGTAGGACTTGTTCAGAATCTTGGAGCACTAAGGGCTCTATGTACAGAAGGAATTATTCAAGGCCATATGAAACTTCATATTGACAATTTGCTATTGGTTGCAGGAGCGAATGAGCAGGAAATGCCTTTATTAAAACAACATCTACAGGACTGTCTGACCATCAATAAAAGAGTCAGTGTCAATCATGCTCAAGACTTGCTGGCTGAAATTCGCCGAGTTCAATCCACCTTATGAAATGGCAGATTCCGGCCAAGACTTTTTTATTGGGGGAATACGCAGCCATTGCCGGTGAGTCTGCCATTCTTCTGACCACCTCGCCCTGTTTTGAACTCATCCTCAAGCAAGATCCCTATCCATCCGATAACATTCACCCACAGTCTCCCGCAGGACTTTGGCTGCAAAAAACACTTTCAGATAAAAAAAACCATTTACACTGGAATGATCCATACTCCTTAAAAGGTGGTTTAGGCGCCTCCAGTGCCCAATTTGTGGCTGGCTATCTGGCCACTTGCTTCCTACAACAATACAAACCTCATATTGATAATCTGCTAAAGTCATATCATCAAATGGCCTGGAATGGCCAAGGCTTACGGCCAAGCGGTTATGATGTGATAGCACAAAGTCAGCAAAAATGTGTTTACATTCACCAAAACAAAAAGCACATGGAGATCATGCCCTGGCCTTTTAGAGATATTGGCTTTTTGCTGGTTCATACAGGATATAAATTAGCCACTCACCATCATTTACAGAAAAAAAATACCCTTCCAGAAAATCTCTCCATTTTGTCTGAGATTGTAGAAGAAGGCAAAACAGCGTTTGACCATGAAGACAGTCAACTATTAATCCATGCAGTTAACAGTTATCATCAACAACTGTCTGTATTTGATTTTATCACTCCCCACAGCCTTACGTTGATCAACACCATCAAACAGGAAAAACGTGTATTAGCTGTAAAAGGCTGTGGCGCTATGGGAGCCGATGTTCTTTTGATCATAAGTCATATCTTTGATTTACAATCCATTTCAGAATACGTCACGACTTTGGGATTAACCCCCTTTGCTTGTCATCTTGATTTATATCAACAAAGTGGCATTTTTGAGACGTTTTAATTTAAAACAAATTGAATATTTATGAAAAATAATCACAAAAAACACTTGAAAAATTAGCTTAATAAGGTATGATTTCAGCCTCTTTGGGGCCGTTAGCTCAGGTGGTAGAGCAGGAGGCTTTTAACCTCTGTGTCATAGGTTCGAATCCTATACGGCCCACCATTTAGAGATGATCCTCTCTAAAATAAAATTTTGAATATTAATTTCTTGGGCCGTTAGCTCAGGTGGTAGAGCAGGAGGCTTTTAACCTCTGTGTCATAGGTTCGAATCCTATACGGCCCACCATTAGACGCTCCAAAAAACTCTTTAAATGATATGATCAACAAACGCGCTCGTAGCTCAGCTGGATAGAGTACTTGGCTTCGAACCAAGGTGTCGGGGGTTCGAGTCCCTCCGAGCGCGCCATTTAAATCAAGCACTTAGCTCTAGTTTGTGACCAAAAAACCAAGTTACTGTGACCAAAACGTGTCTAAACACGTTCAGCCGCAGCTCGCAGGTGTGCACTTGAAAGATGTGCATAACGCAACACCATTTCATAATTAGACCACCCGCCGAGTTGCTGTAACTCATGTAAGGGTGTACCATTTTGCACATGCCAGCTTGCCCAGGTATGGCGTAAGTCATGCCAGCGAAAATTATCGATTCCTGCGCGTTTCAATGCTTTTGCCATGCATGATTATTACAGCGAGTTACGGGATTACCATTATATGTAAATACATAGGTCGGATTTTTCCCGATCTGGGCTTTTAAAATTGAGATCGCTTGTTTGTTCAATGGAACAGGGATGGGGCGTTTAGATTTGGATTCGTCAGCATGAATGAGCGCATGCTTTTTATCTAAGTCTATTTCGCTCCATTTTAATTTTGTTACATTGGACTCGCGAAGACCGGTGGCTAAAGTGAAAGAAGCCATGTCCTTTAAATGGGGCGGCAATTCTTTCAAAAGCCGGTTTGCTTCTTGTTTGGACAACCAACGGATCCGTTTGTTCTCAATTTTTCGCATTCGAATAATGGGCGTTTTATCCAGCCAGCCCCACTCCTTATGAGCACGGTTTAAAATAGCTCGGATAAGTTCCAAAATTCGGTTAACAGTCGTCAGAGAAACATTCTCTGCTTCCTTTTTTTTGGCAATGAACTCAATTAAATCTCTGTCGATGTCAGAAAGTTTTTTTGACCGCAAATATGAATCTAGCCATGCTAAGTGATATTTATCTGTTACAAGACTGCGCTTGTGGGTTGATTCATCTATCCACCGCAACACGGCATCCATCCAAGTTTTGCTAGGCAAAGATTTCATTTTATCCGCTTGCCATAATTCATGTTTCAGTTGATCATGCAACCGGTGTGCATCCTCCTTTATTTCAGTCCCAGTACTTTTGCGTACTCTTTTTCCTTGGTGACGGATATCAATCCACCATACTCCATCTCTTTTGTAGAGTGCCATTTTATTCTCCCATGGTCACCCTGCGAAGCGTCGTGGCTAGAGTACTTGCTTCTGATGTGCATCACAAGATCTTGCTCAAGAAAAACCCAACTACGACCAATCTTAACTCCAGGGATTTGTTTACTTGCTGCCATTCGGCGAACAGTTTCTTTATGTGCACCAAGAAATTCAGCAGCTTGTTGAATGTTGAGTGTTTTCATGCTTAATTCCTTTTGCAAAATGTCTCAAATCAGTTCCTTGTTTGGCATTCAATTCAAGAATCATTTGATATAACTGCACAAGATGCTTTTCGGATGAGGAAAAATTTGGTGGTATTTCATCACCGAGATAAATGGTGCGAATATTCTTGATAGTTGCATTTGATAAGACCGCTATGTTTTTTAAGTCGTAGCCTGTAGAGTCAACAATATATTGAATAATTCCTTGGTAAATTTGTAGTTTAGAACGACTGGTCATTTGTAAGCTCCTTGATCCATTATTTTTTCCTGATTAATCAACATTCTCTATTACTCTGAATAAGAATTTTTTATTTTGTAATAACAATTACCTCATGATATATTGAGCAAAATTATTCGTTTTATAAAGTGATTATCTAATATAAAGAATAAAATTATTCGATTAAATGTAAAATATCCTCGAACATAGGATGAATGTCAAGTTTTATTGAATAAATTTATTCTAAATACGGATTGCCAATGACTCAATCAACATTAAGCCATAACTTACAACAACTCATGCGAATTCACGGCAATTTATCTGTTAGTGAGTTAGCGAGGTTAACTAACATACCCCAGCCTACCGTCCATCATTTGCTGTCAGGAGCGACCAAAAATCCTAGAAAAAAAGCGTTGGAGGCTTTATCGAATTTTTTCTCTGTCTCAATTGAACAATTAATTGGAGAGGTTCAATTACCTAAGGTAATTCCCGAAAATATCAAAGAAGATTTACAACTACGAACAATCCCTATTATAGAATGGGAGATATTAAGACATTGGCCTCAGATAAAAACCTCATATCACCCTACCAGAGAAATATTCCTAGATAAAATATTAGCCCCTGATTCTTTTGCGTTAGTTATACAAGACGCATCTATGGAGCCGTTATTTCCTTCCAATGCACTTTTAATTTTTGATATAGAAAAAAAACCACAGGATAGGGATTTTGTAATTGTCTATATCAATAAAAGTGATAGTGTCTTATTTAATCGACTATTTACTGAAAATAATGTGCTTTATCTTAAGCAAAATTTAGAGAATGGTGATGTTAAGCTGACTAAGCTTGATGAGAATACTGACAGAATCATTGGCACGCTTATCGAGGCGAGAATTCAGTATTGATTGAAAATTTCTTGTCGGTTTTATTCTCATTTAAGCTGAGCATAAATGGATTAAAATTAGTATGTATATCGTAATGATCGACATTTTCAACTTTCTTTAAATATTTCACCAGTAGCCAGGCAGGAAAAACCATGATGAGGGCAGAACACATTTTCCAAAAATAACCACAAAACATCATCCATCCAAGATGATGCCCGGTCATTTTTCCAGAGTAATTTAATATGTCCACGATAATAGTCAGTAAAGCCTGGCCGAAAGCTGTTGAAAACAGGCTTCTCAAAATAAAAAACTTTCCTTTCAAAAATATTTTCCATTTGGCAAGCAGATATACATTCGCCAGTTCTCCGACCAGCAAACCAGCAAGCCCTGCTCCAACATATCGAATAGTGGGATCAAACACTATCTGATAAGCTTCAACATGATTAAAAAATTGTGGGGCTGGTAAATGTGATACAGCAATCACAATAAGTGAAAAAATAAACTCTGCCAATACCCCTATCCATATAAATAATCTAGGATAGGCATAGCCATATACTTCGCCGACAATATCACAAATACAAAAAGTGATTGGAAAAACAAATATTCCTCCAGGTTCTAGCATAGGCCCAATCTGCATGATCCTATTTGCCAGACATACTGTGGACAACAAAAAAGTTAAATATAAGCCTAAGAAAAAATAAGGATATTTATATTGTTTCTGGCGCGATATAGTCTCTAAAACAGGAGTACCCAAAACAAGATTCCTCTTAATCCCTGTGGTGGATCATCTGATATTCCCTGGTTGTTTCTCGAATTCCGGCCATATATCCAATTCTATTGGCTTCTACTGGGTCAAATTTTGCAATTAAATCTTTATTCATTGAAAGTTCAGTGGGAGATTTTTTAAAAGTATCCCTGTTTTTTCTTGATTTAATTTCAAGAAGGTACTCATCAACCTGATTGGTCATCTTTTGGACAACGATTGAGTAATCTGGTTTTAAACGTTCGACTGTCGCAATATAAGTTAAAGTTCGGACTGTTTTCTTGTCCAACGCTTCAATAAATGTATTATCTACTACAATTTCACTAATGTTTTTTTCTATGATATGCCTTTCAGCTAGCTTAACGACTGCTTTCGTAAATCCTGTTTTTTTGCATTCATAAATATCGACCACTTCATAGTGAGGTTTTGTTGACATCTCAACCATGAATTCCTTAAACATTAAAAAAATCCAATTAAACCAATTCAATTTTTCGCTTATCATCCTTGTCTCACTTTAGTCCAATTGCACCAACGCTTTCTTTACCGTATTCAGGTAATAATAAATCTTCAGGGAATTGCCCTAATCGATTGATGTATTCAGCACGTTCAATTTTAAACCCTGCTTTTTCTAAACTGCGCTCAAGCACTTCCTTGGTTATCCAATGAACAAATTTAGGTAATGAAGATGACCTTCCACTACTTTCATACTCACTAGGATTAGTAATTTCACCAGGCCATTCCATCCCTTTTTCAATTCTTTTATGAAATTCAGGAATAAATTTCTGCCAGTTTTTTAAATAAGGCGTCTCGCACACAATGTATATTTTTCCACCAGGAGATAATAATTTTCCCAACAATGCCAATGATTCATTAATTTTCGTTCCTGTAAAAAAATGAAGTACTCGACAAATCAAAATAGCATCGAAAAAGCTTTCAGGAAGCCCAATCAATTCATGAGGGAGCTCGCCTGGAATCAAGACAAGCTGGTTAGTATCACCTGTGATAGATTCAGTTTGTTTCTCATTACTTTCTTCTAGGAAACGATTTCGAACTACTGCAAGATTTTCTGGACGAATATCATTACAATAAACCGTAGCTTCTTTTGCAATGGCTTCTAAAGTCGCACTACCAAAGGCTGCACCAATTTCAAGTACTTGACCTCCGTTTTTTGCTGAGCGTTCTGCATGGTGAATAAATTCTTGAGAAAAAGGGTCACATGCAGTAGTGGTAAACCCGCCAAAAGGATTATACGTTTTAGTAAAAAAACCCGTGGTTTCTCTATTTTTTGGTGTTTCTACCCTTGAAATACTTTTGGGATCAACGAATACATTATTTTCCCTATCCAATACAGTTTCCTGCTCTTTCCCAATAAACCAGGGTGCAATAAATTCTGATTTTTCTTCTTGGAGTTGCTCAAAATATTGCTTTGTTTGATCAATTTTTTTCTTATAAGAAAGAAGAAAAGTAAGTGTGGGAGACCCAAAATGTTGTTGCCATCTTTGCGCTTTGATTTCACTTAATACTTGTTTGAAGGAAGAAGAATGATCTAAATGCTGATAATACCCTTCAAATAAAATAGATGCGCTTGTCATACGAAGCGATGGGTCTATTTCTTCCTTTAAGACAATTTCATCTAATATATTAAGAAAAGTTTGGTTGGTTTTTGATTCAACGACAGTACGATCATTAAAATCCTGAAAAGCTTCTTTAATAAGCTGATAAAACTTTACAACATCCATTACTTTACTTCCATTTACTACATCCAAAGACCATACGAATATAATGCACTGTAACCAAAATTTCAATAATTTTATTCATTACATTTGGGGCAGTAATTAATTAACTTCATCATTTTCTCAAAGGTGTCTAAAGAGATAAGATATGCTGCTGTATTATGATATATATATTTATGGTATTTATTGGCTTTCTAATAATGTGCCTCAACTTGCCAGATTAATTAACAAGCCTAAGGCTCTGCACTGAATTTTTCTGGTAATGTGTACAATTCGCCAAAATTTATCTCATGCTCTCTGATTCACTTTACTATACTTAGAATAAGAACGACCTGGCTACAGTTATCGAAAGTATGCACTCATCAGATAGAGAAACAAGTTCAAATAAATTAAAGAAATTTTTTCAAAAATTGGTAGGAAGAAACTCATCTACTTCTGTAATACTTGAGAGTCTTAATTCATCGTCTTCTTACCATCAAAGTCAAGGTCAAAGACAAGATTATCAAGTAAAAATTACAAAAAAAGAAAATATCTCAACTGATGGAGTAGAGAAAAAAAACGTTTTGACCGCAAATATGGGGGCTTCTGTTTACCTCCAAAATGATGATGATATACTGCACACTTATTATCTAGCTTCTTGTTACGGAATTATAGTTATAGGTGAACGAGAAGATGGAACGAAGATTGCAGGCATTAACCATTGGATTGGAGATGAGGTGCGAGCTGCAGACCAAGTCTCAAAATTAAAAACGGGATTAATTGCAAGAGGTGCTCAAAATTCTAGCTTTAAATGCTTCGCAATCGGTGGGCATACAAAAAGTCCAGATGTAACAAAAGAAATTAATGAATTGGTAGAAGATGGAACACTTGAAAATGCAATATGTGATCTAAGTAAAAATCCTGGAGAAAGCACGAGATTAATCGTCACCCGGAACCGCGCAAATGAAATCTTAATAGACTATTCAGTCCATCAATTTGAGCCCCAACATACAATTAGCCATCCACATCCCCAAGGATTCTCTAAAAAATAAGCATGAGAGAAACGGTTATTGGAATACTTTGCTGTTCGTCTTTGAGATTAAGTAGGGGGGGATACCAGGTATAGCACGTTCAATAATCATCCATCCTTCTTCAGGAGCGGTACTGTAATGTTAATTTATGCGTATTTGCCAGGCTGCAATTGGAATTCAAAAATCAGCGAGCAGAAGCCTGCTTCTTCCAATGACTGTCCTTGTTATTTCAATTACAGCATTTTCGCACATAGGAAAAAACCAAATGTTGTTTCACCATTCCAGTTTTGTTTTTTCAAATCGTGTTAATGGTCAGTATTATAGGATTAACCATATCCTCTTTTTCAATAGACTGATTCTCTTTGCTCTCCCACTTACCACAAGGATAATTGCTCGCCGCAAGGCAGGGGTACGAAGCGCTATGCGATTCGCACCCGTTATCCAAGTCAGGACACTCCAAATTTATCAAGGATAAACATTCGGCGCACTTCGTGCGTCCTTGACAAGCTGAGAGCGACTGGTTGCATTTTTTGGCAAAATCAACTTTCTTAATGCCTTTTTCGTCAAGGTAGTTTTTGATCTGCCATGCGAGAACTCGTTTTAATACTTCAGCACTGGATTCGGTAAAAATATTTCCTTCTTCAAGAAAAGCATCAAAAGAACTGCCACTATATACCTACCCAGGATTACCTTCGAAAGAGATCAATGATTCATTCATACACGACCATTTGGGTGCATCTTTTACACATAAGTTAGTTTTAGGCGCATAATTGGATGAATCAATTAACGAGCCTGCATACACAATGAGCAAATGCGACCAGTGTTCAGGTTTTGCAAATAAATTGGCGCCGCATTCCGGGCAAAAACCATGTTGTTTAAGAAGTCCGCTATCCCCTATGGATGTATACCATTTTATCTCACCTTCCAGTGTAACCGCATCATGTTCAAAGGCGAGATACACAATGTGATCCGACCCTGATTTAATTTGACAGGACTTACAGTAACAACATCCAACAGCTTTTGGTTCAGCATGCAACTTGTACTGAACTTTTTTACATAAGCATTGACCATCTATGGGCGAGGACATCAACCCTCCCTTTTTTATAAAGTTACAGACATTATCGAGCATGTGAAAGAATATAAGGGTTCGGATAGCCTTCAATTTTAGCGACTCTCCGCGCCCATTCTTTTTCCCAATCGCCTGGCGGGTGCTCTTTGTTCCATACCTCAAAAAGCTTTCTTTGCGCCTTGCTTAATCGTACGTGGTATTTTTCTGCCATAAACAAATTGGCTCTGGCTACAAGCCCCTTCACGCGCGCAGGCGGCTCTGCTTTCCTTAAACTTCGATCGGCAGTGAAATCACAACCATAGGTTAAGTGTTTATGGCTTAAAGGTGAATAGCGATAATTAGAGCGCAGCTGATTAATCACTCCTACAGCTGGCCAAAGGTTATAAAGTTCAGCTTCGGCTTTTCGAAAGTCAGCATCCACCTTCTCACAGCATGGACGCCCTTTATATGGTTTGCCGTGTTTGCTGCATATCGGCTCACGCCAGCATTTAAAATGCCGTCCAAAATGTTCAGCGGGCATCATGTGTTCCCATTCCATACGGTGTGCCCTTTTGATAATGGATGCTTTTTGCATATGACAGCCCGCCAAATCCACCTGCTTTTTAGCATTGTACTTACAGCCGCAATATAAGGTTTCGCGTTTATCATTGAAGATTTGAGCGGCTATTTTTTTGGCTTGCGGGAAATTAGCAGGAGCCTTAGCGTAAGCCACTGTGACCATGCAAAGGATAATGAGAAGTCTTGAAGTAAAGCTCATTTTTTATTCATTTTCATTAAGGGGTGCTAACGGTATCACATATTTTTCAAAAAACAATCAACCGTTAAACCAAACGACAAGCGCTACTCCAATGCATGGTGTCTTAAAAAAAATTTTTTTATTCAAGATAGTTTGATTTTACATGCACTTAATGATGCCCTGCCCTTTTTTGCGCAAAATCCCTGTTTACAAAAAAAGCAACGCTGACTATGATTTGATAAATGTACGATTATCAAATGAGGCATCACATGACCCATCAAAGCAAAGCTCATGGCGGTAAACGAGAGGGTGCGGGCAGGCCCAGAGGAAGTAACGTCTATGGTGAGCCCACCAAGCCCCTTCGTATTCCTGTATCCCGTCTTGACGACGTTAAGGCTTTTCTCGCATCGGGGCAAGGTATGGAGTTACCGCTTTATTCAAGCACCGTTCGTGCCGGCTTCCCCTCTCCTGCGGACGATTACATTGAATGCAGGCTCGATTTAAACCAGCATTTAATCAAACATCCGGCCGCCACCTTTTTTGTGAGAGCCTCTGGTGATTCCATGAACCATGCGGGCATTCAATCCGGTGACATGCTCGTGGTTGACCGAAGCTTAGAGGCCATACACGGTAAAATCGTCATTGCCGCCATTGATGGAGAGCTGACCGTTAAACGGCTCTTTAAAAAAGAAGGCCAGGTCAAACTTTTGGCTGAAAACCCAAATTATTCGCCCATTGATATCACCGAAAATTACTAAGAAGTTGCTAACGAATTTTAAAGACGGCTCCGATGCCTAAAACCCTTATTTTATAAGGGCTAAAGGGGTAAATCAGGACAAACCAGTGCTATCTGGATAAAACCCCTTATAGCGTTAATAGAAACGTTAAATGTCAACCTACTTTTTTGCCACTCGGTTTCCGACTGGTTGTTTTTTGCTGGCACGGATCATTCATTTTAAAGCGATTTCAGCTTTTGCGTCCTCATCGGCATTGATTGAATCGCGGTATAAACGGATTCAGTAATGCATATTGTTAAAAAAACAAACCTGTTCATGTTATAGTTTGCTTTTTATTATCAGAGCCGTCTAAAAACCACTCTTTTCATACAACCATCAGGAGTCCCTCGAGATGCCAAGCTACGGAAAAGAAGAAGTCGCAAACCATTTAAGTGAAACTTACACAGTAAAGCAACACAAGTCCGAACAAATCCGACAGGAAAGAGACACACTGATGCAAGGTAGGATTTTTTCAGGACTGAAGCCTGATGAACAATTCCAATTCTGCCGGTTGAATAAAGCGCTCATGGGAAGCTATTGGGACTGCTTTGAATGCGCAAGAGAGGGTGGAGACTATAAGACTGCAGCTGAAAATTTTGCGCTGGCTTTTGCAATGGGCTTTGAGAAAGCCTTTGACTTATATAAGAAAAAAAACAGCACACACACACCATTGGAAGAAAAATTAATTCCTTCCCCTTATTCCGCCGAGAATTTTTATACGGGGCTGCGCTATCAGCTGGGCTTGGGTCTGCCTAAAAATCATGAAGAAGCCGTGCGCTGGTACAGGATAGCTGCAGAACAAGGAAATGCTTTCGCGCAAAACCATCTGGGGTTAGTCTATGACCATGGCATTGGCGTCAAGCAAGATACAAAAGAAGCGGTACGCTGGTACAAAATGGCGGCAAAGCAAGGAAATGCTGCTGCTCAAAATGATCTGGGGTATTCCTATGAACATGGCATAGGTGTCGACAAAAACGAGAAAGAAGCGGTACGCTGGTATAGAATGGCGGCGGCGCAAGGAAATGCCGATGCACAAAACAATCTTGGGTATTCCTATGAACATGGCATAGGTGTCGACAAAGACGAGAAAGAAGCGGTACGTTGGTACAGAATGGCGGCGGCACAAGGAAATGCCAATGCACAAAACAATCTGGGGTTTGCCTATAGTTATGGCATGGGTGTCAAGCAAGATGCAGAAGAAGCCGTGCGCTGGTACAGGAGGGCGGCAAAACAAGGAGATGTCTCTGCCCAAAACAATCTGGGGCACTTCTATGACCATGGCATAGGAGTCAAGCAAGATGCAGAAGAAGCCGTACGCTGGTACAGAATGGCGGCAGAACAAGGAAATGCTACCGCACAAAACAATCTGGGGTTTGCCTATGAATATGGTGAAGGTATTGACAAAGACGAGAAAGAAGCAGTGCGCTGGTATAGAATGGCGGCAGAACAAGGAAATGCTACCGCGCTTGATAACCTTAAAAGAATAGGAACCCCTCTGGCTTTATATACCAGCGCTCTGGTTGAGAAAAATAGCACTGAAATCATACATTTAGCCCTGAAACACGATGAACTTCATTTCCAACTTTTTGAAAAAGATTTTGTGGGTATTGTGAGTCGGGAGGAAGATCAAAAAGCAATGAGCTCTACACTCATCGCCTTGCAGGAAACAGTCAGGCCGCTCAACAAAAATCCTAATTTGCTCCTTATCAATGCCCTTCTTGCTCTGAGCAAGAACATTGAGAAAGGCCTTATCGAACGCAATGAAAACATAGCTGTACTAATGACAGACTTGCTTCAAATCACCAGCTTTGCTGATGCTGACGCAGGTCAAATTAAACCATTGATGCATCTGTTATGTGACTTTTATTATGAAGATAATACACAAGATATCCTTGAGTCTCTAATCACTCTATGGCATCGAGCGCAAGCTCTTAAAGTCCCGATATCGGATTTCGGCTTGAACAAACTGTTTGCGAGCATTGTAATTAAACGCTATTTTACAAACGGTGAGTACAGCTTGACGCTTGACGCCCACATCACTGATGCTCTGATGCATGCCCTAGTATTTGCTTATCAGGCAAAACCAGGTCTTTCTGCTGATGGACTCAATACACTGCTCGGGGAAAACCTGCTCACCGTATCAAAAGAAAATCTCAATCAATCCAAAGGTTTGCTGGCGTGGATGGGTAAATCGCCTGCTGTGAAACAAGAAGAAGCCACTCATTATATCGCAAGCGTCTCGCCTTAAGTTAAAACCCAAGAAACTATCATCGAATATTGACAGAACAATCATGGCTGTTGTTTGAGCCGTTATATCGATTCCACCGTTAAAATCAAAAACAAATATTTGATAATTATCAAGAATTGGTTTACCCTGTCCCCCGTCTTTCAACAAGCTTGCTTCCAAAGGAAAAAGTAAAGCAAAGAAAAGGACAGTTTTATTAGCTCAAAATTCTATACTAAAAAATTATTTTAACGATGAAGGCAATATTTTTAGTAAGTTTTTTTGCAATGTAACTTAGACAAATGATTTGTTTTGCACTACTTGGCAGGGAAGAATCTTTTATAATCTAGTGTTCAGGAGGTATCATGCCAAAAACATTCTTTTCTCACAGGCCCACTGAAGAAGGATATGAAGTCGTTAGAAAAAGGGTAGAGAAAGAGCTTGAAGCCGTTAGAAAGCAAATGAAATGCACAAAAGAAGAAAGAATGCTTTACTCACAAGAAAGCAACTCGGGTGATAGTGCTGACAGGGCTGGATGCTTCATGGCACTTGAGCAGTTGAGGGCAAGAGAAGGTGAATTAGAAAAATCAGAAGCCAAACTTGAAGCCGAACTTATCGAACTTCTGAAAGAAGGCAAAGAAGCTAGCCAAAAGAACGATTTTTTTATATAAACCCCTGCAGAGATATTAGGGAGTGCTTTTACTCAAAAATCATCGCTGTATCGTTCCTGTGTTCGTTTTACATTAAACGACAAAGTGATGAATTATTGGCAGTAGCCGCGATTTGGGAAGATTGGCCGGGTAAGAAGGGTGAGTATATTAAATCCTGTTGCTTGGCTACCCCAATGGGAATAAAAAATGAAATCAAGTCTGTTTTTCTCCAATATTTCTGATATAGTATTTCTGCTTCCTGCAGAACTAAAATCTTTAACTCTTGTGGATAAGTTTATTTATTAATCACCCTGATTTTCACTGATTTGCCGAGACCATTTCAAAAACATCAGAGCCAGCGAGACTTAGAGAGTCATTTTAAAAATGACTATCCTTTCCACAAAAAATGTACTCCTAACGAATAACGGCAAGGCACTCATTTAGTGGAATTATTTTGACAATCTGCTGTTTTTATTCATACAATGCCCCGCGTTACAAGCATAAGCTTGTATGAAACTCCTTAATTGAGGTATTCATGAAACAAGCACACTTTACTACTTCATCAAACCCCAACCATTTCTTTCCTCAAGAGTCGCAACTTACCATGTCTAAAGTATGCGATGCATTATCAGCACATTTTATGGATAACCATGCCAAGCTAGCTCAATATCGTCTGGAACACATTGAACATATCATCCTTTATAAAAATGGTTATTTAACTTTATTAACGCGTAATAAAGACAATAATTATAAAGAAGAGCAGTCTTTCGCAACGGCTGCATTACAAGAACGCTATAAACTGGTTAAAGCGATATCACACTTGTCTGTTTCTATCGTTGAAATGGTTAACATGTATCTCGAAAAGAAGATAGGACGAGATAAATTAATGGATCTCTTGCGCTCGTTATCCAAAGATGCATCCAATATTCATTCTTTTTTAGATAAAAAAAACAAAACAATAGACCAAAAATCTCTTCAACTTACTCGTGAATTTTTATCTAAAGTGCTCAATTGCCAAGCGGATTTTCCAACAGATGAAGCTCTTTTGTGCTCACTAAAAAATTACCTCGGGAAAATTAAAGGTCTTAATGAGCAACATGCGAAAGAAGCAGCGGCCTTGCAATTAAATTCACTTCGCGACATCATGCAAAAGTGGCTTAACATGGAATCGTTTCATTTGAATACAAGCCGAATCTTGATTGTAGGTACACACGGGCCTCGAAAAAATCTGATTGAAATGCAATTTTTCAAAAAATTATTGTCCGATAATCAATTAACATCAAAAGCGGATGATTTACTTGTTTATATTGAAATGCTGCCTCGCCAAATTTCAAAGGTAACCACGGATGAAGTAATTCATGACTTCCTTGCTCCACATGAAGCGAACAAGAAGGTTGCTGATTCACTTTTAAGCGATGAAAGGGCTATGTTTAAAGATGTTTTAGCGCCTTATGGCAAAGAAGTTCTGCAAGCAATGCCATTATCGCATTCAACGAAAAGTGAATGCCCATTTTATCGACGCAGCTAGATGGATTTCATTTCGTCATACCAAAGAACACTAAACCATCCCCAATTGATGCTATTGGTGTCTGAACTGCGTTGCTCGTCATATATGGACCCTGCCGGCTTGCAAGAGGCAATTCAATTTATCCAGCAAAATAAAGATAAAGATGCAGTCATATATACGGCTTCTATATTGAGTGATATACGTTCACTCGAGCTCTGATAGTATCTGCGCTCTTGCTCCTTATCAGTTGAACGGCCTGTTAATGGCCATCGACGAGCCTAGGTTTTGCAAGAGCCGGTCTTACCTATTTTGCTATCAATTCTGATTTACCTTAAGCAATCTTTAGGAAAACTTTTTTACATCATTATATTTTGTTTAATGTGTTTTTTACATTAAACAAAATATAATGAACTCATTTTTTCACTATGCAACAGCCAAAGACTGACGGTAGCATTCGCTAGTGGCTAATAAAGCCCAAATTACACGCGCATTTTTATTGGCCAGAGCGACGGTTGCTTTGTTATAGCCACAGCGCTCTTTTTTATCTGCAGCCCATATACTTTTTTATCAGTTTTATTATTGCATCTATTAATAACTGTGCGAGCACCATGTATTAATAAAGTTCTTATGTACCGGTCGCTTCGTTTACTAATACTACCTAAACGTATTTTATTCCAACTGGAATGCTGTTTTGGAACCAGTCCGAGCCAGGCAGAAACCTCTCGCCTATTTTTAAAATATTTCGCATTACCGAGAGTGGCTATCATTGCTGAAGCAGCGATGGGCCCACCTGTTTGATTTCTTTTTCATGTACATCAACTTGTGTATCGTACATTTTAAACTGCTCATATAGTCTTATAAAAACAGCCTCAGCATGCGGAGTCAGCTTGTTTTTGTTTAACTCCAGCATTACCGGTAAATTTCTCATATGGCACAGTCCTTTTGTCCACGCCGTATTCGGATAATAAGCCTCTAATATGATTTGATAAAGCGGTTCTCTGTTTAATCGCTAATTCTCTACACCGGTGTAATAGCAGCATGTCTTGTTGTTCAATCGTTTTTATTGGCACAAATTTCATCGTGGGTCTTGTAACTGCTTCATTGATACCCTCTGCATCGTTACAATCATTTTTATTTGATTTGATATAGGGCTTAACAAACTGAGGAGACATCATTTTTACGTTATGTCCTAATCCTTGAAAAGTTCTTCCCCAATAATTAGAACCTCCACAAGCCTCAATACCAACAAGACAAGGTGGTAGCTGTGCCATGAACTCAATCAATTTTTCTCAACTAAGCCTTTTCTTTAAAATACATTTTCCTTTTGAATCTGTTCCATGTAATTGAAAAACATTTTTTGCCAAATCTATCCCTACTACTTTAATATTCTTATTCATGGATCCTCCGCTTTTTGAATGAATTTCACAATCTCATTCTGGCTCACAATGAAGCCTGATTAAAGGGTGGCAGGGTCCATACTATTAGTTGAATATGCTCAATATTCGCCTTCCTCGCGCCTTGTCAGACACCAATATCACCTAGCCTAACGATCAGATTATTTACAGGATGAGGTACTAGCTTTAATTCGATCATAAAACTGGCGTAAACAGTTACTATATCGAATGGTTATGCTCCCGGCGAGTTATAAAAACTCTTTTTTGTTTAAATAACTCATGTTACGCACTAAACCTTGCTGCTCCCTGAAATTTAATTAAAATTTCATCCCTGATTTTTAGGGAGGAAGATTTAATGGATATGCTTGATATTTATAGTGACTATTTGATTTGCCAGAATAAATATGCAACAGCTACAGGTTTATCGGAGATGTTGGATGGTGAATTTGCTCACGACAAGGTGACACGATTTTTACGACTACAAGATTTTGGTTCCAAAGCGCTCTGGAATTATGTCAAGAAGTCAGTCAGGGAGAGTGAAGCATCAGACGGTGTTCTTTTATTGGATGACTCGATTGAGGAGAAGCCTTACACGGATGAGAATGAAATTAATTGTTGGCATTATTCCCATGCTAAAGGTGATGTGGTCAAAGGGATTAATATCCTGACCTGCATGGTTCGGTATGGTGACTTCAGTGTTCCTGTTGGTTATGAAGTTATCAAAAAAGACGTTGCTTTTTGTGACATTGAAACAAGGCAAGCTCGCAGAAAGTCATCCACGACTAAAAATGAACTTTTTCGCAAGCTTATCGCACAAGCGGTTAGTAATCATGTGTTGTTTGACTTTGTACTTGCGGACAATTGGTTTGGCTCGAAGGCCAATATGGCTTACATCCATAATGACCTTCAAAAATCGTTTATTATTGGGATTAAATCTAATCGAACCTTAGCTTTATCCAAAAACGACGCCAACAACGGACGGTACACAAAAGTCAGAGAATTAGAGCTTGAAGAGGACATAGCCCACACAGTCTATCTCAAGGGATTAGACTTCCCAGTGAGGCTTTTGAAGAAAATTTTCAAAAACGAAAATGGTTCTACAGGGGTTCTCTATCTCGTTTCTAATGACATGACCAGCAGTGCCGAACGTCTTTATGAAGTGTACCAGAAACGGTGGCGGATTGAAGAGTATCACAAGTCAATTAAACAAAATGCAAGCCTGAACAAGTCTCCAACCCGTACGGTTAAAACACAATCCAACCATATCTTTGCCGCAATCATTGCATACTGCAAACTGGAAATGATGAAAATAAAGACAAAATTGAATCACTTTGCCATCAAGTACAAATTAATACTCAGGGCTAACCAAATTGCTATGCAGGAGTTAAAAAATATGGCTCGTTAAAGTCGATTGTGCGTAACATGAGTAAATAATGATTATTATTGGGCTGTGGGTAGGGTCAAGAAGCTTGTAAGGATTAAGGATGCATAAACCACGAACCACATTCCACTTGGTTTAAAGACACAAGCTCTCGTTCTTGTCCTTTTTTTGCAACGGGGTTAAAAGTGATTCTCCAAGCTCGGCAATCTCTTGGGTTCTCACTTCGCACAGGGTGAATAAGGCCGTTAAATTACAACGTGCCACACAGTATATCACTCCACTTTTTCCTGCCTCAGGGGTGGTCATGGCTCCCTTGGGAGTCGCTCCTTTTCGAGTCGAGACGACATTATAGATTGCAAAATTAATACCTAAGCCATGCCCCCTGGACAGTGGAAACCAAGGTTCTATTTTCTTGGATATTTTATTAAAAAACTCCAGCTCACGAGGAAAATCATCTTCCTTAAATGAACGGGATTTATCCAATTGACGATCACTGCGGCAATATTCCTGTGCGACATGGGCAGGGACCAGACGTTGTGCGCTGCCGATTTTACGACACCAGTGTTCTTCCCGCTGCGGCCGTTTCCACTGGCTAAAATGTTGAACATAGGTGGCTAAGGCATCGAGGAGGGGCTGAAAATTAAAATGATGCTCTCCTTCAACATGGGTGTGAGCCTCATCATTCAGGGTGTAATTTAATCCTTTTTCCTGCACTTCTTTGTACTGGGCAAGTAATTTGGCTCTTATTTCTTCCGCCCGGTCATCATTTCCTTCATTGGCGGCTTCCTGAAGACACTCAAGCATCATCTGCCACATATGAGAATCCATGGCCCATAGGGCATATTGAAAGGCACTTACCTTGTCAAAGGTGCGTCCGGAGTAATCCGTGATACGTTCTTTTTTTAAGAGCAAATCAATGTCTGTTTTTAGCATGGCTTTGGCAGCGTTTTCTTCTCCACGGACCACAAGATGTACGAAATGTACAGATTTACGGGCATTCACTATCGGTTGAAACAGGCGATAGTGATTTGTTGAGGACTGGGAAAATGCAGCCAAATCCCGTGATGACAAATTTCCAGCTATTTCCACCTTTAGTTCAGGGGGTAACTCGCTCTTATCCTCTTTTTTCGACGGAGCTGAAAGTGACTTTTCAAGCTCGACAACCTCTTGAGTTCTCACTTCGTACAGGTCGGATAAAGCTGTGCAATTAAAGCGTGCCATCACCTGACTTGACCAGCCCGTATTTTTCCACACCCGAGCTTCCGCACTAGACTCCGAGTGACCATTATAAATTGCAAAATCAAAGCCTAACCCATTGTCCTCAGACAGAGGAAACCAGGATTCCATCTTATCCGATATCTGATTATAGAACGTCAGTTCACGAGGAAAATCCGCTTCCTTAAATGAGCGAAACGAATTGAATGGAAAGTCAGGATGACAATATTCCTGTGCGATATGGGCAGGGACCAGGCGTTGTGCGCCGCCGACTTTATGGTTCCAATGATCTTCCCGTTGCGGCCATGTCCACTGATCAAAATCTTGAGCATAGGTATCTAAGGCATCGAGGAGAGGCTGAAAATTAAAATGACGTTCTCCTTCAACGCGAGTGTGAGCCTCATCATTCAGGGTGTAATTTAATCCTTTGTCCTGCACCTCTTTGTACTGGGCAAGTAATTTGGCCCTTATTTCTTCCACCCGGTCATCTTTTCCTTCATTGGCGGCTTCCTGAAGACACTCAAGCATCATCTGCCACATGTGAGAATCCATGGCCCATAGGGCATATTGAAATGCGCTTACCTTTTCAAAAGTGCGTCCGGAGTAATCCGTGACGTGTTCTCTTTTTAAGAGCAAATCAATGTCTGTTTTTAGCATGGCTTTGGCAGCGTTTTCTTCTCCACGGGCCACAAGACGCACCAATTTACGGGCATTCAGTATCGGTTGAAAGAGATGCCAATGATATTTTACGGTCTTGGAAAGCGCTGCCAAATCTCGTGATGACAAATTTCCAGCTATTTCCACTGTTAGCTCAGGGGGTAACTTTAATTTTTTTACGAACTGATTGCTTATTGGCATCATAACCTCTTTATTATCACTAATCATAGTTTGAAAATTTACTCATTTGATTATTTATAGGAAGAGGAATAGTATTTGATACTAATCTGTACGATTTTTCAGACTGAGTAAAAAACCGCTATGGCTAATCATTTCTAAAGGCCTGAAATCATATTTTTTGTAATAAAGTTACTTATGCCTTATGCCTTATGCCTTAGCTCGGCATTGTTTATATTATCAAGCGCGTAAGACATTTAGACACAAACCTTCGTTCTTGTCCTGCTTTTGCAACGAAGCTAAGAGTGATTCTCCAAGCTCGGCAACCTCTTGGGTTCTCACTGCATGCAAGGTGGATAGAGCTTTTGAATTAATGTCTGACCAATGGACAGACCTGCCTAACGTGACTCGTGACCCGGCCCCGACACAACCAGGTAATCCCGCCGTGCCATTATAAATTGCAAAATTAAAGCCCAACCCATCGTCCCCAGACAACGGAAACCAGGATTTCTCTTGATCAGCCCCCCAATGATAGAACTTCAGGCCACGAGGGAAGTTCACTTCCTTAAATGAGCGGGATTGATCTAATAGAAGATCACTGCGGCAATATTCCTGTGCGACGTGGGCAGGGACCTGACGTTGCGCGTCGCCAACTTTACGACACCAGTAATCTTCTCGTTGCTCCCTTCCCCATTGGTGATAATTTTTAACATAGGTATCTAAGGCATCAAGGAGGGGCTGAAAATTAAAATGATGCTCTCCTTCAACATGGGTGTGAGCCTCATCATTCAGGGTGTAATTTAATCCTTTTTCCTGCACTTCTTTGTACTGGGCAAGTAATTTGGCTCTTATTTCTTCCGCCCGGTCATCATTTCCTTCATTAGCGGCTTCCTGAAGACACTCAAGCATCATCTGCCACATATGGGAATCCATGGCCCATAGGGCATATTGAAAGGCACTTACCTTGTCAAAGGTGCGTCCGGAGTAATCCGTGATGCGTTCTTTTTTTAAGAGTAAATCAATGTCTGTTTTTAGCATGGCTTTGGCAGCGTTTTCTTCTCCACGGGCCACAAGATGTACGAATTTACGGGCATTCACTATCGGTTGAAACAGGCGATAGTGATTTGTTGAGGACCGGGATAATGCAGCCAAATCCCGTGATGACAAAATTCCAGCTATTTCCTCCTTTAGTTCAGGGGGTAACGCATTAATTTTTTCGAACTGATTGAATGCTAGTATCATAAAGCTCATTGTTACCACTAATTATGGTTTTAAACATAAGGTACGGCATACTAGCATATATCAATAAAATAAGGCCATCTTTTATCGCCTCATAAACTACCGATGCAACTGGAGAATTTCTTTTGGCTCCAGCCATTGGAATATATCTAAAATTGTGTCAGTTGGCAGGTCTATGATTTTTGTCATTACATCATCTATTAGAGAAGTTTAATTTATTGATATGTGATCGGTTTTTATGAACTTATCTTCTTTTTCTTCCTTCCCATTTAAAGACGATCATACTTAATAATTTTCAACTTTTCACTTTAAATTCAGTTTATCATTTTGGGTTTCATTTGCTCGTTCGATTAAAATTCTTTCTTCTGGCTCAAAAGATAAATCCTCTATACCTGAAAAAGGATCTTCTTCATCGATATTTTCTGAGTCGTTTTCGGCTGGTTTATAAGCTCGACCCAGCTCATCTAAACGAAATTCCATTAATACAGTAAAAGGGTCTTTCCGATTCAATGCTTTTATTTGTATTTTTCTTAATGAAATATTGTTATCATTTAGACAGTTTTTAAAAAAAACTTGATTCATATGATGGTGCCAGATAGAAATATTCTTATCATCAATATCTAATTCTTTGGCAAGAACCCTATCTAATAAACTCAATGTTAATTTCACGTTGTGCCCATCAATAATAAGTGATTTTAATAATAATTTTCTAAAATCCCAGAGTTCCGATAGTAAATTACGCCTGCTCGCATTATCCGTAGATAACAGCTTTATTTTATTTCGAAAAAAAGACAAGCTTTTTTCATCAAAGTTAATGGCATCATCAGCATTTTCTACTTTTTTAAGAGAAGGCAATTTCTTTGTGTGCTTTCTTTTGTTTGGAATGCTAAAATTACTGGAGTCAGGAGTATATTTATGAACTAAATTCCAGAGCATTTCTGCAGCATTAATATTAAATGCCTTTTTATCGACATGGTGTTTTGCTATTCCAGCTACTTGTAATTTGAAGCTATCCGAAATAAGTTTATTTTTTTCTAAGAGCGTTTTTATTGCTTTTGATATTTCACAAGATGAGTTATAGGACATATAATTACCTTTTTGCTAGTCAATTAGTCCTCCCTGAAGATTGTTCGTGCTGGGTTCGTGAGTCCTTTTCCAATATAATTAGAATATATTGCAAAATATAATTGATTTACATTTTGTTTTCCCAAGCAAACCATTTCTGTACAAGAGTTGTTTTGTTTTCAACAGCAATTAGAAGTTTCATTGTATCGACGTGTAAACCTCCCTTTTTTAGTGCCAGTTATAATTAGAGTTTTCCGACCTGTTTTTAATCAATCTGTAATCCAAAGGTGACATATCACCGAGTGATTCATGTGGTCTTTCTTCGTTATATTCTTTCATCCAATTTGTGGTAATATCACGTACCTCATTGAGACTTCTAAATAGATAAAAATCCAATATTTCATTCCGATAAGTTCTATTGAACCGCTCCACAAATGAATTTTGAGTTGGCTTTCCCGGCTGAATAAACTCAAGAATAACACCATGCTTTTCTGCCCAATCCGCTAACGCAAGGGAAATAAACTCAGGTCCATTATCAAGTCGCAACCTTGCAGGATATCCTCGATTGGCGGCAATATGGTCAAGTACCCGAATAACCCTTAGAGCAGGCAAGCTCAAATCAATTTCAATTGCCAAAGCTTCCCGATTAAAATCATCTACCACATTAAAAGTCCTGAATCTTCTGCCGCAATTGAGGGCATCACTCATAAAATCAGCTGACCATGTATGGTTAAGGGAATCAGGCACAGCAAGAGGTTCCGGGTGACGGGAAGCTAATCTGCGTTTTCCTTTTCGCCTTATATTTAACTTCAACTCACAATAAACACGGTATACTCTTTTATGATTCCAGGAGAAACCTGCCTGCCGCAATTTGATAAACAACTTCCTGAAACCATAACGCGGATAGTGTTCGGTTATGGTCACCAATTCTTTTATCACCGCTTCATCCTTATCCATCGCCGGCTGATAGTAGTAAGCTGTACGACTTAAGCGTAATACCGAGCAGCTTCGCCTGAGACTCAGACCATGTTCCTGCACCAGATAATCAGCCATTTCCCTCTTTTCAGCCGGCTTCAAAGCTTTTTTTCTATAACATCCTTCAGTGCACGGTTTTCCAGAGACAAATCAGCAAACATCCGTTTCAGCTTTGCATTTTCTTCCTCAAGTTGCTTCATGCGTTTAATATCTGAGGCTTCCATCCCACCGTATTTTGCTTTCCAGTTGTAATAGGTGGCATCGGATATCCCATGTTCCCGGCATACATCCTTTACCAATCGTCCTACTTCAACTGATTTTAATATGTTTAAAATTTGATTTTCTGTAAAGCGACTGCGTTTCATCGTTCCTCCTCTTTTTTGCTTATTATGCCGGAGAAACTCTAATTGAAAATGGTGCTATTTTAAGGGAGGGTTACACGAGGAATGCAAATAATATTAATATAATGATATTTAATGATCAAATAAATAGAAGTTCGAAACGGTCTAACTTTTTAAATAAGTGATTGTATTTTCTCAACATTATTGTGACTCTCTCTTAAAATAGCACCATTCTCAATTAGAGCTTTTAAGACGAGTTGATAGGGGCTTATATGATATACCAACAGGAGTTTCGCACTTATCCAGAATTGATTTATAATCTCGCGTAATTTCACAGCATTATTTTTTATCAGGATGTCTCGTCATAAATGCACAGACAGCTCAACATTACGTTGATAAGACAACACCTTGCTTGTTAATTGCGGATTACACCGTTCTGTCGAAACAGCACAGCAGTAAAATAGAGCTGGTTAATTATCAGTATTCAGGTAACACGCATAATGTTATTGCCGGGATTGGCTTAGTAAATATGCTTTGGTACGAGCTTGAATCAGGGCAGGTTGTGCCTATTGATTATCGAATATACGATAAAGATACGGATGGTAAAACAAAAAACACCCATTTTTGTGAGATGCTCTCAATAGCAAAGCAACGAGGCATAGTACCTGAAGCTGTTGTTATGGACGCTTGGTATTCCAGCTTAAAACTTGTCCGATATATCGTGGATACGCTGATAGAAATTTAAGTATTATGCGTAAAATAGTCCTTAAATTATTAACCCAAGATACATCAAACCAAGATGGCATCGCTTTAAAACGAATGAAAGCTGCCCTTTCTACTCAATATTTAAAAAAAGTGATCGGACTTTGAACTTTGATGAAATCGCCCTGGATGATTGCAGGGCTAACGCGTCTGATTTTTAAAATAACGTAAGAAAAAGATCATGTCACTGTAAGAAAAAGATCAAGGTTCCAGGAGAAGATGTTGGTATACCCATTAAAATGAAATAAACGATACTTCATGCTCACATGAAGAGCATGGGGTATTTTAAATTGTCATCAGATGCATTGTTTTCTCATTTTTCTACATTAATTGACCCACGAGTTGTAAACCATAATACACGCCATGAAATGAAGGATATTTTAATTATTTCCTTATTGGCGGTGATATGCAGAGCAGATAGTTGGGTTGATATTGAGCTATTTGGAAAATGCAAAAAAGACTGGTTAGAAACATTTTTAAATCTTCCAAATGGCATTCCCTCGCATGATACGTTTAGACGCTTTTATTCAATACTGGATGCTAAAGAATTTGAATTATGTTTTATGTCATGGATAGCAACATTAGTTGAGAAACATCAGGGTGAGATTATTGCAATTGATGGAAAAACATCGCGAAGGAGTGTCGATGGGAATCGAGGATTAAAAGCGCTGCATTTAGTCAGTGCCTGGGCCAGTGAGAATGGACTTGTTTTAGGTCAAGTAAAGTGTCGTGATAAAGGCGGTGAAATTGCGGCAATGGAGACTTTATTGAACGTACTCGATTTAAAAAACGTTACAGTAACAATGGATGCAATGGGTTGCCAAAAAAAATTAGCTGCTCAAATTATTCAAAAAGGTGGCCATTACATGTTAGCAGCTAAGGGGAATCAAGGAATGCTCCATGACAAAATTAAGATGATTTTTGAAAAAACCGAACAAATGCAATTTAACGCAATGACTTATACCCATGATACCCAAGTAGATAAAGGACATGGTCGGGTTGAACAAAGAGATTGCACAGTATTCCATGTAATGTATGCACCCGATTTAAAGAAAAGTGGGTGGGACTAAACAGTTTAATAAAGATTAAAAGTGAAGTGTTTAAACAAGGGCAAACGACCATTCAAACGCGCTACTATATTAGTTCACTTCCACCAGATGCTGCTATTTGTGCTCATGCGATTCGACAACATTGGGCTGTAGAAAATAGCTTACATTGGTGTTTGGACATGAGTTTTAATGATGACTATGCAAGAGCCAGAATAGGCCATAGCGCAGAAAATTTTGCCGTACTTCGTCAGATTGCCTTAAATTTGCTAAAAAAGGATAATTCCAGAAAAGATAGTATTAAAGGTAAACGAAAAATCGCTGGATGGGACAACTCTTTTTTAGAATGTTTACTCAGTTTGGTCAAAAATTGAAGTGCGTAGGCCGTGTGGATGATTAAAAATCAAACAAAGATTTAATAAAATCTTAAGTTTAATAGTTTATCATTAACCACATCACATCTTGAGTATTACATTAAGTATCCATTTGCAGATATAAGTTGAGGAAGTAAACATGCCATTAATTCAAGCTTGGGTAGAAATACCAACAACTGATTCAAATTTTCATGAAAATAATATTCTTCCTAAAGATGGAAGATTTAATCTGCAAATTATTGGAGGCTTTGATGGCAAATCTTCTCCTCAATTTAGTTTGCATAACACCTATAGAGCCATCGAAACCAACAATTTCACCAAACAAACATCAAATGGGGGTTACGTATATGTCCTAGAAGTGGACATGTGGCGTGGTTTAATGGATTCGGACACACCAGTTAAGAGATAATAAGCTTAACTGGAGTAAAAAAGATGACAATTAGAAGAAAATTTTCACAAGAATTTAAACTTGATGCGATAAGCCTTGTAAAAGATCAAGGTTACAGTCGAGCTGAGGCCTCTCGCAGTTTATCAATTCATCCCAATATGCTTAGTCGCTGGATAAAAGAACATGAATCAGATCAAGGGAATGCATTCAGGGGTAATGGGAAATTAACGGCTGAACAGCTTGAGATTCGCCAGCTACGAGAAGAAAACCGTCGGCTGAAGATGGAAAAGGAGATTTTAAAAAAGGCGGCGGCCTTCTTTGCTCAGGAAACGAAGTGAAATATTCGTTTATCGCCCAACATGAGAAGGTCTGGCCAATAGACAAGATGTGTCTATTACTGGGCGTTTTGCGTTCAGGATATTATCGATACCGTCGAAATCGACACGGTAAACCGAGCGATCCATTACATCAGGAGATGATTGATTTTGTGAAAGACATCGCGGAGAAAAGTACTTATACATTTGGCAGTAGACGCATGAGAAAAGCGCTAAATGCTCTAGGATATCCGGTTGGTCGGCGTAAAACTCAGAGCCTGATGAAAGAAGCGGGCGTTATGGTTCGGTACAGAAAAAAATATAAGATAACGACCAATAGCAGACATAAAAAACCGGTTTTTGAAAATGTTCTGAGCCGTGATTTTTCGCCCAGTGCGCCAGACCGAGCTTATGTATCGGATATTACTTACCTGTCAACACAAGAGGGTTGGTTATATCTGACAGTGGTTATTGATTTGTTCTCCAGGAAAGTTGTTGGCTGGAGTATGAGTTCAAGGATGAAGGCAGATTTAGTTTGTGATGCCCTGAAAATGGCTTTATGGCAACGTAAACCAAAACCTGGCTTAATTGTGCATTCAGATAGAGGCTCTCAATATGCCAGCAATGAGTACCGTAAATTACTCAACGACTGGAAGTGTACTGGTAGCATGAGCAGAAAAGGTGATTGTTGGGATAATGCGGTTGCAGAGAGCTTTTTTGGTAGCTTGAAGCAAGAACGAGTGCAATGGAAACATTATCAGACGCGTTCTGAGGCACACCGGGATGTATTAAATTACATCACCGTTTTTTATAATGATTTTCGGCTTCACTCAACAATTGGTTATATAAGCCCAAATCAATTCGAAAAGGAAATGAGGTCGTTAAAAATGGTTGCTTAACTGGTGTGTCGCAATTTGCTTGACCACGTCAAAAGCCACAGGTATTAATTGGACTACGCTGAACTGGCCACACATTCGGTTATCCAGTCCCTTTCAGTTTTACAATTCCATTATATCGCATTCGAGTTTTTATGGTTTGGAACTACAAGAACTGATAATTGAAGCTTGTATTGCACATGATGTTGATTTTAGAGAAGCAGATCTAAGGCGTGCTAACTTTAAGCAAACTGATTTTGAGAAAAGCCAATTTGTCCACACAAACTTGTATGGGGCTGATTTTACAGAAGCTCACAGCTATTCCATTGATCCAACTCAAAATGATATTAAAAAAGCAAAGTTCAGTTTGCCTGATGCGATTCATTTGCTTGATGGATTCGAGATCCAGATTATAGGATAATGAAACGTGAAAAATATAAACTTAAAAAGATTAGAACCAAAGATAAGCACAATGGCTGAAATTAAACTTATTGCATCTAAGTGCGATATGTCATTTTCAGAGAATAAAACGGATAAACTGTGGCGGAGTTTTAGCCCAACTATAAAAAATATTCCAAATAAAAAAAATAACTTTAAATATTCAGTTCAGATTTTCCCTGATACAAATTTTTTTAAAGACTTTGATCCAACAACTACATTTCAGAAATATGCCGCCATAGAAGCTGATATCAGCGAAAATCTTCCAGAAAAACTTGAAGTGTTAACTATACCTGCTGGCCTTTATGCAATATTCACTTATATCGGTAAACCTAGTGAAGCTGAAAAAACCTTTTATTATATATATTATCAATGGCTAAAAGAGTCTGGTTTTGAACTTGATGAAAGACCACACTTTGCGATAATGGGCGATAAATATATAGGAGAGCACCCTGATTCGGAAGAAGAGTTATTCATTTGTAGTAGTTCAAACTTGATCTGACAGTTACCGGTTTTTCAGAAGTGTCTGTCAGGTCAAATTCAGCCTATCAATTTTTCCTTCCAGATTTGTTTGCCATCAATCAATGTTTGCATTGGAGTACGTCCACAGCACATTTTGCCTTGATGGGTGCGCTCATTATTATAATAATGAAGCCATACGTCCAGATCTTTTTGCAGTTCATCCATGTCATCGTAAACTTTCTTACGGAATGTGATTTGATAAAACTCCTGCAAAATCGTTTTGTGGAAACGCTCACAAATACCGTTTGTTTGCGGTGATTGTGCTTTAGTTTTCGTGTGATCAATGTTGTTAATAGCTAAATAAAGCTGATAGTCATGCTGTTCTACTTTCCCACAATACTCTGTACCCCGGTCAGTTAAAACACGCAGCATAGGTAACTGCTGCTGCTCAAAGAACGGCAAGACCTTGTCGTTAAGGAGATCTGCTGATGTAATAGGCGTTTTTGTTGTATAGAGCTTGGCAAATGCCACTTTGCTATAAGTATCAACAAAAGTCTGCTGATAAATGCGGCCAACTCCTTTGATAGTTCCCACATAGAATGTATCTTGGGAACCAAGATAGCCAGGATGTGCTGTTTCAATTTCGCCGCAAGCCTCATCATCAAACTTCTTCTTCTCCAAAGCTGCAATTTGTGCTTCTGTGAGAATAATGCCCTCTGATGCTACTTTGGCTTCAAGTGCCTTCAAACGGTCTTTAAAGTTAGCTAAATTATGCCTAAGCCAGACGCTGCGAACGCCACTAGGGGATACAAAAATCCCTTTCTTACGCAACTCATTACTGGTGCGTAGTTGACCATGAGCTGGATATTCTATGGCGTACTCTTTTACCGCTTGCTCTATAGAATCGTCAACACGGTTCTTGTGATTAGGTTGCCTTCGTGACTTATCAAATAAGGCATCTACCCCACCAGATTCTACCGCTGATTTATAACGATAGAAGGTGTCTCGTGATAAACCCATTACCTTACAGGCTTTCGATACATTGCCTAATTCTTCAGCTAAATTTAGTAAGCCAACTTTGTGTTTAATAATTTTAACGTTATTATCTATCATGAGAGTTTTCCTTTTGGTTTTGTTAAAGTTTGCACTTCTATCAAAACCGGAAACTCTCACCTTTTCAAGTGGTTATGTCAGATTAAGTCGAAACTAATTCAATTCATTCCTATCAGGCATCAACCCACTTCAAGTTAGTGATAGATAAATTTCATGAGCTTTTTTGTTTAGATTATTTTGATCGGTGCTAATGCTGTACACACAAAACTATAATCAACTTGTTTTGAAAATGTTTAAAGCATTAGATCTATGATTGATCACAGATTAAACTAAATTGTGTGCCCAATTTGAACATGACCCTTTTTTACCAGGGTCCCGGCCGAGGGTCAAAAAGTGACGCCACATTATAATACAGATAATTCATGACAAGTGCTATGCACTCTCGAATGTTAGTGAATAAATCAAAGTGAGCAAAGTTTTACTGTGACCAAAACGTGTCCCAACTGTGGCGGTTCTCCGCTGTTCCAGGCAGTTTTAGACTGTTTTTTGTGAATGTGACGCTTCACAAGGCATTGATTTATAACGAATTTAAAATTAGAGCATAAGGCTTCGAACCAAGGTGTCGGGGGTTCGAGTTCCTCCGAGCGCGCCATTTAGGGCTCTTCCGGCTCTTCCCCATTTTAGGGGGCACTCCAATCATCCGCACAATACTCTAACCCTTAACCTGTAATTTTCAAAATTTCTAAACCCATAAGCTCTTCTTTGAATCAGTTTCATCTTTCGATGAAAGCCTTCTGTAATTCCATTGTTCTTTGTAAATCGCCACATCCTTACTATCTCTTCTCTCCATTTAAATAATCTTTTCAAAAGTTGTCCAGTTGATTGGATTCTTTCTCCCACGTCGATTTACCCATGCAAACATGATGTGTTTTACATAGTTTAGGAATGCACTCACGCGTCTCTTGTTATCGGAGATCCCGTGATAGTGCAGCCATCCCTTTACCACTCTTACAATTTTCTCGAGCAAACCCCACGTATCCGATGTATTAAGGTTTTCTCGGAGATATTTCCGTAAGCTCTTGAGCTTCGCTGAAAAACGATCTCGTCGACTGGTATATTTCAACCGCCAAAAGCCGTTTCTAGTTGTTCCCCAGTAGCACGTAAATCCTAGAAATTTGTAAGTAGGCAAACGTGATTTGTTTGCCGCAGCCTCTTTCGCTGCTATCTGGCCCGATCGCAATAATTGGGATTTCTCCATGTGGAGCAGTAATCCAAATTTGTTTAATCGTTTCGGTAACACACGATAGAATCGTTCTGCATCTGTTTGCTTCTGGAAGAGAAATACCATATCGTCACAATATCTCACCATTTCGGCTTTGCCCGTCAGATGTCCTTGTTTGATTTTCTCAAACCAATCATCAATGACATCGTGGAGGTATATATTCGAAATTGTCGGTGAAATAATAGACCCTTGTGGGCACCCGATTTCATTCGGTGCCACCTGATTGAACTCAGTTATCATGGGAGTCTTCATCGGCTGTGATACCAGTTTGAGAAATCGCTTATCGCTGATTTTCTTCTGCAAGCATTCCAATACCTTGCCATGTGGCAATGTGTTGAAGCATTTCTGAAGATCGATTTCAACCACCGCACCATCGTAGAACCGGTACGTATGACTCATCAGCGATTTGAGTGCCTGATGACAGTTCTTTCCAGGTCGAAATCCATAAGATGTGGAGTAGAACATCGGTTCATAGATGCTTACTAGGATTTTGTTTACGGCACTTTGTACCAATTTATCCTCCAGGCAACTGATAGCCAATGGTCTTGTACTTCCATCCTCTTTTGGGATTTCGACAAGCCTCGCTGGTTTTGGTCTGTATTGTCCGCGACGAATCTTAACGAGGAGTGCTTCTAGATTTTTATCAAGATCCTCCCCATATCGTTCTTTCGTCACCCCATCCACACCTATGGCCTTCTTTCCATTCAGGTCATAGTATATTTCTTTCAGCATCGCAATATTAATAATGTGTCCAATATTATTGAATACAATACCTTTGTCTTTTGCTGATAGCGCGCTTATGCGTTCAAGTTTCGTTTGCCCTGATTCTCCATCGTATCTGTGTATGGTCATGGTTTCTCTCTTACGCTCGATTTATCTCCGTCTGCCCTTTGCTCCACGATCATTACTCGCTTCATCACTACTACGGCCGACTCAGCCATCCTTACAGCCATCTCTTTTGCCTCATGAGGTAGTGCCTCATTTGTGCTTTCGATACTTCCATCCTAGAAGAACCATAAGGACTTCCCAAGTTGCGTCACTTATCTCTATCGCCTCGCCAACGTCGGTGACCCCGGTGGGGGATAATTATTGGAGTTTCGTCAGGTTGAACCAATAATTATCTATTGCCTGCTGCCTCGCCCAAGACATCGGCCCTCTCACAACATGATGCATTTCGGGGCTTACTACCGTTCACTCCATTTCGGCTCGTCGATTTCGCTGTCTACGCTTCGTACCTTTCGTTACCTTCAGGGACGCAAGACTCGCTACATGGTGGAGCTGACTCCTCCTTCCAAGAAGAGACTTTCACTCATCAGATAAGTGCGCCTTTCTTGGCGCACGGGCGATTTCATCAAAGCTCAAAGTCCGATCACTTTTTTTAAATATTGTGTAGAAAGAGCGGCTTTCATTCTTTTTAAAGCAATGCCCACTTGGTTTGAAGTATCCTGGGTTAATAGCTTAAGGACTATTACGCATAATGCTTAAATTTCTATTTGCATAGCCGCGATATATGGGGCATTGATCTTCGTTCATACCGACATCCAATTTATAGTGCAAGCCATTTTCTATTTTCCAATGGTTGCGAATTGCCTGGCACATTAAGCTGTGTTTTTTATAAGGCAGGGATGTAATATAATAACGAGTAGCCGTTTCAATCTCGCCTGTGGGTAAATGCCGTGTGGATTGCACACGGATATAAGCACTTAAATCTTTCCATTGTTGGCCGTAAGAAGGAAGGTACATGGCTCAGGGCAAGATCATGAGTGTCTTTAAATTAATCTAATTATGTGATCTCATATCTACTTTGAAAATAAAGAGGATATGAGATGTCAGGACAGTCGTTAGTTGAATGCTTTCCTGTACTTAGAGATCCAAGACAAGAAAGTAAAATTGACCATGAATTAATTGATGTACTTGTATTATGCGTATTGGGCGTTATATGTGGCGCTGAAGGTTGGCAAGATATCGAGGAAGTTGGTCATGCTCGGTTAGGCTGGTTACAAGAACGTGGCTTTTTTAAGAAAGGCATACCAGTCGATGACACAATCGCAAGGATTATCTCAGTCATTAAGCCAGAGGAGCTTCAGAATTGCTTTATTAATTGGATGAAAGCAGTGGAAGAAGCGACGAATGGTCAGGTTGTCGCATTAGATGGAAAAACATTGCGCCGCTCGTATGACAAGAAAAAACGTAAAGCGGCCATACATATGGTTAGCGCATTTGCAGCTGAAAATGGTGTTGTCTTAGGTCAAATAAGAGTAGACGATAAATCGAATGAAATTACTGCTATACCGGCTTTACTGGAGCTTCTCCATATTTAAAGGTTGTATTGTCACGATTGATGCAATGGGCTGCCAAGAAAAAATAGCTGAGAAAATCATCCAGCAAGGCACAGACTATGTTCTTGCGGTTAAAGATAACCAAAAAACAACTGCATGAAGAAATACAAGATTTTTTTGTAACGGCACGAAAATACGATTTTTATGCTGTCAGTCATGACTATTTTGAAGAAAACCATAAAGGGCATGGTCGTGTGGAAGTCAGGCGCTACTGGATAAGCAATGCCTTGAATACAATTTCTAAACCCGAGCGATGGTGTTCTTTAAAAAATATTGGCATGGTTGAGGCGATTAAATTTTTGGAACACTGTATTCCAGCGACTGAATGTTCCGCAAATAAATGGATTTTGAGTAGAAAGTGAAGAAGGCAATCGAGGGTTAGGTATCATGTGGCAATGATACTTAACCCTTTTTTAGGTTAGGGAGAAGAAAGTAAAATATCAGCTTTCTTTAACACCTTTTTCGATTCTTTGTCCAATCTCCTGATCGATGTTTTTCCAGTATTCGAAAGCTCTCTTTAGTACGGGTTGACTGACAGCGTTTTTGAGGTGGGCTACCACGTTGCTAACCAGCCTGTCACGGGCCGCATCGTCCAGCACTTGACGTACCAGGGTGTTTGCCTGCCCAAAATCATCATCATCTTTACGCAATGTATAGGCTTCGCGCACGAAATCGCCATGCGCCTCCCAGGTTGCGACCTCCGGATTTCGCGAGCTGTCTGCCTGCGGGCCCCCTTTGGAGTTAGGCGCATAAACCGGATCAGAGATATTTTCAACACGCATTAAGCCATCTTTGCTATAGCTGTGAACAGAGCATTTGGCTTTGTTAACGGGTATCTGCTTGTAATTCACACCCAACCTTGCCCGATGTGCATCCGCGTAGGAGAACACCCTGGCAAGCAGCATTTTATCCGGGCTGATCCCTGTCCCCGGCACCATGTTGTTAGGTTCAAATGCCGCCTGCTCAATTTCGGTGTGAAAATCCCTTGGATTGCGGTTTAGGGTCAATTGACCCACTTTAATGAGGGGGTAGTCTTTATGTGGCCATACTTTGGTAAGGTCAAATGGGTTGAAACGGTATGTCTCGGCCTCTTTGAATGGCATAATCTGCATGTACAGCGTCCAAGCTGGGTAATCACCTCGATCAATGGCTTCGAATAAGTCCCGGTTGTGATAGTCACCATCGGTGCCTGCAAGCTTATCGGCTTCTTCCTGGGTCAAAAACTCAATACCCTGATCAGTTTTAAAATGATATTTCACCCAGAATTTTTCCCCTTCTGCATTCACCCACATGTAGGTATGGCTTGAGTAGCCGTTCATATGGCGCCAGCTCTTGGGAATGCCCCTATCTCCCATCAGCCAGGTCACTTGATGTGCAGATTCAGGCGAAAGTGTCCAGAAATCCCATTGCATGTCATGATCGCGCAGATTGTTATTGGCACGGCGCTTCTGAGAACGGATAAAATGCTGGAATTTCATTGGATCTCGTACAAAGAACACAGGAGTGTTGTTCCCGACCATGTCAAAATTACCCTCGCTGGTATAAAACTTCACGGCAAACCCGCGTGGGTCACGCCAGGTGTCGGGACTTCCACGTTCACCCGCAACGGTTGAAAAGCGTATAAGCACATCCGTCTTTGTTCCAGGCTGAAAAACAGAAGCTTTTGTATATTTTTTTACATCTTCTGTCACCATAAAATACCCGAATGCGCCACCGCCCTTTGCATGGGGTTGCCGTTCAGGGATTCGTTCACGGTTAAAATTTGCCATCTGCTCAATAAGATAGTGATCATGAAGCAGAAGTGGGCCATTTGGCCCAATCGATAGAGAATGTTCGTCACTTGGAACAGGTATTCCTGAGTCAGTGGTGGTAAATTTTTTATTTTTATAGTCGTCAGCCATTTCAGCATCTCCTTTTGCATGGATAGGTTAATCTTTGTTAGATAACAGACACGACAGCATCCTGTTAATGATACCACAGATCATTGCCAGCTATTCCGTGTGTGCCTGAGAAAACGCTGATCAACTCTTGAAAACAGTGGTTTTGCAAGGTTTATAAATGCCTGCCCACAAGGATTATCCACAGATTTTGTGGATGTTGATAGAACAACGTGACGAACCCGCAGCCAGGGCCTTTTTTGAAAAAGCCATTGGTTCAAGTGGTATTCCAGATAAAGTAACCATGGATAAAAGTGGTGCCAATAAAGCTGGTATCGATACCATCAATCTGCATCTGACACTTCTGTTTATATTAGATGGCGTTTTCACACAAGTCGCCGTTCGCCAAATCAAATACCTGAATAATATGGTTGAACAGGACCATCGTGGTATTAAAACCATTACCAAATATACGCTTGGTTTTAAATCTTTTCAAAGTGCTGAAGCAACGATTGCTGGAATTGAGTTACATCGAATGCTTAAAAAAGGACAGATGAAAAATACAGGGAAGACCCCAGCCTGGAAGCAATTTTGTCAATTAGCAGCCTAACTACGTCCAAAATAAAATCAGCCTGAACTCTAAAAAAAATTTCGACAGAACCTCTCATATTGTTGACGCTTATGCGGCTAGTTTGCTTCAGTGCCCACCATTATCTTTAGTTCGGTTTGAAAAAGCCATGATGTCACTGATGGAGAGGCAATTTTATTCGTGTAATCGTCGGGTGTCTAACTTGAAAATAAAAAAGGAGCTTCATGTTGTTTTGCAGTATCCTAGCTTTCGTGAAGGATTAACTCAGATATGGAGAAATAATTTTGAACAACAATAACTGGATTTGACCAAACATATGGATTATAGCGATTGTGCTACCATCTCAATTTAATAAAAAAATATAGAAATAATGGATTAAGGAAAGAGAATGAATGGATTTTCCCTGAAAGTATTTGTGATTGCCTTTTTAATTTTTATTTTGACGGATATGATTTGGCTTGGCTTCATTGCCAAGAATCTTTATTTTGAACAATACCACCAGTGGTTGCGTCTTTCACAGGGACAATTAAAGCCAATATGGTGGTCAGCCTTACTGGTTTATATGCTTTTCGCCTTGAGCATTGTTGTTTTTATTATGCCTCTTGCTAATACATCGTTAATGTATGCGGCAATATATGGTGCGCTTCTAGGCGCTATTATTTATGGGGTTTATGATTTTACGTGCCTTGCCATTTTTAGGGATTTTCCTATGGGCATGGCATTTATTGATTGGATATGGGGAATTGTTCTTTACTCATGGAGTTCAATGACCACGCTTTATTTGGCAGGTTATCTTAAATAAAGACCCGAGATGCTGATAATGACCTGGGTGGAAATTTAATATCCAAATACGGAGATACAATGTCTTTAGATAAATTAACAGGAGCACTATTTCATGCTTCGATCATAGCTGGTTGTCATAGAGTTATTCGTCATAAACAATTTCTTAATGAAATCAATGTCTTCCCGGTAGCTGATGGAGACACAGGGGATAATTTGTCTTCGACCTGTACGGCAATTATAGAGTTTTCATCAGCAGAAATTGAGTTAAAAAAAACTTTAGAGACGATTGCCGATGCAAGTATTATTGGCGCACGCGGTAATTCAGGGATAATTTTTTCTCAATTTTTCAACCTGTTCCTAAAGCATTTACCATCGAAAGCAGCGCTGTATTTTAACGATTTTTCGCAAATCCTGACTCAAGTCAGTAATGAGATTTCTACTTTTTTAACTCATTTAATACAAGGGACCATGATAACGCTCATACAAAAATGGGCCTCACTTTGCGAATTAAATCAATTCAATGCTTCATTTGCCAAAACAATGTTGGAATTGCTTCCTTTACTCTATTTAGAGGTAGGGAAAACCAAACAAAGTCTAAAAATTTTAAAGGAAGCTAACGTTGTAGATGCGGGTGCATTAGGGTTTTATTATTTCATTGAAGGATTTACACATTTTCTCCAAAATTTGCAGAATACGGATACAGTAATTATTCCATCCCCGCTATTAACTCTTAAACATCCACCTCAGTTATGTGCTTCAAATATTTATCGCTATTGTACTGAAGCTGTCCTTAAGTCCTCATCAATTGATAAAGATAAATTATTGTTTTTTTTAAACGAACATGGAAATTGTGCTTCTGTTACAGGTAACGAGCGAATCAATAGATTCCATGTTCACACCAACCATCCTCATGAAGTCTTTAGCGGCCTATACAAAGATTATATTATCCAATATCCTAAAGTAGATGACATGCTAAGACAGTACCAACTACTGTTTAAAAAAAAATACTCAATAGGATTGGTAACAGACTCAAGTGCCAACCTGCCTCAGAATTTAATGGATGAATATCAGATTTATCAAATACCTTTAAATGTTCATCTGGGTGAGCATCACTTCCTGGACAGATACAGTTTTAAACTTAATGATTTTTATGAAATGCTAAACAGCTTTAGTCATTATCCTAAAACATCATGCTTGGCCCCAAAACTGATCGAAGAAAAGTTTGCTCAGTTATCAGAGTTATACGAGCATGTGATAGTGCTCTCGGTTGCAAAGTCAATGAGCGGAACTTTCGATGTTTTTCAATCCGCAGCAAGGCATTATGACAATATCACGGTCATTGATACAAAAAGCAACTCAGGGGGGCATGGTTTGATTTTAAAATATGCAGGAGAGCTGATTTCTTTAAAAATGAAACCTCAAGCCGTCATCGAAAGAATAAAAATTGCCATCGAAAACACTATTATATATGTGGTGATTAAACAATTTTCATCCATGATTCGTTCAGGCCGTGTCAGCAAAATTGCAGGGCAAGTTGCCTCATGGTCTAAAATCAAGCCAATTATTTCTCTTGATAATGAAGGAGTAGGGTATATGGCATCCAAGAGCTTTTCATTTGACAGTGCGCTAAAAAAAATGATTAAACTGGTTATCAAGAGGCTTGATACGGAGGCCTTTACACTTGCAGATTATTGCATTGTTCATGCGGGTGAAGAAATTAATGCATGCCAACTTGCTGAGCACGCAAGCGATTTGTTTAATAAAAACCCTTCTTTTATTGAGCCTGTATCTTTAGCGATTGGACTTCATGTAGGCAAGGGTTGTATTGCACTTGCCGCACGCATGGAAAAAAGAAATGAACAATAAAATATCCTGGGCCATCCATTTTTTTGCCTATTATATAGCGTGGATAGGCTGTATTATTCTTGCTGGACTCGATTACGAGTACCTAAGCGCTGTGCTTGTTCTTGTGATTCTTTTTTTTCAAATAGCTTGGCAAATAATCCATGGATTTCTTTGGAAAGCTCCCATTTATTATACACTGTTTCTAACTTTTCTAGGAATTATAACGGACACATTATGGTTGCAGATGCATCTGATTGATTTCAACGCCAATCCTTTTTCTTTTCATTTTGCCCCTTTATGGATGATGTCGCTTTGGTTAAGTTTTGGCTTTAATCTTATTGTGCTTTATCAGGCTTTTCTCAAACGTTATGTTACAGTTGGGATATCTTCTCTGGTTTTGATCCCTGTGGCTTACTGGCTTGGAATTGAGTTAGGTGCTGCCAGTATTTTAAAAGAAGGACGCTTTTTTTATCTGATTTTAGGTGTAACTTGGGCGATTCTCTTACCTTTTAGCTTATATGTTTTTCTCCAGATTAAGGATATTCAGTAATGATAATTACACTGGTTATTGGATTCATTTTTCTACACATGTGCGCTTTTTGGTTATGGTATCGCGCTACTAATAATCCATCCGTTGTCGATATCGGCTGGGCATCAGGTTTGACCCTGAGTGGGTTGATTTATTTAAACAGCCAAATGATCAACTATCGTACGCTTCTTCTAAGCCTAATCCTTATGGCTTGGGGCTCTCGCCTTGGTTTATATTTGTGGTTTACACGCATTCGCCATAATAAGGTGGATAAACGATATACTTCTCTTAGCGAAAACTGGAAAATTGCAAAGCCTCTCGGATTTTTTATAAATTTTCAGTTACAAGGCTTATTAATTTTTATTGTATCATTACCTTGGCTGTTTGCTTCTATGGTACGAGCTGATATACCGAACTTGCTCGACTGGCTTGCATTCGTGCTGTCATTTTTTGCTATTATTATGGAATCTTTGGCGGATTATCAATTGCAACGATTTAAAAATTCCAACACGGGTAAAGTCTGTAAGCAAGGACTATGGCGCTACTCTAGACACCCCAATTATTTTTTTGAATGGTTAACCTGGTGTGCATTCACTTTGTTTTCGTTATCACATCCGTTTGGATGGATAACCGTTGTTTCACCACTAACGCTCTATTTAATCATGACAAAAATCACAGGGCCAATGACTGAAAAAGGTTCTATAGAGTCAAAAGGAGAAACCTATGTGGAATATCAAAAAAAAACTCCCATGTTTTTCCTTAATCCATTCAAAAATATTTAAAAAATAATGGACGCGCTACGTAGACACCAGGCCTTACTCTTTTTTCAGCAATAGATAAGTATTTATTTTCAATTTCTATACCTATAAATTGTCGTCCTCTCAGAAGGGAAGCAACAGCTGTCGTTGCATTCCCATACAAGGACCGTGAATGGTTACGGTTATGATGCGGATTACATTATCAACCTCAAATATTTTAGAAGAGTAAAAACCTGGTTGCCAGCTATTTTTACGCTCTACCGTGCTAATTAAACCTTGAAAAAGAAGATATTGCAGAAGCTCATACCTCTAGACATTAAAACAGTCGTGTAGTATTGCCAGTGTATTGAGGGCAATTCTTGTTCTATTGCAAACATAACATCTGCCGGAGATAATACTCTCGTTTCCATCCCTGATATTGTATCATTCTTCCTGAAAATTAGTTATTTTAATCAAAATTCCTTGGATTACAACTGTAGTACTAATAATAAGTATCTGTGTTTAAGGACGAGAAATATTTATGAACCAAAAATCAATGATTACAAAGAGCTTGTTTGGATTTGTCATTTTTTTGCTTAATACGGCTGCAGTTGCCAATCCTTTGTGGACCTTCAAACCATTAACACCGACGCATTTAACCGTTCCTCCCCAAGGGGTAGCAACCGTTGCATATCAGATTACCAATCAATCTTCGCGTCCCAAGAACTTAGTGTTATTACCAACAAAAGGAGTTATACAAACTGGACTCTGCCAATTAAATCCTAGAAATCAGGTTGGCAGTAGCTGTATTCTCACACTTCGTATCGATGGTAGTACACTGCCTAAAAATGGTATTAAAGGGGGGCCCGTCATGTGTCAAGCCAACCCCAATGGAACGCCAAATCCTAATCAATGTTATCAACCGACGGCTGGTAATGTATTAAACCTGTCAATAGCTCAGGCAATTGTGAGAATAACAGTTACTCCTGGGAACTTATCTTTCCCTTCCGGCAGTAGTGGCACACTTAACGTGACGAATTCCATACAATCAACAGATGTAGCGAATCAGATAACTGCTATTCCTCCTCCAGCAAGTGGTATAGTGGTAACAGGCAATGATTGTCCTTTGGGTCTTTCTCCCGGCAATCAATGCACCATTGAGCTAAGTGCTGGCACAGCTCAAGGGCCAACCCCCGTGGCTATCGCTGGGACTAACAGCAATTCAGTAACCATTTTTGTCACAGTTACCACACCTATAGTAACCACATTGGATATATCAAATGCAAATTTGACTCTGGCAACTCAAGGAATATTTACTGATGCTTCCGGTACTGGAATACAATTGTCCAGATCTCGACATCTGATCATCACCAATACAGGTATAAATACAGCCAGCAATGTAACCTATTCCATCTTACCGCCCTTGCCGGTAGGAACTTCCATTACTCCGAGCAGTTGCGGCGATATTGCCCCTGGAGATAATTGTGAATTAACCATTACGCCCGGCAATACACCGAGCGCTCAACCGGATAATGCTCCTGTTCCCAGCAGGCTAACAGCACAAGGCACCAATACAATAAATGAGGTTTTCTCTGATATCATTCTTTTAACTTATGGTAACCGTTTTCAAGGAGGATTTGTTTTTGCTATTGATGATACTACTGCTGATACCCTCAGTGTGGGCGGGAAAGTAGCTGCATTTGCGGATGAGCTTTTTCCTTTGGTGTGGGGGGTCATTGCAGCTGACTTGGATGCAGACAGTATTACGGATGGAGAGGCAAATACCTCTGAGCTTGCTAATCCATTTGGCAGTTATCCTGCAGCACAAACTTGTTTTATTAAAAATGACCAAGGATTTAATGATTGGTATTTACCTGCCATTTGCGAGATGGGCTATGATGCGACACTTCAGGCTAGCGGTTGTGGGTCTCAAGTTGCTCCGCTGATACAAAATTTATTTTCCAATCTAGAAGAAAACGGCTCTGGTCCTATTGGAGGATTTACAGATTTTAGTTACTGGAGTTCTACTGCATTTGATCTCGGGAATGCCTGGCTTACACGATTTTCAGATAGCCAACAGAGTAGAGGTGCTATAAACGGACCATTTCCTGTTCGCTGCATACGAGCATTTAGCCCTTAATTAGATATATATTTGCAACGACTTCTAATTGTAATTTTATAACGACTAAACTTGTGATATCTGAGAAAATGGGGGTATGAATGAAGGCGTCTGTAATATTTCTTTTTATTAGATTTTTTCAGAAAGCATGCAACTTAATACCAGAAAGATGCTCAACTGACAACAAATCTAAAAGAGTTACTGAGCGATAATGACGTTTAATTAGAAAAAGTGAGTTGAACTGGATGTTTTTCGCTGGTCAATAGGGCTGAGATATTAGAAACTGTCGGTAGTTTAAAGAGAACATTTAAAAATGACGCCAAAAATATTTTTTCTCACGGGGGGATTTTTCGCTTTATTTGCTAACGTTTTAGGAGCGTTTGGCGCACATGCCTTGAGAGGAAATCTAAGTAAAACAGCCATGCAAATATACCAAACTGCGGTGCAATACCAGTTTTACCATAGTCTTGCTTTGCTTTTTCTTGCCATTTTAATGCTTCATTATTCAAATATCTATTTTAGATTCGCCGGTATAGTTTTTGTTGCAGGCATTTTTTTGTTCTCTGGAAGCCTCTATATACATAGCATCAGCGGTATTGGATGGTTCGGTATGATTACTCCATTTGGCGGAATTTGTTTTGTTACTGGCTGGGTATTGCTTTTAATAGGAATAGCCAAGACATAATTTCCCACCTCATTCCGACTGCAGCGAAGGGCCTCCCTGCAATGGTAACATTTTTAAAGAAGCGATAGATAAAAGAGACAAGGAGAGAAGACTTAACGCTTATAAGTAACTTTCAATTCAAATGAATTTATACTCTGAATTATCAGTTAATGCATTGATTTTTTTACCTTCTTCTGTCAGTTGACCTTTTTTATTGAACCAGCCAAGATTTTTAAAGGCTTGGGCACTGCGACTACCTGCTTTTGTTGATAAAATACTTATCGTATCCCAATCAAGATTGTCATATTCCCGTATTCTTGATTTACAATATTTTACTTTAAGAATAGTTCGTTTATTCACTAATCTGCGATGTTCGTTAATAAATTGATTTTTTGCTACATCTACATTCGCAGCTGTCTGTCCTTGGCCTTGAAGCTTTTTTTGTAAGTGTATTTTCTGTTCATTAGGAGCGAGATTGTTTAATTTAAGGATGACTTCCATAGCAGTCGGTCGTTTCTTAGCGTCAGTATCAAGCATTCTTTTGATAAAATTTAAAAGCTCTTCTCTATTATCAATGTCCAAGCGAATATCAGTAAGTGCTAATTGTTTGTCCTTGCCCTCTTCAGTATATTTAAAAATTTTTGATTGTGATAACCCATGATAATGCTGATTACTTTCAAGCATGTCGAGCAATATTCGTCCGAAAGAGAATATATCAATACGTTCTGAGTAAGGTTTTTCTGCTAATACTTCAGGTGCTATATATTCAGGAGTGCCACAACATATAGGTTCATGCTCATTAATTTTTTGTGAAAAACCATAATCCACAATTTTTATTACAGGTGGTTGTGGTGGTATTAAATTGACAACAATATTTTCCGGTTTTAAATCTCTATGTAGATACCCTTTTTGATGAAGTGAATTAATTTGCACGGCGATTTGAATTGCTGTGGAATAGAAGTTATCCTTATTGACATTGCCATCATTAATTAATGCAAAAAGCTCTTTGCCGTATGCTTCTTCCATTACCATAATAGAAGAATTATTGTTTAAGACAGGTTTTGTTTTTAATCCCCCTTGATTAGCGATTATAGCCTCTTCAGCGGGTCTCAACAGCCATTGATTTGTATTAAAAAACTTGATGGCTCTTTTTTTAGTGAATTTTATCGTGCAATCATCACCACCTGACGTAAGAGCCAAAGTTATCTCTGATTTAAACACTTTAGCACATGTACCACCTCCCAATTCATCTCCAACAACCTGGAATCTAAATTGATCATGAGGATTTAAGCTCTTTTCTATTTGCTCCCTTTTTTTAGTATGTGTAGCCCAAGAATCGCCGATTTTTTTATTTAACGAGCGTTTTCTCCTGACTATTTTTTGTTTAAGAATAAATGAAGGATCATGTTTGTCATACTGTCCAGGAGACAACTCCTCAAGCTTTTTTTCCTGCATGTACCTAAGAATCTGGGCTAAAACTTTCCTGTTAATTTTTTGAGGTTCACTAAAATCGATAATAAAGGTCATGAATGAAGGGCTCTATTTGTTTTTATTTTTCCCATTGTACATAAAATTTATGTAAACGTCCTAAACAAATGTTTGGGTGGGCTAAGATGGTAAGTTGTTTAGCCCACAAGAATTTTTGTGAAATCAATTATAATGTCCTCTTTAAGAGGGATAATAAACGCTGCTCGAAAGCGACTGACGAGCAATTGCACAGCCCTCCTCTGCAGGGCTGAACCATTCACATTGAGTATCATCATTGGTGAAGGCGTACGCTTTGCTCGTTCAGAGCAAACGTGCCGTAAACAGGACGCTCGCGGCCCAAATACTTCGCGCGTTGGCGAGTCGATTTTGGTGACTTGGATGTCCCAAAATCTTTCATGAGGTAGCGCGACTCTTGGAATGGGTTTCATCTTGGCTCTTGATGAGTGATTCTGTACAGTGTAGCTAACTTGCGCTACCTCCTTTAGCTACAATGATTTCGGTCGGGCGTTTGCGGTGCAAATGTCCATAAAGGCAGACACCTACCTGCTCGATGGCATCAAAGGAAAAAAGGCTTTGAGTATGAAGTTCCTATTACATGATTTCAGTCCTTATGCAACATAAGTAAGATTAAACAACACGCCATTGGTATAGAGGTGATTGAGCGCTAATCCTGAATTTATTGTCTGGCCTAAGGCGCGACCCAATTCACTTTTGCCCCAATCGGCAAACTCATAACCCACCCCTATCTGCCAGTGATTGTTGAGAGCTTTTTGCACTCCAGTGCCCAGAGTGTAAGTAAACGCTGTTTTTGTGTGATCTGTAAAATTGGGATTAGGTAAAGCCTCAAAAATTAAGGGCGTATTGGTAAAATCATGAGCACGGTTAAAGCCTACTCCAAGGCTTGCGCTCACCCAAGGTATGATCCAATAACCTTTATCAAGCAAAAGCTTACCTTTTACTGCCACGCGAATGTTTCGTATTTTATATTGATAGCTGTAATTATCAAACTCGGGGTCAGCATCGTCCCATATCACACCCTGAAGTTTGGAATTACCGGTGATGGCCGCCGCTATTCCTAGTTGTCCCAACCATTGAGAATTCAATGATTTTTGCAGGCCCACAAACAGCTCACCCGAGGCAATAGCATTGGTCGATTTTCTGGCTGCATATGTCTTTTCAATTTCTGGCGCTAAATAAAAAGTCTGTGTTTCTCCACCGCGAGCCCAAACAGGACCGGCGCTGACGAAACCTATCCAGGTCCAGTCTTTAGGAGCCATAACAGACCCCATAGTGCCGGCAAAACTCTGTGTACACGAGAGAATAGCCGCAGTCATGGATAAAGCGTGGAAATATTTCATAGGCGCTCCTTACATAATATGAAGATGTACAGGCATAAGAGTAAAAGCGGTGTCAGCAACAGACGGAAACGTGTTTTAAAACGCATGTGCTACCCTCGGCTCGGTATACGAAACTTTGGATGACGGTGGGGATTGATGGAAATAATATAACATTTATTGTCGATTATCGATGCCCAAGTAATTATTCATGGTAAGCAATATTTTCTTGGAATATTTGATGATTCATTCCCTACATCACGTGATTTAATATTGAAAAATTATTTCAAATTATGATACTTTTTTAATGATTAAAAATCAAAAAAATTCCTTCAGTTTTATTCCCAAATCTTAATCCAACATTTTAAGGCGACAAAATTAACCTGTGAAATGCGGTAAATTTAAATATCAAAATCAAAGGCTTGACCACAGGGCAATAAAAAAACTCAAATATACTTATAATTTTTTGATAAACTCGACCATGTTCCTCATTCCAGATAATACGATTGAGTAAATATCACAAGAGTCGCGCTACCTCATGAAAGATTTTGGGACATCCAAGTCCCCAAAATCGACTCGCCAACGCGCGAAGTGTTTGGGCCGCGAGCGTCCTGTTTACGGCACGTTTGCTCTGAACGAGCAAAGCGTACGCCTTCACCAATGACTTAACGGCTGCAGAAAGATTTTTTTAACATCCCTTCGGGCTGTTTAAAAAAATCGCAGCCTATCGCGGACTACGCGCCTCGGCTTTCAGCCTTCCATGGCGCGCAGCGAATGTCAAAATAATAATATTTGATTTGCTCTAGAGGCTGTTCTTACTGCTTAACTTAAAATACCATTGGATTTCAAAAATAGTTTTTTAAGAATAAAAAAATGACTAAAAAATATTATGGAATCCTCCCCAATATCATCGTACCCTTGGGAGGATTTGGAACGGATATTTACGTACCATCCATGCCAGCCATGGTCGCTGAGTTTAATGCTTCTCGCTCAGAAGTACAATTAACAATGACAGCTTATGTGGCAGCAATGGGGTTTGGTCAACTTTTGGCCGGCCCCATCTCAGATGCTTTGGGTCGTAAAAAATTAATTCTAATCTCTTTGGTCATTCAAACTCTTACGGTTATTGGTATTATTCTTAGTCCTAGCATTTATTGGGTAATTTTTAATCGCTTTTTGCAAGGCTTGGCAGCAGCCTTTATGATTGTACCTGGCAGAGCAATATTAAATGATTGTTTCAGTGATGATGAGCTTAAAAAACAATTTAATTATTTGACGATTAGCTTCGCATTAGCACCTATAATTGCCCCATTGATTGGCGGTATTTGTCAGGAATATTTTGGTTGGCAAGCTTCTTTTTATTTTATTTTATTCTATGCAGTAATTCTCCTTATTTTAGTCAGTCTAACTTATGAAGAAACCATTCCTGCGAAAAAAAAGTTTAAACCCTCGGATATATTCCATAACTATGTCCATATATTTAGTGATCGAAAATTTGTTATGATGACTTTGTTTGTTAGCATCTTGTTTGGCTTTAGTTCCTTAACAAGTGTTTTAGGTCCTTTCATCTTTGTTAAACATCTTGGTGTTGCTCCCCTGCATTATGGGTATATTGCCTTATTTTTTGGTTTTGGCTGGTTCTGCGGCAATGTTACAAATCGAATATTTTTTCTTGTTCAGCCAATTTCTAAATTGCGGTTTAGTCTAATCTGTCATTTTTTGACAACTCTGGTTCTTTTAGGAAGTTCTTTAACGGGCATTTACAGCCTTATTCCTACTATTACTGCCTTTTTTCTATATATTTATGCAGCCGGTCTGGTTTTTCCATTAATGGTAGGTGAAGGATTAGCTTTATTCCCCACGTTGGCTGCTTCAAGTAATGCCTGTTTATTTGCCTCAACCTGGATAGTCTTTGCTATTTATACAGGCGTTGCGACATTTATACCGCTGAATAATTTAATCATCTTATCCTTGGTATTTTTAGGAATAAATTTAGCAAGTATCCTGTTATATCAAGATATAAAGAAGAATTTTTAATTCATTACTGCTATCTCGTATCTATCCTTAAAAGAAAATCACCTTTAGATGTATGATTTAAGATAGTAAATTGCAACCAGCCAGCACACACAATTAAAGCAGTTAATATTATAATCGTACCTGTGTAACCCTCCCTTAAAATAGCACCATTTTCAATTAGAGTTTCTCCGGCATAATAAGCAAAAAAGAGGAGGAACGATGAAACGCAGTCGCTTTACAGAAAATCAAATTTTAAACATATTAAAATCAGTTGAAGTAGGACGATTGGTAAAGGATGTATGCCGGGAACATGGGATATCCGATGCCACCTATTACAACTGGAAAGCAAAATACGGTGGGATGGAAGCCTCAGATATTAAACGCATGAAGCAACTTGAGGAAGAAAATGCAAAGCTGAAACGGATGTTTGCTGATTTGTCTCTGGAAAACCGTGCACTGAAGGATGTTATAGAAAAAAAGCTTTGAAGCCGGCTGAAAAGAGGGAAATGGCTGATTATCTGGTGCAGGAACATGGTCTGAGTCTCAGGCGAAGCTGCTCGGTATTACGCTTAAGTCGTACAGCTTACTACTATCAGCCGGCGATGGATAAGGATGAAGCGGTGATAAAAGAATTGGTGACCATAACCGAACACTATCCGCGTTATGGTTTCAGGAAGTTGTTTATCAAATTGCGGCAGGCAGGTTTCTCCTGGAATCATAAAAGAGTATACCGTGTTTATTGTGAGTTGAAGTTAAATATAAGGCGAAAAGGAAAACGCAGATTAGCTTCCCGTCACCCGGAACCTCTTGCTGTGCCTGATTCCCTTAACCATACATGGTCAGCTGATTTTATGAGTGATGCCCTCAATTGCGGCAGAAGATTCAGGACTTTTAATGTGGTAGATGATTTTAATCGGGAAGCTTTGGCAATTGAAATTGATTTGAGCTTGCCTGCTCTAAGGGTTATTCGGGTACTTGACCATATTGCCGCCAATCGAGGATATCCTGCAAGGTTGCGACTTGATAATGGACCTGAGTTTATTTCCCTTGCGTTAGCGGATTGGGCAGAAAAGCATGGTGTTATTCTTGAGTTTATTCAGCCGGGAAAGCCAACTCAAAATTCATTTGTGGAGCGGTTCAATAGAACTTATCGGAATGAAATATTGGATTTTTATCTATTTAGAAGTCTCAATGAGGTACGTGATATTACCACAAATTGGATGAAAGAATATAACGAAGAAAGACCACATGAATCACTCGGTGATATGTCACCTTTGGATTACAGATTGATTAAAAACAGGTCGGAAAACTCTAATTATAACTGGCACTAAAAAAGGGAGGTTTACACCTGCATGAAGATGAATTATGTTTGTTTTTAGTTGATTTGTGTCAACGATATTCATCAGATAAAAGTCGGAAAAAAATACTAAAAGAAACGTTAGCGCTAACACTACTATTAACAGAAATACTAATTTTATATAGATTGATGAAAGCAAGTGTGAGCAGTTTTTTTTCATAAGTATTAAAATAAGCCAAGAATAATACCGTATATCGACATATTTTTCATGAGCTTTAGTACATGCGTCACTGCAGTTTATGTGCAGTGACGCAGGAAAGCATCCTTGATTTTACCCAGTAAAATCAACACATTCCGCCCTTTTGTTCAAAGGCGCTCAACGCGTTTGAACAAAAAACTCACGATAAATCCTCGCGCAGCAAGCACCGATTTGATGGCTTTTAATTAGCACAGATGACGAGCCTGTAAAGGCGAAACCTTTTAAAGGTCTTGTGCCCCCGATCCCTAACCCTGTGGCTGGACGTTCAGTCGGGATACCCTTCACGGATACTTGCCATTCGGCAGAACAAATTCCAACGGAATTTGAGTCAGCATACATACTCTGTATTGACACCATCTAAGCAAAAGCTTCGGGTTTTGCTATGTCGTTAACATTTCAAACATAAGGAGAAAACCACCGAAAAAATGTAGTACGGCTATTTGATTTGCCCCCTTTTCGAGCTTTATGGCATATGCCAGTCCGACAGTTTCCCTCGGTAATCAGTTAAGCTGAATTTTATTATTAAGATTATAAATACTGCGGTCTTTAAATTCTCTGAATAAATTGTCAATAAACTCCTCTGTAGATGTGAGCTTATCTCGACGGTCGCTAAAAAAGATATTGCGGTGCTGAGTTAAAACGGCATTAATTGATACATTCGTTTTGTTTTTACTTCTAAAGTAATCACGAGATTCTTTCCATGCATCTATTAATTCACCAATATTATCTGCATTTGGAGCTTTTTCTAATGGACTATTAAAGAAATCTTTCAATAAATAAAGTGCTTTAATTTTTGCTTCTGGTGAGCCAAGAAAGGGGTTCCAGATGGATTTCTTTAATTTTTTAATCTGGACATCAATTTGCTGTTGTATTTTTATAACTTCTTCAGTGAATTCTTTACTAAAGTCTTTTTCAGCACTAACATCTATAGGATAATTTTTATTTTTTTCATGCTCTTCGTGTGCTTCTAACGGAGAACTCAATCGACTTGAAGTATTTGCTTCTTCTTTATCGTAAGAAAAAATAATTTTTGCTAGCTCATCAAGTTCTTCTTGGTTTTCTTTTTCAAGAAACCTCCTTTGCTGATTGATCTCATTTTGTAGAGAATCGTCAATATTAGGGCTACTATATTCTTGGCGCAGTTTTTTAAAAACAATTGGGTTAAATTCCGTTTGAAATTGAAGTTTATTAGCTAAAAAATGGCGTTCTTTTTTCTTAAACTGCTCTCGATTATTTATATTAACAAAAGGAAAATCAGCAATCCAAATTGCAGAGTCACAATTAACTTTTGATGCAATAATGATAGCGATTAAAACGTCATCTAAAATATCATCTGTTTTAGCTCTTTCAATGCCTGTATAAAGTTGAGCGATGTAACTTAATATACTTAATTTGGCGCCCAGACTATTAAAAGATGATTCTTCTTGAAGCGTTTCTTTGTCATAAAAGCTAAGCTCTAATTCATCATCGGTTTCTTTAAATACTTTTCTTATTTCAGAGTCCAAACGAGCTCTATCTTCTTCTGAAATCTTTGATTTTAAAAAATTGATTAATAACGTGAATTCGATATAACTGGTCAAACGACAGCCACGAATGTTTTTTCAATATTCAAGGAAGGTTTCTTTGGCTTAAGTGCATAAGCTGCCAAACCAGCCAAGATATTGACCATAAAATTAAAGACAGAACGATGCCTTGAGTGTTCGATATTTGAAATATTTTTTAATTGGTCAATAACAGATTCAACAATGGCTCTTTTTCTCAACAGGACTTTGTCAAAGGCATCGAGCACTTTTTGCTTCATATTTTTTCTGACTTTGGTCAGTAGTTGCAAGCCTCTTTCAGCAAGTTTCTCGGTCAGATTTTGGGAAATATATCCCTTATCTCCAATCATTTTACCCAACAGATTTTTACTTAAATCGGGCACAACCGTTCGGTCATCTGTTCGGCTTGAGGTTATTTTAAAAGCCATTAGCTCACCTTTATCATTGGCCACCAAATGAAGTTTAAAACCAAAATACCATCCCATAGTTGATTTGGACTTCTCCGCTAACCCCTTAAATGTTTTATTCTGTTGCGCTCTTTTAACGTGGCAGACCTCAATAGGGGTTGAGTCTACGAAATAAATGCCAGTTAGAGTCTTTGATTGATTGTGGCAAAATGCCGTTAATGGCACTATACAAGATGGCATCAGCTCAGTCATTCTGCTATAGCTGACCAGTTTTGGGAAATAGGGACGTAAATCTTTCTGCAAAACATAAGAATAATAGCTTTTGAAGTTTCGATAATTGGATTGGTGGTAGTGTATCACTATCGTCATTATTTCGGACATAGACAGGCTACAGGGTTTCTTCCTGACTTTGCCTGAAATATTTATAAGTTGCTGCTCAAAGATTGGTAAAAACTTTTGACAAAAATCATCGACAATACAGAATAATTCGACTAACTTATCCATTCCAGGCCTCTTGTATCCTATTACTGTTCTTAGAAAAAACAAATAAGATCACAAAAGGTCTGGGTTTTCAATATATTTTCTCTTTGCAGGATAATCCTTAAACAGTTACATCGAATTCACGTTTAATAGCTCAATATGCCACATAAATTTAATACCTGTTGAATGGATATGATTTTATTTTAGCCAATATAAATTAAATAAATATTAAGTGATTGTTTTTTATTTAACGCTACCAGGGCGATTTCATCAAAATTCAAAATCCAATCACTTTTTTCAAATATTGAGTAGAAAGAGGCAGCTTTCATTCGTTTTAAAGCAATGCCATCTTGGTTTGAAGTATCCTGGGTTAATAATTTAAGGACTATTTTACGCATAATACTTAAATTTCTATCAGCGTATCCACGATATATCGGACATTGGTCTTCATTCATCCCGACATCTAACTTGTAGTGCAAGCCATTCTCTATTTGCCAGTGCTCGCGAATCGCCTGACGCATTAAGTTGTGTTTTTTATAAGGGAGGGATGTCATGTAGTAACGTGTAGCGGTTTCAATGTCTCCTGTGGGTAAATGCCGCGTGGATTGCACACGGATATAGGCGCTTAAATCTTTCCATTGTTGACCGTAGGAAGGAAGGTACATGGCTGGTAATACGGTGTATGTTCTTTCTTCAAAACGGCTGTGGTCATAATTATTGGTGTCTTTTTGTTGGAAAACCATGGCCTTGTAATTTAAGGAATCCGCTTTTTGAAAGAGGTTATCCACCTTTCGGTGCATGCGTTTATGATTCTTTTTTAAAGCAAGCACATAATGAGCTTGTTTGAGACGTATTAAATTGGCAATTCCCTTTTGCGTTCCCATTGCATCAATCGTTATCACCTTATCTTTGATACTGAGCGCCTTTAATAGTATAGGTATCCCCTTTATTTCATTAGACTTGTCAGGTGTAACCGTGCTGCCAAGCGTGGGGAGTAAGCATTCACCAGATGGGTCGCCTTCTTATGGCCCCTTTGATAAGAGGAGCCACGACTTGTCTTACCATCAATCGCAATCAGCTCATCCATAAAAAATTGACTGATTTCTTCTATCCATGAACTTAAACAACGCTCAAATTCTAAAGGGTCAATCAGAGAAAACACCCGTGCCAATGTGTGATGGCTTGGCAAACCTTCACTGACGTCAATAAATTGGCTTAACCAGCGCTTGCGCGACCTGGCAAAAATCTCCATGGCTTTCCAACTGTCACAGCCACATATTAATCCGCGTAAAACAATAATCACTCATGTTACGCACTAAACCTTGCTGCTCCCTGAAATTTAATTAAAATTTCATCCCTGATTTTTAGGGAGGAAGATTTAATGGATATGCTTGATATTTATACTGACTATTTGATTTGCCAGAATAAATATGCAACAGCTACAGGTTTATCGGAGATGTTGGATGGTGAATTTGCGCACGACAAGGTGACACGATTTTTACGACTACAAGACTTTGATGCCAAAGCGCTCTGGAATTATGTCAAGAAGCCAGTCAGGGAGAATGACGCATCAGACGGTGTTCTTTTATTGGATGACTCGATTGAGGAGAAGTCTTATACCGATGAGAATGAAATTAATTGTTGGCATTATTCCCATGCTAAAGGTGATGTGGTCAAAGGGATTAATATCCTGACCTGCATGGTTCGGTATGGTGACTTCAGTGTTCCTGTTGGTTATGAAGTTATCAAAAAAGACGTTGCTTTTTGTGACATTGAAACAAGGCAAGCTCGCAGAAAGTCATCCACGACTAAAAATGAACTTTTTCGCAAGCTTATCGCACAAGCGGTTAGTAATCATGTGTTGTTTGACTTTGTACTTGCGGACAATTGGTTTGGCTCGAAGGCCAATATGGCTTACATCCATAATGACCTTCAAAAATCGTTTATTATTGGGATTAAATCTAATCGAACCTTAGCTTTATCCAAAAACGACGCCAACAACGGACGGTACACAAAAGTCAGAGAATTAGAGCTTGAAGAGGACATAGCCCACACAGTCTATCTCAAGGGATTAGACTTCCCAGTGAGGCTTTTGAAGAAAATTTTCAAAAACGAAAATGGTTCTACAGGTGTTCTCTATCTCGTTTCTAATGACATGACCAGTAGTGCCGAACGTCTTTATGAAGTGTACCAGAAACGGTGGCGGATTGAAGAGTATCACAAGTCAATTAAACAAAATGCAAGCCTGAACAAATCTCCAACCCGCACGGTTAAAACACAATCCAATCATATCTTTGCCGCAATCATTGCATACTGCAAACTGGAAATGATGAAAATAAAGACAAAATTAAATCACTTTGCCATCAAGTACAAATTAATACTCAGGGCTAACCAAATTGCTATGCAGGAGTTAAAAAATATGGTTCGTTAAAGTCGATTGTGCGTAACATGAGTTAATAATTTTTTCATTGTTGGGATGATTCGCACTATCAAAACGACTGGCTCCATGAGACTCAAAGAAGGCTCGTACCTGAGCCATGATGGCTCGGTCTTCTCGATTTCCATCCGCACCAAAAGCCTCAAGCCATGCTGTAAAGCATATCTTTGCAGCAGCGAATGACTCCCCTTCTTTCCAACCAGTCAAACCAAAGCGACTCGCCAACTCACCAGCAGCAGCAACCAGCGCAAATCGTCTGGCGACACGGATAATCTGCCCTGTTGCATCGGACTGGATCACGGTATCAACGAAGTTTTGAATAATGTCGGTAACGAATCTGGCGATTTTCTGTCGGTGGGTCACAACCTGATTAAGCCATTCTATACCTATGGCGCCATAATATTGGCTGGTAAACTGCTTTAGCGATAAGGCCATACTGACAGGGCTTAATTGATCATGAATCGTTTCAAAAATCCCCATACCACAGCCAGCATCCGCCTCAATATCAGCAAGGCGTATTTCCTGACCTGCGTTGCTTCGCTGGCCTGATTTTGCCATGAGTGCAGTCAACGATTCCTCACCAGCAGAGAGGAAAAACAACGACCATTGGGAGGATTTTCTGACAGTCCCAGTCCGAGAAGCACGCGTTTTGCCCTGACCATTAGCCAGTAAATAAGCCGCCTCCCCTGCTTCTCTGGAGTCTATTTGGCTGAGTTCATCAAGGATGAGCAATCCATCATTATGTAATGCTGCCAGTCCTTCAAGACCATTAGCCGTACTACGCCATAAACGGCAATACGATTGTGGATTACCCCAAACAGAAGCAGCCACTTTTAATGCCGTGCTTTTGCCCGATGAGGATGCACCTCTGAAGTGAAAGATCGAATTCAAAGGAATGCTATCGATTGATACTGAAAAAATTTTGAGAAGATGATCTTAAATGCCAACAATTTTCTTATTCCATTGTTAGCAGGATTGATATTGTACATACATTGTGCTAACATTTAAATATATCTAAAACCGAGTATACTGCTATGGAACCAATAAAACAAAACGATAATACAAGTCATAGAACAAAAAAAGGTGCCTCAACTAGAAGAGCACGCTCGCTATCTGGCAAATCATCTCGAATTGGTTTGAGAATATCCCCTGCTCAAGAAAGAGCTATTAAATTAGCTTCTGAAATAAAGGGAAAATCTGCTTCTGAGTTTATTTTAGATACGGCTTACCAAGCTGCTGAGCAAACATTGTTAGACCAAAGGCTTTTTATGGTGTCCAATGATAAGTTTGAAAAGTTTTCAAAGTTGCTTGACAGAGAACCCATGGATAATGAAGGATTGAAAAAATTATTTTCCAAGCCTTCACCATGGGATGAATAATGCTAAAAAAACCAATCCCTCTTGATAATAAAGTTGAAATCAAAAACTTTGATAGTGGCAATCAAAATCTTGATACATGGCTCATAAAACATGCAAAGCAAGCTGGCGGAAGTGGTTCCGCTAAAACCTATGTCGTTTTTGATGATGATACACCTGTTGGTTACTATAGCTTAACTGTCGGACAAGTAGAGCAATCGGAAGTTTCTAAAAGAGTCTCTCATGGAATGGGAAACTATCATATTCCTGTAATTATTCTTGCTAGAATGGCGGTTAGCAAAAATTATCAGGGTAAACAAATAGGTCGGGGCATGTTACAAGATGCCATTAAACGGTCATTGATGGTTGCTAATGAAGTGGGCGTTAGGGCTATCATTACTCACCCAATTGACGATAAAGCCGAATCTTTTTATAAACATTTTGGCTTTGAAGAATCACCGCTTAGAGAAAAACAACTTGTTTTATTATTAAAAGACGCTAAACGGGTATTGTCTTAGTTGCCTGGCTTTTGGTTAAAGCAAGTCTATATTCAGATATTACGCATATAATTTGTGATTCGCGAATTGCGAATTATATAACTAACGATGGTAATTACAGCCAGAAAACCGATATAAACTGCCCCAGCGTCCCATTACTGAGAATTTATGAGGGGGCGGCTATAAGCCAGTAATGATGCGGGTGCCCCACTTGCCCCCCTTTGCCCCGCTTATATGTATAATAATCTTTGCGATGAGTCATAAGTTACATTTTAGGATAAATAAATATCTACACCAAGCCGGTATATACTTATACCAAGACAATCTTGATGATGTGATCGACATGGAAGAAATTTGGCGTTTATCAAAACGGCAAAAAGCACCAAACTTTCTCCTATCTACGACATGTCAATTTGGACATAGCAGTTAAGAGATAATAAACTTAACTGGTATGTCCAAATCCATTAAACTACGTCAACAGTTTTCTTTTTTTAATCATATCATTAGCGTATCGCTTTGGTTCAGGAGGTAGCTTTAATCCATGAAGCTGTTTTAGTTAAGCCAGATGGACACATTACATGGATGTTTGGGTCAAGGAGATATCATGAATAATACTCATAGTTTTTTTAATCGCTCAATGAAGTGGCTTGAACGTGCCGCCCGTTATTTAAAAATGGATAAGGATGCTATTGAAAAATTAAAACACCCTAAATCCTGTCTTAAAATCAGCATTCCAATTCGTATGGATAATGGAGAGTTGAAAATTTTTGAGGGTTTTCGCGTTCATTATGAACATGCACGGGGGCCAGGGAAAGGCGGTATAAGATTTCATCCCAATGTTTCAATGAACGAAGTCACAGCGCTTGCTTTTTTAATGACCATGAAGTGTGCGATTACCGGGCTTCCTTTTGGAGGAAGCAAAGGTGCTATTAAAGTATCTGCAAAAGACTTAACACCAAGAGAATTGGAACGACTAAGCCGTCGATATATTGAAATGATGGCTGATTTTATTGGGCCTGATAAAGATATACTTGCCCCTGATTTATATACTACACCAAGAATCATGAGCTGGATGATGGATGAATACTCCACCATCTCAAGAAAATTTTGCCCTGGCATCGTTACAGGTAAACCTATCCCATTGAATGGAAGTCAAGGACGCGATACAGCTACAGGTCGTGGAGCTTATTACTGCATTAAAGAATTAGAGAAAAAAAGAAAATACTCATCTAAAAAAATCAAAGTGGCTATACAAGGTTTTGGTAATGCAGCTCAGCCAGTAGCAGAACTTCTATATCAAGATGGATATAAAATAGTTGCTGTCAGTGACTCTGAAGGAGGCATTTATAAACCTGATGGCATAAAAATCCCTGATTTAGTTCAAAAGAAAAAACAAATGGAATCCATTCATGATCTCTATTGTAAAAAGTCAGTTTGCGAGTTGGAAGGGAATACCTCAAGTATCAGTAATGAGGAGCTTTTAACTCTTGATGTTGATATATTAATTCCTGCTGCAATCCAAGATCAAATCACATCGAAAAACGCCGATCAAATTCAAGCAGATGTGATTGTTGAAATTGCAAATGGCCCCATCACTATGGAGGCGGACGAAATTTTAAACAAAAAAAACATTATGATTATTCCCGATATTCTTGCTAACTCAGGTGGTGTAATCGTCAGCTATTTTGAATGGACACAAAACAAATCAGGTTACTATTGGGATCTTGATACGGTTCATGAGCAGTTAAAATATAGAATTACCCAAGAATTTAATAATGTCTATGAATTAAAAAATAAATATAAAATTGATTTAAGAAGCGCTGCATATATTCATGTGAATTAGTTTCGACTTAATCTGACATAACCACTTGAAAAGGTGAGAGTTTCCGGTTTTGATAGAAGTGCAAACTTTAACAAAACCAAAAGGAAAACTCTCATGATAGATAATAACGTTAAAATTATTAAACACAAAGTTGGCTTACTAAATTTAGCTGAAGAATTAGGCAATGTATCGAAAGCCTGTAAGGTAATGGGTTTATCACGAGACACCTTCTATCGTTATAAATCAGCGGTAGAATCTGGTGGGGTAGATGCCTTATTTGATAAGTCACGAAGGCAACCTAATCACAAGAACCGTGTTGACGATTCTATAGAGCAAGCGGTAAAAGAGTACGCCATAGAATATCCAGCTCATGGTCAACTACGCACCAGTAATGAGTTGCGTAAGAAAGGGATTTTTGTATCCCCTAGTGGCGTTCGCAGCGTCTGGCTTAGGCATAATTTAGCTAACTTTAAAGACCGTTTGAAGGCACTTGAAGCCAAAGTAGCATCAGAGGGCATTATTCTCACAGAAGCACAAATTGCAGCTTTGGAGAAGAAGAAGTTTGATGATGAGGCTTGCGGCGAAATTGAAACAGCACATCCTGGCTATCTTGGTTCCCAAGATACATTCTATGTGGGAACTATCAAAGGAGTTGGCCGCATTTATCAGCAGACTTTTGTTGATACTTATAGCAAAGTGGCATTTGCCAAGCTCTATACAACAAAAACGCCTATTACATCAGCAGATCTCCTTAACGACAAGGTCTTGCCGTTCTTTGAGCAGCAGCAGTTACCTATGCTGCGTGTTTTAACTGACCGGGGTACAGAGTATTGTGGGAAAGTAGAACAGCATGACTATCAGCTTTATTTAGCTATTAACAACATTGATCACACGAAAACTAAAGCACAATCACCGCAAACAAACGGTATTTGTGAGCGTTTCCACAAAACGATTTTGCAGGAGTTTTATCAAATCACATTCCGTAAGAAAGTTTACGATGACATGGATGAACTGCAAAAAGATCTGGACGTATGGCTTCATTATTATAATAATGAGCGCACCCATCAAGGCAAAATGTGCTGTGGACGTACTCCAATGCAAACATTGATTGATGGCAAACAAATCTGGAAGGAAAAATTGATAGGCTGAATTTGACCTGACAGACACTTCTGAAAAACCGGTAACTGTCAGATCAAGTTTGAACTACTACAATTCATGCTTTATCCCGTTATTATGAAGCAATTGCCTGTGAGGATTCATATCTGGATATTTCTCCTAATGATAATAAATAGCCTTGCTAAACAGAAGCTGTATGCAGGGCAACATTAGTCGCAAGTGTGTTCAGAGTTATTTTTGCACAGGTGGTCCACTTATCCTCCTAAACTAAATAAACCCATCCTTAAATTAAGAAAAATATTTTCTGGCTAGGAATATCTTGGACGAGTCAATGGGGTGTTTTCCCTCACTGATTTGCAATAGGTTTCCCGAATCAGCGAGCCAGCCAAAATTACCGCCAGGATTGATAAGGCCATCATGACCAGAAAGGCGTATTGGTATGTCATAATTAAAGATTGCTTTTGGCCTGCATATTTTAACAGACTTCCAATAAAGGGTGGAAAAATAGCTACAAAAGCTACAATCATAGCATTATTGATGCCTAAGCCTACGGCAAGGGAAGCTTCTTTGCATTGTTCTGCCATAATTGCAAAACCAATACTTTGTCCGCTGGCGCCCACTCCAAGCAGAATAAAACAAAAAGCCGTTAAAAATTCGTTTAAAGAAAGGTAAATAATGCCTGTTAATGCAATTAACACCAACAAAGCGCTGGCAAGCATTACACTCTTTCGCCTGTGGAATTTATCAGAGAAATACCCCATAACCACACAACCAAAAGCATATCCTAACCAGGCCACTGTGATCATATAAGCTGAGAAATAATCGGAAAACCCTTTCTGCTTAAGAAAAATTTGACATTCATTTTCTGATAAATACTCCAAGCTAAAATAGACACAAGCAGAAAATAAAGCAATATACCAAACTTGTTTTTCACCCAACAGTTTCCGAATTGGATTTGCTGCATTTGATCGAATTCTCAAAATAATGGCATGACTTTCATGTTGTTTGTTTTTATCAACGATAAAAATCACTAAAAAAGCTATGATTAATCCTGAAAAAGCGATGAGGATAAATATTTCTCGCCAGCTGACACCCAAAAAATTGGATAGTGCATTTAATGGTCCTGCTGCAATCATGGGGCCTAAGGTGCCAATAAATTGTGATAATCCAATAAAAAAAGCAATATGATTTCGAGGCATCCAGTCGTAGACGGTGACGAGCAAGCAAATAAATCCAAATGAAGAACCCAATCCCATTACAACTCGAAATATAATAGCCACTGTGTAAGTAGGGGAGCAGGCAAAACCGATATTAGCAACTGTACAAATCAATACGGCAACAAACATGGTTTTTTTTATACCAAAACTATCAACAATAAATCCAATTGCAAATTGCATAGGACCAAACATCAAACTGTATGCGGTTGAACTTAAAAAAGCGAATGTGATTGTAGTAAGATATAATTCAGACATTAAAGATGACTGAAAAGTGCCTAATACTGTGCGCAATAAGCATTCATATATAAAAAATAAAGCACATACCAGCCAGACTGCTATTCCTTTTGCAGTAATATTGTTTTGTAATTTCATTAAACAGACTTAATTCTTTTATTAAATAATGCGTCGCCATACTTTCCTGAAATATAACATAGTCTAATCTGGTGTAATAGTAATTATCCAATATCCTGCGGGAATGGTGATAGAGTGTTGGTTGATGTAATGCCTTGCATTTAAAAAAATACTCTACTTGCTTTTGTTTTAAAAAAAGTAGTATCTCTTATCAAAATCAACAAAAAAATATGTTGAAGACTCGCAAAATATCGATGGTCTGATGGCGGAGGTTCTTTACCAGTGTGCTGGTGGACATCAGTTGACAGTCATTTTGGTGATGGATGAAAAAATATAGCTTGACCCCCTTGGTTGGAATCGCACAATCATGGGCATAAAGCGATGTTTTAAAAATTGAGTGCTTTATTAACTCATGTTACGTAGCTTCGTCTTTTTTGCCTCTTTGGACGCATTTTGGAATTTCAAATGCTCATTTACTCCATGTAAACTGCGCTTTAAAATTCCAAAATACGTCCAAATCTTCTAAAAAATACTGGTGCTGCGTAACATGAGTTATTAAAAATCTTTCTCGTAAAAATAAAGAAAACCTGATCGCTTCATCGGATTTACTGATTTCAGTTATTGAACAAATATCAGAAGAAATTTAAGTGGGGCGTCAATAAGTTAAGGAAAGTTATGATTGTTATCTTCGTCCATGGTTGGAGTGTCACACATACCAATACTTATGGAGAGCTTCCTCAATGGCTTGAAAGTCAGAGCAAAGACGGAAAGCTGGATATTCAAGTTGGTAATATCTATCTTGGGCACTACATCAGCTTTGACGATACAGTAACAGTCGACGATATAGCACGTGCATTTGACCATGCAGTGCGTGATGAAATTTCTGATAAACTGCGAGATGGGGAGCGTTTTGCTTGCATCACTCATTCAACCGGTGGCCCCGTTGTTCGTAAATGGATGGATTTATACTTTAAGAATAATCTTGCAAAATGCCCATTGAGTCATCTTATCATGCTGGCTCCCGCCAACCACGGTTCTGCGCTTGCTCAACTTGGTAAATCCCGGCTAGGCCGTATAAAAAGTTTTTTTGAAGGTATTGAACCAGGGCAGCATGTACTTGATTGGCTTGAGCTCGGAAGTGATATGAGCTGGGAACTTAATGAAAGTTGGCTTGATTACGATTGCGCGGCTAATGGCATCTATTCCTTTGTACTTACAGGTCAGAAAATTGATCGCCAACTTTATGATGCTATTAACTCTTACACAGGAGAGGCCGGATCTGATGGAGTTGTACGCGTAGTTGCTGCAAATATGAATTACAGTCTATTAAGGTTACATCAGGAAGGAAATAACGGCGAAAATCTTATTGTCGCCCAAATGAAACGGACACAGCCAATGGCATTTGGGATTTTGCCTGGGTGTTCGCATTCCGGTAAAAGGATGGGAATCATCCGCAGTGTTACGATGGCCAATGCATCCACTCACCCTACGGCTATATGGGTCTTGCGATGCCTCCAAGTAAGAACGCGTGACTCCTATAATTCACTGGCAAAAGAGTTAGATAAGATGACTAAAGAAACCCAGAAAAATGAGCATACGGAACTTGTGAGTACACTTATCTATAAGCGCGAGTATATCACCAATCGCTACTCTATGATTATATTTCGACTGATTGATGACCGAGGCAATCATCTTAACGATTATGACCTTTATCTAACTGCTGGCCCTAAATATAGCGAGCACGCGCTTCCCACAGGTTTCTTCGGAGATCGCCAGCGAAACCAACATAATCGAGGAAAACTGACGTATTTTCTTGACTACGATATCATGGAAGCTGGGATTAATACGCCAAAAATGCAAGGTAATCTCGGGTTTCGTATTAGGGCACGCCCTGAAGCGAGTGACCAAGCCCTTGCTTATTACAAGTTACTTGACTTTCATTCCTCGCTCGCTGACATTAATAAAATTCTTCATCCAAATGAAACAGTAATGGTTGAAATCATGCTTCAGAGACGAGTAGATAGGACGGTTTCTCGTATCACCAACAACCTTACTCCGGCAAAAATCAGTGTGAAACCTACTGGCGAAAAGGTAGATTGACACTTAACGTTTCTGTGGCTGTTGTTGCTCGTACTCATAATTCGCTATTTTCGCACTTATGGGTTTAATTTCTAGCGAATAGTAATCAGAATTAGTATAAGTATTTCATGTAAACCAAAGAGTTAATCATAATCGTATGGACGATTTATACTGATATTAAAAATTAAAGGGGAGCTTCCTTTGGTGGCTTAATAAAATGGTAAGATCAATTATCAATTACAAATGGCTGTCCAATGATCGGGATGCGCTTATAGGTTCTTCTGTTAATCCTAACTCAGCTAAAACTTTTACTGCTACCTCTTCTATTGGTTTTTTATCGATACCTTTATAATATTCGGAAACAGCTTGTAATTCTTCTGGGTTTAGAATGCCAGGAGTAAGCGTTTTTTCTCCATCGTGATTGACTTCTTCTTGCATTACTAAATACCCTTCCTTGGCAAATAGATTTGGAAATTCTTTTAAGTGAGAACAAAATTCACCAATGCTATGTCCTTTAACAGGTAAACATAAGAATTTATATAACTCCTCTTTTTCAATATCAGATATTTCCTTACAATCTTTTAATTCTTCCCTAAACTTCGCATCAAACGCTTCAAAAAAACTTAGTTCTATTTCCGAAAGTTTTTTGATATTTGAATCAACTTGTTTTAATGGATACTCGATGGTATAAAAAAGTTGTAGACTGAGTGGAACTTCTTGGGGAAATAGTCGCTCAATAATGGCTATTTTTACTGCATAAGATACTAAATTAGAGCAGGAAACGCCTTTGTTTTTACTTGACGTGGTTTAATGGATTCGGACACAGCAGTTAAGAGATAATAAGCTTAACTGGAGTAAAAAAGATGACAATTAGAAGAAAATTTTCACAAGAATTTAAACTTGATGCGATAAGCCTTGTAAAAGATCAAGGTTACAGTCGAGCTGAGGCCTCTCGCAGTTTATCAATTCATCCCAATATGCTTAGTCGGTGGATAAAAGAACATGAATCAGATCAAGGGAATGCATTCAGGGGTAACGGGAAATTAACGGCTGAACAGCTTGAGATTCGCCAGCTACGAGAAGAAAACCGTCGGCTGAAGATGGAAAAGGAGATTTTAAAAAAGGCGGCGGCCTTCTTTGCTCAGGAAACGAAGTGAAATATTCGTTTATCGCCCAACATGAGAAGGTCTGGCCAATAGACAAGATGTGTCTATTACTGGGCGTTTTGCGTTCAGGATATTATCGATACCGTCGAAATCGACACGGTAAACCGAGCGATCCATTACATCAGGAGATGATTGATTTTGTGAAAGACATCGCGGAGAAAAGTACTTATACATTTGGCAGTAGACGCATGAGAAAAGCGCTAAATGCTCTAGGATATCCGGTTGGTCGGCGTAAAACTCAGAGCCTGATGAAAGAAGCGGGCGTTATGGTTCGGTACAGAAAAAAATATAAGATAACGACCAATAGCAGACATAAAAAACCGGTTTTTGAAAATGTTCTGAGCCGTGATTTTTCGCCCAGTGCGCCAGACCGAGCTTATGTATCGGATATTACTTACCTGTCAACACAAGAGGGTTGGTTATATCTGACAGTGGTTATTGATTTGTTCTCCAGGAAAGTTGTTGGCTGGAGTATGAGTTCAAGGATGAAGGCAGATTTAGTTTGTGATGCCCTGAAAATGGCTTTATGGCAACGTAAACCAAAACCTGGCTTAATTGTGCATTCAGATAGAGGCTCTCAATATGCCAGCAATGAGTACCGTAAATTACTCAACGACTGGAAGTGTACTGGCAGCATGAGCAGAAAAGGTGATTGTTGGGATAATGCGGTTGCAGAGAGCTTTTTTGGTAGCTTGAAGCAAGAACGAGTGCAATGGAAACATTATCAGACGCGTTCTGAGGCACACCGGGATGTATTAAATTACATCACCGTTTTTTATAATGATTTTCGGCTTCACTCAACAATTGGTTATAAAAGCCCAAATCAATTCGAAAAGGAAATGAGGTTGTTAAAAATGGTTGCTTAACTGGTGTGTCGCAATTTGCTTGACCACGTCATACCAATAACAGCATCGTTGTGGTTCAAATTTGCAATTATAGTTAGTATTGTAACGATTGCAGGTGGCTGGTATTCATTTGTTTCATGTTTTGTTACTAAAAAGGCTACCCCATTTATAAACAGAAAAATCAAGAAATTAACTTCATATATAAGCGGAATCTTTTTGATTATCATGGGCTCAGTATTATTTTTAAAACATGATTGATGAGGATTTGAATGAGAAAAATCTCTATTTATATATTTTTCTTGTAGTCTTCTTAAGATAATAGTAAACGCTTAATTAACCCCACTCTTCTCAGGCATTTCCAAAGCAGGTAAGCTGCGCATGTTTTCAAGTTCGGAAGGGTTTACATGAAAGGGCAGCAAAGCTTCGAGCTGTTCGATGGTTTCAGCATATTGGATGTTGGTCAGTGCGTATTTCAACCATGCGAAAGCATCAACCTGGTGTTGCTTACAGGTTTCGATGAGGGAATAGAGGATAGCACCTGCTTTGGCGCCCGTTTCGTTGCCATGAAAGAGCCAGTTTTTTCGTCCGATGACGAAAGGTTTAATGGAGCGCTCTGTTCGGTTGTTATCTATTTCGAGACGGCCATCGTCAAGGTATCGTTTGAGCGCAACCCAGTGCGTCAACAGGTAATGAACGGCTTTGCCCAATGGGCTTTTCGGTGGGATATTGATTTTTTTATCTTCAACAAAGTCTTTGAGTTCATCAAGAATAGGTTTGGCCTCTTTTTGTCTTGCCTGATAAATATCGTCTGGTGCAGCCTTTGCCTCTTTGAGGGAAGCTTCCAGCTGATAAAGCTCGGTAAAATAGGTCAAGACTTTATGGGCAATGCCTTTTTTCTTGCCGGCAAGTTTGACCACATCGACAAAATACCTTCTGGCGTGCGCCATACAGGCAACATGGGTAACATGGTCTTCTTTGTCTAAAGCGACATAACCACCATAACAGTCAGCATGCAGGTAGCCGCTGAAGTCGGAAAAGAAATCAGCCGGTATCTGGTGAGTGCGTGACGGATGGTACTGATAAACATAACAGCGTTTATCCGGTGGACCGCCAATGAATAGCCACATATAGGATTTTGATGTTGGCGGTTTGTTTTTCTGCTTGAGCACCTGCACGGGTGTTTCATCCGCATAAGCGATGTCATAATCGTGAATGGCCGCAACCATGAGTTTAACCAGCGGCGTTAATAAATCAGCGGCTTTTACCACCCAGTTGCAAAGCGTTGCTCTGGTAACGGGAATGCCCGCTTCTTTAAACATCGCCTCCTGGCGATAAAGCGGCATGTGGCGGTTAAACTTGGCATCAATCACTGCTGCCAGTAAACCAGACGATGCAATGCTTTGTGGAATAGGTTGTTTCGGCAGTTTGGCCGTTTGAATGGTTTCTTCACATGTCTTGCAAGCGTATTTTTTACGAACATGAACCACACGGAAGGTCATTTGCGGTACAACATCCAGTTGTTCTGAGATGTCGTCACCAATATGAGTTAACTCACAACCACAGTCGCAATGTTTTTCTTCATCGCTTAAGTCATGAATCTGCTCAACATAGGGTAATGACTTGGGCAGTGCTTTGCGGCCTGTGCCTTTTTTAGCACGGGTATAGGTAATGGTTTCAGTTTGAGAAGGCTCAACAGTCGATTCATCCTGTTCACTGGATGGCTCTGCTTCGTCAAATTGCAATGCCATTTGTTCCGGCACGACACCTTTTTCGCTTTTGCGGCCAAAGCGTGCATTACGGAATAAGTGCAGCTGGTGGCGAAGCGTTTCGATAGTGCTTTCCTGCTGAGCCAACAATGCCAACAAACGCGCATTTTCTTCGCGTAATTGCTCTACTGTTAAGTCAGATTGTTGTTTCATCGTTGGTATTATTTGTGTTGTTTTAATGGGCACTATTATACCAAAATAAGCATGCAATGTAACGGTTTAATTTAATAAAATCATGAAGTTAACTTAAAAATAATGCTTGAAATCAAGCATGGGAAATTCAGACATCAACTTAAATTCAAGCCCCGCCAACAACCAGTCCAACTGTTGGTGAGTAATGGCTTCAAGCTGGGTTGACGTCTTCTCCATCTTAAATTTTCCACGCTCTAAGCGCTTGTGATAAAGCACAAAACCATTCTTATCCCAAAACAAACACTTAACCCTGTCACGGCTACGATTATAAAAAACGTAAACAGAACCATCGTTCGCCGGCGATTCAAATTCCTCAATCACCATGGCAGCCAAGCCATTAATGGCTTTTCTGAAATCAACAGGTGTTGTTGCAACATAAATCGCTGTCGTTTCCGGTAAGCGCAACATTATAACGCCCCTGCAAACGTTAAAACTTCACGTAAAATGACTTTGTCGGTCTGACCGCTGATTCCAAGGCGTACACCATTTGGCAACATTAACTGAATGGCCGGCTCATAGGGCGTGTTTGCCGAAGTAGGTTCAACAGCTGACTTAACCGCTAGAAAATGAGGGGATGTTCTCTGCGCTTTTGAAGCTTTAGGACGAAGACGTCCTCGCCAATAACAAAACGCTGAATGACTTATGCCTTGCTGTTCACAGTAAACAGCTTGGGTTAAACCACTGACTTCCCATGAGTCATTATGAGATTGCCAAAATTCGCGTCGTGATCTTTTCGGATTGTCTGTCATGCTGATTTTCTCCGTTGTTAAAAATAAACGGAGTATCAAGGTTGGGAAGGAACTTTGCTAGGTGAGGTTAATTAAGCGCTTACAGATAATATGAATTGCTAACTATTTTATTAGATAAGATCAAATTTTCTGTTCCCATAGTCTTTCAATGCACTTATAATCAAGACAAAAGTAATGTGGGGATTTTGTGTATTTGGGTACGACACTGTTATACATCGTACGACATTTGTAGTGGAATCCTGCGATAAAAATTGCAATAAAATCAATTGCTTATTTTTAAATTATGGGGCTCATAATCCGTTGGTCCTAGGTTCGAGTCCTAGTGGGCCCACCAATAAAACTCAATAATATCAATGACTTAAGCATTAAACTGCAATGATTTATAGTCATGTCAAAATAACGCTTCGGGACTTTTTCGGGACAGAACACCCCACAAAACTCCCGCATTGAATTCAAAAACCCACTTTATGTTACTGTTTTCAAAGGGTATTAACCCTAGAACCAACGGACTATTTTCCAGATGCTTCTACCTGACAAAATTAAGAACACTTGAGTTCAGAATATCTAACATTAATGTAATCTATTTCTGATTGATTTTTTTGTTGCACATGGCGCGCAATATAGTATCCAAAACAATATCTAAATTTTTACTGACATCTTCAGCAAGAAATCGTAAAACAAGATAGCCATTTTCTTGCAATAACCAATCTTTACGTCGATCCCGGCGATAAGCATCCTTTGAAGACAGATGTTGCTGCCCATCAATTTCTATAGCAATGCGAGCATCTAAACTTAAAAGATCAACCTCCATACAACCAAGTGCATCAAAAGGTATTGCCAGTTCCTGGTTTAATTTAAATCGGCCTTTCGTTTCTGGTAATGTTTCTAAACGATAAAAAAGAAAAGCCTCAATTAAACTTCTGGCTCTTTGGAACTGTTCGTTTTCAATTATTGAAATATCAGAAAATAACTGAGCTAAGGATGTATCCATTCCGTCAGAAACCAGTCGACTTAGAGTCCTGCCGTACTGCTCTTTCCATAAAGGTTCAGTTGGCAATGAGATTTCAGCAAGCCAACCGGGATAGGCACTGGCAGGCCGAAGAATTTTATACCCTACCGACTCATATGCTTTGCAACGACGTTGAAACATTTTTTCAAGCATGGCAACTGATAAATCTGCATAGTCATAGACATGAACTTCCCTTTTAGACTCATGTAGACGATTCAAACGACCCACATATTGCGCAATGGTGCCCTTCCATGAAACTGGCAAGGTCAAAAATAAAGTATCTAGCCGCGCATCATCAAAGCCCTCCCCTACAAATTTTCCTGTCGCTAAAATTAGCCTTTCTTCATTTTCTGGGATTAGCGTTAATTGGCTAATTGCATTTTTCATTGCTTTAGAGCCCATTCCACCGCGCAGAATTATAATGTTTTTAATTTGATGTGATAATTTTTCATTTAGTAGATCTAGGTGTTCATTGCGCTCCGTTAATACCAGCGGAACTCTTCCTTTTTTGACCGCATCGACGATATCTGAACATATAAGCTTATTCCTACTCTCATCCTGAATCATTTGATCATATAAGTGTTGGAATTGGATGCGTAAATCATCACTGCTTTCATTAAATGGTATAAATGATGTTGGTCTTACAAAAACATAATGCTCAAATGGCCTACTAATAGCCTGCTCTTTTGCGCTAACAACATAACGTACAGGACCACACCTCATTGTTATGATTGGATGATGTCCATCTTTTCTAACTAACGTAGCGGATAATCCTGTAATATATTTAGCTTTTACTTGTCTCACAATTTCATCGAAACTAACTGAAGGTATATGATGACACTCATCCACAATAATGTGGCCATATTGTCCAAGAAAAGTTGTGACATCCTTGTGCTTCACAAGGCTTTGAATTAAAGCAACATCAACAATACCATGAACTTTTTTTCTACCTCCACCATAACCACCTATTTTCTTTGCTGGAATTCCCAAAAACTGTTCAATGCGTTGCCGCCATTGATCTTGAAGTTGCTTGGTGTGAACTATGATCAATGTATTTACTGCGCGCTTTGCTATTAGCCAAGCTGCAACTACTGTTTTTCCAAATGCTGTTGTTGCTGATAAAACACCAATATCCGTTTGAATCAAGGTATCAACTGCCATCTGTTGCTCTGGCTTTAGCTCCCCGTTAAATAGTGCTTCAATTGGTTGTCCTTCATTTAGTTCAATTTGCTTTGTATGTTTAATCTTTAGTTCTTTAAGTAAATCGATAATCTCATCCTGACATCCTCTTGGTAATCCAATGTGATGTGAATAGTCACGCGCACAGCCAATAATTCTTGGTTTATCATACACAGGCAGGCGCATTGCCTGAGCCTTGTAGAACTCAGGATTTTGAAAAGCTGCAATTCTAATAAGGCGATTCAACAATGATTTTGGCAAAGGCTCTTTTTCAATAAAAATTTCATTACTAACAACCAAATGAATCTTCTCTACAAGTTCAATCGCTGGATATTGGACATTCGGGCGCCACGGTGTACGATTTTCTTCTTCATCAATGTTAATTTTAACGCCTATAATGCGCCCCTGGGATTCTGCCTGACTAACCACGCTTTCAATTTCACTTGAAGTTATTTTTTTTATACCCGCGAGATAAGCCCATTGATCATCATAAGGTTGTAAATGCTCATCAATAAATACACTGTTCTTTTGATATCGTGCTGCTTTTTGTAGAGGGAGTGCAATCAAATTGCCAAATCCTCCTTTGGGCAGCGTATCTTGATTTGGAAAAAAACGGTCATAGGAATCAAGCCCCAATTCAGGATTAGACTCCATAGTCTCAGTGAGTATATATGCCCCTAACTTTCTAGCTAAAGAAGCGCTTACTGCTTCTTCAAAGAAAAACCACACATGACCGCCATTTCCTGAACGAGACCGTTCTAATACCGCTGGTAACCCCAAATTATGGCAAGTTTTTAAAAATGCAATTGCATCTTGTTCCCATTTTCTTTTATCAAAATCAGCCGCAAGAAAGTAACAGGTTTCATCTAATAACATGGGATACATGCCCATGACAAACTCATTCCCTGTGTTATCAAATCCCTGCAAATGCCATACAATCATATCCTCACTGACTGGAACGAACTGCTCATGCTGACAGTTCATGCACTTTATTTTGGGTTTCTGACAAACATTTCTAACCCATTCATTGCGGCATACTGGTGTATATCCGGATTTCTGCGTCTTTCTATTTTGAAAACGCCTTGGAAACACATCTCCTCGTCCTCGGAAAAGGGATAGAAACAATGCGACCTTATCTGGAATTGGTGAGAACTGATGAACCATATAATGTAAATTACAAGTGGTTTCAATTGAATTTTGAAAACCAGGCGTGGATAATAGTGAATTCGGATGAACAAAATAAAAAACCCCGGATTCTTCACTTGGTAAAACCAAGGATAGGAATTGCCCGGGGACTGTAATGTAATTATAGGATAATTTTGATGTCAGATCCATACCCTGCTTTTTTCGATAAACTATCAATTATATTCTCTCAAGAACGATTGGAGGGCTACTTAAATCATGCGAGTTGTAATAATTCAAAAGAAGATGCTCTTATTATGTATTCTTGGAATATTGATCTGAGCCAATCGTTATATCCTGCATTACAGATTCTAGAAATCAGCTTGCGCAATTCATTACACCATGCTCTTAGTCAAAATTTTGAAACAGATCAATGGTTTGATTTAAGCTTTTTACACCCAAGAGAGCAGGTACAAATACAAAAAGTAAAGGATGACTTAAAAAGAAGGAAAAAACCATTAGAAACAGGGCGAATTGTTGCTGAGTTATCCTTCGGATTCTGGACATCTTTATTTGATATCCGATATGAACATGGACAAGTTCTTTGGCCAAGAATGCTTAAAAAAACCTTTATGTGAATTAGTTTCGACTTAATCTGACATAACCACTTGAAAAGGTGAGAGTTTCCGGTTTTGATAGAAGTGCAAACTTTAACAAAACCAAAAGGAAAACTCTCATGATAGATAATAACGTTAAAATTATTAAACACAAAGTTGGCTTACTAAATTTAGCTGAAGAATTAGGCAATGTATCGAAAGCCTGTAAGGTAATGGGTTTATCACGAGACACCTTCTATCGTTATAAATCAGCGGTAGAATCTGGTGGGGTAGATGCCTTATTTGATAAGTCACGAAGGCAACCTAATCACAAGAACCGTGTTGACGATTCTATAGAGCAAGCGGTAAAAGAGTACGCCATAGAATATCCAGCTCATGGTCAACTACGCACCAGTAATGAGTTGCGTAAGAAAGGGATTTTTGTATCCCCTAGTGGCGTTCGCAGCGTCTGGCTTAGGCATAATTTAGCTAACTTTAAAGACCGTTTGAAGGCACTTGAAGCCAAAGTAGCATCAGAGGGCATTATTCTCACAGAAGCACAAATTGCAGCTTTGGAGAAGAAGAAGTTTGATGATGAGGCTTGCGGCGAAATTGAAACAGCACATCCTGGCTATCTTGGTTCCCAAGATACATTCTATGTGGGAACTATCAAAGGAGTTGGCCGCATTTATCAGCAGACTTTTGTTGATACTTATAGCAAAGTGGCATTTGCCAAGCTCTATACAACAAAAACGCCTATTACATCAGCAGATCTCCTTAACGACAAGGTCTTGCCGTTCTTTGAGCAGCAGCAGTTACCTATGCTGCGTGTTTTAACTGACCGGGGTACAGAGTATTGTGGGAAAGTAGAACAGCATGACTATCAGCTTTATTTAGCTATTAACAACATTGATCACACGAAAACTAAAGCACAATCACCGCAAACAAACGGTATTTGTGAGCGTTTCCACAAAACGATTTTGCAGGAGTTTTATCAAATCACATTCCGTAAGAAAGTTTACGATGACATGGATGAACTGCAAAAAGATCTGGACGTATGGCTTCATTATTAGTAAACGCTTAATTAACCCCACTCTTCTCAGGCATTTCCAAAGCAGGTAAGCTGCGCATGTTTTCAAGTTCGGAAGGGTTTACATGAAAGGGCAGCAAAGCTTCGAGCTGTTCGATGGTTTCAGCATATTGGATGTTGGTCAGTGCGTATTTCAACCATGCGAAAGCATCAACCTGGTGTTGCTTACAGGTTTCGATGAGGGAATAGAGGATAGCACCTGCTTTGGCGCCCGTTTCGTTGCCATGAAAGAGCCAGTTTTTTCGTCCGATGACGAAAGGTTTAATGGAGCGCTCTGTTCGGTTGTTATCTATTTCGAGACGGCCATCGTCAAGGTATCGTTTGAGCGCAACCCAGTGCGTCAACAGGTAATGAACGGCTTTGCCCAATGGGCTTTTCGGTGGGATATTGATTTTTTTATCTTCAACAAAGTCTTTGAGTTCATCAAGAATAGGTTTGGCCTCTTTTTGTCTTGCCTGATAAATATCGTCTGGTGCAGCCTTTGCCTCTTTGAGGGAAGCTTCCAGCTGATAAAGCTCGGTAAAATAGGTCAAGACTTTATGGGCAATGCCTTTTTTCTTGCCGGCAAGTTTGACCACATCGACAAAATACCTTCTGGCGTGCGCCATACAGGCAACATGGGTAACATGGTCTTCTTTGTCTAAAGCGACATAACCACCATAACAGTCAGCATGCAGGTAGCCGCTGAAGTCGGAAAAGAAATCAGCCGGTATCTGGTGAGTGCGTGACGGATGGTACTGATAAACATAACAGCGTTTATCCGGTGGACCGCCAATGAATAGCCACATATAGGATTTTGATGTTGGCGGTTTGTTTTTCTGCTTGAGCACCTGCACGGGTGTTTCATCCGCATAAGCGATGTCATAATCGTGAATGGCCGCAACCATGAGTTTAACCAGCGGCGTTAATAAATCAGCGGCTTTTACCACCCAGTTGCAAAGCGTTGCTCTGGTAACGGGAATGCCCGCTTCTTTAAACATCGCCTCCTGGCGATAAAGCGGCATGTGGCGGTTAAACTTGGCATCAATCACTGCTGCCAGTAAACCAGACGATGCAATGCTTTGTGGAATAGGTTGTTTCGGCAGTTTGGCCGTTTGAATGGTTTCTTCACATGTCTTGCAAGCGTATTTTTTACGAACATGAACCACACGGAAGGTCATTTGCGGTACAACATCCAGTTGTTCTGAGATGTCGTCACCAATATGAGTTAACTCACAACCACAGTCGCAATGTTTTTCTTCATCGCTTAAGTCATGAATCTGCTCAACATAGGGTAATGACTTGGGCAGTGCTTTGCGGCCTGTGCCTTTTTTAGCACGGGTATAGGTAATGGTTTCAGTTTGAGAAGGCTCAACAGTCGATTCATCCTGTTCACTGGATGGCTCTGCTTCGTCAAATTGCAATGCCATTTGTTCCGGCACGACACCTTTTTCGCTTTTGCGGCCAAAGCGTGCATTACGGAATAAGTGCAGCTGGTGGCGAAGCGTTTCGATAGTGCTTTCCTGCTGAGCCAACAATGCCAACAAACGCGCATTTTCTTCGCGTAATTGCTCTACTGTTAAGTCAGATTGTTGTTTCATCGTTGGTATTATTTGTGTTGTTTTAATGGGCACTATTATACCAAAATAAGCATGCAATGTAACGGTTTAATTTAATAAAATCATGAAGTTAACTTAAAAATAATGCTTGAAATCAAGCATGGGAAATTCAGACATCAACTTAAATTCAAGCCCCGCCAACAACCAGTCCAACTGTTGGTGAGTAATGGCTTCAAGCTGGGTTGACGTCTTCTCCATCTTAAATTTTCCACGCTCTAAGCGCTTGTGATAAAGCACAAAACCATTCTTATCCCAAAACAAACACTTAACCCTGTCACGGCTACGATTATAAAAAACGTAAACAGAACCATCGTTCGCCGGCGATTCAAATTCCTCAATCACCATGGCAGCCAAGCCATTAATGGCTTTTCTGAAATCAACAGGTGTTGTTGCAACATAAATCGCTGTCGTTTCCGGTAAGCGCAACATTATAACGCCCCTGCAAACGTTAAAACTTCACGTAAAATGACTTTGTCGGTCTGACCGCTGATTCCAAGGCGTACACCATTTGGCAACATTAACTGAATGGCCGGCTCATAGGGCGTGTTTGCCGAAGTAGGTTCAACAGCTGACTTAACCGCTAGAAAATGAGGGGATGTTCTCTGCGCTTTTGAAGCTTTAGGACGAAGACGTCCTCGCCAATAACAAAACGCTGAATGACTTATGCCTTGCTGTTCACAGTAAACAGCTTGGGTTAAACCACTGACTTCCCATGAGTCATTATGAGATTGCCAAAATTCGCGTCGTGATCTTTTCGGATTGTCTGTCATGCTGATTTTCTCCGTTGTTAAAAATAAACGGAGTATCAAGGTTGGGAAGGAACTTTGCTAGGTGAGGTTAATTAAGCGCTTACCATTATTATAATAATGAGCGCACCCATCAAGGCAAAATGTGCTGTGGACGTACTCCAATGCAAACATTGATTGATGGCAAACAAATCTGGAAGGAAAAATTGATAGGCTGAATTTGACCTGACAGACACTTCTGAAAAACCGGTAACTGTCAGATCAAGTTTGAACTACTACAAATTATACAAAAAAGATTTTCCTTAACTGAATTGCCATATTTAAAATTCAAAATGACTGGCTGCTTGCATTCAAGCTACGTTTTCTAAGTCTTTTTTGTTGGCAAAAACTCGTTTTCTAAGTCTTTTTCTAAACTTGCATCTTCTTTCTTAAATAGAGAATAATAATTTTTTGCTATTTTTGAAGAACGCCAGGAAAGCTCTTTTTGTTGCCCTAGCTCTAGAAACTTTTTTTTAGCTTCTAAATAATTATCATTCTTTCGAGCCTCTCTTATCGTCTTTAATTGTTCTGCTACAGTTGCTGGAATTTTCTTATCTTTACCATTCACGTGTTCAGTATGTTTATTCCATTGGAATCCAACATCCCAATTTTTAGCAAGCAGATACTTCTCGGCTTTATCTAAGAAAAGTTTGGCTTTATATTCTTCGGATTCTTCAATTTTGTTTCTGTAATCTATTATTCTATTTGATAGTTCAAAAACTTGTTGTATATAATCTTCAGCAGGTTGTTCTTTTAAATGCTCCGCCCTATTTTGGAATGGAGCAATTTGGACCAAAGCGTCACATAGATCTTTTGCAGCAATTAATTGGCGATGAACTTTCGTCAATGGAATATCAGTTTCCTCGGGATCCATTTCGCTTACCTCAGATTGCAGCATATGCAAAAGAACTTGTAAAGAGGGGTATTTTCCTTCCATGATTTGTGAAGAAGGATCGATTTGCTTGATATAAACATCAAGATTTTCTTTCAAATACTTAGAAACAAAAAATGCATACTGCTCGGATATAAATTCTTTATCAAAACCGTCCGCTTCTTCTAGAGCTGAATGAATCTCCCGCAGATAAATATCAGGTTCTTCTATGATTGATTCGATATAAAATCTTGTTCGAGTTTCCTCGTGTTTTTCTTTAAGTTGCACTTTCTCAGCTTCAATTTTCAAACTGTCGAAATTTTGAATCATGAATTTTAATAGCTTCGCTTCAGAACTTAAAAACGTCGGTGAAATGTGTTGTGAAAATTTCGCATCCATTGCGATAATTTTATCAGCTTGAGCTTTTAGCTTGCTTAACTCTTGGCGAGACTCTTCAGAAGGGGAAGCGATTAAATCTTTAAGCTGTTTATTTATTTCTTCTAAAGCCAGATTAGCATCATAATAATAACTTTTTACAAAGTCTTCTTGTAATTTTTTGGGTAATTCTTTAAAACGTTCGATAGCCGCTTCAATAAATTGATCCTTAAAGTGTATTTGGTCTTTTACTTTTGCACTTAACTCAGGTAGTTTTCTAATTATTTTTGACATTTCTACATGCAAGACAATTGGAGTATGTCGAAATTCATGGGTACTGAAATTAGGGATGTGACTGTTGCGTGGATCATAACCTAGAGGGATATTGGGCTGGTCTTCATTTAAATAGGCGATAACATCATTATATGCCCCTATCTCATAATTAAACTCTACAGTGAATTGCAATGAATCCTCATCCAAATCACCCATCTTAATCGTACGATAATGACTTTGTTGATGAATTTGCTTAACAATATCTTCCTGAGAATCAAGATATACTACATCTTCTTCATGCAAGGCAGCAATTCTCTCATACTCAAGTTTTTGGTAAGCAAGTCGACTTTGATAAAATGAGTCGATTTGAGAAATATGTTTTCTAAAATATTTCTTATTTTCACTAACACTGTTTATCGTTTCCCCCCATTGGCTGAGGTTGCCGTATTTTTTGTGCAGACGTTCAGGTTTATCGACATCAAAAATAAGATCTTTTAATATAGTATGTAATGAAGGTTTGGGCTCCTTCTCCTTAAGTGCAGGAGAGCGCATTAGGGCTTCTGCTAAATCAAATAGGTCAGTCCAAATTTCTTTTTTTTCTTTGAAGTCATCAATTCCTATATTTTTTGTTAATCCCGGGTTTCTAAAATCCAGTAGAACTCCCCCTTCAACCATTTGATAGTAGTTGTTCGGGTTTTTAAATGCACGGTAATGTCTTCTTGCGGCATCTAACTGCATGAATTTATCGGAAGTAAATCGTTCGGCTTTCTTTTGAAGCGACTCAACTTCTAATTGTAAATCTCTGATATTTTTTTCCAATTCTTCTTTATTTAATGCATGAGGAAGCTGCTCTTTTAATCCTTTGAGTTTTTGCTCTAATTTAGAGATTTTTTCATGGAAATAATTAACACGTGCTTGTTTTTCTTGACGTAGGGAATCAGTATTTAAAAAAATCAACATATCCGAAATGTTAATCCCTGTTTCCGAAGATATTACTGATTTTAGTCTTGCAATTGGAGTTTGTTCTTCAGCATCTTCAGATGGAGTACGATTGGTAATAAAAGCGACTTCGATACCTTGCTTCTTGGCATGTTTCAGTACATTGAGTACTTCTGCTGTAGTTTCCTCTTCTAAATGTATAAGTGCATCCGCATCAAACACGATAAGTTTTGGCTGTTTATACGGTGATGGTGCTTTAACACGTAAATCCACATCATTAATATCATCTTGAACTTCTCGGGCGACTCCTGACTTAATCGCTTGAATTCTTGAAACATTTTCCATGGATGAGAGATGTTGTTTCATTGTAAGGGTAAAAAGATTTTGCTTTTCCTCATCGAGATCAACCACTGTTTTGATTTGTGTTTCAAATTTCTCAATTAATTGATTAATTGATGGATTATCTAGTTGAGGATTTGTCTTTTGATACTCTTCTTTCAATTCAATAAAGCGTTTTTTTAATTCTTTAAATTCGGGGGTCCTCAATTGAAAATGATGCTCTAAACGTTGGAAATCTTTATTTAGATTTTCAAGCTGTACTCTAAGATCGTTTGTAGTGATAAGAAATGGAACATGTTTTGAAATTAATTCAATAACTTGTTGTCGCGCCTTTTCATATTCTTCTGGGGCAGGTAATTTAGGTTTTTGGGATTTTAATTTAAAGGCCCCCTTCTCAGGTGGTTTTCTATAACTATCAGCCAGCTCAGCAATAGCGACAAGTAGTTGGTTAATTTCTTTAGAATAGGCCCCATCAGCGTTGTTACCATAATACTTTTCTGGAAGTTCTGTGAAAGCGGCCTCTAATACAGCAAAACTTAAGCGAGCCACAAATTCATCGAGGCTTTCTCTGTTTGGTTTGGCTTGCAGAACTCTCCATGTAAATAGAGGAATAGTCTGTTCTCTTTTTCCCTGGAATAATGTATCCAAAGTTGTGAGTATGACAGGCGGCTCCATATCATCTGGTTTTGTAGAATCAAATAGGAACTTAAGCGCCGTAAATTGTTTTTTTAACTCGTCCCACCTTTCTGGACTAAGTTCATTAGTGGCATTTAATTCACTTAATTGTTGATAGAGCAGTGCCATTTTTATAGGTATCTCAGTTGGATCTATTTCAAAATGGTCATAACCTAAAATAAACAATTGTTCTATAAACTTGCTACGTTGTTTTAACTCCGCATCAAGCACTTGATAATTATCATTGCGTTCTGCATTTTCCAATAATTCGATACGTTGTTTACACTGATGGTATTCATCTTTTAAGCGTTCAAACTTTTCTCTCGTAAGTTCCTTTGGAAAACTAAAAATAGATTCTAATATTCCATTCATTGTTTCTGAAATATTATTAAATACATCAAGTTTTAATTGTAGTTTGTTTGTTTTGTTTAAATTTTTTGAATTTTTTAAATAGGCATCTTGCATATGAGCGACAAAAGAAGCTCTATATTTAACAAACCTATCCTCTTCTATTTGAACTTGTTCGGGAGGAATGTTCTCTAACTGGTCAAGAAGGGTCAGATAGCTTCTATTACGAGCTAGCAAGTCAAAAAATAATCCTAGTTCATCGAGATGCTTATTTTCTTTAAAGGCATGCAGTAAGAATTCGGCAGAGTTATTAATTGAAGTTAATAATTTCTGCGTTGACTCAGTAGTTGACTCAGTAACAATTGGGTTTTCGCAAACCTCTGTAATCCATTTTTTTAATTGATCAGACGGGATTGAACTTAATTCTTGGTATTTTTCCATCAGTTCAAGAAGCGCCTGATGTTTCGGTCTAATCAATCCCCTCTTTGGGATACCAATCTGCCGAAGGAGTGTATCAATTTCTTGTTTTAATAGGGTTCCATAAATAACATAAAGTTCGATATTTTCATCTTCAAGAGGGGCCTCGCGGCCAATATCTTCATGGATTAAGTATCCGGTTTCACTAATGTAACCTTTCTGTAAGGGAGTTTCTATAAACTCCCTTTTCAGGCCATCAGTTTTTTCTGCTCTCATCTGAGTGAGTCGCTGCTTATGACTAAGTTGAGTGTAATTCGGATTTAAGGAGGCCAAAAGATAAGCAATTTGAGCACTGCGTCCTTTTCCTCCTCGACAATGTGTGTGAATGTTTTGTTCAGGAGGAGTGGTTTGGCCTATTTCTTTGACATAGGCTAATTCTTCTGTAGTTAATTCTAAGGGTTGCTTATCCCGAATAGGAAAATGATGTATTTGGATAGGATCGTTTCCATTGATGCTGATTTCATAAGTAAAGAATCGTCCTACTTTTTTAATTGGCTGTGAAGTAATATACACGTCTTTAAGCTCAGGAATATCAGGGAGTATTACGCGTCCATTAGCATCGGGTATGAAATAATTAATGAAATCTTCCTCTACTATTTGCTCTTTTATTATTGCCCTTTCATTGAAGCCTTCTTGTGGATAATAGGGAAGTACTCTACCCATAGCGAATACATGAGCTACATTATTTTTTAATAAATTGTTGAAATATCTTGCGATATCATGGTGTGCTTCGTAAAGTTCTGGATTTTCAGCAGGAATAAGCGATTTGGCGGAATTAGGTCCTGGTGAAATCGAAACATTCGTATCTTTAAATTTAAAATAGCCCATTCCTATCCTTTGTCGGGCCGGACCTGAGAGATCCATACTTAAAGGCGTTGTAAGTCGTAGCAGTGTAGGTGGCCAAATATCAGCAAGACTCTGTCTCGCCAATCCCTTACTTGGTTGATGTGATTTTATATATTCTAATTCGTCCTCTATTTCTTCTTTCCGGTTTTGCGATTTTGGGTCATTCTTTTGTAATAAAGTATCTAATTCATCCTGAAGGGTCATTATTTTTTTAAAAGTTTCAGAAGAAAGCTCATTAATTACAGTGCCAATAGCAGATTCAAAAACAATCATTTCCCGAAATGAGAGATGTTTGAACCCATAAGATTCCAGTCGTGGTTTAATTCGACCAATATCGAATGTTATCTCAAATTGTTGCGCAACCGATTCATTCAGAGAACCATCTGGATTAAATACCCCATAAGCATCCAATTCCCGTAACGATGCATTAGATGTATTGCCCAATGGAGTTTTTATTTTTGCAACGTGCTGGTCAAGAACGGCTTTATCTATCTGATCTGGATCTGAAAATTTTTTAACTAATCGACTTAAAAATTCCCGTTTTTCAGTTTCTGTAAAATCTACATTCTCTTCTTGTTTTAATGTTTTTCCAGATTCTTTTTCTATTTTTTCAGAGTTTGTTAGTGTCTTGGATACGCCACGAGTTGCATGGCGCAGTGAATCTTTTTTATTGCCTTGGGTGTCCAGTACGTTGATAAGCTCTTGGTTGTAAGCTGTGCTTGGGGCGCCAAGTTCTTTCATTTTTTTATGGCTATAAGCAGAGGTAAAATCACCGCAGGCATATGCATCTTGTTGTGGGTTAATTGGACCTGTGGTCGTAATCGTTATTTGACTTGCCTTTATCCCACACTTTTTCAACAAATCTAAAGTCATTCCTCTGATTGCATTTGCACCGCCTGGACCATAAGGATCAAATAGTTCGAGCTGATATTTACCTGTGCCATCAACGGGCTTGGTTAAATAAACACCACGCCAATGCCCGGGGCCTATTGGAATAAAAATATGTTTAAATTTTTTATTTTGAAGCGCTAAAGCTATGCCTTCTTGCGCCGCTTCAACAGATCTGGAGTCGAAGCGATTTACTGGGCCTAGCACCTCGATATTTCCATAGGGTTTTGGCATTAACAAGGACATATCATGGTCTTGCAATTGATCGCGCAGGCTACGCTCATGAATATATTTTTGATCATAATGGCCTTGGGCACGGTGTCTCCGTCTATTTTCATCGGTTTCGCGATCCATTTGTTCTATGACCAAAGAATAAATAGAAGTTGCTGCATCTTGGAGGGAAGATTCATCAAAAGATTTTTCGAGTTGTTTGCCAACAAGTTTAATTACTTTATCGCTTTGGGCACCTAAAGCCACACTTTCCTCAGCGGCCAAGGCATTAATAGCTTTTAGAAGTTTCAGACTTTCGGGGGGTAATTTTTTTTTGTAACGCTTAATGAAACTGTCTATACTTATTTTTGGATCTTGTTCTAATGGCATTTTACTATTCCTCAAGTAAGTCCTTACTTCGAAAAATATCCTGGCTCCGGAAATTTCACTTACACTGGATAGATCAGTCTCTTATGTTGAGTATGCTGATCTAATAAATTCAAAATTCATTTCACATCTCATCAAAATGTCCCATATAAATCGTTTTCTGCGGTAATTTATGCTGTATATGTAAAAATTCCCATTATTACTAGTAGTTTATCGCACTAACATTAAGGAAATATGATCAGGTCGATTTCATTAAAGTTTAAAATTCAATCACTTTTTTCATATATTGAGTAGAAAGGGCGGATTTAATTCGTTTTAAGGCAATTCCATCTTGATTGTCCTTATCGTCTATTAATAATTTAAGAATAATTTTACACATGATGCTTAATTTTCTATCAGCATATCCTCGATAAATAGGACATTGATCTTCGTTCATTCCCACATCGAGCTTGTAATGCAAACCATTCTCAATTTGCCAGTGTTCGCGGATAGCTTGGTGCATTTTTCTATGTTTTTTATAAGGAAGAGAGGTAATGTAGTAACGAGTTGCCTTTTCATTGTTCCCTGAAAGCAAATGCCGCTCGGATTATACGCGGACATAAACACTTAAATCTTTCCATTGTTGTCCATATAAGGGTAAATGCTTTTAGTTAAATCAAGGATTTCCCATAAGTCATATCATGAGACCGAAAGAGGAGGAATGACCTATTAGCTAATATTTTTCTCTAGAAAAAATAGACGCTATCATTAATTATTAAACTAGTACTCAATTCCAGAATAAAAATTGAATTAAAGGGATAAAGTGAGTTCAAAAAAATTACTTTGCAAGGTTTGTGACATCAAATTTTATATCGGGATTAAAAACTTATGAAAACATTTTGTATTTTTTTATCGTTTTTTTTGTATGTTATATCTTTATTCCTGCCTTCAGCGGTCATACCAAATTTTGAACGGGGATTTCCAGAAACCATTTACGGTTATGAAATTCTGGTTAGCGGATGGATGGGGCTAATATCACTTCAACCAGCCTGGTTAGCAAATCCAGTTTATGTCATCGAGCTTCTCACTTATGGGTCGGTAAGCAGTTATCGGTTGGGAGTTGCCGCCATTATTCTTGCTCTCTTCTCCCCTTTCATCCTTACGGAAAAATTGCTTGCTGGATATTATATTTGGTTGTTCAGTTTTGTCATCCTGGCTTATGGCAATTATTTACATTCAAAAAATTCTGAACATTCAAACCTTCATTAAGCTTGAAAAAGAAATAATTCTCGTCAAACAAAATTCGGTAAGATGATTTTGCACTTCTGGTCTTTCGCCTTTATTTTCGCCTTCACCTTCTCTTTCGTCTTTCTTTTCTTTTAATATCTTTTTTTCTTTTTCAAAGAAAAATTCTTTGGTCAATGTTGGTTTGGGTCTTCGCTAGGCCACATGAGCCTTTTTATACATTCCGGCTTCAAAATGTCCTGGGATATTGCAAGCAAATACGACTTCAAAACCAGACTTAAACTCCCATATCAGTTGTTTGGTTTCTCCGGGGTTTATGGTAATCGCATTCCCATGTTGATGAACCATGTTTGGCATTTTACGCATCATTTGCAGGTGAGCTTTCTGCTCCTTTTCATCGCCTATGGAGAATTCATGAGGAACTTTACCCACATTAGTCACCTCAAAGCTTATGACATCGCCATTATGGAGATTGGGTTCAGATAAAAACTGAAACTTCATGTCATCAGAGGCCGTCACTTTAATGGTCTTTGTCACTCGACTGGCATCCGCTGGTTGACCTACTACACTGGGAGAAGAAGAATGAGCGTAAAGCGAATTCATATAAAATGCGGATAATACGGCAAGCCAGCTCATTGATCTTACAAGATATTTTTTCATATTTATTCCTTATTTTTTGGCCTAACCTGGACGGTGCTGTTTTGTTTAAAAAATGGATTCCGGATTACAATCTAATGGAAGCTGGCATTAAATTAGCATAAAGATGGACACAAGAGAACAAAGTTATGAGAACATCATAGTATGAAATAAGGTAACCAAAAGTGTCGCAATGAGTTGAAGCTTCATTCAACAAATGCTTGTTTTGGTTATATCTTAATTCTCCTTGGGTTCTATCCACAAGTAAATATCAATACACGCTTTTAGATGATGCGATTGTAGCCTATTGTTTATCCTAAGAGAGCTAAAATGATAAAGGTCCAGTGGCACATGAAAAAAAATGCTTCTGAAAAATTATTAGAAATTACTCGTTGCAAGACAGTAAAAGAAAACATTTGTTTTGAGGACATTTTAGCTGTAGTAGTTCAAACTTGATCTGACAGTTACCGGTTTTTCAGAAGTGTCTGTCAGGTCAAATTCAGCCTATCAATTTTTCCTTCCAGATTTGTTTGCCATCAATCAATGTTTGCATTGGAGTACGTCCACAGCACATTTTGCCTTGATGGGTGCGCTCATTATTATAATAATGAAGCCATACGTCCAGATCTTTTTGCAGTTCATCCATGTCATCGTAAACTTTCTTACGGAATGTGATTTGATAAAACTCCTGCAAAATCGTTTTGTGGAAACGCTCACAAATACCGTTTGTTTGCGGTGATTGTGCTTTAGTTTTCGTGTGATCAATGTTGTTAATAGCTAAATAAAGCTGATAGTCATGCTGTTCTACTTTCCCACAATACTCTGTACCCCGGTCAGTTAAAACACGCAGCATAGGTAACTGCTGCTGCTCAAAGAACGGCAAGACCTTGTCGTTAAGGAGATCTGCTGATGTAATAGGCGTTTTTGTTGTATAGAGCTTGGCAAATGCCACTTTGCTATAAGTATCAACAAAAGTCTGCTGATAAATGCGGCCAACTCCTTTGATAGTTCCCACATAGAATGTATCTTGGGAACCAAGATAGCCAGGATGTGCTGTTTCAATTTCGCCGCAAGCCTCATCATCAAACTTCTTCTTCTCCAAAGCTGCAATTTGTGCTTCTGTGAGAATAATGCCCTCTGATGCTACTTTGGCTTCAAGTGCCTTCAAACGGTCTTTAAAGTTAGCTAAATTATGCCTAAGCCAGACGCTGCGAACGCCACTAGGGGATACAAAAATCCCTTTCTTACGCAACTCATTACTGGTGCGTAGTTGACCATGAGCTGGATATTCTATGGCGTACTCTTTTACCGCTTGCTCTATAGAATCGTCAACACGGTTCTTGTGATTAGGTTGCCTTCGTGACTTATCAAATAAGGCATCTACCCCACCAGATTCTACCGCTGATTTATAACGATAGAAGGTGTCTCGTGATAAACCCATTACCTTACAGGCTTTCGATACATTGCCTAATTCTTCAGCTAAATTTAGTAAGCCAACTTTGTGTTTAATAATTTTAACGTTATTATCTATCATGAGAGTTTTCCTTTTGGTTTTGTTAAAGTTTGCACTTCTATCAAAACCGGAAACTCTCACCTTTTCAAGTGGTTATGTCAGATTAAGTCGAAACTAATTCATTTTAGCTTTGCTCGGTGAGCGCACTTATGGTATTGCGTTACTTTTTTTCTCTTTACCTAGTGCTTTGCCATTTTCACTTATACCAGGTATGACTTTTATCTTTAGTATGCCGATTTTCATTTTTACAATTCAAATGATCTTTGGAAGAAGCACATTTTGGCTACCTAAAATTATTGCACAATGGCATATTCCATATAAATTGGTGGTTAAAATCATCTGTACAACGGCCCCCTATCTAAAAAATGCAGAGTTTTTTATAAAACCAAGATGGTCTTTTATGTTCTGCCGTCCCATGCAAATAATGAATGGTTTATTGATTTTTTGCCTGACTTTTCTTTTAATTTTGCCCATTCCTTTTAATTTTATATTTGCCACACTGCTGATTATCTTCAGCCTTGGTATGATTGAAAAAGATGGAGCAATCATTATTCTCGGCTACATAGCAACCGTTCTCTATGTCAGTTTCATATCTTGGTTTATTATGGTAGTGATTAAGGCCATCATGACGTGGGTGTCTGCATGGTATGGTTAATACTTCCAAAAATGAACGACTCCTATTAAAAGTGAAAGACCGCTTTAAATTAGATTGAAGCAATTTCACTAACGATTTATCTTCCTCAAGCAAACGCTTGTCTAATAATTTTTGCTCTCTTTATTCATTTTTTTAGATCGCCCAAATCGAATCACGCTACTTTGCGACAAAACCATTGCTTATTTTTGACTGACTCGCAATAATAACCCTCCTCCCACTATAAAAAAAGGCAAAAGCGCTAACATGCCAATACGCTGACTGCCCGCCCAAGCGGTTAAACTGCCCACTAAAAATGGCCCTAAGAAACTGGTGCTTTTTTCAGAAAAGGAATAAAAACCATACATGCGGGTTATCTCTTCAGGTTTTGCCAAGCGAGCTAAAAATGTACGACTGGCGGCCTGTATTGGCCCAACAAACACTCCTATAAATGGTGCAGCCATCCAAAATAGATTCCTTGACTTTATTGTTAACAGATAACAAAACATGGCAGTAAAACATCCAAGAGCAATAAGTACGGTTTTTTTTGAGCCAATCCAATCATCTATCCAGGCAAATAATGCCGCACCAATTCCTGCTGTAATATTTAAGATGATTCCAAATATAATCATGTCATAAACGCTAAAATGAAATGTGCCCGCGGCAAATACACCGCCTAATGCCATAAGCGAGTTCACTCCATCCATGTAAAAAAGTCGAGCGATTAAAAACAGCAAGAGATCGCGTTGTTGAGGGAAGTTCTTTAAAGTTATTTTCAACTCTTTGAGTCCTTTTTTAACCGCAGAAATGACTTTGAAGTTTTCAGATTTTTTTTGTTTTACAAACAAAAATATAGGAAGGCTAAACACAGACACCCATATAGCTACCAGTAAGATGATAATGTGAATGTCTTCTTTATTTTTTATCCCGGCTATTAAAAAAAATTCACGTTGTTCTAACACGATTAAAGATAATATTAAACATAACAACCCACCGAGATATCCACACGACCAACCCCACCCCGATACGCGGCCAAGATAATCGGATGACACTATATTGGGTAAAAGTGAGTTATAAAAAACCTTAGCCAATTCGAATGCAACAGTACTAATAAACATGCAAGTTAAAGCAAGCTGAATAGAATGTATATTTGGATGAACAAACCATAAAAACACCGTGGATATTACCCCTATAGAGGTAAAAAGAAACAGCCAGGATTTATGCTTACCGCCAAAATCTGCTATTGTACCGATTATAGGGCCTAGAAAAGCGACAAAAAGGGATGATGCCGAAATGGTATATCCCCATAATTGGGTACCTTGAATTTCACTGGGTGCAATTTCATTGATGAAATAAGCAGAAAATACAAATGTATAAATGACTGCCGAATAAGCGGAATTGGCAAAATCATAAAGTGACCAGGCAATGACCTGTTTAATATCCATGCTTTGGATGGGTTTGGAATGTTCAGGCATAACGATTCACTTTTTAAAAAGATTCAGTATATTAAAAAAACCGGTTCTTCATGAAAAAATTTAATTTAAGCCTTAAGAAAGCCTGGTCAGTTAATATTTATTAAGATAAGCAAGTATAGACGAGTTTTATAAATGTCATTATTGATTTTTTTAACGGATTAAAAAGGATGAAGAACAAAAATGACTGTATTTCATAAAGACCAAGAAAAATGCGTATAAGCATTAGCTTCTGCATTGACTTGACCATTAAACACTGAAACAGCCACGAAATTTTGCGCCTTAGAGAAAAATTACAAGTTGCGCCAATCTTGACTAAATTTGGAGCACTATGTAAGATGCGCAATTTTTCATCAGGCAACAGATGTTAGGTGTAGGTAAAACAAATCCACAAAGTTACTTTGATTTTAATAAGGTATATTCTGGTATAAAAGCTGGTTTAATCTTTAAGGCGCTTGAAATTAGCCCTGTCGCTAGAGTTATGGCAGTTTTTTATACTGCATCTAAAATCGTTGAAATAACAAACTTCATTGTTGAAGAAACCAGAGAGCAAAATGAGGAAAAATGTTATCGGGCACATGTAAGATTTGGACAAACACATCAGGATGATATGAATAGGATGAAACATATCAACGTTGGGGCTTATTAATTATTCTGTTGATTGGAATATCAAGATGGTTATTGCCATATGCAAGCATCTGATAATAGCGCCAATGAATCCATTTTGATCGCATCCGAGAAGTTAACCAAACACAAGCAGACTAGAAAAATGAGCCCACAAACCACATGCAGTTAGTGAATGAACAACTGGAACTGGAGGTATAAGCCATTTAAGGGCCATCAACTGGCCTTATCCCAAGCTTTAAAAGCACGAAAAACCGGATTGCGCAGTGATTTAGAGTTGGCGTATGCCCTGGATGCTTTCGCCTGTCATTTTTTATCCGACCATTTCGCCGCAGGACACACGCGCACACCGCGCTTAAAACTTGCCGAAAAGGTATCCCCTTCCTTACTTGGCTCCTTGCTTGCCATCTATATGCACAATGAAGACAACAAATACGGCTTGTATGTTCATAACCAGCTCAATGAACATTGGATAATCTATGGAGATTTCTCTTATTTTAACCCGAATAACCAAGCAAATCGTGAGCGTCTTGAGCGTTTATTGCAACAATCCGCTGATGCGATTTTTCATACTTATGACACTGGAAATCAAAAAAATCCTCAAGACATTCTTGCGCAAATTCCTCAAGCAGAAAAAGAGCTCACTCAGAACATGCTCAACATTACCCCTTTGTTTTACTGGGATGATAAAAAAAATAAATTATTACACCGCAAAGATATTAACAATCCTTACGATAGCACAATGACTTCTAATTGGTGGGGTTGGAGTACTTTACTGGCATTAAAAACCCTGTATGGTGAGACGATCGAAACACGCTCAATCATGTCAATGTTGCAAGATAATGGCTTAGCCGATGAGATGAATTTTTTTCAAACCAGAACCTAAACTAAGTGCACCACAAAGGGCTATCGGAGAGCCTGCTGTCTTTCTTATATCCTCGGAAGCAAAATACATTGCCGCCCAGGTCCTTTATGTGGATGGAAGTTATAAGGCATGCCATTGAATGGGGGATGATGTTGACGTAAAATGCCATCTTATTAAAAATACACGATAAATCAAGAAAATTTAAATGCCAAAAGAAAATGTTTTTCATCCCAGGCGAGTTTTATTTTCCAAATTAAATGACATAGAGGCGAAAATACCTATTATTGTGGCTGCTACCGCGGAAGAACTTTCTCAGCCAGAAAATCATTTCCGTATGACTGAAGAAGAAAAGAAGCTTTCCAGGCTGCAATTATTTATAAAAAAAGCAAAAATGTTTGGCTATAATGACAAACAACCTACCACCAAAATCACAGGGCTTGTTAGCAATAGCATTACCATTTTCGGAAAACCGCAGCAAATGTCACCTGTCTCTATTATGCAAAATGCAGAGGTTTTTTCCCTTCTCAGAGAAAATACAAATAAATATATAGAAAGCGTATTAAAAGTCTCAACGAAGGAAAATGCGGAGGAAACTTATCTGCAAAAGATGGTAATGCAGTTATATCAGATAATAAAAAATTCTTGTCCCAGTAAAGACGAAGTGATTCATTTAGCTACAATGGAAAGAGATCTTTCCGCGCCTGATGCCGGTAAAAATCGGTTAACTGCGGAATTTAGCACATTGCTACTTGCAGAATTAAAAAAGAAAATTGTGCAAAATAATGACCCTTGGAAAGTGGAATTAGATAGAGTATTTGCGTTAAAACAGCGTACATCACGTGCTGAATCTTATGGAATCCATCGAATTGCACAACAGCCATTAATGCTTTACCAATCAAGAAATCCTCACGAGGTAATAACTCCAAATGAAAAAGTAATTATTGTAGATGATCATATTCAAGCTGGTGCAGCGATGTATTGTGCAGCTACTGAGGTTATGAATAGCAACGCTAATTTGCTTAGCATAGCTTGTATAACAGCGCATAAAAATGGTCTTTTTTTTAATATCCAGCCTGATGTTATAGAATTCATCAAAAGTTTGTTGCCTAATGGTTCAAATGATCTCCCCAGGTTAAATAAAATACTAGATACTGTCGGATTAAACATTGAAACTTTGACGAATATTGAGGGTATGATATTAATCTCAATTCTGAGTGACTCTACCAATAAAGAACATAAATCAATGTTCGAACATTTACTTAAAAAGTATGATGCAACAAACGATATCAATCATCCTCTGTTTAAAAATCAAAAAAATAGCTTAATGGATGAGTTTGAAAAACCAAAAGTAGAATTTGCAAATTTTGAGATTGAGTTATTGGCAGCAATAGAAAAAGGCAGATATACAGTACCGTATAAAAAACAAATTGTATTATCAGACGAAGAAGGACAAAAAATCAATAAAGAAGCAAGTGAAAGTGTAACCCTCCCTTAAAATAGCACCATTTTCAATTAGAGTTTCTCCGGCATAATAAGCAAAAAAGAGGAGGAACGATGAAACGCAGTCGCTTTACAGAAAATCAAATTTTAAACATATTAAAATCAGTTGAAGTAGGACGATTGGTAAAGGATGTATGCCGGGAACATGGGATATCCGATGCCACCTATTACAACTGGAAAGCAAAATACGGTGGGATGGAAGCCTCAGATATTAAACGCATGAAGCAACTTGAGGAAGAAAATGCAAAGCTGAAACGGATGTTTGCTGATTTGTCTCTGGAAAACCGTGCACTGAAGGATGTTATAGAAAAAAAGCTTTGAAGCCGGCTGAAAAGAGGGAAATGGCTGATTATCTGGTGCAGGAACATGGTCTGAGTCTCAGGCGAAGCTGCTCGGTATTACGCTTAAGTCGTACAGCTTACTACTATCAGCCGGCGATGGATAAGGATGAAGCGGTGATAAAAGAATTGGTGACCATAACCGAACACTATCCGCGTTATGGTTTCAGGAAGTTGTTTATCAAATTGCGGCAGGCAGGTTTCTCCTGGAATCATAAAAGAGTATACCGTGTTTATTGTGAGTTGAAGTTAAATATAAGGCGAAAAGGAAAACGCAGATTAGCTTCCCGTCACCCGGAACCTCTTGCTGTGCCTGATTCCCTTAACCATACATGGTCAGCTGATTTTATGAGTGATGCCCTCAATTGCGGCAGAAGATTCAGGACTTTTAATGTGGTAGATGATTTTAATCGGGAAGCTTTGGCAATTGAAATTGATTTGAGCTTGCCTGCTCTAAGGGTTATTCGGGTACTTGACCATATTGCCGCCAATCGAGGATATCCTGCAAGGTTGCGACTTGATAATGGACCTGAGTTTATTTCCCTTGCGTTAGCGGATTGGGCAGAAAAGCATGGTGTTATTCTTGAGTTTATTCAGCCGGGAAAGCCAACTCAAAATTCATTTGTGGAGCGGTTCAATAGAACTTATCGGAATGAAATATTGGATTTTTATCTATTTAGAAGTCTCAATGAGGTACGTGATATTACCAGAAATTGGATGAAAGAATATAACGAAGAAAGACCACATGAATCACTCGGTGATATGTCACCTTTGGATTACAGATTGATTAAAAACAGGTCGGAAAACTCTAATTATAACTGGCACTAAAAAAGGGAGGTTTACAAAAGGGCTAATCTCCCTTGGTTACTATTTGATTTTGATGATACCTTACATAATTTAAGCAATAATACTTTTATCATATTTCAGGATATTATAAAAACATATTCTAGTGTAAAAGTGCCAATTGAAAAAATTAAAGAAAGGCGTCAAAAATGGAAAGATAATGGGCAATACCAATATCAACAGATGCTATTGGCTTTCATAAAACAATATAATCCTGAAATTCAAATTTCCTGCGAAGATATAACTCAAGCGTACCAAGAACATAAAAATGCAGAACCATTTACACCAAAAATGAGTAAGGAGGATTTCTTAGCGCTAAGAAATAAATATAAAATTGGTATCATCACTGACGGTTCAGCGTTTGAGAGTAAAGTTCCAAAGATTAAGGAATTTTTTGGCGTTGATATTGATGGATATATTTATAAAAACAATACGTTACCATCAAAACCTAATGCCGCCATGTTCCATGAATTTTGCAAGACATACAGTGTAAAAGATAGACCGGTTGCCTATGTTGGAGACAGGGATGATTTAGATGGTAGTATGGCAAAAAATGCGAATATTAGATTCATAAGAGTTGACCCAACGCAACCAACTATTAACATGGAAAAATTTACAAAAGAATTAAATGCCATTGAAGAACAAAGAATGGCCGCAAGAAGGCGATGGGGATTATTGAGTAATGTAGTTACAACAAACACAGCAACAGTAGAGTGCGCTCGAAGAAGTCTGGGATTGAAAGTATAAATACAAGTTCTGTATTGTCGGTCAACAGAAAATCAACTCAAAATTCTTAACAGATCAATCTTTCTCTTGAAAACTTGTCTTTCACATATTTGAAGCATTAGCAGAATTGAGTGAAACTTTACTCAGGAAAACTTATACTACTTGCTGAACTTGCCTTAGGCAAATTCTAATTTTGTCTATAAATGCGGTGAGCTACCAGGTGATTGGAGTAATGAGAGACTTGCGACAACTCAAAGTATGAATGGGGAGTAAATGTTGGGCCGAGTGGCCCAACCTACGCTTGCTCACCTTAGCTGTAGTAGTTCAAACTTGATCTGACAGTTACCGGTTTTTCAGAAGTGTCTGTCAGGTCAAATTCAGCCTATCAATTTTTCCTTCCAGATTTGTTTGCCATCAATCAATGTTTGCATTGGAGTACGTCCACAGCACATTTTGCCTTGATGGGTGCGCTCATTATTATAATAATGAAGCCATACGTCCAGATCTTTTTGCAGTTCATCCATGTCATCGTAAACTTTCTTACGGAATGTGATTTGATAAAACTCCTGCAAAATCGTTTTGTGGAAACGCTCACAAATACCGTTTGTTTGCGGTGATTGTGCTTTAGTTTTCGTGTGATCAATGTTGTTAATAGCTAAATAAAGCTGATAGTCATGCTGTTCTACTTTCCCACAATACTCTGTACCCCGGTCAGTTAAAACACGCAGCATAGGTAACTGCTGCTGCTCAAAGAACGGCAAGACCTTGTCGTTAAGGAGATCTGCTGATGTAATAGGCGTTTTTGTTGTATAGAGCTTGGCAAATGCCACTTTGCTATAAGTATCAACAAAAGTCTGCTGATAAATGCGGCCAACTCCTTTGATAGTTCCCACATAGAATGTATCTTGGGAACCAAGATAGCCAGGATGTGCTGTTTCAATTTCGCCGCAAGCCTCATCATCAAACTTCTTCTTCTCCAAAGCTGCAATTTGTGCTTCTGTGAGAATAATGCCCTCTGATGCTACTTTGGCTTCAAGTGCCTTCAAACGGTCTTTAAAGTTAGCTAAATTATGCCTAAGCCAGACGCTGCGAACGCCACTAGGGGATACAAAAATCCCTTTCTTACGCAACTCATTACTGGTGCGTAGTTGACCATGAGCTGGATATTCTATGGCGTACTCTTTTACCGCTTGCTCTATAGAATCGTCAACACGGTTCTTGTGATTAGGTTGCCTTCGTGACTTATCAAATAAGGCATCTACCCCACCAGATTCTACCGCTGATTTATAACGATAGAAGGTGTCTCGTGATAAACCCATTACCTTACAGGCTTTCGATACATTGCCTAATTCTTCAGCTAAATTTAGTAAGCCAACTTTGTGTTTAATAATTTTAACGTTATTATCTATCATGAGAGTTTTCCTTTTGGTTTTGTTAAAGTTTGCACTTCTATCAAAACCGGAAACTCTCACCTTTTCAAGTGGTTATGTCAGATTAAGTCGAAACTAATTCACCTTAGCCATCAAGACTGTTATGCTAGACAGTTACACAATTTTATCTACAGTCTCTGTTAACACCAAGCGATTTTGTCGTCATTTTAAAAACTATTTTTTTTCAAAAATGATTCACTCCTGCTGTGAGAGCCCATTTTTAAGTGCGATGCTTTTTTATTATGAGAACCTATTTTAAGATGTGAGGCTTTTCTATCGTGGGAACCCTCTTTAAGATGTGAGGCTTTTCTATCGTGTGAGCCTACTTTAAGATGTGAGGCTTTTTTATTATGAGAACCTATTTTAAGATGCGATGCTTTTCTATCGTGTGAACCCTCTTTAAGATGAGAGGCTTTTTTATTATGAGAACCTATTTTAAGCATATCGTTACCCATAAGTAATGCTATATTAATTTTTCCTTACTTTTGAGATAATGCTGCCTTTTTAAAGGCAGTATTATCCATGGATTGGATCGACCATGAGTATGGTTCCGTGAATATCGGCGATCAACGTTTAAATAAACGAGCAAAAGAGTTATTAAAAAGGTTTAGTGATAAACCAACATCAAGTATACCTGAAAGTTGTAAAGGTTGGTCGGAAACCAAAGCAGCCTATCGATTTTTTGAGAATAATACGGTTACCGCAAAAAAAATTATAAAACCTCATCGCATAGCCACCCTTAAGCGAATTAAAGAACATCCGATTATCTTATTGCTTCAAGACACAACAACGCTTAACTATAGCGGTCAAAAAGAACGTGAAGATATTGGCCCTATTCAACAAGATAACGTGCGGGGTCTTTTTCTTCATCCCACTCTTGCGGTAACGCCCAACCGCGAATGTTTAGGAGTAGTTGACTATGAACAGTGGTCACGGGAAAAATTTACGCATCGAAGCTCAGAAGAACGAAGAGCTGAACGTGATTCAAAAGCAATAAAAGACAAGGAAAGTTACCGGTGGGTCAGAGGTTATAAAAAAGCCACAAAACTTGCTAAGGCAATGCCCGATACTCAATTTGTTTATATTGCTGATAGAGAAGGTGATATTTATGATATCTATCATGAAGCGAATACAGCTTTCGCTAAAGGAACTGCCGATTGGGTGATTAGAGCAACATTCGATCGTTCTATTTTGGATGAGAATCAACCTAAAAAACGCAATAAATTAAAAACAAGCGTAAAAGCCTCTTCCAGTATTGGAAAAATAACATTTACTACGTCCTCATTTGGAAATAGAAAAAAACGAGAAGTAGCACAAGATATTTATGCAAAAGAAGTGACTTTGCTCCCTCCTCGGGATAAAGCAAAAGAAGGTTTTACCCCCGTTAAAATAACAACAATCATTGCCACAGAGACAAACCCACCGCCTGGAGAGAAAGCAATCGAGTGGACACTTTTAACCAGTGTACCTATATCCAACTTGGAAGCAGCGTTACAAGTAATTCAATGGTACTTATGTCGCTGGCAGATCGAAATTTTTTTCAAGGTATTGAAAAGCGGATGCGCTATTGAAAAATTGCAGTTAAGCAACAAGCAACGATTTGACCCTTGCCTCGCTCTGTATCTTATTGTTGCTTGGCGTATTTTGTTCATGACCATGGTTGGTCGTGCTTCCCCATCATTAAGCAGTGAATGTCTATTTGAGCCCATAGAATGGCAAACCGCCTATGTTATGATCTATGAAAAACCCCCTCCAAATGAACCCCCAACCCTGAAAGATACTCTGAGAATGATTGCCCAATTAGGAGGTTTTCTCGGACGAAAGCATGACGGTGAGCCCGGTCCTATTGTGATGTGGAAAGGTTTACGAACCCTTTATGAATATATTAAAGCGCGTGAAGTATTTACACGCGCTTTTGGACATACTTATGGGTAATGATATGATTTTAAGATGTGAGGCTTTTCTATCGTGTGAGCCTACTTTAAGATGTGAGGCTTTTTTATTGTGCGAACCTATTTTAAGATGTGAGGCTTTTCTATTGTGAGAACCTACTTTAAGATGTGAGGCTTTTCTATCGTGTGAACCCTCTTTAAGATGAGAGGCTTTTTTATTATGAGAACCTACTTTAAGATGTGAGGCTTTTCTATCGTGTGAACCCTCTTTAAGATGAGAGGCTTTTTTATTATGAGAACCTACTTTAAGATGTGAGGCTTTTCTATCGTGTGAACCCTCTTTAAGATGAGAGGCTTTTTTATTATGAGAACCTACTTTAAGATGTGAGGCTTTTCTATCGTGTGAACCCTCTTTAAGATGAGAGGCTTTTTTATTATGAGAACCTACTTTAAGATGTGAGGCTTTTCTATCGTGTGAACCCTCTTTAAGATGAGAGGCTTTTTTATTATGAGAACCTACTTTAAGATGTGAGGCTTTTCTATCGTGTGAACCCTCTTTAAGATGAGAGGCTTTTCTATCGTGTGAGCCTACTTTAAGATGTGAGGCTTTTCTGCTGTGTGAACCCCATTTTACATGGGACACTTTTCTTGAATGAGAACCCATTTTCAAATGAGAGGCTTTTCTATGATGTGATCCAAATTTACGATGTGACAGATGACGATAATGAGAGCTGTATTTGCGATGTGAATATAGGCGATCATGGGACCAAAAGCGATAATGTGAATCTAAGCGATGATGTGATCCAAAACGATTATGGGAATACAATAAGTCATGAGAAGCATTGCGATAATGTGAATACTGTTTTAAATGTGACCCCCAGCGATGATGTGAACTTATTCGTGAATGGGAAGGTGATAGTGGCAAAGGTATCAATGTGTGCGGTGAATCAGCCTTTGCAATTTCAATATCACCAATTTTTGTTGCGTCGTTTTTCTTGGCTTCAGACAATGACTTATTACCATTTGCCATCACATTAATATCGGTATCAATCATATATGTTTGAGTTAAAAAACTCTCATCGGAATTGACGCTGGTATAAGAGGATTTCGGCATGCCTTGTATACCATGAACCTCATCTTCATCAGTATAATTCTCAGTATTAATGTCATAACACGGACCTTCTGGTGAACAAAGTGCATCCCCCGTCACCCATACGAATTCCTCTTTTTTCGCTAAGTCGATGATATAATCTCGGTTGTAACCATAACCAAAATCGACACCGCCTGCCGCACTGTTATATTCCTGAGCTTCAGGATCATTTTGCTTTGATATATTGCCAACCTCATAGCGCCCTTGGAGATCCCAAATTTTTTTATCATCCATTTTATAAAGCAATAAGCTGGAATCGAAGGGTTTTGAAAAAGGCTCAGGATTATCCAGGCTTAAGTTGGTCAAGTCCAAAAAGTGCTGTAAATTCCCATTAATTCAGCCTATCAAGTTAGTACGTTATTTAGTCAAAGCATTCATCCCTACAACATTAGACTTTCCGGCTTCATTCTCAGCCAGCCAGTCATTAAATTCGTCCATATTAAGATAACGCCTTGATTGCCACTGCTCGTTTTGTTCAGCTAATAAAGCGCCAATCAGCCGCCATGCAGAATCATCATTAGGAAATATCCTTATCACTCGTTCTCGGCGCCTGATTTCCTCGTTAATTCGCTCTTGCATGTTGGTGGTGCGAAGTCGCTTCCTGTATTTCTCCGGCAACGCCATAACTACCATGGCATCGTCAAAAGCCTCCTCAAGGCAGGTAACTGATTTTGGTGCTTTTTTCTCAAAGGCATCAATAAAATCATCGCGTCTACGCCTGGCTTCTTCCATATCAGGTGCCTGAAAAACAAGCTTTGCCTTTTCAGCAACATCTTTGCGGTGTCTGACAGAGCAGTGCCCGAGGATGTTGCGCATCAAGTGAACTTGGCATCGTTGCCAGGTTGCACCTTGAAAGTGCTTTCTAGCCGCTTCCACAAGCCCTGCATGCTGGTCTGACACAACATACATCACGCCTTTTAGCCCACGAGATTTTAGCCATTTAAACGCTTCATCCCATGTAGCATAGCTCTCAGTGTCACCAATGCGAAGGCCCAGTATTTCACGGTAGCCATCACTTCTGATACCCGAGATGGTCAAGGCTGCTCGAGACACGACTCTGTCACCATCACGACACTTGATAAACATCGCATCAACCATGATAAATGGGTAGTTGTCACCATCAAACCGACGCTCGTTGAAGGCTCTGACTCTTGCATCAAGACCAGAACACAGTTGACTGACGGTTGACTTTGAAAAACTAGCACCGCAAAGTTCTTCAGTAATGTTATTAACTTTTCTGGTTGATACGCCATTAACAACCATTTCCATCAGAGCCAATACAAAAGCCTGCTCACTGCGTTGATAGCGCTTAAAAATATCGGTAGAAAAAGAGCCATCACGTGTCTGCGGCACTTGAAGAGTGACTGGTCCCACACGAGTGTATAGTTGTCTTGGACGGTAACCGTTACGATAGCCTATACGTTCACCTGAACGTTCATGCTTGTCTGCTCCCAGACTTTCTGACACCTGTGCCTCCAATACCTGATTCAATACACCTTCAACAAGCTTTGCGAGCCCATCCTGGCTTGATAAAAGTTCTGGAAGCAATTCCTTTCCAACTGTAATATTGTAATCCGTCATCGCTAATCTCCTTCGATAGTTATTGTTTTTCACAACTCAATAGTACCGAATTTTAGCGATGACTCCACTCCTAAAAAGTCAACCTGAATTTACAGCAGTTTACGGACATAACCCTTAAGTTTCGCAGCTCACCATTTTCCACAACCAACATTTCTCCTTTGTCTGAAAAAGCAATGTCTGATATTGCTAAATTATTGTTGAGATGCTTTATGGGCAATATAAATTCGCGATGTACATCATTGAAATCAAATTCACCATTTTGATCAATTCCAATTGACCAGATGCTGTTTTGATCGTCATTTCCCCCGGTCCAGACCGAATAATATAAGCGTGTCGCACCGTTGGGATCTGTGTAAACTCCAAGTCCCCATACTCTCCGCCCGGCAGAAGCTAAATTCCAACATTCTGGGGTAACGTCAAATTTGGCTCTACAGTTTCTAATGTTTGCTTTTGAGGATGGATTAAAAACTATTTCAGCTAATTTTAAAAATTCTCCTGTTGGTTTATCTAAAAATTCGCTACGCCCGTCTTTACCATGATCATAATGGTCAAGTAATTCACCTGTTTCTGCATCGATGCGATGAATCATTCCAGTTTCCAAATCAGAGACAAAAAGTTGCTTGTTTTTCACATCATAAGCAATATTACCTAAAGCAGCACCCGTATTGCTGCGTTCATCCAATTTGATTTCAGTAAAGACCTCCGGCTGGTAATTATTTTTTGCTTGTAAGCGATAGACTGTTCCTGGACCACCATGTTTACCCCACATACCTTTCATCCAGTCACTGTTATCGTCATTACGGTGTAAACCAAATTTAGAAGTCGCCGTGAGATAAATATTAGCAGGATCATTATCATCAATGGCAATGCCAAACACTTGTCCAGCGTCTTTAGCGGTTATGGACAACCGTTGCGGTTCATTGATCCAATGTAAACCATTGGGCGGAACTTTGGGATAACGCAGATCGATAATACTGCCTACCTTTCCATCAATATCAATAATGTTTTTACCTTTTTCACTATCTTTTTTAACTCCTGAAAAGCGTGTGTTATAAGCTTCTCCAGGCTGAATGGCTTTTTGTGTAAATCCTGGTAATGAAATCATTAAAGTAAACATAAGGGTTATCGATGTTATATGATTTATCATCATTCTTCCCCATAATCAGTCAAATCAGGTTCTTCTTGCTCAAAACATGAATAATAAGCATTAATATTTTTACCTGCTTTTTGTGTACAGTCTTTATAAACGCTTAATTGCTGTTCATAGGAATAATGAATGTACGGAGTAATCAGCACACGGCTTGCACCATTATCTGTATTGCCGAATCGATCAATTTCTCCTTTTAGTTCAGGGCGTTGATCAATAAATGCATTTTTTAATTGATCCCCTTTAATAAAGTTATCAGGTAACTGATCAAACGGGCCATCAAAATAATTATTAACCATTGAGTTGCCAGCATATACGCCAATTAAAATTAAACGATTCTTATAATTGTCGCGATAAAATGAAAATCCTGTGCGTGTACCGATGAGGATATCATTACTGATTCGAGAGGGAGTAAAGGTATCAGGTACTGTTTCATGTTCGTTGAGGATGTAATAGAAACGTTTTACTTTCGGATTGTAAACCAAATAAAACTGAATACCCGACTCATCAAACACTGGACCTATAAATTGCTCATCTTTTCGAATTTTTGAAGCAGGAGGGGTGATATTACGTAGATCATTTAAATTAAAAATGACTGATTTTTTATCTAAAGTCAGTTGGTAACGTAAATCACTTATTTTTTTGACTTGTAAATTATCTTTAGCAGCAAATTTTTTATATTTATTAATCAGTTCTTCATTCCAGCGGTTATAAGTAGAAAAATAAGCAAAGTGAACAATGCCCTTATCTCTGTCTAATGCATCTAAGCGGATATTACCCGATAGCTCAATGCCATTATGATAAAACGAATAATAATAATAATTTTCAGTAGGATATACTGTAACTTCATCCGGTAATTGATTAAAAATAAATTGGAAAACATCATCGATGGATTGAATATTTAATTCATCTCTTGTACGTATGGCTTCGAGATAATTTTGATTTGTGTAAATTTGTTGAGGGACAGCCCAGGTATTTAAAGATAGGGAAAAACTAATCAATGAACATCCAATGATAATTATGATTTTTTCCCACACGATAATTTCCTTATTTTTGTTTCATTTTCTTTGTTATCGGCGGAAAAAAAATAAGTTTAATAAAAAATAATCATCACCAGATTTTGTCCACGATCATTGGTCGAGCAGTCGAGCAAGAAATTTTAATTTTTCATCTGCAAGATTACTCCTTCCAAGGCATCTCAGATTCCCCCCAAATGCAAAACTGTTACCTACGTCTCAGGAAGGACAATTACTGGTAGTTTACGTTTAACCTTTTTTGATAAACGGTTGTGAAAAGAAACGCACTAAATCGTTCATTACAAGTAATTTTATTTTGGCATTATTCCAATTCAACTCTACTTGGGCTGCAGCCTGCTCTCTCTGATTCACTAAAAATAGAGTGCTGTCCCCTGCATGGAATTTTTTGGTTTCCGCAATTTGAAGCTGGCGCGCTAATATCAATTCTTTTTCAAGAAGATGTACTTGTTGCTGATAAAGCTTTATTCCAATAAATAATCTTGAAAGTTCATTCTTTAACCGTTCATATAAAAATTTAACTTCTGTCTCAATTTGTTGCAATTCACTTTGAGCACTAATCACTTTTCCTTTGGCTTCATTTCGGTATAAGGGTAGCTTAAATGTAACACCAACCATTGCTGCCTGAGGAATTAACAAAGGATCCCCTCCGCTGCCATACTGTTTAAAAGTAGATACTGTGGCATCTAAATTCGGAAGCAATTCATTTTGTGCCAAGCCTAATTTAAGTTTTACTATTTTTTTATAAACTTGTAGCCTTTTGATTGCCGGATGTTTTTTTAATTGTGAAAAAATCTGTGGCTGAATTAATGATCGTTTCGGTAAGAAAGTTGGCAATTTACTTTCAAAAGGTATTTCCGGTTTCCCTTCTTTATTCCGGTAATAAAGAGATAATTGAATGGCAGCTTGTTGAAAGGCCATTTGTCCTTGATTACGTAATTGTTCGCGTTGCACAATTTGTTGCATATTTTCTGCAATGGCAAGTTTTGGCAAATCACCCTCATTTGCTCTTTTTTCAATTGCTTCCTGACGCAATCTGGCTAATTGTAACAGTTCATTATACATTTTTAGTTGTAAACCGGCTTCGACCCATTGCCAATAAGCTTTTACTGTTTCTTGGTAAATATTGATTTTGGTCATTTCCGCGTCGATTTTTTTTATGCAAATGGTTTCTGCTTTGGTTAATAATTCTGTACGCTCTTTATCGATCAAGCGGTCACGCAAAAGAGGAAATGATAAACCCGCTCTGTATTCCCCTCCGGAATTTGTTAAATAATTTTGATAATAAATTGGCCAGTCTCCTTGACCATTTCTATAACCTGCAAAAAATTTCAAACCATTATAAAATGTGGGAATATTAAGCTCTGTGTCTCCATAGTTATTAATATATCCGCCAACGGGTTGAGAGCGAGCGAGCGCATTCAATGAAGGATCAAACTGCCCTAAAGCAGTAATATAATCGCCATGTGCTTTATTGATTTTTAAAAAGGCGATTTTTATCTGGGGATAATAGCAATTTACACTGGATAAAACGTCTTCAAGTTTTAATTCGTTAGATTGATGAGAAAAACAATTTCGGGAAAAAAATAAAGAGTAAACGATAAAAAATAAGAGAGAGATCTTTTTTATAAAATACAATGAAATATGCATTATACAGCCTTTTTTTGAAAAGCGCTCTCTGGTGGAAAACCATTAAATTGACGCCATAGCTCATACCATAAAGGGACTACTCCTAATTGGATCCACCCATGTACTCTTACTCCTTGTCTTAAAAATCTTGGTTTGGGCCATGGCTCATCAGGTAAAATAACCACACGAAAATAACCCTGTCCATTATCTGTTGGGTCAATAAAAGAAACTCTTCCTCCAAATGTCCCAACAGCAATTTCTGGCCATCCGCGAAACTGGATAGCAGGCCAACCCTCAAATTGCAAACGTGCTTTTTGAGTTAGTCTGACGAAAGGAATATCGTTGCCATCAATCCAAAGAGCCACGGCACGAGATTGTGTATCAGGTATAATTTCAGCTAAAACATCTCCTTTTTTTACTAAAACACTGTGCTCCCCGGTGAGCCGTTTAAATATCGTACCAGCTGCATGCGCATCAACACGTTGTGATTTCTGCCGAGCGATCTGAATATCAATCTTCACTTTATCAATCTTAGCTTGCGCTAATTGATTTTGATGTTTAGAGTATTCAATTTGAGCTAATTCATATTGACGTTTTGAATTAATGCCTTCCTCAAACAATTTTTTCTGCCTTTCAAGATGGGCTTGTGCAGCAGCTACAGCTTTTTCGGCGACTTCAATACGAAGCAGTATGGCTTTTTTTTCCATTTCTAAACGGCGCAACAGTTCAGGATCAATATCGGTAATATCAACGATTGGATCACCTGGTTTTACATTCATACCCTCATCGACGTACCATTTTTTAATACGGCCAGTGATAGGTGAGTTCACAGTATGCTGTCTTTCAGTAGGAGAAAATGCAATGACCTGACCATTGCCCAAAGCAAACTGCTGCCAAGGGGTAAAGCCTAAAAATCCGACAAATAAGATGAGCAAAATAAAAAGAATTTTTATTATATTTTTAGGTTTTGGTAATTTTCCAATCATGTTCGCAGCATATAATTTCATGATTGAATCACCAAACGATTAGTTATGTATTTGAAATTTTTCTTTTGGCTAACAATGATTAAAATGGTTTTTTTTAATTCCTGAAAACGAGACATTATCATATCCAATTGTTCATCATTAAAAACATCAAAAGCACGATCAATAACAAGCAATTGCGGCTCAAAAAGTATTGCGCGAATGCACATCAGCTGAGTTAATTCGTAGTGTGAGAAAATTGTCTTCCATTCATAAACAATAGTCTTTAAGCCATTCGGCTGATCCATTATTTTCTCAAGAAGATTAAAGTACTTTAGTTCTTCCATAATCCTTTTATTGGTAATGTTTTTATGACCCAACAGCAAATTGTCATAAATCGTACCAGCAAACCATTCGGGCTGAGCTATTAGCATACTCATTTGACGAATTGCAATTCGATGACTTTGGGAGCAGGATGTATCGTTAATATAAAATTGATATTCAGTTTCCTCCCTGAATCCAAGAAGTTCTCTTGTAAAATTTTGACAACGATCCGGATTATTGGAAAAAACTAATAAAGGGCTGTCGGCATTTGTCTGAGCATTAGTTTTAGCCTGATTTCGGATTTCAATACTTTGGATCGGCTCATAGATTTCATGGAGTTTCGTATCAAATTTTTCAATGGGCAGATTAATAACCGATTCAATTTTGTTTTCAGAAGCAATCATATCGTAATAATTTTCTAATAGCGCACCAAAGCGTTTAAAGCTATAAATTAAAGCACCGAGTACAATTTCAGCAGCAGCAAGTTGACCCAAACTTAACTGATCATTGATGACTAAATAGCCTCCAACTCCTAATAATAGACTGCTTACTAACGCAGATAAAAAATTAAATCCGATTTGGTGCTTCACCAATTGTTTAAAATGCAGATTTCTTGCTTTTAAAAAAGAAACCAATCGTTTGTCGGTTTGTTGAGTTACAAAACGGTGATAAAGATTAAAGCGAAATAAAAATCGATTGATTAAAATTTCCTCTAACCACGCCCCTACGTTATGTTTTTCGATGCATTCTTTTTTAGCGCTTTCTATTGCTTTGCGATAAGGAACAAAAATCACTATTAGCACCCCTAAAATGACAATAGCATCAAATACAAGAAATAAAGGATGATAGATAAGTAAAAGAATTAAACCAAAAAAAACTTGCAGAGAAAGATTAATTCCGTAAATCAGTAAGTTAGCCAGTGATTTTTTTATCGTAACGATTTCGAAAAACCGGTTTACCAACTCAGGTCCGTAATGAGCAGAAAAGTTACTTAAGGATAAATGATTATACTGATTTGTAAGATTTAGGCTGATTTTGACCATTAATTTTTGCTGAATAACCTCAGCTATAATAATTTGCCATACATTCAAAGCACCTAAAGCCAACATAAAAATAAATACGATGACGCTTAGCGTCAGTACAGGTCGAAGTAGCTTCCCAAAGGCGATTAAGTTAATTAATGTCTGTGCTGCAACGGGAATCGTTAATGATAACAAGCTGGCAAGCAGGCTGATTATCAAAATGGACATTATCGTTGAGTGATCCAAGACTTCTTTTATTGATCCAATTTCTTGTTTATTCATTCCTTCATCTCTTCATTGGAAATACTAGTGCTTTAATTTTTTTAATATAAAATATTCAAGCGATTCCACTGCTTTATTATTGTCACGCTTCTTTAATAAAGAGACCTGGATATCATTTAAAGAAGGCAGGAAGCTAAAATCAAGTCGGTCAAGATCATTTGGAATTAAGCTGCGTTGGATAGCGGTAATTCCCAAACCAGCCCGAACGGCAGCCATTTTTCCCGCATAACTGGGACTAATATAGACGAGACGCCAATCCATCCTATGTTTATCCAATGAGTCTATTACATCACCTCTGTATACACATGGTGAGGGAGAAAGAACTAACGGAATTATCGTATTTTTGTCTAAAGCAGGTAAAAGATCTTTTTTCCCAACCCATTCGACAGGCTCATTCCATACCGTGACTATATCAGTGAGCTCATAATCCTGGTTTATTTTAATAAGAATTAAATCAAATTCACCTTTTTTATAGCGTTCAATTAAATTTAGCGTTAGATCGCATTGAACGTTTAACATCACACGGGGATGAAGTCTTGTAAATTCGAGCAAAACATCAGATAGCATCATGCTTGCAAAATCTTCAGGCAATCCAAACCTTAATTCTCCATGCAACTCGGGAGCTTTAAAACGATCTAATGATTCGCGATGCAATTCATAGATTCGTGTGGCATATCCTAAAAATAACTCACCATCGGTTGTTAATGAGAGTTCACGACCACGATTAAATAAAGCTTTATCGAGCATATTTTCGAGTTTTGCTATTTGCTGACTTACGGCCGATTGGGTTCGTCCTATACGAAGGGCTGCTTTCGTAAAGCTTTGAGTTTCTGCTACTGCTAAAAAGCACTGTAAGGTGACCGTATCTAAACTCATTAGAAATCCTAATAATATTGATAAATATTTTTAATTTTACTTATATCATAAATGCTAATATATTTCGATTCTAATATAAATTATTCTAATGGTGAATAGTGTGGGAATTATTTCATTTATATTACTAATTCTGATTATCGGCGCTCCCTGCACAACTTTTCTTATTCATTTATTGTTTAAAGAGAAAAAAGAGGATGCAGCAAGGCTTGCAAGTTTTTTGATAGGTCTAGGTTTTATTTCAAGTTTACTGCTTTTCATTAAAGGCTTAGGAACCTCTTCTTTTTATTTCTTTTTTCTTCATTTAACAACCCCAAATAGTTTACTTTGCACACTAATTTTATTTGTAAGTTTTATAGTTCATCGATTTTCAATCCGGTATATGGCAGGTGATCGGTTTTATCGCCGTTATTTTTTTACTCTTTCAGCAATTACTTTAAGCGCTATGTCTTGGGTAATGGTGGATAATATTTTTCTTTTCTGGATTGGATGGTCATTAAGTAACTCATGTTACGCACTAAACCTTGCTGCTCCCTGAAATTTAATTAAAATTTCATCCCTGATTTTTAGGGAGGAAGATTTAATGGATATGCTTGATATTTATAGTGACTATTTGATTTGCCAGAATAAATATGCAACAGCTACAGGTTTATCGGAGATGTTGGATGGTGAATTTGCTCACGACAAGGTGACACGATTTTTACGACTACAAGATTTTGGTTCCAAAGCGCTCTGGAATTATGTCAAGAAGTCAGTCAGGGAGAGTGAAGCATCAGACGGTGTTCTTTTATTGGATGACTCGATTGAGGAGAAGCCTTACACGGATGAGAATGAAATTAATTGTTGGCATTATTCCCATGCTAAAGGTGATGTGGTCAAAGGGATTAATATCCTGACCTGCATGGTTCGGTATGGTGACTTCAGTGTTCCTGTTGGTTATGAAGTTATCAAAAAAGACGTTGCTTTTTGTGACATTGAAACAAGGCAAGCTCGCAGAAAGTCATCCACGACTAAAAATGAACTTTTTCGCAAGCTTATCGCACAAGCGGTTAGTAATCATGTGTTGTTTGACTTTGTACTTGCGGACAATTGGTTTGGCTCGAAGGCCAATATGGCTTACATCCATAATGACCTTCAAAAATCGTTTATTATTGGGATTAAATCTAATCGAACCTTAGCTTTATCCAAAAACGACGCCAACAACGGACGGTACACAAAAGTCAGAGAATTAGAGCTTGAAGAGGACATAGCCCACACAGTCTATCTCAAGGGATTAGACTTCCCAGTGAGGCTTTTGAAGAAAATTTTCAAAAACGAAAATGGTTCTACAGGGGTTCTCTATCTCGTTTCTAATGACATGACCAGCAGTGCCGAACGTCTTTATGAAGTGTACCAGAAACGGTGGCGGATTGAAGAGTATCACAAGTCAATTAAACAAAATGCAAGCCTGAACAAGTCTCCAACCCGTACGGTTAAAACACAATCCAACCATATCTTTGCCGCAATCATTGCATACTGCAAACTGGAAATGATGAAAATAAAGACAAAATTGAATCACTTTGCCATCAAGTACAAATTAATACTCAGGGCTAACCAAATTGCTATGCAGGAGTTAAAAAATATGGCTCGTTAAAGTCGATTGTGCGTAACATGAGTAAGTAATGTTTTTTTAGTTCTGCTTATGATTCATAAAGGAGAATGGGAAGCGGCTAAAAATTCAGGCTGGTTGGCTTTAAAAGCATTAATGTTTGGTTCGTTTTGTCTTATTCTGGCAATAACTTTACTGTATTCAGTAAATGATTCGACCTCCATTGAGTTTTTAATAAACTCCAATATTATTCATTCATTGGTCCTAAAACTGGCTCTGAGTCTCATTTTACTCGCCGCTCTTACGCAATCAGCTATATGGCCTTTTCATCGCTGGCTTATCAGTTCGCTAAACTCGCCAACTCCAGTATCTGCTCTCATGCACGCAGGGCTTGTAAACGGGGGAGGTATTCTAATTGTTAAATTTGCACCCTTATTTTCCACTAATGAGAGTTTATTGACCATCCTTTTTCTTCTCGGCGCTATTTCTACTGTTCTGGGAAATATATGGAAATTAATTCAAACCGATATTAAGCGTATACTGGCCTGCTCCACTATGGCGCAAATGGGATTTATGATGATGCAATGCGCGCTAGGTTTATTTTCCGCAGCAATTACCCATCTTTGCTGGCATGGATTATTTAAAGCATATCTTTTTTTAAGTTCAGGGTCTGCCATCACTCAAACTAAACCTGTAAGTTCTACAAAAACAAATATTTTATTCTTAATTTTATTATCTACAGCAGGTGGGCTATTAGCGATGAGTGCCTTTGCTTTCGTAACTGATAAGCCTACCTTTTCCTTAGAGCCAACTAGCTTCCTACTCGTTTTTGCCTTTATTTCTGGCGCACAGATTAGCCTCGCTATGCAAAATTGTATTCGAAACTTTACAAAATATGTTTTTGTTTTACCCATCACGTTTCTTTTGGGAATTTTATATGGAGGAAGCGTTTATCTAATTGAATCCATCCTACCTAATTTGAATACAGTACCCATAACAAAATTAAATATCATACATTTAATGACATTAGCTTTATTTGGGATTATCTGGTTTGCATTCAACTTTGGTCTTGTCAATAAAATTAAAGAATCAAGAGCATGGGATAGGTTTTACATGATGATGCTCAATCAAAGCCAGCCTCACCCCAAAACAATTACCACAATCCGTAATACTTATCAGTTTTGATCCGTTTAAGGAGTTCTTATGAATACTCAAGAAGCTATAAAAGTCACTGAGTCTCGACAACAAGAAACGATAGACTTTAAAATAAACAATAACCAAATAGAAATTCAAGCCTTAGTACAAAATTGTGCTCAATTCATTACACCCGTTTGGCCTTTAGAAACATTTATCGCCTGTAATCCTCTGCATGGATTTGAGTCAATGCCGTTCGAGGAAGCAATTATATGCAGTGAGGCTTTGTTAAAGAAATCATCCGATAACGAGCGATTGAAAGCAGTTAATCTGCAAATGATTAAGTGGTGCGGCGCTTTTCTTGATGCTGGCCAGGGCACTATCAATTTACCACATTCTGAAAAAGGATTTTACTTCGGTTTTTTGAAACTGGCGCCTTTTGACAAACAGCTTCATCAGAATCAAAAAGACCTGAAAGATTGGTTGTCAGCTTTACCGGAAAGCGCAGAGCTTGCTATCAAACGCTGCCTAGATGATTTACACGTTACTAAAGGCGAGCATGAATCGTTTATCAAGGAAACCTTTTTTCATTTACCTGGTTGGGCTGGATTTGTTAAGTGGCGAAGTGAAAGGAAAAGTGATACTGATACAGAATCAAAACCAGTAAACTTAACAGATTTTTTGGCCGTTAGGTTAATTATTACTCGTTTATTATGGCCTGAGGCGGCTCAAAAAAAAAAGTAAAAAATAATTTTTTAGCCAAGCAGATCGTCCAAACATTGAAAAGAAAAGAAGATGATTACAGGCAAAATCTCTTACAAGCGCTTTTGCCTGAATTAGAAAAAGCAATACCTAGAAATAACAGGCCCGATGCACAATTAGTTTTTTGTATTGATGTTCGCTCTGAACCTTACCGTAGAGCCATTGAATCACAAGGGAATTATGAAACTTTGGGGTTTGCAGGATTTTTCGGATTGCCTATTCGGGTTAAAGATTATCACAGTGGCAAAATTAAAGACTCCTGCCCGGTCTTATTAAAGCCGCGTTTTAATATTGAAGAAAAGCCGCTTTCTTCATGTATTGATGAGCATCAAAAAATCAAACGTTTTTATGATGCTCTAAAAATCATTTATCAGCAATTGAAATATAATTTTTCTACTCCTTTTGCACTGGCAGAATCATTAGGAGTCTGGTGCGGAATCACCATGCTTTTGAAATCGATAACCTCCTCATCTCATTTCACAAACGCATTGTCAAAAATCATTAATTCAACGATTGCAACCGAACCCTGTTGCGATGTTAATACACATGACCTGAAGCAAGGTATCACTTTAAATGAACAAATAGTTTACGCTGATATTATTTTAAGACTAATGGGGCTAACGGAAAATTTTGCAAAAATTATTGTTCTTTGTGGCCATGGAAGTTCTACTCAAAATAACCCCTATGCCTCTGCACTTGACTGCGGAGCCTGCGGTGCCAATCATGGAGGTGTCAACGCAAAATTGCTGGCCCAAATCCTCAATAAACACGCTGTTCGTCAAAAACTTCAGGAAAAAGGAATTCATATTCCGTCCGATACAATTTTTTTTGGCGCCGAACATGACACCACCACCGACTCGGTGAATATTTATCATAATGATAGGAATCCATCCAATTATCCTGAGCTTTTAGATCAATTAATAAACGATTTAGAAAAGGCGAAATCAAAAAATCATATCGAGCGTGGACAAAATTTAAATGGTTTTAATACACCGGAAACAATTGAGCGTAGAAGTATTGACTGGTCAGAAACAAGACCCGAGTGGGGACTTGCAAGAAATGCTGCTTTTATTATCGCTCCACGATATTTAACGGAAAATACTAACCTCAAGGGACGTTGTTTTTTACATTCCTACCGTTGGGAGCAAGATAAAGACGGTTCTTTGTTAGAGACTATATTAACTGCCCCAATGGTTGTTGCACAATGGATAAATACTCAATATTTGTTTTCAACTATCGATAATACCCTGTATGGAAGCGGCAGTAAAATTACTCATAATGTCATCGGTAAAATTGGGGTTATGCAAGGTAACGGCAGTGATCTCATGCATGGATTACCGCTACAGTCAGTCATGTTAGATGATAAAACAGCTTATCATTCCCCACAGCGCTTATTAACGATTGTGTATGCACATCGAATGATAGTTAGAGATGTTATTAACAAGCAAACCATTTTAAAAACCTTATTTTTTAATGATTGGGTACACTTGGTGGTGATCGACCCGATCGACAATTTACCTTATAAACTGAGCACCGATGGTGAATGGAATTTAGCTTTTTAACTGGAGAAATTATGAGTGTAATCAAAGTTCAGGATAAAAATGATTTAGTCATCAAACTTCATCCTGTAAAAAAAATTGAAGTGATTGTTTATGGCGAACATGAACATATGGTGGTTTCGATGATGAAAGAAGCGAAGGTTCAAGGATACACCTTGATCCGAAATATATCAGGCCAAGGGCACCACGGTTTCCATGAGGGAAAAATATTTTTCAACGACAAAGCATCGCTAGTTATGTTTATAGCGGTAGCTTCGGAAAGCGCAATATCTACAATCGCTCTCGGTTTAAAAACATTGTTTCAAAAAAACTCAGGGGTAATGTTTGTTTCAGATGTCTCTGTCACAAGGATTGATTATTTTTCATAAGGAATTTATGAGGGCTTAAGATATACACTATAAAAATCAAAAAGCTTTACTATACCCAAAATATTTGTTGCTGCTTGCTTTGCTTATGCCTGCAATGTTGGTCCACCGCTTCTGTTGACGGGACTTACTGGGATATGTATACCGATAATCTACTGGCAGAGCACCATATTCGTTATGGAAAAGATGGAGAACATCTCAATTTTTATCAACCAGAAGGTATGGATGAAAACTTATATAAGCATATCAATGAGTACAAAGTTTGAACGCATCCCTTTTTTACCAGGATTCCGGCGGGGGGCAGTTAAATCAAATTACGGTTATTCAAAATTATTTCTCCATATCTGAGTTAATCCCTCACGAAAACTGGGATACTGCAAAACAACATGAAGCTCATTTTTTATTTTCAAGTTAGACACCCGACGATTACATGAATAAAATTGCCTTTCCATCGGTGACATCGTGGCTTTTTCAAACCGAACTAAAGATAATGGTAAACGCTGAAGCAAACTAGCCGCATAAGCATCAACAATATGAGACGCTTCTGGCTCATCATCCGCTACGTTGTATATTGATAAGGGATGAATAGAGTTTATTGAAGCAAGAAGCACGGACACAATATCATCCACATGTATCCGAGAAAATACCTGCCCTTCTTTAAAGATACTGTATTGCTTGCCTAAATGAATGCGTTCAAGCGCATTTCTTCCTGGCCCATAAATAGCTGCAAGCCTAAAAATATGCAGTGGCAGTTGGTTTTCTTTTGCATGGGAAAGCCATTCTTGTTCTGCTTCTAAACGTAAAACTCCAGATAAAGTATGTGGCTTACAAATGCTCTTTTCATCGACCCAATTACCTAGATGATCACCATACACACCCGTAGAAGAAAGATAACCTAGCCATCCGATATTAGAAGCATATTGCTTAATCAAATCTGCATAATTTGATAAAACGGGATCTCCAACATTTTGTATGGGAGGAATACTAATTAATACGTGTGTGCATTGACTAAGATAAAATTCTATATCTTGAGCTTCAAAATCGATAAGTGTAATGGCTGTAGGATGAGTAATCTTTTTGCTATGCTGACGCGTCGTCCCAACGACTTTAATATCCTGCAATACAAGCTTCTGAGCCAAAGCACGCGCCGTGTAGCCAAAACCAAAAATAAAAAAAGAAGGCTTCATTTGGAAACTTCCTTTTTTAAATGTTTATAGTAGTCCAATGCCCTATCTCTAGCTTTTTGATGATCAATGATAGGTTTCGGATATTTAGTTTCCACAAACCTTTGACTGGCAGAATCACCCATCCATGGGGCATGTATGGATGAATTTTTCAATTGAGAAAGTTCTGGAACCCATCGACGAATATAAGAGCCATCAGGATCAAATTTTTGACTTTGCAGCACGGGATTAAAAATACGAAAATATGGTGCTGCATCAACCCCGCACCCGGCAACCCATTGCCAATTGGCGCTGTTACTTGCCAAATCCGCATCCACCAGTGTATCGAAAAACCAGTCGGCGCCTAAGCGCCAATCGATGAGTAAGTCTTTTGTAAGAAAAGAGGCCACTATCATGCGAACACGATTATGCATATATCCTGTAGTCCATAACTCCCGCATGCCCGCATCGATAATCGGATAACCCGTAACCCCATTTTGCCAGCATGTTAGTGCAGCGTCATCTTTTTGCCATGGAAAAGCATCAAATTCTGTTTTGTAATTCTCATAAGGCAGTGCAGGAAAATGATACAATAAATGATATGAAAACTCTCGCCAACCCATTTCAGAGAGAAAATGCTCTGCAGAAGATAAATTACAAGAGGTATCTAGTTTTGCCGATTCTACAGCTCGCCAAACATCCCAAGGACTGATTTCTCCAAAATGTAGATGCGGTGATAATTTGGATGTGGCGTTTTCCGCCGGCTTGTCACGAGCTATTTTATAATTTGTGAGATGATGCTCAATAAATTCATTGAGTTTTGTATGCGCCCCTTCTTCACCCGGCTGCCAATGTTTTGCAAAAGCTGATGCCCAATTAGGTTTTCCAGGCAGCAAATTCCATTCTTCCAGACGATCTGACAAAACATCATAACTTTTAGGTGAATTCGTGAGACTTATTTTTTCAGGCACTGTGGTAACTTGTAAGCATTGCTTCCAAAAAGACGTAAAAATTTTGTAATAATCACCTTGCTGATTTTTAATTTTCCATGGCTCATTAAGCAAACTACCATTGATTGTTTTAACCTCAATGCCGCTTTGCTGCAGAACAGATTTAATTTTTTTATCCCGTTTTATGGCTAAGGGCTCATAGCAATGATTCCAGTAAACGGTTTGTATAGGTAATGATTCAGTCAGTGACACAATGATGTCTAGCGGATTTCCCTGTCTTAACACTAACTTCAATCCTTCTTTTTGCAAAGAATCAGCTAATGACTGTAAACTATAGTGAATCCACCATTGTTGAGCACCGCCTAAGGAATTTGTCGTCTTGTCTAAAATATAAAGAGGGATAACTGCCTCACTATAATTGCAAGCGGATATAAAAGCAGGATTATCTGTTAAGCGCAGATCCTTTCGGAACCAAATAAGAGTGATATTCATATTTTTTATTATTAGATTCTTATCCTCTGGAGCAGAGAAAACACTCCTCTTGCATTTCTATAATCTATTCTATCAAGTAAGGGAGGCAGATTCATCATAGAAAAAACAAAATACCCCAGTCTTAGGAAAAGTTTATTATCTGAAACATTTTTATATGGCTTGAAATATGCCATTGATCAAATGACATTATCTGCTATTAAATCTTAAATGATACTATACCCATCCAATGAAGTTACGAATATCGATTATAGCCTAAGATGGACTTAGTTTGTGACTAATTTTCTCTGCTATTATTTGGACAGTTTTAGCTACAGTTATATTAACTGGGCTTGAATAGAAAATTCGCTGAATTCGGTTCCTATCAGAGCGCACTCATCCTCAGTGGAATGGAGAAAGGAATTCTGCTGCTTTGAACACAGGCCTGACTCAAGTACAATTAATCCAGAGTTTATATCTGCGATCGGAAATAAGGAAGTATCGAATGGACAATGTTTGGCCATGGATTGGATTTAATCTCTTCATACTCCTGCTGCTAGCCTTCGATCTGGGTGTGATACATCGCGACGACAAGCGCATCAGCGTCAAGCATGCCCTGCTGCTGAGCCTGGCCTACGCCATCCTCGCTCTTATCTTCGCCGCCGGGATGTTCGTTTTCAAGGGCGCTACACCCGGCTATCAGTTCCTCACCGGCTATCTCATTGAGAAGAGTCTTAGTGTTGACAACATCTTCGTCTTTGTGCTGATCTTCACGCATTTCGCGGTGCCATCGCAGTACCAGCACCGGGTTCTGTTCTGGGGCATTATAAGCGCGCTTGTGATGCGCGCTACACTTATTCTGGTCGGTGCTACCATCATCGAGGCATTCCACTGGGTGATCTACCTCTTCGGAGTATTCCTTATACTTACTGGTATCAAAATGCTGGTCACTATTGGCAAGGAGCCAGACGTGAAGAACAACCGCATCGTGGCTTTCATGCATCGGCATTTTCGTGTCACGCCAGGTTTTGAAAGCAGTCACTTTTTCGTGTGGCGCCGCGATGGTGTCCTGTGGATAACCCCGTTATTCCTGGTGCTGGTACTAGTGGAACTAACCGACATCGTTTTCGCGCTGGATTCCATTCCGGCTATCTTCTCCATAACCACAGATCCTTTCATTGTCTATACCTCGAACGTCTTCGCCATCCTCGGGCTACGCGCGCTCTACTTCGCGTTGGCCGGAATTATTCACCGCTTCCACTATCTCAAGTATGGTCTTTCCCTGGTGTTACTGATGGTGGGTATCAAAATGATCCTCAATGCTTGGTTCGGGAAAAAAATCATCCCTATCGAGGTCGCACTGCTGATCACCGCTCTGTTGATTGCTGGCTCCATCCTGATTTCGATGTGGAAGACACGTGGCATGTCAACCGAGGAAGCAGCCCGGCTGGGTCGCAAGTGGTGGGTGCCCGGAAGTTTGTCGAAGAGCAAAGGAGATAGCAAAGGCCACGAATGAACAAGTTGTCGGCTCCAGCGCTTACAATCTAACCAGGACTCTAACCTCCAGCACACCATGCTGCCCCAGATAAAAATGACTTTTGTCATTTACACGCAGAATTTACATACTATCGGCTTACTCGACTGTCGCTGAATCCAATAATGTATTTAGTGTATGGCAGTTGTCAAAAAGCCAACTGTAAAAAATAAATGAGTTCCTGGAATAGGTTTAATGTATAAGATACGTGGATGAATATATTTTGGGTGAGTTTTGCGATGGTTTTTACTCTCAGGCTTACGGTAATGGTAATGTACCCACTTACCTCCTTTTTTTGCAACGTACAGAATCTTTTCGATAAATTTCTTTCCTTGTGGATCAGTGTGGTAAAATTTAAGTAAATTGATATTGCGCAAATAGGGTTTAGCTGGATGGGCCAGCATTATGCCGTGATCATTCATTAATGTGGTATAAGTGTACTCATTCACTTTGAAAGGCGGTTCATTATTATTAATCTTGGCTACTGTCTTTTTAAAACCATGCTGGTTGTAATATGATATAGCGTTATCAGCCATTTTTACGGCTAATTGACTATTCTTTATCGTTTCTTCATCAAATCCATATGCATTGAGGCAAAAAGAAACTGCAAGTATTAAGAAAAGGATTTTATTCAGAGGATTAGTTATCATTTTTCTCATCCTCTCATGATAATTTTTGAAAATCCAATTATAGACAGCTATAGGAATTATAAATCACCTATTTCTTATTTTTCAAAAGCTCATACTTAAAATATCCACAGTAAATCACGACCTTTTGTTAACACTCAGACTGTTTTCATAAAAAAATTCCCACATCATACCGGCTGCATTTTTATTTTCTATTTGTACGCATTTATATATTCAGGACGACAGCAAACTTCATGCTGATAGACATGCGTCGATGATTTCACGGAAGAGAGCTGCGAGAGTATAAGCATTTTCATTAATAAGTATTTTGTTCAAGAGCTGCTTCTAAATGGACTCCGTCATAGAAAAAATGGGAAACACTTCCGTTAAGTAAGATACTTTCAGAGACAAATTTTCTTGCTAAGTCTTTAAGTTTTTTCACATCCTCATCAGTAACAATTATATTTTTACCCTCCTGCTTCAGGTTACAAAATCTCCTCATCCCGGCAATGCACTGACTTCTAATGCTCTCTGAAGTAAAACCAGGAACAAATAACAGCTTTTCACTTAATTTCTTAGCTTTAATGTTATCTATGACTTTCAGAATCAATTCAAATCGTTCATTCAATGGTATTTGAACGATACTGGAGGTTTTTAACTGGTATTTTTTCTCATGTGGTTGGATGTCGAAAAACACACAGGCTCTTACAATATTACCAAGCTTTAATAATTGAATCTAAATGGGGTTTATAAACAGTATTTTCCCCGTAAAAATTCCGCATAGTCAGTATAAATTTTTTGAGGAAATACGAGATGTTCAAAATCAACATTTTTCAGAATTTGTGTCAAATTAAAAGGATGATTGTCCACGATAATTTCTAATTCATCACGATAATTAAAGGCAATATCAATGGAACGTTGCGGGTCTAAAATTGCTTTCAGAATCTTTTCAAAGTCCTGTGTTGCCTCACTTTTAAATCGGGGCCTCTCAGAAGGCCTCTCATTAGATTTCCATAGGACTCTTTCATTCTATTACAGAATAAACTGGCTTATAATTTTAAATATAGACTAAAAAATTAACATCTTATAAACAGCGGAGATGAGACTGAGTTAGCTAGATATTGCCTCGAATATATTATTCTGCTGACAATCATCTATGAAGTAGGAGTCAATACCGGTTATTTTTACCCTTGATTTATGGATAGTCTTTAATTTGGATTGAATTGGCTACTCTTTGGATTCGTTTGCTGGATAGGTTGATAATCCATTGTACCAACTTTCCTGGTGCATATTTCAGAGCTTTCTGGATGACTTTGCCGATAAATTGGCTGATAAGATCTTTACTGTTCATCATGTTGGCGGCCTGTTGGCCGAGGCGCTGGTTGGCAGCAATGAATGGTCGCATAATCTCTTCATAGGCTTTAAAGGCGCGCGTATAATCTTGTTTAGCAGAAGCAAGTTCACCCGCAAGGATATAAGCTCCGATAATCGCCAGACTGGTACCTTGCCCGGACATGGGTGATGCACAATAACCAGCGTCCCCAACTAAAGCAACACGACCTTTGCTAAGGCTATCCATTTTTACTTGTGCCGCTTTATCAAAATAATAATCATCGGCTTGAGGTTGGTAATCAAGCATCTTTGGTGCTACCCAGCCAATCCCTTCAAAGGCTTGCTTTAGTCTTATGAAATGAGCCTCACGATCTTTAAGAGGTATCTGTTTATCACTACTGACAAAACCAAAACAGACTTTCATGACTTGGTTATCGCCGGTACTCCATACCTGTGCAACTCGACCAATCTCGGTGAATTGCATTTCCTGGCGATTTAAATTGAGATAATTCGGCGCATCGTAAACGCATAAATAGACTCCCAAATCGTGTAACCATTGTTTCTCTTTTCCAAAAACCAGTTGACGCACTTTGGAATGCAGGCCATCGGCACCTATGAGCAGGTCAAACTGTTGTTTATCGTGATTCTTAAAGCTCACCATAACGCCTGAGTTAGTTTGCTCTACTGCTTCGATGACATCGTCAAACCATATATCCACACCTGTTAAATGCTCATAGAAAGTGCGACATATTCCTTCTCGCACTACTTCAAGATCATCACCACTACGATGTCCAAAAGCTTCCCCATCCATTTTTTCAATTATTTTTCCATGCTTGTCCACCAAAAGGGCGTCTTGCATGTTGGTATTTTTTCGTCTCAATTTATCATATAGATCCATGCGACGGATAACCTCAAGAGCACTGCCACGTATGTCTAATTTATAGCCACCAACCAATAAGTCAGAGGCACGCTCAACAATTGTTGGTTCCATGCCATACTTCTTTAACCAGTAAGCCAAAGAAAGCCCTGCAATGCCAGCACCAGAAATGAGAATTTTCATAATTATTAAGAGGATAGTAATTTTTTAAATTATAATTGGCTATTATAATGGTGCAGAGGCAAATTTTTCACGCGATAATAAAGTAAATTCATGATTAGCAAAGATAAATGGGATAAACTGGCCGAAAAGATGGAAAAACTCCAGATCCATGAGGTTGATCTCGTCGAAAAATTCATCCTGGGTAGTGGTAAAGGAGGACAGAAGCTACATAAAACGACTTCAACGGTTTACATGAAGCATATACCTTCTGGTCTGGAAATAAAATGCCAGGAGTCCAGAAGCCGCGAAGATAATCGGTACTTTGCAAGATTTAGACTTTGTGAGAAATTGCAGGCTCTGATAAGCAATGAAAAAACGAAAGCGCAGCAAAGAGTTGAAAAGATAAAGCGGCAAAAAAAGCGACGCTCGAGACGATCCAAGCAAAAAATGTTGGATGAAAAATCCAAATTAGGTCAGCTCAAGGAATTGAGGAAAAAGCCCCCATTAGATAGTAATTCGTGATCAGTGTATTGCACACTTGAATGTTAGGGTATAAAACCACACTCCTTATAAAATTCCGGTGCTTGAAAAACAAACGTATGCATCAGAGCTCATTCAACCAGCGTTTTTTATTTTAGCTACTATCCAAAATGCCATAAATAAAGGAATGGCTAACAAAAAAAAGACTGTCGCTGCGCGCCATGGAAGGCTGAAAGCCGAGGCGCGTAGTCCGCGATAGACTGCGATTTTTTTAAACAGCCCGAAGGGATGTTAAAAAAATCTTTCTGCAGCCGTTAAGTCATTGGTGAAGGCGTACGCTTTGCTCGTTCAGAGCAAACGTGCCGTAAACAGGACGCTCGCGGCCCAAACACTTCGCGCGTTGGCGAGTCGATTTTGGTGACTTGGATATCCCAAAATCTTTCATGAGGTAGCGCGACTCTTGATAAATATTGTAATTGCTAAGTAAATAGCCAACAATCAACGCTAAAAAAGCGAAGATCACTCGTGCCAGTAAAGAATCCAAACTTAATATACTTGCACGCAAAGAGGATGGTAACGCTGTATTGAGTTCTAAGTAGATAAATGGCCTTCACAAATAGGCGTGAGCAGCCTTGCATCCTGCTGCTATGTCATTTTTGCGCCAGAGTCTTAATAGTTTACTAATTTTAATAATGTTAATTTAATAATTCATTGAACTAAAACATTTTCTCATAACATTACCATGAATAACGCACAAGAAAGATTTGCTAATCGCGATGGTGAAGATAGCCGCACTTTTGATTGTTGGTACCATAATGACGATGTCCAATGGCTGGTTTGGCGTTCATTTCAAAAGATTAGCACAGAAAAAAAACATCAAATGCACGCTCCTTATGTATTTTTTGATGGGGCTTATGATATTGAATCCTATTTAGAATACTGTAAACAAGCATTAATTGATTCAGGCAAAACATTTTTTCCTTTTATTTTCAAACCAGAATTAGGCTCAGCCCATTATATGTGCGGAATAATCCGTAAAAATTCAGACGGATCATGCACTCTTTTCTTATTTAATCCAACAGGTTATAAACACGACACGTTATCACCTGAGGAATTTGCTCATAAGAGATTAGGGTTAAAAGAAGACAATAAAATTGCCGGTATGAATTTGGTTGTATCCTCTCATGTCGTTCAAAATCCAGAATTTGAAAAAGAAATTGAGCATGGAACAGGCTCAATACTTGTGTCCTGTGGACCGATTAGTATTGCATTTATGCAATATGCAATGAACCATCCAGATTGGGTAAAAGACTTAGATAGCTCTTTTTCTCTTCCTGAAGAACTGCAAGAGCTGACTGAACTGGATAAAAATACATATAGGGAACGGATTTTGGAATTACGGTTAGCGCATTTCGAACTGCTTGGTCAGATAAAAGATGAAGACTATGATAATGAAATAGGTATGGATTTTTTTGCCTCTTTTACTCAGAAGCTTTTGGATTCAAATCTAAGCATAGAAAATTCCAGTGATGTAGACTTCGGTTATGGTTCATTTGATTACTCTGTTTTTTCGGACAATGAGTATGATGAATATATAGAGTCTTATAGCGTGGAAAATTCCTCAAGAGATGTAGATGATGAAGATTTAAATGGTGAATATTCAGACTGCAAAAATGATACTGAAAGTAGCTATTATGAACCTATAAAAACAAACCAACCGTCTTCTGTAAATCAATCTATCAACCTTGTAACTTGTATGTTTGGAGGGCTTACGGGAGTTGGTTTGGCCGCCGCAATTATAGGTGGAGCAGCGCTTATTGCAGTAGCAGCAGGTGCAACAGGCGGTGCTGCCGTTCCTGTAATAGTGGCAGCATTATTGGCCGTTGGAGCAAAAACCATGACTATTACGGGAGGGGCGATGTTTGGCACCGGACTTCTATTCTTTGGTGCAAAAAACTGCTTGTTCAATAAAGAGAGCGAACACGATATAGGTGATGCTCCCAAACAGAACTACTGAATTTTACAAAGATATTATTTTAGCGGCTAATAAAACCTTAAGTTTTTCATGGAATAATGCTTCTATTTTTATACAAATAGGTTGATAGTAATGCATTATGATGAGCTATTATTAAAATCTTGTAAGTCTGGTTTTTTAACTAAGGTTCAAGAGGCAATTGACAATGGCGCTGATGTGAATTTAGTTCGTCGGGGAATAACGCCTCTTTTTATTGCCTGTAGACATGGTCACATCGAAATTGTGAACTACTTACTTCAAAACAAGGCCAAGATAAATCAACTTACCACTTCCAATCATGATGATCAAGATATACTCAATACTTTTAATCGCGCAATAGGTTTAGCGCAATATATTGATTTACTAGACAACATTATTGGATCGGCTTTATTACTGGTTGACAAAGATCATCTTTCGGATAGCGTGCTCATTAAACAAGGAATCTCGCCGCTTTTTATTGCAGCGTACTATCACCATGATGAGATTGTAGATCTTCTCCTTAAAAATGGCGCAAAAATCGGCGTAAAAACGGCCATTCTACTTAAAGACCATCTTACAATAAAGGAGATGTGGTCCCAGGGAAAAAAAGCTGTTTGCATTGAAAATGGCAAAAAGAAACAAAGTTATAATTACAATCAAATATTGACGCTTGTGGAGCATCCTGAATTGTTACGGCTGTTTGCTAGTTGTAAAGAACCCTGGCGATCCCAAACTGTTGACGACAAGGAATATAATGATTTTTTTGGAGGATTAGGTGGCGATTATTTTTGGCAAACATGTCAATTCCTGGTGCAAGGCAAACTCTCTGTTGAAGAAATTCAAGATGTCTATCGTATTTTTTCTTTTTCTCGCATCAAAAACCAAATTATGGCTGAATTACAAAGATATATAGAATGGTTTGGAGGGAATCATACGAAAACAGCGTGCAGTTTTCTCGAAGCGGTCTCCTCGACACGAACTCTCGGGGAACTTGCCAAAGTTTTCCTTGAGCATCAGGAAACCTTTAAAAATGCCCCCGCTTTTTCAATCCAGGATAAACTGAAAAAAGGATTTAACTTTTTTGGTTTAAATGAAAAGCAAAACAATAACTCCACTCCTCTTTGGCAACAGCCACGCACAAGCTATAACAGTAAAGACCCCTATTGCCAGTTAATTGATAAATGGTGTGAAAATATAAAACATTATCAACCCCCAAAAGAACGGAGTTTTAACGATGAAAATGTCTCAAATTTAAATCTTTAACACTTTTGCTTCTATATAAGAGCCATTTCTCTTACCCATAAGTTCTTATATTTCGTAATGATGAAATAAATAGAAACCGTACTATACTTTTTTTAGGCAACAAACAAAAGGAATAGACAATGAAAAGTATCGTTTTAACTTTTTTTCTGGCAGCTACAATAAGCTCAGGGGCAATGGCTGCGCCTTTAGTAGACGCTCCTGCCGCCGAGCGCCATATCGTTCATTTTAAATTGCCGAATGGTGAGGTCGTGAAAGCCAGGGTAACGAAAGAAGACGCTCAAACAATGGAGAAAATGAAAAAGGACGGCAAATTGCATGACATTAGAATCCTTCGCATGGAGTCTTGGCCGGAGCCCAAAGAAATATAATGCCTGGTTTCTGACTTTGAATGTCGATTTGTGAAATTATAAAGCAATTTAGAAAAAGCTTGTAGTAACATTCATTTCACGAAGTATTCACAGAGTTATCCACCGATTTTGTGGATAACAAGGAATGCTTATTTGAATTAAAATAAAGTGCAAAACCTTACTGGCTCTGATGTTTTAGAAATGTCTCAGGAAAATCGGTGAAAATCAGAGTGATTGATAAGTAAACTTATCCACAAGGATAATTGATTTTAATTTTGCAGGAAGCATAATCACTATATCAGAAATTTTTGTGAAAAACAGACTTGATTTTTATTTTTTATCAGTGTTGAAATTCATATTTGCAAAAAGCATTCATCCCATGTCAAGATCCATTATTTTAATTCAGGAGAGATGGCTGAGTGGTTGAAAGCGCGCGCCTCGAAAGCGTGAATACGGTAATGCCGTATCGAGGGTTCAAATCCCTCTCTCTCCGCCAAAAAACAAGCTATTTTAAATTACGTGTCCATTACCAACGATCTTTTCAAAAATTCCCAGGCTAAACGCATCTGATAGCGCAATATAAAATCACTAAGCCTACATTCCATGCTTGATATGAGATCCGTATGGATACTATGCATAAAGCACAGCAGGTAGGCAAAAGAAGGCTTTTTTGATCAATAATTAGATGCGTTTGCCCCGAAAAATTCCTTTTAATCGAGATTTATGTTCAATAATTATGTATGATTCACCATATATTATCTAAAGCTTTTCCATGCAAATAAACAGAAATACAATGAAGTAAGTAGTGCTCAACCCTATGTTGATAGTACAAACGGCAAGGGTTGAGCACTTACGTGAAAGACTCCACGAGAAATAAAAATTGGTTGAAGGACTTTTAGAAAAAAAGCAAGCTTGCTACATAGTCAACATTAATAGCGGAATACAATATCACCATGCAAAAACTTTCCATTCTTATGGCTCAAATCAACCCAAAAGTAGGGGCAATCAAGAATAATGCCAAAAAAATTATTGATATTATCAAGGAACATCAGGAAGAGCAGGATTTAATTATATTTCCTGAATTGGTTTTAAGCGGATATCCACCCGAAGATTTGCTATTGCGCAATGATTTCTATTTGCAAATTGATGATGCGCTGAATCAAATTGCAAATAGCGTAAAAAACTGTCATGTCATCATCGGACATCCTCATCTAACGCACCAACAACGGTTTAATGCCGCTTCTGTTTTTTATCAGGGGCAAAACATTCAAACTTACCATAAACAGCACCTGCCTAACTACGGTATTTTTGATGAAGTTCGCTATTTCATCAAGGGGGAACCCAAACCATGTATTATCACAGTGAATGGCTATAAAATGGGTCTTTGTATATGTGAAGATCTCTGGCAACCTGGTCCGGTTGAACAGGTGAAAGAAGCCGGTGCTCAAGCGCTGATTTGCATTAATGCCTCGCCTTTCGATTACAACAAATACCAGACTCGTACTGACCTGTTAAAAGCTCACGCGCAAAAAGGATTAACGATCATCTATGTGAATCAAATCAGCGGCCAGGACGAATTACTTTTTGATGGCCAGTCTTTGGTTATGGATGAAAAAGGAGAAATTTACGCCAGAGCACCGGCATTTCGAGAAATACTACAAACTGTACAGCTTTCAGATAAAGGTATTCATGGAGAAATTACCCCTTTACAGGATCACTATGAGCTAATCTATAATGCATTAGTTTTCGGTACAAAAGATTATGTATTAAAAAATAACTTTCCTGGTGTGCTGTTGGGCTTATCCGGAGGCATCGATTCAGCGCTGACGCTGGCCATTGCTGTAGATGCGCTGGGAACAGAAAACGTTCATACCCTCATGATGCCTTCTCGCTATACGGCTGACATCAGCACGTATGATGCCATGAAACTATTAGATAATCTGAATGTTTCTCACAGTACTTTATCCATTGAACCAGCCTTTAACAGTCTTCTAAGCACCCTGGCTCCAGAGTTCACCGGTTACGCACCGGATATTACTGAAGAAAATATGCAAGCTCGCATACGTGCTATTTTGCTCATGGCCATGTCCAACAAAACTGGAAAAATGGTCTTGACCACATCCAATAAAAGCGAAATCGCTGTAGGTTATACCACGCTTTATGGTGATATGGCTGGTGGCTTCGCTGTTTTAAAAGATGTCTTGAAAACTCAGGTTTATGAGTTGGCGAAATATGTGAACCGCAAGGAAGAAATCATCCCTGAGCGAATACTTACTCGCCCCCCTTCTGCGGAACTTGCGGCTAATCAGACCGATCAGGATACATTGCCGGAGTATACTGTTTTAGATGAGCTCATTCATGGATTTATGGAAATGAATTTAAGTGCAGAAGACCTCATTCAACAGGGTCATTCCACAGAGTTGGTAAAACGTGTTATCCGCTTAATTGTTCGCAATGAATACAAGCGCCGTCAAGCCCCCCCGGGCATCAGGATTAGCCCAAGAGCTTTTGGCAAAGACTGGCGTTACCCCATTACTTCCGGTGCTTTTCAAAGTAATGAATCCTTTTTTTAACAGAGAAGAGACTATTGTCACTCCATCCCCGCGGCTTACTCCAAAGCCACGGGAAGTTAGAATCATACGAACTTTATTTTTGATTTAAGGCTGAAGTTTCTTCGTTTTTCAGACTGGTTTTCTCTACCGGCTTTTTCTTATGACCAAATAGACAGGTAACTGCATCAAATTTACTCAAATCGAGTTTTCCTGGCAATTTCTCTTCATTTTTGTGTCTATTATTTTTTTCCAAAGTGGCTGCATTTTCTTTAAGCTCGTTCCTCTTTTTATTAAAACACCCCTCAAGCTGCGCCTGAAAATCTTTAAGATCAAATGATAGGGTATCTTTTAGCCTGGAAGTGTTTTTTTCCTCTTTTACAACTTGCGGCCGTCCTTTAAGTAAACATTCCTCAAGCTGTTTTTTAAACTCATCCCGATTAATACGTTGAGAGGTATCAATACACAGTAATTGTTGTTTTAATTCAGGGTAATCTTCTTCAGCTATGTCTTCATGGGCTTTGAGCCATGATATCAGCTTATCATAAGGCTCAAGGCTTATTTCACGTCCATTGCCAAACGCATCATACCACTCAAGTCTTATGCCTTTTCTGTTTTTATAGATGACAAAGGTAGATATTAGATTATCGAGAGCATGCACTGCGGGATTCACCAAGAGCTTAAAGCTGTTTACACCCTCAATTTTCTGATTTTTAAAAAATTTTTCCAGGGTCTGCCTGGCTTTACTGATACCTGTTGAAACCGCGGGATTCAGTTTCCGCAAAAGCGCTTGAAGTTGAGGTAAATTATTTTCATCCATTTTATCTTGTGAATTCAGATATTCAAGGAAGGACGGATAAGGTGCCAAGTCAATTTGCCGGCAATCTCCCTCGTTGTCATACCAATAAAGCTCATAATTTTCCTTTTGCCCTTTTAGAACAAAAGTGGATTTTATATTGCTTAACTCTGATGCAGAGGGATTAATGAATAGTTTTCTTTTTTCAATGAAAGCATCGCGCAATTTAATGCATTCAAATTTAATGGCATCATCGTAAATAATGTCCTTTTCATCATACAATGATAATTGTTTATTCAACTCTTTGTTGATTTCCAGAGAATAATCATCCCCTAAAACATCATACCAGGCCAACTGCCATTTACCCTTTTCAAAAAACAGAGCAAAAGAAATCTGCTGTGGTTTTTGCATTGCGTATTCTCTGGCTTTTTCATGATTTGAGAAAATATGGACAAAATTCAATGCTTCTTTTTTTGCTTTATCGGAAATGCTCTCCAATTCACGCGCTTTTTCCTGTGCTATTTTCTGTGTAATTAAATGCTCATGAAGACTGTCTTGCAATTTGCGCTTAAACGGCTCAGCAAGATCGTAAACAATGCTGTTAAAGAATGGATCAGTTGTAGGATTGGTATTATTTTCCAGAGCACCTAAAAAATAAAACAGTAAAGTGGTGTTATAAGACGTTGATTTCCATCCACCGGTGGGGTCTAAAAAAACTTTTGCTAATGCCTGCAATCTTGGAATAATACTTAAAGAGTCATCAATGTCCCGTTCAGTATGCGTGGCAATTTCCTTTCTCTTACGCCAGTAGGTAAAAAGCCAATTGTATTCTTCTCCCTTATAATCCCGACCTGCGAGTTTTATTGCATTTAAAATTTTTTCCCGTCCATTTTCAGATTCGTCGGTAAGAAAGGCAATGAGTGAATCCGCAATGTTCGATAAGACTCTTTCCTGAATTGTCTCTGGCTTTTTCCGAGGCATAGATACACTCCTTGTTTTGATGTGTGATCTTTCATCTTACTGGACTTTAGCCATTTTTCAAGTAAAGGAAAGCAATAGATTAAAGACCATAGAAGCGCCCGTTATATTTATCAAAGTCGCTTTAAATCGATGACTTGAGAAAATAGAATGGCACGAATTACCGCGGCATCGACCGCGGTCTATGCGAAGCTCCTTATGGACCCCGCTATCAAGTAGCGGGGATTCTATCCCTGAAAAATGACGGAGTTTACTGGAGAAAATCGGAGCATTTAAACATCACGTGTTTAACGAAAGATGCAAAAGCATAACATAAGTTAAAAAGCATCTGTGTCTTGCAAAATACGCATAAAACGCTAACATGTTAGGCTCTGAAAAACAGTATTTAAATCACAATAATAAGAAAGGGACATTATGAGAGCTTCACTATTTTCTGCTGCCTTATTAGCAACGGGTATTTCCATGGCGGCTACCCCTGTTGATGGATGGTATAGCAGTGTTTTTGGCGGTTATACCTATTTACCTGATAACGTCAGTGATACCACCTTCGGCATTTTAAGAGATGGAACATCTTACCAAAATGGTTTTAATGCCGGTGTCCGTTTTGGTTTCAAAAGCAATCCGCTACGTTACGAAGGTGAATACACTTATCTTCATGCTGATCTTAAACATTTTAATGTCAATAATATTCGGCAATTCGGCAGCGAAGGCTCATCATCGGCCTCCTTGCTGATGGCAAATATTTATTATGATTTTCCAGAAATCGTTCCTTGTGTTGAGCCTTTTCTGGGTGTAGGACTCGGCTATGCACATGTCAAGGCGATTTTAAAGGGTGTAGGTCAATTGGGCTTCACTCATTTTAAAGCCAGCGACAATGTCTTTGCTTATCAAGCTACAGCCGGTTTGACGTATAACTTCGCCGAAAATTATGCCGTGAATGTGGCCTATCGTTTTGCTGCCACCGAACAGGCAGATACATTAGGAAAAGTATTCCAGGCACATATTGCAAGCGTTGGGGTCATTTATCGATTTGATGAAAGCAGTTATAAATGATTCGCATGCGCAGCATGTTAACGTTTACTCCTAGTCAAGCATCCATAAAATAAGGAAGATTCATGAAGCCATTGATTCGTTTGGGCCTGGCCCTCTCACTATTGTCCGGGCAGGTTTTTGCTTACAAGCCCGTAGAAGGCTGGTATGCCGGTTTTCTCGGTGAAGTCAGTTATACACCCGATGTCTCGTTTACTGTATTGACACCACCTGTGCTTCTTCATCCGGCATTAATTCCCGTTGTCCCAGGAGCGCCAGCTTTTCCCATTTTCCCCGCGGGCCAGCTTCAAAGTGAAATTGGCTATCGGATTGGCGGTGGTGGCGGCGGCCAGCTCGGCTATCGTCTGTTTGACTGCTATCGTCTGGAACTGGAAATCTTATTCAACACCAATTCTTATGATGATCTAACGATAGGTCCTGTCAAAATACCACGTTTAAATTCGAAAAAAACCACGCCTGGATTAGCGGTCGATGGAAGAACGAATGTCATCACTGGAATGATTAACGGCTATTATGATTTCTTAAGGCCAAATTCAGATAGCAACCTGATTCCTTATGTAGGCCTTGGCATTGGTTATGTAAGCATTCAGGATCGGATCAGCTTTTATTATAACGGTACGGAAATAGGTCCGCGGCTTAAAGAAACCAAAAGTACGGCAGCAGGTCAGATTATTCTTGGTGCCAGCTATTTTCTTGATGATTTTACCTCGGCTAATCTGGATTATCGTTTCATTACCACGAACAACATCAGTGAACAGAACAGATTTTTCGTACGTGATGAACGTTTCCAGCTTCATACGATCAATTTCAGCATGAATTTTGCTTTTGATTCCTGCCTTTAATTAATCTGGACTTTAGCCATTTTTCAAGTAAGGAATGTAATAGATTAAAGACCATAGAAGCACAGCGTTATATTTATCAAGTCGCTGTAAATCGATGGCTTGAGAAAAATAGAATGGCACGAATTACCGCGGCAACGATAGCGGTATCCACGCGAAACTCCGTATGGATACCGCTATCAAGCAGGGGTTCAACCCCTAAAAAATGGCTAAAGTCGAGTTAATGCCAATTCAACATAAAAGGCCTTTTATGTTGCTATTGTGGTTCATAAACAAGTAAACACACTGCTTTCTTATGTCGAACTCACATTGATCACTGTATTATCAGCTTGCGGTTCTTTCCACAAGGTGATGAATAAGACCATAATGATTGGGCCAACGAATAAACCGAGAATACCAAGCGTTTCAACGCCACCCAGAATACCAAACAGCACGGCAAGAAAAGGAAGTTGAATGGCTCCGCCGATAAGAACCGGTTTGACAAAATGATCAGCCACAAACATCACCACCGTCCCCCAGGCCACCACAATAATAGCCGGGATCAAATGCCCCGCTGAAAACATGATTAAAGCCACAATGGCAAAAACAATTGGGACAACAAAGGGAATCATAGCCGCTATTGCAGTAATAAACCCAGTTAATGTCGGAGCAGGAAAATCAAGAAGAACATAACAGATACCCATCAGAATACCAACACCAATACCCACCACGATAGTGCCATTCACAGTAGCCCGCAAAGCTCTTGGCAGGCGTTCTGCATAGCGAAACCAGCGTTCGCCAAGACAATATTCCCCAATGTGGTTGATTTGTTGGAATAATAAATCCCCATCCCGATAAAAGAAAAACAGTATCAAAAAAGTAAAGCCAAGCTGGAATCCGCGGTTTGCCAGATTCACTCCTACCTGTTTAATATAATAGCTCGCTGGTGTCAGGGACAAATGGATATTGGATAATAGCTGTTTTATATTTCCCGGCTGTCCGATATTGTTATTCCAGTAATGTATCAGCTCCTGTCCTATCACGGGAAATTGCTTCAGAAAAGCCGGAGCTTCCCCTCCCTCACGATTAATCTGTTGCAGATAATTAATAAACAACTGCGATTCTTTAATTAACAGGTTGATAAGCCAACTCAAAGGCAATAATAACAATAAAGAAAAGAGAAGAGTAAACAGTAAAGCGGCGGCATTATGATATGAACCAAACCACCGCCGCCACTTACGATAGAGAGGATAGGTGGAAACAGCAATAATGGCCGCCCAGATCAATGAAGGGATAAAACGGTGAATAATAAACAAGGCAAGGGCAATAATACCTACCGTTAAAGCCATACCTACCAGTTCTTTATGGCTCTCGTTCATCCGGCAAAATTCCAGGCAAGAATTTGCAACACGACCCAGGCAGGAACCGCTGCAATCAAATCATCAAGCATGATGCCAAAACCTCCACCTACGTATTGATCAATATAAGAAATCGGTTGTGGTTTCCAGATATCGAAAATACGAAACAAAAGAAAACCTATGATCATCCAGCCAAATCCAGCAGGCGCCATACACATGGTTAATAAATAACCTACCACCTCGTCCCAGACAATGCCCTTATAATCATGTACCCCTAAATCTTTGGACACCACATCACTGACCCACACACCTAAGGCAAATAACAAAGCCACCAAAATCAGATAAAGAAAAACTGGCAGATCATGCATTAAAAGAAATAAAGGCATTGCAGCAACCGTACCCCATGTACCTGGTGCAAAAGACATTAAGCCGCTGCCAAAACCAAAGGCAATAAAATATACTGGATCTTGCCAGACTCGATTGGATAAATTGATCGAATTCATGCGTGCTCCTTTCCTAAAAATGGGAGTAACCCTTGGCTTGATATTCAACGGGTTTACCATTGGATGATTTTACCCTCAAACCTGATTGTTCCTCCATAACACCAATGCAATATGCTTGTAAATTCATATCATGCAAAGTTTCCATAAAGACGGTGTATTTTTCTTTCGGCACAGTAAAACATAGTTGATAATCATCACCACCACTGAGTGCCAGATCAATAGCTGCGTTCCTGTCATAAAATTCACTAACCAGATGATGCATAGGAATCTTATCTAAATCAAGACAGGCTCCCAAACGACTGGCGCGACAAATATGCTGTAAATCCGCACTAAGGCCATCGGAAATATCTATCGCAGCCGTTGCATATTGTCGTAAACAATTTGCATAATCCACTCTTGGCTGAGGATATTTTAAAACCTGCATTAACTGCGACTTTACTTGCGGATTCACTTTTTCATTACCCAGCAACTTCACTGCAAGTGCAGCAGCCCCCAATTCGCCAGAGACAAAAATCTGATCACCTGCATGTGCTCCACTACGCCTGATTTCCAAACCTTCCGGAACTGTTCCGTGAAGAGTTATCGTGATCACCAAAGGTCCCCGGGTAATATCACCGCCAATAAGTTGAATATGACAGGCTGTCAAAGCATCTTTAAGTCCATGAGAAAAATTATCCAACCATTGAGGATCACAATCTGGCATGGTTAAAGCAAGGCTTGCCCAGCAAGGGATCGCAGCCATTGCAGCAATATCGCTTACATTCACCATGACTGCTTTGTAAGCGATATCATAAGGTTTCCAGTCAGAATGGAAATGAACGTCAGACACCAGAGTATCGCAGGTCACAATAAGGTTAAATCCCGAAGGCACTTTTAGGCAAGCTGCATCATCACCAACACCCAGAATGACATCATCGCGTGGAGGAGTTAAAGATTTAAAATAAGTATCAATGATTGAAAATTCATTCATGGCCTAAGTTCATTTCCACTTTACGTGATTTTCTGGCCACCTGATTTAAAACACCATTTACATATCGATAGCCATCCTGCGAACCAAATTCTTTGGTTAATAATATCGCCTCATCGAGAACCACCCTATAAGGCGTCTCTGGACAATAATGTAACTCAAACGTTCCCATGCGAAGAACCGTTAATTCAATAGGATTCAACTCTTTGATGTCTCTATCGAGAAAAGGTCGGAATTCTTCTTCCAGTTCATGCAGATGTTTTGGAATTCCATATAAAAATCGGCAAAAATAATCCATATCCACTTTTTGTGTGTCATTGGCAACACGAAACTGAGCTTCGATTTCCGAAAGTTCAGCCCCTGCCATTAACCATTGATATAAGGCCTGCAAGACCAGTCGACGCGCCTTTCTTTTACCACGGATTGCCTGTTTTTCCACAAAATGCCTCACAAATGTCTTTGCAATGATATCACTGCAAACTAATCAATTTATTGTTATCAATCTCAACTTTATGAATTTTTCCACTTACGAATCACCGTAGCATCGACCGTGGTGCCCATCACAGTATATTTATCAAAATCCAGCGTTTTCCAAGACTTTGATAAATAGGATCAGCCTTTTTATGGATCCTTCGGTTAAGTCACGGGGATTCATATTTCAAAAAGTCGAGATCAATTATACCTTAGAGTACTGAATAATTATAAATTCAGAAGCATATATTTTGAACAATTTTATAGATTTCAAATCCCCGTGACTTAAACACAAGAATTCAACTTAATGTCTATGATTTAAATTTACATAATTTTTCTTTGCCTCGAATTCACTGGAGCAGAAATTCGAGAGTGATTTCTAATAAACTTATTTGATTATCTTAAATCAAAATTAAGCTGTGCCTATTTAATTCATTTAGAATCAGACTTATTTTTCATCATTCCTGCTCATCTGATCAATGGTCTGTCTGAAATCGCTAACGTCTTTAAATCGTTTATAGACAGATGCAAAACGCACATAAGCAATATGATCGAGCTTATATAACTCCTGCATTACCAACTCACCAATCCATTGCGAATCAATTTCACGCTCCCCGCTACGCCGAATTTCCTGGGTAATATTAATAATAGCCGCTTCCAGGTCATCCATGCTCACTGGCCTTTTCTCAAGAGCACGCAGCATTCCCGCACGAAGATTTTCAATATTAAACGGCTCACGGCGCCCATCTCGCTTAATCACAACCGGCATGATGAGTTCTGCCGTTTCAAAGGTTGTAAAACGCTCATTGCAAGAAAGGCACTGTCTTCGTCTGCGTACCTGAGCGCCGCCCGCCACCAATCGTGAATCAATCACTTTTGTTTCTTCAGCATGACAAAATGGACAATACATAATGTTTATCGGTAAACGGGATATTCACGACAAAGCTGCAATACTTTCTCTTTGGTTCGTATAATCATGGCTTCATCATTGATATCATCAAGCACATCAGCTATCCAACTGCTTAACTGCTTCATTTCCTCATCCTTAAATCCACGTGTCGTGATGGCTGGAGTTCCCAATCTTAATCCGCTGGTGACAAAAGGCGAACGAGGATCATTCGGAACTGAGTTTTTATTAACAGTGATATTAGCCCGACCTAAAGCTGCATCAGCATCTTTGCCGGTAATGTCCTTGTCTATCAGGTTAAGTAGAATCAGATGGTTTTCTGTGCCACCGGAAACAATGGAATAGCCTCTTGACTGCAATATTTCACTCATGACTTTAGCATTCGTGATAACCTGCTTCTGATAGGCTTTAAATTCAGGCTGCAAAGCCTCGGCGAAAGCAACGGCCTTCGCGGCAATAACGTGCATCAGCGGCCCACCCTGCATTCCAGGAAAAACAGCAGAATTTAATTTTTTCTCAAGAGCTTCGTTGGCTTTGGCCAGAATCATTCCTCCGCGAGGACCGCGAAGGGTTTTATGTGTTGTGGTCGTCACCACATCGGCATAAGGAATGGGAGAAGGATAAAGGCCAGCCGCCACGAGGCCAGCGACATGAGCCATGTCCGCCAGTAAATAAGCACCGACTTTATCGGCAATTTCCCGGAATCTTTCCCAGTCTAAAATTTGAGAATAAGCTGAAAATCCAGCGATAATTAATTTTGGCTTGTGCTCAACGGCGAGTTTTTCCAATTCGTTATAGTCAATGAGACCCGTATTTACATCCAATCCATATTCAAAGGCCTGATAAAGTTTTCCGGAAAAATTAACCTTTGAACCATGGGTTAAATGCCCCCCATGAGGTAAAGCCATTCCAAGAATGGTATCGCCCGGAGAAAGCAAAGCCATCATCACTTCAGCATTGGCCTGCGAACCGGAATGAGGCTGAACATTGACATAATCTGCGCCAAACAATTCTTTCGCCCTTGCAATGGCCAGCTCTTCAGCAACATCGACGTATTCACAGCCGCCATAATACCGCTTTCCCGGGTAACCTTCGGCATACTTGTTAGTCAGTACCGAGCCTTGAGCTTGTAAAACTCTCGGGCTGGCATAATTTTCAGATGCAATTAATTCTATATGCTCTTCCTGACGACGTTTTTCTTCTTCGATGGCCTGCCATAAGGGTCCATCAAAGCCTTCTATTGTATAATTTCCGTCAAACATAAACTTTCCTTATCAATAAATGAAATAATTTGGCACAATGTTCAATTTTTATAATCATCGATAACTGAGATTGAAACGGCCAGAACCAGCTTATCCTTTCACAATAATATTATTGATTACCCGTTTTACATTGGGCACTTTACCGGCAATCAATCCCGCTTTTTGTTTGATTTTTTGATTATCGACAAAACCGCTAAGCTGTACTTCATCTTTATAAGTTTTAACTTTGATCGCGAAAGCTTTGGTACCCAGCTGATCCAGCAAATTGGCCTTAACTTTTGCCGTCACGGCAGAACTGTCTAAATATTCACCTGTGCTTTCAGAGGTGGGTGAAGCTGCACAACTCAGCAAGGTAACGGCAACGACAATAAAGAACAGACTTCTGATGACGTTTAACATCTTTTATTCCTCTTAATTATTAAGCCCTGTTGACATTTCGTTTTCGTGATCTCGCTCAAATGCCTACTGCTGCTGTTTATTCGCAGCATCCATGAGATCTCTGGATACCGCGGACATTCCGCGGTATGTAGGGGCTAGAGCAATTGTCAACAGGCTCTATTTTTTCCTGGGAAATAAATTCCCTTACCCATTAAATCATCAAATGATAAAAGAGTAGCACAGAGAATCAGTTCAGTCATGACCATGAACGTTTTTTTGCATATCCTCTTCAACTTCTGCTCTTGCAGAAGAATGTCCATGTGTATTTTTCGGAGTAACAGGTCTTACAGATCGACGCGCTGGAACCTTAATTTCGGCTCCTTGTTGAGAAGCATGGCCATGCTTGTTGCGTGGCGACTCAACCTGGACTCTGGGTTGCGAAGAAGGATTTCGGATAATCACTCTGCTTTCATCACGGTGCCGATGAACACGACCTCTTCTGACATAGGCATCATCAGCAAAACGGTGGCGATGATGGTGTTCAATTTGTACGCCAGAAATTGGGGGTTCATAAAAACTTTCTTCAACATGGCATGCTGCCAAAAAAGGCAAGGCACTTAACATCAGTAACATATGTTTCATAGCAATTCTTCTAAAAAATAAGGCCCGGGAAACGATCCCGGGCAATCAATTGAATCTTTCCAACATCAGCCTTTATCGAGCAGAAATACTGGCCTTGGCTTGATTTTTAAGATAAGGAACGATTCTTACCGTTGAGTTAACCCGCGTGTATCCTGAATAAATCTTTGCATAAGGCGTATAGATGTCAAGATACATGTCAGGATGACAATAACCATAATAATACAGGCTGATGTAATGTGGAGCCTCATAGCGATACACAGTGAAATCCACATACGTTCCATCATCAAAAGTTCCGTGAACCGATACATTATCGTAACTGTCGTTAATGATTTCAATTTCACAATATCCCGGCGACATTAATTTTTTTTCAGCTGGCTTGGAAGCAGGATCATCAGCCTTGGGATGCTTGTGCAAATTAGCCGCAAAAAGATTTGAAGCCAAAGAAAAACAGCATATCAATAAAAAGGTTTTTAATTTCATAGTTCGCCCTGTTAGTTATGGAAACCAAATGGTAACAAAGACTTTAATTTAGTCAACAGGTTTTTTTTGTATGCAAAAATGAAAGGGATTTACATGTCCCGCATTAACAATCAGAGCAAAATCATACTTGATTGTATTATGCTTTTTTGTTTTTTTTTGTACAAATGGAAATTCATCTTGAGTACGAAGTGACGAACTACATAAAGAAGTAGATTTCCACCTGCTTGGAAATGGCCAGTTTTAATCTCTTTATGAAAAAATCTACTATCAAAAAGAGCATAATCTTGCCTTGTAATCACAATTATATTTATTCAAGTAAACAGGTTTCTATGCTATTCTCAGAAGTTATTTCCGCCCAAATCAAGAAGAGGATGTTCAATGAAAAAGCGTATGACTATCATGTTGATAGCCTTGTTTATCGTTTTTGGTGGGCTTATAGGCTTTAACATGTTTAAAGCATACATGATAAAACGCTATTTTGCTACTTACGAGCCTCCGGCAGTTACTGTTTCCTCTGTAGAAGCCAAAACCATAAATTGGCATCCGGAAATTGATGCTGTGGGTAATTTTCTGGCCATCAATGGTGTTGATGTCAATGCCGAAGTATCAGGAAATGTGGTGAAAATTCATTTTAACTCAGGAGAATATGTCAAAAAAGGAGAGCCGTTAATTGATATTGATGATAGTGTCGAACAGGCCACCTTAAAATTTAATCGCGCGGAACTGACCTTAAAAGAAATCAGTTTCAAACGGCAAAGCGATCTATACAAGCGAGGCGCCACGCCAAGTTCCAGCGTGGATGAGGCCCGTGCAAATCTTGAACAGGCGCAGGCCAACGTGGAAAAAACCCAGGCGGAAATCAATCAAAAGCACATCAAGGCGCCTTTCACAGGGCGACTTGGAATACGCCAGGTCAATCTTGGACAATTTATCAACCCGGGACAAACTATGATTGTCAGCTTACAATCCATGGACCCTTTATACCTTGAATTTTATCTTCCCGAACAGTTGTTCAAAAAAATACACATTAACCAGCCCATTAGTTTTGCTGTAGACGGATTCTCAGGGATGCAGTTTAAAGGCAAAATAACAGCTATCAATTCAAAAGTGGACCCTAACACACATAATATTCTTGTTCAGGCCACCGTTCCTAATTGTCCAGCTTCTGCCTTTAATGCCATAGAACAATCCTCTTTAATTAAAATCGAAACAGAAGAAAACAGCCGCTTAAAGACAGTGGTTTGTAACAGTGAACTCAATGACAAAAACAATGTGGATCAATTTATTTTTCTGCCAGGAATGTTTGCATCCATTGATGTCAGTCAACCTCCTGTGCCAAACACCGTGGTTCTACCGTCAACAGCGATTTCCTACAGTCTTTATGGAAATTCCGTTTTCGTCATCGAAAAAGGCAAGAAAGACAAACAAGGAAAAGATATCTTAACCGTACGACGCGTTTTTGTAAGTACCGGCGAGCAGCGTGGAAATTATACGGTCATTAAGAAAGGCATTAAAGCTGGGCAGCTTGTGGTCAGTTCTGGCGAATTGAAATTGCAAAACGGTACACGAGTAACCATTAATAATGATGTAAAACTGGAAGATATCAAAGATCCGGATAAACTTGGCCAATGAACAACGATCTCCTTCCAATTCAGAGTGATAAACAACAGGTAGCTTCATGAATTTTACTGATATTTTTATCAAACGTCCCGTACTTGCAATGGTAATCAGCTTGCTGATCTTCCTTTTCGGGCTGAATTCCATTAACAACATGCAGATTCGTCAGTTCCCAAGACTGGACAATACCGTCATTACAGTCACCACAAGTTATCCTGGTGCTGATGCAAATCTCATTGCCGGCTTTATCACAACCCCACTGGAAAGTTCTGTTGCGAGTGCTGAGGGGATTGATTATATCACCTCTTCCAGTGTACAAGGACTAAGCACCATCACTTTGAACATTAAGTTAAACTTTGACCCACAGGTGGCTTTTACCGATGTCATGAGCAAGGTGCAGCAAACACTGAACCAGCTCCCTCCTGAAGCTCAGCAACCGGTCATCGTTAAAAGCTCCGACGTTTCAACGCCATTGATGTACATCAGTCTGGACAGTGAGGACATGACGCCTCAACAAATCACTGATTATGCCACTCGTGTCGTTCAACCTCAGCTTGAAACCGTTGACGGAATAGCCAAGGCTGAAATCATGGGTGGAGCGACCTACTCCATGCGGGTTTTTCTTGACCCTGTTAAAATGGCAGCATTGAGCGTGACTCCCGCCGATGTATCCAATGTTCTTGCCCGAAATAATTTTTTAACCGCTGCGGGTAATACAAAAGGAGAATACGTTGCTATCAATATCTCGGCCAAAACGGATCTAAATAACGCTGAAGAATTTCGCAAACTCATCATCCGAAGCGATAAAAATTCTATCATTCGATTAAAAGATGTGGGTCATGTTGAACTTGGTTCGCAGGATTATGATACTTCCGTTACTTTTGATGGTAAAAAAGCGGTATTCATTGCATTGACACCTACGCCGACAGCCAATCCCTTAACGGTGATCAGCGATGCCAGAAAAGCCATGCCAATCATTCAGAAGGAGTTTCCTCCTTCACTGATTGGAACGATTGTCTATGATGCCACAGACTTTATCCGCGCTTCCATCAAAGAAGTCGTAGAAACCATAGCAGAAGCAGCAATCATTGTTATTGTCGTAATTTTTCTTTTTTTAGGTTCATTGCGCTCGGTGTCCATTCCTATTGTAACCATTCCCCTGTCCTTAATCGGGGTGTGCACCTTCATGTTATTTCTCGGTTATTCCATTAATCTTCTGACATTACTGGCCTTTGTTCTTGCTATTGGCTTGGTGGTGGACGATGCTATCGTTGTGGTTGAAAACGTCCATCGCCACATTGAAGAGGGAAGATCACCTTTTGAAGCAGCTATCCTTGGTGCCCGGGAAATCGCCACACCTATTATTGCCATGACCATCACTTTAGCTGCGGTTTATTCTCCCATAGGATTTCTGGGAGGCTTAACCGGTGCACTATTTAAAGAATTTGCCTTTACGCTCGCCTCTGCCGTTATCATCTCGGGAATCATCGCCCTTACCCTTTCTCCTATGATGTGTTCAAGAATTTTAACTTCAGAAGTCAATAGCGGCCGTTTTGTCCTGTTTCTTGATCGCCAGTTTAATCGGCTGAAAATCCGCTATCAGAAAATCCTGCACAGTCTTCTCGATACTCGTGCAGTGATCCTTGTTTTCGCTGCTGTGGTTTTGTTGGTTCTACCATACTTATACATTCATACCCCGGATGAAACAGCGCCGGAAGAAGATCAGGGATTTTTTTTCGTGGTTTCGACTGCTCCTCAATACGCTACCCTTAATTACATTGAAGCTTTTACCAAACCTTTCCAAGCCATATATAAGAGTTTTCCTGAAACCGAGCACTATTTTACCGTAAACATGAGTTCACCGGTTTCAGGGATGGTGCTTAAACCGTGGGATAAAAGGGAGCGCAGCCAGTTTGAATTAAAAGAAATTCTGCAAAACAAACTGGATAATATAGCCGGTCTCAAATCCTTTGCTGTCATTCCTCCACCCTTACCCGGCGGAGGGAGCGGGACGCCTATTCAATTTGTTATAAAAACCACAAATGACTTTCAGTCTTTATTAGATATCTCCAATAAATTGCTGGCAAAAGCAAAGGAGAGCGGACTTTTTATCTATCTTGACAACAGCCTTAAATTTAATCAGCCTGAAATTATCATGAACATTAACCGTTCAAAAGCATCTGATCTTGGCCTTGACATGCAGTCCATCGGCAGCAGTCTAACCAGCGCATTATCTGGCAATTATATAAATTATTTTAACTTGCAAGGTCGCAGCTATCAGGTGATTCCGCAACTGGATCGTCGCTTTCGTTTGAGCCCCCAACAATTAGGACAAATTTATGTGCGCTCAGATAAAGGCACGATGATTCCCTTATCGACCGTAGTGGAACCGGTAACCAAAACTCAGCCGAATACCGTGTCTCATTTTCAGCAGCTCAATTCAGCTACCATTCAGGGTGTCATGATGCCAGGAAGGACACTGGGTGAGGGTCTTCAATATCTACAGCAACAGGCTGAGAATATTCTTCCCAAAGGGTTTACTCATGATTATGCCGGCCAATCTCGACAATTTATCCAAGAAGGAACTGCACTAGTATTTGCCTTTCTATTTGCCGTTATTGTTATCTTTCTGGTACTGGCAGCTCAATATGAAAGTTTCCGTGACCCGCTTATCATATTAATTTCTGTTCCCATGTCCATTTGCGGAGCGCTCATCCCGCTTAATCTCGGCTTAGCCAGTATTAATATTTACACGCAAGTAGGATTAATTACCCTGATTGGTCTTATCAGTAAACATGGGATTCTCATCGTCGATTTCGCTAATCAACTACAGCGAGAGAGGAACTTTGATAAACGAGCAGCAGTTGAAGAAGCTGCTGCTATTCGATTAAGGCCTATATTAATGACCACTGCTGCCATGGTTTTTGGCGTAGTTCCCCTGCTCATTGCATCTGGTGCCGGTGCGGTTAGCCGTTTTGATATCGGACTTGTGATTTCCACAGGTCTGCTTATCGGTACGGCCTTTACCTTATTTGTGGTGCCTACCATGTACACCTATATTGCTCAGGATCACAGGCCCAAATCAACAGAAGACAAAATAGTAGCTTAAAAATAGCTAAAATAAGTGCTTCTGTGATAAAATTTGCTGCTTTTAACCATGCAGGTCAAATGATGGATAAGATATATTCTCCTGAAGCAATTGAAGAAAAATGCTACACCTACTGGGAAAAACATCATTATTTTCAACCCCAAGGTGAAGGCCAGCCCTTTTGTATTATGCTGCCACCGCCAAACGTTACCGGCAGTTTACACATGGGGCATGGTTTTCAGCAAACCTTAATGGATGCTTTAACACGCTATCATCGTATGCAGGGTTATGACACCTTATGGCAGCCAGGCACTGACCATGCCGGCATTTCCACACAATTGGTGGTTGAAAGAGAACTGGATAAAGAAGGTTTGTCACGGAAAGACTTTACTCGTGAGCAATTTCTGCAACGCATCTGGCAATGGAAAGAGGAATCAGGGAATACCATCACGAAACAAATGAGAAGAATTGGTGCCTCAGTAGACTGGTCAAGAGAGCGCTTCACCATGGATAACGGTCTGTCTGCGGCCGTACAAAAAGTGTTTATTCAGCTTTACGATGAAGGTCTTATTTATCGCGGCACACGCCTGGTCAACTGGGATCCGAAACTGGGTACTGCGGTTTCCGATCTGGAAGTACTTTCTGAAGAAGAAGAGGGGTTTTTGTGGCATATTCGTTATCCGATTGTTGATTCCGAAGAATATTTAACCGTAGCCACTACACGTCCAGAAACCATGTTGGGAGATGTAGCCGTTGCCGTACACCCTGAGGATGAGCGTTACCGGCATCTGATAGGAAAAAAAGTCATGCTTCCTTTGTGTGATCGAAGCATTCCGGTTATCGCTGATGAATATGTCGAACAGGATTTTGGCAGCGGTTGTATAAAAATCACCCCTGCACATGATTTTAATGATCATGAAATAGGTAAACGCCATGATTTGGCAATGATCAATATTTTCACTAAAAAAGCCGCTATCAATAAAAATGCTCCTCTCAAATATCAGGGCATGGATCGGTTCGTCGCTCGCGAGCAGATTATTCAGGATCTCAGCGAACAGGGATTTCTACTTAAGACTGAACCGCACAAATTAAAAGTGCCTCGTGGTGAAAAATCAAATGTGGTCATTGAACCTTTATTGACCGATCAATGGTATGTAAAAACCAAACCTCTGGCAAAACCCGCCATTGAGGCAGTGAAAAATAAAGAAATCCGTTTTATCCCCGAAAACTGGTCTAAAACCTATTTTCAGTGGATGGATAACATCGAAGACTGGTGCATCAGCCGGCAACTATGGTGGGGGCATCGAATTCCCGCCTGGTATGATAACCATGGCAACATCTATGTAGGCTACAGTGAAAATGATGTTCGTTTTAAATACAAATTAAGTCCGGACATTACACTCAAACAAGATGAAGATGTGCTCGATACCTGGTTTTCGTCAGCTCTATGGCCTTTTTCAACTCTAGGCTGGCCGGAGCAGACTGAGGAACTGGAAAAATTTTATCCTACAACCGTGCTGGTCACGGGTTTTGATATCATTTTTTTCTGGGTTGCCCGCATGATCATGATGGGGCTTAAATTTACAGGAAAAATTCCTTTTAAAGAAGTCTACGTTCACGGCCTTATACGTGACAACGAAGGTCAAAAAATGTCTAAATCCAAGGGTAATGTCCTTGATCCATTGGACATTATTGATGGCATTGATTTGGAAAAACTGGTTAAAAAACGCACCTCACACCTGATGTTACCTTCATTACGCGACAAAATAGCCAAAGCCACGCGAAAAGAATTCCCGGAAGGGATTCCGTCCTATGGCACGGATGCCTTGCGTTTTACGTTCTGTTCACTGGCAAGTACCGGTCGTAACATTCGTTTCGATTTGGGTCGTGTTGAAGGGTATCGTAATTTCTGTAACAAGCTCTGGAATGCTGCGCGTTATGTCCTACTCAACACCGATGAAGAGCAAATTGATCTTGGAGATGGCGCCTTTCAATACAGTCCGCAAGATCAATGGATCCTATCCCGTCTGCAAGAGACTATTGGCCTGTGCCAGCACTACTTTGAGACCTATCGTTTCGATCTGCTGGCCAATTTGCTCTACGATTTCGTATGGCATGAATACTGTGACTGGTATCTGGAACTGTCAAAGCCCGTGTTACAAGATGAACAAGCGCTCGGCTCAATGAAACGCGGCACGCGAAGGACTCTGATTCATGTGCTTGATCAGATTCTTAAACTGCTTCATCCGCTCATGCCCTTTATCACCGAGGAAATATGGAGAAAAACCTCAAAATTTACCAGTGAAAGTGGCGAAAGCATCATGTTAAGCAACTTCCCTCAGATTCGGGAAGAATTTATCAATAAAGACATTGAAAATGAACTTGAGTGGATTAAGTCGATCATTCAGGCCATTCGCACCATTCGCAGCGAGATGTCTATTTCACCTGCCAAATTAATTCCTTTAAATATTCGAAACATTACGCCCGAATTGCATGAAAGAATACAAAAATATCAGAAAATTTTAACCAGTCTAGGCAAATTAACTTATGTGCACTATCTCAGTGCGCGCGAAGAAGCTCCTCTTTCTGCCACAGCTGTAGTTGGAGAAATAGAACTGTTAATTCCCATGGCAGGACTAATTGACAAGAGCAGTGAACTTTCCAGGTTAAATAAAGAATTATCAAAACTGGATAAAGACATTGCCCAGGCAGAATCAAAGCTTCACAACCCCCATTTTGTGGATAAAGCGCCAGCAGATGTGATTGTCAAAGAAAGAAATAAACTGGAGCAGTCGCAACTGGCCAGAGAAAAGTTGCTGAACCATAAATCAATGATTGAAAAATTGTAATATATAGTCCTGGACTTTAGCCATTTTTCAAGTAAAGAAATGCAATAGATTAAAGACCATAGAAGCGTACCATCGCTGCGCGCCATGGAAGGCTGAAAGCCGAGGCGCGTAGTCCGCGATAGGCTGCGATTTTTTTAAACAGCCCGAAGGGATGTTAAAAAAATCTTTCTGCAGCCGTTAAGTCATTGGTGAAGGCGTACGCTTTGCTCGTTCAGAGCAAACGTGCCGTAAACAGGACGCTCGCGGCCCAAACACTTCGCGCGTTGGCGAGTCGATTTTGGGGACTTGGATGTCCCAAAATCTTTCATGAGGTAGCGCGACTCTTGTATATTTATCAAAGTCGCTGTAAATCGATGACTTGAGAAAAATAGAATGGTGCGAATTACCGCGGCATCGACCGCGGTATCCACGCGAAACTCCGTATGGGCCCGCTATCAAGTAGCGGGGATTCGCCCCCCTAAAAAATGGCTAAAATCGAGATAGTCGACATTTGTAAAAGGTCAACCCCGATAAATTTAGGAGCTGACCTTACACCTAATTTCTGTGCCAAAACTTGTGAGCTCACCAACCGGAAGGATTGGTCGCTTTGAAGCTAATATCTTATGAAGGCAGCTTCATTTCCGGAAAATATTTCTGCCACATACGTATACAGTATTCTTTTAAGACATCATAACTTAATGCATGCTTTTTTATAGGGTCATCCAGCGGAGACCAGATGATATTTGCCATAAACCCAAATAAAGAAGCATCTACCCATGAAGGTTTCTCACCAAACAGATATTTCTTACCATCCAGTATTTCAACAAGTCCATCTATGGTTTTCTTTCCAAATTCCGTTATCTCTTCATAGGAATGTCTTCCCATTCCTTGATAATAAAGTGATTTTAACATGTATTTTCGTACCAACTTGGGAACAAACCATTTTGCAAGGGGCGGTAAATGACCAAAAAAAGCTTTCTTAACCATTGCCCAGGCTTCATCATTTTTCCAGCGCGAATAAAGAATAATCCAATAAAGACGTTCACTCAGACAAATATCAATAAAACGAGCTCTTGCCTGTTGCTCCTCATTTATAAGTTTTAAATGAGGATGAGCATGAAGTAAATGATCGATAATTAATTCACTATCCCCCATGATCTTATCTTCCATTTTGACAAAAGGAAGTTTACCTTTTGGAGCCTTAGCTGGATTATTGATCCATTTTATGCCGTATTCGATTTCAGTCATACGCAGAAAAGTTTCCAGCTTCATGCAAAACGGGCTGGCATTCGGCAAACCCCAAACACGAGGGAACTGATACAATGTTATCATTTGAATTACCTTAAGAAGTCTATTGAGTTTTTTTGCGTTTTCGTTAAAAATTACATGCCATTTAAACGGCTTAATCACTCATTTTACCATGAAAAAGGGTTCGTTACAGAGTCGATATAGATAATGAAATCATGTCCTTGCGGTTCACCAAGCGATTATGAGCATTGCTGTGCGCCATACCATAAGAACATTAAAAAGGCAGAAAATCCAGAAACGCTAATGCGTTCACGTTATTCAGCCTATTATTTTGCCAATATGGACTATATAGAACGTACCATGAAAGGGAAGGCTTTAGTTGGATTTGATAAAGAAGCCATGCAGAAACGAGCGCAACATGTTTGTTGGTTAAATCTACAGGTTTTATCTGCCGAAACGCCTCAACCAAAGAAAGGCTACGTAGAATTTGTGGCAAAATACATGGAAGCTGATAAGATAAAATCCATCCATGAAATCAGTGAATTTGCCCGTATTGATGATGCCTGGTTTTATATTGACGGCAAACATTCTCAACAAATTAAACAGAAAAAGGAAGAGAAAATAAATCGCAATCAACCCTGTCCCTGTGGCAGCCAGCGAAAATACAAAAACTGTCACGCAAAAAACAGGATTTAATTCCGCCTGTGTGGCGTAAGCGCTCCCCTATTATCTGCCGTCAATATAAGCCTGAGCTTTTACTGCGCGGCGGCTCGCGCTTTGATTCTTCCCAGTGCCTCCTGTAAACGTGTCAAAACACGTTCCCTGCCTAAGAGCGTTAAGGTCATATCAATCGAAGGCGAAGTGCTGCTGCCGGTAACTGCAACCCTGAGCGGTTGCGCCACTTTGGCCATGTTGAGATCGAATTTCGCACTGACATCATTGATGACTTCCTGTATCAAATCACGTTGCCAGTCAGAAAGCTGTTGTAATCGTTCATAGAGCTCTTTCAAAGGTTCATAAATCACCGGCCGTAAATATTTTTTCACTGCATTTTCATCATACTCAACCTCATCCTGAAAGAAATACATGCTCGCTTTACATATCTCTTCCAGTGTCTTGCACCGTTCAGCCTGAATAGGAACCAAATCTTTTAAAAAGGGACCCTGCCGAATATCAACGCCCTTCATGTCAAAATGCCACTGCAAAGCTTTGGCCACTTCTTCGGGGGGATCTGTTCTTTGGTAATGCTGATTAAGCCAGTATAATTTTTCATAATTAAAACTGGAGGCGCCCCGGCTGATCTTTTTCAGGTCAAATTTCGCGATCATCTCTTCAACGCTGAAAATTTCCTGATCCTTATATGACCAGCCTAAACGTACAAGATAGTTCAATAAAGCATGCGGCAGAATCCCATCCTCTTTAAATTGCAAAACACTTACCGCCCCATGACGTTTGGAAAGTCTTTTACCGTCTTCTCCTAAAATCATCGGTAAATGGGCAAATACAGGAACCGGAGCATTTAAGGCTTTAAATAAATTGATTTGACGAGGTGTATTGTTGATATGATCATCACCACGAATAACATGCGTGATCTGCATATCCAAGTCATCAATCACCACGGCAAAATTATAGGTAGGATGTCCGTCAGAGCGTAAAATAATCAGATCATCGAGTTCCTCATTACTTACATGAATATCGCCATAGACCTCATCGGTAAACGATACCATTCCCGCTAAGGGATTTTTAAAACGAATCACTTGGGGAATATCGCTTTCAGGAAGATTTTTATCACGACAGCGGCCATCATACCTGGGCTTTTCCTTAGCCGCCAGTTGCGTTTCTCTTAAAGCTTCCAATCGTTCACGGGTACATTCACAACGATAAGCTTTACCTTCCTCCAACAAGCGCTGCACAACTTCCAGATAGCGCTCATAACGCTGGGTTTGAAAATAAGGGCCTTCATCAAAATCCATCTTAAGCCAGGCCATACCATCAAGAATAGCCTGTACCGATTCCTGAGTAGAACGTTCCCTATCCGTATCCTCTATCCGCAGAATAAATTTACCTTGATGACGACGGGCATAAAGCCAGGAAAATAAAGCAGTGCGAACACCACCCACGTGCAAAAAACCAGTAGGACTAGGAGCAAAACGAGTTCTGATGGCCATAAAAAACATTCCATTTAATTAATAACAGATGTAAATTCACTTGATTTTTCTGTACGTGCTCTGATAAAAAAGCAAAATAATTATCTGACAGTAACAAAGCAACGCGGACAAAATCGCGCACTTGTTTATAATAGCCCAGTTTGCAGGCCAAGCAAAGCAGCAACCATCCAATCCGCCCAGCGTCACGAAGATTGGTAGCCATATTTGCTGCTCTGATTTTTTCATGCAGAATTTAAATTCTGTTAACCTTACTGAACAACTATTCAGGAGAAATGATTGAAAAGCCTTGGTATTAAATACCAGCTCAGGATTACAACACTTATTCCTGTGCTTCTCGTCGCTTTATTGTTTGCCTTATTTTATAACGGTCAATTCAGCAAAGATTTAAAACAACACATGTCACGTCTCGGCGAAGCTTACATTCGCCAATTAATGCCAGCTGCTCAGTATGCCTTACAGCAGGATAACCATCGGACTCTGCAAGGGCTCATTAACGCTTCTACCATCAATCAGGAAGTGAAAGCCGTTGCTTTCTACGATGCCAATGGACGTCTGCTCGCTTATCGCGGAGGAAAACATTCTCTGAAAAAACCCTTTACTCCTCCAGCCTTTACCGGTGATTTTATAGAAAGCAAGCAACTGAATTCCACCACCATTAATTTTTTCGCCCCCATCACTATCCCAAAATATAACTTATATTCCACGGATATACTGAGACCTTCAACCCAGAATTTTATTTTACAGCCAGATGATATTTTGGGATGGCTGTCTATCAATATTGATACCCAATCCATGTTGATCAAGCGCTATCAAATGATGATTGTTACGATTTTTATTACGCTGTTTGGATTACTGATTGGCTTGGCCACGCATTATTTTTTGTCAAAACGCATTTATATGCCTATCAGCCGATTACGCAGGAGCATGAAACAGATTTTAAGGAATGAATTTGAGACAGAAATTCGGGTTTCAAGCGCAGGGGAGCTGGGTGTTATTGAGGAGGGCTGTGCCCATTTGCAGAAACAATATCTCGACACCATACGTGATCTGAATCATCATATTGAAGTGGCCACGGCTGACCTGCAACAAAGCCTTGAATTGCTGGAAGAAAAAAACATCGAATTATCGATGGAGAAGAAAAAATCAGAAGAAAAAAACCGGCAAAAATCAGAATTCATTGCCAACATGAGCCATGAAATCCGTACCCCTATGAATGGGGTGATTGGTTTTACTAACGTATTGCTGGAAAGTAAACTGGATCCCTTACAGCTCGATTATGTTAAAACGATCAAAACTTCTGCTCAGGATCTATTACAAATCATCAACGACATTCTTGATTATTCAAAAATGGATGCCGGTAAACTCCATCTCGACTGTATACCTCTTGACATACGGGCCTGCATTGATGAAGTTCTTGTTCTCTCTGCTCCCAATGCTCACAAAAAAGGCATTGACTTGATTCCAATTACCTCTCTCGAGGTTCCAAGAACGGTTCTCGGTGATCCATTACGCATTAAACAAATCATATCCAATCTGGTGAACAACGCCATAAAATTCACCGATAAAGGATACGTTCTTATCCGAACCGAGGTTGAGCAGGAGATGGCAAATGATTACCTGCTTCGCATCTCTGTATCCGATACCGGCATCGGGATTTCAAAAGAGGATCAGAGTAAATTATTTACAGCCTTCAATCAGGCCGATACCAGCATTACCCGTCGCTACGGCGGCTCCGGCCTTGGCCTTGTCATTTGCAAGAAACTGGCTGAAGAAATGAAAGGACGCATCAGTCTGAGTAGTGAATTACATAAAGGCTCAACCTTCTCCGTTCATATTCGTGTGGAGAAACTCTCATCCTATGAAGTTGAAAAAAATCAGAATTATCGTTTTGCTCATCTTAAAGTGTTATGCTTTGACGAAAACAGACTGCAACTGGAATCCATTACCAATGGCTTAGGCCACTGGGGCATACAATGCGCTACTGTCAATGCCCTTGACAAATTAGCCAAAGCCTTAGAGCATAATAAAAATTGCGATTTCGCCTTTATTAACGTCAAACAGGGATATGAAGCGCAGATTGCCGATCTTCTCAAAGCTCACCCGAATAAAACTTACATTCTTGTTTCAAAATGGCCAATTGCGGATGTCAAATCCTTCGGCGCACAAGCTTTTTTATACCAACCCATTAGCATTCAGAAACTTCATGACATTATTGAATCCCTAATGCATCAACCATCAGTCCCCCCTTCAGTGCCTCAGGAAGTTGAAAATTTGAGAGAACAACTGAGATTTTCTCATCCTGATATCCTGATAGCGGAAGATAATCCGGTCAACCGTATGTTGTTAAACTCCCTGCTCGGTGAAAATGCAAATATGGAATCAGTAAGTGATGGTGAGCAAGCAGTCGTAATCTGTAATGAAAAACGTTTCCAGGTCATACTCCTCGATCTGCAAATGCCAAAGCTCAACGGACTTGAAGCTGCCAAAAAAATTCGACATGAATCTTTACTCAATCGTCATACGCCTATTCTTTTATTAAGCGCCAGCAGTACCGATATTAACCGCGATAAATTAAAAAACGCCGGTATTGATCATTGCCTGCATAAGCCTGTTGAGGAAAAACAACTCATCAGTCATTTACTTCGTTTGATGGACAAGGCTCAACACGCAGCCATCGACTGGTCCTTATGCGTGCAGAAACTGTCCGGTAACCAGAAGCTCGCTGAAGATTTTCTCGCCCGTTTTGTAGAAGAATTAAAAAAAGACCGGCTTGAATTGATTCAGTTGATGCGCGACAAAAACATTCGTGGTCTTGCCAGTGCCGCACACAAATTACATGGGGCCTGCAGTTTCTGTGGCGTTCCTATGTTGCAGAAAAAAGTAAGGGAATTTGAAATCATGACCCAGCAGGTCAAAAATTCAGAAGATTTACGCTCACTTTTCGCTGAATTAGTCCAGCGTATTGACGCCGTTATTGATGAATATGAAAATTATTACAGCGAATCTTAAAAACCTATCATTTCACAGCAGGAGAACCCATGAACATTAAAAATGCAATATATGCTCAATCCGGGGGCGTGACCGCCGTTATCAATGCAACGGCCTGCGGCGTCATCCAGACCGCCCGCCAACACTCTGATATGATAGGTAAAGTCTATGCCGCAAGAAACGGCATCATAGGAGCTCTTCGTGAAGAACTCATCGATACCTCACTTGAAAGCGATGCTGACATTGCCAGGCTGATGCACACTCCTGCAGGAGCCTTTGGTTCATGCCGTTATAAATTAAAAAATGAAGGTCGTGAATATGAAAGACTGCTGGAGGTGTTTAAGGCGCACAACATTGGTTATTTTTTCTATAATGGCGGTGGAGATTCTCAGGATACAGCTCATAAAGTGTCTCAACTGGGTGAAAAAAGTGGCTATCCCATCACCTGTATTGGCATTCCCAAAACGGTAGATAATGATCTGCCTTTTACAGATGCCTGTCCAGGATTTGGGTCTGTCGCCAAATACGTTGCTGTGTCGACAAAGGAAGCTGGTTTTGATGTTGCCTCCATGGCCGAGTCCTCCACCAAGGTTTTTATCCTGGAAGTCATGGGACGGCATGCAGGATGGATCGCTGCCGCCAGTGGACTGGCCAGCGAGAAAGCCGATGAACCACCCCATATCATCTTATTGCCTGAAGTAAGATTTAACCAGCAAAACTTTCTAAACAAAGTTAAAGAATGCGTTCAACATTATGGGTACTGCGTAATTGTCGTTTCAGAAGGCATCAGAAATGAGGAAGGACAATTTCTCAGTGATGCCGGTCTGCGCGATGCTTTTGGCCATACCCAATTAGGTGGGGTTGCACCCTTCATTGCCCAGATGATAAAGCAGCATTTAGGATTTAAGTATCATTGGGCGGTGGCAGATTATTTACAAAGAGCAGCACGCCATATTGCTTCAAAAGTGGATGTCGAGCAAGCATACAGTCTGGGACAGGCTGCTGTTGAACTGGCTGTCAAAGGCAACAATGCCATTATGCCTGTCATCATCCGTGAGCGGGATGAACCCTATCAATGGTCCATTGGTCATGTTCCTCTTGCCGATGTGGCCAATCAGGAAAAAGCCATGCCCAAGGAATTCATCGCTAACGATGGCTTTAGTATCACTGCTGCCTGTAGGCGTTATCTTGCTCCTCTCATTCAAGGTGAAGCTTATCCTCCTTATGCCAATGGCTTACCTGATTATGTACGATTGAAAAATGAGCTGGTGGCTAAAAAGTTGCCGGCTTTTAATATGTGATTTTTTACCGCACTTTAGACAATCGAATCCCCGCTACCTGATAACGGGGTCTAAACAGAGCTTCATGTAGATACCGCAGTCGATGCCGCGGTAATTCGTCGAGGTTTGATTAAACCGCATCCCCGCTGCTTGGTCTAACAGGGCTTCGTACAGATGCCGCGGTCGATGCCGTGGTATTTCGTGTTGTATTTTTCCAAAGTTATTTTTTTTACATCGAATCCCCGCTACTTGATAGCGGGGTCTAAACAGAGCTTCGTGTAGATACCGCGGTCGATGCCGCGGTAATTCGTCGAGGTTTGATTAAACCGCATCCCCGCTGCTTGGTCTAACAGGGCTTCGTACAGATGCCGCGGTCGATGCCGTGGTATTTCGTGTTGTATTTTTCCAAAGTTATTTTTTTTACATCGAATCCCCGCTACTTGATAGCGGGGTCTAAACAGAGCTTCATGTAGATACCGCGGTCGATGCCGCGGTAATTCGTCGAGGTTTGATTAAACCGCATCCCCGCTGCTTGGTCTAACAGGGCTTCGTACAGATGCCGCGGTCGGTGCCGTGGTATTTCGTGTTGTATTTTTCCAAAGTTATTTTTTTTACATCGAATCCCCGCTACTTGATAGCGGGGTCTAACAGGGCTTCGTACAGATACCGCGGTCGATGTCGCGGTATATGGAAAAGGAATAAAAAAACCGCCCAATTGGGCGGTTTTGATACTGGGTTATAGTTATCGACAATTGGCAGGACGATACTTAGCATCTAAGTTACCTCCTGTACAAGTCCATTGAACTTCACCACTATTTGGATCCTGGGTTGGCTCTAAAACAATTGTACCCCCGCCGGCTGCTGGAGTATAGGTAATTGTTATGTCGCCACCATCAGCTATCGCAATACTTTGCACATTAGCTGTCGGCTGCGGAGGCTCATAACCTGAAGTAGCTTGAGTGACGTTTGCTAAATTATTATTAGACATCGCCGTCTCAGATACAGCCAGTTTAGCAGCGGAAGCCAGGTTCAAACCTTCCGTCACCCGCGCTCTTATGGTGTAATCCTGATAAGCAGGAATCGCCACTGCTGCCAGAATGCCGACAATGGCGACCACGATCATCAATTCAATTAAGGTAAAGCCTTTTTGTTGTTTCATTACTCTCTCCATATAACAAATATTTAAACACACTTACATATAATGCAAAGCAGATGCCAACCTCATTTTTCTTTTCCACCTTCAAGGAAACAGCATACCGTTTTTTTATATTTTTTCATCAGATAATTGATTTTATTGAAAAAAATTTTTAAATGCACTTTCCAAATAAAAAAACAACAAAATGAATAATAATAATTAAAGAAGGACAAAATGTTGATATAAGTGACCATATTAGTCATATTATGACCCATGTATTTCCCATTTATAAAGACAATAAGCCGCTCCCCAGGCAGGAAGTAATGAAAGAAAGGGGAATGCAAATATATACGCAACGATTAATTGAAGAAATGGAACATACAAAATTTGTAAAAAATAAGGCCATTGCCAAAGCAGGTTGTTTTGTAATATCGCATCAATAACAAATAAAATAACTAATGACAGATTTCCTATATAAAAACCAAACATAAAATAAGGATAAGGCTGCTTAGCCAATTTATTTTTATAGATAAGGAATAAAATAATGGTAGCTAATAATGACGATAGATAGATATGGGTACCGTTAAAACTAGAGGTCAGGGGATTTCCCATGAGTGTATCAAATGAAAACTGACGACCAAAGACAAAAAGAAACAACAGGCTCCCCAAGAGCCAGTGTATTGAAAGAAATAAAAAAAACCGTTTTAAATCATTCATTTTTTCACTTGTTTTTGTTCATTTTTATATTCTAACCTCAATTCGGCGTAAACTCACGGAGTATGTAGCCTCTTGCTTGCAACCAGGAATCACTCAATCACATTCCTCATAACAACCTTGTTCTGAATGGTCATAAAATTGATATGTGTTGAATTCCTGGTTGCAAGCAAGAGGGCTACATGTGATGGATAATACGGAAACATCATTAAAGGCGGTGGTTTGAGAGATAAAAACAGGTGTATAATTTATAGTATGTTCAATGTCTGCATTTTTTTATGATGAACCGAAAAGAACGTATTTATGAATGTCTGCAAAAAGAATTGCATCCAGAAACTCTCGAAGTAAAGGATGAATCCTCTCATCACCATGTGCCAGAAGGCGCTGAAACCCATTATAAAATCACCATGGTTTCGGAACAATTCAGGCAAAAAACACGTCTTCAAAGACATCGTCAAATTAATCAACTTTTAAGTGAAGAATTTGAAAGAGGAATGCATGCCTTAAGCCTATGCCTCTATACGCCGGAAGAATGGCAAAAAATCTCTGGCACGGTTTCTGAATCACCGGCCTGTCGTGGAGGATATCAGAGTGGCTGAGGTTAAATATTGGCAGGTGCTTCACCGTTTGCCTGCGAAACCTCGTGGCTTTCATCTGATCACCCATGACGTCATACAAGCTTTAAAATCAATGCCTGCCATCGAGACAGGCATTATCCATTTATTTATTCAGCACACTTCCGCCTCCTTATGTATCAATGAAAACACCTGTGAAGACGTACGATTTGATCTGGAGGCTTATTTTAATCGCTCTGTTCCGGAAGATAACCGCCTTTATCGGCATATCCTGGAAGGTGAGGATGACATGCCTGCCCATATAAAAAACGTGCTCCTTGGTGCATCGCTGAATATTCCTCTTATTCAGGGAAAACCTGGACTTGGGCAATGGCAGGGCATTTATCTTTGCGAGCACCGTAATGAGGCGCCTTCACGAAATATAGTTATTACCGTTCATGGAGTATGAGTGCTAAAGCACTCAACGATTTAGGCTCTGTGTACTTAAATTTGGGTGATTTGCAGCCGGTAAAAGATAAGTGCACAGAGCCTAGTATCTTCCTCTTAAAAAATGCATCGAACTCCGGCGAAAACCGGTATCTACTTGTTCTTTAACAGATAATGGATGCCGACTTTCGTCGGCAATTCGAAAACTTCACAAAGTCTGTAACGATTATACTGAGTATCACTGTCTTTACAGGAAGGCTTGCGTCGAACTACCGGCGAAAGCCGGTATCCACTCTTTAATGAATAATGGATGCCGACTTTCCTCGGCCATCCGGATCCTTAATCTCCGTGAAAAATATCTGAAATGACTGTAAAATTATAATCCTGCTGCTTTTCCTGCTTACCTATTTCACGTTATAATGGCCATATTTTTTTCATTTAGCTAAATCAATGAAGCCTTTGTCGACTGAAAAAATCTCTGTTCTTGCGCTGACCTTACTTATTACCGGCGCCATTGACAGTATCAGAAACCTTCCTGCCACAGCGCTTTTCGGTTCTACACTTATTTTCTTTTTCATTTTTTCAGCCCTTGTTTTTTTAATCCCTGTGGCCTTAGTAGCCGCAGAATTATCTTCCACCTGGCATGAAGAAGAAGGCGGCATTTATAGTTGGGTTCGAAGTGCCTTTGGAGCCAACTGGGCTTTTTTTACCATCTGGTTGCAGTGGATTAATACCATAGTATGGTACCCCACCATCCTTTCCTTTATCGCAGGCACCTTTGCCTATTTGATTGACCCTGCCCTGGCGCAGAACAAATTTTTTCTTATTACCGTTATTCTTGTGGTTTTCTGGTCTTTAACTTATCTTGGGCTTTCAGGGATTCATGCCTCCGCTTCCTTTGCCAGCTTTTGCGCCATCGTGGGCATGATCATCCCCATGGCTTTTATCATTTTATTGGCCATCATATGGTTGATTAAGGGAAATCCCATTGCCGTAGATTTCAGCTATCATAAGCTCCTTCCGCGCTGGGGAGACAGTCAGTCATGGGTGTCTTTAACCGCCATCATGACCTCGTTTCTGGGAATGGAACTTGCCGCTGTGCATGTTCGCAACGTCAAAAATCCAAAGAAAAATTTTCCCAGAGCCATGTTTTTTTCTGTATTACTGATTCTCACGACCATGATTTTTGGTTCTCTGGCTATCGCCTTTGTGCTGCCTCATCATCAGATAAGCCTTGTCGATGGGGTCATGAAAGCTTTTGCCAACTTTTTTAAAGCCTATCATCTGGGTAAAATCATGCCGCTCGTTGTCATTCTACTGTTGATTGGAAGCGTTGGCTCCATGGTGAACTGGATAATTTCGCCGGCGAAAGGATTATTACTTGCCGCCGATCACGGTTTTTTACCTCATTGGTTATATAAGCTCAATAAACACGGTGTGGCCTCACGCATTCTTCTCTTACAGGCTGTACTGGTTACCTTGTTCTGCAGTGTATTCTTATTATTACCCACCATTAATGAAATATACTGGTTGTTTACCGATTTAAGTACCGAGCTATACATCATGATGTACGTGATGATGTTTATCGCCGCCATGCATCTTAAACTTAAATTTCCATACAAAAATAGGCCCTTTGCTATTCCGGGTGGACATACCGGCTATTATTTAACCTGCTTGCTGGGCTTGATTGGATGCATCATTACCTTGATCGTAGGCTTTATCCCCCCTGAAGAAAGCCTTGAAATTGGTGGTGCTTCTCATTTCAGACTGGCCTTTACTTGTGGTATTTTGCTGATGCTTTTACCTGCGGCTTTATTTTATCTACATAAAAAATTAAGTGTTAAATAAAATGACCTTAATGAAATGAGAACATACTCTAAATTTTTGCAAAAAAAATTTCTTTACAGATATGTTACATTTCTTTAAGCTTTCCTTAACTTTACAATGGTATATTTCCCCTCAATGAGTACTCTATTTGACAGGTGTTTAAATGGCTGAAGAAAAAAGGGAAAAAGAGTTAAAGGACTATTTTGCAAATGAAATTGTCCCCCGTATTGAATGTTTCAGGCGATACTCCGATAAAAAGCCATTCTATAAGGTTCTTGAGATAGAAAGTTATTTGGCTCAGGATCATCAGCTTAAAACTTTGCTGGAAATCCATCATCAAAAGATTCAACGCCTTAATGCCATCATTGAAAGTACCAACAGAAAAATAAGCCGTTGGCAAGAACAAAGCGGCTACTATGAACAATTAAAAAAAGATTTGAAAGAAAACCTCAAGGAGCTACCTAAACTCGAATATGAACATACCGAACTCAAGGAGCTTATCGAACAAAGGCTGCAAATCATCGCCCCAGAACTCGATGATCTGGATGAGCTGTATCATTATTTTATTGACAGTCAAATTAAGTTACAGGATACAATAGAGAAATACTTAAAGGGTTTTTCTGACATCCAGTTGGTTGATCAGGAATCTGCAGAGAGTCAATTCTTTATCCAAAAATTAAAAGATGAGATTGAAATCATTCAATCTCTTTTAAATAAAAAAATATTGGGGCTTGATAAAAATTCGGTGGAGGAGTTAGGCACTCGATTGCTGAATCATTTAAACATTAAAACCAACCTGGTATTGCCCCAGACCTTTAAGCCACTTAACACAAAGGAAGCTCCTGTTTTAACGAGAGCACTATTTCCAAACACTCAGGCACCTTCCACCATCCAGCCAGAGCAAAGTTCTATACGGCCACTTGAATCGTCCATTGAAAGCGAAGAAAACAATAAAAAAGAAGAAGTTTCAGGACTTTTCTCTGCTTTTGCCAGTCTGGGAACAACTGTAAAAACAAAAGTAGAGAAATATCAGCAACAAAGATCTGAAGAAAAACAACAAAAAGAAAAACAACAACTAAAAGAAAAAATAGCATCTGTGTATCATGCCCTTTCCATTATTCAATCTTTGCCTGTGAATGAGTCAGTATCTTATTTTAAGAAAAAAGCAGAAGAGCTTGAGCTTCAAAAGAAAATAAAAGAAAATAGTGAGGAAATTACAAATACTCTACAAGTTTGGATCAAGAATTATGAGGATAGTCTTGCATTATTCAATAACACAGGATTAGTCTCAGATAAAGAGGTAAAAAGCGCAAAAAAATTACTAAGTGAATTACAAGTGCTTCAGGAAGAAATTCCAGTGCTTGATTCCAGTAAAATACAAAAACCTACTTCCGAAATGTCTTCAAATGACAGGTTGGAATGTCTTTCATTAAACATTCAAGTGCTAAGTGACCATAAAGAAAAACTAAACGGCTTTATGCAAAGAGTTAAAGATAAGGAAAAAACCGTGAAGGAAGCCCAGAAACAACTGCAAAAGCAGTATATCAACGCACGAAAAAATTTAAAGGATGCAGTTGACAAAAAGTTGCTTGAAGCCCAATCGGCTTTAGCTGCCATCAACAATGAAACTCATGATGAAGAAATAGAAAAACTGAAAAATGCAGCCCTCTTGATTGTGGATTTTTCAAAGCAGGAATCACTATCTGTTTATGAAACTGCTGCAAATGAAAGCATTGCCACACTCAATCAATTTATAAAAGAGGTTAAAAATCAACTGCTAAAAACTTATTCTCCTATAAACCGAAACGTACAGGAGTATGCCGAATTTGATATGCCTTCTTTACATCCTGCCAACCCTTTTCGAGAGGATTTGCAAAGCTCAATTGATGAATGCATTAATAAGGCTACAGATTTAAATAAGCATTTCATTACACTGCAAGAGATATCAGGAAATGAATGTTCTAAGTGGATCAAAACATTTAAGAATAAACGTGACACTGTGGAAAAGGCTATTTCACAACGAATGATTACAAGTGTTAAAGCAACAGAAATCGAGCGGCGAATAAAGACTAAAAGTTACCAGGAATCGCTTAATATTATTGAATTATTAAACGGTGAAATCAGCCGCATCACGCAAAAATACCTTCCAGTTGCTCTTAAACGGACATCTGGTGAAATAAAAGAAGAACTGGAAAAAATTCAGGATGATTTTACTCTCAATAGAACTTTATTATCTGAGGCTGCGCTTAACCGCCTTGACCCAAGACTGAAAACATTAACTAAACTTCGACAAGACTTCCAGGATTTAAATGCTTCCTACATCACGAAGGAGCTTCAAGTAACTTGGCATAATAATGAATTGATTATACCCATGTACGCCGCGAAATCAGACGACAAAAAATATCATGAGCATTTGCAAGAAAGGGTAGAAGAACAGTTAGACAATGATCACATGGAAATCTATTCAGAAGGTAAACGGCTTAAGCTTGTACAGTGGATACGTATTAATCTTATAAAGCCTTTATGGAAGTTAAAGTCCCTGTGTTCTGAAAAATTCAGTCACGGCCCCCACTTTTTCGTTACACTCGGTGCTTCCAGCACAGAACGTATGCTGGCAGAAAAAGGCCATGAAATACATCAAACATTGGTAGAGTGTGCTCCGGTTGCATAGAGTTTTTGTAACGGCTCAGTTTCTCTATATTAAAGTTTAATCGTTCTTGATGATAGGGGCTGATGGTTTACGAAATTTTTCGTTGAAGCCACATTATTTTTTATTTTCATTCTCATAGACACTCCTGTCTTTCTTTACTGGTCCTTCCTCTGCTATGCTTAAACAAAAGACAATATTTATTATTTGAGTTCACCATTAAGCATGGCTATCCTATTTTATGTAGAAGGTCTCAGCGATGGGTTTGGCGATTATCTGTTTGGATTAAAAGCCGTTCATCAGCTTAAAAAATCCCTGGCAGAGAGAGGCTATTCCGACGATATTTTTCTGGTCACACACCAGGAAGGTAAAAAAATCATTCAGGATCTTGGTAGTGATAAAGAATTCGGCGTGACCGTTTTATCACGGGAAGACTATGATGCCCTTAGCAAAGAAGGGTCTTTTACGCTGGACTATTATATTGAAGGTCCAGTGATGACCACCACCCGTATTCCGCTTGAACCTCATACACCCATTTTACTTTTGTCGGAATATTCCAGCTTTGGAAGTGTCTATCTGGAGTCCGATAATCTGAAAAAAAGTTTTAAGAAATACCAGGATGTTCAGAGTATATATAGTGGACTGCGCATCCGCAGTGACGAAAAAGGTATCCTGATTTCGGAAGAACTGGTTAATTTGACCGAGGCACGAAAACATAATGATTTAAGCTTTAGAGCACATTACTGGCAAGAACTGAATCTTCCTCTCAGATCCAATTCATCCATTGAAGATTATCATCAAAGTACTGAACTGAGCTTTCAATACAGTTATGATTATCCTGAAAACAGTTGTAAACGTTTTCTTTCAATACATCAGTGGTTTAATCAAAATTCTTCCAAGAATCAAGATATAGTAGCCATCGGCAAAAATAAAGATAAAAAAAGAGAGGCTTTAAGCTCCGTTTTACCTGAATTAATCCAGTCAGGTTTTGGTAAAGTCCTCTTCATTGATCTTGAAACAGGTAAAGAAGAAATGTTACATGATAACGGTGAGAAAAACGCCAGAACATATCGCTTATTTTTTGGAAAGCGGCTGACTCATCGCCAAATGATGGCTTTAAATGCATTAAGCGGTGAATTATGCGGTGTTCGTGGCGATCAAAGCCATGGAGAGGCTTTGTCGGCCCAAAAACTGATTGTTTATGATTGTGCTTCTCATAAAGAAGATTACGCTAAAGGCGTGATTAGCTGCCTACATGCTTTGTCAGAGGATGAGAATGTCCGGGAATTACTTCATTTGCTGCAATATGCTGAGTTAAACCCAAAAAATACAAATTTTAATGAAAAACAATACCTGCGACTCAAAACTTTACTCAGTAATCCTGAAGTAATGCAAAAATACAAAGAAGCATGCGCAAAAATACCGCAACAGTTTAATCTTGGCGCAGCCATAGCCGATGTCGTCATACAAGCTTTCCTGGCTCGACAAAATTATAGGAACATGCTTTCCAAATTTCATGACCTCCGTAAAGCTTACCCAAAAATCGGATTTAAAAAAAAGATGATGTTTTTAACCAATGAACAACGCTTTGAGTCTGTTAATGAGACAGAAAAATTCATCGCTCAACTCAACCTTGAACTTCAACAACATCAAATAACCTATAAAATGGCTTTTTCTTCCCTGTCAGAGCATGTGGAGCAACAAATCAAACACATCCTGACGGATCACGAGGGAAACAGTGAACATAAGGGACGCAGGCTATTGGAAAAAAACGTCAGCAGACTCGCTGAATTATATAAAAAGATGCTGCCTGAAGAAAAAGAAGACTTTAGCATGGAAAGACCATTCAGCAAATCGATGAGTTAGCACGTAAGCGCTCGACTCTTTCGGGAAACAGCCATATTTCCATCTTGCAAGAAAACGTCACTAAAAAGTTCTCTAGTACCTCATCCTGTAAGTATTCTGATCGTTATCCTGATGCTATTGGTGTCTGAATTGCGTTGCTCGTCAGTTGAATATGCTCAATATTCGCCTTCCTCGCGCCTTGTCAGACACCAATATCGCCTAGCCTAATGATCAGAATACTTACAGGATGAGGTACTAGTTTCAAAAATTAAATCGCTGTTAACAGTTGTTTTGCACGCAACAAATCCTCTTTCGTATTAATATCCTGTAAAGGTTCAACGCAGGCTTCCTCTACATCCATTGGATGGCCTTGCCAGAGAATGCGTAACTGCTCCAGCGCCTCATAAGCTTCCAGCTCACAAACCGGCCAGTTCACAAAATCTAACAAAAACGCAGCACGATAGGCATATAAACCAATGTGACGATAGGCGCCAGTATAAGATGACGAGGAGTCACGGTGGTGCGGGATGCCGGCACGGGAAAAATATAAAGCCTGATTTACTTTATTACGTATCACTTTGACTACGTTTGGATTTTGCATCAAGTCATCTGAAGTGATAGGCCAGCAAAGGGTGGCAACAGGAGCTTTGCTCAAGGAAAGCCTTCTGGCAACCTGTTGTATTAATTCAGGAGCAATAAAGGGCTCATCTCCCTGAACATTAACAATGATATCCTCAGAGCCATAATCGCCTTTGGCCACAACTTCAGCAATGCGATCGGTACCGCTTTGATGACTTGCATCAGTCATCATCACTTCTGCATTAAAAGTTCTGACATGCTCAACAATCTGTGGGTGATCGGTAGCAACAATGATTGAGGCCGGTTGCGCTAACAAGGCTTGTCGATAAACCCGCTCGATGACCGATACCCCATTTAAATCCATGAGCAACTTACCGGGGAAACGAGACGATTGATAACGTGCTGGAATAACGACATGAAAAGGAGTCCTCATAATTTATCCTTTTCCTCAAGTGGAATTAGACGAGCTTCTGTTTCAAGCATCACAGGTATACCGTCACGAATCGGATACGCTAGCCGGTCAAATCGACAAATCAGTTCTTTATCCTTTAAAAGTAACTGCCCTTTGCATAAAGGACAAACAAGTATATCCAATAATTTTTTATCCACGTGCATCCCCTTGTGTTACTTTGTTTCTGATGTAAACCGGTCTTGCTTCATTAACAGAGACCGCTGCAAATTGCCCCGTTTCAGCCAGCTCAATCATAGCGGATGCCTTGGGATAAACGAGTCTTTGCTCTGAGATTTGCTCTCTTATCGATTCAGGCATTGCCTCAATATAATGCTCAAAACCAACACCGGCCAGAATAAATGAATATAACTGCGGCAATTGAATATCGGAGGCAGGCGAAACATGCTCGATGGTTTGAAAACAGGAAGACGTATAAACACTCCAATATATCTCTCTCATACGAGCATCCAATACGGCTAAAACTGTCGTATCCTGCGAACTTTGCTGACGTGCTTCAAAAGCGATAGCGGCAAGCGTACTTACAGGAACCAGACGAATGTCATGCGCATAGGCCAAACCTTTCGCTATGCTACAGGCCACTCGAAGCCCTGTAAAACTTCCCGGCCCACGACCAAAGACAATGGCATCCAGTTGATTCACCCGTACATCGGCTTGTGTCAAAAGTCGATCAATTAACGGCAATAACAACTTTGCATGTGTTTTTTGCTGCCCTTCTTCAAGAGTGAATTGTTCATGGTTCACTTTTAGCGCCAAGCTTGCGATTTCAGTTGAGGTGTCAATAGCTAATACATTCATTTTTTAAATCTTTTAATGCCAGTTCATTTATAAAAGAAAAAACCTTCTCTTCATCACGGGTGACAGGCAACTTAGGTAAACTGGCCAGTATAAGTCTTCCATATTCCCGTCCGGTCAAGCGCGGGTCAGCGATGATCAATAGACCTTTATCCTCTACATCCCGGATTAACCGCCCCACTCCCTGTTTTAATGCAATCACCGCACTGGGTAAAGACAGTTCATCAAAAGCGGATAATCCTCGCGCTTTCAAATAGGCCATTTTGCCTTGTACTACCGGATCCACAGGGCTTGCAAAAGGTAATTTATCAATAATGACGCAGGATAATGCTTCTCCTTTCACGTCCACCCCTTCCCAAAACGTTGCTGTGCCCAACAAAACAGCATTACCTAACTGACGAAAACGAGCCAGCAGAATAGGCTTGGCCTCATCTCCTTGTACCAAAAGCGGATATTTTAAATGATTGGCCATTCGTTGAGCAACCTGTTTTAGCGCCCGATGGCTGGTAAAAAGAAAAAAACAACGACCACCCAAGGCATCAATTACAGGGAGAACCTTCTGTAAAAGCAAATCATGATAGCGGCCATCTTTAGGGTCTGGCAGCGTTCGCGGCAAATATAACAAGGCCTGCTGTCGAAAATTAAAAGGACTGGGTAATGACAGTGTTTCAACGTCTCCCAGCCCCAAAGGCTTGGTAAAACTGTCAAAAGCACCAGCCATGGTTAAAGTGGCTGAAGTAAAGATATAAGCACTGTTCTGCCGTTTTAATAATTGACCGAATTCATTTGCAATTTCATACGGTGTGGAATGAAAGACCAAAGTATGTTTAAAACGTTCAAGCCAGCGAATACAATGACTGTCTTCATTTTCAAAAGAGGACAGGACTTTTTCTATAGCCTCCAGCCTTTCCCTGCAACGTTTTATTCCCGTGATCTCTTTGACTTGTTCATCCTGTAAACAAATGCTGAGCTCATTTTTTAGAGTCAACCAATCTTCCCATAATGCCATAAATCCATGATGAGAACGAATCTTCTGCCAGCTGACTCGCTCTTCTCGCGTTGATAAAACGGACAGCATCTGATCAAACATTCGTTCCGCCTGCAAACTTAGCTGCTTAAGCGGCTGATTGGCCAAATCCAAAACTGGCCATTCTTTTAAAACATCATCCATAAGTTCGCGAAACTGGCGAGTACCTACACGCTCTCCGTAAAAACCAGTAGCAACATCAGGTAACTGATGAGCCTCATCAAAAATAACAACATCAAAGCCGGGCAAAAGCTCTGCAAATCCTTGTTTTTTCAAGCGAGAGTCCGCAAAAAACAGATGATGATTGATCACCACTATATCTGCATCCATGGCTCGTTTTCTTGCCTTCATCAAAAAACACTCAGAATGTTGCGGGCATTCGCTGCCAAGACAATTCTCCGTTGTAGACGTCACGTAAGGCCAGGCTTTGGAATCCTCCTTAAGTTCGGGCAATTCGCTTCGATCGCCTTCTTTAAGTTGTGGCAATTTTTCTTTGACATGAAGGATATCATGAATACATTGAGGGTTTTGAAAGGAGGCTTCAGCCGAATATAAGGCTACCCTATATCGACAGATATAATTGGCCCTTCCTTTAAGATTCTGCATGCGGACAGAAAGTCCTAACGCTTTAACCAGCATGGGCAGATCTTTTTGAAAAAGCTGATCCTGCAGCGTTTTTGTTGCTGTAGATATTAACACTTTCTTGCCGCTGAGAAGGCCTGGTATGAGATAAGCAAAGGTTTTCCCTGTACCTGTTCCTGCTTCTGCAACCAAAACCGAGTGTTGCTCTATCGTTTGAGCAATGGCAGCGGCAAGTTCAGATTGTGCTGTACGGGAGACAAAACCAGGCAAAGCCGTCGATAGCCGTCCTTTGTCACTCAATATCCGACGACATGATTGGACAAGATCAGTGTTTATTTCCACTCTTTTTCAAGATATTGACGTTTGTCGGCCACATCTTCCCAATCCTTGGCATCGGAAGGAGCGTTTTTTTTAGAGGTTATATTTGGCCATTTTTGGGCAAGTTCAGCATTCAATTCCAGAAACTCACGCTGTTCATCAGATAAATCATCTTCCGATACAATCGCTTCGACTGGACATTCAGGCTCGCATAAGGCACAGTCAATACATTCTTCCGGATGAATCACCAGAAAATTAGGGCCTTCATAAAAACAGTCGACCGGACATACTTCCACGCAGTCTGTATATTTACATTTAATACAACTCTCAGTAACAACGAAGGTCATGATCTCAATCCAACAAAAACATTGAAAACTGTAAGTAATTAAAGCATAACTCCTACCCTTTTTGCCAGCATTATAGCGGGTATTTGACAAGTTTTCCTTCTTCTTTTTACTGTAAAAAAGCATTTTAGTAGCCGCATTTAAGGGATGTAGGTTAGTGCAGATCAGCAATATTTTAGACAATAGTCTATTATTAATATATCCAGTCCATCATTTGATGATGGAACTGAATAATTTCATAAAATGGATTTTATGGAGTGATTATGCCAGTTCACGAGCGCCGCCAACATTTCAGAGTAGATGATCATATTTATTTTGATTACCGAATCCTAAAGCCCAATGAACCTTATACTGAACAATCCATCAGTAAGCAATTACTTGGAGAAAATGGACTGCGTTACATGGAAGCTGCCAAATACTTTCATGACATTGACCTTGAGTTAGCAGAGTTGACTCAATCGCTTTCCATCAATGAACCGACACTTGCTCATTATCTTAATTTGTTGAATGCCAAAATAGACTATCTGAGCCGGCAAATATTAATGAGCGATAAGGCACAAATGCATAAAGTTAACATCAGTTTAGGGGGCATGGCATTCAAAACAAAAGAAAAAATTCAGGAAAAGACACCGATGAAAATCATTATCTATACGAAGCCCAAAATGGTTCCCATCATTGTCGACGCCACGGTTGTCTATTCTCAATATCAAAGTGAAAACCACTATCGAACCGCTGTGCAATTTGGTGGATTAAGTAAAGAGCAGGAGCAGTTATTATCCCGGCATATCATGCAAGTACAGATTAAAACACGAGCGGATTAACATGGTTGATAACTCATGAGTTGATAAGAGAAGTGATGCTGGAGATAAGTCTTAAAAAAAGGTTGGACTCTCAGAAAGAATCACGCATAATTCCAGGCACCATACTTAAACCAACCGTTGAAATAATGAGTCAGATAATTTTTTGCTACAAATTACAAAAAGAAGCCGAGGCAATGAAAAAACAGCCTTTTCCCGGCCCTTTAGGGGAAAAAATATTTAAGAACATTTCCCAAAAAGCCTGGGACATGTGGCTTGCCCACCAAACCATGCTCATCAATGAATATCGACTGAATTTGATCGATCCTCAGGCGAGAGCATTTCTGCATGAAGAAATGGAGAAATATTTTTTTGGTAATGGGTCCGAAAAACCAGTCGGTTTTTCTCCCCGGGAATAAAACTTGTATGTTTGCGGAATATTTGCAATTTAATGAAGAAGTGGCAGAAGCCATAAGCCTGCACCGTCCTGTTGTGGCTCTTGAATCCACTATCATCTCGCACGGTATGCCTTACCCCGACAGCCTTGCCACTGCACAGGCGGTCGAACACATCCTTCGGGAAAAAAATGTAACACCAGCCACCATTGCTCTTCATCAGGGGAAAATTCATATAGGACTTGATAAATCACTTATTGAACATTTAGCTCAAAGCAACGATATCATTAAAGCTTCTCGCCGTGACATAGCCTATGTATTGAGCCAGAAGCTCACAGCAAGCACTACCGTCGCCGCAACAATGTACTGTGCTCATCTGGCCAATCTTTCCTTGTTCGTGACAGGAGGCATCGGAGGCGTTCATCCTCAGGTAACTGAGAGCTTTGACATCTCTGCTGATCTCATTGAATTGTCCTCAACGCCGGTTACTGTGGTTTGCTCAGGTGCGAAATCCATTCTGGATCTTCCCAAAACTCTTGAAATCTTGGAAACCTATGGCGTCGCTGTTATTGGTTTTAAAACCAATGAATTTCCTGCATTTTACAGTCGCTCCAGTGGCATTCCTCTCGTGCATCGCCTTGACACTGCCGAGGATATTGCAAAACTAATGCACACTCATCATCAATTGTCGCTAAAAAATGGTCTGCTCATTGCAAATCCTATCCCCCTATCTGCAGAAATCCCGGACAAAAAAATTACACCGCTCATTCAACAGGCTTATGAAGATGCCAGACATGTGAGCGGTAAAGCCATTACTCCTTTTTTATTAAAACGACTTAATGAGCTTACAGCTGGACAAACGCTCAAGGCCAACATCGAGCTGATTAAAAATAACGCACTATTAGGCGCAAAAATTGCACTGGCCTACCAAAAACAAGCAAATCGAAAAAAAATTTAAGTTCTTCTCTTGACTCAAAACCCATCTCGGAGTTTAATAGCAACCCACGGCCAGATAGCTCAGTCGGTAGAGCAGAGGACTGAAAATCCTCGTGTCGGCAGTTCGATTCTGCCTCTGGCCACCATTAAAATCAATAACTTACCTTCCCTCATTCAAAATTCTGATTTCTTCATGTAGACGTAATGTAGACAGATTGAGCCGAACAATCACATTGAGGAATGGCGGCTCTTCCCCATTTTAGGGGGCACTCCAATCATCCGCACAATACTCTAACCCTTAACCTGTAATTTTCAAAATTTCTAAACCCATAAGCTCTTCTTTGAATCAGTTTCATCTTTCGATGAAAGCCTTCTGTAATTCCATTCTTACTATCTCTTCTCTCTGACCTTTCCCCCAAAAATAAGACCATGACATTGATGAGATTTCCATTAAAATTGCAAGATTGGAGAACTCAAAATGAAAAGACGTTATACAGAAGAACAAATCATCAAAGCCATTAAATCTCACGAAGCTGGAACCAAAGTGGCTGATATCTGTCGTGAATACAGCATTTCCTCAGGGACATTTTACAATTGGCGAAGTAAGTACGCAGGGCTTGAAATTAATGAGGCTAAGCGGCTACGTGAACTTGAATCTGAGAACAATAAACTTAAGAAGTTATTAGCTGACAAACTTCTTGAAGTAGAAGCAATGAAGGATGTGCTGTCAAAAAAGTGGTAACGCCCGCGGAAAGAAAGCCAATTGCTCAACACCTTATATTACGTTTTAAACTCAGTGAGCGTGTGGCTTGTAGGCTAACGGGATTGAGTCGAACGATGTTTCGGTATCAACCCAGATCACGGGCGGATGATGTAGTCAGAGCAAGACTCAGGGCATTGGCAACGCAATACCCTGCTTATGGTTATTTGTTACTTCATGGTTTACTCAAAGCAGAGGGCTTGGTCATTAATAAGAAACATACTTATCGGTTATATACCGAGGAGGGATTACAAGTACGAACGAAGAAGCGTAAAAAGCTTACCCGACCTAGACAGCCAATAGAATTACCCACAGCACCTAATCAACGTTGGTCAATGGATTTTGTATCTGATCAACTGAGTAATGGAAGACGATTTCGTGTATTAAATGTTGTCGACGATTTTTCCCGTGAGATGGTTGGTCAGCTGGTTTCCACATCAATCAGTGGCCGGCAAGTTGCACGTTTTCTAGATCAATTAATTGAGCAACGTTCTAAGCCAAATAAAGTGATTTGCGACAATGGGACCGAATTTACTAGCAAAGCAATGTTCTTTTGGAGCAAAGAAAGTGGTGTGAACCTTGGTTTTATTCAACCAGGAAAGCCAACACAAAACGCTTTTGTGGAAAGCTTGAATGGCAAGTTTAGAAATGAATGCCTAAACCTGCACTGGTTCCGGACACTGGATGAAGCAAAATATGAGATTGCTCTATGGCGTGAGCACTATAACTATGTTCGCCCGCATAGCTCACTCAATTATATGTCACCAGTTGAATATGCGAAACAGGTAGCATAAGATTTCGAATCTCATCAAGGAAGTGGTACTAATTTAGGGGAAAGGTCAAAGGCAATGGCCAATTCTAATCCAACATAACCTAGACCCACTATTGCATACTTATGTTCCATTTATAAATTTTCATCATCTTGCATTGTATGTATTATTATAGCAGTGTGTATAGAAGATTAATTGGTTAAAAATGGGGGCGAATTACCATATAATGCAAGCGCATCACAGCAATAGAAAGAATTATCAGCAGTTTCAGACCATCTTCTTATATTTAATCTTTGAAATTAAACAACTTATAATCGGCACAATCAGGATAAGCACGAGGGTTTTTTTGTGCAATATCAACAGCAATTCCAAGCAAAGCCTCAACATTATCAACACCCTTTTTTTCTTTGAGAAAGCCTTTTATAGTATGCTTTTAAAGCTTTTTTTTAATCTGCCAACCATCTTTTATATTCCATTATTAAATCTATTGACTTATTTTTAGTTTAGTCAATTTCAAATAATCCTGCGTCACTGCATTTTGTGCAGTGACGCAGCAATACCTATCTTTTCTACCCCTTATATATCAAGCCCTATAAGATCATTTGTCCTAACGCACCAAATAAGAAAGGACAAAATAATCGCCATTATCGCTTGCCCCAAGATCCGCAGTTTGATAATTTTTAAGAGAAGCATAACTGACGAGCCGGTGTGAGTCCGGCGAAACGCCATTATTTAATAAATTTACACATAAAAAATAATCTGGATAATTCGGGATAAGATATTTGATTTTTCAGATAATTGACTATTAAATTTACCAATTAGCTCTTTTTTTAAAATAAAATTAGCTGAACTCTATTTGCAAACAAGGTGATACATAGTATATACTTTAATATATACATTGTAGATACAGTTGGAAATACCTATGAATACAAAAGAAAAGTTTCAAGCGCATATGAAAATACATGCAAAAATACAAAAATGGGGCAATAGTTTAGCTCTTCGTGTAGGTGGCGCTATGCGTGAAATCCCTCATCTTAAAGAAGGAACTGATGTGGATATTGAAATCACCAAAGATGGCTTTACCGTTACAAAATCGAAAAAGAAAAAGCACTTCCCATTTAAAGAATCAGACCTAATTAAAGGTTTATCACCTGAAACGGCCCATGCAGATTTACTTGCTACACCTCAGCCAAATGAGGTTGAGCAGTAATGATAAAAAAATACATGCCGGAAAGAAACGATATCATTTGGCTTGACTTTGAACCTACAAAAGGCAAAGAAATTGGAAAATATCGACCTGCTTTAGTCTTATCATCAAAAGAATATAATAAAGCGACGGGATTACTTATTTGCTGTCCAATCAGCACAAGTATTCGAGGTGGAAGTACAGAAGTTACCATAGAGAACCTTGATAAACCAAGTGTTGTTGCCGCCAGCCTAATTCAAACGCTCTCATGGAAAGATAGAAAAGCGAAATTTATCTCTGCAGCAGAACCCCAAGTTATGGAGGAGGTCTTATACCGCATTATACCCTTGATTGGTGCTGATCAATTGTTTGATGTGGATGAGTAACTTCTCTAGCAGGTATGCTCTCTGTTCACGAACAGAGAGCGCTTGCATTATCCTTTATCCAATAATAGTTTTTTCATTAAAGCGAAATACGAGCCCGTATAAATAACTCTTGGTAGTCAAAAAAAGTAACCCGTCGGTTTCAAGAGTCGCGCTACCTCATGAAAGATTTTGGGACATCCAAGTCACCAAAATCGACTCGCCAACGCGCGAAGTGTTTGGGCCGCGAGCGTCCTGTTTACGGCACGTTTGCTCTGAACGAGCAAAGCGTACGCCTTCACCAATGACTTAACGGCTGCAGAAAGATTTTTTTAACATCCCTTCGGGCTGTTTAAAAAAATCGCAGCCTATCGCGGACTACGCGCCTCGGCTTTCAGCCTTCCATGGCGCGCAGCGGAGGATGTTCAGATGAGAATAGCCTTGACGGGTTTTGTTAATGTTATTATCGTACTTTATTATCTAAATTTGCAAATGAAAATAAGATTTTTTACCTATTATTTTTGAGCTGGTGTTCGTTGTTGGCGCACAGCAAACATATAATTGCTTTCTAACAAATCTCTTCTATTTCTTCCTCTGTTTCAACATTTCACGTCATTTGTCATTTTATGATTAAGCAAACGTTTCACAGCATAGGCCGGCAAATCAAGACTTTCAGCTATGGTTGCAGATCATGGACTGTAAAAGGAACACCTGATAATTTGGCAACTTTCAACATTGCTTTTCTTGGTTCAACAATATGACCAGTTTTGCTGGATGCAGGAAATACAAATTCATTGATTTTGAATTGATGCCTACGCCAGAATAAATCATATAAAAAATCAGACATTGGCAATGTGTGATTTTCCCGATTCTTAGTATTATGTAAAATAAATGTCTTCGCTTTAAAATCGACATTCTTCCAAGGCAACGAAGCAGCCTCCATTCGTCTTAATCCCGTGAATAAAACCAGAAGGAAATAATCTTTCCACATCAGTGATTGAGGGTAATCTTCCATGTCTCCAAGGCGAGTCAATCCATTATGCCAGGCTTCTAATTGATGACTTTTAATCAAGGTATTTCTACGTTCGATTTTAAACCAACTTCGAGTATGAGATAAATACTCAACAGGATTTAACGCGATTATAGGCTGGCCATGATCCAATTGGTATTCTTGTTCAGCAAAGTTAAATAATGCTTTTAGCACCCGCATGCCATAATTAGCACGAGCTTTTGAATGCATTTTGCCATGATTGGCATGACGTTTTGCTATCATTTCTCGAGTGATGTTAATTATCGGTTTGTTCAACCAATCTGACATAACTTGTTTTAACACGCCCTTGTAATCTTTCACAGTAAGGGGTTTAAGATCCTTCCTCGCTTTAAGATAATCGTTAAATACATCTTGTAGCGTTAGAGATTTTATTCTGTTTGCTTTCTTTTCTGCAATGGGGTTATCCCCTTTTGCTATCTGACCTAATACATTCTTGGCTTGTTTGCGAGCTTCTTCAGCAGTTATTTGGCCATATTTACAAGCAAGCTTGATAAAAGTTCATAGCCTCTCGGCAATTCCCATTAAAAAACAGATACGGTGTTAATGCTTTCATGATATTTTCCTCTGTTAGTTATTATATTGAATCTTCTATAAAGTAAACGATTACTCAAAAGATATAGGGGCGGCTGTTGGTTCCATAATCCTTATAATCTGAGATAGGTGAGATTTCCTTGAGTGTTATGATTTAACATAAGCCACGGCCCAAACATTGGATTTCTAATGGGTCAATGTCTGTTGCATGAGCTTCCTTATAGCTTTCTAACCGCATGGGTGGTTCAAGGATGGGGTGGATGGAATCAGCGGGAATAGGTTGCATTTTAGCCGATAGTGTAAATTCATTACGTAAAACAGTTACTACAATCGCTGTTTTAAACACCAGTTTGGCAAAGCGAGAAGCCGCTGGGCACATTCTTTTTCCTGTCGTAAATGGGAAAATATTGTTCAGGGAAAATTCATTGAGTTTCGTGCCCTCAAATCGAGCAGGATCGAATTGCTCAGGGTTTTTCCATAGATTAGGATCATGTCCCATAGCTCGGACAGGGGCAAAAAAGTAAGAGCCGGCATTGATGCTGAAATGTCGGCTCTCACCTTCTTTATTTTTAATATCCCATTCGGTTATATGGCTTGATTTTCTTGCAATCATCACACTTGACTGGACAAAGCGCAGGGCTTCCATGTATATCTGATGAAGATATACATTTTTATTGATCTCTTCGAATGTTTTTTCCGAAGGCGTAGCAAAATCAAAGGATTTGAATTCTTTACGCAAACGATTTTTTATGATTTCATCATCCATGATGCGCTCAAGTGCTATCATAATGGTGTTGGACAAATTTCCTTCCACCAGGATAGATGAACCTGCTTTAATTTCTAATAACTTTTCTACTGAAGAATCATCTTGTAATTGATCAGCGATAAATTTATTGGCTTTGATAATATCTTTGCCATACTGTTTCACTATATTATCACCGATCATTTGCATGTGTTGACTGGCTTCTTTGAACCTGGCATCGGTAGGCTCGTAATGAGCAAGAGCATAACTCATTTCTTGAAGGGTTTTCATATACGCTATATCTACCAGAGGGATCCCAAAAACAACTTTAGCTACCACATTGGTAACGGCAAAACGAATGTTTTCCTGATAAGTGTAATGAAAATCCCAATTTTTAAATAAATTTAAAAAAATACGATATGTTTCGGTATATGTTTCGATATCATTATGAAGATGCTGTTTAATCTTTTTCCTTTGTTCATAGGCCTTTTCACCTTGCATATTTGCAATCGTCACGGTTCCCAAGGCATGGCGAACACGATCCAATGGTTCTCTGGCAGCCGTGTCATTCTCTTCTTCACCATATTGAAAAAGACGCAACAATGCTGTTTTATCGTGAGGGCCAAGAACCACAATTTGGGGCGCGTAGCCCAGGCTCACCAAAAAAGGAGAAAAGGCTGGCGCAACAGCAACCCCTTCCCGGGAAGCAATCGGATAAAGGTAATTTAAAATAAACTTTGTCGGATTAAAATAAAGTTCATAGCTATACCCTATACCGTAATAACCATAATGAGTGAGAGCAGACAGACTGTAATTAGAGGCGTGGCTTTCACTTATGTCCTGGTTTTGACTGTTATTATTTAGGTCGATGTTTTTTTCATTTTGGTTAAATGGCATGGCTTAACATCCTTATTGAAAATGAATCTTGTATGCATGTTGCCTCTGGCAAAAGCAAACGATATAGCCTTTGCCATTTGCCTCATTTACCGTAGCTTCATCATGGGTTTAGACTGAATCACTTTGCTGGGAATGGTCACCACAATGTAGCAGCTTTTACTGCAAGTCGATGTGGCACATGATACACTTGTTGGGCTAACCACAATGTCACAGCCGCCACTTCCAGAAAGTTGGCAATTACATTCAAACTTTCCACCAACCGACGTATTATCGCGAGCCATGACTTGAAAGCTAGACCTTGATAATAATTTAATATGATATCCGGGTTTAATTGTAATGCGGTTATTGCTTATTACATTGATACCCTGAAAGGAGCTTTTTTCATTCAAAACAGCCGTGTTTTGTACAGCAAAAGCATTTAAACAGAAGAACACCGAGAGTACTACACACCCTTGTCTTAGCATATGTCCCCCAAATTATTTTCATGTAAGTGATTTCGATCCTTGATGTTTTTCACTAACTTGAGTCAAAAAGCCTTGAATTACGAGCCTCACAGCCCAGCATACTCAATTGTATGAGTTAGTGAAGCACAAAAAATCGAGGGTGACTGACAAGATAGTAGAAGCATCGACAACGTTAGTCTTTTTTCTCATTTATTGCAAGTTATCTAAGTAAATTTAACCTGGAGAGATGGCTGACTGCAAAATCACGAACAGTAGCCACGGATTTCAGTCTTCCATGATTCCGCAGCACTAAAAGATGTTTAATTAAAATCCCCGCTAATTAACTGTCATACAACATGAATGAGGATTATCATCGCTTAATTTATTGTGATTATCATTACTTCTCTTGTGATCATTTCCTTTAAAAAATCCATGTTTCCGTAGATGTCTTGAATGATGACTGTCCTCATCCATCTCATTTGAGTCATAGCTTTCTATCATCTCACCAAGTTTTCCCACTAACTCCAGACCCCTATGAGTTAATTCATAGTATTCTTTGGTTTGTGTTTCTTCGGACGTCGTACTAAACGTAAAGTCTTCTTCTGCGATATTTACCGGAGAAGGATAGGCGATATTTTCAAAAACCTTTGAGGCAGCTTTCCCGATGTGTTTTTTGGTCTTACTGCTAGAAAAAGCGTCTTTAACAAAATCAAACATCAAATTATCAAACACCCAACCATCTGGGTCATCAACTAGATATGGTTTCCGTAAATTAGCAACTTCCTCTAACATTTCTATGATGTGATCGAAATCAGGTTCTTCTTTAAGAGCTGCTTTATTTTCAGCTAAAGCGGCTTCTAAATACTCAGACAAGTGCATTACACAATAGTCATCTTGAAATGCTTTTGCAATCGCTTTCTTTTCTCGTCCTTCCAGCATTTGATCATATGTTGCAAGAAGGCTTGTATATTCAAATATCGTCTCTGCTAAAAAATTTTTTTCCTTATATTTCTGTTTCCAATGCCCTCTTTTAATGCGATTATTCATTCGCGCAATTTTTTGATCCAAACGATTCAGTTTTCTTTGCATCGATTCAAATTCATCTTTATAGTATTGATAAACGACTTTACGATTTTCTCGAAGTTGGTTTAAAGGAATGATGAGAGGGATATAAGTGCCTTTAAATCTTGCTTTCCAATCGTTTTGTACTTTAATAGTTTCCAAGCCATTCATTATCCCGAGATATTCCGACTGAAACTCTTTAAAAATTAAACGGCTTTGTGTGCTAATTTTCTTCATGTCAATACAATCAGCAAGATTATTGGAATTTAATCCCGTATAAATCGCATAAGCGCTTGTCAGATCTCCTTTGCGATAACAGTAATTCATCAGTTGAATCCACATATCAAAATAGAAAACTCTTTTTGCAGGATCTTCCTGTTGTGCAGTGGATATAACCGTAAAAATTGATAAGTTATTGTAATAATCACTTATTCGACTAAAATTTTCATCATTAGCATTAATGATTTCTTCTTTAGGAAGATTTACGAATAACTGGCGTGAATAATCCAAAAGAGACTCACTAAAATCGTTAAAAAATTCCTGTGCTTCCAGAACCATGGTTTTTCTGTCTTTCTTCTTATGCTGTTTAATGGAAGCAAAAAAATAATCGAACTGCTCTTTCAAATCTCTATAAGCATTACTTTTTAATTCAGGCACAGCGTTTTCTCCAAAGCTCTTTAGCCAACGTTTGGATGTTGGCTTTTTTAATTAATTGATTTAAATGTAATTATCTATTCGCAAAATGCATAATAATAATTCATTTGGATTAAATTATAAACAATTATTGTTAGTGTTAATTTATTGCTGTGGCGGTTTTCCGACAATATATGCGTATTAAAGGAAACCTTGATGTACTATATTTGTTCAAAAATTCAGATGTTTTAACTTTATCTTAAGGCTTGTTTGCTAGCATTGCACCAGATTAAAAAAGATACGAGAGGTTATGATGTCTGTTGAACAGTTCGAGCGTTTTTCTCAACTGCCGCGAGAACTGCAACGTAAAATTTTTCTTGAGGCTGCCTTCTTAAAAAGCCCATCCATCAGATCACTCTTTTAGAAACAAGATATTCAGACGTACTGGACAGCACCTTTTGGAAGCATTACTGTTATAACCTCTTCCCAGGTATTCGAATTCATGCCCTTCCCTCCAAAGATTCGAACGAAGAACAAGAAAAGCAATTCTGGAAAAAGCTTATTCAGAACATCGGAGAGACATCTTTCGCTCCATTAAAAATACCACGCTAAAAAAGCTTTTTGCTGCCATTTTTCGAAATGATATCGCAAAAGTGGAGGAACTTTTAAACACACAAATCAAAAATATAGATTTGATTAATTTTGTTGGCGAAATCCGCGCACAGGATTTTTATCTCCCTGATATATCCCCCACCTTACTGGCAGGATTTTTGAGAAGACAGGAAATACTTTGCAAATGGGTTTTGTGAACGTATCAGTCCATATCATGGGCATTAGTCAGTGAGCGGGGAATAGGAAAAATCACTCCAAATCCAGGCTCCAGAATTTGTCCCAAAGGGTTTTTCGATAATTCATTCACTAAAACACCGCGTCTCGCTTCTAATAGTTGGTTAAAAGTCTCTTGAAGCCCCTGATTCGATTTTATCTTAATTTTGATATTGTTTTTATACTCCGTCAGGATCTGTTGGAAATGATTCGGATTATATTTTTCGCTGTTTGTTAAATAGGTACTAATAATATGGCTTTTGACTGGCTTCCCTGTGCTTGATGGAGTCGACTAATAAACGTGTTAAGCCAATCATAATCAGGTCTAGCTGGAATTAGTTTCAAAAGCTCACATCGCTGCTTTGAAATTTTTATCAGGTAGTTGATCTAATTTGATTTCATCTTGATCGAGTTTCGTAAAATAGCCAAGATAAAATTCTCCAGGATTAATTTGAAACCGTCTGGCAATGTTCCCGTAATAGATTCAAAAAAACTAAAACGCCCCAAATAAGGATTGTTTTTTCCACGGTTGGCAACCATGCTTGTTTTAATCTGTAAATTATTGTTCTGAATTAAACGCTTAAAATTTTGCATCGATTGTGGGCAGGTCACTTCTCTATTTAACAGAACGCTCACAGCATCTTGATTTATCGCTGTCAGAGAAGAATTATTATAATAAATGACCCACTGCGTTAGCAATTGAATAAAACAATAATTATTATTCTTGAGATTATCATATTAACTTCTCTTTAAACTCTTGTTTTTATTCTTGTGTCATCCTCTATTCAGGAAATCATTTTAATTCCCAAAATTCCCGAAATAATCAGTCCAAAACAGCACAATTTACTTAAAGAAGCAGACTCGCCGAAGAATAAAATGCCTATTATGACTGTGCCAATAACTCCAATTCCCGTCCACACGGTATAGGCTGTCCCTACGGGAAGTTCTTTCATTGCAATGGCCAAAAGGATAATACTGAAAAGTAGAATCATTAAAGTACAGGTGGATAACAATAGACTATTAAAGCCATTTGTGTATTTGAGTAAAATAGCCCAACAGATTTCAAGTAAACCGGCAAGAATGAGAATAAACCAAGACATAGGACACCTCTTAAAAAAATGAGGTCGTCCTCGATGAGTAAAAAATAACAGGGTCGTCCTTGTTAAGAGGTAAATAATAGCAAATGGATTATAGTGAGGCAATAATATTGAATTAAGAATTCAAATTATTCTTCCCTAAGTCTAAGTAAGCTAGTGACTCTACCATTAAAAATGGCTAATATAAGTTCTCTGCATTTTACCTTGTTTTTAAAATAAGAAGTGGCTGTGTGGGTGTTTAATGAACCGAATTAACAGGTTGTGTAACCCTCCCTTAAAATAGCACCATTTTCAATTAGAGTTTCTCCGGCATAATAAGCAAAAAAGAGGAGGAACGATGAAACGCAGTCGCTTTACAGAAAATCAAATTTTAAACATATTAAAATCAGTTGAAGTAGGACGATTGGTAAAGGATGTATGCCGGGAACATGGGATATCCGATGCCACCTATTACAACTGGAAAGCAAAATACGGTGGGATGGAAGCCTCAGATATTAAACGCATGAAGCAACTTGAGGAAGAAAATGCAAAGCTGAAACGGATGTTTGCTGATTTGTCTCTGGAAAACCGTGCACTGAAGGATGTTATAGAAAAAAAGCTTTGAAGCCGGCTGAAAAGAGGGAAATGGCTGATTATCTGGTGCAGGAACATGGTCTGAGTCTCAGGCGAAGCTGCTCGGTATTACGCTTAAGTCGTACAGCTTACTACTATCAGCCGGCGATGGATAAGGATGAAGCGGTGATAAAAGAATTGGTGACCATAACCGAACACTATCCGCGTTATGGTTTCAGGAAGTTGTTTATCAAATTGCGGCAGGCAGGTTTCTCCTGGAATCATAAAAGAGTATACCGTGTTTATTGTGAGTTGAAGTTAAATATAAGGCGAAAAGGAAAACGCAGATTAGCTTCCCGTCACCCGGAACCTCTTGCTGTGCCTGATTCCCTTAACCATACATGGTCAGCTGATTTTATGAGTGATGCCCTCAATTGCGGCAGAAGATTCAGGACTTTTAATGTGGTAGATGATTTTAATCGGGAAGCTTTGGCAATTGAAATTGATTTGAGCTTGCCTGCTCTAAGGGTTATTCGGGTACTTGACCATATTGCCGCCAATCGAGGATATCCTGCAAGGTTGCGACTTGATAATGGACCTGAGTTTATTTCCCTTGCGTTAGCGGATTGGGCAGAAAAGCATGGTGTTATTCTTGAGTTTATTCAGCCGGGAAAGCCAACTCAAAATTCATTTGTGGAGCGGTTCAATAGAACTTATCGGAATGAAATATTGGATTTTTATCTATTTAGAAGTCTCAATGAGGTACGTGATATTACCAGAAATTGGATGAAAGAATATAACGAAGAAAGACCACATGAATCACTCGGTGATATGTCACCTTTGGATTACAGATTGATTAAAAACAGGTCGGAAAACTCTAATTATAACTGGCACTAAAAAAGTGAATTAGTTTCGACTTAATCTGACATAACCACTTGAAAAGGTGAGAGTTTCCGGTTTTGATAGAAGTGCAAACTTTAACAAAACCAAAAGGAAAACTCTCATGATAGATAATAACGTTAAAATTATTAAACACAAAGTTGGCTTACTAAATTTAGCTGAAGAATTAGGCAATGTATCGAAAGCCTGTAAGGTAATGGGTTTATCACGAGACACCTTCTATCGTTATAAATCAGCGGTAGAATCTGGTGGGGTAGATGCCTTATTTGATAAGTCACGAAGGCAACCTAATCACAAGAACCGTGTTGACGATTCTATAGAGCAAGCGGTAAAAGAGTACGCCATAGAATATCCAGCTCATGGTCAACTACGCACCAGTAATGAGTTGCGTAAGAAAGGGATTTTTGTATCCCCTAGTGGCGTTCGCAGCGTCTGGCTTAGGCATAATTTAGCTAACTTTAAAGACCGTTTGAAGGCACTTGAAGCCAAAGTAGCATCAGAGGGCATTATTCTCACAGAAGCACAAATTGCAGCTTTGGAGAAGAAGAAGTTTGATGATGAGGCTTGCGGCGAAATTGAAACAGCACATCCTGGCTATCTTGGTTCCCAAGATACATTCTATGTGGGAACTATCAAAGGAGTTGGCCGCATTTATCAGCAGACTTTTGTTGATACTTATAGCAAAGTGGCATTTGCCAAGCTCTATACAACAAAAACGCCTATTACATCAGCAGATCTCCTTAACGACAAGGTCTTGCCGTTCTTTGAGCAGCAGCAGTTACCTATGCTGCGTGTTTTAACTGACCGGGGTACAGAGTATTGTGGGAAAGTAGAACAGCATGACTATCAGCTTTATTTAGCTATTAACAACATTGATCACACGAAAACTAAAGCACAATCACCGCAAACAAACGGTATTTGTGAGCGTTTCCACAAAACGATTTTGCAGGAGTTTTATCAAATCACATTCCGTAAGAAAGTTTACGATGACATGGATGAACTGCAAAAAGATCTGGACGTATGGCTTCATTATTATAATAATGAGCGCACCCATCAAGGCAAAATGTGCTGTGGACGTACTCCAATGCAAACATTGATTGATGGCAAACAAATCTGGAAGGAAAAATTGATAGGCTGAATTTGACCTGACAGACACTTCTGAAAAACCGGTAACTGTCAGATCAAGTTTGAACTACTACAAAAAAAGGGAGGTTTACAATTTATTTTAATAATTGTCAGTACAATTAATTAAGGACAGGGTAGGCAATGTAATTGACTATCTTCCACTTGTTATTATCGTCTTTCTGAAAGATATCTAGTCCCTCTTCTTGTATCGAATATTGATGTACCCCTTTTTTATATACACTCAAATACCAGGTGATTCTAACTGCAGCCAGATTATTGGATTGATATACTTCATGTATTTTAAACTGATTCTGATATGTCATATCCGTTTCTTGAAAGATTTTCTGAAAACCCTTACAAATCGTTGAATAATTTTTTCTCGGTACACCTTGATAATCTGCTTTGATTTTCTTGGAAAATAGTTCACATACCTCTGGATATTTTTTGGTCAAGTCCAAAAAGTGCTGTAAATTCCCATTAATTCAGCCTATCAAGTTAGTACGTTATTTAGTCAAAGCATTCATCCCTACAACATTAGACTTTCCGGCTTCATTCTCAGCCAGCCAGTCATTAAATTCGTCCATATTAAGATAACGCCTTGATTGCCACTGCTCGTTTTGTTCAGCTAATAAAGCGCCAATCAGCCGCCATGCAGAATCATCATTAGGAAATATCCTTATCACTCGTTCTCGGCGCCTGATTTCCTCGTTAATTCGCTCTTGCATGTTGGTGGTGCGAAGTCGCTTCCTGTATTTCTCCGGCAACGCCATAACTACCATGGCATCGTCAAAAGCCTCCTCAAGGCAGGTAACTGATTTTGGTGCTTTTTTCTCAAAGGCATCAATAAAATCATCGCGTCTACGCCTGGCTTCTTCCATATCAGGTGCCTGAAAAACAAGCTTTGCCTTTTCAGCAACATCTTTGCGGTGTCTGACAGAGCAGTGCCCGAGGATGTTGCGCATCAAGTGAACTTGGCATCGTTGCCAGGTTGCACCTTGAAAGTGCTTTCTAGCCGCTTCCACAAGCCCTGCATGCTGGTCTGACACAACATACATCACGCCTTTTAGCCCACGAGATTTTAGCCATTTAAACGCTTCATCCCATGTAGCATAGCTCTCAGTGTCACCAATGCGAAGGCCCAGTATTTCACGGTAGCCATCACTTCTGATACCCGAGATGGTCAAGGCTGCTCGAGACACGACTCTGTCACCATCACGACACTTGATAAACATCGCATCAACCATGATAAATGGGTAGTTGTCACCATCAAACCGACGCTCGTTGAAGGCTCTGACTCTTGCATCAAGACCAGAACACAGTTGACTGACGGTTGACTTTGAAAAACTAGCACCGCAAAGTTCTTCAGTAATGTTATTAACTTTTCTGGTTGATACGCCATTAACAACCATTTCCATCAGAGCCAATACAAAAGCCTGCTCACTGCGTTGATAGCGCTTAAAAATATCGGTAGAAAAAGAGCCATCACGTGTCTGCGGCACTTGAAGAGTGACTGGTCCCACACGAGTGTATAGTTGTCTTGGACGGTAACCGTTACGATAGCCTATACGTTCACCTGAACGTTCATGCTTGTCTGCTCCCAGACTTTCTGACACCTGTGCCTCCAATACCTGATTCAATACACCTTCAACAAGCTTTGCGAGCCCATCCTGGCTTGATAAAAGTTCTGGAAGCAATTCCTTTCCAACTGTAATATTGTAATCCGTCATCGCTAATCTCCTTCGATAGTTATTGTTTTTCACAACTCAATAGTACCGAATTTTAGCGATGACTCCACTCCTAAAAAGTCAACCTGAATTTACAGCAGTTTACGGACATAACCTATTTTTTCTGATTGAATGCTTTTGTCCATGCATCGAATATGTCCTCGAAATCATTGCCAGCATTTTTTTTGTTTGCAAACACATTTGCAGTAATGGTTAGACTAATAAATATAGTCATTAGTCGTTTACACGAGGTACTAAACAAGATTCGCTCCAAAGTTGAATACACTTTGATATGATATCCTATGCTGGAAAATCAATTAATTGCTTTTCGAACTCGATCCTAAAATCGGTTTAGAGCGAGCTTCAATTTCTAACTGCTTTTTTTAGTAAGTGTGCTTTCTTCTATAAGATCATTAAAATTTTCTGTAAAATAAACGCTATTACATCGTTTATATACGTCGTTTAATTCTAACTCAAAGACACCACCACTCTTTTTGTATTTTTTTACAGAATCTTCCTCAATGCCTGTTTGTGTCTGTGATATCAGAGGCTCGCTCTCCCATATTGCTCTTGAATGATGGGTATCTTTGGAAGTAGAAAGGGTTTGACCATCTTCCCGTAAAGTATAATTTCGAACATATTCTGACCATGGATTTCGCACTAAAAAAAGCTTTCTACCGTCTCTTTCATAACAGTCTAATACCTGATATGCATGTCTGCCTGCCATACCACGAAATTTGGGCTCACCAGCGTATATTCGCTCTTGTGTGTCTTCGCCTCTGCCTACCATTTTATGAGTACTTAAACTTACCAGTTCACCTTCCTGAATTTTATGCTCAACTAAATTAAATAAATCAATTTCTTTACTTGTATACCTTGATGATCCGCGTTTATAAGGTATTTCTTCATCTATAAAATCAAAAATTTTATCAAGTGTGCTTGGAGAAACACCCTCAAAAGCATTAGCAAAAAAAGTTTTTAATTCTTCATGCACGGATTCTCGTGGCGAGGGCCGATGTTTTAAATCATTAAAAAGTTGAAGAGACTGTATGAAAAAAGAAGGATTTTCCTGCAATTTTTCTAAAAATTCCTGGCATTCATCTGTATCAATGCTTTCAAACATTCCTTCAAGCACGAAGGACAGCTCTTCTGATAACGTTCCACTTCCCATATACATCAATGCCTCTGCTGGAAATTCCGTTAGCAAATACTCATAGTCAAGAAAAACTACATTTAGCCTTGTAGCTGAGCAGCCTAATAAATCAGTGTACACATCATCTGGAAATCCACCATTTAAAGCGCCTTTATAGGTTGAATATTCTTCAATTTTTTTTATTGCACCTTCCAGCATTTCAAGCGCTTTTTCGTAAGTAACATTCTCATTCTGTTGTTTCTTGATGGTCATGAATTTAACACATGCCAATTCCTCATCGCCATTATAACGCTCATGTAAGCTTAAAAGTGTATTTTCATCTTCAGAAAGAGTTGGTCGATATCTTATTTTACGGTGCAGCGCATATGCTTTTTCCAAAATATAAATAATGCTGTTAGTGTGGCGGCTGCCATAATCCGATTTACTAAAAAAGCCGAATAAGCTATTTTGGGTATTTTGATCAAACCTGACTTTACTTGGAGTTATTCTATATGTGAAAACTTGTTCCGGATTATCGGCATGATGAAATCGGACATCAACACGACCATCATTCCTGATGGTGATTATGTCATCAATTAATTGAGGATCACGCTGTAAGATCGTCCCTAATGCAGCAAGAAAATAACAGTCGCCTATCGATCCTTGTTTAATGCTTGAAAAATTTATTTGAGAAATATCTTGCCTTAGGATTTGAGAAGGTAATCGTTTAAAACTAATGTCATCTTCATTAAATAGCTCATTATATTCTTCGTCATTTATTTCAAATAAAATTTCATTTGGCTCTTCAGGGGGCATAATCTATTCGCAGAGGATAATAAAGAACTATATTGATTATAGTTTGACCAATATGGTTTCGCAATTTGAGAAATGGTTTATATTAGAACAAGGTAGAAGATAACAATCCGATTTAAATATTTTAATTGATTATGTTTGTTATTAAGGAATAACCATGAAAAAGAAATACGACGTTATTATTTCGGGAGCAGGTCCTGTTGGATTAATGTGTGCTTATTTATTAAAACGCCAGAACATTGATTGTTTAATCATTGATAAACTGGCTAAGCCTCAAACCTATTGTAAAGCACTTGGGATACAGCCTAGAACCCTCGAGCTCTATGAAAGTTTAAACATAGCCAATAATTACATTAAGCAAGGACTTTGGTTTGACGAACAACGAATTTATAAAAACGGCGTGCTGCAACAAAAAATTAAAACGGAATTAAGATCCCTTCCTTTTGGATTTATGTCTATCCCACAATATTTAACTGAAAAGCATTTAAATTCAGAATTTAATCACTTAGGAGGGAAGGTTTATAGAGCATTTCAATTAGAATCTTTTTCAACGCTTTCAAATGGCATTCGTGTTGATATTACAGATTTAAAACAGAATAAGACGCTTCAGGTAGATGCAAAATATCTAATCGCTTGTGAAGGTGCTCATAGTGTCATTCGAAAGCAATTAGGAATCGAGTTCAGCGGTGATCAGCTTAAAGAAACATTTATGCTTGCAGATGTAAAAGTCAATTGGGACTTGCCTCATAACTGCAGTTATAAATTTTTTTATGAATTCGATGGGGAGAGACGGTATTTAATTTTTATACCCTACAGGGGCAAGAATCGATTCAGAGTATCTACAGTAATTCCGGAAGATTCTGTTGAAATGAAAAACCCGCCAGGTCTCGAAGAATTCTATGCTGTAACACAAAAAGGCTTACCAGAAGGCGTGACTTTTTCTGATATGCGCTGGTCATCAATTTATAAAATAAGTCACAGGATTGCAGAACGATATTCCATTAAACGTGTTTTTTTAGCAGGCGATGCCGCACATATCCATCCACCCGTTGGAGGGCAAGGAATGAATACAGGAATGCAGGATGCATACAACCTGGCTTGGAAAATCGCTTTAGTTATTCAAAATAAAGCCCCTGATAAACTGTTAGAGACATATCATGAAGAGCGTTATCCCGTCGGTCTGAACGTTGTAAATCATACAAAGTCTCGTATTGATAAAAACGTAAAAGAAACACCTGAAGAAGCATTGTTATATGACTCACAAACATTAATAAATTATCGTAATAGTACATTATCGTTTAATAGCCTCTCGAAAAATAAAAGAAAGATACAAGCAGGAGACAGGACTCCAGATGTACTTAATCTCAGTAGAAAAGGGTTAAATTTCCCAATCAGATTGTTTGATATTCTTAGAGGTTATAAATTCAAGTTGATTGTTTATTTGGATTTTGATGATAAAAATATTTTAGAAGAACTCAATAAACAATTGATTACAATTCAAGATATTACGATGGATGCATATGTCATTTCGCATAATGAAATAAGTATTGATGCATATGAGCACATTGAGTTTATTTTCGATAAAAATAAACATTTTAAAAATAAATTCGATGCAGAACACAGCATGCAACTATTCATCCGACCAGACAACTACATAGGATTAATTACCGAGCATATTGACTTTAACGCCATTAAAAATTACCTGAAATTTTCTATACAACACCAGGAAAATGAAGGATAAGCAAGCCGCCAGCGATGGCCTATTTCAGGCAGGCCAATCTTTGGCAGGTCGATCTGAGCAATTGGACGGGAATCGTAAAGTCTGTAGTCGCATTGTCGGGGTATTTCGTGCTGGGCTTTCTTTGGAAAAACGTACGGTTGCCCCCAAAATATATGATTCTGGCATTTGTGCTGTTTCTCATAGGTTTTAGTGTGACCGCCTGGGGTACGTACACACTGACACTTCGGCATCAAGGCGAATTTCAAAGTGTTTTCTACGAATATTCCATTTTCAACGTCCTGCTGATGTCGGCAGGGGTGTTTTTGCTGGTCAAAAGCCTTGCAACTGGCACTTATACGGGAGAAACCAGAAAGGAGCGTATTTTGCAGGAAACGAGTGCCGACGTGTTGGGCATTTATTTGGTCCATGCTATGGTGCTGGAAATCCTAAGAGATGGCATGCTCGGCTGGCAGTTTGAGCCGATGCAGACGCATGCAGCACTGGGTATTCTTCTTTTTGCCGCGCTGATTTTTTTCTTCTCTTTTGTTGTGGTTTGGGTACTGAGAAGAATTCCGCTTATCAGGCAGATCGTTTTTTGAGCATGCAGAGGAGACTATTTTGATCAATTGTTTTTTATGGCGAACAACGTTTTTCATAGTTGCTTTTGGTATGTTTTCCGCCTTCAATCCGGCTCAGAGTGATGAGCTGCCGGTGAAACTGGTCAAGGACTACACGACATTTATGAAGCTGGCCAAATCCCCACTGGCAGATATGCCGAAAGCTAAGGCTTGGAAAAAAGCAGCGCCGAAGGTTCAGTCTATCTCGATCAAATCCTCTGCAGACGGTAGTTTGCAACCGGCTCTGTTCTATGATTCCGGCTCGCTCCGAAAAAAACCGCTATTGCTGGTGTTGCACAGTTGGAGCGCAAATTATATGCAACATTTCAGCATTCCCTACGGCGTCTGGGCGGTTGAGAATGACTGGGTGTTTATCCATCCAAATTTCAGAGGCGATTTCGACAACCCCGAAGCTGGAGCATCTGAGTTGGCAATACAAGATGTGCTGGATGCGCTCGAATATGCTAAAAAAATGCCCGGATAGATGAGAGCCGTGTGTATCTGGTAGGCTTTTCCGGCGGCGGGATGATGACACTGAATATGGTGGGGCGGTACCCAGAGTTGTGGACGGCTGCCGTGGCCTGGGTACCAGTCTACCACCTCGTAGCCTGGTATGCGACTACGCGGCATGCCACTCATGATTATTAACATGATATTGAACGCTGCTGTGGTGGCGCGCCGTTACCCGGAACCCCGGCCGCTAAAGAATGTGCGAAAAGAAGTCCGAGTACCTATCTGGAAAACGCCCGGGGTAAAGGTGTACAGGTGTATCTTGCCACAGGGATCAAAGACCGCTTCGTGCCACCGGATCATTCGTTACGCGCGTTCAACGACCTCGCAGACGAAAGCGACCAATTCACCGAGGCAGAAATATCGGAAATCGTCGAGAAACAGAAAATTCCGGACTGGCTGGCAATTATTATGACAGCCTGTATGAGGCAGCCGAAAAAAAGCTGCTGCTTGAAAAAATATCTAATGGCGTGACACTCAAGATTTTTGAAGGAACCCACGAAAAAGAGGGTTTGAGCTATTACATGGGAAACGAGTGTGTTCTGGGACAAATGCAGTTGATATTTTTTCCTGAGAAATAGAAAGCACTGCGCGGCAACATGTCTTCCGAACCTCAGATATTCTTTTGACACGCCCATATTATCCAAAAGATAACTATATTTACCCACTCTGTGCAGAACAAAACCCGCTAAATAATACTTTCTTAATTATTTTTTCCTAAAATAATACATAGAGCACAAATTATATTTAAAAGGTAAAATACATGAAATACAAAGTCGATGATCAAATGATATCCTTGAGTTTTGAATCGCTCCAGGATGTCATTCTGGGTGCTTTAAAAAGCAGAGACAAAGAATTTAGCATTGCTGTGTATGATGAAGAAAATAATAAACAGATAGCAACAGCAGTCATAAATGTATCCGGATCTGCTATTGAACTTGATGAATTACAGCTTACAAAGCAATTTAAAGAGGATAATGCAAGTAATCCGCAGGCCATTATTGAGAAAAAAAATGAAATTCTTGCGGAACTTTCTCAATCACTAATAAAAATCAATCAAGAAGTTGAAGATTTTAAAAAACAATTGTCAACATCAGTTGTTGAGTATCTATCTGAATATAAAGAACTTTTTATACAATATCCTATACAACAATCAGAACTGCATCAGTTTATCGATAGACATGAAAACTCAGGATATAAAGAGGTTTTTGATAATTTTCTGCCTGAGTTTTCAAACCTTAACACTCCACCCTTTCAAGATAAGTTAAGCAATCTTTATAAAGAACTCATTTCACTTGAAAAAAAATTAAATAATCCTGACATTAATGAAGAGAGAAGAATAAGTATTATTAAAGATCATGAAAAAAAAATCACCGATAAAAAACAAACATTCGTGACTTTTTTTTCTGAACTCAAAAATTTACCAATGCTTTTTTTTCTTGCTCGTGAATTACCAAAATTCCAACCCGCTGCTAAAGCCTGGGAGGAACATAAAAAGCACCTTGAAGAAGAAAATGTCGAAAATACGGACAAGCTCAATAAAGTTTTCAATAAAAAATATCAAAAGGAGTTAGATGAAATTTATAACGATGATGAAATATTAAAAAATAATGTACAAAAAATATTAACTGCTTATATTGCCCAGTTTCCAGAAAAATATGAAGAAACGACCAAAGTTGAAATACCTGAGTTCTTATTAAAACACAAGGGTATGAGGCAAAAGATTATTGAGCTACTAAAAACGGAGGCTAAAATTGATCCTATCGATCCTTTAAAACGACCTGCTTTAGAAGAATTGGTTTCTCTACTTAATAATAACTCTTTCTTAACAGATCCAACGTTGATGGATTTATACAGCCATGAAAAAATTGAAAATTATTCTCGTGTTAAACCCCAACAAAATTTCAATGGTTATAATCTGCAATACCTCTCAATAGATGGCTTCCACCTGCGCAGCAGCACGTTTATAAAAGCCAATCTAGCAAACGCCAGCCTAACTAATTGCAAATTGTTCAATGCCAATTTTTCTGAGGCTGATTTATCTGGTACAAATTTTAAAGGAGCCGATTTAGAATTTGTTCAATGGGGGCGGGCCATATTTTCTGAGGATACAATCATTGACTGGGATAAATATGGAGCAGATATCATCTTAAGTCAGTTAAAAGCCATTGGCCAAGCAAAAGATTTAAATCTGGCACAAAAAAAAGCAGAGGCAAAAAATTGTATAAATTTCATTCTACCAAAAATTAATTCCAATAAAACTTTATTAAAACTGGTTGAGCTTATTGAAGGTAAACACAGGGACTTCGCTTACCTAAGAGAGGAGCAAGCGTTATGGCGTTTTAACCAATATGGAAACACTAAAACATGGTCAACAATCATAGGGCAAATAAAAGATCAATTAGATAAAAATGTTACAGAGGAAAGCAAAAAACCAGAAGAATCCAGGGAAACATATTCAGGAGAAGATTACAAAACCTTTCTTAAAATTATGGATGAGCACCGAGGACGGGGATTTGGGCCTGTTACGCATTCTAAATTCTATGAGCATCTTACTGAAAGTACGCTGCAAAACATAAAATCCATGAACATTTCAAAAAAATAGGGCTCTAAACTGGGTTTAGTTTTGACCATGGTGAAATATTAATTCAGCTTACTCGATCAGATATCAATGCGTATGTTTGTTGGGCTCTATTGAAAGCTTAAATCCTAATCCTTTTGAAAGTTGGGTTTAATTACAGGAATGAAGCAAAAGCAACATACCAAATACAGATCATAACTGTGTTCAATTCAAGTGGTTTTTGATTGCGCACCGTTACAAATAACTATCAGAATTATGTAGCGCTGAAATGCATTGACACGCCCATATTATCTGCATGGTCAGGTAGTCTTAAGGCAATGCAATGGGTTAAAGTGTAGTAGTTCAAACTTGATCTGACAGTTACCGGTTTTTCAGAAGTGTCTGTCAGGTCAAATTCAGCCTATCAATTTTTCCTTCCAGATTTGTTTGCCATCAATCAATGTTTGCATTGGAGTACGTCCACAGCACATTTTGCCTTGATGGGTGCGCTCATTATTATAATAATGAAGCCATACGTCCAGATCTTTTTGCAGTTCATCCATGTCATCGTAAACTTTCTTACGGAATGTGATTTGATAAAACTCCTGCAAAATCGTTTTGTGGAAACGCTCACAAATACCGTTTGTTTGCGGTGATTGTGCTTTAGTTTTCGTGTGATCAATGTTGTTAATAGCTAAATAAAGCTGATAGTCATGCTGTTCTACTTTCCCACAATACTCTGTACCCCGGTCAGTTAAAACACGCAGCATAGGTAACTGCTGCTGCTCAAAGAACGGCAAGACCTTGTCGTTAAGGAGATCTGCTGATGTAATAGGCGTTTTTGTTGTATAGAGCTTGGCAAATGCCACTTTGCTATAAGTATCAACAAAAGTCTGCTGATAAATGCGGCCAACTCCTTTGATAGTTCCCACATAGAATGTATCTTGGGAACCAAGATAGCCAGGATGTGCTGTTTCAATTTCGCCGCAAGCCTCATCATCAAACTTCTTCTTCTCCAAAGCTGCAATTTGTGCTTCTGTGAGAATAATGCCCTCTGATGCTACTTTGGCTTCAAGTGCCTTCAAACGGTCTTTAAAGTTAGCTAAATTATGCCTAAGCCAGACGCTGCGAACGCCACTAGGGGATACAAAAATCCCTTTCTTACGCAACTCATTACTGGTGCGTAGTTGACCATGAGCTGGATATTCTATGGCGTACTCTTTTACCGCTTGCTCTATAGAATCGTCAACACGGTTCTTGTGATTAGGTTGCCTTCGTGACTTATCAAATAAGGCATCTACCCCACCAGATTCTACCGCTGATTTATAACGATAGAAGGTGTCTCGTGATAAACCCATTACCTTACAGGCTTTCGATACATTGCCTAATTCTTCAGCTAAATTTAGTAAGCCAACTTTGTGTTTAATAATTTTAACGTTATTATCTATCATGAGAGTTTTCCTTTTGGTTTTGTTAAAGTTTGCACTTCTATCAAAACCGGAAACTCTCACCTTTTCAAGTGGTTATGTCAGATTAAGTCGAAACTAATTCATTTTACAATATCTTTCTCCAAACCAAAAATAGAGTCTGATTTTGTTCTTTTATACGAGGAAAAATCAGGCACCAGTAAAACATCTTTAGTAAAATCTTTTGGCCACATTCGAATCCAAATATCCTGAACATCAAACGGATACTTTGAATAATTGAAATTTTGCAATAAAGTAGCGCCGGAAAAACGCCAGGCCATAAGCTTATATTTATCAAAATCCACTTCATAGGCTTGCTCCATCAAAGCCACGGACTTTGCTTCTGGAAAAATAACGCCAGGCAAAACACCTTGAGCTAAATCTTTTTTTGCTATTTTCTGCCAAACATAGCCACTGATTTGAACGGTATTTGAAGTCATAAACTCAAAGGATTGTACAAAGATTCCAGTCGGGATGATAATCATTTCCAATGAGGTGTTTTTCAGATATTCTTTTCTATAAGCAGCTATTTTTTCATTTAACTCCTTATAATTACTGACCTGGTTTAAAGAAGCGGTATAGCGATTATTAATCATGTACCATATCATTATCAGGATCATAAGTAACAGTAATGAAATGCTAATCGAAATAGTCCAGGATTTTTTTTCGTCTTTTGGCACTTCTTTCGATGCCCCCTTAAAGACCAAATGCCCTTTCGGGTGGCTCACTTCCATATTCAGGTAAAGGATCCTCCTCAAGGGCATTTGAATTTAACACACATACATCAACGCTGACTTCATCCCTAAAATCAGAATCGATATCACCATTCAAATAGTTAACCTCCTCAACACCATCCCATCCTTTCACAGCTTGTAGAAAATCATCACGTTCATCTAACTCAACAAAAACCTGCCTATCAGGATCAATAAGGTAAAAGTCTTTATTTTCATCTCTATAAATAATATAGGCATGATCTAAATCATCTGATTCCAGGCTAACCAACATCAGCTCACCTTCATTTAATTTTCGTAATTCTTTAAAAAAATTCTCAGGATCTTCCTCATGAATGGATTCACTGCCATACTTGGGATGTATACGTTCTTCTATTGGCTCAAGACCTTCTTCAAAATTTGGGATCTCACGAGGTTCGACACCTTCAAGCAATACACGCGCAGCTTCTATAGCGCACCACTGACAATTACCCTGATTTTTTGGAACACCCTCCTCGTTTAAGGGATTAATTTTTTTTAATTTATCAAGTAATTCCTTCTTCATGGCGGCCCCCTTTTTTTAGGTTATACCTAAATTATAGAAGGTTAAAAAAATTAATTTTTTATAAGCCACAGAACGGGGACGAAGTTAATATATTCGATTCATCAATCATCAAATTTAACTTGTATATTTTTAACTCGACTTTAGCCATTTTTTAGGAATCGAATCCCCGCTACTTGATAGCGGTATCCATACGGAGCTTCGCAATACCGCGGTCGATGCCGCGGCAATTCGTGCCGTTCAATTTTTCTCAAGTCATCGATTTACAGCGACTTTGATAAAATATAACGGTGCGCTTCTATGGTTTTTAATCTATTGCTTTCCTTTACCTGAAAAATGGCTAAAGTCGAGTATTTAAATCATTTAGTGCTCTAGTGAATTAAAACAGAGTGAAAGCTGTTTAAGGGGAATTTTTGCTAAATCACCAAGATATAAAAAATCCTGTTATTTGTCAGGATATAGTGTGGAACCCTGATGCCGATTCTCATCCCAGATCTCTTCCTCTGTTAATGTCGTTTCAATGAATTCAATCACCGCTCCATGTTCCTCAATCATGGCCACTTTAAAATTCTTAAGCGGAAAATAAGGCTTAAGAAGAACATTTTTGCCGCGAATGGCCTCATCCAAATTGTCTACCTTATAAGCCACATGCGGTTGAGTCTGAATAAGTTTATGCAAAGGACAATTTGGGCCGAAGCGATGATATTGAATACGTCCAGGTAACTCACCGCCTGAAGTATACATATCCATAACCGAACTATAACGCTCTTTAGGACGAGGCTCAGTTACCGGTATTCCCACATGATGATATTGATATTTCATACTCTCACCTCAATGAATGAACAATGGCTGTAGCCTTCCCTGATTTATACCAAATAATTTGCACAAATCAGCCGAATTTACAGCCGGCAAAAGATAAGTGAACAAAACCTAATACAGGCAATGGGCAACCTGGTCTTCTTTTTTTATTATTATTTCAGTATATTAAAGCAAAAGAATAGGATTAAAGCACTCCATTTTTTGGATAGACTTCATAAGGGATTATAAACATCCATGTTAAAATATTTGATATTCCTATCCTGTTTCCTGCTTAGCAGCTGTATGGTTGGGCCAAATTATAAAGAACCCCACCTGAAAATCGCTAAACACTGGATGCAAACATCTAAGCATAAAAATGCCACCGTCCGGGAGGCTTGCCCCCAAACGGTCAATTGGTGGAACATCTTTTATGACCCAACACTCAGCTACTTGATATATGCCGGCTATGAAAATAATTTAACCCTGTATGCGGCAGCCGTAAGGGTGTTACAAACCAGAGCACAACTGGCGCAATCCGTAGGACAGCTTTATCCTCAACAACAGGCCTTAGGCGGTGATTACACTTATCACCGTATTGGTGGGGGCTCTTTACAAAATATTTTACCATCAAGCTTCAGCACAGCGTCGTTAGGATTTTCTTCAAGCTGGGAAATCGATTTCTGGGGAAAATATCGACGAGCCATTCAATCAAATAATGCCGGTTTTCTGGCTTCCGTAGCTGCCTATGATAATGCTCTGGTCACTCTCACGGCTGACATTGCCAGTGCTTATATATCCATTCGCACCTTTCAGGAACTGATAGCGGTTACTAAAAAAAATATCGAATTACAGAGAATGAGTCTTAAAATCGCCAAATCTCGCTACAATGCAGGACAAACAAGTCAGTTAGACGTGCAACAGGCACAAACTGAACTTGCCCAGACTGAGGCACAATTGCCTTCACAAATAAGCAGTCTGCAACAACAGAAGGATAAACTGGCTGTATTGCTTGGTCTTGTTCCCAATGAGGTGGATGCATTCATCAAAAAAAGCCGCGGCATTCCTAAAGCGCCATCTCAGATAGAAATTGGAATTCCCAGAGAAACGATTGCACAACGACCGGATATTCATCAAGCCAGACAGGAAGCAATTGCACAATCTGCTGCCATCGGAGGAGCAAAGGCCAATCTTTTTCCCACTTTTTCCTTATCAGGCTCTTTTGTCTTCACCTCAAATAACATTGGTAAGAATTCCATCAGTGATATTTTTGACTGGTCAAATCGCACGATAACTGCCGGCCCTTCCTTCACATGGCCCATACTCAATTATGGACAAATTACCAATGCTGTGCGCATGCAGGACGCTGCTTTCCAGCAGTCCTTATTAAAGTATCGCAATCTGGTACTACAAGCACAACAAGAAGTGCAAGACAGCATTACCCAATACATCGAAGCAAAAAAAGCCGTACGTTCTTTGACCACGGCAAACCGTTCCGCTGTTCAATCCGTAAAATTGGCATTAATCCGCTATAAGGAAGGTGAATCCATTTATACCACAGTGCTTGATGCTGAGCGCCAGCAATTGCAGGTACAAACCTCATTAACCAATGCCAAAGGCGATATTTCACAAGCTATCGTAGGACTGTATCGCGCCCTTGGAGGCGGATGGCAACTTCGAATAGGAAAAGATATTGTTCCCGAAAAAATCAAACATGAAATGGCTGGGCGTACTAACTGGGGTAATTTACTGCAAGCGCAAAATCATCTGCCGCCAGTAACAGCCCAACAATGCCTTAAACAACTTTATCTGCCCAACTGGTGATACTTATGAATCAAAACAGAACCGTAAGATCCATGAAAATTGCTGTTATTGTTATATTGGCACTTCTTCTCATCTATTATCTTTTATTCAGATCTCCAAAAACCGTAGCGGTCGTATCTCCTCCTGTGGTGATTATCGAAAAGCCCAAACTCGTTAACATGAGAGAATACGTGAGTCAGACCGGCAATACCGTTGCCTACAATTCAGTCGATTTGGTCGCACGTGTGGAGGGGTATCTGCAAGACATACAATTTACCGATGGAACCTTTGTGGATAAGGGAAAAACGTTGTTTTTGATTGAGCCTGAACCTTATCAGGACAAGCTCAAAGAGGCTCAGGCTTCCTTGGAAGCTCAACAAGCTGGTCTTGCCTACGCTAAAGCAGAATATGCACGCCAACAAAGAATGTATAAGGAAAATGCAACTTCTTTGAACAATGTGGAAGTTTGGCAGGCTAGACGTGATCAGGCACAGGCAGAAGTGGAAAAAGCCAAAGCCAATCTTGATACAGCCACCATTAATTACAGTTATACCCAGGTCAAGGCTCCGTTTTATGGCCGGATCGGTCGACATCTTGTGGATGTGGGAAATTTAGTGGGTAATGGGGCTGCTACAACCCTGGCCACCATCGAACAAATTAATCCCATATATGTGTATTTCAATCTGAATGAACTGGATCTGATTAAATTACGTGCGGCTGCGAGAGCTTATGGCTTTAAACCCGAAGATATTAATAAAATTCCTGTCTATGTTGCTCTGCAAAATGAAACGGGCTTTCCCCATAAAGGCCATCTTGATTTTATCAGTACCGGTCTTAATGCCTCAACTGGAACCATGCAGTTTCGTGCCCTTCTACCTAATAAAGATTTAATTCTGGTTCCTGGTCTTTTTGTAAAAGTCAGAATAGCAATAAGCAAACCTTCTCTCCAATTAACGGTACCTGATACAGCCGTACAGTATGATCAAATTGGTCCCTATTTGTTACTGGTTGATAAAAATAATCTTGTGGTGCAAAAACGAGTTCAAACAGGCGAGATCGAAAATGGCAGACAAGCCATTCTTAAGGGATTAACGGCTAAAGATGAAGTTATTATCAATGGATTGCAATTTGCAACCCCAGGAAGTCCAGTCACTCCTCACCCCCCCAAAGAGGAGAATAAGTAATGATCTCCAAATTTTTCATTGAACGACCGGTATTAGCCAATGTCATTGCTTTGTTGCTCGTTTTTCTAGGATTGATCTTCATAGCCGTATTGCCCGTTTCCCAATATCCGGAAATCGTCCCTCCTACCATTCAGGTCACTACCAACTACCCAGGAGCTGATGCCAAAACACTGATTAACTCGGTCGCTCTTCCTATTGAGCAGCAAGTCAATGGGGTAGAAAACATGCTTTATATGCAATCGACCAGCACCAGCACTGGTAATTACAATCTCATCGTGACCTTCGCTATTGGAACGGATCTCAATTTTGCCCAGGTTTTGGTACAAAATCGTGTTCAGGCAGCGATGGCTCAATTACCTACTGCAGTTCAGCAGCAAGGAGTGGTAGTACAACAAAAATCCACAGCCATTTTGCAATTCATTACACTAACTTCTGAAAATAACAAATATGATGGATTATTCCTTAACAACTATGCCACCATAAACATGCAGGATGAGCTGTCTCGTTTGCCAGGTGTGGGCAATGTCGTTATCTTTGGCTCAGGCAATTACGCCATGCGGGTATGGCTTGATCCTGAAAAAATGTTGGCTTTCTCTCTGACTCCCAGCGATGTGCTGAATGCTATCCGTAATCAAAACAGGGAAGTTTCTGCCGGCCAAATTGCCGCACCTCCAACGGAAGGCTCACAAGCCTATCAATTATCTGTGAATGTTCCAGGTCAACTGGCTGATCCGGACGAATTCGGCAACGTTATCATTAAAACTGAAGCCACACAGCCAAACCAAAAAGCAGACGTCGGCAGCAGCGCCAAGATCGTTCGTATTCGCGACGTAGGTCGTGTTGAGCTTGGTTCTACCAGCTACAGCCAATTTGCCAATCTTAACAATAAGCCCACTGCAGCCATTGGAATCTTCCAGCTTCCAGGCGCCAATGCACTTGAAGTAGCTCAGGAAGTTCGAAAAACCGTTGAGAAAATGGCTAAACAATTTCCTCCTGGCATGAAATATTCCATTCCATTTGATACCACCATTTTCGTGAAAGCGTCCGTCGATGAAGTCTATAAAACGCTTTTTGAAGCAGGAATTTTAGTATTGCTGGTCATTGTCGTTTTCCTGCAGAACTTCCGGGCAACATTGGTGCCGGCCACCACTGTTCCTGTGACCATTATCGGTGCTTTTATCGCCATGTATATGATGGGTTTTTCCATCAATTTATTAACTTTATTTGCCCTCGTGTTAGCAATTGGTATTGTAGTGGATGATGCGATAGTGATTGTCGAGGGGGTAACCCAACATATTGAGAGAGGTGTTCCACCCAAGCAATCGGCGATTGAAACCATGCGGGAACTGTTTGGTCCTATTCTCGGAATTACTCTGGTTCTTATGGCTGTCTTTATTCCTGCAGGATTTATGCCGGGATTAACCGGAGCAATGTATGCGCAGTTTGCCTTGGTGATTGCTGCAACGGCCCTCATCAGTGCCATTAATGCCATGACTCTAAAACCTACACAATGCGCTTTATGGCTCAAACCTATCGATCCTGATAAGCCGAAAAATATTTTTTTCCGTGCCTTTGATAGAATATACAATCCTCTGGAAGAGGCTTATACCCGTTTTATTGATCGTCTTGTGCATCGTAGCGGTTTTGCCTGCATCATTGGAGCTTTATTAGTAGCGCTTGCGATTTTTGGCTTAAGCCGTATACCGACAGGATTTATTCCTCTTGAGGATCAAGGATATCTCATCATGAACGTGATGTTGCCCGATGGCGCTTCTCTGGATCGCACACAATCGGTTCTCGATGAACTCAGCAAAAAAGTCAGTCGTGTCGATGGTATTGAAAACGTCATCTCCATTGGCGGCATTTCCTTGCTGGATAACAACGCCAGCCTGGCCAATGCCGGTATTTTATATGTTATGTTTAAAGACTGGAGCGAAAGGGGAAAATCGGAAGATTTGCTCTCTCTTTATACAAAACTCAATAAACTGGCTGGTGAAACCTTAAACGCCAAAGTTTTGGTGGTGGTTCCGCCTCCCATTCAGGGTCTGGGGTTATCCGGGGGCTTTCAAATGCAGATTGAGTTGCAGGATGGGACTTTCGATTATCAAAAATTACAGGATGTCACTGATAAATTGATCCATTATGCAAGTCCATTACCGCAATTACAACGACTGATGACTTCCTTTCGTGCTTCAGTACCTCAGGTTTTAGCGCCTATTAACCGTACTAAAGCTGAATCACTTGGTGTTCATATTGGTGATGCGTTTGATGCACTACAGACCTATCTTGGCTCATCCTATGTAAACCTTTTTACCAAATTTGGTAAAGTGTTTCAGGTGTATGTGCAAGCTGAAGCGCCTTCTCGTATGAACATTGCGGAAGTACGTAATTACTACGTTAAAAACCAATCCGGAGAAATGGTGCCTCTCGGAACATTGACGGATATCACACCCACCGTGGGACCATCTATTATATCTCTTTACAATCTCTATCCTTCCAGCAACCTCACTGGCATATCTGGAAAAGGATACAGTTCAGGCCAGGCCATTCAAGTCATGGAGAAAATAGCCAAAACCTATCTACCCAAAGGCATGTCTTATGAGTGGACCAGTACTGCTTATCAGGAAAAACTGGCTGGAAACATGAGTTATTACATTTTTATTTTATCTCTGTTTTTAGTGTATTTAATCTTGGCCGGGCAATATGAAAACTGGGTTACGCCTGTCTCTATTCTTTTCAGCGTGCCTTTGGCTTTGATTGGTACCGTACTGGTTTTATCCTTGCTCGGTATCGCCAATAATATGTACACACAGATAGGTATTTTGCTTTTAATTGCCTTGGCAGCCAAAAACGCGATTTTAATTGTGGAAGTTGCCAGAGAACAGCGCGAAATTCATAAAAAATCCATCCTTGAAGCTGCTGTTTTAGGTGCAAAAACCCGTTTCCGACCTATTCTTATGACTTCTTTTGCCTTTATCATGGGGGTCATGCCCTTAGTCTTTGCCACAGGCGCTGGCGCTAATGCCAGACGCTCTATCGGCATTGCTGTGAGTAGCGGAATGGTAGCCTCCACTTGCCTTGCCGTTGTCTTTGTACCCGCCTTTTATGTGTTATTACAACAATGGCAGGAACGACGGCATGAGAAAAAAGCCATGCAAAAAAAACCAAGTCCTACGAAAAACTGACACTTTCATAGCTCGATTTACTATGTTGACGGCCACATAAACGAACAGATTCCATATCAAATTTGCTAAAAAACGTAGCATAGCGACCTATGTGGGCACTTAGGAGCTCATGTTACGCAGCATAGTATTTTTTAGAAGATTTGTGTCTAACTTACCCGAAAATAAAAGCAATTTTATTTTTTGGTGAGAATACGCACAGCTATCTTGTCTTTATGTCGAATATTCTCCAGCAATTTTAAATGATCGCTTCTGATGCTCAAAAATACCTTTTCACCAAAATGTTCACTGATAAAGACCCGCTGAAGGTCAAGATTGTCTAAAAAAGACAGAACATATGCCTCAAACTGCTCACTGTCATCACGAAATTCTATGGAATCAAACCCGCTGGCATTTAAGGCAAAGCGGTAAGAGTCCTCCGTTTCCTTTACCAAAGGTCCTTTCATGCAATGATACGCTTTTGGATATATCCAATCCGCTATCACCAGATGACCTTTACCCTTAAGACAGGAATGTATTTGCTGAAATAATGGTATTTTGTTGGAAACATGATTTAAAACCCCTTTACTGTATACAAGATCAAACTTCTTTGCAGAAAAAGGTATTTTCTCCTCTTCTTCATACCTTTTAAAATGCAATTGGCCAGCAAGCTCCTCTGGTGCATGCTCTTCGGCATACTGGGCCATCCACGAATACATTTCCACACCAAACACCTGCATCTTGTATTTTTTGGCCAAATAAAAAGCTACACCTCCAATGCCGAAACCGACATCAAGAGCTGTTAAACAAGCTAAGTGGATATCGGAGAACATATTTTCTATGGCATTGATACCGCCCAATGACATCAGATGTTGACCATAAAGTGCCTCAAATAAAGACACATATTCAGGTTGATAAGGATTAAAATTTTTTTCAGAAGACATCAAAACACCCTTCTATGTATCAAATTGCAATGACATTAAATCGATAAAACTGTCTTTCAGCAAACAATAATGATAGGCGTCAACCTGAGCATCGACGAGCCTTTCTTTTAATTGAATATAAGCATATTTTGCTTTTTCATGATGGCTTATATGTTTTTTAAACGCCAATGCAAATTGCCAGTTTGCGCTGTTTATAAGTCTTAGATGTATATGATAGCTTTGCCCTTCAAGAACACCCTTAAACAATCTTTTTTCCCACTCAGGGCTAAAATAATCCATCTCATGGAAAGGAACATGATCCTGTTTAATGCCCTCCATCATTGTGAAACCAAGCGGTTTTAGTTTTTCTTGAATTTGAGGGATGAAGGAAAAAGATTTTATAGCGCATTGAACATCAACGATATCTTTAGCTGGCATGTTTGGAACAGATGTTGAGCCGATATGCTGGACATCTGCAAAAAACTCTAAAGCCGCATGATTCAACCAGGATTTTAAGCGTTCAAATTTAATGACCCATTCAGGATTGTATGCGTAGAGCTTAACTTGATGTGTATTCATTTTTTTTAAAAGCTATTGAGGATAGCTCCAGTATAAAAGCTAATGAACCAACTGTCAGGAACTCTTGTTTTTTGTCCTATAATTTTTTGCCATCCTCATTCACTAAAAGATAAGTGCACAGAACCCAGGCCCCTTCCGATAAAATAATTGCAGGCCTCATCAATGATGTCTCGCCTGTAACACCGCCATCAGCTCATAAAAATCTGTTTCACATGCTTGCAGTAATACCAGGAAATGAAACATTAAATCAGCCGCCTCGTTTAAAAAGAACTCAGGTGGTTCACTGACGGCTGCAATGGCCGTTTCCACGGCTTCTTCACCCACTTTTTGCGCACAACGCTTAACGCCAGCATAGAACAATTGATTGGTGTAGCTATTTTCAACCGTTTGCTCTGAACGACTTTTAATGAGTTGAATTAATTGCTGTAAAAAAATCAGTGGCGGCTGGGTATTGCTGCCTTGAAAACAACTTTCTTCACCCAGATGGCAACATGGACCAGCCGGCTTGGCCATAATGAGAAGGCTATCAGCGTCACAATCGGTTGAAATGCTTTTAACTTCAACGGTATTTCCTGAGGTTTCACCTTTACGCCACAAGCGCTGTTTACTGCGACTGTAAAAGGTCAGTTGACCGGTTTTTAGCGTAAGCTCTAAAGCTTCGCGATTCATATAACCCAGCATTAACACTCGTCCTGTATGCTCATCCTGAATGACTGCCGGAATAAGTCCATTCATTTTCTGCCAATCCAGCTTATTCATTAATTCATACATGACCTGACCTCGATTTGATGTACTGCAAGTTGCTGTTTAAGTTTTTGAATGGTGAATATTTGTTCATGAAAAACACTGGCAGCCAAAGCTGCATCCACCCTTGTTTTTGAAAAGACCTGGATAAAATCTTCGATTTTGCCTGCACCACCTGAGGCCACCAAAGGAACAGAAGTTAATTCACGTATCCTTGATAATTGTTCAATGTCATATCCCTTCCGTACACCATCCGACTGCATGCAATTGAGCACGATTTCACCAGCGCCTCTCTGCTGAACTTCTTTCACCCAATCCACAGTCCTGCGTTTCGTGTTTTTGCTTTTTCTTTCATCACCGGTGTACTGATAGACGTAGTAATCATCCTCTATCCATTGGCTGTCAATGCCAATGACGACACATTGGCTACCAAATATACGACTTAACTCATCAATAAGCGATGGATTTTCAAGCGCAGGACTATTTAAAGACAATTTATCCGCACCAGCATTCAGGATTTGCTTTGCCGTTTCAATCGAGCGTATGCCGCCTGCAACGGTAAAAGGAATATGGATCGCTGCCGCCACCTTTTCAATCCATTGACAGCAAACACTGCGCTCATCACTGCTTGCAGTAATATCATAAAATACCAGCTCGTCAGCGCCTTGCTCTGAGTAAGTCGAGGCAAGGGATAAAATATCACCCACCACCCGATGATGACGAAATTGTATGCCTTTTACCACTTTATCACGATAAACATCAAGACAGGGAATAATTCGCTTCGCTAACATCAATAGCTCCAGATAAATCAAAATCAGACTCATAAAGCAGTCGTCCTAAAATGACTGCATTTACTCCCAGCTTTTCAAGCGCCTGGATATCTTGCCAGTGACGAACACCTCCAGAAGCCTGCCAGCGAACAGCAGGAAATCGCTCAATTGCCTCTTCATATAAGTTAAAATTAGGACCTTTCATCATGCCGTCACAGGCAATGTCCGTACATAAAATATGGGTAATCCCCAATTGTTGATATTCACTGACCACATCCCATAAATGATGCTTGGTAGACGTTTGCCATCCATGGACAGAAAGTTGCGGCAACTTGTCCTCTATTCTCACATCCAAGGCTAAAATCACCCTTTCCGGCTGTATTTTTTGAATAATTTTGGACGTCAAATCCCTGTCGGTGACAGCGATACTGCCAATGACAAGCTGCTCAACGCCTGTTTTAAGACAAGCCTCTGCCGTAGCAAGGCTACGGATGCCCCCACCTGCCTGAACCTTGATGGTTGAGGCGGCAATAGTACTCATCAAAGGTAATTGCTTCATCTCTCCTGCCTTCGCACCTTCAAGGTCCACCAGATGTAAACGCTTTATTCCTTGCTTTGTGTATCGGGCAGCCAATGTTTCAGGTCTTTCCGGGTAAATGGTCATTTCGTTAAACCGGCCTTGCCTGAGTCTGACGCATTGTCCTTGATAAATATCAATAGCAGGAATGATTAACATGCCTTCTCCAGTTGTAAAAAATTATTCAGTAATTTCAGTCCGGTTTGCGCCGATTTTTCAGGATGAAATTGCATCCCATATACATTTCGGTTTTGCACAATGGCGCTAAAGTTTTGGCCGTAATGACATTGGGCAACCGTATAAGGACTGTCGAGCAAAGCATAACCATGTACAAAATACACATGTTCTTCTTTATCTAAGTCATGAGAAAGCGGGGAATCTTTTGTCCAAATCAATTGATTCCATCCCATGTGCGGTACAGGATAATTTTCTGTTGCATAAAGCTTGCGAACCGTACCGGATATCCGTTTTAAACCTTCAACATTGCCTTCTTCACTCTTGTCAAACAAGAGCTGCATTCCGAGACAGATTCCCAGCATCGGTTGAGACAAGGTTTGCAGTAAGGGAACCAAATGATGAGAATAAAGTGCTGTCATTGCCGTTTCAGCCGCTCCCACACCCGGTAAAATCACATGACTTGCGTTGCGGATTTCTTCAATATCATGCGTTAACAGGCAATTAAAACCTAAACGATGAATAGCATTGGTTAAAGAAGTCAGATTGTTGCCACAAACATCAATAACAGCAATCATAAAACCCCCTTCGTCGATGGGATAACAGCTTCTTCGACTTGCTGAATGGCTTGGCGCAAAGCGCGACCTAAGGCTTTAAAGCAGGCCTCAATCATATGGTGATGATTTTCCCCGCGAACCGTAATGTGCAGGCTGGCTCCTAAACTGTGAGCTAAAGAGTTAAAGAAATGCGGTACCATTTCAACGGCCATACCTCCAACAGATTCACGAGTAAACTGACCTTCAAAGATACAGTGACTACGTCCGCTTAAATCGATGGCAACCGAGGCTAATGATTCGTCCATAGGTAGGGTAAAACCATAACGAGTGATGCCAAGCTTATCACCTAGTGCCTGCTTCAAGGCTTCTCCCAGCACGATGGCAGTATCTTCAATAAGATGATGTTCATCTACATCGAGATCGCCACTGGCTTCAATGCATAAACAAAACCCAGCGTGTTTTGCAATCTGCTCCAGCATATGACTAAAAAAGCCAATAGGAGTTTTGATCTCATTGCGGCATTGACTATCCAGAGTCAATGAAAGTTGAATATCGGTTTCCTGAGTTTTGCGCCTATGGCATGCCCTTCGTTTACGATTTAAAATGGTTTCTGCCACTTTCAGCCAACCATGATCATGTCTAACAGGAAGAAAGGCAACACCAAGGTTCTCTGCCAGCCTTTTATCGGTTTCTCGATCACCGATAACCCAGGAATTGTCATAATCAATCTGCGTGCTTCGCAAAAAGGCATCCAGCAATCCAGTTTCTGGTTTACGGCAATGGCAATTATCCTCCTGCTGGTGAGGGCAAATAAAAACTTCACTAAATTTAATTCCCTGGGAGGAAAACAAATTTAAAATAAAATCATGTGCTTGTTGAAAGGCAAGCTGGGGGAAAAGATGTGTTCCTAAACCGTCCTGATTACTGACCATGATCAGGCGATATCCGGCTTTTTTCAAGGATAATAGGGATGGGATCACGTGCGCGCACAAGCGAATTTTATCTAGAGCATCCACCTGAAAATCAGACGGCTCCTCAACAAGAGTACCATCTCTGTCAATAAATAAAATCTTTTCCATACTACCCCCTGAAAGAACGTAAACAGCTCAGCAAATGCTGATTCTCGCGTTCATCCCCAACGGTGATGCGAAGCATATTATGCAACGCATCTTCCGAGAAATGACGCACAGCAATGCCTTGTTTGGCAAACCATTCCTTTAATGAAGCGGCGTGTTCACTGGCCACAAGAATGAAATTAGCATGACTTGAATAGACCTTACTGATCCATACACACTGTGCAAACTGTCTCATCAATCTGGCACGTTCCTCTATAATCAATCGAATCTTTTTTTGAAACCAGCCTTTATCAGCCAATGCGCGCTTTGCGAGATCAACAACTACAGTTGATAGGGTATATGGCGGCATGATGGACTTCAGGACTTCAATAACCTCAGCCTGAGCGATGATGGCGCCAAGACGAAGTCCCGCCAGGCCATAAGCTTTAGAAAGCGTACGCAAGACAATCAGGTTTTCGCAGGATGAAAGCAAGCCGCTTGCTGAAGGAGCCTCAGCAAAATCAATATAAGCCTCATCAACGACAACGATAGCCTGCCCGCTCATTTGCTTGCATAAAGCAACGATGCTTGTTAATTCCACCATACTTCCTGTCGGATTATTGGGCCGGCATAACATGATAAGCTTACAATCTGGTTGCCAGGCCGATAACAAGCGGTCAATGGATAAGCGAAAATCTTCTTTTTCATACAATGGGCAATTAATAAGCTTTACCCGCTGCAATCGAGCATAGAAGGCATACATGGAAAAAGTTGGCGGGCATTGCATAACACTATCGACGCCTGCCTGTAAAAAGAGACGAAAGATAAGGTCAATGGCGTCATCACTTCCGCGCGTTAAAAGCATTTGCTCAGGATTCACCTGAAACATATCGGCAAGGTTTGCCTGAAGTCCTTTTTGCTCTCCTGTCTCGGGATAACGATTTAAACAGATTTGATTAAAAGGCACAGGCGTCCATGGCAACTCATTCGCATGCAAGCGACAATTCTTAACCTCCTCTGGCACATAAGGTTTAATTGCTTTCAAATCGGAACGTATTAAATCTATAATCGACATGCTTATGCTCCCAAGCTAGTTAACCTCAAGCGCACAGCGCTCGCATGAGCATCCAGACCTTCCATTAAGGCCAGAGTAATAGCGGCCTGGCCAATGCTTCGGATGCCTTCGGAAGTAATGGATTGCACGCTCACTGCTTTCATGAAATCAATGGTGCTAAGCCCTCCATGCTGACGGGCGTAACCATTCGTTGGAAGCACATGATTGCTTCCAGTGACGTAATCGCCCAGGGTTTCCGCTGCCCATTCACCGATAAAAATCGTACCCGCAGCATGGATGAATGGTATCCAATCACTGGCATCGGAGCGATGAAGGATCAGATGTTCAGGCGCATAAGTATTGATAATGCGGACCTGCTCATCAAAGGGACAGACCAAAATCAGACTGTGTTGTAGAGCTTGCTGAATGATCGTCTTCCTGCTTAAAGTCTTTATTTGTTCCGTAACAGCTTCCTTAACCTGGGCTGCAAACTGAGCACTTTCACAGAGCAAAATGGCCTGTGAATCCTCACCATGTTCGGCCTGTGCCAGTAGATCGGCCGCTACAAAGATGGGATTTGCCTCATCTTCTGCAATGACCATGACTTCAGAAGGCCCTGCCGGCATATCAATGGCGGCCCCGGCAGGGTCGGCTGCTACCTGCGTTTTGGCCTCCGTCACAAATGCATTGCCAGGCCCAAAGAGTTTATCCATTTTAGCGATGGATTCAGTTCCATAAGCCATTGCCGCAATGGCCTGGGCTCCCCCCACCTTGAAAACGGTGTCAATGCCGCAAAGTCTGGCAGCAACAAGCAAAGCTGGATTCACTGCGCCATTTCTGTCGGGCGGCGTACAGACAATACGCTGAGGACAACCGGCTACTTTGGCAGGAATAGCCTGCATCAACAAGGAAGAAACTAAAGGTGTGAAATTCCCCCCTGGCACATACATGCCGATGTTGGAGACAGGTTTATAAACCCGCTCAATTTCAACGCCATTGCTTGTGCTTATTCTTTGATTTAAAGGACGCGCTGCTTCATGGTAGTTTGTAATGGTTCTTATAGCTGTCATTAAGGATTGCATAGCTACAGGCTCAATCTCAGCCTGCTGAATCTCTTTTTCAGATACTCGTAGCTTCAGCAGCTCGACGCCATCAAATTCACGGGTAAAATCAAATAAAGCTTCATCGCCTCTGTTTTTCACTTCATTTATAATGACGCTGACCTGAGAGGTGAATGCCCGGCTTTGCTCAGGTCTCGCTAAAGCGCTTTTACGTTCTTCAGCTGACAGAAACAGCCAATTTTTTATGGTTAACATCAAACTTACTCCAACATTTTTTCAATGGGCAACACCAAAATCGAACTGGCGCCTAAAGCTCTTATGGTTTCTAAGGTACTCCAGAACACTGCTTCACTCGATACCACATGAACAGCCACTTTATCCGGATGAGCAGGTAAAGACATGATGGTGGGGGATTCAGCTCCGGGAAGATTTTCGCAAATTCGGGCAAGTTCTTGCTTTGGTGCGTGAAAAAGAATGTATTTTCGTTCAGCTGCCTGTTGCACAGCCTCTATTCGTCTTTTCAGCATATCAAATAATGCTGAAAAGGAAGCGGATCTTTCGTTGTCTGCCTGGATGAGAACCGCCTGACTCTCAAGGAGCGTTTCCACTTCAACAAGCTTATTCTCTTCCAAGGTCTGACCACTCGATACCAAATCACAGATGGCATCTGCCATACCCATGCGAGGGGCGACCTCCACAGAGCCGGCCAGAACAATGGATTCAGCACAAATTCTCTGTTTCTGTAAATAAGCGGCAAGCAGATGCGGGTAACTGGTTGCTATTCGTTTACCATCGAGACTTCCTGCTCCTTGATAGGTAAAACCTTCTGGAACTGCGAGAGACAATCGACAACGGCAACTGTTTAAACCTAAAAGCGATCGGTAGGATTTACCAGGTAAGGCCAGAGCTGCTTCAAAGAGAACATTCTCACCGACAATACCTCCGTCACAGAGATGATCAAAAACCATGGTAGGAATATCATCATCCCGCACAAACAATAAGTCGATAGGGAAATTGTCCACATGCGCAAGCAAGGCATTCTCTTTCATGCGGAATTTCAAACCGCAACGCTCAAGCAAATTAAGTGATTCTTCGGCCAGTCGACCTTTTTTTTGTAAGGCTAAACGCAAACGGTTTTTCATGATTCATCCAGACGTTCGATCATTAATTGATACCCTCCGCTACCCATGCTCAAACAGCGTGCAACTCTGGTAATGGTGGTCACACTGACCCCGGTTGCCTCATGAATGGCTCGATAAGACATGTTTTTTCGCAAGAGAGGAACCACCTGCCAACGATCAGCCATTGCTTCAAGCTCTGCAGGAGTGCATAGATCCATAAAAAAAGATTCAACTTCTTTCTCATTGTTTAAGAGACTAACAGCATGCATGAGCTGATGAAGGGCATCTTGTTTTTTTGATAAAGATGATTTCATAATAATGTATTAACGTATTGTAACATTAGCGCATTGTAACTTTGATAAAGTATCATTGTCAAATGAAAATTCATGCCCTCCAGAAAAATAAAATTGCAGGTATTGCCTATCTGGAGTTTAGCCATTTTTCAAGTAAAGAAATGCAATAGATTAAAGACCATAGAAGCGCATTGTTATATTTATCAAAGTCGCTTTAAATCGATGACTTGATAAAATAGAATGACACGAATTACCGCGGCATCTAAGCGAAGCTCCGCATGGACCCCGCTATCAAGTAGCGGGGATTCGATCTCTAGAAATGGCTAAAGTCGAAGCCTGTAAGAAAAATTACTCGTTAAAAACTTCTTTTAATGCCTTCCTATACACCTGCAAGTCGTTTTCACTAAATAGAACAAATCGTATCGATTTTACATGCTTGAGTTCATTTACTTTTTTTGATAAGACGTTTAAGGCCACCTTCGCGGCTTCTTCAACAGGATAACCAAAAGCACCCGTGGAAATGGAGGGAAAAGCAAGGGATTTTATCTTCTTGCTTTCTGCCAGCTCAATAGCATTCAAATAACAATGCGCAAGAAGTTCTTTCTCAGGTTTATCTACTCCATAAACAGGCCCCAAACAATGGATGACATATTGGTTAGGTAAATTATAAGCTTGGGTTATCACCGCTTCGCCAGGCTTAATGGGCGCTAAATTCTGACATTCCTTTTCGAGTTCGGAACCAGCGCTCCGGTGAATCGCACCGGCCACACCGCCCCCCATTGTCAACTCAGCATTAGCCGCATTGACAATGGCATCCATATCCGATTGCTTTGTAATGTCATCTTTAACAAGTTCAATCCTGCATGCACCTTTTTGTATTTCCATATCATATTCTCCCAATGAATTTTTTTGAAAAAAACTCATGTTACGCGGCACAATATTTTTTAGAAGACTTGGAGGCAAAAAAGACGAAGCTGAGTAACATGAGTAATTAATTCAAAAATAGAAAGATGAAAATAATTATGCAACGTTTATAAACCAGGCTGTTGATTTTTATTATTTATCTCAACTAAACTAGGGCCTGTCGACAATTAGATTTTCGAAGCGAAAATGGATATGATTTAGCTCAAATTTTAGCTTGAATGAGGCGAATAGCCAGTTCTATTTAACGAATTCAAGCTAAAATTTGAGCAAATCAGATCCATTTACAGCCGAAAATACTGATTGTCGACAGGCCCTAAATTGGCATATATAAAAGGACGTCCATTAAACAGAAAGGAAGCATAAATGAATAAATATTTAGCAGGTTTTATTGCAGGCTTTGTTGCCACAGTGGTTTTATCTGTATTAATGATGCTTAAGGAACAAATGGGGCTTATGCCACAATTTAATGTTATACAGGATTTTAACCAGTTCTTTGGCACAGAAAACGTACTTGTGGGTTGGATACTGCACTTTGGTGTGGGCACTTTCATTTGGGGAGGAATTTTTGTCATCTTAGTACCTGCCTTAAAAGGAAGTTACTGGTTACGTGGAATATATTTTGGAATTATCGCCTGGTTTCTAATGATGATAGGCTATATGCCGGTCATGGCCCATGGTTTTTTTGGAATGAATTTAGGGCTTCAGGTGATTATAGCTACTCTCGTTCTCCATATTATTTATGGTTTTGTGCTTGGATTAACCTATGGGGCTTTTCCAAAAAAAATAGAAGTCACAAAATATTGATTTTTTCATTAACGTTTTTAAATGCCCTCCAATCACAGACAGCCTCTGAGAACCACTCATGAGGCTGATTTTTCCATTATCAAATCCTCTGGTTTTTCTTCACTTCATTTTTAAACCGTGATATTTATATCCTTTTTAAATTTATAGTTTAATGTAATCTCTCAAATTTAAATCTTATGGAATAATAAATGTGTTTAAAAGAAGGGAATCTTTTTATGAGGAATAAGTTCAAAATAAAACATTATATTACCGCTCTTATTGGATGGTTAATTGCTTCACTGGCTTTTGCCGGTTCCATGGGCGATATGGTTCATCACCCATTAAAACAAGGACAATGGAATCTGTCCATCAATGGAGGAGCCAGTGATACGCGATTTACTCAATCCTCGACCGTATTGCGTTTTTCCGGAACCAATATCCACGGCGGTTTCAATCCCTCCGGAGTATTAGGCGCTGGTAACGATTATTATTTTGATAAATTGTTTGGCACTCATTATTTCTATGGTCTTGGACTTAATTTCGCTTATACCAATAACCTTGAATGGGGTCTTGAATTTGAAGGAACTTATGCCGACAGTCAACGATACCGGCGCCAGACCCGCATTGGCTTTTTTGATCAGACTTATGATAAGTATGAGTCTTATTCTGCTTATTTAACAAGCACTTATTATTTTGACGGCTATTTTTTCTTATTTAAACGATTCATTCATCCTTTTTTAGGTGCGAAACTGGGTATCAGTTATCGTCCTGAAGTTATTGTTTCAAATGACTTTCTCAATGGTGTTTTAGTGACTTTTAATGGCAAATCCAGCGTCATTTTCTATAAAAGCAGTTCAAGTTTGTCTGGCGGCTTATATACCGGTTTAATGATGCCAATCGAAGATAAATTTGCCGCCTTTATAAAAGTAGGCATCATGGCCAGTGACGGTTTATTAGGCCATAATTTATTTGATAAAACCGTACCCATTCGACCGATTCAAAAGGCAAGCGTTAGTAATTCCGGAGCCATTATATCCTTCCCCGTGATGATTGGAGCAACGTTTTTTTTAGCTTAATCTATCCCTATCTCTGACATTGCTCAGCTACATCTTTTTTTAGATAAAAAAGAATTTCATTTAGGTAGAAAGCGCGGTTACATAACAGTGAATAAGAGGGTAAAAGATAGTTTGACTTAAAGTTAAATTTTTAACCAGAAAAAATGAAAAACTTAATTTGCTTGACTTTAGTCATTTTTCAAGTAAAGGAAAGCAATAGATTAAAGAGCATAGAAGCGCATCGTTATATTTATCAAAGTCGCTGTAAATCGATGACTTGAGAAAATAGAATGGCACGAATTACCGCGGCATCGACCGCAGGTGTCCATGCGATGCTCCGTATGGATCCAAGTAGCGGGGATTCGATCCCTAAAAAATGGCTAAAGTCGAGTTAATGTGTTCTTAAGATTATAGTGTTAAAATTTTCAACACAATGTAAGTATTTTTATGAAAGACCATGCCCAACAAAAAAGAACTTGCGCAACAACAACAGGAAGCAAGACTTGCTGCTTTTAAAAAAAGCACTGAGAGTCATTTGGAAATGGCAACTATATCCAGTCTTCCTGGTATCCTGTTTTCCAGAAAAACTGTGTATTACACAAAAAAAGAAGAAAAATTAGATCGGGCAGGCGCAATACACTTCATTAAAAAAAACGGTAAAACAGAAAGTTTTGTCTGGCATGCCACACCTCATGCCTTAAAGGAAGCTACCCGTTACGGCTTGCTTCCTGTAGAGTCACCTACGGCCAAAGCCATTGCCGCCCTAGGACAATACCGACAGCGCGTGTTAAACCGGGCATACGGCAGAGGCATTGTTTCCAATAAGTACAAAGAAAAAGAGGAATTGGTTAACTTTGCTCAAAACAGCATGGAAGCCCTTTTAAATCTAGAAAGACTGGTCAATACCTTTAATCCTTCTGCCGGTATTGAAAATGAAAAAATACGCATTAAAGCCAGTATTGAAAAATCCATTAAAGAACTTCAACAACAAAAAAACAGCATCTCAGATAGAATTTATTTAACTAAATATGACAAAGAGGCGAGCAAAAAAATCAGCCGATTTTATGAAGAAAAAATTAATATTCTTCAAGCATTACAAGAAGAAGTCGAGAAGATCAAAAAGCCAGAAAAACTGAAAGAGCTACTCAAACCTACGGGTTCCTCTTCCATCATGACTCTTGTTAAAACAATGAGTATGGCCACTATACTCAAAATGCAAGAGTTAAATCAAAACATCACTTATAGTCGTAGTGCTAAATCTTTACTACGGGGTGATCTGAACAATGCCTGTGAAGATGCATTAAAGGAGCTGAGGGATTATGAGGCCGATCCCCATAACTTCATTCTACCTGAGCATCAAGGTTTATATCCTGATAATGGCGATACCATTGCCGTTGACTTCGGTCATTTAGGTCATGATGAAAAAAAAATCAAAAGCACTCTTCAAGCTATTCTTGCCATAGATCGCACAGGTATAAAACTCGATTTTACGAGCTATGACCAAAGGCTCCGTCAAACCCGCTTTACCAAATGGCAAACGAATGGCTCTGCCGGATTTACCATTAAAAGAATGGCTGCAGGTATCACCAATCTTATCACCGGTACTGTTTTTGGGTTGGCCGTTGATCTTCCTTTAGGCTTTTTGGTCAGTTTGCTCACACTCGGAAAATACAAGCTTCCTTCTCTCGCTTCTCAATTAACCATTAAAGTCGACACAGGAGCGCCTGAAAATGAGAAAATCAAAGATCTTTATCAACACTGGTCTTTCACACAATATTCCGCAGGCACTATATTGGGGCAAAAAATAGGTGCTTTTATCGGTAATACGTTTTTTGATATGTTTACCGGCTTACGAATGTCTGTTCAAAACTTGAAATGGAAGGGTCTTGATGAATTCGTAACAGATTTTCAGACTGGTTTCTGGGGCGGCGATCACAGCAAAAAATCTGAAGACATTATATCTCAGGCAAAAAAGGAATTTGTCAGGCTAAGAGAAATCAGGGAAACCACCTTACATACAATTCATAAAAAAGAGCAGGAAGTAATTACTGAAAAGCCAATAAATGAGGCCTCGATGATAACTCAGTCAAGTCGGGTTCTGGCTGATGTTCCCTATCATCTAGGCTCAGGGGAATGGCAGGATATTTTCAATGCCAGTTGCTCAGGCATTAAAGCCGTTAACGATACCTTTGTCCATCATATCCATGCCAAGCACCCTTTTACCGGTTTGATTTTCACAGCCAGTTATGCCGCAGGTGGACTCGCCGTGTTGGCACCTGGCCTGGTTTCATTCTTACCCCATTCATACATTGCTTTTTCCCAAGCTCTAGGAAACATGATGGCCAAAGGGAACATGTCATCCGCCATTGCCTCAGGATTCACTCAAGCCAAATTATTCTCCGCCACCTTTGAGGCCGCTCTTCATGGTGGTGACAGCTGGCTTGCTACAGGTGCAAAACAATTTGAAAAAAATCCGGCAAACACACTTGTCTATGGTGCTTTAGCCGTAGGATTAGGTTACACCCTGGCCAATGTACTGGATGTTCCTTTTCTCAGTGAATACATTAAAGACGATGTAGGAACTGCCCCTTACGTGGGCTGGGCATTTGCCGGCGGCAAAATTGCACTTCTTCTGGTGGATTTATTTGAAGCAAGAGAGTCCAAAGCCGATGTGGACAATTTAACCTCTTCTCTGGACATGATGCTTAAAGAGCAATTTCCCCAGGCAGCGCCCGAAACCATAGAAACCTATAAAAAGAAATTACTTCATGATAAATCCATTGAGCTGAATTTGCGACAGCAGAAAGAAAAAGCCGAACAACAATTAAGCCAAGTTCCTTCTATGGAAGTGAAGCGATTGCAATTTATGCACATGCTGACTGAACATCAGGACTTGCTACCAGAACTGGAGAATAAAAATAAACGCGATTTATTGTTATTGGCACGTCACTTGTTTGAGGGTATGGAAAATAAGGAAGCCTTTTTAAAAGGTTTGAAGGACGCTTTCTATCCGCAATCAGAAAAATCCATTTTCAGTCGAACCATTACCATCATCACAAATTACATCCCTTTGCTCGTCCGTTGCCTGCTGTCTCCAGTAAGCGCATCCTTACAGCCCTGGCGGGATTTAAGAGATAAGCTGGCTAAGGATGTCACACGAATCCCCCATGGCCTTGGCAGATTAACCACCATGTTTTCAAGAACTTTGGTGAGAGTTGGATTAAGGAGTCCAGCCGATGTCATCGCCAATGAAATATTGGCCCGAGGAGACGGTTTCATTCGAAACAACCAGCACAGTATTTCTTCTGGAACGTATGCCGTCAGTGAGTGTTATGAAAAAATGGCGGAAAGGCTTCGTCAAGGCGCCTCAACACCGGTAGATGAAATGCGTAAGGCAGCCACCGCTCCTGCTGTTCAGACCGTATTTATCTCTACTGAACGGCAAGATGTTTCAGGATTAGTGAGCAAAGGCTTCTTTGCTGAAAAGCCATCACTCAAACCGTCCATTGCACCAGATATGTACAACCCTATGGAATTACATTAATTACATGATGATTGAAATTTTTGAACATAATGTTTACATAATAATTAGCGTGTAATATATAGATAATGTGAAAATTAATTGCCAGTGAATAATTATGCCGATATTAACTCCCCGACAAAAGCGAATTATCGAAGCGATTAAACAAAACCATAAACGCCTGCTTGAAACCAGAATGGTAGCCAATCTGGATCATAACGATATAGAGCCCGAAAAAATTTCAGCCTGGATGAATGAAATCGGTGAAGTCAGGAAACTGCAAAATGAATATTTAAGTCATATTACCGATTTACCTGATTTGAGTCAGAAAGTCGGTGATGGCGCTTTGGCAGCACTTGCTGGAGGCGGACTGGGTTCTTTCTTTTTTTTAGGCTCAAACCTTGCCAGTAGCGGGATTACAGGTTCTATCAAAAACATGCTTGATTTCGGCAGTGGAGATCCTGCTTCAATCGCTAAAGAAACGGTCATTGGCTCTTTTTCCGTAGCCTTGGCCGGACTGACCACCTATGTTCTTTATAAAGCCTTCGAAGATTCAGAGAAAGGCGATAAAGGAAAGACGTTTGAAGAATTTAAGGAGCAAATTGAAAAGGAAGAGGATTTATCAAAGCAAATCAAAAACAAATCCTTAGAGCTCTCCAAAGAAGTCATTAAACTCTTTCATTTTCGCGAAATGCTTCTGTTGGGCAAAATCACCGACAATCCTCTTGAAGGCGATGCTAGAGCAGAATTTATAAGAAGAGCAAATCTTGAAAAAGAAAATAAAAAAGCCATCGATGCAGCTATCGAGGCTTATTTCCTGCGGGAATTAAGCAGGCTTTTTAATCAAAGTTTTAAAGACTTGTATGATGTCCATACAAAAGACATCGAAGAGGAGGAGGCCTCCTTCTTTAAAAAATGGTTTCATCAGTTTTTTGACTCCCCTAAAGTCCGACAAAATTATTCTCAAAAAATCCAATTGGAGTTCATGTCACTTTGTCGTGAATATCTTATTCAGGAAATGAATGAACCTCGTTTCTTTACAAAATATCCCAAAGTAACAGCGACTATGGGTGGAGTTTTAGTCGGAGCCTTGGTTTTAGGTACCCTGGCACTGGCTCTGGGAGGTCCTATCACCTGGGGTATTGCGGCAATCGCTTTGGTCAGCTTTGCCGTGGCAGCGGTTGCCACTTATTTACTGGTGACCAAGGTAGATAAAATTCATTACAAGCGCAGTAAGTCCAATCGTGAGGCCATCCAGGAAGCCGTTGATAAAATTGACGATGAATTCCTGCGTCTACAAGAAGAAATTGTAGAACGTAAGGAAACTTCGGAGTCAGATATTAAACAAAGCAAAGATTTTGAAAAAATAGATGAGGGTTTTCTTGGCTTTGGAGAAAAAATGATAGCCAAAGGCGCCTCAGATAGCTGGCTGAGGGAATATGCGGCTCGCTATCGCCACAGCAAAGCCATTGAGATCGATTTAGGTGATACCTTCAAAAAGCTGGTGACTGAAAGTGATACACAAACAGAGCAATTGATTTCCGAGATTAGGGAAGGAAATGTCGAAAGCTTAAAAAAATTTATTAAAGATACACAAGAATATTTACTGGCTGAGGAACATCAAGACACCATTCAGGCCTTCGGCCTCATTGAAAAAATCAAGGAACAAGTAATTTTAATAGCGGCCTCTGTAGAAGTTACTCCAGCAGAATTGTTAGCATTTTATAAATTACCCATAAACGAAGGGGGATTAGGCGGATTTGAGGCTGATCTTGGCATGGTGCAAAAACTTACTCCAAAAGTTGATCATCAAAAACAGGAAAGTCATGAAAATCCCTATGCTGAATTATGTGACGCCGCTCAAGAAATTTATAGCAATGCTCCCTTTTCTAAAATAGAGAAATGGTTTAGAGGCGATGCAAGGCTTCTAAACATGCTAGGTATTCCGAGTGAAAATGAGGGATTAGACTTAACGAGCGATAATATCGATGAATATTTAAATAATTCTTATGAAATCCTCTATTCTTTAAACCCTAGAATTAAACCGAGCTCCAAAGGAATTGATCCTTTAGAACAGCATGCCGGTCTTTCTTCTGAATTTGTTTTTTACCGAATGGTATTGTTAGCCCAGTTAGCTAAACTCTGTGATAAAACCAATCATCAGGTCACAAGCAATGTTCAATATAAAATTAAAGCCTTTGTGAAAGAACGTTTTCATATTGAGCCTGAGCTTTTTTTTGAAGAAATGAATAATCAGCTCTTAATGCTTGAAGAACCCGATGAAAATGCCCTTTTTTATTATCATAAAGGAAAAAAAATATACTGCACTCATTTAGATAATGTTACCCAGATGCTCCATCTGGATGCCGCTTATAATACGGTACACGTTAAGCCAAGAAATATCCTTGATTTTTATATTCAAGGCTATTTAAAAGGAAAAGAGAAGGGGGTTTTTGCTTATAAAAAGGCAGAAACGGACTTAAACCCTCAGGGCAGTGAATATTACTTAAATACCGTCCAAAAATACATTGAAAACACCAAAGGATTTATGAGTCTCTATCAAAACCATGTTCCTCTTCTTTCAAGCGGAATTTTAAAATGTTATAAATTTTCACTTTCAAAACAGGTGTACCAAACGATGTTAAGAATCATGTTGGAACTCGATAAGGTGGTACAGCATGAAGAACATCAGAATGAAGCCGACTATTTGAAAAAGGCCTTTATGGATCTGTACTCTTTCAGTAAAAACCATTGTTATCCTTTACGCGATGAATCTGATGCTATGAACTTGATTGAGACAGCTAAAAACCAACTGGAATCAGAAGATTATGAAGTGAAAATAGAAGCTGATTTGATCTATGAATTAATACCCAATCTCTCCTCACAGATTCATGTCGAAAAGAATGAGGTGAGTAAAGTTTCCATATTTCCTAGAATAGAAAAAAATGACCGTAAAGGTAAAGATAAAGATCTTGGTTATTCTCATGGGTCGAGTTCACAGTATGGTTAACAAGATCTAAAGCTTTACCTCCAACTGAAACTATAAGCTCATTTAATCCTATTCAGGCAAATAACGATTATCCTCATAAAAAACAACTTCACCTGTTTGAATATTGTGAATACCTACCACAATCCCAATCTTCTTTTCTTTCATTAATTGACGGATGATGGGGCTCTTTTTTTCTATTTCATTGGCAACAGCCAGCGCATTTTTGCGAGCAATTTGGTTAATTAATTTAGGATCATCGCAATTGTTTAAACCGCTTTCTTTCTTTGCTGAAGCTATTACCGGTTTTATTTTATCCAGCACATGGTCAAGATGCCCCAGTTTTACACCCTCACAGGCTCCGGCCACCGCTCCACAGGAAGTATGGGCTAAAACGACAATCAATCTTGCTCCCGCTGCCTTGCTAGCAAATTCAAGACTGCCTAATATATCTTCATTGAGTACGTTGCCAGCGACACGGAGTGTAAATAAATCCGCAAGCCCCTGATCAAAGAAAAACTCTGGCACACTGCGGGAATCCATGCAATTTAATACAACTGCCCAGGGATATTGTCCATAAGCTGACTGTTTGGCTTGAGCAAGATAATCACGCTGCTTCATCTGATTTTTTAAAAAACGTTGATTCCCTTGCTTCAGTCGTTCCAATGCTTGCTTGGGAGTGAGCTGACTTTGTTGGGCCGCAGTGGTTACCTTGCTGATTTTCAATAAAGGGGCACTGTTTTCTGCAGCATGAACGTTACTCAGCAAAACCGTAAGTAAGATAACAAAAACATATTTTATTCCCTTCATGATTCGTCCTGAAAAAAATGCTGAATATTCATAATATAAAAAACAGTCGCTGAAGGCAATAAATCGTTGCGGCCATTCTATATTGACTTTAATTTGAAATACAAGAAAAAATTTAACTCTTTATGAAATCAAAATAACTCAATTGCTTAAATAATTAACATAAATATGGTATGATTTATTTCCAATTTCACAGTAAAAAAACCTATTAAAAAGGTATATCCATGGGCAAAAACATTGTCGAACACTGCGGTCAATTATCAAATAACGAATTTCGCAAATCGTTATTGGCTCGCTGGGCAAGCACATCCACCTACACGGTCGTTAACTATACCTTTAATCTTGCCAGCATCCCTGATCACATTAAAACCTCTATTTATTCCCATTTTGGTGCTAATGTAACTATCAGTCATTTAAGCAGCAACTCTCGCAACATAGTAGAACTCATTCTTGAGAAATGGCAGACAGCCTGTGGGAATCATATTCAGTTCAAAGGGGTAGAAAACATTAACCTCGACGAGCCTGGGATCGTGGTTTCCGCTTGCGATAATCTGGCCACTGCCCATGGAGTTATGATTCCTGAATATATTTATTCTTTATTTAATGGAATCACGTTTCATAAGGCGGTGGTTTGTCTTCCGTCCAATATTACGACTGTCTATGACGTTCATACTGTTTCTCACGAATTTGGTCATGCCATTGGTCTTGCTCATCTTCATGATATTTCTTCTATTACAGAGCGGTTAAAAATGACTCCGCAAGGACTTGGCTGTTCCGTCATGCCCTATATCTCGTTGATACAAACCACAAGCAATCTCTGTACCACTCAAGAGATCTGTGATGCAGGAAATTTTGCTGTTTTGCCAGGTCCTTTGGATACAGAAATCTGTACCCGACTTTATGACCCTTCGTTATCCACTCGGGTGGACAGCCCCGGCGCTTTATACTATGAAGCACTTTTGTGGGGGGCTGTCAATGGGATGGCTGAACGCTTTATGACTACATTTCTTTCTGAAATTAAGCTCAACGAGCAAAACATGATGAGCAATGAGTTAGCTCGTTTCATTTCAACCACTTCAATATCCACACTTCTCCTCACATGTGAAAAAATACATCCAGCCCTTTGCCTGTTATTGGTAAGCTCCGAGCTATCAACAAATATCTTTAATCAAAATCTTCGTCATTATTTTCAAATCGTACGAATCATGGTCAATACGCTTGGCATAATGATGTCACTTCTGGATTTACATGAATCCGATAGTATGTATGAGAAATCAGTCTACCTGCTCGCTTTTTTAAGCATGAGTTTATTGAGCAGGATGTTCAGCGAATCGCTGGGAGCTCAAGCGGCAAGGAAGGTCAGCTCCCTCATCAGTAAGATACACAGCTATATATTCCCAAGCCGTCATACACCTGATGGAAGTCCTACAGCATCTTCACATATACCCTCTACCGGAACAGGGCACGATGCAGATTCTTATGCTTCGCGAATACGCTTTTTTGGTAGTAGTGCAATGAACACTTCTTTCAATGTAGCGAAAGATGCCATTCAAAGCATAAGGACTGTACCTGAAAAAATAACGAACTGGTTTTATCCATATCGTTAATGAAGGAAACTCCTCACCCCTTTGACAAAGTATTTATTATTGTTTTGAATTGTTAAAAAGAAGAAAAAAACAACAGAAAACAAGCAGATTGTAATTCATTTAGTATAATTAATAATATTATTCTAAAAAATTACCAAAATGACCAAAAACTTTAAGAACAATCCAAGTTCACCCGTCCATTCTGATCATCATCCACATTTATTTGGTAAGACATTGATATGGAATCTCGATAAAGACAATGCTGATCCATCCCAAAAAAATCTTTCGAAGGGATTAGAAATGGAAGCCTATGCCATTGCCAGAAAAATAAATGAAGGTGTCATTGATAGTGGGATGCTTCAGGAGTTACCGGATGGGCAACAAAAAAAATTCGTTGCTGCCATAGAAAAATATCTTGACCCCAAACAAACTCTCGAAATGAGATATCATCAAAACGGGACTCACAAGTTTGGTAATTTAACCTTTTCTCTGAAAAATCCCTCAGCCCAAGCTAAAAGTCCAGAGGATAAAGCATTAAAAGAGGAAGTCAAAAAACTGCAGGAAAAATACGAAAACAAACCGCCTTCCACGGGACAAGCGCTCATTAGCCTGGTTGAAGATGCTCATGGTAACAAGCGGCTTATGGTTAATGTTCATGCTGAAAGTGCTCTATCAAAGCAAAATCGTCTTAACTTGCAGGAACTCATACGCGATGCTAATCAGATAAAAGCCCAACACAACATCGACATTGTTATTGGCGGCGATATGAACGCTGGCAAAGTGGCTTTGCCACAAGAATTAGGTGGTGCTCCTAGTCATGCCAATTTAAATTACCAACACAGCGCAGATCATTCTGCTTTCAAACACGACGGCACGGGTATTGCTGTAGATGCGATCATCTCTTCTGATAAAAGCACAAAGCTGCAAACCTTAGCGGAAATGAATCGATGTGATCAAAAGTTTATCTCTCAATTTGAGAAAGAGAAAAAAGCGAGGGAAGTGGTTAAAAAAACGCCCGAAGATGAACTGCAACAAAAATTATCATCCAGTTCAGCCTTTAAAAACGTGCACCTGCAAAAAGGGCATTATCAATGGGATAACAATAAAGATAAAACCCAGCAAAACTATCCTGTTGAATTAACCTTTCAAGATGCAAAACAAGCCTTACAGTTCAATAACCTGGTCGGTCAAGTCCAAAAAGTGCTGTAAATTCCCATTAATTCAGCCTATCAAGTTAGTACGTTATTTAGTCAAAGCATTCATCCCTACAACATTAGACTTTCCGGCTTCATTCTCAGCCAGCCAGTCATTAAATTCGTCCATATTAAGATAACGCCTTGATTGCCACTGCTCGTTTTGTTCAGCTAATAAAGCGCCAATCAGCCGCCATGCAGAATCATCATTAGGAAATATCCTTATCACTCGTTCTCGGCGCCTGATTTCCTCGTTAATTCGCTCTTGCATGTTGGTGGTGCGAAGTCGCTTCCTGTATTTCTCCGGCAACGCCATAACTACCATGGCATCGTCAAAAGCCTCCTCAAGGCAGGTAACTGATTTTGGTGCTTTTTTCTCAAAGGCATCAATAAAATCATCGCGTCTACGCCTGGCTTCTTCCATATCAGGTGCCTGAAAAACAAGCTTTGCCTTTTCAGCAACATCTTTGCGGTGTCTGACAGAGCAGTGCCCGAGGATGTTGCGCATCAAGTGAACTTGGCATCGTTGCCAGGTTGCACCTTGAAAGTGCTTTCTAGCCGCTTCCACAAGCCCTGCATGCTGGTCTGACACAACATACATCACGCCTTTTAGCCCACGAGATTTTAGCCATTTAAACGCTTCATCCCATGTAGCATAGCTCTCAGTGTCACCAATGCGAAGGCCCAGTATTTCACGGTAGCCATCACTTCTGATACCCGAGATGGTCAAGGCTGCTCGAGACACGACTCTGTCACCATCACGACACTTGATAAACATCGCATCAACCATGATAAATGGGTAGTTGTCACCATCAAACCGACGCTCGTTGAAGGCTCTGACTCTTGCATCAAGACCAGAACACAGTTGACTGACGGTTGACTTTGAAAAACTAGCACCGCAAAGTTCTTCAGTAATGTTATTAACTTTTCTGGTTGATACGCCATTAACAACCATTTCCATCAGAGCCAATACAAAAGCCTGCTCACTGCGTTGATAGCGCTTAAAAATATCGGTAGAAAAAGAGCCATCACGTGTCTGCGGCACTTGAAGAGTGACTGGTCCCACACGAGTGTATAGTTGTCTTGGACGGTAACCGTTACGATAGCCTATACGTTCACCTGAACGTTCATGCTTGTCTGCTCCCAGACTTTCTGACACCTGTGCCTCCAATACCTGATTCAATACACCTTCAACAAGCTTTGCGAGCCCATCCTGGCTTGATAAAAGTTCTGGAAGCAATTCCTTTCCAACTGTAATATTGTAATCCGTCATCGCTAATCTCCTTCGATAGTTATTGTTTTTCACAACTCAATAGTACCGAATTTTAGCGATGACTCCACTCCTAAAAAGTCAACCTGAATTTACAGCAGTTTACGGACATAACCACCTGGTCGCCCTGAATGATCGAAAAAAATTATTACAAATTGAAAATAAAATCTATCTTTCTCAAGAAACGGTGAGCGGCCTATTGAAAAAAAATATCCATCCACATTATGAGCTGCCGCCACTAGAACAACTTAAAGGTACAGCATTAACTGGAGTGGAGAAAAAGTGCAAGGATATTGTTCAGAACAACGGCAAAAACATCGATAACCCTCCGTCCATATTATATGCGCAAAATTTGATCAGTCAGGATACACGGGGGGTAATCGATTATTCCATGCAATTAACCTTTAATTCCAAAGAGGAGGCACGTGCATTCAGCGATGCAATGGGATATCGCAATAAAACCAAATTATATCAGGAAGGCAATACCGTTTATATCGCTAAAGATGTGGAAGCTGATTTTCTTAACAAAGTCTCCAAACTGGAAAATACTTCTCAATACAAAAACCGCTTTCAAAAGGCCATTAACCATAAAAACCAAAATGCCGAAAATACCGTGCAAAACGAGGATGATAAACAGGAAGCATTCAACCACCCTAGCTAAATAACCTCAACTTGACGTATGCATTTATCCCTTGCTCCTGTCATAGGTGCTGCGTAAGATGAGTAAATTATGTTATTCTTCACATGGCCAAAACAAAGACGGATGAGTGCATGAGATTTCAGGATATTTGCTATAAATTATTAAATTCAGCCATAGAAACCACAGCCGATGCCTTAAAATATACAAGTGACACTGCCTGTTTTCTAGGAGGTCTTGGTCTGAGAGTTTCTTGGGAACTTGATGAAAAAGCCTCAATTGCTTATTTTGGCATGGAAGAAACTCTGGGTTACGTTGAAATGAAGATGGATGTTGAGCAATTTAACCTCGGTTATAATCATAGCATCCCTATTTATCATTACGGTCAAACGGCAGGCGGTAGCTCTTATAACCTGCAGGACTATGTTGATCCGGGATTACTCAGAATTATCAGCCTGGTATGTATTACCGGCGGCACCTTTATGAGATTAGGAGGTGCTGTTCTTAAAAGATATCAACTGAGCCGAGAAGACATCAAATATTATAAAGAACATGAAGGAATAAAAATCGATGGACCATCCAAGGAAGAATATAAAAACTTAATGATTGGCTCTTTTTTTGATTCCATGTTTCAAACTTCTCTCGGCAGTCTTGTTGGCAGCATCATCGTTTATTCAGGAGCTCTTAATCCCAATCACTGCATTACCTATCCCTCTGAAGGTGAGCATTCCGGACAAAACTCAACTTATGATGGTCCCCTTGAAAGTAAACAATATCCGCTGTCAAAAACCTTTGAAGATAAAGAAACCGTCAACTTCCCTGGATTACCAATGCCAGTTGAAGTAAAAACCAACGTCAAAGTTGATGCTCTCGTCAATGTTAAATACGGCGCAGAATTAAGCTTTAAATCCAATGAAGAACATTCAAGCCCGTTGGAGATAGCAGGGTTAGCTCCTCTTACGCTCAGCGTCTATCGATTGGGTACTTTTTTTAATCAAAAAGCTGATCGTCAACGTGAACAGAGACTCCTTGATGGGAAAAAGAGCGATCGCTTGATCCTGAATGTTTAAACTGTTCATCGCAAATATAGGAATTGCTTTTTTAACTGTATAATTCTAAATTGTAAAAAATTACCATTATAAAAAGGAATTTATTATGCCCTCCCTCATCAGCACCCTCACTGAGATTGCCGAGCTTTATGATGCTTCTAATAGTCAGGTAAAGCAGGTGTTGCAGCGGTATTTTACCAAACCATAAAAGATTCTTTTGCATCGCCTATTTGACAGAATCAACAGGTTAATTCCATGGAAAAAGAAAAAATAACCTTTAATCTGAAGCATTCCTTATTGGTATGGGGAATTGCTGATATCTATTTCATTCTGGCAGTTATGATATCCGTTTTATTTGCCATTCTTTCACCTGATATTCAACAGCAACTTAAGCTTAACAATACTCAACTTGGATTATTGGGTACGGCATTTTTTCTTTGTTATGGCATAGCGCAATTGTTTACCGGACATTTTTTTGATGTGTTCGGCGCAAAAATGACCTTGGGATGTTCAGCTCTTATTGCCGGCATGGGTTTATTATTGATGAGTAATAGCTACAACTTTGCCATAGCCCTAATGGCTAAAATCATTATTGGCATAGGTTTATCCACTTCTTATGTGGGAGCACTTTATCTGGCTGACAACTGGTTTCCCTCTCATCGGTTTTCTTTAATGTCAGGGATTACTCAAATGTCTTCAAACTTATTAACCGCACTACTGGTGGTAATTATGGCATTGAGTGGAGTGTTTATGAGTTTTCGGCCAATGATGATCTATCTTGCTTTCATTATATTTGCCAATGCCTTGCTTATATTTATCTTTGTGCACAATCCTCAGGTTTATGCTGGTGGCACACCTTCTGAAAGAGACAGTTTTTTGTTTAATATGAGTAAACTGTTCAAAATCAAACAATATTGTTTAGGAATCCTGTATTTCAGTACAAGCTTTGGTGTTTTATTGTCACTGGCCGATCTATGGAATATCCCCACTCAAATCACCTATCGACATAGCCTGGAAACTTCTGCTGTTATGAACGCTATGTTTCCTCTGGGAGGAGGAATAGGCGCACTGATTTCAGGCTGGGTGGCTAACAGGATAAAAAAGCCTGTCAAAGTAGCCAAAAGTTTCATCAGCGGCATGGTTCTGGTACTGGCTATTTTGCTCTACGGACCTGATTTTTCAACTTGCGTTGCTTTCTTTCTTTTATTCCTGTTAGGCTTTCTGTTTGGTGGAGCTGTATTGGCTTTTCCTATTGTAAGTCAATACATTTCCAAGCACTTAAAAGGAATGGCGTTTGGTTTAATGGCCATGATGGCCTATATAATGAGCGCCTTATTACAATATGGTGTAGGCGCTATTTTAAGCCATACCCAGATTACAAAAACGGTGCATAGTATTAATGATTATCAATTAGCACTGACGCCTCTTTTTATCGTGTTGCTGATAGGGTGGTTTGGCAGTTTATGGTTAAAGGATAAACATCAGGAGATTTAAATGAATCATCAGCCAGAAACCATTATTGAACGATTACTGGAAGTTACCCGCGAAAACATCGTTCCTTTAACCCAAGCAGGAGTAAGACAGGGAAACAAGTTATTTGGTGCGGCCATTCTTAAAAAAGAGGATTTATCCTTAGTTATTGCCGGCACGAACAATGAAATGGAAAATCCTCTATGGCATGGGGAAGTACATACCATTAAAAAATTATATGAAATGCCTGCTAGCAAACGTCCTGCGCCGAAGGATTGTCTTTTTTTTGCCACCCATGAGCCTTGTCCACTTTGTTTATCAGCGATCACTTGGGGAGGTTATGATAATTTTTACTATTTATTCAGCTATGTTGAATCCCGGGATGCCTTCAATATTCCACATGATTTAAATATTCTGAAAGAAGTATTTAAGTGCAATAACGGCGATTATTCGCATGACAATTATTATTGGCAAAGTCACAGTTTAAGAGATTTAATCAATAAATGTGCTAAGCCCCTAAGAGATCATTTCCAACAACAAGTGGATAAACTGCAAAAAATCTATGATGAAATGTCAGAAATCTATCAACGGTCCAAATCAAGCAATGAGATCCCTTTAGGATAAGTGAGTTTCATTTTAAAAATATCATCGCAACTGACCAGTGATACGAGTCTAATTTTCTTATTATATAACTCATGTTAGGCAGCACAGTATTTTTTAGAAAATTTGGACGCAAAAAGACGAAGCAGCGTAACATGAGTTATTTAATCGAGATGAATTTTTCAGCTCCTTCAGGCAGCACAGTCTGTAATTTTTCCCTGTCCTTCTGGTTCTCTAAGGTTTCAAAAGCGCCAAAAAAAACAGTTTTATTAAAAGTGCGTTCAGGATTCGTTCGTTTAAAACTATCTTTAAAATAATCAGGATAAGCTTGCATTAAAATATCTAAGTGTGAAAATTTTTTTTCACTGATACAAGTGACCACCACATCCTGCTCAAAAGAATTAATATAGGAAAACAAATTCCTAAAATTCTCAGGTTGTGAGACCTTTAATTGATCTATCACCTTTTTGAAATCTTCTTTTCTCAGTACAGCAATAGCTTTATGTAAAAAGGTATTGTCTTCACGATCATGAACACTGCAATCGGCATGTCTGGCAATAAGATTTTTCATAATGGCGACATAATCATTTCGGTATTTTATTGACGATGCCATTTGATATCCTTGCAATGCGAAGAACAAGGCACAATGTCCGCTATGATTTTGCTGCCTGTCTATGCGAGCGCCTTTATCCATAAGCCAGTTTACGTTATCGACCTGTCCTAAGTAGGCAGCTAACATAAGAGGAGTAAAAGTGTCGCTATCTGAAAATTCTAAGGGGTGCCCTTTTGAGTCTATCATAAAGGCAGGCAGATTCACTTCTGGAGGACTGAATTCGTTCTCATGTTCAGATAACAGTTGGTGATTTAAAATGGTTGTTATTATTCCGCTTTCAAGCAACATGGTTTCAACAGGTAATCCTATAGGTGAAAGATCCATCCTTAATGTCCCGAGCTTATAGATCGCCGTATACTGCCCTACAAATTCTTTCGCGCTCAGATGAGTATCTTCCGGATTTAAAAATACAAAATCCTTTGAAGCCCTCTCATCATAAACATTGTAATCGACCAGCAGTTGCTCTCCGGCTTGAATATCTTTACTTGCCACTACCTTTACCACGGGTTTGTTATGGAGTCGTCCATTCACAAACATCATATTGGCCTGGCTGTCAGAAAAATTAATGTACCGGGTAAAATTACCTTGAGATTGAGCATCAATAATTTTTTTACCTAAGTTCATTGCATAACTATTATCGGCTGTTGCATGCTTTTGTAAAAAATCCTCAAACTCTTTTTTTGAGTCAAATTGCACACCCGTGTATTCACCAATACAAGTGCCCTCTGGGATATCTTTATCAGCAATCAATCCTCTGCCATTGAACGATTTAAGTAAGTTGATAACTCGCACAGAAATCAAATCAGGCTTATCTAATTCAGAAGGAATGTAGTCATGCGAACGCATATTATCTATCCTTAATTTTTTTATAAGCTTTTGATGAGATTGTTTTTTCTTTTTAGTCTCACTAGGTTTAGAAGATGATGAACGGTTGACTAATTTGGACGATGGCGTAAAAAAGTGGCTGGAATTATTGGTTTTACTAAGTTTAGTATTGACAATAAAATCGTCATAAGCAGGAGGTAAAGTACGTTTTCGTTTTGGTCTTTTATTCTCGGTTAATTCAATTTTTTCTTCCATCACTCTTCTCTCTGCAAATAAATGGCCATATTTTACTCGATAAACCTTAAGAAAAGATTATTAACGAACAATTTGTTTTTTATTTGAATTTAATGGAAACATTAATTACAAAAAATGCAATAAAAATGGCTCTTTTTATAGTGTTTAATTGCTTTTTATTAATTAAAGTGATAAATTATTAAACAGCTAAATACCCAGATCAAACGTTCATTGAATAACAAGAAGACCAGAATTTCATGTTTACCGTAGATAAAATCCCTGAAAAAGCCAGCAAAGCAAAGATAGAAGAAAAAACAGCGAAATTAAGCCAACTGAGTATTTTTAAACATTCCACTTTTTCTTCATTAGATTATCTTGGCGGATGCACCAATCATGCTCTACTTGCACACAGAAAGACAGAAAAGCCAGTGGTGATAAGACTTCCTGGTTCACAATCGGAGTTAATCGTGGATAGAAAAGCAGAAAAATATAATTCCGCGATTGTCGCCAGTCTTGGTCTTTGTGCCCATACTTTAGAGTCTTATGAGTCCGGAGCATTACATGGTTTTAAGGTCGAGGATTTTATCAATGGACAATCTTTAAATGTTGAAACCTTTCGCAAGTACACTAAACCCGCCCTTGCTGCATTAAAAAAAATTCACGATTGTAAGCAAATTTTTTTAACCGAATACAGCCTTTTTGAACGAATCATTTTAATGTGCGAAACACTGATAGCAAATGGCGTCAATTATCTGCCCTACAATAGACGTAGGGAAACGGTTTCTCTAAGCGCGATTATAGAACATGTCAAAGACCTGGAAGAAACAGCTACTCAACTTTTTCCCGAAGTAGAAAAAGTGCCTTGTCATAACGACATCTCCCCTTTTAATTTTATCGTGGTAAAAAACACAACAGAAAGCGCAGAAGAGATCAAAATTCTGGACTGGGAGTATTCCGGTATGAATGATAGAATGATTGATTTGGCTTATATTGCAAGCGAAAACGGTTATGTATCACGAGCCGAAATAGAAGAGTTTTTGCAACTGTATTTTGAATCAGAAGTTGTCAAACCAGAAGATGTCGATAAAGTTTTGTTCTATGTCCCCCTTATCGATCTGAAAGTTGCCGTATGGTCTTTACTACAGGTACATATGCGTAATGAGTCGAAGGTCATAGATTCACTCAAAAATATAACGGGCACTGATCGTTTTCATCAATTTAAAGAACGAATTCAATCCAAAGACTACCAGTCCGTGATTGAAAAAAGTGAAACAGCTTGTCATCGAATGGGTAATGGTTAGGAAGAACGATTTTTTAATCGATTAAAGAACATCACTGACTCGCCACAGAAAAGATGGTATCGATAGCGACCGGTTTATTGCGTTGATTGTCCACGCAAACCACTGTATTTATTCCTTTGCATGCAGGCGTATCATTATCCACAAAAAGAGTCTGATGAAAAATTAATCTTAATTTACCTCGCTGCTCGACCTCAGAAACGATATGGAAAGATTGAAAGGCTTTTAATGGTTTTATGAACTGAATTTCAGCCCGTGCTAAAATCAAATTAAACCCTTTATGACTTAATTCAACCCAATTAATACCACATGCCATCAATTGTAAAGTTCGGGCATTATCAAAATACGATAGATACTGGGCATTATTAACAATGCCCTGAGCATCCACTTCATAAGCACGGACCTGACTGCTCCAGGTAAAAATTTTCAAATTCATAATAAATTTATACTATAGTTTTAATGTTCATGAAGCTAACTGAGGATCTGACGATATCTTCAGGACTTACGAAAATGCCGAGGTCAAGTCATGTTTCAATGAGAAGTTGATTGAATTGAAAGCCTTTTATTCGTAAGTCCTGATTTTAACAAACTGTGAAAATAAGGAAACAGAAAATTCATACTGAATCTGATGTTCAAATCTAAATAACTCATGAGTAAATAAAAAGGATTTTATCTATGAAAACCAGACAGGCTTATATCGCAGGAAGTGCGAGGATTCCTTTTGTTAAATCAAGAACCAGCTATATCGATATTTCCCTTCAAAAACTGATGACTGCCGCTCTTCAAGGACTGGTGGATAACATGCATCTGGATGGACAGATTCTTGGTGATGTGGCGTTAGGTGCAATCATCAATCGTTCCAGCAACTGGAATTTAGCAAGAGAATGTGTTCTTGACACCACGCTTGATCCACATACCCCAGCTTATAATGTTCAGCGTGCTTGCGGGACAAGCCTTGAAACAGCATGGCAAATTGCACTGAAAATTGCTAATTATCAAATCGAAAATGGCATCGCCGGAGGTTGCGACAGCAACAGTGACTTACCAATCATGATCAGCCCTTCCCTGACCAATAAGCTTTTGGATTTACGCAAGGAAAAAAGCTTTTTCTCAAAACTGAAAATCTTAGCCTCCTTAAGACCGTCTGATTTCAAACTGATTTATCCGGATGTTGTTGAACCACGTACGGGCTTATCCATGGGACAGCATTGTGAAAAAATGGTTCAGGAATGGGAGATTAGCAGAGAAGCACAGGATAAACTCGCCCTCAAAAGTCATGAATACGGTGTCGCGGCCTATGACGAAGGATTTTATGATGAACTAGTACTTGAATTTAAAGGTGTGAAACGTGATGGCACTCTTCGCAAAAATACCTCTCTGGAAAAATTATCCCGATTAAAACCGGCGTTTGATATCACTGATAGAGGTACGCTGACAGCAGGCAACAGCAGCCCGCTGACCGATGGCGCTGCTGCTGTCTTTCTTACCAGTGAAGAGTATGCTCATCGTCATCATTGTCCTTTGCTCGCCAGGTTTGTTGATGCCGAAGTAGCTGCTGTTGATTTTGTACATGGAGAAGGCCTTCTTATGGCCCCAACCATTGCTGTGAGCAATCTTCTTAAAAGAAATCATTTATCACTTCAGGATTTTGATTTTTATGAAATACATGAAGCATTTGCAGGTCAGGTTCTTTGCACTTTAAAAGCCTGGGAATCAGACGATTACTGTAAAAAAGTGCTGAAGCGTGAGTCTCCTTTAGGTTCTATTGATTCAGCCAAAATAAATATAAAAGGCGGAAGCGTTGCTCTGGGTCATCCGTACGCAGCAACCGGGGCAAGAATCCTGGGTACCATGGCAAAAATACTGCATGAAAATAAATCCGACCGTGGTCTTATTTCAATTTGTACCGCTGGTGGAATGGGGGTTGCAGCCATATTGGAAGCGGTTTCGTAAGTCCTTTGCAATTGTAAGTCTTAAGAATTGCACGCATGGAGAAAATCCCTGAAAATTAAGATGTCATCATGTACCCATTGTTCTGCGCATGGAATCTCTGTCTCACTGGAAGAAGTGTATCCGTATAAATAGGAAGGAGCCAAGCTTTAAATTCAATACACTCATGAACAGGCTTCTTTTGTGAAATCGCATTTATATGGATTCAGTCAATCGTCCGAGCTTATCGGTTAATTTGACGTTTTCAGAGTAATCCACAGGGCAATCGATCAAAACAATTTCATTGCTCGATAAGGCAGATTTCAAAGCAGGCAGCAGTTCATCCGCGGAGCGAATGCTATGAGCCTTAATACCGAAACTGTTCGCATATTTTACAAAATCAGGATTGGAAAATTGAACATAGCTTGAATGACCAAATTCCAATTCCTGCTTCCATTGGATTAAGCCATAGGCTTCATCTCGCCAGATTAACATCACAAAGGGAATATTTTCTCTTTTTGCCGTTTCAATTTCCTGTGAATTCATAAGAAAGGAACCATCACCCATTACAGCGACCACCTTTTTATCAGGGTGAACCAGTTTTGCCGCCATAGCTCCGGGTAATGAAAACCCCATGGTGGCAAGGCTGTTGGATATAATACAGGTGTTGGATTCATAACAAGGATATAAACGAGCCATCCACATTTTCAGTGCTCCGGTATCACAAAGCACAATATCGGAGGGGTCCATGGCTTTTCTCAAATCGGCAATGATCCGCTGCGGTTTTAAAGGAAAAGCGTCATCTTCCTCATGATCTTTGACTTCCTGTAATAACATCGATCGGAGTTCATCCATCTCCTCTGATAAATGCTCATGAGGTTTGATTTCTTTTGCCAAAGCATCAAGCGATGCTCCAATGCTTCCTTCAATGCCAACGGACAATACATAATCAGCATCCACTTCTGCCGCTATACCGTGAATATGAATGATTTTTTTATCGCCCTTGGGATTCCATGATTTAGGTGAATATTCCACCAAATCATAACCTACGGCAATCACTACTTCTGCCTTGTCAAAACCAAAATTGGTATAATCGTGACGCATAAATCCGATGGTTCCTATCACCATTGGATTGTCAGAGGGAACAACACCTTTTGCCATAAAAGTGGTGGCAATGGGAATTTTGCTGTGATTTATAAAATGAGTAAGCGCTTTTTCAGCATGATGGCGGTATATACCGGCGCCGGCAAGGATGATAACGCTTTTTGCCTGATTAATAAGCTCAGCGGCTTTCTTAATTTGTTCTGGATTCGGCATGGTTAATTTAGGCTGCTGCGGCTTTAAGGGTTGAGATGAAGTTTTTTGCTTTGCTACATCTTCAGGAAGGATTAAGGCCACAGCCCCACTTCTTTCTACTTGCGCCAATTTAAACCCCTTGCGGATTAACTCATGCGCGACAGAAGGAAGTGCGATCAGCGCGTTCCATTTGGTCAAGGGTGAAAACAGTTTTGATAAATCAATGATTTGATGAGACTCTTTATTTAAACGATCTAAAGAGGCCTGGGCTACAATAGCCACCAGCGGGGAACTGTCCAGATTAGCATCTGCCGTACCTAACAGAAGATTAATTGCCCCGGGACCTAAGGTGGCTAAACAAACTCCCGCCTTACCGGTTAGTCTGCCATAGATATCGGCCATGAAGGAAGCCGCTTGTTCATGACGGGTTAAAATAAAACGAATTTTTTTGGAATTGGACAATGCCTCAATTAAATCGGTATTTTCCTCTCCGGGCAAGCCGAATATATACTCCACCCCTTCTGATTCAAGACATTTCACCATTAATTCAGCAACGGTTTGCTCTTTCTGTGTATTCATAATGCTGTTCCCTCGCGCTATGGGTCCTCGTTTTAACTAATTGTAGATGCTTTCGATTTTTTTCGCTTCTTAAAGAGGCATAAATTTTGAATTATGCTAGGATATGTACATCTAAATTTTCTCAGGCTAACTTATGAGTCAAAGAAACACCTTCTGCTGGATCGATATTCCGGTGATTGATTTGGACAGAGCCATTTCCTTTTATGAAGTTATGTTGGGTGAAAAAGTAGAGAAAATCACCGAACATGGATTTGAATTTGGACTTCTGCCGCATACGGAAGATAATGTATCTGGCTGTTTAGTGGTTATGGACGACAGAAATCCTTCTCAAAACGGGCCGCTGGTTTATCTTAATGTGGAAGGTCGGATGGATAAAGCCATTGCGGCTGTAAAAAATAATGGCGGCAAACTACTGAAAAGAAAAGAGCAAATTGGACCCTATGGATACAGGGCTGTTATCCTTGATACAGAAGGAAACGCCATAGCGCTATACTCCAAGAAAGATGACAGCCCTTAAAAAACCTCCTGTGGAGTGAGAGTTATAATCCAAGCCAACGGATAAATCGTTTCGATGATTTAAGATTGACCTGAGAACCGCTGTCCAGGTGTATGCTGGGAGCTTCCAATGCATCGAAACGAATCTCCTTGACCTTTCCGAGATCAACCTTTTTCATTTCAGTGGCATAATAACCCCTCAGTAATTTTACTTCAGGAATCACAAAATCAATCACCTCCACTCCTTCCTTATCCTCATGATTAAAAACAAGATCCATGTTCATATCCATACTTTTAAATTCAGCCCCACTTAAGGCAATATATTCAGTATGATTGATTTGACGGCGAAGCATACGTGTCAGCGGGGGCGTGGCATGGAAAATACGTCTATAATTATCTGCCCGCATAACAACAATAGGCTCATTTTCTTCGCGTATATTATTTTTATTCGTATCGACAAAAAGAATGTCTTTGCGCTCATCATCAGGCGCTGTTGTCTGAATCGTTCGTGCATTGGCATTTTCTCTTGGAGAAAAATCATCACAATTTAAAAATCTGGATTTAAAAAACCATTCTTGACTGGGATAATAGGCCACAAAGAGCGATTTATCTTTTATCGTGTCGATAATGGGTCGGGTTAGATCTTTAGGTACAACAGGACAGCCCCAACTACGTCCAGGTCTTCCGTATTTTTTTATAAAATCTTCCCTGACATACCAGCCGCCATGCATGACGATAAATCGATTGAATGCATGATCATTGAAATCTTTCTCCAGCCCATCCAACTTTAAAGACAAACCATGACGACCATAATAAGCATTCTCGGTATGATATACGCCTATACTTGAAGCTTTACTGTTATGTCTATTGGAAAAATAATGTGACAGCCGTTGTCCTGATTTGATGCCATGAGAAACATAGGTATGAAATAAGGGTTTTTTTTCTATTAAATCAAACACCCATAGTCTTTTTTCATTGGAAGGAAGGGAATAGTCGATAACGGTTAATATGTTGTTATGGTCTACGTTGTATTCCTTTGCGCACTTTAAGGTAGTTAATACTTTATTCACGGCTGGAGTAGAAAGCCCCTCTTTATGTAACATTTGTCTGATAGTATATTGGGAAAGGTGGGAGGCAATAGGATAATCCTGACTTGCAAGAGAAATAATGAATGAGCCCTTATTATCATTCTTTATATTTTCCCCCGACAAAAACGCAGAGGCAGTCGGATATGGACGGATGGATAGAATTGCCAGTATCAATAGCAGTTTCAAGATCATAACCGATCCCTTGACCAATGAATTTAAAAATCCTTTTCTCTTTTTTTAATATAGCCTAAATTTAAACAAATAATTTATAATTTAAGCGTATAGACTTTTAAAATGACATTTCTTACCTGGCCTTCTTCAGATAAAAATAGAGTGAATTTGGCACGGAAAGCGCGGTTTATAAGCAATTAAATAAATATTTTTTTATTGCAAACCTTTTTTATAAACCTCTGTTCGGAGTTTTAATGCTTTATAAACGAGTAAAATCGAGGAGTACGAGGCAAAATCAAACAAAAAGCACAGTACTAGCAGCGCTAATGCGAGCATTTTTGTTTGATTTTAACGAAGTAATCATTGATTTGACGCGGTTTATGAAGTATTAAAACTCCGAACAGGGGTTTTTTACAACGAATTTTTATTTATCGTCTAAACTTTTTTAAGTATCTCTTTAATCTTATCTTGTTATTGTGCCATGAAAGATTAAAATTTACACGAAAGCGCCTGACTCTGGACGGGTATTGACTCTTTCTCAATCTTTTTGGAGATATACTTAAAAATGGAAATTTTGGATATCAAAGTCTTGAATGGCCCCAATTATTGGTCAAACTCAAGAACCAAGCTCATTGAACTCAAACTCCACTTACATGAATACGAAACCAAGCCTACAAATCTTATTGAAAAGTTTCCAGAACATTTAAAGCAACTTTTACCTTCTTTATATAATCATTATTGCTCTGAAAACACAGCAGGTGGATTTTTTCGACGTCTTGAAGAAGGAACCTGGCTTGGGCATGTGATCGAACACGTCGCTCTTGAACTTCAATGGTTAGCAGGAATGAGATGCGGCTACGGCAGAACCCGCTCGACCAACGAGAAAGGTGTCTATCATGTGGTGTTTTCTTATGAAATAGAAAACGCTGGAAAATATGCTGCCTATGCAGCAGTCAATCTGGTTAAAACGCTAGCCCAACATACACCCTATACCTTGCTTTCACATGATCTTGAACAATTAAAACAAATAAAGATGAATGAAGCTCTGGGTCCAAGCACTCAATCCATTGTCCAGGAAGCGAAGAAACGAGGTATCCCCTGCACTCGCCTGGATAATGATTCATCCATCCTGCTGGGACAAGGCCACTACCAAAAACTGATGTGCGCTACTATTTCAAGTCAAACCAGCATTCTTGGAGTGGAAAATGCAGCCGATAAAGAAAAAACAAAACAACTGTTGCTCTCAGCCTTTATTCCAGTCCCTCAGGGATTGATTGTTCAAACCGAGAATGAGCTCGCACATGCCATCGAAAAGATAGGCTTTCCTGCCGTTATAAAGCCGGTAGACGGCAATCATGGACGCGGAATTACCACCAATATCAATACATCTGAAAAAGCCCATTCTGCTTTCAAATTAGCTAAACAATCTTCTGAGAAAATCATTGTAGAGAAATTCATCAGGGGGTTTGATTATCGTTTTCTGGTCATTAATTATAAGGTCGTTGCCGTGGCCAGACGTAGTCCACCCATGATAACGGGAACGGGAACAAATACAATTCAACAGCTTATCGATGCGGTGAATCTCGATCCAAACCGTGGTGAGCATCACGAGAAATTTCTGACAAAAATAAAGATCGATGAAATCACCCTGTCCATTCTGTCAGAACAAGGATTCACCTTAGAATCCATACTACCCTTGGGGCAATCACTCTATTTAAAGCATGCCGCAAACCTCAGCACAGGAGGTACAGCAGTAGATGTGACGCCTTATGTTCATCCGCACACCGTTTTTCTGGCCGAGCGAATTGCCAGGCTGATGAACCTTGATATTTGTGGTATTGATATTTTGGCTAAAAACATCAGTTTACCGCTTAAAGATAACAATGGCGCGGTCATTGAAGTCAATTCATGTCCAGGGTTTCGCATGCACCTCGCACCTGAACAGGGTATGGCTCGTAACGTAGCCAAACCGATTCTTGACATGCTTTTTCCGCAAAATCAACCTTCACGGATTCCCATCGTGGCTGTGACTGGCACCAATGGAAAAACCACCACCGTGCGATTAGTTGCTCATCTTGCTAAAGAAGCCGGTTTCTGCGTAGGTTTCACTTCTACGGAAGGTATTTATATTAATCATCATGAAGTTTCCCAGGGTGATTGCAGCGGACCTCACAGCGCCAGAACAGTCCTGCGGGATCCCTTGGTTAATTTTGCTGTTTTCGAATGTGCACGAGGCGGAATTCTTCGTTCAGGATTAGGTTTTGACAAATGTAACATCAGTATTGTCACCAACATCAGCGAAGATCATTTGGGATTTGATGATATTCATAGCTTAAATGACCTTGCACGCGTTAAGGAAGTCGTACCTCGCAGTACCATGAAAGATGGGTATGCCATTCTTAACGCCGATGATGATCTGGTCTATCAAATAAAAGACGTGATAGATTGCCATATTGCTCTGTTCAGCCTGCATGCTCATAACGAACGCATTCATCAGCACTTCCAGCAGGAAGGATTAGTGGCTTACCTCGAAAACGATAATATCGTTATCCAAAAAGGAGCTCACCGCAGGTTACTGGCAAACGTCCATGCCCTGCCATGCAGTTTCCAGGGCAAAGCGACGTTTATGATACAGAACATTCTGCCTGCTGTCTTAGCAGGGGTGATATCTCATTTTAAAATAGAGGACATGGCAAAATGGCTGCAAAACTTTCATCCCACGGCGGAAAATCTTCCAGGCCGCATGAATCTGTACGCCTTCAGCAACTTTAAAATCATGATTGATTATGGACATAACGAAGCCGCTTTTATTCAATTTAAAACCTACCTTCATCAAAACCATTACAAACGGAAAGTGGGCATCATTGCTGCCACAGGCAATCGAAGACCTTCTGATATACGAAAAGTAGGCTATTATGCCGCCCAGATGTTCGATGAAATTATCATCCGTCATGACGAAGATAGCAGGGGACGAACCAATGAAGAACTCACCAGCTTAATTCTCGAAGGAATTCGTGAAATCAGGGAAATAACAGCGCATAACGTTAAAATCATTTCCAACGAGAAAGAAGCACTTCATCACGCCATGAACAATGCGACACCGGGTACCTTTATCCTCTATTTTCCGGAGGATGTTCTGGAAGCAACGAGCTACCTTAAAAAAATTCACAAGGAACAGACCGAGGCCAGAGCTTCAGTTATCTAAGAAGGTGATGCATGTATGCAAAAGGAAAATTACTCATTATAGGTGGCGCGGAAGATATAGGCGATAAAGAACCGCACCTCTATGAAAACGGAGAATTACAACGTTATGAAATTCTCCGTGAGTTATTTCATGCGGCTAAAAATAAGAGAATAGAGGTCATTACCTCAGGCTCCCTTTTTCAGGAAGAAGTAAAAGAAAGGTATCATAAAGCCTTTTGCGACATTGGTTATCCCGCTGCCGGTTTCATGCAGATTGAAGACCGAATGGAGGCACGAGAAAAACAATACATGGAACGGGTGGAAAAAGCAGATGCTGTTTTTTTTACCGGCGGCGATCAATTTCGTCTGGCTACCATTCTTGGAGCTACGAGCTTAATTGATCGTATTCGTCAACGCTATATCGAGGATGAAGATTTTGTGGTTGCCGGCACCAGTGCAGGAGCCATGGTTTTATCCTCCATTATGATCACCGCAGGCGGGAAAGAACAAGCCTTAATTGAAGAGGATTTAAAAACATCCTCCGGATTAGGTTTTCTACAAAATTGCATCATTGATACCCATTTCATTATTCGCGGCCGTTTTACCCGTCTTGCCCATGCCGTCATCATTAACCCCGATCAATTAGGTGTGGGGCTTGGAGAAGATACAGCTCTTATCATTGAAGGCGGCTCAGAAGCTGAATGCCGTGGCTCCGGTATGGTGGTCATTATCGATGGCAAACACATACGCCAGACCAACATCATGAGCGTTTCAGAAACGGAACCGGTTTATGTGGAAAATTTGAAAGTGCATTTATTGGTGAAAGGTTGTCGGTTTTCCATCAAAACCCGCAAATTATACAATCCAACTCTCAACCCTAAAAGTAATCCTTACGAAGAAGAGCACAGACAATGAACAATATCGCTATTGCCATTCATGGTGGAGCAAGTGAAGCCACTTCCTTGCTAAAAAGTCACCTCCCCGAATACGAAAAAAGCCTTAAAATTGCTCTTGAAGCCGGTTATGAGGCATTGAAAAAAGGTGAGTCCGCTCTTAATGCTGTCGAAGCATCCGTACGATACCTGGAAGATGACCCCTTATTTAATGCAGGACGAGGTTCTGTACTTAATCAAAAAGGTGAAGTGGAAATGGACGCCTCCATCATGGATGGTCAATCACATAAAGCAGGTGCCGTATCCATGCTGAAAGAAGTAAAAAACCCAGTAAGCCTTGCACGCAAAATCATGAGTGAAACACAGCACGTGCTGCTGTCAGGTTATGGAGCGCTTGAACTTGCCAAATACTATGATTTGGAACTTCAACCAGAATCTTATTTCATTACTGAGTATCAGTATGAAACGTATTTAAAGGCGCATCGAGAAGAATCGATGAAAGATATTCTGGCTAAAACAATCCGGGGCACGGTAGGCGCTGTGGCTCTTGATAAAGAGGGCAATCTTGCCGCAGCCACTTCCACCGGCGGCACCAGCAACTGCCTGCCTGGACGCGTGGGAGACAGCTGCATCATCGGGGCAGGTTGTTATGCCGACAACAACACATGTGCCATTTCAGGAACCGGTGAAGGTGAAGCTTTAATCACCGGTGTGGTAGCTCATAGCATTGCCATGCTGGTGGAGCTTAAACAATGGCCACTACAGAAAGCCTGTGAATATGTCATTCATGAACGAAACAAAGCGCAAAAAGAAATCGGAGTTATCGCCTTAAATGCAAAAGGCGAGGTAAGCATGGCATTTAATACGGAAATCATGAAACGGGCCTCGGTGGATAAGAGAGGAAAAATAGAGGTAAAAATCTATTAGGCCGTACGAATACTCATTTTAAGGAAGGCGTATCTTCAGGGACTATCTCCAGAGTCTCCATATGAAATTCTTTCAATACGTCTTCTCTTCTTTTTTCTAAATCCTTTTCAATTTTTTGCAGCTCAATGCTTTTAAGCTCGGATTTTTCATTTCCCATTTCTTTCAATTGATTAAGCAATTGTATGCTTTTTGTTTCTGATGCCTCAAAAACACGAGGTTTTTTTAAAAAAGATTGAATAACTCCATCTTCTAAAAAATCTAATTGTTCAGTATGGTCTTCTTTTAATCCTTCCAGCCCATTCAAAAGCATCTGGGTCTTAACTACCTTTTCAATATAGGAAAATAAAGCTGGAGTAAGTTTGCTCGGCATCTTAAAAAACCAATTGTTATGGCTTTGTAATAGCTCGCTAAGGGGATGTGTCGCTATCTTCTGATAAAATTGCCATAACTCCTGGTTATCTTTGATATGTAGTGCTGTATAAGAGATAACAGCCGCCACTAAGCGATAAGAAGCCGCCTCGTTTGAATGTTGCATTACAGACATCAATTGATCATTGATCGATATGATTTTATCCTGATCTGAGTCTTCAGTAAGGATGATTTGATGCAATGCTTCCATTAATTTTATCTTGTCCTCATCCGGCAGATCTTTACATTCGGGTAACCGGTCATAAATAAAGGCAACTAAATCATTCACCGCTTGCGAGTAATGCTCTACGTAAACAGATAGTTTATCTTTTAAACTGCGAGAAAAAATGGCTGTAAAGATTTCTTCTTCACAACTATCAACATATTTTTCCGCTTCATCTAAAATCTTCGCTCCTTTATTTCGAGCATTCGCAGTTATATATTCAGTATTTTCCTCTGGATTAATCTGTTTTTTAACGTCCGCCAATGTTTTCCCTTTGCGAGTCACAGCAGGAATACTTTGTTTTTTCGAAATTTTGGAAATTAATTCTTCCATCTGAGCTAACCGAAAGATACCGGCTAAAGAAGGAGGAACATCAGCACGTCCAAAGGCTTGATATTGAGATTCTCCCATACTGGATTTTAAATGATGAAAAACATCTGTACGAGAAAGAAACGAAAGATGATCCACCATGAAAATACCACAACTGACCCAATCACTTTGAATCATATTTGCCAGCTTTTCTTTAGGTGTTTTTTCGAATGGCCCTTGTGGTACAGAGACACGATAAGCATAGGAAGCATTCAATAAATGAGCTTCTTGCAAATTGGTCAAATAAATCATAAAAAACTGGTAAGCTTTTGAATCCATAACGGAGTCTAAATTGAAAGACGAAATGCCTTTTGTTGTCACCATATTATCAACAACTGTCCAATGCCCACCAACAAGAACTGCCATTTGAAAGCGCAAACCCACAGGCAGCTTTTGTATATTATTTTTTAAAAAATCAATAAATTCAGCTAATTCCTGGTGTCCTTCCAATGAATAATTTCTGACATTTTCTGGTAGTTTAAATTTGCAGACCATATAATTAAGAGGAAGAGGTATTTCTTCTGATTCTATGGCTTTTTCCTTTCGGCGGGCTTCTTTACGAGCCAAAACCACTTTCATCACATTCTCTGACCAAATCTCATCCCCCCTTATGCCACCACCCAAGCGGGGGTTAACCGTTAAATTGTGGCGAGTATTTTCTATTTCGCCTTTAACGTCTTTTTTTTCTGGTACTGGCACTGCTTCTAATTTACTTTCAGCCATATTATAAGCTTACAATGTGATATTCATATTAACTAATATAACATAAATTTAACACAATGTTATATATAAATTCAAAAAGGGCCGGTTAAGAGCGATCTTACTAAAAATCTATTATGAATCTCATAAAATCGTTTATAATGTCTGGACACAACTAAGCAATAAAACTTTAGGAAGGGGAATTTTGATTTGGTATGATGTTTGACTTCATACAATGAAGCTAATCTTTCTTCTGTCGGGAAACTCAATAGGTCAAAGGATATGAACATTAAAAAATATATCTTTCTGAGTGTAGCATCCTCATTCACTGCTGTTCCAGTGACATGCGCTTTGCATAAATCATAAATATACAAATCATGAATCAGAATAGCTGCTCTCGTTTCCTTAATAAAAGTATCTTTATTCTGGCTGCCTTTACTTTACTCAGCAGTTGCAGCGAGAGCTAAAATCACACACTCTTATAAGCTGCACTTTCCTGGCGGGAAAGCATTTCTCGCCAGGATAACAGAATTAGGGCATTAACCTACCTTAGAACCAACCTTTATCTTTTTGATCTTCATCTGATTTTTGTTGCGGCTCTTCTGTGACCTCCAGCTTATCGCCTTTTTTCAAATCAGATGCATGTTCATGCGGAATGGTGGCAGTAAGTTGTTTACCATTTTCAGTTTTCAAATTTACATCGGTGTGTTTATTGGCTAAATCATCCAATTTTTGACTTAATGAGCCTTTGTCCTGGTTATCTTGATTATTATTGGTATGCGCAAAACCTATGGGAGCAAAGCCTAGAGCTCCTGCAGTAATCAACACAGATAAAAATCTGTTCATGACAACACCTCCTTGCTTTTAATTTGCACAACTAGTATAGCATACCATTCTGTTGTCCCAGAGAAAAAAGCATAAAATAAAATTATTTTAATGTAAGAAAATTCATTAGGGCCTGTCTACAATTAGATTTTCGACAGGCCCTACTTATTAACTGTAAACACTGGTATTCTTGTAATTGATTTCCTGGTTTCTTTGCTCTAAGGCACGAATGAAATCTCGAACACTATTAATGCCATCACCTAATATTGGTCTTGCATAGCCACTCTTTACAAAATTTCTAATTGTGTCGCCTAGAGTGCCTTCTCTATATACTTTTTCATACTGGCTTATATTAACATTTTCGCCATCTAAGGCGCATAGAAGCATGTCAACTGCCATTTTCTTTTTGGCCGGAGAACTTCCCCATAATCGACTGCTATTATCAGTGATATCATTATATTTACACAAATCAGCCAAATAGTGATTTAAATTCGCCTTAAGCTCAATGATGTAACCACCAGAGCTAAAATCAGTAATGAGTTGCTCTGATTTTGGATTTAATAAGCTTTCCTGTTCAGGTATTGTTAATCCGCTCCAATACTCCTCTGTTGAAATATGACCTAATTGATGTCTACGCTCTTGCGTTTTGCTTGAAATTAACTGTTTTTGTTCCGGCTTCAGATTATCCCATAAGATTTTCTGTTCATTTATACTGACTGAATCCTCGTTTTGCTCATATGGATTAATGGATTCAGAACTCTCATCGAGTATATAGCCCATATGTTGGTTTAAGCATTTTGATAATGCCATGTCCAAACCCTCAGTAAAATCACCTGGAATGTTAATTTGTTTTGCTGTAATTCCGAGTCTTCGGGCCGGTGCTATATTCCCTGGGCCATCATCCATAAACATGACTTGATTAGGTGCGAGTCCATCGCGCTCCATAATATATTGCAATTGTTGGTTTTTACCCAAGTCTCTTTCGTGATTAATTTCAATACCATGGCTATTTAAATGTTCCCAGCTAATGATATTGTGCTGGTCAATAGGTAGGCCATACATCTCTATCATTTCTTTCGGACTCAGCATACCTTGTTCGTAACTGCCACCATCGCCAGTCGCTATATAAATGGTAACGCCGGCATCAGCCAGAGCACGCAATTTCTCAATAGAATCTTCAATATTTATACCATTTAAACGCGCACGCGAAAGCATGTCATTATTATATAGCTCTTCTACCATATTATTCGTTAAAATATCATGTTGTGAATACCACTGGCCATGCAAGTCATATTCATACCCAGATAAAGTGCCCTGAAAATCCAATACTAATGCTTTGATGGGTTCTTCAGGCGGCAAATTATTTAGCTCCGAACTATCTACAGCGATATCTTTGTTATTCTCAGAATGGGTTTGTTCCATCCATTCTATCCGCATAACATCATCAATATTCGCCCAATATTCTTGTATAGATATTCCTCCAAAATTTTGGCGAAGCTCTTCTGTAATTGCAAAGATTTCAGCTTTTTGGTTATCATCCAGGATTTCCCAATCATATGTTTGTAACTCTATTATTTTACTATCATTTTCTTCTGGAATATCATTGACTACAGGTTCTTGTGAGACTTTGCTCAAGTAACGTTCTTTTAAAGATTCAAATGTAAGTTCATACATTCCCTCTCTGTAACACTTGATTATCAACTGAATAATTTCTTCTGCAAACTGTGCGACTTCCTCTTTCAGCGCTTCATCAGAAATTTCATCTACATTGATGGCATTTCTAATATTATTCATTACCATCGCCCATGCTCGAGAATCGTTTCTAATGGCTCTCGGAGCATACAAAGTTGTTTCGTCTATACCGTGCTCAACAGCTAAGTCGTTAGCAATTTCCTGATGACTATAAAGCGCTTCAAGAACCCCGGTATTCTCCATTTCTGCAATTTCGTTTTCATCGTACTCAAGAAAATCTAAAGTAGATATAAGCTGATAAGTAAAATGACTCATATATATAGCTATGCGATTTAAGTGCCGAATGGAATCATCAGAATTTTCTACTGAATTTAATGCTTGCTGGAATTCAGCTTTTAGCAGTTCTTGATTAACAAAATTGCCTGCTTGAACATACTGATGAACTTGTTGGCGAAATGGTCTGCAAATTTCTGTTTCAACTCTTTGATCTAAGGCTCGAGGTAAATAAACAGTGCCATCAGATTGTACAGATGCAATTAACTTATATGGAATATTAACAAGGTTATAATCATCATCTAATCTCATCAGGGATTCTGAATGCGCAAACTCAGTGCCTAAAATCGATGAAGATTGGCCTGAAATTATTTGCATACCTTTAGGAATAGCAACAATGGATAATGAACATTGAGCATTTCCATGCACGGAATAATCATTGATTTGATAAGTCTCGTGACTTGCATTCTTTTTAGCTCTAAGATTTCTGACCTCAATCGCCTGTTGGAAAATTTCTTCAATGGTAAATCCTTTTCTATACATTGTTTCGATATCAAAGACATATTGAAATTGTCCTGTTTCGCCTTCTAATCTATAAATATTGTCAGCAGAACCAGGTTCTGAATAAAAATTATGTACGGCCACATAAAAATTATGGGTAGTAAAATCAATATCGGGTCGATAATTCCTTACCACAAGGTGTATTGCTTCATATTTTTGGAATTCATATTCTCTGACTGTCCTCTGATCTTCACACTGTCTGCCTGCTAAAATGAGTCTTTGCATTTCAACAGGTATGCTTTCTTTATCAGCTATCTGTTTTTTCATGTCTAAAACAGTTGAATTAGGATCAACTTCTAATGTAATTGTTTTTCCAGTTAATGTTTTGATAAATAATTGCATAACTCAACTCTCTGAATGATATAAACCCGATGATTAATGATGGACTTAAGCTGGACTTTGACCCTTTTTTAAAAACACGCTAAAAATTGTTGTCTTCGCTAACGCTCGCAATGACAGATTATTGACCATTTTTACAAAAATGGCCAGAGTTCGGTAACACTGATATTTATTTTGGCATTAAACATTTCCCTAATTGTATAATTTATATATTAATAAAAGTTTATGAGCATGTCGGTTAACCGACACTATGTTCAATCAGGATGTATGGCTCGCAGGGGAAATTCAGCAACCCCGGTTTGGGGTTTTTCTTAAAAAGCAGTAAGTACACAAGATAAAATGAATAAATTATGTTTTTTCTGTGCAATTTTACTTCTATACTAAAATATAGAAGTTCTCGCTTTGTGAGGCTAAGATGCCTAATGATGAACCTCACCATCTTATAAAACAGCAAATTGATGAATATAATCTTAGACATGAGGATAAAATAACATTTATTCATGGAGGCTCATCGATTCCTTTCAGCTTTATGGGTAAAGCCTTAATTTTCACAGACAAATATGGGCAGTCGATCAGTAAAACCATTCCTTATGCTTTAATACCCACAGGTATTTTGAGGAAAAGCTATAGCTTGTATCCTGTTGTGGGAGAGTTAGGCACAGGAACTTTTGGGCTTAGAGGAAGAAGAAAGGAAGGAATCAACTACCAGGCACTTTCCGGAGCAGATCCCAGTAATAAAGAGGCCTTAAAAACTGCAGTTGACTATTCGACCTTAGGCTATCAGAGCATATCTTCAGACTCGCTTTATCTCGCAATGCAGAAAACCGTATTAACCATCAATGAAAACAATTACCTAACCCATCTTAAAAAAATTGAAATGCTTGCACAAAATTTTATTCTAATGGGAGGCAAGCCCACTCAAGCAGACATCTCAAATTTTTTATCGTACTTAGAAAATGAAAAAGTAAATCTTTTATTAAAGGAGCAATCTGAATCCAAAAAAGAAAACATAAAAAAACATTTTAATAAATATTCAGATAGCATTTTAAAAAAATTAAAAAAGCAAACCCTTCCTATAGAATCCGATGAGCAACTGATTGACTCCATTAAAAACCAATATCCTGTTATTTACTGCTGTTCAGTAAAAGCGGATAAATTTGGTTCTCTTCCTGGAGAACTAAAATATACAGGAGAGATTGGACTCGATAGCATTAAATTAATCTTTGTAGAAGAAACAAGAGAGAGTGAGCTTAAAAAGAAACTGTTTGCTCTGGGCTACCAGGATAAAATAGAGGTCAGGCCTATACCGCCTACACCTAAAACAGAATCACAGGAAAAATTTGTTGTTCCAAAAACAATTGGGGCATTGAAAGAAAACTTGGAGGACATTAATGTTGAAGATCAAGATGACTACTTGTCTGAATGCCTAAAAAAATATCATGATGATTATTTTATCTCTCATGATAAAAGTTATGATTCAATTAAACTCATATCCTATATTATAAAAAACTACTATTTAATTAATATGAACAAGATATTTTCTCAGGATCATTACTCGCTTATTATGTTCAAAAGCCATTTCGATAATGACTACTTAAAAAAAGCTCCCATACTAAAAGAACAACTTTTGCAATGGGAAAAGTTGCATTTCTTAAAAATTTTATATGAAATCTATGAAAAACTGCATGATGGTACATTATCATTGCTCCCAGAATCAGGATTAGCAGGATTAGAATGTATTGATTTTGACGAGCTCATTCATTCACAAAGCATTGGCCTTCATACTTCATATCTCAAGATGGATTTTTTGAGTTCACTGCTGATAATAGCAAATCATGAAAACAATGAGCCATTAAAAAAGAAAGTTATAAAAGTAGCTGAGCAGATCATTGAATCAGACGAGGCGATCTTTTTCGATATTTTAGAAGAAAAAGATAATCTTAATTTAAACCAACTTCTGAAAGAAACGAGCTTTTATCAAGAGTATCAAGAGGAAATGGAATTGGAGAAGCTCAAAAAAATCACTATCGATTGCCTGGATGTCTATAGGAAAATCACCTCCAACCTGCCTGAACATTCAGCCCAAGCTCCTGTAAATGAAATCTTAAAAAAAATTGAAATGTTTGAAGATAAAACCGGACTTGTTAACTATCTGGTTGAAATGTTGAAAGGAAGAATACAAAGTTTTTCTAAAAACAGCTTTTTTAAAAACGATAAAACAAATTTTATTGATTATCTGAATAAAAATTCAGATGCGCTTCACTACGAAAGAATTTTGCTTTTAACCATTCAACGTATCGATCCTGAAAACGATTACCTCCACCATCTTATAAAAGATAATAGAGGCATTGAATTGGGAAATTCAGCTTTTTATGAAAAGCAATTTAAAAGACAAACTCCTCTGAAGCCAATCGACGATAAAACACTAACGGAAACATTTTAATTCGTGTAAGTTGCACTGGTGCTCTTTTCAAACCTCTCACGCAAAATTGAATAACCCATGTTATACAGCTTCGTCTTTTTTGCATCTTTGGAAGCATTTTGGAATTTTAAATGCTCATTTACTATGTGTAAACTGCGCTTTAAAATTCCAAAATGCCTCCAAGTCTTCTAAAAAATACTGTGCTGCATAACATGAGTGAATAATATGTCCTACACTTATAAAAATTAATGCAAAGGTAAAATCTCTATTCATGTAGGATATAGCTTTGATTTTAACCATGGAATCAATATGCATGAAATAAAGCAAATATTAATGAATGAGGATATCGATCAAGATCCTGTTTTATCTAAAAAAATAAAAGCACAACAAATTAAATTGCTCTATGAGCAATTGCCTCCTGCCTTGTTTGGTGAAAGTGTTGCAGCCACTGTTTTATGCATCGCATTGTGGAATAAAACCAATCATTATTTACTCATGTTACGCACTAAACCTTGCTGCTCCCTGAAATTTAATTAAAATTTCATCCCTGATTTTTAGGGAGGAAGATTTAATGGATATGCTTGATATTTATAGTGACTATTTGATTTGCCAGAATAAATATGCAACAGCTACAGGTTTATCGGAGATGTTGGATGGTGAATTTGCTCACGACAAGGTGACACGATTTTTACGACTACAAGATTTTGGTTCCAAAGCGCTCTGGAATTATGTCAAGAAGTCAGTCAGGGAGAGTGAAGCATCAGACGGTGTTCTTTTATTGGATGACTCGATTGAGGAGAAGCCTTACACGGATGAGAATGAAATTAATTGTTGGCATTATTCCCATGCTAAAGGTGATGTGGTCAAAGGGATTAATATCCTGACCTGCATGGTTCGGTATGGTGACTTCAGTGTTCCTGTTGGTTATGAAGTTATCAAAAAAGACGTTGCTTTTTGTGACATTGAAACAAGGCAAGCTCGCAGAAAGTCATCCACGACTAAAAATGAACTTTTTCGCAAGCTTATCGCACAAGCGGTTAGTAATCATGTGTTGTTTGACTTTGTACTTGCGGACAATTGGTTTGGCTCGAAGGCCAATATGGCTTACATCCATAATGACCTTCAAAAATCGTTTATTATTGGGATTAAATCTAATCGAACCTTAGCTTTATCCAAAAACGACGCCAACAACGGACGGTACACAAAAGTCAGAGAATTAGAGCTTGAAGAGGACATAGCCCACACAGTCTATCTCAAGGGATTAGACTTCCCAGTGAGGCTTTTGAAGAAAATTTTCAAAAACGAAAATGGTTCTACAGGGGTTCTCTATCTCGTTTCTAATGACATGACCAGCAGTGCCGAACGTCTTTATGAAGTGTACCAGAAACGGTGGCGGATTGAAGAGTATCACAAGTCAATTAAACAAAATGCAAGCCTGAACAAGTCTCCAACCCGTACGGTTAAAACACAATCCAACCATATCTTTGCCGCAATCATTGCATACTGCAAACTGGAAATGATGAAAATAAAGACAAAATTGAATCACTTTGCCATCAAGTACAAATTAATACTCAGGGCTAACCAAATTGCTATGCAGGAGTTAAAAAATATGGCTCGTTAAAGTCGATTGTGCGTAACATGAGTTATTTATTAATTGGATGGCTGTTATTCATTTATTTTGGTTCAGCATTTTGGAGAAGTATTTTAGTCTATCTTTTCAAGACTAAACATTCGCTTTTATCCCATGATAACTGGTTAAAATTTTATGTGGTGGGTGTTTTTTTTACAGGCGCTGGATGGGGGATTGCTGGAGGGGGCCTTATGCCGCCAGAAGGCTTCGTACAGCAAACCTTTGTTATGTTGATGATATTTGGGGTCACTGCAGCGGCGAATACGCTCTATTCACCCATTTTATCGGTATATACTTTTTTCTTGATTATTGCGCTAGCCCCTCTTTCAATCTGGTTGCTCACTCACGGCGGTCTTTATGTATTATTAGGTTTTTTAAGTTTTATTTATTTTGCTGTTTTGTTAAGTACTGCTTACTACACCAATAAACTCATTCTTTCCTCATTGGTTCTACGGTTTAAAAATATCAATCTGGGTTCGATTAAAAAATTATTGGAGAAAAAAGTTGCTGAGCGCACAAATGAGCTGAAAGAATCATTGGCAATTACCAAGTCGGCCTTTGAATCAACAGCCGATGGAATTTTGATGGTAACCTTGGATAATAAGATTAAATTTTATAATAAAAAATTTTTAGATATGTGGGGGTTTACTTCTGAATTTATAAAGACGACAGATGACGAGAAAGCCATCCAGCATGTCATGAACCAACTTATCAATCCAGATGAATTTGTAAGCAGAATAAATGATCTCTATCTTAACCCTAACCAAGATAGCTTTGACGAATTGCATTTTAAAGATGGTCGAATATTTGAGCGCTACTCAAAACCGCATAAGTTGGATCACAAGATTATTGGACGAGTATGGACTTTTCGTGACATTACCGAGCGTAGAAAAATGGAGAAAAAAATCGCCTATCAGGCAAATCATGATGCATTGACGGGCTTACCTAATCGAACTTTGTTAAATGATCGTATTCATCAAGGGATCACTTACGCCAAGCGGTTTCACTCCAATCTCATTGTAATGTTTATTGATCTCGATAATTTTAAAGACATCAACGATAATCTTGGCCACGGTGCTGGGGATATTTTGCTACAGGAAACGGCACTTCGTCTGGAAGAATGTATTCGAGAGAGCGATACGGTCGCTCGATTTGGCGGTGATGAATTTGTTCTTTTGTTTTTATTTAAAAATGGTAAAGAAGAAATCAAAACCATTGTTAATAAAATTCACGATAGTCTCAAGACGCCAATTCAAATTGGCGGTCATGAAGTGGTTGTTACCGTTAGTATGGGAATTAGTATCTATCCTAGAGACGGACAAGACCCATCCACACTTCTCAAAAACGCAGATGTTGCAATGTACAAGGCCAAAAAAAAGGGACGAAACTATTATCAGCTTTATGATAAATCTATGAATATTCATTCGAAAAAGCGCATGATCATTCAGAATCAATTACGAGGCGCTATCGAAAAAAATGAATTCTTTTTATTCTATCAGCCTATATTTGATTTGAAAACGAGTAAAGTAATATCGGTTGAAGCGCTTCTACGATGGCAACATCCTGAGATAGGCCTTATTTTCCCTAATGAGATTATACCGATTGCTGAAGAAACGGGCTTCATTATTCAACTGGGTGAATGGGTTATGCGACAAGCTTGTTTGCAAAATAAAATGTGGCAGAATCAAGGGTTACGTCCTATTGTGGTGGCAGTCAATGTTTCAGGGGTTCAATTAAATCGACCTAATTTTGTAGAAACTGTGAGAAATATTCTATCTGACAGTCAGCTTGATCCCCAATACTTGGAACTTGAACTGACTGAAAGCGCAATTATGTCCAATACAAAAGAAATTATTAAAAGGCTCGCTGACTTAAAAAACCTTGGTGTACAAATTGCTATCGATGATTTTGGTACAGGATATTCGAGTTTTAGTTACTTAAAAGATTTTCCCGCTAATAAATTAAAGATTGATAAATCCTTTGTGCAAGATTGTACAATTAATCCTAATGATCGCTCAATCATTAATGCAATTATCACCATGGGACATCATATGAATCTTTCTGTTTTGGCAGAAGGGGTTGAAACAGAAAGCCAATTGAGATTACTTCAAGAAAGTCACTGTGATGAAATGCAAGGTTTTCTTTACGGACGACCTACTAATTCCGATGAAATCAATGAATTACTCAAGAACAACCATTTTAAAGAATGAATCTCTGTGTGAAGGCAAAGAGATTCATAAACCGATTTTAATTTTCTTAAAAATACAAGGTGATTTTTATTTGATAAACAGAGTTTTTCACCTACCGCCGTTTATTTGGCTGAAGATAAATAAGGACACGAAGACGCCATAAACAATCCAGAGTATTTTTTAAGGCGCAAATGTGTCCATATGTACAAGTATGGAATGTAGGAGGTACTCAGAAAAAAGTTATGAATATTGTTCCAATATCTTTTCCTGATAAGAATCAGCAGTAACCCTTAGGTTATAACCACCCCATCCATGTCCGACAGACCAAATGGTCCAGCCCATAAAACCTGTATTTTTACCTTGCGCAGAATGATCCTTTAAATAATCCATAAAGAAGGCTAAAGCAGGTGTACAACTCTCAGCGTGCGTACCAGCGCCAAATTCAGTCACAATGGCTTTCAGTTGATTTTGCTCTAAATAATCCGTAAAAGCCAGCAAGTTAAAACCCTCAGGTCCTGTAGTGGTCATATCCTGCTGGCACTCGTTTTTCGTACCACTGAAATCGCTATCCAGATATTGATGGACATTTATCAAAATTTTAGACAAATCATTGATACCTGCCTTATTAAAGTTTTCCCGGGTAAATAATGTTGCATTGGTAAAACTCTGTCCATCACCACCCTGCCATTCATACGTTGTCCAGGAATGCAAACCGCTCCAGGAGTTACCTTCCACCAGAATATACCCCTTAAATCCCTTTTTTCTCAGCATCTTAACCACATCGACCTGAATGGTGAAAACTTTGTCATCGGGTACTTCTACAGGCTCATTAACCAAATCCAGCAGAATGTAATTCTTATCAATGGCCGGGTCATTTTGTATCAATTCATATAATTTTGACCATATGTCCTGATAAGCTTTTGAATCGGTAATTAACATACCGTCTGGACAAGGCCCGTCCATGCCGCAACCAGCATATTGACTGCCGAATTGAGAATAACGCATATAAGCGTGCAAATCGACAATGGTATGGACTTTGGCCTGAGTTAAAGATTGCAGTAATGGGCGTACATAGTGTTCATAATAGTCCTTGTATATAGGCCCTTTTCCAGGCCCCTCCAGTTGCAAATACCCCCATCTGACCGGCACTCTTATCGTATTAGCCCCTTTTTGGATAAACGCATTGACCTCATTCAGATCACTGCTGGCTGTTTCTGCATCTTGCTCTGACAAGTTGGGTATTACAAAAGGATCAATGCTTTTGCTGAATTCCAAACCGGATAAATTAAAGCCGGTAAATTCCCAGTATTTCCCTGCCTTAGCGTGATGGATGTTTGAATTAGCCTTAATCTGAGTGTAATTAATTTTCCCTGTGACCACTCCTTTGCTGTCAATGGCGCCCTTTTCATAAGCCACGTGTATACCGTCTGGAGGAGAATAGGTATCAATGTCATTATTGCCGTTAGAATTTAAATTAAAACCAATGTATCCAAGGTAAGCATTGCTCATTGAGCAACCGTCAAAGCGTAGCGTAGCGCCGACGTAATATTTATTGCCTGACATTTTATTACCGTCCACCGACTGTCCGGGCGCCAAAGCATAGGTGATTTTGCCTGAGCCATCTTGAATGCAGATATAAGGTTTAATCTTGTTCTCTGGCCCAACACCGCTAATATGATTTGTAAGATTAGCCGCCAGACTCCATTGCGGCAGTAAGAAAACGATAAAAACAATGGAAATTGAGTTTTGCCATATTTTCCATCTGTCTTTTAGACAGACCAACAAGGCATTCTTTATCAACATTAAAATTCTCCTTTTAGACTAAATAATTTTTATAGTGTATAATATCCTAACAAATAGCACATTAAAAACCTGTTTTTTGTGACAGGTTTTTTGCCAGTGATAGGATATGATGGTTGAAAAACTGCTGAATGAAACCCATTCATTAACTCGCTTAAATCATGTTTTAAAAGACTATTTCGCAACCTTTAATATCCATAGCTTTGCCTTCACCTATTATGTCCGGCATGTTAAAACAGGAATGAAATTAAAATACAACTGGGTCACAGAACCTTTAAAGTCTTGGCATCAATATTATCTTGAACAGGGTTATGCCGATGTGGATAGAAGCTTGGAATATGCTACTCAGAGAGCTCTGCCTTTTTTCTGGGATGTACAGCAACAACTGAAAGTGGCTAAAAATGCCCGGGAAAAACGGATGCGTCAAGAATCCATTGACTACGGGATTGATAAAGGCTTGAATTTAACTCTGCATACCCCGGATAGCGGACTGGCAGTTCTTGTACTTCATCAAAGACAAGGAGAATCCGGATTGCAACAGCATCAGCAAAAAAAGCTGGAATGGCTTGGTGTAATGCATTGTTACTGTTGTCAGCTACATCGTTTTCTTAACCAGGATAGAATGTCGTCAGACATTCAACTGACCAAAAGAGAATATGAGTGTCTTCGTTTAACCAAAGAAGGCCTGCGCCTTGAAGCCATTGCTCAGTTATTAAACATTACGCCGCGCACGGTCAACTTTCATCTGCAAAATGCCAACAAAAAATGGGGTGTGAACAATAAATATCACGCCATTTTGAAGCAATTTTCTTCTTAATCCTTGTAGATGATTTAATTTGGTTTTAATTCAAAACTTTCAGGAGCCAATTGGTTTAGGTTTTCTAATTGGCTACTAACTTGTTGTTTCATAGAGCCATCAAATTGTGCTCCAAGAGCCTGGCCATAAGAGAGTAACTCCCTTTTCAAAATCCAGTCCAATCTCTTAACCATAGTACCATTCGGATTCGCATCGCGCCCTAACAAATCCTCTTTAACCTCATTTACTTTATTCAATAACTCATGTTACGCACAATCGACTTTAACGAGCCATATTTTTTAACTCCTGCATAGCAATTTGGTTAGCCCTGAGTATTAATTTGTACTTGATGGCAAAGTGATTCAATTTTGTCTTTATTTTCATCATTTCCAGTTTGCAGTATGCAATGATTGCGGCAAAGATATGGTTGGATTGTGTTTTAACCGTACGGGTTGGAGACTTGTTCAGGCTTGCATTTTGTTTAATTGACTTGTGATACTCTTCAATCCGCCACCGTTTCTGGTACACTTCATAAAGACGTTCGGCACTGCTGGTCATGTCATTAGAAACGAGATAGAGAACCCCTGTAGAACCATTTTCGTTTTTGAAAATTTTCTTCAAAAGCCTCACTGGGAAGTCTAATCCCTTGAGATAGACTGTGTGGGCTATGTCCTCTTCAAGCTCTAATTCTCTGACTTTTGTGTACCGTCCGTTGTTGGCGTCGTTTTTGGATAAAGCTAAGGTTCGATTAGATTTAATCCCAATAATAAACGATTTTTGAAGGTCATTATGGATGTAAGCCATATTGGCCTTCGAGCCAAACCAATTGTCCGCAAGTACAAAGTCAAACAACACATGATTACTAACCGCTTGTGCGATAAGCTTGCGAAAAAGTTCATTTTTAGTCGTGGATGACTTTCTGCGAGCTTGCCTTGTTTCAATGTCACAAAAAGCAACGTCTTTTTTGATAACTTCATAACCAACAGGAACACTGAAGTCACCATACCGAACCATGCAGGTCAGGATATTAATCCCTTTGACCACATCACCTTTAGCATGGGAATAATGCCAACAATTAATTTCATTCTCATCCGTGTAAGGCTTCTCCTCAATCGAGTCATCCAATAAAAGAACACCGTCTGATGCTTCACTCTCCCTGACTGACTTCTTGACATAATTCCAGAGCGCTTTGGAACCAAAATCTTGTAGTCGTAAAAATCGTGTCACCTTGTCGTGAGCAAATTCACCATCCAACATCTCCGATAAACCTGTAGCTGTTGCATATTTATTCTGGCAAATCAAATAGTCACTATAAATATCAAGCATATCCATTAAATCTTCCTCCCTAAAAATCAGGGATGAAATTTTAATTAAATTTCAGGGAGCAGCAAGGTTTAGTGCGTAACATGAGTCAATAAACTTGCTACATCGCTTGCCTTATCACCTGAAGGTTCAAAATTTTGACAAAATGTAACAAGGGCGTTAGCTTCTGCCTGCCATTTACGCCCTTTACCATGCAAAGGATTCCAAAATTTGGCGGATGGTTTATCATAAGAGGCAAACAAAGCAATAATATTTTGCCTCACTCTTTCTGGGCCTTGATTGATAAGTCTTTGTAAATGTTCGTCAGGAGTTTCTTTACCTTCAAATTTTAACCACTTAGTACCTTTGTACTTTTCATAATCGCCAGCCATCTTAGTCCCCTTATGTATTAATTTCTACCTATATTGTATATTTAATATCTATAAAGATCTATATAAATTCTATATGCGCAATTAATATTCTCTCGCTCAAAAAATAGACCTAACCTTATATTCTTTTTCTTTGCAAAAAGTTGGATAAAATTTTTTGCCATGCTAATTTATGTTTTTTTATCTGAGGTAATGATGAATAAGCTAGCAATTGTCACCGGAGCCAGCCGGGGCATAGGCAAAGAAGCCGGCTGTTATTTTGCCAGTCAGGGATATGATCTCGCTTTAATCGCCAGAGATGAGAAACAATTGGATGCCTTAAGCAAGGATTTAATGCAAAAACATGGGGTAAAGGCCAGTGCTTATCCTCTCGATGTCAGTGATGGGCAACGAGTCAATGAAGCTGTCAAAAACATTGCCCAGCATTATTCCAATATCGACGTTTTATTTAACAGTGCCGGGATGTTGCTTCACGGCACAAGCACGATTGAAACAGAAGATTTTAACCGTATGCTGGATGTCAATTTACGTGGTGTCTATCATTTCATCCATGCCGTCGTTCCATACATGAAAAAACAGCGCTCAGGGTATATCTTTAATCTGGCCTCTTATGCAGGGAAAAGACCCTTGGCTCGCTCCGGAGCCTATTGTATGACCAAATACGGTGTATTAGGGTATAGTCAGTCTCTGAGCCTGGAATTACTGGAATTTAATATAAAAGTTACAGCCCTTTGTCCCAGTGTGGTGAATACGGACATGACTCGACATATCCCTGATTTTCCCGATAAGGAAAAGATTTTATGTGAGGATATCATCCATAGCATAGATTATCTTCTTCATTTAAACGCCAATGCTTATGTCGATGAAATCACCATAAAATCAACATATTTATTAAAAAACAGTGTGTAAATAACCGGGGAATACGGTGAAAAAAACAATAAAAACGCAGGAAGTCGTGTACATGGACGGTGAGGTCCGCTGCGAAGGTTTTGCGGCTTATCCTGAAGAATATACGAAACCCATGCCCTGCCTATTGATAGCTCATGACTGGGGTGGTCGAGATAAAGCGGTTTGTAATAAAGCGATTCAATTGGCTGAAATGGGTTATGTCGGTTTTGCCGTTGACATGTATGGTAATGCCAAACTTGGTAAAGATAAGATTGAAAACCGTGCCTTAATGACTCCTTTTCGCGAGAACCGGCAAAAACTGGTTGAACGCATTCAGGCCGCTTTCAATGCTGCCTGTCAATTATCGCCCGTGGATAATGAAAAGATGGCGGCTATAGGATATTGTTTTGGTGGTTTATGTGTTCTTGATCTTGCACGCAGTGGCGCCGATGTTAAAGGTGTCGTGAGTTTTCACGGTGTGCTATCCTCATCTCCCATATTCAATCAGCATCAAACTGTAAAAGCCAAAATTTTAGTCCTCCATGGTTATGATGATCCTTTGGTTCCTCCGGAAGAAGTTCATCAATTTGCAGAAGAAATGACGCAAAAAAAAGCCGACTGGCAAATTCACATGTATGGTCTTACGGCTCATTCCTTTACTAACCCTTTAGCCAATGACGATGAACTGGGCTTGCACTATAATAAAACGGCCGATGAACGCTCTTGGGCGAGCATGATGTTATTTTTACAGGAAATATTGACCTGAGCCATTCGCTACTATAAAAATGAGATAGTTTAACTGGACTTTAGCCATTTTCAAGTAAAGGAAAGCAATAGAGTAGAGCATAGAAGCGTACCATTTGATTTATCAAAGTCGCTTTAAATCGATGACTTGAGAAAATAGAATGGCACGAATTACCGTATGGACCCCGCTATCAGGTAGCGGGGATTCGATCCCTAAAAAAATGGCTAAAGTCGAGTTTAAGAGATCTATAAAAACAAATACATAAGAATATTGTTGGCGATTTTCCGAACGCTTCCTCAGAGTACATTCTTCTTAGAGAGAGAAGTCTTTTCTGGAGTATATTGTTCTTTTCTTTTTTCCAGGCCTTGTTTCAATGCATTAAGTCCATCCTTTAAGGGTTGCATCGTTTCATTTTCCGGGTTTTCTAAAAAATCTAACGCTTTATTACAAAGCACCATACTTTCGTTTAAATAATTTTCAGATTCCAGGTATTCTTTCTGATTCCAATATATTCTGGCAAGATTCGAGCAAATTCTGCTCTCTAAATTATAAAGTTTAGCTATTTCTTCTGGCCCACTGCCGGGATTTTCCTCCAGAACCTTACAGGCACTAAGAGCCTCCTTATATATATGACGGGCTTTTTCATAATTTTTTGCCAGAAAAATGCTGTCAGCTAATTCTTTTAATACACTGATTTGAAGTAATAATCCTTTTTTTATAGCTTCATCTTCTGGTAATTCTGCATGAGCTTCCAGGTATTTTTCCAATTTATCTTTTTGGATTTTTATATTGGATAACCTGTTCTTTCGAGCTTGATAATAATCCTTCACCTCTTTTATATGATCATCGATACATTGTCCTGTAGGACGGAATTCGGTTACAGTAAAATAAAAAATATCTGATTGAATGTGGTATTTATCATGAGTATAACTAATCGCCTTGACCAGCCCATTAGCACAAATTATACCGTTGGATATACCGGTTCCTTTACGATATTCTGCACTCATCATTGCATCACCACAAACCGCAATGGGGAAAGGATAAGGACTTGATACACAAAGAGGATTTTCCACCCAATGTGGATCCACACTGAAGGGGCGAAACTTCAAAGGGGAGTCTGACTCTATTTCAAAATCAATTTTCTTTCCTGTTTTTAATTCAAGCATGGTAGATAACCATTCTTTTTGTATTGACTCAGGTGCCCGAGCTAACTCATCAGGCATTTCAAAATAACAGCTAAAACGAGTTTTTTTTCCAATGAAATCCCAGCGTCTCATATCCCAGTGAGGCATATCATTCTGAGTCCAGCCTTGAGCACGTAATTTCTCAAACTGCTGGACTTCGTTGACTCTGGAGCTACTGGACGTGCTAAGTAATTCAGCATCTTCAGGGCTCATGGTAATGAAAGCAATAAAATTAGTCTTTACCGGATTATCAGCAATTTGAGAAACAGTAAAAATATTTTCATGTTCTTCGTTTACATACTTAACGACTTGTCGGCTTTCTCCCGAGCAATCAATGAGTAGCTCACATTGTATAGGTTCAATATCCTCTTCTACTTCAATGAAATTTCCTTCAATCCCCTTAAAATGTGAGAAAGTAAATTTTACGCCTAATTCTTTTGCTTTTTTATACAAAATTTTCTGAATATCACTGATGTAATAGGTCTCAGGGTATGAACCGGCAAGTGGAATATCCACGTCAATACCAATGCGTTTAAGTTGCCTGGCAATTATTTCTCCCGCCCCGATTGCAACAACACCAGGTCGAGAAAAATTATTTGCATACTTATCAACTATCTGTACAGGTAGCCCTCTTTCAGCTAAACAAATAGCCGTGTATAAACCAACAGGACCTGCACCAACAATAACAATCGGCATACAATTTATTTTTTAGTCAAATTATTTAAATTATATATATTTAGATATATAAATGCAAAATATGATCATTTTTCATTCTTATTGAAGGAGTCCCATATACTTACTATAATAGTGATAATGCCTCATTTATAAGGAACGAATCGTGTTTGAGCCATTTGAGCTTATTACTCCGGTTAATAAGAGTACTGTCTTAAAATTTGTTGATGCCAATGCTCCCTTTTACTCTAAATTTTGCCTGTATCATAATAGTGAGATTGTTTCAGACTGTAGCTTTAAGCCTGAAGAGAAAAAACTGATTAAAGAAAATATGCAGGAATATACTTCTTTAATAGATGCCTTGAAAACACTTAATAGCAATGTAAAGAGCAAGTATCTAAGCGAATTTATAGCTCTTGTCGAAAAATACAAAGGAAAAAGCCATCAAAGCTCCGCGGAAGGAGGCCTTCGCATTTAGGAGTGCTGCAATGACGTTGTGGTTGTCTTGATCTTACTGGAATCAATGCATTTCTGGAAAAACAATATTTTATCCTCGATAGGTAATGGGCTTTGATCTTCTCTATCTTTTGTAAAGATCGGTGTATCAGAACTTGTATCTTCTTCTTTCAAAGCTTCCTCGCTGACAAAATCTGCAGAAATTAATAGATTTTCCCATTTTTTCTCCCCCAACAATTTTCTGCCCATTTTATCGACAAAAGTATTATCAATGATTTGAATCGGTCTGGTTTCTTTAGAGAACACCTTTGCATAAGCCATGGCTGCAAAAATTACTTCTGTCAAGGAATGGCCGCTACATAGAACCAGATTGGCCACCATTGCTTTAAACATTTCCTCCTTGTTTAAATCAAATATTTCTGCATAAGTTAATACCACATCCGTATGGCCGGAAACGCCGGCAACCATTGGCACGGTACTCATTAACGATCGGGTCAAATCACCACCATACATGGGATTTAATATCCATTCGGTTTTACCACTAATCCACTTTCTTTTCCCATCAAATACCTTATCAAATAACCTTTGTTCATAAGGATCAATGCCAACGACTTCCGTATATTCTTCAGTTTCTCTTGCTTCTTCGTCTGCATCATATTTTACTTTTTGAATAAGCTTGAGATAGGGGACAATTAAAGCCAGCAATTCCTCACATTTTCTCGAGGATAAATAATCCTGATTAGTGGGTAGTGCTCGGAGAATGTTTTTATCATTGGCAAACATTTTTCGGATTTGTTGCAGCAGTTGTTGATAGGAAGGATTATCTGCAATTTTACACGTTAAATGATTACTTTCTATTACCTCTTTCCTTAAGTCTTCCAATCCATTAACAATATTTTGAAGTTTTCTAATGGTTGGCTTGATTAAGAGCTTATCTTCTAAAGACCACTTCAGAACATTGGCTGGTGGTACAGTTAAAAACAGACCATGGGTTTCAAATTTACTATTGCCATACGAAAACCCAGGAACTTTGCGTCTATCACTTCGGGTCCGGTAATATTCGCACTTGGCAAATTCAATCAATGGCGCGAGCTTTGATAGGTCGACAATTTCACCTTCCGGGTCCTTGTGCTTTATAAACTCACAGAAGGCTTTCGAACGTTTAAAATCATTATAATTTTCACTAAAAATAAATTTGTCAAAATAATAATTTGCATCACTAGCCAAATATAAAATAACCCTTTCATTGGTGCAATCATGCAAAGCCTGATAGGCGTCTTCTCCTAAAATTGCACCTTGGAAATGGGGGTTAAACATGTGTATTAAAGAGGTGTCACTGTAAATTTCCTGAATAAAAGTTTTAAAATCTTCTGAAATTTTGCTGTCTTTTCCTGGAATGGTTTTCAGTCCATATTCCAATGAAAATTGATGAATTAATTTCCAGAAACCTAATATTTTATCTCTAAGCTCAAGGTGGATGCTTGAGGATTTCAATTCTTTTTGAAGGTTTTGTGCGATTAATTTCTCTTTTTTGTGCATTCTTTGCATAAACGCACTTTCGTATTGGATTTTCAAGGCTTCCAGTGGCGTTAAGCCATGATTTTGAAGTCCATGTTGCTGCGCCAAACGACTACTGAAAACAAAAGGGTTGACGACATTTAATCCTTTTAATATCCCAGTTTTATTAAACAAATCTTTTGAGTTTTGAGTCATAGACGTGACTTTATCTACGCCGAGAAATTTTTTTGCATATCCTCTCATAACATTTATGAAATATATATAATTTGTGCATATTATATATATTTAAGACATGGGTGTAAAATTGAATGTTTATAACTTTTTCCGGAATTTTAGTTTTTAAAATTACAGGGTCTTAGGTTCTGTCGACATTCATAATTGCGTATAATCTGCTATTGAAATGACATGGTTGTTTTTGAGTGGATTTTTTATGCTTACAGATGATGAATGGAACAAGATTAAAGATTGCTTACCAGGGAAATCAGGGGATCCTGGTCGGAGAGGAACAGATAATCGGCTTTTTATAGAAGGCATAATGTGGATGGCTCGGAATGGTGCCAAATGGAGGTCATTGCCCAAAGAGTATGGTAAGTGGTCTACAGTCCATAAACGATTTATGCGTTGGTCCAAGAAAGGAATCTGGCAAATGATATTTAATACATTGGCGGTCGACGCTGATACGGAGTGGCTGATGATAGACTCAACGATCATTTGTGCCCATCAACATGCTGCCGGAGCAAAAGGGGGCAAGAAAAACAGGCGTTAGGCCGCTCCAGAGATGGTTTTTCTACCAAAATACACGCATTGTGTGATGCACTTGGTAACCCACTTAAATTCATTCTTACTCCGGGACAGACTTCAGTGGCAACACGATATGACAAACTTGCTTAATCTTTTTTATCGTTCGTATACATCGCTGCCACCGCTCTTTGGTTAAAATAAATGTCGACAGAACCTAGGTTCCGTGAACAAAAATTTTCATAGCTGCAAATGCGGCTAATTGGTACCATTGAGTCTTTGAATTCGTTAAATAGAGCCAGCTATTCGCCTCATTCAAAGACACAAGGGCACTCAACTATCTATATTTTTGCTTCGCGAAAAATTTGGTTCACAGAACTAGGATGACGTAAATTAAATCGGAGATTGCTGCTCAAACAATCCCCGCTTTAAGTGTTAAAATTCCCACTATTTATGTAGTTTGGTTGAGGGAAGCTTCTCTTCCTCTTTTTCTTTTTTAGTGAGGTTTTCAAACATACCTACTTTGCTTAATACCCCAGCGCTTTTGCTGATTTCTTGTAGTTCGCGTTGAATCACTTCATCGTTTTTTGATTTTTTCGTTTCAGTGCGTGGTGATTTAAATTTTTCCTTTTTTTCCGTATATGTACCATCTTCAAGCTCTGATACTTCTCGTTTTCGTTCTTCTCTAAGTTTTTCCAGATGCGTAGTGCTTATATTAAAGCGCTCGGGGTTAATGATAAATTCCTTTTTCCATTCTTTAATTCTCTCCGAGGCATGGTCAAATATTATTTGCCGTGCCTCATCCACCAGTGTATAGAATTCCGTTGTATCTTCCACTGGGTTACCGTAAGGCAAGTCAGCTCTTTTTAACAACTCTTGCCATTTTTCCTTACCAAAAAATATTTCACCCATAGTGTCTACGAAATCCTCATCGATTTTTCGAATATCTTTCATTTCTTCTGGGAAAACATTACTATACGACATGGAACCAAAAACAACTTCTGTCAGTGAGTGGCCGTCGCATAGGATTAAATTGGCTACCATCGCTTTGAATATGTCTTTTTTATTCAAATCGAACAGCTCTCCGTATATCAATGATACATCAACGTGCCCTGACATTCCTGAAACCATCGGCACCGTAATCATCGCTTGTTTGCTTAATGCTCCCCCGTACATTGAATTCAGTACCCAAGCAGTTTTTCCACTTATCCAGGTTCGGTCGCCATCAAATTTTTCGTCAAATAAACGTTGTTCATAATCATCAATGGGTACAACCTCCGTATAATAGGTACTGGACTCGGCTTCATCATGTGCTTTTTCCTTAATTTTTATAATGATATCCAAATAAGGACGAATAGCTCCTAAATATTCGGCGCATTGTCTTGAAGAAAGACTATCATGCATAGGACTCAGATTGCGGATATTTCTACTATCCTTAAACATAAACTCAATATCTTCTATGAGTTTGGCGTATTTCGGATTTTCTGAGATTTTACAGTCCAGAGGGCTTTTATGTTTCACTTCCTCCATGATGTCTTTTAAACGTGTTTCCAAATCCTCAAGGCGTTTAATCGTAGCGTCTAAATTGAGTTTGCCTTCGAGGGTTTTCTTCAAAATATTGGCCGGTGGCACCGTACAAAACAGTCCATGCGATTCATACTTTTTATAGCCCACGGAAATACCAGGAAGTTTTTTCTTGCCAAATTCTCGTGTTCGGATATGCTCTGCTTCGGCAAATTCAACCAAGGCTTCTAGTTTTTCCGCGTTGATAGTTTCCCCGTTGGGATCATGTTCTTTGACATATTCAACAAAGGCTTTGGCACGTTTAAAGTTATCATAGCCCTCTTTGTCTTCATGCCCAAAGAGAAACAAATCAAAATAATGTTCCGTATCATTGGCCAAAAACTGAATCACGCGCTCATTATCGCAGTCCTGAAAGGCACTATACACATCAGCTGCAAGAATGGCCCCCTGATATTTGGGATTGAATACCACTTCATCGCTATAAACGTCTGTGATAAATTGTTCAAAATCGCTGGATATTTTGACATCTCTACCCGGAATATTCTCAATGCCTTGCTCTTTCGCAAAGGCATAAATTAACTTCCAGAAGTTAAAAGTTTTATTTCTGAGTTGGATATGTAAGTCGCTATCCTTCTCATAGCTTGACCGATTCGGGCGAAGTTCTTTTTGCAATTCTTGGGCAATTAATTTTTCTTTTTGGTGTCTTATCTTCATAGCATCACTGAAATATTGCATTTTAAGAGCAAAAAAAGGGTCAATGATCTTATGATCTTTTCTATGTTTCCTGGCTAAATGGTTGCTGTAAATATGAGGGTCCTTAATATCTAAACCCTTTAATATTCCTGTTTTTTCATACAATTTTATAGAATCTTCCGTTTGATGTACCATACTGTCATCTACACCAAAAAATTCGAATTTTTGGGATTTTCTTAATTTATCTCTTGATTCCTCAAGGTGCTCTCTTACTTCGCTTTCTTTAGTGCTCATAATCGTATTTTATTTAAATGGACATATTAATAAGTATACTTATTGATTATTATGCAAACATTATGTGTTTATTAAGAAAATATTAACTGATATTTAGGCTTGATCTTTGATTTTACGTAGCGAAAATGTAGAGTGTGTTGACAATTGTGCCCCACGCCGATTGCGCTTCAATCAAAGAAAAATATGCGATGACATGTCTTACAGGTAATTAAATACACTTCGTACGGGCAAAATCATATCATCCAAATAAAACCAAATTGCCGTCATTTCGAACGAAGTGAAATAAAGACATCTTATTGTTTGTGTTTTAATTGGTATGATTTTGTCCTGAACTATCATATACCTTTTTTTGCATAAAATTTAAATTATGGTATATTTGAATTAATAATAGTCAAGGCAGCTTTGATCTATAGGATGTTATAAGATATGGGAAAATCTGAAGGGCATAGAAAGCAAACGATAAAATCAGCACAAAAATTTCATTTTTTTACACACTCCCCGACTGACTTTCTCCCAGATTTAAGGCGACTGTTGGATGATAATGAGAGAAATTATCCTTCCGTGATCGAAACATTATTCAATAAAAACGATTTGCAAGCCCAACATTTTCAGCGCCAACTTCTAGAACATTGGGCAAGAATGCCAGCTATAGACGTTCAAAGCAGCGTCCCTTTCGAGATAACAACTTTGCGTAGCAAGCTTAGAAGCAGCGCGAATATTAATGATATCCATTTTATGATCAATGGATTGATGGTCCTGATGAAATTAAACGGGTATGAAGACATAAACTCTGCGTCCATTATCAAGTTAATCATCGAAAACCTTAAAACCAAAGAAGATCCTCACAGTCTTATCGATAGCTTGGAGCTAGCTGTTTGCCTGCTTGAAACCATCAATGCCAAAAGCCTGGATTCCATTGCTGTGGAAGTCAGCAATTTATTGGTGCATGATGATTCACTTGTGCGACAAAAAGCAAAAGGATTGCTTAAAAGTTTGCTTACAAATGAAAGTATTGTGCACAAACTCTCCGAAGATACAAAAAAACGTTTGCTTGCAATGATACCTGATAATCTGGACCCGCGGGATGGTAAAAAAATTCTTAAGCTAAGTTATCTTGTTCATTGTCTGGCTCCTTTTATGAAAGACGATGAGAAGTATTCTTTGATCCAACTGTTATTAACGGAAGCTATTCCAAAGATTCGTAGTTCTGCAGCTAATGAGGCTTTGCGTCAACTAGCGCCCTTAATAAAAAACATGGATACTTCCTCTGAACTCAGGGAGGATATGCTGGCATTATTGAGCGAACGCCTAAAGAGCCGCCCTTCCTCCAATAAAAAAACGGCAATGGAGTTATTAATAGAATTGTATCCAGATTGTGAAAAAACGGAAAAGAATGGCATTAGCAAGGATATTCTTGCCGAACTTCAGGATCCCAATTTACAATTTTATACCAACCATCTGCAAATGTTTGGTCTACTTTTGACAAAAATGGAGGAGTCAGATAAAAAGAGTATATTAACTAACTCTCTGAATACGTTAAAACAAGTAGAGAGATCGAATCTAGCACAAGCCTGTGCGGCACTGAATGTTCTCATAGAGATAGCTAAGACTGAACCCCATTTCTCTTTCCCCCAGGAGGTCTTGATAAATATTGAATATATACTTCAGTCTCCCGGTAATGAAAAACTCAAGAAATCTTTAATATCAGGATTGACGTATGTTATGAATCATACGACAAAAGAAGAAAAAAATTCCTTCGCATACGCTCTTTATAATATCTTATCTGCAAAAGAAACCTTATCCCCGGTCGACGTTGACTTACTTGTCCTTATTTTGTCATTTTCCGAAATGGATTTACAGGATACAATCGCACAATTTATGCTCGTAAATTTTGACAGTTTAAACTTAGACGCCCGTGAAAAAGCGCTCAATGGCTTATCTCAATTTCAAAATAATCCCAGACTTCTTAAAAAGATTAGCATTGAGGATATCCTGTTTATTATTGAAAGAGAAGAAAAGCAAAGTATTCGGAATGCCGCAGGAAAAGTTTTAAATTATGTCTTGACTTGTCAGGATGAAGATCGGGTGCTGGAGATAATGAAAAAATATGTTCACGCTTTAAGTGATAAAAAAACAGACCACAGTAAGATATTAGAGATTATAAAATTTATTGCTCCATCATTACCTGCAAAACTGAAAGCTGAGTTTATTAATCCCGTGTTAAAGAGTATTTCATCAGAAAATGACGCCATTGCCAAACAAGGACTTTTAGCTCTGACAAAACTATTGCCTGATCGTGATAGTATTGAACCTGAAACTATTGCTCAAATTATGACTATTATCGATGGTATTATTAATGACAAACTACATTACTCGACTCGTCTTGCAGCCATAAAAACAATAGAGGCATTGGATGGTCGTTTAGGTAAAACTGAGCACTCGTACTTAAAAACATTGGTAACCACATTGTTAAACGATCCAAATCAGGAAGTTCGTAATAAAGCAAAGCTTTATTGTTCTAAGCTGGTACTTGAAGGCCGACCTGTATTGGTAAATGCACTAGACGATATCAATAGTGAAGATTCGATTGAGAAATTACAAGTCTCATTGATGACGGATATGCAGCACCATGCCAGTCTGGAACTAGAATCCAGCTCAAGCCATATTCCAAATTAGAGTGAAATTTTCTTGCAGGATGGACCAAATAGGCCTTTCCCGGGAAGAGCTGAGCACTAATGGTGAGAAGCCAGATTAATGGTTTGTCAGCATTGCCAATGCATTTTCTCGACAGATTTCATCTTTCCTTTTTTCAGAAAGTTTCAATTCGGTAAAGAGTTTTTCAGTAAAATCAAACCAGGCTTTCACATTCATTTGATTTGTCTGGCCTAAATCTGAACTGTACATTACTTTGGGCACATCACATAAAACCTCAGTTAAATCCTCCTTGCTCTGATGCCCTAAAAGATATGTCAGCAAGGTTTGCTCTATCCAGACGAAATCATGTCTGGCTATTTCCTTTAATTCTTGAGCTTTCAAACCCATTAAAGGATGAGCCGGCTGATTTAATAATAAAGCTCGCACATTGTATTTGATGCAAGCATCAATGAGTTGATAAGTCTCCTCACGTGAAGCATGTCCTGTTGACAATACAATGGGGTAATCATTAGCCATTTTCAGAACATCAACAGCTTTCTTTTTTAATTGCGAATCTTCATTAAATAAAGTTTCTGCCTGCAATAACTCACTCCTTAAAGAAGGATAGACGAGTTGTCTTTGCAGACGTGACTGAAATTGACGGCCGGTTATGGTGGGAAAGTGCACAATCATATGAGCTTTTATCAAAGGCTTGTAAGCGGCCAAAGCCTGGATAATAACGCTGGGTTCAATTCCTCCGGCTACAGGATTCAAGACCAAAGAGGGCAAAACCGGCAAACCCTGGCTTTGACAGAGGCTGGCCTGGACACTGGTGCTGCATAAATGACTTTTTAACACAACGGCAGCGTCCTGTGCCTGGTAGTGTTTTCCTGCCTCAATGGCATTCAAGCGCCGAAGATACAAATCAGGTTCAGCGTGATAATGAATATCAATAAGACTATACTCATTTAAAGCTTTCAATTATTCTTTCTTCCCCTGCGACAACCAGGGTTTATCGTAACCATACTCTTTCCTGGCTTGTTTTAAACTGGATCCAGCTTTAACCGCCTCAACAATTTTCTGCTCGGTCTGCTGAATGTTCTTCGCTTTGTCGATAATTTCATCAATTAGCTGCACAGGAATAACAAGCACACCGTTATCATCAGCAAAAATAATATCACCAGGATGAATCTTCACATTGTTAATCACCACCGGTACTTGCGCAGCCGATTTATGGACTCGATTTTTTCCTGAGCGCATGGTGTAATTTTTACAATACACAGGATAACGGTATTGGCGAATCAATTCTACATCCCTGATAGCACCATGAACCACCGTACCAGAAATCCCCCTCTGCAATGCAGTCTGAGTCAAAATATCACCCCAAACTGTACAATCTTCACGCCCCTCATTATCAATGACAATCACCGAATGAGCAGGAACTTCGTCAATATAGTTGGCAGCTCCTTTAAAAGTTTGGGTATTTTTTTTATAGGGAGCATATTTTATGGTATAAGCAGGTCCCACAAGTTTTGTGTTGCCTGTCAATGGTTTAATACCCGATAAGGCACCTTCTACCCCACATGAGTCCAGTGCATCTGAAATCTCTGTAGAACTGAAAGCCAATAATTGTCGCCATTTTTCGCATTGCCCCATTTCCTGATTCCCTTGGTGGCTGTACCGACATTTATCCATAATAGCCTCCGCCATATCCTGTGTGCTGGCATGCCCGCCCTGATCATAAGTGAGAAAACGCCTTTCTTTGACGACCATTTTAACGGATGTTTTTATGCGTTCAGCTTCTTCACTAAAACCCAGATGCTCAAGCATCAGGCCGATGGTTAAAAACATCGCTGCTGGATTGGCCTGATTAGTTTTAAGTCGTGGTGCACTGCCGTGAACAGGTTCAAAATAACAGTACTTTTCTCCAAGATTTGCGCTCGGTGCAAAGCCAAGCCCGCCCATCACAGCAGCGCCTACGTCCGATAAAATGTCGGCAAACATGTTTTCCGCCACGATGACACCAAATTCCTCAGGGCGACGCACCAACCACAAGGCTACCGCATCCACGTTCAGAATATCCGCTTTAATATGTGGGTACTGATGAGCTTCCGTCTCAAACAACTCCCTGGCAAAAACGCTGCTGTATCGAAGAACATTCGGCTTATCAGCCAAGGTGACGCGTGGCATATGATGTTTATCGGCATAGCGGAAAGCAAACTGAAAGATACGCGATAAACCTTCATATGTCTGCAGGCGGAGTGAACAGCTTAGTTCATTTTTTGCAATGTCTTTCCATGCCTTCTCTTTTAAGATAAAACGGTGTAATTCCTCCGGTAAAGGATAATAATCAAGACCTGCATACAAACCTTCTGTGTTCTCCCGAACAATGCAAAAATGAAAGGATTTATCCTCTTGCAAACTGAAACAAGGCCTTAGGTTAGCATACAAATCCAGTTTCTGTCTTAGCTGAAGGATAGGAGAGACATACTGCAGGTTCTTTTTTTGCAACTGTTTCGCTAATTCCTGTTGAGCTTCACGCTGTGGCTTACTGGTAACAGCACCCAGTAAAACTGCATCTGCCTTTTGGATTAGCTGCCAGGTTCTCTCTGGAAGCGCTGTGCCTTCCTCCTGCCAAAATGACCAGCCTATGTCTGCAAAATGCAGCTTTACCGGTATTTTAAGAACCTCAAAAACAGGAAGAGCGGCTTTCGTGACCTCCATTCCAATACCATCACCGGGTAAAACAACGATATCTAGCTTATCCGAGGTCACGACTTAATCTCTCCAGAATGACCCTTTGACAAAAGACAGGATTATCTTGCAGTACTCGCATGCCAGCCATGGGAACACCCATCAAACATCCTGTTTTTGGAGTCATCACGTTTTTCTCATTGACCAATTGAGAACATTCCCCTATCAGATGCAAGTGCTCAACAGGATTTTTCTTCAAGATCGGTCGAGAATCTGTTTCAAGGACACGATTTAAACCGAAAATCAAACGTTCAGCCGCTACATCCCTGTCCAGATCCGTAAAATCAAATGAAGGATGATCAGTGGATAAAAACACGTCCTGGTACAGTACCTTTAAGGCCTCATCTAACTGATTTTTTTCACAAAGGGAAACAACCTTACCTAACTTCGCATGTAAAGAGACATCAGCAAAACTCGGAGTTGAGAACAGAATAATGGATTTTTTTACCGATTCAAACAGAGCAAAACTTTGCTGCAAAATGACACCGCCAAAAGAAAAACCCATAAATGCATCATAGCAGTGCAAGCGATCTTCAAGATAACTTTTCCACCATTCATAGTAAGCTTCCTTGGACTCATCATTCATAATCACAAGCGAATCCAGATAATCCAGCTGATAATGATCTTCCAGAAACATCAGGTTTTTTGCGATGGCCATATCCGATGCTTGCGGTGAAACAGGGCCTATCACCAGTATTGTCCTTTTTTTCATTGGTATGTTACTCTTTTTAGTCCGGAAGTATATTTGAATATTGCCCGCCTTCTTTCAGTTGCTTGAGTCTTGTTGTCGAAAGATCAGAAATACCCCGAATAAACTCATCCATCTCAACCGGTTCATGACCAATGTTAAGATGCTCGCGCACATAATTGGCAGCAACGAGAATAGGTTGCAATTTGTATTTTCTATTTTTCATAGCGTGCATATAGGCTGTGAAAAATTCCGTTTTCAAGTTTCCTGTCCCCTTACCCATGCCTGAAAGGGAAACATCGATGTATTTTACGCCAGCCTCAATTGCCGCCAGCGCATTAGCTTGCGCCAAACCCAGATTATCATGGGCATGAAAGCCAAAAGGCATAGGGTATCGTGCGGTATACGTTCTGTAAATAGAGTCAATGTGATGCGGAAACAAACTGCCGTTGGAATCGGCAAAATAAGTCATATCCGGTTGATGTTGATGAATGAGTTCAAGGACAGCTTCCAACTCCTCTGGCTGGTAATGGGAAATATGAATTAAATTGACAGAGACTTTTAAATCCATTTCTTTGGCCATATCAATGAGCGGACAAGCCTCTGCATGCTGTCCTTTAGCCACACAGATTCTCAGCAGATCCACTCCACATTCTTTCAGTTCCCGAAGATCGCGCCTAGTGACATTCTGGGGATGAACCATGATAGCGATTGAGCTGTTTTTGATGAGTGAACGACAAAAAAGAAGATAGTCTCTCGCACAGATTCCAGCTACACCAAGACATTCAACAGGAGGAACATAGCCATTTCGATAGCCTACCTCAATATACTCAATACCAGACTTATCCAAAGACGTTAAAATAATCTGCAATGATTCCTTATCAAAATCAAAATTGTTTCGATGCCCACCATCGCGCAGGGAAACATCCAAAATTTGTATTGTATTTATCATAACTGAATCCATTGCCCTTTCAGTCAACTTAAACTTATATTAGTCTTGATACTATATTATACAGTATGACCAAAAAAGACAGTAAAATAAAGCTTCTTACATAGACATGGGTTTGTCGATGATGATAAAGAACAGATAGATAGGAAAAAGGATGACGAAAAATAAGTTTGCGTATGATTTTCCGGCTAACCGGATTGGGATCACCAACAAGTGGATCTTCATGAATCCTGATGCTCGGGCTATGATTAACCTCCAGAATTACTCCTCTCGATGATTCCAGAGGAATGCCGATGTCTTCACATTCTATATCGACTCCCACCAGCCCCAGATTTAACAGCTCGGCAATACGAGCCATTAACTGTCTGTTTTTCCTACAGATACTCCTGGTTTTTAATGCTGTAAATGAACCACCTCTACTGGCATTGCTTGTATAGCCCAGCTTGATTTTCTCTTTTTCCTTCGGAATATAATCCAGTTTAACTCCCTGTTCCGCCAGGCGGAAATGACATTCTTCGTCTATGCGAATAGGAGCTAAGATCTCATTTTTACTGCGTTTTTGATTAGTCAATTCTATCAACTCTTGAATGTTATGTTGTCCATCCCCGATAACATGAGCGGGCTCACGAAAAATAACACCAATGACACGTTTATCAAAAACCAGAATACGGTACGATTTTAACTGGCCATGAAACTCCTCAATGGATACAAAATCATACGATTTAAAAAGTGTATCCAGATACGCTTTTAACTGCTCAATGTTTTGTACATTACACAAAACTCCTCGTCCTAATCCATCCAGGGTAGGCTTAACGACTATAGGAAATTGCATGCTGGATATTTTTTCTTCCCATACACCATATTTGTACTCGGCAATGTACATCATTGCGGCCTTAGGCACAGGTATAGCCGCTTTTTCCAATATTTTATTGGTAAAATATTTATTTTCTGCCATTCTTGCGCTGCTTAAATTGTTAAAGCAGATATCACGAAAATAAAAATAAAAATTTCTTTTACCCAATTTCAACCGAAACCCTTCTACCCCGTTAATCTGTTCAACAGGCAGGAAATAATGCTGTGCACTTTTATAATAATATTCGGTATTTTTATCCACTGATATTCCTCTATACCATCTACTAAACAGCAAGTCCTATTCAAGGAATCAAAGCCATTTTGCCACCAATTAGCCGCAGTTACCGCAGAATTTTCCCTTCAGGAGTATTTCATTGACACTATACCAGCGGGTTGCTAGATTTAAAATGGGCTTAGGATTTTCAAACTACGGATTTTTTCCACAACGGAGTGCAGAAGATGTCTACACTTAAACATACCCAGGAACAGCTTGACGACCTGGATAAATTGGGCCTTAATACGGGACCTATTATAGTCCTTACGTTATTACAATATCGAGTAGAAGCTGATTATAGTGAACATCCAGAACAATCACCCTGTTCCGGACGCGAGGCTTATGGACGTTTTATTCAACTTGTCTACCCTATGGCTGTCAAATTAAATGCAAAAGTTGTGTTCAGGGCTCCAGTTTTACACCATTTAATCGCACCCAAAGAGGAAAGATGGGACGATTTCAGTATCGTCGAGTGGCCAACAGTGAGTCGATTTAAAGAATTATTAACAAGCGAAGACTATCAGTCCATTACCTTTCATCGTTTAGCTGCACTTGAAAATTCGCGAGTTTTAGTTTGTGAACGGGAAGCCGGTGATGCCTATGGCAGGGTATAGCGGTATTTCGCCCGTCTTATAAAAAACAGTATCAAATTCACAATCCTATGAAAATAAAAATTCTTGGTACCAGAGGTGAAATTGAACCATCCGCCCCCTATCATTCTCATCAATCAGGAGTATTGGTTGAGAATAAATTATTATTTGACTGTGGGGAGTCTGAATTTTTACAGTATCATCCGGATGTTATTTTTATTACCCATCTTCATCCTGATCATGCCTATTTCGTTCGTGAACCTGGAAAAGAAGCGGACATTAAAATTCCTCTGTATGCTCCAGAAACATTCAAAGGTAAGGTCAATGTCCAGGTACTTGACTGTAAAAAAGAAATCGATTCATTTGAAATCATTCCCATTCCAACCCATCATAGCCATAAAGTAAAGTCACAAGCCTACTTGATTAAAAAAAATAAAGAAAAGATTTTATACACAGGCGACATGATTTGGATTAATAGGGAGCATCATCAGCTTCTGACTGATCTCGATTTAGTCATCACTGAAGCCAGCTTCATTCGCAAAGGCGGCCGGATTTCAAAACATAAAGAATCCGAAAAACTATATGGTCATACCGGCATACCGAATCTACTAAAATTTTTTAATCCTTTTACAAAACATATTTGTCTGGTCCATTTTGGTAGTTGGTTTTATAAGGATATTGAAAAATCGAGAAAAAAACTAAAAGAATACAGCAAGGCATTCAATATACATATTCATGTCGGTTACGATGGAATGGAATTAAATACCCAAAAACTTGAAGAATAATCCTGCATTTATTGACTTATGTTATTAATGCGCAGTTCGAAAAGCGTTTTTCCTGTCTCAAATTGGCCTTATTTACTCATGTTACGCAGCACAGTATTTTTTAGAAAATTTGGGCGCATTTTGGAATTTTAAAGCGCAGTTTACATGGAGTAAATGAGCATTTAAAATTCCAAAATGCGCCCAAAGATGCAAAAAAGACGAAGCTGCGTCACATGAGTTATTTATCAAAGCAGGATAACTGTAAGGGCCAGCAAAAAAACCACTAAAAGACTCACTCTGAAATATAAAGCCGTATGACGATTTTCATATAAAACTTTAAGATATAAAAGAGGATGACGATAAATATAGCTACGTATGATTTTACGGGTTACTTTAACAGGATATCCCGCCATCGGATACTCATGAATTCTGACACTGGGTCCATCATTCGCTTCTATAATAATACCTTGCGAAGTTTCAATGGGTATATTAATGTCAGTGCATTGAACATCAAACCCTACAAGCGTTATATTGAGCTCATTTGCCGCCCGAATTAATAATCGACGATTCTCTTTACAAATTTTATTCCCCAAAGAACAATAAGTTCCACCTCGAGATGCATTGCTGGTGTACCCTAATATAACCGACTCATCTTTTTTCGGCACATAACTTAAATCTAAACCCAATTCATTAAGCCTGATCTCACATTCCTCATCCACTGTGATAGGACTTAGCGTATCACTGATGGTAAGGCGTTTATCGTTCGTGATATCGATAAGTTCTCTAAGCGTGTGTATACCATCTCCACACACCTCGGCCGGATAACGTTGCACAACACCTATAACCCGTTTATTGAAAATAAGAACTCGGTAGGAATTCAGATTTCCGTGGAACTCTTCAATGGTCACAAATTCATAATAAGGCAAGTTTTCATCTAAATATTTCTTTAACTGCTCTAAGGTTTGTATATTACACAGCACATCCCGACCCAGCTTCCCTAGTAAAGGTTTAGCCACAAGCGGAAAAGACAATTTCGATATTTTTTCTTCCAGCATTCCTTGCTGATATTCGCTAATATGTAAGGATGTGGCTTTTGGGACCGGAAACCCTGCTCTGTCCAGAATACGATTCATGCTGTATTTATTTCTTGAGGCGGCTATGCTGCCGCTGTTATTAAACGGAGCACCAACGCCACTAAAATAATAATGTTGTTTGCCCAGGTTCAATCTGAAACCGTCTATCTCAGGAATCACTTCAACAGGCAAAAAAAACTTTAATGCTGTTTCGTAATAACATTTGGCATTTCTATTTATACGCAAAGCGTCTGAGGAAATTGTTACATAGCTATATAACAGTTCTTTTTTCTTAGTCATACATCTCCCAAACAATCATCACGAAACAAGTATCTGTAGAGTTTTTTCAGAGGCAGACAGTTCATGCAGCATCATAAAAAGAGTAGATTATACATAAAAAGGACAGTTAACCTGAGTCCCTGGAAGATTGTAAAAGATCAGCTTCTTTTTCTACGGCATCGCTGTGACGTGCCTGTTGCTGAATATCAGACGCTTCATTGCGCAATTCACCCTCAGCATGGGTTGAAACACTGTCTGATTCCTTTTCTTCTTTAACTTTTCTTTTTGCAGGGGCTTTATCTTTTTCCCGAAGCAGTTGAACCGGGAGTTTATCCTCAAAACTTAAAACCATTTCCCTTCCTGGCATGAAAATATCATTCTCCTGGAAAGCACGTTTCACCAGACGTATGGCTGATGATTTAACCTTCTGCCAATTGTATTCATTACCATTGAACCAGAATAAAATGCGTAAATTTACCGTTTCAGGTGTCAACTCCGATACAAGAATTAAAGGCTCCGGTTTGCTTAAAATGGCAGGATGTTCAATTAACACCTTTAAAGCAATTTCCTGTGCAAAAGAAACAGACTCATCATAACCAATACCGATAATAAATTCCTCCCGCCGATTCGGACTGCTCGTATAATTGAAAATGTTTGATTTGTAAACCGTGGCGTTTGGAATCTGAACCACCTGGCCTGTCAGAGTGATCAAAATCGTGACACGTATCGTTAATTTTTCAACATATCCAGTCACATCTGCAATTTCAACGAGATCGCCGTTATCAAAAGGACTTTGAATGCTGAGCAATACACTGGCCAGAAGATTTTCGGTTATATCACGAAAAGCTATACCGAGAATAATACCTAATACACCTGTGCCTCCAAGTAAAGTCAGAGCAATGGTTGTCCATCCCATAGTCTGTAAAACAATATAAAAACCTATGAGAAAACAAAATAAAGCTACACCTCGAGCAATAACATCCGTTAAAAGCGGATGTAGTTTACGATAATGCAAGGATTTTCGTGTGGAAGCAGAAACAAGCTTTGCAACCAGCCAGGTGATGATAAGCACTAACAGAGAAAGAGCGAGGAAGGGCAAGGCTCTGACTAACCCTTGCCACTGCTCTCTGAGCACAGTAGTCACCTGCTGTCGAATGTCCCAGGCAGAAGCGCCTTTGATTTGAATTTTATTAACAACAGCCACCACATCCTGAGTTTTTCTTGAAAGAGCCTCAGCCCATTCTTTATATTCTTCTTTCTTTGTTTCTCCCTGTAAAAAAACAACCCCATCATCGACGCGGATATCCAACTTCCCATACCACTGGGTGGCATTCATGATGTTCTCAAGTCGTTGACGAATTTCCTCATCACGAGCTGAAGGGATAATTTCCACCTTTTCCGGAACATTGGAGATCTGCTTTTCCACCGCATTTTGCTCTTTATTTACCGTATTTTTTTGAGCAAAGACAAAAGAATGACAGCTGACAAAACCGACAAGCACTACAGTAAAGATATATCGATAAGCGTGTTGACGAATCACCCCTGGCTGGTAAGTCATTTTTTCTTCAATCTCCATTTAAAGAACGCTCTAACCCATGCATGTCCTGTTTTATCGATTAAATCGTATTCTTTGGCAAAAATAAAAGTTATCCTATCCTTATTTCACATGAAGTTGCAAATGCTTAAGGTCTGTCGACAATTAGATTTTCGACAGACCTAGTTATGGTGAATGACGATAAGGAGATGAAATGTCAAATCACAAGGAATGGCCGGCCGATAACTATGCTATCGGTTCTTATATTCAGTCCACTGTGGCTGATCAGTATTTATCTTATCTGGATTTGAAACCTACGGATAATGTTTTGGATATCGGTTGTGGCAACGGTAAATACAGCCAAAAAATTCTGCAAAAAATACCTCAGGGAACATTATTAGGAATTGACTCCTCAGAAAACATGTTAAAACTGGCTGAAAACGTTGCCGAGCGTTACTCTAATTTTAACCTGCAAAAAGATGATGTAAATTCCATGGATTTTAAGGAAACATTTGATTATGTCGTTTCTTTCTGGTGCCTCCAATGGACGTCTGATATTCACCAGGCTTTTGAAAACATTTTTCTGGCTTTAAAACCCGAAGGAAAATTACTCACTTTGTTTCCCACGGGAGATGACCCTTTTATGACGACTTATCAGGAGGTAAAAGCGTCCGGTCAGTTTCCTGAGCTTAAACATTTCCACCCACCTGTGGACTACAGCAAACTTAAGAATCTTGGAAATCAAATAAAAGATATCCCTTTTACATCATTAACCGTTGAACGCCACCAGGAAAGCATTCTTCTCCCCTCTTTGGATGTCTTTCGTAAATTTGTAAACGGCATTGGTTTTTATCAAGGACAGATCCCGGCTGAGCGAATTCCGCTGATCAATGAGGCGATGGTCAACGTTTTTGAAAAAGAATGTCAAAGAAAATATGCGGGCGAATATCAATTTGCCTTTTCCATTTATTTTATCAGAGGTGAAAAATAACAAACAAAATATCAGATCTCATGGTACAGTCTAAGTTTTTGGATAACTCCAATCCCCTCTTTTTATGGAAAGATAAATGATGAACGTAGCAATAATCAATAGCAAGTGATACACATCATTATCAAATCGCCATTCAACGGGTATTTCACGCCCGAAAAAAAGTTGACTGCTCTCACGCAGGACTATCCAGATAATGTTGGCAACGATCACAGCGATAAAACCAAAACGTGTCCATTTTTCTGAATACAAAGCGGCAAGCAGATACACTGTAATTAATAATATGGCGATATAAATAAAATGATCATCAATAATAAAACAGCCTATGAGCAGCAAAGAAAAAATCATGGTCATGGCTCTTAATATTTCAGGCATACGCATGGCATGGATAAGCAAATAATTATGCAATATGACGCCCATTGCGATAGCTAGCCATAAGTTACTCACATATTCATTTCCACTTAAATAATGGACGAGAACACCAAGAACTTTCAGAAGAAACACCACAAAAAAGAAGGAAACAATACATCCCGTAAACCGCTTGTTTCCTTTTTGCCACTGCCAGAAAGCAAGTAAAAAGTAGCTTAAAAGAAACAGGGCATGCAGGGCATTGGTGAGTGCATTGGTAATAATCGCATTCATGTTTTACTCTTTGACGGGCTTATTTTCTTCGTCTATTAATTTTAGTAGTAATTCCATCTAATGATATCAGCATAAGGAACATGCCGTGAAAAACCAAGGCCGCTTTCTTTTTATCCTCTTATCTGTTTTTTTCATCACAATCGCTCATAGTAAAGAACCTGTTGTTTGTGATAGTAAATACGTCCTCTGCAATGCTGCGCCCTGCCAAGCCATTCCTGGCATGAAAGACCGAGCTTTGTGTACGTGTAGCATTTGGGAGGGGAAAAACATTGGCTACTCTGCTTGTGAGCAACGAAATCCACAAACTGCCCCTTATCAACAGACAAAGCTTTTATCCACTTTTTCCTTTGGAGGGATGCATTATAAATACATTCATTGCAAAGCAGGCACGCCATGGACCAATTGTCTGGATCAGGAGTGTTTCATTGACAAAAATGATCCACGCAGCGCTCACTGTAACTGTAAAATTGAAGAAGGAACCGCTTACGTTACTTTTGCCGGTATGTGTGATATAAATGCCTGTGACAAATCAATGTGGTCGGGCGCCAAAGCGGATGATAACCTTAAATTTATGAATTTATTGAGCAAGGACATGGGCTATGAAACACCCCCCATGAGAGCATGCTTGAATAAGCATAATGAAAACAATGAAGCAAAACATGACTGAAAGAAATAAATCCATTTTAAAGCAGGCTTTTAAAACTATTTTTGAAGAAAATCAGATTGACGACCTAACCGTTGCTGAATTCTTCAGCAAGGATTATCAGCAATGGGTGGATGGCCACCAACTGGATTATCAGGGTTTTCTGCAACATCTCAAGGCTCAAAGGCAAAAAATAGCAACCATATCGATTGAATTTAAATCCGTGGTGGCTGAAAAAAACAAAGTAGCCACCATTCACCAAGTAGAGGCCATCACCCAAAAAGGAAATCTGGTTAAAGGTAAAGTGATTGCTCATTTCACGTTCGAGAACGATAAAATCATATCCTGTGAAGAGTTAACCTTTTTTACTGAAGCAAAAGAAGAAGATAGAGATTTAGGCTCGGTTCGTTAGATTTGTTTCATATATTATAACTCATTAAATACAGAAAACGTTGCAAGGCCCAAAGCTAAAAATATTACTAAGCCTCATTCAGTATAAAGATTCCATTTAGAAAATGCATTTACAAATAATAAATATTGTGATATTTTTTAATAATTAGTCAATTTTTATACAATTTTTTAATGAACCTTATTAGCTGCCCATCAAAGTTAAATGTTCAAAGCTTTGCCCTTTCCTGTGCTCAGTTTTTTTATTTTAGCTTTTTTAGCCACTTGCTGGGCGGCAGATAAGTCGTTTAACGCTCTGACCCCCAGCAAGTTGGGGGTTTTTTGGTATCCTGAAATCCCCGATAAATGTAAGGAGGTCGGAACCAAAAAGAAGGAGTGTGTCCATGAACTATACCGTTATCAAAACATTACCCCCCGTTGAAGATATTATTCAAGCCTTTCCTTTATCCCCCTCTGCTCAAGCAAAAATTCAACAGGATCGCCGGGAAGTAAAAAATATTTTAGAAGGAAAAGATGACAGGCTTCTTATGATCATTGGTCCGTGTTCTGCCTGGCCAAAAGAAGCCGTACTGAAATATGCACAAAAACTTTTAAAATTGAATGAGCTGGTGAAAGACAAGTTGAAATTGATCATGCGTGTCTACATTCAAAAACCACGAACCACTAAAGGTTGGACAGGTCCTGTGAATCAACCCGATATTTTTTCCCCTCCCGACATCGAGGCCGGTATCAAATATACCCGTGACATGATGATTAAAGTTATTGAAATGGGCTTACCCATTGCCGATGAGGCTTTATTTACCCATAACGCCAAAGGCTTTCTGGAATTGCTCTCATGGGTCGCCATCGGTGCTCGCAGTTCGGAAGATCAAGAACATCGCATTTTTGCTTCCGCGCTGGATTGTCCTGTAGGTTTGAAAAATCCGACCCATGGCTCTTTAGCGATTGCTGTAAATAGCATCATTGCCGCACAACATCCTCATGTTGCGGTTTTTGACAGAGATGAAGTTCAAACCCATGGTAATCAATATGCTCATTTAGTGCTGCGGGGAGCAAATCATGCTCCCAACTACTCCATACAGCATCTTGAAGAAGCCAAACGCCAAATGGATAAGCATCATATTCACCATCCGTCTCTGATCATTGATGCCAGTCATGATAATTGCCTTGTCGATGGTAAAAAAGATTACCGTCTACAACCCTCCATTATTTTAAATCTTTTAAAAGATTTAAAATCGAGACCGGATTTAAGAAAACTGGTGAAAGGATTTATGGTGGAGAGCTTTTTGCAAGAAGGCAAGCAAACGGTGAATATAAAGCAGCCAAAGACGGTGGATCTATCCGGATTGTCTATAACCGATCCCTGTCTTGGATGGCAAAAAACGGAAGAACTCCTTCTTCAATTCGCATAATTAACATCAGGATATCATGATGAAAATAAAACTCGGAGTTTCTGGCGACCCTGGTTCCTTCTCGGAAGAGGCGGGTTTAAATTACGCTGAACGTGCCGGAATTGAACCTTCACTGATTCACCTGACCGATATGGAATCGGTTCTTTCCGCCGTAGAAAAAGAAACGGTTGATATGGGAATTTTTCCCGTCGTTAATCTTCATGGAGGATTGGTTAACCCCGCGTTTAAAGCCATGGGACGACATCTTTTTCTCCCCATCGATGAATACTGGCTTGATGTTAAACAATGCCTGTTAACACTTCCAGGCACAGCGATTCATCAAATTGATAATATCGTCTCTCATTCACAAGGGATTGCCCAATGCCGGCACTATTTGAAAGAAAGATTCCATCACATCGAATGGAAGGAATGGATCGATACAGCAAGAGCAGCACATGATCTGGCAAAAGACATTCTTCCTCCAACGGCGGCCGTAATAGCCCCTGAACGCGCGTCTGAAATATATGGCCTGAAGGTCATGGCCAAAAACATCCAGGATCACAGCCCCAATTTAACGGCATTTATTATAGTTAAAAAGTATAACGGTAAAGAAAGTTAAATAAGGATCAATCATGAGCAGCATTGAACAATTAAGACAAAAAATTGAAAATATCGACCACGATATCATTAAGCATCTTGCTCAACGTCAGGAGCTATCACGACAAATTGGCCTTTTAAAATCAAAAGAAGGCAAGGCCATTATTGATCCTGCACAAGAAAAAAAACTGTTCAGGCTTTATGGACAATGGTGTGAAAAATACCATCTGCCGCAAAGTTTTATAAAAAATCTATTCCGTATCATCATTGATTATTCGAGAATGGTGCAAAAAACCTAGGTTCATCTTGTGCAATAAAAAATTTTTGCGAATCGTGTGAATATTGTAAAAATTATGAAAAATTTTCAACTGCAGGCTTTAAAGTCTATAATTTAAGATTAGAATGGGTCATTATCTAACAACGTGAGAGAAAAATGTCAGAGGAAAAAATAGAAAACGCAAAACAACGTGAAAATGAAGAATTTGAAAATGCAAGAATTAAGGCCGCCAAGGAAGAAGAGGCAAGAAGACTTTATGCCTTGCAAGTTGGCAGCCCTAAGCCCGCCATAGAAGAAAAAGAGGAAAAAGCGCTCGATGACGATTATCAACAGATCATTAATGCTTATCAAGAGCAATTTCCTGACAGGCAGCTCGAAAATGATAAAGAAGGACGCCCTGTTCTTCGATTTAACAGTCCCGAGGAAGCCAGTCAATTTTTTAAAAAGATGTCTGATCAAAATTGTAAATTTGCAGCCATTGAAATTACTCCTGATGGCAAGCCAACAGGCAATATGAAAGTGTCCTTTGGCAAGGGAGAATTCTATGAGCCCAAGATTAATCCAGAACACGTGAGTGACTTTCTCACAACATATAATGAGTGGAATAAAGCTAAGGGTGAAGAAAAGGAAGAATTAAAATCTCAGTTGATGGAAATGATGAAACCGGATTATCAGTGGAAAAAGTCTCAGGAAAATCCGGCTAAAGATATGCGCGCCTCTCTGCGAGATCTGCGAGAAATGAAAAGCACTCCTGAGCCTAGTCCTTCTTCTGATTTAGAGGAAAAAGATGAGAAGCAATCTGGCAATACTTTGTAATTCCCATGAGTCAAAAAAGCTATTCACAGGCAATAATTTGTAACACAAATAATTTAAGGCGCCATTCCTTTCTCCTCAAGCGCCTTGAGCGTGTCTGGGTTCTTTTTTAGATCAAGCCCCATCCCCGCTAATACTTCGGGAGTCTTGCTGAATTGAACATCGGCATACTCCACCACCTGTACGCGGTTACCCCATGGATCGAGAAAGTCCAGAAAGGCTCCTTCCAGTATCCTTGCCCCGGCTTTTTCAGCCAGCTCTTTCACTTTTTTTCGACAATCCACCACTAAACCAAAATGACGCAAATTATCTTTTCTCTCCTCGCTGCTTTTCATAAGAGCCAGAAATTGATCGCCCAACTCAATAAAAGCATGCTTTTCACTTTGACCCCGTAATGAAAAATCAAAAATTTGTGCATAGAAGTCCAGAGCTTTTTTCACATCTCCTACTTCAAGAGCCACATGATTAATCCCTACAGGCTTCGGTTTTTCCATTGCATTGCTCCTTATTTTTCATTTTTTCCAACATAATGCCAGGACCAGGCCGCCAGGACCTTCGCTGCATATTCTGAATCCTCCTTTTTCGTTAAAAGATGATCTGCCTTATCCAAACTGATGAAACTTTTGGGATGCTTTGCCGCGCGATATATTTTCTCAGCCTCATGAATAGGGACTACAGCATCCATAGGTGAGTGCATGATGAGCAATGCTTTATGACTTTTATCCTCAATGGTATCTTTATATTGTTTGATATCTTCCAAAAACTGCTTTTTAATTTTAAATTCCCTGGCACCCAGTTTCACCAAAGCTTCACCCTCATGTTCAATTTTATCCAAAGATAAATGAAAATGATGTTTGACATGTTCTGCGTTCGATGGCGCCCCAAGGGTCACGACTGCTTTGACTTCATCGATATATTGAGCGGCCAGCAAAACCGCAGCGCCCCCCAGGCTATGGCCGATAAGAAGTTGGGGGGCCTGATAGGTATTACGAAGAAAATCTGCTGCAGCAACCAAATCCTGAACATTTGAAGAAAAGTTAGCATTGGCAAAATCACCATCACTGTTACCTAAACCAGTAAAATCAAAGCGCAAAACAGCAATTCCTCCTTGGGTCAAGGCTCGTGAAATTCGACTTGCTGCGGCAATATCCTTGCCACAGGTAAAGCAATGCGCAAACAAAGCATAAGCGTAACCACCAGATTCAGGGGTTTCTAATGTTCCACAGAGTTTATTTCCCTGGCTCTCAAATTCAATTTTTGTTCCCATTTTTATTTCCTTAAATTTCAAAACACAAAAACATCCATTATATATTTAAGATAGCAGATGCCAGGCTTATCCTCACTTGAGGGCATAAAAAGCATAAGAATGCTCCGTTTTGTCGAATATGATCATAAAATTCATTTTAAATTAGTGGGTTATTTCCAAACCATCTTGTCTATATTCCTTTTTTTGTGTGGCACAAATTTTTTATTTTCACTTGATTGTAATTGTTAATTTTTTCTTAATCTAAAAGAGGTATTATATTAATTATCAAATAAATTCATTATTTTGTCTGTCGACAAAAACATGACTTCATCGAGGTAAAAAAGATGGCCTTATCAAGAGAAGAGCAAACAAGACTGGCTAATGAATATATGCCTCTTGTAGAAAATTTTGTCGCTCCCGAGCTACAGGTATTCTGGCGCGATGAAGAAAATAAAAAGGCAATTATTCAATGGTGCATTGACAATGACCTTCGTCTATACAATTTGACTGCACTGAAAATAAGTGAAGCGCGCCGGTTAATGAGCGAATTACAAGTTGTTTTTTCCACTGAGCCGGAAAAAATGCTGGCATGGAAGAACGAATTTGAATCTAAATTGCTTGAATCCGACACACAGCTTCGAGAAATGCACCATAGCGCTTATTTAAGCGTGGCCGATCAATATCAAAAAACTGAGGCAGTCTCAAACAATACCTTGTTAACGGTTCAAGATATGAAAGACTTGTTCCGCAATTCCGATTCTTGTGAAGAAATTCTGGTATCTGAGCCATTTTCTCTCACCGAAGCTTCTGTTGAACAAAGAGAAGTTGTGCAACGATTAATTGAAAAAGGGATGCAAGAAGAAAAAACGGTATTTTTACCCGTTACTCATGATGGGCATTGGTTTTATCTAAAGAATGAAAAAATAGATGAAGAAAGAGTCTGGTCAGTGCAGGATTCTAAACCTCTCGATGAACATGAATTGACACCCAGACAAGAGTCCATGCTAGAGGCAAGCATTGATTTCTTGGAAACTGTAGGTGAAGAAGAATATATCGGTGAGTGTGGTGAAAACCTGGTTTTTGAAACCACGGGCGAGCAATTAAATCCTTATGATTGTGGTTCGCGGGTGGTGAATGCTTATCGCAGCATGGTCGATGAAGAATATCAGGTTAAAAGCCATAAAGAAATCCTTGTTGAATTGCTTCAAACGCAGCTTCCAGTAGAAGAGCAGCCCGAAGATATTGAAACGGTCTTTGTGAAGAAAGAATTCATTTCAAAAGTACCCGTAGAGAAAAAAGCAAAACAGGTTATAGAAACGACCGTTTCTGCTCAGGCTTGTGAGGAAAAGAGGCAAAAATACAGGGAGAATGTCTCTGAACTTGTCAATGCTGTGGTAAAAGAAGGGCTGTTTGCTGACATTAAGAATAAACTGGCTATAGAAACGCTCGATTCTGCTGTAGCAGATAAAGATGAAACCGATGAGGATTTCGCCAAACGATTACAGGAAGCCGAATTCAGAAAAGTCGGACTTAAAAGTTAGGAACTGTTAACATTTTGTTTTCCGGATCTCGCTCAAATGCCTACGTGCCACGGTCATATCGTTACCCATAAGTAATGCTATATTAATTTTTCCTTACTTTTGAGATAATGCTGCCTTTTTAAAGGCAGTATTATCCATGGATTGGATCGACCATGAGTATGGTTCCGTGAATATCGGCGATCAACGTTTAAATAAACGAGCAAAAGAGTTATTAAAAAGGTTTAGTGATAAACCAACATCAAGTATACCTGAAAGTTGTAAAGGTTGGTCGGAAACCAAAGCAGCCTATCGATTTTTTGAGAATAATACGGTTACCGCAAAAAAAATTATAAAACCTCATCGCATAGCCACCCTTAAGCGAATTAAAGAACATCCGATTATCTTATTGCTTCAAGACACAACAACGCTTAACTATAGCGGTCAAAAAGAACGTGAAGATATTGGCCCTATTCAACAAGATAACGTGCGGGGTCTTTTTCTTCATCCCACTCTTGCGGTAACGCCCAACCGCGAATGTTTAGGAGTAGTTGACTATGAACAGTGGTCACGGGAAAAATTTACGCATCGAAGCTCAGAAGAACGAAGAGCTGAACGTGATTCAAAAGCAATAAAAGACAAGGAAAGTTACCGGTGGGTCAGAGGTTATAAAAAAGCCACAAAACTTGCTAAGGCAATGCCCGATACTCAATTTGTTTATATTGCTGATAGAGAAGGTGATATTTATGATATCTATCATGAAGCGAATACAGCTTTCGCTAAAGGAACTGCCGATTGGGTGATTAGAGCAACATTCGATCGTTCTATTTTGGATGAGAATCAACCTAAAAAACGCAATAAATTAAAAACAAGCGTAAAAGCCTCTTCCAGTATTGGAAAAATAACATTTACTACGTCCTCATTTGGAAATAGAAAAAAACGAGAAGTAGCACAAGATATTTATGCAAAAGAAGTGACTTTGCTCCCTCCTCGGGATAAAGCAAAAGAAGGTTTTACCCCCGTTAAAATAACAACAATCATTGCCACAGAGACAAACCCACCGCCTGGAGAGAAAGCAATCGAGTGGACACTTTTAACCAGTGTACCTATATCCAACTTGGAAGCAGCGTTACAAGTAATTCAATGGTACTTATGTCGCTGGCAGATCGAAATTTTTTTCAAGGTATTGAAAAGCGGATGCGCTATTGAAAAATTGCAGTTAAGCAACAAGCAACGATTTGACCCTTGCCTCGCTCTGTATCTTATTGTTGCTTGGCGTATTTTGTTCATGACCATGGTTGGTCGTGCTTCCCCATCATTAAGCAGTGAATGTCTATTTGAGCCCATAGAATGGCAAACCGCCTATGTTATGATCTATGAAAAACCCCCTCCAAATGAACCCCCAACCCTGAAAGATACTCTGAGAATGATTGCCCAATTAGGAGGTTTTCTCGGACGAAAGCATGACGGTGAGCCCGGTCCTATTGTGATGTGGAAAGGTTTACGAACCCTTTATGAATATATTAAAGCGCGTGAAGTATTTACACGCGCTTTTGGACATACTTATGGGTAATGATATGGCCACGGTACGTAGGCATTTGAGCAAATCGTCAACAAGCGCTAGCCTATTGATAGCATTTACTTAAATTTCATGTTTTGTGTATAGTGTACTCAAGAGCCGAACTGCTACCCCTGCTCTATCCTCTGAATTACCTTTTATGTCTTCTTCTGTTATTATAAATAACCTCAACTCGACGAGTTGAAACTATAAAATATGACTTTTAACTTTAGTCGGTCTCATGATGAGCAAAATCCTGCTGGCAAGCCTGCTTATAATCTTTTCCCTAACCTCCTCTGCTTTAGGATTACATGAAGCTGAGCAATTGGCTTTGCAGCGGGCTGATGAGTTGCGGCAATATGAAAACAAGCATCAAGCCCTCGAAGCCCAGGCCATTGCTGCAGGCCAACTTCCAGACCCTTCCTTAAATATTGCGGCCCTTAACCTGCCTGTCAATAGCTTTAGTCTCTCACAGGAAGCCATGACTCAAATTCAACTGGGCATTCAGCAGGCTTTCCCTAAAGGCCATAGCTTAAAATATCAATATCTCAATTTGCACAATCAGTCCCTGGCAGCGAAATTTCAACAGGAACTGCAAAAAACCATGATCTTAAAAACCTTAAGAGAACAATGGAATCTTTTATATTTCTGGCAAAAAAGCCTGCAAATTTTGCAAAAACAACGAAGAACTTTTAAACAGCTTGAAAAAGTGACTCGTTCACTGTTTGCCAATAATAAAGTACCGCAAAAAGATGTGTTAAATGCCCAACTGCAACTCAGCCAGGTCGATGAACGTCTGATCGATGCACAGCAATCTATCGAAACTACTCAGGCAGAGCTTGCACGATGGATAGGAAAAGAAGCAACACGACGCTTAAATGCTGCATCTCTGGCTACAAAGGGACAACCTGAAAGCAAAGACCGCCTGCAGGAAAAATTAGCCTGCCACCCCATTCTTAAGGCGGAACGCGCAGACATTGCAGCGGCTAGAGATAAAATCCAGCTCAGTCGGCAGGATTATCTTCCTGGATTCAACGCCGGTCTGGCTTATGGTTTCCGTCAGGGAAGAGAAAACATAACGGGCAGAAAAAGGCCTGATTTTTTAACAGGTGTCCTGACTCTCTCGGTGCCTCTCTTTCCTGAAAGCCGACAAGATAAGAAACTTCTCGCAACTCATAAAGAGCTTTGTGCGCTGATAGAAAAACATCATGCAAGTTATAAGGAGCTCTACAAGCAGCTGACAAAAAACTGGATTGACTATCAAAAATCAGAAAAAAAACTTATGCTCTATAAAAACAAATTATTACCTGAAGCAAAACAATATGCCAGCTCCACACTGATTGCTTATCAAAACAATCAATCGGATTATATCAATGTGGCCCAAAGTCATATTTATTTGTTGAATCTGCAATTAAGCGCATTAAAAGAAGAGATAAATCAAAGCCAGGCACAGATTAATCTTTTATACCTACAGGGTCAGTAGAGCATGAAACATAAAGGACTTATTACAATTATTGTCGTTTTTATTTTCGGTATTGCGCTCGGTTATTTTATCCCAGGCCATTATCTGAAAAGCGTGCCAATAGAGTCCAAAAAAGAAAGAAAAATCAAATACTGGGTAGCGCCGATGGATCCCTCTTATCGCCGGGATAAGCCTGGGAAATCGCCCATGGGTATGGATTTGATTCCTGTTTATGAGGATGAAAAACCCACTACGGATCAACAGTCGATAAAAATTTCTCCACGAGTCGTCGATAATCTTGGCGTAGTGACTGCTAAAGTGAGAAAGCAAAGCTTATCACAAAGCATCAATACCGTAGGTTATGTGGTTGTTAATGAAGATAATATCGAAAATGTACATTCCTATATTGATGGCTGGATTCGCAATCTACAGGTTACAGCAGCCGGTGACCCGGTAAAAAAAGATCAAAAGCTCTTTGAAATATACTCCCCCAAACTTATCAATGCCCAACAGGAATTTATCCTGGCTTTAGACAGTAAAAATAAGGCATTGATTGAGGCCAGTCAAAAAAAACTATTGACCCTTGGTTTAAATGATCAACAAATTGACGAGCTTAAGAAGACGCGAAAAATAAAACAACAAGTCGCTGTTTTTGACAAAACAGGCGGCATTTTATCAAAACTGAACATACGTGATGGAATGTATATTACACCCGATAAGGAGCTCATGGTTATCGAGGATCTGTCCAGTATATGGGTAAGAGTGGAAGTTTATGAAAAGCAATCAGACTGGGTGAAACTGCATCAAACAGCCATTGCTTCTTTTCCTGGGTTACCAGGCAAAGAGTGGCAAGGTGAAGTCATTTATATTTATCCTAAACTGGATAAAATGACCCACACTCTGGGGGTCAGGCTGCAGTTTCCAAATCCTGACTTGACCCTGAAACCCAATATGTATGCGACCGTCAGGATTTTTGTCCCTGAGAAAAAAAAGACCTTGACCGTACCGACATCAGCCGTCATCCGAACGGAAGAAGGCTCACACGTGATCATCGCCCTTGGTGAAGGACGTTTCAAACCTCAAGTAGTTACAACAGGTATTGAGTCCAATGGAAAACTGGCAATCTTAAGTGGCTTGTCAGAAGGGGATAAAGTCGTCGTTTCAGGCCAGTTTCTTATTGACTCCGAGTCCAGTTTAAAAGCTGCGTTCAGGCGGTTGGACCCAGCTAAAAAAGAATTAACACCTGACAGAAATAAAATACCAACAACATACAATCGAGGAAAGATTTTAGCCATTGTTCCACAAAAAAACAGGATCATTTTGCAGCATTCGCCTATAAAAGCACTGGGAATGCCTGAAATGGTCATGGAATTACCGGTTGCCAAGACCATAGACCTGTCAGCTTATCATGTAGGTCAGGAGATTGATTTTCAATTATCTGAAGACAAGCCTTATCATTACACCTTGACCAAAATAAGGCCTGTTAAAAATAAGAATGACCGGAGCCTACATGATTAAAGGACTGATTCAATGGTCTATTGCAAACCGTTTTTTGGTGATTCTTTTAAGCCTTTTATTATTTATTGTGGGCGTATTTGCTGTCATTCAGACCCCCGTCGATGCCATACCTGATTTATCTGATGTTCAGGTGATCATTAAAACCTCCTATCCTGGCCAAGCTCCACAAGTGGTAGAGCAGCAGGTCACTTATCCTCTGGCAACCGCCATGCTCGCCGTTCCCGGAGCAACAACAGTACGAGGCTATTCCTTTTTTGGTGATTCCTACATTTATGTTCTTTTTAAAGACGGTACCGATTTATACTGGGCCCGCTCGCGTGTTCTGGAATACTTAAATCAGGTCGCAGGCCAACTCCCTCCTCAGGCAAAACCGCAATTGGGTCCGGATGCAACCGGTGTCGGCTGGGTTTTCGAGTATGCCCTGATTGATAAAACTGGACATCATAATTTAAGTGAATTGACCAGTTTGCAAAACTGGTTTTTAAAATATGAATTACAAACCGTCCCGGGTGTTTCTGAAGTAGCTACGGTTGGTGGAATGGTCAAACAGTATCAGGTTATTATTGACCCTGATAAGTTACGTTCTTATAACCTGACCTTAAATCAAGTCAGACAAGCCATTCAAAACGCCAATCAGGAAGTGGGCGGCTCAGTGATTGAAATGAGCGAGGCAGAATACATGGTCCGAGCCAAAGGTTACCTGGATTCTCTTTCCGACTTCAAACATATTCCACTGGGCGTTAATCAAAAAGGTATTCCTATCGTGTTAAATAATGTGGCCGATATTCGTCTTGGTCCGCAACTTCGAAGAGGAGTGGCGGAATTAAACGGCCAAGGCGAAGTGGTAGGTGGCATTGTAGTCATGCGCACGGGAGAGAATGCTCGTGAAGTGATTGATGCGGTTCAGGAAAAATTAAATCAACTGGCTAAAAGCCTGCCTAAAGGCGTAAACATTGTTACCACTTATGATCGCTCATCGTTAATCACCCGAGCCGTGAACACTTTAAAATCAAAGCTCATTGAGGAAACCATTGCAGTCATTGTGATATGCTTCCTGTTTCTTTACCATTTTCGTTCCTCTCTCATTATTGTTCTGACCCTGCCATTTAGTATTCTTTTGGCTTTTATCATTATGCGATTGCAAGGGATAAATGCCAACATCATGTCACTTGGCGGTATTGCCATTGCGATTGGCGTTATGGTTGATGCAGCTATTGTTATGATTGAAAACACGCATAAACATCTGGAAAAGAACAACGTTACTGAAGAAAATCGCTGGACAATCATTAAAACATCTTCTTTGGAAGTGGGGCCAGCATTGTTCTTTTCTCTGCTCATCATTACCTTAAGCTTTATACCTGTATTCAGCTTACAGGCTCAGGAAGGACGAATGTTCGCTCCGCTTGCTTTTACCAAAACCTATGCCATGGCAGCTGCTTCCATTGTATCAATTACTTTGGTGCCTGTTCTGATGGGGTATTTAATCCGCGGTAAGCTCACCCCCGAACAAAAAAATCCGCTAAATCGTCTCTTGATTGCTCTTTATCGTCCCTTGCTTTTTTTTACCCTTCGTTTTCCCAGAACTGTATTGCTCATTTTGCTGTTGCTATTTCTTTTCACCTTGTATCCATGGCAACACCTAGGCTCTGAATTTATGCCTGAGCTCGATGAAGGTGACTGGATGTACATGCCTTCGAGTCTACCCGGAATATCCATAGGCAATGGAAGGCAGGTTCTGCAACAAACCGATAAACTTATCAAAAAAATACCTGAGGTTGAGACCGTTTTTGGCAAACTCGGTCGAGCACAGACGGCAACTGATCCCGCTCCTTTAAACATGATAGAAACCATTATTCAATTCAAACCCAAAAATCAATGGCGCCAAGGCATGACATCGGAAAAATTGAAACGGGAAATGAATGAAATCGTCCATTTACCTGGTCTGACCAATGCCTGGGTCATGCCTATTAAAGGCCGTATTGATATGCTGGCCACGGGCATTAAAACACCTGTAGGTATTAAAATTTCTGGTGCAGATTTAAGCACCATTCAACGTCTGGGAAAACAACTTGAAGATATTCTGAAAAATATTCCAGGCACAGCCTCGGTATATGCTGATCGTGTCGTAGGTGGTCGATACATCAATATAGATATCAACCGAAGCGCGGCTGCCCGCTATGGACTGAATATTATGGATATTCAACAAATGGTAAGCAGCGCCATTGGCGGAATGAACATTTCCGAATCGATTGAAGGACGTGAACGCTATCCCATTAACTTGCGCTACCCGCAAATATGGCGTAATTCAGTAAACAAACTAAGAACATTGCCCATTACCACTTTAGAGGGACCTCAAATCACCTTAGGTGATGTCGCTGAAATTTCAGTGCTTGATGGACCACCGGTCATTAAGAGTGAAAATGCCCGTTTAACGGGCTGGGTTCTGGTGGATTTAAACACAAGTGATATTGGTGATTACGTTTTGAAGGCACAAAAAATCATCGATCAAACATTAAAACTTCCCACTGGTTACAGCCTGAATTGGTCAGGACAATTTGAATACATGGAACGTGCCAAGGAAAGACTGATATACGTCGCGCCATTAACGCTGTTTATCATTCTGCTGTTGCTCTACATTCATTTTCGCCGGTTATCAGAGGTGCTTCTGGTGATAGGAACACTTCCTTTAGCCTTGATTGGCAGCATCTGGTTTCTTTATCTTCTCGGCTATCACTTATCCATTGCTGTTGCTGTAGGTATGATCGGGCTGGCTGGTATTGCCGTAGAGATAGGCGTAGTCATGCTGGTTTATCTCAATCATGCCTTAAAAGACATTCAACAGCAACAAAAAAAGTTAAAAAAAGAAGATATCCGCAAAGCTGTCATCAATGGAGCACTTATGCGCGTGAGACCCATCATCATGACAGTGTGCTCTACCGTCATTGGTCTCATTCCCATCATGATAGGCAGTGGAACTGGCTCAGAAATCATGCGCAGAATCGCCGCACCCATGATAGGCGGTATGATAAGTGCAACCTTTCTTACCCTGTTTGTGATTCCTGCTATATTTTATTTGTGGAAGAAAAAAACGATGGTTTCTTGATTTTCTTCTCGCCTAACCTGTGAATTAGTTAATATAAAAAAACAAAAGGAGTTTACTCATGCACCATCCTGACGTATCCATCCGAAGAGTGTATGAACTTCCAGAGCATAAAAAAGGCAAATGGATACTTATCGATAGGCTTTGGCCTCGAGGAATCAAGAAAGAGGAACTTGATATCGACGAATGGATGAAAGACATAGCCCCCAGTTCATCGCTTAGAAAATGGTTTAATCATGATCCCGATAAATGGACGGAATTCAGGCAGCGCTACATACAGGAGTTAAAGGATAAAAAAGAATTAATAAAAGATATTTTGGAAAAAGCAGAAAAATCAAAAATTACCCTGCTGTATGCGGCTAAAGATCCTGAGCACAATCATGCATTGGTTCTCCAGGCTTTTCTGCAATCCTGGCCAAATGAACCTGATTTTTAGCTATAGCTCAGCCTATTGCTGCAATAAGACAGAATTTTATCGCACAGTAAATCATCCTCAGTATGCTATATTTTAAATTCATCAATAGGATCACTTCCCTGCCTATAGAGAAAATAGAGAAAAATGGAATATAAACTCTAAAAAAGGAGTTTTAATGAGGAACAAATTCATCTTCATTTTTTTGATCTGGACAATGAGCATAAGGAGCTTTGCCATGAATTTAACAATTGAAAGTTCTGCTTTTAACCCGAACACTACCATTCCTCAACAGTATACTTGCGACGGTGCGAATGATTCACCGCCATTAACCTGGAAAGGAGCCCCAGCGGAAACAAAATCGTATGCTTTAATTGTCGATGATCCTGATGCACCCAACGGTACCTGGGTACATTGGCTATTGTTCAATATTCCTGCAAATACCCATCAATTGACAGAAAAAACTCAGATACCGAATGGAGCAATTACGGGCAAAAACAGTTGGGGTAACTCTGAATACGGCGGCCCTTGCCCCCCATCAGGCAGACATCGCTATTTTTTTAAGCTGTACGCCTTGGATACCGTATTAAAGTTAGATGAAAATGCCAGAAAAGAAGATCTGCTGAACGCTATGGAAAACCACATTCTTGTAAAAACAGAATTAATAGGACTGTATCGTTAGCAATAAAAATGGCATCAAAATACTGTTAAAAATAAACAATTTTCATTAAAATCTTATTTTTTGATATCAACCTGACATATTGTCGGATCAAAAACAGGATTTTTTTAATGATATTCAAGCAACTTTTTGATGAGGAGTCATGCACCTATACCTATTTAATAGGTTCTGAATATAGCAAACACGCTGTTCTTATTGATCCGGTTTTAAATCATGTTGAACGCTACATTGCGTTGATAAATAAATATCAACTTCATCTTGTAGCATCTATAGATTCTCATCTACATGCCGATCATATTACCGCCAGTGGTTCTTTAACTGAAACCACTCGCTGCATCTCCATGATGGGAAGAGAAACCAAAGCGGAACACATCAGGATGAAATTCAAGGATCAGGATGAATTGAAATTTGGTGATCTTAAGCTAAAAGCCATATACACTCCAGGCCACACCGATGATTCCTATTGTTTTCTAATGAATAAAGTCTTATTTACCGGCGACACCTTGTTTATAGGCGGCACAGGGCGAACCGACTTTCAAAACGGCTCTGCCAGCCAGCAATATGACAGCCTGTTCAATGGTATATTGAAACTGCCAGAACATACGCTGGTGTACCCTGGCCATGATTATAAAGGAAATAAAGTCAGTACCATTGGAAAAGAACTCAAAACAAACCCAAGACTTCAGGTTAAATGTAAAGAAGAATATATCCATATGATGGAAAACCTAAATCTTGCGCCTCCTAAGCGTATTCACGTGGCCCTTCCAGCAAATTTAAAAAACGGCCTTGTTGGAACAGAAACTTATATTTAACTCATGCTGCGCGGTGAAATCTCGGATCATACAAAATCACGTTTAATTTTCTTATGCCAGCTTTTGCAGTATATTCTTTTTTCATTTTCGTAAGCATCCAGATCGGCTGTAATACAAAAATCAGTGGCGTTGGAAGTAAGTACGGTATGAGTTACGGTTTTTACTTGCCAGTCCCCACGACTTAAACTGCGTGTCAATTGCGTCTCACCGCGAATGGAAGAAAAATCATCGGCCTGTGAAGTATACCATTCCAGAGCTTTATTACTGATTTTCAGATCGATATCTTTAATATAAATTAAGCCATTGTCATTGATCACCTCAAGTATGGATTTATCGCAGGCCAAATCTCGATGCACAAGCCAGTTATGGTTCCCTGGCTCAATCATTTCGTGTGGAGTAGCCGGTGCTGCTTCGGGGCTACCAAATAAAGCTAATTCCTTATCTTCATATCGTCTGGGACGAACAGGTAAAATAAGCGCACTTTTTCCTGTATATAAGGTTAATCGTGCTGATTCCGGTGGTGGCCAGGCCAGTGGCCAGTATGAAGAGGAAATGGCTATTCGAATGCGGTGTTTTTCAGGAAACACCTGGGCAATATTATTTAATTTAATTTCCACAAGATATCGACGACCTGGCTCCAATGGCTCGGGTCGCTCACTGCTGTCTCGATGAGTTAAATTTAAGAGTCCATAGGTTACCCGTGTCGCTTTGCTGTCCAGGGATATATCCGAAATTCTCACAGCTATCATTGCAATGGGTTTATCTGAAGATAACTCAAGAATTGCCCTAGGAGCACCTAAAATTTCTAGCGATTCATCCAGCGGATCACTGTCAAAAACCATAGCGCCGCCATCCTCTTCTCTCTGATCATAAGCCATATCCGGGCCAGCGGCATAAGAACACCATTTACCGGCGAATAATCCTAAGGTCAGAGGGGATTGAATAAAGTATTTTTTTTCCTCAACCGTCTCTCCTTCTTTGGCAATTCTCCGTGCGCCTAAAGGCAGTCGAAGTCGCTTTATATTAGGCGATGGCCAGGAAGGTTCAGCAACCCAACGGCCAGGACGCCGCTCGTAGTGAGGCATGGGATGTACACTGCTTTGCATCCATACCCGCAACATCGGCTCATTCATGATGCCTGTCTCAATGCCTTTAAGCCATTTATCCCACCAGCGCAGAGCTTCTTGCAAAAAACCAATAGCAGGTCCGGGCACACCCAGATGAGGATATTTATGGCTCCATGGCCCTATCAACCCTTTACGCGGAACATCAAGATGCTCAAGCATACGAAAAACCGCATTGGAATAACCGTCAGCCCAGCCACTGATGGCATACACGGGTATTTTGATAGCCGAATAATTTTCGCATACAGAGCCATGCTTCCAATAGTCATCTCTTCGCTGGTGACGTAACCACTGCTCTATCCATGGATGATTATGATTAAGTCGACGAAGCCACATATCTCGCCAGCGGTCTCCAACGATCTTCGGGTCCGGAGGTAAGGAGTTATAGGAAAACATTACGGATGCCCAGGACAAGTTGTCTCCCAGTAAACAACCACCCATATGGTGAATATCATCAGCATAACGATCATCCGTGGAACATAGGCTGATAATGGCCTTTAATTGTGGCGGCTTTAAAGCAGCAATCTGCAGGCCATTAAATCCACCCCAGGAAATCCCGATAATACCTGCTTCACCGGTACACCAATTCTGTCTGCCAAGCCAATCCAGGATATCAAGGCCATCGGTAAGTTCCTGCTCAAGATACTCATCCTTAAGAACACCTTCGGAATCACCCGCACCACGCAAATCAACACGAAGACAGGCATAACCATGTCCGGCAAAATAAGGATGCATTAAGGTATCTCGAAATCGGGTGAAATCACGTTTGCGATAAGGTATATATTCTACAATGGCAGGGACCGGTTTCTTTTCGACATTTTCCGGTATCCATAAGCGCGCAGCAAGACGCGCTCCGTCACGCAGAGGAATCCAGATGTTTTCAATACATTTGACCTCATGAGGAAATGTCCTTACCGTTTTAAGATGATGTTTCATAAGGGCTTCTCCATTGAATATCAAGAGCCTGTAAGCATTCCTGATATTGCTGCAAGAGTGTATTATGATCGTCTGCTCCCATAAAAATGGTCGCCAGCTGATAACTGTAACTGTCTTGTTGATATAACTCTGAAAGCCTCATGCCTTCTTTTACATGTACATGAATTTCCGTACCAGGATAGTGGCGTTCGATCTCACGTATTTTCTGTGCATCAGGAACTTTTACGATGTTGGTATCACCAACATTTCCATAAAGTCGCGGCATAAATTTTGCAGCAAATTTAAATCGCCCCTGCCTGAAGGGAAAAGAAGGGTGTTTTCCCAGTGCAACGTCAATCATAATTTCATTGTGCGCTACTCCATCTACTTTTTGAAAGAGAGGGCTGTGGGACTTGGAAATTCTGGCATTAATTTCCAAAAGCGAAATACGTCCGCTGTCTGGGTCATAGAAAAACTCGATATTAAATGGCGAATATTGCAGGCCAGTTTGTATGATGGCTAAACGTGCAATTCTTTTCATTCGTTCCTGGATTGTCTTCGGAAGCCGGGATGGGTATTCATAACGTTCAAAGCTCGACTGATTTTCACCGCGTATAGAATCCACCACACCATAGATTTCCACTTGACGGTCAAAAACGTAACCCTCCAGAGTACATTGATGTTTTGCTGAAATAATTTCTTCTACAAGACAATGTCTGCCATGAACACCCTTAATATATTCCGGCAGACAAGCATAATTCATGATGGTATTAAGGGGGTCAGAAAATTGCCCGATTCCTGCGCAGATTTGTTTTCGACTGTAATAAAATTCATCTTCACTGTTCACACGAAACCCAAACATCGAAGAATGTGCTTTTACAGGTTTAATCCAGAAAGGCAGAGGAAAATCAAATCGAGACATGGCGTTTTCATCGTTAGGATCCGCCAGAATAAATTGAGGAATACATTGTGGCACGACTTTTTGCTGTTCCAGTCGACTCCAGTATTTATGCTCACATTTTAATACCGACTCCAAGGTGGGGCCTTTTAAAGCAAATTCACGCCTTAAAATAGGCATGAGTAAAATCGCCGGGAAGTCCCAGTACCCTACAATTGCATCAATGGAGCCGGAAAAATGCTGTAATTGCGCTTTTGCTTTATGTAACAGCGCCGGCACATCAAAATAAGGACCGTCTAAAATTTCCTTTATATCAAGCAGCCCGTGAAATTCATATTTTTCTTCTCGAGAAACATCCTTCATCAACTTCAGATTGAAGTCATCAAGCCCCATAACAAAAATATTTTTTTTGCGCTTCATTCCAATCATCCTTGATTTAAGCCAAGCCAAAAAAACAAATCTTATCAGGGATATGTTCCTGGTTCGGTTAAATTATTTATTTGAAATTATCATTGGATATTCAAGTTCCGTGCACCCATTTTTTGCTGGCTGTAACAGGATTGGCCTTTTTATGGACCCGTGGTCAAGCCACGGGGATTCGTATTTTTCAAAGTCGAGCCAAAAGTAACAAGTTTTATTTGGCCTTTTTAATATCAATTTTTCGTTTTTTGCTTTGACTGCCTGCTTTCTTGGGAATTTCAACCCATAACATGCCTTTTTTAAATGAGGCTGAAGCCTTATCCAAGTCAGCAGATTCCGGTAAAGTTATACTGCGGACATATCGACCATAACTGATTTCACGGCTGATATAATTTTTCTTTTCGTCTTTTTTCGATGTTGATTTCTCACCCTCGATGGTCAGAACATGACCGTCAACGGAAACCTGGATATCTTCTTCGCCCATACCAGGCATTTCGACTTCAAGCTTATAGCTCTTGTCATCTTCCACCACGTCAACAGGAGGTGAAAGTCTGAGATTATCAAAAGATTCCAGTTTAGGCTTACCGGTTTCAAACAAATCATAAAAATCATCCATAACTTTATTCATTTCATGTTGTAAGGTGGCAAAAGGATTCATTATGCCAGAGGTTGAACGTCCGGATTTTATCAAACTACCCATTTTTCTTCTCCTTATCCTTAATATCAGAAAAGACAATAACCACTGAAACTTCATCCATAGAAAATTATGGATGCCATTATTTCAGTTAGCAAGTAAATAAAATATAAATCCTTTTTTTATTGGCTCTCTCAAGCACTTGAAATTGAAATAAGATACAAAAAAATGAAGCCTGGCAGCATGAGTGAATAAATAGACTAAAATTGAAGACAGTATAAAATTTTTCATAGGATTGAGCTTATCAACTCATGAGTTATCGGCAAATTATGGAAATCAACCTACAATAAGGATGCACTATGCCAAACTATAAACCTGATACGGGACATTCCATTCATATTCCAACTGGCGATGCTGAATTGGCGGGAAGTTTATATATACCTAAAGAGGCCAAAGGCATGGTTCTTTTTGTTCACGGCAGTGGCAGTAGTCGACTCAGTAAACGAAATCAACACGTAGCGAAGGTGCTGAATGAGGGTAATCTGGCAACCTTGTTATTTGATTTATTAACACCACAGGAAGAAGACATTGACATCTATACCCGTGAATTTCGTTTTGATATTCCTTTCCTTGCTTCTCGTTTAGTGGATACGACACAATGGTGCCTTAAGGAATTTTCACAGCAGCCTTTAAGCATAGGATATTTTGGCTCAAGCACCGGTGGCGGCGCAGCCTTGGTAGCTGCAGCAAAAGAAACAGATACCATAAAAGCAGTGGTTTCTCGTGGTGGACGCCCTGATTTGGCAGGAGAATCTTTGCCAAAAGTAAAAGCACCGACATTATTGATTGTAGGTGGCCAGGATGAGACAGTCATTGAAATGAATAAAGCGGCTAAGTCTGAAATGACGTGTCCTGTTTCTCTGGAAATTGTTCCTGGCGCCACGCATCTTTTTGAAGAACCTGGAACCTTGGATGAAGTAGCGAGATTAGCCAGAGAATGGTTTTTAAAACATCTTTCAACCGACAAGTTTACACATGAGTAAATGCGGCGTTTACAGCTCAAATTTACTCAATTTTCAGTAAAAAGTTGAACTTACTTCTGCATAACATACTCACCTGGAGCAGCAGGCAGAGATGAGTCAAGCGAGGGGGCCGACACTCGTTTGGAAGGTGAATGGTCGACCAACCAGTTGTGTAAGCTATACCACCAGGAGCCATCATGTTTTTCGGCCACATCCAGCCACATCTGTGGATTGATGTAGCTTTGACCTTTTTTACGCTCATAAATACGGTAATATCTGCCTTTATGGCCAGGCTCACTGACAATACCGGCATTATGGCCGCCGTTGGTTAATAAAAAAGTGATATCGCCATTAATCATTAGATGTATTTTGTAAACGGACTGCCAGGGCGCCACGTGGTCTTTCTCCGTACTGACGGCAAAAGTCGGCATTTGAATGTTTTCAGCAACCACATGCTGGTCTTCGATGGTAAATCGTCCTTTAGCAAAATCATTATTGAGAAAAAGTTTTTCCAGATATTCGCTATGCATTTTATAAGGCATGCGCGTCGTATCAGCGTTCCAGGCCAATAAATCAATCATACCACGACGTCTGCCATGCATGTAATCCTGAACCATTTTAGACCATATGAGATCATAGGGACGAAGAACCTGGAAAGCACCGGCCATTTGTTTAGTGTCCAGATAACCTTGAGCCCACATCATGTTTTTAAGAAATGAAACTTCACTTTCACTGATAAATATCATCAATTCCCCGGCTTCGGTGAAATCCGCTTGAGCAGCCAAAAGAGTCAGTGAGTTCAGGCGATCGTCATTATTACTTGCCATGGCAGACGCTGTTATCATGGCCAGGGTACCCCCAAGACAATATCCCATTAAATTTATTTTTTCTTTAGGGAAAATCTCTGATATCTTGTCTATCGCAGCCATCGCTCCTAGACGATAATATTCGTCCATTCCCATATCACGATCCTCGCTGGTGGGATTGCGCCAGGAAATCATAAATACTGTATGTCCTTTTTTGACCAGCCACTTCACTAAAGAATTGTCCGGTGACAAGTCAAGAATATAATATTTCATAATCCAGGCAGGAATAATCAGTATCGGCTCCTTATAAACGGTTTTAGTCTGTGGCTCATATTGAATAAGTTCAATAAGATGATTTTTAAATACAATCCGTCCTGGAGTAATGGCTACATGTTTGCCGGGAATGAACTTGTCTGCGCCTGGAGGAGGTGCGCCCGTAAAACGTCTGAGCGTATGTTCGATGGCAAGCTCCGTACCTCGAACAAGATTATAGCCCCCAGAGCGAAGTGTTTCATAAAACAAATCCGGATTGGTCAATACAAAATTAGAAGGGGATAAAGCATCAAGAAATTGACGGGCAAAAAAGGAAACGCTGCGCTCAGCATGACTTGGCACTCCCTGAACATGCGTCGTGGCAAGATGCCACCAATTTTCAACCTGCAAAAATCCTTCTGCCCACAGGCGCCAGGGCATGTATTGCCAGCTCTCGGAATGGAAGCGGACATCATCCTTGATTTCTCCAAGCTCCTCCTCACATACAAGTTTATTTACACAATCACTGAAATGTATGACAGGAAAGCTGGCAAGCTCCAATAAATGGCCTGGTGATTGAGCTAACTGAGCAAGCCAGGAAAAAAAATCCATTTGAACTGCCGCAGGACTGATTCCAGCCGTTAATTTAGCCAGATTGGCCTGAAAAAATTTATCCGTGAAGTCGAAAAAATTCTGTATTTTCTCTATGTCCACCAAAGGTATGCACTCTTCGCACTCCTCAGAGGGGGAAATCTCTCTTTTCGGCATTCTTGCCTTAAGAAAATTTTTTTCAGGAGTATTCATGGCCTTTATCCCTGGCTGGTAAACAGTATTTTTTATGGTTCACACTTACGAAAAAACCCCAACCTCAACGGCCTTGGTCTCTTTCGAAAGTCCTGATAATAACTATAGTCTTTGCTTGAAGGTTATGGCAAATTTTTTATTCCCTTGTTTATAGGATGCTGACAGAGATTTGCGTATACATACTTGAAAATATCTATTATCTATCATCTATTATGATAAGATTGGTTAATAACTACATGAGATCTTTTTTGATGCGGTATTTAGCACTGGGTTTATTTTTCTTTTTATTGATGGCAAAGTCAATCTCAGGAAAAACCTCCAGTTCTCAAACAACCCCATCAGAACCTCCCCCCATAGGCAATTTTGCATTACCAGTGTCTCAGCAACCCGGCCCATTTGTTTCCTTTGGCCAAAACAATATTGATAAAAATCAAAGGCAATTTTTTTTTGAGCCAGATTATCAAAAAGCGGTTAATGAGCATTTTTTTAAAACTGATCTGATTTTTCTCTACCCCCTTAATGATTCATTGGTGACTGTATTGACGCTTCCAGTGGCGGTGAACTACAGAAGTGGCTCAGCACATTCTTCAGGTCTCTCTGATATAAATTTTCAGGCTGAATATGCTTTTTATAATCATTCAACATCAAAATATATGGAAGAAGCCACTGTTGTGGGGGGAGTAAATCTGCCTACAGGCTCTTATGATAAGAATCCTGAGACAGGTTATGGTTCATCCAGCTATTTTATAGGTGCCACTTATAGTCGCACCGATATTAACTGGTATTCGTTCGCATCTCCTGGCATGACATGGATAGCCCCTAAACAGAACAGACACCTGGGTTCAAGGTATTATTATCAATTTGGTATAGGTCGAAACATCAAGAGCAAAACAAAGGAGTATATCCTGTTTGGGTTACTGGAAGTAAATGGAGAATATGTCGGTAAAGATAAGATTGCCGGAAGCTATGATCCAGATTCCGGAGGAAATATCATTTTTATCACTCCTTCATTGATGTTTTCAACAGAAAGATTAATGTTTCAGACCGGTATTTCCTTACCCTTGTTTCAGCGTTTAAACGGTGAACAGAACAGGATAAATTCATATCGTTACCCATAAGTAATGCTATATTAATTTTTCCTTACTTTTGAGATAATGCTGCCTTTTTAAAGGCAGTATTATCCATGGATTGGATCGACCATGAGTATGGTTCCGTGAATATCGGCGATCAACGTTTAAATAAACGAGCAAAAGAGTTATTAAAAAGGTTTAGTGATAAACCAACATCAAGTATACCTGAAAGTTGTAAAGGTTGGTCGGAAACCAAAGCAGCCTATCGATTTTTTGAGAATAATACGGTTACCGCAAAAAAAATTATAAAACCTCATCGCATAGCCACCCTTAAGCGAATTAAAGAACATCCGATTATCTTATTGCTTCAAGACACAACAACGCTTAACTATAGCGGTCAAAAAGAACGTGAAGATATTGGCCCTATTCAACAAGATAACGTGCGGGGTCTTTTTCTTCATCCCACTCTTGCGGTAACGCCCAACCGCGAATGTTTAGGAGTAGTTGACTATGAACAGTGGTCACGGGAAAAATTTACGCATCGAAGCTCAGAAGAACGAAGAGCTGAACGTGATTCAAAAGCAATAAAAGACAAGGAAAGTTACCGGTGGGTCAGAGGTTATAAAAAAGCCACAAAACTTGCTAAGGCAATGCCCGATACTCAATTTGTTTATATTGCTGATAGAGAAGGTGATATTTATGATATCTATCATGAAGCGAATACAGCTTTCGCTAAAGGAACTGCCGATTGGGTGATTAGAGCAACATTCGATCGTTCTATTTTGGATGAGAATCAACCTAAAAAACGCAATAAATTAAAAACAAGCGTAAAAGCCTCTTCCAGTATTGGAAAAATAACATTTACTACGTCCTCATTTGGAAATAGAAAAAAACGAGAAGTAGCACAAGATATTTATGCAAAAGAAGTGACTTTGCTCCCTCCTCGGGATAAAGCAAAAGAAGGTTTTACCCCCGTTAAAATAACAACAATCATTGCCACAGAGACAAACCCACCGCCTGGAGAGAAAGCAATCGAGTGGACACTTTTAACCAGTGTACCTATATCCAACTTGGAAGCAGCGTTACAAGTAATTCAATGGTACTTATGTCGCTGGCAGATCGAAATTTTTTTCAAGGTATTGAAAAGCGGATGCGCTATTGAAAAATTGCAGTTAAGCAACAAGCAACGATTTGACCCTTGCCTCGCTCTGTATCTTATTGTTGCTTGGCGTATTTTGTTCATGACCATGGTTGGTCGTGCTTCCCCATCATTAAGCAGTGAATGTCTATTTGAGCCCATAGAATGGCAAACCGCCTATGTTATGATCTATGAAAAACCCCCTCCAAATGAACCCCCAACCCTGAAAGATACTCTGAGAATGATTGCCCAATTAGGAGGTTTTCTCGGACGAAAGCATGACGGTGAGCCCGGTCCTATTGTGATGTGGAAAGGTTTACGAACCCTTTATGAATATATTAAAGCGCGTGAAGTATTTACACGCGCTTTTGGACATACTTATGGGTAATGATATGGATAAATTATATTGGCTCAGCCTCGTTAGGTTGGACTTTTTATTAGAATACAGCCGTTTTACTTTAACCGCTTATCGCTTCAAAGAAGGTTATTTGGTGCGAACGAAGGAATACAAAAAATTTTTTTAATGTATAGCGGTACGGTCATTAATGTTCTATGCTAAATATCCAGCCAGAAAATTAATGGCTCGATTATCTATAATAATAAGGAGATACTGATATGGCTACATGGAACAGCGTTATTTTTCTAAAAACACAAAAAGACTGGACAGATACGGATAACGTATCCAAATGGCCTGGCGTTAAGGAAATCTGGTCTACTTCCGGTGAGTGGGATTGGTGCATCAAACTGGATAAGGATCATTCTTCTCCTGAACAAACAGAAAAATTTGTTGCCAAATTACGTCAAGCCGACTGGGTTGCCGACACAGAAAGCAACTGGTGGAGAGAAGTTTATTCAAAATAAGTCCGGTAAAGTCGGCTTGAATATCAAGCCGACATCAAAATACATTGCTATCGTTTCAAACCTTCCACAATGGCACGCAATAATGATCTGGAATGAGACAGAGGCAGATCCTGTTGCAGACTCCAGAATGATACTCCGCCTAATGGGATATTTACTCCTTTTTCACCAGAAAGAGGGTTATCTCCTTTAACATATTCAATCTTATCTCTAAGGGATAGTGGACTGTCGCAACTCATAAAGCGACTAATATCTGTTGTTTCCAAAGGAATGACGCCATAGGATGATAAATGACCTTCTCTTGGAGTAAAAGAATAAGCAAACAACTGTTCACCGTATTGGTGATAGGCTTTATCATAACTGACCTGACTGCTGATATTAGGGTCAAGTACTCTCACGTGGAGGCCAGGCGCTTCGGCGTTTTGATCAATACGGTTGTTCTTGATGTAGTAAGAGTGACAATAAAACGGAACACCCAATACGACTTTCCCAGCCGGCAGTCCTTGCTCAGTGTAATGGCTCACGGCTTGATGACCTGAGGTGCTGGGATAAGGATAATCGGAGATTTTTTTCTCATCTTTCTCATAAAGGGAAGCACCAAGTTCCGTTCTTGGTCCAAACGTTCCATAATGGTCATAAGCCATAACCGTGGTCCAGTTTACGGCCTTCTGCCAAAGCACTGCATCAGGATAATTTGTCCAATAGGCACTTGTTGCGGGCACAGCATTACTCACACAATATCCTTCTTTTCCTAGACGCTCGTGCAGCTCGTTCAACAGTGTAGCCACAGCCGCTATTTCATCCTTGCTTGCCAGTAGCTCATTTTCCCAGTCAATGTCTATTCCATCCAATTGATATTGTTGCAGTAATTGCTTTACCGATTGAATAAAAATCGCTCTTTTTCTGCTGTCTGTTAGAAAAAAACGAAAACCTTCCCGCTCTCCCCAACCGCCAACGGCAAGCATGATGGGTAAATCCGGTTTTATCTGACGTAAAAGCGCAATGTTTTTAATATCTTGTTCACTGAGACTTAAAACCGTATTTCCCCCTTTCTTCTTCACCAAAGGAGCAAAAGAATAATTCACCAGCGTGACTTGCCTTAGTTGCTCAGAGAGCTTGCCAAGATCACTTGCTTGTAAAGACCATGTTGAATCCGCCCCCAAATAGGCAATGATTTTTTGCTGTGGAATTTGATGAGTAGAACAAAAGGGCAGTCGGTCTGCCAAACCAATGTTTGATAGACAAAAAATTGCAAAACCCGCCATGTATTTGCTTATAATGATATTTTTAAAACTCATTGAATCACCTATAAACGGTAAATATAAACATTGAATTAGCAAAAAAGCGCTATTCACTTAGTTTTTAACTCATGTTACGCAGCTTCGTTTTTTTGCCTCTTTGGACGCATTTTGGAATTTCAAATGCTTATTTAACTGCGCTTTAAAATTCCAAAATGCGTCCAAATCTTTTAAAAAATACTGTGCCGCGTAACATGAGTTTTAAGATATAAAAGGCCGACTTTCGTCGGCAATTCATTGACACCCGCTTCGGTAAGCTGCGACTAAACTGTGGGGATTTGATACCGGTAAATCCGTATCGGCACTCCACATAATAGCACCCTTCAGTTGTTTCTGCTTGATGAATTCGCAGACCGCTTTAACTACTTCAGGAGATTGATAGCCGATAAATTGCTTTTCTGTGGGATGATACAAATAAGCGCCGCTTATCAGGGAATATCCACTCTCGTCGGGAACAGTAACTGAATAGCTTTTATAATGAAGTGCGTTAATAAGACTGTCGACGGATTTATAAGGCAACATGCCGTTTTGATTTGAATAATCATCGGAAAAATGACTGGGACCAGCCCAGGGCTGCTCAAAACCCGGATAATTAGCATCATTCCCAGCATCTACCCCTGAATAACCTCGACCATAAGCAGCTATACCAACCTGAAGCTTTTCTTTAGGAACACCATAGGATAACACCTGCTCAGTGATGCTGTCAGTGGCATAATTGATGGCAAATTCATCCTTGCGACTGGACTCAGGCTGTTTCAAATAGGCGTGAATTGAGGTGTAGGGATCACTGCTTTTGCTCCATGGTCCATGCAGATCATAAGTCATTAAATTCACACTATCAACGAAAGGAGCAATCTGCTTAAACCAGCCCCCTTCAACGGATTGATTGATTTTTTCCAGATAGTCCTTATTAACCGTTATCGTCACTGAAATATAAGCCTCTTTCCCTAAGGTGTTGCGGCTGGCCTTTACCAACGCATACAAATGCCTGTAATCGCTGACGGTTCTTTCATCAGGCGGCAATTGTCCACCGGTCTGTAAATCAATGGGCGGCTCGAAATCATAATCAATGCCTTTCAGGTTTTTAAAATGATTCATCCACTGCTTAAACTGATTCAAAAATTTATCCTGATTAGCAAAAATAGCATCAAAAGTTGATGTGCTGATGCCTTTATTTTCAACCGTATTGGCCCCCCCTACAGCAATGATACGTTTGGCTTTATATTTATTAGAATGAATAAATGCACCAAAACTGTTTAATTGTCCCACTCCTTTTTGATCCGTATAATGGAATAATTCTTTTACCCCTGTATTACCGTTTATCTGGATGGAACTACAGGCCCCTTCATTTGCTCCGCAAAAGGTTAAGAAATCCTTCGTTTCCGGCGGTAACGGAGATATCCAGGAACCTTCAAGAGGAAGTTCTCCCCATAGATCATCAAAGTGCATCAAGCCATCCCAGGAGGAAGGAATTTGATACTCAGCCTGACTTGGATCTTTGCTGTTCCAGACTTGCAGGAAACTCCAGGCAACAACATCAGCCTGGTTGAATTGAGCAACCATGTCCGGGTTATTGACGTATTTTAACTGACCGTATGGCCGGCCATTTTTATAAGCACCATCATATTCATAAGGATGTTTGCCATACATGGACCAGCTTGTGGTATAAAGTGTCAAAGCTGCCTGAGTTGCGCTTAAGGGTAACAGCGACGCCATTGCTGCCAGACCGATTTTTTTCAGTGGCTTCATCATACTCTTTTCCTCACTAAACATAGAAAAAACGTCATTTTATGTTTAGTGGAAATGCATCAGCCACTGTTGTTTTTGACAGGGGTCAGAGCGTCAGTAATTGAAGCTCAATGGCTTTGGCGAGAGATTGATACTTGTTCTTTGTACCCAGTTTTCTATTCAATTTCTGAATATGGAAATTAACGGTTCTTTCACTTAATTCCAGATGTTGTGCCATCTGCTTTACAGAATAATCGCGAGCAATCAAAGTCAGGCACTGAATTTCTCTCTGTGTTAAATTAAAGAATTTTTGCGATTCTGTCTCCTCAAGAAGATGAGATTGCAGGTAGTGATAGTAATGGTGTGCCGCGACAAAAAATTCATACTGGACAGAGGGCAACTGAAAATGACACTGTTCGTTTTTCATTTGCACCAGTAAGAGAATAGCGAAATTATTATGAGGTCCATGAATGGGGATGGAGAGACCGGAATCGGCGCCAAAGGCAATTGAATCTTCCCGCATCTGACGTTCCGCTGCATTGCTTGCCTGTGCAAGTTGCTGCCTTAAATTCCAATATATCGGCAAATGATTATCATAAACAAAGGTCAACGTACTATCAATGTTATGGTATTGTTCTTCCAAATAATGCTGATGCCAAATCTTGAAATTGCCAGAACACATATCATATTTCAATCGATTGGCAGAGTTGGGGTGATAAGCATAATAAGTAAAGGAAAAGGTTTTGACGCCTTTTAGTTCTAGATAATGGCTTAATGCCTCGTCACAATCTTTTGTACTTTTGGCGCAGGCTAACTGATGCTCAAACTGTTCCAATAAATCAAACATGTTTTCTCACTACACGAAAAGTTAAAGCCACGAGAAAGAAATTGACCATAAAGATATAGAAAAAGAAATGCTTATAGCCTAAACACTCCTGTACAAAACCGCTCAAGGCACCAAAAACCACATATCCTAGGGCCATAATGGCCGTACAGAGCGTATAAGCCGACATAGGATAATTGCTTTTATTAGCAACAGACAGTAGATACCCCATAAAAGCGCCATTGGCAAGACCCGCCGCCAGCTGGCTTATAACGACACTCAAAATGATGAGAGTTAAATCGGCTCTGGCCGTTGCTAATATAAAAAACAAGGCATGACCCAGCAACAACACTACCACCAATATTTTCAAACAGCGTGCAATGGAAAAATACCTCATTAAAAAACCGGAAATATAAATACCAACCAGCAAGGAAAAATTTCCAGCCAATCCGTAAATACTTCCTACTCCCACCAACCCCAGATTAAGACCGCTTTTATCAAGCAAAAACAACGGAACCATTTTCTGCATTTGAGCTTCGGAGGCGTTGAACAAAAAAATAAAAAGCAAAGCAGGATAGAGTTTACGATTAGATATGAGGGTATTGATAATGGAAAAATAACGGTTTTCTCGAAAAAGGCGGCTATTTTCCCGCTCTGGAATCATCGCCAGATGATAACATGTCAAAAACGCGCTCATTAAAAATAAAATAAAAAAGAACAACTGCCAGGGGTTTAGAGCATAAGAAAAAGCCAGGCGCCCTACCAATACAAGTACTCCCCCTTTTAATGCCAGGCGACCAGCTTGATAAAATACTGTGCGCAACGGCACATAGCGCTTTTGATGTTGCTCATCCAAATTGAGTAAATAAACGCCATCAGAAACAATATCATGCATGGATGAAACCAGGGCCATACAGGCCAATCCAATGATACTCAAGCTTAAAAAATAACGATGCTGCACTGTTAAAGCAAGCATAAGGAATAAGAAGGAAAGCAAAACCTGGGCTAATACCGTTAATTTTTTTTTGGTGAATATTGTCTCCAGAAAAGGAGCAACAAGGGGTTTAATGGTCCAGGGCAAAGCCAGTAAACTGATTAAAAGAACAGAATGCGCGTTATCCATCCCATACTGCTGATACATCAAGGCAGCGATGAGGGTCACCACCACAAAAGGCATGGATTGAAAAAAATAGAGACTGGCTATCCATAAATACGGTTTTCGAGGTTGGTCAATCGGCATATTCTTTCTGATTTTAAACTGAACCTCATAAGAAAATAACAGATGCAGACAAGCGGTTTTTTTAACATTCTGTTTTCTTTATTAAAATATCAGGCTAATTTTATACAAAAAAACTTAAGAAAAACTTAAATGCGAGGAAACTTTCTTGGCTTTATTTTGAACAATAATTTGTGAGAGCATGCGAACTAAACACAAAGCTCTGTTAGTATTTCTGGCTTACGTCGAAGTCTTTTGATTTTTGAGCACAGCATGGCATACAGTGAATACACTGAATACGGATGGATCCGGCCAAAATGGTATAAAAACCAACTGCCCTTAGTTCGCTGTCTTTTTCTGTGACATAGCCTTATCAAACTGTGCCTTTAATTCAGAAATTTCTTTTTCACTGGCCTGTTGAACCTGCTTGATTTGCGTTTCCAGATCAGTTTTCAATGTTTCTATTAGTTGTTTATTGACCGTGCCAAATTGTTCCAATTGCTTTTCAAGCTGTTGTATCTGACCTTCAAGTGAGCTTTTAAGCTGGTCAAGCTGAGTTTGTGTATCTTTTTTTACCTGCTGTATCTGACTTTGCAATTGTTCAAAGTTTTTTTCCATGGCATCTTGGGCAATAACGGCAGATGAACATACAATACCTGTTGCCAGTATTGCCATTTGCAGTGCTCGTCTCATGATCGCTCCTTCATACGTTCAACAAGTTTGCTGATAAGTTTCGAATCTTAAACCAAGTCAGCACGATTTCTCAATCCTGCCTCTCCCAAGTTTAGCTCTAATTTAGCAGTTTTAAAATAACCTGTCAGAATTCTTGTTTCACAAGGTAGTTATTAACCTGTTATAGTGTCTTAAAAACAAAAAAGGACTTTGTTTCATGATGAGACAACGGTATCTGTTATTGCTGATTTTATGCTTTTGTTTTTTATACCCTTGCTACAGCTCGGCAGTTCCTGAAAAAACGGCCGGTGCAGTGACTTTTGATATCCAAAAAGCCAACCGGCAATTTCATCAGATCGAATTTAAATTGGCCTCAAATGATATAAACCTGAAAATATTGAACAAATCCATTTCTCAACTTGATGCCCTCATTAGCGAGGCTGATCAATGTATCCAAAACGCTCATCACAAAATTAACGATATCGACTCACAAATTAAACAGTATTTTGGCGAGCAGGAAAAAGCATCCAAGAGTGTGGATGCAAACTACCTCGAAAACCAGAAAAAAGACCTGACAAAACAATTAGCTGAATGCCGGTTATTTAAAATCCGTGCCGAAGAAGTTTTGGAAGATTATCATAAAAAAAGACTGTCTTTAAAACAAGAAATCACTTTTACCCGAGGTAAAAATATTATACAGCGTCTGCAGCAATTTTCTTCCGACTGGCAGACAGTGACGCTTCCGGAGCTGGAAAAAAATAATATTCAAGACGCGGGAAAATTAATCATTTATTTTTTACCCTTATTGCTGCTTGCTGGAATCATCAGTTGGCGTATACGGCGGCTCATGCATAAAAAATGGCGGAAAAAAAAGTCTATTCTGGCTTGGTACACTGTATTCATTTTTACAACGCTGCTCTTTCTATTAATTTTTTTGTTGCTTCCAAATCCATTTATCGATTCTACGGATAATGCTCTGTTCCAATCCATTGTTTTAGAGTTTACCCTCTACATTCTTGCCTTGTCTTTTTTCAATTTTTTGTTTTTATTACGCCGTATACCGGCTTTGCTGCAATGGTATGGCGTAGATTTGCGCTTTCTGAGACGAATTGGAAATACCATTCTCAGTCTTTATTTTTTTCGCAAAATCGGACTCAATCTGCTCCAGCTTTATCAGGCTACCAATAATATTTTGCAGTTATATGAAAACTTAATGCTGGTGATATCTTTATCTGCCATGTTGTATTTCACTTTCAGCTTCTACCGGACTCATGCCCCATTGTTTACCCGTTTAAAACATCAAAATCTGGTATATCAGCTGATCATTTTCATTGCTTTTGCACTCTTGATGTTGGCCTTTGTCGGTTATTCTATCCTGGCCATTAACGCAGCTCATTTTATTTTTGTCTTACTCATGACAGCAGCTCTTGCGGGACTTTTCTTTCTTGGCATTAATAAATTTTACAGAATGATCAATTATAACCCTTCTTTTCGCTGGAAGTTGAAAAAGAACTTTGGCTATGCCAGCGAATTGCCTTTTTTTGAATTACTGATATTAAAAATACTAGGACAGGCGATTGTCATTATTGGCCTGTTGTATTTATTTGCTCGCATGATTGACGAAGTTCGTTATTATATCGATTATTTCCTTAATTATTTGATCAATGGCTTTCACATTGCAGGTTTTATCGTGCTTCCCCTGCAATGGGCAACAGGTCTGTTTATTTTTTGTCTGTTCATTTTGTTCTCACGGCACATAGCCACGAAAATCAGCCGGAGTCGGCAGTTTGACCATGAAGAAGAAACCCAGGTTGCATTGGCATCGATTATGTTATATGCCGGGTTCATTATTTCACTCATTATCGCTTTATTAGTTGCCGGTTTCAGTTTCACTAATTTAGCCATCATTGCCGGTGCGCTTTCAGTGGGAATCGGGCTTGGTCTGCAATCGATCGTCAACAATTTCTTTTCGGGATTAATCTTGCTCATTGAAAAACCCATTAAGGCTGGTGATCGTATCCGCATTGATAACGTCGAAGGATTCGTTAAAAAAGTACGGGTAAGATCAACACAAATTCTCACTCCTACTCAGGAGGACATTATTATCCCCAATTCTGACCTCATCACCCATCAAGTCACCAATTACATGTTCAGCGATACCTCCTGGAGAGTTAAGGTCAGCGTAGGTGTTGCCTATGGCAGTGATACAGAGCAAGTGCGGGATTTGATGATGAGTGCGGCCTTAGCACACCCTGATGTCATAAAAAGCCCGGGTAAGAAACCCATGGTATTGTTTTGCTCCTTTGGTGAAAGTGCCCTAATATTTGAAGCCTGGTGCTTAATCAAGGATGTTAATCAGAAATATATTGTAGCCAGTGATTTGCATTTCGCGATAGAAAAAGCCTTCAGAGAACATAACATCACTATTGCCTTTCCTCAACGGGATGTACATGTTAAATTTGACAAGCAGGAGCCCCCCTGGAAAGCAGCAAAAAAATAATGCTGGTTGCAAGAATTAGGCTGAATTAAATTATGCTAAGAGCTCTTTTTTTTATTTTACTTATTGAAGGTTTTGTAACCATTTCTGTTGAGATTCTTGCCATCCGGCAACTGATGCCTTTCTATGGCAGCAATATCATTATCACCAGTATGGTCATTGGTATTTTTCTGTTATTTCTGGCTATAGGTTATTGGAGAGGAGGAACCCATCATGATCATTTTTTCAAAAAAATCAGCCGCAATTTCAGCTTCAGCCTTGTATGGGTGGGATTTGGGCTCAGCTACAGTTTCGTAGCCTGGTACTATCTGCTTGCCAATGTCAAATTTTCTACTCCTTACTTAATCAATCTGACCCTTTATTTGCTTATTATCATAGCACCAACAGTATACTGGCTGGGACAAACCATCCCCCTAACAACGAACTTGTTCAGTGAAGAGTTGCGTGTCAGTCATATCAGTGGCAGAGCCTTGTTTGTAAGTACGATAGGCTCATTTTTAGGGGCCATCCTGACTTCTTTAATTCTTTTTCATTACCTCGGCGTTGCCTGGACAGTGTTTATCAACTGTCTACTCCTTTTTCTCCTTGTTCTTTATCTGATGCCATACAGCCGGTTCTCCATTTTTACCGTGCTTGGGCTGAGTTTTGCACTGATCCTGATTTTTCAACTTAACGTTAATGTGGAAAAAGTTTTTTTTAAACTTACCAATAATTATGCCAATTATAAAATTGAAACCCATTCTGACTTCAGTAAAACTTTACAGATCAACAATTCCTTAAGCTCAAAAATAACACCGAACAATAAAGCCTTATCCTACATTGAGTTTTTACGGAATATCCTTTTTAAACACATGGATCTTAAAAATAAAAAAATCTTAGTCATAGGTGCTGGAGGATTTACTTTCTCTGCCGCAGGGACACATCAGAATGACATTACTTATGTGGACATTGATCCAGCATTGAAAAAATTGGCGGAAGAACATTTTCTGGAAAAACCGATAAAGGGGAAGTTTATCGGCCAGGATGCCAGACAGTTTCTGCAACAAAGTCATCAGCGTTATGACCTCATCATTTCCGATGTCTATAGTCATCAAATCAGTATCCCACCGAGCCTTTTGACCATTGAATATTTTCAAAAAATAGCTGAGCACTTAACACCTTCCGGGCTATTTATTGCCAATATCATTGCCAATCCATTTTTTAAAGATGATTATTCCCAGCGTTTGCATCAGACACTAACCAGCGTATTTCCTTACTGCAGTATTATCCCCTTAAACTGGGGCAGCAAGGTGGCCAATATTATTTATATTTGTAATGCAAAAAACCAAAAGGCATCTATCTATTCGGACAACTATAATCAATCTACCATTGATTTTTTTAAATTACATCAACAATAACTGTACAGCCAATATTTGACCTATAATAGAGTAATTATATTGATTTATATACAATTCCTACGTCCATCGGCTCGTCTTTAGGCTCCAGAAATCTGTTAGCCTCACCGGACTCTGCGGCCAAGCCGCAGAACGTAGAGATGGAGTTAATATTTACATTCGGTGCTCTAGACGTCATACAGGATCATGAATTAAATAAATCAACTTTCGAAATATTTAATAAAATGATTTAATCTATTGATGAGAGGATATACTGCTGTATGAGGACACGACCTGGTGACTCACAAGTTAATGATCATTTTCTTACGTGCCCAGGCTTAAATCGAATCATATAAAAGGATTTATTAACATGTCTAATGTGAAAAAACCTGTAGTCCTTATTACCGGTAGCTCAGGAAATATCGGCTCGGCAATCACTCAAGCATTAAAAAACGATTATGATGTTGTTGGATTTGATATGGAAGGTACTAAATGTGATTTTACCTTTGATATCACCTCTACCGCCTCTATCGAATTGGCATTAAAGCGATTTAAAGAAAGATACGGCAATAAAATTGCCACCGTGATTCACCTTGCTGCTTATTTTGATTTTAGCGGTGAGGAATCTCCTCTTTATGAAGCCGTCAACGTTGAAGGCACGAAAAATCTTTTACAGAAACTACAGAATTTTGAAGTAGAGCAATTTATTTATACCAGTACAATGCTGGTTCATCAACCCTGTCAACCAGGCGAGATGATCAATGAAGACTCGTCTTTAAATCCAAAATGGATTTATCCGCAATCCAAATTAAAAACAGAAAAGATCATCAAAAAACATCATGGAGACATCCCTTATCTTATTTTAAGGCTTGCCGGCCTTTACGATGAATCCAGCTGTGTCCCTACACTTTCTCATCAAATCGCCCGAATTTATGAGCGTCGTGTAAAAAGTCATTTATACGCAGGCGATCTCAGAGCCGGACAATCTTTCATTCATCAGGACGACCTGGTTGACTTATTTAAAAAAGCTGTAGATAAACGCCAGGAACTGCCTGAAGAAGACATCATTCTTGCCGGTGAAAGTCAAGCGGTAAGCTATCAGAATCTTCAGGAACAAATCACTCAACTCATTCATCAGGAAAAAGCAGAAATCATAACTGTTCCGTCCTCCATCGCCAAAGCAGGTGCCTGGATTGAAGAAAAATCAGAACCGATTGTTCCTGATGATTTTGACCAGGGAGAAAAACCTTTTATCCGACCCTTTATGATTGACATGGCTTCGGACCACTACTCACTGGATATCAGTAAAGCTAAAAAACAGCTTGATTGGGAACCGAAAAACCGTATCGAGGATACCTTGTCTAAAATAATTCAATTCTTGAAAAAGGATCCAGAGCAATGGTATGAAAAAAACGGTTTGACCCTGCCACACTGGATGCAGGGAATAAAAGACAAAAACGCTGAAAAAATACGCGCAAGTTATGAAAAACAACTGAAAAAGCAACATCAACAAAACCTTTGGGCGCATTTTCTAAATCTCTCACTTGGCTTCTGGCTTATTACCTCACCCATGACTTTAGGGTATGAATCTTATTACAACAGTATCAGTGACATTGTCAGTGGATGTCTTTTAGTCATTTTTTCTTTTCTGTGCCTGTCATGGCGTATGGCAATAGCCAGATTGGTATGCACTACCATTGGTTTATGGGTTATTTTTGCCCCACTGGTATTCTGGGTTCCAACTGCCGCAGCCTATCTTAATGATACCCTGGTCGGTTCAATGATCATTGGTTTTTCAATATTAGTCCGTCCTGATATTGGCGTTGCTCCCAATGCAGCAATGACTGGTCCTGTCATTCCACCCGGTTGGGATTTTTCACCATCCACCTGGCCACAACGTCTGCCCATCATTATTCTTGCATTTATTGGGCTGTTTATTTCCCGATATTTAGCTGCCTATCAATTAGGGCATATTGACAATGCCTGGGATCCTTTCTTTCAAGGCAGCACAACTGACCCTAAAAATGGAACAGAAGAAATCATCACCTCTTATGTATCTGAAGCCTGGCCAGTACCCGATGCCGGATTGGGAGCTGTCGTTTATTTACTGGAAATCTTAACGGGCATCATTGGAGGAAGCAATCGTTGGCGAACCATGCCTTGGCTCGTTTTGCTCTTTGGGTTCATGATTGTTCCTTTAGGAGCAGTCTCTATCACTTTTATCATTATTCAACCCATTTTACTAAACACCTGGTGTACACTTTGCCTAATTGGAGCCGTTGCCATGGTCTTACAGATTCCTTATTCATTCGATGAAATCATTGCCACAAGCATTTTCCTTTGGAGACGATGGAAAGCAGGCCGACCGTTCTGGAAAATATTCTTCGTTGGTGACAGTGATGAAGAAAAACCGCAAAAAGAAGAGCCTCATGCCCATGATCTCGAACGTTCTGCAGGTGCTATCATTAAAGATATGTTAAGTGGAGGTGTCACCTTTCCCTGGAACCTTATGTTATGCCTGCTGATTGGCGTTTGGTTAATGTTCACCCGAATAACGCTTGATGCTACAGGCAGTATGGCTAATGCTGATCATCTAATAGGCTCATTAATCATCACGGTGACGGTCACAGCGCTTGCCGAGTCAGTAAGGATAGTGCGCTTTATCAATTTAATTTTTGCCATAGCTCTTTTAATTACGCCCTTTGCTTATGGAGCCGATGCTCTGGCTACCATCGCCAGCCTTATTTGCGGTGTACTTTTGTTCCTGTTAACCCTTCCTCGCGGAAAAATTGTTTCTTCCTATGGTTCCTGGGAGAAAATCATTGTCTAGTGCCTTTAAAGATGCAAAATCATTCTGGCTATCATGAAATAAATGAGCAAGCCAGTTGCATCTATCACTGTGGAGACAAAAGGCGTACTGACCACAGCCGGATCAAGGTGCATAATACGCGCCAATATCGGCATGATAGAGCCCGTCAGTGCCGCAACCGTACATATGGCGATCACACTCAAGGAAACCACTAAGGCAATATTTTGTTGAAAAACAGCCCAAATAAAAACATACCCCACCGCACCGAGAATCATACCTAATAAAATACCAACCGCCGTTTCTCGTGCAACAACTTTTATAAAATCACCAATACGCACGTGATCCATAGCCAGAGCGCGTACAATAATGGTGGCAGACTGAGAGCCGGTATTACCGCCAATACCTATTAAAAGCGGAATAAATAAGGCAAGCACAATCCCCTCATTTAAAGTGGCCTCAAAAGCATTTAAAACATTAACGGTTAAGGTACCCGCCAATGCCAAAAATAAAAGCCAAATCACTCTTACCCGCATTAAGCGAAAAATAGACACTGAAAGATAGGGTTTACGCAAAGGTTCCGAAGCACCACCAAGAATAATGTCTTCTGTTTCTTCCTGTTGCATGATATCCATGGCATCATCGATGGTAACAATGCCCATCAAATGCATTTCTTCATCAACAATTGGAACGGCGAGCTTGTCTGTAGACTGAATAAAACGAGCCACCTTCTCCTGATCTTCATAGGCCGAAAAACTTTTTACCTCCTTAGACATAAGATCCGCAATATGCTCATCGGGATTTGACATCACCAGCCTGTCAAGCTCTACAATGCCTTTTAACAAACTATTGTCATCCACCACCGGCAGCACATAAATGGTCTCAGCATCTTCGCCCTCCTGGCGAATTTTTTCCAATGCCTGTTCAACGGACATTGATGAGCGTAAAGAAATAAAAAAAGGACTCATAATGCGCCCGGCTGTCTCTTCCGGGTATTCAAGCAACAATGCCGTGGCATGACGTTCTTTAAAACTTAAACGCTTGAGAAAACGATCTGCGATTTTATCAGGCAATTCCTTAAAAAGCCGTGCCCTGTCATCGGGCTCCATTTTTTCCAGGATGGCGAGAGCCTTTCGCTTCTCAAGTTTCTGAATAATATGTGCCTGGCTAACGGGTTCAAGATAAATGAATACTTTTTCTGCTTTGCTCGCAGACAATAAATTAAATATTTTACATTGATGCTCTGCCGAGGCATGATCCAGGGCACTGACAATGGTAGGTATTTTAGCTTCTGAAATCAGCTGATTTAGTTCTTTTTGCGACACATCTTTTATGTTCATATGCATTTTAGTTGAATCATCCTTATGACCTGGAAACCTTTTTATCTGGATATTTATAAAACCAGTTCGGAGTTTTAAAAACTGAAAATTCTCAAGCGAAGATTCTTTCCTGAAAAAACAATCCATTCTATTGTTATCACAGTCATTCAAAAGTATATAACAAACCAGGGCTTCTCCCCACTTCATTTATTAAAGCGAAAAAATGAATGGCAAAATGGTTTTGAATAAGGTACATAGCAAGCCCTATTATGGCTCAATTTTATTGATATCACCTTGTACCCGACTTTGTGAAAAATTTACGAATCCCCGTGGTTTGACCACGGGACCATAGACAGAAAGGCCAATCCTTTATATTAAATCTTGGAAAATACTGGATTTTGATAAATATAACATCGCGGTGATTTGTAAGCGAAAAAAATTCACAAAGTCGAGACTGTAACGAGTTTCTTTTTTCAAAAGAAGGCAGAAACAAATAACATTTGCTATACCTTAAACACAGGAATTAAATGGAGTTAATCATGTCTAAAACCCAAAAACCGAGAGAACATCCCGAAAGCAAAGACATCAAAAACATCTGTGATGTTGTAGAAGAAAATAAAAATAATATTCTTCCAGAACAAACACAAAAACAACAGCCTGGTTTACAAAAGGAAATGCAGCCAAAGCCGATTTCCATGCATGAGGATTATCGAGCTGCTAATAAATTAAAAAATAAAGTAGTTGTTATTACCGGTGGAGACAGTGGTATCGGAAGAGCAATAGCCTATCACTGCATAGCCGAAGGTGCCAAAGTTGCCTTTACCTACTTAAATGAAACGGAAGACGCAGAAACAACGCTTCATGAAATTAAGGAAATGAAAGGGAAAGCCATTGCCATTCAATCCGATCTGTCCGAACGTAAACAATGTACAAAAACCATCAACCAATGTCTGGAAAAATTCGGTAGGGTAAACGTTTTAATCAATAATATTGCTGTGCAATTTCCAACTCAAAAGATAGAAGATATCTCTCAGGAAACGCTGAATAAAGTTTTTTCTACCAATGTTTTTTCTTATTTTTATATGATTCAGGAGATTCTGCCACATCTGAATATCGGGGATAGTATTATTAACACCACCTCAATTACCGCCTTTCGCGGTAGCCCACATCTGGTAGATTATTCAGCTACCAAGGGGGCTGTGGTGTCATTAACACGCTCACTGGCAAAGTTACTCATTGAACGAGAAATTCGCGTCAATGGAGTTGCCCCAGGTCCGGTATGGACACCATTGATACCTGCCAGTTTTACAGCAGAAGAAGTAGCGGAATTTGGCTCAAATTCTCCGATGAAACGACCAGCACAACCGGCAGATATTGCGCCAACTTATATTTTTCTGGCAAGCAAAGACAGTCATTTTATAACAGGACAAATTTTCCATCCCAACGGTGGAGAGATCATTTCTTAAAACCACCACGTTGGTTAAGAGCTGGCTACCTTGAGAACATTTCACGTTTAAATGGAGCGTGATTATTAAAAAAGCGCGGCTTGGACGCTTAAGGATATTCTGCCCATTAAAAATGGGCAACTGTTCTATACTAATAACAATAAAAGCGTATTTTCATTTTAAAAGGAGTTGATAATGGATTCATTCGTTAGCGATTACCAAAAATTGATACAAATTCAGGGAAGCCCATGCATCTCACTTTATCAGCCGACACATCGCTCGCACCCGGATAATGAACAAGATGCTATCCGCTTTAAAAACCTGACGAAAAACATAGAAAAATCCCTGCAAGAAAAATATCCTGAAAGAAAAATGCAATCACTTCTTGATAAATTCCATGATCTTTTCGAGGATTATCACTTCTGGAGTCACAACCACGATGGCTTGGCGATTATGGCCAATTCAGACTTTTTTAAAATATATAAACTGCCGCGATCTGTGCCGGAATTGGCCATAGTAGCTGATAGTTTTCATGTCAAACCGCTGATACGAATCATGCAATCAGCTGACCGCTATCAAGTGCTCGCCATAAATCGGGATGAGGTGAAGCTCTTTGAAGGCAATCGTGACAACCTGCATGAAGTTGAATTATCCAGCGAGGTGCCCAATACCTTAGCCAAAGCCTTAGGCAACGAAGTGACTTCGCCACGCTTGACGGTGGCTACTTATGGCATGGGCACAAAAGGACCAGCCATGCATCATGGTCATGGTGGCAGAAAAGATGAAGTGGATTTGGATGCTGAACGTTTTTTCAGAATAGTAGATCAGGCCATTTTCAAACATCACTCCCAACAGACAAAATTACCCTTGATTCTTGCCGCTCTTCCTGAGCATCATCATCTTTTTCACCAGGTCAGTCATAATCCCTATTTAATGAGTGAAGGATTGAAAATTGACCCTTCAAGCCTGTCTCTGGAAGAACTCAGATTAGAAACATGGAAACTTGTGGAACCTCATTATCTTAAACGGCTGAAAAAGCTGATTGAAGAATTTTCCGAAGCACAATCAAAAAAACTGGGTTCTGACCAATTGGCTGATATTGGCAAAGCCGCCATAGCCGGAAAAGTAGTTACTTTATTGATCGATGCCGATCAACAAATTCCAGGAAAAATCGATGAGAAAACAGGTAGGGTGGAAAAAGATGAATTACTTAATCCTGAGATCGATGATGTATTAGATGATTTGGGACAACAGGTATTGAAGCATAAAGGAGAAGTGATTGTCGTACCAGGAGATAAAATGCCAACCGACAGCGGAGCAGCTGCAATTTACCGTTATTAAAACTCATGTTACACAGTATTTTTTAGCTGATTTTGGTGAAAGTTTTGATATTCGAAGCTACTGGCATAAATGAGCATTTGAACAGCAAATATCACTGAGAAAATGCAAAAAACGACACTGCGTAACAAGTTAAAAACAGATGAGAACGCTTAGACTGCAAAATGAATAAAATTCATGTGGGGAAAAAATTTCTCCAGCCTATTGCTTTTTTTCCCTCTTATGAAAAAATAGAATCGGTCGGCATTCTGCTAAAACCGGCGAAGCCATGTCACTCAAGACTTTTTATTACCGTCTTATGCCTAGAGAACTGAAACATCTGCCGATTGAATCCCTGCAACCGGGACAATATCAACCTCGACAGGATTTTAATGAGCTCAGCTTGCAGGAACTGGCTGAATCCATTATCAGCCAGGGGCTTATTGAGCCTTTAATTGTCAGAGAAATCGCTCTTGGATGTTATGAAATCATTGCTGGTGAAAGGCGTTGGCGTGCTGCTCAAAAAGCAGGGCTTAAGCTGATTCCTTGCCTGGTTGGCGAATATACAGATCAACAAGCCTGCGCGGTCACCTTAATTGAAAATATACAACGACAGGATTTAAACCTGATTGAAGAAGCTCAAGGTTATCAACGCTTAATCACTGAATTTCATTTTCATCAAAATGAAATTGCCCTATGGGTAGGTAAATCACGAAGTCATATCGCTAACATTCTTCGTCTGTTAAGTTTGAGCACTTTGGTAAAAAAATGGTTGTCGGAAGGAAATTTGACACTCGGTCATGCAAGAGCCTTGGTGGGTTTACCTGAACCACTTCAGAAAACGCTGGCAGAACAGACCATTCGTGAAGAGTGGTCCGTCCGTTATCTGGAGCAAAAAGTCAAGTCCTGTAAAACGGATTTATCCACTTCTGTGAAAAATCCAAAAAATGACCGTGATGTTGAGCGTTTGCAATCCATACTATCCGAACAGCTTGGCACACCCGTACAAATAGCGGAGGATGGTGAGAAGGGCGGATGGTTGAAGGTAAAATTTTTTGATAATGATACGCTTGCAGGACTTTTGGATCGATTTGGCTTAAGCTATGATTAATCATCACTCATGAGTGATCATTAACTCCATTATCCACTCCACTCTATAAAGGAACCCGATCGATGAAAAGGAGCTTATCGGTTATTGCATGTTTTCTGTGGTCAACTGTGTCTGTAGCCAACATTCAAACGGGCATGGATAAATTAATCAATGAAGTGGATCCGGGCATTAATATAGGTATCGAGGTCATTGATTTAACCACTGGCGAATCCTTGTACGCTCGTAATCCGGATCGTGCATTTACGCCAGCCAGCAACATGAAAATATTTTCCGATGCCGCAGCATTAATGCTTTTAGGACCTGACTATCGTTTTAATAATCAATTAAGTACCAATGGAACCGGTCTGCGAAACGGCACACTGAAAGGTAATGTTTATTTGTATTTGCCAGGCGATCCTTCCTTTACTCATGAACATCTGAAATCATTATTAAGTAGCTTAAAAAAATGGAACATCAAAAGCATTCAAGGTGATTTTGTTATCGACAGTGCCTACAATCACGTTAATCCTTATGCTCCAGGATGGATGATTGAGGATTTGGTATACAGTTACGGAGCTCCGCTGTCGCCTGTCATAATGAACAACAATCGTCTGACCGTGACCGTAAATCCAGCTGAAAAAGCTGGGAAACCTGCACTTATTGAAGTCACCGATCCCAGCGGGACCATCATCATCGAAAACAAAGTTCGTACTAAAGCCAATCTGAAAGGTTGTGGTGTAGATTTTTCCACGGACAAAAACAACCATCTCAGCGTTCGAGGTTGTATTGGAGTTGGACAGTGGGCCATTCAACAACGAATGGCCATCCGCAACCCCCTTAGCTATATGCAGGGTTTTATTCAAAAAGAACTGGCTGACCAGCGTATTCATTTAAAAGGCAAAATCCTAATGGGTAAAGCCCCTAAAGACACCCTGTTACTGGCCAGCAGTTCTTCATCATCCCTGTCTCAACTTTTGAACGATACGCTTAAGCCTTCTGATAACCTGTATGCCGAAAGTCTTTTTCTCCACACAGCATTCAAACTGAAAGGCTCTGTAGCCAATTGGGGAGAAGCTAAATTACTCATCAAAGAATTTCTACAGAAACAAACAGGTATCGATTTAAAAACAGCCGTATTAACGGATGGTTCGGGTTTATCGCGTTACGATTTGTTAACACCTCGTCAAACCGTGAGACTATTACGATTTTTACATGAGCGATTTCATTTTTCTTATGAGTTTATCGCCGCCTTACCGGTTTCAGGTCGAGATGGAACGCTCCAACGCCGATTTAATAAGTCTTCACAACAGGATTTACTGAGAGCAAAAACTGGAACCATGAGAGGTGTCATCAGCCTGTCAGGCTATCTGTACACAGCCAACGGTCATACACTTGCCTTTGCTATTTACATTAATAACCTTCCTGGCACCAGTCTTTCCATATCCGGACGCTATCGTTATTTGGTCGATGCCTTATGCAATTACCTGTTACAGCAAAAGCCAGCTACACATCGCTGGGCCAAAGTCGTTTTACCGCATGGAAGAATGCGTTTTCAAAACAATACAACACAAGCGGCATTGTCGAGAAAAAAACAGGCCCAATGGCGAAGACTTGAAACGATGGTTAAAAAAGCTTTAAAAGGGGAAGTTGTCGCCATACGCTTTAGAAATAAGGAATTAGTACTTGAAGACTATCAAAAAAATGCCAGTAAAGTCTGGACGGTTTTACAGCGTTTACGGAAGAAATATCCATTTACTGTAGCTTTAAAATCAAGTGATTTACCTGCATTAACTCCTGGAAAACCAATGTTGCTATGGATACAATCAGCTAAAAAGGACTCTAAGGTACAAAGGATATGGATCATCAAAGAAATACTTACCTGAGTTAGAGCCGGTAAAAGACAAGTGCAAAGAGCCCAGGACCATTCTCATTTTCATTCATTGAAGCAAGATGAATAATTAAGTATCAAAATGATTTTGAATGAGGCGAATAGCGCGTCCTGCTTACGAAATCAAAGCCATTTTTAGCGATATAATTAGCTAATTAGCCGCATTTATAGCCAGGCAGGTGAATACGCCTTCCTAAATTCAAAGATAAAAGTTCTCAAAGGGCGACTCTGATATATGCAAATGACTAAAGTTCCTCCTCTCCTATGTGCAGTATAGGGGAGAGAAGCCTTCGTTTCATTTTTTGGATCAATGGGAATCACGTCCGGTTCTCAATTAGCAAGGATAGTCGTATACTGTATCAAAAAAATTTTATAATTTGCATTTTACATACTGAAATACAGGATAAAATCATACTTCGTCCAAAAAAGACCAAATTGCCGTCATTATGAACGAAGTTAAGTACGGACGTTTCTGATAGGAGCACGAAAGCATTATGAGGCCGATTAATCAATGTCTGAATTCACAGCTTGTCCGTATTTGTCAAAAGGCTTTCCAATTGGAGGGATTGCAAAATAAACTCATTCCTTTGCTGCCTGAAAACCTGCAACCCTTCTGCCAAGTCGGCAGTTTCAATAAAGGCTGTTTAGTAATTATCACATCTGATGCAGCCTGGGCCTCCCAGCTTCGTTTTATTCTTCCAGAATTACGCGATAATTTGCGAAAACAAGGCCTTTATCAACTTTCCTCTATAGACATTGCGATCACTGAGCAAGGAGAAAGAGAACGGCCGAAAAAAAAGCCCTCTTTAAATCCTATATCAGAAAATGCACGTAAAAATATCCTCAACGCATGTGAGCAAATGACTTACCAGCCGCTTAAAGAGGCATTAAAAAAGCTGGGGCGTGGATAAACAGGAAAAATGGCCAAAGTCCAGAGATAGTCATGTGAACATTTTGAAGGCTTATTTTCGTTTAAGATGGAGCAAATAGGGTCGTTCAAGGCAGAAGCTTGTTCTCTTACATCTTATAGAGCTTGCATACTGAAAAATACCCTGATTCTGTAACTCAGGGAGCTGAATCTTTAATTAAAAAAGTTCAACCAATGCCTATGCTTCAACCGGCTGCAGGGACGATTGCAGCTCTGGTATATAATTTTCAGCATCAAAATAGGTGTATTCCCAAGCATCCTCTCTGGCCATTAAGGTTCTTAACAATTTATTATTAAGAGCATGCCCGGATTTATAACCTTCAAAAGCACCTATTAAGCTTGAACCCAGAAGATAAAGGTCGCCAACAGCATCCAGCACCTTGTGAGCCACAAACTCTCCATCAAAGCGCAAACCGTCTTCATTGAGAACGCGATAGTCATCGACCACAATGGTATTATCAAGACTGCCCCCTTTGGCCAGGTCACGTTCACGCAGCTTCTCGTAATCGGACAGAAAGCCAAAGGTTCTGGCGCGACATACTTCTTTCACATAGGAAGAGCCGGAAAAATCGAAAGTTACCGATTGAGGCTTATCATTAAAAACAGGATGCTCAAAACCAATGGTAAAGGATACTTTATATCCATTATAGGGAAGAAATTGGACGTATTTATCGTCATCTTCTACGCGTAGTGGTTTAATAATACGGATAAAGCGCTTCGCTGCACTTTGCTCACGAATGCCGGCAGACTGAATTAAAAACACGAAAGGAGCTGAGCTACCATCCATGATAGGTAGTTCCGGAGCATTGATATCCACATAAGCATTGTCGATACCCAAGCCAGCAAAAGCAGACAATAAATGTTCCACAGTTGCAACCTTAGCCCCATTATGAAGTAAGGAAGTGCAAAGCATGGTATCGCTGACATTATCGTAAGTTGCAGGAATTTCAACAACCGGGGAAAGATCAACACGCCTGAAAACAATACCAGTGTTAATCGGGGCTGGGCGTAAGGTGAGAAGCACTTTTTCGCCAGTATGCAAGCCCACGCCGGTGGCTTGGATCACCTTCTTAGGAGTTCTTTGTTTTATCATTCAGTGCTCACTCTTATCGATCTTATTATTTTGCGCGCAAATCTCGTACAGTATAACAACAATTCATTGATTAGTCTAATTTTTTTGAATTTTTCCACAAAAGCAGCGTGCTACACGATGTGTTCTGAATGCTTTTTCCAGAAATAACGCGTATGTTTTACATCCCATCAAAATATCCTGTACGCTTAGGATAACAGCGCAAGAAAAGCCAAGCCATCAAACAGCGTAGTACACCGAAAACGAAAACAATTGTCAAGCAATATTTTTTTAAATCACATCATCAATATGGTGATCCTTATTTGTATCGTGAATAGCTTATTTGAGTACAGATTTAACGCTTGCTTGGCTATAAATCAGCAGTTGCGGTCTTAACCGTGACATTCGTGAAACTGTCCCTTACTCTTTATTTTATCGATTGCGGACTAGAAAAAGAAATATTTCTGATGGTGCAAAAAAGTTACGTGACTATAATGACATTTTGGGACTATGAAAACTTTCTACCTCGCTTCGTCTCGCTCTCTGTCTTGACTCCAACCAAAGTCCAACTTTATAGTTGTCACTGGTTTCAAACAAGTGACGAGCCTTGCTTTCCGCTCGCGCTCTTGTTGTGTTATCGACTATCAACGGAGCGATTTTTTCTTTCATGTCTTGGATAGTATGAAGATTAAAAGAATTTGACAAGGCCAGTCCTTTCCCAAAATAAGCGTTCTGAAGGGATGCTTCCGATTCAGCTTCATACAACTCCGCCAAAATAAGATTCTGCCAAAGGCAAAAGCTGGCATTATCATAAAGATCAGATTTCTTTTGTTCGCTGCCCCACTGCAACAAATGCAGATAACCATTAGCTAATAGCAAATATCCCGGAGTACCATATCGCGCAGCCAGGTTTTTCCAATTATATAAAACAGCAGCCATCATCTCCATTTCTTTGGTCTTATCGCTGCTTTTTTTCACCATCAGGTTATGCAAAAAAGTTTGTGCAGCATGAATGGAATGATGCTTGAGAGCCATTCCTAGATATTCAATATATTGCTTCTCATCGTCATTAGCTTTTGCTCTGTTGGCCATAAGATAAAAAACATACCCTAAAACCACATCCATATCCGAAAGATTTTTTTGCTTAACAAAAGAAAATCTGGAATCTAAATTGGTTCGTCTACCTGCCCAAAATACATCGAAATCTTCATGTTTTAGAAGTTCATAATTTTCGGGGTACGTCTGCAGGAACTGATTAAGCCATACTTTAGGCCAAGATTTCATTTTTTCACTGGCATTCGAAAATTGTGCCGCCTCTAACAAGGCATTAACTTCTTTAAAATGATCTTCTTTAGCTTTCATGACGATTACTCAATCACTCTAATACTTATCTATAATATTAGTATATCTCCCAATTTATTTTGGAGGATTTTTATGGATACCGAATTAAAAAAAAGAATTATAAAACGTTATCTTGAACAAATAAGTGTACCATATGAAGAAATAGAAAATGTACCTTTTTATAAGGAGTTGGGAAATGCTTTGGATACTTTGGAGCAAACTCATCATCAACTTTTCGACTTTCCAAATGTTGAAACAGATGAAGCAAAATGGGAAAGATTATCTGATGTCCTTGGGAACGGAGTAACGATTACCATAGGTGCCCCAAGCGTGATTACAGCCATTGCTCCAAGAAGGATGATAGACCGGGCAAGAAGCATTGAAGATCGCATATTTATTAACGAGCTGCCAAAGCCGGATTATTATAATCGTATCACAACAATTGATAATGACACTCAGAGGGATATCATCACTCCTTTAATCGAAACAAGCCGTGACAAACTCGTTTCATTACTTCATGAGATTACAAAAAACACTGACTTTGACGCAACCAGTAATACCGATATAGAAAGCTTAATATAACAGCTTAAAGATGAGAAAAAACAAGCTAAAAAAGCAAATAACTATGACCAGGCCGCAAACTTAAAAAAATACCTAACCGTTGCCAAAGATCTCCTCAAAATCAACAAATTAACTGCCATAGCAATACCTGGTGAGAATGGCGGTGGTAATACCTATTGTACGTTAGCTGAAGCAGCCGGAGGCGTGACTGAAAAAATTTCACTGGTGAGTCTTGCAACCGTTACAACCCAGTTGCAACGTTTACAAGATACCGATATTGACTCTATCGATGACTATTTGAGTAACCACCATGATTATAAACTGAGTACTGAGGGCATATTAAAATTACCTAAACACGGTGATATTAAAGAAGTGCAGAGAGAAGCTATGGCTCTCAACGTATCTCGCATTCTGGGACTGGATACTACTCGCTCTTCCATCGTAACACATGATGGCCAACCTGCCCTTTTTGTACCTTTTGATGACATCAAACTCATGAAAGAGTTTGCCAAAGGAAAAATCTTTGAAGCCTTTGAACCCTTAAAAAAAGAAAAAAAAACTTATCAGCATTATTCAACCATTAATACAGTTGGATCCGGTTTGCAAAGCGATCAGTTTATCGACGATTTTGGTGACTCTTTTGGGCTTTTCTATGTATGCAGCGATCCAGACAGTATCGGAGGATACAACCAAAACAAAGCATTGCGTGATAATCGTTCTCTCTATATTTTTGATCAGGTCATAATGTCCACCGACAAAATGAAACTGGATTCGCGCCTGAGCCTGCAACCCGATGAATTTTTTATGAAGCATACAAGACATGGTCAAGGCAGAAATCGTACCCTCATAGAAGACTCTTCCCTCAGCAGCAAATTTGATAGCCTGATGCATCTGTTAGCCCAACAGAATCGAATTTACACTTACGCCACCACCGTTGCTGATAGACACCAAGAGGAAATAGAGCGGTTGGAAGATATGCTGAACAATCCTCTGTTGAGTGAGGAAGACAAACAGGTTCTTATAGAGAAGAGGAAACAAGTCACTGACTTAAAAGACGATGCTATTGAAACCAGAGAAGCGATAAAAGCTCGTATCGATAAAATTTCTGGCATCTTGCCAAAGGTACGGACAGAACAACATGATAGCTTCCGCATGGAACACATTAAGCAATCACTAGTTTTGGAAAAATTGTTACACAATCCCACTCTGTTCACGGATGACGGCAGGCCTTATAAAAATCCGTGGACCTACCGCCAGGATAATCCTGTAAAAACTTTGGAACGTCTTCGTAATGGTAACATTTTACTTAAGTTTAAGAGTAAACCATCTGCAAAAATGGTAGATTTTATCAAACGACATGGCAGCGATTCTATCCGGCTCAACTCATCTAAAGCAATTGAAATCAGCGAAGAAGATCTTTTTTCCTTGAATGAGACAATGCTGCACCCTGAGTCTAAGATTCAAATGAAACACGAAGTGGATTACCTAAACCCTGATGATTTGAAGCAAATCAGTACCGCTTATGGGGAAGGTCATCGTGGTCGTATTTTAAAATTAGTTGATGATTATATTTCAGAAATGACCAAACCTACTAACACTCAAGAAATGAAACTGCTGGTAACACGTAATGCAGTCATTTTTTTACAGCGCTATATTAATACGGCGAAAGATAAAGGATTTGGTATGCACGTGTTGAAAAAATTACATTTTGATATTCAACAGCGCTTACAAAACATGATTCCTCTGGAACATAAGCCTAATAATCTGAATGAGGCTTTTAATGCAGCCCTTAAGCTCGACCGAGTCGATGTATTTAACAAAGTTATGGCTGAAGCTATCAAGCAAAATAAAGTTAATTCTGAAGATTTTCTCGATTTTCTGCAAATCTGTATTGATCAAGAAGCACAGGCAACCGATCACATCAAGGCTATTGAATCAAGTAATTTTATTAGTGAGCATGGCAATTCTTTGCTCGAAACTCTCAAGTCTCCTTTGATCGTGTTGGAGGATATTAGTGACAATGAGCTGGATATTGATCCGGAAAAAAACCGGGAAGAAGAATTAAACAGTCAAAAAGAACTTAACGAAAACATTATACCGCTATCAAATTCTCAGAAACCTGGGAAGGGTGAGGTCACAGACTTACAAACAGACTTACCAAGTGTGGGAATAAAGGTTAAGTAGTGCGCTGCATTTATTGACTCATTTCACCTTACGGTGAAAATGAGCCTGAACATTACATGACATTAAAGATAAGCAGTTACGATTAGACATCATTTCCCCTCCACACTGCGTTATGTGGAGAGGCTCCATAAAGAGAGTAACTATGCCTCTTCTTCTCGACGAAGAAAAGCGGGTATATCTAAATAATCAACATCTGGAACAACTTCCTCTGTTGATTTTACGGCTGTTTTAGAGGCACCTTGAGTCTGTTTTCTTATCACGGCAGGTCTGTCCAGTTGATGATAATCCAATGTGCCATCGCTGCGCGTAGTTTCTACTAAGCGCGTTCTGGCACCTTGCGACTGAGGCGAGCGTTGGCGGTTATCGCCAAGGCCGGTGACAATCACTGTCACGCGCATCTCTTCCGTTAAATCCGGATCAATGACGGTCCCCACCACTACAGTAGCATCGTCAGAAATAAATTCCTTGACCACATCGCCGACTTCTTCAAATTCGCCAATGGACATATCAAGACCTGCAGTGATATTGACCAAAATGCCGCGAGCACCTGAAAAGTTCACATCCTCCAATAAAGGTGAGGCAATGGCCGCTTCAGCAGCCTGTCTTGCTCGCTGCTCACCAACTGCACTACCGGTTCCCATCATGGCCATGCCCATCTCCGACATAACGGTACGAACATCAGCAAAGTCAACATTTATCAAGCCGGGACGAGTGATCAAATCAGAAATACCTTTCACCGCACCAAGCAGGACATTATTTGCAGCCTTGAATGCATTCAGCAAGCTGATGTTTTTACCCAATACACTGAGCAACTTGTTATTGGGTATGGTAATTAATGAATCCACATGTTCAGCCAGATTGCGAATACCTTCTTCTGCAGAAAGTGAACGTTGTTTACCTTCAAAAGAAAAAGGCTTGGTGACAACAGCCACAGTCAGTATGCCAAGTTCTTTAGCAATTTCCGCAAAAACAGGGGCAGCTCCTGTTCCGGTGCCACCTCCCATTCCGGCAGTAATAAAGACCATGTCCGCACCCTTTAAAACTTCCTTAATACGCTCCCTGTCTTCTTCAGCTGCTTCGCGCCCAATCTGAGGGTTAGCTCCGGCACCCAATCCTTTGGTCAATTCTTCACCCAACTGAATGTGTATTTTTGCATTTGAGCTTTTTAAAGCCTGTGCATCCGTGTTTGCACAGATAAATTCAACCCCTTCAATATTTTCATTTACCATGTGCTCAACGGCATTTCCACCACCGCCGCCAACGCCAACGACTTTAATAATGGCATTATCCTGCTGGCTTTCCATTAATTCAAACATCTTGCATCTCCCCTTTCGTATACCGCTTATTATTTTAAGGCCTGGTATTGATTTCGCCGACAACCCGTGATTTTTTGTCTTTTAAAAACAGCTTTGTAAGAAACATTGGCTTCTGTTTTTTCAGATATCGTTGATTAAAAATTTCCTTGAACCCATTCTTTCATTCGTGACCAAAGACTTTTTTGACCGCTTAATATTGGTCCATTATAACCAGCTTCATATTGCTGTTGAAACCCATGCAATAATATACCAACACTTGTTGCAAAAGATGGGCTGCTGGTAGCTTCCGACAGCCCTGACACATTATGCGCGCAGGCTTGCCTTACTGGCATTTTAAAACAAAGTTCAGCCAACTCAATAACACCATAAACACCAGAGGCCCCTCCCGTCAATACGATTCCGGCTGCAACCCTGTCTTCAAAGCCACTGCGTCGCAATTCATGATAGACCAGAGAAAACAACTCTTCATAACGTGCAGATACTACTTCTGCCAGAGCTTTGGCAGAAATTTTTCTACCCGGCCGCTCACTGACACTTGAAACTTCCAACATCTGGCTGGAACTAGCCAATTCAGGAAGTGCGCAGCCATGAGACAATTTAAGAGATTCAGCCGATTTAGTAGGTGTTCGCAAAGCCATAGCAATGTCATTGGTCACCTGATCGCCAGCAATAGGAATAACGGCTGTATGCTGAATAGCCCCTTCAAGAAAAACGGCAATATCAGTCGTTCCTCCACCAATATCCACCAGACAAACACCAAGCTCTTTTTCATCTTCGGTGAGCACTGCATGGCTTGATGCCAATTGCTCAAGAATAATATCATTCACCTCAAGGCCACAACGGCGAACACATTTAACAATGTTCTGCGCCGCGCTCACTGCACCGGTCACAATATGTACACGAGTTTCCAGACGAACACCGGCCATCCCAACAGGTTCACGAATACTGCCTTGATTATCAATGATAAACTCCTGAGGAAGAACATGTAATATCTTCAGATCAGCCGGTATAGCCACTGCTTTTGCCGCATCAATCACCCGCTCTACATCAGCCTGAGAAACTTCCTGATCACGTATCGCGACAATGCCATGGGAATTTAAACTGCGAATATGGCTTCCGGCAATTCCTGTATATACATGGCGTACTTCACATCCCGACATCAGCTCAGCTTCCTGTACAGCGCGCTGAATTGAGCTTACTGTCGCTTCAATGTCAACGACAACGCCTCGTTTCAAACCCCGTGAAGGATGTCGCCCAATACCAATGATCTCAATCGCTCCATCGGTTGCTACTTCGCCAATTAAAGCAATGATTTTAGAGGTGCCAATATCCAAAGCTGTGATAATATTTTTTTCTGATTTTTTAGCCATTTTTTTCCCGTTAACGTGTCCACTGTATAGCCATCGCACGTGGATATCGTAAATCCACTCTGGCAGGAGGTTCGGTTTTTTCAGCCATTAAGGCTGGATATGCCTTGCAAAAACGTACTAATCGTTGTTCAAGATCCTGCTTGCCTAAAAACAGGTCTGTTCCGTTCATTAAAGTCAGCTCCCAGGCCTGATTATCCCGCAACTGTAATTTTGACAAAGATAACCCATAATCTGATAGTATCTTACTTAATTTTTGATAAACTTGTAAGACTTTTGCCTGTTGTTCTTTCGGACCTTGCAAAACCGGTAAATTCATATCATGATGCACTAAACCTTTTTGAAATAATCGGCCATCACTGGTGATGAAGGCATTTCCGAACACAGCAAGCGGTTTTTTTTCAATCAAAGTGATTTTAAGTGCATCCGGCCAGACCTTTTTAACAAAAACTTTGTCCACCCAGTCCATGCTCTTCAAAGCAGACTGCAATTTGCTTGCCGATAAAGAAAAAAAACTCTCTTTAAGATAAGAGGATAAAACGGATTCCAGTTGTTTATGAGTAATATGCCGATAGCTTGCCACGATTTTGACCGTATGAATGGGAAAACGTTGAGCATCGGCCAAAAACAAATAACCAAGACGAAAGGTTAAAAAAATCGCAAGAATAAACAAGAAAGCGAGCATACCCTTATCTCGCCATCCCAGGGATTTTATCTTAGATTCTGTTCCTACTTTCACAGATAATCAGTCACTAAATGTTGCCGATAATGATAACGAGCCATAGCCAGTTCAATTAAATCCTCCAGCAATTGAGGATATGTTTTACCACTGGCTTGCCACAATTTAGGATACATGCTGATGGAAGTAAACCCTGGTAGCGTGTTGATTTCATTAAAATAAATTTCATTCGCCTTTTCATCGATAAAAAAATCAACCCGGGCCATGCCATTGCATTTTAATCGTGTAAATACATCCGCAGCCGCTTGTTGCAATCTGCTTAACATGTCCTTATCCATGGGCGCCGGAATGATAAGTTCTGTTTTACTGCTTTCTAGATATTTTGCAGAATAGGAATAAAAACCATCAGGATGATGGACGCGAATTTCACCGGCAATACTGACTGCCGGTGCCTGGCCCGGCTGCTCCAAAACAGCCAGCTCAATCTCACGCCCATTGATGAATTGCTCAACGACCACGGACTCATCATAGCGCAAGGCATCGTCCATCGCTTCTGTGAATTGCTGCAAATTATGCGCCTTGTGAATCCCTACACTTGAGCCAAGAGAACAAGGCTTGATAAAAGCAGGCCACCCCAGTTCTTCAATGGCTTCGGCAATAAACTGTTGACGACTCTGTGAGGTATTTGTAGAGGAAAACATTTTATAAGACGCGCATTTTAATCCGTTCCGACAGACAATACGTCTTGCCATATCTTTATCCATGGCCACGGCTGATGCCAGTACATCACAGCCGACAAAGGGCACCTCAGCAAGCTTTAATAGTCCCTGTAAACAACCGTCCTCATACAGAGGACCATGCACCACAGGAAATACAACATCGGCAGCCATGAACAATTTGCCATTAACAACCAGACTCTGCAAAGGCTTTGACTTGTCTGTCGTCACTGGTAATTTTTCTTTAAAAGACAAAAGATCATCATAATAATGTAAATGATATTGTCCCTTTTTATCCATGGCTATGGGGATAATCTCATATTTTTCAGCGTTCAGATGAGCAAGCACGGAAGCTGCGGAAACCAGAGAAATCTCATGTTCACCTGATTTTCCACCATACAGCAACACGAGTTTAACGGGATGCGTCATAGTTTTCTCCAATGATATGAACCTCTGGAATTAATTCGATGGATGTCTTCTCCTTGACACAGCACCGGACGTGATGAATAAGTGATTCAATCTCTGATGCAGTAGCGCTGCCTTGATAATTAATAATAAAATTGGCATGTTTAGGCGACACCATAGCACCGCCCAGACGAAATCCTTTCAGTCCGCAGGATTCGATGAGCCGGGCAGCAAAATCATCCGGGGGATTTCTAAACACTGAACCGCAATTATAATCGCTGGTCGGTTGGGTGGCGCTTCTGTGCTCCAATAATTCTTTAATGCGCTGTAAGGATTTAGCTTTATCACCGGCAGCCAGTTTGCAAGTAGCAGAGAGAAACCACTCATCGGCCAGACCTGATACATGACGGTAAGCCACGTTAAACTCCTTTGCACTGCGAACACGGATCTCACCACTGCGGGTGATGGTTTCTACCTCAATCACATAATCCCATGTTTCACCGCCATGACATCCTGCGTTCATACGTAAGGCACCGCCCATGGTCCCAGGAATACCCGCCCAAAATTCTCCACCTGATAAATGGTTTCTGGCACAAAAACGAGCCATGCTTGCGCAGGAGACGCCGGCCTCAACACGCACTGTATCTGAGGTGATTAACGACATCGCACCAAGTTTTCCGCGTGTCAAAATAACGGTGCCTTTAAATCCTCCATCTCTAATCAATGAATTTGAGCCTAACCCTAACCACAATATTGATTCATTTTTCGGCAATTGCTGCATAAACAAGGCCAGGTCAGAGATATCAGCCGGTTTATATAAATGAGCTGCACAACCTCCTACACGCCAGGTGGTATAGTCTGCAAGAGATTCATTTAAAAGCCATTGGCCTCGGCAACCAATGCCTCTTTCTCTGCAAACTTCTTCCTCTATGTTCATGCTGATTCCTGTACTTTTTGCATCAGATTTATTGCCATTTGCCCAATGCTTCCGGCACCTTGCATAAGAATAACATCGCCATCACCGACTAAGCCATCCAAAGTACTCTCAAGATTGTTTTCATTCACCAGAGTAATTTTAGGCTGTTTCAAGCGAACTTCACTTGCCAGAGACTCGCTGCTGACACCAGTGATAGCCTGTTCGCCCGCAGGATAAATATCCAACAACAGTACTTCATCAGCAAGGCTTAAAGCATTGGCTAGCTGTGTATACAGGGCCTTGGTTCGAGAATAGCGATGCGGTTGAAAAACATGAACAAGGCGTTTGTCTGGCCATACTTGTCTGAAGGCATCAATGGTGGACACGATTTCTTGAGGATGATGTCCGTAGTCGTCGACTACCAAAGCATTGCCATGTATAAACTGTCGATGACCCAACAATTGGAAACGTCGACCAACACCCTGAAATTTTGCCAATCCATTCGCTATAGACTGATCATCCACTCCTAAATCGGTGGCAACGGCAATAGCTGCCAGTGCATTTAACACATTGTGTCTTCCTGGCCATTGAAACTGAATATTCAATTCCGAATGAGGAGCGGGCCTGATGACTTTAAACTCACTGGTTAATCCGTTTTGCTTCCAGTCAACGGCGCGATAATGAGCATCCTCACTGAAACCGTAAGTGACTGTCGGGCGCTGTATCATGGGTAATATATTTCGAACTTCTTTATCTTCCAGACAAACCACAGCCAAGCCATAAAAGGGTAAATGATGCAAAAATTCGATAAAGGTGTTTTTTAACTTATCCAGACTGCCATCGTAAGTCTCCATATGATCCATATCAATATTGGTGACTACGGCTGTCATTGGTTTTAAAAACAAAAAAGAAGCATCACTTTCATCCGCCTCGGCGACAAAATAAGCTGATTTCCCTAATTGTGCATTGGACCCACAGCTATTCAGCCTTCCACCTATCACAAAACTGGGATCCAATCCACCTTCAGCCAACAAACTGCTGACAAGGCTGGTGGTGGTTGTCTTTCCATGTGTTCCTGCTATGGCTATTCCATGTCTAAAACGCATTAGCTCGGCCAGCATAGCCGCTCTCGGAATAACGGGAATGAATTGTCTGTGAGCGGCTATAACTTCAGGATTATCATTGACAATCGCTGTGGAGCGGACCACCACATCAGCTCCTTCAATGTTTTCAGAGCAATGACCAATGTGAATCTGAATACCCAGGGAGCGAAGTCGCTGCACTGTACGATTTTCACAAACATCAGAGCCTGTAATTCGATATCCTTCATTATGAAGAACTTCAGCGATACCGCACATTCCAGTACCGCCAATGCCTACAAAATGGATTTGTTCTACTCGCCCCATCCTTGGCGATAAAAATGATGTAACCTTATCCAAAATATCCCCCTATGTAGCCAACGGTCTCAATCCCAGAGACTGCCAGCGATTTTCATGATCAATACGCAGTAATAAAGCGATGACCACACAATTAATGACCATGCTGGCGCCACCATAACTCAGTAACGGTAAGGTCAGTCCTTTTGTTGGCAACAAGCCAGCATTTACCCCCATATTAATGATTGCTTGTAGCCCTATCCAGAAGATTAGACCATAAGCTGTAAATGCTGCAAAAAAACGCTGTTGAACATAGGCATTGTAAGCGATCATTAATCCTCTCAAGACAAGTATACTATATAAAAGGATAACAAACAGAACACCTACCAAGCCAAGTTCTTCAGCCAAAACAGCAAATAAAAAATCAGTATGTGCTTCGGGAAGATAAAATAATTTCTGTACACTTTCTCCAAGCCCCATACCTGTCCATCCCCCCCGACCAAAGGCAATCAATGACTGAGTCAACTGATAACCGGTGTTAAACTGATCAGCCCAAGGGTCAAGGAATGCCGTCAATCTCGCCATGCGATAAGAAGAAGTAATGACCAAAACAAGCAAAGCACTGCCGATAAGAACCATCAAACCTGTAAAATATCTGAATCGGATTTCTGCTAAAAACAGCATTGCCAATATCGTTCCGGCAATGACCACCGTGGCACCAAAATCCGGCTCCATCAGCAATAAAACCGAAACAAAACCAAGAATCATAAGTGGTTTAATAAATCCAAGGATATTTTCATGCAGCGTTTTTCCCTGCCGAACCAGATAACCGGCAAAATAAAAAATCATGATTAGTTTAGTCAGTTCTGAGACCTGAATACCAATAGGTCCGAATGCAAGCCAGCGACGGCTTCCATTCACCAAGCGACCAATACCTGGGATCAATACAGCAGTCAGCAAGATAAGACAAACGAACAACAAGGGCATTGAAATTCTTTCCCAAAAACTGCTGTCAATTCGCATCACTGCGATGGCAACGATAAAGCCCACCAGCAAATAACAACTTTGATGAATTAAAAAATGAAAAGGTTGATGATAGTATTTAACGGATATCATGACTGAACTGGACGCGACCATCACCAAACCGATGATCAACAAGCCAGCAACCGCTCCAATTAACCACCGATCATAAAGTGATATGGATTTACCGACGGCCTTTCCTCTTTGATTATAATGACGAGGCCCCATAATGTTACAATCCCTTCACCAGTGAGGTAAAGACCTCACCCCGATGGTTGAAATCTCTGAACATATCAAAACTTGCACAGGCCGGCGACAGCAGGACAACATCGCCAGGTTTACTATGCTGTTGAGCCAAGCTGATGGCTTCACTCATAGAATAAGCTCGCAAAACAGGCAAGCGTTCATCCATTGCGAGAGCGATTTTTTCTGCATCTTCTCCCATAAGAACTGCTGTACGAACGTATTTCATGAGTACAGGATTAAGTTCGCTGAAATCGGCACCCTTGCCCTGCCCGCCAGCTATCAGGATGATTTTTCCTGAAATAGCCCCCCCTACACCGGAAACAGCAGCTATGGTGGCGCCAATATTGGTTCCTTTTGAGTCGTTAATCCACTCCACCCCATCCCGTGTTCTTACCCATTGGCAACGATGGGGCAGACCAGTGAAGGTTTTCAGGACATCCACCATGTGTGTGACTGAAATACCGATGGTTTCAGCGAGAGCACAAGCAGCCAAAGCATTTAACCAGTTATGCACACCCTTGATAGCTAATTGATCCACCGCCAATATCTTATGCTCGCCTCTGGATAAAAAGGTCATTCCTGCATCATAACGCAACCCCCAATGATCTTCTTCCGGGACACCTGCTCCATAAGTCACTGTTTTATAATCTTCACTTATCAACTCCCCGGAAACTGGCGTGGTATGTTTATCATCACGATTATAAACAAGGGTTTTTGCCTTACGGTAAATGCGCTGTTTGGCAGCTTTATAATGGTCAAACGAGTGGTGTCTGTCGAGATGATCGGGACTGATATTTAAAATGGCGGCACCAACAGGCCTTAAAGAATAAGTCAATTCCAGCTGAAAACTGGATAATTCCAAAACCCAAACATCATACTCTTGTCCATCATCCAGCAAATCCAACACGGGCAAGCCGATATTGCCGGCGACAGCGGCACAGCGTCCGGCTGCTTTTGTCATTTCCCCCACCAAAGTAGTCACAGTTGACTTGCCGTTCGTTCCAGTAATGGCAATGACATCGCTGCTTATTTCTTTAGCTAGACATTCAATATCGCCATACACAGCAACGCCTTCAAGCGACGCTCGCTTGAAAATCTCCGCATCAAGAGGGATGCCGGGACTGGTAATGACCGCTTTCAGGAGTTTTATCTGATCACTGGGAAAATGCTGAAGATAAACAGGGGTATTTGGAAATACCTGCAGAAAATCAGCCAGTGTGGGCGGCTTTTCCCTTGTATCGAATATGGCAAAATCGAGATTTCGCCGTCTTAAATAGCGTGCTATGGAAAATCCTGTCTGCCCCAAGCCTGCAATAAGATAAAATGACCGGCTCATAATGGTATCCGAATTATCGTAATTTTAAGGTAGCAAGACCACATAAAACAAAAATAACCGTCATGATCCAAAAACGAACAATCACTTTTGGTTCAGGCCAGCCTTTTAATTCAAAATGATGATGTAAAGGAGCCATACGAAATAGGCGTTTTCCCCCTGTATATTTAAAATAAGCTACTTGTAAAATGACAGAAATGGTTTCTATAACAAACAGACCGCCCATGATCAATAAAGCCAGTTCCTGACGCACGATAACGGCAACAACACCCAAAGCGGCACCGAGAGATAAAGAACCAACATCCCCCATAAAGACCTGTGCAGGATAAGAATTGTACCACAAAAATCCGAGGCCGGCGCCTACAATCGATGAACAGAAAATGGTTAGCTCACCGATATCAGGAACAAAAGGAATAGCAAGGTAGTGGGCATAAATAACATTGCTTGAAGCATAGGCAAATATTCCTAAAGCTCCCGCAACCATAATGATGGGCACAATCGCCAGTCCATCAAGTCCATCGGTCAGATTAACCGCATTGGAGCTACCTACAATGACAAAATAAGCCAAAAAGGGAAACAGCCAACCCAGAGCAAAAGTGGTATTTTTAAAAAAAGGCACAATCAATTGCGTATGCACAGGCAGAGAAGCGGTGAAGAACAAATAAAAAGCTGCTATTAATGCGATAACCGACTGCCAGAAATATTTCCAGCGGCCTGGAAGTCCTTTGCTGTTTTTAAGAATCAGTTTTCGATAATCATCAATGGAGCCGACCAAACCGAATATCAGCGTCACCAGCAAAACCAACCAGAGACTGGCTTGTCGTAAATCCCCCCAAAACAGGCAGCTTACCGTGATGCCTAATAAAATCAACAGGCCACCCATCGTTGGCGTTCCCGCCTTAGATAAGTGCGTTTGCGGACCATCATTTCTAACCATTTGACCTACTCGCAGTCCTTTCAACCAACGTATCATGAAAGGCCCGCAAAACAGGCTGACCAACAACGCGGTCAATGCAGCAAGGATTGATCGAAACGTCAGATATTGAAATACTCTGAACGCATGATAATGTCCCTGAAATAGCTGCGTCAGCCAATAGAGCATATTTATTTTTCCTCAGAAATTAATATAAGAACAAAAAATCACCAAGCATACCATAACAGAAAGCATCTCATAAATCCTGAAATGACAAAATACCTGCGTTCTGAGTACCGAATAATTTACTCAGGGCTCCCTGGGTTCGCTAAATCAAGTTCAAAAACGGGAATTCGAATGAGATGCGTGGTCAATCAACTGGCGAACCACATTTTCCATAGCACTGGAACGTGATCCTTTAATCAGGACAGTCGTTTCTTCATCAAGTTCATTAAGTAAATCAGAAATCAATTCCTCCTGATTTGAATAATGCTGCCCTGGTCCGGTAAATGCCTTTCTTGTGAATGCACTGTAATTACCATAAGTAAAGACCTTATCAATACCCAGTTGGCGGGCAGCGGTGCCCACCTCTTCATGGTGAGCCTCCGCCCACTGACCCAGTTCGCCCATATCGCCAAAAACAAAAATTCGCTTACTTTTTCGGGCAGCCAGTACGGACAATGCAGTCAGCGTGGAGCGCAAATTAGCATTATAGGTATCATCAATAACAAGAGCATTGTTTTTTCCGGTCAAATAAGTCATCCGGCCAGACACTCCACGAAACTGTTGCAAGCCCCTGGCAATGTCTTGGGATGAAAGTCCGACAGCATGACAGCAGGCCGCTGCTGCCAAAGCGTTATGGACATTATGCTCACCTGAAACGTTCAACTTAACGTCAATTGTATCGCCGGGTAATATCAATGAAAACAAAGGGATACCATCTTCGTTAAAACGAAGATGGCGTACATAAACATCAGCAGCTTTAGTCAATGAAAAACGAAGAACTTTTTTACCCTTTAATGATTCATCCCAAAAATGGGAATAATCATCGTCATCGTTCACAACAGCCGTCCCCCCAGGCTTCAAGCCCCGATAAATTTCACCTTTAGCACGCGCCACTCCCGCTACTGAGCCAAACCCTTCAATGTGCGCAGGCGCAATATTGTTGATAAGTGCAACATCGGGAGAGACAATACTGACCGTATGGGCAATTTCACCTGCATGATTCGCTCCCAGTTCAAAAACGGCATAACGATGTGAGGCATTTAATCTCAGCACAGATAAAGGCACACCGATATGATTGTTCAAATTGCCTTTTGTAGCCAGTGATGGGGAAGGTAAAATGGCTGCAATCATTTCTTTTACACTTGTTTTACCATTACTGCCAGTTAATGCAATCACAGGACCTTTCAGAATCCGGCGATGCTCCTTGGCAAGTTCCACCAGACTTTGTAAGGGATCATCCACTATCAACTGGGGTATGGAAAGCCCTTCAACGGCTTTTCTGCACAACACGGCTGAAGCGCCCTTATTGACTGCCTCAGAGATGAAATCCTGGCCATCAAAAGTCGCTCCCTTTATGGCAACAAACAATTCTCCAGGACAAAGTTGACGCGTATCAATAGAAAACCCTCTGATTTCAATATCCTGAGAGTGGGGTAGAGATAAACATTTAGATATTTGGGTAAGGTTCATGATAGATAGCTTTAAAATCCGAACAGGGGTTTGTATAATTTTAGCAGCAAGAACTTATTAAAACACCATTACTCCTCGGACAAATTTAATCTTCTGTAATATCCTGCAATACCTTCTTCCGTTAAGGGTTTGCGTTGCTCATCCAAAAGATAACAATCCAGCTCTTCACGTAACTGCTGCGCCGTCTCCAGCATGATGGAGAAACGCTCTTCATCGATGCTCGGATTATTTGAAGTCTGCATAAACAAACAGAGTCCTCGCACACTGAAAGCGCCTATATTCTGCATGTCAAATGTACCGGACTCGGTTGCTGCGGCCAGACTGCAAAAAACAGTCCCTTGGCCATTGGGTGACTGATGACGATGAAATAACTGGCCTTCCCCATAACGTAAGCCTGCAGTAAGAAGCGTTTGCAACAATTCATAACCGGCAAATTGGCGATTATTCTTTGCCAATAAAAATAACATCAGGGAATTTCTGGAATCATGTTCTTTTTTCGCTACAACTGAAGTGTTCTCTCTCATCTGAGCGGCTGAAGACACAGATTGCGACAAAGGATTGGCCTCATCTTTTTTATTCATCAGTTCTGCAGACCGTTGCTGAATAGATAGCTTCGGTTTGCTGTCCCTTTCTTTCTGAAACTGCTTTTCAAGATCATCAATATGTTTTGACTCAATCTTACGAACGGAAATAATATCGTCCTGTACCCTTGACTCTACAACTCCAGGAGAGGGTGGATAATCATTAAATTTCAATCTCTGGTGCCTGGACTTCATGACTCGGATGATGGCCACGATCACCCCGATCAGTAAAAGCAAGTTAATCATTAGACTCCAATTTGCCTGCATGGTTCACTCCATTGTCAAAGCTTGTTGCACATCCACGGCAACTAAACGGGAAACGCCCGGCTCTCGCATCGTTACCCCAATTAAATGATCCGCCAACTCCATTGTGATCTTATTATGCGTAATAAACAAGAACTGAATATATTCTGACATTTCTTTCACCAAATCACAAAAACGACCAATATTTACATCATCCAAAGGCGCATCAACCTCATCCAGCATGCAAAAAGGAGATGGATTAAGCTGAAAAATAGCAAAAACCAATGCCACGGCTGTCATGGCTTTCTCTCCTCCCGACAACAAATGAATGGTTGAATTTCGTTTGCCGGGCGGCTGAGCCATAACCACAATGCCCGCTTCCAAGAGGTTATCACAGGTTAATTCCAACTGGGCTTTACCCCCACCAAAAAGCCTGGGAAAAAGCGATTTAAAGGAGCGGTTAACTTCTTCAAATGTGGTTTCAAGCCGTTGACAGATTTCCTTGTCCATTTTACGGATAGCCTGCTCGAGACTGCTCAAAGCTTCCATCAGGTCATCATATTGCTCATCCAGTAGAGACTTGCGCTCAGACTGTGTTGCATATTCCTCAATGGCAGCCAGATTAATGGCGCCGAGACGCTTTATACGATCCACCAAACTCAGCAGTTCCTCTTCCTTATCCTTCTGACTCATGTGGGCAGGAAGCGTCGATATGAGTTCCTCTATACAGAAGCCCGATTCATTCAATGACTCAATAAAAGCGCCTGCTTTAACCACCAAAGCCTGCTCCTCCATCCGACTCTGCTCAATTTGTTCTCTGACTGTTCCGCCTTCTTTCTCTTTCTGCCTTAACCATTGCTCCATCTCATCCAGACGAGCATTCAGCTCTGCCACATTCTCTTGGCTAATTTGCAATTTATGCTCCATCTGTCGATGTTGTCTAAGTTTAAACTTCAGTTCATCGTCCAATGCTTCATTGGGTGTATTAAATTCCTGCTCTTGTTCCTCAAGCTTTTGCAGACGCTTCTTTAATACCTCGATTCGTTCCTGCTCTCTTTTTCCACTTTCTTCAAACTGCTGGATGCGTATGTTTACCTCATCACACTCACGCTCAGTCTGATGCAGTTGCCATCGTGTGGCCTCTAGCTCTTGCTGCATCGTCTTTATATCCTCAATGCTGAATGCCTGATCCATCTGGATTTGCTTTTCCTTCAGCGCGGCAATCTTAGCTTCTGCCAATTCTTTTTGTTCTTGCAAAAGAACCTGGGCTTCTACAACATCCTGCAGATTTTGCTTCAACTCTTCCGTTTCTTCCTCCACAGCATGCAAATGCTCACTTTGCTGAGTTATGCGCATTTGCAAGGTATTAAAGGCTGCATCAAGCTCACGCATCTGTTCATTTATTTTTGCCAAGGTGCATTGCTGCTGCTCTTTTTCTTTTATTTTTTCCGCTAGAGAAGCCGTTATTTGATCACGTTGCTGACGCCATTTTTCAAGGCTATGCTGATGGTGAGATAAAGTCTTTTCCAATTCAACGATTCTTTGCTGACGGGCAAGCAGACTTGATTGATCTTCCTGCCTCGTTGAGGGTATACGCAACCATCCTTTGCCAAACCAGGCGCCTTCTCTGGTGATAACTGATTCATCGTCTTCTAAACCGGAGAGCAAAACCATAGCCTCAGAAATGTTCTCGGCTATAAAAACCGACTCCAGTCGAATCATGAAGGCAGGCAACAAACCGCCTTCTATCTTATCAGCCAATCGAAATCTGTCTTTTATTTTGTCAGAACGGGGCCTGAAAGTAATGGCATTTCCCGTAAAAGAGCAGACATTTTCATCAGTAAAAAATACGTCTGTCAAAGAGTCCAGTGTGACTGCCTGTAGCATATCCTGCAAAACCACTTCACAGGCCCACTGCCATTGAGGGTCTACCTTAAGGCAATTCAAAAGAAGCGGCCGCTCATTCCAGGGAGCTGGAATAGAATGGTGAGAAACAGCAGCCTTTTGACTGGCCACCAATGCTGAATGCTCCGTATTGCAGTTTTGGTAGTCATCATAAGTTTTGTTGATTTGCTGTTCTGTATGCCTCAGCTGCTCTTTAAACTGGCCTTCTGATTCATTAATCTGCTTAAGTTCATCAAGCTCAGTTTGCTGTTGTTGAAAAATTTGTACCTTTTGTTGTTCTATCCCTTGCTGTTCTGCTGTCAGATCTTCTATGGTTAATGACTGTTTTTCAGTCTCTAATTTCTCCAAACGAAGCAGATAATGCTGCTGTTGTTGCAATTGATGTTCCATTTTCAGTTCACTGCTTTGCTTTTTGCTCTGCCAGTCATTGAGTTCTGAATGCAATTGCTGCAAATCTTTCTGCCATTGTACCTGCCGCTGATTTTTTTCGTTAACTTTTTCTTGCTGCTCAAGGAAACGGCCATAAAGCTCATCTCTCTTTCCTTTAAGCCATTCTACCCGCTTGCAGCTGGCTTGTAATTCCTCTTGATCCTTGGCCAATTGTTCTTCAGCTTTCTTTAAATCATGGCGGATTTGTTGACTGTCATCTTCATAGCGCTTTTTCTCACGCTGTCTTTGAAGAATATTTTCTTCCAGACGAGCGATGTCGGTGGCCAGCTGATAATAATGGGTTTGAATCTGTTGATAGCCTTCATTGGCTTTATGCAATTCCTCTGTGAGAAGCGTTCTTTTTTTAAAGGCTTTGGCTATATCACTCTGACAGGCTTCATACTCCAATGACAAACTTTGAAGTCTCTGGGCTTTTATTTTTTGAGCCTCAGTGACTTCCCGCCACTTCAAAGCGATGATTTCAGCCCGACAACGCGCTTCTTTTTTCTTAAGAAGCGTGTAACGCTCCGCAGCTTTCGCCTGTTTTTCCAGACGCTGCAATTGCTTATCGAGCTCCTCGCGAACATCTGCCACTCGCACGAGATTATCGCGTGTATGCTGAATTCTCTGCAAGCTTTCACGACGGCGTTCCTTGTATTTAGAGACGCCAGCGGCCTCTTCAAGATAAACGCGCATATCTTCAGGTCTTGCTTCAATTAAACGGGAAATCGTTCCCTGGCCAATGATGGAATACCCCCTGGCATTCGCGCCCGTTCCAAGAAAAAGATCGGTAATATCTCGTCTTCTGCAACGACTGCCGTTCAAATAATAAGACGATTCCCCATCACGGTTCACCATACGCTTGATTGAAATTTCGGCATAACTGGCGAAAGCTCCGGTTAATCGATTTGCATTATTCTCAAAAACGAGCTCAACAAAGGCCTGTCCTACAGCTTTGCGTTGTGAAGACCCTTTGAAAATAATATCGGTCATCGCTTCGCCGCGTAAATGTTTTGCCGAGCTCTCACCCAATACCCATCGAACAGCATCAATGATGTTGGATTTACCGCAACCGTTCGGTCCAACAACAGCCACTAACTGGCCTGGAAACTGAACGGTAGTAGGCTCAACAAAAGATTTAAAACCTGCAAGCTTTAATTGTTTAAGGCGCATATAGGACAGAATAAAATTGGCAATGTTTAGGTTCTGTGAACAAAATTTTTCGAAACGCTACAGTAAAGAAGAATGCTTTATCGGATGCGCTTTTGCCGCGCTATTTCTCCTCTTGCTTCTTTGCAGCGAGTTTCAAAAGAAATCTATTGTACTCAGAAATGTAAAAAGACGCTACTGGCTCTTGAAACTCCATATCCATAATCCTATACTGGCGAACAGTTTAAGTCTTAACTTTGTGAAAAATTTACGAATCCACGTGGCTTGACCACGAGATCTATAAAAAGGCTAATCCTATTTATTAAAGCCCTGGAAAACACTGGACTTTGATAAAGATACTGGATGCCGCAGTGATTCGTAAGTGGAAAAATTCACAAAGTCGAGTAAATATGTACTGCCATAAATGTAATTACTTTTAACATTATTCAGCAGGAGTTAAGGATGACCCAGGATCTTGAGCTTCATGATCTTATGCAATCCATTGCAAGCAAAAGTCTGAACATTATTGAGGGCATCAAAAAAAATCCCCCCCAGCTTCCTGAATTGCTTCATCAATACATTGTTCTCTTGCAGGATTTTCAATCACTCATCAGCGCTTTATTGAAAAATCCTGAAAAATTCCTGCAGATGCAAATTGCCTATATGCAGGATGCCATTGGTCTGGCGCAAGATCAATTTCAACACTGGCTGGAAGGCAAATCAATGCCTATTCAAGATAAACGCTTCAGCAGCGAGGAATGGATTAACAATCCTTTTTTTAATCTGCTCAGTCAACATTATTTACTGGCGACAGAGCACATGAATTCGCTTCTGGAACAAGTAGATTATGGCGATCCGCAGATAGCGAAGCGGATTCAATTCTTCACGCGCCAATATCTTGATGCATTATCTCCGGCAAACTTTCTTCATACCAACCCTCAACTTTTAGCTGAGACCTTGCAAACCCATGGTAAAAATCTGTTAAGGGGTTTAAAGAATTTTCTATCAGATATTGAGACCGGCTCTGCACGTCTTATTATCAAAATGACGGATACGGATGCTTTTGCCATTGGTGAAAATCTTGCAACCACTCCCGGGAAAGTCATTTATCGTAACGACATGATGGAACTTATTCAGTATTTCCCCCAAAGCACAAAAGTCAAATCCTTGCCCTTATTGATCATTCCGCCCTGGATCAATAAATATTATATTCTTGATTTAAGCCCGCAGAATTCATTGATAGGATGGCTTGTGAAACAGGGGATAACGGTTTTTGTCATTTCCTGGGTGAATCCAGATGCCAGCTATGCACAAAAAAGCTTTTACCATTATCTCAATGAAGGACCCCACACAGCAATTGAGATCATTAAAAAACAGTTGGCTGTTGAAAAAGTCAATGCACTTGGTTTTTGTATCGGTGGAACTTTATTGGCCTCTTTGCTAGCTTATAATAAGGCCAGGAGCGATGACAGTATCAATAGCGCGACCTTTTTAGCGTCCATGATCGATTTCAGTGATCCCGGGGATATGGCCGTTTTTATTGGCGAGCAACAGATCCAAAACATTGAGGAAAAAATGAGGCAAGACGGCTATCTTGCTGGCAGGTTCATGGCCTCCAGTTTCAATTCACTGCGAGCCAACGACTTAATCTGGTCATTTTTCATTAAAAATTATCTACAGGGAAAAAATCCCGTTCCCTTTGATATATTGTACTGGAACGCTGATTCCACCAACATGCCAGCCACCATGCATTCTCAATACCTACGCTGGATGTACTTACATAATGATCTGGTAAAACCAGGAAAAATCAAACTCAATGACGTACCCCTGGATGTAACGCGTATTGACACGTCCAGCTTTTTTGTTTCCACGATAAAAGATCATATTGCCCCATGGCAAAGCGTCTATGCAGGTTTTAAACTCCTGAAAGGTCCTAAGAGATTTATCTTGGGAGGATCAGGCCATATTGCTGGAATTATCAACCCGCCTTCTGCAAATAAATACAATTATTACACCAATCAGCACGCACCTGCGGAACCTGAAAAGTGGCTGAAATCAGCAACAGAACATGGGGGTTCATGGTGGCAGGAATGGATAACCTGGTTGAAAAGACATTCAGGACGATTAAAAAATGCACCTGAAATGGCGAAACTGCCCTATCAACCGCTGGCAGATGCGCCAGGTGAGTACGTACTGAAAAAATCGTAGGATTCAGATAACAGTAAATAAGCTGATATTCAGTATCCAAATACAGGCGTATAGCAGCACAGCGCAGTTTACATGGTTAATCGCACTGTTGACCACATATGCCCTGACATAACAGACGAATCTGCTCCACCAACTCTCGATTTTTACCAAAATCTGAATGTCCCAGGGTTGCCGATGCGCTGACAGCTCCGTCTTTTTTGATACAAATCCAGTCCACAAAATTAAACACTCTTGACTGACGATAGGCAATAAGAAAAGAGTCGTTCACCTCAGTCACTGTCATGGAAGGAAATTTCAGCTTAAGGCAATTGGCCAGTGTCTCAATATCCGATAAACGAAGTGGTTCTACATAATGAGTATCGGTGCGCTTCACCTGACTACTGACCCAATTGGTTTTTTTACTGCTCAACTGCCCTTCACAAAGTCCCTCGGGCATGCTTCTATAATTGATTTTAGGAAAAAAATGCATAATCACAGTGACTAAAACAGCCCCCAGCAAGAGACTTAATAAAAAAATTTTCATAAACAGAACCCCTAGAAAAGCAAATATATCACTATATCTCATTTTCAGCTAAAAAATGAATCATCTTCAAACTTGTTTGTAGCTGCGAGCTGTAATAAAGTGTCTGTCATGAGCAATACAATAAAGCACATAAAAACCATTTGTTTCGCCCTTGTTTTAGCGACTTTCATTGTTTGTGCCTGGTTTTTTCAACAATACATGCTTGATTTAATCTCTGCTATTAAAAGCCTTGGTTTATTCGCACCTTTGCTTTTTTTAATCATCTATTGTCTTGCTACCATATTAATCTTGCCTACTATGGTTTTAACTCTTGCAGGCGGGGCCATTTTTGGGCCTGTTGCAGGAACGCTTCTTAACTTGCTTGGCGCTAGCTGGGGCGCCGCCTGTGCTTTTCTTATCACTCGTTACCTCGCTTATAACTGGTTTGAACAACGAAAAGGCGAGCGGTTAAATCAGCTGATTTCTGGTGTTGAACGACGAGGATGGCAGTTTGTAGCTATTCTGCGTCTTCTCCCCCTTATTCCTTTTAATCTGGTGAATTATGGTCTAGGCCTCACAGGTATCCGTTTCAGAACCTATCTTATAACCACTTTTATTTTTCTTATTCCTGCTGAAATTATATATACCTATTGCGGACATGCCGGCATCAAAATTTTGAGAAATCCTGAGCAATTTTATAAAAATACAGGTGTCGTCATTCTGGTGGTCACCACCTTGTTAATCACCACGTTTAAATATATGCACCGTCGCAGAATGCAATTAAAAAAGGACATCGACAAGGACTAGTACTTCATCCTGTAAATATTCTGATCGTTAGGCGAGGCGAGCAATGCAGTTCAGACACCAATAGCATCAGGATAACCCCTGCCTATTGATAAATTCATCATATTTTGTTTAATTGGTTTTCCAATTTTTCCAATAGAGGATGCTCTACAGAAAAAACCAATTCATCAATGGAGCAAACGCTCTGTATGTCTTGTAGAGTATTGGTCAGAAATACAACCTCAGCATTGCCAATATCCTGCTGTGTCAATGATTTTTCAGTGCAGCTAATATTCTGATTTATACAGGCGGCGATGACCCGTTGCCGGGTAATGCCTGGAAGAACACCGTCTGCGAGGGGAGGTGTAAACAATTTGTTTTGCTGAATCAAAAAGACATTCGCACAACTGGTTTCAGTCACATGATGGACTGTATTATAAAACAAAACATCATCTGCTTGGGCCGCCATGGCCTTTCGACGAGCAAGAATGGCTTCAAGATAATTAATGGTTTTCAAACCATACATCGGGTTTCTGGCATCACGAAGCCAATCTGAGCTGATTAAGCGCATGGGCTTTTTCTGTCGAGCATACTGAAACGTCTGCAAGAGCAATTGAGGATGCTTCCCTTGCTTGGTTAAACCTCTAGAAGCTATACCTCCTGTAAGAATAACCTTGAGAGCCCCTTCCTGTAATTTTTCCTGGCTGATGTGTTGCTGCAGAAGCATTTTCCAATCCTGCAAAGATACGTCAAATTTCATGCCAAGACATTTTGCTGAACGAGCCAATCTTTGCCAATGAAGTTCCGCATGGCGGCTTCTGGCCTGTGTCACGCGAATCGTTTCAAATAATCCTTCACCAAGAAAAATGCGATCTCTGATGGAAAGCCTCCTCTCGTCAGGATAACCGTCCAGGACAATACCGTTACTCATAACAGTAATGATTTAGCTTTGCCGTTTTTAATATTCCGTAGCAGGGAACATTTTCTGAAAAATGGATGGGCAAAGCGACATAGGCGACTAATAATCAACAAAATCATCCAGTTCATCTCTTAAACGTTTTTCTTCCAACAGGCTTTCAAGGCGTCTTCGCGCATCCTGACCAGTACGTAAAGACTCCTTCGATGTCGTTTCTATATCCGCATCTGCAAATTCATCTTCGATGTCCAGCAACTCATCATCGTCATAAAAGTCACTCATGTTATTTCTCTCAGTTATCATTATCATTTTTGATGGCCATATAACTTCAACTCGACCTAAGCATCACGCCTTACGTCGAGTTGAGGTTATATACATTATTTTTTATTTTTTTGCAAAGCCCCTTTTTTCAATATTTAAATTTTTTTTCAAAATCTTCTTCATCAATTGAGAAATGCCTTTGACGACCCTTGAATTTCTTTAACAAACTGCGCCATAATCGGTTATCATTTTGACGCTCATAAAGACCATGGTTGATCGCTTTAAACAAATTCTGAGAAAATCATACAAGCAGGTGCGCTCTCATTTACCTGCCACCTATCAAAATGCAGCTTCTGAAAAAGTTTGCGCGCGCATCAACAGAATTCATCAATATCGTTATGCCAAAAAAATTGCGCTTTACCATGCTGTTCAGGGTGAAATTGATCTGGAAAGATTATGGCGGTCAGCACCTTATCAAGGTAAATTCTGTTATTTTCCGGTTTTAAATGAAAATCTAACACTTTCCTTTCTGCCTGCCACACCAGCAACGGCCTTTAAACCTAACCGATTTAATATTCCTGAACCTGATGTCAGTCGCGAATTAGCTATACCTGTCAACGAACTGGATATCATTTTTATGCCGCTGGTGGCTTTCGATGACATGGGGACTCGCCTGGGTATGGGCGCAGGTTATTATGATCGTACATTGGCTGAAAAAAAACATTCTTTACTGATTGGCGTGGCTTATGATTTCCAGCATGAAGGTTTTCTCAGTGTACAGTCCTGGGACATTCCTTTAACTGCTGTAGTAACCCCAAAAAAACTATACTGGAGCCAATCATGACCCAATACTGGCTAATGAAATCAGAACCTTCCTGTTTCAGCATTGATGATTTATATCACTCGCCAAACCAAACCACCCATTGGGATGGTGTACGAAACTATCAGGCACGAAATTTCATGAAAAACGATATGAAAATAGGTGATCAAATTTTCTTCTATCATTCCAACTGTAAGCCTCCAGGCATTGTGGGTATCGCTGAAGTCAGCAGCGAAGCCTATCCGGATTATACGGCCTTTGATCCTGAAAGCGATCACCCTGATTCTCAAAGCACTCCCGATAATCCGCGCTGGTTTATGGTCGATATACGCTTTAAGGAAAAATTTGATGAGATCATCCCTTTAGATGAATTAAAAAAACACGAAGAACTTGCCGATATGCCTTTGGTAAAAAAAGGGAATCGCCTCTCGGTTATGCCTGTGAGCGAAAAAGCCTGGAATTTTATTCAACGTGAGCTGCGTTAAGTATAATAACTCGCCTATGTTGACGGCAGCTCAAATCCGACCGTTCAAGGCAGGAGTTGAGCTCTTACGATAAAACTTCAACATGGGGGCTAATCTATTATTTTGAGGGCGTTCAAAATGGCCGTTTCACGAGCAGGCGAGCTATTATTTACAGTGCATCCCTGCCTACTTCACCGGTACGCACCCTTATAACCTGATCCAGTTCATAGACAAAAATCTTACCGTCTCCAATTTTGCCCGTATAGGCAGATTTGCAGATAGCATCAATGGCTGCTTCAACCATTTCATCGGGCAAAGCAAGCTCAATTTTTATTTTAGGCAGAAAGTCCACCACGTATTCTGCGCCGCGATACAATTCAGTATGCCCTTTCTGCCGACCAAAACCACGGGTTTCTGAAATCGTGATACCAGGAATACCGATTTCTATCAAAGCTTCATGGACATCGTCAAGCTTAAAAGGTTTAATAATTGCTACAATCATTTTCATCAGAGTCACTCGCTCAACCACCAGGTCTTTAATGTCAGTTCGTTGTTATTGAAAAAGTCAATATCAGCTTTATATTTGTGTATAGAGTCCATCATTTTATGGTTTTCCCTGCCTTTGCACAAATAATAATTATCATGTCCATCTAATTTTGCTAAACTGCGAATAAACCTCTTTCGAAACTTGCTACAGAGAAGTGCGCAAAGGCACAGAGCGCAGAACCAGAGGAGTGTGTAGGATTTGAGCACTATCGCCGGTGACCTTCTCCTCTGCAGTAGAATTTGAAAAGTAGTCTGATGACAATCTACAGGAGTATAGATCATGTTCGATCCCAAACAATTTGATGAAATTGCCAAAAAACTATTTGCAGCCCTCCCGGAAAGCGCACAAAACTTTGAAAAGGAAATGCAGCAGAAATTTAAGGAGATCCTGTTGGCTGCTTTTTCCCGTCTTGACCTGGTCACTCGTGAAGAGTTTGATGTCCAAAGTAAAGTTCTGGCAAGAACTCGTGAAAAAGTGGATACCCTGCAAATGCAGATTGACAGTTTAACCAAGCAACAAGCCCAGAATAAAACGGAAAAATAACGCTTTATCCATTAAAAAAATAAAGGAATTCCAACCCATGAACCTCGCCATCATTAAAACGCGCAGTGCTGTGGGCATTGTCGCACGATCAGTCTCTGTAGAAGTTCACCTCTCCAATGGTCTTCCTGCTTTCACCATTGTAGGACTGGCTGAAACGGCTGTGAAGGAAAGCAAGGATCGCGTGCGCAGTGCCATTATCAATAGCCAGTTTGAATTTCCCTGTCGTAAAATCACGGTCAATCTGGCTCCAGCGGATTTACCCAAGTCCGGTAGTGGTTTTGATTTACCCATTGCTATCGGCATTCTTGCAGCTTCCGGACAAATTTCCCAACAAAAATTAGCCGACCATGAGTTCATTGGCGAATTGGCGCTCAATGGCCACCTGAGAGGCGTCACAGCCATCATTCCTATTGTTCTTGCTGCCTTTAAAGAGAAACAACAACTCATCATCGCCCATGATAATGAGGAAGAAGCTTCTCTTGCAGGACATCAAAACGTCTACACAGCACATCATCTAAGAGAAGTCTGCAGTTATCTATGCCGGGATACAACCTTACAAACCCTGCCACCCAGACCTGAAGTTACTCGCGATGATCAAAAACTCGACTGGTCAGAGGTTAAAGGTCAGCCTCACGCGAAACATGCCCTGGAAATAGCAGCCTGTGGAGGCCACAGCGTTTTATTAAGCGGCGCGCCAGGCAGCGGTAAAACCATGCTGGCAAAACGATTTGCCACACTTCTGCCTGATCTTTCGGAAAATGAAGCGCTGGAATGTGCGGCTATTCACTCTATTCGCGGCAAGTTGCCTAATTTTCAGCAATGGCGAATACCGCCTTTTCGCTCACCGCATCACACGGCCTCACCTGTTGCTCTTGTCGGAGGTGGTAATCCACCTAAACCCGGCGAAATTTCTCTCGCTCATTGTGGTGTTTTGTTTCTTGACGAATTACCGGAATTTAATCGCCATGTTCTGGAAACTTTAAGAGAACCTTTGGAATCTGGTCATATTTGTATTTCCAGAGCAGCTATACAAATGGAATTTCCAGCTCATTTTCAACTCATTGCCGCAATGAATCCTTGTCCTTGCGGTCAGTGGGGAAATCCTCAGGCTGACTGCTTGTGCAGCCCCGATCGCATCAGTCGTTATCTTGGTAAATTATCCGCGCCTTTACTGGATCGTATTGATATGCAAATTCATGTTTATCCCTTGTCAAAAGAAGAACTCATCAAGCCTAATGAACAAAAGGAAAATCAAAGTGCTGTCCTTAGAGAAAAAGTGGCAAGCATAAGAAAAACACAATGGTTGCGTCAGGATTGCCTGAATGCGCATTTAAGCGCTAAAGCTTGCGAACAACTTTGCTCACTTGGATCGCCTGAGCAGCAATTTCTAAGCAAGGCCATGGACAAACTCAAATTGTCTGCTCGCAGTTATCATCGCTTACTCAAAGTTGCCCGAACCATAGCCGATATGAAGCAACAAAACAGCGTGTCAGTTTCTCATCTGCAACAGGCCTTGTCATTTAAACAAGCCCTACAAGCACCCAAATAAAATGGAACGCTCAGCTTTGCTTGAGAACGATCATTCTCCGGCCATCATGCAAAAAAGATGGTAATAGCCCAACCCTTATGTTGACGGCATGGACAAAAAAATTAAATCGCCTAAAATCTCATATTTTGAATGCCCGGCCGAATATATTTCGGTGTTAAAAGGGAATATTGAGCGTACTGTCCACTTGTTGTAATTGAGCCCTGAATAAAGTTTGTATTTCTGCAAGACTTGCCTGATCATTCGCTTCAAAGCGAGCCACAAGACAAGGCGTTGTATTCGATGCTCTTAACAGTCCCCAGCCGTTGGCAAATTCTACTCGCAGACCATCAATATGAAGCATTTTCCCTTCGGGAAACTGTGCTAATTGAATAAAGCGTTGCATAAATTCAAATTTCAGAGCCTCGGAAATACCAATTTTTATTTCTGGTGTATTCACACTGTCTGGTATGTCAAAAAATTGTTCGCTGACTTTTTGAGGACTTTGGCTTAAGATTTCTAATAAGCGACAAGCGCTGTATAAAGCATCATCAAAACCATACCATCGGTCTTTAAAGAAAAGATGTCCACTCATTTCACCCGCAAGCGCTGCCTTCTCTTCTTTCATGACGGCTTTGACAATGGAATGTCCCGTCGGACACATTTTAGCTTTGCCTCCAGCAGCCTCAATGACTTTTGCCAGATGGCTGGAACATTTGACATCAAAAACAATGGTTGCCTTAGGCTGATGCTTTAATATGTCTTTGGCATATAACATCATTAAACGATCAGGCCAGATAAGCTCAGCCTTGTTAGTAATTACACCCAATCTGTCCGCATCTCCGTCAAAAGCAAGGCCAAGATCAGCTTGATGCTCAATGACTGCTTTCTTCAAATCAGCTAAATTGGCTTCTATGGTTGGGTCAGGATGATGATTGGGAAAGCGGCCATCAACCTCGCAATACAAAGGAATCACTGTGCACCCCAGTTGCTCTATGACATGAGGGATCACCGCTCCGGCAATTCCATTACCACAATCGACCACCACTTTCAAGGGACGTTCTAGATGAATATCCGACAAAATTCGCTGCTTATACTCTTCAATGATATTAAAATCCTGCGCCCTACCTTGACCATCCATGCTTCTTTCGGAACAGACCAACTCATAGAGCAAATCAATGTCCTTCTGCACCAGAGTCCTTCCCGCCAAAACCATTTTAATGCCATTGTATTCAGAGGGATTATGGCTGCCGGTGACCATCAATCCCGAATCAATTCCATAAGTATGCGTGGCATAATACAGAACAGGCGTTGCTACGGCACCTAAATCAACAACATCAATGCCACTGTCAAGCAGTCCTTGTTTCAAAGCAGAGGCCAGCCTTTCGCTCGTTAATCGTCCATCGCGGGCCAACAGAGCCTTGTCTCTTTGACTGTCAGCCAAAAGACAGGAAAAAGCCCGTCCGATAGCGTAATAGGCATCCTCATTTAAATCCTGATCTATAATACCGCGAATATCGTATGCTCTGAACACAGAGCGATGAATTGATTTCTGCTGATACATCTATACTCTCCCAGAACTACCAAATCCATTTTCACCGCGCTGACTATCCGCAAAAGACTCAACTATCTCAAAATCGGCCTGGACCACGGGCAGAAAAACCAATTGTGCAATACGCTCTCCAGGCTGAACGGTAAAATGCTCCTGACTTCGATTCCAGCAAGAGACTTTCAATTCTCCCTGATAATCCGAGTCAATAAGTCCTACCAAATTACCCAGGACAATGCCATGTTTGTGACCAAGACCGGAACGTGGCAGAATCACAGCAGCCAGGTTGGGGTCAGCAATATGAATAGCAAGTCCGGTAGGCAACAACACCGTCTCTTGTGGTGCTATCTGAAGTGAGTCATCCAAACAGGCCCGTAAATCAAGACCGGCAGAACCGGTGGTTGCATATTGGGGCAAAGGAATGGCCTTACCGATACGTGAATCAAGTATTTTTAACTGAATGCCCTGCCGCATGTTTCTTTCTCCTGTGTTTTTTGCATCATTGTAACCGTTCAGCAGGATTTATCGAACAGGGTAAAAAGCTACATTTGAATACAGACTGGATTAAAATGTATCTAATACAGCTTTTTGTGAATCGTGCTGAAGAGTTATGCGTCATTTTGCAAAGATGCGGCAATGATTGCAATAATTTTTCCTGCAATTCGAACTTTATGTTCTTCAGGCAATTCAATTTGATTCTTTGGAGTGAGTACGGTAACTTTATTTTCATCCCGATCAAATCCCAAATTTTCACCTACTTGATTGGCGATGATCATATCGAGTTTCTTTTGCTTAAGTTTTTTTCTGGCATAGGTTAAAACATGTTCTGTTTCAGCCGCAAAGCCCACCGTAAAAGCTTTACCGGAGGCAGCAACCTCCGCAAGAATGTCTGGATTTAGGGCAAACTCAAGCGACATCGATGAGCGTTGGCTTTTTTTCATTTTTTCATTGGCTGGCTGTACGCAATGATAATCAGCAACAGCTGCCGCGCCAATAAATATCATACCCGATTGCAAATGCTCCATAACTGCTTCATACATATTCTGCGCTGTTTCAACGGGTATCAACTTGACATGTTCTGGAGGTAATTGTTCGCTTGGCCCACTGATCAAAACGACCTCTGCTCCAGCAATAGCCGCAGCTTGAGCCAATGCATAACCCATTTTTCCAGAACTTCGGTTGGTTAAATAACGGACCGGATCAACAGGCTCTCGTGTAGGACCTGCCGTAATTAACACCTGCTGTCCTGTAAGTAGCTGGCTAACATTGCAAAGACGCAAAGCATTAAGAATGTGCTCCAGCTCACTCAGCCGCCCTAATCCCTCATCTCCACAAGCCTGCGAACCTTCTCCTGGTCCCATGAAAATCACTCCTCGACTAAGCAGCTGCTCACAATTAAGACGTGTCGATGGATGAGCCCACATGCTGCGATTCATCGCCGGACAAACAATCACCGGTATTTCTGCCACAAGATATAATGTGGATAATAAATCATCAGCAATGCCCTGAGCCATTTTTGCCAGAACGTTGGCTGTTGCAGGGGCAATCAGCAAATAATCAGCCCAGCGTGCCAGTTCAATATGCCCCATGGCCCGCTCAGCCTGCGCATCAAACAACGCACAACGCACATCATGTCCACTCAGAGCCTGGAAGGTCAGGGGAGTAATAAACTCCTGCGCCGATTTTGTCATGACCACGCGAACTTCAGCGCCTGCACGTGTCAGTTCACGAACAAGAAAGGCGGATTTATAAGCTGCTATGCCACCACAAACACCAACCAAAACTTTTTTATTGCGAAAATCTTGCATGATAGATTAATTTTAATAACAATATCTGAGATCAAAGCATAAACTTCGCTATAAAGGAATAGAAAAAATGAATACCGTCCTTGCGCCCCGCACGCTTGGTATGCGTGAAAAATTACTTCACCAAGGCGCTAAAAGCCTCTCCGATGCCGAATTGCTTGCTGTATTCATCAGCTCAGGCAGCAACAAAAAATCCTGTCTGCAACTGGCCATGGACTTAATTGGGCTTTTCGGTGATTTACGCGCTATCCTCAACGCCGATTTGACCAGTTTTAAAAAAATTGCCGGATTAGGAACCGTCCGCTTTGCACAACTTCAAGCCGGTAAAGAAATCTGTCGCCGCAGCGATTTCATTTCTTTACAGAAAAACATCAAACTTTCCAATACACAACAAACTTACTGTTTTTTAAAAAAACAATTGCGGGATAAAAAACACGAGACTTTTGCAGCGCTCTTCCTGGATAATCAGCATCGTGTACTGGCCTATGAAGAATTGTTTCAAGGTACCATCCATTCTGCAGTGGTTTATTCGCGTCCAGTGGTCGAGCGGGCATTGCAACTGAACGCTGCTGCATTAATTCTGGCGCATAATCATCCGTCCGGCCTCTCTGATGCCAGCCAACAGGACCTTGAGGTGACAAAGCGAATGCGAAACGCTTTGGAGCTCATAGATGTCCGTCTGCTTGATCATTTAATCATCGGGGATAATGAGGTTTATTCCATTATGAGCTCGCTTAAATCGATTTGTCATTGAAATTTAGCTTTGTATGGATCAACTATGTCTTAACCGTTTTTTTAAATTTAATTAATCTATCATCATGCACAAAATAATCCCGAATTAAAATCTCTTATTCTGGCATTTGCAATAACAATGATTTTTCGCATTAAAGCAGTTAAAGCTACCATCTTTTTCTTTCCGGAAGAAATTAACTGATTGTAGAAAGATTTTAAGCTAGAATTTGAATTTCTTGCAGCCATGGCAGCTAAGAATAATATGGGCTTAATTCCACATCTGCCATAACCAATACACCGATAACCGCTAAACTGCCCGCTATCATTTGCCTTTGGTGCAAGGCCAGCAAGCGAAGCAATTTTACGTCGCGTTAAGGAACCTAATTCTGGTAATAAGACAAGAAGCTCATTAGCAATGATATCCCCTATGCCGGGAATAGTTTTTAGAATAGCTTTTTTTTCTCTTAACACAGAGTCAGCCTCTATCAAGGTATTTATTTCATCTGTAATGGTCTTGATTTGATTATTAAGCACCTCGAGCATTGCATTACAGCTCGCTTTGATGATGTCCGCGCGAGGAGCTTTTAATCTATTCTTTTCTGCAACAAGCATTTGTTTTAAATCATTACGACGCTGCACCAACTCAAATAAGGCAAGGGCTTTTGTTGATTGAGGAGTAAATAGTTCTAGTCGTTGTGCTCGCTCATACCCATATAAAGCCAATGAGAGGGCATCCAGTTTATCCGTCTTTGCCTCATTGCCATAAGATTGAATAAATCGTTTGACCTTACGTGTATTAGCTCGATGTACTGCAAACCCTGACTCACACAAAGTGAGCAATAATTGCATCTCATAACCGCCTGTCGTTTCTAATACAGTTAAAGCATATTTTAATTTACTCTTGAAATCGTTTATAAACGCTTTAATACCTGTCGGATTATTTTCATATTCGTATATCTTTTTTGAGCCATACATCGCTACAACAAAAGAAATTTTTCCAATATCGATACCAATATAATTACTGTATAATGACATGCGCGCCTCGAAATTTTATTGTTTAGGATTGTAAGCGGACGTTCTTTAATCAGAGTCCTTTCAACTATTCAAACGTTTCGAGAGCAGGGCTAGAGTACCTTGATCCAGACGGTTGTTAAAACCTATTCCGCGACGGTCGCTCACGCCCGTGCCCTTTATTTTTACAATAAGGGGCTACTCTCTTAATGGCCATTATATAATTTTTTGTAACTTACAATGCCGCGGTCATTCGTGGAATTATTTTTTTCCAAAGTCATTTTTTACATCGAATCCCCGCTACTTGATAGCGAGGCCCAAACAGAGCTTCGTGTGGATACTGCGGTCATTCGTGAGGTTGTATTTTCCCAGTCATCGACAATGTTCACCGTACAACAACAAGATTTATGCCCTATTGAAATCAAAAGCCATGACATCTGCAAGCGTTGGTTTATCTAAGGATAAGGCTATCAGCCTGTCAATTCCCAAAGCCACACCGCTGCATTCAGGTAACCCGGAATTTAAAGCCTGTAAAAAATATTCATCAATCGGTTTTACAGATAAACCTCGTGCCTTGCGATGTACGTTATCTTGATGGAAACGAGCTGATTGTAAGCCGACATCAGTCAACTCGTGAAAACCATTAGCCAATTCCACGCCCTTATAATACACTTCAAACCTCTCAGCAAAACCTGCAGTGTTCGTTTTTGCCAGAGCAGCCTGAGAAGCGGGGAAATCATAAACAGCCACAGGCGCCTTAGTTTCAGCCAAAAACGGTTCAATCACATGACTCATCAGTAAAAATAAATATTGATCCCTTTCTACTTCATTTTCCGGCAGAACACCATCCAATCCAAAATGGGTTAAAATCTGGCGCAAATCACTCAAACTGGCCTTAAAAGGGTCAATCTCACAACTTTCTTTAAAAACCTGCTGATACGTTTTTTTAATTAAAACTGGACAATGCAATACCTCTCGCAGCAGCTGGTTAACTTCCTCCATTAAAGCATGGTGGTCAATCCCTGGCCGATACCATTCAAGCATGGTAAATTCAGGGTTGTGCCATCGCCCAAGTTCATCATCACGAAATACTTTTACCAACTGAAAAATTGGACCGCTACCTGCTGCAAGCAGGCGCTTCATATGATATTCCGGTGACGTCTGTAAATAATAGGTCTTTTGACGAAAAGAAGCTTCAATATTATTCAAATAAACATCGGTAACAGCGAAACGGCTCATGGCAGGCGTTTCTACTTCCAGATAGTCGCGCTGCTCAAAAAACCGGCGAATGTTTTTAATAAGCTTTGCACGCTGCTGCAGTGTTTCAATGGAGGCAGAAGGATGCCAGGACGTTGTTTGCATATTTAATAAAATAAACCTAATTCAAGTCGTGCGGCTTCAGTCATACGATCCTGTGTCCAGGGTGGGTCCCAGACCAACTCAACCGTACACTCATTAACCCCTTCGACGTTAAGAACAGTCTGCTCTACGGTACCGGGGAAAGTTTGAGCAACGGGACAACCAGGCGTCGTTAAGGTCATTTTAATATCAACGTGCTGCTTATCATCCACGTTAATATCGTAAATCAGGCCTAGATCATAGATATTAACAGGGATTTCCGGATCATAAACCGTTTTCAAGGCGGCAATTATAGCTTCTTTCAACACATCCTTATCCTGTTTTTTTTTCAGGCCAAACATCGCTTCTACTCCGTACTCACTGTGGCTTCTTTTTTATTTAATGCAGCTTCAAAGGTATGCCATGCCAAAGTGGCACACTTAACCCGGGCTGGAAAAGCTTTAACCCCTGCCAACACGGCCAGTTTATCCATGGAAACAGAGCCACTGACCTCATCTCGAGTTAACATGTTGTGAAAATGATGATACATCTCTTCCGCTTCTTCTTTGCTCTTTCCTCTTAAAGCCTCCGTCATCAAGGAAGCTGAAGCCTGCGAGATGGCGCAGCCACAACCGACAAAGCTGATATCCGCTAATCGGCCTTTTTCCATTTTAAGATAAACGGTCAATTTATCCCCACAAAGCGGATTATAACCATTCGCCTGAGTGGTTGCATCGTCCATGGAATGATGATTTCGCGGATGGCGATTGTGATCAATAATGATTTCCTGATAAAGCTCTCGCAATTCCATACTCATGCAAATACCTCTTTTACTTTATGCAAGGCTTCCATGCACTGATCAATTTCCTGCTCTGTATTATAGAACGATAAGGATATTCTTGTTGTTGCTGACACATCAAAAAAATCCATTAATGGCATGGTGCAATGGTGTCCGCTGCGAATAGCAATGCCTTCATTATCGAGGATCGTACCAATGTCATGCGCATGAATCTTCCCATGAACAAAGGAGATCACTGGAATTTTATCTTTGGCGGTTCCAATAATATTAAATCCTTTCACCGATTTTACAGCTTCAGTGGCATACTCCAGCAGATGCGCTTCATAAGCTAAAATAGCATCCATATCCAGGGACCATAGATAGTCAATGGTTGCCCCAAGTCCTATAGCGCCGGCAATATTGGGTGTACCGGCTTCAAATTTATGAGGCAGCGATGCATAGTCAAAGGATTCCAGAGTAACATAGTTGATCATTTCACCACCGCCTTGATAAGGCGCCATATCATCCAGTAATCGCTCTTTTCCCCAAAGCACACCAATGCCCGTGGGACCGTACATTTTATGGCCGGAAAAGGCATAAAAATCACAATCCAAATCCTGGACATCGACCGGCAAATGGGGTGTAGCCTGCGCTCCATCCAGTAACACCAGGGCTCCATAGGCATGCGCCATTTCAATCATTTGCTTAACCGGGTTAATGGTTCCCAAAGCATTGGATACATAATTAATGGATACAAACTTGGTGTTTTCGTTCAGTAATTTCTCAAATTCATCGAGCAGCACTTCACCAGACAATGAAATGGGCGCCACTTTAAGTTTGGCGCCTGTTTTCTTGCATACCATTTGCCAGGGTACGATATTGGAGTGATGTTCCATATGAGTAATAAGAATTTCCTCATCCGGCAAAATTCTTGGCGCAACATAACTTTGCGCGACCATGTTAATGGCCTCAGTGGTTCCTCTTACAAAAATACACTCTGTTGATGAATTGGCATGGATAAAGCGTTTGACCTTTCCTCGCGCCGCCTCATAAAGCAAAGTAGCCCTGACGCTTAAAGAATGAACACCTCGATGCACATTGGAGTTATCATGCTCATAAAATTTTGACATGGCCTCAATCATCGCTTTAGGCTTTTGCGTGGTAGCAGCGTTGTCAAAATACACCAGAGGATAATCATTAATGGTTTGATGCAATACAGGAAAATCAGCGCGGATGGCGTTAATATCCAGAGATTCAATCAAGGAAGCTGCATTATCCATTGTTTTCACCTAATTGTTGATTTAACAAATGACTCATCCATTCTGCCAAAATTGGCTCGGGAATGAGCTGAATATTCTCGGCAGCAAAAGCTTGAATTAAATAAGCACTGGCTTCTTCCCGCTCTATGCCTCGGGTTGCCAGATAAAATAAAGCTTCTTCATCTAATTGCCCCACTGTGGCACCATGAGAGCAAAGCACATCATCAGCAAAAATTTCAAGCTGTGGTTTGGTATCTATTTCTGCCTGCTCGGATAGCAGCAGATTTTTATTCTGCTGTCTGGCGTTTGTACCTTGTGCACCTTTAGCCACGATCACTTTTCCATTAAATACCGCCCTGGAATGCCCTGCCAAAATGCCTTTATAGTCCTGATGACTGCTGCAATTGGGCACCAAATGCTCGATTGTGGTATGATGGTCAACATGCTGCTGTTTCCCAGGCGCATAAATGCCATTCAGCAAACAACTGGTTTGTGCTTGTAATAATTGAATATGCACGTCACTGCGTACCAGCTTACCGCCCAAACTTAAGGAATGGCTGTTAAATTGACTGTTCTGCTCCTGTTTTACAGCAACATGGCCAATATGATAAGCCATACGACTTTCACGCTGTATTTTATAATGGCTGATATTGGCATGCGCATGAACCATCACTTCTGTCAGCGTATTGGTCAAATACATGCACTGCTCGGCTCCCCGGTATTCTTCCAGGATGCTGGCCTGACTGTTTTCTTCAGCAATCAGCAAATGACGAACGTGAACAGCCTGCTCTTTTTCATCCTGCCAATGAGTCAGTAATAAGGGCTGTTCAAGCTGAACCCCTTTGGGCAAATAAAGAAAAACACCTGTTTGTAACATGGCCGTGTTTAACGCTTGAAATCCATGCTCATGAGAAAAGCACTGACCGAGATAAGGCTTTATTTTATCTGCATGTTGCCTTAAAGCCTCCGATAAAGACAGAAGAATAACCCCTTGCGGCAATGCACCGGCTACTTTCTCTATATCAAAAACCTGGCCGTTAATGATGCGAACCTGGTGAGCAACAGGAGCATCAGTGGTATAATCAGGCTTTACCGTTTTCTGCGCACGACCAGGAATGAATTTATGCTCTAATAAAGGTTCTATTCGCGTGTATTTCCAGTCCTCATCCGAGCGCTTCGGAAATCCTTGCTGCGAGAGATCCCGCAGTGCTTTTTGCTGAAGCTCGGCAAGCCAGGGCATCGATGATAAACTGGCTCTTGCCTGCTCATGATAATACCTCAGGAGTTCGCTCATGCTTCCTCCCTTTCCTCAAGCCAACTATAGCCCTTTTTCTCAAGCTCTAAAGCCAATGATTTATCGCCGGATTTAACGATTCGGCCATTTGATAGCACATGAATATGATCCGGTTCTATGTAATCAAGTAAACGCTGATAATGAGTCACCAGAATAATGGCACGTTCCGGAGAACGCATGGCATTGACCCCTTGGGCAATAATGCGCAGGGCATCGATATCAAGCCCTGAGTCTGTTTCATCAAGAACGGCAAGCTTAGGCTCAAGGGCTGCCATTTGTAAGATTTCATTGCGCTTTTTCTCACCGCCGGAAAAACCCTCATTGATGCTGCGATATAAAAAACTTTCATCCATATCCAGCAACTGACATTTCTCTCGAATAAAACTTAAAAACTCAATAGCATCCAGTGTTTTTCGATTCTGTCCTTTTCGAACCGCATTAACCGCTGCTTTGAGAAAATTAATATTGGTGACACCCGGTATTTCCACAGGGTATTGAAAGGACATAAAAATACCGGCACGAGCGCGTTCCTCAGGCGATAAAGGCTGCAAATCTTCACCCTGATAAATCATTTCACCCTGTGTGAGCTCATAGGAAGGATGACCGGCAAGTACCTTCGACAAAGTACTTTTACCTGAACCATTAGGCCCCATGATCGCATGCACCTCTCCTGCTTTTACCTCGAGGTTGATACCTTTTAAAATGGGTTTCTCGTTTATTGCAACATTTAACTGTTTGATTGTTAACATATTTAACCTACTGCCCCTTCTAAACTGATGCCTAGTAATTTAGTGGCTTCCACTGCAAATTCCATAGGCAATTCTTTCAATACCTGTTTACAAAAACCATTGACAATCATCGATACAGCATCCTCAGTATCAATACCGCGCTGTTGGCAATAAAATAGCTGTTCCTCACTGATTTTGGAGGTTGTTGCTTCATGTTCCACCTGGGCAGAAGGATGCTTGACCTCGATATAAGGAAACGTATGTGCAGAACACTCACTGCCCATGAGCATGGAATCACATTGTGTGTAGTTACGGGCATTCACAGCAGTAGGTGCAATGCGTACAAGCCCACGATAAGCATTATGAGCACGGCCGGCGCTGATTCCTTTGGAAATAATAGTTGAGCGAGTGTTTTTACCTAAATGAATCATTTTTGTTCCCGTATCCGCCTGTTGAAAATGATTGGTCAATGCTACGGAATAAAACTCTCCTATAGAATTATCGCCCTGTAAAATGACAGAGGGATATTTCCAGGTGATGGCAGAACCTGTTTCAATTTGCGTCCAGGAGATTTTGGAATGCTCCCCACGACAGGCTCCTCGCTTGGTAACAAAATTATAAATACCGCCTTTTCCTTCTTTATCGCCAGGATACCAGTTCTGTACTGTGGAGTACTTAATCTGCGCACCCTTTAGCGCCACCAACTCAACCACTGCCGCATGCAATTGATTTTCATCCCGCATCGGCGCCGTACAACCTTCAAGATAAGAAACATAACTATCTTCATCAGCCACAATCAATGTTCGTTCAAACTGACCGGTTGATGCCGCATTGATGCGAAAATACGTGGACAACTCCATCGGACAACGCACGCCTTTGGGAATATAGACAAAAGAACCGTCACTGAATACGGCGGAATTTAAACTGGCATAGAAATTATCACGATAGGGAACCACCGAACCCAGATACTTGCGCACTAAATCAGGATATTCACGTACAGCCTCTGAGAAAGAGCAGAAAATAACCCCTGCTTCAGCAAGTTTTGCTTTAAAGGTAGTTGCCACAGAAACAGAATCAAAAACCGCATCCACAGCAACGCCAGCCAGCATTTCCTGTTCTTTTAAAGGAATACCGAGTTTTTCATAAGTCCGCAACAGCTCTGGGTCCACTTCATCCAGGCTTTTAGGTGCATTTTCTTTCTTTTTAGGCGCAGAATAATAGGAGATTGCCTGATAATCTATCGGAGGATAATGAACACTGGACCAATGCGGATGCTTCATGGTCTGCCAATGTCTGAACGCTTTCAACCGCCACTCCAATAAAAATTCCGGCTCCCCTTTAATAGCTGACAAACGACGAATGACCTCTTCATCTAAACCGGGCGGAAAGGTATCCACATCAATTTCAGTCACGAAACCGTGTTGATACTCCCTTTCAATCAGGGAATTAATTTGTTCATTGCTTTTAGCCACGACTAACTCCACTTGCTAATTGCTGAATGCGGTCCACTTCAACCGCCTGGAGAGATGGTTTTGCCAGCGACTCCAAACTCACACTGTCCAGTGCCGTCTCAATCGCCTGGCTTATCAAACGCCAATTCCCCTGTACATGACAAACTCCCTGCAGAGAACATTCATTAGGCTGCAAACTACACTCTGTGAGTCCACGTTGTTCTTCCAGGGCATAAATAATCTGAGCCACAGATATCTGCTTTGCAGACCGTTGTAAACGATAACCACCCGTGACACCGCGCGCAGAGACCAACAAACCTGCAGCGGTCAAACGTTTTAATAATTTGCTGACCATTGGCACAGTAATATGAGTATGTTTTGCTATTTCCCGCGCATTGCATAACGCTTCAGGACGCTTGGCAAGATACACCATAACCACTGTTCCATAATCGGCCAGTTTGCTGATGCGCAGCATAACATTCTCCCCTAAAATAATCTAGTACTGAACAAGTCTTATATTAAATATAGTACCATTTTTGTACTATTTAAACCAGTAATAAGCAACAGGTGTCCTGGACATCATGGCTCAACCCTCTATGTTGACATATTACAAACGGACTAATTTGAGTTCCGGTTGCGAGAAAACTTTGCTAAAAAAGCGCAGTATAGTGACCAATGTGAGCACTTTTTAGTGAAGTTTCTTGCAAGATAAGCCAAATATGGCCGTTCCCCCGAGCAAGGCTGGGCACTTACTCCTAGACACCTGCGGATTGTAACACAATGAGCAAGGTGCAGAGAAACCACTTTCTGCAATTATATGCTCATGTTACTCAAGATCTGCGTGTTGGCTTCAATGCTTAAGTTTTTGATTTCTTTCATCGTGGCTGTGTAACCCATATCGATTAATAGTTCTATTTTATCGGGCGGTAAATTAAGCCAGGGAATCTCTTCCATTTCTGGGCTTATTAAAACATCAGAAGCTTTGGCATTATCAATAGTACGGCTCAGTGAGCCAATCATTAAAGATTTCAAAAAAATATCCACCAGAGAGGGGTAATGATAAGGGGGCTTAATCAAATTGCAACGTCTCATCAACCCATTTATAAAGGTGATGATAGGAGGAAAATCATAATGCCCACTGCTTGTAAAAGGCTTTAAATTCAGTGCAAATACAAAGCTGCCATGGCTGGTAAACTCTCGCATTTTATCCACTGATAAATTATTTAATAATCCGCCATCAGCAATCATCTCACCCTTCTTAGTAAAAGGAGGGTAAACCAGGGGAATGGATGTACTGCAACGAACCGCTTCCCATACAGCTCCCCGACTTTGAAACACTTCTTTCCCCGTATTTAAATTCACGGCAACAGAAAAGTTAGGCAACCAGAGATCTTCTACCTGCAAATCCCCGAACACCTCCTGCAAGGTATGGGTCACATGTTTGGCACTGGTCACTGAAATCAAGGGGTAAGACCAATGTTTGGGGGCAAACATTTTATAGCCTATTTTGGCTATCGGCTTTATCATTTGATAGGCTGCCTTATAATCTTGGCATAGAGCAAAAGCTGAGCTGAAAATAGAGCCGGCGCTTGTTCCCGCAATAGCATCAATGGGAATGCCGGATTCTTGAAGCGCTTTTATTGCACCCACGGCAGCCCAGCCTTTGGCGCCACCACCGCTTAACACCATTGCATTGGGTTTATCGAGAATAAAACGAAGCAGGCGAAGAAAATCCTCTGAACGGTAACGTAGATGATGATGAAAACTAAATTCACCTTCAGCAAGCCATCGTTTTGTGTTCTTTGGGCAGACAGGTGCTGGCTCATGCAGCAAAATCAATTCCTTTCTGGAAAGAAAAGGAGCGAATTCAGCTTTCAGCAATTGCTTCACTTCTTCACTTAAGGTACTGTCCTTGCTCGCATCGGCAATGACAAACAATCCGTCAATGTTTTGGAAAAGTGGCATGTCCTGATGTTGCATATACCATTGCAGATACTGACGTAGTCTTTCAGATGTTTTTATAATAAAAAGCAAGCGTTGGCAGTTCTCATCAGCCTGTTTCATCATTTCCCTGATTTTTTCAATCTTCTTTTCCACATCTTCTTCAGGCAAATAAGTATCATCCACCAGCAACAAACGATGATTGGGATGAGTGTTTTTTTTCAAAGCATCGATGAACGCTTCAGGAACAGGATGGTTTGCTGCTGGAATCAGAACAGAATGATGGAACAACTTTTCATTTCCCAACAGTTTAATAACAGATTGCGAGCGGGCTATAATGGTGTCCAGCAGTTGCATGTACAACTCGGCAGAGCCGTATTTATCCATAAACGTTTTAATGTTTTCATGCGAAAACCTGATGAGAACAGCATCAGTAAGGGTTTTAATCGTTAATGTCCGGGGACAATGACTAAGCCCACCTAATTCACCTACCGTTTCGCCTGGATGAACGATACCCACTACTTGTTTGCCTTTATCATTTTCCAAGATAGCGGCCAACTGACCTGACGATAAAATATAAAAACCGTCGGAAGGATCAGCCTGACGAAATAAAATCTCATCTTTGCTGAGATTGACCTGTTCACAATATTTAACCAGCTTTTTTATTTGTCGTTCTTTTAAGGTTTTTAAAAAATTTACTTTTTTTAACAAAATAAGCAAATTTTGTTCATTTAAAACAGGACTTACTTTTTTTTGTTCGGACATTAGGCTTTTCCCTTGCAAAGGCAATATTCAAAGCAAATAAAATATCTGCTAAAAAATTATAGCAAATGAAAAAGCCCGAAATGGACGGAACTAGTGAACTAAAATAACTGAATGGGAAACTTTCATAATAGCAGATGAATGCCTTGATACAGCCTATGGCTGCATCAAGATGATTTAAAAGGTTTTTGCAATTTGAACGGAGTATTCATCCTTTCCTTTAATCTGTCCCTTTCTATGCTCAATATGATGTTCTGTCAGTATTTCATCCACTTTATCCATGGTCTTTTTATCGCCAATAGACCAGAAAGTATAACGATTTTCACTTTGTTTGGATTTCCATTCTACAGACGACATCGCTTTCAGATGCAATTTGAATTCAGCATCTGTGGATAATTGTCCAAAAACTTGTCTTCTCATGTGATCAAGGTTTCCTATAATTTCAGGTTTTATTTCTTTATACAAAGCATAAACGGCTGAATCACGCCCTAATATCTTTATAGCAGGAGTCAAATCCGCTGCGGCTGTTTTCGGTATACCGAGCAGGTTTATTTTTTGCTGAATATCCTCTTGCATTAAAGACACAGGTAGCTGAGAAATCAAGGCTTTTAAAACGTCCATCAACAAGTCATTGCCGATTTTAAATTCTTTCAATTCTTCAATGATTTCTTTATCTTCATCAATTAAAACGTTTGTTGCCGTTGTAAAGGCCTGCCAATATAAAAGCAAATCTTCTTTGTTTAATTTGCCCTCGGCTTTTGCCAAAGCATGAAATATCTCGGTAACCAGCGTAGCTATATTCAGTACTTTGGGAGACCACTCTTTATATGGGACACAATCAGAAATTTCCTCGCCATTATGTGTAAAAAAAGCAGGCTGTTGTTTCTTGGCCTTCCAGTATTGCAAGGTATAATCAAACCCGATGATGGAATGTTTAGGGATGTTTTCAGAGGCAACAAGATAAAAAACAGGCACATTTGCTATTAGCTTCACTTTTAATTGAACATTAGCGGTTTGAATTTTTTTAAGATCATTGGTGAAATGATATTCTATGTTGTCTTTATTGACCAAATGCTGCATATAACGAGTCAAGTTTCCATAATTTAAAGCATCAACGGCCAATAAGTTATCTTTCCGGGCGGCTATTGTATGTTGACTACTGGTATTGTGGGTTAGCATTCCCAAAGCATAATCAGAAGGTGTATTGTCTTTTAAGGAAAGAATCTCACCGGTATAAACACCAAGAACCGTACCTTCAGGAATATCCTGAAAGGCAAAAAGTCCCTTTCCATACTTTCCCATGTCCGCCAACGCCAACAAATCCAAAATAGCTTGCTGATTGTGCAGATAATCGGCAAATTCCTTGCGAAAACTGAGTTCAAATTGTTCCGGATCAATATTTTGCTCATGAGCGAGACTTTCTCCTATAATCGGCATATCTGTCCATCCGATACACTCCTCTGTAAACACGTCATGAACCGGTCTTAATGAAAATTCTGTAGTGTCTGCCTTATAGGGCAAGTTATTTATCACCCTGATGTTTAAAGCATTTGATTTGGTATTCGCTATTTTCGTTTTTAACATTTTAACGCCTATAAGATCGTAAAAAGGGCAGAATTATAACCGATAATGATCAAAATTTAAACTATCACAGCAAACAAGGATCTTATAGGAAAATAAGCCAACACGATGTATTGAATTGACAGACAAGGTTTTAGCGATATAATAAGTTGCTCTTAACAATTAATTGGCTCATTGAATGAAAAATACTCTCCCCTGTATTCGGCAATTCTTCTTGACCTTATTTTTTGCTTCCCTGTTTTACCAAGTCTCTTATGCAGAACCCTATAATTTAGGCTTAGCCAAGCAAATGCTAATCCAATATCATGATTCAGGAGCCTATCAACAGGAACTTACCAGAGCAATCGACAGAGCACATCAATTGATTCTCCAACAGGCGAAACATTACAGGAAAGGTCAAAAGCTGGCCATTGTTCTGGATATTGATGAAACCAGTCTTTCCAATTATAAGTATCTTTTACAGCGAGATTTCAGCAATAACCCAAAACAGGTTCATCAGGAAATTCTTAAAGCAGACGCTCCTGCCATTTTGCCTATGCGGGCCTTATACAATGATGCTATAAAGCACGGTATCCATGTCTTTTTCATCACGGGCAGAACGGAGGATGAGCGCACTGCAACCATTAAAAATCTTCATAAAGCAGGCTACAGAAACTGGTCTGGTCTTTACCTGAAATCCAATGCACAAAAAACTCTTCCCGCCCTCCGGTATAAAACTCAGAAGCGAGCTGAAATTACTCGGAAAGGCTATATCATCATTGCTTCCATTGGAGATCAAGTCAGTGATATTGAAGGTGGCTATACTCAAATGGGCTTTAAGCTTCCCAATCCTTTTTATTATTTATCCTAAGTTCTGTTGTAAGAGATCAACCCCCTGCCTTGAGCGGCCGTATTTGGTCCATTTTGAACAAAAATAAGCCTTCAAAGTGCTCACATAGCTATCTCTTAATTTTAGCCATTTTTTAGGGATCGAATCCCCGCTACTTGATAGCGGGGTCCATACGGAACTTCGCATACCGCGGTCGATGCCACGGTGTCCAAATCACCAGTCGAAAAAAAACTTCACCTGAGAGAAGCTTTCTCACAGCCTAATCTAAAAATTTTTCCCAAAAAGCAAGAAAAAGCCAAAAGGTTAAACATATTTCACTTCAATGATTTCATATTCAACCATACCTCCCGGAGTATTCACCGTGACCGTATCGTCAATTTCCTTACCAATTAAGGCTCGGCCAATGGGGGAACTGTAGGATATCTTATTTACCTTAATGTCAGCTTCATCTTCCCCAACAATCTGGTAAATCAGTTCTGAATCTGTAGATACATGGCATATTTTAACCGTTGAGCCAAAAACCACTTTACCTTCATTCGACAACTTACTGACATCAACGATCTGTGCATTGGCCAGCTTCTCTTCCAGCTCCTGAATACGTCCTTCATTAAAACTTTGCTCTTCTCTGGCCGCATGGTATTCAGCATTTTCTTTTAAATCACCATGCGCTCTCGCCGTGGCAATAGCCTCAATAATTCTTGGGCGTTCTACAGATTTTAAACGTTTTAATTCTTCTTTAAGCGCCTCTGCACCTTTTACAGTCATAGGATATTTTTTCATAATCACCTCTAATAGAGTTTTATACCTGATCATGGGATAAAAGATTGACTTGAGTGGGTAACTCTGAATTTTAGAGCCTTGCAAAAATCACAAAGCGAAGAAAACCAAAGATTTACGACTCAAATGATAACATTACCCCACGACTTAGGCCGTGTAGTCCTGATATTTCTCAAAAAATGGGAATGATTTAACTCAAATTATTTTTGACCGAGACGAATAGCTATTTCTATTTAATGAGGTCAAAATAAAATTTAAGCAAATCAGCCTCAATTTACAACCAAGAAACCTTCTAAAAACATGGCCTAATGCAAATCCTGCAATCGGGTCACCGTTTCCCGATCCTCATATTTCATTGCCAAACAAGCCGCCTCAGCGCCCGATAATGTTGTTGTATAACTGACTTTGTGCTGAAGGGCATTACGGCGTATAGCAAAGGAGTCAGCAATCGCCTGACAGCCTTCGGTGGTATTCACAATAAAATCAATTTCATTGTTTTTAATATAGTCAACCACATGAGGCCGTCCTTCTGCAACCTTAAATACGCGTCTGCAATCAATACCCGCAGCCTGAATAACTAAAGCCGTCCCACGTGTGGCAATGATTTCAAAACCCAGTTCAATCAGCCGCTTAGCAATTTCACCCACACGGGTTTTATCTGCATCGCGAACAGAAACGAAAGCTCTGCGACGCTTAAGAATATTAGAACCTGCACCATACTGAGCTTTAGAATACGCTTGTCCAAAGCGCCTGGCAATACCCATCACCTCACCGGTGGATTTCATTTCCGGCCCCAAAATGGAATCAACCCCAGAAAATTTAACAAAAGGGAAGACTGGCAGTTTAACAGAATAAAAAGCAGGCATTGGATAATGCTGTCTTAACCCTTGTTGTTTTAAACTCTTACCGGCTTTACAAAGAGCTGCAATCTTGGCAAGAGGTAAACCGGTGGCCTTGGAGACAAAAGGAACAGTCCTTGAAGCACGCGGATTAACTTCCAGAACATAAATATCATCAGCCTGGATGGCAAATTGGGCATTGATCAATCCGACCACACCCAATTTCAGAGCCATTTGTCTTAGTTGTTCAATTAAATCCTGTTGTACAACCGAACTTAAGCTATATGGCGGTAAGGTACAGGCAGAATCACCTGAATGAACACCTGCCTGCTCAATATGCTCCATTATCCCACCAATCATCACCTCTTTGCCATCACAAACGGCATCAATATCCACTTCAATAGCATCATTCAAAAAACGATCCAGCAATACGGGTGAGTCATTAGACACCTCCACCGCATGCCCTAAATAGTCCCGTAACTCATTTTCATGATAGACAATTTCCATAGCCCTGCCTCCTAAAACATAAGACGGGCGAACAACCAAGGGATAGCCGATCTTCTCAGCCAGTTGCAAGGCTTCCGTTTCACTGCGGACGGTCCCATTCGCCGGCTGATGCAGATGTAACTCGCCGACCAGTTTTTGAAAACGCTCACGATCTTCAGCCTGATCAATGGCATCCGGTGAGGTGCCGATGATGTTCACCCTATTGGCTTCTAAGGATTTTGCCAATTTGAGGGGTGTTTGTCCCCCATAGTGCACTATAACTCCCATGGGCTCTTCAAGCTGAACAATGGACAATACATCTTCCAAAGTTAAAGGCTCAAAATACAAGCGGTCGGAAATATCAACGTCCGTGGAAACCGTTTCAGGATTACAATTCACCATAATGGTTTGATATCCTGCCTCCTTTAAGGCCATTGCCGCATGAACACAGCAATAATCAAACTCAATTCCCTGACCAATTCGGTTAGGTCCGCCTCCTAATATCATGATTTTTCTTTTATCTTTTTCAGGACGAGCTTCGCATACCGCCTCATAACAAGAGTACAAATAAGCGGTATCGCTCGGAAATTCCGCGGCACAGGAATCAATGCGCTTGTATACCGGAAGCACGCCCATCTCATGCCGGTAAGCTCTGACCTCTTCTTCCTTACTGCCTGTTAAAGAAGCAATGCGGGCATCGGAAAAGCCGCGTTTTTTTAATAATTTCAGAAACGTTGTATCGATTTCATTCAGTGACTTGCCGGAGATGCTTCTTTCCAGGACAACCAACTCTTCCAACTGCGCCAGAAACCAAGGATCTATTTTACATTCAGCGTAAACATCTTCGATAGACAGGCCATAACGAAACGCATCGGCGATGTACCAAAGTCTGTCTGGTGTTGGTTCTCGCAAATGTCCACGTAATAAAGTTTTATCTTCCTCTGTAAATAGAGGAATCAAACCTGAACGATCAATTTCCAAACCTCGAATCGCTTTTTGTAAGGATTCCTGAAAACTGGAGCCAATGGCCATCACCTCTCCCACCGATTTCATCTGAGTGGAAAGTGTGGTGGAGGTCTGTGGGAATTTGTCAAAATTGAAACGTGGGATTTTGGTCACCACATAATCAATTGTTGGCTCAAAAGAAGCTGGCGTTTTGCCGCAGGTAATGTCATTTTTCAGTTCATCCAGAGTATAACCTACAGCCAACTTAGCCGCGACTTTAGCAATGGGAAATCCGGTGGCCTTGGAAGCAAGGGCAGAACTTCGAGAAACACGAGGATTCATTTCAACCACAAGCATCCTTCCATCATCAGGATTAATGGCAAACTGAACGTTAGAACCCCCTGTATCTACCCCTACGGCCCGAAGAACAAGAATCGCTGCATCACGCATGCGTTGATATTCTTTATCGGTTAAGGTTTGTGCCGGAGCTACCGTAATAGAGTCTCCTGTGTGCACACCCATCGGGTCAAAATTTTCTATGGAACAAACGATAATGCAATTATCATTTTTATCCCTGACAACCTCCATTTCGTACTCTTTCCAGCCAAGAACCGATTCATCAATCAATAATTCGTGAGTCGGAGACAGTTCCAGCCCACGGCTGCATATTTCCTCAAACTCTTCACGGTTATAAGCAATTCCACCACCGCTTCCTCCCATGGTAAAGGAAGGACGGATAATGACAGGATATCCTAATTGCGCCTGAACCTGATGCGCCTCCTCAAGGCTATGAGCAATGGCTGAACGAGGCATTTCCAGACCAATTTCTGCCATCAGTTTGCGAAACTGATCACGATCTTCGGCCCGGTCAATCGCTTCCCGGGTAGCGCCTATCATTTCCACAGAGTACTTAGCCAATACGCCTTCACGAACCAGATCCAGGGCACAATTCAGTGCAGTCTGCCCCCCCATGGTCGGCAGCAGTGCGTCCGGTCGTTCTTTTTCAATGATCCTGGCGACCTCTTGCCATTGCACAGGCTCTATATAAGTGGAATCGGCAAGCTCAGGATCGGTCATAATGGTGGCAGGATTGGAATTCACCAGTATAACGCGATAACCTTCCTCTTTAAGCGCTCGCACAGCCTGTGTTCCAGAATAATCAAATTCACAGGCCTGACCTATGACGATCGGCCCTGCTCCAAGTATCAGGATGGATTTTATATCAGTTCGTTTTGGCATATTTACAACAAATCTAAGATAAAGTGACTTATTTTACCGATTTCTGGCTAAACATTATACCCGTCATTCAAATTTTAATGTTAAAAAAGCATCAGTGACATCAGATCTGCCCCGTCAGCTTTCCCCATAACATTCCCAGTAATTCATGTAAGGCAATGTTAAAATACACTATATTATGAGCATCGGGTATCCAGGTTTTTTGCCAACGTTCATCATTCCAGTAAAAAGTGTGATCTGTAGGTGCGGCAATGGGATGTAGCCCTTGCTTCCGGCATAAAGCCATTGCTCTTGGCATATGGCTTGCTGCCGTCACTAGATAAAAAGGTTGCTCGCCTACTATTTTTTTAATCTCTCGCGCCTGGTCCGCCGTATTTAATGAAAACGGCTCTTGCTGTAGGCGATGCTCAGGAATAGCAAACCAACGAGCAAGCTGGCTTAAATGAAAGGCTTCCGACCTGTTTTCATCATGACTGCCTCCAGAAAGCAGTAACTGTGCTTTGGGCAATTGTCTAAAAAGTCTCACTCCCTCCACCAGACGCCGAATACTTGAGTTATACAATAGCATATTGGCCGGTATGTTTTGTACCGAGGCCTGGCCGCCGCTTAACACTACGATCCAGTGTATATCTGGATTTACTTCCTCGATGATGGGATATTGGTTTTCCAGTCGATGAGTTAAATACCTGGGAAGCCAGCCGGTACTTAATGCCAACAAAATAACCAGAATCAAACCCAGAAGAAGGCGTAGTGAATGACTGTAGCCTTTAAGGCACAAAACGATAAAAACAATGCCAAACAACAGAATACATAAGAAAAAAGGATTCAGCAAGGCTTCTAATAATTGTCGAAAAGCAACCATTCAACGTACCCGTCGCATAAGATAAACACCAATAATACTAAACATCAACGTAGGTCCCACAGCAGCAAGTTCCGCCGGCCATTGGTACACCATACTGACTGGGCCAAAAAAGCGATTAACGATATAAAAACCAAAGCCTACGGTGGCACCGATTAAAAATTTCGATCCCATGGTCGAAGAGCGTAAAGGGCCAAAAATAAAAGGAATAGCCAATATCATCATGACCATTGTCGTTAATGGTTGTATTAATCGCTGCCAATAAGCGAGCTTATAGTCCATGACATTTTGTTTATTGCGTTTCTGCTCCCTGATAAATCGTCTGAGCTGCTTGAGGGACATTTCATCTGGCTCATTGCCGCTGATGCTAAGCACCGCAGGATTCACTGCCACATCCCAGGGCATACTGTCTATATGATGAGATGAAGTACGATTATCCTTATGGAAACGTGTTTCATTTATGTTATAAGCTTGCCAATGTTTGTTTTCAAGCCTGATTTGATCGATGAGACGAGCAGATTGCATCCTGTGTTCTGTATCAAATTGAAACTGATAAACCAGCCGCAGGACATGGTTTGGCATGATCGCACCAATCATAATGAAGCGGTTTTGATCGCGAAGCCAGACACCTTTCGCCGTACGCAAGGTCTGTCCCTTACTTAAACTGGACATTTTAAAATCATTGGCATAAGAAGCCATACGCGGTATAAACATTTCACCTATAACGGTCACCAGTAAAATGAGCAATACAGAGACTTTAAATATGGCCAGGGTAATTTGAGTGATAGACATTCCAGCAGCGCGCATGACGACCAACTCACTATGATTGGCTAAAATACCAAGACCAATCAAACATCCTAACAGACTGGCCATAGGGAAAAACAGGTAAACCTGGTAAGGCATTTGCAGTAATACAAAAAAAGCCGCTTGTACAATCCCAAAATCTGCTTTGCCCAAATCATCCAACTGATTGACAAACAAAATAAAGATCTGCAGTCCAGCCAGCATTAAGGTCACTAAAGCAATGGCAGACAAAACGGTTTTTGCAATGTAGCGGTCCAGAAGTTTCATGCCATTTTTATCCGATTACGCCAGACTAAAAAAAATCCCAAAGCCAACACAGATAAATGCAACCACCACATGCCAACCCAAACCGGAATTTTGCCATCCATCATTGCATCACGTCCAATGAACATAAAATTGGCGTAAATAATATAGATCACGATGGCCGGAAGCAATTTGGCAAATTTTCCAGCTCGTGGATTGACTCGACTTAAAGGCACGGCGATCAAAGTTAAGGTCAGTACCATGATAGGAACTGAAAATCGCCATTGCAACTCCGCCGCCTTTACTTTATCGGAATTATTAAGCGGCCATAACTCTGATGTTTTAACGGTACGAATATCTTTATTCACAGCGATCACAGGATGCGGTAAACGCGCCTTGTATTGTTTAAATTCCGCCACCTGATAACTGGCTTGCCCTGGCACGCCCTCATATTCCTTACCGTCATGCAAAACAATGTAATCTTCCGAGGTTTGAGGATCCGTTTCTGCATAAGCCTTGTCAGCCCATAGGACATCCCATTGCAGTCCAGTGTTTTTCGCCTGCAATCCAGCGAGAAAGATATGCTTTGCCTTAGTGTGATCACGAGACATCGATTCCACATAAAACACATGCTTACCTCCTGAAACAGCTTGAAAGCGTCCTGGTACAATGGTTTGAATCAATGTCTGTACCCCGGAAGAGCGTAATAATTTGGCACGTTCAACGGCAATTCCTGGGCTGGCCCATATCATGATAAGAGCAACAATCACAGCCACCACCGTTGCCATAATAAAACTGTGCTTCAGCAACTGCCCCGAACTATAGCCGCAGGCTCGCAGCACGGTCATTTCACTTTCAGCATACAATCGGCCGTAGGCAATCAGCAAGGCCACGTAAAAACCTAAAGGCAGCAATAATCCTATTAAAGTAGGCAATTCCAGCATCATTAACTTCATGATGATAACACCCGGAATATTGCCGCTTGCTGCACGGTTTAAGTAACGCACAAACTGATTGCTCATAAAAATGAGCATCAGAATGCTGGTTAATGACACTAAGGTTATAAAGACTTCTTTTGCCAGATAGCGAAATATCAGCACGAATTATCCTAATGATCGATGAAAATAAATTTACGCAATGTTCAATTTTCCAGCTCCTCGTTCCCGGGACTTCATCGAACATCCTGTAAAAATCTAAAAAAAGGTTTATTTTACCTCATTGTATAATTTTTTCCCATACTTCGGAGGCTCAAATGTACAATTATAATTTATCCTCAGACATGAAAACATCGAAATTCGAGCCTTGCAATAGCGCGTAAGACATCATAATGGAAACTCAACGGAGTAGAAAACTCAATACAACCCAGGTAAACTAAGAGTCATTTTATCCATCTAAGGAAATCATCATGAACTATGGATTAATACATCAACCGGAACTCACTGCCAATGAATGTCTGGTGATAGGTATTTTGCAAAACGGCCAGTTTAATGACTTTCTTAAGGATCTTAACAAAACGACGGATAGATTGCTTGAACGACTTAGCCAAAAACTGCATGAACCAGGTGATTTTTTATGGCAGGCTGACGTACAAGGACATAGTTTGTTCTTAATTCATTGCGGAAAACACAAAGACTATAATCCTTCCTCATTAAAAAAGCGCATGAAGGAAATTATCAATCAGCTGGTTAAACAGAAGATTCACTCCGCTACCATTTGCATGCCGCAATTATCCTCTCATTCAGCCGACTGGCAATTGGAGCAAATGTTGTTACAAACGGATTATCAGCGCTATCAACTTCTTGATTTTAAAAAGAAAAATAATAGTGCTCATCGACTGGAAAAAATCAGTTTCTATGTGCCTGATGCCAGTGAAAAAGCCTTACAGGAAGCGCAAAGTATTGCTGAAGGGATCAGCTTTTGTCGAACACTCGCCAATTTACCAGCGAATATCTGCACGCCGTCCTATCTGGCTGAAAAAGCCAGGGAACTCTCAAAAGATCATCCCCAGATCACAACGAATATTATAGGGCCAGAAGACATGCAGAAGATGGGCATGGGGTCTTTACTGGCTGTGGCAAAAGGTTCTGATGAGCCACCGCGGCTTATCGAGGTACAGTATCAGGGAAATCCTGGAACTGCTCCCATTGTCCTGGTGGGTAAAGGCATTACATTTGATAGCGGCGGTATTTCCATAAAGCCCGCACAATCCATGGACGAAATGAAGTACGATATGGCAGGCGGCGCGAGTGTTTTAGGTACCATTAAAGCCTGTGCCTTGCTTAATTTACCCCTTAATGTTATAGGTTTAGTACCCTGTGCTGAGAACATGTTAAGCGGCAAAGCCGTTAAACCAGGTGATATTGTCACCAGCATGTCCGGACAAACCATTGAGATCATCAATACAGACGCGGAAGGCCGGCTGGTATTAGCCGATGCTCTCACCTATGCAGAGCGTTTTAATCCGCAGTTTGTTCTCGATATTGCCACTCTAACCGGAGCCATGGTGATTGCCCTTGGCAGTGTCGCTACTGGTTTTATGACTCAAGATGAGGAGCTGGCTTCTTTAATTAATGAGTCTGCTGAATACAGTCAGGATAAAGCCTGGAGAATGCCTCTGGATGATGCTTATCAAGAGGCCATGGACAGTTCGCTTGCTGATATTGTAAATGCCAGCTTTGACCGCTCCGCTGGCAGCATTACCGCAGCCTGCTTCCTGTCAAGATTTACGAAAAAATACCGTTGGGCGCATCTGGACATTGCCGGAACGGCCTGGACATCGGGGAAGAATCATCATGCCACCGGCAGACCGGTTCCCTTGTTAACTCAATTGCTTCGCCAGAGTGCTCATGAGAGTTGATTTTTATCTGCTGAACCAGCATCAGCCAGACCATCGCTGGCTGGTGGCCTGTCGCTTGCTTGAAAAGGCTTATTTTAAAGGCCGTCAGGTTTTTGTCTTTTGCTCAAGTCAGCAGGAAGCTGAAAAATTGGATGAACGGTTATGGACCTATCGGGAAGATAGCTTTGTCCCTCATAATCTGCAAGGCGAAGGCCCGGAGCCACCTCCCCCCATTCAAATAGGTCATGCGGGCGAGCCACGTGGGTTTAATGACATTTTAATGAACATGTCAGGGAGCATGCCTTCATTCCATTCCCGCTTTCAACGAATTATCGAAATTGTAGCAAACGATGACACTTCGAAAGAGTGTAGCCGACAACTTTATCGAGAATATCGTGCTTTAAACTTTGAACTCCATGTTCATCATTTAGATTGGTAACTTACAAATGTTAAGGGTCAGAAGAAATTCTTATTGAATTTTTCAATATGATTTTGATTTTCTTTTAAGTTATTTGGATCGCTTTTTTCGAAATTAATGATTTTATTGACAAAAAAATTAAATGCTGTTTTCTGTCCAAAGAACAAATTTACCTTAGTTGCAGATTCAGCCCTTTCCTTAATTTTTTCTGAAATTTCTCTGCCATGCTCTGGAAAAAATTTAATCAGCATATCAATCTGTTCAGGATGAAAGCCTACAGTCACTGATTCTAATAACTCCGTCGACTTCAGAATTTCAGGTAAAATTCTTTCCTTTACGCCTTCAAGCGTACAAAGCGTTTTTAACGATAAAATATCAGAGAAAATATCACTTAGGTAATAGGGATTAGCAAATAATGCGTTAATAAGCTCTTTTTGAATAGAAGAGGGGAAACGTTCTACCATTTCGACAAAACGATCTCCATCGAACACCTTTATTAAACCATCATCAATTATCCTTTGAGCGATTTCTCTGAAATGTAAAGGATAAATATCCAACAATTTTTCAAGATCCCAATATCCTCGAACCAGGTATTTATCTATAGAAACAAGTGGGTTTGAAAGGTATACTTTTTCAGACCAGGATAGCTGGCAGTCCGACTCGGATAGTTCCTTAAATTTTTTATCTTCTTCAGGAGAGTCGGTTGTCATCACAATCGCTTTTCTGCCTTTTGCTCCTTTTACTGTAAATCGTAAGGAATAACTGGTTTCATAGCTTTCATTTTCGAGACAGGAAGCGTATAAATAAAGTACTTTTTCTGCCAAGGTTTTACCTGCAAGTTGTTTCTGCCGGGCTTCAATCTGCTGAAAAAGAGATAAATAAGGTATTGTTAAGTGTTCAGCTACCACTCCATAACGCTTCCAGGCATCAGGATGTTCGAATATATCCAGCAATAATATCCAGATTGAAATGTTTTTCGGTGAAGCGGTAAAAAGACCAAACTGTTCATCCTGTGTCAGCAGTTTTTTCTGAGAGAATTTCACAGAAAGCCCTTGTTGAGGAAGCCGTATCCTCCATTTTTCCATTGGTATTTTGATCATTAGACTGAAATTCGAGATCCACCATGTTCCAGATAAAATGCGACCATTTCACCCCTGTTTTTTCGCGAATCAAATCAATGGAATGAAACACCGCTTGATATAAATGATTGGGAATGGCTGAGATAAGTCGACGATGCACTTCATCGTGCAATAAAGCATAAAAAACACCGGCATTTTGCCCATGGAAGCTTTCAGTTTCTGCTGTTTTTGAAAAGGGAACACATGAATATCGGCCACCTCGATGCATGCCTGCATCGATCAAATCAATGGAAAATCTTCCTAATCGTGGGAAGAGCGCTTTGGCGTTTTCACCATATAAAGCTTTCATTAAGGCGTCTCGTAATCCCATTGAAAGATGAAAAAGCACAGACTTGTTATGATCCATGTCCCTATAGGTTTCCGCTAACACGCCTGAACCTATAAAAAATTCCTGAAGCGGTCGATATTCTTTGCGGTCATCAGTGAATTGAAAAACCAATTGTTCAGAGACAGGCAGTTGAAGTATGAACTGCTGAAATCTCCCCATGATATCCTCAATATCCTCATTGGTTAATAGTCTAGGCAATAACATGCTTGCAATCATGTTTCTCAACTGAGAAGCCAATAACGGGTGAATGCACTGTTTTTTATCCAGTAATGCGATAACCGACGTATTTGAAAAGTGCCGGTGAAGATATAGACCCTCAAGGAAAGTGGTTATCTGTAATCGTGTTATTTTTCCTGACTGAAAAGCTTTAAGAGCAAGTAATTCAATATTTTCCCGCTGACAAAGTTGTGCATAATGATCGTTTAAATCAATAGAGGATAACTGAGCCAGTTGCTCCACCTCACTGACATCCACATGTTCTAAAGCCTCTAATAAATGTTTTTCATCGCCTATAAAATCTAAAAAGTCTTCTGTAAATACATTGTTATTGTTTGGCATGGAGTTAACAAACAAAAATCAAATTGAGCAAAATAATACCATATTATATTTTTTATAACAAGCTGGACTTTAGCTGTTTTTTAAATCGAATCATCGAGTCCCCACTACTTGATAGCGGGGGTCTAAACAGAGCTTCGGATGGATCAACTATGTCTTAACCGTTTTTTTAAATTTAATTAATCTATCATCATGCACAAAATAATCCCGAATTAAAATCTCTTATTCTGGCATTTGCAATAACAATGATTTTTCGCATTAAAGCAGTTAAAGCTACCATCTTTTTCTTTCCGGAAGAAATTAACTGATTGTAGAAAGATTTTAAGCTAGAATTTGAATTTCTTGCAGCCATGGCAGCTAAGAATAATATGGGCTTAATTCCACATCTGCCATAACCAATACACCGATAACCGCTAAACTGCCCGCTATCATTTGCCTTTGGTGCAAGGCCAGCAAGCGAAGCAATTTTACGTCGCGTTAAGGAACCTAATTCTGGTAATAAGACAAGAAGCTCATTAGCAATGATATCCCCTATGCCGGGAATAGTTTTTAGAATAGCTTTTTTTTCTCTTAACACAGAGTCAGCCTCTATCAAGGTATTTATTTCATCTGTAATGGTCTTGATTTGATTATTAAGCACCTCGAGCATTGCATTACAGCTCGCTTTGATGATGTCCGCGCGAGGAGCTTTTAATCTATTCTTTTCTGCAACAAGCATTTGTTTTAAATCATTACGACGCTGCACCAACTCAAATAAGGCAAGGGCTTTTGTTGATTGAGGAGTAAATAGTTCTAGTCGTTGTGCTCGCTCATACCCATATAAAGCCAATGAGAGGGCATCCAGTTTATCCGTCTTTGCCTCATTGCCATAAGATTGAATAAATCGTTTGACCTTACGTGTATTAGCTCGATGTACTGCAAACCCTGACTCACACAAAGTGAGCAATAATTGCATCTCATAACCACCTGTCGTTTCTAATACAGTTAAAGCATATTTTAATTTACTCTTGAAATCGTTTATAAACGCTTTAATACCTGTCGGATTATTTTCATATTCGTATATCTTTTTTGAGCCATACATCGCTACAACAAAAGAAATTTTTCCAATATCGATACCAATATAATTACTGTATAATGACATGCGCGCCTCGAAATTTTATTGTTTAGGATTGTAAGCGGACGTTCTTTAATCAGAGTCCTTTCAACTATTCAAACGTTTCGAGAGCAGGGCTAGAGTACCTTGATCCAGACGGTTGTTAAAACCTATTCCGCGACGGTCGCTCACGCCCGTGCCCTTTATTTTTACAATAAGGGGCTACTCTCTTAATGGCCATTATATAATTTTTTGTAACTTACAATACCGCGGTCAATGCTGCGGTATTTCGAGAGATGGTATTTTTTCCAAAGTCATTTTTTAAGATCGAATCCCCGCTACTTGATAGCGGGGTCTATACAGAGCTTCGTGTGGACATCGCCGTCGATGCCGCGGTAATTCAGCGGGTTATATTTTTCCAAAGACTGCATATGTATTTAATTCTGAAATCGCTGTCTCAAATATTGCGCTATCGCACGTATTCCCATAGCTTCTCCTCCTTCAGGCTTACCGGGTTTGGAACTTAGATTCCATGCCATGACATCAAAATGAACCCAAGGACAATTTTCGCTGATAAAATGTTTCAAAAATAAGGCGGCCGTAATAGCTCCAGCATAAGGCGAATCATTGCCATTGGATAAATCAGCGATTTGTGAGCGCAGTAAATCAGTATACGCTTCATATAAAGGCAACTGCCAGACAGGGTCGTTAACGATCTTGGAAGCTTCCATGATATCTTTTGCCAGCTTTTCATCATTGGAAAACATAGCGGAAATATCTGTACCCACTGCAACGCGGGCGGCGCCTGTCAAAGTGGCAAAATCAATCAACAGCTCAGGTTTTTCCTCACAGGCTTTCACCAAGGCATCGGCTAAAACCAGGCGTCCTTCTGCATCGGTATTATCCACTTCCACCGTAGTCCCGTTGCGCATGGTGATGATATCGCCTGGCCTGAAAGCATCAGGACCCACAGCATTTTCAACGGCGGGGATGTATACTTGTAATCGTACGGGCAATTGCGAGCTCATGATCCATTGCGCCAATCCCAACACCTGTGCTGCTCCACCCATGTCCTTTTTCATTAAACGCATGGCCTGGGCTGGCTTGATGTCGAGACCACCGCTGTCGAAACATACCCCTTTGCCAATCAAAGTCAACAATGGCGCTTTCTTATCTCCCCAGTTTAAGGAAAGAAGCCTTGGTTCAGATGACGACGCACGCCCAACAGCATGTATGGCAGGATAATTTTCTTTAAGCAATTCCTCGCCTACCCACTGTTTAAATTCAGCACCATTGGTTTCAGCCAACTGCATGACTTTCTCTGCCAATTCCCGAGGCCCCATATCGCTGGTGGGAAAATTAATTAAATCACGAACCAGGAATACCGCATCCACCAGCGACAAAACCTCCGAGCTTTCCGCTTCCTCAAGCAGTAAAATTCTCGGCTTATCCTCGTTTTTTTTGTAAACATTAAAACAATACTGGGCTAACCCCCAGTAGATTAAATCACAACATGGCAAAGGCTCACTTAATTGATAGAGCCCCGGAGATAATTGCTGAGCAGCCTGAGCCAGGGCTTTAGCCTTGTTGTTTTTTTCAACTCCGATATATATCTTTTGAATGGCGCCTTCCTGATTTATAAACCAGCCTATCTGACCCGCGCTTGCTTTAAATTGCTGATGCTGAATCAGTATTTTTTCCTTTTCAGACATCTTAGCCCATTGCTTTTTTAGTTCTTCAGGCGATATAAAAGATAACGGGATAGCGGTGTTTTCTTTTTTGGCCTGGTAAAATTGCTCTGCTTTCATCCTCATTTTATCCCTTAATCTGTCCGCGAAATTGTGAAGGCCTGATCCCTGCCAGCATCAAACATATAAAATAAATCATCATGGCCATTGCCACATGCCCTAAAAGTAAAACCAGCCGCCACCATAACGACTGTTTCAACCAGAAACTCACATCTCCCTGCATCCATATTAAATATAATGACATTACAGCACTTGCAAAGAACAATTGCAGGATAAACTTAAACCAGCCGACTAAAGGCTGATAAATGTTACGACGAATCAATAGCAGTAGTAAAATGCCGCTATTTACATAACCGGCCAAAGAAGAGGCCAGTGTCAATCCGGCGTGAGCTAAGGGCCAGATCAATAAGGCACAGAGAATGCTGTTAACCACCATGGCTAAAGCCCCGATTTTAACGGGAGTTTTAATGTCCTGACAGGCATAAAAACCCGAAGCCAGAACTTTCACCATCATAAAAGCTGGGACTCCCAGAGCCAGTGTGATCAGGCTTTTCTGTGTCATCAGCAAATCATAGGCGGAAAATTTACCATAAGCAAAACAGCTGGCGATTAATGGCATGGAGAAAAATGCCAATCCTAAAGCCGCAGGTAAGCCAAGCAATAACAGAAGTCGTAATGCCCAATCCAGAGAACGGGAAAAGGTTTCCTGGCTTTGCTCAGCATGTCGGCGTGAGAGGTGCGGAAGAATCACCGTAGCGACAGCAACCCCAAATACTCCAAGTGGAAAATCGGTTAACCTGTCCGTGTAATAAAGCCAGGATACGCTACCCACTTTTAAAAATGAAGCAAAAATAGTGTCTATCATTAGATTAATCTGCGCAATTGATACGCCGAATAAAGCAGGAACCATCAATTTTAACACCTGCCGTACACCGGAGTCCCCCCAGAAAATACTGGGTTTGACCAATAATCGATGCTGATATAAAAATGGGAGTTGAAACAAAAACTGAACTATACCGGCAATCAATACCCCCCAGGCCAATCCTTTTACCGGCAAAGAAAGTTGAGGGCTTAAATAAACGGCAGCCAAGATCATGGTAATGTTCAGCAAAACCGGGGTAAATGCCGGTACACCAAAATAACCATAAGTATTGAGAACAGCACCGGCCATAGCCGTCATGGAAATGAACATTAAGTAAGGAAAGGTAAGGCGCAGCATTTCTGTGGCAAGAACAGCCCGTCCGGAATCCTGACTAAAACCGGGTGCAAAAATAAAAATGATCACTGGTGCTATTAATACGCCAATGAATGTTACCATCGACAACACTGCTGTCAGGTGCCCGGCAACACGAGAGAGAAAAAGACGGACATCTGCATCGCTTCGAGTCTGCTGATATTCGGCTAGAACAGGAACAAAGGCCTGGGAAAAAGCACCTTCGGCAAACAAACGGCGCATAAAATTAGGGATTCTGAAGGCGACGAAAAAGGCATCCATACCTGCTTGCGCTCCAAAAAAATGAGCAATGACCATATCACGCACGAATCCGAATAAACGTGAAAATAAGGTCATCACCGATACCAGTGAGGTAGAGTGCAGCAGGCTTTGTTGTTTTGAGATCATAGCTTCCGATATGGACATACAATTATCAATACGACATCATGCACGTTATGATATACTTATTTACACCTATTTTCATTTTGATTTTTAACCCGTGTTATCCAGCACAATATTTTCTAATGGAAAAATGCTGCAAACATGAGTTTTTAAGAAAGATGAGCAATAATAAAACCACATTTGCATAAGAAAGATTGACAAATTCTAATGCATTGTGCATGATTAGGATCTTTTGTTGTTTCTCAACGAGTGGAGATTTTTAAGTGGCAAATATTAAATCAGCTATAAAGCGCGCCCGCCAAAATGAAAAATTGCGCAAACACAATGCAAGTGCACGTTCCATGTACCGCACTTATATTAAGCATGTTATCAATGCTGTTGAAGCTGGTGATCAGGAAGCGGCTCGTTCGGCCTACGCTAAAGCCCAGCCTGTCATTGACAAAGCTGCCGGCAAAGGCCTTTTACATAAAAACAAAGCTGCCCGTATTAAAAGCCGTCTTGTCGCCAAAATCAAGGCAATGGCTGCTTAAACCGTTTTTCCGTCGCTCTAAGTCCAAAAAAATCCGGGCCGGTCTTACACGGCTCGGTTTTTTTTATGTCATATAAGGCAGATAACCCTGGAAGCATTCTAAAGGCTTATTTTCGTTCAAGATGGACCAAATAGGGCCGTTCAAAGCAGGCGGTTGCTCTCTTACTATAAGTTTACTGCCGGTGATAAGCTATAAGAACTGCCCTGAGAAACTACCCATATACCAGACCTTGGTCTAAATCAATCTTATCTTGCAGGTTCATTTCTCCAAATTCGGCTCTTAAATTTAGTACCATATTTTTTATAGGATTGTTTTTATTAAAAAAACGATTGCTTTTCTTTTGGATAATATCTTTTACAAAATAATCTTTATCATTGAGTCTGATATTTTTTTCAAGCCAGGCATCAAATAAATCATTTACTGTATCATATTGAGAAGTTTCATAGACAATTTCTTGATTTATCAAGTTGTCTAAAAGTAACAGCGCATTCAATTTTTTTAGATTTGAACTTGAGTTTCTATGCTTGCTTTTTTGTATTTTTAAAATGTTTTCTTGTAAAGTTTTTAATATAACATGAGCAATATTATTATCAGTTGGTCGTATTACATGATCAATTGATTCATATAATAATCCGCCCTCATTTTTCGGAGTGTATAAATCCATAGACTTACGATCAAAGATCGTAATGTAAGCAGATATAGCATTTCCAAAATCATTCAACCGACTTTCAATACCTGTATCAATGATTTGACTTTCAAGAAATGCTGCTGGAATATGAGCAGCCCCGCAGGAGACGATGCAGATTGTATCATCAGGGATTTGTGCAATATATTGACAAAAAATTTCATTTGGGATGGTCGTTCTGTATATAGAATTGTTATACATTACCATTGCATACAGAGAGTAAAGTTCAAAATCCAGAGGCGGCTTATCCTTGACATAGCGCTGTATAAAATTGTGGTATAACTCTTCATCTAACTCTAACAAAAAAGCGTCAATGTCTTCTTTTGTTTTGCAGTTCAAAGCCGGGTTTGTTTGATGGTTTTCTAAACCAAAAACCCCTATACCATGATGATGTAAAATTTCAGCATCGGTCAAGTCCAAAAAGTGCTGTAAATTCCCATTAATTCAGCCTATCAAGTTAGTACGTTATTTAGTCAAAGCATTCATCCCTACAACATTAGACTTTCCGGCTTCATTCTCAGCCAGCCAGTCATTAAATTCGTCCATATTAAGATAACGCCTTGATTGCCACTGCTCGTTTTGTTCAGCTAATAAAGCGCCAATCAGCCGCCATGCAGAATCATCATTAGGAAATATCCTTATCACTCGTTCTCGGCGCCTGATTTCCTCGTTAATTCGCTCTTGCATGTTGGTGGTGCGAAGTCGCTTCCTGTATTTCTCCGGCAACGCCATAACTACCATGGCATCGTCAAAAGCCTCCTCAAGGCAGGTAACTGATTTTGGTGCTTTTTTCTCAAAGGCATCAATAAAATCATCGCGTCTACGCCTGGCTTCTTCCATATCAGGTGCCTGAAAAACAAGCTTTGCCTTTTCAGCAACATCTTTGCGGTGTCTGACAGAGCAGTGCCCGAGGATGTTGCGCATCAAGTGAACTTGGCATCGTTGCCAGGTTGCACCTTGAAAGTGCTTTCTAGCCGCTTCCACAAGCCCTGCATGCTGGTCTGACACAACATACATCACGCCTTTTAGCCCACGAGATTTTAGCCATTTAAACGCTTCATCCCATGTAGCATAGCTCTCAGTGTCACCAATGCGAAGGCCCAGTATTTCACGGTAGCCATCACTTCTGATACCCGAGATGGTCAAGGCTGCTCGAGACACGACTCTGTCACCATCACGACACTTGATAAACATCGCATCAACCATGATAAATGGGTAGTTGTCACCATCAAACCGACGCTCGTTGAAGGCTCTGACTCTTGCATCAAGACCAGAACACAGTTGACTGACGGTTGACTTTGAAAAACTAGCACCGCAAAGTTCTTCAGTAATGTTATTAACTTTTCTGGTTGATACGCCATTAACAACCATTTCCATCAGAGCCAATACAAAAGCCTGCTCACTGCGTTGATAGCGCTTAAAAATATCGGTAGAAAAAGAGCCATCACGTGTCTGCGGCACTTGAAGAGTGACTGGTCCCACACGAGTGTATAGTTGTCTTGGACGGTAACCGTTACGATAGCCTATACGTTCACCTGAACGTTCATGCTTGTCTGCTCCCAGACTTTCTGACACCTGTGCCTCCAATACCTGATTCAATACACCTTCAACAAGCTTTGCGAGCCCATCCTGGCTTGATAAAAGTTCTGGAAGCAATTCCTTTCCAACTGTAATATTGTAATCCGTCATCGCTAATCTCCTTCGATAGTTATTGTTTTTCACAACTCAATAGTACCGAATTTTAGCGATGACTCCACTCCTAAAAAGTCAACCTGAATTTACAGCAGTTTACGGACATAACCTCAGCATCTTCCCAATCAAACGATTTCTTACCTTTATAAGCATTAAAAGTGTTTGTGGAAAATGAAACTGACTCAGTCTGTGAGATGGCGGGTAAAGATTCACTTAAAACAACTATATTCTTTCCTGTTTGTTGTTTTATATAACGTAATTGACTTGCAATTTCTGCCAAAGCTCTAAGGCCACTTTGGCTACCATGCGTTTCCCCAATAATTATGTGGGTACATCCTGACTGTATGCTATTGAAAATAAATTGTAATATATTTGTCATAAGTGAGCTATTAATGCACTTCAAAATACATTATAGCACATACAAACAAGTGCAAGAGACGCTATGCATAACGTAACGTTCAACTATAAATTAGGTGTTTTTCTCTCTCCAGGAGATGAAAGCAGGGACTATTGGAAGTTATATGGAGAATCGGACACCTCATGCTCATAGCGTGTTTCTGGGCTGTTATTGGCAAAGCTCTTATTCATGAGAAAATACAATGCCAGATTGCGTGAATTATTTTTTGTAAAATCCTTAAAAAAGCCTGAGTTCTCTGCTTGTTTGAGGGATTGTTGAGCCTCGCCCAAGCATTGCTGATAATCTCTTTCTATGTGTTCCAATTGGGCTTTTAAATTATTCTCATAATCACTAACGAGCTCGGTTTGAGCATCTGGCAAGATCACCAGAGTATCAGGATAAGAACCATACACCTGGTTTACACCAAAAAAAGAAGCTGCGATTCGAATGAGCAGTGCATGCCAGGGAAGATAGTAGCGAAAACTGGTTACATAACGATCATCTTTCTCCAAAACATAACATTTAGCGAAAAATGTGGCCAGTTCACCAACGGTATTGGCAAAAACATGAGTAGCGTATTGAAATTCTTCTCGATAGCTATGGAAAGCCGTGGTGTTCTTGTCCATTCCCTGTTTCAGTTTCTTTTGGGCTATAGACAATCGACGACGATAATCCTGGATATCAGTCTCATTAGGTTCATCCATCAAAGATAGTTCCGTACGTATGTTATCCCCCATAACTTTAACCAGTTCTAAACACTGAAAATGATGTTTGTTCAGAGGTAAATTTAACAAACCTTGCAAAAGAAATAATTTTTCCAACATATTAATAAATAAGCATAATTTTTTCAGAACACTGTTTTCGGAATCGCTCGAAAGAATATAGGGTGGGGATTGAAATGCATTGCTGTGATAAAGAACGGTTCCGTATAGCTCTTCAACCACCTTTTCCCGCATCACAGGAATCTGATACTGCTCGAGCATTTCTGTCATGGCATCAAGGCCATCGGCTTTAATGACTTGTAACCAGTCCATATAAGAAGAGGCATCGGCTTGTTGATTAAGCCATTTTTCGACTTCCTGCTGCAAGGATTGACACGTAAGAGTTACCCTGTGCCTTAATTCTTCCATTGTTAAACTCATGCTGCCTGCTCACAAAATAACTATACTGCAGTTATATTATCGCAGGCGCCTCAGCTTTTCAAACATCAGACAAAAGCCTTTCTTCTTTGCAATGGCGTTTTGAAAGAAGCCTGATGTTCATGGATTCAGGCTCACCATAGACAGCACACCACTGTCTGATTTATTCAACTGCTCATAAGCACGTTTTGCTGGCATATAGTGGGGAAATTTTATCATCAAACGTTGAAGTATCATTCTGGACAAGGTTTCATCCCCTCGATTCCATTCAGCCAGCGCATCAAAATAAATTAAATCAGCAGGCTGACTGGTGAGCACCGGAACCTGATTCATTAAAGCCGGCTCAATATAGCTGATTTTTTCCTGAGACTGTGCTTGAATTGACCTTAATAGCTGGCGTGCCTCCATGTTACCGTTCTCACTGGCACGTTTTAGCAGTTGGCGCCCTTTATCTATCATTGATTCACCCTCAAGACCTTCCAGGTAAAAGGTAGCCAATTGGTATTGTGCATAACCATTATGACGAAGTGCCAGCTGTTCATACCATTGCCTGGCTTTAGAAATATCTTTTTCAACACCCAGACCATATTGATACATCCTTGCCAAAGCAATCATTGCTTTTTCATTTCCCTTCTCGGCTGCCTGTTGATAATAATGGATGGCATCGGAATAACTTAACCTGGTTGCTAAACCGGTTTCTGACAACAAGCCTAATTGATATAAAGCTTTATCATCGCCCAAAGCCGCCGCCTTTTTGTACCAGGCCAAGGCTTTTTGAGCGTCTCGTTGTGTGCCGGCACCATTAAAATATAATCCCGCGAGTTGGGTCATGGCTGAGGGCATTTCTTTGTCAGCCGCTTCCTGATAGTATTTTTTTGCCTGAAGGTTGTTCACCTCAGTTCCCTTTCCATATTCATACATTAAACCAAGATTATAGGCTCCCAGTGCATTACCTTCTTCTGCGGCCTTCTGATAAGCTTGGATTGCCTTGACGTACTGATCCTCCACCGTTTCATAAATAAAGCCCATGGCAACAAAGGCCTCAGGAGATTTTTGGGAGGCTTTTTCATACCAGGCCAGCGCTTTTGCATAATCCGGTTGCGATAACCTGCCGGATTGATAGAGTTGTCCCAATTGATACTGAGCCAGGGTATTGCCTTGTTCAGCCGAAGCCAAATACCATTGCTGAGCCAATTGGGGATTTTCTGAAGCGCCGATGCCCTTGTCATACATATAGGCCAATTTTAGTTGAGCAAACTGATCGCCTTTTTCTGCCAGGCCACTATAAATAGTACGTGCTCTTTGTAAACTTTCAAAACTATCCTCCGATGCCAATGTATAATCAGCCAGTAGCAATCCAGCTTTGCTATTTCCTAACTGATAAGCCTTAATCAGAGCGGGTAAAAATTCTTTATGAGATTGTTCCGCCAAAACGGCCAGATTAAGGTCAGCATAAGAAAAGGATTCCGAAGCGGCTTGCCTCAATAATTGTTGGCCCTTTTCCTCATTCTTTGCAATTCCTTTTCCTTCACTGAGATAAGTTCCGACAACAAAGCGGCTGACCACATTGGCACCGGATTTCTCAAGCCACTCTAAAGCTTTCTTCTGGTCAGCGGGAACACCTATCCCGCGATCATATAATAGACCTAATAATAAAGCAGCTTCAGGATTGCCTAAATCGGCTTGATGTTTTGCAATACGATACGCTTTTTTCTGCAGAACAGGATCTTTTTCCATCGCATTGAAAAAGGCAAGAGGTAATAAAGCTTCAACGACACCTTGTTTTGCTGCCTCCTGATATAAGCGTCGAATTAAGGCCCTTCGCTTGGTTTGTTTGACCACAGACAAGCTGACGTTTTTATCATGAGTCAGCTTTTCAGCCAGTTCATATTGTGCAGGTCCATAACCATTGGCTGCAGAAAGGTATAACATTGAGGTGGCTTGCTCTTGATGAGCTTGAACGGTTTTATGAGGATCAGCGTTTCCTTTTAAAATTTTGGACATGACATACTGCGCATAACGATTCCCTTTAAAAGCGGTATCCCTTAGCCATTTTACCCCTTGAGTGTATAATTCAGGATCTTCTTTCTGTTTTAAGTACAATACAGCCAGCGAATACTGAGCAGGCAAGTGTTGCTGCATAGCTGCTTTTTCATAAAACACAATGGCCTGATGATCACTTTGCATAACGCCTAAACCGTATTGGAACATTTGACCAATATGAAATTGTGCTTTTGAATTACCCAAAATGGCCTGATCGTACATTTCATTAAAAAGGGATAAAAAGTTTCGCTCCTTTGTATCATCAGGCAGCCAGTATGAAAACCAATCTATTTTTGAACTTTTCTGCTTTGGAAGGGTATAGATGTCGGCAAAGGGAAGCGTCAAATCGGAATGATATACCACATAACTGTTCGCTAATAATTCTGCCTCCAGATGCTTGCTTAATGGATATTCGGGATAAGTCCATTCAGAGGCTTTTGCCTTATATATTGTTCTGACCAGGGCATCATAATAATCATGAAGCGGTACTTCATTGGGCTGAGTTAAAACAAATTGAGGCTTAAACAAAATCTTGCGGCCAAATTCTTCTATTTGTGGTGATTGATTATAAATTGTATCGCGCAAAGAGGCATCATTCTTCCAGGCGGTATAAATTCCCGTAGCCTGATACTGAGGCAAATTTAAGGTATCACTCGCATCATTTGACAGCCAGCGAGCCACCTGCACTTTCGCGTTTAATTCTTCATCTTTCTTTGCTGTGTTTTCAGCCTTTTTCAGCCATTGCTCGCTCAGTGGTTCATTAACATCTGTTCCTATACCTTTTTTATACAATGCGGCCACTTCTTTCTGAGCTTCTAAAAGACCGGAAAGAGCAGCATTCAGCATCCATAAAAACCCTTTTTTTTCATTATATAAAGAGCTTTTTTTATCAAGATACAACTGTGCCAGCTTGAATTGGGCATTGGCGTTTTTTTGGTTTGCCGCTTTTTGATACCAGCTCTCAGCTTCTTCCGGCTTTTTTTCTTTTAAAGCAATGTCACCTAAAACAACCATTGCCGGAACAAAACCCTGGGAAACAGCTTTATCAAGATAATCCTTAGCCACTGACAGATCACGGGAAACATAACGACCATTTGCATACAATTCCCCCAAAAGAGTCTGTGCTTTAAAACTATTGCCCTCATTAGCGGCTTTTTTTAGCCAAATCACAGCCAGACGATGATTTGAAGAAGACCGGCTTTCTAAAAAATGCTCCGCCAAAGTGTATTGGGCAATGGGATTATCCTTTTTAGCCGCCTCGATATAATAACGTCTTGCCAGGCCCGGATTTTTCTTGGTTCCAAAGCCATAAAGATAGGAAGCGGCTACAAACATTTGTGCGGATAAATCATTTTGATCGGCTGCTTTTTTAAACCAGACAAAGGCCTTCTCAGGATTATTCTTAATCTGTAAATAATATTTGCCCATGAACAATTGTGCCGGCAAATACCCTTTTTCAGCTGATTTTTTAAAAAAACGAATGGCAAGGCTCTCATTTCTTAACTGTCCATAACCATACAAATACAGTTTTCCCAAATAATAATCTGCCACAGGATCTTTGCCCGACTTCATGTCAAGTGTCTCAAAGGCTTTATCATAATGACCCAGACGATAGGCATCATAATCTGTTTTTGCGTAAGAATACTGGCCTAATGAAACAGCAAGAATATAAATCCAAGGTTTATAAATGTTCATGAAGTTCCCCTATCCATAAACTGCCCCTCTCATCATTTTTCACTTCGTTAAAATGCAATAGAGATTAATAGGCAGGTATAATCCCATACCGAACAACTTCTCTTATAGCGCCATTTTTTGTGTTGCCGTTAACAATCCAGAGATTACCGCGATTATTTAAGCCAAATTTAACCTTTGTATACTCACAAACGGCCAAAGCATCATTGCAGTCAATAATTTTTCCATAATCCAGATGACGATCGGCTACCGTACAAATAAACTTGACTTTCTTCTCATTCGTGGAAAATACCGCCCATCGTTTGGAAGAAAGTTTGTGATTAAGATAAACATTAAAATGTTGCTCATCATCATGCATATGATACAGATTAACCGACTCAGGCAGCTTATTGTAGATAAAATACATTGAATTTCGCTCACCTGCTGCCCCCGGCAGCAAGGTTAAAATACGCAGCTGTTTTTTATATCCTGTATCATGACAACCTAAAGGGAATCGATCATCTTCTTTTTCCTCAGCGTACGTTCCTCCGGCTATCAATATCCAAGCTACAACCCCAAGCAAGCAACCTGTTTTCTTATTTTTTAGTGTTTTCATCGGTTTTTCTCTCTAAGCGTTATTGGACGTACAATAACCTTGGTTCCTAAGTGGTTATTACTTTCATTGGATAGCTCAACAAAATGGTGATTTAACCATTTGGCATCGTCGGTGAAGATGCGCACACAACCATGGCTGGCACGAACTCCGGGAATATCATTGGATCCATGTAAGGCAAAACCTTTGTAAAAATACATGCAATAGGGCATTCTTGCATTATCAAAAGTATTAGAGCGGCAATGTTGATTCTCTTTGCTGAACATACGGAAAATGCCTGTAATGGTGCGGCATGAACCATTGCTGTCGACACACTTATCTCTACCGGAAGAAATGGGACCCCATTTCACTAAGTTTCCACTGGCATCATAAGCTGCCCAGGCTAATTTATCCTGATCAACGATAATTTGCTTTTCATGAGCCTTATCGAGTTTAAGTGGGAAGGGTGAAATATCAAAAATGGTAAGATTTTCCAGATTTTTCGGCACAACAATGACTTTGCCATACCATATCGAATTGTAAGTACGATTTAAACGTTGCACCAAATCTCTTTGAGCAGGATCGGGAAACATTTTTGTCCAGTTTTGGCCTTTCCCAACCTTAACACATTCGTATTGAGGATAAGCACAAAGCTCCGTGCCATAATAGGCGGCATTGGCTGTCGAGACCAACAATATAAACGATATCATTAACATTATCCGTTTCATTCCAGCGCTCCTCAGCATGCTTTCTTCATGAGCAATATTTGCCCTTTTGATGCTTTTCTGTAGCTTGTTACTCTATTGTCGGTCGTTGATTGAATAAGTTTAGCTTTTCTACAAAAACACAAAATTATTGCTATAGTATAATTAAAATATATAGCTGAGATATGAAAAAAAAGAAAAATAAGGCCACTTTCAACCATTTCGAAAAGGTTACTGACTTGAATCTCCCACTCATACAAAGGATAAATAAATGCCACGAAGCCGCTATAGTCTTTAATGAGCACGGCAAAATCATTGCCATCAGTAATGAGGCCGCACGACTGTTTTCCTCTTCGCCAAAGCCACTTGTCGAGCAATCATTATGGTCTCAATTGAATTTAGATAGTTTTGCCAAAAAACGCCTTTTTGTACGTGCAAGACGTTATTTCAGATCCGTCAAAGAAGGTCTTCCACAGCAATTTACCTGGGTTGAGAAAAAAGAGGATAAACCGGTTCTGGCTTTAAACATTGTCTTAAGCCAAACTTCATTTAATGATGAACTCGTCTATATTGCTCAATTGCAGGATATTCTTCAGCTTAAATTAACAGAGTGGGTTTTATGGTCTTTGGCTAAAATCAGTAATTATGAAAAAATTACTGAGATTATTGATGAGATTTTGCTATTGGCCAATCGTGTTTTTGATGCTGACCATGCTATGGTCAGTCTGGTTGAAAATAAAAAAATTGCTCGTTCTGTCAGTTATTATCATGAAGGAAAAAAAACAGGTAATATATCGTATTCATTAGAAAACACGCCCTGTGAAATCGCCCGTAAAAAACAAAAAATCTGTCATTATCCTGGACATGTGCAGGAAAAATTCCCCAAAGATCATTTGCTTCAAGAGCTCAATGCCGAGTCTTATATTGGCGGTCCAATCACGAATGCCCAGAATAAAGTAGTCGGGTTATTAACTTTGATTGCAGAAAAAGCTATACCCGTGAGTGATTTGAATGACACTCTATTTCGCCTTTTTCTGGATCGAATCGGTCTTGAAATAGAAAAACTTCTGTATCAGAAAGAATTACAGTTTTTAGCCAGTATCCCTAAACAAGATCCAAATCCTGTTATGCGCATGCACACTGACGGAGAAGTTATATTTGCTAATCATAAAGGCAAAGAGATCCTTAATCACTGGCAAGCTGGTAACTCGAGTCCACCAGCAAAAATCTTAAATAGCATCATGAAAGCACGAGACACAGGTCAAATCATCACGGAAGAGATAACTGTACAAAACAAAACTTATTTACTCACCTTAGTCTGGATCTCAGATTTCAATCAAATCAATCTTTACGGAACAGACATCACCAACTTAAAAAATGCCCAGCAAAACATTTTAAATCTGGCAAGATATGATGCTCTTACACAAATTGCCAACAGGCAATATTTTGAAGAGAAATTGCTGATTCATATAGCAAACCATGAAAAGCTCGCTTTATTACTTATTGATATTGATAATTTTAAAATTATCAATGATACATTAGGGCATCCTGTGGGCGATCGTCTTTTAAAAATCGCCACCAAGCGAATGCAGAGATGCTTAAGAGAAAATGATTTTATTGCCAGGCTTGGTGGAGATGAATTTATCATTATGTTATGCAACAATCCCAATGAATCCGCCACCATTGTGGCTGAAAAGATTAATGATGTGCTGGCTAAACCTTTTCAATTTGGTGATTACAGCCTCGATGTGACCTGTAGCATAGGGATCTCGTTTTTTCCCGATTCAGCAACCAATGCCAGTAACTTGTTGAAACAAGCCGATATTGCCATGTATCAGGCGAAAAGATCAGGAAAAAATCAATATGCGGTTTTCTCAAATCAACTACATGGCCTGACTCAAAGACGTCAGAAATACTTGAAAAAAGAACTGATAACCGCGGCAGCAAAAAACGAATTGTTTGTCACCTACCAACCTTATTTCAATATGCAAACAGCAGAAGTGTCTGGTTTTGAGGCGTTTTTACGATGGTTACACCCTAAAGAAGGACTCATTTTTCCTATCGAATTTATACCTATTGCCGAACAAAATGGCACTATTCATACCATTGGTCAATGGAGCGTTGAGCAAGCTATTTCTGAATACGCTTCCACACTGATGTCCAAGGATAAAATAAAATTATCTCTCAATATATCTCTGACACAAATCAGTGATGCCCGTTTCATGGACACTTTGTTAAGCAGCATAGAACAATACGGTATCAGTGCCGATCATATTGTTCTTGACATTTCTGAGCATATAATGGCTACGGGTGCAGAAGATATAAGCAAGCTGAATACTTTTAATCGTCATGGAATCAAATTAAGTCTGGATAATTTTGGCAGTCTGGAGGTATCCTTGACAAGACTCGCCGCCTTGCCCATTCATTATTTGAAACTGGATAAAAAATTATTAGATGACATTGAACATCAACAAAAATCACGCTCTCTGCTTAGCGGTATCATAGAACTCGCCAAAAAATTAAATATCGCAGTGATTCAAAAAGGCGTGGAAGAGAAAGAACAGCATGAATTATTAAAATCATTAGGGTGTCCATATGCTCAGGGAAATTACTATTGTCCTCCTCTTCGACTGAAGGAATTACAGGATTTTATCCGCGAGCATGAAGCAACGATGCAAAGTGAAAGTTTTTAGACAAAAATATGGGCAGCAATTTTATAATCAAAAGACTATAAGATGCACAGTTTTCCATGTAATGTATGCGCCGAATTTAAAGAAAAGTGGGTGGGGCTAAGCAGTTTTATAAAGATTAAAAGGCAAAACGAAACATCGCTGGATGGGACAATTATTTTTTTTATAATATTTATTCAGTTTGGTCAAAAATTGAAGTGCGTAGGCCGTGGTTTGTCCTACGGTATAATAATATAATTAATCTTGTCTTAAGTTTTAGTTGATATATTCTCTATTCCAGGGCGATTTCATCAAAGTTCAAAATCCAATCACTTTTTTCAAATATTGCGTAGAAAGGGCAGCTTTCATTCGTTTTAAAGCAATGCCATCTTGGTTTGAAGTATCTTGGGTTAATAATTTAAGGACTATTTTACGCATAATGCTCAAATTTCTATCTGCATAGCCGCGATATATGGGGCATTGATCTTCGTTCATACCGACATCCAACTTATAGTGTAAGCCATTTTCTATTTTCCAATGGTCGCGAATCGCCTGACGCATTAAGTTGTGTTTTTTATAAGGCAGGGATGTCATGTAGTAACGTGTAGCCGTTTCAATGTCTCCTGTGGGTAGATGCCGCGTGGATTGCACACGGATATAGGCGCTTAAATCTTTCCATTGTTGACCGCAGGAAGGAAGGTACATGGCTGGTAATACGGTGTATGTTCTTTCTTCAAAACGGCTGTGGTCATAATTATTGGTGTCTTTCTGTTGGAAAACCATGGCTTTGTAATTTAGGGAGTCCGCTTTTTGAAAGAGGTTATCCACTTTCCGGTGCATGCGTTTATGATTCTTTTTTAAAGCAAGCACATAATGAGCTTGTTTGAGACGTATTAAATTGGCAATTCCCTTTTGCGTTCCCATTGCATCAATCGTTATTACTTTATCTTTGATATTGAGTGCTTTTAGTAGTACAGGTATCCCCTTTATTTCATTAGACTTGTCAGGTGTAACCGTGCTTCCAAGCGTCGCGGATAAGCGTGGGGAGTAAGCATTCACCAGATGGGTCGCCTTCTTATGGCCCCTTTGATAAGAGGAGCCGCGACTCGTCTTACCATCAATCGCAATCAGCTCATCCATAAAAAATTGACTGATTCCTTCTATCCATGAACTTAAACAACGCTCAAATTCTAAAGGGTCAATCAGAGAAAATACCCGTGCCAATGTGTGATGGCTTGGCAAACCTTCACTGACGTCAATAAATTGGCTTAACCATCGCTTGCGCGACCTGGCAAAAATCTCCATGGCTTTCCAACTGTCACAGCCACATATTAATCCGCATAAAACAATAATCAGTATCGTTAAAAGTGAATACGTGCAACGACCTCCAACTCGTGGATCGCGGATGGACAGAAAACAATGAAACAAATATTGATTTTTTCCAAATTTACGCGTACTTTCTAACACAATCAGGCTCCTTCTTAAGATTTTTATAATCTACGTCGGTCAACGTAGGTGCCTGATTATTAACACTTTCTATTTTAATTTGCCAGATAAATCAACTCTCTCTTCTACAGTTGAGATACTCTTATCGTTTGATTTTTGAACTTTGATGAAATCGCCCTGTCTCTATTCTATTGGTCATAATGCAAACTAAGATGCTTGGAAGAACAAGAAATATTGTAACTATTAAAGAACGTTTCAATGCATTAGGGGCCCAGGAACGTCAAGAATATGGCATCCTTGCCAGGGATATTGAAATTTATGAACGCCGGGAAAAAGAAAATCAAGAAAAAGAAGAAAATCGCCGCCAGTTCAGAGAGCAACGTACAGATCGTCACCTTCAGGAAGATAAAGACAGAAAAGATGCACGCCGTCAATATTGGGACGATCGTGCCCAGCGCCACATTCAAGAAGACCAGGATCGCATTCAGGAGCGACGCGAGTATTGGAAAAACAGACAAAAGCGCCATGCCAAAGAAGATGGAGACAGAACTCAACAGCGCCAACAGTTTTGGCAAAACAGACAAGCCAGGCACGAAAAGGAAGATGAACAGAGGCAGGACAATCGCCGCCAGTTCAGAGAGCAGCGTACAGATCGCCACTTTAAGGAAGATGAAGTCAGAATAAATGCACGCCGTCAATATTGGGACGATCGTGCCCAGCGCCACATTCAAGAAGACCAGGATCGCATTCAGGAGCGACGCGAGTATTGGAAAAACAGACAAAAGCGCCATGCCAAAGAAGATGGAGACAGAACTCAACAGCGCCAACAGTTTTGGCATGACAGACAAGCCAGGCACGAAAAAGAAGATGAACAGAGGCAGGACAATCGCCGTCAGTTCAGAGAGCAACGTACAGATCGTCACCTTCAGGAAGATGAAGTCAGAATAAATGCACGCCGTCAATATTGGGACGATCGTGCCCAGCGCCACATTCAAGAAGACCAGGCTCGCATTCAGGAGCGACAGGAGTATTGGCAAAACAGACAAGAGCGCCATAGCAAAGAAGATAAAGACAGAACTCAACAGCGCCAACAGTTTTGGCAAAACAGACAAGCCAGGCACAAAGAGGAAGATGAACAGAGGCAGGACAATCGCCGCCAGTTCAGAGAGCAACGTACAGATCGCCACTTTAAGGAAGATGAAGACAGAAAAGATGCACGCCATCAATATTGGAAGGATCGTGCCCACCTCCATGGCCAAGAAGATCAGGATCGCATTAATGAGCGACGCGAGTATTGGAAAAACAGACAAAAGCGCCATGCCAAAGAAGATGGAGACAGAACTCAACAGCGCCGGCAGTTTTGGCATGACAGACAAGCCAGGCACGAAAAAGAAGATAAACAAAGGCAGGACAATCGCCGTCAGTTCAGAGAGCAACGTACAGATCGTCACCTTCAGGAAGATGAAGTCAGAATAAATGCACGCCGTCAATATTGGGACGATCGTGCCCAGCGCCACATTCAAGAAGACCAGGCTCGCATTCAGGAGCGACAGGAGTATTGGCAAAACAGACAAGAGCGCCATAGCAAAGAAGATAAAGACAGAACTCAACAGCGTCAGCAGTTTTGGCAAAACAGACAAGCCAGGCACGAAAAGGAAGATAAACAAAGGCAGGGCAATCGCCGCCAGTTCAGAGAGCAGCGTACAGATCGCCACCTTCAGGAAGATAAAGACAGAAAAGATGCACGCCATCAATATTGGAAGGATCGTACCCAGCGCCACATTCAAGAAGACCAAACTCGCATTCAGGAGCGACAGGAGTATTGGCAAAACAGACAAGAACGCCATGCCAAAGAAGATAAAGACCGAGTTCAACAGCGCCAGCAGTTTTGGCAAAACAGACAAATCAGGCACAAACAGGAAAATGAAACCAGGCGACTTGAACGGATAAAATACTGGCAAAACCGAACTCAAATGCATCAAAAAGAGGATGACTCCAGAAAAGAATATTATGCCCAACGCTGGAGGATGCTTAGAGAGGAAAGAGAAACTGAAGACAAAGCCTTCACTAGAAACCTCGAACGCGCACGTTCTTCAAGGATATATAGAGCAATTTTATGGATAGGAAGAGGTTTCACAAAAACTTACCGGTTCCTGCAAAATGGTGCGATACATACTAGCGAGGGTATTTCCACCGTCGCAAGATTTACCTATCGCTCATGTGGATGGCTGAAACGACAAGCCCAGGAATGTATGGAAACCATTGCAAGACCCATTTTTAGAGCATGTGGTTTTTTGGCCCATCATGCTAAGGAAGCTTTGCAGACTATTGTCCGAGCCTTTTACCGGGCGACAACCTGGACTGGCCGTCATTGCCTTGAGATCTTACAGACGATAGGTCGTCCTCTGGCCAGAGCCATTAGCTACACAGCCCGTCATGTAGGAGAAGCGCTCTCTACTGCAGGGCGTGTCATTTATCGTGCAGCAGGCTGGCTAGGTTATCAATTACGCGAATGTCTTGAAACCATTGCCAGACCCATTTCCAGAGCATGTGGCTTTTTGGCGCATCATGCTAAAGAAGCTATACAGACCACAGCTCGTGGCTTTTACCGGGCGACAACCTGGACTGGTCGCCATTGTCTTGAGATCTTACAGACGATAGGTCGTCCTCTGGCCAGAGCCATTAGTTATACAGTCCGGCATGTAGGAGAAGCCTTCTCTACTGCAGGGCGTGCCATTTATCGTGCAGCAGGCTGGCTAGGCTATCAATTACGCGAATGTCTTGAAACCGTTGCCAGACCCATTTCCAGAGCATGTGGCTTTTTGGCCCATCATGCTAAAGAAGCTATGCAGACCACAGCTCGTGGCTTTTACCGGGCGACAACCTGGACTGGCCGTCATTGCCTTGAGATCTTGCAGACGATAGGTCGTCCTCTGGCCAGAGCTATTAGTTATACAGTCCGGCATGCAGGAGAAGCCTTCTCTACTGCAGGGCGTGCCATTTATCGTGCAGCAGGCTGGCTAAACTATCAATTAGGCGAATGTCTTGAAACCGTTGCCAGACCCATTTCCAGAGCATGCAGCTTTTTGGCCCATCATGCTAAAGAAGCTATACAAACCACAGCTCGAGCCTTTTACCGGGCGACAACCTGGACTGGCCGTCATTGCCTTGAGACCTTGCAGACGATAAGTCGTCCTCTGGCCAGAGGCATTAGTTATACAGCCCGTCATGCGGGGGAAGCGCTCTCTACTGCAGGACGTGGCGTTTATCGTACAGCAGGCTGGCTAGGCTATCAATTAGGCGAATGTCTTGAAACCATTGCAAGACCCGTTTCCAGAGCATGTGGCTTTTTGGCCCATCATGCTAAAGAAGCTATACAGACCACAGCTCGAGCCTTTTACCGGGCGACAACCTGGACTGGCCGTCATTGCCTTGAAACCTTGCAGACGATAGGCCGTCCTCTGGCCAGAGCTATTAGTTATACAGCCCGTCATGCGGGGGAAGCCCTCTCTACTGCAGGGCGTGCCATTTATCGTACCGCAGGCTGGCTAGGCTATCAATTACGCGAATGCCTTGAAACCATTGCCAGACCGATTTCCAGAGCATGTGGCTTTTTGGCGCATCATGCTAAAGAAGCTATACAAACCACAGCTCGAGCCTTTTACCGGACGACAACCTGGATTGGGCATCATTGCCTTGAGACCTTGCAGACGATAAGTCGTCCTCTGGCCAGAACCATTAGCTATACAGCCCGTCATGCAGGGGAAGCGCTCTCTACTGCAGGGCGTGCCATTTATCGTACCGCAGGCTGGCTAGGCTATCACGCCCGCGAGTCTTTAGAAACTTTCAGTAGAGCGATGTATCGTGCTGGAGAAAATTTGGGTCAAGCCACTCATTCGCTTGAACGCAACCTGGAAGAAAAAGAATTATTTGAACAAGCAAATAACTTGTCCAGAATCGGTTTATTCGCTCAAAATGATCAAAAACATCATAATCCTGAAAGAATCAATGATTATGGACAAACCGTACTTATTTAGTAAAAGTATGCAAATATCTTCTATCTGTGCTTAAATTTAAAACTAAATGATTAACGTTAGGATGAAAATATGACTAAAGATATAAGTTATGCTGATCAACTTTTTGAATCGCTTTCCGATACCATTGAAAATATAGGAAAAGAAGATCCCGATTATGATGATAAGCAAAAAGCCCTCGATATTTTGAATGTCCTGGAAAGCCTTTTGGCATACACTATTTACACAACATGTATTACTTCTGAAAATGTTCGCGATTCAGCTGAAGAATCATATATGAATATTAAGAGGCAAGCCTTAGAGATGATAAGAAGAAATCCTCCTGAAGATATTTAAAAGCTGTGAAAATGCCTATAAATTTTTTCAGCCAAAACCTTGCTGATCCCATCCACTTTTTCAATTTCCTCGAGCGGCGCTCTGGACAATTCTTTAATTCCGCCAAAGCGGTGCAGCAAGGCTTGTCTCCTCCTGGCGCCGACACCTTCAATGGATTCCAGAGAGGATTCAAATCCTGTCTTTAATCTTTTTTTACGATGTGCGGTAATGGCGAAACGATGCGCTTCATCGCGAATATATTGCAATAAATGTAGGGCTGAAGAATCCTCTGCCAAAACCTTTTCTTTATCCTCATCGAGAAGGATTAAACGTTCCCAACCTGCCTTACGCGATGGGCCCTTAGCGATACCTATAATTTTAACTTCATGAATCCCTAAACCGTTCAAAACCCGATGAGCCACTTCCACTTGTCCTTTACCACCATCAATAATTAACACATCAGGTAAAGACTGCTCTGACAACAATCGTTTAAAACGACGGTGGATAGCCTGTTCCATGGCTGCATAATCGTCGCCTGCCGTTATTCCGCTAATGTTAAATCGTCTGTATCGGCTTCTTGCCGGCCCATGTCGGTCAAACACAACACAGGAAGCCACCGTAGCCTTACCTGAAGTATGACTGATATCAAAACACTCCATCCATGTTATCGGGCGTGAAAGATTTAATAACTGCTCAAGTTCCCGATAACGTGATTCAAGAGATGAAGAGGAGGAGAGATGTTCGGAGAAAGCGAGACGTAAATTATCCTCAGCGAAATCCAACCATCTTTTTTTCACGCCACGTGGACGAAATTGAATAGAGCAAAGACTGCCTCTCTGACTGCTAAGAGCTGCTTCCAGCGCTTTTTGATCCGATACTTTCCGTTGAGTAATGATCGTTGCAGGAATTCGCTCAGGCATATGAAGATAATAAAATCCGATAAAAGCAGCACAAGTTTGTTGCCACAAGTCATTTTCTTCCTCATCCATCTGAGCCTCGCCCATGGTTTTGGGAAGCTTGGGAAAAAAAGATTGACTTGCCGTCACCTGCCCTTCACGAATGGTTACGCATTGTACACAAGCAAGGCCGTTACGAACAGCAATTGCTATCACATCTGCGTCGCCGCGAACATGAACCACTCCCTGCTGCTCCTGCACAGCGCGTAAACTTTTAATTTGATCACGTAACCGCGCTGCTTCTTCAAATGCCAATTGCTTTACGGCTTCCTCCATTCTTCGCTCAAGTTCATGAATGATCAGTTGGGATTTTCCTTGTAAAAAACGTATTGCATCATTCACGGATTGCTGGTAGTCCTTTGGCGAAATGAAATCCACACAAGGCGCCGTACAGCGCTTGATTTGATATTGCAGACAAGGACGGGAACGCGCATTAAAATAACTGTCACTGCAATTGCGAATTTTAAACACCTTTTGAATGGTGTTTAAAGTATCACGAACCGCAAGAACATTCGGGTAGGGACCGAAAAACCGGCCTTTTAAGGGTTTTTTTTTCGACCTGAAAATCTCCATGCGAGGAAATTCAGGATGATCCGTTACCCGGATATAGGGATAAGATTTGTCATCACGCAAAAGCACATTATATTTGGGCCGCAAATGTTTAATAAGACTGCTTTCCAGCAATAAAGCTTCCGTTTCACTGCGAGTCACAGAAACTTCAATACGCATTACTTGTTTCATTAGGGAGCGAGTTTTAGCGGATTGGTTTTTTTGCGTAAAATAACTGTTAACTCGTTTTTTCAGATTAGAAGCTTTACCGACATACAACACCACATCTTCTGCATTCAGCATCCGGTACACGCCAGGTTCTGTGGTTAATCCGCGGATAAATCGATTTAAATCGACAGTTTGTTTTTTCATCTTTCAATATTAAAAAGAATGGTGTTGGAACACCATGTCATTTACTCGACTTTAGCCATTTTTTTAGGGATCGAATCCCCGCTACTTGATAGCAGTCAAGACGCGGGAATTCGATATAGAGGAAGATTGTTTAAATTTAAACCAAACCCTTCAGGCAGTACCCATTTAAATCATATAGCACTCTAGCAGTGAGAACAAAACAAATGAGAATGCGCTCACAGCACTCAGTTTTCGTCCTGAAAATCAATCGGTTGTTCAATGATGCGATGTTTCATCGCCAAATAAGTCAGTTCCACATCATTAGTGATTTCCAGTTTATCAAACATGCGATATCGGTAACCATTAATGGTTTTAGAGCTTAAAAACAAACGTTCAGCAATCTCCTGGACATTCATGCCGCTTGTTATCATGAGCATGACTTGCATTTCTCGTTCAGACAAACGATCAAAAGGAGAACCCCGCTCTTGAAGGCTGTTTATCGCCATTCTCTGGGCAATCTCAGCACTGAGGTATTTTTTGCCTTTGGCGACCGTACGAATGGCAGAAGCCATTTCCTCTGCCCCAGACTCTTTTGTCAAATATCCCATGGCTCCAAGTTGTAAAATTCTGGCAGGCAAAGGTTCGGTACTCATCGCCGTTACTGCGATAACTTTTATGGCAGGATTGGTTTTTTTTAAGCGCCGCGTCACTTCCCAACCATCAATACCAGGCATTTTCATGTCGAGAAGAAGCACATCCGGAACAAGAGTCGCGCTACCTCATGAAAGATTTTGGGACATCCAAGTCCCCAAAATCGACTCGCCAACGCGCGAAGTGTTTGGGCCGCGAGCGTCCTGTTTACGGCACGTTTGCTCTGAACGAGCAAAGCGTACGCCTTCACCAATGACTTAACGGCTGCAGAAAGATTTTTTTAACATCCCTTCGGGCTGTTTAAAAAAATCGCAGCCTATCGCGGACTACGCGCCTCGGCTTTCAGCCTTCCATGGCGCGCAGCGAATGTTTTTTAACCAACAACAAGGCCTGCTCGCCGCTTTCAGCATCGGCTACGACCTCAACATCAGGTAAATCTTCCAATAATCGCCGAATACCCATCCGAACCAGAGCATGGTCATCAACAATTAACACTTTAATCAAATCATGCTCCTTGACAACAAAGTCAATGAACAAATAAAGTTGAATGATGTTAGCAGGAGTCACAAAGCTTTACAATATGCCTTCTGCAAAATGATTTTCGATATTTTTCAACTCTATTCACTATAAAAATAGCAGATTTACCTTGATTAGCAATGTAGTGCACAAGGTATAAGACTCTGTTTAACAAGCTCGAATATGAATGTTAGGATTATCCGGGTCCACAGGAAAAAAAGGAGGAAACTCTCCCAACTCTCTTGCTCGCTCCATCAAGGAAGCAATATCAGACAATACAAAATCGTAAAGCGCTTGATAATCATCAATCACAAAATAAACAGGTTGAAGCCTATCTATCCGATAAGGCATACGAAAAACAGCCACCGGCTCAAACAACGCCCTCAAAGGTATTTCGCTTTCCACACTATATACCGTCTCGCTGATAGAAGATAAAATCCCTCCGCCATAGGCCCGCAGTCCATTGGATGTTTTGATTAAACCAAATTCTACCGTAAACCAGAACAGCCGCTGCAGCAATGGCCAATCTTTTTCGGAAAAGCCCAACACTTTCATTGCATAATTATGAACAAAATCAGCGAAAACCGGATCCGTTAACATTGGACAATGGCCAAAAATTTCATGAAATATATCTGGTTCTTTCACATAATCCAGCTCTTCTTCACTGCGAATGAAGGTCGCCGCAGGAAAACTTCTTTTTGCCAATAATTCAAAAAACGCACGCGCCGAGATCAAAGCTTCTACCGGCTCAACCTTCCAACCCGTCATTGCATTCAACCGTTTGGACACCTCAGGAAGTTGCGGAATGTGCTCCGCTGACAATTCCAGCGTCTTAAGACCTTGCATATATTCCTTACACGCTCTTCCTTCCAGCAATTCCATCTGTCGGTTAAACAAAATTTGCCAAACCCGGTTTTCCTGTTTTGAGTACCGAACAAAACCCTGCTCATCGGGACGATGCGCTACATATCGACTGACAAACTCCATAAATCCTCCCCGACTTAATGCATGTACTGATATTTAATTATATAAATAACACGAGTTCTATATAAAAGCATAGAAGCATCTTTTATATGGCTAAACCTTCGATACAGGAATGTTTTCTTTCAAGATACATCATCTATCGCTCTAATCCAGCCTTAATAAAATATTGTATGAAAAACCGTAAAAGATGAGGACTGTGGATTCTTTTCTTTTCGCTGGCTATTTTATCTTGTTATAATCCATTTTTTTTACCAACTCATGATACGCAGCGCAGTATTTTTTAGAAGCTGCGTAACATGCGTTACCAAGGCTATATCTACAGGAGTCAGTGAATGAGTATAAAACTGGTGTTGTTTGACTTGGATGGCGTACTGGTGGATTCGCGGGAGCATCATTATGTCGCTCTTAACCGTGCCTTGGCGGACATTGATGAGCGTTTTGTTATCAGTAAAAGAGAGCATTTGCAAATATACGATGGCTTAAGCACAAAACGTAAACTGCAAATGTTAACGAAGGAGCGGGGGCTGGATACAGCCTTACATGAAAAAATCTGGCAAAAAAAACAAAAATTCACCTTTCAGGTGATTGACGAACTGCTTAAACCCGATCCACAAATCACAGCCTTATTCAAACAACTTAAAGCCGACGGTTTGAAAATCTACGTCTGTTCCAACTCCATTAGAGAAACCATCAAGCTTATTTTACTGAAGATGGAACTGATGCCTTATGTTGACTACTTTCTCTCAAATGAAGATGTAGCCTCCGCAAAACCTCATCCAGAGATGTACTGGACAGCAATGATTAAGGAAAAAGTTCTTCCTAAAGAAACCTTAATCGTTGAGGATTCCTATGTGGGCCGCACCGCCGCCCTTTCATCAGGAGCCAACCTCTGTGCGGTCAAAAGCCCTGCAGAAGTATGTATCGACAAGATATACTCAGAGATGAACCGACAAATAAAATCACTGAAATGGCATGATGACAGCCTTAATGTCTTAATTCCCATGTCTGGAGCTGGCAGCCGTTTTGTCAATGCTGGGTTCACTTTCCCTAAGCCCTTGATTAGCATCGGTGAAAAACCCATGGTGCAACTGGTGGTGGAGAATCTTAATGTTCAGGCCCAATTTATTTTTATTGTCAGGCGGGATCATTATGAAACTTATAATCTTGAATCCATGCTGAAAATTATTGCCCCAGGCTGTAAAATTATCATTACTGAAGGTGTAACGGAAGGAGCCTGCTGCAGCACTCTACTTGCTGAATCATATATCAATACAGAAGCCCCTCTGCTCATTGCCAACTCCGATCAGTTTGTCGAGTGGGAAAGTGGTGCATTTTTTCATGCTATGAATGCGCCTAATGTCGATGGCGGCATCCTTACTTTTGAAAACACTCATCCAAAATGGAGTTATGTTCGACTGGATGAACACGGTAATGTAACAATACTCAGAGAAAAAGAAGTCATTTCCAATCAAGCCACAGTAGGGATTTATTATTGGTCTCATGGTAAGGACTATGTCCATTACGCCAAACAAATGATTTCCAAGAATATTCGGGTCAATAATGAGTTTTATGTTGCTCCTGTTTATAATGAAGCCGTTGCTGACGGCATGAAGTTTAAAGCCTATGCCGTGGATAAAATGTGGGGGCTTGGTACACCTGAAGATTTGCAGCATTTTTTAAGCAATTACCCTTTTCCAGGCAAAGAAAAACACCAGGTAAAATTGACTGAAACTGAGATTCCGCACCAAATTTTTTAGCTAAAAAATCAAACAAAATCACGACATGTGTGGAATGAGGGCTGTAAATCTTTAAAGGAGACAGAGTTATGGAAATGATGAAGGACATTACCTGGATACAAATCGTTTATGCTCTTTTTCTTGTTCTTGCAGGCTTTTTATTCGCTAAATGGTTGAGCATTCTCTCTGAAAATTCCATGCTTAAACGGCTTTCCCGTCACCAGGCAATGCTCCTAAGACGTGTTATTTTTTATGGCTTATTCATTCTTTTTCTGGTATCCGCCTTACATCAAATTGGCTTTCAATTGGGCGTACTGCTTGGGGCAGCAGGTATATTTACCGTAGCTATTGGTTTTGCTTCTCAAACAGCAGCCTCCAATCTCATCAGCGGAATTTTTTTACTGATTGAGCACCCTTTTCAGGTCGGCGATCTCATTGAAGTCAACAACATGACAGGAAACATAGACTCCATTGATCTCCTGTCCACAAAAATCAGAACTGCCGATAATACACTGATTCGACTTCCCAATGAAACCTTGATCAAATCCGCTATCACCAATTTCAGCAGGCTGCCTACACGACGTGCCGATATACTTATTGGCGTTTCTTATGACACAGATATCAATCTGGCAAAAAATCTGCTTATTAAATTGGCCGGTGTCCATGAAAAAGTTCTTGCCCAACCTGAACCGCAGGTTATCATCAATAATTTTGCCGATTCGGCCATTGAATTGAAACTGATGTGCTGGACGAAAACAACCGATAATTCCACTGTTAAAAATGAATTGAAGGAAAACATTAAAATGGAATTTGATAAAGCAAACATCGATATTCCTTTCCCACAAATGACTCTGCATCGAGCATAAGATGGATCCCATTACCCAGGGAATTCTTGGAGCCGCCACATCCGAAGCCGTATTGTTTTCTTACGATAAAAAGCGGGCATGGATTGTAGGTGGGCTTTCAGCCATGGCACCGGATCTTGATATCCTGATACAAAGCAAAACGGATCCCTTATTGTTCTTAATTTATCACCGACAATTTTCTCATGCCCTATGTTTTATACCAATAGGTGCCTTTATTGTTGCCGCCATTTTATGGTTATTCAAACCGTTTCGTTCGAACTGGCGATTGATTTTCATGGCCAGTTTCATTGGTTATATAACCCATGCCCCCCTGGATATCTTAACGAGTTACGGCACGGTGTTTTTCTGGCCCTTTTCCCATCAACGCCTTAGTCTGGATATTGTATCTATCGTGGATCCTTTTTTTACCTTTCCTCTTGCCATTGGCTTAAGCTGGACACTTATTTTTAATCAGCGAAGAGGTGTTCTTATCGGATTGATTCTTGCTGCTCTCTTTATCGCTTTCAATACGATTCAGCATCAGCGTGCCCTTCATGCCATCTATCGAAAGAGCGAAAAAGAAAACTCCAATATCCGAAAAGCACGCGCTTTTCCAACCTTGGCAAGTTCAACACGCTGGCATGGGCTTTATCAAACCGGGGAAGATAATTTTGTTTTTGTAAAAATTCATACACCGCTGTTCCAAAGTGTACGTATCCACAGAATCGGTAAATTTTCTGCCTTTCATCGTCAAAACTTACCTTCATTTGTTAAAAATTCACCGACACTTTTACGCGATTTTAATATTTTTAACTGGTTCACTGACGGTTATTTGATCGTTGCCCAAAAAAATCCTTTGCATTTGGTTGATGGGCGCTATTTAATGGGTCAAAATAAACCTGTAGCCTTATGGGGTATCCTTTTCAATCCCAATCAGGCACACATTGAAAAAACACGAAGAATTGCCTTGGAACCTACACCATGAGCATTGCCTTATTAGCCACCGGCGACGAAATTGTTCACGGTGATACTTTAAATACCAACAGCCATTACATTGCCCGTGCCTTAAGCTCAGAAGGTTTTTCGCTAGGGATGCACCTTTCCTGCGGTGATAAAGAAGAGGATCTTATAAATTGCCTGAACTATTTACAACAGGAACATAATATTATCATCATAACAGGAGGGTTAGGCCCAACATCCGATGACCGCACTCGTTTTGCTCTCGCAAAAGCCATCCGACAACCTTTAATAGAGCATCATAAGGCCATCGAACATGTGCAAAAAATATTGCAACGTGGTGATATTCCTCTGACTCCAGGAAATCGTCAACAAGCCCTTTTTCCTCATGATGCCCAATTGCTTCCTAATCCGCTGGGAACAGCCATGGGCTGTTATGGTCATTGGAACCATAAGTTATTCATTCTTCTGCCAGGCCCTCCGCGCGAATGCTCACCCATGTTTAATCATTACATCCTTCCCCTGTTACAGGAAAGGCAAAAAAGTTTAAAAGAAATCAGCAAATGGCTCATTTTTGGCTTACCCGAAAGTGAAATTGCTGAAAAACTGGACAATACGCTAATTGATCTTGACTGCCAGACCGGTTATCGCCTTGACGTTCCATATATTGAATTTAAGGTACGCTGCAAAAAAGAACTCATTCACACGGTAAAAAAGCGCATAGAACCTTTATTGCATCCTTATCTTATTTCTCCACCAGATAAAAAAGCCTCTGAAATCCTCTATGAAAAACTGGTCAAAGAAAAAATTCAAGTGGCTATTATCGACGAGGTCACAGGAGGACATTTACAAACATTGATCCAGCGGCCAGCGAGTTACTCTTATGTTCAGTTTTATGAAGACAACGACTCTCCAGACTTCCGTTTTCATCTAACCGGTCTTGGGGAATACTGGCAAGAGCAAGCCTACGGAGGTAAAAGCAAGATGTTTATTCACTATCAAACGAAGGAAGATGCAGGGGTGGAGATGCATCAGATTCCTTACCGTAGCCCGCTGGTTATACCATATAGCACAGAATGGTTATGCTTTCGCCTCTCTCATCTCATCGATAAATTGCATCAGTGAATAACAAAGCTTTTGAGTGCCTTCGCCGTTGATGGCCGAAATTTCAAAAACCCGGTCTTTCCAGTGCAAACGCTCAATGATACTCTTGACGAGGTCTTGACGGTTTTTTTCATCGGTTATTGTATCAATTTTATTTAATACCAACCAACGGGGCTTTTGCAGCAAATCAGTACTGTATTCAGACAGTTCGTTAATGATGGATTTTGCCGCTTCAACAGGGTCACTACCGTCAATCGGTGCGATATCAATGACATGTAATAAAATGCACGTTCGCGATAGATGTTTTAAAAAATGATGCCCCAATCCTGCTCCGCTGGCCGCCCCCTCTATTAATCCTGGAATATCAGCCATCACAAAGCTTTTATGTGATGAAACACGTACTACGCCTAAATTCGGATGTAATGTGGTAAAGGGATAGTCAGCCACTTTCGGCTTGGCGCTGGAAACAGCGCGTATAAGCGTGGACTTACCGGCATTCGGCAGGCCTAATAAACCAACGTCTGCCAGAACACGCAATTCAAGTCGCAGATGCCTGCTCTCACCAGGCGTACCTGGAGTGGTTTGTCTCGGCGCTCGATTAACGCTGCTTTTAAAACGAGTATTTCCCAGGCCATGAAAGCCGCCTTTGGCAATCAGCACAGGCTGTTCAGGCTTGTGGATATCTGCCAGCAGCTCGCCACTGTCCGCATCGAAAACCATGGTGCCAACAGGAACTTTGATGTATAAATCGTCGCCTTTTTTACCGGTACGGTTACTCCCCATTCCAGGTTGACCGTTTTCTGCCTTAAAATGACGCTGATAACGGAAATCCACCAATGTATTCAAGTCATGACTGGCCACAAAATAGATACTTCCTCCATCGCCACCATCACCGCCATCCGGTCCACCACGGGGAATGTATTTTTCTCGCCTAAAGCTTAAACAGCCATAGCCACCATGTCCGGCTTCTACTTTAATGAGGGCTTCGTCTACAAATTTCATGGGCAACCTAAATATTTAGAAGGGGAACTCATGTTACAGAGCTTCGTTTACATCTATGGACATATTTTGCAATTTCAAGTGCTCATTTATCCCACGTAAACTGAGTTTTGAAACGGCAAATATACTCGAATCGGTAACAAAACTGTACTGCACCACATGGGTTACTGGTATCCTGTATTAGCCCAACCCCCTAAGTTAACGGCATCACAAACGGCCAGATTTGAGTTTAGGTTAAGAGAAAACGTTGCTAAAAAAGCACAGCATAGTTACCTATGTGAACAGTGAAGTTTTCTCGCAGGATGGAACAAATATGGTCGTTTCCCGAACAGGGCTGAGGACTGATGGTACTCTTGATAAAAACATAGTGTAACCAAGAGCACCATTTTTTGTCCAGGATAGCTCCGGGATGTATCTAAGAAGGATCTAATTCTAATTTGCAGCCGTTTCTTCCTTATCTGCAAGGATACTCACATATTTACGATTCTTTTCACCTTTTACGACGAATTGAACTAAACCATCTTTCAAGGCATATAAAGTATGATCACGCCCACAACCCACACCTTTGCCTGCATGAAAACGTGTACCACGTTGTCTGACCAGTATTTCACCGGCATTGACAAATTGGCCACCGAATCGTTTCACGCCGAGATACTTTGGATTTGAATCACGACCATTGCGCGTGCTGCCGCCTGCTTTCTTATGAGCCATTGCTATGTCCTCTTATTGACTGATTGAGGTAATTTTTACCTTTGTATAATTTTGTCGGTGACCCATCTGTTTCATATGGTGCTTTCGACGACGGAATTTAATGATTTTTATTTTTTTATGACGACCCTGTTCAAGAACCTCTGCCTTCACCGTAGCTTTTGCTACAAAAGGGGAGCCGCAGGATATTTTATCGCCATCAGCCAGCATCAGAATTTCAGGAAAACTCACCTCACTGCCAATTTCGGCAGGTAATGATTCTAATTTTAGCACATCACCCTCTTTTACGCGGTATTGCTTACCGCCGGTTTTAATTACCGCATACATAACTCTTCTCCAGCTTGCCGTATGGCTTCATGAATTTAACAAAGTGGCATATTTTATGAAATTACCGCGATGACTTCAAGTTGATTTTAAAATATTGTATAATTTGCCGCCCTTCACCATTTTAGTGGAGATATTTTTAGCTTGGTCGCGAGCTAAACCAAGCATGATCGCAAGCCGGAAGCGTGATGGTTTTTTTTTATACCTCATAATTTCAATTGATATCATGTTTGGTATACATATAGGATAAGGTGAAAAAAGTTGCTGCCGGTATTTTACATATCCTTATACTTAATTTTTTTGGAGTTTTATATGTCAACCATTACATTAGAAGCAGAAACAAGAACCGACATGGGGAAAGGTGCGAGCCGCCGCCTGCGTCGTCTTGAAGATAAAATCCCTGGTATTTTATATGGCGGAGATAAAAAGCCTGTCGCTATTCATTTAACGCATAAAAAAGTTTTAAAGGCATTGGAGACCGAAAGTATTTATTCCAGTGTATTTGACTTGAAAGTGGATGGCAAAGCGGAGCAGGTGATTTTGAAAGATCTTCAACGACATCCCTACAAGCCCGTCATTCTTCACATGGATTTGCAACGTGTCTCAGCAAAATATGTCCTTGAAAAAATGGTTCCTCTGCATTTTATTAATGAGGAGTCAGCAAAAGGCGTTAAGGCAGGAGGCATTCTCACTCACTCCATGACTCAAGTAGAAGTTCGTTGCCAGGCAAGATATCTACCGGAATACATTGAAGTTGATATGGCAAACGTTGCCATTGATGATGTGGTTCATCTTTCAGATCTTAAGTTGCCTAAAGGAGTAGAGCTAACCGTTGATGTGAGTGACCATAGTCATGATCTGCCAGTAGCCAGTATCCATATGCCTAAAGCCTCTATGGAAGAAATAGAAGAAGAGCAAGCCGCTGCTGAAGAAGAGAAAGTGGAAGCCGCTGCAAAAGAGAGCATCGCCAGTGATAAACAAGCTGAAGAAAGTGCTGAATAATAAACAGGGACATCGGTACAAACCATAGTCATAGGAGCAGGAGAGGGATTACTTCTCTTTCCTGCTGACTCATAAAACCAGTAAATGAATATGCCTGCCATCAAATTGATCATCGGATTACAGAATCCAGGCTCAGCCTACGAACATACCCGTCATAATGCTGGAGGATGGTTTGTTGCAGCTCTTGCGCAGCATAATGGCCTTCAATTTAAAGCCGAAAAAAAATTTCATTGTAAATTGACTGAATTAAACCTTAATCACACATCCTGTAAACTCGTCATTCCCCTGGGTTTTATGAATCACAGTGGGCAGCCAGTGCAGGCTCTGAGTCATTTTTATCAGATCAAAGAACATGAAATTCTAGTAGCCCATGATGAGCTGGATTTACCCGCAGGACGTATTAAACTTAAAACTGGGGGCGGTCACGGCGGACACAATGGTTTGCGAGATATTATTAATAAATTGGGCAGTAATGATTTTCATCGTTTGAGAATAGGCATTGGACATCCTGGCCATAAGGACTTGGTCCATAGCTATGTGCTCAGTAAACCTTCCGTTCATGACAGGCAACTTATCGTCGATGCCATTGATCGCGGCCTTGCTGTAATGCCAACAGCCATTGGTGGAGATATGGCTGAAGCAATGAATCAGCTTAACAGTTAGGTTTTCAAACCAACACCGTTTCATTAGAGGTTAATTATATGGGGTTTAAATGTGGAATCGTTGGCTTACCCAATGTCGGCAAATCAACTTTATTCAATGCACTGACAAAGGCAGGCATTGATGCAGCAAATTATCCTTTTTGTACCATTGAACCTAACGTGGGTATTGTCACTGTTCCCGATCCGCGACTAGACCAACTGAGCGAAATTGTAAAACCCCAACAAACCGTACCCGCCACGATGCAATTTGTAGATATAGCTGGACTGGTCAAAGGGGCAGCAAGCGGTGAAGGTCTGGGAAATCAGTTTTTGGCTAACATCCGTGAAACGGATGCTATTGCCCACGTGGTGCGTTGTTTTGAACATGCTGATATTGTCCATGTGGAAGGCAAGGTGGCCCCTTTATCTGATATTGAAGTCATTAACACTGAACTTGCCCTTGCTGATATGGAAACCCTTGAAAAAGCCATCCTTAAGGCCGGTAAACAAAGCAAAAGCGGTAATAAGGAAGCCCTGTTTGAAAAGCAAACTCTGGAGAAGGTACAAAATCATCTGAATGAAGGCAGATCGGTTCGCAGCTTAACGCTGACGCCTGAAGAAAATGCATTGATTCGCCGCCTCTTCCTGCTTACGGCGAAACCTGTGCTTTATATTGCCAATGTCGATGATAATGGTTACCAAAATAACCCCTATCTCGAGCAAGTCACTCAACTGGCAAAAGATGAACAGGCGAGTGTGGTTGCCTTATGTGCCGCCACTGAGTCGGAGTTAATTGAACTTGATGAGGAGGAGCGTCAGGAATTTATGGCCGAGCTGGGGTTGAAAGAACCTGGCTTGCATCGAGTGATTCGCGCAGGTTATGAACTGTTAGGTTTACAGACGTATTTCACTGCCGGGGTAAAAGAGGTTCGTGCCTGGACGATTCCAAAAGGAGCAACCGCTCCGCAAGCAGCTTCCGTCATCCACACCGATTTTGAGAAAGGCTTCATTCGCGCTGAAGTGATTTCCTATGAGGATTTCATCCGTTATAAAGGAGAACAAGGAGCAAAAGAAGCCGGAAAGTTACGTCTGGAAGGAAAAGAATATGTAGTGGCGGATGGAGATGTTATGCATTTTCGTTTTAACGTATAAAACCTTGATGCCATAAAGCTCCTCAATACACATGTCGTTAGCTTAACTTGAAAAAGTATAAAAAGTAAAAAAGATGAATCTGTGAAACATTGATCGTTTGAGGGAGGGGAGCTGAGCCTGAATTCTTCAGACTTGACTTTCAAAGCGCTGCATCTTAGCATGCTGTAATTTCAAATCCAGGGAGCATGCAATGACAATTGACCGAATTAAATCCTTGGTCAGCGAAGATTTTGATGCTGTGAACGCACTCATTATCCACCATATTCAATCCCAAGTCGGCTTAATAGACGATTTGTCTCATTACATTGTTCAAAGCGGAGGAAAAAGACTGCGCCCACTTCTGGTTTTACTGTCTAGTCATGCCTGTAATTATCGGGGAAAGGATCATATTACCCTGGCAGCGATGGTTGAATTTTTCCACACAGCCACTCTTTTGCACGATGATGTCATTGATGAGTCAACCTTGCGACGTGGACGGCAAACGGCAAACAGCATATGGGGCTCTAAAGCAAGTATTCTTGTCGGTGATTATTTATTTACGCAATCGGTCCAGTTGATGGTGGAAGTGGGTAAAAGCGAGATATTGAAACTGCTTGCAGACACCTCACATCAAATCAGTTGTGGCGAAGTAAAGCAACTGGCAAACCGCCACAATTCATCTTTAAGCCTTGACGAATACCTGGATGTGATAAAAGCAAAAACGGCACTCTTGTTTGCCGCTGCAGCCTGCATTGGAGCTCATTTGACCCATAAAAATCAGGAAACCATCGACAGTCTCTATTCCTATGGATTACACCTAGGTAATGCATTCCAACTCGTTGATGATGCCCTTGATTATTGTTCTGATGCTGAAACCATCGGTAAAAATATTGGTGATGACCTGGCCGATGGCAAAGCCACTCTTCCATTGCTTCATGCACTGAAAAATGGAACGCCCAGACAGCAGGAACATATTAAAGAAAGTCTGCGAGAAGGAAGCCTGAAATACCTGCCAGAAATACATCAGGCCATTAAAGAAACCAAAGCCATAGAATTTACCTATCAATGTGCCAGAGAAGAGATAGATAAAGCCTTGACGGCTTTAGCTGTTCTTCCTGAATCTCTGTATAAAACGGCTCTGATTGATTTAGCAAATTTTGCCATTGATCGCAAGCATTAACCATAATGCTATGTTATAATACGTCAACGCAAAATTATATTATTTAATATTACTTATAAGTGCGTGAAGGCTAAAAAATTTGTGATTTTTATTAAAGATCACTAGTAGCTCAACCCTATGTTAACGATAGCAAAAACGGACAGATTTGAGTTCAAGTTGCGAGAAAATTTCGCTAAAAAAGCGCAGCATAGTGACCGCACAACTTTGTGAAAAATTTACGAATCCCTGTGGTTTGACCACGAGGTCCATAAAAAAGGCCAATCTTATTATTTATCAAAGACTTAGAAAACACTGTATTTTGATAAATAGACGGGTGCTGCGGTGATTCGTAAGCGGAAAAAATTCACAAAATCGAGATTGACCTATGCAAGCACTTTTTAGTTAAATTTTCTTCAAAATGGACCAAAATTGCCGTTTATCGAGCAGGGCTGAGCACTTACAGATCACTATCGGAGTGTAGCTCAGCCTGGTAGAGCACTGCCTTCGGGAGGCAGGGGTCGCAGGTTCAATTCCTGTCACTCCGACCATGTAAAGCCCCGCGTAACCTTTAGATCCGAATTATATCCAGCCCAGATAAATACGGACGCAGAGCATTGGGAATACGGATATTGCCTTCCTTATCCTGATAATTTTCCATGATTGCCACAAAGGTGCGTCCTACAGCCAGGCCAGAACCGTTCAAAGTGTGGACCAGTTCAATTTCCTGAGTCTCGGGGTTGCGGAATCTTGCTTTCATACGGCGAGCCTGAAAAGCTTCCATGTTTGAGCAGGAGGAAATTTCGCGATACGTGTTCTGGCTGGGCAGCCAGACTTCCAGATCATAGGTTTTGGCTGAGCCCGCACCTAAATCTCCAGTGCAAAGTGCCACGACGCGATAAGGCAACTCTAGCCGTTGCAAGATGATTTCAGCATGATGCGTCAGCTGTTCCAATGCCTCATAAGAAGATTCAGGTTTGCTTATCCATACCAGTTCGACTTTCTCAAATTGATGCTGGCGAATCATGCCCTTAGTATCTTTTCCATAAGAACCTGCTTCGCTGCGAAAACAGGGAGAATGACATACATGGCGCAAAGGGAGAACATCGGGTGAAAGTATTGTGTCACGGACTGTATTGGTGACTGGAATCTCTGAGGTAGATGTCAGATAATAGCCATGCTCGCCCGTAAGCTTAAACAAATCCTCTTCAAACTTGGGTAATTGCCCTGTTCCCAGTAAACTCTCAGCGTTGACAATATAAGGCACATAGATTTCCTGATATCCATGTTCCGCCACATGGATATCCAACATAAACTGGATTAGAGCACGATGCAGCCTTGCCAACTCAGCCTTCATCACCACAAAACGGCTACCGGTGATTTTAGCGGCTAATGCAAAGTCCATCTGTCCAAGCTTTTCTCCCAACTCATCATGAGGTTTAGGGGAAAAATCAAAATGAGGGATATCTCCCCAACGGCGAATCTCTTGATTGCCATTCTCATCTTGTCCTACAGGCACAGATTCATGTGGAATATTAGGCAGGCTCAACAGGAGGTCATCAAGCCGATGAAGAATGTCATCCAACTCTAATTTTTTTTGTTCCAGTTCATCGCCAATCCGACTAACTTCTTCTCGCATGGAAGAGATGTCCTCACCTCGAGCTTTTGCCTGACCTATGGCTTTTGAACGTTGATTACGTTCATTCTGCAATGCCTGCGTTGCGACTTGCAGAGTTTTGCGTTTTTCCTCAAGCTTCTGGAAGGATTGTACATCAAACTTAAATCCTCGTTTCAGTAATTGAGCGGCAACCCAGTGAGGTTCATCTCGCATTAATTGACTGTTTAGCATAATCTACCTTTTGCAATGATTTATTCTATTTATCGTATGTATTTGCCCAACTGCCATCCTAAATACACCATAAACAGCGCTCCGACATTGTTCGCAAGAACATTCATGCACAGTTTAAACCATTGATGTTTTTCAAACATCAACAATGACTCCATGGCAAAACTGGAAAACGTCGTGTATGCACCAAGAAAACCGGAAAAAATGAACAAACGCGCGCCCTCTGTACCACTCCAGCGGTCAGAAAGCACTGCAAGTAAGAGCCCGCCAATAAAAGATCCGAGGCTATTGACAATAAGCGTCCCGTAGGGAAAATAGATTCCCCAAAATGTCTGCGCCCCTGTTTTCGTTACGTACCGACAAATTGCACCGAGCGCGCCTCCTAATGCTACAGCACCATAGGGCGTGAGCATATATTCACCTCACTATGCCGCGTGTAGATTGATTTAATACATCAATCATAGGCACAATTTCAGGACACTCCTGCTGCATAAGCTCCAGTTCCATAATGGCCTGTTGCACCGTTAAGCCCTTGCGAAAAATGATTTTATAAGCTCTTCTCAGTTGATCAATCACAGAAGAGGAAAATCCCCGACGTCTAAGACCTACGGTATTAATTCCACAAGCCGATGTCGTATGCCCTGCAATCATGACATAAGGTAAAACATCCTTAGTGACATAGGTTGCACGGGCAATAAAAGCATAAGCGCCAACATGGCAGAATTGATGAACAGCCGCATAAGCACCAATAATGGCATAATCATGCAAAATTACATGACCTGATAAAGCCGCGTAGTTCACCATGATGATATGATTTCCTACCATACAATCATGTCCGATATGAGAATAAGCCATTAAAAAATTATGATTTCCAATTTTTGTAACGCCTCCGCCTTTCACCGTGCCACGACTAATCATGCAATATTCGCGAATGACATTGTTATTTCCAATCTCAAGGCGGGTAGGTTCCCCTTGATAAGTGATATCCTGCGGCTCATCACCAATGGAGGCAAACTGAAAGATCTTATTATTCTTACCAATGACAGTGGGTCCTTCAATCACCACATGAGGACCAATCCAGGTGCCTTCGCCGATTTCCACGTCAGCCCCAATAACGGTTCCGGCACCTACTATTACGTCTTTGGCAAGTTTGGCTGAAGGATGAATGATTGCGTTTTTACTTATCACTTTTAATTTCCTTTGTTGCGCTTAACAAGTCAGCTGAACAGGCCAGTCTATCACCCACATAAGCCTCCCCGTGCATTCGCCAGAAATCCCTTTTCTGACCCACTAATTGCACTTCTAAACGCAACTGATCACCGGGTGTCACTATTTGTTTAAATTTGGCATTATCAATGCCGGCAAAGAAATGTAGAAATTCATACCCCTCTTTTGCTGTATGAGATAGACTGAATAAAATAGCTGAAGCCTGAGCCAGCGCTTCTAACATCAGTACTCCGGGCATGATAGGATTACCTGGAAAATGACCTTCAAAAAAAGGTTCGTTGATCGTCACATTTTTAATGGCTTTTAAATAATTGAGCTCTTGATAATCGAGAACCCTGTCCACCAGAATAAATGGATAACGATGCGGTATCAAATCAAGAATTTTAATAATATCTACTGGTTCATTCATTTTTTTCTCATCTTATCTTTTTCCAAGGCTTTCAGCCGTTCAATATAATCATCCAGGCGACGAAATCTTGCTGCATTTCTTCGCCAGTGCCGATGCTCACTTATCAGAGTTCCTGATGTATATACGCCCGATTTGTGTAGTGTTTTAGCAACCGTTGACATACCACTGATGACAACATTGTCAGCAAGCCTGATATAGGCTGCTATAGAACTGGCTCCGCCAATGATACAATCCGAACCGATTTGAGTGTGAGCCCCAATCGCTGCACATCCTGCGATTGCCGTGTTAGCACCAATCAGCACATCATGGGCGATCTGAACAAGATTATCCACACATACACCTTCGGCCAGATAAGTATCCCCCAGAGAACCTCTGTCGATCACTGTATTGGCGCCAATCTTTACCGAGTTTGCAATAACGACCCCTCCAACGGCAGGTCCAGCCTTCCACACTCCTTGTTGTTTGGAAAAATTGAAAGGTACGGCACCAATAACCGTGCCAGAGTCAATTCGGACATTTTGGCCGATGCGAGTTCCTCGACGAACAAAAACACCACTCTCTATTTGGCATCCCTGACCAATACAAACATTAGCTTCAATAACGGTATTGGAAGCAATCCTGACATTATCGCCCAATTGCACGTTATGCTCAATCACTGAATTGGCCGCTATAGCAATATTTTTACCTAAAATTGCTGACTCGGCAATTTTGGCGCTTGGATGAATACCGGTAAAATGCGAGGGAGAAGCCAGTAAGAGTTCTGCTGCTGCAGCCATGGCCAGAAAAGGATTAGAAACAGCAATAGCATTGCGGGGGCATACTGACATTTGATGAGGGGTAACGATAACCGCACCCGCCTTCGTCGACTGCAAAAGAGGGTAAAACACAGGATTATCATAATAAGCCACATCCTCGGATGTGGCTTGAGAAAGCGAGGCAACGCCTGTGAGTTGAATGTGAGGGTTTCCCTGCCATTCGCCTCCCAAGTGCTCAGAAAGTTGCACTAAAGTCAGCACGATAAAACCGCAGGCTTAGCTGATTTCCTCAACGACTTTATCCGTCACATCTAATTGTTGTACGCTATAGGGAGCGGCATCTTTCTGCAGAATAAGATCGTATTTTTGATCCTTTGCGACTTTGGCAATCGCATCACGCACTTTGTTATACAATCCTTCCATCGCTTTATTATGGGCGGTACTTAATTCCTGCTGATATTGTTGGCCTTCGCGCTCAAACTTCTTTTGAGCATCGATGATTTTCGTCTGCAATTCTTTCTTTTGCGCCTCGCTCATTACGGATGCGTCGCGTTTGAATTTTTCCATGTCATTTTTTAATTCTGTCTCCATAGAAACCAATTTATCACGACGAGGTTTAAATTCCTTTTCCAGTTTTTCCTGAATATTTTTCATTTGTGGGGAGGTCTGAATGATTTTTTGTAAATCCACAACACCTATTTTTGACCAATTAGCAAAAACACTGGTTCCACTAAAACTTAAAACCAATGCGATAAACAACAAACTTAATCGCTTCATAATTTTCTCCGAGATAAAAAGTTACACAGCAGCAGTTGTAATGAATACGTTTTAACCGCTGTCTATGGCTGCTCGCGCCGCCCATACATGCTAGCATATTTTAAAGCTCATACGATATACCATGGAAGAACTTCATCGTTTATTTATCTTACGCTTCCACAGACCCTAAACAGGCGCTGGGAAAAAAAATGTGTCAAGCAGAAATAACTCTCCTAAAAACTTGAAGACAGTGCAAATTGAAAAATCTGTTCCATATCTGTGGGCTGTTTATTTAAAGGCTTAGCAAGGCTAAATGCTAAAGGACCGAAAGGCGAACGCCATTCCACTGATAAGCCTGCTGAATAGCGCATAGGTCCTGCGGATGTTCCCCGTAGTATAACCGGTGTGCCGCGGGCAAATACATTTCCAGCATCGACAAAGGCCATTGTTCGAATTGTATCACGGCTTAAAGGATAAGGAAGAACAAGTCCAATGCTGCCATTCACCAAAAAATTTGCCCCAAGAGAATTACCAAAGCTATCCTGAGGTCCCAATGAAAAACTGTCATAGCCTCGAACCTGGCCGGGCTGCGCAATACCCCCTGCCATATAGTTTTCGTAAAAAGGTAAGCCTTGATTATTAAAGGTATTTCCATAGGCAATATTACCCAACAGAGAAAGAATAAAACCCTGCGTCAAAGGATAGAATAAATGAGCCTGGTAGGATGCTTTATAATATTTTAATGACTTAGAATCGGCAGGCAAGGCAAGTAATGTTGTAGCCTGCTGATTTATTCCGCTTGTTGGGTAAGGAAATTGATCATAACTGTTACGATTCCAGCCGCTTGTCAGTCGAATCTGGTGAAAGCGGTTTCCATTGAGAGCCACAAAGCTTTGAATCTGCGGGACATTTCCTGTGGACCGAATATCCAGATCTTGATATCCAAAACCAAGCTGGAGACTGCTTTTTTCGCTCAATAAAATATTGTAATTGACATCACCACCGAAACTATTGGAAGTGTAGGTACTGACATCAAGTTCCTTTTTAGGATTAACATGCTGGTAATAAAGATTGAAACCACGTCCTATGCCGGTTTTGGTATAAAAAGGATTGTAATAGTTATAAGAATAATTCTGTCCCCAGTAACTGGCATTGAACGCTAAGCCTACTGAGCGTCCTGTTCCCATAAAGTTACGTTGATTAAAAGAGGCATTAAACTGTGGCCCGTTGGTGCCGTAGCCGACAGAAGCCGTTGCCTCAGCAGAGGGAGCTTCTTCCATTTTAACATCAAGATCAACCTGGTTATTGGTACCAGGTACCGGGTTGGTTTTAATATCAATGTTTTTCAAATAACTTAACAAGCGTAATTGTCGCTCAGATTCTTTAATGTTATGTAAGGATAAAAGCGCACCCTCATCCTGACGAATGATATTACGCAAAACATAATCACCGGTTTTTGTATTTCCATGAAAATTGATTCGGCGAACATACACATGACGTCCTGGCTGGACAATAAAAGTAATAAAAACGGTTTTATCTTGCTCATTAATACGTGGTTCGGCATTGATTGCAGGGAAGCCATAGCCTTTATCGCCTAAAGCAAGACCTATCGCCGAAATACTTTCAGTTACTTTTTTTCTGGAAAAAACGTCGCCTTTTTTGACTTGGATCAAAGAGTCCTGTTTTTCTTTGGGTAACACTCTATCGCCAATCACCTCATAACCGGCAAACCGATATTGTGGTCCTTCCTCAATATGAATATGAATGTAGACATCTTTTTTATCAGGCGACAACAAAACCTGTGAAGAAACAATATTAAATTTCAAATATCCACGATCAAGATAAAAGGAGCGTAATGCTTCAAGGGAAGCATCCATCCCTTCTTTCGTGTATTGATCTTTTTTAGAAAAATAGGTCAACAGGCCGCTGGAAGATAAGCTAAGCTGGGACAGCAATTCATTGGTGGTAAAATCACGGTTGGCAATGATTTTTATTTCTTTAATGCGTGAAACACGCCCTTCGGAAATGGTCACCTGGATAGACACTCGGTTTTCTGTCAGCGGGGTTACAGAAGAAGTAATTCGAGCATTATATTTACCCCGTGCATTGTAAGCCTGCTTCAGTTCTTTTTCCAAACGCTCCAGGGATGAGCGTTGAAATACGCGACCCTTTACCAAACCCAATTGCTTGAGTAATTCCTTCATTTTATCCTTGGGAATTTCAGAATTACCAACAACATTGACCGAACCAATGGTCGCCCTCTCGACCACACGCACAATAAGAATATTCCCTTGACGCTCAAGAGTGACCAATTGAAAAAACCCCGTTTCATAAAGCGCGCGAATGATTTGAGCAGTAGATTCAGGCCCTATCTCCTCACCGACCTGAACGGGAATATAGTTCAATACTGTACCTGTTTTGATACGCTGTAAACCCGTTACTTTTATTCCTTTGACAACAAAGCCATTTGCGGCTGAAATCTGGGTTGACCATGCCAGGGCTGTAGAACAACATACCCCCAAAACAAAATTTCTGCTGATTGTTTTCATTATTATTTTACATCCAGTACTGCGAGTATCATCGAAGCTAAAAAGGATTCGATCATAACAAAAATTTGCAACCCTTTTATAGTAACTTCCAGCCTCTGTCAAGAAAAGCTTTAGACAAAGTGAACGCTTTTTGTTAATAATCCAAGGCTATCTGTCTGATAAAAAAGGACTAATAACTCATAAGTTAATAAGTCAATCTCGAAATATCATTGACCAGCGCTACCAACATCAAAGCAACCAACAATATTAATCCAGTGTAAATTCCTGCCGCCTTAAATTCATCCGTCAAAGGTTTTCTTCGAATGGCCTCGATGGCATAGAAAAGTAAATGACCACCATCCAGCATAGGCACAGGAAGTAAATTTAACACCCCTAAACTGATGCTGACCAAGGCGAGAAAGGAAAAATAATATACAATACCGCTACGGGCAGAGTCTCCTGCTCCCTTGGCAATACCAACAGGCCCACTGATATTATTTAACGATATATCCCCCATCACTAATCGCCCGATTAAAGTGAGCGTCGCACCGGTTAAATGTGCGGTCTGATTCATCGCCACAGGAATAGCGTCGAGAACTGATTCACGTTGTATCCTGAGCCAATTTTCAGGCCAATCCACTTTTTTGGATTTCAATCCGAGAAATCCTTGCTGATTGCCATTTATCTTCTTACTCCCAATGGTAAGCGCAAAAGAAGACAAACGACCATCCCGCTTCACCTTCAGTTGGATGGTTTCATTTGGATGCTCTTTAACGTACCGCACCAGCTCTAACCAATCCTCTATGGGTTTTCCATCGACAGCCACGATCTCATCATTGATCTTCAAAGGAGTATTGGCAGCCGGGGTATCCTTAAGAACTTCACCGATCACAGGCGGGATAGAAGGAATAAAGGGTATAAGGCCAAAACTGGCCAATAAATCAGGTTTTTTACTGTCTAAGTGCCAATCGGCCAGAGGCAATATCAAGGAGGTTTTCTCACCGTTCTTCAAAGATTTTACCGTTAATCGAAGGTTATCTTCAGAGCCTATATAAGGCATTATGGCATACTGAAAATCACGCCAGCTTCTTATAGGGACATCGTTTAAGGCAATGATTTCCTGTTGTGCTGAGAGTCCGGCTTTTTCAGCAATGCTGCCGGGTGTTACTGCCTCAATCATTGGAGCTAACGATTTGATACCGATGATTGCAACCAACCATAACATCAAAAAAGCAAAAAGAAAATTAAATAAGGGGCCCGCCACAACAATGGCAATCTTCTTCCACATAGGTTGCCGGTTAAATGCAAGATGTTTTTCCTCTTCTCTGACTTCCCCTTCCGTTTCATCAAGCATTTTGACATAACCGCCTAATGGAAACAAAGACCAGACATATTCCGTGCCTTTTTTATCATGCCAGCTAGCAAGTATTTTGCCAAAACCAAAGGAAAAACGCAGTACTTTTACGCCACACCAGCGAGCCACCTGAAAATGGCCGTACTCATGAATAACCACCAGTAATAATAAGGCGAGTAAGAAATAAAATAGCGCTGATAGCATCTTAAAACCTAAATGAAAACAGGGTTAAACCGAAATAAAAAAAAGGGAGCGCGGCAATTAAACTGTCCAGGCGATCAAGTATTCCCCCATGGCCAGGCAAAAGCGCGCCTGTGTCTTTTAACTGACAACGCCGCTTCAACATACTGATAAATAAATCACCCAAAATAGAAACCCAGGCTATGGCTAGAGCCAAAACAATCCAAAGCCAAACTGGTTCAGGTTTTAGCCAAAAATAACCGCAAAGAGAAACGAGAACAACTAAACTCAAGCCACCCAAAACACCTTCCCAGGACTTACCAGGACTGACACGCGGAATCAGTTTATGCCCACCCCACTGCTTACCAGCAAAATAAGCGCCAATATCAGCAGCCCAGATCAATAACAATAAATACAACACGAGCCATTTTCCTTCCGGCAATTGATAAAGCCCTATCAGGCTTTGTACAAACAAAGGCAGAAGGATTAAACCTGAAATACTGACCACGCTCTTTTTCCCCCAGATGTTTTCCGAGGAAGGATAAGATAAAACAGCGAACAATATGATAAACCACATGCATAGGCCTGCTGCCAACCAGTAATTATACCATTGGCTGGATGCCCAAAACGATAAGGCCAACAGGAGTATAAATAGAATTCGATAAAACATTTGTTTAATAACAATCAATCTAGTCCATTCCCAGCCGCACATCATCAAAATAATAAAAACAATGCCGAGCAAAAACCAAGGGCCGGCATAAAAAAGTATAGCCAAAATCAAGGGCACTAGTATGAGGGAAGTAATTAAACGATATTTAAGCATGAACATTTTCCTTGTTATCAATCAGAACTTCGGATAACCGTCCATAGCGGCGCTGTCGTTTGCTATAAGCCTGCAAGGCTTTTTCAAACTCTGCGGCTGTAAAATCCGGCCAGTGTACTTCTGTAAAATAAAGCTCTGTATAAGCCATCTGCCAAAGAAAAAAATTACTGATACGCAGCTCCCCGCTGGTGCGGATAAACAAATCGGGTTCCGGCAAATCTCCGGTATCCAGAAATCGCGCAAACACTTCCTCGTTCAACTCACTTATTCTCAAATCACCGTTATTGACAGCGGTAATTATTTTTTTAGCAGCATTAAGCAAATCCCATTTACCGCCGTAATTTACAGCCACATTCAGTATCATGTTTTGATTATCTGCCGTCAGAGATTCAGCGTGCTTCATCTGCTGTTGTAAAGAGTCTGATAAGGCTGATCTGTCTCCGGTAAAACGAATAGAGACCCCTTGATGATGCAATTCCTCCATCTCATGATTCAAAACTTCAAGAAACAATTGCATTAAAAAACTCACTTCTTCATAGGGTCTGGACCAGTTCTCACTGCTAAAGGCAAAAAGACTTAAGCAATAAATACGTTTTTCAAGAGAAACCCGCACTATTTCCTTAACAGTTTTTATGCCAGCACGATGGCCTTCAATGCGTGCAAGGCCTTTACTTTCAGCCCAACGCCCATTACCATCCATAATGATAGCAATGTGTTGAGGTAACTTATTAGCCAAAACGATTTTCCTGCAACTTAAAATAATGCATAGTCTAACTGCTTTAATAAAAAAGATTAAGCCGATATGTCAAAAAACTTGCAGCATTGCGTAGCACTTTTCTACTTTTTTATATTGAAGTATTTACTGCAATTTTTTTAGCTGAAAAACTCATCATATGTAACACAGTTTTTTAGCCGACCTGGATGCATTTTGGAGTTTTTAAAGCAGTTTATATGAGATTAATGAATATTTTATTTAAAATTTCGTGGGTATGCAGTTGGCTAACCTACCCACTACATATGGTGTTTAACGATTTTGCCGGCACCGGATCAATTGCAAGCGCTTGCTCTATGAGTCGAAGAAAAAGCTTCCCCTGTGAAGAGAATGTTCTTCGATTAAATCTAGATTCTTGTTGTCGATTCGCTCAAAAAAACCTTAATCTTCCCTTGGGAGGCAAAAAAGACTTGGAAAATCTTTCATTTAAAGTTGAAATTTTACCTATATAATCTGAAGTTTGTCCCATTCAGTAACTTTGTAGCCTCATTTAGAGGGTCATTTTCACCATGTGGTTTTCTGGTTTCCAGTTCTAAACAAGTCTTTAATGGTATATACTTCTCTCTTTTATTTTGATTAAAAAAGCTCTGCACCGCACGGGAGGCGCTTTCTAGCTTATTAAACCCTTTTGTAACAAGAGAATTAATAGGACTATGCAGAGTAACATCCATATTATCATGGTCTTCTATATCAGCTTCCAACAAACAAGCAACCGTCTGTGGGGCACTTAAAAGCTCTATTAAACCAGATACATCCTCATCTATCATTTTTTGTATACCATTGGAAAAATCAATATCAACGATAAAGTCTATAATTTCCTCTTTATTTTTAAAATCAAACCTGTTTAGCCCATCAATAATTATATCTACCAATGGATAATCATCATTGATACCCAAACATTGTTGCTCAGCTAATTGATTTAAAATTCTGATTATATTATTTGATCCGCTATTTTCAGTGGAGTTGCTTAATAATTCAATGACAACATCTGCTGTTGTCATGCTTCGCATCTGATAAATGAAATTTAACACATCCCATTGCTCTGTCTCTATAAAATAATTTGGATTTCTGATATGGCATGATAATATATCAGCGTATCTTCCAATAATTTTTTGTTTCTGGGTTTGAAATTTGTTTTCCATTTTCCACTGATTATAGCGAATAATATTTTCATCATTTTTAATTCTCCTCTGCAAGGACAATCCCAATTGTGAAATACTTCCAAGCAAGGAAAGTATGGTTCCACCTATTGCCACAGGGCCAGTGACTGAAATTAATGGATTAACATTGCCAACTATTAAACAAACTTTGGCAGAAGTATCAAAAATATTTTTGAACAATCCTATTAGTTTTTCAAAATATTTTTTATCTAAATTTTCAAGATATTTATCGAGAAAATAAACATCACGTTCACAAGAAAGTAGCTCTGGGTAGTTATCTTCAAGCGCTTGCAATTGGCTTTTTACAGCACCGTACTTGTCCATCTCATGAATAATCGTTACCAAGTCCATTATAGTTAAGGCTAAACCACAAATATTAGACATCAGGCCAATAATAGGTAAAATTTCCTTGAGTGGTAAGTTAAATGGCAGCTTGGCAATATTTTCAATTTTTTCAAAAATTGCCATAAAGGTATGTCCAATATTTATTAAATATCGAACTAACTTTATAACTTCTTGAGCCTTTTCATTATTATCATCAATTTCGGCCTGCAGCAGTCTTTCCAGTCCCATTAATCTTGGTTTAAGATTATATAGTTCAATTAAGATACCGGTGCCGGTAGATGCTAAAAATCCAACCCCTAGAGTATTATTATCCACTGTTTCTTCGTCAATAAGATTTAAGGTGTCCGTCAGAATCCGATCAATATTGTTGTACAAACTTTTTCCTTTTAGCGCGATATTTACACCATCCTTTGCGGCATTAAAACCATTTAGCGCCGTCCGCTTTTTGTTAAATGGGACTGATGAATTATATTTCATTTTAACTAATTTTCTTTCTTTCTTCGGCTCATCTGCCCCGAGTGCAAATCCTTCAAATTGTAGATTTGGAGTTTTAAATCCAGAAAGGTCAGATAAGTTTGATTGTAAATCGTCAAGTAACTTGCAAAGTACAATATAATCTTCTCTTTTAAAGTCAATCCTGTTGTTATTAGATATAAAATCCTCCATTCGTTTAATGCTTTTAAGCATGTGTTGTATCTGAGATATGTTGAACTTTCCATCATTTGATAAGGTTACAGAGTGTAATGCTGGCATGAAGGTTTGGAAATCGAAATCGTCGGCAATTAAAGAACTTTGATTTTGTGTGACTTCGCCATATATTTGTCTAAATAGTGCTTGAGCTTCATTATATTGGCTTAAAATATCCTTAGCATCCATTCGCTTACCTCTTACATTTACTAATTCATTTATTATACCATTCGATTATTTGTTGAACATTATCGGGTTGTCGTAATAGCGACATTTTTGAATGCATTTTGGATACAAGGCGTTTTAAAAAATCTGTTCTGACTTAAGGCATTGTTGATTCGCGTAAAAACCAACCATATTTTAAAACAACCGATATTCCGCACTAGAATTTGGAATTAATTAACGTGAATTCGATATAACTGGTCAAACGACAGCCACGAATGTTTTTTCAATATTCAAGGAAGGTTTCTTTGGCTTAAGTGCATAAGCTGCCAAACCAGCCAAGATATTGACCATAAAATTAAAGACAGAACGATGCCTTGAGTGTTCGATATTTGAAATATTTTTTAATTGGTCAATAACAGATTCAACAATGGCTCTTTTTCTCAACAGGACTTTGTCAAAGGCATCGAGCACTTTTTGCTTCATATTTTTTCTGACTTTGGTCAGTAGTTGCAAGCCTCTTTCAGCAAGTTTCTCGGTCAGATTTTGGGAAATATATCCCTTATCTCCAATCATTTTACCCAACAGATTTTTACTTAAATCGGGCACAACCGTTCGGTCATCTGTTCGGCTTGAGGTTATTTTAAAAGCCATTAGCTCACCTTTATCATTGGCCACCAAATGAAGTTTAAAACCAAAATACCATCCCATAGTTGATTTGGACTTCTCCGCTAACCCCTTAAATGTTTTATTCTGTTGCGCTCTTTTAACGTGGCAGACCTCAATAGGGGTTGAGTCTACGAAATAAATGCCAGTTAGAGTCTTTGATTGATTGTGGCAAAATGCCGTTAATGGCACTATACAAGATGGCATCAGCTCAGTCATTCTGCTATAGCTGACCAGTTTTGGGAAATAGGGACGTAAATCTTTCTGCAAAACATAAGAATAATAGCTTTTGAAGTTTCGATAATTGGATTGGTGGTAGTGTATCACTATCGTCATTATTTCGGACATAGACAGGCTACAGGGTTTCTTCCTGACTTTGCCTGAAATATTTATAAGTTGCTGCTCAAAGATTGGTAAAAACTTTTGACAAAAATCATCGACAATACAGAATAATTCGACTAACTTATCCATTCCAGGCCTCTTGTATCCTATTACTGTTCTTAGAAAAAACAAATAAGATCACAAAAGGTCTGGGTTTTCAATATATTTTCTCTTTGCAGGATAATCCTTAAACAGTTACATCGAATTCACGTTAATTAGGTTTTTTATCGGATCGAAAAGATCTTATATAAACCAGAAAGAAAATAAAATGCACTCTCATCTGAACAAAAATAAGCTTTTTTTGACTGTTTCTTAACCTGTTTAGAATTGATCAATAAAATCTTTCACAGTAGAAATGCGAATTTATTTTTTAACCAAGATGGTTTTAATAATTCGTCCTATTTGAATATAAATGATACCATTTATTATCCTTTTCGTGGGTATGCAGTTGGCTAACTTACCCACTACATATAGTGTTTAACGATTTTGCCGGCACTGGATCAATCGCAAGCGGCTTGCTCTATTAGTCGAAGGAAAAGCTCCTCTCGTGAAGAGGATGTTCTTCGATTAAATCTAAAAGAAAACTCATTCAAGTAATAAGATAGATTCTTGTGGCTGATACCACCATATAGCGTTCCGATTAATCAGAGCTTAAGCAGAGAAACAACAAGATGAGCCTGCTCAACTATATTTTCCTCTTTCACATTATGATTACTCATTGGGTAGCCAAGACGACTTAATCCACTATAGAGGCCATCCATCGGACGTATGATGCAAGCATCTGGAAAAAACAGTAAGCGCTTAACGGGACACTTACTGTTCTCACTCGCTAACCATCAAGAATATAGAGTTTTCTCTCGCTTAAGCCAGGCAAATTAAAATGGATGGATTGTCAGGCAAAGATTTCAGCTAAAAAATTTCGCATGGACTGCATGGAACGCATTTCCGCCACCGCATCATACACCGTTCCCAAATCCTTATCATTTGCCTTTGGATTGGTGAATGCATGTTGGGTATGGCCATACATATGAACCTGCCAGTCAGCTTTTGCCTGAGTCATTTCATTACAGAATTCATTCACCTGCTCTGGTTTTCCCATGGGGTCATCATAACCGTGCAGCGCTAAAACTTTTGCCTTGATGGTTTCTGTTTTAAGATTTTCAGGCTTATTTAGCAAGCCATGAAAGCTGACTACCCCTTGGATTGAAGCACCACTTCTTGCTAAATCAAGCGCACAAAGTCCACCAAAACAAAATCCGATGGCAGCAATTTGCTGGCTATCCACTTCGGGAATTTCCCTAACCGTATCCAAAGCCGCCTGAATGCGCTCTCGTAATAAAGCCCGATCATTAATTAAAGGCTGCATCAAGCCTTTTTTTTCATCCAAGGTCTCACCCAAACGAGCTTCACCAAACATATCGACGGCAAAGCCCACATAACCCATATCCGCCAACATTTCCGCTTTCTTGCAGGCAAATTCATTCCTACCACTCCAATCATGAATAACCAATATCGCCGGACGTTTTTTTCTATGAGAATCATCGTAGGCCAGAAAACCATGCATAGGCTGTGCTCCGTGATGATAAACAAAATTTGAAGTGTGCATGTTTTTATTCCCTAAGTTGACATGAGGTGAGTTTAACATCAAAGGTATTCGTGCCTTTGATATCGCAAAACGAATCTTATCCCGTAAAAAGCAAAGCTTTTTACGCCAAAATCAATCAAAATAATCGGGCTCGACATCAGCGATGTCAATTGCTGTTGTATATCGAGCTGACCTTCAACCGTTTTCTTTCAAAACCTGTCGCAGAAGATAAACGAAGCGTTGAACCACAGTATACCCTTCAGTATATGAGATCAGACACCGTATCGACAAAGCCACTCTTCTTTCCAATAGAATTTCGAAAGAAGTCTGGTGAAAAATCATCAGTCTATTCCTATATGTCACGCCTCGCAACCTGTTTTATGCAGGAACTCCCATCCAGTCCCGGGACAAGCAGGCTTTTTCGTCTTGAGCCGACATTCATCATCATAGTATTTTTAGATAAAAATTGATTTAATTTTGTGCTGATGGTGCGGTTTAGCTGCGAGAAAGTGGTCGTTTGTATTTCAAATTTACTCAATTTTTAGCAAAAAAAGGACACGGGTGCGGAATGTCGGTTGATCGTCTAAGCTAAAAAATATAGTCCGAAGGAAATTAATTATGTTGACAACCATTACTGAAGCAAGAAACTTTCTTCACGCTCAACTTTGTTATCAATTATTTATTACACCCCTTCATTTACCCGTGGAAAAACAATATCGTCATTTTGCCAGTAGAGCCTGCGAATATTTTGAGGATAAACGCAGTGAAGCCATCCATCAACAATACCCTCGTCATCATATCATTCATCATTTTGCCCAAGCACACCGCCCGCAAGCGAAAAAAATCCTTATTGCTCATGGATGGATGTCGCGAGCAGCCTATATGATCCGCTTAACGCACACTTTGCATCAACAGGGTTATGATGTCTATATCCCAGACTTTCCTGCACATGGTGAAGCTAAGGGATTTCAACTTCCATGGACTGATGCTGTGCTTATTTTGAAAAATATTATCAATCAATTTGGACCTTTTTATGCCGTCATTGGTCATTCATTTGGAGGCTCAATGTTGTTGAATACCTTGAATCTGGCTGGTCAACTACCTGACTGGCAACTGAAATATACGCCAGAACGATTCATCTTGATTGCCTCTCCTACACGTATGCGTTCTCCCGTTCATCGTCTTGCCAGACGATTCAAATTAAATGGAGCCGGATTCCAATGTCTGCGCGATGTGATTTATCAACAAGCCGACATTGATCCTCGCCTGGTAAGACTGCAGAATTTTCTTGTTCAAGGCAGGACAATCCCTTTCCTTTGCATCCACGGTGAAAAAGATCTTACCGTTCACCCGAAAGAATCGATCATCTTTTGCAGAAATTACCATCATGGCGAATTAAAAATGCTAAAAGATGCCACACATGTCAGTGTTTTGCTGGATGAGCGTGTTGAACAACATGCAAGTGAATTTTTAAATAGAAAGTTTTAGATTTTAAAGGTTTGAAGTTTTGCGGATGATAAAGATAGGCTGTTATTAAGGAAGGCGAGTAGTGAACAAAATCATTCTTAAGCAGCAAAATGTTATCTAATGGCTGCTTTGAGTATTTTTTCAGAATGATTTCGTTCAGGATGTGAAATAGTACGCTATACTGCGGCTTCTTCCATATATGTACGCAGCTTTTTCATGGCATTTTTTTCAAGCTGACGTATCCTTTCAGCGGAAACACCATATTTTTCGGCCAGAGAGTGAAGGGTGGTTTTGTTTTCAATTAACCAACGTTGCTGTAATATATCCTGACTGCGCTCATCCAGGCGTTCAAAAGCCTGCATTAACTGTTCCCGACCTTCTTCACCACTGTTCTCTTTCTCCAGTAACACAGCAGGATCGTGACTGGCATCGTGCAGATAATGTTCCGGAGCTTTAAAAGCCTCCTCCATGCCGGCATCTGGCGCATCGTAAGGTGAGTCCATGACATTGAGCCGTTGCTCCATCTGTAGTACATCTTCACGACTAACCCCCAGATCTCTGGCAACAGCATCCACTTCCTCTGCACTGAACCAACCCAGCCGCTTTTTCATGTTGCGAAGATTAAAAAATAATTTGCGCTGAGCCTTTGTGGTAGCGATTTTTACAATTCGCCAGTTGCGCAATACAAACTCATGTATTTCGGCTTTAATCCAGTGAACGGCAAAGGAAACAAGACGCACACCCATGGTTGGGTCAAACCGCTTTACCGCTTTCATTAAGCCAATATTTCCTTCCTGAATCAGATCGCTTAAAGGAAGGCCATACCCCAGATAACCGCGAGCCACGCGAACCACATAACGCAAATGAGCCAGAACCAGCCTTCGAGCCGCCTCAATGTCTCCCTGTGCATGAAAGCGCTGGGCAAAATCAATTTCTTCCTCAGCTGATAGCAAAGGAATCTGATTCACGCGGTGAATATATGCGTCAAGATTACCTATGGGCAGGTTCATTGCAGCAAGTTGCAATTGTTGACTCATTTTTCTTCCTCCGGTTATCCACTTCATAACAGGTTTTTAGATCATCCTAAATTATACAATATTCATGCAACTTCTGAAACGTCTTTTTATAATAAATATTCAGGGCAAAATCATACTTGCCCTGAATAAGACAAGAAATGCCTGGCTTGACTTAAAGTTCCACGCTAAAACTATTTATAAGGTTCAATCAGGGTTAATTGACGTTTCACTGACAAACGAGCACCGAACCAACCCAGTATAGAAGCAAAAATCACCACGAACAAAATTTGTCTTATTGACATTCCATAAAATGGATAGCTCATTTGGTAAGTGCCGATAAATGCGTTAACAGCTATTCCCAGGCTGAGAATAAAAATATTAACGAGTAAAACAGCAATAACAGCTCCTCCTAAGCCATACCAAATACCAGCGTATAAAAAAGGTCTAAGAATAAAAGGATCCGTAGCTCCTATTAATTTTAATACCTGAATTTCCTCGCGCTGATGATAAAGCGAAAGTCTTAAGGTATTGCCAATAATTAAGATCACCGCCAAAGATAACATGAGAATAAAAGCGTTTGCCACATCTGCAACTAAATCAAGCAAGGCATACAGTCGATTGATCCATTGCAAATCAAGCTTTGCCAGTTCAATGCCTGGCTCTACTTTCAACTGAAGGTAAAGTTTTTCTATTTGGGCAGGAGAATGAACGGCAAGTGCCGGAACAACCTCAACAACTGCTGGTAAGGGATTAGCTGGCAGATAACGAATAATGTCCTGCATTCCTTCCTGTCGACTTAATTCCTGCAAACCCTTATCGGCTGATTTCAGGGTGGCTTGTCCAACTCCGGGCATATTTTGCACACGCGTTAAAACAGCCTGTTGTTCTGCCTCAGAAAGAGTGGTTTTTAAATACAAGGAAATATTTCCATTACGTTGCCAGCTTTGGGTCAGACGACCCATATTGTCGATAAACACGCCAAACAATGTAGGCAGGGTTATAGCAACAGCAATGATAAACACGGTCATGAAGGTTGAAAACGGTTTTTGGCACAATTGACTCAGGCTGTGGCTTGCCGCTTTGCAATGGCAGGAAAATAATGAACGGAGGGTATTTAACATAAACATCCCTCCTTAAGCATGACGATGCGATGTTTTTTACCGGCAATCAATGCCAAATCATGCGTTGCCACCAATACACTGACGCCGACCTGATTGAATTGTTCAAATAAATTCATGATTTCAGTTGACAATTTAGGATCCAAGTTACCGGTAGGCTCATCGGCCAGCAATAATGAAGGCTTATGAACAACAGCTCGCGCAATCCCAACTCTTTGCTGTTCACCGCCGGACAAATGGAAGGGCAACATTTTTTCCTTAACAAGAAGCCCAACCATATCCAGTGCAGCATGCACGCGTTTAATTATCATGGGATAAGACAATCCTTGGATATATAAAGGAAGAGCAACATTTTCAAATACTGAACGATCGTTTAGTAAGTAAGGGGACTGAAAAGTAATTCCGATACGACTTCGGTGGGCTGCAATTTCATGTTTTTGCAATTGATTAAGGCGAGTACCATTAACAATAATTTGTCCTGAGGTGGGTCGTTCAAGAAGGGCAATTAACTTCAACAAAGTACTTTTGCCTGCTCCAGAATGCCCCGTCAGGAAAGCCATCTCACCATTTTCCAGGACAAAATCGACATGCTTTAATGCTTCGAAGCCTCCCGGATAACGCTTACTGACTTGATTGAATATAATCATTTTCAAATATTGCACTGACAAATTGTGCCGCATCAAAGGGTCTTAAATCCTCTATACCCTCACCCACTCCGAGATAACGAAATGGAATCCTTAATTCGTTAGCTATGGCAAATAATATCCCACCTTTAGCCGTGCCATCAAGTTTTGTCATGGTAATACCAGAAATGGCGATGTCCTGATTAAACTGGCGTGCCTGATTCAAAGCATTTTGCCCCACACTGGCATCCAGTACCAACATCGTTTCATGAGGAGCGGAAGGATCAATTTTCTGGATAACCCGCTTAATTTTCTTCAATTCATTCATCAAATTTCCCTGGGTATGCAGCCGCCCTGCTGTATCGGCAATGAGGATGTCCATATGACGGGCTTTAGCCGCCTGGACAGCATCAAAAATGACCGAGGCACTATCAGCTCCGGTCTGTTGAGCGATCACAGGGATACCATTACGTTCCCCCCATACTTTCAGTTGCTCAACAGCGGCCGCTCTAAAAGTATCACCCGCAGCCAGCATGACTTTTTTGCCTTCTTGCTGATATTTTCGAGCAAGCTTGCCGATCGTGGTCGTTTTACCCGCTCCATTAACACCCACCATCAACAGGATAAAAGGAAAACCAGAATCAAGCGCTAAGGGAGGGGCATCAAAGGTCAGTAATTTTATCAGTTCTGCTTTTAAGGCCTCATACACGGCCTGACCATCCGACAACTGCTTTCTTGCCAGACGCTCCGATAAGTGGGTTAAAATTTTCTCCGTCGTTTCAATGCCAAAATCCGCACTTAACAACAAAGTTTCCAGTTCTTCAAGGATCTCTGGAGGGATTTCTTTTTTACCCAGCAACAGCCGGCCAACTCCCTCACCTAACTGATGACGCGTTTTAGCTAAACCTTTTCTGAAACGCGCAAAAACACCTGTGCGGGAAGAAGAATCATCATCGGCAAATTCAGGCGTAGCCTCTTTGCCATTTTCTTCCTCCTGTATTGTTTCCTTAAAAGAGTCAGCGTCAACATGCCCCTGAGCTTGTTTTTTTCTAAACCATTTGATCATGGGTATACAAAACTGTTGAAATGTGAAATTCTATCATCTTTTTTTGCTTTGGGGATATTCAATGCGCAGATTAATTTTTATTTTATTAGCATTTATATCATATCCTATCTACAGTCAGGTTCATGAATTTATTTTAGATAATGGTCTGAAAGTTCTGGTCAAAGAAGATCATCGTGCACCCGTTGCTGTATCGATGATTTGGTACAGGGTAGGTTCAGCCGATGAGCCTGGGGGGATAACAGGAGTGTCTCATGCGTTGGAACACATCATGTTTAAAGGAACCCATAAATACCCTTTAGGTGTCTTTTCAAAAACCATTGCAGAAAATGGCGGTCAGGAAAATGCATTTACCAATTTCGACTATACGGCCTATTTTGAAAAAATTGCCGCCTCCCGCCTCCCAATTGCTTTTGAACTGGAAGCCGACAGAATGCGCAATCTTCTTTTAGATCCCCTCGAATTTTCCAGGGAGATTAAAGTCATTCAGGAAGAACGCCGATTGCGTACGGATGATAACCCACAAGCATTAGCTTTCGAACGTTTTCTCGCAACGGCTCATTTGTCTGTGCCTTATCAACATCCTGTGATTGGCTGGATGAATGATCTGGAAAACATGAGCATTCATGATCTTAAAAAATGGTATAAGCGTTATTATGCTCCTAACAATGCTACTTTAGTGGTCGTCGGTGATGTTGAGGCAAATAAGATACATCAACTGGCCAAGCAGTATTTTGGCGCCATTCAAAAAAGCAATGTACCTAAACGTAAGCAACAAATGGAACCACCAGCATTAGGAAAAAAATCAGTAAAAATACATGCCCCTGCCCGTCTGCCCATGCTCATGCTCGGTTATACCGTTCCCAGTGTGAAAACAGCAGACAAAAAATATGAACCTTACGCTTTAGAACTGATTGCCGGCTTATTGGATGCCGGAGAAAGCGCACGATTTGCCAAAGATTTGATTCGTGGCAAGCACGTTGCCAGCGAAGTAGAGGTTTATTACAATCTGTACAGTCGTTATCAGACTCAGTTCATCCTGTATGGATTGCCGGCTCAGGACAAAAATATCGAACAACTGAAAAATGCCATTATTGATGAGATAAAAAAATTACAAGCACAAACTGTAGATCCAGCCGAACTGGCACGAGTAAAAAACCAAATCATTGCGCAGAAAACCTTCGAAAAAGATTCAATTTTCGGTCAGGCTATGGAGCTTGGTTTATTGGAGACGGTCAATGTAGGCTGGCAGGAAACAGAAAATTATGTGAAACAAATCGAGCGAATCACGCCTGAACAAATCCAGCAAACGGCACAACGTTATTTTCGGGAAAAAGCCCTGACGGAAGCAGAGCTTATTCCTTTAGCCGAATCCGGGAGGAAAGCATGAATACCTTTAAAAATCTGACGATCTTTTTTTTCATCAGCTTTCTTGGCCTTGCAGAAGCAAAATCATTTCATACGGAACGCTGGCTGACGCCAAACGGAACTCGTGTGGTTTTTTATCAGACAAAGGAAGTACCGATACTGGATATTCAGATAGCCTTTGCTGCCGGCTCCGCTTATGATGATAAACATTTTGGCTTAAGCACGCTGACTACCAACTTGCTTAACCAGGGCAATGCTGGCCTTAACGCGACGGAAATTGCAGAACGTCTTGCCGAAACGGGGGCGCAATACAGTGCTGACAGCAGCCGTGACATGGTTGCTGTCAGCTTGCGAACATTGACTCGCCAAGATGCCTTGCAAAAGGCAGTCGATACCTTCATACAGATCATCGGCCAACCTGATTTTCCCGAGCAAGCGGTTGAACGCGAAAAAAAACAACAAATCACAGCCATTGAGCAATCGATGGAATCGCCGGACAGAGTGGCAACTGATGCCTTTTTTAAATTGCTTTACCAGCAGCACCCCTACGCTCATCCGGTGCTCGGAACTGTAAACCAGGTTCAGGCCCTGAGCAGAAAGGAGGTGATGCAATTTTATAAAACATATTTTGTTGCGGCAAATGCAGTACTTGTGATGGTAGGAGATATCGATAGCTCCTCTGCACATCAGCTTGCAGAGTCCATCAGTAAAAACCTGCCCAGAGGCACTTTTGCTTCAACCATACCCAAAGCCAAAGCAGCGGCAAAAAAAAAGGAACTGAACATTCCATATCCCTCCTCGCAAACCATACTGAGGATGGGACAACTGGGCATTGATCATCATTCCCCCATCTATTTTCCCCTTATGGTCGGTAATTACATTCTGGGAGGAGGCTCTCTGGTTTCACGATTAGCCATTGAGGTTCGGGAAAAACGTGGTCTCACTTATGGGGCTTATAGTCAATTTATTCCCATGCCTGGTGATGGTCCTTTTTTAATTAGCCTGTCCACAAAAAACGAACAGGCCAAAGAAGCCTTGAACGTGACGATGAATACAGTGAAAAACTTTTTATCCAAAGGACCTGATGAAATAGAACTACGAGCCGCTAAACAATATTTAACCGGCAGTTTTCCTTTATCTCTTGCAAGTAATAAAAATATTGCCACCATGCTGTTAAAAATAGCTTTTTATCATTTACCAGATGATTTCCTTGATACTTACATTAAGAATGTTGAACAGGTTAGTCTTAAAGATATTGAGCAAGCCTTCAAACAGGAAATCCACCCGGATAAATTTTTATTCGTCACTGTTGGACGGCAGGCATGAAGCAAACCGTTCGTATCATTGGCGGTCAATTTCGTGGCAAAAAACTTGTATTTCCTGATATCGAAGGCTTAAGACCGACACCCGATCGTGTTCGGGAGACGGTCTTTAACTGGCTTATGCAGCGAATTAAAAACGCTCATTGCCTGGATGCCTTTGCCGGCAGTGGCGCACTGGGGCTTGAAGCTTATTCTCGTGGAGCTGCTAAAGTTACACTTATCGAGCAATCTACAACTGCTTATCAATATTTACATAAGACGCTGATGGAGTTTAACAGTTCCCGATTAAAACTGCTGAGAATGGATACAAGACATTTCCTGCGCAATACGAAAGAACAATTTGATATTGTTTTTCTTGACCCTCCTTTTGAGAGCCAACTGCTGGAGGAATGTCTTGATATTCTCTCAACCACCTCAGTTCTCTCTTCTCATGGCTTGGTCTATATCGAATCATCCCGAATTTTAAATCTTGACGAAGACAAATGGCAGGGATTGAGAGCAAAACGTGCCGGCCAGGTTTTTTATGGTCTCTATGAAAAAGTCCATAAGCCCGTCCCATAAAAATTTCTGCCAAATTACAGTCTATACTTCACAACTGCTTGACAAGAAGGCAAGCTCCTGTTTCAATCAAAGCATATTCCTCTATGATAATGTTGGCGATGCATAATAAGATCATCATGCTGTTGATTATTTCAGCTTTAATGACTGGATGTACCTCGATAACATATAAAAAGCCCCCTATCAATCGCCCAAGTGATGATGCCACCATCAAACTGGCAGAGGCGGCAAGTTCAGTAAGTGACTCCATGCTTGAAATAGCAAGAGTGGAAAAAGTCATCTCTCCCCCTTCTGTCGATAATGTACTGACCATTCCCAATGCCTATAATCTACAAGCCCGTGCTTCTGTTGACTGGTCTGGGCCAATTGAAGATCTTACCTTGCGCATTGCCAAAGCCGCCCATTTTAAACTTCGTGTGCTTGGAAAAGCACCGCCTGTGCCCGTTCTGATCAGTATTACAGCAAAAGACGAGAGTTTGGCTAAATTATTGCGCGATATAGACTATCAGGCCAGAAAACGAGCCTCTATTCATGTCTACCCTAACAGTCAGGTTGTTGAATTACGCTATGCTAAAATATATTCCTAAATTCATATTCCTATCAGCCATACTGCTTAGCGCATGTACGTCATCCTCTTATATGGGCATGGGGGATACTGGTTCATTGTCCGGTTTGCTCAGTATGGGTTGCAGGAAATGTCCCTCTGGCGATGTCAGCAAAATTCGCGAAATGGCCTTGAAAGAAACCGCATTGACCGTGGGCGCCCAGTCAGGACTTGCCTGTCGAGCCAGAGTCATCGATGAAGAACTCAATCGCAATGCTCGTAATCTGGATACTGTTTTTGATTTCAATTCACTGATCCTCGAGCATAATATCTTACCTCCTGTCTTACTGGAAGGACGAAGTACTTTCAATCTTGCCGATACACATACCATTCGACTGTCTGATAGAAACTACAAGATTGCCAAGCAAGCTCGATTTATAACGACTCCTCCAAACTGGCGCCAGTATTTATGGATGGATTTTGTCAAACCGGAGCCTCCACATATGACGCTTCTTCCCAAAACAAAGGAAGAGCAGCAAATCTGGTGCACTTATGTTGAAAAAGGATGGAAAAATGGTATTGAGCAAGCCAACATTATTCTTGAAGAAAATCTCGCGCGGATTAAAGAAGACTTTGTAGGTATGATTCTTTATCGTAAGCTTTTAGCGATGAATATGGTTTCTCCCCCCTTTGTGACCCATACCGATCTAGGAGTTACTGGCAATGGTTCAGAGCTTCATATCGATGATCGTGTATTGCGCATTACGGCTCTGCCAACACTTAATATTAACAGCGAAGAATGGCGTGCGGCTGTTGCTAAAAAAGAAAATGAGCTGGAAAAATATAAAAACATGACAAAATTAGCGCAGAGGTCTAAAATTATTATAACCAGCAAAGCATGGCAACCCGTCATTGCTCCTGTGAATAAATAATAGATAAATAATCCTGCGATAAGATGAACAATGTAAACTTAATGCCCGATGAACCTACGCGTTTTTCGCCTGTCTTCATGGACAAAATGCTTGAACATGCTGAAAGTTTGAATGCTTCAGATATTACTATTCAAACCGGCGAGCCTATTTTCGCTGAAGTGTATGGCAGACTCCTTAAGATCACCAATCGACGATTATCTAATACTGAGCTTGGTGATTTAATTAATTCGATTTATGGTCCTAATGCAACCACCCAGTTATTATCCGGTGTTGATATTGATACTCACTATGAATTCCGGCCAAATCGTGGGGTTCGATACCGCTATCGGGTAAATGCCACCTCGTGTCTTGTAGAAGGACATGACGCTATCCAGATTACCTTAAGAACGATTCCAACAACGCCTCCAAGGCTTGAAACCCTCGGACTTCCCGATAACATCATTGAAGCTATTGCCCCTCAGGAAGGCATTGTGTTTATCACCGGAGCGACTGGATCAGGTAAATCAACATTACTTGCCTCCATTATCAGAGAGCTCATAGAGAATGAAGACTCCAACCGGAAAGTACTGACTTATGAGGCACCAATCGAGTTTGTTTTTGATGAAATTGAAACCATTTCAGCCGTGGTCAGTCAGTCAGAAATTCCTCGTCACCTACCTGATTTTGCAGACGGTGTAAGGAATGCGTTGAGACGAAAGCCTAGATTGATTATGGTGGGTGAATGCCGAGATGCTGAAACCATCAGCGCCGCACTTGAAGCAGCGCTTACCGGCCATCCTGTATATACGACTCTTCATACCTCAGGTGTGGCTGAGACCATGCGCCGACTGGTGACTTCATTTGCCGGAGAAGAGCGTCTGGGACGAACGATTGATATTTTGGAAACCATACGCCTCTGCATCTGGCAGAAACTGGTTCCCACCGTAGATGGAAAACGGGTTGCTCTGCGCGAATATCTTGTGTTTGATGAAGAAACACGCGATGTACTCCTGGAAGGTAATCCTAATGAAGTAACATCGATCACAAGAAAACTGGTTCGTGAAAGAGGTCAGCTCATGACAGTAGATGCCAAAAGGAAATTTGAAGAAGGCATCATCAGTGAACGTGTTTACAAGCTTATTATTGCCGGAACAAAAGAATATCAACGCTGATCATCTCTACATCTCTATATATCCCTACCCCTGATCGACCGCTATCCACATGCAGCTTTGTTTGCAATCTATTATCAAGCGGTGCGAATTCGATTTAAAAATAGCCAAAGCCCAAAGTAACTATGCTACGTTTTTTAGTGATTCTCGTAAGATGGCCAAGTTCCCAAAAAGGGCTAGTAGTTATAACACAAGCAAGAAAGGCTGAACATACATGTTCTTTCTATTATTCGGGTCCAGCCGAAGGTGTTGCCTCGATGTTTCCCTCTCCGGATTTGAGTTTATCCAAACCTTTTTTAGCTGAATCTTTAGCGCCTTGAATGGCTTGCTGCCCTTTGGCTTTCAAGGCTTTATCAATTGCTCCTTGACCTGCAGAAGTAGCCTCACCACCTTTTTCCACCTTGCCTTTTGCTTCCTCGCCCCACTGAGCAGCTTCAGCACCAACACCCTCAGCTGGACCACCAATCCAGCGCAACACTTTGTCAGGCAAGCTGGTAATTAAACCAAAGGATTTTTGTACAATAATCAAATAGGCCGAGGTATAAGCCAAAATAGAGAAGAAAAAGGCATACACTCCTGCCCAACTGGTATAGCCGGTAGCTACCGCGATTCCAGCTGCGCTCTTGGTTTGTGAACCTGCTGCTGTCACACCATACTGGCCAAAATCCGTAGCATCACTTGCAGAACTGACAGGCTGCATAAAGCTAACAGCATGTTCATAACCCGTATTCAAGATCCATACACCCACGTAAGAAAGTGCAATTGCAGCAATATAGCCAATAATCATCATTGACGGTCTTAAAAATACATTCAGTAAAATCATAATCGCAGGTTCACCCTTTCCAAAAGCGTCATGACCTTCAGGGTAAGTTACACCAAGTGCTACAACAGGTCCTGCAACCATGGCATCAATCACAGCCATCAACCAGGCAATAACACCGAAAATAAAAATTAAATAAGGCAATAAAGGAATATAATAAGCCGTGACAAAGCCTATCGCCACCATCACGCTTAACCAGGAAGCCAATAAAGGCATGGCCATGATGATCAATGCAAGAATAAACATTCCAATTCCAAAAGGTAAAATAGCGGCTGTAATTGACATAGTGAGCAGCATGATCCACAAATTGAAGGTGAAATTGATATACGTGGTTCCCATCTGGGCCAAAGCCACAATGGGATTAATGCCAGGTGTCGACAAAACTTTCAGGCCATCTTGAAAGATGTAGGCCATCCCCTGAAGAGGAATCATCAGAAATGCAAGAACGGCTTGTTCAATAAAATGCTGAAGACGATTGAGAAAAAAATTGAAAACAGGCCTGAAAATGCCATTATAAAATAACTCACCAAACATACGTCCCAGGCATACATGGAAAGTCAATATTTTTATCTCTCCGCAATCAAAGCTTGCATTAGGAAGCCGATAATCGGACGTATCAACATTCACATGAATCATATTGGCAAACTTAAAACCAGGATCAATTCCAGGTTGGCCCGGAGTCTTCATGGTTAAGGAATTATTAATAAAACCCCAGACAGTCGCAGATTGTGTACCAGTAACGATTTTTATCTGACTGGATGGGTCCGTTGGATTAGGAATATTACTACCCGTTGGTCCTGTTATTGAACCTTGTAAATACTGCAATACCATCGACTTTCCATTAAACCAGGTGCACAATGCTGCACGCGTCCCCTGACAGGTATTATTTGACCCGAAAGCATCGGTTAACTTTGTTGCGTTAAATGAACTGCCGCTAAGGCCAGAACCTTGTTCAGGTTGATCTTTAGAAACATCGAAATCCGACGAGGCGGCTGCTGAACTATTTAATTTGACTAAATCAAAAAAGTAACTGCCAGCCAGCATCCATCCTTTATTTTCAGCCTCAGAAATGAATTTCCTTGCATCGTCTTTTGTTTGGCCTTTCTTCGCCTCATTGAGTAAATTCAAAGCTGGATTTAAAATGCCGTTATAATCAGAGATTGCACCTAAAAATTCCGTTCCATTAAACAGAACTGCCCTGTTGGTATCATCAGCAGTGGAAGCAGCCCCCCAAGTAACGCAGTTTCCTACAGATTGACATATTGAACCGTCTTCACCATAGGGGACACCAAACTGATCCTCGGCAATACTGGAATAATTGTTTTTATCATCATCACCTGTTTTTTGCGATAAGCGTGGATTATTATTCACCATAATCCGTGCAACTGAAGCAAGATCAGTATACATCTGCTGAACGCCGATGGCTCTGGATAGCTTTATCGTGTCCAGCTGATTGTTACCGGCGACTTTTTGCATGTCAGAAATTTGGTCAGAAGTAAAAGGATTCCACTTGATGGTGCCGCAAATTCCGTTTAAAAAATAATACGGGGATTGATCATCAAAATTAGGCATATCGACATAAAAACTTTGGTTTTTATTGTTTGTTCCACCACTCTTTTGCTGATCATTTTGAGCTGCAATAGCATTCACTGTACTCAAAAAATCAGGAACGGCCGTCTGGCAAAACGTTTTCATAGCGCCCGTAGGTGACCCGCTACAGGGACCAGAGTTATTTTGCTTGGCCTGCAAATATTTTTGACGCTGTTGTTCCAATGCTCTTTGCAAACCATACATGCACACTTGACCGGAAAGAATCCTTCCAGCACCAGCGGAGATCGGACTTGTGCGCACATCACTTCCATCACCTAAAGGGTTTTTGACCTCAGCCCTAATGATCACTCCGCCGCGATTTAGATAATCCAGCGCTGCATCCCAGATTTTATCGGCAGCCCCGACTCCCTGCAACACTATCCACATGACAAAAATCTGCATCAGACAATAGCCGGATGCTTTGGGTATCAATAAAGCCAGGCCAGCCGTTGAACGGATAGGTATCCAAATGGAAGACCACTTTTGCCCTAATACCTGTCCTTCATGGGCTGTGTTCATGGTCGACACCAGAAGGGTGTACATGATAATGATGCCGCCAATAGCCAGCACTGCGGCATTAAAAACACCAAACATAGCCCCCATGATCTGGCTGCCGGAACCGTGGAGCACACCATCAACTGTGCCAAAAAGGTTGCCAAGAAAAACCACTGAATAATCACTGGCAGGCGGAGCGAAGGTCAAAGCACCACTATCCCCATCAGCAGCTATGGCAAGAACTGGGAATACTGTGAGTAAAAAGAGGATTAGCGATTTTTTCATTCTTTTTCACCCATTAAACCTTGCCTGAACCATTCGCGAAAGGTACAACCTAATTTACGTTCCTTGATTTGGAAATACCAGAAATGATAGCGAAAGGCTAAAGTCAAAGCGATCAACATCACTACCAAACTCACTACCGTGGCTCGTATATTTCCGGAAAAAAGATGATATCCGGCATAAGTGAAAATTCCAAAAGCCACAATAACCATAAAAATACTTAACCGTTTTAAGGCCTTTTGACGAGAAATAAGATCTTTTTCAGTCAAGCTCATTTCTTCCACAACACGATTAAAATCAGCTTTTTTGACTTTTTTCTGCGGGATAAACAATTTCTTTATCCCATTTTTTATATACAGCCAAGCCGCTTTGATACGATCATAATCAATCCACGCACGAACATTAAATATGCTTGTGATGACTTTCCAGGTGCGCGAACCTTTCTCTTTTTTCATAATCTTTACTATTCTGGCAATGATTTTTTATATGTCATAATATAATATAGTAGTAAGTTTAAGTGCAGTCCATCAATATCAATAACCGTAAAAAAAGAGTAAAATATGCCTGATCTCAGCCATGAAGCCTCTGCCCAGTACTGGTATGAGTATGTTGATCCCATGATTTACCGTGTTATCACCTTTATGGAAGGTGTGGAAGACTGGACGCTGGATGGCAATCCGGAATTGGAGGAAGCGCTTTCTGACTTGGGAAAAGCACTTGATAACATTGAAAATGTTGACTTAGGGGCACTGGCTGAAGAGGACAAATTCATTCGTATTGTTGGAAACATTAAAACAGGACGCGGCCTTCGTTTGCTCCAAGCCTTAGATACAGTTCATCCCGGTTCTGCTTCGCGAATTCTGATTCATGCGGAGGAAACCAGTATGGGATCAGATGATCCCGCAGGCTTTTTTCTCAAACGCAACATTGTTTTTGAGCGACTGCGTTTATTGGGACGAGTATTTTCTGAATCCCGCTTACAATTGGTTCTACGCGCTCTCGAAGGAGAAGAATAATGAAATTATTGTGTAAACTCTTAATCTCAGGCTCTTTATTATCTCTTACTGTCACTCCTGTCTATTCCCAAACGACTCAAGATGGCTATGATTCCTACTATGAACAACAAACCAGCAGCAACACCCGCGATTTAGTCAAATACCTTTTTAATCTGGGTCTGTTTTTGGGATATAACCTCAGCACCCCCCCATCGCAGCAAAATGTCAGCGATGAGCTTCTTGACCCCTCAGGAACGCAGCTCAAACAGAATTATTTATACAATTCCGTTCTGGGAGCCATTCCTGTGAATGCCTTCAGTCAAGCCTTTTCCATTTTTGTTCCCAGCGCTGTACCCATATCTCAAAGTCTTAATGCCTTTGCCAACTATACTTTTAAGAGCCAGCAATACAGCTCACCTCAGGCAAGACAACAGGGAAATATTGCTGTATCAAACCTAATTGATCAGCAAAACTATCAACAGGATCCGGTAAGTCAGGCTGTCTTAAATATTTTGGCGACTCCGGATTTCAGTTACTGCTTAAATTATCAGGGAACACAGTTGCAGAATGAGAGCTGCCAATTACTGTATCAGAACAAAGTCATGACGAATATCATCGGAACATTACCTGGAACCCATGATTATTTCACATACGACTACAATCAGAAATTTTTAAGCCAGTTAAACAGCAACAACTTACTTTCTCCTTTGCTTTATTCAACTCAAGTCACAGGCACAGGCACAAACCAACAAGGACAAGGATCAGAAAATCCTGGACTAACTGCAAACAGCCAGGCACAACAAGCAGCCAATTTTATTCTATATGCTTCAGGAATGGCTGTACCACCTAATCTGCCCAAGTTACAAAATTATGACACACTTTATCAGCAGGCTTCGGGGAATGACAAGAGTGTCAGTAAAATGGCGCAGCTGCAAGCTCAGGCAGCAATTGCCTCTTATTTTGCTAATTTAAGAGTCTATGCTGCACAAACTTCGGTAGGTCTCAGTAATCTCTACTATATCTTATCCAAACGAATGCCTCAGAATTTTGGTACCGATTCCGAAAACAATACCAGCCAAGCCTTAAACGAATTTAATATGGCAACATGGAGATTATATAAGCCACAATCACAGCAAGACGGCGTCCCTCAGCCGAATCAACAGTGGATTAATATGATTAATAAGGCCTCTTCAGCCACGGTACAAAAAGAAATTGCCGTTTTACTTGCTGAGATCAACTATCAGTTGTACCTTAATCGGCAACAACAGGAGCGAATATTATTAACCAATTCCATCTATCTGTTGCAAAATTCCAAAGCTTCAGAACCTACTCAATCGTCACTGGGCTTCACAGAAGGAAATACGGGAAATAACGACACTCAGTAAAGCTCAGATGCGCTTCTGAGCCTGGTCAAGTCGGCGTTTTGAAATAAACTGCCGGCTTGACCACTAGCTTCTATGTTGACAGTAGAGTAAATGGACAGATTTTATAATTCAGTACTTACTTGGAAAATTTGCTTATTTTTCATCGAAAATCTGACCTAATTTTTCCATAACCGCATCGATTTGGACAAGTTTCATGGTCTCCGCTCCATGAGCATGAGTTCCCCACATGTTTTTCTCCAAAGTCGTACCTAAAATCTGTTCAACGGCCTGTGGATAACAATCCACTGTCAGATGGAGGAAAGTATAAGGACCTGAGACCTCTGAACTTGTAACAGCATGTAAAGCAACCACAGGGGTTCCTACTGCTGCAGCCATGTGAGAAGGTCCTGTGTCGGGACATAATACTGCATCGGCTTGACTGATTAATGCCAATAATTGTTTAGGTTTTGTTTGTCCTACCAAACTCCTCACTTTGACTTCCTGCATGATCTTAGCAGCCAGATCTTTATCCAGTGCTCCTGGACCACCTGTTAGAATCACATCAACCTTCCATCGTTGCTGAGCACGCCGAATGACTTCGATATATCGCTCTACAGGCCAGCATCGTTCAGGCTTACTGGCTGCTGGATTAACAATTAATATCTTATATTCAGACAGATACTGCCTTGCCCATTGCTTATCCACAGCACTAATGGGTAAATCCCAGCGAACCATTTTATGTTTTATACCTAAAGGTTCGGCAAATTTTAAAAAACCTTCCAAGGTATGTTCATGGCCAAAAGAAATTCTTTCGCGAACAAACCAACCATGTCCATCTTTAGCTCGCAATTTGTCATAGCCAATTTTACGTTTGGCTTTTATCAGTGGATATAAAAGATTTGCACGAAAACTGGCCTGAGCCGCCAAAAGCACATCAAATTTTCTCCCTTGCAAGTTTTTTTTAAATCGCCAGTAATCGCCAGGTCGCTTGGGTTTGTCAATAACAATAAACTCCACCCCATCCATCCCTGCGACTAAATCATAAGCAGGGCGTGAAATCACCCAGCTGATTTTTATATTTTGAAAATGGGCCTGTAGGGTTCGAATCAAAGGAACCAGCATTAAAACATCACCTAAGGCTGAAAGCCGCACTACACAGACCGATTGAATCATTTTTTCAGGATATACTTGGCACCGCAATAAGGACAAACTTCAACGCCAGTTTCTTCGATGGGCAGGTAAACTTTAGGATGTGCATTCCAAAGTTCCATTTCATCCGTAGGGCAACTGAGAGGCAAATCTTTGGGATGGATAATATATTCCTTTTTTGCGCTTGCAGTTTTTTTTGTTGATTCAGACATGATTTCCTCTTATAGGATTAAGACTTTTTAGTCAGTGTCTTGTTGATCATTGCTCAAAAAGGGTTTACCTACTCCTAATAAGCTCAACAGACTTTAGATTTAAATTACGGATTTATCTATTTTTAACCTCAACTCGACGTAAGCATCATGTCTAAACTTCGATAAATGGTATCTTGTTTCGTTAAAAGGAGGCCAAAATGCTCGAATTAGCCTAGCTAGTCCTGTGCTTTTGACCACCTTTTGTCTCGCAGGATACAATCTCTCTCGCTTAGGCATGATGCTTAGGTCGAGTCGAGGTTATTATCTAATAATTTGTCTAATTTCTCCATCATTTTGGTTGCGCAATCGTTTTCCTGAGGGTCGAAGTATACCGCATCAGGCCAGTGTCTTAGCCAGGTTAGCTGACGTTTGGCCAACTGTCGTGTAGCCGCCGTTCCTTTTTCTTTTAATGTTTGAACATTAAATTGTCCCTGTAAAAAATCAAACACCTGACGATAACCTACACAGCGTAAAGCAGGCATATCAGTGGTCATGGACCATTTATTGATCAAAACTTCCACTTCTTCAATCAAACCGCCTGCCAACATGTTTGCAAAACGATGTTCAATTCGAGTATGGAGCCATGAACGTTGTGCAGGGAAAAGCACCATATTAATGAATGAATATTTTTCTCCTGTTTTTTGTTGATCAAGATGCCCAGACAAAGTTGTTCCGGTTAAATAATACACTTCCAGCGCTCGAGCAATTCGTTGAGCATCGTTAGGATGAATCCGACTGGCAGAATCAGGGTCAACGACGGCCAGCTGTTGATGAAGTTTATTCCAGCCATGAGTTGAAGCCTGTTGTATAAGCTGTTTTCTTATAAGCCCATCCGCTTGCGGCAAATGGGATAATCCTTGCTGCAAAGCCTTGAAATACATCATTGTTCCGCCCACAAGTAAAGGGTATTTATTCCTGGCTCTGATTTGTCGACATAGCCTGTCGACATCGGAACAAAATCTTGCTGCGGAATAAACTTCTACAGGATCAAGAATATCGATTAAGTGATGCGGAGTTTGCCATAATTCCTCAGGTGTTGGTTTCGCAGTGCCAATATTCATCTCGCGATAGATCATTGCCGAATCGACACTGACTATCTCAAAAGGATAGCGCTGTACCAACTGGCAGGCCAAATCTGTTTTCCCTGACGCTGTAGGGCCCATTAAACAAAAAACCGTCTCAATCACCTAATAACACCTGACAATCTTTTTCATGTAAACATCTGTACAGTTTCAAGGCCTCAGCCTCACAAGCTTGCAATTGCAGAAAAAAACGATAAAGCTCATCACCTTCATCTATAGTCAGTTGTTGAACATCGAATGCCTGGCAGGTTGAAAGCATTACCAGCAGCTTTTCAGGCTCAGATAAACAATCTTCTGAAAGATTTTGCAAAAACATATGAATATCCAACTGAGGCATTAAAACAGGCAATGCCTGAACAATAAGCTCATTCTGTTTAGAAAACAGACAGTGTACACCAAAACCTTTCATCATCTCCAGTTTTCCAGCCAATAATAGATACGTTTCTGGGAGAATTTGAAGTTGTACGGGTACGAGCAGTGGACGAGAAGCGAAAGGGTGAGTCATATCTTTCAGGTGGCTATAAAAACGTTTTTGCTGCAGCTTCAGGACATCAACAAGATAAGGCGTTGCCTGATGAAGCAATAAAGCATATCGTTTGTTTAAAGCAATCCATGGTGAGGTTTTCTCCTGCACACAAAGCTTAGATGTTGTTAAAAGTGGTTTATAAGAAGGGCCGTGGTTTTCAGAAACCCCTGATAGGGCTTGTGTTTTTATCGCTTGTCTGACAGCAGTTTTATCCCCATATACGGACGCTAGTGCTTTAGATAACTGGGATACAAAAAAATCATGAACCAGGCGGGGCTGTTGAAATCTGATCTCATGTTTGGCTGGATGAACATTTACATCGACTTCTGAGGCCGGCAAATGAAAATAGAGTAAGCATGAAGGAAAACGACCAGGGTGCAGGACCTCTTCGTATACTTGCTTAATTGCATGTAAAATGAGCTTATCTTTTACCATGCGTCGATTAATGTATACCCACTGGCGGTCATTTTGGCTTCGTTGGTACTGAAGGCCGCTTAACCAGCCATACAGATGCATTCCACTATCTTCAACGTCAACGTATACAGCGTCTTCCATAAAACGGTGGCCAAACAAGCGCGCCATTCGTTTTTGCTGGGCTTGAGCATGACTCGCAGCAGGTAAGTTCAGCACTGTTTTGCCATTGTGTTTAAACAATAAGGCAATATATGGAGCTCCCATGGCAAATCGTCTCACCACAGCCTCAATGGCCAAAAATTCCAAGCGCTCGCTTTTAAGAAATTTTTTTCTCACAGGGAGGTTATAAAACAAATCACGCACATCAATTGTGGTGCCATTATTTCTTGGACAAACGGATAATCGGACTTTACTCCCCTCTGCCTCCAATGTCATTGCATGTAGCTGCTCTTTTGTTTTCGAGCTGATAGCAATTTTGGAAACAGAGGCAATGCTTGCCAGAGCTTCGCCTCTGAACCCCATGCTGGCGATCGAATAGAGATCATGAATATCTTGTATTTTGCTAGTGGCATGGGCTTTGATGGTTAAAGGTAAATCGTCGGCAACAATTCCCACGCCATTATCAATAACTTTGATCTGATTCAATCCGCCATGACGGATCTCTATGCTCACTTGACTGGCTTCAGCATCATAAGCATTCTCAAGCAATTCTTTAACCACAGAAGCCGGTCGTTCTATTACCTCGCCCGCTGCAATCTGATTGGCAACGGCCAAAGGCAGTTCTTTGATTCTTATGCCCATGAGGAAGGTATAATTAATTTCTGGCCAATTTTCAAGGGGGCAGTTTTTGATAATTTATTTGCCGAGCATAAAGAACTGAGGCTAATCTTATAATGTTCAGCAATACCTGACAGGGTTTCTCCGGCTTGAACAACATGTGTTTTTCCTTCCGACATGGCTTCAACATACGTTCCATAAGGCGGGTAGTCCTCAAAGTACTGTTTAATCCCTCTAAAAATAGCCTGACTTAACTGTTGCTGATAGGCAGGATTAGTCAAATTTTTCTCTTCGCGAGGATTGGATATAAAACCGGTTTCTATCAGAATCGAAGGGATATCAGGTGATTTCAGAACAACAAATCGTGCCTGTTCAACATTATCATTGTGTAAACGCGTTATTTTATCCAGCTGCTTCAATACACGAGCTCCCATTTGTAAACTGGCGCCAATGGTTGCGGTTTGGGATAAATCAATCAATACTGACCGAACCATACCATTTTGATCATCCAGATCAGAGAGATCAACACCGCCCAATTCCGAATAGTTTTCCTTTTCAGCAAGCCATCTTGCTGCCTCACTCGTTGCACCTCTTTGAGAGAGCGCGAAAACAGAAGCACCGTTCGATTGGCGATTAATAAATGCATCAGCATGAACAGCAACAAAAATGTCAGCATCATATTTTCGGGTAATATTTAAGCGTTGGCGCAATCCGATATAATAATCGCCATTGCGAGTTAGTACGGCGCGCATTCCATGCTGTTGATCAATTAATTTTTTTAGTCTGAGGGCAATGGCCAGAACCACATCTTTCTCTTTACTGCCGTGAGGCCCCGTAGCACCTGGATCTTTGCCACCATGTCCAGCATCAATGACCACCACCACATCACGAAGTTTTTTGCCAGAATGTCGAGTGCTCACCAAGGTTTTTTTATTCTGTACCGCCTTGTTTTTCCCTGTGAGTTCAATCTGAAAGCCGGAAAGCTGTCTATCTCTCGGTTGCCAATTCGTGGTCTTGAAATCAATGGGCTCATTCAGTTCAAAAACAAGTCGCAGAATACCTGTCTTTGGATGGCCGCTACGAATATTTTTAATCATAGAGCGACGAAGTGAATTGGTATTTAATTTAAAATCAAGGTTTGTATGGGAAAAATCAATTACCAGTCTGTCAGGATGAGAAAGGGTAAATATTTTAGGGGCAACACGACCGTTTAATGAAAAAAACAGCAACAGATGTCGGGATTGCTCTTTTATATCGATTCCCTTTAGTTGATGGCTGTAAGCTATCGAATATACAGCTATCAATAAGTAACAAACCAGTATGCGCAAATTCATACCCCACCTGTTAAACATGTTAAAATGCGCTCACCCAAAACGCTTAATGCCTTGATTCGCATTTCACGTCCTGTTTCTTTGATTTTCAAATCAAATTGTAAGTCCGTATGAATGAACAAATTGCTTGCTTTCTCCGGCCATTCAATACAACAAATTGCATCTTCAGAGAAATACTCCCGAAAACCTATATATTCTAATTCTTCTTCATCCTGAATACGATACAAATCAAAATGATGTATTTGTAAAGATTGACATTGATAACTTTCAACCAGGGAAAAAGTAGGGCTTTTAATGGCCGATGCAACGCCTAAGGCCCGCAGCATAGCACGAATGATGGTCGTCTTTCCTGCGCCCAGCTCACCGCTGAAAGCCAAAACAGCAGATGGCAACAAACAGTTTGCCAGTTTTTTGCCAAATGTCCGACTGCTGTCTTCATTGGACAGAGTCTGCTTCCATACTGTTCGCAACGCCGAACGGGTCATATTGATAATCCATTGATGAATTTTGGAAATTGAGCCAATAAATCACTGGCTAAAAGTCCTCTTTCTCCTTGTCTTTGGACGATTTGATCGGCGACATGAGCATGTAACCAAACCCCTGCTTTCGCTGACTCGGACAGAGAAAGACCTTGTGCCAGTAATCCTGCAATAATGCCGTTTAAAATATCACCCATGCCGGCTGTAGCCATACCTGCATTACCGGCAATACAGACAAAATTTTCTGCATTTACTGTACGCAGAATACTGCCAGCGCCTTTGAGTATAATAACTCCGCCATACTGCTTTTGTAGTTTTTCCACAGCCTCGAATCGGTCTTCTTGTATTCCTGCCGCAGTACAAGATAATAAAGCACCCGCTTCACCCGGATGAGGGGTTAGTATCCAGTTATCATCGATTTGTGGATGCTCAGCCAAAAGCCTCAAGGCCGATGCATCGATGATCATTGGCAATTGGGCCGTTATAGCTGCATGAAACAACTTTTTTCCCCACTCGTCAACACCGAGTCCAGGTCCCAAAATACAAACGGTAGCTTTCCTCAATAAAGGTTTAAGTTCATTTTCAGAACGAACACCGTGGACCATTATTTCAGGACAGAAGGGCAAAACACCTGTGATATGTTCTGGGCGTGTGGCAACTGTAACGGCACCTGCCCCTGTTCGCAAAGCGGCTTTAGCAGCAAGTGCCACAGCACCAGGCATGCCAGGTCCTCCGCCTACCACCAGCACATGACCGAAATCGCCTTTATGGCAATTTTTCTTCCGGGGAGGTAAGGGTAAGTCAATCGTTTGTCTCGTCAACTGCAAGGCATAAAACGGAAGCTGCTCAAGAATATCTTTTAATTGAAGATCAGCACAGTAAATCTCTCCACAATGATCGGGACCATCCAAGGTATACATGCCGGTTTTTCGTCCAATAAAACAAATTGTACAGTCTGCACGAACACAACAATTATAGACTTGACCGGTATCGGCATTAAGGCCTGAGGGTATATCGAGAGCAATCACCGGCAGCTCAGTTTCATTGATCAGATTAATCGCCCCCACCATTTCCCCACGAACCTCACCTTGCAAGCCGATACCAAGCAGTGCATCAACAATCAGGTCAACTTCAGTATCAAACGGTTCATCAAGCCAAGCACAAGGAATGTTATCCACCATAGCATGCATGGCAGCATGAGCTGCGGCGGAGGGTAGATTTTCCGGGGATTTTAATTGATAAATTTTAACGCTTAATCCATATTGCTGCGCCAACCTCGCCAATACATAGCCATCACCTGCATTATTACCCGCACCGCAAAAAATGGCCATACGCTGAATATGGGGAAAGTGTTTTAAAACCGTCTCAAAAGCAGCTTCGCCTGCGCGCAACATGAGTGTGTGCTCACTGATGTTGTATTGGTTAATTGCCATATCTTCGCAGCGGCGAATCTGCTCACATAGATACAGCTTATGCTCGGGAGGAATCATAAGTTCATATATTCAGCATATAAGACCATTAGCGGAAAATGGTTCTCATTTTCCATTCTTTTACTCTACCAACTTTAAGGAAGGTTTTTTACGGGATATCTTATCAGAGTTTGTGCTGGATGGGGGTGGCGTCTCATCTTCTTCCGGTGGAAAAGAAATTCCTCGGCCGTTCTCTTTTGCATAAATTTCAAGTACCGCTCCAGGAGCAAGAGAAATCTGCATCGACTGTCCCGAAAATTTCGTGGTAAATATAATTCTATCATTCTCCAGCATCAAGCCACGGCATGCTGAAGGCGAAATATTAAGAACAATACGACCATCCTGTACATGTTCACCAGGCACCTGGACACTGGGATAATTCGCATCCACAAGGATATAGGGGGTCATGTTGTTATCAACAATCCAGTCGTAAAAAGCACGAATAAGATAAGGTCGGTTTGATGTCATCCTTTTCATTATGCTGCTCTCAATTGTCTTTCTGCTTCAGTTAGGCTGGTTTGAAATGAATCACGCTTAAAAACACGCTGCATATAGTCCTGTAAAGCTTTAGCGTTAGCTGGAATATCAACACCTAATTTTGGCAAACGCCAAAGTAAAGGAGCAAGAGCACAGTCAAGCAGGGAAAATTCTTCGCTTAAAAAGAACGCCTTGTCTGCAAAAACAGGCTCAAGGGCAACCAGGCTCTCGAGAAGAAGTCTCCGTGCTTCATCTGCTTTCTCGCCCTGATTAATCTGACGCATTAATTCATACCAGTCTTTTTCAATACGGTGCAACATTTTGCGTGATTCGGCCCTGGCGACTGGGTATACAGGCAATAAGGGCGGATGAGGAAAGCGTTCATCAAGGTACTCCATGATGATTCTGGCTTCATAAAGGACAAGTTCTCTGTCAATTAATGTAGGAACCGTGCCATAGGGGTTAACTGCCATCAGATCCGCAGAAGGCTCATGCTGTTTTACAGAAAGGATTTCTACATTTACACCTTTTTCAGCTAACACAATGCGAACTTGATGACTATATATATCATCATTTTCAGAATACAAAGACATAACTGTACGCTTTGCAACGATAGCCATCAGAAACTCCTCATTATTGTTTATTCCTGAGTCTAAATAACTCATGTTACGCAGCGTTTTTATACCTTTTGGCAAATATTTGTTTCAAATGCTCATTTACTCCAGTAAACTCCGCTTCGAACACCAGACATTTACCAAAATCTTGCTAAAAATACCCATGCTACGTATCATGAGTCAATAATAATCAGGAAGAACCGTCAAAAGCGCTTATTTTACCATAAATTTGCCCATTTGGGTGAGTTTAATGACAAAAGTCGAATCTTTTCCCGGGAATGATTTATTCCCTATGCCTGAATTTTCATTTCCCGCCAGCATTAAGATTAAGTTTGCGCCAGTATGCTTTCTTTAGTTTATAAGCCGCAAAAAAGAAAACAAAAAGGAAAAGAAGCACCCAAACGCCTATTCTGTAACGTATGAGTTGTGCCGGTTCTCCCACATAAACAAGAAAATTCACTAAATCAGTTATGGCATTATCAAATTCATGCTGCGTCATTCTCCCTGGTTTGATAAGCAATAAATGGGAAATTTGCAGGTGTTCATCGGTATCTTTTTTCCTGACTGCAATCACTCTGCCTTCCAGTGGAGCCAGAATATTTGGCATAGCCACTCCCGGAACCAACAGGTTATTTGAACCAAAAGGACGGCTTTCATCAATATAAAAGCTTTTTAAGTAAGTAAAAATCCAGTTCGCCCCTCTTTTTCTGGCTACCAAAGACAGATCCGGTGGCTCAACACCAAACCATTCACGAGCATCTTCAGCCGGCATGGCTATTTGTATGGGGTCATGAATTTTGGCACTGGTGAAAATCAGGTTGTTATATAGCAAATCTTTATCCACTTCTCCTGCAAAAGTGGTCAACCCCATATCCTTTGCCATACGATTGTAGCGCATGTACTTCAGAGAATGGCAGCCGGAGCAATAATTCATGTACATTTTTGCACCGCGCTGAAGTCTTGCCTGATCTTTAATGTTGACAGAGACATGCTGTAAAGGGATCTCAGAGTCCGTGACAGCGAACAGTGCGGGAGAGAGAAAGAGCAAAAAAATCAACAGCTTATTCATTTCTCCCCCCTATTCGTGATGGGACTTCCTTACACGACTCCAGCGAAGTATAGAGTGGCATAAAAATAAAATAGGCAAAATAAATAACAGTTAAAATTCTTGCAAGCAACAATTTTAACGGTGATACCGCAAGGGTTCCCAGGTAAGCAAGAACAAGGAAGCTGATAACAAACAAAGTTAAAGCTATTTTTGACAAAAGACCTTTATAGCGCAGAGAGCGTACGGGACTGCGATCCAACCAAGGCATAAAGAAAAGAAACAAAATAGAAGCTCCCATTGCTATTACGCCGGTTAATTTGTGAGGAATAGCTCTTAAAATGGCATAATACGGAGTCATGTACCACACTGGGGCTATGTGCTCTGGCGTCACCATGGGATTAGCCGGCTCAAAATTGGCATGCTCGAGAAAATATCCTCCCATTTCCGGGAAAAAAAAGACCACAGCAAAAAAGGCAATAAAAAACACCGTCAACCCTACCATGTCTTTTAGGGTATAATAAGGATGGAAAGGAATGCCATCGACCGGTTTGCCTTCCTTGTTTAAATGTTTCTTGATTTCAATACCTTCAGGATTATTGGAACCGACTTTATGTAAAGCGACGATATGCAGGTAAACAAGAAACAATAATAATAAGGGTATACCAATCACGTGCAAGGCAAAAAAGCGCTGTAAAGTGGCATTAGCCACATTAAAATCTCCACGTAGCCAAGTCACCAGACCATCGCCGATGTAAGGGATAGCGCCAAAAAGAGAGGTGATGACCTGTGCCCCCCAATAAGACATCTGTCCCCAGGGCAAAAGATAGCCAAAAAACGCTTCCGCCAGCAGCAAAAGAAAAATAGCCATTCCTAAAAGCCAAACCAGTTCCCGCGGCCTCTGATAAGAACCATAGAGCAATCCACGAAACATATGCAGATAAATCACAATAAAAAAGGCGGAGGCGCCGGTTGAATGCAAATAACGCAATAACCAACCGTAATTGACGTCCCGCATAATATATTCTACTGAGGAAAAAGCCTGGTCTGCCGTCGGTGTATAAAACATGGTTAACCATAAACCGGTTAATAACTGATTGAGCAGTACGATGGTTGCAAAGGAGCCGAAATAATAAAAAAAATTAAAATTCTTTGGTGCGTAATATTCACTGAAATGTTTTTTCCATGTGCTGATCAGTGGGAATCTTGCATCCAACCAATTTACCAGTCCACTCATGTTTAATCCTTATTATTGCTTTCACCAATGACAATGACATGCTCATCAATAAAATGATAGGGAGGCACTTCCAGGTTGATTGGAGCTGGCACACCTTTAAAGACGCGTCCTGAAAGGTCAAATTTTGAACCATGGCAAGGACAAAAAAAACCACCGGGCCAATCCTGTCCAAGCGATTTTTCTTCAGGATTATATTTAGGTACACAGCCTAAATGCGTGCAGATACCAATAAGCACCAGATACTCCGGTTTAATTGAGCGGTATTTGTTTTGTGCATACTCCGGTTGCTGATCGACCAGCGATTCAGGATCCCTTAAAAATTCTGAATGTCCAGTAATCTGATCCAGCATCTCCTTGGTCCGTCGAATAATCCAAACCGGTTTGCCCCGCCATTCAACCGTTACCTGTTGACCAGGCTCAAGTTTGCTCAGATCGACCTCCACCGGCGCACCAGCAGCCTGAGCTTTAGCGCTGGGAAACCATGAGGACACAAAAGGACTTAAAGCACATACCGCTCCCACTCCGCCAAGAACACTGGTTGTAGCTACCAGAAACTTACGCCTGTCTTCATCAAAAGAGTCTTCTGATCTATCTTTTTTTTCATTATCTGGATCGGTTATCTCACTCACTCTTTTCTTCCTGGCTGCTATTGTTGCAACAATTTCTTTGATAATAAAACCAGTTATATCAAAGAATTAATCATTTGAAAACGCTTAGTATTTCTTTCCTGCCTATTATCTTTATGAGCCGGCCAATGTAAATCTGAATAAATGAAAATTTTTTATCCCAGGTTCCGTGAACAAGATTTTTTTCACGGAATATGAGATCTAAAAAATATACAATAACCTCTTTTTTCCAGGCAAATCTCTCGTCTCACGCAGAGACTTATGGCAGAAATTAAATGTTCACAGCAAAATCCAAATAAACCACAGCTTGAAAAATAAAAAATCATTTAATATAATTTTTATACACCCACTAAGCAAGGAAGCATTATGAAAAAAATAATCATTGCTCTTATGCTCGTATCATCCACAGCGGTATTAAGCAGCTGCGGATTTTCTAACACAGGTTGTCGTACAGCTTGTACGCCGGTCTGCGCACCAACCTGCGCAACAACAACCACTTATACTTACAGTTCTTGTGGTATGGGAGTTTGTGGCACAGGGTGGTATTAACATTTCAATGAGCAAATGAGCCAGACGGATTATTTAATATCCATTATTGTATCTTGCGCAGGTTGACGCGAGGCTCCAGACATCCTTCCACATTACTGGAGCCTTGTGGCGGCTACAGGAAGTTGAGATAAGCATACTTAAAGGACAGATGCAAAATCATTCTGAAAAAGGATAGCGTAAGATGATCGTTGACTCGCGCTCCGGACCAGTAGACAAGATATCCACCGGAATGTCTAACAATTCTTCGATACGCTGAATATAAGCTTTAGCATTTTCAGGAAGCTGTGCCATATCCCTTAAATCAGCTGTTGATTCCTGCCAACCTGGCAGTTCTTCATACACTGGCGTAAGTTTCTCAAAATCCTCGGCTGCCTGCGGTGGGCTAGTCAATAACTGACCATCTGAATTTTTGTAGGCTACAGCTATCTTCAAAGTATCCAGACCGTCTAAGACGTCAAGCTTAGTCAAACATAAGCCGGTAATGCTGTTCAATTCAATTGAACGGCGCAACAATACCGCATCAAACCAGCCACAACGACGTGCTCTGCCAGTCACCGCGCCAAATTCATTGCCTCGCTCTGCAAGGTGCTTACCTGTTTCATTCAATAGTTCGGTTGGAAAAGGACCTCCACCAACTCTCGTGGTATACGCTTTGGTAATACCCAGAATATAATCAAGATAACGAGGGCCGAAACCAGCACCATTGATTACGCTTCCCACACAAGTATTTGATGAAGTGACAAAGGGATAAGTGCCATGATCAATATCAAGATAAACTCCTTGCGCGCCTTCAAACAATAAAGAGTCGCCTTTTAAGCGATGTTTATGAATGTGTTCAGTGACATCACAGACCAAAGGTTTTAATGCTTTAGCCCAATTTCTCACATTTTCAAGCAAAGACTCGAAAGAGATGGGAGCCTGTTGGTAATATTCCGTCAGCAGGAAATTATGGTAACTCAATAAATCAGACAGCTTTCTTGAAAAACGCTCTGAGTCAAGCAAATCACCAATTTTCAAAGCACGCCGCGCCACCTTATCTTCATAAGCAGGTCCAATTCCCCGACCCGTTGTTCCAATAGCGGCGTTCCCTTTTTTCTCCTCCCGAGCCTTATCCAGTGCAATATGGCTGGGCAATATCAAAGGACAGGCTTGACTGATGCGCAAGCGTTGGCGAACATCTATACCTCGTTCTTCCAACTCTTTAATTTCAGCAAATAAAGCTTCTGGTGATACGACAACACCGTTCCCTATATAGCATTGGACATGAGGTCGTAGCATGCCTGAGGGTATCAGTCGCAAAACTGTCTTGACACCATTGATTTTTAACGTATGTCCAGCGTTGTGACCACCTTGATAACGGATAACAACCTGAGCATCCTGGGTAAGAAGGTCTACGATTTTGCCTTTACCTTCATCCCCCCACTGTGTACCGATAACAACAACATTCCTGCCCATTTTTTACTCTTGATTAATCTGAAAATTGGTGAATGATGGTCAACAGTGCCACGCCAACCAACATACTAAAAAATCCTGCTATGCGTAACGTTTTTTCATCTTGCTCTATGATCTTGCGCAGTAAACTCCGCCAACGCTCAGGAGAGGCAAAAGGCATCAGCCCCTCCAACACAAGAACCAATGCCAATGCTGAAAGAAAATTGATGATCATATCTCTATTCTCCGCAGCTCATTATGCTGAAACATTAAATTAAATCAGGAATGCCATTTTACAGGCATTCCAGCAAAAAATTGAACATTATAATTAATTTCCAGCAGTTGTACCATTATTTTTTGGCATGGAATGTTTAAAATAATCAAAAAAAGCACTGCTTTGATCCAGAACCAATATATCCTGTTTATTATTGAAGCTTGCTTCGTATGCCAGCAAACTACGATAAAACTCAAAGAAATTTTTATTTTGACCAAATGCTTTTGCATAGATTTCAGCCGCTTTAGCTTGTCCTTCGGCCTTCACTTTCTGACCATTACTTTTTGCCGTGGCCAAAATAACCGTAACGTCTCGATCAGCTTTGGCCTGAATGGCTTCTGCAGCAGCCTTCCCATCGGCTCGATGACGATTAGCTATTTTCTGCATATCTGCCCGCATGCGCTGGTAAATGGCGTTGCTGGTGCTTGGCGGCAATTCGATACCTTTGATCCGTACATCCACCACATGGATTCCCAATTTACCGGCCTGTTCCTCAGCACCTTGCTGCAGAACGTCCATAATATCACCCCGTGCATCGGAGACCACATCCGGAATGGTACGCTTGCCGAATTCTGCCCGTAACAAGGTGTTCAATTGCTGTTCCAACAAGGTTTCTGCCTTAAATTCGTTTCCCCCTGTGGACTTAAAATACTGTGCAAGATCACTAATACGCCATTTTACATAATAATCCGCAATTACATCCTTCTTTTCCTTAGTCACGATTCGCGATGATTTTATATCCAGCGTCTGGATACGAGTATCAAAAATACGAACGGTTTCGATAAAAGGCATCTTGACGTGTAGCCCTGGATTCAGAATTCTGGCTTTACCCGTGGCCGAGTCATCTACTAAACGCCCCAAACGCAACAGTATTCCATGATTCCCCTGAGTGATTGTAAATACGCTGGCAAAAAAGATCAGCAGTACTATAAATAAAATAATCCCTAAACCGGCTTTCATCGCATTCATTTATTCACCTCTCCCCGGACGATACGTCTGTCTTATGATATCCCGTCCTGCCTGACGTGTATCAGGAATCAGGTTTTGCACCTCTTTCTTTACGGATTCTTCATCGTCAAGCTCTGCTTTTCCGTTCTTTGCAGGAGGAATGCGCATGGATAATTTATCCAGTGGCAAATAAAGGAGATTACCTGCCTTACCATCTACAATGATCTTGGAGGTATTGTTCAATACCTTCTGCATGGTGTCCAGATACATACGCTCTGACGTCACGAATGGAGAAGCGATGTATTGCGGTAACACCGCCAAAAATTCAGCAACCTCCCCCCTGGCACGCAACACCACCTGTTCTCTATATGCCTCGGCTTCTTCCGTGATACGTCTGGCGTTACCATTGGCAATAGGAATGACTCGTGCGGCATAAGCCAATGCCTGCTCCTTGAATCGCTTTTCATCTTCCTGGGCCTTGATGGCATCATCAAAAGCGTCCTGAACGTTTTCAGGAGCTCGCGCCGGCTGAGGCGACACATTAACGATTCTGATGCCCGTCTTGTAACTGCCAAGAATCTCTATCAATGTCTGTTGAACGCGAGCCCCCCAGACACTTCGTCCTTCGGTAATGATTTGATCAAGATTGGTTGTTCCCAACACTTCACGTAAGGCGCTGGAGGTCGCTTGTTGCAAGCTTTCCTGGGGATCAGAAACGTTAAATAAATAATCTTCCAGATCGCCAATATGATATTGCACCACAAGAGAAACGGAGACAAGGTTTTCATCCTTCGTTAACATCTGCCCCGAATAGGAATAATCCATCACTCTATCAACATTACGCACAATTTTTGTGGCTATGATTCTCGGTATCCAGTGAGGGCCAGGGCCCACCGTTTCTCTGTATTTGCCAAAATAAAGAATGGCGGCTTTTTCCGCAGGATCCACGATAAATATACCAGCCAACGCCCAGAGGATAACGGCAATGGCAAGAACAAGAATCACCAACAGGCCACCACTTGAATCACGGCCATCTCCACCGTCAGATTTTTTGCCTTTACCCCCTAAAAAAGTCTTTTTCAATTTATCCTGAAAGCGCTTTAAGGCTTCATCCAAATCAGGCGGCTGATTTTTACCGCTCCATGGATCTTTATCCTTATCCGGATCATTCCATCCCATATGAGGTTCCTCTACAATGAACACAAAGATAGAATTCTATGGGCTATAAGCCGTTTAAGCAAGTGGGAAGTGGGATTTATGTTTTAAAAGACAATAAAACATCTCACCCACGGTCCCTGACAGGTATAAACGTTTTTAGTGGCGGTCGGCGCTTAATAACCCAAGCTGAAGCATCTTGATTTTCCTGTAACTGTAAGGCACAGAAAAAATCAATTTTTACACTCGACTATAGCCATTTTCGTAGCATACGAATCACCGCGGCCTCGACCGCGGTGTTCATGGTCAATGTATTTATCAAAGCTATTTTACGAGACTTTGATAATACAAATGACCTCCTTTATGGACCCCGTGGTCAAGCCACGGGGATCCGGAAAAATGGCTAAAATCGAGTTACAGTTAAGAAAAATAAATGCCCACAGGGTAGAGCAGCCCATTCACATGGGCTACATAAGGACAGACATTTAATTTAGTTACTCATGTTATGCAGCTTCGTCTTTTTTACATCCAAGTCTTCTAAAAAATACTGTGCTGCTTAACATGAGTTAGTTATTCAACATTTGAGTAAGCGTTTGTCCTTTTGCTGTTTCTTCCATTCGCTTCAACACTTTAGCCGTTCTGCTTTTTGGATGTTCATTGGCATAGTCTGTCACAGATTTCCAGGATGTCATGGTTCCGCAGGCTATATTCATATGCATTTTGCTCCAGGGATTACTAATGGTATCATCCTTATACATTTCACGATAAGTCTGGACAAATCGTGCAAACTTCACCTTGTCTGTTTCTGAGACATGTTCTTTACTAGTACACTCATCTTTATATTTTTTTGTAATCAAGCCTTCAATGATAAGAGGTCTATTGTTTGGTTTGCCGAACAAATGCTTAAAAGCGGTGCTTAGAGGATTGGTATCATAAAAAAATGAATGTAAATCATCATTTCGATCATGACAGCGGTCAACAAACGCTTCAACTAATTCAGTATGCTCACTTAAATATTCATTGATTTTTTCAAGCAATTCATCGGCATGATTTTGAAGGAAATTCTTCATAAATTCCTTTCTCGGGAGTTCGGCTCCATAACAAAGCAAGAGGCTAATGTTGCTTAGAAGACTCTGTTTCTCATCTTTTCCTTTTGCCTCTTTTAATCTCGCACAAGCTAATTCTATAGCGGTCTGCTGCTTGGAGTTAAGATGTTCAAGATTTGGCTTTTCTACTGCCTCCAATAATCCTCTCATTACCTGCTCACTACCATATTTCGCGGCCAGATGAATAGGATAGTTTTGCTCCTGATTACAGGAATTATTCAAATCAGCGCCTCTTTTAGCAAGCCCTTCAACCGCTTCTGGGAAATCCAGATAAATTGCGTAATGAATCGGTTGCATCTCTATGGTCTCTGAATTTTCCTTAACATCAAACGGCTGATGAGGGTTAAGCCTTTCCTGCGAGAGAAGGAATTGAATAAACTTTTTATCTCTTGTCTCAAGAACAAGCTTTAAAAGGCTATTTCCATCTTTATCATAGGAATTCAAGGAAAATTCCGTATTCTCAATTAGGGTACGGGCCAGTTGCAATTTACCTTCTTTGGTAGCCTGATGAATAGGGGTTCCGGTATGAAATTTTTGAGATTTCCTCATTAGAATTTGAATGAAAACAAATACATTCTGCTCTTCCTTTTTTCGTTCCTCTTCATCTTCTGACGCAATTTCTTTTCCTTTTGCCGATGAATGCTCTGCTACTTCCTCTTTTTGCGGCGTCTCTTCATACTGACTTATCAAATAATCGAGCAGCGTCAGTTGCTTGCCATTGTGATTCCAGTAACTTTGAAAAAAAGAGGTATTTTGTTTGCTGAGATACTGCTCAAATCCCTCTTGATCATTGTTGCGAATGAACTCATCTATTGTCTTAAAAGCCACCATTTTATCTCCCTCTGGTTAGTTATGTTCAATCCAATTTTTCCGTTGCTACATGCTACACAATGGGCAATCAAAGATCAAAATATTGTTAAACCTTTGCAAATTCGTAGATAAGAATATGATTTTTTTAAGGAAAAAGAGGAGGGACAAACAATAGGAGTTTTGCAAATGATTTTTCTAAACCCATTATTTTATTTCACCCAGCTTTGATCTGGTCCATAACCTCCTGATTCAAATGTTCAATAATTAATCCCAGAAGTTTTACCGCTTGCTGATAATCCCGTTCATCAAAAACGCCGGCATGTTGATGAGCATAACGTACGGGGATACCGATATTGAGAGCGGGTACCCCTGAACCTGAGGTTTGTAATTTGGCGGCATCTTCCCCATAACCTGGCTCGACTTCCAGTTGCACATTGATATGATATTTTTCAGCCAGGGCAAGCACCCAGTTCAGCAGTTCCTGATTAGGTATCATGCTGCGATCGTAAACAAACAGAGTCGGTCCTTTGCCCAAGCTAATCCGGCCTTTTCGCTCTGACTGCAAGAGTGGATAGTCATCCGCAATGCCAACTTCAACATTGATGGCTATATCAGGATGGATGCTTTCAAAAAGCGTACTTGCCCCGCGCAGACCAATTTCTTCCTGCACCGTCGCTGCCAGATGTAACTGATTGGGTTGCTGATGTTTAATAAGGCGCATGGCATCACTGATGACTGCAAGCCCCAGACGATCGTCCAAAGCCTTAGCCAGAAATCGATGCTCACCCAAAGAGGTGAAAGCGCTCTCAGGCGTCACTGGCAAACCTGGACGGATGGCAAATTTACTTTCTACTTCTTCACGGCTCGCAGCGCCAATATCAAGAAACAAGGCGCTAAGTTCGGGAGAACCAGATGGTTTTTTTTCCACAATGTGAGGCGAATCCATGCCGGAATAGGCCTTTACAAGCCCTTTTGCTGTGCTCACCTGCCATCGTTGTGCATAAGCCACTGAATTATAAATTCCGCCTATTGGAATCACTTTTAAAAATCCTTCCGGAGTAATGGATTCTACCATGAATGCCACTTCATCCATATGAGCCATGATAAGAACCCTTGGCCCATCCTGATTGTTCTTATGGCTGCCAATCAGATTACCCATTCCATCTACAGCTAACTTGCTCATGAAAGGCTGCCATTGTTCTTTAAGCATATGGCGAACGGGTTTTTCAAAACCAGATGCTCCGGCAGTCTCTGTTAATTTGGCCAGTAACGGCAATTCGGTAACAGCAAATACTGGGAGCGATAACATCCATGCAAAAGTTAACGTGACGATTTTTTTCATTTGAATTTACTTCCTTACAAAAACCAAATCCCAAACACCATGCCCTAAACGTTGACCTCGCGTTTCAAATTTTGTTGATGGGCGGCTTTCCGGTTTCGGTGTATAACCACCATCTTTCTGCCGATTCATTAACAAAGGCTCAGCGGACAAAGTTTCAAGCATAAACTCAGCATAGTCCTGCCAATCAGTGGCACAGTGAATAAAACCACCTGACCTTATTTTTTGAACCAGCAGATGCACAAATTCTGGCTGAATCAGACGTCTTTTATGATGCTTTTTTTTAGGCCAGGGGTCAGGAAAAAAAATCTGCACACCGCTTAAAGAAACTTCTGCAATATTATTCTTAAATACATCAACAGCATCCTGTGCAACCAATTTAACATTGGTCAGTTGCTCATCATATAAATCGGCTGCCAAACTGCCGATTCCGGCACGATGAACTTCTATACCAACATAGTTGATATCAGGATTTTTCTTTGCCATGGTCAGTAAAGAGTTCCCCATGCCAAACCCGATCTCAACGACAGTATCAGACTGACGCTCAAACAGATCATCGAAATCCCAGAGCGCTTGCCTTGGCAATTGATAAAATTCAAACCACTTATCCAATCCCTGCTGTTGTCTGGGCGTAATCCGTCCACCACGCAGGACAAAGCTTTTAATCGTTCGATGATGCATAATATTGGCTCTAAAAAAACGCTCACATTATACTGGAAATGTATTAATATACCAACGTTGCTGAGAATATGTCCTACCTGTAATAAGCAGCCGCATCTTAAGTCAACAAGATCTTGCACCATTGACCTTTTTTTGCTATAAAAGCGCTCTTGTACTAAAATGCAGGTCATTCGTCTTTTTTTCGAATCTTTTTGTACATAAAAATACAAATCATAGAATGACACTCAAATATAATTAATTTGGAGTAACACCATGTCTAAAGTATGTCAGGTCACTGGCAAGAGACCCATTTCAGGTAACAATGTCTCTCACGCACACAATAAAACTCGAAGACGCTTTATACCCAACATTCAAAATCATCGTTTCTGGGTAGAGGAAGAAAATCGTTTTGTCAGTTTAAAAGTCAGCACAAAAGGCATGCGCATCATTGACAAACTGGGTATTAAAGCCGTTCTGGATAAACTCAGAGCCAAAGGCGAAAAAGTTTAAATGTTTTATCGATTAATTTGAGAGGTATACTCATGGCAGCTGTTAACATAAAAGTTAAAATGGAATCGACGGCAGGAACGGGTTATTACAAAACCACCACTAAAAACCCACGTAATCATCCGGAAAAAATGGAATTAATGATGTATGATCCAGTTGTTCGTAAGCACGTGCTTTTTAAAGAGAAAAAAGTCAAGTAATTCCAAATATAAAATTTATATTAAGCATCATTATTGCACCAGTCCAAGACAGTAACGAACACTTCTTTTAAGACGAAATCTTTCCCATTCTGCAAATGGTCAATGCCGCAGCCAGACTGCGGCATATCAATATGCGAATAATCAATCGCTCTTTTTTGCCAAAAAATTCTCATCCTGCTTGCAATCGAACTGTGAATACATGTCGAATAAAAATCACCTCTTGAAAATTGTAAAAAAATCATTATCTCTATCACAATAGGAAGCAAAGTGCTCTGTCATAGCCCTAAAAAACTGGATAAACGCTATAAATTGTTTAAACTGTTAATATAAGGATGTAAAAAGAGGATCTACATGAAACCAGCATTACATCTCAATCTGGGGCAACATCTTACTCTGACACCGCAATTACAACAGGCGATCCGCTTACTCCAGCTATCAACAATGGATCTGCAACAGGAAATTCAGAATATTCTTGAATCAAATCCTCTGCTGGAAGCCACGTCTCCATCTGAGGACAAGGATGAAATTACATTGGAGGCCACTTCCCAAGAACTTGACGACTATACCGATTTTCAATGGTCACAGCTTTATAGCAGCAATACGAGACAAGGCAGTACCGATGAAAACGATTATAATCTTGAAAATTTATATTCCACGACCACAACATTACAAGATCATCTGAGATGGCAACTGAATCTTACGCCAATGAGCGACATGGACCGGGTCATTGGTACCACCATTATTGATGCCATCAATGACGATGGTTTTCTCACCCAATCCTTGAACGAGCTACACGCGAGTCTCAATAGCGAAAACCATTCCCTGGACAAAGCAGAAATAGAAGCTGTTCGTCATATTATTCAAAATTTTGACCCTGTAGGATGCGGCTCTTTTAACCTTTCAGAGTGCTTAATAGCCCAGTTAACTCAATTAAGTGATGAAACACCTTACCTTGATATCACTAAAAAGATTGTTCAGAATGATCTTGATCTGCTTGGCCACCACAATTACAGGCAACTGATGAAAGACTATCATATTGATGAAACGATCACCCAAAAAATCCTGGATACCATTCACAAACTTAACCCAAAACCGGGTAGTCTGATTCATCAGAATGTGACTGAGTACATCATTCCAGATCTTTCGGTAAAAAAAATAAATGGGAAATGGCAGGTTTTTCTGAATCAGAATATTTTGCCTAAACTAAGCATTAACCATCAGTACGCGTCTCTCATTCAACGGGCAAATGACAGTGCTGATAATCAATTCTTAAAACACAATCTGCAGGAAGCACGATGGTTTATGAAAAGCATCCAAAGCCGCCAGGACACCTTGCTTAAAGTGGCCAGTTGTATTGTTAAACACCAAAAGGATTTTCTTGAACAGGGTGAAGAAGCGATGAAGCCTCTTGTTCTTAATGATATTGCCAATGACCTGAATATGCATGAATCCACTATATCAAGAGTCACCACTCAAAAATATCTGCATACTCCACGAGGTGTCTTTGAACTGAAATATTTTTTTTCCAGTCATCTGGCGACAGCATCCGGAGGAGAGTGCTCCTCGACAGCCATTCGAGCCATGATAAAGAAACTGATTGCTGAGGAAGATCGTAACAAACCATTAAGTGACAACAAAATTGCTCAAATGATAGAGAAACAAGGCATTCAAATTGCCCGCAGGACAATTACAAAATACAGGGAAGAAATGGCCATTCCTCCATCTTATGAACGCAAAATGCTTAAGACATAAGGTATTATTTTTCTGTTATCTCAATTTATTGTAGGAGGCGTTATGCAAATCAATATTACCGGTCATCACTTAGAAGTCACACCTGCCTTGAGAGCGTTCACCAAAGAAAAATTTGATCGACTGGAGCGTCATTTTGACAAAATAACGTCAGCTAATGTTATATTTGATGTGGAAAAACTTCGTCAGATCGCTGAAGCAACCTTGTTGGTTTCTAAAGGTGAGCTACATGCTCGCTCTGAATCAGAAGACATGTACGCCGCTATTGATACCTTGGTTGATAAGCTGGATCGTCAGCTGATAAAACATAAAGAAAAAATGCGGAATCATCGTTCCTAATTCTTGATAGTTATTTTAAACATGTCCTTCTGTCATGTCTAAATTGAGGCGGGAAATTAAACTCTCAATTTCATTTGGGGTGACTTGCAATCCCGTATAAAGCTTTTGCTTTATTACGGGATAACGATGTTTTTTAGGACGAAGTCGCACTAACTGTTTGCAAAGTTAGGTTCAGGGTATAAAATTTCCTTTTTTCAGCAAACGATATATAAATCACATGTTATTTTCAGACTTTATTGTTCCCGAGCGGGTATATATCGATACCACATCATTTAGTAAGACAGCCGTATTACTGCAAGCCAGTCAATTATTGGCTCAATCACAATCAAGTCTTGACACGCAGGAATTGTTCAGCGCTTTTTGGAAAAGAGAGGCCCTTGGCAGCACAGCTATAGGTCACGGCGTCGCAATCCCGCATATACGTATTGATGACATCATAAAAACATACGGTTGTTTTTTGAAATTAAAAAATCCGGTCGATTTCGGCGCTGAAGACAAACAGCCGATCGATTTGGTTCTGGCCTTCATGGTCCCAAGCCATGAAACGCAACAGCATTTAACGATTCTTGCCAATATCATGGATAAATTTAAGCATTCGGATTTCAGAAATGAATGCCGCAATGCTGACGATGAGAAAAGGCTGTATGAACTGCTCACTCAATGACGATGCAAGCCCTAAGCTCTGCCATCAACCGTGCCATTTCCTGGCTTCCAGGAATGAAATGAGGACATGCCCTGGAAAATTATGATAAAGTATGATTCTTGAAAAATTGGCGAAGTTATGATTACAAAAAAAATCACCATTATTAACAAGCTTGGGTTACACGCAAGAGCATCAGCGAAATTTGTCTCTACTGCGGCAAGATTTCAAAGTCATATTGAAGTCAGCAAAGGCTCCCAAACCGTAAACGGCAAAAGCATCATGGGGGTTATGATGCTTGCTGCCAGCAAAGGCAGTGAGCTTACCCTGCAAATTGAAGGCACTGACGAAACGGCTATGGAAGAAGCGTTGACAAGCCTGATTCATAACCGCTTTGGTGAAGAGGAATAAAAACGTAATTCATATTGCAACCGCAAAACCTGAACTTAAATCTGTCCTTTTTTGCTACCGTCAACATAACAGCTGAGCATCACCTTTTTCCTTTGGATTTATTACCTTTTTTTCGCTGTTTCCTTACTCTGTGTAAAATAAGTAAGGTTTGTACGGGACCTGAGGAGGCATACACCAAAAAAGCAGCAAACAGAACAAGAGCAGGATTAACAGCTATAGCAGCAAATAAAATGACCATGATCAGAATGTAGAGAAAGGGCACCCTGCCTTTGAAATCGATTTCTTTAAAACTGTAATAGCGAACATTACTTACCATCAGCATTGCCGCAATTAATGCCAACAGACCTGTCGCTATATCGAGGATAAGATTTTTTCCCAGATGCTGATGACACAACCAGACAAAAGAGGCCAACAGCGCTGCGGCTGGAGGACAGGCAAGCCCCTGAAAGTAACGTTTATCGGCGGTTTCCACTTGGGTGTTGAAGCGCGCGAGACGCAAAGCAACGGCAGCAGTATAAATGAAAGCTATCAACCAGCCAATTTTGCCTAATTGATGTAAATGAGAGCTATACAACAAGAGAGCAGGAGCAACACCAAAAGTCACCATATCAGACAAGCTGTCGTACTCAGCACCGAAAGCACTTTGCGTATTGGTCATTCGAGCAATACGTCCATCCAGACCATCAGCAATCATGCCTACAAAAATTGCTGTCACAGCGGTTTCATAATGTGATTTCATTGAAGCCACTATAGAATAGAAAGCGGCAAACAAACTGGCAGTGGTTAACAGATTGGGTAATAAATAAATACCGCCACGGCTTTCTTTTCGCATAATGATCTTAACCCTTTCCCAATAAAACAACAGGTCTAATGCTATCATAAGGATAAATAATATCACCAATTAAAACATAATGATTCAAACAGAAAAAAAAAACGTCTGACTGCTCATGGATTCGTAGTCTGACAAATAACTGCTTAGTGAATCGATCGGATGATGCTATAATACACATAGTGTATTTATTATGTAAACTTAAATGACCAAGTCTAAAGATAAAACCATCATCATTGAAGGCGTAACCTCTCAAGGGAAACAATTCCGACCCAGCGACTGGGCTGAAAGAATGAGTGAAACCATGGCCAGTTTTAAAAACAGCCGTATCCACTATTCGCCTTTGTTACAACCCAGCATCAATACAGAAGGATATAAATGCGTTCTTCTTGACCCCAAACTTAAAGAATCAAGTCCTCAGATATATCAAAGCATCATGGAGTTTGCCAAAACCAATAATCTAAGAATCTGTGGTGAGGAAGAAGAACCTAAGGACTAAGTGATTTGTCTCTTAATACACCCCCCATCAAAATGAAAAATATTTGCTACAATTAAAGATGTATTTATTGATAAACCTAAGATGCCAGAAATTGTTATCTTCACCCATGCACCACAAAAGACTTTAGGTGATCCAAGTTCTGCCGCCAAATTGCAACGGCTCTTAATGGACAAACTGGCTTATCGTTATAAAGATTTGGTGGTCAAAGTAGTAGTTAGCCTAAACAAATCCGATGAAGTCGCTATCAGGAATTTATTTCAAGCGGACATGCCATATGAGCTTATCGACTCAACGCTAAGCGCCACAGGAATGGCACAACTGGAAAAAACCATTAAGAAGACCGATATTATTATCAGCTATCCAACCCCTCATTTTCTTACCCAAAGCGTAGCCGATTTGTTCACGGCTAACATGAAGCCCGTCATTGCTCTTGGTGAATACGATTATGATATGGAATTTCAGCTCAGGCATAGAAAGTCTATACCCATTGTACCAGGGTGCTTTTTCCTAAGCTCTGGTCTTAGGAAAGAAAATCTGGGCATTTATATCGAAACATTTAACGAGCCTGCAAAAATCCACCCAACTGATTTTTCAAAGTTACCTAGTGATTTGCTGTCAGGCAATAAGGAATTTTATTTTGGTTATTTTAACAGACTCTTTTCTTCTCATACAGGCGCAACGCCAAGTCGATTTATTGCTTTTGCAATTCATTGTTCTCATCAAAAAGATATAGATATTATTCTCCCACTGCAGCTTCGCAATGCCTCTGAAATCAGTGAAGAAGGCAAGGAAAACATTTTATTGAGCGACAGTTTTATTAATGACTTACAAGATTTTGACCATGTTCTGATATCGTATTTCCCCCCAAACTCTCCACCCGTTTACTTCATGTATGAGCGAACAGGAAAAACTCTTACTGCAAAAGAAATATCTGAGGAAGAATTTGAGAGGCAAAAGGACAAAGCTCAAAAAATAATTCGTATCGTCAATGCCTTTCCCTTGCATAAAGACACCGTAAGAGCGTTGGTAGAAGCTTCAGCACCTGTCAATTTGTTAACAGGGGATCAAAGCTTCTCTGAAGCCTTGTCTTTATCAAAGATAGCCTTTTATCAAACCATGTCCTGGAAGCAAAAATTTTATGAAGCATTAACCGCAGCATCCGCACAAAAATACACTACCCTTCATGAATGGTTTAAAATGGTTGGCCAAAAGACTACGCCTTTGAAATCCTTAGTCGAATTCTATAAAAAAAATAAGGAGATATTATATAAAGAAACTCAGGCCCTGCGATGCGATTTAGAAATTAACAAGAATTTATCTCTTCTTTTTCTCGATTACCTCGACCATTTTCTGCAAAACAGCACCTATGTACTGTTTACCCAATTTATTGAACATTTAAGATCGCATCCAAAATGTTATACCCATGAAAAAGGGGGAGGTCTGATAAGCAAGAAAGCTCTTTTTGATCACATAAATTTTTATTTTAAAAGCGCCGCTTCTCCAGAAGAAAAAAATAAGATGTTCACCTATTTTGACGCTCATATGGATTCTTTAATTCACCTGAATAACAGTGCTAAAATCTGGTTCTATGACGACATAAAAAAACAGCATCCAGACCTTCAAATCTCCTTACCTGCCAACTTTATTATAGAATGCATGAAAAACTTAAATCTTATCTCAGAGGAGATTTATTATAACACTAGTTACGATCCCGTTCTGGATGAAAATAATGAACCATTGTTAGTAACAATGGTTCATTTAACGAATCATTTACAATTATTAGAAATGGTTGACATCAACACATTGACGGCAAAAGATAAATTAGAAATTATACAAGTCATAGACTATGAGGCCATTTCTAAAACTAAAGATAATGGTTTCTCAGATACGTTTTGGCTTAAATTTTTAGAAAAGGAAACGGACGCTCGTGTTTGGCGCCAAACATTGAAACTACTGTTTACAACCCCCTGTTATACAAGTCTTAGTGAAGGATCGGCATTTTATCCCGATGAGCCTAGCCTTTTCTTTAAGCTCACCACTCGTTCTGAATTAACCGAGATGCTCTTAAAAAACCCAATGGTTTTCAATATCTTAATGGAAGAACTGTTTCTCACAAAACAACCGGTTAAAGTCTTTGACTCCAAAATAAATGAGCTTGTTTTAAACGCTTTTTTTTCTATATCTTATGACGATGTTTCACCTTCTTTTTTTCGTTCTTCTACAAAATTTTTACCTAAAGGAAAAGAGTTGCTCTGTAAAGTTTTATCGGTAGGGGATATTGACAAACAAACAGTAATAAAACATTTCTTTAAAGAAATGTTTACCAACTACCCACAAGAGATCAGTCGCTTTAATAAACATTTTGCTCCTTATCTACCTCAATATTTAAAAGATTTTATCAATGAGCAACAGTATTCATCGGCCTCTTATATTGGTCATTGAACCTAAGCACTCCACCACTACCAAGAGCTGCTGTATTTGGGCACATTTTGAGCTAAAATCCGAGCATTCGACTAAAACATCCATCCTTTTATCCTGAATAATTAGTCAGTTTTGTATAGATAAGGTCATGGTGGTCAGATAATGTAAGATGGTATTAAACATGGCCACTGTATTATCAAAGTTTATTGCCAAAATACCGGCTATGAGAAACAACAGCCCCTTTGGACCTTCCTGAACCCCTGGCTGGCTGGCATGAGCTAAAAGCACTGCACCACGGACAAACCAAATTAATCCTGCCGTTCTGATAATAACACCCATAGAGCTGTATATGTTAAAACGATTGTAATTAGAATATTGTAGAATATTACCTTCGCCAAAGGCGGTGGCTGACAAGGCTGAAATGGCTGTCGGGAGAAAAACGAGTGCTGCGCCGGCAAGAAGATAGGCAATCGGTACAAACATTTTTTCAGAAGAACCACCACTTACCCTGGCATCACCTATTTTTTTTAGTTTTTGTAAGGCTACGATAAAAAATACAATGCCAATTAAATAAGCGCCGCCCGAGATAAGATGCTGTACTGGAAAAAGCGATTGGCTTATATTGCCAAGCATTGTAATAATGTCAGCGCTGTTCATATTCTAATTATATAGCTCCAGCCCTTGCAATGCACAATTTTTCTCCTATATTATGCACATTTAATTATAGTTGAAGATGATAATGCAAGTGACTACATTTCCTATTACCCTTGAAGAATCTTTCATGCTTTCCCCCAAAGTAAAACATTTTATCTTTAAATGCGAACATTCTCCGCCATTTCATTATCTTCCAGGTCAGTTTATAACGGTTCACTTCGAGAAAGAGGGCAAAGTACTGCGCCGCAGCTACAGCGTCGCCAACCCTCCGGAACAAAATAATCGTATTGAGTTCGCCGCAGGCTATGTCGAACATGGACCGGGAACAGAGTTGTTGTTTAATTTAAAACCCGGAGATAATATTCAAATCAATGGGCCGTTTGGCCGACTGATTTGCAAAGAAGAATCACCCAAACGGTATATTTTTGTCGCTACCAGCACCGGCGTAACCCCTTATCGAGCCATGATACCGGAATTGAAAAAACGACTGGAGAATTCAAATCTCAAGATCGTTATTCTTGAAGGTGTGCAAAAGCGGGAAGATTTACTCTATGGCGAAGAATTTAAAACATTTGCCCGTCAATATCCCGAACAGGTTATTTTCAGGCCTTATTTAAGTCGGGAATCGGCCAATCATCTTCTTGAAGGAGAATACAGCGGCTATGTACAACTTGCCTTTCCCGAACTGAATTTGCGCCCTGAAAATGATATGATATATTTATGTGGAAATCCCGCTATGATTGATGATGCCTTTGAGTATCTTAAAGAACAAGGGTTCACTACACAGCAGATCATTCGTGAGAAATACATTTCCCGATAATCATCAATGGTATTAACCTCATGCCTGATACCAATTTATAAAACAGAGGAGAATAAAGCATTATGTATTACGATGAGCTATCAAACACAATGGAAGCTTTATTGCAGGAAGGAAAAGGATTCCTGGCTGCCGATGAAAGTAATGGCACAATAGGAAAGCGCTTTGCTTCAATAGATCTTGAAAATACAGAAGAAAACCGGCGGAACTATCGTTTATTGCTTGCGGAAACCGATAACCTGCAAAAATACATCAATGGCGTCATTCTTTTCGAAGAAACTTTTTCGCAACGAAACGATCAAGGTCAATCTATTTCTGAAATTTTTGCTGAAAAAGGCATCATTCCAGGTATCAAGGTCGATAAAGGACTGACTGTTCTCCCCAATACGGAAAAGGAAAAAGTAACCCAGGGCCTTGATGGTTTGGTTGAACGTTTAAACCATTTCAAAAACTTAGGCGCTCGCTTTGCAAAATGGCGAAATGTCTATTTGATTTCTGATGATACACCCAGTCTTGCTGCAGTAAAAAGCGGCGCTGAAAATCTAGCTCGTTATGCGGCTGCCTGCCAGTCAGTAGGCATTGTCCCTATTGTGGAGCCAGAAGTTTTAATTGATGGTGATCATACCATAGAGCATTGTGCAGAAGTTTGTGAAGTGGTTCTTCATGAGCTCTTTCATGCCCTCTATATCCATCAAATTGCACTGGAACATATGGTACTGAAGCCAAGTATGGTCACCTGCGGTATAGAACATGAGCCTTTCAGTTCACCCGATGAGATAACCGATTATACCCTCAGTGTTTTTCGTAACAATGTTCCGGCAGCTGTACCTAGCATTAATTTCCTTTCGGGCGGTCAGACGCCAGAACAGGCCACAATTAATCTAAATGCCATTAATTCTGTCGGCAGACAACCATGGATTCTAAGTTTTTCTTATGGTCGTGCTCTTCAGGAAGATTGCCTTAAAATATGGCAAGGAAAAAACGAAAATAAAAAGAAGGCACAAGAAGCGTTATTAAAACGAGCCCGTTTAAACAGCTTAGCCAGCCTTGGCGATTATCAAAGCGATATGGAATAATTTGACACAGAATTGATTTCTGGATCCCGTATAAAAAGCTTACGCTTTTTTACGGGATAACGTTCGTTTAGCGACATAAAAGGCATTAAATGCCTTTTATGTCGAACTCACGTTAGTTTAAAACGTGCATATAGTGGTAAATGATCTGATAATAACCGCCATGGTTTGCCCTGTAAACAGGCTACTTCCTGAACCTCCATGCCACGAAAATAAACTCTGTCGATACAAAGAGCAGGTCTTATGGCAGGAAAGGACCGGGCATGTTGGCCTTCTACGGCCACAAAAGCCTCATGGATACCCAGCTCGCTCGCCAAGGGCTTTGATAGTAGGGTACGCCAATCATTAAAGTCACCTGCCATCAATAAAGGCTCACTCTCTGGCACAGCTTCACTGATTCGCCGCATTAATGTCTTGCATTGTTCAGCTCGCTCCGCCTTAAATAATCCCAAATGCACGCACAGCAAGTGAATCATTTGATCTTTCCATACGAGCCGGCTATGGAGTATGCCTCTGGAAGCACGGTGGATGTTCGATAGATTAATGTTTTCTGATTTATCAAAAGGATATTTACTTAAAATGGCATTGCCATGATGACCGCTTTGGTATACAGCATTTTTCGCATAGACATAATGAGGCCATATTTTTTCAGCAATATATTCGGTCTGGGATGTTTCTGGCCAGGCATCAATGCGTTTCCTGCGTCGTACATGCTCTCCCTGAACCTCTTGTAAAAAGACAAAATCAGGTTTTAAATTGGCAATGGCATCGCGCATTTTCGGCAATAAAAAGCGAACAGTCCCAACGCCGAATCCCTTATGAATATTATAAGTTATCAGTGATAAGCTTGTTGATTCTTTTGGCATGGTGTTCTACTCACTGCAGGCTCCTTAATAAAGCATACTACATATACTGCCAATAGGTAGCAAAAAGGGATAATTAGCAACACTCTCTCATAGGCCTGTACTTGACTAATACCTGCTACATGCATAGACTGCAGCAACCAACCAATCAAAGGCTGGAGAATAGGCGCGCCCAAAACTGTACACATCATATTGGTATAGCCCAAAGCAGCAGCCCGTATATTTAAGCCAACCTGATTTTTTATCAAAACAAAAGGTATTACATAACAACCACCGCATAAACCAGCCAGAAACAATACAATAGTAACTTGCTTAAAATTTAAAAGGGTGGACTGAAGTAATAAAAAAATAAGTAGAGCAGACAATAATGAAGAAACGCCCATACACAAACGGTAATAGCCGGTTTTATCCACGATCCAACCTAATAAGGTAGTGCCAATCGCAGCACCGATGAAATACCAGGATGTCGCATGAGCACTTTTGACGATATCCACCTGGTAGGCTACCTGGAGAAAGGGGACACACCACAAACAGGCAAATGCAGCAACAACCGCAAAAGTGAAGGCAGCGAATAAACCGTTCAACACAATTTGTGGCTGTGTCAGGCTAGCCATCAATTGCTGCCTTAATTGAATCAGTGAAGCATCATGTTCACTTGCATTCCGATCCTCTTGCTTATTTTTAACAAAAATCCATGCCAAAAAAAACAAACATAGGCCGATATATACACATACCCACATGGTTTGGCGCCAGTTAAGCCCTATACTTCCCATCAGGCGACTTAAACCTAATTCACCAAACGCGCCACCAATCATACCTAACGCCTCCGTTAAGCCGGCGATGAAAGCAAACATGGAGACTGGGAACCATTGTGCACCCAGTTCCATGGCAATGCTAATGGCAGGTGCACAGGCAGCGCCCATTAAAATTCTGCTGAATATTGCTGTCGATATATTTTGTGCTTTAGCGAAGATAATACAGGATACGATAGCGGTAACTAAGGCAAAAAGCAGTGTATTGCGAATTCCCCAGCGTCCTACCAGAATTCCCGAAGGGATTTGCAGAAAAAGATAAGTATAAAAAAATGCAGAAGACAGTACACCGACTTGTGTATAGGTTAATTGAAAACTTTCCCTTACCGGCGTCATCATGACTCCGACCGAAGTTTGAAAAATCACCTGGTACAATACAAATAAGGCAGCAATTCCCCAAATGAGATAGGCTTGCATGAGTTTTTTCTTTGTAAATATTCCTGAATTCAGCATAATAAAAAATTAGGCCATGAAATAAATATAAAACCATGAAAGAATTTAATCTCACCATACCTGGTTTGACCATAGCTTGTAAAAGCTGGGGCAGTCCTGAAAGTCCGCCCGTCCTTGCTTTGCATGGCTGGTTGGATAATGCTAACACATTTGACAAACTTGCGCCTTTTTTGGAGAAAAAATTTTACCTAATTGCCGTTGATTTGCCAGGACACGGCATGTCTTCGCACTTGGCAGAAGGCTGCCACTACCATTTCATCGATGGTATTTTTGCTGTGGTCAATATCATCAATGCTCTTGGTTTTGAAAAAATCCATCTGCTTGGGCATTCCATGGGGGCCTGTCTTGCAAGTCTTGCAGGAGGCGTCGCAGCGGATAAAATATTATCTTTAAGTTTAATTGAAGGTTTAGGTCCTTTTACTTCTTCCCCCGACACAGCGAATATACAATTAAGTGATTACATAAAGCATCAAATCTTAACGGATAAAAAGCCTGTGAGAGGCTATAAGAGTGTAGAAAAAGCCGCCGAAGCACGCGCAAAGCGCGGACATGTATCGATAGAGGCAGCCAGAATACTTTGCAAACGAGGTATAAAAAAAGAAAATCATTTATATTATTGGCAGCACGATCGCCGTCTCCTTATCCCTTCGCCCTTACGCATGACAGAAGAGCAAGTTCTTTCTTGTCTTAAAGCAATCATTGTAAAAACCTGTCTTATATGGGCTAGCGAAGGTTATTCTTTTAATCTGGAAACCATGGAGACAAGAATGAAAGTGGTAAAACAGTTGCAGACACACCAGTTAAAAGGCGGACATCATATTCATATGGAAAAACCACAAGGGGTTGCAAAACGGCTGCTGAGTTTTTATCAAAATCTTTAATACAAATATTGGATTTTAAACCGACATTTCGTACCTGGGTACGGAATGTCGGTTAAAAGCAATTACTGTGTTTTTAGGCAAGAAGAAGTATTAATAGCCACTTCTTCAAGAGATTGAATAACATCCTTCACGGGATAGCCTAAGTCTTGCGCCGCGCTGATGACCCCGCAACCACCTTCATCGAAATCTGTATAGGGTGTCCAGTAATCCATATTGGCTTTTACCATCACATCAAAAGCCTTACGGGCATCCCAACCAGGCTGGTGGGCCAAAAGATAATAAAGATGGTTATATACACCACTGGAATAATGCACATCCAGGCCACCGTAATATTGATCGGCCCTGTCAATAGACATTCCGTCTTTACTGGGTTGATCCATATAACGTAAGGCTTCCCAACCACTGTCCTCTTTCATGATTTCAGGACCAATTTGCCAGGTATTATGGCCCGTGGAATAATATTCCGCAGCCTGAGCCGCCATGTCTGAGAAGGATTCATTCATTCCGCCTGACTGGCCAAAATACATTAAATCAGAATGCTGCTCAGTAAATCCATGGCTTATCTCATGGCTACCAACCCCTAAGGAGACAAGTGGATACAACATTGAACCGCCATCGCCAAAGGTCATCTGTTTACCATCCCAATAGGCATTTTCATAATTGAAACCATAATGAACACGCATAACAAGCTGCATAGGAGAGCCATCATTCTTTTTCAACGCTTCAACACCATACCAATCATGGTACAGGTGTTTGATGACATAACCGGCGTATAAGGCATCGTTGGTCGGGGACATCGCACCATTATAGGCATCATAACCGTCTGCTTTATAACCTGTCCAATAAGCTACAGAATCGCCCTGTTGTGTCATTTGGTTTGACTTACAGCTGAATTCCATGGGTTTATTGGAAGAGCTATAATCATGTCCCATGTCAACCACTTTAACATCCGTGTTTTCCATGTAGCAGATTTCCTGGCTATCATCACGTGTCAGATCCAGTAGTGGATAATCTTTACCGAATTGGTACTCACCTGTTTTATGATTACCGCCAAAACCCTTGCCTTTCACCTTGGCACGCTCTGTCTTGACATCATTCCACTGAATAAACGGCTTTTCGGTCTTCGCATCCAGAATAGCAGTTGGTCTTTCAGGAATTTTATCGCTGTAATGCACCAATACACTGACCTTATATGCCCAATGTGCTTTATGCTGCTCATCGATATAGACCATAGGGGTTACTTTTTCCTCACTAAGCTGATGAGCTTTATAGCTTTCTTTAAAACGCTCCAGCACTTCAGGAGCCTCTTTAATAAAAGCAGAGGAAGGATGACCTAACTCTTCGGATAATCCCCGATAAATGGTACCGTTCATGGTTACATCTGCTTTGGCTGCCGCGAGTGATTTAGTGCTGTGTTTACTGTGAGTAATTGCATAACCACCAAAAACCGGAATCCCGGCATAATGTTGCTGCATACGGACATGAGTAACCTGATTTTTATCGGTATGCTGGGTGATGGCATGTAGCGAGTTTGCTGAAACCGTTGAAGTCTGTTTCATTCCGGGCAGAGCCAGTTGAAATGTCTTAAGAACTGAATTCATTGAAGAATGTCTCAGATTTACAGGCTCAGCAGCTTTTGCCGGTGAAGCCAGGCCAACTGCCAAAGCAGCCGCCAGAGGTGATAAATAAAAATTAGGGTGCATGAACTAAAACTCCTTAATTATACGCACAAACAAATCATCCAGAAATGTTCATGTTGTTAGCCAGGTCCAAACGAAATTTACCGGATACCCCGATACAATTTGATAACAACTTTCCAAACTCAAAACAACCTAGCACAGTTTTTTCTTTTTTAAAATCTTTTTTTAAAAAAGTGGCAAAGCAAACTAAAATGCCCGCTTTTTGTAAAAAAATTACCTTTAATTGAACTGCAGACATGTGGATGAAAAAACCTGCGAGTATGGATGAACTCTGAGCGACTTTTTTAGGCAGCTAACAACAAATGAGTGAAAATATGCTATAAAATAAATACAGTACAGACGAAAACGAAGTTATGAGCAAAGGATCTTATTTGTAATTAACCCCCTTTTTGGTAAATCTCATTTTTTAAGCAAGAATGAAAAAAGTACCAGTAATTTATGAATAAAGATAAATGGTGTGCGCAGAAATACTCGAAAGGCTCTTTTATTCAGAGTCATTTAAATGATCTCATCCTGCCAAAAATAGAAAATATTCTACCAGGAAATCACATACTGGATGTTGGCTGTGGTCAAGGGGAGTATACCTGCAAACTGGCAAATAAATTTTCCAACTGTTCTTTTACTGCAATTGATAGCAGCAAGAACATGATTGAATATGCAAAAACACATAACCTGCATCCTAATATTTCTTATCTCCAGGCAGATGTTCACTCAGAGCTAAAATTAGGCCCGTTTGATAACATTCTATCCTTCTGGTGTTTGCATTGGACAGATATTAAGTTGGCAACACAGCAGTTATATCGCGTACTAAAAAAAGAAGGTGAAATTTTTGCACTGTTTTATTCCTCTTATGAGGGAACCCTCCCTAATGCCATAACATCACTCTATTCTTTAGACGAATATCCAAATATCCAGGCATTTGCAAAACGTGCGATAGAAAAAAGACAAGCTGTAAAAATTTTCATTGAAACCCGGCTAAAGCAACTTCCTTTTTCTGACTATTCATTTTCTCGACAACGATTACAAATTAAATTACCCTCTTTAGATATCTTAAAAGCATTTTTTAAAGCCGCGCCTTACATGCGGCAAATAGATGAAAATACATCTGAAATCATGTTGGAACATATGCTCAAGTATTTTCTACATGAAAGTGAGAGTCAGTTTGGCGGTGAGTATATCTACTACACCACACCATATATTTTAAATATTCGTAAACTTAACTCAGATTAATGATGAACCGGAAATGAATCGCTTATTTAACAACTTCGATAAAAATAAGAATTTTCCAATTATTATCCAACCCGTATCAAGTCAGGAAGCGGATATTGATCATTTAATAAATGAGATAAAGCAATCCCCTCAAGAACTGCTTGAATTATTGAATACATACGGTGCCGTTTGCTTTCGGGGATTTAAAGCTGTAAATACAGAAAAATTTCAACAACTCATCCAGGTCGCTGAACTGGGGGAATTATTTAACTATGATTTTGGCTTCAGATACGATCAAGAAGTTGCCAAGGGAGTAGTCACCTCACCCTTTGCATCCCCCTTGTCATCCATTACACCGCATAGCGAAAAAGCACATTCGGGGCATTATCCGGATTACATTTGTTTTTATAGCAAAGAGGCAGCCAGGCTCGGTGGGCAAACGCCATTAACTGACAATTTAAAGCTCTGGCAATGCTTACCTGAACAACTCAAACAAAAATTTGCAACACATAAAATTTATTATAAATGGCACTTCTTTGGCGATTCTCTTTCCTACAGGTTTTTAAGATGGTTAGCCCCCCCTCTCAAAACCTACAGCTGGCAATTTAGATTTAAAACAATGGATTCTAAAGCTGTTGAAATGATTTTAAAGCGTGAAGGCTTTCATTTTCAATGGAAACAAAAAAACGGAAATTTGTCTGCAGGGATAAAATTACCCGCCTATCGCGTTCACCCTTTTACGCATGAGCCTATGTGGTTTAATCATGTTTCACACATGAATACTCATTACCACTTCTATAGGGATCTCTTTGTTAAAAACTATAAATTTCCAGCAAGCGTTATCATGAAAAAACAGTCCTTCTTACCTTGCACAGCCTACTGGGAAGACGGTTCAAACTTTTCAATATCTGAGATAGAAGAAGTGCACCAGGCTATAAGAGATTGTACTACGCCTTTTACATGGCAAAAAGATGATATCCTGCTCGTCGATAACCTAAGATGTATGCATGCAAAAAGACCGCATGAAGGCAAAAGGGAGTTACTGTTAACCCTGCTAAAACGAAAAAATAACTTACATGATTGAGGATAAACCTGAACATTCCCTGAGTTTGGCGCTATGGGAAAGATTGAATCAAGACTCTGATTTCACGGTCATTGATGAAGAACAATTCAATAAAAAACAAATTCTAGAAAAAGTTCTGGCTTATTGTCAGTGGCTGGATGCGTTGGATGTTAGAGTTGTTATGCTAATGAGTGAACCAGGCATAGATTGCCTATGTTTAATTTATGCCTTGATTATCAGCCATCGTGTTTATATTCCCATTCACAGCAGTACTCCGCCACTGGCGATAAAAAAGTATCTTGATATGACACAGGCAGAGTTGCTTCTGGTTCAATCTGCTCTTGCAAAAAATTGGGACACATTGCATTTATGCAGCAACGACACCCTGGGCTTTGATTACGTAAAAATCAGTCAAAACAAAACCATGAATATTCTACCAGGCATGTTGCTGTTTACCTCCGGAACCACGGCGCTGCCTAAAGTCGTTCATTATCATTATGATGTTATATACAAGTACCTTCTTTGGAGTATAGAAACATTTCATTTCTCAACCAAGGATAGCTATTTATTTACCACAAAACTCCCTTTCATTGCCTCATTAAGACCTCTTTTTTTACCTTTTTTCTCTGATATGACCTTGGTTATTCCTAAAGCGCGTGTTCATTCTGTTTTTGCCGAATACAGAGAAAAAATTGCCAGGTACCAATGTAGAATCTTAAGCACAACTCCAGGACTGTTTAAAAAACTGCTTATAGAAATAAAGCAGCAAAAGGACATTGAAGCTTATCGATGCATAAGATTGATTTTTCTTAGCGGTGAAGCAATTGATGTCGGTGACATCAATGATTGGTTTTACATCATTAATGCTGAAGTCCAGTTTTTTAATCTATATGGTGCGACAGAATACCTGGTGCCTTTTTATCATCATATCAAAGCCCCGCTGACCAGAGAAGAGGGGCTGTTTTTGGGTAAGCTTAGGGCAAACTCGGATTTTCAATTACTGCGAAAGACGGATAACTACTTCCGTTTGCTCATCAGTGGCAATCTGGCAACGGCTTATCTTGACCCAAAGTTAAATACCGAATTTTTTTTGATAAAAGATAATAAACGATTTTTCAAATCAAATGATCTTGTTCAATGTCGAAAAGGAAAGTTATATTTTTGCGGTCGAAGCCAGGACTTGATCAAACGATATGGGCATTTGATTCATTTAAAGCAAATTGAGGCCTTCATTCAAGAACATTTTCCCAATTATCTCTGTACAACCTTGTTTGATGATGACAAGGAAAAAATAAACCTGTTTATTGAGTATCCTTACGAGAACAGAGCTCTTTTTATTGAGAAATTAAAGCTTCTGTTTAAAAATTTCTTCCCCTCTTATATGCATCCTGATAACTATATGTTGATGAAGCAACTTCCACAAACGGATACCGGAAAAATTAATCATCAAGCCTTAAAAAAACATTTAGACAAGGAATCAAATCTTGATTTTTTTTCATTTTTTAAGAAGTTTTTCCCGAATGGAAATGTGGATCTTAATTGTCGATTAGTGGATCTGGGAATGGAATCCATCGACTATATAGAGATGGGGGAGAGAATTTTTCAAGATACCGGCAAATGGTTACCTTCATCGCTTCTCAATGAAGAATGTACCATTGGCCAAATTCCTGAAAAACTATGCAACCCTATCATCGAGGATGAGCCTGGTGAGGGGAAAGTCAAGCTAAACAAAGTGCAGGAAATAAGCTTTGCAAAACAAATCAAAGGAGAAAAAAGCCACCACCAAAGTCGTCGATATTTTATCTCCTATTTTTGTTTGGCTGAAAATATTAATATCCCGAGGCTGCAATTTGCAATAAAAGAAATGATTGATAATCATTTTATGCTATGTTGTCATCTGGAGGAGAAGGACGGTAACTATTATTTTGTCCGCTCTCTTAAACCTGCAAACTTTGAGCTAAAGCATAAATGGTTCACGATGTCCCGTATTGATAAAAGACTCATTACTTCCGTACACTCTGAGCGATTGGTTAATTTTTATATTCAAAAAAAAGGTAAACGTTATTACTTGATTATGGCCTATCATCACATTGCTTTGGATGGTTGGTCAGCCTTACAGCTAAGAGAAGAATTATTTTTAAGGTACGAAGATAATGAACAGGTTAAGTCAAAACAACTTTCACCGGCAGAAGAAATATACTATTTAAACCGGCTTCATCAATTAAAATTCACCAAAGATGTCAATATTGAAGAATTATTAGCTCTCGCTCAGAATATACGTAAACAGGAGTATAGCCCTCTCAGTCATTTGTTTGACTCAAATCTGGTTGATAAAAATACATTTTTCATCTTATCCAAAAAAAAATTCAATGCATTTATTACCCATTATCAACTCAATATGCTGCCTAACAGCAGTATATTGCTCTTGGTTTTTTACATGGTAATGTCTGGATTTTCCGGCTTCAAAAAGCTCTTGATTTACTCAAGTATGTCAAATCGCTATCTACCTGGAATTAAGCTGAAAGAGCTGATGACCAACATTGCCTTTTCATTACCTGTATTTATTGATGGTGAGAGCACCAAAAACATCAATGAGCTTGCTTCAATAATTAAACAAAAACTGGATGTTAATTTCAGACATATGAGTTATGAAGCTCTCATTAAATTCTGGAGTAACGACATTGCTCATAAATATTATGTACATCGTGCTGAACTACCCTATTGGCTTCAGTATACCTATATCAATTATCGAACCGACGAAGATTGCATTCAGAACAAATACATTGATTGGGAAAAATCGAGCAGTTTTGTCGCCTTAGAGGAAAAAGGAATGATATTTTTTAGGGTTTATGATTTAAAAGATCGTTTTATTATTAATATTGATAGCAAAATGAATAAAGGTTTACACTCCCCGATTGTCAATCAGTTTTTAGAGCTTATCAATGTAAAGATGTAAGCCATGCATCGATAAGTTTCTTTAAAATTCAGGCTGTTTGGATCTGAACATAAAGAAGGCGACCAAAACGTCATATGCGTATTGCGGGATTTGGTCATAAAGTCTTTATCGCCTTATTCCAAATCCATGCGAATCAAAACCTGTTCAGGTGTAACTTTATCCCCTTTTTCACACAGAACTTCTTTTATCTTTCCAGCAGAAGGAGCCTGAATTTCCGTTTCCATTTTCATGGCTTCCAATACCAGCAAGCCCTGTCCTTTCTTTATTTTATCACCTGTCTTAACGTCCACAGAAACGATCGTTCCCGGCATGGCAACCGTAATATCCCCGGCCTGATTTGGCTTTGGTTTCTGCTTTGACTCAGGCTCATTTTCCACTGCTCCATGCTCCACAATCACTTCCTCGGGAACACCATCCACCCACAGAAAACAAGCACGCTGTCCAGGAGCCCGCTCACCAAAACCGGCAATCTGGATATGGTAATTCTCACCGTGCACACTGATATCAAATTCGGATAATTTTGAACGCTCATCAACCGCTGCGCGCGTCAGCAAAGGTTCCGGTACAAGTGTATTGTTTTTACGCTGCTCCAAAAACTGGTGGCCAATTTCGGGGAACATGGCATAAGTCAACACGTCCTCATCTGATTCAGCCAAATCAGCAATGTCTTTACGAAGTTTATTTAATTCATTAGACAATAAATCCGCTGGACGAACATCAATTACCTCCGTTCGTCCAATCGCTTTCTTGCGCAAGGAGGGACTGATTTTACCTGGAGCAGCACCATATTTGCCTTGACAATACAATTTAACTTCATTAGTAATGGTTTTGTACCGTTCTCCGGTCAATACATTCATAACCGCCTGGGTTCCTACCACCTGGGAAGTCGGTGTCACCAAAGGTGGATATCCCAGATCCTTGCGAACACGCGGTATTTCGTCATGTACAGCATCTATTTTATCCAAAGCCTGCTGTTCTTTTAGCTGATTGTAAAGATTGGAAATCATACCTCCTGGAACCTGGTATACCTGCACGCGAGAATCAATATACTGGGCCTCACTTTCAAATTGCTGATATTTCTTGCGCACCTCTTTAAAATAATCCCCGATCTCCATTAATAAATTCAAATCAAGTTCAGTATCATAAGCGGTGTCTGCCAAGGCGGCCACCAAAGCTTCGGTAGCAGGATGTGATGCTCCCCCTGAAAAGGAAGAGATAGCCGTATCAATATGTTGACACCCAGCTAGAGCCGCCTCATAAAGACAGGTGCTTGCCAGCCCGGAAGTGGAATGACTATGCAAGTGAATGGGTAGCTGTGTGGCCTTTGATAAAGCTTTAAACAAATCTACAGCGACTTTAGGCGTCAATAATCCGGCCATATCTTTAATGGCAATGCTGTCACAACCTAAATCTTTCAATGCTTTTCCCAACTCAACGAAGCGTTCGGTCGTATGTACCGGGCTTATGGTATAACAAATGGTTCCCTGCGCATGGCATTTATTTTTTTTAACCGCTTCTATAGAAACCTGTAGATTTCTTACATCATTCAAGGCATCAAATACTCTGAACACATCAATACCGTTTTTTGCTGCAAGATGAATAAAAGCACGAACCACATCATCGGCGTAATGACGATAGCCTAAAAGATTCTGTCCTCTTAACAACATGGACAAACGCGTATTGGGTAAAGCCTTGCGTAATTGCCGCAGCCTCACCCATGGATCTTCTTTTAAATAGCGCAAACAAGCATCAAATGTTGCTCCTCCCCATACTTCCATTGCCCAAAAGCCGACGGCATCCATTTTCTTACATATCGGCAACATGTCTTCCGTGCGCATACGCGTAGCAATCAGACACTGATGAGCATCCCTTAACGTCACATCGGTAATGTAGGTCTTGGTCATAAATTATCCTGAATAAATAGGCTTTGATTATCACTCTGCTGTGAATTTTTTCCGCTTACGAATCCCCGTAGCTTGACCATGGGGATTCGCAAATTTTTCACAAAGTCGAATATAAAAAACAATAACATAATCCCCTGCATCAGAACATCGCCATTAACTCTCTTTTAAAATTTAATGCAGAGAGATGTGCGAAAAGATACATGAGGATTCGAATACTGTATGGCAAACACCATTCTTCTCTGCGGTAAAATCTCGAAAGAGAGCTATTATCATATTCTGGCCTGTTCAAAGTTGATGTCCCTATATAAAAATGAAGGCAACTGCCGTGAACTTGCGGAGATCCTCTTAATATATAGACTTTTATGCTCAGTTCAGGCAAAATTCACCGCAAAATAAATAAAGGCAACTTTCATGAAAAAAATACTTCTTCTGAATGGTCCGAGTTTAAACCTCCTTGGCACTCGAGAGCCTCTGCTTTATGGCCTCACCTCACTGACAGACCTGACAGAGGCGCTTCAAAAGGAGGCGGAAAAAGAAAGTGTGAGACTCATCTGCAAACAAAGCAACAGCGAAAGTCAACTCATTGATTTTATCCATGAAACCGGCGAAGATGAGGATATCCAATACATTATTTTTAATCCAGCTGCCTTTACACACACAAGTATTGCGCTGCGGGATGCATTGCAATGTGTCAATGTTCCTTTCATCGAAGTGCATATCACCAATATATATGGTCGGGAAACCTTTCGACAACATTCTTATTTTTCAGATATTGCCCAAGGGGTGATTTGTGGATTAGGTGTTAAAGGCTATTTCCTTGCTTTACAACATGTTATTGACGAACTCAAATAGAGAGAGATTTTATCCATGGATATTCGTAAGATTAGAAAATTAATTGAACTATTAGAAGAAACAGGAATTTCAGAGATAGAAATCAAGGAAGGTGAAGAGTCTGTACGTCTCAGTCGCCACAACCATGTCAGCCCTCAAGAAACACGTTATCATTATTATCCTTCCAGCACACTTGCTCCAACAGCAATACCGCAAACACCTCCTCCTGCATCTCCTGCGCAAGTCGAGGTCCCACCGCAACCTTCCACCTCAGAAAAGGAAGGACATAAAGTGCGCTCTCCCATGGTGGGGACAATGTATACTTCGCCATCGCCAGACGCACCGCCGTTTGTTAGCGTAGGCCAGTCGGTTAAAGTAGGTGACACTCTCTGTATCGTTGAAGCCATGAAAATGTTTAACGAAATTGAAGCGGATCGGGCCGGCGTCGTCACCGCTATCCTGGTCAATAATGGTGAGCCGGTAGAATACGATCAACCCTTGTTTATCATTGAATGAGAGGGGAGTGTAGTATGTTAAGTAAAATAGTCATCGCCAACCGTGGTGAGATTGCTCTGCGTATTTTACGGGCCTGTAAGGAACTCGGTATTCAAACCGTCGCTGTTCATTCTGACGTGGACAAGGATCTGCTGCACGTACGGCTGGCTGATGAAACCGTTTGCATTGGTCCAGCCCCCGCTCAAAAAAGCTATTTAAACATTCCTGCCATCATTTCGGCAGCAGAGATCACCGATGCCGTCGCAATCCATCCTGGCTATGGTTTTTTGGCAGAAAATGCCGATTTTGCTGATATTGTGGAACAAAGTGGTTTTCGTTTCATTGGCCCACGCGGCGATACTATACGCTTGATGGGAGATAAGGTTTCCGCCATTAACGCCATGAAAAAAGCCGGTGTGCCTTGTGTTCCTGGCTCCGATGGCCCTTTATCTGATAACGATGATTTAAATCTACAGTTAGGGCGAAAAATTGGTTATCCTGTCATTATTAAAGCCGCAGGAGGAGGTGGCGGCCGTGGAATGCGTGTTGTCCATACTGAGGCCAATCTTCTTAATGCAATTGCCTTAACTCGCAGTGAAGCAAAAGCCGCCTTCAACAATTCCATGGTCTACATGGAAAAATTCCTTGAAAACCCTCGACACATTGAATTTCAGGTACTGGGTGACGGTAGAGGAAACGCCATTCATTTGGCTGAGCGTGACTGCTCAATGCAAAGGCGCCATCAGAAAGTGGTGGAAGAAGCGCCCGCACCAGGAATCACAGAAGAATTAAGGCAGGAAGTTGGTGAAAAGGTGATCAATGCATGCCGCGAGCTCAACTACCGCGGAGCGGGAACCTTTGAATTCCTGTATCAGGACGGCTGCTTTTATTTTATTGAAATGAACACCCGCATTCAGGTGGAGCATCCGGTTACAGAGATGATTACCGGCATTGACCTCATCAAAGAACAGATAAAAATAGCCAGCGAGCTACCGTTTAACTGGACACAGGATGACATCCGAATTCAAGGTCATGCCATTGAATGTCGCATCAACGCCGAAGATCCTAAAACGTTCATTCCTTCTCCGGGAACCATCAAATTATTACATCAACCGGGAGGTCCTGGTATCCGCTTTGACTCTCATATCTACAGCAGTTATACCGTTCCCCCCAATTATGATTCAATGATTGGTAAATTAATAAGCTATGGAAAAACACGTCGGGAAGCTATAACAAGAATGCAGAATGCGATGGATGAAATCATTATTGAGGGGATCAAAACCAATATTGAATTACACCAGCAAATCATCAAAGACAAATCGTTCATCGAGGGTGGAACCAATATTCATTATCTTGAAAAAATGCTAAAGGAATGAATGCAGTGTGGTATCAATTAAATATTGAGTGCAAGGATGAAGCGCTGGTTGAAGAGCTATCTGATCTGCTCGAAGCTCAGGGCGCTTTATCCGTTACCCTTACGGATAAAAATGATGATCCTGTTCTGGAACCTGCGCCTGGTACTACACCTTTATGGCCGGAAGTCATTATTCAAGCTTTGTTTGAACAAATGGAAGAGGCCGAGAAAAATAAGAAGCAAGTAGCTAGACAATATCCTTTTTTATCTTTCAACATTGAATTAATCCCAGAAAAAGATTGGCAGAGAGTCTGGATGGATACCTTCAAGCCTCGCCAATTTGGCCAAAGCTTATGGATCTGTCCCAGTTGGCACACCCCTCCTGACCCCGAAGCTGTCAATCTGTTTCTTGACCCAGGACTTGCTTTTGGTACCGGTACCCACCCAACCACTGCTTTATGTCTAACCTGGCTGGAGCAGGCCTCCTTAAACCAGAAATGTTTAATTGATTATGGCTGCGGATCAGGAATACTGGCATTAGCCGCTGTTAAACTTGGAGCAAAACAGGTGTATGCCGTAGACATTGATGAGCAGGCACTGTTGGCAACCCAAAATAATGCCCAAACAAACCAGATTTCTGAAAGCAAGCTCAGAATCTCAAAACCACAAGAGTTGCACACCAGTTGTGAAATCCTTATTGCCAATATATTGTTAGCCCCATTACTGGATTTAAGAGAACGTTTTTATCAGTTAACAAAAGAAAATGGATGTTTAGTGGTGTCAGGGATTTTAAAAGAGCAGGCAGAAGAATTAATCCGTGTTTATCAACCGCACTTTACGTTCCAAGAGCGTTTTATTATAGATGAATGGGTATTATTGGTATTTAAACGGTCATAACCAGCACATCCGGCAAATATTGACATCTAACAAATGCACTAAAACTTCGAACGGGGGGTTAATAAAAAATTTGTCTGTGAATTTAAGAAAAAAAGAAGCTGCTATTTTTTGTCAGATTCCCAAATTTATGCTACCTTTCGTCCGATTCACCCCGGAATACAAATAAAATATGGCTAAAAAAACAACCATCCCCTTTTGCCCTAAGCGAGCCTTAATCAGCGTATCGGACAAAAAAAATATTGTAAAACTGGCAAAACAACTGCAAGAGCAAGACATTGAAATCATTGCTACTGGCAACACGGCTGCTCTACTGAGAAAAAAAGGATTGTCTGTCACTGAGGTCAGTGATTACACCGGCTTTCCGGAAATACTTGATGGGCGGGTAAAAACTTTGCATCCAGCCATTCACGCAGGCATATTGGCCCGTGGCTCGCAGGATAGCGAGATCCTTGCTCAACATGGATTGCAAGCGATTGATCTGGTCATTGTCAACCTGTATCCATTTGAACAAGTGATCAGCAACCCGAATTGCAATTTTAACCGCGCTATAGAAAATATTGATATTGGCGGGCCTACCATGATTCGTTCCGCTGCCAAAAATCACGCTCATACTTATGTCATCGTCTCTCCAGAAGATTATAAGGAATTGATGAAATATCTTCATTCTCAAAAGGTACCGGCCAACTGGGCCTTTCATTTGGCTAAAAAAGCTTTTGCTCACACTGCGGCTTATGATGCGGCCATTTCTAATTATTTAGGAACACTTGATGAGCACTATAAACCCAGTAATTTTCCATCCATTATGACTCGCCAGTTTATAAAAAAGGAAACAGATTTACGTTATGGGGAGAATCCTCATCAACAGGCGATTTTTTACACCGATAAAAATTCACCCCCTGGCTCATTGGCAGGAGCAGAATTACTGCAAGGTAAGGAGTTATCCTACAATAATTTGCTGGATGCCGATGCCGCTTTAAATTGTGTGAAAAGTTTCTCCAGGGATAAAGCCACCTGTGTTATTGTCAAACATGCCAACCCCTGTGGCATTGCCACAAGCAATGATACTATAAACGCCTATCTCCGTGCTTTTCAAGCAGACTCCACTTCCGCTTTTGGTGGAATTATTGCTTTTAATCAAACGTTAACCGCTGATACAGCTGCCGCCATTCTTGACAAACAATTTGTTGAAGTCATTATTGCTCCCGAAATTCATCCGGAGGCCTTGGCTGTATTCAAGCAAAAAGACAAAATCCGCGTTCTTCAAACCGGTTCCTTTCCCCAAAACCAGGAGTTCTGCCTTGATTTACGACAAGTGAGCGGGGGTCTGCTTGTGCAAGAACATGATGCTCTGGATATATCCCTGAATGAACTGCAAACCGTTACGCTCAAGCGACCAACGGATAATCAGCTAAAAGATTTGCTTTTTGCCTGGCAAGCGGTGAAACATGTTAAATCCAACGCGATAGTGTATGCCAAGTCTTTAACCACCATTGGCATTGGAGCTGGACAAAGCAGCCGTGTCATGAGCGCTCGCATTGGTCTCTGGCAAGCTGAGCAATTCGGTTTTGATACAGAAGGAGCCGTCATGGCCTCTGATGCCTTTATTCCTTTTCCTGACACCCTCGAATTGGCTGCTAATGCCGGCATTTCGGCGGTCATTCAACCAGGAGGTTCCATCCGCGATAAGGAGATCATCGAGTTTGCCAACGCCAATGATATAGCAATGGTGTTTACCGGCATACGGCATTTTAAACATTGATTTCACAAAAAAACGCTCAACCCACGCAGAAAACAGCATGTTGATCCAAATGCTTATATCCTTTCTATGATTTTATGTGGCGCTCAGCAAAGCAGCGAACCGCTTTCTCGATATCTGCCAATAGCTCGGGAAAATGTTTAGTCATTAATGATTTATCAAGCTTTATTCGGTCTTTATGCATACTCATTAATGTTTTTCCCTGATACTGGAATTTATAATTTTTATATTTATCCACCGGGGATATTTTGACCTCTTTCTGCAAAATCTTATCGACAGCATCACGAATACGTTTTTCGCCAAAACCCTTAGAAATTTTGTCGGCAATTGCTATAAGCGCATTCGTATAAATTTCACCTTTGTTAGCAATTGAACGGATGGTGGATGCGGTATTTGCCGAAACTCTCGATGTATCCCCCACAGCCTTCCAAATCTTCTCTGGCACTTGAGCAAAAGCCAGGTATTGATTTAAAGTGGCTGGGTTTATGCCGAGTTTCTGACTCAATTGTTCTTGTGTCATTTTTTGCTGTTCGAGTAAAGAATGATAAAAAAGACCTCTGGAATAATCAGAAACGTTCTCTTTCTCATTTTCTGATACTAAAGCCGCCACAGCCTGTTCAAAATTCAGTTTCCTGACCACCGCTTTTATCTTAAGGGAATGCCTTTTACAGGCTATCCAACGACGATAGCCAGCAATAACGATATACTGGGCATCTTTATTTTCTTTCGGCTGAAATAATGAAGAAGCTTCCACCACGACAATGGGCTGACATTGCCCTTTATATTTGATGCTTAATGCTAATTCATCGAGATCACCCAACTCAAAAGTCTTGCGATCGCGAAACACCCAGCTATCAACCTGTCCACAATCGAGTGTAACAATCCTCTCTGAATAACCTAATTCTTCTTCAACGTCCTGAAAACGTTGTTTGATAGCTGCCGATAGACAAAAATTCTGCATTTTTCAATTCCTTTCATTCACTCTGGAGAGTCGTGCCTGCTGATTTTCATTTTGCATCTCAACGGTTATGCCCGATGATCCTGCTGGTTGTATGTTTAGTAGCTGAATAATTTCATTCGCCAGCGCTAAAAATTCCCGATGATTATCACAACCTGGCAAATAATCCCCCAACCACTTTCCCTGAAATGGGCATTCCAAAACAGCCGTTTTAGAACTAATCACTGTCTCAAAAGCCAATCCAGACTCCCTTAGCTCAGACATTAGTTTATCGGAAAGTTTTTGCCGTTTTTGCAACTTACAGCCCAATATTTTAAAAGGTTTCTGGGCCATTCGCGGAATGGCGATGGCATCGGTTAAATTGTTCTGGTCGAGAAAACTGGGAGAGCAAGGCAGGATAATGAAATCAGATAACATAATGGCCTTAAAGGCTGCCGGCATGTAATTCGGTGGCGTATCCAGGATAATAAAATCATATTTGCTTTTTAATTGATTTAGAATATCCATTGGTTTTTCTTCAAATAATTCCATCACAAAATCAATGCTTTTTCCTTGTCTTGCCCAATTGATAGCATCGGGTTTATCCTTATCCATGTCAGCAACAATCGCTTTATATCCTGTTTCCTTTAAAGCCCCACAGAGATTGATAGCCGTTGTGGTTTTGCTGCTACCCCCCTTAGACTGACTAATTGCGATGACAACCCCCATAATGACTCCTTGTACCTTTTTGGCTCTTTTATATATGAGTAATTTTTTGGCCACTTATGATTTTATTATAGACAAATTAATTTATTTTGAATTTTTTATTTGAAAATCTGATTTCTCCTAAGTTCTCTCTCTTAACCAGGGCGATTTCATCAAAGTTCAAAAATTCATCATTGAGAATGAGCTAAATTGTAGGGATATGTTTTATTAATCTGGCAAATTAAAATAAAAAATGTTAAAAATCAGGCGCCTACGTTGGTCGACGTAGATTATAAAAATCTTAAGAAGGAGCCTGATTGTGTTAGAAAGTACGCGTAAATTTGGAAAAAATCAATATTTGTTTCATTGTTTTCTGTCCATCCGCGATCCACGAGTTGGAGGTCGTTGCACGTATTCACTTTTAACGATACTGATTATTGTTTTATGCGGATTAATATGTGGCTGTGACAGTTGGAAAGCCATGGAGATTTTTGCCAGGTCGCGCAAGCGCTGGTTAAGCCAATTTATTGATGTCAGTGAAGGTCTTCCGAGCCACCACACATTGGCGCGGGTATTTTCTCTGATTGACCCTTTAGAATTTGAGCGTTGTTTAAGTTCGTGGATAGAAGAAATCAGTCAATTTTTTATGGATGAGCTGATTGCGATTGATGGTAAGACGAGTCGCGGCTCCTCTTATCAAAGGGGCAATAAGAAGGCGACCCATCTGGTGAATGCTTACTCCCCACGCTTATCCGTGACCCTTGGCAGCACGGTTACACCTGACAAGTCTAATGAAATAAAGGGGATACCTATACTATTAAAGGCGCTCAGTATCAAAGATAAGGTGATAACGATTGATGCAATGGGAACGCAAAAGGGAATTGCCAATTTAATACGTCTCAAACAAGCTCATTATGTGCTTGCTTTAAAAAAGAATCATAAACGCATGCACCGAAAGGTGGATAACCTCTTTCAAAAAGCGGATTCCTTAAATTACAAGGCCATGGTTTTCCAACAAAAAGACACCAATAATTATGACCACAGCCGTTTTGAAGAAAGAACATACACCGTATTACCAGCCATGTACCTTCCTTCCTGCGGTCAACAATGGAAAGATTTAAGCGCCTATATCCGTGTGCAATCCACGCGGCATCTACCCACAGGAGACATTGAAACGGCTACACGTTACTACATGACATCCCTGCCTTATAAAAAACACAACTTAATGCGTCAGGCAATTCGCGACCATTGGAAAATAGAAAATGGCTTGCACTACAAGTTAGATGTCGGGATGAATGAAGACCAATGTCCGATATATCGTGGATGCGCTGATATAAATTTAAGCATTATGCGTAAAATAGTCCTTAAATTATTAACCCAGGATACTTCAAACCAAGATGGCATCGCTTTAAAACGAATGAAAGCTGCCCTTTCTACTCAATATTTGAAAAAAGTGATTGGATTTTGAACTTTGATGAAATCGCCCTGTCTCTTAACACTTATAGTACTTTTCAACGAATACTTCATGCCTTAAATGGAGCTCAGGAGAATCATTGGATACTTGAACTGATCAAGCAACATAACGTATTATCTTTTTTATTAAAGCGATGCGATAAATGGTTTAACACCGGAGTGCTATCATGTCTGCCGAGTCTTGTTCGGTTTCATTGGTCAACCAGCTCACAATATCAATGTCTAAAAATGTCCCTAAGGCCTACTACCGCTCCAAATTATTTATTGCTCCTTATACGACAAACCCATTAATTGCTGCTGCGGGTCCTTTATTTTCCCTGCTGGAACGCTTGAGCATCAGTTCTGTTTTACCAGCAATCAATTTAATCCGCGATAATATCGAGCATGAATTACACGCTTTCCAAAGTAAACTGAGCGCCTCTGACTACTCACAAGATCTCATGGCCATTGCTTATTATTTGCTTTGCGCTACCATTGATGAAATGCTTGCTAAGAGTTATCTACGTCTATATGGTGAAAACACTGAATTCAAAGCATTCACGCCCCTAACGTCCAATAAAGCAGGACCTCAATCCAGATTTTTTGAAATCGTTAATTCTATTAAAGAAAGCCCCAATCAATACCTCGATTTAATTGAATTAGCCTATTATTGTCTGATAGCCGGCTTTGAAGGCGAGCAGCATTTTCATGCCAATGGCCGACAAAATCTTGATCATCTGATCGAAGAATTATATTTGCTGATTCAAAAACATCGAGTTAACAAACCTTATAAATTAGATAAAGAGACCCATTTACCAAAAACCCTGCCCAAAAATCGTAAACCGATACTCATTGCAGGCCTTGTGGGGATAAGTATTTTTCTTTCTGTTCTTGGGCTAAGTCACTTGCTTCTGGAAAATAAGGCAAAAAACGTTCTTTTTGGTCATTTTCAACAATCAATGATGGATCACTGATGGATAATTCTCTTGCAGCCCTCTGTGAAGCAGTTAAGAAAGTTATATGGCCTCTGAAACCACAACATAATCCCTTGTCTTTTCTTATCATGACGGGTAGACATCAGGTAGGAAAAACTGCCATATTACGGCAAAGCCAGCTTGAGGAAGCCACCTTATTTGGTGAGCATCAGGCTAAAATATATTATAATCGGCAGGGGGTTATTGTTGAGTTGAGCGAATCTTGGCTCAATCAGCAAAACCTGCTTCCCAAGCAGATATTAAAACAATTAAATCGCTGTCATCGAGCCATTAAAATCAGCGGCGTTATTTTATGTGTGGATATTAAAAAACTTTTGGTAGAAGAACCCGTTCAACTGAACGAGGAAATCAAGGAGCATACCCAGTTACTTCAACGTTTTACTTCAGACTTAGCTTATCCTGTAGACTGTTTTCTTCTCTTCACTAAACTGGATGCTCTGGCAGGTTTTTCAGAATTTTATCAAGGAGAGCATGGCAGTGATTTAGCAAAACCTCTGGGTTTCTCCATTGAATCTGACCAAATACCGTCAAGAGTCACGAGCCTATACCAACAACAGTTTAATCAGTTCGTTGAGATTCTCGGCCAACAGATCATTCATAAACTTCACCCCGCACGATCTTCGCTCAAACGCACGTTGATTCGTGAATTTCCTTTACAACTGCTAAGTCTGCGCCAGCCGATACAACTGCTTATTCAAAAAATAGCGGCCAGTCACTGCAGACTGCGAGCCTTGTATTTCACCAGCGCCGAACAGGGCGGAACCAGCATTGATCGTTTAAATAAAAAAATTCAGCATGAATATGCTTTGACCGTTCAGGACACCTTTTCACAAGCGACAAACTATCGCCCGTACTTTATTGACGGTGCCATTGAAAAAATTCAAGCACAAACAACATTAATAACTGCAGGGGAACGATTTTCCCCAAAAACCTGGGGTTTGATGATAGGAAGTTTGACGACCGTCGCTGTCCTTATTTTAATGATGAATTATTTTAAAACATTTCATATCCTGGATGAAACCAGTAAGGAACTGCTAACGTATGAATCTTTGCTGAGGCAAAATAAAGATGATGCCAATGCACTTTATCACTTAACCAGAGCAAAAGATTCTGTTGCCCATCTCAATACGAATGCACTCTTATTTTCCAGTATTCACCAGTTAAAATCTCAACTGCAGAAAAACACCAAAGAACAGTTAAATGTACGATTTTTACCTTCCATCACCGGAGAATTGGAAACGGTTATCAATGACCCGAAACAAACCCCCGTCAACCGTTATAAGGCGCTTAAAATCTATCTGATGCTCAAGGAACCTGAACATTTCTCCACCACCGAAGTCATTAAATGGTTTACACAACGTTGGCAAAGACAATCTGTTAAAAATATCGATGAAAAAATAAAACTGCTTCAACAGGCTATTCGACAGCCCTTACAACCCTTTTCCGTGCATCAGGATATCGTTAATGACGCAAGAAATTATCTGAATGCCCTACCAGCAAGTTATTTTTATTACTCTTTAGCTAAAGAATACTTCCCCTCGCAAACTCAATCTATTGATATCAAAGGATTTGATTTAGTCACACGGCAATTGCCTGTATATTATACGAAATCAGGCTTTTACCAAGTCATGAGAGAGTTGCCGGCTATCAGCCAGAAGATACAAGATGAAAACTGGGTCCTGTCGCAGCAGGATTTTTCCGAGCTTCAGAGCTTGCTGACAGAAGCCTATTGCTATGATTACGTCAGCTGGTGGAATAATTTTTTAAACCGCTCCCGACCTTCTCACTTCCAGAATTATCGTGAAGGCCGTCAGCTTTTCCAAACCTTACATCAATCCAGCGCTCTTCGTCAGTTACTTACATTTGTGCAAATGCAGACGAATCCTGAGCTCAATGATAATAAACCCATTTTTAATCAGCTCATTGCCAATCAGTTCACTGACTTAAATCTCATCAGTCTGTCATCCATACAGGAATTTAACCAGACCCTGGGAGAAATGGAAAAATTTATGTTAACGCTCAGCGTGATCAATGATCAGGGCAAAACAGCTTTTCATATCACAAAAGGGCGTTTCAATCATGTCAATTCGTCTGATCCGATCACTATACTTTATAGCCACTCGCAACGTTTGCCAGAACCTGTCTCTAACTGGATTAAGCAACTGGCTGATGATAGCTGGGTGCTGCTTATTAATGACACACGCCAATATATTAATCAAAAATGGCAGGATATCGTGTTCAAAGAATATCAAACAAAAATTGCCCACCGCTATCCTTTTGAAGCTTCTCAAAATGAGATCGCTCTGGGCGACTTCAATCATTTTTTCTCAACACATGGAATCTTCAATCAATTCATTAACGATTATATAAAGCCATTTCTCAACACATCCAGTGCTAAATGGCAACCTAAAGCGGTCAATGAGTATCTTCTTCCCATCTCAAAAGACATGATGAATGAAATCATTCGTGCCAACATCATCACCAATATGTTTTTTCCCAATCAAGGAGAGGAAAGTAAAATTGAATTCAGCTTACAGAAAATTAATCTTGACCCTGTTATTGCCAATCTTGAACTGAAAATTGGTCATGAAGAATTAACGGATAATCAAGACAGTGAATCTTATATGCCCTTCAGATGGCCACAGTTGGATGCTAAGCTCTCTTTAGATTCTATTGATGGAAATCATTATGAATTATCGGAAAAGGGCGTATGGGCCTTTTTTCGGCTGCTTGAAAAGGTAAATGTCATTGTTGATGAAACAAATAGCAGTTCTCTGCAGATACTTTTTGAAATCAATTCAAATTCCGGACGCTATCTTCTTAGAACATCAAATCCGGTTAATCCGTTTATACCCGGCATTCTGAATGGCTTTGGTTTGCAGGAAAGCATCGTCTGACACATGCCTATTTAAAATTCGAGCAACTCAAAATCATTTTTTACGAGAATGAAACGTATAAAAGCGCAGCATAGATAGCTATCTGAGCATTTTGAGAGTTCTTATGAAGGAGGAAGAGCTTTGACATTCGGATCTTTGGAATAGGCATTAAGGATATCTGTTATTAATTGCTCAATGACCCCTTCTTTAGCCTCTTCTTCAATTAATCCGGCTTCCTCTTTCATGGCCGCAAGGCGATCTTCAACTACTTTGGCAATTGAGCCGTTTGGAAATAAGGTTGCCAGCAATCTTCTGGCTTCAGCAGGCCCAAGATGACGGTACAATCGGTTGCGTACTGTCGCATCTTCAGCCGTGGTACTGAAGGCCCACAGCTCGATAGGTCCTAAGGTCAAAGTCAGCAGTTGAACGTTCACTCCTGCTTTTGTGGCAAATTGAGCAAGAAACGTTGCTCCGCCTCTTCTCGGCCCATGAACACGATTTCTTAAAGCGATTTTTGCTGTTTCGGACAAACCGAAAATCTTGGTGGTTTTATCAATAGCCTGTGAAGGTCCAGCATCCATGATATAAATGGCTGTTGCAAAATCAATCATGATAGGGTCAAAATCTTCAACTGCCTGGGATAACAAGGCAATTTGCACCTTCCATTTACGACCCTCCCTCATATCAATAATCACCTGATCGCGAACGGCCTGTGATTTGGCTGTGCGGTGGAATTCATCATAAACAATACGTTTGTGATCTTCTCTGATTTCCTGAATTCTATCCTTATGATAGTCTTTATATTGCTCAGGGATCTCACTCAAGGCTTCTTCTGTCAGATAATAATGCCTTGCAAGGACATAACGTGCCAACATATACATGATCGCTGTTTGCCTGTCAGCAGCTTCACCGCCTGTTTTGGCTACCTCGTCCAGATCAAGAGAAACCACACGCGCATCACCAATATCAAAAGCACTGACACGGGAGAGAATGGGATATTCGCGAACAGCTGAGGAAACCATACGGGAAAAAGCGCTGATCAAAGATTCACCGGTAGGAGCTGTAACCTTTTCATATAAATCCTCGATGGAAGGCGTTCGACAAATTGAAGCCGCATCAGCAAGCAAAGGCATGGCATAACGTTGTGCCAACATCGCTTCATGGATAAAACCTGCGGAATATAGTGAATCCGTCACTTCCCACCAGGTGGATTTTGAATCACGAACAAATCCTATTTCTTCCAGAATTCCATCAATAAATTCTTCCAGACCAGGAGAGTATGGTGCAGGATTATATTCATCCGCCAGACTTTTATAAAGCTCATCCACGACCATACCGGCAAGATCCGCCATGCCATCATAAGGTTTTTCTGAGCCTAAGGGCGTGGTTAACAAAGTAAGAAAATTAACCAAAAATGAGCGTTCAAGAGCAGTTGGATAACGGCAACCCAACTGAGTATCAAATGGATTAATAGAATATTCAGGTGTCATTCGCAAACGATGATAGCCCACTAAATGTCGCTTGGAAGCCGGTAAAGCTTCTCTCAACAGCGAAATTAAACCACTGCTTGAAGGACCAATATCAATAATGGCAATGCGTGGTAAACGCGTCAATCCTCCCGAAAGACACAAAGCAAGATTTAAAGCATTCGATAATACGGACTTACCGGAGCCTGGGCGAGCATAGACCAAATCAATCCAAGTGGTTTGTTGTGTTGAGCCTGGTTGAAACGGCCATGGTTTCCCATCTGGGGTACGATACAATAAGGCGCCTGTTTTCCAAGGAGAAGCCGGTCGAGTAATAGGAAGCATCGTTATAACATCGGACAAGGGAGCTACAGAAGGCACTGCAGCGCTTTTTAAAGTCGTTGCCAACATACTCGAGACAAAACCTGCAAAGGCATCACCACAAATTTCCGATACGTCGGTTGACCCCCATCCCTGAATGGCTTTCACTAATTCAGAACTACGTCGTCGTAATAAAGGCAGATTATCCTCAGGCGCCCATGTGGTAGCGACGACCCGCAGACGAACGATAGAGTCGTCTGTATTCAGATCAAGGTATTTTAATAAATTAACCGAGTCACTGATCAAGCGATTTTGTGCCGAGGAAAAGCTCAGGATGGCTGACAACAGCCCCTTTAACTTGATTGTATTTAAACCTTCACTTTCAATAAGAAATGATATACGCCAGGGAATATGTGAAGGCAAAATTCGGGCAAATAAGCTGAGGAATGGCCGTACATCTTTAGGGAATAAATCAATAAAGGCCGAGGAGTATATTTTATTACCTACTTTTACCGTACGCAAATCCAATACTTCTGCATCCCGAGGAATGGTCTGTTTTGCCAATGATGGCCACAATAAATCAGAAGGGTCACCATCAAATCCATTAATCTCCCTTACAGGCAGTCGATCACCAGGCAATGTGGCGCGCCAATCATCGGCGGTATAGTCGGGATCAGCAGTCATCCTTATGGCATGAACGGCATCATGAACTTCCAGTAAACTGCCATAAATATTTAATGCATCCAGGTCATTCTGGATAGCGCGTACATAAGCATCGTGGGTATCTCTCAATTCTGGTATGGCGGCATAAATCGCCTGGGTGTTTAGAAATGGAGGGGCTTTATTCTCCTTAAGCATTTTCATTTTGGCTTTGTTCGCTGCTTTTAACTGATCACTGGTCAAATTGAACGGCCGGGTGATCAACACAAAATACACTCGTTCTTCAGCACAATATTGAGCCAAATAATTCACACGTTCTGTAAATAAATCATCCAATTCCAGTTCCAGACGTTTGGAGGTCGCTTCTGCCGGGGCATAAATGTCGCGAATGACCTTTCGGATATTTTGTTTGTCATGACTAAAATAGACTTGCAAGGCGTGTCCTGGCCTACCCATGGCAGGCTGAAATGCATTGCTTAAACCTTCCACCAAACGAATGAATTCTTCACTACCGGCAAGGGCGGTTATACCTTCAATTTTTATAATTGAGATAAGAGATCCATCGTGATTGACAAGAACCGTTGGGCTGTCAGCAGTTTCCAGATCACAATAGGATTCTGTCGTTTGTTTGAGTGATGTACTTAGCCAGGCTAAAAAAGTATCAACACTTTCAAAAAACGACTCTACCCATTTACCCATACCATATCCCCGTATTTACATGCTGCAAAATCATTCTAACAATAATATCCTTTGGCATAAAATCTCTTAGAACTTGTTCCTATCATTTTTTTTATCTTTGCAACTTTATTGTCCCGGCCATCTCGTTCTGAGATTCTCGGCTGCAAATGAACATGGTTTAGCTCAAATTTTAGTTGACCTAAGTAAATAGCTCTTTCAATAGCCATTTTTTATTTAACGTAGTCAAACTAAAAATCAAGTAAATCAGTCTAAATTTGCAGCCGAGAATCTCAGGAAAAGACTTGAACATTCAGGGCACTTTCCTTTTGTCTACTACACAGCAATTTCTTCAAGAGCGCTTGCAGCCCATTTTTCAATTTGTTTACGAAATTTAGCCCTTGACGGCAATAAACGTACATTTTTAAAGATTTTATCTACGTCTTCTTGGTTAATACCCGAATCAATGATCAACTGCCCAAAAATCGCTGGATCACTTGTTCCTTCACCATACTTTTCCTCTACAGTCTGGGATCGAAACTTAAAACTGCGATAAATGTTTTGTGCACTGCTCTTGTAGCCTGTGTCATTGGTAATTGCACAAAATAATACGTGACACAAGCTGTTTAACTCCGCTTGAGAAAGCTCAGGCAAATAAATTAAGGTACCTCCTCCATAGCCACCGACGCCAACAGATTCGACAAAAAAACATTGGGCACAAAAACAGCATGCTGTCAGCAGATTTGTCATACGATTATTGGTATAATCTCCATCCAGATTTACAATTTCCTGAAAATTTTTGGCCTGAAATCCACAGAATTGACAGGTATATCGATCCCTCTGCAATATTTTTTCCTCGAAAGCCTTAAAGCGTTTGTCCGCTTTCCTCGCTGAATACAAGCGCCATGAACCGGGTGTAGCCATCAACCTTAAGCTGTATTGTTTGTCATTGCTGCCCATACATGTAAGCTCTCAAGATAGTGATGCAGGATTAAATAAAAAACTTATGAGCAAATCATTGCTCATAAGTACTTTTATCTTGCAATTGCATGAATAAGATATTTAATCCTATTAGGATCCACCACCACTGGTGGTGAAAACCGTACCCGTAGGTCCTGCAACTGTACCAGATGAACCAAACATCGTCTCCCCAGTAATACCTAAAATGGTAGGCAGGAATAACAATGCCGCAGCGATGAAAACCAAGGCAATAGGTGTACCTATTGGTATTTGCGTTGGGTTATCTTTATGCTGCTTAAATTTCATAATAGCACCAATTGAAAAGCCCAATCCGGCCAGGTAAGAACCAGCGGTAATTAATTTTGCCAAACTGGTAAATGACTGGGTTATTTGCGAAGCCATTCCACCTAGCGTCAAGGCGCTACTGCTACCGGCAAATGCATCACTTGCAATGAGCAATAAACTGAAACCACCCATACAAGCAAGCAATCGGCCATAAATTGAACTAGCCTTTATTTTATTCATCACAGTAATATCTCCCCCATTCTAAAATTAACATTATATAAAAAAGTATTATGGATAATTTCTAACCTCGCAACTGTATTTATAATCAATATAAAAATTTTGTAATCTCTAAACATATTTCAATTATGCACTTAGATTACGCCATTCCAGTGAACTTTTCTACAATGAGTTTCCCTAAATAAAGCATAGCATAAACCGTCTCTAATACACTGGAAAAAAGAAAAGATATTAACCAATCTCATCAATTAAGTACCATATAAAGTATTATTAATAACCTCTAATGTAGCTACGATATTTATTGCCAGAATACCGCCCACTACGTGAACAAAACCTTTTCCTGTTCCCCCTGGGGGTTGTCCCTGAGAAGCAGAACGGGCTATAAGTACCCACCCTCTGATAAAAGCAATGAGCCCTATGACTTGTATCAGCAAAACCAAAGGACGTCCCACTACGCTTCCTGGGCCAAAAAGTGTATTCAAAGTTTGATTTTGGCTGGTAATTGGCGCATATTGCAATATATTTGAATCACCAAATGAAGTCTGCAACAAAATTGCAAGACCCGTGGGGAAATAAATAAAAATAGCGGCAACGATCAAATATGTTATGGGTTCTTTAAGGCTGGCATTACTAGACATCATGGTTCTTGCTTCACCATATACCTTAAGACTATATATAGCCTTGAATGCAAAAGCCAGTCCTATTAAATAAGCTGCACCGGTTAATAATCTTTCTACTGGTTCTAATGATTTAGCAATATTGGTTAATATATCTGCCTGGCTCGCTATCCAGCACGCAACAGTGCCGCCTGTACAAGTTGAATCTGCCATAGATCCTCAGTTATCTTGCTGACTGAACCGTATAATTTTTCCTGAACTTGTTATTATTTTACCCTGTATTGGATCAATCAATTTAACTACTCCATACCCGGAAATATTTGATCCCTCACTAACTGTAATTGTAGAACCGTTTGAGGCAATTAGCCAAGCTCTACCTGGAATCACCGCTTGAATGTAATAAACTACGCTCGGCTTAACGCGTCGAACTACTCGATGTTTTACAACTTTGGGCTTTAAGCGGACCTTGAGATGAGCCAGTTCTTGAGATTGAGCTTCCAGTTGAGAAGACAATTGGCTTAATGTTTGGTTTAATTTACTCACTTGATCACTAAGTCCACTCAGATTACTGCTAAGACTCCCTATCTGATTGCTGATGGAATTCACCTCTGAACGCAAACTTTGCTGACTTACTTCCATAGCGTTCAATTTTTGTCTGAATTCTCGCTCCGTCTCTGTGGTAATCGCAGGAGTCGGTGCAGGTGAAGGAGGTGCTGCTTCTGGCCTGGTTACCTTGGTAGGTTGTTTGATTGCCGTCGTATCTACAGCAGGTACAGAAGATTTTTCTGGCTGAGTCCTTCCTGTAAACCAATATCCCAAAAATTTATAAATGATCATAGCTAATACAATAATGCCTACAGCGATCAAAGCATTTCGCCTGACATTGGTCGTGCTCCTTCCTTCAGTAGGAGTTGTATCAAACTGGCTGCCTTTACCCTCTGGCTGATTAAATTCAGGATTAAGTGCATCCAGATCGGAGAATTGATATTCTTCATTATACTGATCATCATACTGATCGGTATCTGGATTATTTTGATCATTATCTGCCATTTTTATCCGCCATCATGTTAGTGATGTTAAGTCCTGTGTAAACAAGACACCTATCCCTGTACCCGAACAAATTTCCACGGTTGTTGGTCGACTGAACAACTGTTGTGCTTGCTGCCCCCATGTTTTACCGACCGTGGCCAATCCGATTACTGCATTTTCCAAAGCTGAACGTCCAATTCCATTCTGTATGGTAATATTATCTCCACCTCCAGTTCCACCAATAGTTACTCTAGTATTAGCCGATTGAAAAGCATTACCAAATCCTTCCAAAAATGAGGAGGCAAACAACGAACCATAACGCAACAAATAATGGTGATCTGCCCGAGTAGCCAATGCCGTTCTGGCTGTGTTTGGATCAATGGCATAAGCGCTGATGGATATGGTTTTGGGTGCCCCTGGAGAAGATAAGGTATTAAAAGAAATAATTAATTTATCCGAATTGGAAGGTAAATTAAAACTGCCTATTAATTTTGAGCCTTTCAATTTTCCAGTTACAACTGTGGCCAGTATTGGACCGGGTTCATCACTATTGATGGAAGTATCCAGTACGGCATAAAAAATTTCACCTGCCTTGACGACAGCATTTTGTTGTACATTGGCTCCGCTTCCAGCAGTGGTTGTAACCTGAGTGCTTCCTGCAGCTCCCGAAACAATCGTTGCCCCTCCTGGACCAGCTTGTTTTTCCTGCGGAGGTTGACCGGCAGTATATTGCTGTGTTGAAACTTTTTTCCAATCCTGCAGAGATTCATTAGCAGCTGACAACATTGCATTGGAACGTTGTTGTATTCTTTGCTGGTATCTTTGTTCTGCCATTTGATCGGTTTGCCGTTGAAGAATAGCTTGTAATCGTCTTTGATCTGCAGTGACCCCCGTCGTCTGGCCTGGTGGTGTTGGGACAGCTGTTAATGCCGAGGGCTGACCAGGTTGTTGTACGCCTTCCAATCCAGCAACTTCTGTGCCTGGTAAAGTAAATCCAGCATCTCTTAGTTCAGAATCGCTGAATCCCGCATCTTTCAATTGTGCTGCTGTAAAGCCAGCATTTCGCAGGTCTCCTGCAGAAAAACCGGCATTTTTCAATTGCTGCGCAGTAAATCCTGCATCTTTTAAATCCTCTGCACTAAAACCGGCTGCCTTAAGTTGAGCCGCTGTAAAACCAGCATCTTTTAAATCTTTTGCACTAAAACCAGCCGCTTTAAGTTGGGCAGCAGTAAATCCTGCATCTTTTAATGCTTTTGCACTGAAGCCGGCATTTTTCAATTCTGCTGCTGTAAAACCAGCATCTTTTAATTCCTGAGCTGTAAATCCAGCATCCGCCAATTCTTTCGGAGTAAAACCGGCATTTTTCAGCTGACTGGCAGTAAAGCCGGCGTTTTTAAGTTCTGCAGCAGTAAACCCCGCATCCTTTAATTCTTTTGCCGTATAGCCGGCATCCTTCAATGCCTTTGCAGAGCAACCCAATGTTTGTTTTATCGTTAAAGCTGAAATGCCAGCTTCTCTCGCCTTACGCAATGATTCAACGCTGCAATCCTGCTGGCGACCTTCTGCAAGCACACCCGAGGGTTTTAATCCCGCCTCTCTCAATTGATTCGGAGTAAAACCGGCATCCAAAAGTTGCTGGGGAGTAAAACCGGCATCCGCTAGAGATTGAGGACCATAGCCGGCGGCTTTTAAAGCTTCGGCGGTACAACCGTTTAGCTCCCGAATACGTTTTGCAGAAACGCCTTCCTCACGTAATTGTCTTAATTTGTCGACATCGCAGCCGGCAGCGCGTATCGCACTATCCGATACGGGTCCGGCGGCCTTAATCTGTTCAGGGGTAAAGCCTGCATTGGCCAGATCACCATCAGTAAATCCTGCAGCTTTTAAAGCTTTTGCGCTACAACCCGCATATTGTCTTATAAGCTTTGCACTTACTCCTGCCAGTCTTTCCTTTCTTAAGGCATCCACATCACAGCCCGCATTTTTAATATCTGCTGATGTTATTCCGGGAGGTAACTCCGATTCTGCGGCTCTGATTTCTGCCGGAGTATAGCCGGCATCAGCCAGTTCATCTGGCGTAAAACCAGCATTGAGCAAATCTCTGGCTGAAAAGCCCGCCGCCTTTAATTCACTGGGTGTAAAACCTGCTTTTCTTAAATCGGCAGCGCTAAATCCAGCATCAGCAAGATCTTTTGCCGTATAACCAGCAGCCTTTAATTGCGCAGCAGAACAACCACTGATACGCCGTATGGCAGCAGCACTGACCCCCGCTTGGCGCAGTCTTCTTAAGGCATTGGCACTACAACCCGCATTTCGTATGTCCGCTGCTGTGATGCCTTCAGGTAAACCGCTGGCGGCATCAATTTCATTTTGAGGATAGCCGGCTCCCCTTAATTCACCATCTGTAAAACCGCCATCTTTTAGTTGCTGGGCTGTAAATCCCGCATTGCGCAGTTCACAAGCATCAAAACCGCATAACCTTAAACGACCTGCAGTATATCCAGCGTCTTTCAATTGCCTGGCATTAAAACCGGCTGCTTTAAGTTCTTTGCAAGAGCAGACTTCCTGCAAGTCCTGCAAAGCGTAACCATTATCCTTAAGCTGTGTGCAGGTACAAGCCTGTTTGAGATCACTGAGTTGTGCTCCCTCATTAACTACTCGGGTCATGGTTTGTTTATCGCAGTTGTTCTGTTGTAAATCCTGAATCCAAAGACTTTTTTGTGCACCAGCTTCAGATTCTCGTGCCAAGGTTTCAAAACCAACCCCTCCTTTACCATCTTGCGCTCCTATAGCGCCAACACCTTCTCCTATGGCTTGAGTTCGAATGATAGTAGGTACTGCACTTCCGCCGGTCTTTTCTGCCAGTTGAGCCTGAGCAATATTTTGCTGCTCCTGTAATTTTGCATATTGAACCGTCGGGTCAAGAGCTCCAGGTATAGATCGAATACCCGCTGGCGTCGTGGTCACTTCAGCCGTTGCAGCAGGTCCTGGTCTTTCCGTTCTTTGTAATCGGATAATGCCGATAGCAACAGTAATAATCAATAACACGGCGGTAAATAAAATAATGATTCGCGTGCGGCTGTTGGTAAACAATGATTTTAAATTTTCCCTTCTACTTGCCATATACTATAACCCTTCTACCTTGAGTTGCATGACTTTACCATGCCAGGAAACCAATAATACGGGAGATTTATGCATTTCATAGGCATGCATGCCATCAGCACTTGTCATACTGGCAATCCAACCTGGAGATAAAATGGTAAGATTGGTTCGCACATACATTTTGTCATTGACCGTCCATGCCCTGGCATCACCACCACTAACCGTCAAGCGTTGACTGTTTGGCGGGGGCACACCATCAAGAACATGCAACAAGATATCACTGGCCGCTGGTGGAATACCTTCTTCTGTGGGCAGGGACTTTGCATTTGGTCCGAGTCCTTGAATGCGTAAATCTACACGATAATCGACTGCTTTTTGACCAGGAATCAAAGTCAGCATAACCGGTGTATTTAATCCTCGCAACCGAACGGCCAAATTACCGTAAGTATATAGCTTTAGCGCCTGAATCATTAAGGTATTGCTGGTTTTATCCCATTGAATATTAAATGAAGAAGGATCACCCAAATCATATGCACTGATTGGCCAGGGAGCCCCTGTGGAATCCAGAAAAACAAGAGATGAAACAAACCCCTGTGCCAAACGAATAGCCGGGGGAGTAGAGCCAGGAGATAAATTTACAAATTGTGATGTTGCTGTCGGTTTAGGTGGGGTACCTGCCGAGGAAGCCTTTGCAAATTCATTGGAATGATACAGTTGCTTCAGTTGTAGTAACTGACTCGGAGATAAAGGAAATAACTGGCGCGCCATGTCCTTGAAGGCTTTATTCTCGATAATTTTTTCCGCATCAGGTGATACTGTCTCTGTTTCATTTTGCTGGGTCTGCGGAGCTGGCTGCGCAGGAGCAGGCGCGGCTCCCTGCTGTTGTTCAGCCTGTGGTGGCTGAGCGTTTTGCCCGGCATCCTGAGACAATCTTTTTTGTAATAAGCGAAGCTGTTCCAAAGCCTGCTGAGCAGAATCCGCCTGCTCAGCAGCGTGCATTATACTTACATTGAAAAAAAGCAAACAGATTAAGATTATTTTTATTATTATCAATTTTTTTTTCATTAGCTTATTCCACCGCTGGCGGGCCCGACCACAAATTGAGATATTCCTATTCCTCTTGGGGAGTTTAATGTTGAAACACGGGTTATTAACATCGTGACAACATTATTCTGCTGTGTAAACTCACTTGCACTTTGATATGTCACCAATATTGGCATTTGCACCCTCCAGGAATAGCGTCCATTCAATACTCCCTTTTCCAGAATAATCGGAGCACGCGTGGCAACAGCAGAAACAACCAATTTTTTAGCCTTCACGGCATCGAGATTGTTGGATTGCTGTAATGCATTCAAAAATTGTTGCCATCCATTGGGGGTAAAAAATCCCGAGGCAGCTTGCAACTCATCTCGGTAATTCACGAAATTATAGCTAAACGCTGCAATAGCGGCCTGATTTGCCCATTGCAAAACGGCTGAATCCGATTGGTTAGGCTCGTTTAATGGGTAAAGAGGAGTAATACGACCATTAATGCTAGTAGCAAAATATTTAGGTTGAGGAGGGTGTGTAATAATATAGATCAATAATACACCCATAATAAAATTTACAACAATGGACACCAAAAGAGCCAACATGATCTTTCGTTGACTGTCTTTATAAAATTTATTTCTCAATGCTACTGTTACTAAGGCGTCTTCTGCCATTATAAGCCTCTATTACTGTGGTATAACCTTCCTGACATCTTCAGTATTCACTGGGTCAGGTGCCAACATTGCCTCAGAAGAATAATTTGGCGTCAACATGGGTTTTAATTTAATAGGAGCTGTAATGCCATTCGATGCATAAAAATCTCTTTCCGGTTGATTAGTATATGCAAAATAAATAGCCAGACTAAAGATTGTATTCAAAACCAGTGAAATGAACAAAAAGATTCCAGCCCTTCGAAAAGACTGAATATAAAAAAACTTTGATTGTTTAATTATGCTCCAAGAATATCTGCTCATTCAACCCTCATCAGACAATCGCTCTTCTAAAAGTAATTTCAATCCTTGAATTTGGAGAAGCATCCCCGCCTGCTGAATAACTCATCAAAGGTTTATCACTTCCTAATCCCTGGGTAAAGATAAACCGACTGTTAATGTCTTGCGACCACAAATAATCTCCTACAGCTCTAGTACGTGCCAGAGTCAATGCTCTTTCGCGCTGATATGACACACATTTGCTGCTGTAACCCGTAATTGTAATCGCTACCTTCCGAAACTGTTTAAGGTAACAGGCTACATTGTTCAACAAAGCATAAGAGGCCCACCGCAATCGGGGGCTTTGGTCAGCAAACAACATAACCGAGGGGATGCTTATAAGATAATTTTGCCCGATTGTAATTACCCTGACTCCTGATTTATTCAGGCTAGCCTGCATCTTAATGATGGCTTCATCCGATGCGCCATACACTTTACAAGGTAATACACCCGGCTCATACGATACCTTATTCTTTTTGTGACAAGCAGTTAAGCCAGGTAAAATGATTAATATACCAAGCCAAAGGCGCAATAAGCTTGCATCTGCAAATTTCACTTATTTCCCCAAAGAAAAAATAATTTTTATTATTTTGATTTATAACAAATAAAAATATTCAAATCATCACGTTACAAGTCTCTTGTTATAAAGTCAAATTAAATTATTCTTGTAAAATTCAAAACGGTAAATCGAAGTATCACAAGCCCGGTAATTCGTTACTCTCTCTGGTTGGTTGTGCTCAGATGCTAAAGTAGCCCATACTTGTCTGAAAGAAGCCAATAAGCAAATTTTTGCTCGTTTTATAAAAACATTTGTTTTTGACTCATGCTGCGCAACTATTTTTGAGTCACTCTCATACAGCTTCTGACATCATTTACTTCTAGGCTTCAACTATAACCTAAGAAGATGGAAAAGATGCAAAAAAAAATCGACATAAAATGCAAAAAACATGTAAAGGATGTAACTAACTGGGCTTTTATGAAAAATACAAGAAATTTTAGGTTCTGTGCCGGGCGAAGACCAGTATCAGCGGAATTTACTAAAGGAGATCTTCGCCACTCTCGCCAGACTTTTCGCTTTCATCCTTAATTTTTGCAGTTAAACTCGCAACCATATCCGTTAATTCTGAGACTTCAATTTCATCCCGTTCTTCAGGAGGATAACTGGTGGCCATTTGAAAGTCTTTAATCAATTCATTAGCAACCGTTCCTGCATATTTATCTTTGGCTCCGGCCAACCGCTCAATGGACATGATCTGGTTACGGGTTTCATTAATAGGTAATATGGACTGCGCGAACTGTTCCTTATCACTGGCCAATATCGGTAAAGATTTTTCACTTCTCTTCAGACGACTGAATATTGTTAAGGTGTCTTCACTTTCTTCCTCAACCAGTTCCTCTACAGGTTCTGGCTCAGAATAGCCATGGAAGGCCAAAAGAGCTGAAACGCCTCTTTCAATGGGTTCGGTAGCAGTGGTTTCCTTTAATGCTTTGGTAATAAGGGTGATTTCTTCACTTTCAATCACCTTGTCAATTGACAAATCACCACTGTCTAAAATTTTCTGGAAGTCAGTAAGTTGTTTTTGTAACTTTATCAGATAATCATCTGGAGGCGCTTCCACTTTTAAAAATTGATTAATTTTCAAACGCTTGACAGGCTGTGGGTTAGCATAAAACATGCGGGCACGAACAATCTGGGATTTAAAGAAAATATGTGCTTCACCCTCTGTCTGTTCTTTCAGATCAAGCAGATCAATACGTGCTCTTTTTTCGAAAGAAGAGCTTTTGGTATCAAGATAGCTGTTTGACATACTGGTTTCTTTGGTTTGAAAAGAATCCACTTTCGTGACATAGGCCTCGCCTGCGGTCTTTGTAAAGAAATCCCAGGTTTCGGAAGGATCTTCCAGTTTCATACAAATCTTAATATTGGTGTTTGCTCCAATAGATGCTGCTTCTTCTTTGGAGGCTTTCTGAAAAGCAGGTAAATCTTGTCCAGCAAAAATAGCAGAAAATCCAAGTGAACGTGCCTGTGCAGGAACCACAGCAAACCCCTGTACGGCATAATACCCATACTCATCCAGTATGCAAATATAGGGGGTAGGTGAGTTCGTGGGCTTTCGTTCTATCACATCACGATAGTCACCTTCTACCTCTTCACCAAGACCCGCAGCCATCATGGCTTTTAAAGAAGAAACAATGACCTTGCCAAGGTTAGCCAATTCATCCGGTGATTTTTCCAATGCAGGAAGCAGAACCACCAGAATTCTTCGATTTAAAACCACATCCTTGAAATCAACTTCAGCGAGGTTCGTACGAATAATATGGCCGTAAGTATCAGCCAAAGATGAAAAACTGCGCACAAGCTGCATGGTGATGAAACCATGCTGTTCCAAGACTTGTGAAACCTGTTTTCCTTTTTTTTCCTTGTTATAACCCGGCAGAGTATTAAGATAATTTCGTAAAGGGTCGGTCACGAGCTTGGGAATATTTTCTATGTTAATGCTTTCCTGATCATCACGTGGAAAAAGCTTATCCACCACAATGGTCTCGAGACGATATAAGTCAAAATAGTTACGGATGGTATTCGCATCAAGAAGTATCGCACCTTCATCGCGCATATACACCAACAGACGCATTAAAGCTTCCACGAAGGCAATGGCTCTTCCCTTCCACATGTCACCATCAGAAGACTGACTGGAAGAACCCATGAGACTGACCACCAATTGAGTCAACATACTGGAGGAGCCCTGACAGAAGGGATTGAGGGTATTCGATAGTCTTTTTTCCTGAGGTCCCACAATATCACGGGCACCTGTCATAAAGTTGATCAGCAATAAATCATCTTCCCGCCCCATGCTGCGAACCATTGAAAATACCTTGGCATACAAGGTGTTGTCACCTTTTCCATCCACGTAAATAAATCCACTACCCTGAACCAGTGAATTATATGCCAGTGATACCAATGCCTCCGTTTTACCACTACCGGTTGAGCCAAAAATCAAGGCATGGGTTCTTAAATCGTCATTTCCAAACCATAGTTCTTCATTGGTTTTTTGATCGTTGCCAAAAAAGGCTATTCCACGAGCAGTGTTCGGCGTTTTAATACCAGGCTTCAAATCATTATAATCCTTCGCCCGGGATATTTTGGGCAGTCGAAAGGGTAAGGTCTGTTTGCGCGTATAGGTATAAAGAAAAAAACAAACGCCTGCAATCAGCATTAAGGTGGCAGCTTCCGATAAATAATAGGAGACAGCGGCCATCGTTATCAACACGATGGAAATATTGGTTGGATCTTTAAAGAAATCAGCCATACGTTGGCCAAGGGTTCTGGTATCCCTTAGCAGCTGGGTTGGATCCAGTTCATGACGAGAATCTATACCGCGCATCATGGTTCTAACTCCTGCATTTCACGAGGTGTCAGTTTAACTTCCTTAACTGCAATTTCCAGAGCTTTTATGGCTTCATCAATCATGGGGACTAAGGAGCGTCGCCCCATTTCCTTTTCAGCTTTCCAATGAGCAAATGGTCCTGCAACCTCCGAATAGGGAGTTTGCCTTCCCACACAATTAAGCATATACCATAATCGTCGATCAATGGGTTTTAACCATAAAAATTCCGAACTCGGCACTACCCCATCATTTCTTGCCGCTTCCAGTAATGAAGCCAACACAGTCAGTAAATAGGCATGCCGAGTCACAATCTCCTGCACCAGTTCACTGTTTTGATATTTTCTGACGATGGGTCTTGCCACACTAAAATCCGGTTTCCCTTGAGCATACGTTTTATCAATGGTCTCCATGATTTGATGTGCTGCATTACGGTCACGATTGATGCGCGCCATAAATACCCCTGCCAGAGCATAAGCCTGGGGGGAGCAGCGCTCAAATCCGTCCCAGTAAGGCCCGAGCTGAAGGGTAAAAACGCGTTTGGCATCACCCCGTCTTATACCTGCCGTCATTTCCTGACCAGGTACAGCTTTATCAAGCAAAACATCATCTTTTCTTAATAAATTATATTTGCGCGCAAATTCCAAAGGTGTCATCGCCATTGCCCAGGGACCTTTATCAACATCCTGATTGACCAGATCTTCTTTGACAATAGGCATAATTGCTGGCCAATTATATTGCTCCTGAGCGCGCAATGTTTTCATGCTATGTGTTTTTCGATATTTTAAAACTATATTCGACTTATAGAGATAAACGGCAAGAACCACCAAGGCAACAACAACGGGATAGCGTACGAAATCGCCGACACTACGTGTGTATTCCACAAGCGTATTCCAGTCTACCGTTGCAGGATCGGCAGTTTGCATGTAAAAAATTTCATTGCTCAACTGCTGATTACCGAGAATGAAATTGATCAGCTTAGCCTGTAATACATTAATATAAAAGATGGCTGAGACAATGTACTGATGACCCTCACGCCAGATGATATACACGGTAAGAAAAAGCAGCACCGTAATCCATATGGGCGCCATTGAATTGTCACCACCGCCTTGTTGTTGACCTTGTTGCTGTGCCATTTAATAAAAAATCTAAGATTGTTTTCTTTTAAGTATATACCTAATATAGCTGATTTTGCGATATTTTGCGCAATTCGATCCTTAAAAAAAACTTATCTTGTAAAATCCTAGTCGGAAGAATTTTCCTTTGAGGATTTAATCAAACGCCCACCTGAATAACGATAAATGCCTGATTGATGCTTAAAATAGCGTATATTATTCAGATTCAGCGTTTTATCTTTCAAGGTAAGTAGTTTTTTACCCAGCTTATCGACAGGTATTTTATCTTCAGGAACAGATAATAAATCTGATTGACTCACAAAAACAGCTACATACGCTTCATTGATTTTATTGGTTTTGGAGCGAATCGCCGCCTTAACATCTTCTTCATTAGCATAGATAGGACGTGAGGTGGTATGTAGAGGCAAATTGGCAATAATGCGCTCCCAGCTTTGTAATTTTCCCCCCTCGGATGAATACAGTAAAATGTAGATTTCCTGCTGACCACTTCTTAATGCCATACGATCAGCCAGATTTGTCATTTTTTTAGCCTTACCTTGCTGTTTACTCTCGATATGATGGACAAAATCTTCACGTATCTTAGTAATATTTTTACCGATAACACGCAAAAAAGTGGACTTATCCCAGGGACCTTCCTCCAATATATCATCCAGGACTTTAAGAATTTCATCAATTTGTTCTTGGGAAAGATCGTCTTTCATTTATCAAAATCTTTGGAAGCTAACACGGATATAGCAAGTATAACAGCATTTGCTAATAACCCTGCATTTGCAATGTGAAATTATATGAATTTATGAGGTATGAGTATGTTTTCTTGTAAAGACATTTTCAAGGATATTACCAAGATCTTCGATGCCTTTCTTAATTTGTCCAGCCCCATCCTCATTAGCTTTAGATGCGCCTCCCATCGGGGATTTCAATTGTGCGCCTATAATTTTTTCGATGTCTTTTTCAGCTGACTGAAGCCCTGGAATTACCTTATTTTGTACATATTCTTTAACAGAATGTCCTGACTTTACGTCTTCCAGTCTACTTTTAAAATCTCCGAAGAAACTGCTACGATTTGAGGCCAGATCAGTTTTTTTCTCACTTTCATCTGGTAAATTACCTTTCATGTATTAACTCCTAAAAATTCTATAAACCCAGATTACCAGAACAATGATTAAGATAACATTAACATCATTAAACATTGCGCTTTCTTTACATTTTAAAGTATAGACAGTCTGTACAATATATTCGCTCTAGTTTTTTAATATATCTTTATCAGAAAAAATATGGCTAAAGCAAGCAATCGATACATCCTGCCGTAAAAAATTTCTCTTATTTCCTGCCGTCAAATCAACAAGTTGATAATTTTAAAATCAATACGTTTATTTTTATAACATATATATCTATACTGTCAAATAAGATAGACAAAAGGAGTTGTTTATGAACGCATCAATTTGGACCTTAAATGAATATCTTTTTGCGTTAAAAGAACATAAAATAGAAGGTGTCTCGAGACCTTTCGACACCAAGTCTCCTTATATTGTAGAAATGGGTCCTATAGCGACGAGCCTGAAATTGCCTGAGATAACATTAGAAGAATTCATCCCGCCAACTGCGCAAGTTATAAAAAAGCTATACCTTGTATTACAACCGGTTCTTGAAGAGCTTGTTCAAGCAGAGCAATTTGACAAGGAAGCAAAATATGGCTCTTTATCCTCAAGTGCGGTAGCCAAGGCTTATTTGTTCAACGCCATCAACAAAATATATAAGAAAACAGCTGTTCAATTGACGCCGGCTCAAATAGCTTATCAGGATTTTTTACGCCGCGTGAGTGATTCACTGGTTGATGAAATACCGCCGGAAAAATTTTGTGAACATATAGTAGAACACAGTTTGGTCAAGGATTTTTATTCCATTGTCAGTCATTTTACTTTGGAGTACCCCGACAAATTTTCATTATTGACTCATTTTTTCAAAAAACAAGCTTACGTATTAGCTTATAAAACAAGCATGTTAAGCGAAAAGGCACTTGAAGATGAACTCACATCGCATTTAAAGGAGACGTTATTACAGCTTATCAAGCTCAATGAAGATAAAACCGTCAAAAAACGCTCCAGCCTATTTTTTTCCAGCTCGGATAAATCAGCTAAATTACCCGATGCCGAGCAAATTCGTAACAGCCATGATATGGAAAGAATTTTGAGCTATTTCAACCAGTTTTTACGCTATATCCTGAAACATCAATCCAAAGATGTATCCGTCATTATCTTAAAAGAAATTAAAAACAATCCATTTTTTATGAATTCCTTACCGGAAGAGAAAGAACAGCTTGAAAAAAAAAGCTTAGTTGAAAAAAATATAAAAAGACTGCAAAAACAAATAGATTCATCTTTAAAATTAATATCCGCCCACCAAAACCAAATGCTTAGGTTAAAAGAAGAAGGCCTGACACCATCTTCTGAAAAAATCACAGCACAGGATCGCCCTTTACTCTAGTACCTCATCCTGTAAATATTCTTATCGTTAGGCTAGGCGATATTGGCGACTGACAATGACAAGGCGCGAGGAAGGCGAATATTGAGCATATTCAATTAACGAGCAACGCAGTTGAGGCACCAATAGCATTGGATAGCGATCAGAATATTTACAGGATGAGGTACTAGCTTCTGTGCTGTGACGGCTCTGTTAATTTTTATCGAAGTACAGTATGTATGATTAGCTCATGTTACGCAGCACAGTATTTTTTAGAAGATTGAGACAGATAATATTTCAGCAGTCCTTAATCATACATCAACTCATCCAGGGGGGTATAATCTCGACTCGGTCCGCCCTGTATTAGTTCATTGATGACATCTGTAAAACATAAAAGACGCAAGACATTTGGAGTCACATCATCAAAAACTACTCGTGTGCCCAACAAGGCGTCCTCCGCTTCATCAAAAGTTGCCCCCAAGCCATAGCCCAAGCATAAAGAACACAACTGATCAGCACGTTTTGTAATGGCAGGTAATAAACCCGTATCCGAGAAAACTTCTTCGTAGCTGACAAAGCGATCATTTAAATAAAACTTGGCGTTTAAAGCAGCCGATATAAGCGCCATGCTTTTTTGAATATCATTACTCATTGTCGCCACCAAGGTTGGGATGATTTAAGACGGCCACCCAGAAAACTGCGTATCCAACGTAAAAATACGGGAACGGTAAACCCATAATGCTCAATGATGCCAAAAATAACAGCAGAAACCAAGACCAAAAGAGCCGTCCAGATACGAATATGCATTAAAAAAATGAAAATGGGAAAAGCAGCCCGGGCATCAACCATAAAAAAACGGGCACTGCGAGCTGAGTCGCGCCAATGGGTAGTTTGTTCAAATGTATCAGCCATTGCCACCTCAATTACTATTTATTTTTTTACGGATTATATAATAAAAGTATATCGAGCAACGACCATTATGCAAGATAAGATAGCAAAGAAGATTTAAAATTCAATCCATGGGTGTAAATTCTTTTCCTTCCATGGTGAGGCAATTCTCAAGCACATTCTTCATTTCAGGAGGCTGGTGTTTTAATTGTGGAGCTTCCTCATTCACTGCCTCTGTGTTTTTCCCTTTTTCAGATAAAGACCTGGATGAGTCAGATCGAGACAAAGCAGACATAGCACTCAGCATTTGATTCGTACTACTCATTTTTTGCTCCTCATCAACCTTACATTCTCTACAAGATAACACAGCTTCCTTAAGAAAATATTAACCATTCAATCATGATTTTGTCAATTTTTTATCATTTTGCTAAAAATATGTGAGATTACAACTTTGATTGTGCATGTCAGAAAAAACAGGAGGTTAATTCAAACACAAAGCAGAGGTGTTTTTTTGCCATTTTGAGCAATTCTATTTTATTAAGAATTGCATGTTAGACTTCTCACGCTTTTAAAAGAAATTTCAAGCAGCGTATATGGTTACTCAAAAGAAGTTTCAATAGCTAACGAAGCAAGTAATAACCATCAAAAAGAAGTGATCATGTAATAGAAAAGTCCAGTTGAACAAAGAGATCTTAAGATCTCTTTGTTCATTATTTTACGGACATCAAAAAATAAAAAGGTTATGAGCTTGCATGTTGTTTTTGATAACGTTCAACACTGGAAATAATTTCCAGCTTTGCCGCTTCAGGTCCTTCCCAGCCATCAACTCTCACCCATTTGCCTTCTTCCAAGTCTTTATAGTGTTTAAAAAAATGCTCCAAAGACAATAACAGATGTTGAGAGACGTCTTTATAGGTTTCAATGGACTGATAGGATTTGGAAAGCTTATCAATTGGAACGGCTAGAAGTTTGGCATCAGCTCCGGCTTCATCGGTCATTTTCAGCATTCCTACCGTACGACAGGGAATCACCACACCACTGTTTAAAGGGACTGGAGTAATGACAAGCACATCCACCGGATCACCGTCTTCAGCTAAAGTGTTAGGAATATAGCCATAATTTACCGGATAAAACATGGCCGTTGCCATAAAACGATCGACAAACAACGCGCCGCTTTCTTTATCCACTTCATACTTAACCGGTGCGCCGTTCATCGGTATTTCAATAATCACATTAAATTCACTAGGCACATCTCGTCCGGTGCTGATCTTCATTAAGCTCATATTATCCTCTTTAATAAAAGAAAGGCGGTATTATGATCAATTTTATTCTAAAAGGCAAAAAATGGATTTTGGCAAGGATACGATTAAACTCTGCTCATTTTAAAGCACCAAAACTTCCTGTCATTCTCACTCGACATCCATGGCGAACAAAGGTTTGAAATGAGTAATCTATAACCATTTAAGCCTTTCAGAAGCTGACATTCCTGCTCACAAAAGGTATAATGAAATATGTTTAAAAGGAATCAGGATGATCATGAATTGTTTGTTTTGCAAAATTGCTTCAGGTGATGTAGAGGCAGAAAAAGTGTTTGAAGACGCTGAACTGGTGGTTTTTCACGATATTAAACCTCAAGCCCCAACCCACTTGCTGATTATCCCCAAACAACATATTGAGACAATCAATGATACAGACAGTAAGCATGAACAACTTTTGGGTCGAATGATTTTGACGGCTAAAAAAGCAGCCAGAGAATTGGGATTTAGTGATAAAGGGTATCGATTGGTGTTTAACGTGAATTCAGGTGGCGGACAGGAAGTTTACCATATTCACTTACATTTACTGGGAGGCCGTCAGATGACTTGGCCTCCTGGCTAGGAAAAAGCCAGATATGCAAGAGTATTATAGAAAAATTATTGAGGAAATAGGTGAGGATCCTGCTCGTGAAGGTTTACGTGATACACCTGAGCGCGCTGCTAATGCATTGAAATATTTAACCAAGGGTTATTCCGAAAGTCTCAAGGAAATCATCAACAACGCCTTGTTTGAATCCGACATGAGTGAGATGGTGATTGTCAAAGATATTGAAATGTATTCTATGTGCGAGCATCACTTATTACCGTTTTTAGGCAAATGTCACATTGGTTATTTGCCAAATGGAAAAGTCATAGGTCTGTCAAAACTAGCACGCATTGTAGACTATTTTGCGCGTCGTCTACAGATTCAGGAACGACTTACGGCGGAAATAGCCGAATGCATTGAATCCATCACCGGTGCACGAGGGGTCGCTGTCGTCATTGAAGCCAAACATCTATGTATGATGATGCGCGGTGTGGAAAAACAAAATTCAATCATGACGACTTCTGTGATGTTAGGAGAAATGAAAAATAATCCCCCCAGCCGAAGTGAGTTTTTAAATTTAATTCGTTAAGCTGTATTGTACCGAGGTTTTCGAAGTTTAAGCAAATATCAGTCAGCCTTTGCAGCCAATCAGTCTTATGACACACGGTCTAAACATTGCATCTTGAAGCAGATGATGAGTCACCTTGCAGCACAACATTTTGGCAGACTTGAGCGCATTTTTTTGGGGGGTTAAAGTGCAAGTTTACGTGAAGTAAACAGGCACTTGAATAAAATGCGTCCAAGAATGTAAAAAGACGAAGCTGCTTCGTGATTTAATAAGAATTATCCATCCAAATCATCGGAAGTCTGAATTGTTGATTCATTATGCTGTTCTTCTTTTTCAACTTCAGTTTTTGTCGCGGATTGTGGTTTATCTTTCCACTCCAATTTGACTCGTCCCTGCTTATCCACTCCGGCGACGTACACTTCGATTTCCTGGCCTTCGCTTAACACCGAATCAACCTTTTGTGAACGATCTGCACAAATTTGAGAAATATGAAGCAAGCCATCTTTACCTGGCAATAAATTAACAAAAGCACCAAAATCAACGATTTTTGTAATCTTTCCACGATAGGTCTGTCCGACTTCTACTTCAGCAACCAACGCTTTGATTTGCTTTTGCGCTTCTTCCAAGGCTTCCGCATCTGGAGAAAACAACTGTACGATGCCACTATCATCGATATCAATAGACACACCCGTGCTTTCAATCAGTCCTTTAATTGTCGCCCCGCCTTTGCCAATGATCGTACGGACTTTATCTTCAGAGACTTTCATTGTTGTAATTCTGGGCGCATGCTTTGATAATTCTTCTCTGTGTTCCGGCAAGGCATTATTCATGACTTCTAAAATATGCAAGCGTCCTTCCAAAGCCTGCTCAAGTGCCTGTTTCATGATGTCTTCCGTAATGCCTGTGATTTTTATATCCATTTGCAGGGCTGTAACGCCTTTTTCCGTACCAGCAACTTTAAAATCCATATCTCCCAAATGATCTTCATCACCGAGAATATCCGTTAATATAGCAAATCGCTCACCTTCCTTGATCAATCCCATAGCGACGCCAGCAACCGGTGCTTTTATAGGAACACCAGCATCCATTAAGGCAAGACTGGTACCACAAACCGTAGCCATTGAACTGGAACCATTAGATTCTGTTATTTCTGATACCACACGCAGTACATAAGGAAATTTATCCGACGAGGGCATAACTCCCGCCATTGCCCGCTTGGCCAGACGTCCGTGACCTATTTCACGTCGTTTTGGCGAACCTACCATGCCTGTCTCACCCACGCAATAAGGAGGGAAATTATAATGCAACATGAAGCGTTCTTTATTTTCTCCTTCTAAATTATCAAGGAGTTGTGCATCTCGTTCATTTCCAAGGGTTGCTGCAACAATCGCCTGTGTCTCACCTCTTGTAAACAAGACCGAACCATGAGCACGTTCAAGCAGACGGGTACGAATAGCAATTGGACGTACGGTTTTTTTATCGCGACCATCTATTCTTGGCTCACCATCAAGTATTCGCTGGCGAACGATACGTTTTTCAAGTGAGGCGATGATGTCGAGGATCACATCAGGGTTTAAATCTTCATTTTCCTGAACTAACGTGTCGATGATGTTACGACGTATTTCGTTTAGTCGTTCATACCGCTGTTGTTTATCCCTGATCTGGTAGGCTTCGGCCAGCGCTTCTGAAGTAAGCTCGGAAATCCGGGCTTCCAATTGCGAATCCATTTCAAAAGGCTGCCAGTCCCATGCCGGTTTTCCTGTATCTTTTGCCAACTCCTCTATGGCCTTAATGACATTTTTCATCATTTCATGACCATAAATAATAGCGCCTCGCATAACATCTTCGCTTAATTCAAGAGCCTCAGATTCAACCATTAAAATAGCCTCTTTTGTGCCGGCTACAACCAAATTAAGTTGTGAATCTTCAAGCGCCTTTGTGCCAGGATTCAACATGTAGATGCCATTTTTGTAACCAACGCGTGCTGCACCAATCGGTCCTTGAAAAGGAAGACCTGAAATCGCCAAGGCTGCAGAAGCACCAATCATGGCCACAATATCCGCGGACACTTCGGGATTAAACGATAATACAGTAGCTACAATTTGAACTTCATTATGAAAACCTTTGGGAAACAAGGGGCGTATTGGTCTGTCAATTAAGCGAGAGACTAAAGTCTCATGTTCACTAGGGCGACCTTCTCGCTTGTTGAAGCCGCCAGGAATTTTACCTGCAGCATAAAATTTTTCCTGGTAATTGACAGTAAGGGGGAAAAAATCACTGTTTTGATCAACTTCCTTTTTACCTACAACGGTAACTAAAACCTGCGTACCATTCATTGAAGCGATAACTGCTCCATCTGCCTGACGAGCAATTTCGCCAGTTTCGAGAACCAAACGGTGCTCTCCAAATGCAATTTCTTTTATTGTTTTGGCCATTGTTAACCTCACCCTGATAATAGATGAAAAAAAGGCGCAGAAATCTGCGCCTTTAACTTTGATATTCTGCTTTTGTCTGATGTCTCATTAAAAGACGTGCTAAACTCAATAGGAATCTCTCAAACCCAATTTTTTAATGAGTGTCTGATATTGGGATTCGTTTTTGCGCTTGATGTATTTTAATAACTTACGACGCTTGTTCACTAATTGCTGCAGTCCACGTCTTGAATGAAAATCCTTTTTATGTTCTTTAAAATGTTCGGTTAAATACTTAATTCGATTTGTCATTAATGAAATTTGAACTTCCGGAGAGCCGGTGTCATTATCTGCCCGTTGAAATTCTTTAACGATTTCTTGTTTTTGCTCGCTATTTAGCGACATATGTACTCCTGAAATATGCTAAGGGGTCTTCAAAAAGGGGTATTTTACCAACTCAGATCAAATGAAACAAGTCCTATACAAATTATTTGTCCATAAGCAAGTGCTCGGGCCCAGAGTTTGCTTTTAAACCTCTTCGACAAATAATCGTTTGGCTTTTAATGTTTCTTTTGATTTCTCACCTAAGCCGATAAATTTTTCATCATTATAAAGGCGAACAGTTCCTTTAATATTTTCGTGTCGTCCTTGCTGATGCAATATTTTCCCTTGACGTATTGAAGTGGTCTCATGCGCGCTTAAACCTATCGAGGGGAGATGTCTAACCGCCATTTCCATTGGCAAGATTAATTGCCTGATATCCTGAGGGCTCATGTCTTTCAATTCATCAAGCGTGTACATCTTCTGGTCTTCGAAGCCGCTCGTATAATGTCGATGGAGCGATATGACATGTGCGCCAACTTCCAATTGCTCTCCAATGTCCTCCACCAGGTTACGGATATAAGTTCCCTTGCTGCACTTAACGAGAAGAGAAAAAGTTTTACCATCAAAATCCATTAAATGAAGCTCATGAATCATGATATCTCTTGGTTTACGTTCGATCTCAATGCCTTGGCGGGCATAACGATATAAAGGTATGCCTTGATGCTTTAATGCGGAATACATGGAGGGAATTTGCTGGCTTGCCCCTTGAAAAGCTGAGATAACCGCCAACATCTGCGTTTTAGATATGACAAATTTCTCAGTCATTTTGATGATTTTTCCTGCGGCATCAGCAGAGTCGGTTTTAGTGCCTAAAAGACCCGTTGTTTGATAACATTTATCCGATTCAAGTAAATATTGACTTAATTTAGTGGCCTCTCCCAGACAAATAGGCAGCATTCCCGTCGCTAAAGGATCCAGGCTTCCGGTATGTCCAGCCTTTTTTGCACCCAAGAGACGTTTAACCTGTTGCAAAACCGCATTCGATGATTTTCCCTGTGGTTTATTAACCAATAAAATCCCGTTAAAAGAATTTTGCTCGTTAATCTTCTTCATTACTGGAGTCATTAGGTGCATTTGCCTCATCGATCAAACGACTTAAACGTTTTCCATATTCAATGGACTCATCATAAACAAAATGCAGTTGTGGCACCGTCCTTAATTTAATGGAACGAGCCAGTACAGTACGTAAGAAACTTGCGGCAGAATTTAAAATCGAAGTAGCCAGTTCTTTGTCTTCATTAAGAACAGTAAAATACACCTTTGCATGCCCAAGATCACTGGAGACTTTGACAGCGGAAACGGTAACAAAACCGGATAACCGCGGATCTTTCACTTCTTGTTGAATAATTTGTGCCAGCTTTCGTTGGATTAAACCAGCTACTCGATCAGTTCGCTTAAAATGGTTCATGATATATTACGTGTTATTTCAATCGTTTCAAAGACTTCAATTAAATCACCAGGCTTGACGTCATTATAATTCTTAACGCCAACCCCACACTCCATACCCTGACGCACTTCCAGAACATCATCTTTAAAGCGCCGCAATGATTCTAAAGTCCCTTCATATATCACCACATTGTTTCTCAATACGCGAATGGGATTATTACGTTTAATTACTCCCTCAACGACCATGCATCCGGCAATAGCACCCAGCTTAGGTGATCTAAAGACATCGCGTACCTCGGCAATTCCTATAATTTCTTCCTTAAATTGAGGAGCCAGCATACCAGAAAGCGCAGCTTTTATCTGATCCACTACATCATAGATGACGCTGAAATAATGTAAAGAGACAGACTCTTGTTCAGCCAGACGTTTTGCTGCCGTATCCGCACGCACATTAAAACCGACTAAAATGGCATGAGATGCCATAGCCAGATGAACATCTGACTCGGTGATACCACCTACACCACTGGAAATAATATCAACCTTGACTTCGTCAGTAGAGAGTTTTATTAAAGCATCCGTAATGGCTTCAACTGAACCTTGCACATCGGCTTTGAGAACAATATTCAGGACTTTGGATTCAGCCGCTGCCATATTCTCAAAGATGCCTTCTAATGATGATTTTTGACGCCTGGCAAGTTTTACGTCACGGTATTTACCTTGACGAAACAAAGCCACTTCACGAGCTCTTTTCTCATCAGGGACAACGATGGCTTCATCGCCGGCATGAGGAACAGCAGACAATCCTAGAACTTCAACAGGTATTGAAGGTCCGGCTGCTTCAACGGATTCACCACTGTCATCGATTAATGCCCTGACTCGACCATACTGCAAGCCAGCAAGGAGAATATCTCCTTTATGAAGTATTCCATTCTGAACGAGGACAGTTGCGACAGGTCCGCGTCCCTTGTCAAGGCGCGATTCAATAACGACCCCTTTTGCTGCACCATCCATCATCGCCGTCAATTCCAGAACCTCAGCCTGGAGTAATATGGCTTCCAGAAGGTCATCAATGCCTTTGCCGGTTTTAGCGGAAATGTTAACAAACATGTTTTCCCCACCCCAGGACTCAGGAATAACCTCATGTGCAGACAATTCATTCATTACTCGGTCAGGGTCAGCATCCTCTTTATCCATTTTATTGATGGCTACAATAATGGGAACTTTTGCAGCTTTGGCATGCTGAATAGCCTCAATGGTCTGTGGTTTAACACCATCATCAGCCGCTACAATCAAAATAACAATATCCGTCGCTTGGGCACCGCGAGAACGCATGGCAGTAAATGCGGCATGTCCCGGAGTATCTAAAAAGGTGACATCGCCTTTAGGCGTACTGACATGATAAGCGCCAATATGTTGGGTAATGCCGCCAGCTTCGCCAGCTGCCACCTTAGCACGGCGAATATAATCCAACAATGAGGTTTTACCATGATCTACGTGCCCCATAATTGTAACCACAGGAGCCCTGGATTCCTTTTTGCTGCCCTTGCTGATAAGCTCATCCAATGAATCTTCCAATGAGTCTTCTTTAAGAAGTTTAGGCTTGTGCTTCATTTCTTCTACAACAATGGCAGCTGTATCCTGATCAATAACCTGATTAATCGTAGCCATAGCACCAAGATTCATCATGGCTTTGATCACTTCTGCGGCTTTTACAGACATACGCTTAGCTAATTCTGCTACCGTAATGGTTTCAGGAATTAAAACCTCTCTGACCTTGGGGGAAGTAGGCAGAGCAAAACCGTGTGTTAATGCTTCCTCGGCTTCCCGATATTTCTCCGATTTCTCGATAACTTTTCTTTTTTTGGCTTTACCGCGCTTGCCGTACAGATGTGATGAGCGCTCATCATCCTCATCATTAATATCAGGCTGATATTTTACTTTTTTCTTACCCTTTTTAAATTCAGTCTTTTCACCAACTTTATCCTGATGTTCAGCATGTCTTTTTTTACCGTGCTTTTCCACCTTATGTTCATTCTTGGTTTTCCTTTCCTCAGCTTCCATCAGAGTATCTTGCTCTGAAAAAGACTCCTCTTTTTCCTTCGCAGCTGAAATGGCTTCTTCCTCTTTCGTACTTTCTGATTCTTTAGGCTCTTCAGACTCTGCTATTGTTTCTTCCTCAGACAACTCTACAGGTGCTTCGGCAGGTTGAATATCTTCTTCGCTCGCTTTAGCTGTTTCTCTTGTAATTTCTTCGGAGGGTTGAAAGCTGATTTCCGCTTCTTTTTCCGGAGTCGCCATCTCTGGCATGGTCTCAGCAGTCACTTCCTCTACAGGAGGTTTTTTCTCAATTTCGGGCTCAGTTGGTTCTGCCAACACACTTCGTTTAACATAGGTTTTTTTCTTACGTACTTCAATGTTGATTTTTTTACCACCATGCTTGTCATGCCCCATAGGCACCTGCGACAAACTCTTGCGTTTGATAGTAATTCTCTCTGGTGTCGCTCGCTCCTCATTAACGGATTTACTTTTCAAATGATTGAGTAAAATACGTTTCTGATCTTCATTCACAGTCTGTTGATCATCGGTAAAAGACAATCCAGCTTCCTGTAACTGGTTCAATAAGCGATCAACCGGAATACCAACGACTTGAGCTAATTGTTTAACCGTCACATCCGCCATATCTTAATTCCCCTTTCAGCAGTATTAACTGCATTTTATTCGATTCAATATATGAAACAGCGTATTCACGCTTTGTATTTGATTTATTAGGGTCAGTTGACATTTCTACTATCTTTTACCTGAAAGCTCAAGCTAAGGAAAGGTCAACAGACTCTAAAGTTTGTTATTATCTCGGATAAAAAATAATTAAGCCGACCATCCGCACCTGTGTTTTTTTTGTTAATATCGTGGTACGGAATATCGGTTTAAGATATAAAAACTTATTTTTTATTCGCTAAACCAAGGCTCTCTTGCCTTCATGATCAGGGTACCTGCTTTTTCTTCCGTCATGCCCTTAATATCCAAAAGCTCATCCACGGATTGCTCTGCTAAATCTTCTATCGTTATAATACCCTTGCTGGCCAATTCTTGAGCCAAACTTTCAGTCATACCTTCCATGTTTACCAAGGACTCATCTGGTTCACCAGACTTTCCAGAAGAAAGAGCCATTGTCAATAGAGCATTATTAGCACGATCTCGCAATTCCTCAACGATTTCCTCATCAAATTCCTCAATAGCCAATAACTCTTCCTTAGGCACGTAGGCTACTTCTTCCAGAGAGGAAAAACCATTTGCCACCAATAAAGAAGCAACTTCCTCATCAATGTCCAAGGTTGAAGTAAATAGTTGAATGATTTTTTTGGATTCTTCCTGACTTTTATTTTCAAATTCCTCTATAGTCATAACATTCAACGTCCAACCTGTTAATTGACTGGCCAGTCTAACGTTTTGACCATTTCGTCCAATGGCTTGTGATAGCTGTTCTTTTTCGACAGCTAAGTCCATCGTGTTTGTGTCTTCATCTACAACAATGGAAGAAATTTCAGCAGGAGCCATAGCATTAATGACTAACTGAGCCGGATTATCATCCCATAAGACGATATCAACTCGCTCTCCACCCAGCTCACTGGATACGGCTTGAACTCGTGCACCTCGCATACCTACGCAAGCACCAACAGGATCAATTCGTCCATCATTTGTTTTAACAGCAATTTTTGCTCTGCTGCCCGGCTCTCTGGCTGCAGCTTTGACCTCAATAATATTCTCACCAATTTCCGGTACTTCAATACGGAAAAGCTCCACCAGCATTTCATTGCAGGTGCGACTCACAAACAGCTGAGGCCCTCTGGCCTGTTGGACAACATCATACAATAAAGCACGCACTCGATCATTTGCCCTGAACATTTCATGCGGTAGCATTTCCGAACGAGGTAAAAAAGCTTCTGCTTTATTACCTAAGTCTATAATGACATTATCGCGCGTTACTTTTTTTACTGTTCCATGAACAAGTTGACCTTTCTTTTTAAGGTATTGATCAATCACCAACTGACGTTCAGCTTCACGCACTTTTTGCATGATCACCTGCCTGGCTGTCTGAGCTTCAATACGACCAAAATCTACTGAAGGAACAGGCTCTTCAATGCGTTCGCCGATGTTGATGGAAGGGTTTCTTTCCCTCGCTTGTTCTAAAGTCATTTCACGATCGGGAGACTCCAGCGAATCATCTTCAACGACATCCCAATAGCGAAATGTTTCATATTCACCGGTGCGGGGATCCAATTTGACCCTCACTCCCATGTCCAATCCAGAAAGTTTACGTGTTGCTGATTCCAAAGCAGATTGAATGGCATTTAATACCACTTCTTTGCTTACACCTCTTTCATTGGATAATGCCTCAGCAATCAATAACAATTCTTTGCTCATCACTTGCCTCTCTAGACTGTCAAATTTGCTTTCGCAATTGCGGAAAATAAAATTTCATGCTGTTCCTGATCTATCTCCAGAACCACTGCGTCATCAGATACAGAAGCAATCGTTCCGGTTATTTTTCTTTTATTTTTTAATGGCTTGATCAATTTAAGTTGAACATCAGACCCAATGTATTTCTTGTATTGCCATGTAAAAAACAAGGGCCTGGATATGCCTGGTGAAGAAACTTCCAAATTATAGTTTCCAGATATTGGATCCTCAACATCCAGAAGTGAGCTAACCTGTTTACTCACGCGTTCACAATCATCAATACCTATCCCTTCTGGTTTATCAATATAAATTCGCAATAGCGAATGTTTCCCCTGCGCTAAATATTCAATTCCCCATAACTGATAACCTGCATCTTCTATAACAGGTTCCAGTAATTGTTTTAATTTATCTTTAATCATAGTCTTTTATAAACAATTTGGGTTTTTTATATCGTATTTGCCCGCTTTTACCAGTTAAGCATAATAAAAAACCCCATAAATGGGGTTTTCGTTTTTATAATTGGTAGCGGGGGCAGGATTTGAACCTACGACCTTCGGGTTATGAGCCCGACGAGCTACCAGGCTGCTCCACCCCGCATCAATGAAATGAAGTATACTCATGCATACAGCAAATATCAAGCCATTTAATAAAAGTTTTGCCGTTTATAGCCAATAATGACAGAAGTTTAACTTGCAGCGACCATCATGGATGGTTCTTTTATTCTCTCCAGCTCAATAACTAACTGGCAAATGCATTAATGCAAGCCGCGATTAGTGCGCCGGGAAATATACCAAAATAAAGCAGAGATAAACAATTCAGTGAAAAAATCCATTGAGATGAGCCTGACATTACAACAGGTTCTTTAATCTCTGGTTCATCAAAATACATTACTTTTACAATTCGCAAGTAATAAAAAGCACCTATTACCGCAAAAATCAAACCAAGTGTAGCAACCCAGGTCAAATGAACGTCCACTAAGGCCTTTAATACCAGCAACTTAGTAAAAAACCCTACGGTCGGTGGTACGCCAGCCATGGAAAACATGATGATCAGCATCATAAATGCCAGCCAGGGATTTCTTTTATTTAAGCCTTTTAAATCACTTATATTTTCTATTTCCATACCCTGACTTGACATCAGAACGACCAAGCCAAAAGCAGCTGCAGACATTAAAGAGTAAATCAGAATATAGTATAAAGAAGCTGCATAACCCGCATCACTGGCTGCAACCAGACCAAATAATGTATAACCAATATGTGAAATGGCGGAATAAGCAAAAAGTCGTTTAATATTAGTTTGAGAAATAGCCAACAAATTGCCAAAACCTGTCGATAATAAGGCAAGGACTAATAATAATTGTTGCCACTGTAAAGCAATATTGCCTAAGCCAAATGTCAATACTCTGAAAGCCATGCCCAAGGCTGCAATTTTAGGTGCGGTACTAAGAAACAAAGTAACAGATGTGGGGGCACCCTGATAGACATCAGGTGCCCACATATGAAATGGCATTGCCGCAAGCTTAAATCCAATGCCTGCGACGATAAACACGAGGGCAAAGGACACCATTCCATTTTGCGTTTCCCAATTTGTTGTAATGGCATGAGATATATCCAATAGGTCAAGTTTCCCTGTAGCACCATATATCAGTGACATACCGTATAGCAGCATCCCGGAGGCAATAGCACCCATTATAAAATATTTCATTGCCGCTTCAGCGGCATCGCTGTCTGTGCGTTTAATAGCAGTCATTGTATATATCGGCAATGATAACAATTCAAGTCCCAAATAGACGGTCAATAAAGAGTGGGATGAAACTAGAATTAACATTCCTAAGGTAGAAAAGAGACCTAAAATATAGTAATCCCCAGCAGGCATATTTCTTTCAACTATATATATTCTTGAATAAAGAAAGCTGAGCAATGCGGTCGCCAGGATAAAAAACTTCATTAAATAGGCGATATCGTCACCTACAAAAAGACCATGAAAGGCTATCAGTTTATAATCGCCAATAAAAGCCCAGCAAAAAAATGAGGAAATGAGCAATCCAAGACATGCACAGTACCATGCTATGGATTGGATGCGCTGACGAAAAAATAAATCACCTAATAGAGCCAGGCAAGCAGTTGAAAGAATAATAATTTCTGGCAACGCGATATGAAAATTTTCTAATATGGATGTCATGATGTATTCAACCTTTCAACCTTGTAATCTATAATTTCGATTTATCTGCCTGAGCCAGCGTATAGCTGACGGTTTGGTGCACATACTGTAGCATTGGCTTAGGATAAACACCCATGAGCAACACCATTGCAGCCAATAAAATGTATGCACTCAATTCAAATCCTGATATATCCTTAAGTTCAGCTACCTTTTTGTTATTAATTGGACCAAAAATAGCTCGTTTATAAAGCCATAAGGTATAAGCTGCGCCAAGAATCAAAGTCGTTGCTGCCCAAAAGGCAATCCAGAAACCAGCTTTGATGCTGCCTAATATAACCATAAACTCGCCGACAAAACCTGAAGTACCAGGTAGACCTGTATTAGCCATAGCAAAAAACATCAGAAAAGAAGCAAAAACAGGCATGGTGTTTACGACACCTCCAAAATCCTTAATCTGTCGCGAATGCATGCGGTCATAAATATATCCTACGCCTGCAAACATTGCACTGGATACGAAAGCATGAGATATCATGACCACAATTGCCCCTTCTAAGACCAAGCCTGCATTCCGTAAACCGGATTGATGGGCAATTGCATATATAGCAAAACAACCCAATGTAACAAATCCCATATGTGAAATTGAAGAATAAGCAATCAGGCGTTTCATGTCTTGCTGAATAATAGCCACAAGACCAATATAAACGACGGCAATTAGTGATAAAACCACAATAATTATGGCATATTGGCTGCAAGCGTCAGGAACAATGGGCAAAGCAAAGCGAATAAACCCATACGCTCCCAATTTAAGCAGAACGGCAGCCAGCACAATGGACCCACCTGCCGGTGCTTCAGTGTGGGCATCTGGCAACCAGGTGTGAACAGGAAACATGGGGATTTTAATGGCAAACCCAAGAAAAAAGGCTATAAAAATTAAAGTTTGCGCCGTCATACTTAGTTTTACAGCGTAAAAAGTTTCAATTTTAAATGAGCCGGCAAGATAGCCCATATATAAAAAAGAAACCAGCATCAACACTGAACCAAGAAAAGTATATAAAAAGAATTTTATTGCAGCATAAACACGGTTGTCCGAGCCCCATACACCTATGATCAAATACATTGGAATCAGTGTCGCTTCCCAAAAAATATAAAATACAATCGCATCCATAGCAGAAAAAACGCCCACCAACAAACCTTGCATGATCAAAAAGGCGGCCAAGTACTGTGCGACACGAAATTTAATGCTATCCCAGGTCGCCAATATAACGATAAGGTTAGTGAAAACACTTAGTACAATTAACAGCAGGGATAGCCCATCAATACCCAAACTATAGTTAATTCCTAGAGAGGGCATCCATGGTATTTCCTCAACATATTGCATGCTGAAAGTATCGGCATCAAAGCCACTGACTAAAGGAATACACAACAATAAGGTCAGGAGCACCGTAAATAATGATAAATACCTTGATACGTTGGGATTGTTATCGTCGCCTGTGAGGAAGATAAACACTCCCCCAAGTATCGGTAACCAAATTAACAAATTGAGCAAATGGTACATATCCTCACCTTATCTTCAGCCCAGTATCAGCCAGGACAGAAAAGCCAATACACCTAAAACCATTACCGTCACATAATGATAGAGATAACCGCTTTGTACCGTTCTTCCTCTGCCAGAAAACCATCTAATCAATTTTCCACTACCATTAACAGCCAGTCCATCGATGATTTTTTGATCTCCTAAGCGGTAGAAGAGCATTCCGCATGCTCGAGCCCCACGAACAAAGACCAAATCATTAAAACGATCAAAGCCATATTTATCCAATAAAATACGATATACCCAGGAAATACTTCGGGCCATGCGATCAGGAATTGAGGGAAACACAATATAAGAAATCCATGTCAGAAATATACCTACAATGACCAGCCAGAAGGTGGGAGAAGTAAATGCGTCTATCGTTGAGCGAAAGGGCGATACGACTTCTTCAGATAATTCCCCGAGAACATTATGCTCTGGCAAAACAAATAATGAGGATTGCAATAACGTAGGTTTGTCAAATAGCATCGGCATATAAAGAATATAACCAATAATGATCGACGGTATTGCGAGGGCCACTAAGGGACCCCAAACTACCGCAGGTGATTCCTGTACATGATCATACGTGTGCTTATCCATGCGTGGCACACCATGGAAAGTCATAAATAATGCCCTAAATGTATAAATTGCCGTGACCATGGCACCAAGAGCCACACAAAAATAAGCATATCCACTGCCTGGTATTTGTGAAATATGGGTCGCTTCAATGATGGTATCTTTAGAGTAAAAACCAGCAAAAGGAGGTATAGCACAGAGCGCAAGTCCACCGATTAAGAAAGTTACATAAGTGATCGGCATTTTGTTCCAAAGCCCGCCCATCTTACGCATGTCCTGCTCATGATGCATCCCCATAATGACAGAGCCGGCAGCGAGAAAGAGCAAAGCCTTAAAGCAGGCATGTGTCAGCAAATGAAACATTCCTGCACTGTAGGCAGAAACCCCCATAGCCACCATCATATAACCCAATTGCGATAGAGTAGAATAAGCTACCACCCGCTTAATATCATTCATCACTATAGCAAGGATCCCAGTAAACAAGGCGCCTGTTGCCCCAATCACCAATACCACGGTCAATGCAGTGGTTGAAAACTCAATCATGGGTGAAATGCGTGCGATCATAAAAACACCGGCCGTTACCATAGTGGCAGCATGAATTAAGGCCGAAATAGGTGTAGGACCTTCCATTGACTCTGGCAACCAAACATGGAGAGGAACTTGCGCCGATTTACCCATGGCTCCTACGTAAAGCAGCAAACAAATCACAGTCAACAAGGACCAGTGATAACCATGGTAAAGTTGAATGGTTTCATTTGACAAATATTTCGCACTGCTGAATACAGTCTCATAATCAAGACTACCTGTATAGGCAAACACCAAAGCAATACCCAGGACAAAACCAAAATCACCTACACGATTTACAATAAATGCTTTAAGGCTGCCTTGTAATGCCGATTCTTTGGTATACCAGAATCCAATCAGCAGATAAGACACCAGGCCAACACCTTCCCAGCCAAAAAAGAGTTGAAGAAAATTATTTGCCGTAACCAGCATCAACATCATAAAAGTAAATAAGGAAATGTAACTGAAAAAACGCTGATAGCCATCATCGTCAGCCATATAACCAATGCTGTATATATGAACAAGGAAAGACACAAACGTTACGATCACCATCATGATTGAACTCAATGGATCAATCAAAAAGCCAATGTGGAAAGCAAAGGGGAACAATGTACCACCGTCAGCCCATGTGTAGAGGACGGTATTTACAGGATCAGAGGTTCCTGACAGGATGCTATAAGCCACATAAACAGACAAAAGCAAGGAAATACCAACGCCGAATATGGTGATATTATGTGCTCCGACTTTCCCCAGTTGCTTACGCAAAAAGCCGGATATGACAGAGCCTGCAAGAGGAGTCAGCACAATAATCAAACTCAGTTGAAATATACTCACGATATTAGCCTTTTAAATGATTCATTTTATCTACATCAATGTTACCGCGATTTCTATATAACAGTACCACGATAGCCAAGCCAATGGCAGCTTCTGCAGCAGCCACAGTCAATATAAAGAAAACAAAAACTTCGCCCGCGTTATCACCGTAGTAATGAGAGAAAGCAATAAAATTTGTATTGACTGCCAACAGTATCAACTCAGCGCATACCAGTAACAATATGATGTTTTTTCGGTTGAGCATAATACCTACTAACCCAAGTCCAAACAATATGGCTCCCAAAATTAGATAATGATTGATCGGTATCATTTAAAAAAATTCCTCAATTATTCTTTTGGCTTCAGATTGACTAAATCAATTCTGTCCTCGGGCCTGGTCATAAGTTGCTTCAGAATATCCTGGCGTTTTGAACGCAATATTGTGCGGTGAGCAAGAGTAATAGCAGAAATAATAGCAACCAGTAATATAACGGCAGCCAATTCAAAGGCAAGCACATAATCTGTGTAGAGTACCAAGCCAAGCTGCTCGGTATTTGAAATTTTTTCTTTATTGACCGTTTCCATGCCTACTGCCGTGTCCATAACCATCTCTGCGGAAGGTGTTATCTGTTGAGACGGCTGTTGTTCCACTTTTTCTTCAAAGGCATCTGAGGGGATAGCCACCATAAGTAATCCGGCCAAAAAAGCAACCACAATCAGTCCAAAAGGCATATAACGAATTAAATGACGCTTAACGGATTCTGTTTCAATGTTAAGCATCATGACCACAAATAAAAACAGGGTCATTACGGCGCCAACATAAACCAGAACCAGGATTAAGGCTAAGAATTCAGCTTCAGCTAATATCCACAATACGGAGCTGGCAAAAAAGGCAAGGACAAGAAACAACACACAACGAACGGGATTGTTTTGGGTTACGGCCATAAATGCTGAAAGAACAGTCACCCCGGCAAACACATAAAATACGGCATTGATCAAGAGCTCATTCATAACTTACCCCGTTATCGGTATTTTTCATCGGCTTTTCTATCGGCGGCCAATTTTGGCTCTATAAGATCGCCCAAAGCCAATAATTTTTCTTTAGTCATTATATTCTGGCCGCGTTCACTAATATGGTAATGATGGACTGGAGTTACCACAATGGAATCTACCGGGCATGATTCTTCGCAAAGACCGCAATTAATACATTTAAACATGTCAATATCGTAGCGGGTAGTGCGTCTTGATCCATCTTCTCGCGGCTCAGACTCAATGGTAATTGCCAATGCAGGACAAACAGCCTCACACAATTTACAAGCTATACAACGTTCTTCACCATTAGGATAGCGGCGCAAAGCAAGAAGTCCTCTGAATCGTGGTGATATCGGTGTCTGTTCTTCCGGAAACTGAACAGTAGTTTTCTTTTTAAAGAAATATTTGCCGGTTACACTCAGTCCAGAAAGCAATTCCAGTAATGTAAAGCTACGTAAATAATGCTTTATGTATCGATATAATTTTTTCATTCATTTCTCGACTATTCGTCAAAACCAGGGTTTTACTTGTGCTACCACCATCAGGGCTGTAACAACGACCCAGACTATGGTCACAGGAATAAGTACTTTCCACCCGAGTCGCATTAACTGATCATAACGGTATCGTGGAAAAGTGGCCCTTATCCATAAATAAACAAACAGGAAAAAACTGATTTTTGCCAGCAGCCAAATGAAGCCTGGTACAAAAAAGAAAATATCCTCCAGCAGTGGAATGCCTTCAACCGGTGAGAGCCACCCGCCTAAAAACATAATGGACATGATGGCTGAAATTAATATCATACTCGCGTATTCAGAAAGAAAAAACAGGGCAAAACCGATACCTGAATACTCAACATGAAAACCGGCGACGATTTCAGACTCACCTTCCGCCATATCAAATGGAGCACGATTCGTTTCCGCCACACCTGCTATCCAAAATACGATAAAAAGCGGTAAAAGCGGCAAAAACCACCAGTGCCAAATCCCTCCTTTCTGTGACAAAACAACCTCTGTCAAATTCATGCTTCCCGCTGCAAGCAAGACACCTACAAAAGCAAAACCCATCGCGATTTCATAAGACACGGTTTGGGCAGCACTGCGAAGAGAGCCAAACATGGCATATTTTGAATTGGAAGACCAGCCGGCTATTAACACGCCGTAAACGCCCAATGAACTCATAGCAAAAACATAGAGCACACCAGCATTAATATTCGATAACACGACGCCTTCCTGAAAAGGAATAACAGCCCATCCTGCAAGAGAGGGGGCCAGAGCGAACAGTGGGGCAATCACGAAAAGATATTTATTTGAACGAGTCGGTACAATAATTTCTTTGGTTATCAGTTTAAAAAGATCGGCAAAAGGCTGTAGCAAACCAGCCACACCCACACGATTAGGTCCGATGCGTGTCTGAATATAACCTATTACCTTACGTTCCGCAAAAGTCAAATAGGCGACGCCGATCAATAATGGAATCACGATAGCAATGATTTTAATGATAATCCATATTAGTATGCCAATGTCTTGCAGCATGTTCTTACCCGTCTAGCGCTTAATGGTTATTCCAGCAAATGAATGCCCCAAATCCACCGTTTCCGGCAAAGCGTTGGCAACCCATATTACATCGGGCACAACTCGCTCATCTCGTTTCAGCGGCAATGTTATCTCAATATCTCCTTGAGATACAGTAGCAACATCATCTAATTTCAAGCGACTTGCCGTCGCAGGGTTAATTCTTATACAAGCTGTCTCAGATGCGGCACATTTCTGCAATGCCTCAGCATGTCGAACCACCTGATCAGAACGATACAATGGCCATTCTCCAACTCGAACCAATTTATCTGTGACTTCCGGCAGGCTTTCGGGATAATAAAGCTCATATTTAGGCTCAGATGCCATATCCAGCTTCGTCTTCACTTCCAATAATATTTCCGCTGTTGATGTATATTCAAACTCAGGACAATGCAAGAGATTTCCCAGGACCCGTAAAATTTTCCACGCCGGCCGTGCTTCCCCACAAGGCGCCAAAGCCCCATTAGCTGTTTGCCAGACTTTATCTACATTGACATATGTTCCAGAGGTTTCGGCAAATGCGGCCATAGGCAAAATAACGTCAGTGTAATCATACATCGACTCATTTTCAAAAGCGGACAGCATGACAACAAATTCCGCTGCTAACATTGATTGTCTGGCATTACAAGGATTTGCAATGTCATAGGCGGGTTCAAGTCCCATTAAAAAATAACCTTTAAGTCTGGCATCAAGAGCACTTTGAATATCGAGCCCTGCCTCGGCGATTTCTTTTCCCGCTGCAGTTCTGTGTGGAAGCATACCAGCATACCAGGCTCCAGCACTGTTTGCTCCTGTAGTAAACCGTAGAATTTTTGCTCCACTTAAATGACTGATGGAACTAATGAGTGTTCTGATCAATGAAGCCTGCGGATGGTTTTCACAAATAGCGCCACTTACAATTACTGCTTTATCCATTTTTAAGGCGGCGGCCATTTCTTCCGATGTTTTGTCAATTTTGATTCCAATCAGCAATCTTTGCAAAGATTCCGGAAGCTTCTTGATATCATCGGTCAAAGCCAAAGCAAGTCGAGCCAACTGCAATGGTATTTCCTGAGGTGCAGTAATCGCTTTGCCGCTTAGTTCGAAATGATAATCATAATCAATGGAATTGATTGCATATATTTTACCGCCATTTCGATAGGCTTTACGTACTCTGAGACCTGCCAGTGGAATTTCGCGGTCAATATTACAACCCAGCAACAAAACACTATCCTGATGTTCAATTTCTGCATACATAAGGCTGCTTGTTGGGGTCAAAGGCTGGTTAAATTGATCACGGAAATCAACTTGTTGCAGACGATGGTCGAGATTATTTACCCCAAGTGAGCGCATTAATTTCTGCAATAAATAAAATTCTTCTAAGGAAGATGAAGGAGAAGCAAAAGCCGCCATTTGTTCAGCGCCATGCTGCTTTGTTATTCTTGCAATTCCCTCAGCCGTAAATTTTAAGGCTGTTGGCCAGTCTACAGTTTCCCATTGGCCGTTTCGCTTGATTTTAGGCTGAAGTGCTCGCGCACCACTGTTTATACCTAAATAACTGAATCGGTCTCTATCTGATAACCAGGTTTCATTAATGCTTTCATTTTCTCTGGGAACAACACGCATTAAATGATTTCTTCTGACATGAAGATGTATGTTTGAACCTAAACAATCGTGTGGAGCAACACCATCATGCTGAGTCATTTCCCAGGCACGGGCAGTAAAACGATAAGGTTTTGACGTCAAAGCCCCCACAGGGCAAAGATCAATCACATTTCCTGACACTTCAGATGTGATACTGTGCTTAACATAAGTCCCGATTTGCATCTCCTCACCGCGGCCAGTGGCACCGAGTTCACGTAACCCGGCAACCTCTTGACCAAAACGCACGCAGCGTGTGCAATGAATACACCTTGTCATCTCCGTAGAGATAAGTGGACCCAGATCATCATCTACTACTGCTCGCTTGCTTTCTTCATATTCGGAAGCATCATGGCCAAAGCCCATGGAAATATCTTGTAATTCACATTCCCCACCTTGATCGCAGATTGGGCAGTCCAATGGATGATTAATCAGCAGAAACTCCATGACTGCACGTTGGGAACGAATGGCTTCTTCAGATTTTGTAAATACCTTCATGCCATTAGTGATAGGTGTTGCACAAGCCGGAACAGGCTTTCGTCCGTTTTCAACTTCAACCAGACACATACGACAGTTAGCAGCAACCGACAATTTTTTGTGATAACAAAAGCGGGGTATGTGTATACCGGCATCATCGGCAACTTCTATGATCATTTTGCCGTTTTCTGCTTCTAGTGTTTTACCGTCTATTTCAATGGTGGCCATTGTTTAAACCTTCTCAATTATGCTGCGACGATCGAGCGTTTATGCTTAACGAAATATTCAAATTCATGATAAAAATGTTTGACGAAGCTTTGTACAGGCCATGCAGCAGCTTCGCCGAGGGCACATATCGTTCTTCCTTCAATATTGTCTGCGACATTGACCAGCTTTTCTATATCACCAGGCTCCGCCTGTCCCTCCTTAATACGATGAAGCAGTCGGACCATCCAGCCGGTTCCTTCACGACAAGGTGTACATTGTCCACAGGATTCATCCATATAAAATTCTGAAATGCGACAAAGGGCGTTGACCATACATGTGGTTTCATCCATGATGATAACCGCACCCGAGCCTAACCCCGAACCCGCCTTCTGAATGCTGTCATAATCCATGTCCAGTTCCATCATTAGGTCTCCTGGAAGAACACACATAGACGTTCCGCCGGGAATGACCGCTTTCAACCTACGACCATCCAGCATGCCTCCGGCTAGTTCCAACAAGGCTTTAAAAGGCGTACCCATAGGAATTTCAAAATTACCTGGTTTATTGACATGACCACTTACACTGAAGCATTTTGCACCGCCATTATTCGGTTTGCCAAGCTCAAGAAACCATTTGCCGCCTTTTTCCATGATGACAGGAACAGAAGCAAATGTTTCCGTATTGTTAATGGTAGTGGGCTTACCATACAGCCCGTAATTGGCTGGGAATGGTGGTTTAAAACGTGGCATGCCTTTTTTGCCTTCGAGAGAATTCAATAAAGCTGTCTCCTCTCCACATATATAAGCACCGGCACCTAAATGATTATATAAATCAAAATCGACTCCGGAATTTAAAATATTCTTTCCTAACAGTCCCGCCTTGTATGCTTCCTGTATTGCAGCTTCTGTTCGTTGGAAGGGGTGCCAGAACTCACCGCGAATGTAGTTGTATCCCACGGTTGCTCCCATGACGTAACCAGCAATCGCCATTCCTTCAATAAGCTGATGCGGATTTAAAGTTAAAATTTCCCGATCCTTGCAGGTCCCTGGCTCACCTTCATCTGAATTGCAGACGACATATTTTTGCCCAGGGGCATTGCGATTCATAAAACTCCATTTCAGACCAGTGGGAAAGCCCGCCCCGCCTCGACCACGCAAAGCAGAAATTTTCAGTTCCTCAATGATCTGCTGTGGCGGTGTTTTTTCCTTTAGAATTTTCCGCCATGCTGTGTAGCCGCCAATGCTTTCATAGGCCTTAAGTGTCCAGGACTCAGGCAGATGAAAGGTGCGATAACAGACTTGATTCAGCTCAACCATGACAACCACCTATATCATTCATTGGTATTGCTCCAATACAGCCTCAATTTTCTCAGGAGTCAGATTTTCATGATAATCCTTGTCCACCTGCATCATGGGTGCATTAACACAAGCACCGAGGCATTCAACTGAATTAAGCGTGAAACGCCCATCGCTGGTTGTTTCACCTAATTTAATACCCAGCCTTTTCTGCAAATGTTCAACGACTTCGTCAGAATTGCGAAGAAGACAGGAAATATTCGTACAGACATTAATTGAATGCCGACCAACAGGCTTGATGTGATACATCGAATAAAAAGTAGCAACTTCATATACAGCAATCGGTGGCATCTCCAGATATTCAGCTACTGCATTCATCAATTCCTGAGTCAAATGGCCGTATTCATCCTGAACAATCATTAAAGCGCTCATAACAGCCGATTGCTTCTCCTCAGCCGGATATTTAGCTATCCAATGATCGATGTTCTTCATAGCTTCTGCAGAAACAAGCTGGTTAAGTAATTTTGCTGAATTCTCAGACATATGCAAACCTTATCTCATTATTACCAGTGCGGGCATGTTGCACCACAACATCAGCGATCAATTTCGCCAAAAACTATATCCTGACTGGCTAATATAGCCACACCATCTGCGAGCATGTGTCCTCTGGCCATTTCGTCAAAGCCTGCCAAATGAGCAAAGCCGGGGGCTCTGATTTTTAAACGGTAAGGCTTGTTGGCTCCATCAGATATCAGGTAAATTCCAAACTCCCCCTTAGGGGCCTCAACGGCACTATAAACTTCGCCCTGGGGCAGACAAAACCCTTCGGTAAACAGTTTAAAATGATGAATCAAAGCTTCCATATCATGCTTCATGACTTCACGACGTGGAGGTGTGATTTTATAGTCATGCAAACGAACGGAACCTGGATTATTTTTCAGCCACTTCACACATTGGCGGATAATTTTGTTGGACTGACGCATTTCCTCCACTCTGACAAGATAGCGGTCATAACAGTCACCGGTTTTACCCACTGGAATATCAAAATCTACTTGATCATAAGCCGCGTAAGGTTGTTTTTTCCTTAAGTCCCAGGCCACTCCGGAAGCCCGCAACATCGGACCGGTAAACCCCATTTGAAGCGCTTCTTCCGCTGAAACAACTCCTATATCCACTGTTCTTTGTTTCCAGATACGATTATCCGTTAACAGAGTTTCATATTCGTCCACACGAGCAGGAAAACGTTCCGTAAAAGACCAGATAAAATCGAGCAAGCTTCCCTCTCTTGTCTCGTTCATTTTTTCTACTTCTCTTTCATTATGCCAGCGAGAGGGTGTGTATTTGGGCATGCTGTCTGGAAGATCTCGTGCCACACCGCCTGGTCGATAGTAGGTGGCATGCATTCTGGCGCCAGAAACCGCTTCGTAACAATCAAATAAATCTTCACGTTCTCTGAAACAATATAGAAATACTGTCATAGCACCAATGTCCAAAGAGCAAGCACCAAGCCACAGGAGATGATTGAGCAGACGCGTGATTTCATCAAACATGGTACGAATATAGCGTGCTCGAATTGGGATTTCTATACCCAGAAGTTTTTCAATGGCCATCACGTAAGCATGTTCATTGCACATCATCGACACGTAATCCAGCCGATCCATATAGCCAATACTTTGTATATATGGCTTGGTTTCAGCCAGTTTTTCAGTTGCGCGATGCAATAAGCCAATATGCGGATCAGAACGTACGATGGTTTCGCCTTCCAGTTCCATGACCAGCCGAAGAACGCCATGGGCTGCAGGATGCTGAGGTCCAAAGTTCAATGTATAATTTTTTAGCTCTAGCATTACTCGTTCTCCTGAGTTTCGATATAACGGTTATCGTTACGAATGACCTTAGGCACGAGAATTCTTGGTTCAATATCTACTGGCTCATAGATAACTTTTTTCAATTTTGCGTCATAACGCATTTCCACATGACCACTTAAGGGAAAATCCTTGCGAAAAGGATGACCTATAAAACCGTAATCGGTAAGTATTCGCCTTAAATCGGGATGATTGTCAAATAAAATTCCATATAAATCATAAGCTTCCCTTTCAAACCAGTTCGCAGCCTTCCAAATATGATGAACTGAGGGAACAATAAGATGATCTTCCTCCACAAATAATCTGACTCTTAAACGATGATTTTTAACGGTTGACAGTAAGTGATAAACCACAGCGAATCTGGGCTTGGATAAAGCGTAAGCTTTGGCTTCCTGTTTTTCAACTGCTCTGGAGAAGCCACTCTCCGTCGCGCTTTCCGTTTCCCAGTCGTATTCGCCGTAAAGTAAATAATCCACAGCACATATATCAATTAATTGATCAAAAACAAAATGGGGATGATCCCTGAGTTGAATCATGAAATTTAACAAATTATCGGCATCACATTCTGCAGTCACTTCATCATTTGCAGGAACAATTGCGGATAATTGGGTTAAAAACTCACTTTGTAAATGCTTAACCAAATGCTCTTGTTTTGTCATCTATTACGCACCTAACCGTTAACCTTCCAGGAGGTTTTTATTTCTGATTTTATTTTGCAGCTGAATGATCCCATACAATAAAGCCTCAGCTGTTGGAGGGCAACCTGGCACATAGACATCCACAGGAACAATACGATCACAGCCTCTGACTACGGAATAAGAATAGTGATAATAACCACCTCCATTAGCACAGGATCCCATTGAAATGACCCATCTTGGCTCAGGCATTTGATCATAAACCCTTCGAAGTGGTGGAGCCATTTTATTACACAAGGTTCCCGCTACAATCATGACATCAGATTGTCTTGGACTGGGTCTGAATATAACCCCGAAGCGATCCAAATCATATCGAGCTGCGCCTACATGCATCATTTCGACTGCACAACAGGCTAACCCGAAAGTCATTGGCCACATCGAGCCGCTTCTCGCCCATCCGACAAGTTTTTCAACGGATGTCGTAACAAAACCACTTTTTTGCAATTCTGCAACAGCCATAACCAGCCTCTAAGAAATCAAACCATTTAACGTTTTTGTCAGCAAGATTATTCCCACTCCAAGGCACCTCGTTTCCATTCATAAATAAAGCCTATCACAAGAAGCCCTAAGAATAACATCATCGCGGAAAAGCCAAACCAGCCGATCTTACGCAATGCTAATGCCCAAGGGAAGAAAAATGCTGTCTCTAAATCGAAAATAATAAAAAGCAAAGCAACCAAGTAAAATCGCACATCAAAAGGCATTCGTGCATCTTCATACGCTCCAAAACCACATTCATAAGGGGCGTTTTTGGCCGCATCGGGGTTGTGTTTGGCCAGCATTGAGCCGCCACCCAACATAAGCAGGCCCAGAGCCAATGCAATGAGAATAAAAACAAGAACAGGTAAATATTGAGATAACATTTGCCACCTTATTCATTTTTAAATGGTGCCGAAGGCCGGACTCGAACCGGCACAGCATTACGCCACCGCCCCCTCAAGACGGCGTGTCTACCAATTCCACCACTTCGGCAATGTTTTAGGGCTTGTTAAATCTTCACTCGGCTGGCGAAGGTGTCACAAAACCTGAAATTAATTGTTATTGTTGTCACTGTCAACCGGTACAGGAATAGTGTCCGCAGGAGTACTGGTTTGTTGAGGAACAGCCTGTTGCTCCACCTGATGATAGCGTGTGGCCACCATATAGGATAGGGTCAAACTGGTGACAAAAAAAATCATCGCCAGAGCACCTGTTAACTTGAACAGAAATCCTCCTGTGCCGTGGCTGCCAAAAACTGTATTGGAAGCTCCAGAACCGAATGCAGCGCCGATCTCTGCACCTTTGCCATGCTGGATAAGCACAAGAGCAATTAAGGCGATTGCTACCAATACATGAGTCATTAATATCAATTGATACATTTCACAATTTCCACAAATTTTTCTGCATTTAATGATGCACCACCCACAAGGCCACCATCAATATCTGGCATTGCAAACAATCCCTGAGCATTTTGCTCATTCAAACTACCACCATACAAAATCGGCAACTGAACTGCATCTTCTGTATTTAATTCAGAAATAAGTTTTCTGATGAAATGGTGTACTTCCTGTGCCTGTTCCGGCGTAGCCGTTTTACCTGTACCGATTGCCCAAACCGGCTCATAAGCCACTATGGCACTTTTAAAACAATGATTATTATTTTTTGCAACAGCCAGGATCTGTTTGGCAATAACCTCTTCTGTTTGTTGAAGTTCACGCTCTTTGAGCGTTTCTCCCACACAAAGAACAGGTATCATATCATGTTCTTTCACGTGGTGGAATTTCTGAGCAACAAAATTTTCATCTTCATTAAACAAATGGCGTCTTTCCGAATGCCCCACCAGCACGTGCCGACATTGAAAATCCTTTAACATTGATGCCGATATTTCTCCAGTATAAGCTCCACAATCGGCAGGATAGACGTTTTGCGCGCCTATGAAAATCGGACTGTCTGCCAAAATACGATGGATCATCTCCAGATAAAGAGACGGCGGAAAAACAATACAAGTCACCTCCATTAATTCACTTAATTCTGCTTTCAAGCATTCGCTTAGATGGGACAGTTGCTGGCTTTGGCCGTTCATTTTCCAGTTTCCAGCTATTATTTTTTGTCTCATGAGTTTTCTGTCTCTGCTTCTCGCTTTCTTTGCAGCGGAATATACCGAATCCCAGAGAAGATGTGTAGTGCTCAGTTGCATTTTTATAAATTAAATTTATAAAAGCGAAACTTTATGATATTTATTGAACGAGCAATACCATTAAATGCCAAAAAACGAATACTGGACTTTACCAGTACAATTTTCTCTTGTGATCCTTTGACAATTGGATAAAATCAAACAAATGGGCATTACAGGGAGAATAGGGACATGCGAAAACTCATTAAGCAATATATTCATTTCCTGACCAAGTTATCCTTTCCTTTTTCGGGAGAATCTTTAGAAGAAATTCTTAACCTTTCCCTTCCGCTAACGGTTAATACCCTGCCTGTTGAACTTCAGCCACATGCAAAAGCCCTCAATCAAATTTTTCAATTATGTACAACATTAAAACAAAAAAAACAAATATTGATTGACAAACAAGGATTAGATGAAGAATTAAAGCAAAAGGGACAAGCCATTAAGCATTGTCAGGAGGAAATAAGCAAACTGAACCTTGCACTCGTTGAGCAGGAAAAAAACCTTCAATCGCAATATGAAGAGATTGAAAATGAATACTACAAGTATACATGCATCACCGAGCCACTTATAGCCCGTACGGCGTTCATAGATACAAAAAGCCAAATTCGGAGAATCCATGAAATCCATAAAGAAGTAAAGAAGAATTTGCAAAAAATAAGGCATTTGCAAGCACGAAAAACATTGCTTCAACAACAGCAAAAACGTGAAGAACACATCTGCAAATTGCATCAATACGGCCTGAGTTCAGCAAGTCATTTTCTCGATGATTTTGAATCACTGATATCCGGGATAAAGAAAGAAAACGATGCTTTAATCCTGGCAGGACAACAATTGCAAGATTGTCAAAAGCATCTGGCTTATCATCTTTCAAAAGATAATATTGATAAAAATATAGAACAATTGCAGCAATTACTGATAGATCTGAAAAAACAACTGTTAGAAGAGAATAAAGAAGATGAAGATTTATCAGAAGAGAGCAAACAAGCTCTGCAGAGCAAATTTTCTCAATTTGCTAACCCACAAAGCTTGCTTGAAGATAAAAATGCACAACTGACCAACTTAACTTCTTACTTCAGTTTTTCCGGTTGGTATGAATGGGTATCGAATACAACCAGCGACTTTCAAAATAAGCAGCAACACCTTAAAGAGGAAATACATTTTCTAGAACGATTAAACCGGCAGAGAACACTGCAGCAAAAAATAATAGCCACTGAAAAAAGCATAGAGCGTTTATCCGATCTTTTAGGTAATGAATCAGAACACTCCAGCGAGCTCGTCTCACTGGCAAAAACCATGGAAGACGGTTATTCCCTATTGAAAGCTCTGCATGAAAAATATGGCCCTCTTTTGCCCATTCAGGAAGCTCATTCCCCGACCCATTTATTTGCTGATTTGATCATGTCCATCTCAGCGACTGAAAATTTGGCCGATATAAAATCAAATACATTAGCGACGCTTTATGAAGTTAAAAAACTCAATGAAGCCATTACTGTCCTCCGTTTACAGCACAACGTCATAGAAGCTCATGAGAATGATTCGATTGAATTATTAGAACTCAGAATCAACTCTGAGGAAAAAAATGAAATCCTGCTATCAGAATTGGAAAACTCCTGTATAAAATACCTAAGAAAAGTAGAGAATTATGAGCAGATTAACCAGGAGATTGAGCTTAAGAAATCCACACAAATCAAATTAAAATCATCCATTCAATATCTGAAAAAAGAGATACAGGACATTGAAAAACTGAAAGTTCAAAGTAAAGTGATCGAGCAAGACATAGAAAACAGCCTGCAGCAGCTTGGCAAGCTCCCATCTTTCAGTGAAAATGATTATGCGTCCAGCCACGAATTAACGTTAAATACCGTTCATTTCGAACAGCTTAATGAATGGCATGCAAAAATCATGCACCACATGAACCTTTCCGAAGAGTTAAAAGAATGGTATGAATCATTGTTTATTCATCTAAGTCTTCTATTGCGGGACAAAAAATTCTTTCATCAAGCCTTCCATTTGCTGAGGGATATTCATTTTGAGCTTGAATACCCTGAAAATATAGAGTTTACCGTCCTTAAACAGTATAAAACCTTATGCCCAAATCCAGCACACGACCTTGATCTTTTATTGCAATTAAAACCACAATGGCCCATTGACGCTCCATCAAAAAGATTAAAAAACAAAAAAATAGAAGGAGTTATTCAGACACTTTCAGATAAATGCAAGGAACTTAGAAGCAGGGAACATGAGCGGGAAGCGGAACTTTTATCTCAAGCGACAAACACGCTGTATCATCGTGCCTTGGCTGGAGAAAACAATGAAGGCATTGACACTATTAAATTAATGGATGACTCACGTTATGATTGTTTAAAAAAACATCGAGGTCTGTTAAAAATATGGCAGAAAGTAGAAAATGCAGTTCATTCCCTGATATCGAAAATTTGGCATCGACCATCTCCTTCAGTCCTGAATCGCTCTTGCTTTTTCAAAACAGACTCACAAAAGTTGTTGGAAAAAGCCGAACATGAGCTTAATCAGTGGCTTCCCCATACCGTTAGTAACCTATAACTGCATGCGATTTTTTAAATTGCTGTTTTTGAGTGAAATAAAGACTTTTCTATATCGGAGATTTGCTCAGATAATTGCTGAGCTTTATCAGCCACTACTTGCTTATCCTTACCTTCAACCATAACACGTAAAATAGGTTCAGTGCCTGAAGGTCGAAGAAGTACACGCCCCTGGCCATTTAAACTGGCTTGTATAGCATTAACGGCTTCGGTAACTAAAGAATCTGCAGCCAATTGTTGAGCTTTTTCCGTTTTCAAATTGATCAATGATTGAGGACAAAGGGTAATGCCTTCTAATAATTCACTAAGCGATCTCTGCTGTCTTATCATGATGGCTAATACCTGTAAGGCCGCAACAATGCCATCGCCTGTCGTGGTTTTATCCAAACAAACAACATGGCCTGAGGATTCTCCACCAATTTTCCAGTCTTTTTCACGTAAAGCTTCCAGAACGTAACGGTCGCCTACCTTGGTACGGATAAAAGGAATATCAAGCTCTCTCAATGCACTTTCCAAGCCATAATTACTCATTAGAGTACCAACAACACCACCATGCAATAATCCTTTTTGATATCGGTCTTTGGCAATAATGTATAGAATCTGATCACCATCTACCAGCTGGCCGTCTGCATCTACCAGAATTACTCTATCTCCATCGCCATCCAAAGCTATACCAATATCTGCTTTAACCTGTAATACTTTCTGTCTTAAAGCTTCTGGAGAAGTCGAACCACAAGACTGGTTAATATTGAAACCATCCGGCTTCTCTCCTATGGTTTTTACCTCAGCGCCTAGCTCCACAAAAACATTGGGTGCAATATGATAAGTTGCACCATTAGCACAATCAACAACGATTTTTAAACCAGATAAGCGAGTCAGTGAGGGAATGGTGGATTTGCAAAATTCAATATATCGACCGGCCGCATCATTGATACGACTGGCTTTACCCAATTGAGAAGATGGAACGGTTTGCAGAGGTTTATCAATTTCTTCTTCAATGGCAAGTTCCACCTTATCAGGCAGCTTGGTACCATCAGCCTGAAAAAATTTAATGCCATTGTCCTGAAACAAATTGTGTGAAGCACTGATGACAATTCCGGCATTAGCTCGTAAGGTCTGTGTTAAATAGGCAATTGCAGGTGTTGGCATCGGACCCAATAAAGCCACATCGACCCCTGCAGCTGACAAACCTGCTTCCAGTGCCGATTCCAGCATGTAACCGGAAACACGTGTATCTTTGCCGATAACCACTTTTTTTCGATGGCCATTGGCCAACACACGCCCAACAGCCCATCCCAATTTCAATACAAATTCCGGGTTAACGTTTGATAAACCAACTTGGCCGCGAATGCCATCCGTACCAAAATACTTACGTTGATTCATATTCTTTTTCCTTCTTGATTCCAACACTTCCGGCATTACTGATAGCTTCCATCATCAACAGTGCCTGGTGCGTCTCATCCACATCATGAGTTCTTATCAGGCTGACACCCTTAAGTGCCGCATATAAGGTAGCAACGACACTACCTATCATACGCTGGCTAACGTCTCTGGAGAGCACGGAACCAATCGTATTTTTACGAGAAACACCCAGTAATAAAGGCAATTTGAACTCAGCCAGCCTATCGATTTGTTTTATTAACTGTAAATTATGCTCAACCCGTTTGCCAAAACCAAACCCAGGGTCAAGAATTAATCGCGATTTATCTATTCCAGCACTTAGGCAGGCTGAAATGCGTTCGCTAAAAAACCACCTCAATTCTTCCATGATGCCATCAGGATAACATGGATTGTTCTGCATGATCCTGGGAGTTTCCTGCATATGCATAAGACATATTGGCACAGAACTTTGTGAAAGCACATCAAGCGCATGTGTTGCTCTTAGCGCGCAGACATCATTAACCATTCCTGCGCCCGCTGCCAATGCTTGTTTCATGACTTGTGGCTTAGAAGTATCGATAGAAATACAATGCTCAGTGATTTGGCAAAGTTTTTCTATGACCGGGATGACGCGAGACAATTCCTCATCTTCTGAGACAGGCTCTGCTCCCGGACGCGTCGACTCCCCCCCTATATCGATGATATCCGCGCCTTGAGCAATCATTTCCTCTGCACGTCGGCAGGCTTTATCTACGGAAAAATATAAGCCACCATCGGAGAATGAATCCGGAGTCACATTCAAAACCCCCATGATGAGAGGCCTTTGCCAATCATTGGATAAATACCGATTCGTGCTCCTGCCGCACCAACGAATGAACTGTTCTGGACTCACGAATTTAACCCTTTAAATTCATATGGGATGATTAATGCTCACTTGCCGGATCTTCGGCGGAGCCGCCACTGACATCTGATACTGATGCATTGTAATCGCTATCGTCCTTATCCAGTTTTCTGGCCGCTTCCCAGTCAGGCGGAGGAGAAGGATGCTTGCCATCCATAATATCTTGGATTTGCTTAATATCGATGGTTTCGTATTTTATTAAGCCTTCAGCCATCATGTGCAGTTTTTCAATGTTTTCTGTTAGTATTTCTTTGGCTCGACGATAATTACGACTGATGATTTCACGCACTTCTTCATCAATTTGTTGTGCAGTGCTGTCAGATACTTCCTTATGCTGACTCACCGGACGACCCAGGAACACTTCGCCTTCTTCTTCGCCAAACGTCAAAGGACCCAGCTTAGATAATCCCCAGTGCGTCACCATTTTACGAGCGATTTCGGTCGCGCGGGTAATATCATTTGATGCGCCTGTCGTGACACTCTCCGGACCAAAAATTAACTCTTCTGCAATTCGGCCACCAAAAAGGCTGGACAATTGGCTCTCTAAACGCCGTTTGCTGTGACTATAACGATCCTGCTCAGGTAAAAACATGGTTACTCCCAATGCTCTACCACGAGGAATAATGGTCACCTTGTAAACCGGATCATGTTCCGGCACCAGTAATCCGACAATAGCATGTCCTGCTTCATGATAAGCAGTAAGTTTTTTCTCATTATCATCCATTACCATAGAACGTCTTTCTGCACCCATCATGATTTTATCTTTTGCTTTATCAAGCTCTATCATGCTGACTTTCCGTTTATTGGCTCGGGCAGCAAAAAGGGCTGCTTCATTGACAAGGTTGGCCAGATCAGCTCCTGAGAAGCCGGGAGTGCCGCGGGCAATAGGCAAAACATCCACATCCGATTCAATCGGCACTTTTCTAAGATGAACCTTAAGGATCTGTTCACGCCCTCGGATATCGGGCAAGGGAACAACCACTTGCCGGTCAAAACGACCAGGGCGAAGCAGAGCGGGATCCAATACGTCCGGACGGTTAGTAGCAGAAACCACGATAACTCCCTCATTGCCCTCAAAACCATCCATTTCAACCAGCAATTGATTTAAAGTTTGTTCACGTTCATCATGACCACCACCAAGACCCGCACCACGGTGCCGACCAACCGCATCAATTTCATCAATGAAAATAATGCAGGGAGCATGTTTCTTAGCTTGCTCAAACATATCACGCACGCGAGAAGCACCCACCCCGACAAACATTTCCACAAAATCGGAACCGGAAATAGTGAAAAACGGTACCTTTGCCTCACCAGCGACAGCTCGGGCCAATAAAGTCTTACCGGTACCAGGCGGACCCACAAGCAATACGCCGCGGGGAATGCGTCCACCTAAATTCTGGAACTTAGAGGGGTCTCTGAGAAAATCAACCAATTCTTTTACTTCCTCTTTGGCTTCTTCCACACCAGCCACATCAGAGAATGTCACTTTAACCTGATCTTCTCCCAAAAGGCGGGCACGTGAACGACCAAAAGACATTGCACCCCGTCCACCACCGCCTTGCATTTGGCGCATAAAAAATATCCACACACCAATAAGCAATAACATAGGAAACCAGTTGATGAACAGATGCAGCAAGAAGCTTTCCTGTTGTTTTTCCTGACCACTGACCTCTATATTATTTTTCAGAAGATCGCCGAGAAGGGCATTGTCCTGCATAGGTATATAGGTTACAAAGCGCTTGTTGTTTTTGGTCACCCCTTTAATAACCTTATTGTCTTCTATGGTTACTGAATTCACCATACCCTGATCAATTTCTTTAAGAAACTGACTATAAGGAATTTTTTCAGAAGCCGCATGGCGAGGACCAAAATTACTGAATACTGAAACCAGTACGATTGCAATAATCAGCCATAAAAATAAATTCTTTACCATGTCATTCAAAGCAATAACCTCATTTATGACGTATTTCTACGATTTAAAAAATGATAAAACATACTTACTACAAATTATAGCCCTTCGCCAGCAAATAGGTTTCTCTGGAGCGAGATCGTGAGGCAGAAGGTTTACGTATCACTACCTTATTAAATTGTTGCCGTGCTTTTTTCACTAATTCATCAAAACCTGAGCCATGAAAAAGCTTAATAAACATTGCTCCCCCAGGTTTTAACATTTTTTCCGCAAAATCAAAAGCAAGTTCTGCCAGATACATAGCACGAGGGATATCAATAGCGGCATTTCCACTCAAATTGGGCGCCATGTCTGAAAGCAATAAATCCACACTCTTTTCCGGTATTGATTGAATTAGACGTTCAAAAACTTCATCCTCACGAAAATCACCCAAAATAAATTCCACATCCGGCAAGGCATCCATAGGCAAAATATCTAAGGCAATGATTGTTCCTGTTCCTGCCAGTTTTTGCGAGACATATTGTGTCCAGCCACCTGGCGCAGCACCCAGATCCACCACAGTTTGCCGCGGCTTTAACAGATTTTCTTTTTCATCCACTTCTTTCAGTTTGTATACGGCACGACTTCGATAGCCTTCCACCTGAGCTTTTTTTACATAAGCATCATCAAAATGCTCTTTTAACCAGCGCTTACTGCTTTTTGAACGAGACATAACCACATTATAAAAGGATAACTATAAAAATGATACTTAATTTATCTACCTTTTCCCATAAAAACGTGCAATAATTTGGCATTTTAGCATGGATCACCGTTGTGGATACATCATTTAAACAAAATCTCAAAGCACAAGCTCATCATTTAAAGCCAGTGGTCATTATAGGAGCGAAAGGGCTAACAGACGCGGTGGCCGAGGAAACCGATCATGCTTTGAAGGCTCATGAATTAATTAAAGTTAAAATACAGGGGCTGGAAAAAGGTGACCGACGTCTGCTTGCCGGTAAACTTTGCCAGCAGCTTGAAGCCGAATTGATACAACTTATCGGGAATACGGCAGTCATTTATCGGAAAAATCCTGACTAAACAGACTAAAATTGTCCTCATCATGGTGTCCAAACAAATTGCGCTCCGTGCATAATCAATATGTGCTACACTTTTTAAAGAAAGATTACATGGAGAGTAACATGGCGAATAATAATTCCAGCAACTTTGTCGCAATTGTAGCTATTGTCGTTATTGTCCTTTTGGCTGCATTTGTCCTTTATTATTTATTTCGTAGCCCGAGTCCTGTACCACCTGCTACCACCCCTGAAACAAACGTTCAGGTAAAACTCCCGGATGCACCTGATGAGGTTCTCGATAATGTAACCACGAAACAAGGCGATAAGAACGGAGGCAGTTAATCCTCATCGGCCTTTTACTGTGCCTTTTTCATTTTAATAAATTCTAAACCGTGTGTTTATACCTTTTCTTTTTTGTACCTCCTGAGAAAAAGCGTATACTTACATGATGTTCGGCTTTGTTTTAAATGGCAAATGACCTCATATCCATTTCATGGTATACATTGACAGGCCATGAAAGGTTTCCATGCATGCACAAAGGATGACTTTTCAGCAAAGACAGAGCAAATCAGCGAGCGGGAATTCGAAAAGTGTATACACTGCGTTATAGCGTTAATTTGCCTTTATATTACAATATATTTGAGAAGTTATAAGGATGATTCATGATTTACGATAATATTCTTACCACCATTGGAAAAACCCCCATTGTAAAGATCAACCGACTCGCACAAGATCTGGACTGTGAGTTATATGCCAAATGTGAATTCTTCAACCCCGGGGGCTCAGTTAAAGATCGCATTGCCTTTGAAATGATAAAAAATGCTGAACAAAGTGGCCGTATCAAACCAGGTGATACACTGATTGAACCCACTTCTGGCAATACCGGTATAGGCATTGCCTTAGCTGGTGCAGTAATGGGTTATAAGGTCATCATCACCATGCCTGAGAAAATGAGCCAGGAAAAGCAGGTTGTTCTGGAGCGCCTGGGAGCTACCATTTATCGCACACCGACAGAGGCAGCCTGGAATGATCCAGATAGTCATATTTCCATCGCTAAAAAATTGGAGAAAGAACTGCCAAACGCCCACATTCTTGATCAATACGCCAATCCAGATAATCCTAATGCTCACTATTATCACACAGCACAGGAAATCATTGATGATTTTGGCGATGAACTTGATATGGTGGTGATGGGTGTGGGCACTGGTGGCACCATTACTGGAATCGCTCGAAGGCTCAAAGAGCATCATCCTTCCGTAAAAATCATTGGCATTGATCCTGTAGGCTCTATTCTTGGAGGCGGAAATGAAATAGAACCCTATCATGTCGAAGGCATAGGCTATGATTTCTTTCCAGAGGTTCTCGACAATACACTAGTTGATCAATACATTAAAACCACCGATGCAGATTCTTTTCACATGGCAAGGCAATTAATCCATGAAGAAGGGCTTTTGGCAGGAGGTTCCTCTGGCGCTGCCATGTGGGGAGCATTACAGGCAGCTAAAACACTAAGCACTGGCCAAAAATGTTTGGTCATACTTCCCGACTCTATTCGCAATTATTTATCAAAATTCGTCAATGATGAATGGATGAAGGAACAAGGATTTTTATAATCAGACCTAGCCGCTCCCTATTTACAGGATGAGGTACTAGATAGAGGCGCGATGAGGGGTTGGACTTATATGCTCTTCCACTGCAGCAAACAGTTTCTCTTGAGAGATCTGACCAACTCCGACTGCTCGGGCTAATGCATCTATCAAGTCCTGATGATCTTTGGGAAGGGCCTTTTCGACAGACTGGTTTTCCTCGGCAGGCAGTCTTTGCCAACGGGTCTGGATAGTATCAATGAAAGCTTGATTTCCATGTTCCAGACCGACTTTAACAGGTATTTCTGAGTCCTCACTATAACTCATGATGGAAATATACAGGTCTAATAAATCCTTTTTGCTTAATTCACCGTCCACAACTAAAGCTTCCAGCCGCTTTTGAGTATCCTCATATAAATTCAATATGCCTTGCTCGTTTTCAGCAATTTTTTCAGTAACTTCTGTTATAGATGGATCCTGTTTCTCAAGTTCTCGTGGATTAACTTTACGAGCTTGTCGTTGAGTTACAGATTTAAAACGTTCAGGATTTTTTAATTTTGGGAAATAATATTGACCGTTGAGCTGAATTTGCACAAGCGGCTTACCAGAAACTTCTGCCTTTTTATTATATTGCAAACGTGAGGGCAGTTCTTTATGAGCTTCTTTAACAGAAAGCTGGACAGGGACATCCAAAACACTTGCCAGTGCGGCCATACATACTTTATGGATTGGAGTGCCTGGCAGGCGCATATCTTGCAAAGAGCTTTTTCCTTTCTTGGCTTCAATAAACGCATCACGGTACAAGTCGGGGTGTTTAAGCATCTCATCAACCGCCATTTGGCGTAATACGAATGCCATGGTATTCAAAAGCTCTGGCTTACCTACACCTAAGTTGTTCGTTTCACATAAAAAATTCATGTGATCAGTGACAGTCATTAAGCCGCGTAATTTGAATTCTGGATAATAAAGATAGTATTGAGATAAAAATCTTTTCAAGACAGGATCAAAACGACGGGAAGAAGTATAAAATCCATCGACAATGGCTGCAGCCATCGCTCGAAAACCGCTGTCGTTGACATCACCCACATCGATGAACGAGCCATAATTTGTCTTTGTTTTGCTATGCGCTGATTTTAATCTACTGCCAAAAAAGGTTTGTAATGTTTGTGCATTGGAATTGGACATGGCTGTCTCCCATGCTTGTCTAATGATTTCATTCTACTGCACTTAAATTAAGGAAATATTAACAATTAATTTACAATTTAGTGTCATTTTATTGCGAAAAAGAATGATTTATGCACAATATGCACGAATAAAATCAAGGATCTTCTGATAAAAAGTATTATCCCAAAGATTATTGTGTCCACGATCAGTAAATGAAATCATGAGTTTCGGTTCAACAGCCTTTTCAAAAAGCGTCTTGCCTTCTTCAAAAGGCACCACTCTGTCTTGCTTGCCATGCAAGATCAGCAAGGAGGCATTTATTTTGTCAATTCGTTTTAAAGAATCATATTTATCCCAGGGACTGAATGGAAACCAGGGATAATGAAAACGGGCAAGTCCTTTCAGAGAGGTCATGGGTGACTGCAATATAACAGCGCAAACAGGAAGCTTAGCTGCCAAATAAGTGGCGACACCACTGCCGATAGATTCACCGTATAAAACCATCTCCTGTGGTGTTAGACCGCGTTGTAACAAAAATTGTATGGCTGCCTCTCCATCCATATAAAAGCCTTTTTCACTGGGTCGTCCTGCATTGCCACCATAACCACGATATTCAACCAGCAATACACCAAACCCGGCATCCATCAATTTTCGAGCAATGGGCATTCGATAACCAATGTGTCCGGCATTCCCATGAAGATAAATCACCGTTGGTAAATTATCTTCTGCCGCCTTATACCAGGCCAATAGCGATAAATCGTCGGCCGTTTGCAACTTTATTTTTGACATATCATTGGCTTGGAAATCGCCTCGTTGTGGTGTTATTTTTGCAGGAAGATAAATAAATGAGCGTTGCAAACCATAAAGGATAGCTATAAACAATAATATAATTACTAGTATCCAGCCGATTTCTTTTAACATGGCTTTTATAAAATGATCAAAGTAAGGTATAAGTATGATGGTTATCATCAGAATAAGTCAAACAACAGGAGCCACTATGAAGGATGAAAAAGAAGATTTGGCTCGTATTAAAGAATTGCTGACACGTACAACGGAGTTCGTTGCTTATTTTGAATTGGTTGAAGCCAAAATGAGAGAGTGGCAGCAAACCATTGAGCAAGAGAAACAAACCCATCTTAAACAACACCAGGAACAAACACAGTCTCTGCGTCAAGAGTTGGATGCTTTACATCAGCTGCTTTCGCAAACCGGTATGGATCATTTTCGCCAGTCAATAACCACAACGCTGTCACAAGGTGAAAAACAGCTTAAATCTTTACAAGCCAAAGGCGAGAAACTTGTCGAGAATATGAATTTACAATTGGAACATTTTAATCAATTTACCGAGCAAGGTATTGAAAAAATACAAAATTATACATCGGAAGCCATCACACGCTTTGACACAAAACTTTCTCAATATGATGTGAATGAGTTTCATCGTATCGTGGACGAAAGTTGTTTGCATATTGAGCATTTTTCTCAAAATGCGATAAACAAAAATAAACATCTGTTAAAATCACTGCAATGGCGATTTTTACTGCTTGCCATTATTACAACCTTGTTAACGACCTTTGTCATTGGGTTATATGTCAGCGATGAAATGCCTTGGGAAACGCATCAACAGGCAATGAATGAGAGGCAGGCCGGACGCGTATTATTGCAGGCATGGCCGCATTTATCTCATCAGGAGAGAATTAAAATCTTAAAACATGAAACAGCTTCCAATGGATAACTGGCTATATGGCTTTATTGCCTGCGCCGTCGCAGTAACTATCCTTGCCTACTTACCCCGATGGATCAGACGTTACCGTTTATGGCGATGGCGAAACCATTTGTCTTTGGATCTTCATCAACGAGTTTATCAGCAGTTATATGAAACAGTGAATGGTTATGCTTTGTCTCTGGAAGCTCGTAAAGCGAATGATGCCATGGAATATGTATATGGAGAAATCAAATTTCTACCCTTTATCGCCTTATTAAGTCTTGTCTCTTTGAATAAGGATACGGTTTTCTATGATTTGGGTAGCGGCACCGGAAAGGCTGTCCTTGCCTGTGCCATGGTTTTTTATCCTCATAAATGTTGTGGAATAGAGCATTTTGAAAATTTGTACCAAACTGCCTGTCTACAACAGGAAAAATTAAGTCAATTACCTCTTTATCAGGAAAAAGCTCGGTCTATTCATTTTTATCATGCCAATTTTCTTGAGTTTGATTTAACGGATGCGAATGTTATTTTTATTAATGCTACCTCTTTTTTTGGCGAAACCTGGGAAAAACTAAATGAACGACTGGACTCACTGGCTCATTGCCATACCGTTATCACTACCAGCAAACCCTTACTGTCTAAATGTTATAAATTGGTGATGAGCACTAAGTTGGAAGTGAGTTGGGGCCTTGTCTCTGCTTACATTCATAAGCGCAAGTCATTGGCCAAAGATTAACCGACATTTGTTTTAGGTCTCATACGGAGTAACACTCCTTTAGCCACATAAAAGGCATCAATATCTTTTATGTTGAACTCATGTTAATTAAACTGCCCCGCCACCATTACAAAAATGTCATTTTAAATTAAACCAGTCACTTGAAAACATTGAATAATTTCAATAGCCGACTATACTAATATTTAAAATGGCGTGGACAATTATCCAATTCAATCTCACCTGATGTGTCATGGTGATGAGAAACAAATTAATAAAGCGGAACTACTGAGGTGGGGCATGATAAAATCAGAACTCATTGAAAAAATTGCGGCTCAAATGACACATCTTCCTGAAAAACAAATTGCCAACGCCATAAATCACATTCTCGAGTTGATGAGCAAGTCTCTTGTTGCCGGACAGAGGATCGAGATCCGGGGGTTTGGCAGCTTTTCCTTACGTTATCGCCCACCACGAAATGCCCATAACCCCAAAACCGGAGAAAAAGTAATCACCGAGGCGAAATACAGTCCTCATTTCAAGCCTGGCAAAGAATTACGTGAACGCGTGAATGAATCACGTTCTCAGCGTCCATTGGAAGAATAGATTATTCCAGGAAAAAATACCTCTAACCTTCCATGAGGCTTGAGCAACATAGTATCCATGCTGCATATAATATGCATCAGGCAAAATAATATCAATCAAGTACGTGGTAGAGTAACTCCTTTCTGACCTTGATACTTGCCACCGCGATCCCGATATGAGACGGCACAGACTTCATCAGACTCCAAAAAAAGCATCTGTGCAACACCTTCATATGCATAAATTTTTGCCGGCAAAGGAGTGGTGTTGGAAAATTCAAGTGTAACATGTCCTTCCCATTCCGGCTCCAGGGGTGTCACGTTGACAATAATCCCGCAGCGGGCGTAGGTCGATTTTCCCAGACAAATGGTCAATACATTACGGGGAATTCGGAAATATTCAATGGTACGGGCCAGGGCAAAAGAATTTGGCGGAATAATGCAAACATCGGACTCAACATCCACAAAGCTGTTGGCATCAAAGGCTTTGGGATCGACAATAGCAGAATTTATATTCGTAAAAATTTTAAATTCATTTGAACAACGCACATCGTAACCGTAGCTTGATACCCCATAGGAGATAATGCGGCCGTTTTCATTCATCCGCACCTGTTCCTGTTGAAAAGGGGAAATCATGCCATGCTCTGAAGCCATTTTTTCTATCCAACGATCTGATTTTATGGTCACAATATCATTCTCCAAAAAATAAATTCATTAAAAGCCTGGGCTGAACGATTCAAAGATAAACTAGGATCTGTTGGCACTACGGGAGCTCTAGGTACCGAGGACGAGCCACGGTACGTAAGGACTATAGAGCAAATGTCAACAGGTCTAATAAACGCTTTAAAAATCACAACCAAATTTTCCCCGACTTGATCTATCAACCTTAGGAACTCGACTTTAGCCATTTTTTAGGGATCGAATCCCCGCTACTTGATAGCGAGTCTATACGGAGCTTCGCATAGATACCGCGGTAATTCGTCCCATTCTATTTTCTCAAGTCATCGATTTAAAGCAACTTTGATAAATATAACGGTGCGCTTCTATGGTCTTTAATCTATTGCTTTCCTTTACTTGAAAAATGGCTAAAGTCCAGAGGAACTCAAGATTAAAAAATTGTATAAAATTACATCAAATGGTGCAAGGAGGTCTATATGCTCTTAATTATTTCAAACAACCAGGACATATGCCATAGATATTTAAAGCGTGATCTGTCATTTTAAATTGCGCATGTTCGGCAATCATGCGCTGACGTTCTTCAATGATGTCATCAACAAATTCTTCTACTCGACCACATTTAACACAGACCAGATGATCATGATGTTCCCCCTGACTCAACTCAAAAACAGAATGTCCGCCTTCAAAATTATGACGTGCCACTAAACCTGCCGCCTCAAACTGGGTCAATACACGGTATACTGTAGCCAAACCTACATCCTCCCCCATTTCCAGCAAAGCCTTATAAATATCTTCTGCACTTAAATGGCGCTCGCGGGTTTGCTCAAGTATTTGCAAAATTTTTAATCGAGGTAAAGTGATTTTTAACCCTGCCTCTTTTAATTGCTGGCTTTCTTGCACAAAGGCTCCTCTTATTAAATGATTCGAAATACAGGTGTCTTTCTCCATCTGGCATGTTATTATGGCCGAATTTTTATATGCAGGCAAAAAAAATGCGAATTCGATTTCTTTTTATTGTATTTTTTCTGATACTGGGCTTATCTCATTGCGCATCCTATGATTTTTCAAGGCGAACCGTTCAACAGGGTAACCTGCTGCCACAATCGAAGATTGACCGCTTAAAGATTGGCATGAGCAAAAACAGTGTTGCCATTTTAATGGGAACCAGCCTTTTAAGCCCTGTCTTTAATAACAATCGTTGGGATTATGCCTACTCTATACGTAAAGGCAGCAGTAAAACCCTGGTACGTAATCTTCGGCTTTATTTTAAAAACGATACATTAGTAAAAATAGAGCATTATCCTTGATGCAAGTAACCCTGTGTGGTATTTGCAGCCTGCCTTAATCAGGCAAAATCTTCCTTTGCCCAAATAAAACCAATTGTCGTCATTGCGAGCAATGACGTCTTATTGTTTATGCTTTAAGTGGTATGATTTTGCCCTGCCGGCTCAATGAATTCTGTCGAAAATTTCACTACTTCGGTATATACTTTATCATCAGTGTCTCAGGGAGGAAGGCTTATCATGAATTGGAGTCAATATCAGGGAAACATTTCCAACACCGGTTTTATCCCCCGTCGAACCGAACCAGCGATCAATCCTTCATGGACCTTACAAACAAGCCCCATCGGTTATGCTTCCCCAAGCATCGGCCTTGAGGGTGATATCTATCTCGGCTCCCTTGATGGACAGCTTTTTGCGATAAGTCCTGATGGCTTCATTCGTTGGAAAAAAGAGTTAATGCCCGGATTAGGACACACTAAAATCACCGCATCTGCGGCCGTGGACCATGAAGGAAATGTTTACGTCATTGACACTTTCGCACGCCAGGAGGCCGACCACCGTATCGGAGAAACCGATTACCGACAAAAAATTGACAGTAAATTGCATTGTTATGATAAGGACGGCAATAAAAAATGGCAGTTTTCTTTTCCCGATAGCATCGATCCGTATTCAAAAGGCTCGTATACTTTCAGTTCGCCGAAAATACTGGAAAATGAAGCCGGAGAATCCATTATATTTACAACAATGATGACGACGGAAGGCGCAAATACTGTTCATTATATTATTGCCATCGATCAAAGCGGTAATTTGCTGGAACAACAGCAACATTCCAGCTATCCACCTGAAGCGATCACCGGTGGCACGGATTGGGGCGACCTCTGGGATTCCATTTGGGATTTTATAAGTTCACCCGTTGATTTTGATACCTCCGGAATTCCGGGAAGTTCAAGTGCACGGGAACAATACATGAAACTGGTCGGAAGCAGGCCCCCTCCCTCGCTGGCAATTGTAAACTCGCTGCACAATCTGCAGAATCCTGTCATTATTTTTGAAGACGGTGTAAGAACCCTGGCTGCTTATGCATGGCGGAACAGGGATTTACTGCCGATTTGGAAGAGGGCAGACAGAAAATTTCGCTACCGCTCATCTCCGGCAGTTTTTCCCAATGAAACGATTGTTATCGGACAGGAAGATGGCAAAGTCTTGGTTTTTAATGCAGCCGACGGCTCAAATTTATATCATCCCTGGGTAAAAGCGGGAAAAGCAGTGGTTTCTCCTATTGCCAGCTTCGGACGCCAGTTATATGTTTGCGCAATGAATACTTTTTCTGTCATTGACTCCGGTAATGAACTTTACAAAGAAATACATTACCCGAGTTACGAAAAAGTCTTGGCCGCTCCTTCTTTATCAGCTTCCTATTGTTATTTGCTTACAAGCCACGGCTTGTATACACATACTTTCGAAGGAGAAAAACATTCCCGGGCACAAGATTTCCCCGGTGGGGTCTCAACACCAGCCATTGCGAAAAATGGGGGTATTTATGCGGTGGATTTAACGGGTAAGTTATGGGCATTTAACTCAGGAGGAAGCACCAGGAGTAATAGCAGAAGAAAAACGGAGCGAATTCGCGCAAGACGCTCTGTAAATAATCGATAGACAAGCAGGAATTTCACGGCTTGAGCAAAAAAGCACTCTAGAAAAAATTCTCAATTTCAAGCATCCTTATTTTTGCACAGAAAATCAAGAGTCACGTCGGGTTAGTAGAAATATAAGCAATTTTGTACATCTTTCCTTTATACCAATAAAGCTCTTTGTTTATAATTAAATCTAATTTTGCAATTAAATGAATATCAGAAAATGTGTCAAGATAAAAAGTATGTATTTTATTGTATCAATGGTTCTAAATCCCTGATCTCTAATCCTTGTCATTTAGATGAAGCAAAACAAAACATTAAAATTTGGGCTCAACTTAATAACATTGCAGAAGAAAAATTTAAAGTGGTACGATTATACATCCCCATTGAAGAATATACGACTATACGTCCTGATGGGACTTTTTGTCTTGCGAAGGACACAATAATGATCCTGGAAAAAAATGAAACCTATAGACCTAAGCTTGAATCATTACTCATGTTACGCACTAAACCTTGCTGCTCCCTGAAATTTAATTAAAATTTCATCCCTGATTTTTAGGGAGGAAGATTTAATGGATATGCTTGATATTTATAGTGACTATTTGATTTGCCAGAATAAATATGCAACAGCTACAGGTTTATCGGAGATGTTGGATGGTGAATTTGCTCACGACAAGGTGACACGATTTTTACGACTACAAGATTTTGGTTCCAAAGCGCTCTGGAATTATGTCAAGAAGTCAGTCAGGGAGAGTGAAGCATCAGACGGTGTTCTTTTATTGGATGACTCGATTGAGGAGAAGCCTTACACGGATGAGAATGAAATTAATTGTTGGCATTATTCCCATGCTAAAGGTGATGTGGTCAAAGGGATTAATATCCTGACCTGCATGGTTCGGTATGGTGACTTCAGTGTTCCTGTTGGTTATGAAGTTATCAAAAAAGACGTTGCTTTTTGTGACATTGAAACAAGGCAAGCTCGCAGAAAGTCATCCACGACTAAAAATGAACTTTTTCGCAAGCTTATCGCACAAGCGGTTAGTAATCATGTGTTGTTTGACTTTGTACTTGCGGACAATTGGTTTGGCTCGAAGGCCAATATGGCTTACATCCATAATGACCTTCAAAAATCGTTTATTATTGGGATTAAATCTAATCGAACCTTAGCTTTATCCAAAAACGACGCCAACAACGGACGGTACACAAAAGTCAGAGAATTAGAGCTTGAAGAGGACATAGCCCACACAGTCTATCTCAAGGGATTAGACTTCCCAGTGAGGCTTTTGAAGAAAATTTTCAAAAACGAAAATGGTTCTACAGGGGTTCTCTATCTCGTTTCTAATGACATGACCAGCAGTGCCGAACGTCTTTATGAAGTGTACCAGAAACGGTGGCGGATTGAAGAGTATCACAAGTCAATTAAACAAAATGCAAGCCTGAACAAGTCTCCAACCCGTACGGTTAAAACACAATCCAACCATATCTTTGCCGCAATCATTGCATACTGCAAACTGGAAATGATGAAAATAAAGACAAAATTGAATCACTTTGCCATCAAGTACAAATTAATACTCAGGGCTAACCAAATTGCTATGCAGGAGTTAAAAAATATGGCTCGTTAAAGTCGATTGTGCGTAACATGAGTCATTACAAAAGAAAGGCGCAAATGTTTTAGCGAACAATCCAATATTCTTTATTTCCAATAGGGCAACAGGGGCGGCAAAAGATAGTTTAGAGAAAGCGCTTCAAAAAAAAGAGACAGAAGACATCTTAGAGAAATTAAAAAACCAAAGAACAAGATAATTAAACATATAGCAACCTATGCAAACTTCCCTGCTCTCTTACGCCGCCTTTCCATGGGATCAAGAGCCAAAGGACGATAAATTTCAATTCGATCACCTGAGCTTAAAACATATTCCAAAGAAACTTGTTTACCAAAAACACCTAAGGCCAAATCCTTTGTTTCCGGTTGTTTGATATAAATGTTCGAATGATCAAGCGCATCAGCTACAGTGCTGTTATCAGGCAAGCATAGTTTAATCTGGGTTATTTTCTGATCAGCGGCCGCATACACCACTTCAACGTTGACCATATAAGACCTCGGCTCGTTCACAAAAAGCATCCACCATTTTATTGGTAACCTGCTCAAATACCGGACCTAGCAACATGGAAAACATACGCCCGGCAAACTCGAATTCCAAGTCAAAAGAGATGGTACATCCTTCAGAATGCTCATCAAAACGCCAAAAACCTTCAAGGTGCTTGAAAGGACCATCAATCAAACGGATCTCTATCATTTTACCATGCTGCAAACGATTTCGTGTCGTAAAAGATTTGCTTATTCCCGCAGCAGAAATGACAAGCGTAGCCTGCACTTCATCCTCATCTCGATGGTGCACATCACTTTTTGAACAGTAGGGTAGAAACTCTGGATAATGCTCCACTTCATTCACCAGAGCAAACATCTCATTGCAGGAATAAGGGACGGTTCGTGATTTCTTAACAACAGTCATTGAGCCTCCTTTTTTACCTGTTGTCTTAACCAGACAGCGATATCTTTAATTTCTTCCATACATACGGAGTGCTCCATATCATATTGATGCCAGGAGATATTGGTAAAATCTTTTGATTCCAGCCAATCCGCGCTGGCGCGTGTCCAAACAGGCAGAACAAGCGGATCAAATTTACCAGAGGCCATAAACAAAGGCAGTTGGGACGGTTGTTGAACATCAATGTCCGATAGCAAGGGAAGATAAGCCGACAAGGCAATAACCCCAGCCAAAGGCTCAGCCATTTGCAGTGAAGTATATAAAGCCATCGCTCCACCTTGGGAAAAACCGGCAAGAAAAATTTGGCGGGAGGAAAAACCTTGTTCTATCTGGCCCTGAACAATGGAAGAAATATGTGTTTCAGAATCCTTGATGCCCTCTTTATCTTCTCTATCAGTAAGTTTCATGCCAATAATGTCATACCAAGCCTGCATAGGCATACCACCATTCAAAGTCACGGGCCGAACAGGGGCATCCACAAACACATGACGCAGTGCAAGATCCGACAAAGGTAGTTGCTCGGCAAGCCCCGCCATATCAGAAGCATCCGCCCCTAAACCATGCAACCAGATCACACAGGCCTCAGTGGATGTTGCCGTGTCTTTTATATATAAACTCAATCTTTTCTCCGCAGCCAAAAGGGAAATTATCACCAATGCATTGAAGCATAGCAAGGTTTACATCATAAAGTTAGTTAAAAACCGCAGAAAAAAATCAAATCTTGAATCCTTTTTTGCCCTGGCTTGTATTCTCTACTGACTGTGAGATATAAACGATTTGACATATCTTTCTTCTAAACATAATTTATTCTTGTTTTAAATTAATTTTTTTCTTCAAGCAGGTGATTATGACAAGGACATCAGAAAAAAAATTCATTGAATCCATGCTGGAACATGCCGGGATCACCATAAATGGAAATCAACCATGGGATATCCAAGTACACGATGAAAATGTTTATCGTCGTGTACTCAGGCAGGGAGAGCTTGGTTTAGGTGAAGCTTATATGGAAAATGGTTGGGATTGCGAGCGCCTTGATGTATTGATTACGCGTTTGCTTGAGGCAAAACTTGATGAAAAAATAAAAATACCCTGGCATTTTTTTATATCCTACTCGATGGCCAGGCTCATCAATTTTCAAGGGAAAACCCAATCAAAACAGGCTATCCACCACCACTATGATCTTGGCAATTCTCTTTTTAAGGCCATGTTAGATGAAAAGATGATGTACAGTTGTGCCTATTTCAGGAATGTGTCAACGTTAGATGAAGCTCAAACTGCAAAACTGGAGCTGGTTTGCCAGAAATTACAATTAAAACCCGGCATGAAAGTTCTGGATATAGGTTGCGGATGGGGCGGATTAGCCAAGTATATGGCAGAAAAATTTGCTGTTCATGTCACCGGTATAACTCTTTCGGAACAACAATATCAATTTGCCAAAGAAAATTGCAAGAACCTGGACGTGGAAATACGTTTACAGGATTATCGAGACCTCAATGAATGCTTTGATCGAATTGTATCCATCGGGATGTTTGAACATGTGGGGCCGTTGAACTATCGGAAATTTATGGAGATCGTTCACCGTTCTCTCATCGAAAAAGGATTGTTTTTACTGCATACCATCGGCTCCAACCGAAGTCATTTTTTAAGCTCCCAGTGGATCCGTAAATATATTTTTCCCAAAGGACATCTTCCTTCTATTCAACAAATTGCCTCAGCTTCTGAACCCTTTTTTACTATGGAAGACTGGCATAATTTTGGTGCTGATTATGATAAAACACTCATGGCATGGTATGACAATTTTTCTCATCACTGGGAAGCATTAAAAAAGGATTATGATGAACGCTTTTACCGGATGTGGACATATTTTCTTTTAGGTTCGGCAGCTTGCTTTCGTGCGCGCAGCCAGCAATTATGGCAAATTGTCTTCAGTAAAGGCGGAAAACCTGGAGGTTATCTTTCTATCCGATGAAAAAAATAATTTCAGTGAATAAGAATTTGACCTTAACGGGAAATCTCGATAATTTTACTATCCAAAGACACATTAAATCGAGAAAATCATGACCCATAACTTAAAGACACATGAAAGAACCTTTAATATTGCTTGGGGTGATATGGACGCCTTGGGGCATGTCAATAATGGAAGGTATTTTGATTATTTCCAGCAAGCAAGAATTGAATGGCTGGAGCAGCTTAAGTTGGATATGAAACAACAGCAAGGACCAGTGCTGATTCATATTGCCTGTACTTATCTTAAACCCATCATTTATCCAGCCACCTTAACCCTGAAAAGCAAGGCACACAGTCCAGGTCGTTCGAGTTTACTGATAGATCATGATTTATATCAGGATCAAAATCTCATGGCGCAGGGAAGCAGCAAAATTGTTTGGATCGACTACAACAGCAACAAGGCGATTCCTTTACCCGAATCCATTCGCAAATTGTTTAATGAATAAATCCCGCTTCATGCCTTATACCGCGATGGGTGCTTTAATCGCAGGATGACACTGATAATTCCTAAATGCAAAATCCTCAAAACGATAATCAAATAAAGATGAGGGTTTTCTGTTAATCATTAATTGAGGCAGAGGGAAAGGTTCGCGCTGCAACTGAGTACGAGCCTGCTCGATATGGTTTAAATACAAATGACAGTCGCCGCCTGTCCAGATGAATTCACCCACGTCAAGATCACATTGCTGAGCTACCATATGCGTCAAGAGGGAATACGACGCTATGTTAAAAGGGACACCAAGAAAAACATCCGCTGAACGCTGGTACAATTGACAAGATAAGCGACCTTCCGCCACATAAAACTGAAACAGGGCATGGCATGGCATTAAAGCCATTTTGTCGAGTTCGCCCACATTCCAGGCGCTCACCAATAAACGACGGGAATCCGGATTACGCTTGATTTCCCCAAGTATCTCAGTTAATTGGTCAATATGGCGACCATCAGAGGCAGGCCAACTGCGCCACTGACGGCCATATACCGGACCAAGCTCACCTTTTTCATCAGCCCATTCATTCCAAATGGTTACAGCATTTTCATTCAAATAACGAATATTGGTATCGCCGCGCAAAAACCATAATAACTCATGAATAATACTGCGCACATGTAATTTTTTCGTGGTCACCAATGGAAAACCATCCTGTAAATTAAAGCGCATCTGATAAGCAAAGACGGACAAAGTGCCAGTACCCGTACGGTCAGATTTTTCAACGCCTTGTCTTAAAATATGTTGCAGCAATTGTAAATATGTTTTCATCGTTTAATCCACCATATGAGAAGTCCAGCAATAAGCATAGGTATGGATAACAACTGTCCCATCGTCAACCAGCCAAAAGCAATATAACCTATGTGAGCATCAGGCTCGCGGAAAAATTCGGCCAAAAAGCGGCACAAGGAATAGCCAATCAGAAACACAGCCGAAACGCGACCTTCCGGCCTAGGCTTGGAGGCATACCACCATACCACCATAAATAATACGACACCTTCCAAGGTAAATTCATAGATTTGTGAAGGGTGTCTTGGCTGCCCATCCACGTGAGGAAAGACCATTGCCCAGGGAACATTCGTTACCCGACCCCACAATTCGCCATTGATAAAATTACCTATCCGGCCTAGTCCCAATCCCAAAGGTACTAAAGGTGCAATGAAATCAGCCACTTGCCAGAAATTCTTTTTTTTCTGGCGGGCAAAAAGAATTAAAGCCAGAAAAACCCCCAAAAGCCCACCGTGAAAGGACATTCCGCCTTCCCATATTTTGAAAAGAACCCAGGGCTGTGTCAGCAATTCTTTAAAATTATAAAAGAGCATGTATCCCAAGCGTCCACCGATCACAGCACCCAGGGCACCATAAAAAATCAGATCAGCAATTTGCTCGGAAGTCCATTGAAGCTTATAAAGTCTGACGCGTAAATGTGCCAAGCCCCAAGCACCAATGAACGCCAAGAGATACATCAGCCCATACCAATGCACTTTTACAGGCCCGAAAGAGAAGGCAACTGGATCAATATGAGGAAAAACTAACATAGACAATGGAATATCCTTTCTTTTTAAATCAACATATCCAGGGCAGCTAAAAGCAAAAATACAATAAATCCATTTTTTAACTGTGCCACAGGCAATACGTAGGTTAAGCGGGCACCCACAGGCGCAAATAAAGCACTGGGTATCGCCACCCAAAAAGCAGCCGGCCAGTAAACATAACCTATAGAGTAGGCTGGCAGCCCCGGCTCATTGCTACCGGTAACCATAAAGGCCAGGGTTCCTACAACGGCAACTGTCATAGTGCATAAGCTTGAAATAGCAGCAATTTTACGAATATCAACCCCACAATAAGTAAGGTAAGGAATGATCAAAGCCCCACCACCCACTCCTAAGAGACCTGATTTTACACCGATTAAACCGCTGATGAAGTGATGTATCCAGGCTCTTGGATATTGATGCGGCCGAGTGATATGCCTGTCAAGAAACATCTTATAGGCCACAATAAGCAAGAAAACGCCAAAAATGATTTTTAACCAATGGGAAGGCAGTAAATCCGCAAGAATAGCTCCCAACACAGCACCAATGACTATACCAGGCCAAAGACGCCGATAGACCGACCATAAAATTTCACCCAGACGATAATGAGCACGAACAGAAGCCTGAGATGTGATGATCATAACAGCCAGAGAGGTTCCCGCGGCAACATGCATGATAAGAGAAGGCGGAACAGTTTGGTTATGACGAAAAATAAATGCCAAAGCAGGCACCACTACCATCCCACCGCCAATACCCAGAATACCAGCCATCAGACCAGCAAAAGCTCCGGTCAAAGCAAACACTGCGCCATTTTCCAACAATTCAGTAATGATCATGATTTCCCTGCCCTTATAAGCCCACCTAGACCTTCTTCTTCCAATGCTTTTCGCAAAAGCAAGCGAATTTCTGCAGGATGCTCCAGTTCCAGAACTTCAGCAAGAATTCGTCGGGCATTGGCCAGGGAAAAATGGCGAATGACCCATTTAACACGAGGCAAGCTGGCAGAATTCATACTTAAGGTATCAAATCCCATAGCCAACAACAAAACCACCGCTAAGGGATCACTGGCCATCTCGCCGCAAATACTGACTTCAACGCCCGCCGCATGCCCTCCCTCCACAATTTTCATTAACATGCGTAACATGGCTGGGTGTAATGCATCATATAATTCTGCAACTCTGGCATTATTTCTGTCAACAGCCAGTACATATTGGGTCAAATCATTGCTACCTACGGAAAGAAAATTAACACGCTTGGCCAACTCGCGTGATAAATAGGCAGCAGCAGGCACCTCAATCATAACGCCCAGCGGTGGCTTCTCAATTTTACATCCTTCTTCAAGCAATTCCTCATAAGCCTGCTCAATAAGATAAACGGCTTCATCCACTTCTCCTAAAGTGGTTACCATCGGCAACATAATACGTAAATTATTAAGTTCTTCACTGGCCCGCATCATTGCTCTCACCTGAATCAAAAAGACATCGGGATGATCCAGTGTTATCCTGATTCCCCTCCAGCCCAGATAAGGATTATCCTCTTTTACCGGAAAATAAGGCAAAAGCTTATCCCCGCCAATATCCAGTGTGCGCATCGTCACCTGACGAGGTGCGAAAGCTTTTAACAGCTGGCGATAAATAATGGTTTGCTCATCCTCAGAAGGAAAGCGATCCCGGCTCATAAAAGGTATTTCAGAACGATATAAACCAATGCCTTCAGCGCCTACACTCATTGACAAACCGGCATCCATGGCTAAACCGGTGTTGACCTGTAAAGAAATACGGTAATTGTCCGTGGTTTCAGCCGGTTTATCCCGCAGACTAACCAGACTTTGATTCAATTCTTCTTCTTCCTGAAGAAGCTGTTTAAACTCAGCCAACACCGCTTTGGAAGGAGAAATAAAAACATGGCCATAGTAACCATCCACCACCACTGCACGACGAGAGAGATGTTCCACTTTTAACCCGCGAACCCCCATAACGGTTGGCACACCTAATGCCCGAGCCAAAATAGCCACATGCGAGTTATTTGAGCCCTTTGCAGAAATAACACCAACCAGTTGTCCTTCAGGTACCTCAGCGAGTTCAGAGGCCGTGATTTCTTCTCCAATCAACACTGTCCGGCGAGGATAGTCAATTTCCTGCCGCTGTGTCAGCTGTAACTCAGCCAGAACGCGGCGACCCAAATCACGAAAGTCACTGGCTCTCTCCCGCAAATAATCATCTTCGACGGATTCAAACTGCTGGACGTGTTTTTTGATGACAGAAGCTAAGGCTGCCTGCGCGCTCAATTTTTCCTCCCGAATCACGCTGGCTACTTCAGCTCCCAGGCTGTCTTTATCCAGGATGCGCAGATACACATCAAACAAGGCATGTTCTTCATCCGCCACAACAGTGGATTTAATTCGCTTGCCCAAACGACGCATATCGTCTTTTACCGATTCCAGTGCCTGGTAAAAAACCGCGACTTCATTGTCCACATCATCAGCCAAATGCCTGGGAACAGCATCCAGATCGGCAGGTGGATAAACCACCACACCGGTTCCAATCGCCACCCCAGGAACACTACCAATCCCCGTCAAAGAAGCTTGCGCCACTTCCACTTTTGTAACGCCAAGGGATTTTTTGGGTCGCGTCAATGCCTCAAGTTCACCCGTTGCCTCTGCATGAGCGATGACTCCCCCAAGCTGTGCGGCAAGTGTAATTAAAAAAGCTTCTTCAGCATCATCGAAACATCGTGACTCAGTTTGCTGAATGATCATCACGCCGTACAGCTTGCGATGTTGGATAACAGGAACCCCTAAAAAACCCTTTAGATGCTCCTCTCCCAATAAGGGATTCTCGTAATAGTCAGGATGTAAAGAGGCATCCTCCAGGTTAATCGGTTCTTCGCGGCGACCTACCAGACCCAGCAAACCACAGTCAAGAGCGATACGTACCCTTGACTCGGCATATTTATTTAAACCTTCAGTTGCAATCAATACATATTCAGCGGTTTTATTGTCAATGAGATATACAGAAACGGCCTCGGCATCTATGGCTTTGCTCACACGCTTAACCAATACGCCCAGGGCTTCGGATAAATCATTAGCCGTCGTTACATCTTGAACGATTCGTTTCAGTATTTTTAGCATCTATAATCTATGACTACCTCTTTTTGTAACTGTTCAGCACTCACCGAAAAACCATATTTGTCGCCTCTTGAACGGAAATCCGGCTTTTCACCAAGATGGATAGATTATGGTGAAAAATTATCACTTTTTTTTCTTACGACCAATGAAGGGGTGTCGACGATTTTTCAGCAGGGGCTCTAACTCTTTTAACGCCTGAACATACACCTGACGCTTGAAAAAAATAACCTGCTGTCCAGGTTCATGAAAATCAATCCATCGCCAGCTGTCAAATTCAGGGGAGTCACTTAAGTCTAAGCGAACTTTTTGTTCACTGGCTATCAAACGCAACAAAAACCATTTTTGCTTCTGGCCGATCACCAAAGGTGTGCTGCCATGACGCAAATATTGCTTAGGCAAACGATATTTCAACCAGCGTCGCGTTGAGCCCAAAATTTCCACGTCATCCTTTTCCAAGCCCACTTCTTCTCGTAATTCCCTGAACATGGCCTGCATGGCCGTTTCGCCTGTAGCAAGCCCGCCTTGCGGAAACTGCCAGGCATCGTGCCCATACCGTCGCCCCCAAAAAACTCTGCCGTAATTATTGACGAGAATGATTCCAACATTCAATCGATAACCGGCGCGATCAATCACCATTTTGTCACTACTTACACTAAGTCGATATTGCTTTGATTTTTCCACAAAATACAAGACTTTGGCAAATAAAACCATGAACTATTTGCCTATATTTAATAATTTTAACACGTGCAAGCTAAAATCGATGAGAAATTCGCTTGAACGAAGGATTAAAGCGTGTATATTTCCCATTTAATGAGGGTTTATAAGACATGTTATGCATGCATGGTCTTTTTTAGCAGATTTGGATTTAGCCATTAGAAGCACGCTATGAAAAAAAAACGCATTTTTATCATCAATACGGGCGGTACCATCAGCAGCATTAAAACTCCGCAGGGTTATCAGCCTGCCCAGGATTACATTGAAGGGGCCTTGAAACAGATTCCGACTCTGTCCCATCCAGCCATGCCTGATTATACCATCAAGGAATACAAACCACTGCTTGACTCATCCAACATGACCGTCCATGACTGGAACCATATTGCCAAAGACATTGCCGATCATTATGAAGCGTTCGACGGATTTATCGTTTTTCATGGCACAGATACCATGGCCTATACCGCTTCCATTCTCTCTTTTATGCTGGAAAATCTGGCCAAGCCCGTTATTGTGACCGGTTCTCAGATCCCGTTGTCAGAAATACGCAGTGATGGAATTGACAATGTCATCACCTCACTCTGGCTTTGCGCAACCCAACCCATTTATGAAGTATGTATCTATTTTAATCAACAATTATTGCGGGGCAATCGAACACAAAAAGTCAATGCGCAAAGTTTTAATGCCTTTAATTCACCTAACTATCCTCCTTTAGCACGTATCGGAATTCATATTGAACTGAACCGTGAATACTTACGCCCTAAACCAGAAGGAGATTTTCACCTGCATACTATTTTTCCCAGTTTTATTGCCAATTTTCGTCTTTTTCCCGGTTTTTCCTCTGAAGTTCTCGGTTATATTTTAAATCAACCACTGAAAGGCCTCATATTGGAAAGTTATGGCACAGGTAATGCGCAAAATAATGATCCACATTTTCTTCATCTGCTCAAAAAAGCCTGTGACAAGGGAGTGATTATTGTCAATTGCACACAGTGTCACCAGGGAAAAGTGGAAATGAATCAATATGCCACCGGTATGTCGCTTAAGAAAGCAGGCCTCATCAGCGGTCATGACATGACACCTGAGGCCGCTCATTGCAAGCTCCTTTATTTACTGAGCAAACATCAGAACATTCAACACATCAAAACATGGGTTGAAACGGATTTGTGCGGTGAGCTGAGTCATTAGTTTTACCTTATCAAAACCTCAAGCACCAGATATGGCCGTTTCTTGAGCGGGGCTAACACTTACAGTTAATGTAAAACAAGGCTACTGGATTTCTCAATTGACTCTTCGGGAGATATTTGCTCTAAAGCCTTCTGCATGCATTTATCCAACTCCCCTACATCCGGGCGAAGTGTGGGAAGACCTATCTTCAGGGTGGAAAAAAGACTTAATGCAAAAGGTATATCGAATTTTGAGCCATATTTTTTACATAAGGCAGTATTTTCTCGTTTTACCTTTTCTATTGCCTCAATGACATTATTTTTGCGCCATTTTAAATAGTCAGGCTTTTCTTCACCTAAAGCCTGTAAACTTTCTTCACATTTTTTTAATACGGAAAGAAGCATATTTTCTTTATCTTCCGCAAGCTCATATAATGAGCTGATCTCTAAGTGAATAGCCAATTTTTCAATTAAACCCTGATTGTTCACATCTTCAATTTTTTGGATCAGATAAAAAGCTGCATGATATTGAAATTCATTAAAAGGATCGGCGCTATCAAAGGGTTTATCAATGAATTCATGTTCAGAGAGTTTTTTATGGATATCATCAAGAAAATTCTTGATGGCGACCAAACTTCTACCTGTCTCCCCTTCATTTTTATAGCCATATTTCTTGCATAATCGCTGATTTTCAGCTCTTTTATCATCAAGTAACTGTTTCAAATACTCCAGGGTAGCTTCGTCACTTTCCTTACCGTCCATTGTCTTAATTTCAAGCATCAGGTTCATCAGCAATTGTCTTTTTTCCTCTGATAACTCTGTATTTCTCCCAGTCCACAAATAACTCAATACCGTGTTTGATACACAGTTATCTGCCGCTACCGACGTCTTATAGGTTGAATTGAGCCTTACATTGAGAAATTCCTGGGCAACTTTTAGAAAAATGGTCATGACTACACTCCCTTTAGTACGGTTTTTTAATCATAACAACATTTATCAGATTCGCAAGATCAAGGCAAATTGTTTAATTGACAATCTGCTTTGGGGGAAGAATTATGAAATGGTTGACCTGGCTTTACTCGTGTTTGTCAATGACAGGCTGCTGTCCTGTTCATTCTGTAAACGCTTTTCCAAGGCATGACACACCCAAACCAATAGAGGCAAGATAAGAAGTTCAAAAATATTTTTGTATACCCAGGCATTGAAGGCAAGCGTTAACATCTGTTCATAACTGTAAACACCAGTAAATAATAAGCTGTAGCTGACGAGAACCAGAAGGGTTCTGGCACAGAAATTGGCAATAAACATTCGTGCTGCCCGACTGGTAAGCCAGGGCAAACGACGTAACCGATCAAGAAGAAAGCCATTGCTTAAAAAAATAATCAATAGCGCTACCGTTGCTGCAGGAATACGTCGCGGTAAAATGATGGAGTAAAAAGGATTTAAGTTAAAAAAATCGGGGGAGGGTAAAGCTACGGCAAGCATCAATAAGGCATCAAAAAACAATTGCGCAAGAATCAATATCACGGTCAGCAAAATTGAAGCTCTATAACCATAAAGCTCACCAATCAAGGTACCGGACATCAAAGCTATTGGAAATAATAAACCGTTTGCTGTTAAAGTCCATTGCCCATTAAGAGTCACCAAACGATATTCACAGGCTAAGCAAATCAGTAAAATAGCGACAGCGATACAAACTAAGTAATAGAATATAGGTAGCTTCTGCGCCACCTTCTCCTTTTTTTTCATGTCTTTTCCATAACTCACGGACCAAGCAAGATAACTGACCCCTATGATTAAAAGAAGGCTTGCACAAATAAGAAAGGAGTCAAAAAAGATCAATTGAAAATTCTGAATTCTTGGCACAGAGAACAGAAAATAAAAATCAACAGCAAAAAAGCTCATCCCCCCAAAAACAGCTAAAAGAACGGCATTTTTTGTTGAGGAGAAGAAGGAATCCCGTTTTCGACTAAATAAAATATGAGGCAGATAAAAACTCACTCCAAAAGCAAAGACTGTTGCAAAAAATTTCTTGGGGATGTCTTCAAAAACGATCTGATATACGGGATTGTTATGCATGTACTCGGCAGCTGGAAGATTAACCAGTAAATACACCCCGATAGAAAAAATGTAGACACCCATTAATGACAAATTCAGAATATGCCGCTGTTCAGCCAGCGAGCACTGTCGCAGGGCAAGTAAATAAAACCATGTTATCAAAGGGCATAACAGACTGCTGGCAGTAAAAACCAAGCCCGATACAGCAACGATTTTAAAGGAAAGATTAATTAAGAGCAGCAAGCATGAAATCATGCTGACTGCTATCACCAAAAAACTTTTTGACTGTGATGAAATTGAAAAGTACATCTTGTCTTTTATCCACCATGTTACATCCGGAAATAATCATTTTGTATGTCCAAAATCCTGGTGATTATTGTTGTTTGTAATCCAAGTTGGACATTAATATACCACACATCCACTTTGATAACCAAATTAATCCACATTCAATAACGTAAAAAGCCTGCTGCAGCAGAAGTAATCTGGCCTGATATTTTTTAATGTTCTTTTTTTAAAGAACATTTTTGATATACTGGATGTTATATTTACGAAGGATTTTAACATTTTTGCGGCCAAAATCTTGACAAACATTCCTATTTGGCTCGATCTTTTCCGATATGAAAAAAATCCTTACAGAATCTTGGCAGTTGAACTGATATAAAGAGATAAACGTGGCTGAATATAACAGGCAGGCTTCAGCAAAAATTGGTATGTTACCAGGCACAGCAATATATGTCGGTAAAGAGCCTCCGCAATCCACCAGAATCCTTACACATATATACGATTCTCAAAGCTATCAGGTTCTTGAAGGTTTCCAAAGCAATGACATTCAAAAAGCACTGAAATCAGGAAACAATGTCTGGGTGGATATTATAGGACTTGCCGACAGCACCCAAATCAACGATTTGTGCCTCGAATTTTCCATACATCCTTTAATCATTGAAGACTTACTCAACACGCATCAAAGACCTAAGCTGGATATTTTTGAGGAATACTTATTTATCGTTTTTAAGTTACTGGATAATCCGCCTCACAAGCCGTCTTATAACAGTGAACAATTCAGCATGGTTCTAAAAAGCAATCTTTTGCTCACCGTCAGAGAAACAGAGGATTATTCCTTACATGATCTTTATAAAAGTCTCGCCTTAAAACAATCTATTATCAGAGAACATGGTACCGACTATCTTGCTTATCTCATTATGGACAATATCATTGATGATTATTTCAATTTTGTGGAAGAAACGGCTTTGAGTCTTGAAAAAATGGAGGATCTTCTCATTAAAGATCCAGAAGCAATTAAACTGGATATGCTTTATACCATCAAACGAAGGACCTTGACTCTGCGTAAAACGATAGCTCCCATAAAAGATATTGTGCATCTGCTGCTAACTGAGCAAAACAATTGGATCCGTAAAAAACACCATCTTTATTATCGTGATCTGCATGATCATTGTACCCGTCTGCTGGAAATGGTGGATCTGCACCGGGATATGACCACCAGTATGCTGGATATTTATTTGTCCACATTGAACAATCGTATGAATGAAACCATGAAGCTGTTAACTTTATTTGCCAGCATTTTCATTCCCTTGACCTTCATAGCTGGAATTTATGGCATGAATTTTGAGTACATGCCAGAATTAAAATTACGTTATGCTTATCCTGTGGTACTTATAGGTATGGCAGCGTTAGCCTTTATTATGCTATATTATTTTAAGCGAAAAAAACTGTTGTAAAGAAAATTTTGCTCATTTTATATAGCAGATTGGTTAATCTAAATTAAAACTTCAACAAATTATTCTTATTCAGGGGTGAGGGTTCTTTTTTCAATTGGGAATCACTTGGGAAAAATACAACTGAATCTTTAGCTCTTGAAGGCAGTAATTTTGTCGTATCAATGGTTGGCTTAGGCTTCTTCAGTAAAAGCCGGGGATTAATTTCTGCTTTTTTATTTCTGTTAGTAGAAGTTCTCTTAAGGTTGTCCTGGACTTCGCTGATTACAGACGGCTCCATATTTTTTCTTAAATCCGGCGCCCTAGGCAAGAGCAGCTTTTTCTCTGTATTTGCATTCACTTTAATCGTTAACTCACCAACCCAGTTTCGTACTGCGCGTAAGTAATCCAGTGAAACTTCTTCTCCAACCACAATTAGCAGACTTTTTGTAATGAACTGGGGAATACCATATACCACTTTCACCGCTGCCGCAGTGCTTTTTGGTGCCCAGGCAGCCACTTTAACGGTATAGGATTTTTCAGGATTGCCTTTATTGATGATAAACGCCAATACACTATCCGTTCGATTCATTAAGGTTTCCCAGTCCCTTTTTATGATGGGGTCATTAATAAACTGGTCTTCTGAATGGAACATAGGAGGCAAAATAATATATTTTAATTGACGAGTCAGAGGGTGATGAGCAACTTTATACAGAGAATTGGAGATGGTTTGCCAGGGGATATTGGAAGGAGGACCTTGCAGCAATGGAGGGATTTGTTTTTTCAAGCCAGAAGCCACAACTTTGGTCCACCAGCCCATGAAACGCTCATATAAATCCATGGGATCAACAGGTATGGTCTGCTCCCCTGATCGTACCAAGGGAGGATTTAAATGAGCAGCAATGGCAATTTGAAACATTAATAACATCTGCTCCATGGTTTTCAAACAAAACTCGGGAGGTAATCCTGACGTCGCTGTCAATGCAGCTCTTAAAAGCATGGCCATCCCTTCATGCCCCAAGCCCAAAGCCAAAGCATATTCTGACTCGAGTGCACGATGATCAGGACAGCGCTCCGGCGTGGTACTTTTTGCTATATAACGCCCACGCACATAAATAGAAACCAGGTAGGATACACCGCTCATGCCGGGGATTTGGCTTATCAGATGAACCGCAAGATCATTAGCCATAAGTTCGACCAACTCACGGCCACTGCCTTTAATCTGTTGAGCCACCGTACATTTCTCTTCAATGCAAAGTGGAGAGCGCTCTCGGGGATTGATTTGATTAAATGCATCGGCTGCCCGTAAGGAAACAAGGATAGTCCGAGTCGCCATTTGTGTTCCCTGACGAAAGTTATACGCTTTAACTGCCAGACCGAGTAACATCAGCGAGCAGTCAATAAAGTAATTGGCACTGAGCCAGCTGCTATCTTCTTCATCGTATTCAGGGGAGAAGCTTTGTTGAATATAATTATTGGCAAAATTAACCAGTAAAAGAGGAAGCAAATCATGGCTTATGATATAAGCAAGATGATTAGTGATGGTCCGTGAACTCTCGTGAGCGAGCAATGAGCGTATTGTTTTAGGCAAAACTCCAATCTGCTCAAAAAGATGAGATACTGTTCCATAGGTGTATTTAGCGGTCGCACTGACAGCCCCCCATGCTTTTTCCTTTGCCCAAGAAACCCAACCCATAGTCCTCTCCCTGTTCCCTAGGATTTTATTCTAAGAGGAAAAAAAGCATTTTGACAACAATTTTTATGAATTGTACCGTTTTTAAATCATTATGATGATGCATAATGCCTGCCAGGCGCTTGCTATTTACTTTTATCTTCAGAAGCGGTTTTGTGTGGATATTCACATAAATCACGAATCAAACATTCAGGACATTTCGGTTTGCGTGCCACACAAATATATCGCCCATGTAAAACCAACCAATGATGAGCATCTTTTATGAATTCCTTATCCAGGTATTTTAAAAGTTTTTTCTCCACTTCCAGTGGTGTTTTACCTTTAGCCAGACCAGTACGGTTGGATACACGAAAAATATGGGTGTCTACTGCAATGGTGGGTTGATTAAAAGCTGTATTCAAAACCACATTGGCCGTTTTTCTTCCCACCCCAGGCAATGCTTCCAACTCTTCCCGAGTCCCTGGAACTTTTCCATTATGTTTTTTTTTCAAGATTTGGCAGGCTTTGATAATATTTTGAGCTTTGGAATTGTACAGCCCAATCGTTTTAATCAGCTCTTTGAGCTTCTCCTCTCCCAAGCTCAGAATAGCCTCCGGGGTATTAGCTTTAGGAAATAATTTAGCCGTTGCCTTGTTCACACTGGCATCGGTTGCCTGTGCCGATAAAATGACAGCTACCAGCAATTCAAAAGGAGAATTATAGTTTAATTCCGTCTCAGGATGAGGGTTTTTTGCTTGAAAGCGTTCAAAAATGGCGCGTCGTTTTTCTTTATTCATAAGATTTTTTAGCCTGTACTCGAGCGAGCGCTTTTAAAATATAATCTTGTTTAGCCTTTTTGTCTTGTGATTGATCAGCCTTGAGGCTTGCCAGACGCCTTTTTTCCTTATAATGTCGCTGTTTGTCCTGCTCTTCTCTTAATAAACGACTTTGGCGAGCATGGTAGCGAGCTCTTGCCTGCTCTTTATCATACAGAGGTTCAGGCAGAGGTAACAAATCGATGCAATCCACAGGACATGGTTCAATACATAAGCCGCAACCGGTACATTCCTGAGGGATAACAGTGTGCATATGCTTCCCACTGCCAATGACAGCATCTACAGGACAAGCTTGAATACATTTAGTGCAGCCAATGCATTCCGCTTCCCTGATGTTAGCCACTGCCGGCGCCCGGGTATTCGCTTTTACAGCTTCCAGATAAGGCGAAGGATCAATCTTTAACAGGCTTGCCAAACGCTTTAAGGTCGTTATTCCCCCAGGTGGACAACGATCAACAGAAGCCTGTCCAGCCGCCAGCGCTTCAGCATAAGGCATACATCCCGCATGCCCGCATTCACCACATTGAGTCTGAGGAAGAAGAGCATCAATGTCTTTTACCGAGACCATTAACCCTCCCTGCCCTGAGCCAACATGGCGTCAATTTTCTCCCTGTCTACCCGAACCATTAAAGGCTTAAAGGCTTCAATGCGATGGTCCAATAAGGGTTTATCGACCGTAGACCACAAAAGAGGTGGTGAATTTAAAAAATCTTCAGCCGCCTCAGCCATGATGGGCAATACCGGCTTTAAAAAGGTCATCAGCAGGCGAAATCCATTTAATCCCATCGTGCAAATCCCTTGAACCTCCGGTAAACGTTCATCCTCTTTAGCCAGGACCCAGGGTTTGTGTTGATCGATATATTGATTAATTTTATCGGCACAGTTCATAATCGCTCGAACAGCTCGAGCATAATCACGCTCAATAAAAGCCTCTACAATTGTGTCTTTTACTGAAAGCCAGTCTGCATAAAGATGAGGTTCGGGCAACTCCGTACTTAATCTTTGCTCAAAACGCTTGTTAATAAATCCAGCGCAGCGACTGGCAATGTTCACCACTTTGCCCACCAGATCAGCATTGACGCGGTAGACAAAATCATCAAAATTCAAATCAATGTCATCCACGCTTCCGTTCAGCTTGGCAGCGAAATAATAACGCAGATATTCGGGATTTAAATATTGAAGGTAGGTACGCGCTTCAATGAACGTTCCTCGCGACTTTGACATTTTCTGGCCGTTTACAGTCAGAAAACCATGAGTATAAATGGCAGTTGGTAACCGGTGTCCGCTGGCTGCCAGCATGGCAGGCCAGAATAAGGCGTGAAAATAGATAATGTCCTTGCCGACAAAATGATAAAGTTCAGTCACTGAACTCTCCGACCAGTAGTCCGCAAATGACACTCCCTTTTCATCACAGTATTTTTTAAAACTGGCCATGTAGCCAATAGGTGCATCTAACCAGACGTAGAAATATTTATCTTTTGTCCCTGGAATAAGAAAACCAAAGTAAGGCGCATCGCGGGAAATATCCCAAGGTTTTAAACCTGAGGTAAACCATTCATCAAGCTTGTTGGTGACTTCGGATTGCAAATGACCTTGCTGTGTCCATTCCCTGAGTAAGGCTTCATAACGTGGCAAATCAAAAAAATAATGTTCGGATTCCTTTTCAACAGGAGTAACACCTGACAGGGCAGACACAGGACGAATCAGTTCAGTTGGGTCATATGTTGCCCCACAGGCTTCGCAGTTGTCACCGTATTGATCCTCTGCGCCACAGTTTGGACAAGTCCCCTTAACAAAACGATCGGGCAAAAACATTTCCTTTACAGGATCAAAGGCTTGACGTATGGTTTTTTTTACAATATCGCCTCTGGCCTGCAACTGCTGGTAAATGGCTGTCGCCAGCTCCTTATTTTCCTTTGAATGGGTGGAATGGTAACTGTCATAGTGAATGGCGAAGGCTTTAAAATCCTCTTCATGACTTTTCTGCATACGTGCCGTCAATTCTTCGGCAGAAATGCCCAGTTGCTCTGCCTTAAGCATTATGGGTGTACCGTGCGCATCATCGCCGCAAACGCTGATGCAATCCACACCAAGCATTTTGTGGGTACGGACCCAGATATCGGTTTGAATATGCTCTACCAAATGGCCCAAATGCAAATGACCATTGGCATAAGGCAATGCACTGGTCACTAACATTTTACGTTTCTTGCTCATGCCGGTTATCCCTGCGTTCAAAAAAGGACAAATTATACAGGAAATGTCAAGATGCAAGAAGTAGTGAAATCATTTATACTGTCTAAAGTGCCAGAGCGTCGAATGATTTAAACTTAAATCATCTTTCTCTATTCCGAATCTGGTTTGTGATTAGCTTATTTTTACATAGAAAAATACTCAAAACGGTTATCTGTGGATCCTTATGGCCCAACATCCCCGACTCATTATTGGTATCAGCGGTTCTTCCGGCATCATTTACGGCATACGTTTGTTAGAAGTGCTGCAAACTCTATCCATTGAGACACATTTAGTGGTCTCTAAAGCTGGGCAGCTGACCCGCGCTTATGAATCCGAGCTTTCAGCCTCTGAGCTTAAGGCACTGGCTGACGTCTATCATCCCTGCAATGATATTTCTGCCAGCATTGCCAGCGGTTCATTTAAAACTTTAGGAATGATCATTGCCCCTTGCTCAATGAAAACCTTAGGTGAAATCGCCCATGGCATCAGTTCAAATCTGTTAAGCCGTGCAGCCGATGTCGTTTTGAAAGAGCGACGTCGGCTAGTGCTTTTACCACGTGAATGCCCACTGAATCTGATTCACCTGCAAAACATGACCACCGTCACGCAAATGGGCGGTATCATTTGCCCGCCGGTTCCTGCCTTTTATCACCGGCCAAAAACCATTGAGGATATTGTAAATGATACCGTAGGACGGGTTCTTGATTTGTTTGAGATTGACAATGATCTGATAAAACGCTGGGGGGAGTAATCACTCATGTTAATCAATAAATCGATCCAGTATCTCTTCGAGACTGTCCAGGCTGTCATAATGGATGATCAAATTTCCTTTTTCCGATTGTGTTGGTTTTAATTTAATTTTAGCCTGCAAATGCTCGGCCAATCGTTGGACACGCTCTTTGAAAACAGGTTGAATATCCGGTTTATTCTTAGACTCCTTTTTACCTTCTTTAACTCGCTTGACTAAATGCTCAGTCTCTCTCACCGACAACTGTTTGGCGATAATGATTTGCGCCACCTGATGCTGCTGTTCCTCATCAAGAGTCAGCATGGCTCTGGCATGTCCCATATCAAGATCACCGTGTTCAAGCAAACGTTTAACTTCTGTGGATAAGCTCAACAAACGTAAAAAATTGCTAACAGCAGCCCTTGATTTACTCAGTAAATCAGCAATTTGCTGATGGCTCAGAGCAAATTCAGAGACCAGTCGCTGCATGGCACGAGCCTGATCAATGGCATTTAGGTCTTCCCTTTGCAAATTTTCCACCAAGGCCATGGCCATGGCTGTCTCATCATCCACCTGCCGTAAAATCACCGGCACTTCCGTTAATCCAGCCAGTTTAGCCGCACGCCAGCGACGTTCACCAGCAATGATTTCATAGCAACCGTTACTGATTTCCCGAACCAGTAAGGGTTGCAATACGCCTTGTTGTTTAATGGAGGCAGCCAGTTCCTGCAACGGTGTTTCTTCAATTTCAGCCCGTGGCTGATATTTTCCAGGCTGCAGACAGCTCACATCTAATCTTAAAGAGCTTTCTGCAGGATTTTGAGGCGACATCATCGCATGGGATTGTCCCAGTAAAGCTGAAAGATTCCGACCCAAGCTGCTGCGTTTAACCGTCATAACCACCTCAAAATTAGCCTGCTACCGTTTGTTTGTTAAGGATTTCAGATGCCAATACCATGTAGGCTGCTGCACCAGGGGAATTCTTATCATATTGGAGGGCCGGCATGCCATGACTGGGTGCCTCGGCGAGCCTGACATTCCGGGGCACGACTGTGCGGTAAACCCGATGATTAAAATAATCCAACAGCTGTCTTGAAACCTCTGCACACAGGCGATTACGTGCATCATACATGGTACGCAACACGCCTTCTATATGTAAGCGCGGATTGACAGAGGCTTTTACCTGGTCAATGGTAGACATCAAAGCAGCCAGTCCTTCAAGGGCGTAATACTCGCACTGCATTGGAATCAATACTGAATCCGCGGCCACAAGAGCATTGATGGTTAAGGTGTTTAAGGCAGGCGGACAATCAATTAAAACAAAATGATAGGCTGATTTTACAGGCTGTAAAGCTTTAAAAAGAAAGGTTTCTCGATGGTTGCGCTCCATCAGACTGACTTCAGCCACGGTCAAATCACCGTTAGCAGGAAGCAAATCAAAACCACAAGCGGTGGTTAAACAGGCTTGTTCGGCAAGACAATCTCTGAGCAATACGTCATTCATGCTATGGACCAGCTGATTTTTATCCACGCCACAGCCCATGGTGGCATTTCCCTGAGGATCCAGGTCAACCAATAGCACCTGCTGGCGATTGGCAGCGATGGATGCCGCCAGATTAATGGCTGTTGTGGTTTTACCTACACCGCCTTTTTGGTTTGCAATGGCTATGACTTTCGCCATAATACATATTTCCTTAGTTTGGTTATCAATAACTCATGAGTCAATAAGAACACAGCAACGTTCAGCCTCAATGCCTTCCACCGTGTAACAACGTACCGTATAAGAATAGGCCAACTGTCTTAATTCATTTTCCGGATAACGACCTTTCATAGCAAGCCAGATTCCCTGCTTCGCTAATAAATGGCGAGTCCAGCGGATCATTTGTTCAAGACTGCTGAATGCCCGGCTTATTACTGTATCAAAACCTTGAGCAGGGCGGTAGTTCTCGGCACGATTTTGCTCAATTTGAACATTCGTTAAGGATAGTTGACGCTTGACTTCCTGAAGAAAACGAATTTTTTTGCCATTACTGTCCAACAACACAAATTGACGGTCAGGATGGGTAACAGCAAGCGGAATGCCTGGTAAACCGGCCCCTGTACCGACATCAATGAGACGTTTCCCTTTAAGCCAGGGAGAAATGGCAAGACTGTCCATGATGTGTCTGTCCAGCATTGTTTCTATCTCACGAACAGCAGTTAAATTATAAGCCTGGTTCCATTTGTTCAGCAAATATAAATAAAGAATGAGTTTATCGCTGTACTGCTCAAAACCGAATGGCTTTAATCGCTTATTCAGTTTCAGCATTAAATCCGTCTCGTTCATGCGCTTAAATTTCGCTTTTTCAAATGAACCAAAAGCAGGGACAATGCCGCCGGTGTCACACCAGAAATACGGCCTGCCTGAGCCAGTGATACAGGTTTAATCTGATTCAGCTTCTGCACCACCTCCGCGGATAAACCTATGACTTCAGCGTAATCAAGTGAGGCTGGCAAGCGCAGGTTTTCATGCTTGCGCAATCGTTCTATTTCCATCTGTTGTCGTTCAATATAACCGGCATACTTGGTCTGAATGTTAACTTGCTCTGCCACTTCTTTAGAGAGCTCGGGCAACTCCAAATCTTTTAAAGCCAATAAATGCTGGTAATGAATTTCCGGGCGTTTCAGAAATTCCGCCGCACGGCAGTCATGCTGCAGCGGTTTTTCAAGTATATCTTGCAGGAAAGCATTATGGTTGACTCTTACATGAGTACTGTCAAGTTGTTTTTTAGCCTGCTCAATGGCTTCTCGTTTCGCACAAAAACGCTGCCATCGCTCCTCATTGACCATGTGCAGTTGTCGTCCTTTTTCCGTCAACCGCAAATCAGCATTATCTTCTCGCAACAAAAGACGATATTCAGCTCTTGAGGTAAACATTCGATAAGGCTCTTGCGTTCCGCAGGTAATTAAGTCATCGATGAGAACACCGATATAGGCTTCATCACGTCTTGGGCACCAAAGTTCCTGTTCTTGCACCCACAGGGCAGCATTCATTCCGGCAATCAAGCCCTGAGCTGCAGCCTCCTCATAGCCGGTAGTGCCATTGATTTGACCGGCAAAAAAAAGATTGGCGATCACTTTGGTTTGCAGAAAAGAAGTCAGTCCGCGCGGGTCAAAATAATCATATTCAATGGCATAGCCTGGTCGTGTGATATGAGCCTGTTCAAACCCTTTAATGGTTCTTACAAACTGAACCTGAACTTCAAAAGGCAGGCTGGTGGAGATACCATTGGGATAAAGTTCCTGACTAGTCAATCCCTCCGGCTCAACAAAAATCTGATGAGATAACTTATCGGCAAAACGAACCACTTTATCTTCAATGGAAGGACAGTAACGGGGTCCCACGCCTTCGATGTTCCCTGAATACATGGCTGACAGATGAAGGTTATTCTGAATGATCTCATGGGTTGCTTCCGTCGTGGAAGTGATATGGCAGGGTACCTGCTTTGGATGATCACTGACCTCCCCAAGAAAAGAAAACACGGGAACAGGAGTATCGCCAGGTTGTATCGTCATCTGGCTGAAATCCACCGTTTTTCCATCAATGCGCGGTGGTGTCCCCGTTTTTAGCCGCCCTACGGGTAATTGCATTTCACGCAATCGCTGGGCCAAGGCAATGGCCGGAGGATCACCTGCACGCCCACCGGCTGACTGGACTTTTCCGATATGAATCTTACCGCCAAGAAAGGTTCCCACGGTCAGGACCACCGAACGAGCGTATAGCTTCAGCCCCATCTGGGTAACCACACCAATGACTTGCTCCTTCTCTATCAGCAAATCATCTACGGCTTGCTGAAATAAAGTGAGATTTGGCTGGCTTTGCAAGGCTTCTCTTATCGCCTGACGATACAAAACACGATCCGCCTGAGCACGGGTTGCTCTTACGGCGGGTCCTTTAGAAGCATTTAAAATACGGAATTGTATTCCGGCCTTATCGGCTGCTTTGGCCATGATGCCATCGAGCGCATCAATTTCTTTTACCAAATGCCCCTTGCCAATGCCACCAATGGCCGGATTACAGGACATCTGGCCGAGCATGTCCATGTTATGGGTCAGTAAAAGGGTATGAGCTCCCATACGGGCAGCCGCAAGCGCTGCCTCGGTTCCGGCATGGCCTCCACCTACAACGATAACGTCATATCTTTTGTCAAGATTCATAGCGTGTATTTATTGCGCAATAAATCGTGCAATTATACACTTTTTTACCGGGAGATATCCAGATGAAAGCGATATTCAACTTTTTGCGTGTTACATCAGCATTTCAGGTTACCTCTATTGTGATGCTGCGACACGAGATCCTATGCCAGATTAAGTCAAAACCAATTCACGTTAATTTCAGTGTATACTCTTATATATTGCTCCGCTTTCAAGGCTGATGGTATCAGCAGCAAGAAGTGCATCATCATAAAACCGAACTAAACGGCTTTTATTGCCTTGCAACGTTTTCCGCCCCTTGGTTTGATCAATTCCATCATGATCCGCCTTAGTTACGTTTTTTTGAAACTCAATTTCCTGGCGTAAATGTTCGTACCGCTTCTGATAACTCATACCTTCACTCTCATTAAATCGCTCAATAATTTCTTTTACCGCATCAAGCGATTCAAAGCGGGATTTATGAGCCGTCCTGAAAAAGCGGGCACACCGACCAGCATAAGCAGACTGGCTAATTGCATTTACCTTATTGACCAGTATTTCGTATTTACGCTTATAAACTTCCTCATTTTCCTCAGGTGATGAATGAGATTGAATCTGATCTTCAGTCGTCTCCGGTAGCTTACCTTCTAAAAACTCACGTATTTCTTTCTTTTTTTCATCAGAAGGTAAATAACTAGAGAGAGTTACAGGCTGTCGAGTCATTGGATCTGTATTATGACTTCTAAGCCAAGTTTCAATTGATTTTTTATCGTAATAAATAATATTTCCGGCTTTGGTTTTAAAACCCACAGGATCTTTCATGATTTGCAAGGAGATTGGACAAAGGTAATTTTGTTCATCTTCCTCATTTAACTCAACCACGCTGCTTAAAGCACCGTCTATTAGTTCTGCTGCTATAGGCCTATTAATTGACATTAATTGAAGTTGTTCCAACATGTCATCTAGAATCCCATTTAAGCCTCGGCTACTATATGCTTCAATAGCGTTTTGTCTATCTTTAACATCGTTCAAATCAAATACTTGTTTGTTTTTTAAAGTAGAATCCAGCAGATAAGTATGTTTGCCTGTTTGATAAATAACCCAAGTATGAGCACTGCCATTATAAGCTGTTCCTTTATAATGTCTGACCTTCCCTTCAGGAAGAATTCCGTCCCGAACAAGACGGCCTAAAAGAACAGCATTTGCAAAAGAGTGATGACGACATTTACCTCGGCCGGATTGAATGAATTTTTCCAGGGGAACGAGAGGTGTCACTTCTCCCTTGCTACTTTTCAGAACAGCTTCAGGATGCTCTTTTTTCCATTGTTCCGTTAAAGATTTTACATCATCAGAAAAAAAGCACTGACTTAGTTGGCTCTGAATTTTTTGCAGCTTTTTCTCAGTGCTGGGGTTTTTTCTCTTAAAATCTGACGATATAACTTATCCAATTTGCTATTCTGATCGAACAATGCATCGGAAGGGTCATAATATACCGCTTCACGAGAAGTAAGCCCTGATCCATCCGTATCAATTAACGTGACTGCTTTTCCACTAAGCCCGGAAAATTCAAAAGTTTCATCAAATATCTGCAGGTTATTTCCTGAGTCAAGTGTGATTTTACCGCTGTCTTCATTAAAAGTTGCTCCAACGAGTTCTTGCTGAATGGCCTTTTTTTGTTTCCTGGCACGCTTTCCGCATAAAGCAGACAACTCTACTTGAATTTTCTTTTCATTAATATCAGCAATCTTACACGGATTCATCTCCTGTAGTGCTTTTTGTGTGTCAGAGTTTGCCTTTACAGCAGAATCTGAAGTTAAAGTTGTATATGTTTGACAGTATTGTTGATAAAGACGATTTAATTGTCTTTCATCTCTTACATTAGGAATCCTATTCATTAAATCTAATAAGGTGTGGGAGTTTCTACCCAGGCTTGGATTAAAGGCATGTTTAACTTCTCCTGCGAACTAGCTGCAAATGGTTGATTTGATATTTTACACAATATGATAATATAATAATCTTAATATTTCATTAATTATGTGTTCGATTTTCAATCATTTTTATGATTGGTTTTACACTGGACTTTAGCCATATTTCAAGTAAAGGAAAGCAATAGATAAAGCCATAGAAGCGCATCGTTATATTTATCAAAGTCGCTTTAAATCGATGACTTGAGAAAATAGAATGGCAAGAGTCGCGCTACCTCATGAAAGATTTTGGGACATCCAAGTCACCAAAATCGACTCGCCAACGCGCGAAGTGTTTGGGCCGCGAGCGTCCTGTTTACGGCACGTTTGCTCTGAACGAGCAAAGCGTACGCCTTCACCAATGACTTAACGGCTGCAGAAAGATTTTTTTAACATCCCTTCGGGCTGTTTAAAAAAATCGCAGCCTATCGCGGACTACGCGCCTCGGCTTTCAGCCTTCCATGGCGCGCAGCGCACGAATTACCGCGGCATCGACCGCGGTATCTATGCGAAGCTCCCGTATGGACCCCGCTATCAAGTAGCGGGGATTCGAGCCCTAAAAAATGGCTAAAGTCGAGTTACAAAAAAACAGTTTTATTAGGCATCAAGCAAAATCATAACGGTGTATTTGAAAATTTGCTTATTTTTTCTTCAGCTTTTTTAAATATTTCTTCAGCAGCTTTGTGAGCATCAGTTTTTAAACCAAAATGACCAAGCATCCTTGTTGCTCTGCCCTGAGGCTTATCGATGATTTTCATTTCAGGAGATTTAAAAAAATTTGACTTAATTTCTTCCAACTCTTCTTCCGTTTTTACATCCTCTAAAGCGTCTTTAAGCTCTTTAAGAATCGTTCTTTTTAGAGCATCTCCTCTTATTCCCCGATATTCTTGTTTATATTCTTGGGATTTAAAATCCTCTGCACTGACTTCATGAAAAGTATGCTTTCTATCCTCTTTATTTCCAGATCGATATTCTGTAACGTTTTCACTTGAATTGCTTAAGTGCATCTCATAGACAACGCTTTTTGGCAATGAGATACTTCCGCTTTTATATAAACTAAGAAGAGCTTTAGGATTGTCTGATAAGGATTTCCCTTCATTTTTTTCATACCAATGCTGCAGCACTTTTTTCCAATCTCCTTTTTGGGAAAAATTATATACATATATCCATTGATCTCTACCGGAAATCCTAAATTTGGCATTCTCTCTATAATTATCTAAACCCCTGTCAAGATCGATGAGCCTTATGCCTTCTACTGTTTTGAGCATATTTTGAGGACTCCAATGAAAACGAGTACCCTTAATACTGGCTAAATCGGGATGCATATAACCTAATTCATTAAGCTTCTTAAGCGCCAGAATAAATTCATCAGACATCAATTCCAACTTGTTGTCGTCGAAATTGTTTGAAGTCTCTTTGACACTCGGCATGTTAAAAAATACGTTATTTTTATCTTTAATATTCCATAATCCCAAAATGAAGTATTCTTCAATATTATTTTCTTTAAGAAGAAATTTTTGCTCTAAAATAGCAATGTTCGTTTTTTTCTCATGCCCTCTAGACATTTTATCTTCCAACTCTTTAAACACTTTATCTTCTGTTTTTTCATATACAGTGCCAAATGCACCTTGATCCAGATATTTTGGAGGGTCTTTAGGCCCACCTTTGTGGCTATGCCACATATGAACAAAATCAACGGGTTGGGAAGTGTTTTCATCATAGCGAACCGCATAAACGTTTTTGTTATAACGATAAATTTTAAATTGTTCGTTTTCTACATCCAGGTAATGTTCAGTTATATCTGCTCCACTAAGAATGTCAGAAATTAAAGGCATATGATTTAATATTCAAGAGCACATATTTAAATTGTACGTTATTGTGCATATTTTGACCAATATGATTTTATTTTTTAATCATTGGATGCAATAATTTTTTATAAAAGACATACTAGTTTTTTGGTGCTCAACCAGGAAAAGACTTACTATTGATTAAAACTTTGGACTTGGATTTTTATTTCAGTGATGCAACAGGTTGCATCTGGCTTGAACTTAATGGCCAAGCCAGTGTATCGAAAAAAGTCGAATATCAAGATAAATGACAGGCTGCGCTATGTCAGAGGCGCTGTTGAAACCTAATGGGCTAGAACCACATCCTCGTTGATTTCAGGTTTTCCTTTAGTCTCCTTAGCCTCATTCCCTTTCTTCTTACTGAAAAGTCCTGACAATAATGATGTTTTAGAAGGAACTTCAGGCTTTAAAGTCTCCAGGCTTGGGGCGTTATTAAAGCGTTTATACTCTTCTTTATTAAATTCACTTTTTTCAGCTTCTTTGGGTTTTGCAAGTTTATCGATGATGACTTTCGATAACAAACCGACCACCAGAGCGGCGCCCATAACTGCAAGGCCAACTCCCAAAGGCATAAAAACCGTTGCAGCAAAAACAACCACTGGGATCATGGCATCAATAAGCACTGAGCGTACCATGCAAATGGCTTGATAACGGCAGACTTTCTTTTGATACTCCGTCTCAGCCATTAAGTCTTTCATCTCTAAATAAAGCCGCTTTTTTATATTCTCATCTTCTTCCGTTTCGTACTGTGCTAAAAGCAAACGCAACTCTTCTTTAGCTTCATTTTTGGCGTGATTGGCCTTGGCCACTTCCACCCCAGCGCTGATAGCACTGTAAATCACCGTTAAGGCAAAACAAGCCACCGTGCCGACAATCGCCATGGTCATTAATACAGGTGCGGCAAAGGGCAAAAAGGGCGCGCTTAATACAGCAAAACTGACCATCAGCGCCAAAGCATAGGATATATCGTTAATCAATGAAATCTGTTTATACTTCCAGTCGCTTTTGCACCTGGCAATGGCTTTATCCATCTGCCGGATTTGAATATTGATTCTATTGATTTCTTCTTGTTCCTCTAACAGGCTTAACTTATCCATTAGTGCCTGTCTGTTCGCTTCCAGAGCAGTCAACTCTTTTTTAAACTGGGCCTTGGACTCCTTATATCGCCAAATGCTAAGACCTAAATCCATAGCTAATAACAGGATGGTCAAAGCATCACCGGCATGACCTTTAACACCGGGCCCCACTAACCAGAAATAACAGACCAGATTGGCCGTCGCCCAGATGGAATCGTTCAGCAGCGCAAATTTACGTTGCTGCCATTGCATACTTAACCGTTTTGTCCATGGAGTGCTTTTCTCTTCCTCACTCATCCATGGGCCTCTTATAGTATGCTTCAGCAACAAGCCTAAATTGATAAAAAAGCGGGCATAATACAAAATCCAGCCTAAAGCTCCAATATAGGGGCTTGGAGCCGACGTCTCCTGCTTGGCTTGATGGTTGTTAAAAAACTCATCAGGAAGACTGTCAAGAACCGTCTTTAACAGGCCACCGCCCCATACCCAGTAAAGCCGTCTTTCGTTGATATCACCCATCCATTCCTTGATGACCTTGGTTTTACCCGTGGAAAATTGATGGATTTTTTCAACAAACCAGCGGGCAAAAGGAATGCCGCAGTATTTAACTGGTTCTTCTTGCAGGTATTCTACAGGGATACTATCAGTATCATAAAGCTCAGACTGCAAAGCCTTGAGCAATCGAAGACAATGACGTTGCTGCTGTTTAATCTCTTTTAATTGTTCCTTTTTCCCAAACGATAAATCATGCTGATATTTGGCAACAAGCAATAAATAAGCATGATGAAGATCCTGAAAGAGCTGATATAGCTCATCATTGCTCATGTATTTAAACATGGCTGGGTTGCATTTTTGCAAGATATTGAGGTAATACTCTAAAGAGCTTAATAAGGAAATTCGCAGCTTCTCAACCTCTTCCTCTTCAGCCCTTTGTTTTTTGTATTTGATGTGTTTTTGGAAGAATTCATTTTCATGCTGAGGACGATACTGGCGCATCTCTTCATCACTCAGAATAAAATCTGGAATAATGACTTGTGTTTGCGCATTCATGGTATCACCTCTTTTAGAGTATTCTTGGTGATGAAATCTTTAATTATTTACATCAAACCATTCACAAAAAAATTAAATGTACTTTTTTATAACATATCATTTATTTGCAGGACAAGTTGCTTAACAAAGAATTTACAAAATTGAAAGATAATTTGTCATTTAGTTTGTGATAGTTACAAAAACTGACTTACAAACTGAATTGGCTTGTAATTTATGAAGACACACATTCTGACTGCAGGAATTGGCGTTGATAAATATCATCGAAACGAACAATGTCATCTTCTCCCAGATAACTGCCGCTCTGCACTTCGATGACATAAAGCGGTTCTTTGCCGGGATTGCTCAAACGATGGCGGGTACGCTGAGGGATGTAGGTGGACTGATTTACCGATAGACGGCTTGTTTGCTGGTCATTGACTATTTCTGCCTCACCGCCAATGACCACCCAATGTTCGGCACGGTGCTGATGCATTTGTAAGGATAAACGTGCTCCAGGCTTAACCATCAAGCGTTTCACTTTGAAATCCTCACCTTCAGCAAGGATCTCATAATATCCCCATGGACGAAATACGCGCTGATGATCATGAACCAATGGATGTTGCTCTTTTCCAAGCTGACTGACGATATCTTTGACCTGCTGGGCATATTGTTTATCGGCAACAAGAACCGCATCGCCTGTGGCAATAATGATTTGATCTTTGATTCCTAAAGTCGTTACTAAAGTCCCCTCACTGCTGATGAGGCAATTGTGGGTGTTTCTTGCCATGACATTGCCTTGCAGGGAATTGCCTTCCGCATCCTGTTCCCTGGACTCTGCAACAGAACGCCAACAACCCAGATCACTCCATGCCATTGTCACTGGGACAACGACCGCTTTTTGTGTTTTTTCCATCACCAGGTAATCGATCGAATTTGCTTCGCACTGTGAAAATGCATCTAAATCAAGCCGCAGATAGTCATGGTACTGGCAGCCTTTAGAACAGGCAAGAGAACTTTGTTGAAGTATCTCACTGGCATATTTTCCAATTTCATCAAGAAAAACGTCAGCGCGACACATAAACATGCCACTGTTCCAATAATAACTGCCTTGAGCAATAAAATGAGCTGCAAGTTCAGCATCTGGTTTTTCTCTGAAAGAGAGCACCTGCTGGATTTTTTCATTACATGCCTGGCCGGCTTCAATATAACCATAACCTGTTTTTGCTGAATCCGGACGAATGCCAAAAGTCACGAGCACTTGGTTTTCTATGGCAAATTGAGCTGCTGTCAACATTGCTTCACGCCACGCCTCATCATCACCTATCCAGTGATCAGAGGGCAACACCAGCATCAAAGCATGAGGAGCTATTTTTTCCCGAAGATAGTTAGCGGCACTTGCAATAGCGGGGCCTGTATTGCGAGGACAAGGTTCAAGCAAATAAAACTCATCCAGCTGATAATCCTGTAATTGCTCCTGACAAAGAAAATAATGCGCTTCATTGCTGACAATCAAAGGAGAGGCTGCATTTAATGATAAAACACGCTGTACGGTTTGTTGCAATAATGACTGTTCTCCATGCAACCGAAGAAACTGCTTTGGATAATTTTTACGGGAAAGCGGCCATAAACGTGTGCCAGAGCCGCCTGCAAGTATGACAGGATGTATATTTTTTGATATCATTATGTTCCGTACTGACCGTAATCTGGCAACATTCTAGCAAGAATTTAACCAATACTACAATGTTCATTGCCTGTTCGTAAGTAATAGTGAAGGTGCAGGCTGCTCATTTCAAACAACATCAAAACATTTTTGTGGCTTGTCTGTCATTTATGGCAAATTAAACTGTTTTGAAATGTGCAATCTCTACCTTTAATTACCTGAGCCTCAGAATATTTTGGAGCACTCATGAAAAAAAAGGCCATTGTCTTGTTATCTGGAGGATTGGATTCCAGTACTTGCCTTGCTATTGCCAGGAATCAGGGTTATCAATGCATCGCTTTAAGTTTTGCCTACGGACAGCGGCATGCCGTTGAATTAATGGCAGCAAAGCGTATTGCTCAATCTTTGGGTGCACATGAGCACCGTGTCGTTCATCTTGACCTTGGTCAATTTGGCGCTTCTGCACTTACTGATAACAGCCTTGATGTCCCTTCTTATCAGGGAAACACAGAAATTCCGGTCACTTATGTACCGGCAAGAAATACGGTTTTTCTAAGTATTGCGCTGGGACTTGCCGAAGCGCTTTGTGCGCGAGATATTTTCATTGGTGTCAGTTCCATTGACTATTCCCACTATCCAGACTGTCGTCCTGAATTTATCAAAGCTTTTGAACAATTAAGCAATCTGGCAACGAAAGCGGGCGTTGAAGGCGATTCTTTTCGAATTCACGCTCCTCTGCAATATATGTCAAAGGCCGAAACCATTCTTAGCGGAACAAAGCTGGGGGTAGATTATGCTTTGACCATTTCCTGCTATCAGGCCAATTCTGAAGGTGCTGCGTGTGGGCAATGTGATAGCTGCACGTTCAGAAAACAAGGTTTCCTGCAGGCAGGTGTTCCGGATCCTACGGTTTATTTGAACATTTGATTTTTGTTAGGTGGCTGTATTTTCTCGTAAATGCTTAAGAGGGATATTTGCTCCCTCTTGCTTAACATCGTTGATTATAACCAATAAACAAAAACGAATAAAAACAACCACACTACATCGACAAAGTGCCAGTACCAGGCCACCCCTTCAAATGCAAAATGACGTTCCGGTGTAAAATGTCCCTTTACACAGCGAATCAAAATTACGATGAGCATGATGGTTCCTATGGTCACGTGCAGACCATGAAAGCCCGTCAGCATAAAAAAGGTTGTGCCATAAATACCGGCATCCAACGTTAAGCCCATTTCAGTATAAGCTTCATGATATTCATAACCTTGCAGAATAAGGAAAAGTACACCTAAAGCTATCGTGCAGGACATACCGATAATTAATTGTTTTTGCTTATTGAGTTTCAATGCCCAGTGAGCCCAAGTGATGGTTGCCCCGGAAGTCAGAAGGATCAAGGTGTTTATGGCAGCAAGTCCCCAGGCTCCCATTGCTTCTTTCGCCCCCACAAAGGTTTGATTATCAGGATTGGTCAGCAGAGGCCAGGTCGCCTTAAAATCTGCCCAGAGCGTATAATGAGTAATGGGATGCACTTCGCCACCCAACAAAGGGACAGACCAGAAACGGGCAAAAAAGAGAGCGCCGAAAAAGGCCGCAAAAAAACAGACTTCTGAAAAAATAAACCAGCACATTGCCCAGCGAAAAGAGCGGTCCACCTGCAAATCATAAAGTCCTTTCTGGTTTTCATAAATCACCTGACCAAACCAGCCAAACATCATGATCATTAAAATAACCAATCCTAAAATAAAAATATAAGGCCCATACCAGTCGGCATGTAGCCAGGAGGCTGCACCAACTAGTGTGGTTGTTAATCCAATCGACCCGACCAGAGGCCAATGACTGGGTTTAGGCACATAATAAGTTCCATGAGCTCCCATTGTATTCTGTTCTCCTATACGACAGTTAGAGATGAATTGATTTGTCAAAATCCTATTTAGCGACACAGAAGGTACTGGTTTATTGTGTCGCCCTTATCTTATTTATACTCTGCCCGTTACATCAAATAAAGTGTAAGACAAGGTAACGGTTTTTACATATTTAGGCAATTCTGGATCCAGATGAAAAAGCAAAGGCATATCCATTGCTTCATGTCCGTTCAACGTTTGCTGAGTAAAACAAAAACATTCGGTTTTTTTTAAGTATTTTGCAGCAATTCCCGGAGTAACGCTTGGAATAGCCTGTACGGTCATAGGATAGTTGGTTTTGTTTTCCGCATAAAATGCAAGCCTGGCAATGTCTCCAGGGTGCACTTTCAATTTTCTGGTTTTCGGATAAAACGCCCAGGGTACACTACTGTTGTTTGTAGCGACAAATTCAACCGTCACCATCCTGGTTTTATCAATTTTTATTTTTTGAACATCATAGGCAACAGCCTGCGCATTGGTTCTGCCGTTGATTCCCAAACTCTTACACAAACTGTTATAGATAGGAACCAGGGCAAAACCAAAAGCAAACATGCCGATAACCACGCAGAGCAATTTAACAATAAGCCGCGTGTGACTTTTTCCAGCCATAGACATCTACCGGAATTAATGTATTTCTGGTGGCGTGGTAAAACTATGGTATGGAGGTGGCGAAGAAAGCGTCCACTCCAGACCATGCGCACCTTCCCATACGCGGTTATCCACTTTTTTACCTCGACGCACCGTCACAATAACATTATATAAAAAGAGCAATTGTGAAAAACCAAAAATAAAGGCGCCAATTGTAGTGATGACATTAAAATTGGTAAATTGCAAAGCATAATCAGGAATTCTTCTCGGCATGCCTGCCAATCCTAAAAAATGCATGGGGAAAAAAGTCAGGTTCACGGAAATTACTGACAGCCAGAAATGCCATTTGCCTAAGCGTTCGTTATACATATGTCCCGTCCATTTAGGCAGCCAGTAGTAGGCACCGGCAAAGAGAGAAAAAATGGCGCCGGGAACAAGAACATAATGGAAATGAGCAACCACAAAATAGGTGTCCTGATATTGATAATCTGCTGGTACCAAAGCAAGCATCAGGCCAGTAAAACCACCTATGGTGAATAAAAACACAAAGGCAAGAGCAAAAAGCATGGGAGTTTCAAAAGTCATTGAACCTTTGAACATAGTGCTTACCCAGTTAAACACCTTAATGCCCGTTGGCACGGCAATCAACATCGTGGTATACATGAAAAAGAGCTCAGCGCTAAGCGGTATGCCTGAGGTAAACATATGATGTGACCAGACAATAAACGACAACAAGGCAATACTCACGGTCGCATAAACCATAAAGTGGTAGCCAAACAGAGGTTTTCTGGAAAAAGTCGGTATAATCTCGGAAATGACCCCAAAAGCAGGAAGAATAAGAACATAGACTTCGGGATGACCAAAAAACCAGAAAACATGCTGAAACAGGATAGGATCACCGCCACCTGCAGCATCAAAAAAGCTGGTACCAAAATGCCGATCAGCCAGCATCATGGTTACAGCGCCTGCCAGAACGGGCATAATGGCAATCAACAAAAAGGCTGTGATGAGCCAGGTCCAGACAAACAGCGGCATTTTCATTAAAGTCATGCCTGGCGCGCGCATGTTTAAAATGGTGGCAATAATATTAATAGAGCCCATAATTGAGGATAAGCCCATCATATGAACAGCAAAGATCATAAAATCCGTGCTGGGAGGAGCATATTTGGTTGATAGAGGCGCATACATCGTCCAACCAAAGTTTGGCCCACCGCCGGAATGAAACAGAGTGGAAAACAAAAGGCTGAAAGCAAAAGGCAAAATCCAGAAACTCCAGTTGTTTAATCGCGGCAAAGCCATATCAGGAGCCCCGATCATCATTGGAATCTGCCAGTTCGCCATGCCGGTAAATGCGGGCATAACGACACCGAACAGCATGACAAGACCATGCATGGTGGTCATTTGGTTAAAAAAGTTAGGATCCACAAAGCGATGGCCCGGTTGAAACAGTTCCGCTCGAATAACCAGGGCCATTGCACCCGCCACAAAAAAACTCATCAGTGCAAGCCACAGATATAAAGTGCCTATGTCCTTATGGTTAGTGGTAAACAACCAGCGCTTGGCAAATCCAATTAGCCCTTTACCTTGTTCCGGACCATGTTCTTCATGTTCTGCATCATGGGTTAACACCTGACTCATCGAAAACCTCCAGCTTGAGCTTTTGTCACCATTTTAGGTTTTTTCATTTCTCCCTGACGCACGTTTTTAACATCGGCAGGTTGAACCAGATCATCGGTATTATTTTCCCAGGCATTTCGCTCATAGGTCACAATCGCAGCAATTTCTTCATCTGACAACTGGTCTTTATAGGCCTGCATGGCTGTGCCAGGAATACCATTTAAAATAATATCAATATGGCGGGAAATAGGCTTACCGACAGCCACGGAACTTCCTTTCAATGCAGGGAACATAGGAGGTATTCCGGTTCCGTCAGCCTTATGACAAGCCACACAGATCATTTCATATTGTTTTTTACCTAAAATCATCAATTCTTCACGAGACATTTGTTTAGGAGCTTCAGTGTCTGCTTCCTCCGCAGCATATTTGTCCTTGACTTTCGGTTGTTTTTTTACCCAGCTGTCAAAGTCTTCCTCTGTAACGGCCTGCACCACGATGGGCATAAAAGCATGATTAATTCCACAAAGTTCCGCGCATTGGCCACGATAAATGCCGGGCGTTTCGATGTTAGCCCAGGCTTCGTGCATAAAACCAGGAATGGCGTCTCGCTTTACGCCCAGTTCGGGAACCCACCACGAATGGACAACGTCATTGGATGTGACCAGAAAACGAATTTTTTTATGAATAGGAACAACCAGGGGCTTATCCACTTCCAATAAGTACCATTGACCTTTCCTTTCCTGGTTTTCAATCTGATCATAAGGGGTTGACAAATTACTGAAATAGCTGATTCCCTGATCAAGATATTGGTATTGCCACTTCCACTGATAACCCACGATCTTGACCGTAACATCCGATTCTTCGGAATCTTCCATGCGCATCAATACTTTAGTGGCAGGAATAGCCAGACCTATCAGTATCAGGAAAGGAATGATGGTCCAGACAACTTCAAGACGCGTATTGTCATGAAAGGAGGCGGGCTGATAACCTTTTGATTTGCGGTGATGTATCAGTGAATAGATCATCACGCCAAAAACCACAATTCCGATAATGCCACATATAACAATGGCAATCATATGTAAATCATACATATCATGGCTTATCGGAGTGACGCCTTTATACATATTCAATTGCCAGTTGTCTGCAGCAGCAAATGTCATTTGAGCGGTTATTATCCCGATAAATGCAGCAAGCAGGCGGCTTGCTTTTAAGCTGTTTAACATCCCCGTTCTCACCTCTTCAAAATTATACCTTCACAGGTGGCAGTATATTTCTTTCGCTATATGTCAAACCGTAACCCGTGCAAGGTACACATTAAAAAAACATCTCATAGATTCATTTACTTTCGTTTTGCATAAATAGCCTATTTATTACCATAAAGTGTAATTACCTTTGGTCTTGGATTGGCTAATAATATATTTGATCGCTTCTATCACTTCATCCGTGGTACAGTGGCTGCAGCCTGCATTCTTTGGGTGCTGCCCGCCTTTGAGTGTATTTTCAATCAAAACATCCATGTTTTGTTCAATAAGAGGCTTCCAGACTTTCTGATCCCCAATTTTTGGAGCCCCGAGTTTCCCTTCATCATGACAAACGCTGCAATTTTCCTGATATATTGCCTTGCCATCTGATGGATATTTCGCCGGACCACCAGAAATCAAATCACTCCACTGGGAACGAGACAAAGACTTATTCAGAATGTATTGGATCGCGGCTATAATATCATTATCCGAGCAGGTTACGCAGGCTCCCTTAACGGGCATCTGGTTATAGCCATGGATAGCATGACGATACAAAGCGGTCAACCCACTGCTTTTTAATCGCATGTACCAATTAGCGCCATCACCAATGCGTGGGGCACCCAACTCACCTTTCTGATGACAGATGATACAAGCGTTCACATACACCTGCCTTCCACGTTTTAAAGTAGGCTGTGCTTCCGAAGGAGGAACGCCCAAAGGCTCTTCACTCACCACTGTTTTCAAGTACGTGGCAATGGCCAGGCGATCCTGTTCAGTCAGATAACTGAGACTGTTATGATTCACTTCGGCCATCGGTCCCGCGACAGGGCCAGCTCTATTAATAAGCTCTCCCTTAATAAATACATCCGCCACCTCATAGCGACTGGCGGACTCCAAACCATAATTAGTAATGTTTGGTGCCCAATATCCGTCAACAAAGCCGCCGGTTAAATAAAAGCGTTCCTTTGGAGCTCCGAAAATATTTAACGGGGTATGGCACATACTGCAATGACCAAGCCCATCTACAAGATAACGTCCACGATTCCATAGGGGTGATTTGTCAGGCTGATATTTAAATTCATCTTTGTCAGGAAAGAAAAACAGTAAATTCCATCCCCAGAGAGAAAAGCGGGCGCCAGGCACACCAAAGGGAAAAGGCAAAGGTTTATTTTTCTGATTCACGGCTGGAATGCTCATGAAGTAGGCATACAAGGCACGGGCATCATCGTCGGTAATTTTAGAAAAATAAACATAAGGGAAAACCGGAAAATAGTTGCGCCCTTTTGGATCTCTGCCTTCTTTTAAAGCACGAATAAAATCTTTTTCACTCCACTTGCCAATACCTGTTTCTTTATCTGGCGTAATGTTCGGACTATAGAACGTTCCAAAAGGTGTATTGATCGGCAAGCCACCGGCAAAAGCTGGGGTTCCTCCCTTAACATCGGTATGACACGCAATACAATCACCGGCCTTTGCAAGATATTCACCACGCTTGATTAATTCTTTTTCAGTGCCAGTCGCTTCTTTCGTGGGAGGATATTGAGGATAATAGCCTTGAATGAGAGGTTCGACTTTCTTTTTACCGAGCATGGTTTCCACAGCATATATGGTCTTGCTACTCATCAAAAGCATAAATAGAAAACAGAAAACAATTGGCTTGTTTTTTGACAAAGGGACCACATTCTCTCCTCTGAAAAAAATTTTTTGCGTCAAAAAATAATTTAGGCATTTTATACCTCAGAGCAGAGAAGTTGCAATCTAAAATACAAGGATTTCAATCTACCTCTGACACATATGAAAATAATTTTTACCAAGTGCACAAATAAAAAACTTAAGACAACTGCGATGATCTGTCTTTATGAATCAGGATTCAAGTTTCAAAACTTGAAAGCACAGCCTGAAGCGCCATTGAACAGTACCGTGTTTTTTAGACACAAAAGAATACATCCTGTTTATTTATTGCAAAAATAATGATATTATTTTCAAATTTTAATCATTGATCCTGAATCTTAAGATGATCGTCTATTTAAATGGTCTTATCCTTGGGCTATCACTTATCATGGCTCTCGGACCACAAAATATTTTTCTCATCCGCCAGGGAGCACGGCAAAACCATGCTGTCTTATCTGTGTTGATTTGTTTCTGTTGCGACGCCATTTTAGCCACGGCAAGTATTATTGGACTACACCAGCTCATTGAACTCCATCCTTTACTAAAAAACTGGATGACATGGTTAGGCGCCGGCTTTCTTGCCTTATATGGAGTAAGCGCACTAAAAAATGCCTTATTGCAAACAACATCGTCTGAAGAAAAAAGGCTCTGTTCCCACAGCCGATGGCAAATTATTTTACTTGCAATAGGTTTTAGTTTACTCAACCCTCAAGCCATTATCGATACCTTAATCATTATCGGCAGTGGCAGTAGTCAATTTCCTCATCACGAAATGGCTTTTTTACTGGGAGTATTAACAGCAAGCTTTCTCTGGTTTTCATCCCTTACACTGACTACACGTTATTATTCGACCATCCTCTCTCAAACCATGATTTGGCAAAAAATTGAATTTGTCAGCGGCTTGTTAATGATTGGCATGGGAATCAAACTGGTATTACCCTGACCACAGATTGCTCCCATCAGCGGCGCTCTAGTACTTATCCGTACCTGTTGGTCTATTGGTGGTGTGCATGAAAGTATCAGTGTTGATGCCAGCACCATTTTCAATGTCAGTACCTGTTTTTTTATTGGTTGTATGCATAAAAGTATCGGTATTGATGTGTGAACCATTTTCAATATCTGTGCCAGTTTTTTTATTGGTTGTGTGCATAAAGGTGTCCGCATTAAGATGTGAACCACCGTTCTGGATATCGGTACCTGTTTTTTTATGAGAATGTAAAAAATTGTCGGTGTTTAAGCTGGCTAAATTTGTCCACTTGTTTAAATGGATATCTGAATTTATTCCTGACGCATAGAGGGAATGAATAACTGCAACGCCAATAAAGGTTGCTATTAATCGTTTCATGACATCTTCCAGTACAAAATAGGTTTTTAAGAAAAGTATAGCTTAGCGGTAAGAAAATAAGTGAATATTGCTCAATATCAGTGAAATTAAAATAAGAATATAGAAAGGGCCAATCGGTGTGTCGCCAATTGACCCAGTGGATTGACACATAGCAAGTCCAACCTCGCAGTTGTAATATCTCATAAGAAAGAAGTCATTGTCAACTTATTTAACATCTTCTCCGGACAAACGTAGCTAATTTCTGTTCTTTATGCACAATATCCATACGATCTCATATCAAGCGTTGTGTTAAATTCCTCGCATAAAGCGCGCAATGAAGGCATATTGATTTTATATTGATCTATTAGCGTTTACCCTGACATCCTTCTTACTGCAAAATTCCGCTCGCTACAAACCACTCCATGTTGTTTCAAAGATACAAAAAAGAGAAAGCTGCATAACATGAGTTGTTAGAAAGAAGCTCATGTTGTACCATTATCATCAGTTTAAAATCCAGGCCCTTCTCATGTTTTACGGAAACCATGTTCAGGATACACGTCAACTTTTTTTTACGTGCTGGCAAAAATACAAAAAAAAGCTGCCTTTGCTTCCTTTGGAAACACAAATCATAAATGTCATCATTGACCACCCCGAATATCATGCACTTCTTGATAATCAATCCTCTAATCTGAATAAATCCTATCTACCGGAAATGGGGGAAACCAATCCTTTTTTGCATATGGGGCTTCACATGGCTGTTCGAGAACAGATAGCAACGGACAGGCCTCAGGGAATAAAAAACATATATCAACTTCTAATTAACAAAGGAAATGAGCCAATAAATGTTGAACATCTCATGATGGAACGTCTCGCAGAATGTTTATGGGCGGCACAAAAAGATAACCGCATCCCCGATGAATCCTCTTATTTAAATCAACTGAAAAAATTATGTAGGTCTGTTTAGGTTCCCTGTTCATCAGCCTAATCAGTTGTTTTAATTATAAATATTTCAAGTTATAGTATGCAGTGGTTATAACCCTGTTATGACTTATATTTATTAATCCTGGGGAGAAAACAATGAGAAAAATAATTACCCTGATAGCCATCCTGGCCATTTCTTTTCTGGCATATGCTCAAATAAAGCAATCCAATTCAAAACAAGACACCAATGCCCCTTCCGCTAAACATACCAACACTCAAGCCAATGTCATAGAAACTCCTTCCACAGCCAGAGAAAACATTGTGGCAGAAAATCAGCCTGGTGAGATACAAAATCAACCGGTCAGCAACAGCACTTCTGCCGATGACAATGAGAATCAAGCGACAAGCGATGAGGATGATAATCAAACAACAACCGATGATGATCAACTTTCGGACACTGACAGTGGTATTGATGCGGATGGCAGCGGTGATGAAGACATGAGCGGCATGGATGATGATAACTCAACGAATGAAGACTCCGATACAGATGACACCGGCTCAATGGCTCAGCCTTCTTAATCCTTCTCTGTTCAAGCAGGTGTTCTCCTGCTTGAACCGCCTTTAATTTTCACCTCTAGGATCAATTTCTGCCATAATGGGCGTTGTTTGCGGCATGGATAAAAAGGGTTCTTCCTGAGGAATATCCGGTTTTTGTGCCTTACGTATGATAAACACAGGAATAATAAGCAAACAAACCGTAATAAAAAAAGTAAAAATCCCTGTTGTTCCGAAATACTGCATAAAGAAGGGGGCAATAAACGGTCCTGTCATCGCGCCTACACTATAGGCCAACAGTAGACTTTGCGTACCGGCAACAATATCACGATTGTCCAGTGCATCACAGGCATGGCTTATACTGATAGGATAAAGGGTAAAGGTCAACCCGCCAAACAAACCCATCAAAATAAAAAGAAGCTCTCTGTGAGTCGCGATAATGATGGCTAATATCGATACGATAGCCGTTCCTGTAGCAATCAAAATAAGCACCAGGCGCCGCTCAATGACATCCGATAGTTTACCTACAGGGTATTGCAGTAACATTCCACCAAAAATAACCGCAAACATATATCGAGCCACGTCCGCTTTATCATTAAACAGATGACTGAAATACGTGGGTAAAAGACCATAGATAACCCCCATGATCATCCCTGAGCTAAGGCAACCTAATAAGCCTGAAGCTGATTTGTTCAGCAATTTTTGCAAACTTAGGGTTGAAGGTTCATCATAAACCGGGGTTTGGACCGTGGATAATGCTAAAGGAATAATGGACAAGGAGCATAGCATAGAAGTTACGGCAAACAACAACATGGTTTGGGTATCACCCAGATTCAGGAAAAATTGTCCCAGGCTTTGAGCTGCATAGAAAACAATCATATACAAAGAAAGAACCTGCCCTCGATTGACATGAGTGCTTTTACACAACAGCCAACTTTCAATGACCACAAATAAGCCTGCTGTGGCAAAACCGGCTATAAACCGTAACAAAATCCAGAGCCAAGGATTGTAATAAATCCCATGCAACAAACAAATGATAGCCAGCATTGCAGAAAAAGCCGAATAGGCTCGTATATGTCCCACTCGGATAATAAATCCCTCAATACGAAATGAGCCCAGAACAAGTCCCGCATAGAAAAAACCAGTTAATGCGCCAATAAGAATTGGAGGCTCGTGGGCAAGTGTCATTTTAAGGGCCAATAAGGTCGAAAAAAAACCTGTCCCCAACACGAAAATAAATAAACTGATTAAAGGGACGAAGGTTTCAAAAAGTACGTTCAGCATAAGTTTCTCAAAACAATAACGCAGTCGAATCGGCAATTCAGTTATTCTGCACCACAGCACTTTTCAGAACCATTCAAATTTACTCCATTTTTAGCAAAAAAAACGAGGGCAGAATATCGGACGAAAATTAACAAATTATCATCAAATAGTACAGATATTTCATGATAAAATGTATTCAAAAATAAGTTGGCAGCGTTAAATAGGCAGCAGACAGCTCTAACTTTATTCGCCTGGATGTCGTTCAGACTTAAATTTTATGTTTGAAAAAAAATGTGCCTGTAATGATAAAACTGGCATCAATAATATTGGGTGTTAACCATTTATCGGTTAATATGATGACTTTACCACACCCGACTGAGTTTTATGATCAGGCAAAAAAAAACAACCCATTTTGGCTTTGAAGCGGTTGACTGGAACGAAAAAGAAAAAAAGGTTGCCGATGTCTTTAAATCGGTAGCTAGTCGCTATGATCAGATGAATGATCTGATGTCTTTGGGAATCCATCATTTATGGAAACGGTTTACTGTTGAGCTCAGTCAGGTCAGACCCGGGCAAACCGTGCTTGATTTGGCAGGAGGAAGTGGCGATTTAACTCGATTAATCAGCCAAAAAGTAGGTGGGAAAGGGCATGTCATTCTGGCCGATATCAATGCGGATATGATAACAATTGGACGCCATCGTCTGATCGATGCCGGTTTGATAAAAAATATTTCTTATGTTCAGGGAAATGCACAACTTCTGCCTTTTTCCGACAATAGCTTCCACTGCATTGTGATGGGATTTGGCTTACGCAATGTGACCGATAAAGAGGAAGCCTTACGTTCCATGTTCAGAACCTGTAAACCTGGTGGAAAACTCATGATTCTTGAATTTTCAACACCAAATGTTTTTGGCTTAAAACCCATTTATGACTGGTATTCTTTTCATGTTCTACCTAAGCTGGGTCATTTTTTTGCCAATGATGCGGCCAGCTATCAATATCTGGCTGAGTCCATTCGCATGCACCCTGATCAGAAGGAATTAAAGGCCATGATAGAAATGGCAGGCTTTGAAGATTGCCATTTTCATAATTTAAGTGGTGGCATTGTCGCTTTGCACATTGCTTATAAATATTGAGACAATTATGTTAAAAAAATATTCACTACGAGCTTTACAAAAAACCATTAACCATGCCCTGGCATTGGATCCGCAAATACCATATAAAATCAGCCAGTTACATGGGAAGGTACTGGAAGTCATTGTCGCTCCTTTGAGCGTTAATTTTTTTATACTCTTTGATGAGCAGAAGATACAATTACTGGCTCATTATGAGGGCTCACCGGATACCACCATTCACAGCAGTCCCTTGGGTTTGATCCGCCTCAGTTTTTTACCTGCATCCAAGGCTCGTTCTTTATTTAATGATAATATTCGTATTTCAGGAGATATGGATTTAGGCCAGCAAGTTAAAAAACTGTTTGATGAAATGGATATCGATTGGGAAGGACACCTTGCTCATTTCACCGGTGATGTGATTGCCCATCAACTGGGCTCTTTATTTCGCAAAGGACGAGATTTCACTCAGCATTTTCACGAATCCATGCGGCTGAACATGACGGAATACCTGCAGGAAGAGCTTCGCATGTTTCCATCTCGCAGAGAACTGGACGATTTTTTTAATGAAATAGATGAGCTATCATTAGATGTTGAGCGATTACAAGCCCATATCCAAAAACTGATGGTAGAGCATGAAATCAATTAAACAATTATTCCGCTTACTACAAATAAACTATATTCTTGCTAAAAATGGGCTGGATAATCTCGTTGTATCGATTCGAATTTTTGCTCCAATACGTTTTATTGTTTATTTAAACCCGTGGAATTGGTTCCGTAAAGAAAAGCTCACTCGCGGGGAAGCCTTACGTATCAGCCTGGAGGAATTGGGGCCCATTTACATTAAATTTGGTCAGGCTTTGTCAACCAGGCCAGATATTTTACCCGCAGATATCGCCCAGGAATTAAGCAAATTGCAAGATAAGGTTCCTCCTTTTGCCAGCACCATCGTCTTGAGCATTATCGAAAAAACTTTTGGCCAATCGGCTTATGAGATTTTTGCCCGATTTGATTCCCGGGCACTGGCCTCAGCCTCCATGGCACAAGTACATGCCGCCACATTACACTCAGGCGAGGACGTGGTGGTGAAAGTGCTGCGCCCTGGTATGAAGCAAATCATTGATAAGGATTTAAGCATTTTGCGCACGCTGGCTAATTTGGTCGAGAGATATTGGGCCGACAGCAAACGCTTAAAGCCTAAAGAAATTGTCGATGAATTTGAAATGAGTCTGATGAATGAAATGGATCTTATGCGTGAAGCAGCAAATGCGGCACAGTTAAGACGGAATTTTGAAAAGTCATCCCTCCTTTATATCCCTGAAATCTACTGGGATTATACCCGTAAAAACATTATGGTCATGGAACGCATTCACGGTATTCCGGTCTCTGATCTCAACGCGCTGCATGAGCATGATATTGATATAAAAAAACTGGCTGAGCGAGGAGTGGAAATATTTTTCACTCAGGTGTTTCGTGACTGCTTTTTTCACGCCGATATGCACCCAGGTAACATCTTTGTCTCTCCTCTTCATCCCCGCAACCCGCAATATATTTGTGTAGATTTTGGCATTATTGGTACATTAAACGATAACGATAAGCGTTATCTTGCTGAAAACCTCTATGCTTTTTTCAACAGAGATTATCGTCGTGTCGCTGAACTGCATGTTGAGTCTGGATGGGTAGCGCGAGATACGCGGATTACAGAATTTGAAAGTGCGATAAGAACGGTATGTGAACCCATTTTTGAAAAACCACTGAAAGATATTTCCTTTGCCAAAATTGTCTTTCATCTTTTTCAAACCGCTCGACAATTTCAAATGGAAGTACAACCTCAGTTGGTTTTATTACAAAAGACATTGCTGGCTGTAGAAGGTCTGGGACGGCAATTATATCCTGAACTTGATTTGTGGAAAACGGCCAAGCCCTTTCTGGAAAAATGGCTGAAGGAACAAATTGGACCTAAAGCTTTTCTTAGTCAATTACGCAAGAATATCCCTTTTTTTACGGAGCAATTACCTCATGTCCCTCGCTTATTTGCCGATGTACTCGAATTAACCAAGGAACATAAAATCTTGCAAACCATGCTATTAAAGCAAGCCAAGCAACAGCCTCCCCAGGAGAGTCGTCTTATTAAATCCTTTGCCCAAGGTGCCTTCGTTGCTTTGCTTGGTATTGGCGTTTTAGGGTATTTAAAAATAGCCGATACAAGCCAACTCCCCGTTATTGCGCTGGCAGGCAGTGCAATAGCGGGACTTTTTGCTCTCATTTATCATAACAAAAGGAGTTAATATGGGATTAAGTGGCATCAGTCCTCTGTCGTTAGTGCTCATTTTAGTGATCATTCTTGCTCTTTTTGGCACGGGTAAATTAAAAAATATTGGCTCTGATCTTGGAAACGCCATTAAACATTTTCGTCGTGCTATCAATGAAGACAGCGATAATGATGAAAAAAAGGATAAAAAATCCTCATGAGTATGGCTGAATTGTTGCTCATCCTCTTTGTTGCTGTCATTGTTTTTGGGCCATCCAAATTACCCATGCTGGCAAGACATTTGGGTTTGATTTTTAAAAAAATGGATAAATTAAAGCAACAGGCGAACGAGATTTGGCAACAGCATTTAAAAGAAGTGCAATTATCGGACAATACTCAAAAAGCACAAGAAGCAGATTTACAATATCATAAAGAACACTTCAATGAACCTGAGAAACCTCAGAGAGTCGAATGATTTAAATAGCTCATGAGTAAATAATCGTTTAAACTTCATCGCCAAATCGAGCCACTGGCTGGTGGCAATAAGGAGCTTTCTGATGTTTCAGATAATAATCCTGATGATAGTTTTCAGCACGCCAAAACGTTTTCACAGGCAGCAGGCGGGTAACCACATCGTATCCTCTATTCCGTAATTGTTCGATGAGTTCCTCAGCGGTTTCACGTTGTGCTGCATTATAGTAGAAAATGGCACTATGGTATTGCTGCCCAATATCCGGGCCTTGTCCTGAACGCTGGGTAGGGTCATGAATCTCAAAAAAACGCTTGATAACCTTGTAATAGTTTATCCTTGCACTATCATAAATGACTCTTACAGCCTCATAATGACCACTGTCACCGCGGCAAACATCCTCATAACGAGGATCTTGCAAATGACCGCCGCAATAACCTGCTTCAACCTTCAATACCCCCGGCATCTGACGCAATAAATAATCCACGCCCCAGAAACATCCACCGGCAACAATGGCTTCTTCCGTATCTAAAACCTCATCATCTGCGACAAAATCAAGAGAAAGGGAATTAACGCAATGGCGTAGATTTCTGGGTGTTAAATACTCCCCTTCAAAAACATGCCCGAGGTGAGCGCCGCAACGCTGACAAAGAATTTCTGTTCGTAAACCATCCGGATCCGGCTGACGTGCCACGGCCTGAATAATATCTTCATCAAAACTTGGCCAACCACAGCCGGAATGAAATTGAGCTTTTGCGCGAAACAAGGCTAAACCGCATCTTCGGCAAAGATAAGTTCCCTGTTGAACCACTTCATTATATTCTCCACTGTGAGGGCGCTCTGTGGCCTTATCACAGATAACTTCTTTCGCTTGCGGAGTCAAACTGCCTGTTTTATCAATATAGGTGTGCATCATACATCTTCCATAAGTTTCTCTTTTCCCTTAAGGGAAAAGAGAATAGGTGCTGCTTTAAAACTCAGTGGCTTAAATATTGGATCGATGGCAAATTTTATCCGCCATATAACCAATTGCACCGGCGTAATATATAGAATTATTATAGCGTAAAATCATCTTATAATTGGGAAAGGCCAAAAATACCGGCCCCCCATATGGCTCAATAATACTCGCAGTCAGATCCTGATAAGGCAATGGCTTGCCATCTGTGGTTCGAACACCGAGTTCATTCCATTCCCGAACAGGTTTCACCACGGATTTTCCTTCCAGATTCTTTTTATCAAAATGATGTGGAAGCTTGACTTTTATAGCCCAGGGCTCACCGGTTTGCCAACCATTTTTAACCATGTAATTGGCTATAGAGGCAAAAACATCCCCTTTGCTTTTCCATATGTCTTTGCGACCATCACCGTCATAGTCCACGGCATACCTCATCCAGCTGGATGGCAGAAACTGGGGTTGTCCTGATGCCCCTGCCCATTCGCCTTTAAAATCGTTCAAGCTGACATGACCATCATTTAAAATGTGTAAAGCATAAAACAGCTGTTTACGGAAAAAATCTGAACGCTTGGAATCATAGGCGAGAGTCGCAAGCGAGCGGATAACAGGAAAATTTCCCATGTAACTGCCATAACTGGTTTCCATACCCCAGAAGGAAACGATGAAGCAAGGATCAACGCCATACTCACGCGCCACCTGATCAATCAAGGCCTTATTTTGTTGATAGCGCTTGCGACCCATGACGATGCGATAATTATCTGCCCGAGTATTTCGATATTTGAGAAAGGTCAATCGATGTTCAGGCTGTGAGCGAGACAATCCTTTGACGCGACGACTGGGTTCACGAATATCTGCAAAAGCCTCATCAAATAATTGGGGTGAAATTCCTTGATTAAGTGCCTCTTGCCGAATTTCTGCCACCCATTCGTTCCAGTTTTGCCTGGCATTGGCTGTTTGATTGAAGGTCATTATCAATGTAGCCATAATGGCAAGTCCCCATTTGTTCATAATTCCCCCTTTCATGGTTTTTTCTTTTTTTTTGCCACTTACTCATCTCGTCGTCTGCAGTTGTTTTTTCTTTAGGGGTCCGTTGACATTTTTTACTAAATGTTAAATTTTAACATTTAGTAAAAAATGTTTTTCTTAAACGCGCATGTGACCCCAGCACAGTATTTTTTAGAATAAATGCAAAAAAGACAAAGCTGCGTGACATGAGTTAAACATAGACCAATTTCACCGTAAGTGCTCAGCACCCAGATGAAAAATGTGGCTTATCCCAAGGATGGGTTCATTGAAACTAAACAGTGGACAGTGCGGCTCGCCTTTTTTCTTTTTCAGCCAATACCTGCTCAACGCTGCCTGTCAGGTAACGTTCCCGGCAGATCTGTATATAAATCACCTGTTCTTCTTCAGAAACGAGCAGATGATTCACACCAGAAAGAGGCTTTAATTTGTTCATAAGCTCGGTTTTATCCCAGACAAAAGGGTCAAAATGAACGATCACCGTACTCAAATAAACATTTGGCTTCATAAAGACAGCAACCATACCCCAAAGTAAAGCAAGACTGGCATTCATCAGAAAAATCCCTGAACTGCCAGCCCATGGATAAAACAAACCGGCTGCAGCGCCACCGCAGAAAATACCAAGAAACTGACAACTGGAATAAACTCCCATGGCGGTACCTTTCGAGGCGGGATCAGCTTGTCTGGATACCAGGGAAGGCAGACTGGCCTCCAAAAAATTAAAGGCCGTAAAATAAAGAAACATCAGCAAACACAAAAACCACCAGCTTCCGTGAGCAAAACTCAGAAAACATTGGGTAAAAGCTGTTAGGATAACAGCCAACAGAAACAAGGGTTTCATTTTTCGCTTTCTTTCGGCAACAGCAATAAAAGGTATCATCATGAGAAAAGAAAACACCATTAAGGGTAAATAAAACTGCCATTGCTGAGCCAGATTGCCTTGCTTTAACTGCTGCTGTAATAGCAACGGTATTTCAAAAAAAGTAGCGGTTAAAACAAAATGCTGGCAAAAAATTCCAAAATCAAGCCGCAATAAATGTCGATTTTTAATCACAATTTTTAACAAAGAGATTTTGGCCTCAGCGTCAGCGTGAAAGCGTTCTTGAGGAGGCTTTCTTATCATCAGATGCAATAAAACCAACCCAAGCAAAGCCATGATAAAAGAAAGATAAAAAATTCCCTGCAAACCAAAATGACGGCTGATGGGTGGGCTGATGATCATCGCCAAACTGAAAGAAAGACCAATCGTCATGCCAATCACGGCCATGGATTTTGTACGTTGTTCATCTGGAGTTAAATCTGCGAGCAACGCAATGAGAACGCTTCCTATTGCACCTGTACCCTGTAAGATTCGTGCCAAAATCATCCCATATATAGAATGGGTGATTGCACCGATGAGACTACCCAGAGCAAACAGGCACAAACCGAGAGTAATGATAGGCATTCGGCCAAAGCGATCAGAGAGCATACCAAAAGGAAGCTGTAAAATACCCTGGCTTAAGCCATAACCACCAAGCGCGAAACCAATCAAGGCCGGGGTGGCTCCTGTCAGTTGCGGAGCATACAGAGTAAACACCGGAATCAACATAAACAAACCGAGCATTCGAAAAGAGAAAACAACGGCGATAGGAAAAACACTGTTTGACCAGGAAAACTTCATCAGCACTTGATAGGCAAAAAACATGGGTTACAAATGTTACAAAGTTAGCGACCGTGAAACAAGTCATCCTCCCAATTAATTGTCATGATTACGAATGAAAGAAACCACCCAGCCTTGACTTCAATTAGGATTTAGGTCGTTTCTGTGCCGCTCTGGATTTACATCTTTTTAAATTTGGATAAAAATATCCAGATAGTCATTTACCGACATTTTAAATGTTTGCCGATTATCTCGCTGATTTTTTCCTAACCTTCAGTCAATTGACAGCCATTTGTTTTATCTCCCTGACTGGTTTTTTATTTATCAATCGGAAGCTTTTTTTTCAAGCCGCAAGCCTGGGCGCTTTTGATATCATTGTCAATGTGGCCTTAAAGGGAACATTTAAAGTCCCTTTACCTGTGGAAATTGGCTCTGGTTATGCTTTTCCCAGCGGTCATATGCAATTTGCTACGGTATTTTATTTATGGCTCATTCTTTCTTATTCTTTCTGGCCCTTTCGTGTTATTACTGCCATTTTATTGACGGGTATCGGAGCCGGTTTAATTCATTATGGCTACCATAACCTGTATGAAGTTTCAGGCGGATTGTTTTTTGGTATTTTGTTGATTGCTTTTTATCGCTACCTGTTAAAAAAATTCCATGCCCATACGCTCAGGCTGCTTTTAATGGTGGCTTGTTTTTTGATGCTCTATAATGCTTTTATCTACACCCTCATTCCCAGCCATGCCTGGTCTGCTTTTTATGTCTTATGGGGATTGCTCATCGTGGAGCAAATCAGGTTAAAATTTGAGCCACTTTCTTCTTGATTAAATCAAATGAGTTCGATATAAAAAGCGCAAATGCCATTTAGTCTGGCCTTCCTCTTTTGACTTTCAAAAATATCCTCTATTGCGAAATGCAGGTTAAATTGACAGTTTCAGCAATTAAAGGTAACTTCTTCCATTTTTCATCTAAGGGGCCTGCAATGACTTCGATATTTACAGATAAAGTCGCTTTGATCACCGGTGGTGCTCGGGGGATTGGTAAAGCAACCGCACTTAAATTGGCAAAAGCAGGCTGCCATGTGGCCATCGTGTATTTCAACAGCTCTGATGAGGCAGAGACATTGGTCAAAACCATTCAGGACATGGGGCGAAAAGCCATTGCCTTACAGGCCAATGTAGCGGATCATCAATCCGTAAAAGACATGCTAACGCAGTTTCGCAATCATTTTAACCGCCTCGATTTTTTAATCAGCAATGCAGCCAGTGGTGTATTAAAGCCGGCCTTAAAAATGTCGACCAAACACTGGCGCTGGTGCCTGGAAACCAATGCTCTTGCTCTCAATCATCTGGTATCTGGAGCACGCGAGCTAATGCCCAGGGGTGGGCGGGTTATTGCCCTGTCCAGCCTGGGAGCGCACAGAGCGATTCCCAATTATGCCTTCATCGGTGCTTCAAAGGCTGCCCTTGAAGCCTTGGTGCGCTCATTAAGTCTGGAATTAGCTGAAGCAGGCATTACCGTTAACACCGTCTCAGCAGGTGTCGTTGATACCGACGCGCTCAAACATTTTCCAAATCGAGAACAATTACTGGATGAATATCAATCGCATTCTTTATCTTCGCGTCCATTATTAGCCGACGATGTCGCTAATGCTGTTTATCTGCTTTGCCTGCCGGAAGCAGAAATGATCAATGCGCATACCTTGTTTGTGGATGCCGGCTACAGCAAAATGGGATAACCTTGAGCAGCAACGTGTGAAGCTCAAACCCTATGTCGACGGCAATGGCGCTTTAATTAAATTACATATAGCTGTCTTTTAAAATTTTATGCTACAATTGGCGGCTTTATGAACCTGGTGAGCTCAGAGGATTTAAAAATGAATGTAGATAGCGTTTATCCTAAAGTAAGGGAGATTATCGCTGATGTATTGGTCATCGATGAAGATGACATATCCCCAGACAATCGTTTGATCGCCGATTTAAATGCCGAATCGATTGATTTTCTTGATTTGGTATTTCAGTTGGAGAAAGAATTTAACATCAAAATCCCGCGGGGACAACTGGAAAAAAATGCTCGTGGTGATTTATCTGAAGATGAGTTTGAAAAAAGCGGATTCATCACAGAAAAAGGAATGAAGGCTCTTAAAAACTATTTAGACGAAGTTCCTGAAGAGCATTTCAAAAAAGACATGAAAGTCAATGAAATCCCCACATTGTTTACTGTTAAGACGTTTTGCAAGCTCGTTGTTTCTGCAGTAAATGAACAAAAAACAAGTGAATCTTTGAACTGATGCGGTTTTTATTCGTTGATCGAATTGTCCAGTTACAACCTGGGGAAAGCATTAAAGGCATCAAGCATATCACTCAGGATGATGCATTTCTCTCTTTAGATGAGCACGGTCGCTTTTATTTTGTTCCATCATTGATTGGTGAAACCCTGGGACAACTGGCTGCATGGAACGTGATGTTTCACAACCAGTTTCAGGCAAGACCCGTAGCAGGAGTCGTAGCCAGCGCACGCCTGCATCGACCGGCTTATGTGGGCGAAACCCTTTTGCTCGAATCTTATATTGATTGCCTTGACGCTCAGGCGGTGCAATATCATAGTCTCGCCCGTGTAGGCCAGGAAGCCGTTTTTACCATTGAAGGTGCCTTAGGGCCTCTATTACCTATGGATGATTTTATTGATCAGGAACTCGTTCGCCGGCAATTTTCAGAAATCAACCGTCCTGGAGACTGGGAGACAATAAGCCATAACCCATCTGAAATGAATAACACAAAGAATCCTCAGGCTCATTACCATCTAACAACCTCCCTGAAGTTTGATCGCATACTGAGTCTCATGCCAGACCACAGTGTCACTGCTGAAAAGCGCATCAGTCGGATGGCCGGCTATTTTGATGATCATTTCCCGAGAAAACCGGTCCTGCCTATGACCGTTTTACTGGAATGCAAATTGAATCTGGCAAAAGATTTTATTCAACAATCTCACTATGCAAACCGGTATCAGTTCAAAGAACTAAGAAGAGTCAAAATGAATGAATTTGTTTATCCGGGAGATGTACTGCTTTGTGAAGCTAAAATTAAGCAGCAAGGCGAAGAAGAACTCATTCTGAACTTTCGCAGTACCGTCAGTGGACACCGGGTCTGCGTTGCAGAGGCTGTATTTACCCAGAGGGGCTGATATGAAACAAAGACGTGTCGCAATTACCGGACTGGGTGTGGTTTCACCGTTAGGTAATGATGTGGAATCCACCTGGCAGAATCTATTGGCAAAACAATCAGGTATTGCAAAAATACGCCAGTTTGATGCCAGCAGCTTTCCCACTCAAATTGCTGCTGAAGTGAAAAATTTCTCTCCTAGTACACATCAAAAACAGCATCGCTTTGCTCTGCCTTTTACACAATATGCCTTAAATGCCGCGGAACAGGCTTTTGATGATGCAGGCATTTTACCTACAGAAGAAAACGCCTCGCGCTGGGGGGTTATCACTGGCAGCGGGATGATGACAGCAGAATTTGAGTATTTACGTCGCTTTCATCAAACCTGCGCCTCAGATGGTGAAATCAACTGGAAACAACTGCATCAACAGACTAAATCGTTTTATAAACTCACCGATTTTGGCAAAACGGTGGCTAACTCGGGCTTATCCTTGCTGATTCAACAATTTGGTATCAGCGGTTATGCTACATCTGTTCATACTGCCTGCGCTTCGGGCGGGCAGGCATTGGGACTTGCTTTGCAGGTCATTCGTCGCGGCGATGCGGATTTTATGCTTGCCGGCGGTTTTGATTCCATGATAAACCCCTTGGGCTTATCCAGTTTTTGTCTTTTAGGTGCATTATCGACTTATAATGAGACACCTGCTTCGGCAAGCCGCCCGTTTGATGCTACACGTAATGGTTTTGTCCTCGGTGAAGGCGCCGCCTTTCTGATCCTTGAAGAATGGGAGAAAGCCAAAGCAAGAGGCGCACGAATTTACGCTGAATTAGCCGGAGAAGGCAATTCATTAAGTTCTTATCGCATTACAGACTCCCATCCTAACGGAGACGGTGCAATTCAGGCCATTGAGAGAGCGCTTGCTGAAGCCGTAGTCAGCTCTGATGATGTCGATTATATTAATGCACATGGCACCTCGACCAAAATGAATGATTTGAGCGAAACCAACGCCATCAAAGCTGTTTTTGGCAAACGTGCCTACCAAATTCCTGTCAGTTCAAGCAAAAGCCAAACTGGTCATCTTATTGCTGCAGCAGGCGCACTGGAGGCTGTCATTTCAGTTAAAGCCATTACCCACTCATATATTCCTATGACCGCCAATCTCACTACACCTGACCCGGATTGTAATCTGGATTATGTAACGGAAGGTCCTCGAGAAAAATCTTTAGGTGTCGTGCTCTCCAACTCTTTTGGATTTGGTGGTTCGAATAGTTGCTTGCTGTTTAAACATCCAGACTTTAAAGGAGCGAGCCAATGAGTCTAAACAACCGTGTTTTTATAACTGGTCTTGGCGCTCTCACAGCGACTGGCACCACGGCAGATGACAGCTGGAATGCAGTTTTGGCCGGTCAATCCGGCATTCGAAACATTCAACAGTGGGATTTATCCGATTGGCCAGTGCATATTGGCGGTGAATTAAAAGAGTTTAAACCGGCAAAAATGCTGCCTGACCGTAAATTGTTCAAGGTTATCTCGCTCCAGGATGTCATGGGTATTAATGCAGCAGTACAAGCCATCCATCATAGCGGGTTGATATCCTACCGAGATGCTCTGGATGACGCTGAATCCTTCAATGAGCAAACGGCCATTTACGTAGGCTCTCCTGGCAACAAATATTATCAGCAATACGATTTTCTTCCATTGCTCAGCAAAAGCAATGATGATATGAAAGTCTTCGCTCAGGAATTGTTTACAGAAGTGCATCCCATGTGGCTTTTGCGCATTCTTCCCAACAATGTTCTGGCTTATACCGGCATCACCTATGGTTTTAAAGGGCCGAACCATAACATCACTAATCATGCCATAGGCGGCGCTCAGGCCGTATTGGAAGCGTTTCATGCCATACAAACGGGGCAGGTTGAGCGTGCTGTTGTGGTAGCCTATGACATGGGTGTTGAGCCACAGGCTTTATTTTACTATGAGAAGCTCGGTGTCTTAAGCACCACTGATTTGAAGCCTTTTGAGCATGCACACGACGGAACCGTACTCGCTGATGGAGCCGCGGCCTTGATTCTTGAAAGTGAAAAAAGCGCAACCGCACGTAATGCGACTTGTCATGGCGAAATCATTGGAGGTTTATCAGCTACAGAAACTGCCGGTCTTTTTGCTGTTGAAAAAGAGGGAAAACCCTTGGCTGATTTGATGAGGCAAACACTGATGCAATGTCAACTCGACGCAAAGGAGATAGGGATGCTCGTCACTCACGGCAACGGCAATCCTAAATCCGATGATACGGAAGCCAGCGCTGTTCAAGCTGTTTTCCCATCAGAAACGCCAGTGACGGCGTTTAAATGGTCTACAGGACACACCTTATGTGCTTCAGGTCTGCTGGACACCGTTTTGGCGACCTATGCTCTAAAACAACAATGCATACCCGGCATCGCCAATTTTAAACAGCCGGCGAACAGCAGCAAAGATCTGGCCATCTCGACCTCTCATCAATCCCTGAACCGCTCCCACGCGCTGATTATTAATCGGGGTTTCGGAAGTATGAACGCTTGTCTGGTGATAAAAGCCTGTGAATAACATCAATCAACAGATAAAGAACCTGCCTGTCAGCTTTGCTGGGAAATTGATTTATCGCCTGTTGCCTTATCGACGTAAAACCATCGGCTCTAATATTGATCAAGTCTATGGTCATCAGATTTGCTCCAAAAGTAAGCAGCACCTGATAAAAGCCTATTATTCCCATTTAGCTAAATCCGTTAAAGAAGCCATTCAGCTTCGCTTTATGAGTCAGGAACAGCTTAAGCAATCGGTCGAAGTCAAAGGTCATCAATATTTATTGGATATTGTTACTCAAAAAAAAGGCGTATTAATTCTGACCGGTCATTTTGGCAACTGGGAATTTGCCCCCATAGGGGGTATTCTTAATTTTCATCAATTTAAAGGCCAATTTCATTTTATTCGTAAGAGCATAGGCTTTAAAAAACTTGAACAAATTCTATTTAGCCGTTATTACAAAGCCGGTTTAAACGTGATTCCTATGAAAAACTCACTGAATCAGGTTTGTGATGCCTTGGACAAAAACCATGCTGTTGTTTTTGTCATGGATCAGCATGCAATTCTGGGAAATCGCGATGGTATAGCCGTTGAATTTTTTGGCAAAAAAGCAGGTACTTATCGCAGCCTTGCCAGCTTGTCCTGCTATACAGGTGTTCCGGTGGTTCCTGCCGCAAGCTACAGATTAGCTGATGGAAAACATGTCCTTGAATTTCATGAGCCTATTCACTGGCAGGATCATCCAAGTCGCCAGGAAGCCATCTATCAGAACACCTTGGCTTACAACAAAGCCCTGGAAAAATTGGTTCTTGCCCATCCCGAACAATGGCACTGGATGCATAAACGCTGGAAATTAAGAAATATAGATTAAGGCTAATCAAAATTAGCAGACAATCATCAAGGTAAATCCTACTTTGATTACATTATGCCTTATAATGTAACAACGCGTCTGCGCAAAAATGTTCAGTTTTAATCCCTTTATGAAAATATTTATTGATTAAAAGGGTATGAGCTTACTCCAAGAGGGCAAGATCATGTAATTTTGAGTTAATTTAACATTAAAAATTTCGTGTAATTATTCAAATAAATCTCTGGCAAATCTAATACCTCAATAATACTTTTTTCTTTTTTTAAAGATAAATATTCAAAAAAATAATTGACTGACAAATAAACTTAATGATAATTATTGAGTACTATTGATCATAAAGTAATGAAGCTGTGCTTCTGTTTGCATTCACAAAAATAGGGGGCGAGGCTTATGAAGTTGCAAAAAATTGAACGGCTACTGTTAATGTGCCGAATCAAAGCGATGATTGGCTTGGGTAATAAAACAAATGCTTTTATTCCCAGATTGAAAATTGATCTCGTTTCCAGTTCCTTATTTTTAGGCGTACATGGAAATCCTGCAATTTTCGTAAACAAAGTTACGTATAGGAAATTAAATAAATTTTATGATTCCTGGATTCCTAATGTGACCATCGCGATTAAGGAAGATTTTTTTAATGCAAGCAACAGAGACATTCAAATTATCGGGGCTATAATTCATGAAGCTGGACATGCGTTTAACGTTTATGCTGGTCTTGCAAATACTGAAGCCAATGCTTATATTTTTGAAATAGAAGTCATGATGATGCTTTATCATAAAAATATTTTAGCGGCTCTGTTTGATATTAAGGATAAGGAGATACAATCCTACTTCAATGCACGTATGAAATATTTCAAAATGGAAGCCAATAGCGATCCTTACTTAAAAAGCTTGATTAATAGAGTTAAAGTTAGATTTCAACTAAGTCATGAGCCTAAATTGGTTTCTTCTGAAAGCTCTGGAAAATCGTTGCAGAGTGATTCTAGTTTTTTTAAACAATACGTTTGGGGTCGTGAGTCTAGAATAGTTGAACGGTCTTATACAAAGATAGCGCTAGTCAACTAGGCCCCTCTCGGCATTCCTTTCAACCACAGGGCAAAATCATACTTTGCTCATTTGGATTTTACCATTCTCATTTTGTCCATATATCCACACGTGGGTATGTTGAAGAAAGTTTGCAAAGTTTTTATACAAAGAATACAATAGCTGGTTTTCATTTTTAATATTGAACCAAGGATAAAAATGATGTCTGGAAAAATGATAGTTGCTTCACTTCTTCTTGCTTTAGGTTTTGCTGTCAGTGGATTTTTTATCTCTAGCGGACTTGTTGAATCGCGTAAAGAGTTAAGATATGTCAGCGTGAAAGGTTTGGCTGAACGAGTGGTTAAAGCTGATCAAGCCCTTTGGACAATTAATTTTAAACTGGTCAATAACGAGCTTCCTGCTCTTTATCAGGCTATAGAAGATGCTCAGGCCAAGGTAAAACAATTTTTATTGAAACAAGGATTTAAAGAAAACGAAATCAGTAACAATCCGATATCCGTTAACGATAATCAAAGTAACAGTTATAATTCCCAGAATCAAAATTTACCCCGTTACACCGCCGATGCTGGAATTACAGTCAGTACAAAGCGTGTTGATATGATCCAGACCACTGAAGAGAAAACAGGAGATTTAGTGGCACAAGGGGTCGTCGTGACGTCCTCTAATGCCATATATCGTTTTAATGGTTTGAATGATATTAAACCAGCTATGCTTGATGAAGCGACAGCGAGTGCACATACGGCTGCCCAAAGTTTTGCCCATCACGCTAAGGCAAAACTGGGTTACATACGAAAAGCATTACAAGGACTGTTTACCATTAGTGACGCGAATTCCACGTATGATTCGGGTAATGCGATTATGAAAAAGGTACGTGTGGTAACGACAGTGGAATATCAATTACAATAAAAAATTATTTCAGCCTTTTAACCGTTGAGAGCGTTAGCTTAGGTTCTGTGAATAAAAATGTTTTGCAGAGCGAAAATTTTGTTCACAGAACCTAAGGCCAATCCATTGAAAATAATAGGTTTTCCATAAGTTTCTAACCTGTTATACTCATATCATTACCCATAAGTATGTCCAAAAGCGCGTGTAAATACTTCACGCGCTTTAATATATTCATAAAGGGTTCGTAAACCTTTCCACATCACAATAGGACCGGGCTCACCGTCATGCTTTCGTCCGAGAAAACCTCCTAATTGGGCAATCATTCTCAGAGTATCTTTCAGGGTTGGGGGTTCATTTGGAGGGGGTTTTTCATAGATCATAACATAGGCGGTTTGCCATTCTATGGGCTCAAATAGACATTCACTGCTTAATGATGGGGAAGCACGACCAACCATGGTCATGAACAAAATACGCCAAGCAACAATAAGATACAGAGCGAGGCAAGGGTCAAATCGTTGCTTGTTGCTTAACTGCAATTTTTCAATAGCGCATCCGCTTTTCAATACCTTGAAAAAAATTTCGATCTGCCAGCGACATAAGTACCATTGAATTACTTGTAACGCTGCTTCCAAGTTGGATATAGGTACACTGGTTAAAAGTGTCCACTCGATTGCTTTCTCTCCAGGCGGTGGGTTTGTCTCTGTGGCAATGATTGTTGTTATTTTAACGGGGGTAAAACCTTCTTTTGCTTTATCCCGAGGAGGGAGCAAAGTCACTTCTTTTGCATAAATATCTTGTGCTACTTCTCGTTTTTTTCTATTTCCAAATGAGGACGTAGTAAATGTTATTTTTCCAATACTGGAAGAGGCTTTTACGCTTGTTTTTAATTTATTGCGTTTTTTAGGTTGATTCTCATCCAAAATAGAACGATCGAATGTTGCTCTAATCACCCAATCGGCAGTTCCTTTAGCGAAAGCTGTATTCGCTTCATGATAGATATCATAAATATCACCTTCTCTATCAGCAATATAAACAAATTGAGTATCGGGCATTGCCTTAGCAAGTTTTGTGGCTTTTTTATAACCTCTGACCCACCGGTAACTTTCCTTGTCTTTTATTGCTTTTGAATCACGTTCAGCTCTTCGTTCTTCTGAGCTTCGATGCGTAAATTTTTCCCGTGACCACTGTTCATAGTCAACTACTCCTAAACATTCGCGGTTGGGCGTTACCGCAAGAGTGGGATGAAGAAAAAGACCCCGCACGTTATCTTGTTGAATAGGGCCAATATCTTCACGTTCTTTTTGACCGCTATAGTTAAGCGTTGTTGTGTCTTGAAGCAATAAGATAATCGGATGTTCTTTAATTCGCTTAAGGGTGGCTATGCGATGAGGTTTTATAATTTTTTTTGCGGTAACCGTATTATTCTCAAAAAATCGATAGGCTGCTTTGGTTTCCGACCAACCTTTACAACTTTCAGGTATACTTGATGTTGGTTTATCACTAAACCTTTTTAATAACTCTTTTGCTCGTTTATTTAAACGTTGATCGCCGATATTCACGGAACCATACTCATGGTCGATCCAATCCATGGATAATACTGCCTTTAAAAAGGCAGCATTATCTCAAAAGTAAGGAAAAATTAATATAGCATTACTTATGGGTAACGATATGGTTATACTCCCTTGTGCGAAAAGGGTAATCTGACGTAAGCACTCAGCCTGCTTGAGAAACGGCCGCATTAGGTCTTGAACTAAAATCTGTCCGTTTATATTGCCATCAATCTAGGGTTGAGCTATTACAATCCAACAGCCTGCCATTTCGCAAAAAGTCCAACAACAATAAAGGAATATTATGAACGTTAACTTATTCATCAATAAGCTATTCAGTAAATTCTCCATTTTCAAACTTACTTTGCGACAATTTTCAATATCCGCAGGTATCTGCTTATTGTTTTTTGTCAATATTAACTATGCCAGTGAACGTTATTTCGTCTGCGGCCCCGATGAAGATGGATGCTATAAGGACATCTATCATTACTGTGCCTGCATTCCTTATGATGATGAACATACGCAAACCCCATACTGCCTGGATTTTAATAAACTCACTTGCAGTCCCCTGGAACAAGTGCCTGACTGCGATCCCGGCATGATATATAAAAATCAAGGCAGTTGTTTGGCTACCATTTTCCAGAGTGAATCAGAACCACCTTGTCCAGTGAGAAATCATTCCTTCTGCCTGGAAAATGATATGGCCATTTGTGATGCAAATGGACGACCTGAAAGCTGTCGGTACGTGGCTAAATAAGCAGAGAGTACGTGCCTTTTCTTTGTTTGAGCAAAATTTTGTCTCTGAAAAAGACGGTATGTACTAGCTCAATGATGACGAGCATGTTTACTAGGGTCTGTCGGCAATCAGTATTTTCAAAGTAAAAATCTAATTGTCGACAGGCCCTAACTCATGTCATGCAGCTTCTTCGTCTTTTTTATCCTGTGTTGTGTAATATCTTTTGCATTATTCTCCTCGAAGAGAAGCAATGGGCTCCAGTTTTGCTGCCCATTTTGCCGGATAATAACCAAAGAAAATGCCGGTGGTTACTGAAACAGCAAATCCAGCTAGGGAAGGCATAATGTAGAAATGAAACGTCCAGTGGCTGAAAACAGCAATCACCAACGTCGCTGTCAAACCTAAAACAACGCCGAGAACTCCACCCAATAAACCGAGCATGACCGATTCAACGAGAAATAAGTCCTGAATTTCCCGATTACGTGCCCCCACAGCCTTGCGAATGCCGATTTCTTTTTTGCGCTCACTGACAGAAACCAGCATGACGTTCATCACTCCAATCCCCCCCACCAATAATGAAATGCCTCCGATCACCGCCAACAATAAAGTAAAAATCCGTCCTTGATTTTCCATGCTGGCAATGATCTGTTTGGCGCTACGAGGAAAAACATTTAATTTGGGAGCCTGAAACGTGATAATTTGCTTAATCTGTTCTATCACCTCATCAATTTGGCTCTCAGGCTTTAATAAGATAATGGCATTATTGATTTTACTGTCTTTCTGCACTAAAGGCATTCCGCCAATGGGGATAATCACGGCTTGGTTAATGTCTTCATTAAAAAATCCATTTTCTTTCCAGGGCTTGGCAATGCCAATAATGGTATATAAATTGGAGCCAATGCGAAGCTGACGACCCACCGGATTATCTTGACTGGCTTCTTTTAATTGACGGGCAAGTCCATCCCCTATGACACAAAAATGCTCAAATGATTCCACAAAGGAGACGAAATACCCTTCTGCCAATTGAATGTCGATGATGTCTGCCAAAGCCTCATCTGCGCCGATAACGGCCGCTTGCAATGGTTTTCCAGAAAAACTGACTGGCTGATAGGCAAGAGCATAAGGAGCAATTTTCTCAATCAGCGGCATATGCTCTGGCAACTGACGCCACTGTTGAAGGCTAAGATGATCAAGACTGCTGTGTGACTTATCCGATGATTTTGCATAAACGGTAATGGCCATCAGATCCGTACCCAGTGCTTTGAATTGTTCCAAAGCCTTTTCCGTGGCTAACTGGCCACAACTGATTAAAGCAACCACCGCTGCCGTACCCACCAATATACCCAGGACGGCCAGAAAGGAGCGTAATTTTGCAGCGGTAAGATTAACCAGGGCTTGCTGATAATAAGTCCAATATTTCATTTTTCTAGTGATTTCGCCTCTGTAAAATGTTAATAAATGCTCTGATTTGTGTTTTCAGTCGGCTTTTTGCAATGCCGTTTTCACTTCTCCATCGGCAAGAAGAATTCTGCGCTGGCATTGCTGAGCAACCTGTTCATCATGAGTCACTATGATGAGTGTGCGTCCCTCATTGTGCAGGCTGAGAAATAAATTCATGATATCAGTACTGGTTTTTGAGTCCAGAGCCCCGGTTGGCTCATCGGCAAGAATAACACTCGGTTCAGCCACTAAAGCTCGGGCAATAGCAATGCGCTGCTGCTGACCGCCTGATAACTGTGGTGGTCGATGTCTGGCATAAGCAGACATGCCTACGCGCTTGAGCGCATCATCCACTTTTTGCTCTCGTTCTGCCGCTGACATGTTACGATAGGTTAACGGCAAGGCAATGTTCTGATGGGCAGTGAATCTGGGCAATAAATTAAATTGCTGAAAAACAAATCCAATGCTTTGATTGCGCAATCCTGCCGCTTCATCAGCGCTAAGCTTAGCTACATCTCGGTTTTTTAACCAGTATTCACCGCTGTCGGCGGTATCAAGAAGTCCGATAATATTCATTAAAGTGGACTTGCCTGAACCAGAGGCGCCTACAATGGCCAGCATATCCCCCTCATACACCTTAAGTGAAATTGCTTTCAAAATGCGATGAGCGGTCCCCTCAAGAGAATAGCTTTTATCAATCTGAGTTAAGGATATCAGTGGATTTTCAGCCATAAAGCACCCAATCGCCTTCCTTAAGACCTGAGGTTATAATGACTTTGTCCGCTTCCGCTGCCCCTGTGGTCACGATTTTTGTTGACCATTGACCGTTTTTTTCTTTAATCCTGACCACAGACTGCCCCTTCTCTTGTTGGATGGCATTGATGGGAATAAGCAGTTGCTCCTTGCTTTCTGTAGCTAATTCTATAGAAGCGCTCATACCAACTTTTATATAAGCCTGTTGTTGTGGGGTTAACTTTTTTATTTCCACAATGGCAGTAAAGGAAGGCAATCCCCCAATGCTGTTCGTTGAGGCTTGCGCATTCACGGAAACAAGTTTACCCTTAAATTCCTCTTTTCCAAAAGCAATGCCGCGAACCGTGGCCTCCATGCCTGTATATACTTTATCAATATCAATTTCAGGAATATCAATTTCAACCCGAATCCCGTTCAAATCACCAATCAAACCTATCAGTTGATCCGCCTTGACGACGTTGCCTACTGCAAGTCGGGCAGCTTTGTCGTCATTAGATTTGGGTGGATAAAGCAAAATACCATCATTTGGAGCCTTGATATGAACAATATTATGACGCGCCGTTAAGGCTTTCCTCACCTTATCAAATTCTGAGTAGGACAGTTCTGACAAATCGGCCAAGTCAGGGACACTCTCTTCATCCATTTTTTCCAGCATTTCAGCGAGATAGCGTGTGGTTTGCATCAAAACCACACGGGCGTTATCAAAACTTGATTTTTCACTCAGGTAATTATTTTTCGATAACAAACCCACAGCCCATAACTCCTGAGTTCCTGTAAATTTAGTACGGGCAATGGTGTAATTGTCTTTGGCCTTTAAGTATTCGGTTAAGGCATCATTGTATTGCTTTTGTAATGCGCTGGAATTTAGGGTCAGCAGAATGTCGCCTTTTTTTACCCACTGGCCATATTGGTAATGGATTTTTTCAATAATGGCATCCACAGGACTGCTTAACGAGCTTTCAGCTAAAGGCTGGATATTACCGGTAAAATGCAGTTTTTTCTGTATGGACATTTTTTTTACCTGATAAACCTTATGATGCGCTGATTTTTGCTTGCTTTCATTGCCACACGCCAGTAAAAAAAGGCTTATGGACATCATGATTAAAAATTTCAACTTAATGTTCATTCACCGTACCTGAGTTTGATTTGCCACTCATCCAGCGTAGTGCCCAACAGTCGCTGGAGAGCAGATAGTTGATTTAAATAGGCTATTTTGGCTGAAATTAGCCCAGCCTGTGCCTGAATTAGCTGGTTCTGCGTGTTATTGACATCCAGTGCAGTCGAGATACCAGCTTCCTGTCGTTTCTTCTGTAGTGCATAGGACTGTTCGGCCAGTTTGACCTGTTTTTGTGCCAATTGATATCGTTTCGCCTGACTCTCAATTGAATTAATCAAATTGGTGACATTCGTGATCAATGCTCTTTTAGCGGCAATAAGATTCAGCCGGTCTTTTTCCAGTTTCACTTTGGCATTAATCAGCTCCCTTCGGCGGTCAAGATCATTGATAGGAATTTTCAACGTCAAGCGCGCTGATTCATTAATGTTCCTGCCGCTATAAATGCTGCGCAGGCCACGGTCACCACCAACATCGGATAAATTGCCGGCTTGCACATTGGCTGAGAAATCAAGCTGCCACAACTGCTGATTTTTTGCAACAGTATAAGCCCGTTCGTCCGCTTTATAAGCCAAGTGCAAAGCGAGATAATCGGTATTATGATTTAATGCTTGCTCTATTGACTGTTTTAAATCTGGAATCACAATCTTGTCCACACTAACATCGCTTGGAACGGAAAGATGCATCTGCGGATCAAGCCCTATTGTCTGTAATAAATTTTGCGCCGCTGTCTTAAATTCATTTTCTGCCTGCTCTACCAGCAGGCTTAATGATTCAATCTGGTATGATTGTTGAATGTTTCCCGTAGGTTCAAGTTGTCCGGCTTCTATTTTTTTTTCATTAATTTCATAAGAACGTTTTGCTTCTTTAAGCTGGAGCTTTTGATTCTGCAGATTATTGCCGCTTAAAATCAGGGAACGATAAGCCGTAATCACCTCAGTCACCTGATTACTTATGGATTGTCGCATATTGAGTTTGTTCAAAGTTTCATTATCGATGGCGTTTAACAGGCCAACTTCATTAACGGATTTACCAAAGCCTCTTAACAAAGGCTGAGTCAGAGAAAAACTCAGTACGGGGCTATAAGAATCATATGTTTCTACATTGTTGTTCATGGTTAAGGAAACATCTGTGCCCAGTTTTGTCCTTAATCCTAATTCTGGGGTAGCCAACGCGGAATGGGTTGTGGCATTGCCAACACCAGAATAACGGCTTTTTTCAATATTTGCCGAACCGACCAAGGCATATTGCAGTTCAAATTCATTTTGGGCAAGACGTAGTTGATAACGCTGAATAATGCGGTCCAATTCCACATTTTGAATGTTTGGATTATAACGTAAGGCCAGTAGAATGGCTTCGCGCAAAGTCAACTTCAAGACTTTTCTGTCTCTTGAATCAGGTGCAGTCGGTAAAAGCACCCAATGATTGAGCATGTATTCCGGCTGATGGATGGCCGCCTGAAGACGAGACTGCGCAGGCTGAATCTGTGCCTTTTCATGGATGGACTGAGCTGGAATGATTCGATTCTTGGCCTCCTGTGCCTGGCCAGAGCTAATGACAAGGATGAAAAACAACAGGTAAAAAAATAAATTATGCATAGCACGCCAATGATAGATTAATTTTTTGGCAAAATAAACGATTTTATTGCAAACAAAACGAAGAAAGACAAACCTAATTCCTCTCCAGTCCAGGAACTGTAAAACGCTTCCTGTCATGCAGACGAAGTGCAGTCAACTCGCCTCCCCAGAGACAACCTGTATCGATAGGGTAAAGCTTTGGATGTAGGCATTTACCTTCCAAAGCGGCCCAATGCCCAAACACAATGTCCTCTTCAATTTCACAACGATGAGGGACTTCATACCAAGGATAAAAATGAGAAGGAGCTTTGGCAATGGTCCCCTTGTAACCAAACAGCAATCGCCCATTGGCATCACAAAAACGCATGCGAGTGAAGTAATTGGTAATTACCCTCAAACGATCCATGCCCGTCAAAGTATCCGACCAAATATCAGGTTCATTCCCATACATTTGTTTAAGAAATTCAATATAGCCTTCTCCTTGTAAAACGTTTTCCATTTCGCGAGCCAGCTTTTTAGCCTTGGTCAGATTCCATAATGGAGCAATTCCTGCATGTGACATCACCAGATTGAATGTTTCACTATGTATTAACAAAGCTTGATGACGCAGCCAATGTCCGATGTCTTCCGCATCGTCGGCAGCAAGGACAGGACCAATCGTATCATCTTTTCCCCGCCAGGGATGGCCACCAAACATAGCGCCTAATAAATGTAAATCATGATTGCCCAGGGTGATGTTTGCCGGTAATGGCAGTCCTTTGATAAAACGCAAGACCTCAAGCGATTGCGGGCCACGATTGACTAAATCACCTACCAGCCATAGCTGATCTTTTTTTTCATTAAAATCGATACGCTCAAGTAAACGCTGCAAGGCATCATAACAGCCTTGTATATCACCTATGGCGTAATCAACCACTTCGTTTCACCCCTGGATGAATGGCTGCCTGAGTCACTTCTGGTTTTTTCCATTGCCCGGAAGATGAGAGATGTTGGACGGATGCCTGAGGCGAAGAGGAGTGTGCGCGAACAAAATGATTGGCAAGTTCGGTAGAATGTATCACATCCATGGCCGAACGGTTGACTGACTTTCCTGTGTTCATGTTATGAACCTGTAGTTTTTCAGGGAGGACCACGCCGTATTTTTCAAAAACAACGCCGCTATGAATTTGCTGATTATTGATTTGCTCAAAACTTGTCGTTGGCTTGCCATCGAACCCTTTTTCATGCAGACCTAGAGACAGAAAACCGTTTTGAACAGCCTGCCAGTTTTTAAACTCAGGATTTTCGCGCACAAACCATTTAAATACATCCGCAGACATTAACATGCCTCCCGGAACCATAAACAAGGGCGTTTTATTCAGCTGGATTTGCCCTTTCTCAAGGGCGCGCGCTAACCATTGAATGAATTCAATGCCTATCTGTTGCTCTTTTTCCGTGATAGAAGCGGGAGTGCTGTCACTGAAGGCGCCTATACGCCCATAACGACCTGTTCGTCCACCAAAACCTTTAACCATCAATCGGTTAAAATAACGTTGAATGGCAATGGCATCGGCGCGAATTAAAATAGCTCCTAAAGTACCTGCCGAACGCTCATCTTCATTGAGCAAGGCCAGCCAGACCGTTAGAACATCAACATCCGAAGCAATCCAGGCAAAGCCGCTGGCAGGGACAATTGCGCGAGCCAGCAAAAGATTCAAACGTCTGCGAAACTCAATGTCCGGTTCCTTTTCAAAAGAATAATCATAATACTTGCCAAAGGTCGTCAAATTTTCCAATAAAGGATTCCAGGATTTTAACAAATATCCGTGGTTGTCATATAAATTGATGCTAAAATCAACAAACAATTTGCCGATCCCTTTTAAAAGGGCCGCTGAATATAAGGCATATTGCCAAAGTTTTTGCTGCTCTGACAATTCGGCGTTTTCATCCAATACCACAAACTGGCTGAACAGACTCAAGGCCGCCTCGGTTCGATTCAAAGCATGATCGATAATTCCACCTGGTTGAGAATAATAGTGATGGCTTGTCTCGGGCAGACTCTGACAATATTGGATTAAATTATTGATCAAAACCACGCACAGACTTTCATAACGCGACTCTTCCAGACCGCTTAGCGATTTCATCTCAGCCAGCAGATTTTGCCGCTTTTCATCCGCCAGCAATTGCCGGACAGGAAGGATTTTTATTAAGTCTTTCATAGACCTGGTCGATTGAGCAACGGTTTTTTTTCCTTGACGACGAAACAAGACAACCTCCGTAAAAAAATTTATTTTATTTTACACTAATTGTAAATAAATTTCGCTATCTGAACATAATTCTTTATTGAAATTTGTTCAGGTCGATGCCCAGGATCAATGCCAAGTTTGGATAAATCCTCAGCTGAAATTACGCCTTTCAAATTATTAGCCAATGTTTTACGGCGCATAGCGAAAGCCTTGGCAGCCAATGTTTCGAGCCGTTCAAAAGCAACCTCCTCAAACGGTGATTCTTTAAAGGGAACCAGGCGCACAACAGCTGACTCAACCTTTGGTTTCGGATGAAAAGCTTCTGAAGGCACAGAAAATAAATAATCCACCTGACAATGGTATTGTACCATAACCGTTAAACGCCCGTAGGCCTTTGTACCAGGTTTCGCAGCAAGGCGGTCAACAACTTCCTTTTGTAACATAAAATGCATGTCATCAATGCTCGTGTGATATTTTAACAAGTGCAAAATCAATGGTGTGGAAATATTATAGGGCAAATTTCCGATAATACGCAGATGATTTCCAAATTGACGATAATCAAACGCTAATGCATCAGCCGCAATCAGAGTAAGCTTGTTTTGTCCTTCTGGCAAAGCTGCAAGTTGGGCGTGTAAATCTCTATCGATTTCAATAGCGATAAGTTGATTTAAGCGCTTTAATAAAGGACGGGTAAGTGCACCGAGTCCTGGTCCAATTTCCAGCATATTATCTTTGGGCCTGGGATGAACAGCCTGTAAAATGTTTTCAACCACTTCTTCATTTTGTAGAAAATTCTGGCCAAACCGTTTGCGTGGACGATGCTTCACAATTCCCGCCTCCTGACGAAATGGAGGGATTATACCACTTTGTTGACGGATTTTGGCAGCTATTTCTAATGGCTTTAGGCAAGTGTATGCAAAGTCGCTGCGAGTCAACGAACTCAAACATGAAAAAGTCGTGATTGTTAGCTTAAGACGGAAAAAACTCTACCAGAACTTTCTATCAAGAAAAGATTGGCTTGTAAATTGTCTATGATAAATCCTGAGGATCAACATCAATATTCCAACGTATTCCTTGCATTTTTTGCTTAGCCAATCCCTGACGCAATCGCGATAAAGCCGTTTTAAGCAATGCACGCGAAGGTGATTTAATCAGTAACTGCATACGATATTGATTGGCTTTACGTGCTAAAGGCGCAGGGGCAGGTCCCATCACCATGAGTTCAGGATGATTAATTTCACATTTGACGGAATGAAGGAAATTTAAAACGGTAGCTGATTTTTTACCCTGAGCCCGTACCACGGCCAAATAATGATAAGGAGGCAGTTGTGCTTTTTCACGGGTCTCAAGCAAACGTCTGGCAAAGGTTTCATAACCTTCCTGGATAAGACAATTTAAAAGCGGATGCTGCGGGAGATGGGTTTGAATCAGCACTTCACCGGCGTGCTCCGCTCGACCAGCTCGACCTGCCACTTGAATCAGCAATTGACCTAATCGTTCCGTCGCCCGGAAATCCTGATTATAGAAACCCACATCGGCATCAAGAATCACGGCCAGAGTTAACTTTGGAAAATGATGTCCTTTAGCCAACATCTGAGTACCTACCAATAACTGCACTTTACCCTTCTGGATCTGCTCAAGATGCTCAGCAAAAACATGTTTTTTTCGCACTTCGTCACGGTCTATTCTAAGCATGGCCACCTCTGGAAAAGCATGACTTAGAAATTCATGAATGCGTTGCGTTCCTGCACCAACCGGCATCAACTCACGACCGTGACAGCCCAAACAAACGGAGGGTAAAGATTGTGTTCGCCCGCAATGATGACAAATTAAAGCATTCACTTGACGATGAAAGGTTAAATGGGCATCACAAGAAGAGCAATCCGCCATCCAGCCACATTGATGACAGAGTAATACCGGTGAAAAACCGCGACGATTGATAAAAACCAGAACTTGATTGCCTTTTTGCAAATGTTCTTTCATCACCTTCAGCGTCGGCTCTGCCAGCCCCTGCTGCAAAGGCAGATTTCGAATATCAATAAGGCGATAATGCAAGGGTTCGCTCGTCAAAGCCTTTTGCTGAAGAGGTAATAACTGGTATTTATCTCGCGCAGCATTATACAAGCTTTCAAGGCTTGGGGTGGCAGAACCCAGTACAATAGGAACATTGGCTGAATACGCTCTCATTAAAGCGGTATCTCTGGCTGAATAACGAACACCCTCCATTTGCTTTAATGAAGCATCATGCTCTTCATCAATCACGATCAACCCCAACTCAGGCATGGGTGTAAAAATCGCTGCTCGGGTTCCAATGATCAGTTTGACCATTTGGTTGCTGGCTAATTGCCAGGCCTGCTGTCTTTCTGTTTCATTAAGGCCGGAATGAATAACCGCTATCGAATAAGGAAGACGTGAGCTGAATCTTGCCAAAAGCTGAGGAGTCAGCCCGATTTCAGGAACCAAGACCAGAGCCTGCCTACCCTCTGCCAAAACTTTGGTGATGACTTGCAAATAAACCTCTGTCTTGCCACTTCCTGTGACGCCTTGTAATAAAAAACAACGATACGCATGGCGATGATGTAAAATGCTCTCTACGGCTTCAGCCTGCTCTGGGTTGATTGATAATGGCGGAGAAACAGCCGCAGAAGCCGGCACAGGCCAATTTACTTCCCTTGAAATACGCAGAATATTATTCTTGACCAGTTTATGTAATTGCAGTGTCGTGAAACCCGATTGTAGAATCATTTTTCGCGATACAGGTTTTTTGCATTGCTCTAAAAAGTCAATCAGGGCATGCTGCCTGACTGCTTGAGGCCGAATCAATGAGTGGGCAGTCTCAGTTGGCATTGCTAATTGAAATTTATCGATATAAGGCAGGGAGCAACTTTGCCCGTCGCGATATTTCTTAGGCAATGCCAATGGAATCACCTCGGATAAAGGTGACTGATAATAATCGCTGACCCAATGACAAAGATCCAGCATGGTCTTTGACAACAACGGCTGCGCATCAATAACAGCTTCAATATCCTTTAGCTTATCCATAGAATGACTGGCCTCAGCTTTACCAATGACCAGTCCTAAACGGATTTGTTTGCGAAAGGGAACCCATACTCTGCAACCGGCTTGCAACACGCCCTCGGCCAGATAAGTAAAAAAATCACGATGGGTATGGGGAATACATACCTGATAGGCGGATTTCAGCTGCGTGACCATTGATGACTAGCTGACTGACCGGGAGCTGAGAAGATTTTGACAGTGATTTGTTCAATCCGATGCTTTTCAAGCTCCTCTTTATTCTTAATTAATTCATTAACGAACCAACGTGACAACTCTTCGACCGTGATATTGGTCAGGGGCAACAAAGTGACATCCTCTTTCAAAAAAGGCATTTTTTTACGGTTGAAGGTAAAATAATAATAGTCCTCATCCTCCTCGATGCTTAAAAAAGGAGAATATTGCGGCATGAGAAAGGTTTGATTCAAGTACTTGCATAAGGTATGAATTTTTTCCTTATAATAGCGATAATCAAAAGTCAGGCCGTTTTCCTCCACCCAGGTGGTTAAGGCCAGGTAAACTCCATATTGATGACCGTGCAGAGGTTCACGTTCTGTTGCAGAAAAAATGGTAGTATGTCCTGCAGAAAATTTCATGCTTTCCTTTTGCAATTCAACCGTGGTCAGGTATTTTTTCATGCTTATAAACTCGCTCGCTTATCGTTTAACTGGAAACCACTCAATTCTGTTTTCAGATGTTTGCTTAAGGCAATCACCTTAAATAACTCACCCATTTCGCTGGGTTGCAGCAACTGCTTGGCGGCTTGACTCATCGCAAGCCTTTTTCTGTCGCTGTCTGCTTCAGACATCAAGGTTAGCAAACCATTGGCCAGTAAGAAAGAGGCCTGATTGGTGTATCCTGCCACATGAAAACCAGCATCAAAGGCCGCTTCTGCCACATGGGTAAAATCGACATGGGCTGTAATGTCCTGTTCACCCGGATGGGCGAGAAAATCGCTGTGCGCACGGTGATGATAATGACACATGATGGTCCCCTGGTTGCGGTCCGGATGGTAATATTCATGCCTTGGGAAACCATAATCTATGATAAGCAATGCGCCTTGGTTTAACATGGAATAACATTCTTTAAGCCAGCCTTCCATGAAAAGATTGACCTCGGAAAGATAAGGACAACGAGACACAGGTAATACTTTTTTCACGTAAGCCGTCAATCGCTCATCGGCACAAGGCTGAAAACGCTCAACCAGACGGTCGTTCTCATCCAAATGAATAAAACTTTCCAAAAGACCGTCCGCCGTCTGCATGAAACGATGTACCGGCATGGCGTCAAGAACTTCATTGGCAATGGCCACGCCATTGAACGGTGTTTTTGGCCACTCCGTCAGCCATTCAACTCTCCCTGCCAAAGTTGGAATTTTTTCCTCAATCAAAGCCTGCTGTCGCTGCCTCAAAGAAGCACTGACATCGAGAATAAAATAACGCTCAGGCAAAGAGTTAAGTTTCTCCAGCCCACTCAAGAGGTCAACACAAAGCTGGCCTGTGCCGGCACCAAACTCAAAGAGGCAAGGAGAATGAAGATGAGTAAAAATTTGCCTGCACTGATTAGCCAGCGTGTACCCAAACAACGGCGTTAACTCAGGCGCCGTTATAAAATCACCAGCCTTTCCCAGTTTTGCCGACCCTGAGCTATAATAGCCAAGTCCGGGAGCATAAAGCGCCTGCTGCATATAGTCCACAAAAGGCGCAGGCAGACGCTCCCGCAGAATATCAACTAAATACATAAATCCGATTATACCATGACAAAACGGGGAACATACCTTGAATCAGACCAACACACAAGAGGGAAAAACCGCTTTAATCACAGGTTCGGCCAAACGTATTGGTGCAGAAATTGCCCGCTATCTTCACCAAAAGGGTTTTAAGGTCATTATTCATTGCCACCGCTCTGTCCAGACTGCGAAAACCTTGGTTGACGAGCTGAATCAGCACAGAGCAACCAGCGCTTTCTGGGTTGAAGAAGATTTATACGCAGAAAACGCGCCAGCAAGGTTGATTCAAAACAGCCTGCATCAGACAGGGCGGCTGGATGTTCTGGTGAACAATGCTTCCATTTTTATTCGCACGCCATTAGACAGCCCTGATGAAAGCATCTGGGATAAAACCTTTACCATCAATGTCAAAGCACCGCTGTTACTTAGTTTAAACGCTCGTCCTTATCTGAAAAAAAATAAAGGCGTTATCGTTAATATCACGGACATTCATGCCAAAAAACCCTTGAAATCGTATGCTGTCTATTGTCAAAGCAAAGCCGCATTGGTCATGCAGACCAAAGCTTTGGCGAAAGAATTCGCCCCAGGTGTTCGTGTCAATGCGGTAGCGCCAGGTGCTATTTGCTGGCCTGAAGATGAGAATGAGCTCAGCCCTGAACAAAAACAACGCATCATTGTCAAAACACCGTTAAAGCGGCACGGCCATCCACAATATATTGCTCAAGCTGTATTTGCTTTAATTGACAATGATTTTGTCAGCGGACAAACCTTAACGGTAGATGGCGGCAGAAGCATTGGCTGGTCATGACTCTTGAAGAGGAAAGGTGGACCCAAATCCTCATATACTGATGTCTGCACTTTGGTTCTGTGCTTTGCTCTCTGTATGGAGGAAATCCTCAATATCCGACAAGTTTGTCAAGCGATAAAACATGGAAAGCTGTTCTTTCGTCATCCATTGGCGAAAATAATAACGAACCAGGGATTTTGACTGTAAAACCGCTTTATAAGGACTTTCCAATGCAGCCAAACCCTGTAAATGCTGCATAAAAAGATTTTTTCTTATCTCAGGTGAAACTTTAGGCTCCTGGCCTGAAAGCAATTCTGCAAACAACCATGGACGACCACAGGCAGCCCGTGAAATCATAAAAGCATCGCAGCCACTTTCTGACCAAGCCTTATACAGGCTTTCTCTATTTGCGATATCCCCATTGGCAATCACTGGAATGTCAATGGCCTGTTTTATTAACGATATCTGCTGGAAATCACAGGCTATGTCATAATCATCCTGCCAGCGTCGTCCATGTACAATCAAGGCATCAGCACCCGCCTGCTCAATTTGTTCGGCCAGATAGATATCCTGCTCATTGCCCTGAATACGGATTTTCAGGGTCAAAGGAACAGAGATGGACGCCCGTATGCGCTTAATGATTTTTACCAATTGATCAGGCTTGGCAAGCAAGGCGCTTCCGGCACCTTTTTTACGAATTTTAGCTTTCGGGCAGCCGCAATTAATATCAATCATATCAGCACCCAGAGTAGCCAGTTTTTTGGCCGCATTTCCCAATACCTTGGCATCACAACCGGCGATTTGATAAGCCAGGTACTTTTCTTCTGGTGAACGCATTAAATAACGGGATTCTAATGCCTGTTTAGATAAAGCATCCTGGGCCGAAATCATCTCCGAGACGCCATAGGCCGGCGGCTGAAATGGATAAAATAATGTCCGAAAAGGCGCACAGCTATAACCTGCCAGGGGACCTTGAATTAAGCGATGGGGAAAGCTTAAATGACCAATTTGAAAAGGTGAATTTAAAAAAGTTTGCATCTCGGAAAACCGACGTATCTTGGTGGCCGTTGTTTTCGCTTGATAATCACTCATAATCTTTGCTTTACATCAGGCTCATTAGCTGATCCTGTGAATATATCGTTGTTTCCTATTTTAACATCAATTACAATGATTAAGAAATTGACTATAAGAGACGAGTTGCATCATGGAAAAACGCTCATTATCTCCTTTAGAATTACTAAATATTGCAACTCAACATGCTTATTGCGCCGAACATCTGCTAGAGCAAAATGCCAGCATTGTAAGAGGCGACGGTGAGGACATTGATGCCCTGTATCCCGTCATTACCCTCATGTATAAAGCCTTTTTCCTCACCTTTAAAGCCTACGCCCTTCATGAAAATCGACCGATCAAACAATACAAAAATCTACGTGAACTGGTAGAACTTAATCAGCATCTTGGCTTTTCCAGCAGGGAGTTGGCTTTATTAAAAACGTTGTCACAGCAACAAGCCTTTACTAAAGGGCTGGAATATGATTTATGGGAGAATCCCCAGCAACTGCATGTTTTCTGCGAGCAAATTCTTGATCTCTATGAGAGAGTGCAGCAACTCATGCCGCTTGAACTGCAAAAAGAATATCAATGAACACGGCATCTGCTTATCTTTAAATCATTTGACGCTCCAGGCATTAAGAAAACAATATAGTCACACCCACAGGAAGAATGATAGCAGACAAAACTTGGCATCCGCAGCAAATCGCGCTAGGATATGACTTTTTGCACAGGATGGGATCAATGGAGCAATTAGAAGAAACGATGACAACAACCGTGCAGCAACAAATATTACAGTTAAGCACTTATCTTAATTCCCGTATATTAGGTCAGAAAGAATTAATCTCTCGATTGCTGATTGCCTTGCTGGCTGATGGCCATCTGCTGGTTGAAGGAGCCCCCGGTTTAGCCAAAACACGAGCCGTAAAAGAATTAGCCGCCCGTGTGGAAGGGGATTTTCACCGCATTCAGTTTACCCCCGATTTGCTTCCAGGTGACTTGACCGGTACGGATGTTTTTCATCCCGAAGATGGCTCTTTTGTGTTTCAACCAGGCCCCCTTTTCCATCATTTGATTCTGGCCGATGAAATCAACCGTGCTCCAGCCAAAGTTCAATCCGCCTTATTGGAAGCCATGGCAGAACGCCAAATTACCATTGGCAGTAAAACCTATCCTTTACATGAATTATTCCTGGTTATGGCGACCCAGAATCCCATTGAGCAGGAAGGAACCTATCCTTTGCCCGAGGCGCAATTGGATCGTTTTCTAATGTATGTAAAAATTAATTATCCTGATGCTCAAATTGAACAACATATTCTGGAGCTTGCTCGAAATGAGGCCATGGGTCAGTCAGTCAATGACCCCACACATCTTACGGAGGTGCCGCAAAAAACCATTTTTGAAGCACGTCGTCAGGTGCTTAAGGTTCATACCAGCGAAACGCTTGAAAATTATCTCATTCAACTTGTACTCGCGACAAGAAACCCAGGCATCTACAGCGAAGAGCTGGCTCGTTGGTTGCGTTTTGGCGCCAGTCCCAGGGCTACCATTGCTCTTGATCGCTGCTCTAAAGCACATGCCTGGTTATCCGGCCGTGACTATGTTACACCGGATGATATTCATCTGATTGCCCATGATGTTTTACGGCATCGTGTTCTGCTCACTTTCGAGGCAGAAGCCGAAGGAATCTCAAGCGACGATTTTATTGATTCATTATTGCAACTTGTAGCTGTTCCCTAGAGGTGTTTCATGGCTGAAGGCATTATTGCAGAACTCAATGAACTGCTGGCTTTGCGGCGTTATGCCCAGTCTGTGACCTATAAACCGGAAGGGCGTGCCCTTTGCCGAGGCAATCATTTATCCAAATTACGCGGTCGCGGCATGGATTTTGCCGAAGTCAGAAACTATCAGGCTGGCGATGAAATTCGCCACATGGAATGGCGGGTAACAGCAAGAACCGGACGGCCGCATGTCAAAATTTACCAGGAAGAACGAGAAAGACCAGTCGTTATTCTTGCCGATTTCAGCCCCACTATGTTTTTTGGAACTCGTACAGCCTTCAAATCCGTCATCGCCTCACGGCTGGCAGCTCTACTATCATGGACGGCGGTAAAGCAAGGGGACCGTGTGGGCGGGCTGCTTTTTTCCAGCAACGGGCATGAAGAATTTATGCCTCGTGGGCGTGAAACAGGTATCTTACCGATGTTATCGAGCCTGAGTCATCATACACAACAAAAAATTTCCCGCTACACCATTCAGCCTGAAGCCTTGGCCAAAGCTTTGCTTCGTCTGCGTCGGGTGACGAGACCAGGCAGCATTCTTATTCTTATCAGTGATTTCTATAACATCAATGATGAGTGCGAAAAACATTTACACCGCTTAAGATACCATAACGATGTTCTTGCTTATCATATTTGCGACCCCCTTGAACTCGTTTCTCCAATACCCGAACAATATGCCATCAGCAATGGTCAAGAGGAGATTTTATTCGATACCCGTATCCATACGATACAAGAGGGTTACCAGAAGTATTGTCAGCAACGAATATCGGCATTACAGGATTTGTTTAAACGTACAAGCATTCAATATATACAGGTTACCTCAGATGATAACCTGCCTCAGTTGGTTCGTCAGACTTATCCGAGGAGATCACATGGCTAATGCGCTGCGTATCCGTATCTCTCGTTATTGTTATGGCATGCTTATCCTGCTAATGTTTTTAGCTCTGCTGTTGACTCACGAAAAAGGATATGGTGCAACTGCGCCTGATGCAGCCAAAATCCCTGTGGCACCTGCCCAAGCAAAAAGCACGCCGGAATCTTTAAAACAACTAAAAGATATTCATCTGCCTGCTCCGATAAGTTGGTGGCCATTAGCGCCCGGATGGTACATTTTAGCTGCTCTTCTGCTTTTCATTTTTCTTGCGCTTGCTTACAAAATTTATCAGCGCTACCTGGATAGCCGCCCAAAAAAGCAGGCTTTGAAATTACTTGATGAATATTATCAGCAATATGAAAAGCAACGGAACTGCTCATTTATCAGTGCCAGGGTGTCAGAGCTTTTAAAACGCGTTGCTCTTGCTTACTATCCAAGAAAAAACGTCGCCGGTCTTAAGGGAGAAGACTGGATTCATTTCCTAAACCGCACAGGAAAAGAGGTGAATTTTAACCCTGTAAAAAATATGCTTCTTGAATTGCCATACCAGCCTAATGAAACTTGTTCACTTAAACCCTTGTTTACACGGGCAGAAAGATGGATAAAACAACGGAGAAAGCCATGTTCGAATTAGCCATGCCCTGGGCTTTGCTCCTTCTTTTATTACCTCCTTGCATCTGGTATCTGCTACCTCGAGCCAAACCACCATTGCCCACTGCCCTTAGGGTTCCTTTTTTTCACGCCATATCTTCCATTGTCGATAAGGATAAACGGGTATTAACGCAGCAAAGCTCTCTGATGCTACCTTTTCTCATCTGGTTGTTTGCCGTCATTGCTCTGTCCGGTCCCCGTTGGGTCGGCCAACCACAGCCTGTATCTCGGGAAGGTTATAACATCATAATGGCGCTGGATTTATCCGGTTCTATGGAAATTCCGGATATGTTGTTTCATGGCCGGCCAGTAAACCGCCTTGATGTCGTCAAACATGCCGCTGAGCAGTTTGTCAAAGAAAGAACTGGCGATAAAATTGGATTGATTCTTTTTGGCAGCCGTGCTTATTTACAATCCCCGCTGACTTATGACCGCCATAGTGTTTTATTACGCATACAAGATGCTACTGTTGGGCTGGCTGGAAAAACCACATCTATAGGTGATGCCTTAGGCCTGGCCATCAAACATCTACAAAAAATGCCTCGCAAAGGCCGAGTCATTATTTTATTAACGGATGGAGCCAATAACTCAGGCATCCTTCAACCAGTAAAAGCCGCTGAGCTGGCCAAAACAGAAAGCATAAAAATCTATACGATAGGACTGGGCTCATCCAGTGACTCCAGAGCATTGTCGGGGGTACTTCTTATGCCTGGAGCATCTGCTGATCTCGATGAAAAGACTTTAAAAAAGATAGCAAATGTCACTGGGGGCCGCTATTTTCGCGCAACCGACTCTCAATCATTGCAAACCATTTATCAAACCATTAATCAGCTGGAAGCTATTTCACAGGAACATACAACCATACAACCACAGAAAGACTACTATCCTTGGCCACTTGCACTGGCTTTAATTCTGTTTTTCGTCTGGTTGCTTGAAAGGACGGACTTAAGACAACATATTAAGTCCGTTCTGCAAAGAAACAGGGGGCATTTAAAATATGATAACTGACTTTCATTTTTTAAGACCGCTATGGTTGCTTGCGCTCATCCCTCTTGCGTTTTTTGCAGTGAGATTATGGCAGCAAAAAAACCGACTGCAAACCTGGAACGCTATCTGCGACAGTCATCTGTTAAAAGAACTTATTCAAGTTAAAGAGAGACCAAAAGATTTTCTCACCTCATTTTTTCTTCTGACGAGCGGATTGTTCTTTATCCTAAGTTTAGCTGGGCCAAGCTGGTTAAAGTTAGCCGTGCCTGTGTTTCAACCCGTAGAACCTCGAGTGATCGTACTGGACCTATCCCATGAGATGTTGAACAAAGATCTGTCGCCTGATCGCCTGAGTCGGGCAAAATTCAAGCTTCATGATTTATTTCAACATTCAGATAAGGGGCAATGGGGGATGGTCGTTTATACCGGCGAACCCTTTGTGGTCTCGCCCCTGACTGACGATGCACAGACCATCACGAACCTGCTCTCAACACTAACACCCGACATTATGCCTGTAGGTGGGCATCAACTGGATACAGCACTGGATCAGGCCGCTAAACTGATTGATCAAGCGGGCTATCAATCTGGACAAATCCTGGTATTAACTGGCACACCACCCCATTCACAGGCCATTCAAACAGCGGAAAAACTTAGCCAGCACAATATCTATACATCTATTCTCCCCTTAAGCAAGGATAAAATCCTAAATCCTCTGTATCAACAGCTTGCTCATGCGAGCCATGGGCAATTGCTTCATTTAACCCCTGATGATTCGGATATTGTAAAATGGCTCAATGACACGCAATTAAATAAAAAATTTGCTCTGAGTCAATATAATGATGTTCCCTTATGGCGTGACGAGGGTCGCTGGTTTTTAATTCCTGCTTTATTGTTCTTTTTACCCTTGTTCAGGCGCGGCAATCTCCAGAGGATAATCGTATGAGGTATCGATTGTGCTTGTTGTTTCTTCTTATCCTCCCTTCTTCTCTAACGCATGCTTTAAGCTGGAAAGATGTATGGCTTACTCCCGATCAGCAGGCAGAAAAAATGATGGAAAAAGGCCGCTTTAAACAAGCCGAAAACACATTTAAACGTAAGGACTGGTCTGCCGTTGCCGCCTATCGAAGTGGCAACTATGAACAAGCTGCTCAATGGTTTGGCGAACAACGAAGCGTTGAAGGCTATTATAATCAAGGCAATGCTTTAGCCCATATGGGAAAATATGAAGAAGCACTACAGGCTTACGATAAAGCCTTAAATATTGAGCCTGATCATCAGGATGCCTTATATAATCGTAAAATTGTGGTTGATTTATTAAATAAGGAAAAAGAAAAGAAAAAACAAGAGGAGCAACAGGACAAGCAACAACAGGACAAGCAACAACAGAACAAGCAACAACAGAACAAGCAACAACAGAACAAGCAACAACAGAACAAGCAACAGCAGGACAAACAACAGCAGGACAGGCAACAGCAGAACAAGCAACAACAGAACAAGCAACAACAGAACAAGCAACAACAGAACAAGCAACAACAGAACAAGCAACAACAGGACAAACAACAGCAGGACAAACAACAGCAGGACAAACAACAGCAGGACAAGCCGCTAAAAAATACAATGAACCAAGTAGCAACTCAGTCTGCTGCTGAACGAGAAAAACAACAAGCAAAAGAACAGTGGTTACGCGTCATACCGGATGATCCGGGAGGCTTGATGCGCGAAAAGTTTTTACGTGATCATTTAAGACGACAACGCGGATGGTATCAATGAAAAGAGTGATTTTAGCTATTTTATTCATCGTATGGTCATCCCTTGCTAATGCTGAATTAACTGCCGAACTCTCAGAATTGCAAGTCAGCATTGATGAAACCTTCAAGTTAACCATCACCCAGGAAAATGTTCAAGATACAGATATTCCTGATCTTACACCTTTGCAAGCCGATTTTAACATCCTCGGCACGGAACGAAGCATCAATTACACATTAATCGACGGCCAAGCCAACTCCATCAAACAGTGGACTATATTGCTCTCTGCAAAAAGAAAAGGAAAACTTACGATTCCAGCGATTACCATAGGTCAGCAAAGCACGAAACCACTCACTGTTGAAGTTACCTCCGACACGTCCTCATCCCGAGCACGCAAACCAACCGCAGATGAGCAACAGAAGGATGTTTTACTGACCACCGAAATCAGTAGCGAATCCCCCTATGTCAACCAACAAGTCATTTACACGGTTAAGCTTTATACCAGCCGACGTTTGCTTGATGCCGAGTATCAAGGGCCTCAAATTGAAGATGCCTTGCTCATTCCTCTAGGCAATGCCAAGCGCTATCAAACCATGGAAAATAATCGAGTCTATGCAGTTGAAGAGCAACGTTATGCCATTTTTCCTCAGAAAAGTGGCCATATAAATATTGCTTCCCCAGTGTTTAAGGCGCTGGTTTATGATGTCGTACCGCAGCGGGTTAATGTTCGCGATAAAAATATTCAGTTATCTGTTAAGCCAATTCCTGATAATTATAAAGGCAAATACTGGCTTCCCGCTGAAAAAATCCACTTATCAGAGCATTATGATAAGCATGCCCAGTCTTTCATTCAAGGTGATACATTAACTCGCACCATCACCATAGAAGGCACCGGCATTCCAGCCCAGTTAATGCCTAAGCTGAATATTGAGGAAAACGGTCAATTTAATATTTATCCGGAAAAACCAGAAGAAAACAATATCGTTCGCCAGCAGCAGCTTGTAGGCACGACCACTACGAAAATCACATATCTTTTCAGCAAGGCCGGCAAAATCACCATTCCAGAGTTACGCTTGAAGTGGTTTAACACGATAACAGGCAATGAAGCCACCGCCCATTTACCTTCACGAACAATTGAAGTTACGCCGGCTGCAGTGTCTTCCCAAACTCCTCCCCCTGCTCTAAATACGGATATAAAACAGACGAAGATGTCCTCCACCGAGCCCAATTTAGCAAGTGAGAAGCAAAGGTTTCTGTCACTGGGCTGGATATTAGCCATCCTCTTTGCACTGGCCTGGTTCATCACACTTTTATTTTGGTTTTGGCAAAAAAGAAATCCAGGAAGCGATAAAATGGATTCTAAATCAGTCATGAAAGATTTGCAGCTTGCCTGCCAACAAAATGATGCAGCCAAAGCCAAGGCGTCCTTATTGAAATGGTCAAAACAGCACTGGCCTGAAGCCCGCATTTTAAATTTGGCAGATTTAAGTAAACAAATCCGTGATTCCCAATTAAAAAAACAAATAAACTTGTTATCTCAATCGCTTTACAGTCATAATACATCTCAGTGGCAAGGTGATGGTTTATGGCGCGCTCTACTTGCTTTTAAAAATAGCAAGCCTAAAAAATCCAGAGAAAATCCTCTTCCTCCCATTCATCCTCAAGGAGGTTATAGAAGGGACTAGAGCGCCGAATGATTTAAATATGTACAAGTTAAATTTGATTATTGATGAATCAAAAATATTAACTCCGTCTCTACGTTCTGCGACTTGGCCGCAGAATCCAGTGATGCTGAGAGATTTCTGTAACCCGCGGACGAGCCGTAGGACGTGGAAATTGTATATACTTGATCTATTTTAAGTCAAATATTGACGGTAAACTTTTAAATCATTCGGTGCTCTAGGCTCTGGCGCATTGAATGGATTTAAATTTAAACGTGACGTTTGACTTTTTTCTGGAATCAGGAACAGATAAAAACTGAATATTAACTAACGTAATAGCTCAGCCTCTATTGAGGCTACCACAAAAAGCAGGACTGAGCACTTACTAAGAAGAGATGAATAATGCGAGTCACGGACTACTTGCAGTATGACGCTCATGATTTGGCTGAATTGATAAAAACAAAAAAAATCAGTGCACATGAGGTACTGGATTGCGCTATAGCACGTCTGCAGGAAGTCAATGGCAAACTTAATGCGATTGTCACTGACTGTTCTGATTTTGCAAAAGCACAATTGCAAAAACTTCAAGGGACAGAGCTCTTATATGGCGTTCCCGTGCTGATTAAGGATCTCGGATTTTCCATTGCAGGCATAAGAGATACGGCCGGCTCGAAATTTTTTTCCCATAACATAGGTCAGGCGCACAGTGATTTTATCCAACGGCTATTAAACCTTGGCTGTTTGCCTTTGGCCAAAACCAACATACCAGAATTGGGGCTTTCCTACGTGACCGAGCCTCAGCTCTTTGGCCCCTGCCGTAATCCTTATGATCTTGAGCGGACTTCGGGAGGTTCATCAGGTGGGTCTGCTGCCGCTGTCGCAGCCGGTATTGCCCCTATTGCCACGGCAAGTGACGGAGGTGGTTCAATCCGTATACCGGCTGCCTGTTGTGGGCTTATTGGCTTTAAACCGAGTAAAGGGTTGATGCCAACGGGCCCCTGGACAGGGGAGTCCTGGTCAGGTCTGGCCGCCAGCCATGTTCTGACTCGCAGTCTGCGTGATTCAGAATTGTTGTTTCATTTAATGTCAGAACTGGATTTAAAGCGCCCGCAATATTCCTCATTGACCATCGCTCGCCTTAAAGGTGCATTTGCTCCAGTGCCTGTGCATCCTGCCTGTTTAAAAGCCACACAAAAAATTGAAGAGCTGTTAAAACAATTGGGGCATCAAATTCATGAGTACCCCCTGAACCTTGACTTGGAAGCAATCGGTGAATGCACGCTTATTCTGATAGCAGCAAACACATGTGCTGAAATTGAATTGCAGCAGAGCCGCATGAAACGAAAAGCCAAAAACAGCGAACTTGAGCCTGTGACGTGGGAGTTTTTTCAGCGTGGCAAAAAGTTATCAGCCACCGATCTTATTCAGGCTAAAAATCGACTATACCAATTGACCCGACCCGTTCATCAACTACTCATGGAGGCAGATATCATATTAACACCCGCTCTTGCACAATTGCCGCTGTTCATTAATAAATTGAAGACAGATGATGAATTCGAGCGCTACCTGCAAAAAAACCTCGCTTTTAGCCCTTTCACTTCACTGTTTAATCAGGCGGGACTTCCAGCGATGAGTTTTCCGGTACTTTATCACGAACACTTGCCTGTTTCAGTGCAAATAGCTACGGCCCATGGCAAAGATGCCTTGTTGTTTACTCTTGCCCGTGAAATTCAATCGTTGCTGCCTGATTTCAGCAAAGCGAAATCATGTATAGGCAAATCATCATGAAAAAAAAAGCGATGTTAACTTATTTTACTGAGTATGAGCGCTTTTTTCCCTTTTTAGCCTGGTGGCCTGAGCTGAAACACTGGCCAATATTACGCGCCGATTTAATAGCGGGGATAAGCGTTGCCATGCTCTTGATTCCACAATCCATGGCTTATGCCAGGTTGGCCGGATTACCGGCGTACTATGGTTTATATGCGGCTTTTATCCCACCCATTGTGGCTTCTCTTTTCGGTTCATCACGGATATTATCCACAGGTCCGGTAGCCATAACCTCCCTGATTACTGCAGCGGCCTTACAGCCCATCATCGCAAGCGGGACGTCGAACTATTTGTTATATGTCATTCTCTTAACTTTAATGGCCGGCGTCATCCAATTATTATTGGGTATCTTACGGCTCGGCATTGTACTTAATTTTGTTTCTCATCCCGTATTGCTGGGTTTTACCAACGCAGCAGCGCTCATCATTGCCACAGCCCAACTGGGCAGCCTGTTAGGCGTTCCTTCTTTATCCTTTTCCCGTCATTATCAAACGGTATGGCAGGTGTTAACGGATTCCTTAAACAATACCCATTGGCCAACCGTAGCCATTTCTCTGGTGGCTTTTGTAAGCATTGCCATTTGTCGAAAATTCTGGCCGCGATCGCCGCGAATTCTGGTCGCGGTCATTATAACCACTTTAATATCCTGGTTATCGGGTTATGAAAAATCAAAAGTCATCCATATTGAAAACATCATCAGTGATCCTATACGGGAAATGTTGAGCAGTTACCAAAGGTATCCACAAGAATTCCGGCAGTTATCGCAAACGGTTGAGGAAACCATGAAAAAACTGCAAACCTCCATTAAGGAAGCCGGAGAAACCGCTGAGAAAACAGCACAAGCGATGAATAAAGTAAGTGAGGCCAAGTGGGAACTGGAGCGCCGCATGATTAAGCATAACTTAAATGCAATCCATATCCAGCAATTAAGGCTACGTAAAGTTACGACCAATGATAATCACTCTGGTTATGTGGTTGCCAATAACATGACTCCAATAGGAAAGATGGCCTCTCAATCGTGGCGCGTAGCGCAAATCGATGATAAGGGGCAGGTGACCATACAGGCAGGCGGAAAAATTGTGGGTAGTATCCCTAAAGGGCTGCCGGAATTTCAAATGCCTTCTCTGGAATGGGAAAGGATCACGCAACTTTTTTTAGCGGCACTGGTTATCGCATTAATAGGTTTCATGGAAGCCACAACGATTACACGATATCTTGCCACTGAGAGTAAAGAAACACTGGATGTCAATCAGGAATTGATTGGTCAGGGATTAGCGAAAATTACAGGAAGCTTTTTTCAGTCCATGCCAGTGTCAGGAGCATTTTCTCGCACGGCAGTAAATTTTAAAGCCGGTGCAAAAACTGGCTTTTCTTCTATCTTTGCCGGTTTTATTGTCATGCTTGTTTTGTTATGGCTAACACCTTTATTTTATTATTTACCGATAGCCACCTTGGCTGTTGTGATTATTATCGCCGCATTAGGGCTTCTTAATTTCAAGGAAATGATTAAGATTTACCGTGTGGATATCAAAGAAGGCGTTGTCACATTAACTACTTTTATCTTAACACTTATTCTTGCACCCAAACTTGAATACGCTATTTTACTCGGCATGCTGATCTCATTAGGCGTATACCTTAATGAATCAAGGAAACCGCGTTTTAATGAACTTACCCGCAATGAAGCCGGCGATCTTGTAGAAGCTTCTCCTGAGGAAGAAACCTGTTATCTCATCAGTTTGATCCGATTTGGCGGATCACTTTATTTTGCCAATGCCTCCTATTTTGAGGATAAAATCCTTAGGCTCATTAAAGAGAAACCAAAATCAAGATATATCATTGTCGATTGCGTCAGCATTAACAATATCGATGCAAGTGGTGTGGAAACACTGCGCAATCTGTATCAACGCCTCGATGAAGCCGGTATAGAATTATGGTTTACTCGTCTGCGCCAACCGGTTCTGCGTGCCCTTGAAAACGGGGGATTGGTCGAGTTACTGGGTCAACACCACTTCCATAAAAACAACGAAGTAGCTTTGAATCTATTAAGCGAATACCTTGGGGCAAAGCATATGAACACATGTCCCCTTGCCCAAAAGACATAGATATACCTTACACTGCAGGGATAAACGCATCTAATAGTGCAATGTAAAATCACTATACCCACATTCCGCGTTTTATGTACAGAATCCAACATAGTGCTTGATATGAGCTCGTATGGATGCTGTGCATAAAGTATAACAGGTAGGCAAAGAGGGGCTTTTGTGATCGTTTGCCCCGCCTTGCACTACCCTGATATCGCTATTTTCAAAAAATTAATATATAATAAGAGGACTTGTTGTATAAAAATTTTCGGTTAAAATCTTGCTCCATAGAAAGCTCCCTCCTATAAACAGTAGTGAACTTATTATGTTAACGGCATTGTATTTTTATCGATCTTCTTTATCACAAGTGATAGTTTAAAATTTAAAATTGGAAATAAAAATGTCAGCAAAAGAAACTGGCCACGTTAAGTGGTTTAATGATGATAAAGGTTATGGCTTTATCAGTCGGGAAAATGGTCAAGATGATGTCTTTGTTCATTTTCGTTCAATCGTCAGCTCCGCAGGCCGAAAAACATTACATGAAGGCCAGCAGGTTAAATTTATAGTCACCAAGGGGACCAAAGGTCTGCAAGCTGAAGAAGTTGAAGCGATTTAAAACCCTTGTATTTCAATCCCTTCTTCCTGCAGAAGCTCTGCAGGAAGATTCTCTACACTTGTCAAAAAAATCTTTAAATATAAACGTTTTTGTATTTAAATATTCATGTTAAGCAGCACAGGACACCAAGGATCGGCAGTCAATGGTTAAGACCTTATAGACCGGCTGATTTAAATTGAGCTCAGGATGAACCCTATGAATAAACTGATTTCCTTCTTGTTCATTATATTCTCTTTTAATTTAAACGCTTCTATTCTTGTCAGCGGTTATTTTGAAGCAAACCAATCCTGCCCGGCTTTTCTCTCCAAAAATAAAAAAACCAATCCAAATGATTTACATGTTGAGAAACAACAACGCTACACCCTACGGGAAATCAATCGACTTTCCCCTGACTGGTTACGTATAGAAATTCCTGTTCAATCCTCATCCTTCCGTTGGGTCCATGCCGAATGTGGTCAATTTCAATATCAGATACAGGAAAATGGCGATTGTGAAATGAAGCCTGGATTGGCAGATTCCTATGTTTTGGCGCTCAGCTGGCAGCCGGCTTTTTGCCAAACCTACGGTTATGAAGCTGGAAAACCGGAATGCCTGAATCTATCAGAAACATCCTACGCCTCGCATCATATGACGCTGCATGGATTATGGCCCAATCAAAAAGCCTGTGGGCAGAGCTATAGTTATTGCGGCGTTGCGCCACAAAAAAATCATTGTTCCTATGCTCCGGTTGAATTAGGTCCTGTCGTGGCCACCCATTTAAAAGAACTGATGCCCAGTTATGCCTTTGGCAGCTGTCTCGAACGCCATGAATGGAATAAACATGGCAGTTGTCAGGTTCTTTCAAGTGATGATTATTTTTCCCTGGCCATGCGCCTGGCTCGTGAAGCGGATAATTCCACAATGGGTGAATATCTTCGCGAGAATAGAGGGCTGAGCATCAAGCAACAACAGTTAAGACAAAAAATACAGGAAGCCTTCGGGCAAAATGCAGATCAAAAAATTTATCTGGGATGCAAAAACGGTATGCTCGTTGATATTTTTATCCAATTACCTGTTCTTATACCTGAGCAGCAACCTCTATCCGTGCTGATAGCCGACGCTCCAAAAACGGATCGTTATAGCGGCTGTCCGGATCATATCTGGATTTCTGATTTTAAAAACGGTGATCGGAGTTGAGGTTTAATTTTTGACAGGTTCATGTGCACACACAAAATATTTAAAAATAACCAATGTGCTGCGACATTTTTTAAAAAGAGCGCCTGTCAAAGCGAGTGAAAACAATTTCGACTTTATGAGTTTTTTCCGCTTACGAATCGCTGCGGCGTCCATCACCAGTATATTTATCAAAATCCAATGTTATCCAAGACTTTGATAAATAGGATTGGCCTTTTATGGACCTCGTGGTCAAGCCACGGGGATTCGTAAATTTTTCACAAAGCCTGACTCTTGCGAATTCAGGCAAACTACTCTAATGTAGAATGATTAAAAACATTGGAATACAGTGATGTTGACTCGGACTATTTCACTCATATCTATTTTTATTCTGCTCTGCAGCTGCGCCCATAGACCAGCTATCTTTTCCCCTCGTATCAAAAAAGCAGTCAGCAAGAGCGTCCTTACCAGTAAACCTGTACGTGCGAAACAGGTAAAAAAAGTCAGTGGCTTTAACAGTGTAGATGTGGAAGGTGTTATTGATGTCAGCCTGCATAGCGGGTATTCCAAGCCCCAAGTGATACTTTATGGAGATCCGCGAGATTTAAAACAGGTACAAGTTTTTGTAACAAACCAAAGACTTTACGTCAAAGTAGGTAAAGGTTATCCGGATTGTGGACGCATTACCGCCGTTATTCATGGGCATCGACTTTATGCTTTTAAATATAAAGGCGTTGGCGTGGTAAAAGGCACAAAGCTCAATTCATCTTCTCTCGCTCTGGACATTGACAATGATGGCAGCACGATTTTAAAAGGGCATCTTGCTTTAACCTCGTTGAATATCAGCGGCAAAGGCTCTACCCAAATCCACGGTATCAGCAACCGTGGTTTACGCATCAACATGAAAGGAAAGCCGCGTGTTCAACTGACCGGCCAAACGAGTCTGACCAGTCTGAATCTGACAGGATCTGGCTGGCTTAGCCTATATTGGGTGAACAGTCCTTTTCTCAGAGTCTGTGCTTACGGCAGCGCTAAAGCACAATTAGCTGGAATTGTGGATGAGCTTCATGTTGAACTCTGGGACTCAGCCAAATTTAAAGGACGCTATTTGCGAGCAAACCGTACATTTGTAAAAACCCATCAACGTTCCATTGCAGAAATCAGTACGCTGAAAAAGCAACACAGCTTAGCCAGCGACGCCAGTGACATTTATTATTATAACATCCCTACCATGCAGACCAATTTCATGGCATTCAATGGAGCGGTGCTGGATATGCGTGAATGGCCGCAACATGACCTGGAAGAATATGATCGTTATAACAAACACATTCCGTAAGCTCTCTTTCATACAGCATGAAAAATGGCTGATAGAAAATGCTTATTTGTTGACTTATGTTATTTAATCATCGGCAACAATGGCTGTTGGGCTTGATCATTCATGTATTGAATGATCTCTTCAAAGTCGTTATCCATAGGCAGCACATGAGCTGAGTTTTTCAGCCAATGAATATTTGCATTGGGTAAGGATGAAAAGAATGCACTGACTTTATGGTTATCCACCACGATATCATGACAACCCAAAAAAAGTTCAATTGGATACTCAGGAGGCTGCCAACGGAACTCGTCAATCAAAACAAATAGTTCCTTAATCGATTCAAGAGGTAAACGACGATAGGCTATTTCAGTATGTTCTTCATGCAATAAATTGCCTGCTGCATTTCTTACCTGGCAAAAACCTAACCAACGAAAAGCACGGGCCAGTTTTAGAATCGCTTTTACATGCAAGTGCAGTGCAAGTGCCGGGGCAAATAAATACAAACGATGGAATGGAAAGCGCTCACTGAGATAGCAAGCTATTAAGCCACCAAGAGAAAAACCGAGCAAGTCCACCTGCTTATAATCCTGCAATAATGAAGCACATATCTTTTCGGCGCTCATCAGCCAATCCATGGCCTTTACCCGCGAAAAAGCATCTATAGTATCCATATGCCCCGGCAAAACAGGAGCAATAATGGCATCATAGTTTAATAAGTGAGGGAGCATATAGCGAAAAACGGCCGGTGAAGAGGAAAAACCATGCAGCATTAGCAGGGCATGATTTTTTTCTTTACCTATGTAATGAACAGGCTTTAAAAAACGTAAATCACTGTCTTTTAAAGCAGCAACTTGCTTGCCGCGGCGCATGTGGCGAAAATCATCTCTCTTCATTCCTGAAACCCTTCAGCCAATTGCAAATTATATGTAAATAAACATAAAGAAAAAATGTTTACACGTTTCCTTTTGTTAAAATAAGAATACATGGATAATGGATTTCATGACAGATGTAGAGAGCATTTTATTTAAACTTTAAGTGCTAATACAATTTTATCAAAAAGTTTAAATAAAAATCTTTATGTACTATTATAGTATTAATAATCACTTAATTAATCCATATTTAAGAGTAAATACAAATGACTGAAGAGAAAAAAGATACAGCACCCGAGACACCTGCGCCTGAAGAGAAAAATGAATCCGCACCTGCGCCTGAAGAGAATAAAGCCGCACCTGAACCTGAAGAAAGCGCACCTAAACCTGAAAAAAAGACACCCAAGGGGATGACTTTTTCAGAAGCCGCGAAGCTTAAAGGCGATAAACTACTGCAGCAATTCGGCTATGATCCCGACATTAAAGATAATGAGGCACGCCAAGAATCGGCCAAAAATGCTTATAAAAAAGCAGCGTTATTTTTTCATCCGGATAAAAATAAAGATAATCCTGAGGCCAGTAGAGAAGGATTCGACAATGCGAGAGCCGCCAATGACTCCATACAGGAAAAGAAATCAAATAAATGGGTGCCTCAACCGAAAAATGAAAAAATGCCCTTTGAGGAATTCGTTAAACTTGATGGCGAGGATATTTTAAAACAGTTTGGTTTTGACCCAAACGAAAAAGATCCACGACGACGTCAGCTACAGGCAAAAGCAGCCTATGAGGGTGCCTCTGCCTATTTTAATGACAAAAAGAATGAGGACACTGCAGAAGCGGCTCAAAATGGATTGCAAAATGCCCAAAAAGCCATGCAAAATATAAACACGTCCCAAAATCAGTCTCCGCAACCTCAAAAAACTGAAGCGAAAAAAGCAACAACGGAAGAAGATCCGGAGTATGATGAGGACGAAGAATACGATGAGGATGAGGAGTATGACGAAGATGAAGAGTATGACGAAGATGAAGAGTATGATGAGGATGAGGAACTGGAAGAAGATGAAGACCTAGAAGAAGAAAAGAAAACTGATAAAGAAGAAATGCAGCTTGCCACAGCAAATGAAGAAAAGCCAGAAGGTAAAGAAGAAACCAAGGCGAAAGCTAAACCCAAGTCCAAAAAATCAGATAAAGATGAGAAGAAGAACGATGAGGAGGAAAAAAAACCCGAATCCTACATGGATAAGCTGGTTGACGATAAACTCGACACCATTGCAAAAAATATTATGGAAATGGCAGTAGAATTATATCAGTTCGCAAAGGAATTAAATAATGATTTAGGTAACTTGGCGAAGGGCATTGGTAATGCTTTAAAATCAGCTATGCAAAACAAGGACACAAAGTCTGAAGAACAAAAACCAGAAGAACAACAACCTGAAAAAACTCAGCAAGAAGAGCCAGATACCGACCTTGCACTTACTGGGGATGAAGATAAAGATCCTGGAGATGATTTCGAGGAAGACGTGGACTTAATCGAAGGAGCTGACAAAAATGAGAGTCCTGCCCTAGAGGCATCCTCTGTCGACTCTCAGACTGCTCCAGAGGTAGATAATAACCAGCTCGCCTTGTTAGAGGATACAACTACTCAGAAAGATTCGTCGCAAGAACCATCACCAGCAATAGAAGAAACAGCAGAAGAAGGGGCATCCCTGGGGATTTGAGGTACCCCAGAATGCCTGAAACTTCCTATTTCCCGAGCAGGGCTGAGCAACTTACTAACCCAAAAGCTTATGTGGTAAACTTTCAGTTCGACCAGCAGGAGTAACCACGACATAATTTAATTTTCGTTGCAATTCCGAGATGGTGTCGGCACCTGCATAGGTAAGTCCCGAACGAAGACCGCCAATGATATCGGCTATGATCTGATCTTGAACATCGCGATAAGGAACTTCTGTCGCCACACCTTCCGCCGTTTTCCACTCATGCATTTGGCCGAGAAATTCTTCCTGGGCCTCTCTTGAAGCCATGCCCCGGTAAAATTTGACTTTGGAGCCATCTTCTTTCTCGACGATTTTCCCTGGAGTCGGCCCTGTTCCGGCCAGCATCCCCCCTATCATGACAAAATCAGCGCCGAAGGCAAGGGCTTTCACGATGTCTCCTGAAGTGCGAATACCGCCGTCAGCAACGATGGAACGATCACTGCGTGCACAATCTTGAATGCAGGTCAGCATGGGAATGCCAAAGCCGGTTTTGATACGTGTACTGCAGACAGAACCGCCGCCAATACCGGCTTTAATGATATCCGCCCCGCATGAGGCCAGATAATCAGCACCGGCATAAGTAGCCACGTTGCCCGCCATAATGCAGCGATCAGCAAGCAACTTGCGCAGGCTTTTCAATGTTTTACCGACGTATTTGGCATGCGCATGGGCCACATCCACACAAAAATACTCTGCACCGGCATCGCGTAAGGCTTCCGCCCGCTGTAGTTCCTGCTCAGAACATCCTACGGAAACAAAAACCTTCCCCTCACAATTTTTAAATTCTTTTACATTGCCTTCAATGCTTAAAAAACGATGTAAAACACCGATGCCACCTTTGGCATGCATAAAATTGGCCATTTTGCTTTCAGTGATGGTATCCATATTAGAACTCATCACCGGTAGCTTAAGTGACAGCTTGCTGCATCTGTCAGTCATTCCGATATCAACAACGCGTCTTGATTCATGATGATTGTAAGAAGGAACCAGTAGTACATCATCAAAAGTGATGGCTTCATTATGCATGTGTTTTTACCTCTATAGATGCTCAGCAGCATAATAAGCAAGCCTTGAACGCTCGCCACGCGTTAAAGTCATATGCGCACTATGCTCCCATGATTTAAATCGATCAACTGCGAAAGTTAAGCCGGATGTCGTTTCTGTCAGATAAGGCGTATCAATCTGCTTGATATCACCAAGACAAATAATTTTACTGCCTGGACCGGCCCGTGTCACTAAAGTTTTAATTTGTTTGGAGGTCAGATTCTGCGCTTCATCAATGATGATGTAGCGGTTTAAAAAAGTGCGGCCCCTCATGAAATTTAATGAACGAATTTTAATTTTACTCTGCAAGAGATCGGCTGTGGCATGGCGGCCAAAACTGCCGCCTTCCTGCGTACCATGCAATACTTCAAGGTTATCCATGAGAGCGCCCATCCACGGTGTCATTTTTTCCTCTTCCGTGCCCGGTAGAAAACCAATGTCCTCACCTACGGGAATGGTAACTCGCGTCATTAAAATTTCATTATAGCGGTTTTGGTCCAACACCTGAGTTAATCCTGCGGCGATGGTTAAAAGTGTTTTTCCGGTACCCGCAGTGCCTTGTAGGGTAACAAAATCAATATCAGGATTAAGCAATAAGTTTAAAGCAAAATTCTGCTCCCGATTACGTGCGGTAATGCCCCAGACGGCATGATTTGATTGTGTATAATCTTTTGCCAGCTCAACCACGGCACTGTCATCAGGCTCAAGGCGTTTCACCAAAGCCTGAAATTCATTATTTTCCGTGCTTAAACAATCATTAAGATTCCACCGGCTGACTAAAGGTCCCGTCACACGATAAAATGTTTTCCCGCTTTCCTGCCAGGCTTCCATATTTTTCGCATGCGTATCCCAGAAATTATTGTCCAGAATATGTAAGCCGCTATGCAGAAGGTTAACGTCTTCAAGAACACGGTCATTGTAATAATCTTCTGCGGGAATACCTAAAATCCCGGCCTTGATACGCAGGTTAATGTCTTTGGAGATGAGAATCACTCTTTTTTTGCCAGCGTATTTCTTTTGCAGCCCCAAAGCAGTAGCGAGAATCGTGTTATCCACTTTATTACCCGGCAAGGAAGAAAGATGAACCTGATCAAAATCATCGGTCTGGAAAAACAGACGACCGCGATATTGAGCCTCATCTGTATTCATATAACCGGGTACCGGCAAGCCTGCAACCACTTCATCATGGGTGGCGTGATTCATCAATTCGACCAGCATACGGTTCGTCTGTCTGACATTTCGCGCCAATTCAGACATTCCTGTTTTATGGCTATCCAATTCTTCAAGAACCACCATAGGTAAGTAAATATCATGTTCTTCAAAACGGTAAATGGCCGTTGGATCATGCATTAATATATTGGTATCCAGAACAAACAGCTTATGTTTATCATTATCCATTATTTATCCTCTCATCCTGCCCTGCTTTATCGTGAGGAGGTCGAAACAGACCCTCACGCATATTTTTTTTATCTAAGAAAGGACGATTATTCGATTTATCACGGCAAAACTCAAGTTTGATGTTAAAACTCTACTTATTGGAGATAGATTGTTGCAGCTTTTTTAATGTGGCCAGAACTTCATCGACATGCCCTTTGACTTTGACTTTTCGCCATTCATGGCGTAATACGCCTTGTCCATCAATGATAAAAGTGCTTCGTTCAATTCCCAGTGCCTGCTTGCCAAACATGGATTTCATTTTAATGACATCAAATAACTCACATAGCTTGCCTTCACCATCGGAAATCAATTCAAAAGGAAATTGCTGCTTTATTTTGAAATTGTTGTGAGATTTTAAACCATCCCGCGAAACACCGAAAATTTCGGTGTTCAATTCCTGAAACTGTGAATAAGCATCACGAAAACATTGTCCTTCAGTGGTGCAACCTGGCGTAGAATCTTTAGGATAAAAATACAAAACAAGCCATTTTCCTGCATAATCCGCCAAATTGGCAGAAAGATTGTTGGTGGCCATAAATTCACATTCAATTTTATCACCGATTTTCATAAAAACTCCAAAACACGGGTAATTGACTTCCGGCAAGAGGAAATACCTATTGTCATTATAGTCTGTCCTATGGTTCATCGGATATGTTATAATCAATTTTTTGTAAAATGAACTCTAAGCTGATAATGACGGCCAAAGCCCAACAAAATGCCACAATCGCCATCAATAAAAAAGCCCGCTTTGATTATTTTCTTGAAGATGAATTTGAAGCTGGCTTAGTTCTCGAAGGCTGGGAAGTCAAAAGTTTGCGAGCAGGCAAAGTAAACCTCTCAGACGCCCATGTGATCATCAAACACGGGGAAGCTTTTTTATTGGGCGCACAAATTCAACCTCTGGCAACGGCTTCCACCCACATCACACCGGATGTTACCCGCACCCGCAAATTATTGCTTAACCGTAAAGAGCTTAATCAATTGATTGGCAGCGCTGAGCGTCAAGGATATACCATTGTGCCTTTATCGCTTTATTGGAAAAAAAATAAAGTAAAAATCAAAATCGCTCTCGCCAAGGGTAAAAAAACGCATGACAAACGAGACAGCATAAAGGAAAGGGACTGGCAGAGAGATCATGCAAGGCTTATGAAAAAATACCGCTAACCGGCCATGTAATAAAAAACATGCCAGCCGGCACAAATACGGTCTTGGCCCATCTTGCAAGCAATGCGCACTTAAAATTCGTTTAATCCTGAGGTAATTGAGGATATACTCGATTCAGGTTCTGATCAATTGCTACCCTGTCGTCAAAAACAAAACAATAACCCTGCCATAAAGAGTCGTCGTCATTCTGTTTCGCTTGCAAGTACTGGATAATTCCTCCCTGCAAATGATAAACTTTTTCAAAGCCTTTGCTTTTTAAATAAGCCGTTGATTTTTCACAGCGAATACCACCTGTGCAAAACATAGCAATGGTTTTATCTTTTTTATCCATCAAATGCTTTTCCACATAATCTGGAAAATCACGAAAATTTTCCGTGTCAGGATTGACCGCATTCTGAAAAGTTCCTAAGGTATATTCATAATGATTGCGAGTATCCACCACTACTACATTGGGGTTTTGAATCAGTTCATGCCATTCTTGTGCACTTAAATATTCCCCTGCGGATGTCCGGGGATCAATACCTTCAATACCCAATGTGACAATTTCTTTTCTTAATTTAACCTTGGCTTTCTCAAAAGGATTTTTATCGTCAAAGGTTTCTCTGAATTGCAAATCCTCAAAACAGCAATGACGGCGTAGAAATTGATAATATTCTGCCATCGACTCTCGAGTACCGGCAAAGCTGCCATTAATACCTTCCTCAGCTAAAATAATCGTCCCTTTTAGCCCAAGTTGTTGCATTTTTTCAAGGAGGGGTTCGCGTAAGGCTTCAAAATCATCAAGCGGAATAAATTTATAAAAGGCAGCAATAACGATATCTTTCATTTTTTTACCAGATGTTACCATTTCTGAACGAATCTTATCATTAAAAGCTGCAAAACTTAGCATTTAATCATAATTTAGGCAATAGGAATGATAAGCAACGAATTGACAAGGTTCACTCGACAAGAGTAATCTGATGGATCAGGGAAATTATTTTTTGCACAAGTTTAAGGAGAAACTTATGTCAAAGCGCTCAAACCTTTTTAGCAGTATCCTTAGTTTTATGCTTTGTACTTCTTTATGTTTTGCTGCCCCCCCTGTAAAATCCATAGTGGTTTTTGGCGACAGTTTGTCGGATATAGGCAATACATCGCATTTATTAAAAAGCCTACGAAAAGATGAAAATCCTTCCTATCTTGTCCGCCCCCTAAAAGTGTATGTCATCAACAAAATGGAAGAATTCGCCGAAGAATACTATGTTCCGCAAATTCTTCTTGATGCCGGCATAAGGCAAGTCACTGAGTTCTTTGATTATCAACTTGCTCCGATGCTGGCTGATCTTATTGGCAGCATACGCCGCGTCCCTGTCCTGCCCGAAAAACCTTATTGGAATCACCGTTTTTCAAATGGCCGTGTCTGGTTTGAATACCTTGCCCCCATGCTGGGAATAGATAAGGAGGAAGAAGAGCAGTATATCAATAAAGCCTTCGGAGGTAGCTGGGCTATGACCTATAATCGTCAGTTAACCATCTGGAATTTTATTCAACACCCTCTTTTAACGCTGAAAACACTCATTAATGGCAAATTAATCCCTCCCAGTTTAGGTTTAATCGTACAGGCCTATCTGATGGAACATCAGCAAATCGATTCTCAAGCCCATTATTTTATTTTCAGTGGAAATAATGATTACGTGAATGCCCTCATCTTTGAAGACACTTACGAGCCAGAGGTCATGAATCGATACATAGACAATGTATTAAATGATCTTTCTGCCTCCATTCATAAATTATCCCAGGCAGGCGCCAGGCATTTCGTCATTATAGGTATTCCGCACGTTGGCAATACGCCCAAATTCATTCATACTGCCGAAAGTGCCATCCTTAATCAGGCTGTGGATCAACATAATCAGCGACTACAGCAGCTCATCACCGATTGGCAAGCCTCTTTGTCCAGTGTCGCGGATTTCATTTATATTGATGCACAAGATATTTTCTCCAAGGCATTAACCGAGCCAACCCGATACGGTTTTACCAATATCACTGATGCTTGCATTGACGTTAAATTGCCTATGTTTAATCTCATCGCAAGCCGCTCACCTTTTACTCATAATTATGTCCTGCAATATGCGCAAGTCTTGCAATATCGTCATCCGCAATTTACTCAGGGTGAAACTAATTATCATGTATGCCAGACACCGGAAAATTATCTGTTCTGGGATGAGATTCATCCATCAACCCGCGCCCACCATTATTTTGCCTATGAAATATGCCTTGCCCTAAAAGATAAGGGTTATGATACTCATTGCAATATGCCTACGTGAGAAAACTTTTGAAATGGCAGGGTAAACGCACCTAATAGCGCAAGCTCAGCAGGTAGGCAAAAGGGGAACTTTTGTGATCAAAAATCAGATGGATTTGTCCTGTTGAAGTGGTTAAACATTTGGTTAGCCACTTCCAACTGTGGCATAATGAGTGATTTTTGTATTTGAGGCCAGTTTCTAACTCATGTTACTCAGTACAGTATTTTTAGAAGATTTGCTTCACATGAGTTACTAAGAAGATCAAGTAAACGGTTACAATGGGGAGTAATAATATGTGCGGGATTATGGGAGCGGTTTCACAGCGTGATATCAGTAAAGTCTTGCTAGAGGGTTTACATCGTTTAGAGTATCGCGGTTATGATTCAGCGGGTATAGCCGTTATCGATGATCATTCCCAACTAAAACGCCTTCGAATGCAGGGGAAAGTTCAGGCTTTGACTGAGGCTCTGAAAGAAACCGCCATTGCAGGTCATACCGGCATTGCACATACTCGTTGGGCAACGCATGGTAAACCTTGCGAACTGAATGCCCACCCGCACCTCTCCCACGATGAAATTGCCATTGTCCATAACGGCATTATCGAAAATCATGAACGCTTACGCCAGGCTTTAGTTGAAAAAGGTTATGAATTTCTATCAGAAACAGATACGGAAGTTGCTGCTCATCTTATTCATTATCATTATCAACAACATGAAAATCTTCTGGAAGCAGTCCAGGAGGCCAGCGCAGAAATGGAAGGTGCTTTCGCTCTGGGTGTTATACATCAAAGGCGTCCGGATATGATTGTTGCAATACGCAAAGGCAGCCCCCTTGTCATTGGACTTGGAATTGGAGAAAATTTCATTGCCTCCGATTCGCTTGCCCTTCGCTCTTTTGCCCAATCCGTGATTTATCTTGAGGAAGGAGACAGTGCGATTCTGACCTTTGACGGCGTACAGATTTATGATAAAGAACGACATAAAACGCAACGCAAACCTCAACCATTGAGTTCGGACAATGAAGCTGTCAGCAAAGGGCCTTATCGGCATTTTATGTTGAAAGAAATCTTTGAGCAGTCCAAAGTCCTTGCTGATACACTTGAAGGCCGTATTTCAAGCCCGGAGGTACTAAAAGCCAGCTTTGGCGAACGGGCGGCTGAGCTTTTCCCGAAAGTCAAATACATTCATATCGTAGCTTGCGGAACCAGCTATCACGCAGGGCTTGTTGCTCGCTACTGGATTGAATCTTTAGCAGGCATTCCCACACAAGTGGAAATAGCCAGCGAATATCGATATCGAGATGTAGTGGTACCTGAAAACAGTTTATTTATCACCGTTTCACAATCCGGAGAAACAGCAGACACACTCGCTGCCTTAGCCAAATCCAGGTCAATGAATTATTTAGGCAGCCTTGCCATCTGTAATGTTGCCAGCAGTTCTTTAGTCCGTGAGGCGGATATGGTTTTTCTCACCCGTGCCGGCATTGAAATCGGCGTTGCTTCCACTAAAGCCTTTACCACGCAACTCGCCGCTTTTCTCATGCTAACTGCAGCGCTTAGTACCAGACAAAATAACACCCAACAAATTCTGGAACAATTACAGGAGTTACCTGCCTGTTGTGAACGTTCATTGCAAATGAATAAGAATATTGAAAAATTATCCACCTTGTTTGTCAACAAGGAGCATACTCTGTTCCTGGGTCGAGGCATGCAATATCCGGTCGCTCTGGAGGGTGCTCTAAAATTAAAGGAGATTTCTTATATCCATGCAGAAGCCTACCCTGCTGGAGAACTCAAACATGGTCCTTTGGCACTTGTGGATGATAAAATGCCTGTTATAGCGGTAGCTCCCAATGATGAACTACTGGATAAGCTGAAATCCAATCTGCACGAAGTCAGTGCGCGAGGCGGTCAGCTTTTTGTTTTTGTTGATGATTCTCGCGGATGGGAATCAAACGATGCCCATTTAATTAAAATTCCTGCTTGCGGTTGTTGGATCGCCCCCATCATTTATACCATACCACTGCAATTACTGGCCTATCATGTTGCCGTGGCCAAGGGTACGGATGTGGACCAACCAAGAAATCTGGCAAAATCAGTGACTGTTGAATGAATACTTCAAAAAATAAATGCAGTAAATCTTTTGACATTTTGCGAGCTTGAGGCAAAACGACTACGATAAAAGATAAGGGCACAGAACCTGACAAAATATCGCAATATCACTTCCAATAAGTATATAATAGTGTGCACCACCAAGAGGTGTATACAAATTTTCTATGATGTTTACGGGGATATGAATGACTCAAGAGAAGTTAAGGGGGGCTGCGGCAATCATCGCCCAGGAACTAAAAGCACAGGTAGCACAGGTTGAAGCCGCTATCCGACTTTTGGACGATGGAGCAACTGTGCCTTTTATTGCACGTTATCGAAAAGAAGCAACCAAAGGTCTGAATGATGTTCAGTTAAGATTACTGGAAGAACGTCTTCACTATCTTCGTGAACTGGATGAACGTCGCGCCTCCATTCTTCACTCCATACGTGAACAGGATAAGTTAACCCCCGAATTGGAACAGAACATACTGGCCGCAGATACCAAGTCCCGGCTGGAGGATTTATATCTGCCGTACAGGCCAAAACGCCGTACCAAAGCAATGATCGCTATTGAAGCTGGTCTTGAGCCCTTGGCAGTCAATCTCTTAAGTGATCCGACCATTGAGCCTGAACAATATGCGGCCGAATTCATTCATCCTGAAGCCGATATCCATGATGCAAGTGCCGCATTAGAAGGTGCACAGCAAATACTCATGGAACGTTTTTCAGAAGATGCCGCACTGATTGATCAAATACGTGAATATTTATGGCAACATGGAATTGTAAAGGCTGTTGGTACAAGCAAGAAAAAAGAGGAGAAAAACAAATTTTCTGATTACTTTGACTACGCCGAGCCTATTAAAAAAATACCGTCTCATCGAGCTCTCGCACTCTTGCGAGGAAGGCGAGAGGGGGCATTAAAGATATCACTGACCCTCCCTGAAAATGACATTGACTATGGTGAAAAAACCGTTGCCCATTATTTTCATATTCATGATCAGCAAAGAGCTGCTGACTCCTGGTTACTGAATACTGTTCGCATGACTTGGAAAATCAAATTGTTTACTAAGTTGGAATTGGAGTTATTAACGCGTTTACGGGAGATGGCGGATGAAGAAGCCATTAAGGTCTTCGCTCGTAATTTGCGTGATTTATTATTGGCAGCTCCAGCGGGGGCACAAGTCACCATGGGACTTGATCCAGGGATTCGAACGGGTGTGAAAGTGGTTGTTGTCGATGCTACAGGCAAGCTATTGGACTACACGACTGTTTTTCCCTTCGCACCTCAAAATGAATGGCATGCAGCCATGGCTGAATTGGCCAAAATGGCTGCCAGATACGAAGTTAGTCTCATCAGCATTGGAAATGGCACAGGTTCACGCGAAACAGAACGTCTGGTTGCCGACATGATGAAAATGTATCCCGATTTGCAATTGTCCAAATTAATGGTTAATGAAGCTGGCGCCTCAGTTTATTCAGCCTCTGAAATCGCCGCAGAAGAATTTCCTGAGTTGGATGTTTCTTTACGCGGTGCCGTATCAATTGCAAGGCGCCTTCAAGATCCTTTAGCCGAATTGGTGAAGATAGAACCCAGGTCAATTGGTGTCGGGCAATATCAACATGATGTTAATCAAACTCGGTTGGCCAGAAGTCTGGATGCGGTCGTGGAAGATTGTGTGAATGCAGTCGGCGTGGATGTAAATACTGCTTCAGCGGCATTACTGACTTATATTTCAGGGCTCAATGAATCTCTGGCAAAGAATATTGTCCAATATCGCAATGAACACGGCGCTTTTACCAATCGCGAACAATTTAAAGCCATTGAACGTATCGGAGAGAAAACCTTTCAACAGGCTGCAGGTTTTTTGCGTATACCTAATGGCGATAACCCTCTGGATAATTCAAGTGTCCATCCTGAATCCTATCCTCTGGTTGAGAAAATATTGGCAGATCACCAGATAAGCTTATCTGAAATGATTGGCAATAAAGAAGTGCTACATTCGATTAATGCCAGTCAATATATCAATGATAACGTGGGATTAAGTACCGTTCGTGATATACTAACGGAGTTGGAAAAGCCTGGACGTGACCCCAGACCGGAATTCAAAACCGCGCAATTTAAGGAAGGGGTGGAAGATATTCATCATTTACATGAAGGGATGATTCTCGAAGGTGTGGTTTCCAATGTGACCAATTTTGGTGCATTTGTGGATATCGGTGTTCATCAGGATGGCCTGGTGCATATTTCTGCAATGACGCATCGTTTTGTTAAAGATCCACGTTCAGTGGTAAAAGCAGGAGATGTTGTCAAAGTCAAAGTTCTGGATATCGACAAAGAACGCCGAAGAATCGGCCTGACCATGAAGCTGGAAGAAAACAAAGAGGCCATTGAAGTCAATAAAACCGCTTCAACGGCGCCTCAAGCCAGGAAAGCAAAAAAATCAACTCCCAAAAAAGATAAGCCTGCGCAAAACAAAAACACTCCTGCGAGCTCTAAAAAAACGATATTTAATACTGCCATGGCCGATGCATTAGCAAAATTAAAGCAAGGTATGAAATAATATGTCTGAGCCAAAAGGTGAAATTACCATTCAAACTTTGGCGATGCCGGCTGACACTAACGCTAATGGTGATATTTTCGGTGGTTGGCTGGTTTCACAAATGGACCTGGCAGCCGGGGTTCTGGCCAAACAGATATCCCGTGGTCGCGTGGCTACCGTTGCTATCCACAGCATGAGCTTTTTAAAGCCAGTACGTGTGGGGGATGTGATTAGCTGCTATGCGGATTTAGTTAAAACCGGCCGAACATCCATGACCATAAACGTTGAAGTCTGGGCAAAACCAGCGACTCAGCATACCCGTTATAGCGTAACAAAAGGTACTTTTGTTTTTGTCGCTATCGATGACGAGGGAAAACCAAGACAGGTGTAAAAATTCTCATGAGTGTAAGCAATCAAAACCTAGAGCAGCTAATCAAGCAAATGGCCGTCTTGCTGGATAAAAACGACGCTCCGGATCCCAACCTTTATGCCAGTTTTATACAAGAGCCTGAGCTTTCCTTTAAACTGGTCGACTTCATTAATGACTTAAGTGAAGAACAGTCACCTCAGAATATAAATTTATATTCCGCAGCCATCTTTGCTCTGGATCTCTGTGTCGCTCAATTGCAGTCTACCATTGAATTGCAATATAAACCTTCAATGAAAACGCTTGAACGCTTAATGAATTATATGGCAGAAATCATGAACCGAAGAAACCACTCAGTCAGTTTCTGGCTTCCTGCCTTAAATGCTTTTTATGAAACACATACTGAACTTACTTCCGCATTAAAAAATGCTTATTTTAATTTGGCCAGCGAAGAAGAAGACGCTAGCGATTATGATGATTTTTCTCATATTCATTCTATGAAAAACTTAATTGCTGAACTATCGGATTTAAGTGTTTTCGATATTACGGAAAATTTTTTCGCCCAAAGTTATGCCATGCCCTCAGATTTTTTTGCTGACTTGGTCATTGATTTATACAGCATTGAAGAAGGCCAGGATATTGGACTTTTAACCTTACTGCATCCGAAAAAAGAAGTCAGAGATATGATCATTGCTACGATGGATCAATTCATTGATGATATCGTTTTATCACCGATCTCTTTATCGCGACTGGAAGCTCTTAAGCATTGGTTTCCGGAAAAGACCCAGCTCCGATTCAGTCACTGGATAAAAATTCAGCGGAAAAAAGGTGTTGTCTTTGCAAAAGAAAAACAGGCTGAAAAAACCGAGATTAAGGTCAGTGAAGTGGATGGCAGTGGTTCGCAAGGGGTTTTTATTCACTACAAAAAAAATCGAAAAAACCGTTTGTGTGGACTCTTGTTCAGTCTACAGACAGGTATAAAAGATGCCTGGATTACACCGGATATAACAGCGGCCGATGTGAAACGATATTACCATGAAGCTTTTGATGACACCGTCACCCTTCGTCCGGTCGGCCTGGATTATCTTAAACAAATGTGCGAGCATTTTCTTGCCCTGACCATCGCCAAAGGGAATATTCCTGATCTGCACTTACTTGAAATTCAAGAATTATTAGGCCTGCAATTTCACCCCAAACAAATCGATGTTGAAGCTCTTATCGAAGAATTAGGTATACAAATCACTCCCTTCACGCCAGAGAATCTTGAAAACTCTCTTAAACGCTCCAAATCCTGGTCTAAAAATAAACGTTTTACCGAATCCTGGTTCGTAGAAAATGCTCATATTGATAAACTCGTCAACCGACATTGCAGCATTATAGAGGGAACTAAAGTCTGCAACTTTGATGAAGCCATGAAAGATGTTTTCAAAGAAGAAATGGAAGTGCAGCGTGAAAGATGGCTATTTCATTTTATCTGGCTTACCTTATGGTTAAAATCCAGTGCTCGCAAAAACGAAAAAATCTGGCAAGACAGTTTTTATATCGCCTATGCGATTAACCAAGGTCGTTCTTTAGATTCCATACCCATTATGCGGGATATTTGTTACCAAAGTGTCACCAACAGTGTTGAAACCATGCAGGAAAGGCGAACTCATTTAACTCAGGAATAAGTTCGACAGTGATTTCCTCAATCTCAGGAGCGTCATGGGGTTTAAAGACAATAAAGCAGAGTGGGACTAAGGCAGGGCTGTGGATAATATTGTTTATAAAATGGAATATAATGATATAAATTATGAAAACTCACAATTTAACTTTTTGAATAATAAAGTTTTTTGATTTTTCTTTTTTATTTTTTTCTTATAAAACGATCTGTGGATGACTGTATCCGCTATTGCTTGATATTAGCAACTCATGTTAGCAAGTTAAAGCGATTCGATTCATCAGACGGCCCCAGCTACCTCTCTTAAGTTATGCACTTTCAGCAATTAACTCTCGAGCATGAGAGAGAGTTTGCTCAGTAATGGTCAATCCACCCAACATACGGGCAATTTCTTTAATCCTTTCACTTTCAGGCAAAGAAATAATTTTGGAATACGTCTGTTGATTCTCATTCCGTTTTTCTACCATAAAATGATGGTGGGCCGCTGAGGCCACCTGTGCCTGATGAGTAACACAAAATACCTGCAAACGTTGTCCTAATTTACGCAATAATTGTCCTACCAATGCGGCTGTTGCGCCACCAATTCCAACATCCACTTCATCAAATAACAAGGTTGGTGTAGCCCCCCGCTGGGCTGTAATCATCTGGATAGCCAGACTGATCCTTGATAATTCACCGCCAGAGGCGATTTTTGCCAAAGCATCAGGGGACGCTCCCGGATTTGTACACACCTTGTATTCCACTTTATCGAGGCCGTGGGACTGCATCTTGTCAAGAGGGGTGAATTCTATTTCAACATAGCCTTTAGGCATGCCGAGTTTCTGGATATGTGTACTGATTTCTTCAGCCAGCTTTTTGGCAAAATGTTGACGCGATGCTCTAAGCTTCATGGCCGTTTGTTGATAACGGTCAAGCTCCTGTTCATATTGCTTTCGCAATTGCTTAAGGCGCGTTTCTGTGCCTTGTAATTCTTCCAGTTCTTTTTGTAACTGAGCCACATGTTCTGGAATCTTGTGTGCGTCAATATGATATTTTCTCGCCGCCTGGTGCAAAGTCCCCATTCTGTTTTCCACTTCCTGTAAGCGCTCAGGATCCAACTGGATTTGCTCGGAAAGCCTTTGTATTTCATCAATGGCTTCCTCACATTGAATCAAAGCTGAATTGATGAGCTCATTGGCATTTTTAACGGAGGATAACTCCTGAGGCAGATCTTTTAACAAATGCAGGATCTGACTTAGTCCAGAGGTTAAATTTAATGACTCTTCTCCGCTGAGTAAGGTCAGGATGTCCTGGCTACGCTGCAGATAATCCTTGGCGTGGTGTAGGAGTTGATGCTCTTCATGTAAAGCATTAAGCTCATTTTCCTGAACATGCAGGGAAATAAGTTCATCGATTTGAAACTGTAATAATTCACAGCGTTCAGAAGACGGTCCCGAATGCTGCAAATGCTCTATCTCCTGTTTGATTCCGGTGCAATTTTTGTAAAGATGTTGAACTTCAGCCAGCAAATGCTCATGCTGCGCATAGCGATCCAGTTGCTGTCTGTGAGTTGCATGCTGCATGAGCGTCTGATGCTGATGCTGTCCATGAATATGGACCAGCATTTCACTCAGTTCTTTTACTTTCTGCAAAGGAAACGGCTGTCCATTAATGGTGGATTTTGAGCGACCTTCAGCATAAAGGACACGGCGCAGGATCACTTCTCCCTCTTCGAGCCCCAGATCATGTCTGGTCAGCCATAAAGCGGGCTCAGTATCAGCCTCCACCAGAAAGCAGGCCGTAATGTCGCACCGGTGCTCGCCGTTGCGAATAACGGAAGAATCAGCACGCCCTCCTAAAGCAAGCATTAAGGCATCAATCATGATGGATTTGCCCGCACCGGTTTCGCCGGTAAAAGCCGTCATGCCTTCAGCAAAATCGAGTTCCAGTTCCTTAACAATGGCAAAATTTTCAATGCGTAAGTGGGTTAACATGATTTATCCCTGATATCTGGATTCCCATCCCAGTTTAATACGTAAGGTATCATAATAATGATAATCACACGGATGCAACAAGCGTAAATACTGGGCATTTTTTTCCACCGAAACCACTTGCCCTGCTTTCACCAGTCTGGATTCATGACCATCACAGCTTACCCTTAAATCCGCTTCGTTTCTTTTACTGATTTTTAGATCAATTTTGACCTGCCCATCCACCACCAAAGGGCGAGAGCTCAGGCTATGGGAAAACATGGGTACTAAGACCATTGCATCCAGGCGGGGATGCATAATTGGCCCGCCAGCAGAAAGAGCATAGGCCGTTGAGCCTGTGGGTGTTGCCAAAATCATGCCATCTGAGCGAAAATGACTGACCAACTGCCGGTTAATAAACACATCGAACTCGATGAGATGAGTTTCATTGCCTCGACTTAAAACCACATCATTTAAAGCATCGCCATGAAAATAAGTGTTTTCCTCATCGTGAATTCTTGTTTGCAATAAAAATCGAAGTTCTTCCTGATATTCACCCTCCAGAACAGGACTTAAATGTTTTTCCATATCCTGCGGTGAGATGTCCGTTAAAAAGCCCAAACGACCACGGTTAATGCCTATCACAGGAACATTCACTTTAATGGCCATACGAGCCGCCGACAGCAGGCTGCCATCACCACCCACCACAATGATCACATCCTGATTTTCACCCATCTCCTCACGAGGCAAAACAGGCTGTTTCAATTTAAAAGAGGAGGCCGTATCCACGTCAAGAAAAGCTTCGCATTTCTTTTTTTCCAGATAAGTTATCAGACGCTGCAGGCTCTCAAGCACATCTTCATTTGCCCGATGCTGCCTTGCATATAAAATGGCGCGCTTGAACCTTTGCTTCATGATCACCTTATTATTCTTTCAATTATATAACTCATGAGTTATGTAACCATCACACAACAACAAGTCTTTCCAGTTTACTTACATCTCATGCTACGCAGCTTCGTCTTTTTTGCATCTTTGGACATATTTGAAATTTTAAATGCTCATTTACCCCATGTAAACTGTGCTTTAAAATTTCAAATATGTCCAAGTCTTCTAAAAAATACTATGCTGCGTAACATGAGTTACATTTAAATTTACTGAGCAAGCACTCAATCCGCAGCACTTGCCGCTCTTGAACTGCGTTTGCGCTCGTGTTCTTTTAATTCTTTTTTACGCAGACGAATAGAGGCCGGAGTTACTTCCACCAATTCATCATCATCAATAAATTCCAGAGCCTGTTCTAAAGATAACTTGATGGGAGGCGTCAAAATAATATTTTCATCGGAGCCTGCAGCACGAATATTGGTTAATTGTTTTTCTTTAGTGACATTGACCACCAGGTCATTATCACGGGAATGAATACCGACAATCATGCCTTCATAACAAACGGTCTGCGGTTCTATAAACAAGCGACCACGCTCCTGCAGATTAAATAAGGCAAAGGCACGGGCCATGCCCTGAGAGTTGGCAATCAACACACCGTTAACTCGTTTTCCTATCCGACCCCGGACCGCTGGTCCATAATGCTCAAAGACATGATACATTAAACCGGTACCTGAAGTGCTTGATAAAAATTCGGTATGAAAACCGATCAGACCACGAGTGGGAATGATGTAATCCAAACGAACGCGTCCCTTGCCATCAGGAATCATGTTCTGTAATTCACCTCGTCGTTCGCCCAGTTTTTCCATGATGGCTCCCTGATGGACTTCTTCCACATCCACAGTTAAACGCTCATATGGTTCAAGCATCTGCTCGTTTTCTTCTTTCATGATCACTTCTGGCCTGGAAATCGCAAGTTCATAGCCTTCGCGCCGCATGTTCTCAATCAAAATTGATAAATGCAATTCTCCTCGTCCAGATACACGAAATTTATCCGGATCAGGAGTATCCTCAACGCGCAAAGCCACATTATGCAATAATTCCGTCTGAAGACGTTCACGTAGCTTACGACTGGTCACATATTTACCTTCCTGGCCGGCAAAGGGCGAATCATTCACTTGAAAGGTCATGCTGATGGTAGGCTCGTCCACCGTCAAAGCCGGTAAAGCTTCCACATGATTAGGATCGCAGAGCGTATCGGAAATATTTAAGTTTTCAATGCCGGTGACGGCTATAATGTCCCCTGCAGAAGCCTCTTCTATTTCAATACGCTCCAATCCTTGGAATCCTAATAACTGCAATAAGCGGCCACTGCGGATCTCTCCGTTTTTGTCGATGATTTTAACAGCAGATTTGGCTTTGATTTTTCCGCGGGAAATACGTCCTATGCCGATCGTCCCGACATAGGAGGAATAGTCAAGGGAACTGACCTGCATCTGGAAAGGGCCGTTTGCATCCACATCGGGAGCCGCCACGTGATCGACGATAGTCTGCAGTAAAGGACGCATATCCTGAGTTTTTTCATCCAGATCCAGTTTGGCATAGCCATTCAGCGCTGAAGTATAAACCACAGGAAAATCCAGTTGTGCATCCGTCGCTCCCAGATTATCAAACAAATCAAACACCTGATCCATGACCCAGTGCGGTCTCGCACCAGGTCTGTCAATTTTGTTGATAACGACAATAGGATGCAAGCCACGGGCAAAAGCCTTCTGGGTGACAAAACGGGTCTGAGGCATGGGACCATCTACGGCGTCAACCAATAGCAATACACTGTCCACCATGGAAAGAATACGCTCAACCTCACCGCCAAAATCAGCATGCCCTGGTGTATCCACAATGTTAATCCGATACCCTTGCCAATTGACACAGGTGTTTTTGGCGAGAATGGTGATGCCGCGTTCTTTTTCCAGTGCATTTGAATCCATAATCCGCTCAACGGCAGGAGCTCTTTCATTAAGAGTTCCGGTTTGTTGCAACAGTTTATCCACGAGCGTGGTTTTGCCATGATCCACATGAGCAATAATGGCGACGTTACGAATATGTTCTATCATTAAAAAAACCTTGTTAAGAAACTAAAAAAAGCGAGGCACAGCTCCATCAGACCTGCTTTCAACAATAGGTCATGCGCTTCAATTCCTTTTAACGGGACTTTAGCCATTTTTTAGGGATCGAATCCCCGCTACTTGATAGCGGGGTCCATACGAAGCTTCGCATGGATACCTCGGTCGATGCCGCGGTAATTCGTGCCATTCTATTTTCTCAAGTCATCGATTTAAAGCGGCCCTCTGATAAATATAACGGTGCGCTTCTATGATCTTTAATCTATTGCATTCCTTTACTGAAAAATGGCTAAAGTCCAGTTTTAACGGACCAGAGAATATCTATATAAGCATTTGATCATTGTTTTGATATTATACACCTATTCGCTGATAAAATCCTATTATATAACCTCTTATATAACTTCAACTCGACGTAAGAGTTACGCTGAGGTTATTATATAAGAAATAGACAACGAAGCACAGAACACCAGGATTTCCCATCGCCATGGTAGAAAATTTAACAGAGCCTAGGTATACTTCTGTGCTGACTTTCGCAAACAGGAGAAAAACACATGGCACGCGGTATTAATAAAGTTATCCTGGTGGGGAACGTAGGTATTGACCCCGAGGTTCGCTATATGCCCAATGGCAATGCAGTCACCACCTTGTCTCTGGCTACCAGTGAAACATGGAAAGATAAGCAAACCGGTGAGCGGCAAGAGCGTACCGAATGGCATCGCGTTGTTTGTTTTAACCGTCTTGGAGAAATTGCCGGCGAATACATACGTAAAGGCTCAAAACTCTATATTGAAGGCAGCTTACGTACCCGAAAGTGGCAAGATCAGCAAGGGCAAGACAGGTATACCACTGAAATTATCGCATCCGATCTGCAAATGCTGGATACGAAAGGAGTCGGTTCTTCCAATACGTCCTATGAAGATATGCCATCATCTCCGCCAGAAGGTTCATCCCGACAACAACCCTCCAAAGCAGCGCAGGACGCTTTTGAAGAACTGGATGATGATATCCCATTCTAGAGGCTTTCAGCAGTAGAGGATGGCAAAAAACGTATTTTTACGGTCGCAAGATACGAACTCCATCCTCAGATCTTTACCAGCTCATAAGTGCAAACCACTAAGTCGAACTCAAATAATTCATGAGTAAATATCTGCGCCGGAAGATAAATTTAATTTTAGTCAATATTTTGATTCAATAAAAAACAGTCTGGTCTATAATTGAATTAATTGCTTCTTTTCAGAGACTGATCATGCGCAAATATAAGGATTTTGCGGAAAGCAAAGACTCTTCTGAACGAAAAAACGCCGTATATCTTTTTTTAGAGCAAATGGAGAAAAGATATAATTTATATGATCAGCGCAGGGAAAAGTTAGAAGAAAAAGAGGAAGCCGAACTCTCAGATAAGGAAAAATGGCAACTTGAGCATAGCGAAGATAAAAAGGATTGTTTGGCGGAAATGCATAATGCCGTGATTGAGGCATTCGAAAACAAAGATATGGATTTCGGGATAAAGAAAATAAAAAAGATAAAGCAAGATAATCCAGACGCTTTTAAATCATTTAATATGTTCAGCAAAAGTCATTTGCAGGACTTTTATGCCGAATGCAAAAATATTCTCAAAACGGCAAAAGAAATCTTCAAAGCAGCAGAAGAACAGAGCAAACAAATATTCTTACCGCCTTTACCCGAAAAGCTGGAAACATCTTATCATCTGGATAATGATTCAGAATTCGGGTTTTCAGATTCAGAAGATGACAACAGATCCTCATTCGGAATGTAAAACAACCCTAATATTTTTTTGGGTCAAGTCCAAAAAGTGCTGTAAATTCCCATTAATTCAGCCTATCAAGTTAGTACGTTATTTAGTCAAAGCATTCATCCCTACAACATTAGACTTTCCGGCTTCATTCTCAGCCAGCCAGTCATTAAATTCGTCCATATTAAGATAACGCCTTGATTGCCACTGCTCGTTTTGTTCAGCTAATAAAGCGCCAATCAGCCGCCATGCAGAATCATCATTAGGAAATATCCTTATCACTCGTTCTCGGCGCCTGATTTCCTCGTTAATTCGCTCTTGCATGTTGGTGGTGCGAAGTCGCTTCCTGTATTTCTCCGGCAACGCCATAACTACCATGGCATCGTCAAAAGCCTCCTCAAGGCAGGTAACTGATTTTGGTGCTTTTTTCTCAAAGGCATCAATAAAATCATCGCGTCTACGCCTGGCTTCTTCCATATCAGGTGCCTGAAAAACAAGCTTTGCCTTTTCAGCAACATCTTTGCGGTGTCTGACAGAGCAGTGCCCGAGGATGTTGCGCATCAAGTGAACTTGGCATCGTTGCCAGGTTGCACCTTGAAAGTGCTTTCTAGCCGCTTCCACAAGCCCTGCATGCTGGTCTGACACAACATACATCACGCCTTTTAGCCCACGAGATTTTAGCCATTTAAACGCTTCATCCCATGTAGCATAGCTCTCAGTGTCACCAATGCGAAGGCCCAGTATTTCACGGTAGCCATCACTTCTGATACCCGAGATGGTCAAGGCTGCTCGAGACACGACTCTGTCACCATCACGACACTTGATAAACATCGCATCAACCATGATAAATGGGTAGTTGTCACCATCAAACCGACGCTCGTTGAAGGCTCTGACTCTTGCATCAAGACCAGAACACAGTTGACTGACGGTTGACTTTGAAAAACTAGCACCGCAAAGTTCTTCAGTAATGTTATTAACTTTTCTGGTTGATACGCCATTAACAACCATTTCCATCAGAGCCAATACAAAAGCCTGCTCACTGCGTTGATAGCGCTTAAAAATATCGGTAGAAAAAGAGCCATCACGTGTCTGCGGCACTTGAAGAGTGACTGGTCCCACACGAGTGTATAGTTGTCTTGGACGGTAACCGTTACGATAGCCTATACGTTCACCTGAACGTTCATGCTTGTCTGCTCCCAGACTTTCTGACACCTGTGCCTCCAATACCTGATTCAATACACCTTCAACAAGCTTTGCGAGCCCATCCTGGCTTGATAAAAGTTCTGGAAGCAATTCCTTTCCAACTGTAATATTGTAATCCGTCATCGCTAATCTCCTTCGATAGTTATTGTTTTTCGCAACTCAATAGTACCGAATTTTAGCGATGACTCCACTCCTAAAAAGTCAACCTGAATTTACAGCAGTTTACGGACATAACCTTTTTTTGTAACCCCCCTTTCGGGATTTTTGTACTATATTGTTACTGAGTTGTATTTAAACAAGGAACTTTTTTCAGGAGGAAAAAATGAAAAAACTAATATTAATGACTATGGCTGTAAGCACTCTATCAGTGGGACTTATAGGCTGCGGAACGCGTGATGACGTTGGCGCAACCGCTGGGGGAGCTGTGGGTGCCGGTGTAGGGCTGGCTGCGACAGGTGGTACGCCGGTGGGTGCGGTTGTTGGCGCAGGGGTTGGTGGGCTCGTTGGTAAAGAAGCCACGGACCGCGACATCGTTGTTTACCGTAAAAAAGGCGTTGTCTATCATAACGGAAAAGCATATCACATTAAAAATGGCAGGTATGTTCTTGTCCGTTAAATAAGCTTTCTGCCTTCATTCTTCCATATGAAGGCGGTTTTTTGCCTTTCTCTGTTCAAACAATTCAAATAAAGCTCATAAAATGGTCAACTCTTGGCGGTATGTCTACAATTAAAAAAAGCCATTCAACTTATTGAATTAAATCATGCTGCCGCTGGAAAAAACACTGGAACAGGAAGTATTAAAAAGCGAACGATTAAGAGCAAATATTTTAATTCTTGTTTTTGCCCTTTTTACTTTGGTCTGGACATTGTTTATTGTTGTCTCACGGGAAAATTTTCATCAATTCATGGGCGAGGAAGCTTCTGTTTTTCTTTTGCCCGGTTATTTCGCACTTATTACGCTTTATTTCCTTTTCATGCGATTACTTGTTCAACGCTATATCGAGCACAAAACAAATCTGCCGATATTTGTTCGCTATCTGAATGCTTTTGTCGAAGTAAGCATTCCAACCTTAGCCATCATTGTCATCGCTCAACGCACACCGGCTTATGTGTTGTTAATGCCGCCTATTTTGGCATATTATCTTTTTATTGCTCTTTCCTCACTAACTTTAAATGAATGGCTGTGCCGGTTTTCTGGTTTTGTAGCCGCCATAGAATATGCAGCAGTTTCATATTATTTTTTAAATTATACGAATATTTCTGTTATTGATCCTTTTTTAACCGGATGGTATGGTTTCGCTGCCCGCACTCTAATTTTACTGATAGGTGGCTTCATTACCGCTTTTATCACCAAAGAAATCAAGAAACGGCTTACCACAGCGTTTAATGCCCAGAAAGAACGTGAACGCATTGAAAGTATTTTTGGCCAGCATGTTTCACCTGAGGTGGCCTCCAAACTGTTATCGCAGGATGCGAATGCGAGTGAATATATCCCTGTATGCGTGATGTTTTTAGATATAAGAAATTTCACTCATTTCTCTGAAGAAAACAAACCCGCAGTAGTGGTGAAGCTTCTTAACCATCTTTTTGATTACATGATTGAAATCATCCACGAGCATAAGGGCATTATCAATAAATTTCTTGGCGATGGGTTTATGGCAGTCTTTGGAGTTCCCGTTTCAAACCAAAATGATGTGGCTAATGCCGTAACTGCCGCGTTAACCATTATTGAGCGTACGCAGGAAGAAATAAAAAAAGGCAGCCTTCCGGATATACGATTAGGAATTGGCATCCATTTTGGTCATGCGATAACAGGCAATATTGGCACCAAACGACGTCTCGAATACACGGTGATAGGTGATGTGGTCAATTCAACAGCGCACCTGGAGCAATTAAATAAAGTCTACCATACGCAGGTCCTCATTTCAGAAGAAGCCGCAAAAAAACTACCCAATATTCAAGGTAAATTTATAGGTAGCGTTAACCTGAAACATCGAGATGAACCCATTAAAATATACCGTCTGGTTTAAACGTGAGAAAGACAAGAAAGAGTTCATAATGCATATCTTATTAAACTCATGTTATCAAAAACTCGTTGTTGGTTAAGAATAACCTCAGGACTATTCTCTTGTGCTCCTCTTTTTCCCTTGAAATTTTTTGTCGAGAAACAGCGCGATATCCTGGCGAATCGGTGCCCAAGAGAATATTGAATGGGCCATTACAATTTGCAATTGGAGTGCATCAGCCAGGATGATTCTACAATGTGCACGCCTGCTATTTTTTCTTCAGCTTTATATCGGCTGTAACCAAATTGGATGGCTTTTTGATGAGAAAAGAACGGTAAATGGCCGGTTATCATCAATTGATCACTGAGAAACATGCTACAGGTAAAGGGTAAAAGCTCAGCCACGCTTTTAATGTTTTTATACAATGAATGCCCGTTAACGTAGCCATGATCCATTCCTAAAAACACCAGATAGGGTTCGTTATCATGCTCTTGTTCGATAATACGAGCAGCCTGGCCATTAAAACTTTTCAGACGAACCCTATCATCATGGTGGAAATGCGCTTGAAATGTTCTTGTGGTCGTCAGGATACTGGCGTATGAATCCAGAGCCACAATGCGGATACCTGCTTTTTTTGCAGCCTTAACAATATCTGTATAGCCTGAAAAACCGCAGCCACTTGCCTTGTCTTTGAAATTCAGGTAACAGGCTAACTCTGGAGGAAGCTCATCATGTTCGCTGCAAAAATATTCATCCAGTAAAAGCTGATGACGCTCATAAAAGAGAAACTCAAAAAAAAGTGTCTTTATGCCCAGCTCTTTAAAATAATCCAGATTTTCCTTAATAAAGCGCTTGGGGAATTGATGATGATGAATTTCATTAATAAAAATGCCCTGATGCTGATTTCCCTGTTTTCTTAATTCATACAAGGACTGTTTGATTTTTGCTTTCCGTTCAGATATCGATAAATAACCATGGTCCTTTTGACTAAATTGCCATTTTTCAGGCAGGTATTCTTTCTTAGATAATTCCGTGTAGATATCACAGCTGTGGTGAATGTCTGAAAGGTATTTTTCGAAGGATTTATTATGCCAAAGACGATAACGATGCCCTCCCCACGCCTCACAAAATGGAAATTGGGTAAAATGTTCCTGCAACTTATCTTCATATTCGGCATAAAGGATCATGGCATCGATTTCATCCGGCTCATGATCCAAATGGATCTGGCGGTTTTCATCGTCAAAATAAATGCGGATGGAGTCCAAAGAAAATCCTTTTTTCAGCAAAGCTGCAATCCATCTCTGATAGCATTGCTTAATGGAAGAATAATCGGTTTTATCAATAGAGTCAGTATGAATGCCTTTTAAAATACATTTGCTCATAAAAATGCCTCTTTTTTCATCTTAAAGGGGCGCTTGGTATGACTGGCTCATGTTACGCGATGGTATTTTTTAACGCAGTTAACAGTATATGAGCATTTGAAATGCCAAAATGCGTTTAAAGATACAAAAAACGAAGGGGCGTTACATGAGTTACTGAGGAAGAAGCCTGAACACCGTGTTGGGATTGTGAAATCTTCTCGCGCCAAATTCAAACATCACAAGCCAACCTGAAAACAGTGTTCAGGCGGCGCATGAGCATGATTTGCATAAAGAATTTCACAGTCATAAATTGAAGCAGGATAAAACAATAAATCATTTTTAACACAATGAGCAATTATCTGTCAAACCCAAAGGCTGTGGCACAGGCAGAATCATGATTTGATTATATTTTGCCTTATTTGTGTCTTTTTTCAGGCAAGCCTACGCGGAAATGACAAATTTTAATCCTTTTATGAAAAAACCTGAAAACATGCTTTTCAACTGATTTGTTTTTGGAGGTTGGCTTTCTTCGGCAATTCACGAATAAGCTGGCTATGCACATGTGAAGGAATTTCTGCTAAAATCCTTGCACATTTTTTAGCTACTGGAAGAAAAAGCAATGGACTACCATTATTTTAAAGACAAACTGAACCGCTTTTATTACCGTTATGTGGGCCAGCAACGCCCGACTTTTTTCAGTATTGACGAGACTTTCCCTTCCCTGAATCTTATTACAGAACAATTTCCAGTTATTAAAAAAGAATTTGAACAGGTCCTGGCCAATACTCAGCAATTGCCGCGCTACCATGAGATTGATCCAGGCGAAGTGGATATATCCAATACAACTCCAAAAAACTGGAATGTGTTTATGCTCTATCTCTTGGGATATCAACTGGAGGAAGCCCATCGCTTTTGCCCGACCCTTTGTCATTTACTGGAAAACATTCCTCATTTAACCCAGGCTTTCTTTTCCATCCTGGAACCAGGAAAATCCATTCCCCTGCACGAGGGTCCCTATCTCGGCTATTTGCGTTATCATTTAGGCATTCATATCCCCAAAAATAATCCGCCGCAGATTATCGTCAATCAGCAGCCTTATACCTGGCATGAGGGAGAGGCCGTTTTATTTGATGACTCCTGGCCTCATGAGGTGAGAAATGACAGCGATGATTATCGTGCAGTACTCATCATCGATGTCCTGCGGCCCATGCCGTTTTGGCCAAAATTGCTAAACCGCTTTGTCACTAATGTCATTGCACGTTATTTTTACGGACGGAAAGTGATCAAACGAGTTTCTCAGTATGGCGGTGAAGTGAAGCCCTTGGCTCAATGACTTATGTTAGCAGCTTCGTCTTTTCTGCTAAAAATACGGCTGCAAGCGGGCGGCGTTTATTCAGAGCATGTTCTCCCAAATGCGGCTAATTGCGCCAAAATGGCTTTGAATTCGTTGAACAGAATAGCTATTCACCTCATTCAAAGCCATTTTGGCACTAATATCTTTTATATCGAACTTAGATTAATTACACACAAAATCATTAGGAAAAACCACCGAAACGCTGTTATAGGGTGCATTCAGCATAACACTGCCAGCTCTTAAGCTGCACTGCCCGATACCTGGAGCAAGTTGGTTTGCCGGTGTGGAGTACTGACTGGCGCTGATGGTATAAGGAGCGTCGACACACAGTAACTTATCAATGACTTGGGGGGCGCTGCCGCCTTTTAAGGTAATGGATTTGCTGAAGCCATAATCATTGGTCACATTGAATGCAACACTTTGATTGAATTCAACAGGAGGTGTAGATACCGCAAATTCAATGTAGCAGGAATCCTCTCCCTGGGCAAAAGCAGGTATAGCAGCCGTGATGCTCATTAAGGAAAATAAGCCAATAACAAGTTTTTGTTGCATGATATAAGTCCTATGTTGATTGATTCAAAATCAGGCTATCGATAAATTAAACAACTTTCAAGCCTTTCTTCTTTATTTTTTCGTTAAGTTTTTTATTGGGCGGCAAGGATTCTTTATTCGGGGATTCGTTTTTTTCCGGTATTGGCTGACATGCCCCTATCATCAATTCATTTTTCTTTAGTTCTGCCAGAAATTGTTTTAAAGTCTTTTCTTTTTTTACAAGCTCCTTGCCAACTTCTATCAACAGTTTTTGCTCCGCAAGCGTCATGGTCAGTTTACTGCTGATGCTCTGTGTTCGCGGATAATTTTCCAGATTGAAGTAAATAACGACCACATGACTTGCATCACGCATACACAATGTACGATAAGCAATGAGATTTAAATTGGATTTAAGATATTTACGGGTAGAATCAATGGTCATGGTAGCAGAACGTACTACCAATGACATGCCTTCTGGCGCCTCTCTTTTTTGGGAAAAAGGCTGCAACAAATCTTTACCCGAATCAATGACCATTAACAGTTTGATCCTGGCCTTGTCCTGGGATAACAAATTTAAGGCGGTGAAAACGCCAAGATTATCAGCGATGCCCCCATCATATAATTGTAAATAACGTGAATTCGATGTAACTGTTTAAGGATTATCCTGCAAAGAGAAAATATATTGAAAACCCAGACCTTTTGTGATCTTATTTGTTTTTTCTAAGAACAGTAATAGGATACAAGAGGCCTGGAATGGATAAGTTAGTCGAATTATTCTGTATTGTCGATGATTTTTGTCAAAAGTTTTTACCAATCTTTGAGCAGCAACTTATAAATATTTCAGGCAAAGTCAGGAAGAAACCCTGTAGCCTGTCTATGTCCGAAATAATGACGATAGTGATACACTACCACCAATCCAATTATCGAAACTTCAAAAGCTATTATTCTTATGTTTTGCAGAAAGATTTACGTCCCTATTTCCCAAAACTGGTCAGCTATAGCAGAATGACTGAGCTGATGCCATCTTGTATAGTGCCATTAACGGCATTTTGCCACAATCAATCAAAGACTCTAACTGGCATTTATTTCGTAGACTCAACCCCTATTGAGGTCTGCCACGTTAAAAGAGCGCAACAGAATAAAACATTTAAGGGGTTAGCGGAGAAGTCCAAATCAACTATGGGATGGTATTTTGGTTTTAAACTTCATTTGGTGGCCAATGATAAAGGTGAGCTAATGGCTTTTAAAATAACCTCAAGCCGAACAGATGACCGAACGGTTGTGCCCGATTTAAGTAAAAATCTGTTGGGTAAAATGATTGGAGATAAGGGATATATTTCCCAAAATCTGACCGAGAAACTTGCTGAAAGAGGCTTGCAACTACTGACCAAAGTCAGAAAAAATATGAAGCAAAAAGTGCTCGATGCCTTTGACAAAGTCCTGTTGAGAAAAAGAGCCATTGTTGAATCTGTTATTGACCAATTAAAAAATATTTCAAATATCGAACACTCAAGGCATCGTTCTGTCTTTAATTTTATGGTCAATATCTTGGCTGGTTTGGCAGCTTATGCACTTAAGCCAAAGAAACCTTCCTTGAATATTGAAAAAACATTCATGGCTGTCGTTTGACCAGTTATATCGAATTCACGTTAAATAGCATTCCTTTCCGCATGCCTCGCTAATCAAAGTTGTAGAAGGCACGGCAAATGGCACACTCATGCTTGCCATTAATCCAACCGACACAGGCATTGAAAAAGCATAATCAGGGTTAGTTAAAGAGCCTCTGAATATATAATCTTGTTGTCTATGGTAAAAGCCTCGCACTCGATAAGTGGCCAATACATCAGGAGTAAAGGGGAAAATCGCTGCATTTTGATAAATGGTGCTGTTGGTCACCCAATAGGGTAGTTGCACTGCTCTGGCTGATTTCTGGGAAATGAAGATATCCTTTTCAGCCAAACCGCCTTCAGGAGTGTAAAGAAGCGTATCATTTAATATGCGCTCAATGGTCAGGCCTTGTTTATTACTGGTGTATAAATAATCCATTAAATCGACACGCAAAGGATTGGCTTTCTCCTTCTCAAGCCAAAACATGCTGTCGACCGCTTTTTGCAATGAAAATGGTGGATTTCGCTTTGACTGCAAATAATTATGCAGCTTTGTTAAATAAAAACCAACCGCTAATCCTCCCGCAGAGACGGTTGAAAAATAATCAACTTCCTGCAATAAATTTCCTTTTAAACCCTGGCCTTTAATTTTTTCAAGCCCAAGCAATACACCTAAGGCCAGATTGGCTGCGCGATATCCGCCACCGGAAATGGCAATTGCCACAGCCATATCATCACGTTGATGAGGTCTTGTCTGGACAGACTTATATCGTTCAAGTTTTACGTCTACTGATTTTTTAATTCCGGATAGAGGGTTTTGACCGGAGGATAAACTTTATCGGCCTGATTTTCTGCTTGCTGAATCTGTCGTGCAATAAATTTGGCGCATGAGCTCAATAGCAGTATGATTATAAAAGTACTTACGAAAAAATATGACCTCATCCCTGTCTGCATTATTAGGTAAAATGATCATCATCTTATAAATAACTTTCGAATTTGTCATCCTGAAAAGGAAAGCGAGGAAGCAGAAGACTGCTGCTTGTAATATTCCTGGACCTCATCAGGGCAGAACTGAAGTTTATCTCTTATCAAATCGGCCAGTTCATGGTCATTGAACAAAGTTTGCAACTCTTTTTCGCTCAAAGGAACAGGCTCTTCTTCATACTCTTTGCCAGCCACATTCATGCTTGAGAAAATTTTAGAAGCAACTCTCACTCCAGGGTGTTCAGAGTCGTGAGCATGTATGTATTGCAACAAATTAAGTTTCAATGTCTTATTTTCCATGACATTCTGCAAAATCACTGGCTCACAATACCGATAATCCATGGATTTATAATGCGTATGAGCGTAGCCGACTTGAATAAAGAGAGAATAATCATCTGCCAATGTCTCTGCCAATACCTCCAAAACAGAAGTATAGCCGATGACCTCCGGCTCAAAATGACCGCTGGCAAGATTAAAAAAGAGATTTTTTTGCTCTTTTAAATTTTCTTTTTTCTCTTGCGTTTTTAATACCGTTCCTGCAGCCAGCACAGCGGGAGTTTTCCCATCCTCTACAGCCAGAGCTTTTCTGGCCAGTCCTCCATGGGTTAATTTTACACCTTTCTGAAACTGAGGAGCAAACCAAATCTGGCCATCCAAAGTTACAATATAAAGATATAATACCTCTTCTTTAAGCTTATCGGGATCGTTTTCAAGAACAACGCCTTGATAATCACCATCTTCTGCTTTTGTAACAAATCGCTCAGTAAATCCTTCTTTCACCTCGAATGCCATGTAAGAATCCCTTAACTGCTGCGAAAAATCAGGTTCCTCTATCTTCTTTATTTCACTGAAAAATTGAAACAAAGAAGACAGGAATGTTTTTTTCTCGGTCTTATCTGATTCCAGTAATTTATGCATTTCATCGTTATTAATCATATAAAGCTCTATAATTATTCAATATACAAAATAAATTAACACTTTGAGCTTAAGAAAAGATTAAATGTTATTCATATTAATAAAAACAAGGACAATTTAATTGCCTGATTCTATTAAAATCCCACATTTTGAATGTGACTTACTTATAATTAAAAAAAGACTTTTTTAGATAGAGTGATGACATCGGATAATAATTATTTTGACCATGATGCCGATATCGGCATCATTGGGTATGGCGCATCGGTGGAAGAATGTTTTATAGATGCGGCAGAAGCCATGTTTGCATTGACCGCCGCTTTGTCGTCAGTGCATGGACATTCGTGTGTTGAACTGGAATTTAAGGAAAAAGATTTGGAATTGGCTTTTGTGACCTGGCTTAACTTGCTGGTGGCAAAATCACAAGCAGAAAATCTGGTATTTAGTCGTTTCGAACTGCAACGAGTAAATCACCTATGGAAAGGCAGGGCCTGGGGAGAGAGGTGGCGAGATGGCATCGCGCGAGGTATTGAGGTGAAAGGAGCAACGTTAACAATGTTATCGGTCAAACAGAAAAACAAACAATGGATTGCGCAATGCGTGGTGGATGTATAGGGCGGAAGCGAAAATGGAGATGATTTTAGCTTAAACATAGAGCCGGGAAATCTCATGACGACACGGCTTAAACAGGACAGAGCTATGGATATGACGACAGTAAAACAAATCGATGAATATCGCTGGGCACCGCTTGAAGCTTTGGATTCAGTGCGGATGTATGGCAGTAAAGTTTTAATTTCTGCCATGGATGAAAAAGTACGAGAACAAATCATTAACGTCTCACAACTCCCTGGGCTTGTGGGAGTTGCCATGACCATGCCTGATGCTCATTGGGGTTATGGCTTTCCCATTGGAGGCGTTGCCGCTTTTGATGCTGAACAAGGCGGTATTATTTCCGCAGGCGGAGTCGGTTTTGATATTTCATGTGGCATTCGTTGCCTGCGAACCAACCTCTTTAAAGAAGATATACTATCCAACCTCCAGCCTCTTGCTGAAGAATTATTTGCCACTGTCCCCTCTGGCGTGGGTTCGCAAAGAAAGCTACATCTAACCGTCTCCCAATTGGATGAAGTCATGCGAGGCGGTGCTGAATGGGCTATAGATAAAGGTTATGGCGATAAGGAAGACTTGCCCTATATTGAGGAAAAAGGTTGCATGCAAGGAGCACACCCTGAGTATGTTTCAGATTTAGCCAAAAAACGCCAGTTAAAAGAAATGGGTACCTTGGGTTCTGGAAATCATTATCTGGAAATCCAACTGGTCAAAACCATTTATCAGAAAGACATTGCCAAAATGTTCGGGCTTGCGGAAAATCAAATCCTTGTTTCAATCCATTGTGGTTCTCGTGGTCTAGGCCATCAAATAGGAACGGATTATTTGTTATCTTTGGCCAAGGCAGCCAAACAACTGGGAATTCATTTACCTGATCGTGAACTCGCCTGTGCTCCCATACTTTCAAAGGAAGGAGAGCGATATCTGGGAGCAATGTCTGCCGGCATTAATTGTGCACTTGCCAACCGACAAATCATTAGCCATTTAACCCGCCAGGCTTTCGCAAGACTCATCCCCGAGACGCAGATTGAAACCTTGTTTGACGTATCGCATAACACCTGTAAACGGGAAAAACATCAAATCCATGGGCAAGAAAAAGAGATTTATATTCATCGTAAAGGAGCAACACGAGCATTTGGACCGGAACATCCCGCCTTACCAAAACGTTATAAAAAAGCCGGTCAGCCGGTATGTATTGGTGGAAGCATGGGAACAGGATCCTATATTTTAGCCGGCAATTCTCCAGAGTTAAATCATGCCTTTGCCTCAGCCTGTCATGGTGCAGGTCGACAGATGAGCCGAAGGCAGGCTCTAAAAAAATGGCGCGGTAAGGAACTGATTCATGAACTCGAAAATCAGGGAATTTATATTTGCAGCCATTCCATGCGTGGAGTTGCAGAAGAGGCTCCGGGAGCGTATAAAGATATTGAAGAAGTTGTCAGAGCAACTGAGCTGGCTGGTCTTGCTCAGAGAGTTGCTTTTCTCAAACCATTAGCATGTATCAAAGGTTAAGGAAATTAAGATGAAATTAAAAGGATCATGCCACTGTCAGGCCGTACGGTTTGAATGTGAGAGTCACTCTCCTTATCCATTTATGCGCTGTTATTGTTCCATTTGTCGTAAAACCGCAGGTGGAGGAGGTTATGCCATCAATATCATGGCCGTTGCTGACAGCTTAAAGGTGAAAGGCAAGAAATTTGTCTCCATCTATCAGGCTATCCTTAGAGAAGAAGGAAAAACCAAAATAAGCTCGGGAGAGCGGCATTTTTGCCGAAACTGTGCAAGTTGCCTCTGGGTTTTTGATCCCGAATGGCCAGAATTGATTCACCCTTTTGCTTCTGCCATTGATACAGCGCTGCCCAAACCGCCTGAAAAAATTCATATGATGTTGGATTCCGCCGCCAATTGGTGTGAAATACCAGAAGGAAAACATGATATTCATTACGCCGAATATCCCCCCATGTCCATTGAAGACTGGCACAGGCAGCATGGATTATGGATAGACCAAACCTCCTAACAAAGTTATCCACAGGGCATATGGACAAAATTTTAAAGAGCATTTAAATTCGCGAAAAACCTTGTCATTACTAAGATCTACGAATTTTTCAAGAGCAAAGCCGCAAAATAAAAAAGCACGTTAAGTCAATTTATCCATATTCAGATTTCGTCTTTATTTTTTTATCAAAAAGGTGAAAAAAATACCCTCATCCCTGACATCAGCTATATTTAGATTAGTACTTAATCATCAGGAAAAAGGAGGTAATCAATCAAAAAAACCGCCAATCGGATGGTTTACATGGAGGATAAGACAATGAAACCTTTTTTATTAACCACCATCGCTTTTTCCTGCTTATTGTTCAGCTTGAACATTTCAGCGGCGGATAAAGTTGTAATAACTGGAGAGCCGGTTGTGGTTCATGAAATACAGGGTGTATATGTTCCCACCACCACGGTTGTTAACACACGTGATTATTACTATTTAACCATAAGCGGAACGAACCGAGTATGCTACGATGAAACAAACCCGGCTCTGGTTGATGTAAACGTGGGGGAGTATCGAGTACGCTTGGGGGATCATGTGGTAACCTTGCATTGTTATGAATATAGCCCCCAGTATTTTATTGTGGAGTAAATTCTGACACTCTTAGAGCCTGTTAAATTCTTTTACCAAGATTAGAGATTTTAAACAGACTCTAAAACATCAACAGCAGATTATTTCGCTGCTGTTGATGAGCGAAAAATGTTTATCCGCCGTCCTTTTGATAAATCCATATAGCCTCCATTGACAATTTCGGATAATATCTTTCGTTCAATGATTCGGTCTTATCACTCATCTTATCAAAAACATCAGGAGAAATGATGCAAAGGATTTTAGCGCTATTCATGTTGTTATGGTTGTCCATAGCGACAGCTGACGTATTTACCCCTGCTGAAATCCGTCAATTGAAATTGAATTTTCTTGCCAACATAAAGGATAGTGGCGCCATCGTTGCATCGCCTTCGAAGCAGAATCCGGATTATTATTATGACTGGATACGTGACTCCGCCATTGCCATGGACCTGGTTGAAAGCTGGTATGAAGTCTCACATCATACTGAGGATAAAAACAGACTGCTTAATTATGTTCAATGGGTGGAAAAAACACAACGGCAAACAGATACACTTCCAGGTCAGGATATTCTGGGTGAGCCCAAATTTTATTTGGATGGACGACCCTACGATGGCCCCTGGGGAAGACCGCAAAACGATGGGGCAGCACTTCGAGCCCTCACACTGATTCGTTTTGCCAAAGAACTGTTGAAAGAAAAACAAATCGATTATGTGAAAGAACATTTATACTCTGCCAGTCTTGAGCCAGTATCCATGGGCGTGATTAAAAAAGACCTTGAATACACAGCCCATCATTGGCAAGAGGAGAATTTTGATCTCTGGGAAGAAGTTTATGGCCATCATTTTTTTACAGCAATGATACAAAGAAAAGCGCTCCTTGAAGGAGCAAAGCTTGCCAGGCAGTTAAACGACATCCCAGCCGCTGAGTATTATGAATTCCAGTCTGGATGGCTTGAAAAAAGACTGATGCAACACTTAGACGAAACCAAAGGCATCATTCAAGCAACCCTTCCTCCTCATCCTGGCCCGCAAAAAACGCTTGAACTGGATTCTGCAGTACTCTTGGCCGTATTGATGGGTTCTACCGAAGATAGCGTGTTTACTCCTGGCAATACTTACATTAAAAACACCGTGGCCGCTTTGAAAGAGCAATTTCAGATGCTCTTTCCCATCAATCAGCAACATCAAGGCGCTTTGCTCTTTGGCCGTTATCCTGGGGATACTTATGATGGCTATCACAATGATGGCCTCGGCAATCCCTGGTTTCTTCTGACTGCAGCAATGGCAGAGTATTATTATACCCTTGCCAACAGCTTACCCCTAACAGCAAAACATCAGGCTCTAATAGAAAACTATATACAGGAAGGTGATGAATATTTATCTCTTATCAAGCGTTATGCTCCAAACATGAACATCGCCGAGCAAATCAATCTTTTTACCGGTCTACCGCAAGGAGCTCACTCCTTGACCTGGAGTTATGTCTCGGTGTTTCGCGCTTTACTGGCCAGAGAGGCATCGAGCAAAAGTCGAGAAAAGATGCTGAATTAATCCAGTTTTTTAAGCCAGAACACCAGAGGCTTTGCGCTCATCTCTTTCTCTCCGATTTCTCGCCATTGATAATAAGCACGTAACTCGGGATGTTTTTGATAGCCGAAATATTGCCATACCTGATCTAAAGGAACATATCCTTCAGGCTGTCGCGGGTCATCTTCCGCACGTTCGACCGCGCAAAATGCCGCTATTCGGCTTCCATATTCCCTGGCGGCCTCTTCACGTTTCTGAAAAAAACGACGATAGATATTTTGGCCACGATAAGCCGGTAATAAAACCGACTCGCCAAAATAAAAAATATCTTTGATGTTCATCCCATGTGCAATAAAGGGAGCCTGGCATTCTTCCGTTTCAAATTCTAATGGAATAGCCGTAGATGCCCCTACAACCTGTTGGTTATGTCCGTAAACTGCTGTAAATTCAGGTTGACTTTTTAGGAGTGGAGTCATCGCTAAAATTCGGTACTATTGAGTTGTGAAAAACAATAACTATCGAAGGAGATTAGCGATGACGGATTACAATATTACAGTTGGAAAGGAATTGCTTCCAGAACTTTTATCAAGCCAGGATGGGCTCGCAAAGCTTGTTGAAGGTGTATTGAATCAGGTATTGGAGGCACAGGTGTCAGAAAGTCTGGGAGCAGACAAGCATGAACGTTCAGGTGAACGTATAGGCTATCGTAACGGTTACCGTCCAAGACAACTATACACTCGTGTGGGACCAGTCACTCTTCAAGTGCCGCAGACACGTGATGGCTCTTTTTCTACCGATATTTTTAAGCGCTATCAACGCAGTGAGCAGGCTTTTGTATTGGCTCTGATGGAAATGGTTGTTAATGGCGTATCAACCAGAAAAGTTAATAACATTACTGAAGAACTTTGCGGTGCTAGTTTTTCAAAGTCAACCGTCAGTCAACTGTGTTCTGGTCTTGATGCAAGAGTCAGAGCCTTCAACGAGCGTCGGTTTGATGGTGACAACTACCCATTTATCATGGTTGATGCGATGTTTATCAAGTGTCGTGATGGTGACAGAGTCGTGTCTCGAGCAGCCTTGACCATCTCGGGTATCAGAAGTGATGGCTACCGTGAAATACTGGGCCTTCGCATTGGTGACACTGAGAGCTATGCTACATGGGATGAAGCGTTTAAATGGCTAAAATCTCGTGGGCTAAAAGGCGTGATGTATGTTGTGTCAGACCAGCATGCAGGGCTTGTGGAAGCGGCTAGAAAGCACTTTCAAGGTGCAACCTGGCAACGATGCCAAGTTCACTTGATGCGCAACATCCTCGGGCACTGCTCTGTCAGACACCGCAAAGATGTTGCTGAAAAGGCAAAGCTTGTTTTTCAGGCACCTGATATGGAAGAAGCCAGGCGTAGACGCGATGATTTTATTGATGCCTTTGAGAAAAAAGCACCAAAATCAGTTACCTGCCTTGAGGAGGCTTTTGACGATGCCATGGTAGTTATGGCGTTGCCGGAGAAATACAGGAAGCGACTTCGCACCACCAACATGCAAGAGCGAATTAACGAGGAAATCAGGCGCCGAGAACGAGTGATAAGGATATTTCCTAATGATGATTCTGCATGGCGGCTGATTGGCGCTTTATTAGCTGAACAAAACGAGCAGTGGCAATCAAGGCGTTATCTTAATATGGACGAATTTAATGACTGGCTGGCTGAGAATGAAGCCGGAAAGTCTAATGTTGTAGGGATGAATGCTTTGACTAAATAACGTACTAACTTGATAGGCTGAATTAATGGGAATTTACAGCACTTTTTGGACTTGACCAACCTGTTTTTGATCCAATACCAATACCATAATGCTTTCAGGACAGGTCACATAGGTTTGTAAATAGTTTTGTTCATAGTGAACATCACCTTCATACAGGTATGGATATTCTTTGAAAACTTTGATACGTAATGTTGCCAGATCGGAAATATAAGGAAGTATATCTTTCCCTTTTAATCGGATAATTTGCAGAGGTTTGCTCATGACAGTTCCTGTGCGTTTTTTATTTTTTAAATACGAATGAATAAAGGTAGCAGAGCTTACCATCAGAGTGCATACCAAAGCGGCACCATCGATCAAGCGGTTTTCATTGTACCCTGAAGATGAAAAACCATATTATCTCATGAAATACCTATGTTTACCCTTAAATTTATGAGAAATCATAACTTATTCTAAGGATAAGAAAATTAAAGCTAAAATGGCAAAAAACATACCAACAATTTGTTTAGGTGTGATGCTTTGTTTAAGAAAAATGACCGATAAAAAAAGGGTAATCAAAGGGTACATGGAAGTGATTAATATGACGGGCATGGCTGGACCATTTCGTAGAGCAATAATAAAAAAAAGACAACCTAATCCATTTGCCAGTCCATTTAAAAGCCCGTATACACTCCCTTTAATACAAAATTCCGGTTTAAAATCTAAAAGAAATAATGCTACAGCGCCAGCTAATAAAACACCAAGACTTGAATAAAAAGCGATGGAGAGTGGCTGGATGATATGACTGGCTCTTGCTCCCCAATATCCCCAAAAACCATATAGAAAAAGTGATAGAATCGATGAAAAATACCAAGGGCTTACTGTCATGATGCCTTCTCAATGCTTGGGTAAGGCATTATACTGTATTTCAGTCTGGTTGCAAAAATGATGACGGCAGCCGATAAAAGATAAGTGCAGAGAATCTAACCATTTCTATATTTTTCCACAAAAAGCCAAGATAAATTCAAAGCTTATTTTGCCGGGAAAATCAGGGATATGTACCGGCCTTAAACCTGTAATGCTACGCTGTTATCCGAGCTATCATCTTCATCATAACTCCAGTCATCGAAGAGATCACCTATGGAAAATGCTATAACGCATGCATCATATCTAGCACGTAATATAGAATATCCCTCTTCAAATAACCCATAATTTATTGCAATATATGTGTCACTGTCCAGATTAAATTCACCCCATTTAATGGGAAAAATCCTGGAGCTCAGCTCTTCCAAAGGGTTATGCAAACTTGTTGCCACACGATTATAATCTTCTAATCCATACTCATCATTATGAGATAAAAGATATTGTATCATGCACTTAGTTTTTAATTGCAGGATGTTTGTTTTTAATACACAAATATCTTTCATGACATCCTTTTCATCTTTTTTGAAAAAATTCTCAGAAAGCTCGTCCATTTTATTGTTTAGCTCTTCCATTTCATTCAATAGACGGATATTTTTTTCGTCATTGAGTATTTCAGCATAAGAATTTTGGATGTGTTTTATATCTGAATTAAATTCCGTGGAAACCTTGTTATAAATACGCCTATCATTCGATGATTTTTTAAAAAAACGATTTGTTCGTGTCATAATCACTCCCGAAATTATATAAACAAATGGTAAGGCATTTATATTAAAACTGAATGAAATTTAGGTCGCATTTGCGACAGTTACGCTCAGGTTAAGTATGAATGTTGAGCTAATGCACAATAATTTCTATCAAATTGATTAATTCCCAGCAAATAACTATATTTAGTCCAGAGAGAGAATAGGGAGATACAAAATGAGAATTTACGATAGGCCTTTTTGAACGACGGACGCCAAGGCGATAAAAATCACTGAATAGCCCTATCAATTATTATCTTTTCTTGAAAGTACAACTAATTTAAAAAAACAGTTAGAACTTGAGGTAAGGAACGCACTATGTCAAGCCAATTACTTCTTATGCCATCAAAACATGTCTGAAATAATTACATATTTCCAACAGCTTCCTTTATACATTAGTGTGAGTGTATTTTTCGGACTCACCATTGTTATTTGGATAGCTGGGACTTTCTTAGTTTATTTAGTTGATGCCATTGCAGATAAAACCAAAATTGCTAAGGCCTTTTTAGGATTTGTCCTTTTAGCGGTCATTACAGAATTACCTGAAGTTGTCACCACAATGACAGCTGCTGCATCAAACAATGCTCAATTAGCACTTAATAATATGTTTGGTGGCATCAGCTTGCAAATGACGCTTTTAGTTCTTGCAGATATTTTAATTGCTCAAAAGACACTTACTTCCTTTCCTCGCAAGCCGACACCAGTAATTGAAGGTTTATTTCTAATTATCAGTAAGCGCTTAATTAACCTCACCTAGCAAAGTTCCTTCCCAACCTTGATACTCCGTTTATTTTTAACAACGGAGAAAATCAGCATGACAGACAATCCGAAAAGATCACGACGCGAATTTTGGCAATCTCATAATGACTCATGGGAAGTCAGTGGTTTAACCCAAGCTGTTTACTGTGAACAGCAAGGCATAAGTCATTCAGCGTTTTGTTATTGGCGAGGACGTCTTCGTCCTAAAGCTTCAAAAGCGCAGAGAACATCCCCTCATTTTCTAGCGGTTAAGTCAGCTGTTGAACCTACTTCGGCAAACACGCCCTATGAGCCGGCCATTCAGTTAATGTTGCCAAATGGTGTACGCCTTGGAATCAGCGGTCAGACCGACAAAGTCATTTTACGTGAAGTTTTAACGTTTGCAGGGGCGTTATAATGTTGCGCTTACCGGAAACGACAGCGATTTATGTTGCAACAACACCTGTTGATTTCAGAAAAGCCATTAATGGCTTGGCTGCCATGGTGATTGAGGAATTTGAATCGCCGGCGAACGATGGTTCTGTTTACGTTTTTTATAATCGTAGCCGTGACAGGGTTAAGTGTTTGTTTTGGGATAAGAATGGTTTTGTGCTTTATCACAAGCGCTTAGAGCGTGGAAAATTTAAGATGGAGAAGACGTCAACCCAGCTTGAAGCCATTACTCACCAACAGTTGGACTGGTTGTTGGCGGGGCTTGAATTTAAGTTGATGTCTGAATTTCCCATGCTTGATTTCAAGCATTATTTTTAAGTTAACTTCATGATTTTATTAAATTAAACCGTTACATTGCATGCTTATTTTGGTATAATAGTGCCCATTAAAACAACACAAATAATACCAACGATGAAACAACAATCTGACTTAACAGTAGAGCAATTACGCGAAGAAAATGCGCGTTTGTTGGCATTGTTGGCTCAGCAGGAAAGCACTATCGAAACGCTTCGCCACCAGCTGCACTTATTCCGTAATGCACGCTTTGGCCGCAAAAGCGAAAAAGGTGTCGTGCCGGAACAAATGGCATTGCAATTTGACGAAGCAGAGCCATCCAGTGAACAGGATGAATCGACTGTTGAGCCTTCTCAAACTGAAACCATTACCTATACCCGTGCTAAAAAAGGCACAGGCCGCAAAGCACTGCCCAAGTCATTACCCTATGTTGAGCAGATTCATGACTTAAGCGATGAAGAAAAACATTGCGACTGTGGTTGTGAGTTAACTCATATTGGTGACGACATCTCAGAACAACTGGATGTTGTACCGCAAATGACCTTCCGTGTGGTTCATGTTCGTAAAAAATACGCTTGCAAGACATGTGAAGAAACCATTCAAACGGCCAAACTGCCGAAACAACCTATTCCACAAAGCATTGCATCGTCTGGTTTACTGGCAGCAGTGATTGATGCCAAGTTTAACCGCCACATGCCGCTTTATCGCCAGGAGGCGATGTTTAAAGAAGCGGGCATTCCCGTTACCAGAGCAACGCTTTGCAACTGGGTGGTAAAAGCCGCTGATTTATTAACGCCGCTGGTTAAACTCATGGTTGCGGCCATTCACGATTATGACATCGCTTATGCGGATGAAACACCCGTGCAGGTGCTCAAGCAGAAAAACAAACCGCCAACATCAAAATCCTATATGTGGCTATTCATTGGCGGTCCACCGGATAAACGCTGTTATGTTTATCAGTACCATCCGTCACGCACTCACCAGATACCGGCTGATTTCTTTTCCGACTTCAGCGGCTACCTGCATGCTGACTGTTATGGTGGTTATGTCGCTTTAGACAAAGAAGACCATGTTACCCATGTTGCCTGTATGGCGCACGCCAGAAGGTATTTTGTCGATGTGGTCAAACTTGCCGGCAAGAAAAAAGGCATTGCCCATAAAGTCTTGACCTATTTTACCGAGCTTTATCAGCTGGAAGCTTCCCTCAAAGAGGCAAAGGCTGCACCAGACGATATTTATCAGGCAAGACAAAAAGAGGCCAAACCTATTCTTGATGAACTCAAAGACTTTGTTGAAGATAAAAAAATCAATATCCCACCGAAAAGCCCATTGGGCAAAGCCGTTCATTACCTGTTGACGCACTGGGTTGCGCTCAAACGATACCTTGACGATGGCCGTCTCGAAATAGATAACAACCGAACAGAGCGCTCCATTAAACCTTTCGTCATCGGACGAAAAAACTGGCTCTTTCATGGCAACGAAACGGGCGCCAAAGCAGGTGCTATCCTCTATTCCCTCATCGAAACCTGTAAGCAACACCAGGTTGATGCTTTCGCATGGTTGAAATACGCACTGACCAACATCCAATATGCTGAAACCATCGAACAGCTCGAAGCTTTGCTGCCCTTTCATGTAAACCCTTCCGAACTTGAAAACATGCGCAGCTTACCTGCTTTGGAAATGCCTGAGAAGAGTGGGGTTAATTAAGCGTTTACAATTATCATGCTTACAATTTTACTAGTCTTTTATTTTATAGGTGATTTTAGCTTTATCTCTCATGTAGGATTTGCCAGTGTTTTTATGGCTTTTCTTTATTTAAGTTCTGTTTTTATTACCAAAAGATTTACTACCTCTGAGACCTGGCGTCCTTTTGAGATGCCCGAATCATCAAAGGGAAAAGCAAAAAAGTCACCTTCTAACTACATGAAGCTTTCATTAAAAAAGTTGTTCATGTATATATCATTAAGTGCTTTGGTTATTTTAATTTTTGGCTTGTTAATAACTCTTATTGCTGAAGCGATAGCTGTAAAAAGTGGGTTGGGAACAAGTTTTATAGGGGTAACTATGCTCGCACTTGTCACTTCGCTACCCGAATTAAGCACGGTGATAGCCGCTGTAAGAATAAAATCCTATACCTTGGCCATTTCTAATATTTTAGGCAGTAATCTCATTATGGTTTTTTTGATTTTACCCGCCGACCTCATGTTTTCTCAAGGACTAATAATCAATTCCATTGATACCACAGCAGCACTGGCTCTTCTTTCTGGCATTATTATCACTGCAATTTATTGCATTGGGCTTTTGTTTAGAGGAACAAAAAGGCTGCTAAGAATGGGTATCGACTCCATATTAGTACTTGTCTTTTATATCTTAAGCTTAACTTTATTTTACCATTTCCGCTGAGATTTATCATAGTGGAAATGCCACAAAGTATATGTATAGGAGAAATGAGTGTCCTCTGGTTCACATGGGAGTTTAGAGCAGCTTTTAAATAAAATTGAAAATCTGGCCAATAAAAATAACAAAATCTCCTTTGGTTTACTTTTAAATGCAATTGGAAGACGTTCCTTTGGGCCAATTTTATTTTTTTTTGGTATGATTTTAGCCGCTCCTGGTCTAGCAGATATTCCAGGCGTCCCCGTGGTAATTGGTTTCATTTTATTGCTGATTATTCTTCAAGTTTTAATGTGGCGAGAACATATCTGGTTGCCAAGCTGGATAAAGAATTGGTCGATAAGCTCGAAACAATTAATTAAAAGTGTAAACTATTTACGTAAGCCAGCTTTATACCTTGATAAATTGTTCAAGCAACGTTTAACCTTTTTGGTTAATACAGCAAGTACATGGATGATTTGCCTCATCTGCTTACTTATTGTTTTAGCAACCCCAGTGATGGAGTTGATCCCATTTAGCGCAAATTTAGCAGGATTAATATTTATGACTTTTGGTATATCATTAATATCCAATGATGGATTCTTCGCCCTACTTGCAATTTGTTTGTTCTTTCTTCTACTGGGTGTTGTGATTGGTTTTACTTTTTGATTAGAGCGATGAATAACAAATGAAAAAACAGCAAAGTCATCTGCCGGGTCAGTTTAAGAAGGGTTAGACTTTATTATGAGTAAAACAGTATTTATCAGCGGATGTTCGACGGGAATTGGATTTTTCCTGACAAAAGCCTTACATGAGAAAGGTTTTAAGGTCATTGCCAGTTGTCGAAAAACTCAGGATGTCATGCGGCTTCAAGCCTTGGGAATTAATACTTTGCAGATGGACGTGAGTGACTCATCTTCTATCAAGAAGGCGGTAGAGAAATTACTAGAACACACTTCTGGAAAGCTTGATATACTCATCAACAATGCAGGATTTGGTCAGGCTGGAGCTTTAGAAGACATTGGTCAAGATGTAATGCTGCATGTATTTCAAACGAATGTTTTTGGTTTACATGAACTGACCAGGCAAATCATTCCTGTAATGCGCGCTCAGGGAAGCGGGCGAATCATTAATATTTCCTCCATTTTAGGCCTGGTGTCTTTGCCTTTTAGGGGCGCATATAATGCTTCAAAATACGCTGTTGAAGGCTTAAGTGACACTTTACGGCTGGAACTTGAGCAATCTAATATTTGGGTTTCATCCATTCAACCAGGTCCAATTGAAAGCAATTTTCGTGATACGGTGATAGATACCTCGCTAAAAGCTATTAATATTGAAAATAGTTTTTTTGCCCCGCAATACAAAAACATGCTGCTTCATTTTAAGGAAAAAAAGAAAAAATCAGCTTTTACTCAAACACCCGAAGCGGTATTTAAAAAAGTCCTGCATGCTATTGAGTCAAAAAGGCCAAAGCCTGTTTATAAAGTAACCCTCAGTGCTTATTTGCTTGCCCTCGCCCGAAGAGTTTTGCCTAATCGATTGTTGCATCGCCTACTAGCCAAAATAGCTAAAAATGAATTGTCCTAGGAGTTTGTGATTGTAAAACTTACTTTGTCTCGGACAAGCACTTCGTCATAAAATGGATTATGAGGATCTGATCCAGAATAGACTGTTTTATCACCCGTTTCTCGGAATCCCATTCGTTTATAGAATTTTTTGGCTGCCTGATTTTTCTCCCAAACCTCGAGACTCAATGACTCTATTTCTGGATTTGCTCGAAGACAATCATAATTAGCCTCAAGTAAAACCTGCCCCAAGCCTTTACCTTGATATGCTCGTAAGAGATAGATTTTACTAAGTTTTGCTTGCGGGGTTTCTAAAACCATTAATGAATAACCAACTATTTTTTGAGGTTGGGATTTTGTTCGAACCACAAGACAATGATGATTCGTATTCATAATCCATTCTTTTAATTTTTCCAAGTTATATATATCTTCCAGTTCAGCTTCAATTTCTGAGTCAGACTTTGTTTTAATATAATCAATATAAGTTTCTTTGAAGGTTGCAATAGAAACGTCTCGAAGCTGTGATAAATCATCAATAGTTGCATCGGTAATCAATAAGCTGTGCTTATTTAAGTGTCTTTTAAAAAAACCAAACATTTTTCTTCCTAACTAACTATTTTAATTAATAGAATGCGGTAACAACGCTGACAAATCAACAGCCCTCTTACTTCTTTATAAAACAACAATCACGGTTTGAGGACAACGAACTTAAATTTTTTCGAATACTTATTTTTCTGGGACATTTTTTGTGTTTGAGGGAAGTTATCTTTACCCAATAACCGTCATTGTAAAATTCAGACCACCTAAAACATTGAGTTTCCATTTTTAGAACCAGGGGGGATGACCTGTAAAACATCCCAATGCTCTAAAATTTTGCCACTTTCAGATAACCTGAAAATATCAATACCAGCATAATTCTTATCTCTTGGCCATTCTTGTAAGCAGTGCAAAACAACAAAGTTATTTTCTGCAATGATTTTCTTAAATGTGACTTTCTTACCAGGATACTCTTTTGCCATTCTCCTAAAATATTCAATGAAACCCAGGGCAAACGCATGAGTGCTCAAAAAATACCATTTAGTACTTTCTGTGCATAATCAGATTGCAAGGTTGCTTTGTACCGCTTGGCTTTTATCCCTTTTTTACATGATTTTTCGTTACGTAACGCATTAACTGCAACATGTCTAAACACACCGAAATTTTCCGAGGCATTGTCTCGCCTGACTCTAGAATCGTCTTCTCTAAATGACACATCGAGCACCCAGTGTAACTGATTCTCGACAGCCCAATGCTTTCTAACTGCATTAGCAAATATTTTAGCGTCTGGAGCTATTGATACAATAAAATATCGGGTTTCAGAAGTTGTTTTACCATCGATATAACGTTCTGATTCAACCATTCCAATGCCTTGCAAAGAAGCCCATCGTCCAGGATTGCTAATAGTATCCAACATGTCGCTAATCCAATATCGGCGCAGCTCGACACGACCATGGCCTTTATGAGCTTCCTCAAAATAATCATACCGGACATTCTTAAATTCAAATCGGCGAGATGTTTCAAAAAAATCGATTATTTCTTCGTGAAGTTGTTTTTGGTTATCTTTTACAGCCAGTACATAGTCTGCTTCTTTGTTAACTATTTTTTCCGCAATTTTCTCTTGGCAACCCATGGCATCAATGGTCACAATGCAACCCTTGATATCCAATAAATCAAGTAAAGCTGGGATAGCCGTAATCTCATTTGATTTATCATCTGTCTTTTTTTGACCGAGAACAACGCCATTTTCAGCAGCATATGCACTCACCATGTGAATCGCAGACTTACGTTTTTTCTTGTCATATGAATGACGCAGGGTTTTTCCATCAACTGCTATAATTTTACCGTCGGTTGCTTCTTCAACTGCTGCCATCCATTTAATGAAGCAGCTTTGTAATTCTTCTGGATTGAGACTGGACACTATCCTGGCGATCGTGTCATCAACTGGAATGCCTTTCTTAAAAAAACCGCGTTCTTGAAGCCAATTTAAACGAGCATGTCCAACTTCTTCTATATCCTGCCAGCCTTCAGCTCCACAAATAACTGCTAAAACACACAGAATAAGGATATCGATCAGTTCATGATCAATTTTGCTTTCTTGACGTGGATCGCGAATTATTGAAAAACATTCTACTAATGATGACATTTTTGCTCCTTTATAAATAAAGGAGCTATGAGATCACATAATCAGTTTAATTTAAAGGCACTCGTGATCTTGCCCTGCAATGAAACCATCTTTACCATCTTTCACATGTGGATTATGTTGAATATATGTATCCCCTACATATTTAGCTATAGCTTGAGCTGGCTTATTTTTGTTGAACATTAGATCGTAAAATTCAATAACATTCTGTTTGTTTCTTTCAAGAACATTCACTGCAAGTTCCTTTTCGTGTGTTAAATTTGGTAAACTGGCAGATACAACTATGGGAGCACCAAGAAGCATTAAAAAATAAATCATTATTTTTTTCATCTCGAACAATCCTAATCTAAGTTACGGTCAAGTCCAAAAAGTGCTGTAAATTCCCATTAATTCAGCCTATCAAGTTAGTACGTTATTTAGTCAAAGCATTCATCCCTACAACATTAGACTTTCCGGCTTCATTCTCAGCCAGCCAGTCATTAAATTCGTCCATATTAAGATAACGCCTTGATTGCCACTGCTCGTTTTGTTCAGCTAATAAAGCGCCAATCAGCCGCCATGCAGAATCATCATTAGGAAATATCCTTATCACTCGTTCTCGGCGCCTGATTTCCTCGTTAATTCGCTCTTGCATGTTGGTGGTGCGAAGTCGCTTCCTGTATTTCTCCGGCAACGCCATAACTACCATGGCATCGTCAAAAGCCTCCTCAAGGCAGGTAACTGATTTTGGTGCTTTTTTCTCAAAGGCATCAATAAAATCATCGCGTCTACGCCTGGCTTCTTCCATATCAGGTGCCTGAAAAACAAGCTTTGCCTTTTCAGCAACATCTTTGCGGTGTCTGACAGAGCAGTGCCCGAGGATGTTGCGCATCAAGTGAACTTGGCATCGTTGCCAGGTTGCACCTTGAAAGTGCTTTCTAGCCGCTTCCACAAGCCCTGCATGCTGGTCTGACACAACATACATCACGCCTTTTAGCCCACGAGATTTTAGCCATTTAAACGCTTCATCCCATGTAGCATAGCTCTCAGTGTCACCAATGCGAAGGCCCAGTATTTCACGGTAGCCATCACTTCTGATACCCGAGATGGTCAAGGCTGCTCGAGACACGACTCTGTCACCATCACGACACTTGATAAACATCGCATCAACCATGATAAATGGGTAGTTGTCACCATCAAACCGACGCTCGTTGAAGGCTCTGACTCTTGCATCAAGACCAGAACACAGTTGACTGACGGTTGACTTTGAAAAACTAGCACCGCAAAGTTCTTCAGTAATGTTATTAACTTTTCTGGTTGATACGCCATTAACAACCATTTCCATCAGAGCCAATACAAAAGCCTGCTCACTGCGTTGATAGCGCTTAAAAATATCGGTAGAAAAAGAGCCATCACGTGTCTGCGGCACTTGAAGAGTGACTGGTCCCACACGAGTGTATAGTTGTCTTGGACGGTAACCGTTACGATAGCCTATACGTTCACCTGAACGTTCATGCTTGTCTGCTCCCAGACTTTCTGACACCTGTGCCTCCAATACCTGATTCAATACACCTTCAACAAGCTTTGCGAGCCCATCCTGGCTTGATAAAAGTTCTGGAAGCAATTCCTTTCCAACTGTAATATTGTAATCCGTCATCGCTAATCTCCTTCGATAGTTATTGTTTTTCACAACTCAATAGTACCGAATTTTAGCGATGACTCCACTCCTAAAAAGTCAACCTGAATTTACAGCAGTTTACGGACATAACCTAAGTTACTGTATCCATTTTAATCTTTTAGAGTGGTATATCAATTGTTAACTACCTAATTTTCATCACCTGTCATATTTGATGACAACCATATGGAAATATGGTTTTATTAGATTATGGGATTGCCGTTTAGTTAATCACCCGGTCTTTGATTAATCACTCATGTTACGCATAAAGGATTGAATTATGAAAAGAGTACTACTGATAGTGTTGGCCCTGTTTTATGCTTCTATCTGCCTGGCAACAAATCAAAAGTTAGTAAACATAAACATACAAGGTGTTGATTGCCAACATTGTATAAAAGACTTAATAGCCAATTTAACCAAACTACCCAATGTAGAAAAGGTGAAATTTCGCGATGAAACTCACCAAGTCACTATTTTAATGAAAGCAAATAAAAATCCTGATCCAAAATTAATCAATAAAGCCATAAAAAACGCCGGATACCTTCCTGAGAAAACCACGGCTTCCTTCTTAAAACCCAGCTCAGGCAAAGATGCTAATAAACTGCCTACTATCAATTTAAAAATCAAAAACCAGCCCTGTGAATCCTGTCATAAGAAAAAATGAGCATACACTGTGGGACTCACGTTCTAGATCAGTAGAACGCGCATTTATTAATATCACTATAGCGCGGTGCTTTATTGCTTAACCTCTTATAGCTTACTGACTCATGTTACTGAGAATAGCTGTACTCATCGATATTTTCTGAATCCTCTTTGAGAGTGAGTTCTTGAAGTAATGCCTTGCAATTCTCGAAACGACTCACGCCTTCTTTAAAGAAAGAATGTTTGTCATGATGGTAAGCACATGCTTCTTCCAGAATATCTTTAATGTTCCTAATGATGTCTTCAAGACTGGATTGTTCAATGACCTCCTTGAAATATAGTGACTGCTCACATATCGAATACATTTTATCTATACACTTAAAAATTTCATTTGCATATTTTTGTTTCTTTTTATTCTTTGATTTATAGTCTGAAGAAACTTCACGCAATATTCTCGCATGCTGATCGACAAATATGATTTTTTTTAATGCATCATCTAATAATTTAATGGTATGCATATCTGGAACGGAACCTCGTAGAGCTCTCTCTTTTTCCTTCTCCAACATACCGCGAAAAGTTTCAATAAGCTCGTTTCTTATCTTATATTTCTTGTATGCAGCATTCTCACTTTGAATAATAGTGAAATCGTTTTCAATATTTTTAAGGCATTCGTGCCATGGTTTATGCGAATTTGCATAGTGTTTTTCAACAGGTAGCCTCTCGGGGTTTTTTGGACGTAAAGAATCCAGGCGAACGAATGAAAATTCCCAATCTTTATCGTACTTATTTGGGTCAATTCTTCTATTGTCTCCGCATAATACCTCATATACCGAGCCAATCATTAATGTCGTAATGTGCCTATGGTATTTATATATATGATCAATATCTCTCTCATTGCCACGTATCATTTCCTGCACTTTATCCCAATTTGATAAATAATAATCCAGCATTTTTTTGGGTTCTTCCAAAGCTTGAGGTGAAGCATACATCATCCAACAGTCAGGATTTATGCCATGCTGCAAATTAACATAAGGCATTTTAAACGCATCATAAGCATCAAATGTGACTTTATCTTCTATACCATCAATGATTTTTACATTCGTATCGAGTGTGTAATTACCTTGAGTTGCCAGTAAAAGTAAGGAAAAGGCATCCTTAAACGAGACCCTATCAATAATTCTGTCGCGTGGCGGGTTAAGGAGTTCATGCTTCATTGCCAACATCTGCTCGGCATATTGACGAAACTCCTCATCCTCATGCAAGCTCATCTCTTCAAGATAGGCATCGACAGAGACAACAGTGATATCGACTCCTTGCTCTTCGAATAAATTTTCATAAAAGTCTTTATATTCGTCTAAGCAATAATAACAAACTGGATTATTACAGTTTTTTGCCATTTCTATGACGTTTTCCACATCAGACGCTAAAACTGCTCCCTCATAACTGCTCTTCATTTTCGGTGAACCAATCCAGAGATAATTCAAGCGTGGCAATTCTTTCTGTAGTAACCGTTTCTCTTTTGTCATAGTCATTACACATATGTATATTAATTTTTAGTATAGAATAAATATTGATCTTTCTATTTTTTTACAGAACAAATTAATCTAATATTTGATCAATTATCAAAAAAATCGGCTTTGTCGCAATTTTTCGCTTGAGTGATTTTTATTGGCATGGCCAGACTGTATGCGTAATGTTGTCTTAATTTTGTTCTGTTATTATAACATTAATTAACAATGAATTAGGGTTTAATGAAATGACTGGATATGCGGTATTAAGCGATACTGCTTTTAAAGATACATTGGAGAGTCAATTACCTGCAGAGAATGTCGACAAAGACATTCCCTTGCATGGCGGAGGTGATTTTGATCACCCATTTAACTCCTTTTCTTGCTATAAAAAAGGTAACACCATTGTCGTATTACATCCCTTTGATAGCAATAGATATAAAGACTTAATGACCTCCTTACAAACTCAGTATGGAAATCTGGACAACTGCCATATTCTTGCTGGTATAAAAGGCGATGGCGTTACCGAAGGTCATATCGTTACAGCATATCAACCTCCTATAAGTGAAGGCGGACTTCAAATCTTTGACCCTAAAACAAGCGATCCAGATAAGTTTTTTCATAAGCCTTCTGGCAGTCGCATAGGCACTGTGATTCTCAGCCTCTTTCGCTCACTTATCCCTCGTTATTCAGCCAAAGTCACAATAAATACTACAAATGAGACTGATCCTGATCCAACCGACCAAGTAGAGGCTGACTACATGGCCTTAGGAACCCAGTCTTTCTTCGATCCTGTTTCCTGCGGCTATCATACTGCAAGCAATATCTTAACGCTTAGGCAAATGATAAACGATGGTAGAGCCGGTGAGATTAATCGGGACAATTTACTGAAAGAATCGCATAACCCGGTTTATCGCTCAGCAAATGCTCTTAAAAATACGACTCATGCAACAAGAGTCGACAGCGGCTTGGGCGCTTTCTTGAAAAAGGCCTGGCAAGACACTTACATGCCTCTGGAAAATGAAGAAAAGCGAAAAAAACGGCATTTTGGCCATTATTTTATGGGTTGGCCCAAGGAGAAAGGTGCAGGACAAAAGGTGCTTTATTTTGCCACCTTGGGTTTTTTATTTAATCCTTTGATCAATCTCATCAAACTGCCGACAGAATTTTTATTAAATGCACTCTCAGAAACGGCTAGCTACGCCAAAAATGCCCTTTTAGCCACCGCTCCCACCCATCCTGCCTTGCAATATTTACGCAGTACCGCATTACTGGCCTTATACGGTTTACAAGGAGCATTCAAAGGGCTTTCCTTACTGGTGCGAACGGTTACCTCCCCCATCACAAGCTTTAAAGCCGCCTGGCGTGTTCATCCAGCGCTAGGTGTTTTAAGCGCTGTCGTTTCCGTTGCTGCCTATGCCGCTCTGGCTATCTTTGCCGCTCCTGCCTTACTGGCCTTGGCAGGTCCAGGGGCCGCAGGCTTTCTTGCTCCTGCCATTAAGGCGCTGAGTTATCCAGTCACCTTTATCGCCGCTAAACTGAGCCTGGAAGTGCCTGCGGTGATTGGTGCCGCTTTCACTGCCATTGCCGGCAGCTCCCTGCTCGTTGGGATCAAAGCAGGAATTGGAAAAGCCATCTCCTTTTTCAGTAATAAGACAGCTGAATCGAAGCAACCTAAGATTACTTCGGATATTGAAGATTTTGAACCTATAGATTCTGAAATAGGCCAAATGCCTGAGGTCTCTCCTTCTTTAAGCAGACTCAACTCTTCCTCAGATTTAACGGTAAAAGGTTTTGAGGAGAATTTTGGGCAATCTCCTGTGCAAACCTCCAAGTCAGTACCTATATCAGTACCTATAAAAAAGAAGAAGGATATAGAGGAGGATTTCGTAAACATTGATTCTCCTTCTTCATCTTTTTGAATTTTCACAATGAAAAAATGAACTTTAAAGTCAACTCTTTTTCGGATAAACCACCATGGAGCGAATCCTTGAGCCTTGCACTTTATTGATGACGACTGAAAATTCCTTAAACTCTACCCGCTGCCCCTGCTTGGGAAGAGCGCCTAAACGATGAGTGATTAAGCCATATACGGTATCAATGTCCTCTTCCTCCTCACTGAGTTCAATGTCTTCATCCAATGCCCGCTCCAGTGAATACACCGAACAGTCCCCTTTAATACTGATGCTGCCATCGGGATTTTTAACCCAGTCTTCCTGCGTTAAGTGAAACTCATCCTTGATACGGCCAATGAGTACCTGCAAGAGATTATCGAGGGTGACAAAGCCGATGAGACTGCCTCGACGATTATAAATCAAAGCGAAATGAGGCACTTCTTCGCGAAATTTCTGTAATAACTCAGAGACAGGCAAGCGACGGGAAATTTTTAAAACCGGGCGAATGAGAGCGCTTAAATCTTTCAATTCACCCTGATGGTAAAGGGTGGAAAACAAGTCTTTGACATGAATAATGCCAATGATGGCATCCTCTTTTGGATCATAGACCGGATAACGGCTGTATCGATATTTCATGATGATGTCCATGGTGTCTTCCAGGGAGTCAGAAACATTCAGCTGGATCATTTCTTCCTTTGGTCGCATCACTTCCGTTACTCGAAGTTCAGCGAAATCAAGGGTGTGCTCAAGCATACTCACCTGTTCTTTTGATAATTCGCCGTGCAAATGATTGGCGCTTAAAATCAGCTTGATTTCTTCGGTTGAATAAAAATGCTCTTGTGGATGAAATGCGCTAAGCTTTGTCAATTTCAGCAAAAAATTAGAACAACTATTGAGCAGCAGGATAGCAGGATACATTAACCAATAAAAAGCGTATAAAGGCACAGCCGTCCAAAGAGAAATTTTTTCTGACTGACGAATGGCCAGCGACTTGGGCATCAATTCGCCGATCACAATGTGAAGAAAAGAAATCAGGGAAAAGGCCACAAATACAGAAATCACCGTGATCAAATTGGCCGAAGTGATGCCCGCGCCTCGAAGAATAGGGCTTATCAAATGAGCAAAAGCCGGCTCACCAATCCAGCCAAGGGCCAGTGAGGCTAAGGTAATGCCTAACTGACAAGCGGAAAGATAAGCATCCAGATTTTGGTGAATAATGACTAAAATCCGCCCACGCAGGCCGTAGGTTTCCTCAATGGCTTTAACCCGCGTATGGCGTAGCTTGACCATACCAAACTCAGCGGCAACAAAAAAAGCATTTAAAAGGACAAAGAAAATGGCGGCTAGCAAAAGAAAAAAATGGCTCATGTTAAACCTTGTTTATTGCGCTGAAACAGAACGTTCGTCTTATTCCTTTGAGTTTCCCGCTATCTTAGCATATTATTCACTCATGTTACGCCAGCACAGTATTTTTTAGAACATTTAGACGCATTTTGGAATTTTAAAGCGCAGTTTACATAGAGTAAATGAGCATTTGAAATTTCAAAATGCGTCCAAAGAGGCAAAAAAGACGAAGCTGCGTAATATGAGTTATCGAATTACCGGCGAAAGCCGGTACCCCTTTGCATTAAAATTCAAAACCATTCACGAAATCAAAAATTATACGAAAGGCATCTCGGCATTTTGCTTTGAGTTATTGAGAAAAATTCGCTATAGTTGTTTTAAAGATTACCAGAGAGAAGGCTGATGTTGCGAGTTGTTGGGTTGTTTTTTTTATTGGTTTTAAGCGCTGCCGGATATTCAAAACAAGATGAAGCCATTTTTGCCGGAGGTTGTTTCTGGTGTGTTGAAGCCGATTTTGATAAACTGCCCGGTGTACTGTCCACCACTTCCGGCTATGATGGCGGAACCTATAAAAACCCTACTTATCATCTTGTTTCATCCGGTACTACAAAATATGTCGAATCCGTTAAGATCATTTATGATTCCGATAAAATCAGTTATCGTGATTTGGTTTTGTATTTTTTCAGGCATATAGACCCAACATCAAAGGATGGGCAGTTTTGCGATCGTGGCCGCCAATATCGCTCGGTGATTTTTTATTTGAATCCCGAACAGAAAAAAGTGGCAGAAGATGTACTGGAGGGCGTAGAGAAACTCTTTGATAAAGTATACACAGAAGTATTACCTTCAACTCATTTTTATGCCGCTGAGAAATATCATCAAAACTATTACAAAAAAAATCCCCTGCGATACAAATATTATCGCTGGCGCTGCGGTCGCGATCAACGCGTGCAAGAGGTGTGGAGTCATGAAAAATCTTAAATTATATGCAGGCTTTGTGTTGTTGCTCACTCTTAGTTTTAATGTACAGGCCTTTCCTTCTTTTAATAAAGAACAAAAACTGAAAGAGTTGACACCTTTGCAATATAAGGTCACCCAGGAATCCGCGACGGAAAAGGCATTTCAAAACAAATACTGGAATAACAAACAAGAAGGCATCTATGTGGATGTGGTCTCTGGTGAGCCATTGTTCAGTTCCACCGATAAATACTCCTCAGGAACTGGTTGGCCCAGCTTTACAAAACCCATTGATTCAAAATACATTACCTATCACAAGGATCGTTTTTTGCTGTTTTGGCCCCGAACGGAAGTTCGTTCAAAGTATGCGGATTCACATTTAGGACATGTTTTTAAAGATGGTCCTGAACCTACTGGTTTACGCTATTGTATTAATTCGGCCGCATTGGAGTTCATTCCCAAAGATCAGCTGATTAAACGCGGCTACGGCGAGTACTTAAAATTATTTAAATAACCTGAGTTCAACTTAAAGAGGCAATGTCTTTTAGATTGCTGTTAATAACTCAGTTACGCAGCACAGTATTTTTTAGAAGACTGGTGCAATGAAAGACCTTGTTATCAAATATGAACTTTCTGCTTAAACACTCATGTTAGACGTGAAAAGGTGCGTGATGTTAACCCATACCAATCAACTTAATAATGCTCAGCTGCGTGACTTAAACCACTTGCTTGCACAATGTCGACTGAAAGACGGAAGTACCCCCAATGTTTATCCTCACATCTTAATCCAACAACGTCCTTTTTTCGTCAACGGTCTTTATTATCAAGATGCAGAACTGATTGGCTTTATCAGTGTCTTTTTCTTCTATGAAGACTGTTGTGAAGTCAGCTTGCTGGTTGACCCTGCACAGAGGCGAAAAGGACTAGGCAGACAATTGCTGCAATCTGTCCTGCCCATTCTTCAGGCCCAGCCCATAAAAACGCTGATCTTTTCAAGCCCGCATCAAACAAACGAGGAATGGTTAATGGCGCGGGGTTTTGAGTATCAATTAAGCGAATATCATATGGAGCGTCGAAGTTTGCAGCCTGTTTTAGTTCCCCAGCGGCTTTTAAGCTTTAAAAATGCATCTCCGCAAGACATATCGGCCTTATGTCTTGTAGATAAAGCCTGTTTTCCTAAAGATCCGGCAAAAATGCTTGCCCGCTTTCATTCCTTATTTAATGACAGAGATTACCAGTTAATACTGGCTTATCTTGACAACGAGCCAATAGGCAAGGCACATATCCGATGGCAGGCAAAAGGAGCGACTTTTTCTGACATTGGTATTCTACCGCCGCTACAGGGTCAAGGTTTTGGCACCGGTTTGATTGCCCATTGCATTAACCTTGCTTTGGCAGAAGGCAAACCAAACCTTGATTTGGACGTTGAAATCAAAAACACTAAAGCGCTTAAACTATACACGCGCTTAGGGTTTAAGACTCAAAATGCCTGTGATTATTGGCAACTTCCTCTGTCAAGAGCAATGAGTCTGTAAAACAGGGCAAAATCCTACTTTGATTAGGCTGAGTTGACGATTAATTGGCTGTACAGCTTGCATTTTCGCTTCGAGAAATCTCATGCGACTCTGGTCTTAACCTGGATCTGCCAAGGAAACTAAAGTAAAGTATTTTTATGTAAACTCATTATTGAAATCCAAAATGACTCATTTATTGTTTGTCGCTTTTCTTCTTTTATCTTCCATAACCTTTGCTGAATCAGAAACTCCGGCCGAAAAGCAGGATCCCTTTCAGAAAATCATTAATGAACACTATCTATCCTATTCAAAAATGGAAAATTTTTCCGCCATTCAGGTCACCATCAAAACGGCCGATGAGATACACACCTATGTCAAAGGCACAAAAGCCTTAACTCCAGGAAGCATGCCCATTACCAATAAAGAGTTGTTTAACATAGGCAGCATTACCAAATCCTTTACCGCCGCCCTCGCTGTCATGGCAGAAGCAGAGGATAAATTGCAATTGCAGCAAACTTTAAATCAATATTTGCAGAATTACCCTCACTGGGGTGAAATCACCTTAACTCGTCTTTTAAACATGAGTAGCGGCATCCCGAATTATTCGGATTCACCTAAAATTAATTATCTGATGAGTAAAAATCTAAAGCAATTCTGGAATCCAGTGGAACTAATTGATTTAGTTTATCCCAGGCAGTTTAATCCACCACGAAAAAAAGGATATTTTTACAGCAATTCCGGATATGTCCTGATGGATATGATATTATCAAGTCAGTACAAAAAGATGTTTCGCTCTCTTCTGGAAGAAAAAATCATTTCCTTTCTAAAACTGGAAAACACATATTATCCTATCCCTAATTTTTCTACGGATGTCTTGTTAAGAATGGTACGAGGCTACTCTTACAATATTTATGAAAATCCCGAGTTGCTGGGACAGGATGTTACGGAAAACAATTTAAGCTGGGCAGGGGCTGCAGGCGCGATTGTGGCCAACAGTGAAGCTGTCGCACAGTGGGTAGAGCATCTTTTTATTCGTGATACATTGTTGACAAAAGAGCAAAAGAGAAAGATGCAGCAATTGATTTCGGTAAAAACGGGTCAGCCGATTTCTGAAACAGATGCAGATGATCCTCGCGGTTTCGGTTTAGGCATCATTCAAGGCTATCAACCCAATATCGGCCATTACTGGTATTATGAAGGCGAAACCCTGGGATATCGCGCTTTATATTTATACTCCCCCTGTAACCACGTCATTGTTGTAGCCTTGTTTAACAGTGCAACAAACAATGAGAATGATCATGCTGGCGATTTAATCCAGGCTCTTTATCAACAGTTGCTAAAAATGAATACCCATTTGATATGTAACCCCAGTTCAACGTAAATCTCATACCTAAGCGAGATACCATTTATCAAAATATAGGCGTCATGCTTGCGTCGCGTTGAGGATATGTAAGAATAATAAACAATAATCAAATAGGCCGAAAAAACGCGTCTTTACTGTTCGCTATCCGTAAATATGAACGGAAATGACAGAGGTTACTGAAATCGACTTGACAGCCTTTTCCTCTCACCTTTAGTATTGCGTAGGTATATTCCCTTAACAAGGATAGCGAATGAAGAAACGGGTTGTCATCACCAGTATGGAAATCATTTCCTCTATTGGAACAGGAATTGAAACTTTTTGGCAGGCTGCAAAACAAGGACAGTGTGGAATAAAACGAATTACCGCCTATGATCCTTCTCCTTATACAACACAAATCGCCGGCGAGGTTACCGATTTGTCGCTGGATCATCTGCCCGAATTCAATAAAAGCAAGCGTTATCCTAAAGTCGCTCAATATGCCTTATATTGTACCCATCATGCTTTTGAAAATTCTGGACTCACAGAAAAGGAGCGAAAAAAAGCGGGTACTTTTATTGGTACCAGTCTTGGTGGAATGCCTGAACTGGAGTCTGCTTATCGCAGTTTTTTCACTGAAAACTGGAAAAAAGTTCCCGCCTTAACCGTTATTCGTGGAATGCCTAATTCCGTAGCCAACCATGTGGCGATTGCCTTTGGCTTAAATGGCCCTAATTCCACCTTATCCAATGCCTGTGTATCGTCCGCCGAAGCCATAGGTACTGCCTATCAGCAAATAGCCAACGGTCAGCTGGACATAGCTGTGTGCGGAGGCACCGAGTCTTTGCTTTGGGAAACCATTATGGCTGCCTGGTGTAAATTAAGGGTCATGTCTACCAACAACAAACATCCCGAAAAAGCCTCTCGTCCTTTTGATAAAAATCGGGATGGGATGGTCATGGCCGATGGTGCGGGGATATTGATTCTTGAGGAATTAAATCACGCAAGAGCAAGAGGCGCTACCATCTATGCAGAAATTATCGGTTACGGCTCCAGCTGTGATGCTTACCATGTCACCGCCCCCAACAGTGAAGGCCAGAGCCGCGCGATTCACAATGCCTTGGAAAACGCAAGGCTCAGCATTAACGATGTTCATTATATCAGTGCTCATGGAACCGGCACTCAATTAAATGATCTTACTGAAACCATAACGATTAAGTCGGTATTCGGAAAACGCGCTTATGAGATTCCCATTACCGCTCAAAAAGCAATGACAGGCCACACCATAGGAGCGGCCGGAGCAATGGAAATTATTGCTACCGCGTTATGTTTGAAAGAGGATGTTCTTTTACCCACTATCAATTTAACAGAACCGGACCCGGAGTGTGATCTTGATTATGTGGCCAATCAAAGCAGAAAACAGCTCATCGACATTGCCTTGTCCAATCATTTTGCTTTTGGTGGAGCGAATGCTGCTCTGATTTTACGTAAATTTATAGCTTAATGAGCGTGAGTGTTCGACATAAGGGCACGAGTACCTTTATGTCGCTAAAAAACCTTATACCCATCGAACGAAGATGAATTGCTTTGCCAGCTTAAAAAACCGTACCACAAGTCGTTTGAAGAATACTTTAGGATGAAAGTTATTACCCATTCTTCAGATTAAAAAACGGCACGGTTTACATATAAGTAGTGTATAGCATGGAATCAATTTAAACGAAGAATAATCAAAAAAAGACCGCGGCCGAGAAGTCAGATGAAATATTGGCGAAAAACTCGCATAATGGGTCGTCTACAGTATATAATTTGCCTATTTTGTTTGTAAAAATAAAAGGTTTATTTTCATGAAAGCTTCCTTGGCCGAAATAGCGGATTTGATTAAAGGTGAAGTGGTGGGTAATGAGGACCTGATGGTTTCTTCCATTTCCCCCATTGACAACATAGAAAAAGGCGCACTTGTCTTTGCGGATGGCAAAGATAATTTAAAACGTGCCGAGAATTCTGAAGCTGCCGCTATCCTTGTCGATCCATCCACGCAAAGCGATAAAAAAACGCTGATTCAGGTATCTCAACCGCTTAGAGCCTTTATCACTTTACTTAATCACTATAATCCACCACCACAACTTCCAGCCAGCATTCATCCAACGGCCGTTATTGCCGAGGATGCGCAAATCGGCAAAGAAGTATTCATAGGTCCTTATGCGGTAATAGAATCTGGCTCTGTCATCGGTGATCACTGCGTGTTAAGAAGTCATGTTCATATCGGTCGAAACGTTATTCTGGGCTCACACACTGTTTTACATCCTCATGTCACGGTTTATGATGATTGTAACATCGGCTCCAGAGTACATATCCATGCCTCAACGGTGATAGGCGCGGATGGCTTCGGCTATACCTTTACCGACGGCAAGCATCTAAAGGTACCTCATATTGGCCACGTAAACATTGAGGATGATGTGGAAATTGGTTCAAATTCAGTGGTGGATCGAGCTACTTTAGGAGCTACCGTCATTGGTGCAGGGACAAAAATAGATAATCATGTCCAGGTGGCTCATTCTGTCAAGCTAGGCAAACATAATATTTTATGTGCTTTTACCGGCATCGCAGGTAGCTCAGTCAGTGGTGATCGGGTTATTTTTGCCGCTAATGTAGGCGTCAGCGATCATGTCCGTATTGATGATGATGTCATCTTAGGCGCACGAGCAGGCGTTCCTCCCAAAAAGCATTTACTGGAAGGCAATGTTTATCTTGGGAACCCTGCCAGACCTCGTGATAAAGCCGTTGAGCAGGAATTATCCGTATCACGCATACCTATCATGCGTAAAAATTATAACCAATTAAAGGAAACCGTTAAAAAATTAGCCGAACGCCTGGAAAAACTTGAGGCTGAGAAATGACGACGTCTCCCCTGATTCTCGTAGATGGCTCCTCCTATTTCTTTCGTGCCTTCCATGCCTTGCCTCCATTAACCAATTCAAAGGGAAAACCGACGGGTGCTATCTATGGCGTAGCCAATATGGTCAGAAAGCTGATGAAAGATTATCAAACCTCTCGGATGGCCGTGGTGTTCGATGCCAAGGGTAAAACCTTTCGTGATGAAATATATCCAGAATACAAAGCGCATCGTCCTCCTATGCCGGATGAATTACGCAGCCAGTTTCAGCCTTTAATACAACTTCTGCAAGCGATGGGACTACCTTTATTAATCATTGATGGGGTTGAGGCTGATGATGTCATCGGGACACTTGCCAGACAGGCCAGTGAAGAAGGCCAGTCTGTTCTTATTTCTACCGGTGATAAGGATATGGCACAACTGGTCAATGAACACGTCACGCTCATCAATACAATGAACAATACCATATTAGACATTGAAGCTGTGAAAGAGAAATTTAAGGTAACGCCTTCTCAAATCATTGATTATCTTTCCTTAGTCGGCGACCCGGTGGATAATATACCCGGTGTAAAAAAATGCGGACCTAAAACCGCTGCCAAATGGCTTGAAGAATACCAAACGCTGGATAATTTAATGGAGCACGCCGATGAAATCAGTGGCAAGATAGGTGAAAATTTGAGAGATAGTTTACCGAATTTACCTTTGGCAAAAAAATTAGTGACCATAAAAACAGATTGTGATTTGCCAGTATCTTATAAGGACTTACAACTCAAAGAAATGGATCAAGAGCAGCTTATCGAATTGACCAAAGAACTGGAATTTAAAACCTGGCTTAAAGAATTACTTGCAAAGGAAACCGTCGAAACAGAAAACCATTCAGCAACAATAAAAAAAAATTTTGAAGTGATCATAACGACTGCTCAATTGGAACAATTATGCCAAACACTTCAAACCTGTAAGGCTTTTTGTGTTGACACAGAAACAACAAATATCGATGCCTTACAAGCCGAAATTGTCGGCATTGCCTTAGCTACTGAAGAAAAAAAATCTTTTTACATTCCTTTAAAGCACAGAAATGAAGATCAGCAGCTTGACAGGGAAGAAACATTAAACAGCTTAAAACCCATCCTGGAAAATCCAGATATTCAAAAGATAGGACAGAACTTAAAATACGATTACAGCGTGTTTAAAAATCATGGGATTGATTTAAAAGGCATTGGCTTTGACACCATGCTGGAGTCTTATGTGCTTAACAGTGCAGCAAGCCGCCATGACATGGATTCTCTCGCCTTAAAATATCTGGGCTATAAAACCATCAGTTATGAGGAAGTAGCCGGGAAAGGGCTTAAACAGCTGCGTTTCGATGAAATTCCTGTCGCCTCTGCTGCCGCTTACGCCGCTGAAGATGCGGATATTACCTTGCAACTGCATCATAAATTATACCCCATGATGGATGAAACCCTTCGTCGTGTGTTTCATGATATTGAAATGCCCTTATTGACAGTACTTGCGGATATCGAGCGTTTTGGAGTGCTTATTGATCTGAACACTCTGGCAAAACATGGAGAACGCTTAAAAGCACGCATGAAGGAGCTGGAGGAGGAAGCCACGGAACTGGCCGGAAAGATTTTTAATCTTAACTCAACCAAACAGCTGCAAAAGATTTTGTTTGAAGAACAGCAATTGCCGGTGATATCCAAAACCCCTAAAGGCCAGCCCTCAACAGCCGAATCCGTACTGCAGGAACTGAGTTTTGATTACCGCCTACCGGCTGTCATTCTGGAGTATCGTAGTTTAAGTAAACTGGTTTCTACTTATATTGATGCTTTGCCAAAACGCATTAACCCAGATACAAAACGTGTGCATACTTCTTACAATCAGGCCGTGGCAGCTACAGGACGTTTATCTTCCAGTGAGCCCAATCTGCAAAATATACCGATTCGCAGTGAAGAAGGCCGTCTAATCCGTAAAGCTTTCATTGCCCCAGAAGACCACGTATTGCTGGCAGCCGATTATTCACAAATTGAATTACGGATTATGGCTCATCTATCACAGGATGAGAACTTGCTGAAAGCCTTTGCGCAAGGATTGGATATTCATTCCGCTACAGCCAGTGAAATTTTTCAGATTCCTATGGATAAAATAAACAGCGAACATCGCCGTCATGCCAAAGCCATTAACTTTGGCCTGATCTATGGCATGTCGGCTTTCGGCTTATCCAAGCAGCTTGGTATAGAGCGTCAAAATGCTCAGCTATACATAGACACTTATTTTAAGCGTTATCCGGGCGTTTTGAATTACATGGAGAGAACGAGAGAAAAGGCTCATCAGCGCGGCTATGTTGAAACCTTGTTTGGTCGACGCCTGTATTTACCTGAAATCAACACACGCAACATGATGCGGCAAAAAGCAGCCGAACGCACAGCCATCAACGCCCCCATGCAGGGAACAGCCGCTGATATCATTAAAAAAGCGATGTTGGCTGTCGCTGAATGGCAGAAAGAGCAGGAAACTCCACCAGCCAGGATGATCATGCAGGTTCATGACGAACTCGTCTTTGAAGTAGTTAAAGACAAGGTAGACTCCTGCATACCCATAATTCGAAAATTGATGGAAGAAACCGTTAAATTGTCAGTGCCATTACAGGTATCCATGGGCGTGGGTAATAATTGGGATGAAGCGCATTAGTTTTCATTTCATGCGGCCCAATCGCCGCATCTTTAAAAAAGAGCGGCTGGCTTATCCTATTGTATTTAAATAAAATACATCCTCTGCCACAGGATTTTTTCGCACGGAGTGAAATTGCTGATTAAAATACGCCATCGACTTATGAAGTCGTTCCTGACTCACTATTTTTGGCCAACAGCAATATTCATTAAAGGACTTTCCGTGTAAGTTATAAACTGCTTTGAAGGCCTGACGCATGGCCTCTGAGTCGGTCCATGCAATAATATGCATATGAGGATAATGCTGCCAGATCACCTCGGCCAAGGCCGGACCGTGGCAATTGAGGCCATCCGTAACACCCAGATCACCATCCAAAATGATACAGTCAGGTGGATTGGATTTTATCATTGAGCTTGCTTCAGTGCTGTTATTCACCAGATTAATTTTCAGATCGTTTGAAACAGTTTCTAACAAACGTTGCAAGCAATTGGCATTAAATGAATTATCCTCAACGATCAATAAATGCATAACCACTCCCTTCATTTTCTGAGGGCAGTATAACGAGCAAACCTTAAGAAAAAATTAAGAAAAATGAAAAAAATTTGGCCAATTTTTACCTGGTTTGCTTGAATAAATTGATGGCTGCATATAGAAAAGGCATGATTTAATTTACTCATGTTACGCAGCTACGTCTTTTTTGTCTCTTTGGACGCATTTTGAAATTTCAAATGCTCATTTACTCCATGTAAACTGCGCCTTAAAATTCCAAAATGCGTCCAAATCTCCTAAAAAACTATACCGCGTAACATGAGTAATTTATTTGCTTTTTTCAATTCCTCTCTGCTACGAAAGACAATGGCTGAATGACTCATTTTTTAGCGCAGATTTTACCAACAATAAAGGATCTGACTATTTCATTTCATTTCATTTCTGATAGAAAAAGATGATCTTCTGTCTTTGTGGTTATCAGATCCAATTTTTTAGCAGCTTCAAAAAATCGATGCTTTGATTGCTCTAAATGATAAACCGGTGACAGATTTTTGCTGACAATTGAGGTTTGGCAACGAATCGAACCATTCATAAAAGCAACCACATCGGTTACGCTGTTTGCGCTCATAATTCCTGCAGCCATTCCTGAAAATTCGTCGTCGTAGTCATAATATTCAAGCATGTCCACGTACTGAACGTTTACGCCCAAGCCTGCCAAGTAAATTTCAAATTGTTCCTTGAAAATATCCTGATCACATCTGGGCACAATAAAATGCCTGCCATTATCATCCAAATCCAGCGCAAAACCGTTCATCATTAAAGCAAGAACGCCATCATGCTCTTCTGAGCTCTTACAAAAAGGAACGTATTTAAGTTGTTTTAAATCCGTGTAGTCATCAAGATAAAATAAGCAGCCAAAAACTTTTTTGATTTCAAATCCGTTATCTCTCAGTATTTGACAGGTTTTATCGATAATGTCTTTTTCAAAAAAATCAGCCAAGGTCTGAAAAGTCGCGGCGACTTTGCTTTGAACATCCTCCGATAAATTAAAATTGAAATCCGTTTGAGTAAAAGAGTGAATGATAAATTGACCACGACCTAGGTAAGCCATTTGCAAATCAAGATGATAAACCCATTGAGGAATAACCAGTAATTGCTCTGGATTACAGCCTAGTTCTTTGATAGTAATGTCAATGGCAGTTGTCCGGTCGACCTCATTGTATGCCATCGTTTCTGAAATCACATTTTCACCCACCAAGTAGAAACGTTGCCCTTTCTTATTGATAGCACAAAAAAGATTTCCTCCTTCCAGTGCTGTTTTTCGTACAAAACTGGTGTCGAGTAAGGTTTGGCTTTCATCTCTCCAAGCCAGCGCAGAAGGTATGCTTGTTTTTGCCTGATGGTGTTCGGTTAACTGCAACTTGCCATAATAAAGACCATCATTTTGTTTAGCATTCCGCATGAAAGTTTCTGTAAAATAGTGATCCTTACTTTTTTTAGCCGGCGTCAAAACATCATTCCCAGTGGAAACCACATAGTCTTTTGTCCAGTACCCATAAGGAAAAGAGTGTTCTTTTATAGAAAAATTTAAATCAGCAGCTAATTTTTTTAAGGACTCAAAATAAGGTGATTCTTTATGGATAAGAACAAAAGAGTCTCGGGTTACGACATCTTCAGCGAACATCAAACCATGGAATAGGGTTTTAGCTTCTTTGCTGTCTTTGCCCGCCAACTTAAACAAAGTCTGGGCATGATAACAGGCTGTTTGATAATCACCCATTCTTATTGCCACTTCACATTCGAGCAAAACCTCACTCGCAGCCTCTTTAAGCTCAGCGGAAAAACCTTGATATAGCTGGCGAAGCTGTTTTTTTATAAACAGGGTATTTACGATTTTCATAGGAATTGAATTTTCTTAAGTGTTAATTTAAATGTATTTTAATCAAACAATATTAACAAATTATTAAAATAATAATCAAAAAACCTACATTAATTAAAAAAATTCATTTTTCCTTTTTGCTGAAGCCTATGGCCTCTAAACGTTTCTCAGTTGATGGATGGGTGGAGAACATTGAACTTAAGGATTTAACCGGATCGATAGTAGAAGGATCATACAGATAAGAGGCCTGGCGTACTTGTTCATGAGCGGTATTGCCGTATTGTTTTGTGTATTCATCGGCATGGACCTGATGGTCCTGACTGATTTTAAGCAAGGCTCGGGCCATGGGTTCATTATCACGCATGAGTTCCACACAGCCGGCATCTGCCATATATTCCCGCGTGCGGCTGAGAAAAAGAGCAAGTATCACCGTAATAATGGGTAAAACATAACGTAATACAATAATGATCAACAACAGACGGTTATCCTGGCGTCTTCCATTGCGTTTGAATAAAGCGGCATAAAACAACACGTCAATCACAATGAGAAGAATATTGCTTAACACCGCCACCATCAATGTTAATTTGATATCATGATGACGAATATGACTTAATTCATGGGCCATAACGGCCTGCATTTCCGAGCGATCCAATTTTTCCATCAAGCCTCGGGTAATAGCGACCATGGCTGATTTTTCACTATAACCGCTGGCAAATGCATTCATGTAATCTGCATCGATGATATACACCTTTGGCATGTAACTGAGGCCGGCTGCAACTTTCATTTCTTCAACAACATTATATAATTTTTTTTCCTGTAAATTTCGTGCGCTGTCGGGTGTAATCTCATAAGAATCTGTGCCAAGTAGCATGATTCGATCATATAAGGCATAAGTGATCATCAAAGAAACGGCGGCAATGGCAAGCATGATCAGCGTGGCATAGGGTGTTGCTTGAAAGCTGAGCAAAGCATAGATTAATTGCCCAAGTGTGGCTGTGGGGTAAAAAGACTGTAACACAAAGACATCCACCACAAGACCTATAGCCACATAAATACCTAAAAAGGTCAGAATCACCCAACGGGTTTTTCGCTCGTTTTTGCGCAACTGTTCACGCCAGTTGCCGGTGGTTGTCTTGTATTCAGAAAGAGCCATGCTCGGCCTTAAAATTTTAATTAAAATTTAACGGTATAGTCTTCACGAGTCTGAATCTGTTCTTCAGGCAAAGCCCAGTATTCATACTCTTTATCCAAAGAAGAAGAAAACACGCTGACCACCATGGATTCAAAAAAAGATTTTTTCTTAGCATAGTAACGCTCAAGACTATCATTATAAGCTTGCTTGGCATAGGCAAGCTTATTTTCTGTATTGACAATTTCTTCTTGAAGTTGCAAAGCATTTTGGCTGGCTTTTAAGTCAGGGTATTGTTCAAACACCACGTTCAGGTTCGAGGCAATTTGGGAAATACCGTTTTCAGCCGCAATACGTGTTTTTTCATCACCTTCTGCTTTGGCTTTTTGAGCCTGATTACGTAGCTCCACCACGTCTTTTAAGGTGGTTTTTTCGTAATCCATGTATTTTTTAACCGTTTCAATCAGCGATTCAAAAACTTTGTATCGCCGGTCAAGCTGAATATCAATTTGCCTTTTATTATTGTTGATAGCTTCTATGAGTCCAATCAACTTGTTATAAATGCCAACCACCCAAAATATGAGAATGGCCAGAATTACCAGAATAACAATGAAAAATGTAGTCATCTTCTTATCCTTTTTTCTTTTTTATAACCATGTTATAGCGCGAAAACAGCACTAAATACAACTTTTTTGCTAATTTCATGCACAATCTCCTTATATAAATTGTAAAAAATGAGTTTATTTCAGATTGAAGCAAAAATTTTTCTGGAAGTTAAAAAAGCTAACTCTTCATAAAAGCCTGATAAAAAAACAGCTCTATATAGACCCGCTATCAGGTAGCGGAGATTCGATGTAAAAAATGGCTTTAAAAAATACAAGCTCGAATTACCGCGGCATCGACCGCGGTATTGAAGCTCAGTCTAGACCCCGCTATCAAGTAGCAGGGATGCGATGGAAAAAAATGACTTGGAAAAATATAAACTCGAATTACCGCGGCATCGACCGCGGTATCTATATGAAACTCAGTCTAGACCCCGCTATCAAGTAGCAGGGATGCGATGGAAAAAAATGACTTGGAAAAATACAAACTCGAATTACCGCGGCATCGACCGCGGTATATATGAAGATCTATTTACACCCCGCTATCAAGGGGGGGTAATTCTAAAAAACAACTAAAGTTGAGATAGAAAAGGTTTTAAAAATTGTCCGGTAAATGAACCGCTTATTTCACACACCTCCTCAGGTGTTCCCTCGGCAATGATTTGCCCGCCTTTGCTACCTCCTTCAGGTCCCAGATCAATGATCCAGTCTGCCGTTTTAATGACATCCAGATTATGTTCAATGACAATCACCGTGTTTCCCTGGTCTCTTAAACGGAATAAAACGGCCAGTAATTGCTTCACATCATGAAAATGCAAACCCGTGGTCGGTTCATCAAGAATGTATAAGGTGCGTCCCGTACCACGTTTGGATAGTTCCCGTGCCAGTTTAATTCGCTGAGCTTCACCACCGGATAAGGTTGTGGCGCTTTGCCCGAGCCGAATATAGGATAAACCAACATCGATGAGGGTCTGACATTTCCTTGCAATGATAGGAACGGCATCAAAAAATATTCTTGCTTCTTCAACGGTCATTTCCAGGACTTCATGAATGTTTTTTCCTTTATATTGAATCTCCAGCGTTTCCCGATTGTAGCGCTTTCCTTTACACACGTCGCAAGCCACATAAATATCTGGCAGAAAATGCATTTCAACTTTAATTAAACCGTCTCCCTGGCAAGCCTCACATCGACCACCACGAACATTAAAGCTGAAACGGCCTGGTTGATAGCCGCGCGCACGTGATTCAGGCGTTGCCGAAAACAATTCACGCACCGGAGTGAAGATGCCGGTGTATGTGGCAGGATTAGAACGAGGGGTGCGACCAATAGGACTTTGATCGATATCAATCACTTTATCACAGAGCTCAAGCCCTTTAATTTCTGACAATGTTCCTGCAGGCAACAGGTTGGCACGGTTCAGTCGATTGGCGGCAATAGGATAAAGCGTATCGTTGATAAGGCTTGATTTACCAGAGCCTGATACACCAGTGATACACGTCAATAAACCTAAAGGAAGACGAACATGAATGCCTTTAAGATTATTGCATTGAACCCCTTCTAACTGAATCATTTGCCCAGGATTCATAGGTGTGCGTTCTTGAGGTATCTCAATAGATTGTCTGCCTGAAAGATATTGGCCGGTCAAAGAATCAGGATTAGCCATAATGTCTTCAGGCGCACCCTGCGCTACGATTTCTCCGCCATGCACTCCTGCTCCTGGACCGATATCCAGTACATAATCCGCCGAGCGAATGGCATCCTCATCATGTTCCACCACAATGACCGAATTTCCCAGATCACGTAAATGTTTTAAAGTATTAAGAAGCCGTTCATTGTCTCGCTGATGTAAACCAATAGAAGGTTCATCAAGGATATACATAACACCTACAAGTCCTGAGCCAATCTGGCTGGCCAGACGAATTCTTTGGGCTTCGCCGCCCGACAAGGTTTCAGCACTGCGGTTTAAGGATAAATAATCCAGACCGACGTTCACCAGAAAACCCAGACGCTCAATGATTTCCTTATTGATCTTTTCAGCAATCTCACCACGATAACCCGTCAATTTGAGTTGCCGAAAAAAAGAATAAGCGGCTTCAATGGAATAAGCGGTAATTTCAGGCAGATTTTTATTGTCAATAAAAACATGACGCGCCTCTTCACGTAGTCTTGTTCCCAGACAAGCCTGGCAAGGCTGTGATGACATGTACTTGAGCAATTCCTCATGGACCATGGATGATTCTGATTCTTTATACCGCCGTTGCATATTGGGAATCACCCCCTCAAAAACATGCCGTTTAATCAGATCATCACCACGTGGGCGCTGATAATGGAATTCAATGGTTTCACGTCCACTGCCATAAAGGATGATTTGTTGTATTTTTTCAGGCAAATCAAAAAAGGGCGTTTCGACATCAAAATGATAATGATCAGCTAAGGATTTTAACAGGGAATAATAATAAGCCGTTTTTTTATCCCAACCGCGTATAGCACCATCGGCCAAGCTTAAGCTTTTGTCATGAACCACCCGTTCCGGATCAAAAAAACGCTTTACCCCGAGCCCATCACAGGATGGACAGGCTCCCATAGGATTATTAAAGGAAAAAAGCCTGGGCTCCAATTCACTGAGACTGTAACCACATTCAGGGCAAGCAAATTTAGAAGAAAAGGTCATTTCGGAAAACTGATTATCCATCGGCGCAATAATGGCAAGACCATCAGCCAGATGAAGAGCATTTTCAAAAGATTCACTCAGACGCTGTGACATGTCGGCGCGAACTTTAAAACGGTCAACAATCACTTCAATGGTGTGTTTTTTATGTAATTCCAGTTTGGGAGGATCATCCAGCTCATAAACCTCATTATCAATACGTGCTCTTATATAACCCTGCGCCTGTAGTTGCTGTAATAACTGCACATACTCCCCTTTACGCCCACGAACAACTGGCGCTAATATCATGGCTTTACTTTCTTCAGGTAAGCTGAGCACTTGATCGACCATTTGACTTACCGTTTGAGCATGCAAACTGACTTGATGTTTTGGACATCTAGGCTCGCCAACTCGAGCAAACAGCAGGCGAAGATAATCATAAATTTCGGTAATGGTTCCAACGGTAGAACGTGGATTATGGGAGGTAGCTTTCTGTTCAATGGAAATGGCTGGTGATAATCCTTCGATAGAATCCACATCCGGCTTTTCCATCATGGACAAAAACTGGCGGGCATAGGCTGAAAGAGACTCCACATAACGACGTTGCCCCTCGGCATAGAGCGTATCAAAAGCAAGGGAGGATTTGCCCGAGCCGGAGAGACCTGTCAGTACAGTTAATTGATTTCTGGGGATGGTCACGTCGATGTTTTTTAAATTGTGTGTGCGGGCACCACGAATACTGATATTCTGCATGAAACGGCTCTAAGATTTTTATAGCTCAAAATGAGTAGATTATATACCAATTTAGCGCAATATAGCGATCCTTCAAAACGTGCTTGTTTATATACCTCAATCAGGCAATATACAATTTTGCTATACTCTTGATATCAACGCTCTGTTTAAAGGATTAGACAATATGAGAGCACCCAGTTTCATTTTGTCTTTTACATTGATGTTGATGCTGATTTCACCTTTAAGTATGGCAGACGACAATACGGAGGTGAAAGCCTGGGTAGAAAATGTTCTTATTTCTACACTAGCTATCAGTTATCAAGAAAGTGATGAAGACATTCGCAAAGTACAACACTACTATTCAATGAATGCCTGGGATGGATTGAGCAGTTTCCTCGGAGATAAGGTAGATGTCGTTCGTGAAAAACAACTGGAATTACATCCTTCTCCTCAAGCGCCACCCAATATATTGGAAACCGGTTATGTGTCCGGCATTCATTACTGGCGCATTGCTCAAGACATTATCATTCCCGAACTTGACGTAGAAATTAACTTCATTGTGGCTGTTCTTGAAGCCAAACCCATGGATGGCTCACGCTTTGTGATTCAAAGTATCAGCATGAGCAAAAATAAATCTCAATAAAATGACAGAGAAAGGCGCAATCAACTGAGGCGGATATTTATTTAGATCCAGACGCAGCATAGTATTTTTTAGAAAATGTGTCCAAAGATGTAAAAAAGACGAAGCTGCGTAACATGAGTAAATTATTTCAGACCTGTGTATAATAGTATTATGGTCAAACAACCTGTGCTCGAGAGATGAATATCAAATATAAAATTGCTCTTTTTATCCTGACATGTCTGATAAGTTTTCAATTAAAGGCAGCTGATCTAAAAGCCTTTGAACAGGATTTAAGCGATTCCATGATCACCGCTAAAATCACCACCAAATATGCCGAGAGCAAATTGTTAAATCCCTTGAAAATATCCGTTTCAACCGAACAGGGCGCAGTCACGCTGAAAGGATTTGTCAGCAGTAAGAAAGCTCTCATTGAAGCATTAAAAATTGCTAAAAACACCCATGGTGTTAAACGCATTGACAGTGACGGACTGGATATTAAACAAGTCAATATGGCTCTCACTGATGCTTATATTACAGCAAAGGTGGAAGCCGCCATCTTAAAAGCAAAGATACTGGACGATGAATCCATTCCTTTAATCGGCATCAATGCCACAACCGATAATGGTACAGTCACCTTAACTGGTGATGTAAAGAGGGAAGAGTCAATCTCCTTTATTATTAAACGCGCAAGTAACGTGCATGGTGTTAAAAAAATTATTTCTCATCTTAAAGTCAGTAAGGTTCAATCATGAAAACCTTAAGATGGTTCAAGTTCTTCCTCTGGTATTTCGGTCTTTTTAAAGTCGCGTTAATAGGCTATTTAAGACCACGTCTGATAAAAATTGATGACAAAGAAATGGTGGTTTGCCTTCCTTTAAACAGAAGAAGCCGAAATCATTTGGGTTCCATGTATTTTGGCGCTTTGGCCGTAGGAGCTGATTTGGCAGGTGGAATGCATGGTTTTTATCACGCTGAACAACAACAGTGCAGGATTTCTTTAGTCTTTAAATCATTTAGCGCCCAGTTTTTAAAACGGCCGGAAGCCGATGTTTATTTCGTCAGCGAAGATGGTGAAAAAGTCAGAGCAATGATTGAAGAGTCCCGAAAACAAAGCACTCGGGTCAACAAACCGATAAAAGTACGAGCGTTCACAGACTACCCCTCCCGCTCTGAACCTGTCGCTGAATTCAGTCTTGAACTGTCCATTAAAGTAAGCTGAGTTAACCCGATTATTCTTCTATAAAGCTTGTCTTAGGAATGTGGGATAGCAACCAAACTTTCACCTTAATTGTTTTATGCCCTCTTGGGATCCAACCAATACTTTGTCAGCCACTCGTTTGGCAAATAAGCCATTTTCGACGACTCCAGGAATGGTATTGATTTGATCCTCCAGTGCCATTGGCGTATTAATGGTTAAATTGAACACATCCAAAATGATATTGCCATTGTCCGTTACAAACCCTTCTCGATATTCAGGGTCACCACCCAATTTGACCAATTGCCTGGCTACAAAACTGCGTGCCATGGGAATCACTTCTACAGCAAGAGGAAATTCACCCAAATGATTGACCACTTTTGACTCATCCACAATACAGATAAATCGTTTAGCCACGCTGGCAATGATTTTTTCGCCGGTCTGGGCACCACCACCGCCTTTAATCATTTCACCATGTTTGGTGACCTCATCTGCACCATCAATATATAGAGGCAGATCATTGACCGCATTTAAATCCATAAGAGGAATACCGGCTTCTTTTAATAAGCGTTCAGTGCTTTTAGAACTGGCTACACAAGCCTCAATTCGATGTTTGATGTTTTTTAATTCATCAATAAAATAATTGACTGTGGAGCCGGTACCAATACCGATAATCATATCATCTTCCACGTAATCTAAAGCAGCTTTTGCGGCCCTTTTTTTTAATTCATTCATTTCTTTATCCTTTTTGTCTTTGACGGATGATTTCATATAAACTGACGCCTGTGGCTACAGAAACATTCAGACTTTCCACGCTACCAAGCATTGGCAAAGAAAAAAGCCCATCGCAATGCTCGCGCGTCAAACGCCTAAGCCCCTTTCCTTCTGCTCCCATCACCACAGCCATGGGAGATAGACAATCCATATCATAAAGTGATTGTTGGGCTTCACCGGCTGCGCCATAGATCCAGATTCCCTGTTCTTTTAACATCTCCATCGCACGAACCAGATTGGTTACACGTACAACCGGCATGTTTTCTGCGGCCCCACAAGCCACCTTGCTGACAACGGCCGTTAATCCGACATTTTTATCTTTAGGTATGAGGACAAAATCAACTCCGGCAGCATCTGCTGTGCGTAAACAAGCACCTAGATTATGCGGATCAGTGATGCCATCGAGAATGAGAATCAACGCAGGCTCCCCTGCTTTTTTTAATAGCGACAACAGATCGTGCTCACTAAACGCGGGCAGGGGTGTGACAGAAGCGATAATACCTTGATGTGGAAAAGAAGAAAATTGTTGTTGTATCTGTTTTGCATCAAGTCTTATGACAGGAATATGTTTCGATAAAGCCAAGTCAAGAATCTGGTGAATACGTTCATCTGAGCGTCCTTTATTAACAAACAATTGTTTGATGTTTCGGCGTTCATTTTTCAACAGGGCACTCACGGCATGTAAACCGTATACGTATTGCTCAGTCACTGGAAACTTCTTCCTCTATCGGTTCAAAGTCAATTTTTCTCTCATCCAAATCCACTCGAGCAACCAGAACCGTCATTGAATCCCCCAACCTATAAACATTTCCACTGCGCATACCCACCAAACGATGTTTTATGGCATCAAAAGAATAATAATCGCTCTTCAGGGAAGTCACATGAACTAATCCTTCCACATAAATGTCATCCAGCTCAACAAAGATACCAAAACCTGTGACAGAGGAAATATGACCTTTGAAGGTTTGCCCCAGTTTACTCTGCATGTATTCACACTTCAGCCAGGAAATAACTTCGCGGGTAGCTTCATCTGCACGGCGCTCAGTGAGCGAGCAATGTTTACCCAAACGACTCATATCCTGATGGGTGTATGGAAAAGCATCGACATGTTGATTATCCAGAATATGACCGATGGCACGGTGAATCAATAAATCAGGATAACGACGAATAGGGGAGGTGAAATGGGTATAAGCCGAATAAGCCAAGCCAAAATGTCCCTCGTTGGATTCAACATATTGCGCTTGTGTCATTGATCGAAGCATCACGGTTTCTATAAGATGTTTATCCGGACGCCCTTCTGCCATCATTAATGTGCGCTGAAAATCTTTTGGATGAGGCTTTTTTCCACCGCTTAAAGACAGTCCCAATTCGCCAAGAAATTGCCTGAGAGCGGTGATTTTACTTTCTTCCGGTGGCTCATGAACTCTGTATAATGTTGGAATTTTTGCTTTTGCCAGAAATCGAGCCGTCGCGACATTAGCGGCCAGCATGCATTCTTCTATCAGCTTGTGCGCTTCATTACGGATGACAGGAACGATGTATTTGATCTTTTTATTTTCATCAAATTCAATTTTCGTTTCTGTCGTTTCAAAATCCATGGCGCCACGTAGTTTGCGGGTGTAAACCAACGTTTGATATAAAGCATACAAGGATTGAAGCATTGGCCATAAAGATTGATGTTTTTTATCGGTCTTCTCTTCTTCTAACCAGTGAGCCACCTGAGTATAGGTTAACCGGGCATGAGAATGGATCACTCCACGATAAAATCGTGAACGGGCAATTTTCCCGTTGGCAGTAATGGCAAGCTCGGCAACCATGCAGAGCCTGTCCACCTTTGGATTCAAAGAGCAAATACCATTGGAAAGAGCTTCTGGCAGCATCGGAACGACTTTTTCTGGAAAATAAACCGAATTGCCTCGCCTGACAGCTTCTTTATCCAGCGCTGATCCTATATCGACATAATGACTGACATCGGCTATAGCCACATAAAGCTGAAAGCCTCCCTTAGGCTTCTGATAACAATAGACGGCATCATCAAAATCCTTTGCATCCTCACCGTCGATAGTAACAAAAGGCAAATTCCTTAAATCCGTGCGTTCCTTAATCTGCTCTTCTGTGACCTGTTGTGAAATTTTTGCCACTTCTGTACTGACATCCTCAGGCCATTCATGAGGAATGCCATGAGCATGGATGGCGACCTGAATTTCCATGCCCGGAGCCATATGATCACCAAGAATATGGATTACCTTTCCAATGGCTTGTGTGCGCTTGTTAGGAAAAGCAACAACCTCTGCCAGTACAATTTGTCCGTTTTTAGCTTCATTGATATATTCATAAGGAATAGAAATGTCCTGCGTCAAGCGTTTGCTGTCTGGCTGAACAAAAGCAATACCGTGTTCGGAAAAAAAACGTCCCACCACCGTTGCATTGGCATGTTCAATGACTTCATGCACCTTCCCTTCCGGACGTCCACGCCGATCAAAACCTGTTTGATAAGCCAGAACTTTATCTCCATGCATGACAGCACGCATTTCTTTGGCCGAGAGGAACATGTCTGGCTTATCATCATCCGGGACGAAAAAACCAAATCCGTCGGGATGCCCCTGAATGGTTCCTCTTTGCAGATTCGTTTTTTGCAATAAACAATAGCGTCCTCTGCGATCCTGCATGATCTGGCCGTCGCGCAGCATGGCTTTCAGGCGGAACCCCAATGCTTCCTGTTTGCTTTTCTTTTTAATGTTCAATTTATTGATGATCTGATTCCGTGACATGGGACGCCCGGCATCATCCATGATCTGAAGGATATATTCTCTGCTGGGAATCGGCTCATCGTATTTTTTCTGTTCTCTTTGATAGAACGGATCATTATGTTTTTTATTCAATGTTTTCCTGCTTTAAAATTTAAAAGAATCAATTTCAGTGTACCATTCATTTTATATTCAGGCTAAAGCAAGCTTAAAAAAATTTAATGTTGCGATTCAGGCAGTACAAAACCACGTTCGGCTAAATGACTGAGCAATTCCTTTAATGGCAAATTCTCGCCAGCCCAATATGAACCTTGATTGTTTTTGGGAAAACGAACTTTTTTATACCGACATATACGGATGGCGTCCTTACAGGAAACCTGTTGCTCATGCCCTGGAGAGGATTCCACGCAATTGAGAGTAAAATCTTGGCCAATGTTTAGCGCAGACCAATGCCCAGGCTGTAATTCACTCGTCCATCCAGCGCTGGCTCCGGGATTTTCAACGGGATGTGTCAGCCATAGTGTATTGTCCGTTCGATTATAAATCATAAACAGAGCCGTTTTACTGGTTTTCAGCAGCGCCGTTTCGTCGTCAATGCGAATCGCTTGACAAAATTCAGGCAGTGCTGAGCCAGCATGAACAAAACCCCAAAAAAGACTCAACAAGATAACAGAAAAATAGCGCATTATAACCCTCAAGCAAAGCTTCACCTTGCATTGAGAATACCACAGACTTCATCGGTTCAGAAGAATAACAGGATAACTTTAAATCCACTCCGCCGCAGTAACCGTAGAGAATATATTAAAATGTCGTATCGACCCTTCCCTTTGTCTGCAAAAATCGGCTATATTTTAATAGGTTTTCGACATTTCGCATCGGCATCTTTTTTGACTAAAAATGGAGTAAATTTGAAACGTAACGCTTATCTCGACACTTTGTGAATTTATTCCGCATAGAATCACCGCGCATCGACCAGGTTGCCTATCACCAGTATATTTATCAAAATCCAGTGTTATCCAAGACTTTGATAAATAAGATTGGCCTTTTTATGGACTCGTGGTCAACCATGGGGATTTGCAAATTTCTCACTGAGTTGGGCTTATTACTCGGCGAGATGAATGTATCTTAAAGATTAAAAGGATTTGACATGCTGCGTACCTTGATTCTTATCCTGTTATTCAGTCTAAGTACCATAAACCAGGCAGCCGTGTTGCGAATAGGGGTTCCTGCTTTTGATCCCCCCTTTGATATGCAAGCCGATAAAAACCAGCACCTATCTGGCTTTGACGTGGAGCTGATGATGGAAATATGCCGGCGACTTAAAAAGGATTGTCGATTCATTCCTTCTTCATTTGTAGAAATTTTTGAGCAATTATTCAAAAGAAAAGTCGATTTAATAATAGGCGCTATCAGTATCACAGCTGAACGACAAAAAAAATATTTATTTAGTCTTCCTTATATGGCAAGTTATGGACAATTTATCAATAAAAACAAAGCTATAAATAAAATCAAGGAAATCCGAGGCCAACGTGTAGGTGTTCTTGCCGGAAGTCTATATGAACAACTGGTTTCTAATTTATTCAACAATGATGTGGAAGTTGTTCGCTATAAACTTTCCGATAATATTATTGATGCCTTAATGAATGATGAAATAGATGCAGCCTTAATGGATGAAGCTGCTTCCCAATATTGGAAAGCAGCCAATTCAGCCTTTAACCTCGTGGGAAAACCTATCAAAGTCGGAGTTGGTTTTGGTATCGTCGCCAATAAAGATCAAATTGCCCTTATTAAGCAAATCAATCATGCTTTAATCGATATGGAAGCAGACGGCACTTATTTAAAGATCTATAAACGTTATTTTGACTAGAATTTAAAATCATTCAATAATCCCCCTCTTTTAAGAGGGCAGGGCATAGCTTTTATCATGGGTAGGTTTGTTTTTCTTTTTAAGTTAAAATAAGTCATTTTGCCTTAGTGATGGAGTTTTCATGTCTCAAGTAATCAATGCTGACTTAATAATAAACCTGCATGAGAATTGCATTTTGCATTGGAAAAAAAAAGGCATTCACTTATCACATCAAGAATTTTATCAGCTTGTGGAAGAGAATCATTGTTTTAATTATCAGCTTTGGCATGCAGAAGATAAGGCTCGGCGTGAAGATAAGGGATTTGAATTTGTTTATCATGCCAAGCGGGAAATTGACCATTTTAATCAGCAACGAAACAATCGTATGGAAATGATGGATGGATGGTTATTTCAACAGTTAGCTCCCGCTTCTTATGAACAATGTCCTGTTCATTCCGAAACGCCAGGAATGATGATTGACCGATTATCCATACTGGCCTTGAAAGCTTTCCATATGGCGATACAGGTTGAACGGGAAAACGTTGATACAACACACAGGGAAAGATGTAAAGAAAAGCTCGCGATTATTGTTCAGCAGCAACAACAGTTAGGACAATGTCTTGATGAACTATTGGCAGAAGTGGTTGCTAAAACCCGTACTTTTCGAGTCTATCATCAATTTAAGATGTATAACGATCCGCAATTAAACCCCGAGTTATATTCCAAGGTATGAATTTTTTTCTAAAAGTGCGCAGATTTTAAACATTAAAAACAGAATTTCTCACATCCGCTGATTGGTATTGAGATAAGTGCGGACAGGATTTTGATCTTTTCAGGAGAGGAGGGTACTTATCTTTAGGAGGAGCAAAAAACGACAGAGAATTTGTTGACCTTCTTGGTTGTCGCGGGGAGGGGCTGTTTTCTTGAAGAGATGGGGAAGGGGATAGGGTGCTTTCTTGATGGGAGGAGGGACGGAAAGATTGTGGTATAGGAATGGGTTCAGAAGAATAAAAAGGAGTATCCTCTTGAATTTTCGGGCCCGTTACACTGTTTCTTTTTTCTGGCTCTTGCTCACCAGAGGAGAGCGTTTCCTCTTTCTCACTCCCTTTACCCCGAAAACCCTTTGCCAGCGCTCTCAGAGCCAGGGTAAAGGAAAAGACTATAGAGCTTACAACCATGATACCAAACATGATCGGTGTTTCATGATAATGACCATTTTCATCGGCTTCCAATAAAGGATTACAAGTGAAGTCCACGTTTCTTTGCCCCTTACCAAGACCTGAAAAAAATGAGCGAATAACTTCAAACCATTCCTGAAAGAAAAATTGGGGAGAAGGATCCATGATAAGGCCTTGCCTCAAACTGTCACTGAATTGCTGTTGAGGCAATAAATTCTTATCCGTTTTATCAATCTCCTCCTTCAACTCATTGAGCTTTCCTGCTTCAGAAGAATCTTTTAATTTTTGTTTTTGCTGATGATTATGCCAATAATTACTTAACAATGAATGAGCGACAAAACCAAGCAGAAAAACAGCCCCCATGACCACGCCCGCAGCCAGCAAAGCCGGAGGAAAGGACACTGAGCACAGAAATAAAACTGTAGCCACAACAAACATCACGCTTGCCAAAGCTCCATAAGCATATAGACCGTGCTTCATTCCCATCAAAGCAGCCATTTTATAACTGTTGGTGGAAAATTTTTGCAGTTCAGAACGCTTGATTTCAGCCTCTTCAAATAATTTTTTGAGTAATAATTTCTGTAATAATTTTTCTTCTTTTTTGAGCTCGAAAACATCAGGTTCTTTCAGTACCGTTAATCGATTCTCCTTTTTTGCTTCCAATACAGCATTTAACTGTGAATCCTGTAGCTGGCGTAATTTTTTTGCTGAGAGTACTAAGCTTTCTTCTGCTAATCTTTTCTTTAATTCTTCTTCTGAACATTCATTTTTTAATCGAATAATTTTTTCTAATACCGATGTTTCCAGTTGGCTCAATTCATCAATGAAAAGTTTTTGCTGGATTGCCGAATATTGATGCTCCAATTCCACCAGTGATAATTTGGCCAACTGTTGTTCTTTATCCAGATCAGCCAGTTCTTCTCCCTCATTGTTCAGGTACTCATCATAGACCGTTTCAATTCGTTTACGAAGAAGAGCCGTTTCACAACTCACCTGACTGAGAATCAGTTTTTGCTGGTATTGATGCTCTTCATATATACGAGTAATCACGCAGCTTACAGCATAAACCACACATAAAACGGTCATAGGCCACAATACTGTGGAGCTGAGTGACCCTAAGGTAAGAATGCCGACATATAAATACATACTGTCAGCCATACCGCCAAAGGCAGCTGAAGCAAAGGCAGCAGCGCGCAGGCCATGCGACTGATGTTCTATTTGTTTCAAATAGGATTGCCACTCCAGATAAGTCAAAGCTTCCAGTTTTTCAATATCCTGCAGAAGTTTTTTGTTCTTATCCTGTTGTATTTTGCGCTTAGAAACCATGCTGCGCATCCAGATGCGATTGGCCGCAGCCAACGCACCAAGTGCCAAACCTGCAGGAATAAGAGTGGAAAGCATGTTTGGAGCACCGAGCAGTTCTGCAATCTGCAGGGTGCTGCGTAAGCCCTTATAGCAGTTTTTCAATGCTTTTAAGGTATCGCGTGTATAAGGCCAGGCTACAGCGATAAACTTCTTAAGAGCATTGCTTTTATCACCATCAAAATGACAGGCGAGAAAAGAAAAACCGATGATAAATATAGATTCTGCCGCTATGGCTGCCATTCCACCCGGGCTTAGCATTAACTCATGCTGTGCATCAAAATCCTGATTAGCAATAAATACATCACAAAAATACTTGAACATGGTATAAGAAAGACTTAAGCCATCAAGAAGAGCATAGGAATAATAGGCCGCACGATTTTCATCTACCTTATGGGCGAAGCGAATGATTTTTTCACGACTTTTTTGGGTACTTTGGTTGATAGCTTCGAGACTTCCGGCGAAAGCAAGTAACCAAACAAGATCTTCGGATCTGAGCGCTTCGTTACTTGTGCTTTTTTTGGGCATTTGCGGATTTGGGCAATCAGCTAAGATTGAGTGCGATTGTATGGGTTTATGAATAAAATGTCAATTAAACTTTCATGTTGAATTAAAATAAGACAAAAATGATTGGCCCATCGGCGATTTTATCACAAGATTTGAAAGAAAATACATTATTTTTTTCGCTTAATTTTGAATCAATGACAGGATTAACATTTGATTTTTTTCGCTAAGATTGAATTGTGAGCAGCATTATGCTGGCCATACATTCAGAAACGGTTTCATCTTAAGAGCAGATCAGGGTAAAATATTTTTCTAAGCCGCCCTGGAAACAAGCCTATTTTGATGCATAATACGTTTGTGCTATCGTCAACATAGGGGTTTGAGCTATCAGATATTTTTCATTCATAAAATAACTCATGAGTAAAATAATATGACCTTTGTTGATCACATTATAAGTGAGGTTGATACGGCCTTAAGGACCATTTTTCCTCCAAAGCATCGACTCTGCAAACGCAATAGTCCAGGCAACCACATCGAAGACACTCCTTTAAGTGATAAACAGAAAAAACAGATTGCAGGTTTAATGCGTGTTAATCATGCTGGCGAAGTTTGTGCTCAAGCCCTTTATCAGGGTCAGGCATTAACCGCAAAAAAACAGGAAATAAAAATAAAAATGGCGCAAGCGGCAGCTGAGGAAGTTGATCATCTTGCCTGGTGCGAGAAACGTTTGTATGAATTAAATGCTCGTCCAAGTCTTCTTAATTTTCTCTGGTATACCGGTTCCTTTATGATTGGCGCGGCGGCGGGTTGGGCTGGCGATAAATACAGTCTGGGCTTTGTAGCAGAAACCGAGCGGCAGGTCAGTGCTCATATAGAAGGCCATTTACAAAAACTTCCTGAGGAAGATATTAAAACGAGAGTTATTCTCAATCAAATGCAGGAAGATGAATCTCAGCATGCGGAAATGGCTATTCAGGCAGGTGCCGCTGAGCTTCCAGCCCCCATTAAAGAATTGATGCGAATCACCTCCAAATTGATGACGCAAAGCAGTTATTATTTTTAAATGTCCTTAGATTCTGCGGCTTGACTGCAGAATCCAGTGATACCGAGAGATTTCAGGATCCAGCAGACGAGCCGCGGGCATATCGTTACCCATAAGTAATGCTATATTAATTTTTCCTTACTTTTGAGATAATGCTGCCTTTTTAAAGGCAGTATTATCCATGGATTGGATCGACCATGAGTATGGTTCCGTGAATATCGGCGATCAACGTTTAAATAAACGAGCAAAAGAGTTATTAAAAAGGTTTAGTGATAAACCAACATCAAGTATACCTGAAAGTTGTAAAGGTTGGTCGGAAACCAAAGCAGCCTATCGATTTTTTGAGAATAATACGGTTACCGCAAAAAAAATTATAAAACCTCATCGCATAGCCACCCTTAAGCGAATTAAAGAACATCCGATTATCTTATTGCTTCAAGACACAACAACGCTTAACTATAGCGGTCAAAAAGAACGTGAAGATATTGGCCCTATTCAACAAGATAACGTGCGGGGTCTTTTTCTTCATCCCACTCTTGCGGTAACGCCCAACCGCGAATGTTTAGGAGTAGTTGACTATGAACAGTGGTCACGGGAAAAATTTACGCATCGAAGCTCAGAAGAACGAAGAGCTGAACGTGATTCAAAAGCAATAAAAGACAAGGAAAGTTACCGGTGGGTCAGAGGTTATAAAAAAGCCACAAAACTTGCTAAGGCAATGCCCGATACTCAATTTGTTTATATTGCTGATAGAGAAGGTGATATTTATGATATCTATCATGAAGCGAATACAGCTTTCGCTAAAGGAACTGCCGATTGGGTGATTAGAGCAACATTCGATCGTTCTATTTTGGATGAGAATCAACCTAAAAAACGCAATAAATTAAAAACAAGCGTAAAAGCCTCTTCCAGTATTGGAAAAATAACATTTACTACGTCCTCATTTGGAAATAGAAAAAAACGAGAAGTAGCACAAGATATTTATGCAAAAGAAGTGACTTTGCTCCCTCCTCGGGATAAAGCAAAAGAAGGTTTTACCCCCGTTAAAATAACAACAATCATTGCCACAGAGACAAACCCACCGCCTGGAGAGAAAGCAATCGAGTGGACACTTTTAACCAGTGTACCTATATCCAACTTGGAAGCAGCGTTACAAGTAATTCAATGGTACTTATGTCGCTGGCAGATCGAAATTTTTTTCAAGGTATTGAAAAGCGGATGCGCTATTGAAAAATTGCAGTTAAGCAACAAGCAACGATTTGACCCTTGCCTCGCTCTGTATCTTATTGTTGCTTGGCGTATTTTGTTCATGACCATGGTTGGTCGTGCTTCCCCATCATTAAGCAGTGAATGTCTATTTGAGCCCATAGAATGGCAAACCGCCTATGTTATGATCTATGAAAAACCCCCTCCAAATGAACCCCCAACCCTGAAAGATACTCTGAGAATGATTGCCCAATTAGGAGGTTTTCTCGGACGAAAGCATGACGGTGAGCCCGGTCCTATTGTGATGTGGAAAGGTTTACGAACCCTTTATGAATATATTAAAGCGCGTGAAGTATTTACACGCGCTTTTGGACATACTTATGGGTAATGATATGGCCGCGGGACGTAGAAATTGTATATAAATCAATATATTTTTGCCCTATTCTGAATCAAATATTGGCTGTACACTTTCAAATCTTCGATGCCCTATGAGCCATTCGTCAAACAGGCTTTTTCGCTTTGCAGAACACTGTTGTTACGGCCGAAAAGAAAATAAATAACGACTCCTATCGCCATCCAGACGGCAAAACGTAACATGGTGATAACCGGTAAGTTATAAATTAAATAAGCACAGCTAAGAATTCCTAAAATAGGAACATATGGCATAAAGGGCGTTTTAAATGGCCGCTCAAGTTCAGGTTGTGTGTAACGCAAAACAATCACACCGGCACAGACAATAATAAAAGCAAACAGTGTACCGACATTAACCAGTTCTGCCAGACTACTGATAGAAACCAGAGCAGATACCGTTGCCATCAATAGTCCACAAGTCACAATAATTCGAATTGGAGTCCTGGTTTTGGGATGGGTAACAGCAAAAAAGCGAGGCAGAAGACCATCTCTGGCCATAGCAAAAAAAACACGTGTCAAGCCATAAAACAACACCAGCATCACAGTGGTTAAGCCGGCAATTGCTCCAACAGCAATCATGGCAGCAATTACCTTATGTCCCAGGATTAACATAGCGCGACTGATGGGAGATGACACGTTTAATTCAGAATAGGGAACAATGCCGGTTAAAAGGCCCGAGACTATCATGTATATGACTGTGCAAATAAACAAAGAGGCAAGAATGCCAATGGGTAAGTCTTTTTGTGGATTTTTAGCCTCTTCCGCTGCGGTAGAAACAGCATCAAATCCTATGTAGGCAAAAAAGATTAATGCCCCGCCCTCAACAACCCCGGACCAACCAAAAGGATTAAATGGAGTCCAGTTGTCTAATTTTACTTCTGTTGCTGCAACAATAATAAATAAAAGAATCACCAACAGTTTAACCAAGACCATGGCATTATTAAAACGAGCACTTGATTTTACGCCAATCACCAATAAAACGGTTAATAAACTGATAATTAAAAACGCCAGGACATTGAATATCCCGTCCGGTCCAACAAGCAGGACAGTAGGTAACTGAAGATGAACGGCCTTTAAAATATCCTTGGCATAACCGCTCCATCCTACAGAAACCGCAGAAACGGCAATAGAATATTCTAAAAGCAAATCCCAGCCAACAACCCAGGCAATTAACTCACCAAATCCTGCATAGGCATAACCATAGGCACTTCCACATCCGCCAATAGCGGCAGCCAGCTCAGCATAGGAAAGAGCTGAAAAAGCACAAGCCAAGCCTGCCAGAATATAAGAAAAAATAATAGCAGGCCCCGTTTGCGTAGCGGCAACGATACCTGTCAGCACAAAAATTCCCGCGCCTATAATGGCTCCGACACCCAAAAATGTTAAATCCAATGCCGACAGGCATTTGGCTAAATGATACTCAGTATCCGCAGAACATCGTATTGCTTTTTTACGAAACAAGCCCATGTTAACATTTACTTTTTAAAAAAATGAGATGTTTAAACTTTATCATTAAATCATAAAACGGAGAAAGACTGTTGGCAAAAAACTTTTTTAGAAATGGGTTTATTTTTCTTTTATTTTTTGTTTCAACCTCTGCATATACCAATGAGCCATCCACTCACTGCACAAATTGGTCCAAATGGTTTAAACCAGCCTGTCTTCGTCTGCGGCAAATCTGGACAGAAGGTAAACCCGAGCTCTACCTGAGCGGTTACGCTTGGCACAACCGCTATACATACTCTCGTCAGCGACTTAAAAAATACAATGAACTTGCCTGGGGGGGTGGGTTGGGTAAAGGTGTAATCGATGAAAAGGGTAACTGGCATGGATTATATGCCTTTGCCTTTCTGGAATCCCATAAAAAAATTGAACCTATAGCCGGTTATGCTTATTTAAAAATGTTTACATTAAACGCGGCATTACAACCTGGTATTGGTATTACGGCTTTTCTTACCGCGCGACCAGACATTAACAACTATATTCCCTTCCCTGGTATCCTGCCGGTCGCATCTCTTATGGTAAACCGCTTCACCCTGGCCGCCACTTATATCCCAGGCCGTCATGACATAGGTAACGTATTGTTTTTATTTGCAAAATATACATTTTAATCGCACTCTGGCCTATTGTTATATTTTCTCTTGTCGGAAGAAAAAACTCTGCATATGATTAAAAAGATATGCCTCATTTATTGATGAAAAATTATGAAACTGTCTGCAAAAGGGAAAGGAATCATCTTTATGTGTTTAAGTGCTGCTATAGTAAGTGCAGCCAGTCCAACTCTCGCCAAGCTTCTGGAGCTTGGCAGCCAACATCCCATCCATGGACGCAATCCCATTTCCTTTTGTAATGTCCTTTTTGCTGGTGATTTAATTGCCGTCATCACCTTGTTGTTCATTTTTTACAGGGAATTAAAAACGTTTAAACCCAAAAGCCTAAACTGGAAAAACTGGAAACTCATCTCATTAAGCGCCTTTATTTCAGGATGCCTCTCTCCGAGCCTCTATTTTTTGGGCATCATGTACGCTGATATCATTAACGTGATATTGATATCCACTTTATTAACGCCAATGCGATTATTTGCCGGCTGGGTTTTTTATCGTGAAATCCCTCAACTTCGTACACTGTTAGGTTCTTTATTGACTATAGTCGGCATTCTTGCGGCTTTTTTCATTCAACTCTGGGTATCCGGACATCCTGAAAAAACCATGTTATCTCCAACCGAAGGAGCATTGTATTCATTTCTTGCCAGAACACCCTATTCCGGAGAGATGTGTATTTTGATGGCTATCCTTTTGAAAACCATCAGCATGCTTATCAATTTTCATGCCGTTCGAACACTTCCTTTAGGTGCTTTCTCCGTACTAAGTATGTTTTTAGGCATCATTTTCTTTTCCTTTATCGTGATATTGACTGTCGGCTGGTCACATTTTGCCGATATTTTTTCACCCTTTCTCTGGCAATGGATGCTCCTCTATGGTGGCGTTATTGTGGGTCTTAGAACTTATTTTAAATATATAGGAATGAAATATGCTGACGTTAGTATTGTGGTCACCAGCTCTTCTGTAGTTCCTCTTGTTTCCATTTTTTTTGCCTATCTCATCCTCGGAACCTTACCTGGAATCGCTCAAATACTGGGAGGAAGTCTCATTTTGGCAGGACTTGTTTTAAACATTGCCAGCAAGCTGAAAACAGAAGAACCCCAAAAAGCCCTGGAAGAAAAAAATTACCTGGATTTTCAGGTAATTGAAGCAAAACCCTTAAAGGAGTAAGCTTAAGTAGATATGAATTTCCACATTCTTGTATTATGTGCTATTTTTAAAAAAAACAATAAGTAAATCAGGATGATAAAATGATAAATTTTATAGAACATGCACGTTTGTATGCAGCCTATCATCAAATGCCCAGTAGCCGATACACTCATTTTGCCAGTATACCGCTCATTCTTCTCTCTTCCATGATTTTTCTCAGTTTTTTTCAAATAGGAATCACCAATGTACTCTACGTGGATTTTGCTACCATCGGAACCTTGGTCTTGATCATCTATTCTTTTATGCTGAACTGGAAATTGGCATTGCCTTTAACACCCATTCTCATTTTTCTTTTGTGGATTGCAACACTTTTTGGTTACGCAGGCCCCACAGTAACAGCGGTCTGGGCATTCATCATCACGTTCGTCCTTGGTTGGGGATTGCAATTTATAGGTCACATGATGGAAGGAAAACATCCTTCGATCAAAGATCATATTTATGAAGCAATTGTCATAGCCCCTTTATTTTTAATGGCTGAGTTATTTTTTATGGCCAATTGGCTTCCTGAGTTAAAAAATAAAATTTACGTGACAGAAGAGCCATCTGATAAACGAGACAGCAAATAACATTGGTGAATACGTTTACTGCGTCTGAAATCCACATCAATGGTTTCAGCGGTGAGGTTTTTAACATCGTATCGCTGCTCAAGTGCCGGTGATAATTTAAATTTTCTTAAATTGGTGGAAAAATACAGCATGCCTCTCGGGTTGAGCAATTTCATTGTCGCATCAATCAAACGGATATGATCACGTTGGATATCAAAGGATTGAGTCATGCGCTTGGAATTGGAAAAACTGGGTGGATCTAAAAAAATGACATCAAAACGCTCACGACAGCTTTTCAGCCATTCAAGACAGTCTGATTGGACAAACTGATGCTGCGATACATCAAGTTCATTCAATTTAAAATTATCCCTAGCCCAGCTTAAGTAGGTTTTTGACATGTCGACATTAGTCGTTATTGCTCCTGCCAATGCCGCATGCACACTGGCGGTAGCCGTATAACAAAAACAATTTAAAAAACGAGTTCCCGCATCCAGTCTGGAAAAACGTAATCTTAACAGGCGATGGTCAAGAAACAGTCCGGTATCCAGATAGTCGTATAAATTGACTTTTAATTTCGCCTGATCCTCACTTACGATCATGGTCTTTCGCGTCTGGTTTAATTTTTGATACTGATCACGACCTTTTTGCTGTTGCCGCTGTTTGACTACAATTTTATCCGCTTCAATACCGAGCACCGCCGGAATAGACTGAATCACTTCAAGACTGCGCTTCTCAGCCTTATGGGCAGCAATCATTGCTGGCGCTTTATATTCCTGTAGAACAACATAATCATTATATATGTCAATGGCAAAGGCATATTCCGGTAAATCAGCATCATAAACCCGATAACAATTTATCCGATTTTTTCGCGCCCATTTACTTAAATGAGCATAATTTTTTTTCAAACGATTAATGAACATTTCAGCGCCGCTGGACAGTTTTTTGTTATCGACGCCCTGCAATTGGTTGGTAGCACGAACATCAAAACAATATAACTTACATTCCAGTGGACCATTAAAAAGAGTATATTGTTTTTTCGACTGCAGTCCGATGGCTTTCGCCAATAAAGAGCTGGACGTCAAAATAGCCGCCTGCCAGTTTTGATAATGTTTATTTAATACGGCTCCCAATTGCTGATACAAGGGAACCCATTGAGTGATCTCGCCCATCCTCTCTCCATAAGGAGGATTACAGGCCAGCAAACCCTTAACCTGAGTTGCTCTGCATTCCTGTATTGACTGGGTTTTGAAGTCCACTAAAGGCAAAACCCCGGCGCGCTCAGCGTTTTTAAAAGCAGCGGCAATTAACTTGGAATTAGAGTCAGAACCCAACAATTTTATTTTTACCGGTTTTACCTGACTTAAAGCATGGGAGCGCAGTTTTTCCCATAAGCCAGGTTGATGCTGGCTCCAGTACATAAGAGACTGATCTTGGCGTAATAAGCCAGGAGCAATATGTGCAGCCATCATTGCAGCTTCAATGACCAGGGTTCCTGAGCCACAAAAGGGATCGTGAAAAGCATACCCCTTAGCAGCCAATTCCGGCCATTTGGCCCGCATTAGCAAGGCGGCAGCCACATTTTCCTTCAGGGGAGCAACGCCAGCTTTACTGCGATAGCCCCGCTGATGCAGACTGTATCCGGTTAAATCGAAACTGACGGTCAGTTGTTCATTTTTCAGGTAAGCATGCAGTCGAATCTGCGGATTGTCCTTATTAACGGTTGGTCGACTGATGTTCAATTGACGGAAATGATCCACGATGCCATCTTTGACCAATTGCGCGCCATACATGGTATTGCGGATGCGAGCGGAAGAACCATGAAATTCAACAGCAATGGTCTTATCAGGGCTGAAAACCGTTTGCCAGGGAAAATTGGCACAAAGCTTGTTCAAAGCTTGTTCATTACTGGCATTGCCATTAAATAAAATCAACTGCAAACGATTGGCAATTCTTGACCATAGGCATAAATGGTAAACAACGGCAAGCGTTGCCTCGCCATATACTCCTTGCGGACTAACCCTGGTCACTGAAAGCCCTAGATTTTTCAGTTCCTCTTCCAGTAAATACTCAAGTCCTTTGGGACAACTGATGAATAGCGAGTAATTCATTGTATATATAACCTCAGATAACGAAACAACGTCTTGCTAGCACCTGTATTTTTTCCTTTTTGCTGCTCATCAATTGCTTTTTTAACAAGCTGCCTTAAATGCTGGATATCATCAGGATGGTGATGATGAATAAATTCCGTAAGCGCTTCACTACCCTCTGTTAATAAACGCTCACGCCAGCGCTCAGCTTCATGAAAAGCTGCAGTTTTCGCCTTGCCTTCGGCGAGCAATTCATTATAGGCGGCTATAATGGCTTCGCTGTCTGCGGCCCGCATTAATTTGCCAATCAGCTGAGCCTGCCTTCGTTTTGCGCCGTGACTTTTAATTGAGCGCGCATCGATGATGGCCTTTTTCAGCACTTCAGGCAATAAAAGCTGTTCTAATTGGCCGTCGCTTAATTTAATCATGTCAACACCCAGCTTTTGCAGGCGTTCAACTTCCTGCTTTTTTTGTGTTTTGCTCTTTGATTGTTCCATACTATATAAAATACATTTTATATTGCTAGTGATTATATGTTATTTGATGCCCATTTTCATATCATTGATCAGCGGTTCCCTTTAAAAATAAATCATGATTTTTTGCCAAAGCCTTTCAGCTTTCATGATTATCAGTCCCGCATGAAACCTTATCTCTTAATCGGAGGAACCCTTGTTGCTGGCTCTTTTCAGGAAGGGTATCAAGAGTTTCTTATTGATTTTCTATCTCATCAGGCAAAAAACCATGTTGGCATTACCACATTATCCGATGAGACTTCTGACAAAGATATCCTTGCTCTGGATGAAAAAGGCATCAAGGGTATTCGCTTTAATTTATATCGCAGCATGGCTCAGTCTCCCGAAAAATTGGTTCGTTTTTCCAGACGAATTTTTGATCTGGTGGGCTGGCATGTGGAGCTTTATGTACAGAATTCAAGGCTTGTTGAATTGGAAAAATACATCCGACAAATGCCAAAGGTCAGCATTGATCATCTGGGTTTAACCAGAGAAGGGCTTGGGCGACTCTACAGGTTAGTCGAAAAAGGCGTGCGTGTTAAAGCCACAGGTTTTATGCGCGTTGATTTTGAAGTGCTTGATGCTTTAAAAAAAATCAACGACATCTGCCCTCAGGCATTGATGTTTGGTACCGATTTGCCAGGAACCCGAGCATCACGCCCTTTTAATGCCTCTGATCTTAATCTTATTACCACTCATTTCAACGAGTCCGAATGCAGAAACATTCTGGCTCAAAACGCACTTGAATTTTATCGTATTAAACCGGCTTCATTATCTGAAAAAGCTTCAAGTCCGGCTTCATCAAGCAACAAACGGGCTTGTTGGCCGATCAAATAATGGGCAACGGTGGTGGGATGCACCCGATCCCAGAATAAGTAACTCTCGCAATTCAGTGGTTCATCCTGAGGTGTTTCAGATAAGATTCGATACCAATAACCAAAGCGTGTGGCTTCAAGCAAAGATGGATTGCTTTGAATCATCTGCCATCGTTTTTCAGTGAATTTAGCGTTTTGCTTTTGCAGATCATCATATAAAAGCGTGTCATCGCCAAAAACTTCCGGCAGCCAGCCCCTGTAACCGCCCGTGTAACAGGGCTCAGTAACATTGGTTATACCGTAATCACTGGCATGCTCTATGGCATAATTAAGAAAATGATGCACGTCAAAATAAACAAAGATCTTATCCGGATATTTTTGTCGTAATTGCTCCACTTTTTCTGCCAGTTTTCGATTATGTGCCCTGGTTAATTCCGTCAGTAAACTTTCCATATGATTCTCACGTGCTTGCGGTGAAAGCCCCATATCCGGCAGGTTAATCAGCAAAAACTTGTTCCCCCCGTAACCAATAATACGTTCCACCACTCCACCTATGGCATCCACAACGGCATCGGTCAGCGGCTCAATGTTTGTTGGCCCATTAAGATAATTATTGGCGCCAATCCAGATGGTATATAAAGTGGACTCCTTTCTATCATAAGTATTCCAATAAAGATAATCATCGAGCTCAACCGTTAAAGTAAAAGGCAAGTTTTCTTTATACGATAGTATTGCACCCGCCCCTCCAACGGCATAATCCTGAAAACCTTCTGCATGACCATCTGAAAAATAAGACTTATAAAGGTATTCTATCCATAAAAGTCCATTAGAAAAATGACCTTCGTAATAAGGCGGGGAAGCTGGTAGCAAATGCCACATGTAATTATATAAATTACCGTTATCAGAGAGACTGTCACCAAAGACAACAAAAGTATCAAAACGTTTATCCGCAGCAAAACCGGTCAATGAACAAAATAGCAGAAGCAAAACCACTAAGCTTTTTTTCATATATCCCTTCCTGTAACTCATCAAACATAAAGACCAGATAGAACCCTAGAGGCATAAGGGATTAAAAATACTTTAGTTTCAGAAAAAATACCAGAGTACAGTATGATGTATGTTTGAACTTTTTTTCTTTACCTCACATTCCTGCTCCCTCATGGGAATGCGATGGTGATTTTTAATGCTCTTACTTACTCATGTTATGCAGCTTCGTCTTTGCATCTTTGGACGCTTTTTGGAATTTCAAATGCTCATTTACTCCATGTAAACTACGCTTTAAAATTCCAAAAAGCGTCCAAATGTTCTAAAAAATACGTGCCGCGTAACATGAGTTACTTATTCGACAGCCAGAGCGTGAGGCTGCTTATATTTTTGCCTTAACCGTGAGTGCAGGTACGCCCGCCCAATGATAATAAAATTATAAATCAAAATGAATAACAACAAAGAATGCAACCATTTAACCGCTAACTGAGTAAACCAAGGCAAGATTAAAACCACACCTAGACAGCCAGACAGACTTAAAATCAATGTTTTCTTTAAGGGAATTTTATTTTGTTGTAAAAACACAAGTGTGGTCAAAGGCTGTTGCATCGCCCCCGCCGTCGTCATGATGGGAAAAGCGATTAAGGGGGAAACATTCAACAAAAATAAAACTGCTTGAACCATCACGAATAAACCAATTCCTACAGAAGTTAATGCTCCACAAATGATCATGCCCCAAAAGCCAATAAACAGTCGCCATGAGTGCAAGGCAATCAGATCGCCTCCAATCGAGAAAACATGGAGCTGATGCACAATAACCAGTATAATCAGCAAAGCAAAGCAAGCGATCATGGCGAGACGAATAGCCTGCTTACTTAAAAAACTAACCACCCATCCCCCAATCAAACCACCGACACAAGCACCGGAAACCAGCGTAACCAGCGTTTTCACATCTACATTAACAAGGTGCATGAAAAAAAAGGACTCAATAATGCCAGGAATGACCTGGGCGCCGTTACATACGGCAGGCAACTCATCATCTTGAAATGTACCGAATAATTTTGCCAGAGCAACATTTACAGCAAAACTGCCTACACCAACGGTATCAGCTATGAAAGCAATAATACCACTCAGACACAGCGTCATATATTGATAAAAGGATAAACGTTCTGCAGGTCGCCGTGACCATTTATAAAACATCACGGTTATACAAAGAAGGTTAAATAGAATGATTAATGTTATCAATAAGATAACCATAAGAAATCAATTAGAATCTGCTATTAAATTGTGCATTGATCATACATTATTGGCCGTCCTCGGTAAATATAAAAAAAACAGTCGTTAATCTTTAAGGGCAAAATGCATATAATTTATGCATTCATAAAACACTTTACCTAAGGGTTTTGTTTTTTTACAAAGAATCCCTTATTATAAATTGATGTTACGCCGCCATCCATCGTAATAAACCTAAAAAAACCCAATACACCGTAGGATGCATTTTATCCAGGCCTTTATCGCGAGGGAAGCTCAACAATGGACTATAGCCTGACCATCAATTTCATGCTATTTAGCCTTGGCGCACTTATTGCAATTCTAAATCCCATAGGTATCTTACCCCAATATATCTCTTTCACCGAAGAATTAAGTGAGGAAGAGCTGAAATGGACAACGAAAAGAGCCATTTTGACAGCAGGAAGCTTTTTACTTTTAGTGAATTTAATGGGCGCTTTTATCTTACAGTTTTTTAAAATCACCATACCGGCTTTTAAGATTGCCGGAGGTATTATTCTGTTTAAAATTTCCTTGGATATGTTATATGTCCGTATGATGCGCTCTGTAACATCCCATCGGGAGTTTGAAGAAGGCATTGCCAAAGAGGATGTGTCCATCTTTCCTTTAGCCATACCCCTTATTGCAGGGCCGGGGTCGATCACGACGGTCATCATGTTAGGTGATGAGGCAGGCACCATGATGGAATACATATTCGTCTGTTTTGCCTTGCTCTTTTGCATTTCTGCACTGTATTTAATTCTTCTTCAGGCCAGAAAAATCAGTGAACATATGGGACAAATCGGTATAAACGTCATGACTCGAATCATGGGGCTGATTCTTGCCGCTATTGCAACACAGTTTATCATCGACGGTCTTAGCGATGTCGTTCGCCATTACGTTTTTTTATCCACCAAGCTGAATCAGGCGATTGATTTGCATTCTGTTTTCTAATCCATGCTCATCTTAGGTCAATAAGTGCTTAATATCTAACCAGCAGTATGTTAAAGTATCGCATCTTAAAATGGCGTTCTTAAATAAAATGCACACCCAACCTGCTATATTAAAATGGTTTCGCCAAATTTTGCGAAAAAAAATCCTGATGATTTTTCTCATCGCAATCGTTATTTACGCCGCAGGAAAAATGTTCTACGGTGCCCGTTCTGATGCCGTAGATAATAAGCCGAATAAACTCGTTGAAGTTGAAAAGGTTAAACAACAAGATTTACAACAAACCGTTAATCTTTTGGGAACGATAAAACCTAAACATGTAACGACATTGCTGGCTAAAGGCAACGGCATGCTGGATACCCTGATCCCTACTGGGCAGAAAGTCAAGAAAGGCACGCTCATTGCCGAAATGAAAAATCCTGAGCTGGAAAATAGCGTTCAGCTTTCACAGAATGCTGAATCACTGGCCAGGGTTCAGTATGAGCGATTAAATACCCTCATCAGCAAAGGCTATGTCAGCGCCAAAGAAGCCGAAGAAAAAAAACAAATCTGGATAGAAGCACAAAAAGAATTATCCAAAGCCAAAATTGAACTGGATAACCTTCGTTTTTATGCACCGTTTAATGGGATCATCGGTGCTTATAAAAAAAGAGAAGGAACTCAGATTAATAACGGCGAAGCCGTCGTCACCCTTTATGATCCTTCTTCTCTTGTCGTGGATGTGGATATCCCTTGCAGCAATTTAAGAACCGTTAATGCGGGTCAAGCCGTCAAAATCCTTGGTAAAACGTATGCTTTAAATCATTTTCAGAAAATGCTGGACGAAGAAACCCATATGTGTCCTGCTGATATTGATTTTCAATGCGAGAATTGCCTGATGGGGTCAACTATTCCGATTGAACTGGTGGTCGCTGAAAAAAAGAACACCATTGTTGTTCCTTTTCAAGCCTTATTCCTCAAAAACGGCCAACCTTTTGTCTATCTCGTAAAAAAAGGGAAAATTGTACTTGTTGCAGTAAAAACAGGGCTTCAGCAAAAAGACAAAATTGAAATTCTTACCGGGTTAAAGCCTGGACAGCAACTGGTTATTAAAGGCCAAGAGCGGCTATATCCTGATATGCCAGTGGATATTTATCAATCAGCCACTGCCCGTACTGTCGGTTAATCATTATGCAGATAACCAGTTATTTTATTAAACATCCAGTGATTGCGATTATCATCAACAGCATGATTGTCGTTTTGGGCTTGCTGTGCTGGCGCAACTTGCCAGTACGCGAGTACCCAGACATCAGCTTTCCAACCATCACTGTTTCTGCCACTTATCCTAATGCAAGCTCGGAACTGGTCGAAACCGCTGTAACCAATGTTCTGGAAGATCGCCTGGCCGGAATTGAGGGCTTGGATACCATGACCTCTCAATCGAATAATGGCAGTTCTTACATCAGTTTACTGTTTCGTGCTGGCATCTCTATGGATAGAGCCTTCAGTGCAGCTCAAGATGCTGTAGGGAAAGCACAGTCATTTTTACCTGCCTCGGTAAAATCACCTTCCGTTGAGCGTCAGCGGAAATCCTCGGGTTTACCTTTTATTGGCATCTCCTTAGAATCTGCAAGCCGAGATTTTGCCGAGTTGACGCATTATGCCAATCTTCATCTTAAAAACAACTTTCGCAGCATTCCAGGAGTGGCTTCGGTCAATATCTGGGGACAACCTTATACTTATAAAATCGAACTTGATCCGCAAAAATTGTATTCTTTCGGTGTGAATGCGGATGACATCATGACAGCCCTTATCAATAGCCGCATCTCACTGCCGGCAGGGAATTATCAAAATAAGATTCCCGCCACTGTTAACTCTGAACTTAAATCACAAAAGGATTATGAAAATCTACTGGTCAAAGCCGATAAAAAACATCCTGTTTTTTTAAACTCCGTAGCTGAAGTGGCTCTGGATACGGACAATAATCAATTTCGCATAAGGGTTAACGGGCATCCCGGACTGGTGTTATCCATTAATCGAGCCAACGATGCCAATCCCATAGAAGTGGCAAAAGACATTCGGCAAATGCTCAGTGCCTTACAGCAAACATTGCCCGATGATCTTAAAATGAACATCATTATCGATCAATCGGATTTTATTCACGCCTCATTAAAAAATATTCGCAAAGCCATTCTTGAGGCTGTTTTTCTCGTTCTTGTCATTGTTTTTCTCTTTTTACGTAATCTTCGAGCCACTGTTATTCCCTTATTGACCATTCCTGTTTCCCTGCTCGGCGCCTTACTTTTTTTGAAACTCTTTGGTTATTCCATCAATCTCATGACTTTACTGGCCATGGTATTGGCCATCGGACTTGTGGTGGACGATGCGATCATTGTTCTGGAAAACATCTGGCGTCATATGGAAAACGGATGCTCTCCTTTTGAGGCAGCCCTCAAAGGAGCGCGAGAAATTGGCTTTGCCATTGTGGCCATGACCTTTACCCTGGCCAGCGTCTATTTGCCTCTGGCTTTTATTCAGGGTTTGTTAGGTCAGCTTTTTGTTGAATTTGCTGTCGCTCTGGCAGGCAGTGTTTTTATTTCCGGTGTGATAGCGCTGACACTTTCTCCTCTGATGTGCGCAAGATGGTTAAAACCTAATGAAAAAAACCTATGGCCGCAGGTGGATCAGTTTCTTACAAAGCTTGCAGAGCAATATAACAAAGTCTTAAATCTTGTTTTCCGCCATCAAAAAATAATCTTTTGCATGGCATTTCTTTCCATTGGTGTCAGCATCGGTTTATATCAATTGCTTGAGCATGAAACAGCACCCAAAGAAGATAGAGGACTGGTTGGAGTGTTTACATCACCTGCTGCTGGGGAGGACATCAACACCATTGATAATAAAATACTCAGTCTTGAAAAAGTTATTCGTCAACTTCCTGAATCCAGCCATCGATTGACTTTCATCGGTGATTGGGGCGGCAACATTGTTCTCCCCCTTAAACCTCATGAGCAAAGAAAACGTTCAGCCAGTCAGATTGTCGAGGATTTAAGACCCTCTTTTAATCATTATCCCTCTGTGGATCCCTTTGTCTGGAGTTGGGATACCGGTTTACCAGGCATTGACGATGCAGGCAGTGGGTCTGAGCTTAGTTTGGTTATTTCCAGTCCCGACAGTTATCGAGAACTCTTTGAACAGGCGGAAAAATTAAAGGCAAGACTCGATGAAAGCCAAGCTTTTGCATCCAGCCGTTATGATCTTCGCTTAGATACCATGGGATATCGTATAGAGCTTGAGCACAATCAATTGGCAAAACTGGGGTTAAATGCAGCTCAAGTCGCCAAAACCATTGAAATATTTTTCAATGGTGACAAATCGCAAGCCTTTGAAAAAGATGGAATAGTCTATAATCTCACCGTTAAGGGAGCTTCCGCGCCATGGACCTTAAATGAGCTTTATTTAACCAATCCACAGGGGAAAAAAATCTCTCTCGGAGCCATAGCCACCATGCGACCTAAAGCTCAACCAGCCACACTTGATCATTTCCAGCAAATGCGCTCAACCACCTTGCATGTTCAGTTGCAAAAAAACGACTCTATGGCGAAGGCCATTGATAAACTATGGGCCATCAGTAAAAATACTCTTCCTCCGCATTATAAATTAACCTGGACAGGGGCTGCTAAAACCCTCCATGAATCATCCAATACAACGCTATTTTTATTTCTTTTGTCCGTCGTTTTTATTTATGCCATTCTTTGCAGCCAATTTGAGAATTTTTTCGATCCATTCATTATTCTTTTTACCGTTCCTCTTGCCTGCTCGGGAGCTTTACTATTTACCTATTTATTTGGGCAGTCAATAAATATTTATATGGAAGTAGGGCTTATCACCTTGATAGGATTAATTTCCAAGCACGGTATTTTAATGGTGGAATTCGCCAACCAGCTTGCTCAGCAGGGCACATCCCATAAGGAAGCCATACAGAAAGCGGCTGTACTGCGTTTAAGGCCCATATTAATGACCACGGGAGCCATGGTCTTTGGCGCTGTTCCGCTGGTGTTATCTCACTCGGCAGGTTCTGAATCACGCCATGCCATTGGTACAGTCTTAATTGGCGGTTTATGCCTGGGCACACTTTTTACTTTGTTTGTTCTGCCTGTGGTTTATCATCTCATTCAATCCAGGCGCCTAAAGCTTGAACATTAAAATTCCATTCAATTTACTTAACTCAACCATTCCCTATTTTTTCCTCCCTGGTAATAGGTAATTTAGCTAGAATTTGAAAACATTTTGCTCTGATTGTTTATTTAATGTTCTCTTAATAATTGGGATTTAAAATGATGTCATCTTAGCTAGTCTGAGCCTAATGCTTACGTCGAGCTGAGGTTAAGTATAAATTTTTTAAGAATGAGGACGAGATATGAAAATCAACTCGATACAACTGGCTCAACTCATTATTTATTGCCATAAACAAAAACCCTTTTTTACTCAGGATGAAACTGAGGTAAATGAGTTATTTTCATTGATCAGCCATGAAGATGTCGAAGGACTTTCATATTGGCTATTTTTCCACTCGTTCATAAAACATAAAATAGAAAAAATTTTCAACGACAAAACATGCTCTATTAAAAATCCATCTTATGATGTGCAAGAGCAAGTCAGTAACATATTACTGGCATTTATGAAGGAACAAAAGAGCAAAAAAACCTTAGCTAAATTTGCTTCCAGTGATTTTTCTGCTACAGGTTATCTTGACTTAGACTCTGAAATAAGAGTTTTATCATCAAAACTTAATGGTGAGCAAAAAATTGTCAATCAAAGCATTTTTCCTTTTCTAAACAGTAAAAATCGCCGTAATCAAGATCTAATGAGATCTCTGAATCTGGTACTTATCAGCTGCCCTGATTATGCTTCTGATTCCACAGTGAGAAAATTGGCAAAAAACATTGCAGGATTAGCAAAAGGGGAACGTAAACAATTTTATTATTATCATTTGGCCGAAGAACATGCCATTGGCTTTGATGTAGAGCGCGATAAAAATGGCCAATATAACATTTTCTGTTTTGAATCAGCCGCCGATCCAAGGCATTTGGAAACGGTTGATCTTCTGTATAAATCCCTTTCTCAAATGGGGGTGTCTTTCAAATTCAAATCTTGTCGCTCACAACTACAAAGAGATGGTTATAACTGTTCCATCTACGTACTTGCAGCATTAACTGAATTTGCCAAATATGAACAAGTTTTTGAATATATTTCAGAAGATTATGAAGAGGACATGGAGCTCAGAAAGCTTAAGGAAACCGTAATGCCCGGTGCAATGATGAAAGCTGGGCGTCGTATAAGTCTCGATGTAATGGATAAAATATCCTGGGTACCTCTCAGCGCTTTACCAACCAAAATTATCCTGATGAGTCAGTCCTATGAGTCGATGAAAGAGGCTTTGAAAACATCAAAAGATTTTGATCTTGATGAAGATATCTTCATTGAACGGCATAAGAAAAAATACCGATACGACTCGGCACATCATAGCTCAACAAAATACATTAATCAAAGACGAAGCAGTATACGCCAGAGCCTCCAGTTCCATGGCAAACGCTTAACCGAAAAAGCTTATCAGGAATATGTCAAGGATCTACCTTTACTCCCAATGATTGACAATGGGACTGAACTGGATTTCAAAAAGGAAATTACAAATAATGATACAATGAGTCTGGATGAAAAAATCGATTATATTGAGCGTTTGTTTTTGTCCATTACCAAACGAGCAGAGCTAACTAAGTACGTATGGAAGAACTCTTTACAATATATTACTCCGACACAATTTAAGTCGCTTTTGCTTTTAAGAAATGAATATCTTTTTCTGATATCGCAAAAACCTCAGAATGAAATGGCCAGCTATTTTAAAAATAACGATGAGTCGATACTGGCCTATAGACTCGAGCGCTGGTCAACTCAACAACCTGGTCTGAATAATATTGAACCGCTTCAAAATCTCTTCAAACGTCATTTTAGCAGGGACTTTGTAGTTAATTATTATCAAAATAGCCATGGCATGGAATTTGAAGATCTGAAGATAAAAAATCCTTTATTTCCTCTGTTAAATGATAGTGAGTCAATAAATGCGAAGGTTTTATTAGACACATTAAATGCATTGGAGAATGAATATCGAAATGCAGAAGGTAAAACGCTGTATAACCTAGAGAAAAAATTGTCTCTGATAGAAGAAGTGTTTAATAAAATCGAGAATGAAAACAAAAAAATGGATTTCATTCTGGCCTCTGACACACTGGATAATATGACTTTGTTGCAATCGATTGAGTCCACTGAAGCTTACGTACTGACCGCTGACAAGCGGTTTTATTACATGAATAAAAAAGCAAAAGAACCTCTTGTTGAAATTCCACTGGATGAACATCAAGTGGAAAAGATGATTGCAGCCTATGCAAAAACATCTGAGGAGGCCGATGAAGGATCACCACAATTTCCTTCTGCAGAGGAGAAAATCAAATGCTTAATCAAAGACATCCCCTTACATTTACTTGATGCCATAACGTCCATTACCCACCATAATCCGTATACCGAAGCTGAAATAAAAAGAATATACACAAATGAAGCCTTAAAAGAGGCTTATCTTCAACTTTGGAGACAGCTATTTGATATTGATATTGATCTTTCACTAAGAAAACTCATGTATAAAAAGGAATTGTTTGCTTTAGAGATCCCGAAAATGATGGAAGGCCAGACAAATCCATTTAAAAGTTTAGTGAATCAACTGGTATCTGAGGACATTTTAATATATTGCCGTATTCAATTGAAAGAGGAGCTGCCACAGACTTTTCTGGAAGCCATGTCCCATCATTCTTTCATGGTAAAGAGCCTGCGCTCAGCAGAATCGATAGGAAGAAAATTAAAAGATATTGAGGAAAATATTCTTTGCCCGCAAGATGTTCCATTTTCTCTTACAGAAAAAATGGATTATTTACACATTTTAAGTGAGCAGGTTCTTTCCAAGCAGTTGCAGAAGGAAGAAGAATATTTTTATCTGGAACAAATTGCCAATGCTTATCTTATACTTTTAAATGATGATGAAAATAATGGCCATTGGATGGTAAGCTCCGAGCATATTTCAGCAGAATTTATGTTGCTTCCTCTATTAGGTGCTGACAAGCAAAAGGCATTGACTGTAGCTAACATTCTTGAACGATTAAATTACAGTACTCAACTTTTGGTCAAGTTACAGCTTTTAGATATCGCTTTTAACATGATTGTTAACAGTGAGGGATTGTATGCTCAAGAAGAAGGCGTTGAGGATTACAGTTCACAACAGTTATCTGATATCTCTATTTTACAAGAAGCCTACATCGAATTATTGAGAAAACAACCTTATGATCCAAACGCTAAAAAGTTTAATAACTATCTTAGGGGTACAGTTAAAAATTCCTCATTAATGGGATTTATCTCACCAGGTACAGAAGAGCAAACGCAGCAGAAAAGACAAAGTTTTTTGGCTCAATTACTGGAGGGAAAAGAAAGACCGTTGTCAAAAACCTCGCCGATAACGAACGATTCAATAAAGAACAAAACGGGAACTGGAAGTGACAAAAGCGTGTATCTTGAGTATGCCTCCAATACATTTTTCAAAATGGTCACTTCTTTTGCGCACATGTTTAAGACTGAGAAATTTGAGGATATCCTTACTGCCTATTTCCAGCACATACCTCAAGCAACGAGCCATGCTCCCATGAAAAAATACCAAATTGAAGAACACAGTTCGTTAAACTTTAAACTGAAAACCTTTCATTTTAGTGACTTTATGCCTGAGCGCTCTCGCTGGATTGTTTATGAACGATATTACCCACCAGTAAAGTCAATAAATGAATTTGACTGGAAACTTAATTTTGCCATTCATAAAGATGACTTGCTGAAGGCCTTTTTAATTATTGCTGATTGTGCCCGGTCATTTAAATTGGGTACTTTTAAGTTAATGTCCCAAAAGCAAGCCAATGGCATTCAATCAGAAAAGGATTTGAAAATGTTAGGGAGAGAGGCGGTTATTTACTGCAATGCCAATCCTGAATTGGATTCCAAACAGTGGGTTAAGATTATTTCGGTTCTTGAAGATCGCTTAAAGCAGGCCGGCATTCGTCCATCAACTGATGTTTCTCCGGCCTCAAACCGTAAATTAGGCAAATACACCAGTTATACTCATGGGGCCTGGACAGTCAAACGAATGGATGTGCCTTTTGATGAAGGTATTAGAGAAACAGCATTGGAGGATGAAGACTTGTTCGATGCTTATCAATATGATGAAGCAACTGAATCCATCATCCTCAAAGAACAAAAAATACTGGCCAGTTTCCCATAGTCTGAACTGGTTTTAATTAAATCATTTTACACCAAATGATTTAAAAGATCTGTCTGCTTCATCAAGACGATTATTTTTCACAGTTATATTCAAGTATATCTAATGCGCTTTCCCAATAATCGGCAATATAAGGATGGGCCAACAAATAATCGGTTAGATTGGGAATGAAATTGTTAATGGCTGCCTGATGAGCACTTTCCCAGTCATCAAAATCATCCCGCCCCAAATACATTAGACTAAGCAAGTCGATTTGCTCATCATAACTGAGTGATTTTATGACATTTTTTACTTCGAGATAGGTAAAATCATCCTGATGATCGGCTAAAATCTGGGCCCAATCGTATTCATATTCCGTTTGGGGATTTTCTTCACTGAATGTGACTTCTTCTTTGGCATGAAATTCTCTAGCTTTAACTATCAGGCTGCAAACCATTTCCGGATTAATGTTTAAAATGTTGATATCTGCCATTGAACAATCCTTTGTTACCCATTTATGACTTATTATAGGACATTTTTATTTAAACATGCGCTCATCTCTGCCATGGTAAAAATTAGGGTCTATAATCATTCTGATATTAGGACAATGAGAAAGGAGGAAAGGATGCAACCTATCACAAAACATCAGTTAAAAAAAATGAATGAAGTCGAGCATGAAGATTTTGTACTGATCAATGTTCTGCCACAAGATGACTTCAATAAAAAACACATTCGAACATCCATTAATATTCCTTATACTAAAGACAATTTTGCTCAGCTGGTGGAGTTGGTCGCCGGCTCAAAGGAGCGAAAAATCGTGGTGTATTGTGCAAGTTTTGAATGCAATGCCTCACCACAAGCCGCAGAAAAACTGGATGAGGCCGGTTTTAAGCAAGTGTACGACTATGAAGGTGGCACAAAAGATTGGTTTGAAGGTTAAGTCATTAGCCAGGCTGTTTTTGACTGTTTTTGAGAATAAAAAAAATCTGATTCTTTAATCACTCATGTTACGCGGCAAAGTATTTTTTAGAAGCTGCGTAACATAAGTTAATCAGCAGGTGAAGATAAGAGACCTCGAAGATGAGCCACTGCACAAAGCCCCAGTCCAGGCAGATGATAACCTCCTTCTAACGCTGATACCATCCGCCCCTGGCAGCATTCATCCGCGATTTCTTTTATTTTTTGCGTAACCCAGAAATAATCTTCATCCTTTAGTAATAAATCGGCCATATTATCCTCTTCATAGGCATCAAAACCTGCTGAAAAAAATATCATATCCGGTTGAAACTCCCTTACCTGATTTAACCACAGCTCTTCTATTTTTTCTCGAAAAAGTGAGCCTGTCGTCCCTGCCGGCAAGGGAATATTGATAATATGTTTACTGTGCGTTTCCGTTCCACAGAAAGGATAGAAAGGGTGCTCAAACGTTGAGCAGTACAGGACCTGCTCATTATTTTTAAAAATATGCTCCGTACCATTGCCATGATGAACATCAAAATCAATGATGGCTACTTTTTTTAACTTGAAAGCATTCAAAGCATGTGCCACTGCAACTGCCACATTGTTAAAAAGACAAAAGCCCATGGCTTTGTTTCGTTCAGCGTGGTGTCCAGGTGGGCGCACATTACAAAAGGCTGATTCCGCCTCCTCATTCATGACCAGTTCAACAGCATAGACAGCGGCTCCCGCAGCCCGTAAAGCCGCTTGAAGTGAGGATGGATTCATAACCACATCAGGATCAAGAACAACAGAACCTTCTTTGGGGGAGGATTGAAAGACAAAATTAACGTATCTCTCATCGTGAACGCACAGCAATTGCTCTTTTGTTGCCAGAGGAGCCTGATAACGTTTTATTTGAGCTGCCAATGGATTTTTATCTATGGCTTCATCAATGACTTTTAAACGCTCAGGGCTTTCGGGATGATAATTCCCCATGTTATGCAACAAACAGTCAGGATGAGATATAAAAGCAATGGTCATTTTTTTCCCTGAACATTTCCATTATTTATAGTGTAGACTGTGGTCTGTCAAAATAAACTCTTCAGGTTAAAAAGGATTTAACTTCATGAATAAAGACATCCTTGAACGAACATATAAGGCATTTTTTTTCACATCCATTCTTTATCTTTTTATCGGTTTACATATTCATTTTCCAATTGCCAGTCTTCTCAAACCCCTTCCTATTTTCTGCTTAATGTTTTTAGCAGAACACTCATCCTCATCTCTATCCAAAAAAAAATTAATATGGCTTGGACTGCTTTTTTCTGCCTCAGGCGATATCGTATTGTCATTAAAAGCACAAAACACTCTAGAATTTGGTTTATTTTGCTTTTTATTAGCCCATATCACTTATATTATCTTGTTTAATCGCTTTCTTTCTCAATGGTATTTAAGAAAAGACTTCTTTTTCATTTTCATCCTTACTGTTTTTCTTGTTAGTGGGCTAGTCTTTTTTATTTTGTCGCCTTATTTGGGACAAATGAAAATACCTGTTGCTCTTTATATGCTTGTTATTAATCTTATGGCCATCAGTGCCTTACGACATAATCCTATTTCGGCATCAGGTGCGATTTTATTTATGTTCTCTGATGCACTTATTGCTTTTAATGAATTCATGTTTAAAAATCATGAGTATAGCTTCTGGATCATGCTGAGCTATTATCTGGCACAGTTTTTTCTTATTACAGGTTTTATCAAAAATCAACAAGACAAGAAAAGCGCATCTATTGCGATAAATTCTGCTTGCAACAAACCCCATTAGATCATTTTTTACTATCTTGTGAAGTTCAATGAGTTGGCATTGGCAAGTTCTTTTTATGATAAACTACCCGTTAAACATTAAACGCCACTTTCTCTACCACCGTAGATTTGCGGAGATAATAAATGAAAAAAATGTTAACCGTTCTTTTTTTAGTGATGATATCAACATCTCTTTTTGCCGAGCCAGTACTTAAAAAGTTAAAAGGAGAGAATATTCCTTTTTCTTCTCTTAAAGGACAGTGGGTATTTATTAACTATTGGGCTAGCTGGTGTGAATCCTGTATCGGTGAAATTCCTGCATTGAATCAATTTGCCAAGGAAAATAAAAAACGAGCCACCGTTTTTGCTGTCAATTATGATGCTTTGCCAACCACTCAACAATTAAGTCTTGTCCGTCAATATAATATCCTTTACCCCAGTCTGCAAAATGATCCCGCCAAAGAGCTCAAGCTCGGAGATATCAGAGGCGTTCCGGTAACATTTGTCTTTGATCCACAAGGTAGACTCGTTGAAACCTTATACGGACCACAGTCTGTGAACTCCTTGAACCGAATTCTGGCAAGTGATTAAGGCTATTAAAATTTTATTATGATGAGCAATCATCATTGGAATAGTGGTCTTCAATAGACTACAAATAGATTAAGCACATAAAAATTGGATAGGTATGCATCCGATACTACGGTTTTTTAATTGTGGCTGCAGCTATTCTTATTTTGTTTGGCATTGGTTTTGTTAATCTTATTAACCAGTTTATTTTACCTAAGATACGTTTTCTCTTCACAAGTTCAGGACTAAATTGTTACAGGTGGGCCTATATCACTCTCCAGCTTGAAGGCATTCGTTCTTGGCATTTTGCTCACAGATTTGAGTACAGTTAATGTCTTCTGAGGTTTGACACATCACATCAATGCATTGATTTACCCTTTGCTGGACGCACATTTCCTGATCATGTTTTTGATCCTCTATTTCTGCCTCTGGAATATCAGCGGCTTGCGCGGGAAGAAACAACAACAATAAAAACATGTTTAAGAATATTTTGTTCATGATAGATTCAATCCTTTGAAAGATTTAAAAAATGTAATTCTTGTATTTGCTTTATAAATCACCAAGGTATTATCCCGTCGCCATCGAATCGACGAAGTTTTTCAGCATGGCTGTCAGCAAAATGTTGTTCAGCCTGTTTCAGCATACCCTCCACACTGGTTTGTGTATCGATCAAAGCCTCTTCGCCGCCCAGGTCCGTTTTCACCCAACCAGGATGAATCAGCATCACATGGATACCCATAGGTTCCACGTCAATAGCAAAACTGCGCATGACACAATTAAGGGCTGCCTTACTGGTTCGATAAGCATAGGAGCGTCCTCTTTCATTATCAGAAATACTACCCATTCTGGAACTGACCACTAAAATGTTTTTATCCTCACTGGCTTGCAGGTTAGGCAGTAAAGCATCGCTTAATTTAACGGCGCCGAGGCAATTGACATTGAGAACATGGATAAAATTATCGCGATCAATATTTCCTATGGTGACCCCTTTATCACCGCTGATACCGGCATTGTTAACCAATAAATCGATGGCTCTATGATTAAGTGCCTTTTTTAAGTCCGCAATATGCTGGTCATTGGTGACATCCAATTGAATCACTTCATCAGCAATCTGGTGCAGTTCCTTGGCTTTGGAAGGAGTACGACAAGTTCCAATCACATAATAACCTTTCGCTTTTAGCTGACGGGCAAATTCAAGGCCAATGCCTCTATTGGCCCCTGTGATAAGTGTGTTTTTCATTTGAAATCCTTATAACGCAGAGTTGGTTTAGTATAGTTGAAATAATTAAGACGTGAATTTATTTATCAGCAACTACGCCGAAAGAACAGTATTCAATGTGAACAGCTCCTTTAAGAAAAGGATAGACTACATACCGGCTCGATCAGAGTAAATTAATTAACCTAGTGATGCCGCATTCCCCCCTTCCGTATAATGGTTATGTTATGTTCCCGGGGCAGGATTAGCCATGAGATAAATATTTATTCAATCTCCTCCATATCGTTCTATAATATATCAATATGATTATTGTTTTTTTCATAAAAGATGAAAGAAATGTTATTTTGTATGGGGCATGGAGTGATTGAGCATATTAATCGTGAAAATCAAACCACCGCCCCCAAAACCTTTACTTTACCTCCAGGCATTACCTTGGTGTTTTACACTCAGGAAAGTTGGGGGACCTCGATCATGGACTACACTTACTTTTATAGTTTAAACATGACCCATCAAACCCTTCCTCTGGAAAAGCGTTTAAAAGAAATTAATAAACATTTACAAATCAAGACAGGCCATAATCCTTTTCGCTTTAATGTCACTGCAGAAAAAGCGTTTAAACCAATCATTACTCAACCCGGAGAAACGGTGTATAATCATGTTTTGTTGCCTCTTACAGACGAAAATTTGAAAGACATGAAGCTCACTAAATTCAAGCAGCTTCCCAATGTTTTTCTACCTCAATCACAACGAATATTCCTCTCTGAAATCATCAATGCAATCTATCGAGACAAACACCCGCAAAGAGATATTGAGCTTCATTGGTTATGCTGCCGTTCTGTAGGATTAACCTACACAATGACTGAATCAGATAAAGAAAAAAAATGGGAAGACTTTAAACAGATTAAACATCGACTTAAATCAAGTATTCCTCTTTTTTCCATCAGCAAGCACGCTCAGGCCAGAGCAGAGCAATTAAAAAAACTGCTCAATTTATTGGATGAACTTGAAAAATACAGCGGAATGTCTCAGGAAGAACTAGAATTCAATCATGACTTGGATGATGTGGTAAAACTCATTGCTCAAATTGAGTCTGTTGATACATCTCTAATAAGAAATGATGTAGAATCATTATTCATCTGGTGTGGGGAGTTTAAACACTATTTATTATCCGATATATCCAAGGACAATGACGATATCCATATCAGCCATGATCTGTAATTTAAAACTCATCATTGAGAGGAGCGCAAATGAACAAGAAAGCGCTAATCATAGTTAGCCTGAACATCGATAGTGAAAAAGAAGCTGAGTTTAACGATTTTTATCACCATGTTTATATTCCCAAATTAATGGACCTCGTTCCTGAAATTGAATCAGCAAAACGTTATGAAGAGCATAACGTTGATGGTACTTTGAGATATTATAACAAGCAATTTCTTACCATCTACCAATGTGCCTCTGAAAATATGGCCAAACAAGCACTTCAGGCCATTCAAACACGTTCAGGCCGTGAGCAGGAAAAATCTGAATGGAACACATGGCAATCGAAATACTTACATGGAATACAAGAAGCTTGCATTTATACACAACGATATGAACATCCCAGACGCACTTGGGATGGCATTTTTGGTGGTCGTCCATTTTTTATGGTCAGTGTCGAAGTCACGCCAGAAAAAAGCACATCCTTTAATGATTGGTATGAACAAATTTATTTGCCCAAAAATTTAGCGGATGTGCCTACTTGGGCTGCATGCCGTCGCTATTCAAGTTACGACAGGTCACCTGTTAGGGATTTTACCATTTATGAAGCCTGGGATTTAACCGGTTTGCAAGAAAGCCTGGAGTTAATGCGCAGCTATTCCAGATTGAAGGAAAACGCCTCATGGAAACAGTGGGATAGTGGTGAAAACCCTGCTATCACTTGGGAGGATGCTACAAGTTTTAAGCCTATTTTTAATTATCCTTATTAATTTTACTGTAAGCCTTTCTTGGCGCAAATTGTGCGGATAAATGGTTAATATTTATTTAAGCTTCCTGCTATATATTGTTTATTAAGTACATATTTAATTAAACATACCGGAAAAAATCATGCGAATAGAACAATTAATGTATTTAATACAAAGGGAAGAGCAACAAAGAGCTCTTGGTGATCCCAAAATAAAAGCCAGTAAAAATGCAGTAAAATCCATCCTCTTTTATGGCCTTATGGACGAGGATATTGCAAATATTATTGTTCCAAAAATCGTGGATTGGGAGTTTAGCGGGGAATTTTCAAAAGAAAAACTAAAACAGTTCATCGAACAAAATCCTGAGATTAAAAGGCTTTCCGCCCCCATTCGCCACTCAGTTAATAAGACACCGGAACAGCGAAGAATGGACAGTTTATCCCGGCTTTTATCTTTGGATAATAAATATACTCTATGTGTAGCAGTGACCTTTTATCAAGGAGAACTCATTGCCTCATCAAATTCACCTAACCCGAAAGAAGCCATGACGGAATCTGAACTTGCGGATTGTCTTGCCAGAAAAATGGGATTAATTCAAAATTTCCTGTTACAGCTGACTAAAGATATTCCCCTTGGAAGTCAACCCAACATCAAAGAAATACAATTTTCCTCTCGCGCTAAAATATTAGCCACCGACACCATATTAAAAATCATTCATTCAGACAATGGTGGTGTCGGAGATGTTGTGCCAAGCAATAAACAATCTCGTCACAAACATCGCGGAAACAGTATTTCACATCTGGAAAATGCTTTACTTAAACTCGCCCAACATTGTTTGTTGGGTATTTATACCAATGGCGAGAAAGGATTTAATTTATCGGAACTGGATACCTTGTTAAATGCGGACACCATGACGGTCATCACACCTAATACCGCGGTATTGCAGCGACAGCAATTGCATGCTGAGCAAGCCATATTGCACTATTTAAGAGAATATACTGATTTTAATGAGGAGTCATCCGAAGAAAAAATTAACATCGGCATTTCAAAGTTGTGCTGCCAGGCCTGTCATGAGGTTTTAAGCCGACAAAATGATAAAATCAGTCATCGCGGCTCACATGGCATGAATTTTCCCAGCGTATATGACATTGATACAGAAACGCTTTATGAAGGAACCGATACCATGTTGGGAGCCGATCTCTCTCCATCTGACAGTGAAAGTGAATGTGATTTTTTCAGCGATGAGGAATCCGATTTTGAAGATGATATCCCTCCCTTTGAGGAATTAGCCGCCGGAGAATCTGGACCCACGGTGAAGGGAACAGCAAAATCAAGATTTTTTAAAACCTGCTCTATGGAAGCTAACGCAGGCTCTCCCATACCTGAGCATAAAAGCCTGGATATGAAAATATAAAATATCAGGAAGTTTTATTGAAACTCAACTATGGTGAGGCCCCTGATTCGTAAGTGCTCAGCCCTGCCCGAGAATCGGTCATATTTGGCCCTTTATGCTACCGTCAGCATTTGAGCCATTATATTACTAACTCACTGTTACTAAATTTGCGGCTGAGAAATCTCATGGGTCACTATTTGAAAAAAAGGTTTATCTTCAGTAGCTGCAGAGAGCTCTGGTAATAATTTACTTTGAATCAATTCTAATGCGTCATCTGGATCTGCTATTTCAAAGGTGTTAAATTGACAAATCAGTTTAAGATCCACTTCGGAGAAATCAAGATCTTTGATAATTTTTTTAGCGCTATCCAATGCTTTAAATGCTTCATTTATTGCTTTCAAAGCACTCTTCGGAGTGCCGGCTATATAACCAAGATAACAGTATAGATCGGCCATTAAAAGTAGGCCGGCCACTTTGTATTTTACATCTACTTCTTGCTGAATATTTGGGTTGAAGATGTTTGAGACTTTCCTCAGTAAGTTTATTACCTCTTTCCTCTGTTCCACTTTTTCTTGTTGATGAACAGCCGGCAGTGCATCTTTAATAGATTGCAGCTTATTTTTACAGTCCAGTAAAATTTTATGAGCGATGCCAACAGCACTAAATAATGTACGATTCATAACCACTCTGGATAATCTATGGTAAGTATATGGGAAATTATATCACGAATTGTCAAAAAATGATTAGCTTCTAATCTCAATGCTTAGCCAACACATCATAATCCTCGTGAAATGGGGTCTTCTGCGGTTAACTTTTTTCGTCAAAATGACAGCAAAAGACAGATGAATCTAATTTTGTCATAGCGGTATATTCAATCACATCTTTAAATTTCTGTGAGCATAAGGACTATTTTCTTTTAAAGCCTCCCTGGCCTCTGAAGAAAAGCGCATTTCCGGCTCAGGATAAGCCTTTGCGTAGTCTGGTAAGCTCACCGCCCTATCTGTTTGATGCCAATCGTTATAAACACGCTGAGAAAAGGGTCTTGCCCCTTTTTCAAAATATCTTGCAGGTACCCAGTCATCGCCTTCAGGTTTAAGATATTGTAAATCATATATACATTCAATTAAGAGCTTGGGGCTATGATGTAAATTCATGTATTGTTTTTGGGCCTTATATGAACCTTTTCTTCCATTTTCAAAGTATTGAGGATTATATTTTTTGGATTCTTTCAATGAGGCTCTATTTAAATCATAATCCATCAAATCATAATATCCCTCGCTTTTCCATGAGCGAGAATCCCCCATATCCTTCACTGTTTTTCTCATACTCGGATAATGCTCTGATTTTATTCTGGTAAAAATTAAGGTCGAATCCTCTAACTCATTTAATCTTTTCATAGCACTTGATGTATTGAATGGGATCACCAGTTTAGAAAAAGTCTCTGGTATGATAATTCCTACTCCCGGAGTATCGATAGCGGCTTTTAGCAGGTGATTTTTTACCGGTGCAATAATGCCATTGCTATAATCATAAAGATCCTTGACACCAGTATAGCCGCAGACATTAGATAACAATATCATCAATCGTCGCATTTGCGATACATCTCGACCAATACCGCCATCTATGGAAATAAAGACGTTCCCGCTATCATTATCGGGATCTTTTTCAAGCATATCACAAGCATATTCACTCAAAAATTGACTACTATAGGATTTCCCGCAACCAGAAGGTCCCGCAACATACATGATAGGCCGTTGCAATGTTTTGTTTCCCTCAACATGACTGATTGCCTCATTGACCACTACCAACAGGTATTCGGGGGAATTCACTTCTTCCTGCAGCGCATATTGATAAAGAGTTATGCCCTCATCTCCCAGCAAGTCTTTTAAGGAGATGGTCGCCGTCTCAGGATTTCCTCTCATACTTACATCTTTAATGGCTTTTATTTCGCCATTCTGAATGCGCGAGTAGATCAGATAAATTAACTGTCGTCTAAAATAAGTATCGGGAAGATCCTCAGGAGCATTGATTAGATTAATCACGCTAAAACCTTCATTGTTTCTGGCAAAATCAGTTTTTTTATATTTTATGAAATTCTGATAATGTTGGGCTTGAAATCTCTCTATTCCCTATGAAACTGTCTAAAAACGAGTCTTTGCTTTCTTCCGGAATGTAGTTAATATTCTCTGCATGGTTTTCGCGGCCATACTCCCCTAGTTGGTTTAGAAAAATATATGGCATTTGCGAAGCCAGAAGATTGAGCTTATCTGAATGAAGGATGGGTCCTACATACATGGCATGGTCTATATTCAATCTATATATCTAAATATAGACCATATAGATTCGACATATAGTAACCGCTTTCTGAATGCCCTAGGCTCTGCGCACTTATCTTTTGTCGTAGCGAAAATTTGGATGGTTTAGCTCAAATTTCAGCTTGAATGAGACGAATAGCCGGTTCTATTTAAACGAACTCAAGTTGAAATTTGAGAAAAGCAGCCTAATTTGCAGCCAGTAAAAGATAAGTGCAAAGAACCTAGAGAGCGCTAAATATTTGGACTCGTATAACGGGATACAAAGTCAGCTTCGCTTTCCTCTCGGTGACTTTTGGTTTGTTCATATCGTGCCTTAAAAAAGTTAAACGTCTCCTTTGCTAAGCGGTTTTTTCCTAATAGTTTGAGTGGCGCGGCTGATTCTGCTCCAATTTTTTCTACTTTATGTAGCGTGTTAACCCAACTTACTTCCTCACCTTGTTTGTCTTTCGCACGCGCATTTGAAATAAGGTCAAGGATACGCTCAATGCCCTCTGGAAGACCGGTGAACTCATATCGCTCTTCATTATCAGAGCCAATAACAATCGTTTTTCCCCCTTTAGGATTCAAGTTTGGATTCCAATTCGTATTGACAAAAGTTTGATATAAGCCTTGCAAAACTCGATGTGCCTGTTCTTCTATGCCTTGGTGGCATGGTTCTTGACCTTCTGCGCCAGACACCAGTTCGGAGAGATGGTTTAACTGATAACTCATGTTACGCACAATCGACTTTAACGAGCCATATTTTTTAACTCCTGCATAGCAATTTGGTTAGCCCTGAGTATTAATTTGTACTTGATGGCAAAGTGATTCAATTTTGTCTTTATTTTCATCATTTCCAGTTTGCAGTATGCAATGATTGCGGCAAAGATATGGTTGGATTGTGTTTTAACCGTACGGGTTCAGGGCGATTTCATCAAAGTTCAAAAATCAAACGATAAGAGTATCTCAACTGTAGAAGAGAGAGTTGATTTATCTGGCAAATTAAAATAGAAAGTGTTAATAATCAGGCACCTACGTTGACCGACGTAGATTATAAAAATCTTAAGAAGGAGCCTGATTGTGTTAGAAAGTACGCGTAAATTTGGAAAAAATCAATATTTGTTTCATTGTTTTCTGTCCATCCGCGATCCACGAGTTGGAGGTCGTTGCACGTATTCACTTTTAACGATACTGATTATTGTTTTATGCGGATTAATATGTGGCTGTGACAGTTGGAAAGCCATGGAGATTTTTGCCAGGTCGCGCAAGCGATGGTTAAGCCAATTTATTGACGTCAGTGAAGGTTTGCCAAGCCATCACACATTGGCACGGGTATTTTCTCTGATTGACCCTTTAGAATTTGAGCGTTGTTTAAGTTCATGGATAGAAGGAATCAGTCAATTTTTTATGGATGAGCTGATTGCGATTGATGGTAAGACGAGTCGCGGCTCCTCTTATCAAAGGGGCCATAAGAAGGCGACCCATCTGGTGAATGCTTACTCCCCACGCTTATCCGCGACGCTTGGAAGCACGGTTACACCTGACAAGTCTAATGAAATAAAGGGGATACCTGTACTACTAAAAGCACTCAATATCAAAGATAAAGTAATAACGATTGATGCAATGGGAACGCAAAAGGGAATTGCCAATTTAATACGTCTCAAACAAGCTCATTATGTGCTTGCTTTAAAAAAGAATCATAAACGCATGCACCGGAAAGTGGATAACCTCTTTCAAAAAGCGGACTCCCTAAATTACAAAGCCATGGTTTTCCAACAGAAAGACACCAATAATTATGACCACAGCCGTTTTGAAGAAAGAACATACACCGTATTACCAGCCATGTACCTTCCTTCCTGCGGTCAACAATGGAAAGATTTAAGCGCCTATATCCGTGTGCAATCCACGCGGCATCTACCCACAGGAGACATTGAAACGGCTACACGTTACTACATGACATCCCTGCCTTATAAAAAACACAACTTAATGCGTCAGGCGATTCGCGACCATTGGAAAATAGAAAATGGCTTACACTATAAGTTGGATGTCGGTATGAACGAAGATCAATGCCCCATATATCGCGGCTATGCAGATAGAAATTTGAGCATTATGCGTAAAATAGTCCTTAAATTATTAACCCAAGATACTTCAAACCAAGATGGCATTGCTTTAAAACGAATGAAAGCTGCCCTTTCTACTCAATATTTGAAAAAAGTGATTGGATTTTGAACTTTGATGAAATCGCCCTGGTACGGGTTGGAGACTTGTTCAGGCTTGCATTTTGTTTAATTGACTTGTGATACTCTTCAATCCGCCACCGTTTCTGGTACACTTCATAAAGACGTTCGGCACTGCTGGTCATGTCATTAGAAACGAGATAGAGAACCCCTGTAGAACCATTTTCGTTTTTGAAAATTTTCTTCAAAAGCCTCACTGGGAAGTCTAATCCCTTGAGATAGACTGTGTGGGCTATGTCCTCTTCAAGCTCTAATTCTCTGACTTTTGTGTACCGTCCGTTGTTGGCGTCGTTTTTGGATAAAGCTAAGGTTCGATTAGATTTAATCCCAATAATAAACGATTTTTGAAGGTCATTATGGATGTAAGCCATATTGGCCTTCGAGCCAAACCAATTGTCCGCAAGTACAAAGTCAAACAACACATGATTACTAACCGCTTGTGCGATAAGCTTGCGAAAAAGTTCATTTTTAGTCGTGGATGACTTTCTGCGAGCTTGCCTTGTTTCAATGTCACAAAAAGCAACGTCTTTTTTGATAACTTCATAACCAACAGGAACACTGAAGTCACCATACCGAACCATGCAGGTCAGGATATTAATCCCTTTGACCACATCACCTTTAGCATGGGAATAATGCCAACAATTAATTTCATTCTCATCCGTGTAAGGCTTCTCCTCAATCGAGTCATCCAATAAAAGAACACCGTCTGATGCTTCACTCTCCCTGACTGACTTCTTGACATAATTCCAGAGCGCTTTGGAACCAAAATCTTGTAGTCGTAAAAATCGTGTCACCTTGTCGTGAGCAAATTCACCATCCAACATCTCCGATAAACCTGTAGCTGTTGCATATTTATTCTGGCAAATCAAATAGTCACTATAAATATCAAGCATATCCATTAAATCTTCCTCCCTAAAAATCAGGGATGAAATTTTAATTAAATTTCAGGGAGCAGCAAGGTTTAGTGCGTAACATGAGTGATAATGAAGTAAATGAGCCCTGGCTATTTTTCTTTGCTCTTTATTTTCTATCGAACAATCGATAGCCAGGTTGATTCTTTCTATCGCTCTGGGTTGTTGATGAAGACCATGCAAATAATCATCACGCAAATCATCATCTAATATTGCATGGACATCGTACCAGGTATTATCATAGGCAGTACTTCCATTATTATCAACGGAAATAGCAGCACCTGACTCACGTAAAATCCCATTGATTTGCTCTGCATCTTGCACGGTATCCAGTAAATCGCCTTGCACAACCATGTCGAAGTTCTTACACTCCTCAATTTGCTCTTCATATTGTATTGCAAGGAAACTTAAATAATCTGAGTAGTTATTTTGTAAAAAATCGCGTAACTCTTGAGATTCAGTGCTTTCCCAATAACCTCCACCAATTAAAAACGAAAGGCAGAGGCAATCAAAATTACCGAAGCGGTTTTCAACCAAACCTTGATATTCATAGTATTCTCCAAAGCGAGTATGTCTTTGTTTACTTTTTTCCATGATACTTGCAGCACTATTTAGAATATCTGGTTGCTCAATATTATCTAAAACATGTTGTATAACTTCAGCAATATTATCCAGAGTTTTTAATGTTTCTTCGTTATTATAACCGCCTTTTAAATTCAATACGGAAGCTAAACGCTGTTGCAAAGATTCTACTAATTCATTCTCGCTTTTATCCTTATACCTTCTGAACATATCAGCAAACTGTTCATATAAAAATATGCTGTTTTTTCTATCTTCTGGCAAATCTAACATAAGGTTAAAATTCATTTCTAATTCATTTAAGCGCGTCTGAAAGAAATTGACCAAATCTGGGGGATAATGATTCTTATTTAATGTTGAATCAGGTTTCACTAATAGTCCTTTAAAAGTCGTCGCTCCGACATCTTCTTGCTGCATGCCTTGAAAAGGAAACCAGGTGTTTCTGTAACCGGAATTCATCCCACTAGATAAATAAAAAGGTTTATCACCTAACACACTGACCCAGCGGATTAACTGTGTGGATTCTTCTATCATTGGAAATATAGGCATAATTTTCTCCAGTTTCTTCTGGATACAATATTTTTTATTAGGTGCCTTAAGTATAGACTTAATGTGTTTTTTAAGCCCAATAATAGCCATTCGTTAATCATCCGTTGAATATTTATTGCTTTTCCCGCGCAGCTTTGCTGCGCATTCAATAAGAAGAAAACATTGCAACTATGGAGCCTTTAAGAGGTAGTTTAATATTTGCAATTTATTGGATGTATTCGTTTTTTTTCGAATACTGGCAAAATTGCGTTCAATTGTTCGCGGTGACAAGTCTAGAATATCTGCAGATTCTTTGGTATTGAAACCATGGAAAAGAAGATAAATAATATCTTTTTCCCGAGCGGTAAAATTGTATCGGGCCAAATCAAAAGGAAGAGAACTAAAATTAAATGCTTCTAAGTTGTTGCGGGATGCTATATTGCCTTTTTCCTTGTAGGCATTTTCTCTTAATAAATCCTCTTGAAACATCTGTAATTTGGTTTTCAGGTCGGCAGGAAGAATAATGCAATTTTGTTTTTTGAATAAGGGATAGAGTTTCTCATGAATTTTATGAGATATATTCAATATTTTCGCTTCATTATTCATGACATAATTTATCATATCAAAAGAATGTTTCTTTGAGCCCATTGTTAAGATTGCAGTGTAATCACTATGAAAATGAATGATATTAACGAAAGAATAATATCCATGGGATTTTAATAAATGACTCAGTTTTTCCGGAACCTTTGGATCCGCACCTATAACCGAAGAATAAAATTGATATTTCATTAAGCGCGATTGATATATCGGGGTTTCCACATATAATTTTTTTTCCAAAAAATCCTTAAAGAATTCCTTGTCAGATTCAAGTTGGAAATAATGCCCCTCATAATCGTAACAATAATATCCCCAATGATCGATCGGTGTTTCTTTAAAATGCTCCTGAAACACATCGTACAACGCATTAGAATGCATTAACATGTGGTTAAAATTATTCATAAAATGACATAATGGCTTAAAAAACTCACATACTCATTAGTATAGTAAAGACAGTTATATTAAGAGAGTGAAAATAATGTGGTGGCTGCCTCTTATAAAATCTCTAACTCCTTTGGGTCAAGTCCAAAAAGTGCTGTAAATTCCCATTAATTCAGCCTATCAAGTTAGTACGTTATTTAGTCAAAGCATTCATCCCTACAACATTAGACTTTCCGGCTTCATTCTCAGCCAGCCAGTCATTAAATTCGTCCATATTAAGATAACGCCTTGATTGCCACTGCTCGTTTTGTTCAGCTAATAAAGCGCCAATCAGCCGCCATGCAGAATCATCATTAGGAAATATCCTTATCACTCGTTCTCGGCGCCTGATTTCCTCGTTAATTCGCTCTTGCATGTTGGTGGTGCGAAGTCGCTTCCTGTATTTCTCCGGCAACGCCATAACTACCATGGCATCGTCAAAAGCCTCCTCAAGGCAGGTAACTGATTTTGGTGCTTTTTTCTCAAAGGCATCAATAAAATCATCGCGTCTACGCCTGGCTTCTTCCATATCAGGTGCCTGAAAAACAAGCTTTGCCTTTTCAGCAACATCTTTGCGGTGTCTGACAGAGCAGTGCCCGAGGATGTTGCGCATCAAGTGAACTTGGCATCGTTGCCAGGTTGCACCTTGAAAGTGCTTTCTAGCCGCTTCCACAAGCCCTGCATGCTGGTCTGACACAACATACATCACGCCTTTTAGCCCACGAGATTTTAGCCATTTAAACGCTTCATCCCATGTAGCATAGCTCTCAGTGTCACCAATGCGAAGGCCCAGTATTTCACGGTAGCCATCACTTCTGATACCCGAGATGGTCAAGGCTGCTCGAGACACGACTCTGTCACCATCACGACACTTGATAAACATCGCATCAACCATGATAAATGGGTAGTTGTCACCATCAAACCGACGCTCGTTGAAGGCTCTGACTCTTGCATCAAGACCAGAACACAGTTGACTGACGGTTGACTTTGAAAAACTAGCACCGCAAAGTTCTTCAGTAATGTTATTAACTTTTCTGGTTGATACGCCATTAACAACCATTTCCATCAGAGCCAATACAAAAGCCTGCTCACTGCGTTGATAGCGCTTAAAAATATCGGTAGAAAAAGAGCCATCACGTGTCTGCGGCACTTGAAGAGTGACTGGTCCCACACGAGTGTATAGTTGTCTTGGACGGTAACCGTTACGATAGCCTATACGTTCACCTGAACGTTCATGCTTGTCTGCTCCCAGACTTTCTGACACCTGTGCCTCCAATACCTGATTCAATACACCTTCAACAAGCTTTGCGAGCCCATCCTGGCTTGATAAAAGTTCTGGAAGCAATTCCTTTCCAACTGTAATATTGTAATCCGTCATCGCTAATCTCCTTCGATAGTTATTGTTTTTCACAACTCAATAGTACCGAATTTTAGCGATGACTCCACTCCTAAAAAGTCAACCTGAATTTACAGCAGTTTACGGACATAACCCTCCTTTGTTTGTTGTCAATTCAATTCAAATTAATACCCCTCAAAATATTTTTATATAACTTTCATGTCGCATTTTACCCAAACTTTATAACTAAATAATAATGATTTATGCGTAAAATGATAATTTATAAACCATATTGATCAGAGGAAAACCATGAGAATTTTATTGATGCTTAGACAGCAGAGAAGGTATAAAATCCATCAGCAAATCAGACGTCATTATATGAATTTACATCGTAAAAATTCTTATAATAAGGATACAGTTAACATAGACTTGGTAAGTTATGATTTTGAAGCATTTCGTCGTGAATTGGACACAAATATTTATTTATCTTCCAATATTTTAAATCAAAAGCATCTTAAAAGATCGCCTGTAAAAATTGACCTTGCTTTAGGATTGATTACCAAAAATACTATAGAAGCTTTAAAAATAACCTCAGAATCTGAACAAAGAGAAATATTTAATTTTGTAAAAAGGCTGTTTTGCCAAAGTCAATTGCCCCTTGTTCCCGATAAATCTGGGGGGAGGATAGCTCGTGAATCCATTGAAGACAGTATAAATTTTGTAATAAACCAATGGCAACTTGAGGGCTTTAGAAAGAAATTTATGAGCATCGAAGTCGTCAACTCCGAAGATAAACTTGAGATATTCCAAAAAACATTTTCTAAAAAAATGTTAGATTTATTGCCGAATTTGCTTATTGGACAAAAAGGTAATTTATGGCATGGTTTTGTTGACAAGTCCATCCAGGCTTCAGCACTTAAAATATGTACTTTGCTTGTGGCGCTTGATAATGTTTCGAATGGTTGGCGAAATAACACTTATGGAGAAGTAGAGAACCGGGCTGAACGCTCTTTCAACTTTATTCTTGCTACTATAATCCTCATGGGGTTAATCGCTGCTTTTATCAAATTGGCTGAAACAATTGCTCAAAATCGTGAAGAAGATCTAGACGACTTAGAAAATGAATATGCCAATATAAAACAACAGCGGGAAAATATAATAAAGATTGTTGAGGCAAGTGAAACAGTTGTTAAGGAAATTTTTTCCCAAAAATCTTCTTACTTTTTCACGACATATATTAGTAAAGAAGAAACAGCTCAAATCATTGCTAAAATCAGCAACAAAAAATTACGCAGTGAGGTGCAACACCGATTTGAGCAGATTTTTGCCCAAACAGGCGAGGATAAAATATCAGTAAGCGGCTTGAAACGACATATGGATTCAATTTTAAGTCAAGATTTTGATACATTGTACGGGCTGGAAAAAGAGGTTAAAACCATCAAGAAAAATCATAAGATGCTTATGAATCAAATAAATGATGAAAAAGACTGGGTTAATATCCTGCTGGCCAGCAAGGATTTCGTAACAGGTTATCCGAAACATTGTGTAAATCAATGCACTGAAGCTCTTTTTAACATACGATTTTTTGAGAAAAGTTCAACCAGAGACAGTTTTCTGGGCTCAAAACCTCAAAAGGAATCCAATGTTAAAGATGATGATGATGATTTAAAAAAATCATTTGTAAACAATTGAGCAAATCAATAAGATAGTCAGAAATAAATTATAATCATTTATTTCTGGCTTAATCCACCAAATCAATAGGAAGTTAAAATGTTTCTTAGATCTTTACAGAACTATAATACCCACAAATCAAGAATTAATGAGAAATATGAAAAATTTTCTCAAAGATGCGAGGAAGATGAGAAAGCAACCCAAGCATTTTATGAGACACATAAACAATACTTAAAAACAGGACAAAAAGAACAAAACCTAAGAGAAGAAGATGAATCTCACAATAATGATAATTGTGCTTCTTTAGGATTGCGTTAGAGTAAAACTCTACATGTATTTTGAAAAACATTTGTATTGAAAAAATAGATATGTTTTCATGATCAAATTCTGTACTCTGGCCGCTGCAGTTATTGAGCAGGCAGCTTGATCAAGACATTCCTGATCAAACGTTTTTGAACAATGAATGAGCTGTTCATTATTGAACCGATTTCAAAAATAAAAAGCTCAGTAGACGACGAAAAAACAGGCCAGGTACGAAGAATAAAAAGAATCAAGTCTATTTTTCTTAAAATATTTCTGATACAGTATTCGCTTCCTGGAAAATTAAACCTTATCCTGTGGATAAGTTTTTTTATTCATCGTTCTGATTTTCATCAATAGGCGAGGCCATTTCAAAAAACATCCACGCCAGCAAAACTTAGCGCATTATCTTAATTAAAATGTTGGTTTGCTGTTATCCACAAAATCAGTGGATAACTCTGTGAATACTGCGCGGAATTATTGTCTTTGCAAGCTTTTCAGGATTGTTTTTTAATTCCACAAACCGGCACCATAATTACTTTGAAAAACCATTGACGAACTATATCTCTTTTAAAACGGATTGAAGTTTTTTTTGAAGGTTTTCTATATCTGATTTTAAGTACGGATGGGGTGTATAGTTAGGTTGCCATATGCCATTTGGCCAGAATGGATCGATTTGGCTTCGCCCAACCACATGAATATGAAGCTGTGAAACAATATTTCCAAGGGAGGCGACATTTATTTTATCAGGCTTAAACTGCTTAGAAATAATTTCAGACACATGGCTGATTTCTTCCATTAATATCCTTTGATGGTGGCTCGATAATTGATGGATTTCCTGGACGTTTTCAACACGGGGGATAAGAATAAACCAGGGAAATCGTGACTCATCTTTTAAGTACACCTCGGATAATTCCCACTGAGCAATAAAAACGCACGCAGACAAAATTCTTGAATCGATGTGAAAAACCATATGACCTTTCCCCTAAATTAGTACCACTTCCTTGATGAGATTCGAAATCTTATGCTACCTGTTTCGCATATTCAACTGGTGACATATAATTGAGTGAGCTATGCGGGCGAACATAGTTATAGTGCTCACGCCATAGATCAATCTCATATTTTGCTTCATCCAGTGTCCGGAACCAGTGCAGGTTTAGGCATTCATTTCTAAACTTGCCATTCAAGCTTTCCACAAAAGCGTTTTGTGTTGGCTTTCCTGGTTGAATAAAACCAAGGTTCACACCACTTTCTTTGCTCCAAAAGAACATTGCTTTGCTAGTAAATTCGGTCCCATTGTCGCAAATCACTTTATTTGGCTTAGAACGTTGCTCAATTAATTGATCTAGAAAACGTGCAACTTGCCGGCCACTGATTGATGTGGAAACCAGCTGACCAACCATCTCACGGGAAAAATCGTCGACAACATTTAATACACGAAATCGTCTTCCATTACTCAGTTGATCAGATACAAAATCCATTGACCAACGTTGATTAGGTGCTGTGGGTAATTCTATTGGCTGTCTAGGTCGGGTAAGCTTTTTACGCTTCTTCGTTCGTACTTGTAATCCCTCCTCGGTATATAACCGATAAGTATGTTTCTTATTAATGACCAAGCCCTCTGCTTTGAGTAAACCATGAAGTAACAAATAACCATAAGCAGGGTATTGCGTTGCCAATGCCCTGAGTCTTGCTCTGACTACATCATCCGCCCGTGATCTGGGTTGATACCGAAACATCGTTCGACTCAATCCCGTTAGCCTACAAGCCACACGCTCACTGAGTTTAAAACGTAATATAAGGTGTTGAGCAATTGGCTTTCTTTCCGCGGGCGTTACCACTTTTTTGACAGCACATCCTTCATTGCTTCTACTTCAAGAAGTTTGTCAGCTAATAACTTCTTAAGTTTATTGTTCTCAGATTCAAGTTCACGTAGCCGCTTAGCCTCATTAATTTCAAGCCCTGCGTACTTACTTCGCCAATTGTAAAATGTCCCTGAGGAAATGCTGTATTCGCGACAGATATCAGCCACTTTGGTTCCAGCTTCGTGAGATTTAATGGCTTTGATGATTTGTTCTTCTGTATAACGTCTTTTCATTTTGAGTTCTCCAATCTTGCAATTTTAATGGAAATCTCATCAATGTCATGGTCTTATTTTTGGGGGAAAGGTCATCGTCAAACTGTTTTATTTTTTCTACTGAAGAAAGGTTTTTATTTTTAAGTATGCCGTTTTTTATTTCTTCTGTGATTCTTAGTGCAGCATCACAGTTCATCTTTTTTGAAAACAAGCTTCCTGTTTTCTTATCATATTTGACATCTTTTACTCTTTCTAGCCAGCGATTTTTTGTCTTTTCTCTATGTAATTCCAAGTCTTTTCGATAAGTATCAAGTAGCTTAGAAAGATGAGGCACTTTTTTATCAGCTATTTCTTTTGATTGTCTAATTATATCATTAAAATATTTCACCAAATCTTCAATTTTTTTATTTTTTTGCCAAGATTCAATTTCTTTGTTATTCAAAAATTGAAATATTTCATTTAAATTATTTTTTTTGGCCGCACTGGTTTTATAGGTTATGTCCGTAAACTGCTGTAAATTCAGGTTGACTTTTTAGGAGTGGAGTCATCGCTAAAATTCGGTACTATTGAGTTGCGAAAAACAATAACTATCGAAGGAGATTAGCGATGACGGATTACAATATTACAGTTGGAAAGGAATTGCTTCCAGAACTTTTATCAAGCCAGGATGGGCTCGCAAAGCTTGTTGAAGGTGTATTGAATCAGGTATTGGAGGCACAGGTGTCAGAAAGTCTGGGAGCAGACAAGCATGAACGTTCAGGTGAACGTATAGGCTATCGTAACGGTTACCGTCCAAGACAACTATACACTCGTGTGGGACCAGTCACTCTTCAAGTGCCGCAGACACGTGATGGCTCTTTTTCTACCGATATTTTTAAGCGCTATCAACGCAGTGAGCAGGCTTTTGTATTGGCTCTGATGGAAATGGTTGTTAATGGCGTATCAACCAGAAAAGTTAATAACATTACTGAAGAACTTTGCGGTGCTAGTTTTTCAAAGTCAACCGTCAGTCAACTGTGTTCTGGTCTTGATGCAAGAGTCAGAGCCTTCAACGAGCGTCGGTTTGATGGTGACAACTACCCATTTATCATGGTTGATGCGATGTTTATCAAGTGTCGTGATGGTGACAGAGTCGTGTCTCGAGCAGCCTTGACCATCTCGGGTATCAGAAGTGATGGCTACCGTGAAATACTGGGCCTTCGCATTGGTGACACTGAGAGCTATGCTACATGGGATGAAGCGTTTAAATGGCTAAAATCTCGTGGGCTAAAAGGCGTGATGTATGTTGTGTCAGACCAGCATGCAGGGCTTGTGGAAGCGGCTAGAAAGCACTTTCAAGGTGCAACCTGGCAACGATGCCAAGTTCACTTGATGCGCAACATCCTCGGGCACTGCTCTGTCAGACACCGCAAAGATGTTGCTGAAAAGGCAAAGCTTGTTTTTCAGGCACCTGATATGGAAGAAGCCAGGCGTAGACGCGATGATTTTATTGATGCCTTTGAGAAAAAAGCACCAAAATCAGTTACCTGCCTTGAGGAGGCTTTTGACGATGCCATGGTAGTTATGGCGTTGCCGGAGAAATACAGGAAGCGACTTCGCACCACCAACATGCAAGAGCGAATTAACGAGGAAATCAGGCGCCGAGAACGAGTGATAAGGATATTTCCTAATGATGATTCTGCATGGCGGCTGATTGGCGCTTTATTAGCTGAACAAAACGAGCAGTGGCAATCAAGGCGTTATCTTAATATGGACGAATTTAATGACTGGCTGGCTGAGAATGAAGCCGGAAAGTCTAATGTTGTAGGGATGAATGCTTTGACTAAATAACGTACTAACTTGATAGGCTGAATTAATGGGAATTTACAGCACTTTTTGGACTTGACCGGTTTTATAATTGAGCAAACCCAATTTAAAAAATACATCTTCTTTTTTTTCATTAAGTTGCATTAACAAAACACGGGATAACTCGTCTGATAACGCAGCTTGAAAATTAGCTGCTGCTGTCATTGTTTCTGGATCATGCGGTTGTGCACCCCAATTATTGATGATTTCCTTGTAATCAAAATAATTTTCAATAAGATCATCTTGAGAAAAATAATCTTGTGCAGCAACAATCTCTTTGAATGAGTCGGCTAAAGCAGCCATGCGCGCTTCATAGTCCTCCTGGTTAAGATCTATATTATGAGTTACTTCATCCGAAGCCATTGAATAAATAGGCATCGCTATTTCTTTTAAAACTTTATTCGGATTGCTTTGGATATTTTTAATTAACTTGTTTGACATCATTTTTCCTTTAATTCTCCTGTTTCTAATCAGTGTATAATTTGAAGATTATTTAAGAATTAAAGAGATGGCGTTATAACCGACACTTCCGTCAGATACGATAGAAAAATCAGCATGGGTGAGTAATGAGTTTATTGGGACTGACACGCCCCTATCAGGTTTTTTTCTTAAATCGGTTAAAAAGAACGTATAATATTTGCATTTTATTTTTACATTTTAGTTTTTTTCGAATTTCTTCAAATGTACGTTCAACCGTTCGTCTTGACAGCTCAAGAATTTCGGCTGTCTCTTTCGTGTTAAAACCGTAGTACAGAAGGTATATCATATCCTTTTCTCGACTACTGAAAAGATAACGTTGCAGATCGAAAGGAAGCGAACCAAAATCAAAAGAATCATTTGAAACAGTAATATTGCTCACATTAATGCCATTTTTCTGTGCAACACTCATTAAGGTTTGATGATGGATTTTTTGTATGTCTTGAGTCAGCTCAGAAGGTAAAAGGATACAATTTGATTCGCTGAATAAAGAAAACAGCTTCTCATGAATTTTTTGCGCTATTTTTAGCATCCATTCTTGATGGTTTATGATGTAATTGACCATATTTAAAGATTTCTTTTTAGAGGCAAGTGTAATGACTTCTGTATACTCGGTCTGGTAGTTGATGATATTCACAAATGAATAATATTCATGAGCCTTTGCCAGCTGATAAATATTTTTGTTTAAATTTGGATCGGCTTCCACAACACTAGTGTAAAATTGATACTCAATTGAGTTTGAATTACTTATTGGAATTTCTAAATATAATTTTTTTTCTAAAAAATCTTTAAAAAAATGCTGGTCAGATTCTACCTGAAAATAATGGCCACTCGTGTTAAAACAATAATATCCCCAATGTTCAATTGGCGTATTCTTAAAAAAATCTTTAAATGCATCATAAAGAGCATTCGAATGCATTAGCATATGATTAAAATTATTCACAAAACTCATTTTCCATTTTTGTTCAATTTTTTATACAATTATTATAGCAATTTGTAAGTGCTAACAGTTAACAACCCGCCTTGAGTCAACGGCAGCGGTCCTATGACATTTATTGCAGAAGTATAAGGCAGTTAAAATGAATCACCATCCGATTAACAATACCAATGGATGCCGATTTTAATCATTGATGACAGCCTCTATATTGATGCTCAAATCGAATGCCATTTAAGAGAATTTTGATGATAAAGTCTATACGTTTATTTTTATACATGGTAAGCCTGCTTTTTTTGTTTGGAGGACATTGTAATACCTACGCTGCCACACCGCGTAATGATTCACTGTTTGCATTGAAGAAAAAGCTGGCTGAGCTTGAATCTCAATCAGGAGGAAGAATAGGTCTTTATGCCATCAACACCGCAGATAACTCGCATATTCAATACCGTGCGAATGAACGCTTTCCCACAGGATGCACTTCAAAAGTTATGGGGGTTGCAGCCGTTCTTCAAAAAAGTATGAGTGAGCCTCTGCTATTACAAAAAAAGCTTTTTTATAAACAGGAAGAGTTAACCAACTGGAACCCTGTTACAGAAAAGCACCTCAGTGATGGCATGACCGTTGAAGCGCTATGTGCCGCTGCAATCAGCTACAGTGACAATACTGCAATGAATTTACTGGTAAAGCAGTTAGGCGGAGTGCAGGTGATGAATATTTTTGCTCGCTCCATCGGTGATACTGTCTTTCGTCAAGATCACGGATGGCCACAAGAGGCTATGTCAGGTGGTTTGGATAATGTGAATGACAGCTCCACGCCAAAAGCGATGGCAAAGAGTTTACAGCGCCTGGCGCTGGGACATATTTTAGCTGAATCTCAGCGTCAACTGCTTATATCTTGGCTGCAGCAAAATACCACGGGTGAAGCGAGAATCAGAGCAGGTGTACCCAAAGGCTGGATAGTGGGTGACAAAACGGGAACAGGCATGTATTACGGTACAACGAATGATATTGCCATCATCTGGCCGCCTAAAAGCGCACCTATTGTGCTGGTAGTTTATTTCACGAATGACCATCAAAAAACAGCGGAAAAACAGGAAAGCGTTATTGCTCAAGCAACGAAGCTTGTAATCAATGCTTTTGCTGCAGCCTATGCGGCTTAAGGATAAATCATGCAAAGAAAGACCAAACATATAACCCTTCTTTACCTCTTTTCTTTTGAGGTCAAATGAACACAACAAAGTTAAAAGAAACCATTTGCTCTGTGCACGGCCAAAAAGGTTTGTCATGGTGGAATAATTTACCTCATTTGCTTGAAAATCTGGCACATAGACATAAATTAACATTACAGTCACCTTTCAGCGATCTGAGTTTTAATTACGTTCTCCCCGTTTTAGGCCCTAATCAGGAAGAATGGGTATTGAAGCTTTGTGTACCACACAATGAATTTGTTCATGAGATCCACGCCCTAAAGCATTATAACGGTGTCGGTTGCGTCTCTTTAATTAGTGCTGTTCCTGAAGAAGGCTGGATGATTATCGAACGTGCGATACCTGGTAGTCGCTTGCTTGAACTCAGGGATGAACAGCAAAGTATTCCAATAGCCGTTTCTCTCATGCGGCAATTATGGCGTCCCCTGAACAATCCAGAGCATTTTATTTCCTTAAAACAATGGTTGAGGGGGCTTAAGCAATTAGAGAGCCATGCCTTGTTAAAAAAGCTTGTCGCTAAAAAATTGCGAGAATTTATAACTTCACAAACGCAAGAGCTTTTAACCAGCCAGGGTGAAGCCGTGCTTCTGCATGCGGATTTACACCATTACAATATCTTGCGACACCATGATCAATGGCTTGCGATTGACCCTAAAGGAGTTGTGGGCGAAAGAGAATTTGAAATCGGTGCTTTCTTAAGAAATCCATTATGCGTGGTAGAAGGTCCTCTTGAGACCAAAGCCATTGCGCGAAACCTTGATTTAATTATCGAGTTAACGGGTTTTGACCGGCAAAGAGTATTGAGCTGGTGCATCATTCAAGCCATTTTATGCGTCTGCTGGTATTGTGAGGATAATATGTCTGACAAGGCTCATCAGCTATCAGCTTATGCCGAACGCTTGTATTCATTGTTTGAACCATAGAGGAAACCGACACGTTCTTCCATTAATGAGGTCATTTTTAAGGGATTAAGGTATGAATAAATTAAATGCTGAAAAGCTAAGGCATTATTTGGAAAACGCCATTTTCCTGTATTTCTCCATGAAATATTGAGCAAGCCGGGTTTCAATATAAAACCAGATAAGTGCGGAGAATATCATCTGTGGCAGCGGAAGTTCTGGGAGCATCGGATACGCCTGAGGGGGAGGCTGGGACTCTGACAAAAAAGAGCATTTGCTGTATACATGTAACTCGATTATTGAATAATGTTTGAGCATGTAAACCTAATCAATAAGCTGATGCTGGTCAACCTCAAAAGGAGGATTACAAGAGATGAAAAGCCTCATGTTACCTTCCCAATGCCGGCTAGCCATTTTTGTTTAAAAGAACCAGTTAATTGACGAGAATAAAGTGTATTTGTATCTAATAAATTAAAACTTGCAGAGTTAAAACTACGATTATAAAATCCTTCAAGTGCCACAGAATATCGATAAAAAAAAGAATATTTGTAACCTAAATAAACTTCACCAGCACCACCCGTACCACTTAAAACCGATATGTCCTGATCGATAAATAATAAAGGAGAATTAAAATCCCGACGATTAAATTTATAATAGGCTGTATCCTTTGTAGCTGAGGCGCCAAGATAAATGCCTGACTGTGGAAATGAATTTAAGGATGTGGCATCCCCACTATAGATTGATGTGGATATAAAGCAAAATATCAAAGAAGGAAAAAATTTTTAGCCGAGTAATATTTTTAGACAACATCTAATATATCTCCTTATATACGGATGTTCAAAAGTTACAAAACCGTATCACTACATTTCATCTATCTTTCTTCTTACTGAAAAACAGACATAAAAATTTACATTATCTTGTGGTGATTATATTAAAATATATTTGAAATCAGTAGATTAATTTCTTTTCATTTTTGAATGTCAACAGAAAACTGATCCGACACTTACAGAGCTTTTTGTAGAAAAAAAGGTTTTTGCGGCTTTATTCATGACAATAACCAACTTTTAAAGACAACATGACGACCTCTTGAAATTCACATTAACTGTCTGATTTCTTATAGTTTTTGGTACCCTTTGTTGTTTATCGTGATCTAGGTCAGGTGTAGCAGGTTCAATTGGCTCTACTGTGAAAATCTGAATCTTCTACACATCTTATCTATCGCTAAGAAACATGATCAAATCACCTCTTTTTGAGGTGAGGTATGGATTTAAGCGGACAACCATAAAAAACAACAAAGACCACGAGCCAGCCTCTTCAAATAGGGCTTGGATTTTATTCGCGATAAATTCAGCGCCTTTTGTTGCAAAATCAATGAGTCTAGAAAAATTATCAGACAACTTGTTCCCCAAAATATACAAGTAGAAGTTGACTCATGAAGTTTTGTCCCGCACAGAGCTCCGCGCACAGGGCGATTTCATCAAAGTTCAAAAATTCATCATTGAGAATGAGCTAAATTGTAGGGATATGTTTTATTAATCTGGCAAATTAAAATAAAAAATGTTAAAAATCAGGCGCCTACGTTGGTCGACGTAGATTATAAAAATCTTAAGAAGGAGCCTGATTGTGTTAGAAAGTACGCGTAAATTTGGAAAAAATCAATATTTGTTTCATTGTTTTCTGTCCATCCGCGATCCACGAGTTGGAGGTCGTTGCACGTATTCACTTTTAACGATACTGATTATTGTTTTATGCGGATTAATATGTGGCTGTGACAGTTGGAAAGCCATGGAGATTTTTGCCAGGTCGCGCAAGCGCTGGTTAAGCCAATTTATTGATGTCAGTGAAGGTCTTCCGAGCCACCACACATTGGCGCGGGTATTTTCTCTGATTGACCCTTTAGAATTTGAGCGTTGTTTAAGTTCGTGGATAGAAGAAATCAGTCAATTTTTTATGGATGAGCTGATTGCGATTGATGGTAAGACGAGTCGCGGCTCCTCTTATCAAAGGGGCAATAAGAAGGCGACCCATCTGGTGAATGCTTACTCCCCACGCTTATCCGCGACCCTTGGCAGCACGGTTACACCTGACAAGTCTAATGAAATAAAGGGGATACCTATACTATTAAAGGCGCTCAGTATCAAAGATAAGGTGATAACGATTGATGCAATGGGAACGCAAAAGGGAATTGCCAATTTAATACGTCTCAAACAAGCTCATTATGTGCTTGCTTTAAAAAAGAATCATAAACGCATGCACCGAAAGGTGGATAACCTCTTTCAAAAAGCGGATTCCTTAAATTACAAGGCCATGGTTTTCCAACAAAAAGACACCAATAATTATGACCACAGCCGTTTTGAAGAAAGAACATACACCGTATTACCAGCCATGTACCTTCCTTCCTACGGTCAACAATGGAAAGATTTAAGCGCCTATATCCGTGTGCAATCCACGCGGCATCTACCCACAGGCGACATTGAAACCGCTACACGTTACTACATGACATCCCTGCCTTATAAAAAACACAACTTAATGCGTCAGGCAATTCGCGACCATTGGAAAATAGAAAATGGCTTGCACTACAAGTTAGATGTCGGGATGAATGAAGACCAATGTCCGATATATCGTGGATGCGCTGATATAAATTTAAGCATTATGCGTAAAATAGTCCTTAAATTATTAACCCAGGATACTTCAAACCAAGATGGCATCGCTTTAAAACGAATGAAAGCTGCCCTTTCTACTCAATATTTGAAAAAAATGATTGGATTTTGAACTTTGATGAAATCGCCCTGCTCCGCGCAGACTGCTTGTTATTTGTTAATAAAGACTTAATGTTGGGCAGCTATTATATATAAAACGAATATGATTCTTTGAGTCCCCTCAAGGTTTGAGAGAGAGAAATGTCCAAAGAGATAACTGACTTAGGCGTAAAAGAAAGTATCCAAAAAAGTATTGTCTTACTGAAAGATAAGAAACCGCCTGCTTACAATGATTCTGTTTTAAAAATAGGCAGCGAGGATAATCCTCGTTATTATTACATTAATCATGCGGATCTAAAAGGAAAGGGATCTTTCGGGGCAGTCTATGCCGCTGAAAAAATTGTTTTAGAATCAAACGAAATAAGGTTTGGTGATAAAGAATATGTGATTAAACTCATGTCTCCTGCTAAAACAGAGAGAGAGGAATTGGATAACGAATATCGTGTACAGAAAAAATATATTGAGACAGAAAAACCCAGTGACATGTTAGTCAATGGTCATTATTTTTTAATAATGGAAAATATGGGCACAGATTTTTTGGAATTTAAAAAAAGTAAACTCAGTTCCCTTAATCTGGAACAGCGCCTAAATTTAGTTGTAAGTTTTTTGCATACCTTTAATTTATGGGCTCACTATACACCATCTACAAAGGAAGCCGTCCAGAATTTTGACATTAAATTGGAAAATATTGTCATAAAAGAAGTTAGTAAAGACAGGTGGGAAGCAACTCCAATTGACTATGGTTTGGCAGATGCCATTACTCAAGCTGATGTAGAAAGAAAAAGAACATCAATAACGGCTAAAGGATCACCACGTTATGTGGCTCCGGAAGTATTAAATGAAAAAGGTGGTATCCGATCAGATATTTTTTCCATGGTCCCATTTATAGCGGTTGTATTAGGTGTTGAGAATCCCTTTGAAGAGTTGGATAAGAAGTATCCTAATCCATATCATCTTATATATGATAGAAAGGATGGAAAAACTCCTCCGTTTTCACTTTCTAACTTATTAGAAGAATTGGTCCCTGAGGAATTTCCTGAACGTGAGAGATTGATCGAAACGGTAAAACAATTTCTTAACAAAATGCAAAAATTTAAATATAAAGAACGTCCAACCGCGGATGATGTATTACGATTCTTTAATGATTTTCACATTTTGGTTCTCCATTATAAGAACAAAGATGAAATTGTAAATGAGGACTTTTCTGAAGAATTTAATAAACGATTAGATCGAATGGACTCATTGGTAAATAAAAACAAATCCAATACCAAGATAGCGATTCAAGATTATCTAATAGAAACAAAAAAAAGACATTTTTTTCCAAAGAACTTGGCAGAAGACGTGCCATGGTTTATTCCGTAGCGATAGAAAGTTCGCAATCATCTTTAGAGGTCAGTATATTAATTTATGCCTTATTGAATGAGAGTGGAGGTAAGGATTTAAAAAAAACCGTTGCAAAGCAGCTAGGATATGCTAAAGCCAGTGATGCTGCAAAGGCATTACATAAGGATATTCTTAAAAAAACAAGTCCAGAAACATTTTCAAATGACATAATGCCAGAAGTGAAAAAACTTGCTCGTTATGCGGATAATAGTAAACAAGACTTTTCAAAAAATACCATCGAGGGCTTGATGATTTCAATTCGTGAATCTTATAAAATTTCAAAAGAGAATGGGGCAGACTTAAGGGTTCTATAAGCTCCATCCCTTCAGATTTATTTATCCGCCATCATTATCTTTTAGGTAAAGAACTAAAAACGATGATGCTGTTGCAAAAAGTTAAAGGGATTTGGATGTTTCTATATCGGGCAGTAGACAAGGAAGGCAGTAAAAATCTAACATACAGGCCATCAACTTAATTGTAGTAGTTCAAACTTGATCTGACAGTTGCCGGTTTTCTAGAAGTGTCTGTCAGGTCAAATTCAGTTTATAAATTTTTCCATCCAGATTTGTTGGCCATCTGTCAAAGTTTGCATGGGAGTTCGTCCGCAGCACATTTTGCCCTGATGGGTGCGCTCATTATTATAATAATGAAGCCATTCGTCCAGATCTTTTTGCAATTCTTCAGTCGTATCGTAGATTTTCTTGCGAAATGTGACTTGATAAAACTCCTGCAAAATAGTCTTATGGAAGCGTTCACAAATACCATTGGTTTGTGGCGATTGCGCCTTGGTTTTAGTGTGCTCGATATTGTTTATCGCCAAATAAAGCTGGTAATCATGTTGTTCGACCTTCCCGCAATATTCTGTACCGCGATCGGTTAAAATACGCAACATAGGTAATTGATGTTGTTCGAAGAAAGGCAATACTTTGTCATTAAGAATGTCAGCCGATGTAATCGGTGTTTTTGTGGTGTACAGCTTGGCAAAAGCTACTTTGCTATAGGTATCCACAAAAGTTTGTTGATAAATCCTGCCAACGCCCTTTAATGTTCCAACATAAAAAGTATCTTGAGAGCCAAGGTAACCAGGATGAACTGTTTCAATCTCTCCACAAGCCTCATCATCGTTCTTTTTCTTCTCTAAAGCTGCTATTTGGGCTTCTGTAAGAAGAATACCTTCCGATGCTACCTTTGCTTCCAGTGCTTTTAATCGGTCTTTAAAATTGGCTAAATTATGTCTTAGCCAGACACTGCGTACACCGCTGCCAGAAACAAATACCCCTTTCTTTCGTAGTTCATTACTCGTACGTTGCTGGCCATGGGCAGGGTATTCTACGGCATATTCCTTGACCGCTAGCTCAATAGATTCTTCAACTCGATTCTTATGATTAGGTTTCCTGCGAGTTTGATCAAATAATGCCTCAATTCCACCAGATTCTACCGCTGACTTGTAACGATAAAAGGTATCACGGGATAATCCCATCACTTTACAGGCTTTTGATACATTACCAAGTTCTTCTGCTAAATTTAACAGTCCAACTTTATGTTTAATGATTTTAACGTTATTATCTATCATGAGAGTTTTCCTCTTGGTTTGATTAAAAGTTTGCACTTCTATCAAAACCGGAAACTCTCACCTTTTCAAGTGGTTATGTCAGATTAAGTCAAAACTAATTCAACTTAATTAAAATGAATGGTCAGATGCACCTATTATATAAAAATTTACCGGCTCTACCCTAAAAAACTGTCACATCTTCATCATCTCCGTTGCAATCCTAAGCCCCTCCAGTCTTTCTCTTAGCCGAAACCAACCTTTCCAAATAATAGCCCAGGATGCTTTGCCAGTTCTTTTAGAATCTGTCCATCCACCAAGTTTTGCTATTGCTTGATAAGCCCATGCGGCGGTCGGAGTGTTTTTGGGTAATGATGTTTTTTCAACACTACTCCACAATACCTTCCATTCAGTTTCAGATAATAATTCTTCACAAAGAATACTGTCATCAATATTTAGAGTAACTGGGTATTCAAAATGCTCTTTTAATTGCAGTAAACGAATGGCTACAAAGGAGAGAATAACAATCATCTTTTCTAAATTCTCAATTGATTGCATGCGTTGCTCTTCAACTCCCACGCCTGTTTTCCACGCCTTGTGGAAAAACGTCGGATTATTACAATTTTATTCTCGAACTTGGAAATGAACGCTGGAAAGCTAATGTTTACAACGCGAAAGCCCTTTGATGTCTTCCTAAACTTACCACATCGTCCTAATTGGCTCCCCGGGACGGGCTCGAACCGCCGACCTAATGATTAACAGTTATAATATTGCGACTTTTAATAATTTTTATCAACTTTTAAATTTCCTAAATAACCCTTTATTTACAAGGTGTTACGCTACTTTTGTGGTATAAACTCTTTTATTGTGTTTTAATTATTTCTTCGACACATATTCGACACATGTTCGACACAAACGAATGGAAAGCAAAATGAAGATTACAAAATCAGCAGTGGACAAATTACCAATACCCGTTTCAAAGACTCCGGGAAGAACGGCACAAAAACGGTATTATGATGATGCCATGAAAGGCTTTGGTGTCAGAGTGACTTCGGGAGGTACAAAAGCCTTTTTTGTTGAAAAGCTGATAAAGAATAAACTTTCCCGCATTACCTTAGGTCGTTACCCTGAACTCACCGTTGAAATGGCAAGGAAAGAAGCGCAAAAGTTATTGGGGCAGATTGCTACAGGACTTGACCCGGTTGCCGAAAAGCGTGCTGAAAAAATACGTGAAATGACCTTAAACGATGTCTTTAATGACTATATCCAAGTCCGTAAATCGTTAAAGCACAACACGTTATACAATTACAAAAAATTGTTAGGCACTGCTTTCTCGAACTGGGGTAATAAACCATTTCTGGCCATCACCAAAGATAAGGTTGCGAGGCATCATAAAAAATTAGGCAATGAACGAGGAGAAGCTTATGCCAATATAGCCATGCGACTTTTGCGTGCTCTTTTTAATTTTGCAGACGGCCAATATGAAGATTCACAAGGGCGATCATTGATTAGTGAAAACCCTGTGAAGCGCCTATCACAAACCCGTGCCTGGTATCGGGTTGAGCGTCGCCAAACTTATATTAAATCCCATGAATTAGCACCTTGGTATCTTGGCGTACAACAATTACAAAATGAGGTGTTACGAGATTACCTAATGTTAATCATACTAACGGGCTTGCGTCGTCAGGAAGCTGCGACTTTACGCTGGGATCAAGTGGATTTAAAAGCTAAAACACTCACCATACTGGATACCAAAAATCGTGCCCCCCATACACTGCCACTATCGAACTACCTGTATGAATTGCTTTTAGCACGCAGCAAAAACAAAATTAATGAGTATGTGTTCCCCGGGAAAGGAGCTGCTGGTCATATTATCGAGCCTCGTAAGCAAATGGCACAGGTGACCAAGGTTTCAGGTATTCACTTCACCATTCATGATTTAAGGCGCACCTTCATTACCATTGCCGAAAGTTTAGATGTTTCAGCCTATGCATTGAAACGCTTAATGAACCATAAAATGAATGGGGATATCACCGCGGGCTATATTGTGACCGATGTGGAACGTCTAAGAAAACCAATGCAGCAGATTACTGATTATTTCTTAAAGTGTATGGGGGTTAAACCCTCGGCAACCCTGTTAGAAATCCAACCCAAACAGGGCGTAGTATATGAAAAAAATTAAATCAAAATCATAGATATTTTTTTGATCCGGTAAGATTGAGTCATGAAGTGGACGTCATTCGCGCCTTAAAAGCTCTCATCCCTTTGAAGATTGGATCTGCAATCCTTTCTGGGAAGTGGTTTGGTAACTCTGTTGAGACCTCATCAATAGCAGATTCGATACGGTCAATCACTTGTTCAAAAATCTGAGCTGCTTTAATTTTAGAATATTGAACGTATTTTGCCGTTTCAATAAAGTGTCTTTTTTGAATACCGTCAATCTTATAATGACTATTTTTACCATATAACGCCATTGCCATTTTCAATTTCTTAAACTGTAACTGTTTTTGTTCGACTAAAGGGTAGGCTGAAATGATGTCGTATAATGGGGTTAGCTGGTAACCGCCTTGCGCTTGTATGCTTATACTGAAATTTTTGGCATGCGCATCAATAGCACCAAGGCACCAGTAAACAACCTGTGCCCTGAAAAATTCATCTCTGTCTTTTTGAGGCTGCTGTGAGCCATTAAGTAGCTGCATAATTTCTTTAATACCCGGCCCACCATCAGACTGATATTTTAAATTTGGTGAGTATCCCAATGATTGGCAAAGATCTTCCTGCGGCAATCTGAGAATATACCGATTATCTCGACTCCATTTTCTATCAAATCTTTCGACAACCAATACTTTTACATCTTCGAATTGTAAGATTTTAGATTTCGCAACATCTAAACCAAATTTGCTCGCCAGTAGTAAACAGAGATGTTCATTTTCACAACTCTCACTTAAATCAATCCCTTGATGAGATAAATACCCAATAGGTAGTTTGAATATATGAGTTGTTGGTGTAGGTCCAAATGGTTTATGCCATTTGTTTTGATAATATAGAAAAGCGGTTTTTTCCTGAGCGCCTGCTATCGATATTCTAAATTCATCATCTTCTTTATCCATTCCCAGTGGCGAGATCTGATAGGAACGTAAAGTATGAGCTATCTCGGCCTCACTAACAATTTTACACTCAATTTTTTTTTCTTGTCTCTCGGGAATTTCTTCAACGATTTGTATTGCACCAACACAATCACTACCAATTAAAGCTAATAAATCAAACGGTCGTGATGAACTTGCCTGAAAACGAGCTTGAATTCTGGCTCTTATCTGCGGATTATCAGGGAGTAAGTTATCAAAAAAGTTATAAACAACTTCACCTGAGAACTTTTGCGTTATTAATGGTAGCGATAAAGAAACCGGCCGTGAATACGGCTTGGAAAGCCAGTCAGCAACGTAGGAAAAACTCAAACCTCCTGCATTATCCTGGGTAAGCTCCCCAACGAGCTCATGGTTCATCAATATGTATAATTTACGCATTACCATTCTATCTCTTCATGAGCAGCTTGCTCTTTTTCAACAAGACTCATATTTAAATTAAGGGCAGACAATATTCTAAATAAAGTATCAATTCGGCTATTATCAGGGCTATTTTCAAACTTTGATATGGTATCCTGTTTTAAACCGACTAAATCGGCAACTTCAGATTGACTCATTTTGAGTTGCTTACGCTTGTCATTCAAATACAATGCTAAATCTTTTGCTGAGCTGATGATCATCGACTTCCTCTTTTTACCCTCAATCGCCAATAATATTAATTATACCCGCAAATGAGGGTAAATTCAATATTACCCGCATTTACGGGTAATAAGTTATTGCTGTGTCAAACTTAAATTCTTATTTGATTTCTTAATAATCGTTAAATTTGATTTAATACTTGTTGCAATCATTATAAAAATGAGCGGGACATTTGGGACAAACGGGACACCGCATCAACACTGGTTTAGATGCGTCCCAGTAAGCCTTTTTCGCTTGGGACAAATGGGACATTGCCTGCAGGCTAAAAATTATTTTAGTAACAATTAATGACAATTAGTATCAATTAGTTCACGTTGCCAAAAAGCCCTTGACCTTCTTTTAACTTTTACATAATACTTTCTTGTAGTTGTTAAGTTTACGGAGGTATCGATACTAAGAAAAATAATAGGAGTATGAAATATCACAGACTTATCCCGTCAAAGATCCGACCGGACAGTCAACTGATATTCATTAGGCAGGGACGCCAGAGGTCGGCAGTTATGCTGAATGAATAATCAATTGATGAGGTTCCAAAATGACTAATAAAAAATCACGTTTGCATCTCTTAAATGAATTTGAATCTGCACCGGATTCGGCTTTGTTTAATCAACTCACCCTGGCCGCTGTTTTAAATTGCTCTACCCAATTGCTTGAGCGCAATCGCTGGGCAGGCATGGGGGTTCCTTATCTTAAAATCGGTCGTAAGGTTTTATATCGCAAAAGCGATGTGCTTGATTTTCTCCAACAGCAAAAAATCTATCGTTCCACCAGTGATGAAGGGCAATGCCTATCAATGGTGAGTGAATAAATCTGATTGAAGTATGAACCGTTCAGGGAAGGAGTATATTTCTATCAAAGATCTTGCGCCTTCATTGAACTCTGTTTGGAGAAAATTTATGACACAGGGTCAAATTATAAATATAAAATCAATAAAGCACCGTTTCCCTATTGTTTGTGAGTATGCTGGTGGTCGGTTTAGGTTAACCGAAGAAGGCGTCACATTTCTTGGCAATGATAAAGACGGCAATCCATTAGCACCTCGCTGGATCTGCTCACCATTGTATGTGGTTGCAAAGACCAGAGATGCTAAAAGTGGGGAATAGGGTCGTTTGCTTGAATGGCAGGATGATGATGGCGTCATCCACCAGTGGGCAATGCCTTTGGCGTTATTGCAAGGTGATTCCTCAGAAATAAGACGGGAACTGGCACGACTTGGCTTAACAATTTCGCCTAATAAAATGGCTCGTGATCTTCTGGCGACTTATCTGCAAGTCTTTCCTGTGGAATCACGGGCAAGATGTGTTGATAAATTAGGTTGGCATGACAATCTATTTGTTACCCCTTCACAAGTTATTGGCAATGCATCAGAAAAAATTGTATTTCAAAACAGCCATGCGATTGAGTCCGCTATGTCTGTATCAGGAACACTGGAAGATTGGCAGCAGTCTATTGGCAAATTAGCATCAGGTAACACTCGGCTGGTATTTGCAATTTCAGCAGCACTAGCCCCGGCATTGGCAAAATTTAGCAAAGAAGATTCCGGTGGTTTTCATTTTCGTGGCATGTCTTCCTGCGGAAAGAGCACTGCATTAATGGTTGCTGCATCGGTCTGGGGCAATCCTAAATCTTATTGTCGTTTATGGCGCAGTACGGCCAATGGCCTTGAAGGGTTGGCAGCCCTGCATAACGATGGGCTTTTAATTTTGGATGAATTGAGTCAGATGGATCCCAAAGAGGCTGGTGAGGCCGCTTATTTGTTAGCCAATGGTCAGGGCAAAACAAGAGCATCCCGTCATGGCACAGCCAAAGCATCATCACAATGGTCATTATTCTTTTTATCGGCTGGGGAAGAGTCTTTAATGTCGCTGATGGCTAGAGCTGGACAAAGAACCAATGCCGGACAAGAAATCAGGCTGGCGGACATTGAAGCAGATGCAGGCATGGGTATGGGTATCTTTGAGCATCTGAATGAACAGTTAAGTCCAGCCAGCATGGCCTTGTCTTTAAAACAGTATACCAATCAATACCATGGCGCCGTGGGTGTTGAGTGGTTAAAGCAAGTTGTTGCCAACCAACCATCGATAACCAGAGACATTGGCGATTCGATACAAGCCTTTGTGGACAAGGTGGTCTGGCCAGACTCCTCCGGCCAAATTATTCGAGTTGCCAGACGTTTCGCCTTAGTTGCCGTCGCAGGCGAGATGGCCAGCCAATATGGTTTAACTGGATGGAAAGAAGGAGAAGCTCTTCATGCGGCTTATGTTTGTTTTCAGGCATGGCTGGACGTTTTTGGTGAAGAAGGTAACCGAGAAGAAAGGGCAATATTGTCGCAAGTGCGTGGTTTTTTTGAAGCGCATGGTCTAAGTCGTTTCGAAAACATCAAGCATACCAATCAAGAACGAATCCCTAACCGGGCAGGCTTTTACATGACCGATAATGAAGGATTCCGCCTATTCATGGTATTAACAGAAGTATTTAAAAATGAATTGTGCAAAGGGTTTGAACCGAAAACAGTCGTTCATGTGTTGTTGAATGCGGGCTGGCTGAAACCGAGTGGTGATGGCCAGCCAACCCATAAACCCAGAGTACCAGGTGTCGGTACACCCAGATTATATGTATTTACTAAAAAAATCTGGGACTGAGACTAAAATTGTCCCAAAAATTTTTCGCCTTGGGACACATTGGGACGCTTACAAGCCAGTAATAGCAAGGTGTCCCGAGTGTCCCATTTGTCCCGGCGATATTTTCAAGCTTTCAAATATTGCCAAAGCGTATTCCTTGATTTAATCCCCATCTCATCTCGAATCATCAGGCAGGTTTTATAATTGCCATATTCCGGTAACAGGCAGGCATACATTTGTTTGGCATATAAATAACGCCAACTTTTCGTGCTCGATAAACGATATTGAGCCAAAGCCGTTCGCCATATTAATCTGAGTTCCTCATAAGGCTTAAGTTTGATGAGGTTGTCATGATGTTTGGTTAACCAATCAAAATATTGTAACGCAGCCTTTTGCTTTTCTGTTCTAAAGGGAATGCAGCGATCACTTGAATTAAAAGCAATATCACGGGTAATCCAGAGCCCATGTTGCTTGACATGAAGATAAGATTTAATCCGAATGGCTTCTTGGAAGGTGAGGCCGAATTCAACTTGGAAGGCCATAATGATTCGGGCATAGGGATTATCCATTGATTGCCACATATCAGGTGAAATGCCCTTATTTCGCCTCTTTTTAGGCTTTGGCCGTGTTAGATCAAGGGATTGATTATCAATCTTATCAATTTGACAATCACTCATCTGCAAAAAACGTCTGATAATAGTCATATAGCGCATGATGGTGACGGGATTAATATGCCGTTTTTTCCAGTACTGCACTAATTTATAAATATGCTCAGGTTTAAGTGCTTGCCATGAGGGAGGCACCTGGCGGATGACAAACAAGTCATCAATCATTTTATGAATGACATAGGCACGGTGTTTCCGGTACTGAAACTTTCCTTGTCTGTCCATTTTGATTTGTCGGTTTGCAAATTGTCTTAAGGATTGTGTACGCATCTTCCCACCCGCAGTAAATTGACGTGGATCGCGAATTATTGAAAAACATTCTACTAATGATGACATTTTTGCTCCTTTATAAATAAAGGAGCTATGAGATCACATAATCAGTTTAATTTAAAGGCACTCGTGATCTTGCCCTGCATATCTAATAGTTACTTGAAATACACAATAAATTAGTATGAAATTAATTTAACACAACTGAAGAGTCAGTGAAACTCTGGCGAAACCTTAAGGTCTTGTGATACACCATTTTTTCCCTAATTTGATGGTGGAACGTATAGTCGGGAAACCCTTCATGGATTTTCTTATGGCTTAAAGCCAATGGAATGCGCTAGGCATATCATCTTTAATAATCAGGCAAATCAACCGATACGTCGGTGAACTTTGTTTTGCATAACCCACTGGGGATAAATAATCCCTGTTGGGGTTAATCCTCTTTATTGAATAAGGAGCTTACCATGCAAAGAACAACAGCAGCACAATTAGAAATCGAGCATTTGTTATTTGAATTAAATTGTTGTGTGAATGATCTTCAAAGCGTTCGCCTGCAAATTTCTGCCGATGAAATTCATCAGGCAGAATTAAGTTTAAATAAACTGGAGTCGCTGATTTCATTTGTAAAAACTTTCTCAAGCAGAAAGATCGCTTGTTAATCCTTTGAAGCAAATCATTATCCGCATAACAGAAAAGTGTCTGCTCTATGCGGCTATTTTTCTGTTATGCGATTTTTAACCCTAATAGGAGAATATTATGACTGCATCATTGAACCGCATCCAACTAATTGGCAATTTGGGTGCTGATCCAAAAAGTATCACCGGCAAAGACGGTCAATCGTTTGTTACCGCCACACTGGCCACCAATGAGTCGTTTAAACAAAACGATGAATGGCAAACCCGGGTGGAATGGCATCAGTTGGTTTTCTTTGGCAAATACACCAAAGTCACTGAATTTTTACATAAAGGCAGCCAAGTCTTCATTGAAGGCAAACTGCGTTCAAACTCATGGACTGATAAAGACGGCAATAACCGTTCTGCAATCAGTATTGTGGTGAGTAATGTTCAGTTACTTGGCCAAAGTAAACCCAGTGATGCCCAGCCTGCCAACAACATCGCTGAAAGCCATATGGCTCAAATGCGTGAGATGTTGCAGGAAACGACAGACGATATACCGTTTTAATCAATCACCCAACATGGGAGCATGCTCCCATGGGGCTTGCTCTTTAAATGAATAAGGAGAAAGTCTAATGGATACCCCTCAAATCTATGTTGCATGCCTTGCATCTTATAATAACGGCACCTTGCATGGTGAGTGGATTAGCGCCACACAATCAGAAAGCGATATTATGGCTGAAATCTACGACATGCTTGCGAACAGCCCAAAAGAAGATGCAGAAGAATTTGCGATCCATGATTTTGAAGGTTTTGGTAATGCTGATATCAGTGAATATACCTCGATTAAAACCATTGCTGATTACGGAAATTTTATTAATGAACATGGTCACGTTGGTGCAGCACTGCTATCTGAGTACGAGGCATCAGAAGCTGAGTCAATGATGGATGACTGTTATCAAGGTAGCTTTGATTCAGAGGTTGATTTTGCCTGGCAATTATTTGATGAATGTTATGCGCATCAGATACCGGAACATTTGAGATATTACTTTGATTGTGAGGCTTTTGCCCGTGATCTGTTTATCAATGACTATTGTTCGGTAGATGTTAATGGCGAGACGCATGTGTTTTCAAGGTATTAAGCCCCCATGTGGGGCTTTTTTTCCAAAAAGCGTTTTTTATAATGGATAATATTTATACGTTTGCCATTTCCTTAAGGTGGCGTTGTGTTCTATCTGCCTTATGCTTTTTAGAGTCTTTTATGTAATCTATAACAACTTTCATACTGATTTCAGTAAATCCTGAAATTTTATGCTCTTTTATAGAAACCTTGAAATAATCCGCATTAAAAATAATATGCTTTGGCTTATTATTCTCTGACTCATGAAAAATACAATTTACCTTATTAATAAAAGCGCATAAGCAATATAAGGCTGTTGGTGCGATTCTAAGAGTAGGTCTCTCAAAGTGTTGTGGATTGGCTTGCTGAAATAATGAGGCGCTATCTTTTGTTTTGTAATCAGGAACACCATAGAAAAAACGAAAATCATCGATATCTTTTATGATATTAATAATCTGAAATCCTGTATTCATCATATCCATGACACAAATACTTTGATGTGATTTATCTGTTAGCTGAGTAACCAATTCATCGGCCATTTTCAAGATCTCAATCGCTTGGTGCCAGTTCACACTACTATTGTCATTAGCACTTAAAAGAGAAGTAGCTTGAGTGAAGTAAGCTTTGATTTGATTTAAGTAAAATAAAGATTGCTGTTTTTTCTTGTCATGAAAGAAAAGCCACCATGTGGTTACTAAAGCAAAAGTTGCTGTTATAGCCGCAATAGCTGTCCAGTCTAAACTAGGCGATTTGGAAACAATTGAAGGGGTTTCAAAATAAAAATCTAACATACAAGCATTCAACTCAATTAATACAATGGCTGGATGCGGCTATTATACAAAAATTAATCATCGTGTGGAATCAAGGAATATCATCTAATTTCAAACAGATCGCTTTGTAACAAGTACCCACTAAAGTACCCATTAAAATGTTTTGTGAAAGGGAGTATCGAGCTGAAAGCCTTATGAAATATGGCTCCCCGGGACGGGCTCGAACCGCCGACCTAATGATTAACAGTCATTTTTTGAGCAGTATCAAGTAAAATCATCTTTTATCAAAAATTCAATATAAACCTTGATACATAAAGGCCTACCCTATATTATCACATCCATGTAATAACATGTCGTACCAAGAGAGAACACATTTAAGTGTACCCCAAGGTGTACCCAGTTTTGATAAAAGGTGGTTATGGGCATTTTCACCGATACCTACATTAAAGGGCTTAAGCCGAAAGCAAACCGTTATGAAGAATATGAAGGCGGTGGCTTTGGTATTCGCATCACCCCCAAAGGGGTGAAAAGTTGGATTTACCGTTACAAGATAGCTGACAAAACTGACAAAATTACCTTGGGGCATTATCCGACCATGAGCTTGGCTAATGCTAGAAATAAGTTTCTTGAGCTTAGCGGCCTGCGTAGAGATCAAAAAAATCCTAAGGAATTAATTAAGCAACAAAAAGTTGAAAAAGAGAGGCAGAAAAGGAATACGGTTAAAAAGCTTGTCGAGAAGTGGTATGTGGACTATGTCGAAAAGGAGATCAAACGTCCTTTAGTAATAAAAAAGCAAATTGATCGTGATATTGTGCCGTTGCTAGGCGACTGCGAGCTTGATGGCATTCAAACCATAGATATCTCTACAGCGTTAAAAACAATTGTGGATCGCGATGCCCCTGTCCATGCTAATAGGGTACTCAGCTCACTGAAACAGCTTTTTAATTATGCTATTAGCCAAGGGCATATGAGCCATAATCCTGCTGCTGTTATTCGCCCTAAAAATATTGGTGGAACAGAACACCCCCGCGAGAGATACCTCTCTATTGAAGAAATTAGAATCCTATGGCTTTTTTTGGATAGCCCGCAAAACCAGATGTCACTTCAAACCAAGAGTGCTATTAAGCTTATTTTGCTCACCGGAGCTAGAACCGCAGAATTAAGGCTGGCACAATGGGGTGAGTTTAATTTTGAACAATCTTTGTGGACAATACCAGCTAGTCACTCTAAAACCAGTATTGTGACTAAAATTCATTTAAGTCCACAAACGAAAGCTATTCTTTACGAGCTTAAGGCTCATAGCACCTCGCCCTTTGTGCTGTCTGGTGCTGATAAACAAACACCGCTTACCGAAAACGCACTCCCAAGAGCAATTAAAAGAATTCAAGAACGAGTTGGCATTCCTGATTGGACAGCGCACGATCTTCGTAGAACATTTGCCACGCAGCTTGGTGAAGCCCTCCATGTTGATCCGGTTGTGATTGAAAAGTGTTTAGGCCACAAAATGCCAAAAATTATGGCGACCTACAATAAAAACGAAATGCTGCCTCAACGGAGAGAAGCATTGAACGCATGGGCGGAACATATTGAAAATTTGCTTCAGGACAATGTTGTTCCGCTCCAAGTAAAAAGAGCATAAAAACATAAGGGGTTTATCATGGATAGTAATCCAACCATTTTAGAGCAATTCAAAATTCGTCGGCTATATGATGAGAAAACGGAAACATGGTTTTTTTCTGTTGTTGATGTGATTCAGGAGTTAATTCAACAGCCTGATTATCAAGCTGCTAGAAACTACTGGAAGGTATTAAAAAACCGTTTGAAAAAAGAAGGCAGTGAAACGGTTACAAATTGTAACCGGTTGAAAATGGTGGCTGAGGACGGGAAGTTACGCCTTACAGATACTGCCACAGCAGAAACACTATTGCGTCTTATTCAGTCAGTCCCTAGTCCCAAAGCTGAGCCTATCAAATTATGGCTCGCAAAAGTGGGTTATGAGCGAATGCAAGAAATGGCTGACCCATCCCGATCACTTGATAGAGCCAGAGAGACCTGGCAAAAGCATGGCTACAGTGAAAAATGGATACAGCAACGTATGATGGGGCAGGAGACCCGCAATAAACTTACTGATTATTGGAAAGATCATGGCATTGATGAGCCAAAAGAGTTTGCCATTTTAACCAATATCATCCATCAAGAATGGTCAGATATTAGCGTCAAAGATCACAAAAAAGCAAAAGGCCTCAAGTCTCAAAATTTGCGTGATCATATGAGTGAGGCTGAGCTTATTTTTACAGCTTTGGCAGAGCTATCTACCCGACAAATTGCTGAAACAACCGATGCTACTGGCATGAAAGAAAACAAGAAGGCCAGTAAACAAGGGGGTGGAATTGCCAAAAAAGCACGTATAGAGTTAGAAGAAAAGACAGGACAAAAGGTTGTTACCTCAGATAATTTTCTTAAGCCGAAAAAAGCGTTATCTAAGGATGATAAAGGTGACAAATAACCGATAAAACACCTGCTTTAATAAAGCAAAAATCGTATAATCACCTAGCCAAGCTATCCCGACGGGGAGAATTAAGGGTTACATCACCCCTTTCGCTTGGCACACCTCAGTGATGATATTACTTTGATGGAGTAATAATGAAAATTATTAATGAATCACATCCGTTATTTCACAAACGAATAATAACTTACCTAGAAAAATATGCCCCAGAGCCAATTAAGAGCTTAAGAATGGATGTATTTGTTAAAAAGGAAAAGATAAGTACCCGTGAATTAGCTTGGTTATTGGCAATCCTGAAACGAAAGTGTCCTTATGATGATATTTCTTGGAATGATCGGAATCTTTGCGAATATGTTGATGCTATTGATAACATTTTTCATGAAAAAATAACTGATGAAATTAAAATGTGTCACAATCTTTTTGAGATTAGTAGCTTACCTATAAATTCAAGGACAGAGGAAATATATAAAAAATTGGGTATAAGTTGGGAAATGACTCATGACTATAAGGGGAAAACAATACCTACTTATTGGGTCGAGCCACTAAGCCACCTAGATGATCCTTTTTCATCCATAAGCCTTCGTTTAATTGAATCAGTTAATGCCGACTTGAGTTATAAGCAAAAGCCAGATCTCTTAAAAGAGCGCGAAAAAAGAGCCAATAATCAATACCGACATAATTTGTCCGAAAAAAATTTATCGACAGAATTAATTCGAAATCAGCGCAATTTTTGCCGCAACAATCCTGTAACGTTAATTATTGAGCAGTTACCAGAAAAAATATGGCTAAAATATATTGCTCATTATTTGGCTGTCTCATCAAGAAAATACATTGACTATGGTGATATAGATTATGATGACCAAAAGCTTGTCAATAATGCTATCAGCATTCACAAGCTTTTATATGAGAAGCTTGGCGCAATATTAGGTATTCAGCTGCGAGAGTGGGCTTTAATGTTGCCTGAACATCGTGAAGTTGCAAGTATGGAAGGCATACTAGACATTGCTGTTATAGCAAGAAAACCTGAGCGTGAAATACCAGATGACTGGAGTGTGGAGGTAACTAAAGATTTGGCAGTAAGGATACTTCGAAATCTACCGGAATTTAGTTGGCTGTTGAATAATGCTGTCCCTATACAAGATGAAAACCCCGTAGCTGAAAATAGACATGAAAATGCGAATGCTTATTCTTCCGAAAAAAGCCCTGATACAAGCACATCAAAAGATGATGAGTCTAGGACACCAGTAAAACAATTATCTAAACCGTCTCAATATGGACATGATTCAACTAGAAGCTTAAAAGAAGCAGTAGAGCTTTTGTTTGAACAAGATCCTGACCATGTATTAATGGCAACTAAAATATACGTATCTCTTGTTAAGAAAAAATCTGACCCAAAGTTTAAAATAAAACACGTTGAAGGCAGTGGAACAAAAGCAGATATAATATTTAACTGTGGTCACAAAACCCATCTTCACGCAGCAAGGCCACATATACATAAAATCATTACATGGCTTTCGAACAAAACCAATAACAGTAATTAAAAGCGATTGATCTTTTATTAATCAATTCTCACAAAAAACGCAGATATCTCTGTGTTCTCATGAATCCATTTTAGCCTAATTTGTCATCAAGTAATCTATACACGATTAAAACGAACCAAAAGGATTAAATCGTGGATAAGAGATTTGATACAAATGAAGCCGCAGCCTATCTAGGCGTAAAGCCTAAAACTCTATGGGAGTGGCGTAATCGCACTCCAATCCCCTTACCTTGCTACCGAATCAGTAAACGCAGATTCATGTACCTGAAATCCGATCTGGATAACTATCTTGCTCAATGTCGGATTGATATTCCCTGTCATTTGGGGGTTAGCAATGACTGATTTTCAAGAACCTCAAATTTATTACATGAAGGATGTAAAACAGCTAACAAGGCGCAGCCCTCTAACGCTAAGGCGGTGGTGGGAAAAGGGCAAATTCCCTAAACCAACTAAATTACATAGCTCGGTCTTAGCTTGGAACGTCACGACCATTCAACGATGGATTGATGAAAATGTACCGGAGAAAAATGATGACTAATGAAACAAAAACTAAAGCTTATAAGTGTTTACAAGCCTTGCTGCGTGGCGAGGTAATTCATCGAAAGAAACTAGGCGATATGGGCATTGCTGATACAAATGACTCACTACATTCCTATGCGTCATACCTGCGTAATCAGAGATTTATTCCTGTTGAAAGCAGTAAAAACCCAGATGGTACTTGTGATTATTTTATGTCGCCTAAAGAAATCACGCGCTATAAAAATCCCGAACTTAAAGCACAGCAAAGAGATGAGGTGCGTGCGGCTGTTGAACGTGAACGACAGGAAAAACTGGTTGAAGAATTTCTCCGTTTTTTGGCTCGATTGGCTGAGTTTCCGGTTTTATGGAGTTTTTGGTGCGAATTACCATTTAAGTTAGGTGAAGTTTCAACAGAGATTAACGCCCTACTCGATCAAGAAGAAAGCGTTAATCAATGAACTCGGGATTTTTAGGGGGTGACCGCCCCCTTTTATTAAGGATTTAACATGAAGAATTTTATCTCAATTTTGGAAAATACTAAAGTCGCGTCAACACAGGTAGGGATTGCCATAACCGATCAGTTTCAAAATATTGGCGGAAAGGAATGGTTGGAACAGCTTAAACAATTACCTCATGGGCATAAGGACGGTAGCCACTTTTTAAGAACAACACTGAATACAGCAAATGCTAAGTGTATGCCACGCAATGACGCTAACACAGACAGCATAGCTAATTTGATAGTGATTGATTGCGATAAACACATTGATGCTCAAGGTTGTGAATTCGAAGGGGCTCCAGATCCATTAGTCGTTCATAACGCTTTAAAAAGCATGGATATAGGGCATGTCCTTTATGGCTCACACTCTCATTATGCTGGCAGGAAGGGAAATCGATACAGAATTATCCTGGCAACGGATAAGCCATACAACAGAGAACAATTAGCACCTACCGTTGAACAAGCGATTATATCCCTCAATCAAAATATTAACGGCCACTTGTTAGCCTATGCCAAAGAAAATAATGTGTTTGCTCAAGGTTGGTATTATCCAAGAAAACCAATGAGCTATAATGCCGAACCGTTGTATTTTGAGTATCTGGAAGGCTTACTGATCCAAGTTGTAGAGCCGAAAAATTTACCACCCACCAATCATACTGGATCTAAAAAGGCTCAATGGTCAGGTGATAAAACTTCCCCGATACAGGCCTTTAATGAACAACATCAATTGGCTGAGCTTCTGAGCCAGTATGGTTACAAACGAAAGCTTATCACAAGCAATCACGAAAAATGGTTATCACCTGATTCATCCTCTGGAATTGCTGGTATCACTGTCAAAGAGGGCAAATTTTTTAGCCATCACAACGATCCATTAAATGATGGTTACTGGCATGATGCTTTTGATTTAATGTGTGTTAGAGAAGGGTTATCTCCAAAAGATGCGATTATTAAAGTCGCGCAAATAACCACAGCAGCAGATGGCAGGTCAGTGGATGAGTACAATAAAAGATCAGTGGCTCGGCAAGCAGCTAATATTTCACCTCGACCATTACCAGAAGCACGACCACCCGTTTTTCCATTCCAAGCTGATATGTTACCTGAAGCCATTAGAGATTATATTTTTGATGTAGCAGATCGTCAGCAAAGCTTACCTGATTTTGTTGCCGTGGCGGCAATTGTCGGCCTTTCCAGTCTATTAGGGCGAAAAGCATTGATATGCCCTAAGCAACTTGATGATTGGGCAGTAACTCCTAATCAGTGGGGAGCAATTATTGGTCGTCCATCTGCTATGAAAAGCCCGAGCATGAAGGAAGCTCTCAAGCCTCTAAGGCAGTTTGATATAGAATCCGCGCGACAATTTGAAGAAGACGTAAAAAATTATGAAGAAGAGTGCCAATTAATTGAACTGGAAAAGCTGGCCGCAAAAAATAAAGCTAAAAACGCATTAAAAAAAGACGATCGAGAGGCAGCGAGAGAAGCGTTGAAACTCTCGGAAAATCTTGCCTTACCATCCCGAAAAAGATTGGTGGTCAACGATGCTACCATAGAAAAACTAGGGCGTGTTTTTAAAGTTTCAGCCACAGCAAAATACTTATCACAGTTAAAGCACCTAAAAACATGGCGGCAGTTTTATCATACCGCGTAGCAATTCTTCTGAACCCTTTGATTCTGTTAAAAAATCGCTCGATATGATTCCTTTCTTTATAAATATGAGCGTCATGCTCAATAAAAAGGTATCGGTTCTTTTTACTTGGAATAACGGTCTCAACTCCGCGCCTTGCCAACTCTTCTCTAAATTCATTGCTATCGTAAGCGCGATCAGCTAATAAATATTCACTTTTATCTTCACTCAATAAATCTTTCGCCATCTTTATTTCATGTTCTTGGCCACCGGTTAATATAAATCCTAATGGGAGCCCAAATGAATCTACTTTTGCATGAATTTTCGAGCTAAATCCGCCGCGACACCGTCCAAGTGCTTGATAGTCCTGACCCCCTATCGCACCTGCCGCATGTTGATGTGCCCTAACAATACTACCATCCATCATGTGCCATTCGTGATCGCCATCTTTTTTTTAAAATTTCAAGAATTCCATTGAAATTTCCCTTTTTTACCCACCTATTGTAACGACCGTAAACACTTTGCCATTTCCCATAATCTGGCGGTAAATCTCTCCAGGGCGCACCAGTCCTGATTATCCAACAAACTGCTTCAATAAATAATCGATCATTTTCCCCATGGCGACCTTTCGGAGCAGGAAGTAATTCTTCTAATTTGATCCACATTTTGTCATCAATAACAAATCTTGACATCCATTTGCTCCATTTTCAGTATGGAGTCTTTTTATCAGATTTTTAATCGTTTGAAAAACTTTAAAAACACGCCCTAGGCGAGTTATTAAAAGAAAATCCGAATGGTTTGATATTAGTTCGTGATGAACTGTCGGGCTGGTTAGCAAAACTAAACAAGGAGGAGCATCAAACTGATCGTGCGTTTTATCTTGAGTGCTTTGATGGTAATGGGCATTACTCTTATGATCGCATTGGTCGCGGCACAATTGTAATTCAAAGTTGTACTCTATCGATCATCGGGGGAATTCAACCAAGTAAAATAGCCACACTGGTTCGTGATGCCATCAGGGGAACGGCTGATGATGGCTTGATTCAACGCTTTCAATTAGCCATCTGGCCAGATGATATAGGCATCTGGGAGTGGATTGATCGTGCGCCTAATCAACAGGCAAAAGCGAAATATAATACTGTTTTTGACATGCTCCACAACCTTAAATTTAACACTATTGATGAGGAACCGCGTCTTTTTCGATTTACCGATGAAGCACAGCAATTATTCATTACTTGGATGAAAGAAATTCAAGATACTGCTCGCAGTTCGGATATCCACCCAGCCCTTGAAAGCCATATGCTCAAAATGCCTCAAACCATTGCCGGATTGGCACTGTTATTTGAAATTATTGATGGTGGCTATGATGCCGTTGGAATGGTAGCCACTGCTAGAGCATTAGATTGGGCAGATTATTTGCTGAGCCACGCTAAACGGCTCTACAGCCTTGCAATAAATCATAGCTTAGATGGCGCAAGACTTATTCTTGAGCGTAAATCCAAGCTGGATGACCCTTTAACGGCGCGTACTATACACCGCAAGGGTTGGTCAGGGCTTAACAATATTGATGATGTTAATGACGCTTTAAACTGGCTTATTGATTTTGGCTATATCGCAGCAAAAACATTAGGTTCAGCAGATACAAATGGCCGTCCAAAAATTGTTTATCAATGGCTTTTTTCATCACTGTAGAAGGGAAATTAATATGGGGCGTTGGCTGAAAATAGTAGATGATATGCCACAAAGCAAGCCGACAAAACTGACACAACACCCTTCTGTCGGTTTTGTCAGTACCACTTCTGAGGTTTTTCATAAAAATATGAATGAAAAAATAGATTTGATTGGTTTTGTGAATGGATGTTTAAAAGGTTTTCCTATTGATGCGCAACAAGTTATAGATGGCCTCCTGTCTTTGGAGGATGAACAAGATATAATCAATGGTAATGTGCCTGCCGAATCATTGCGGTTACATATTGAGCTTTGGCTTAAAGCAGATAAACCGCATTACTCAGGCAAGTAATCCATACGGATAAAAAACAGAATATAGCGAGGGAGTTATGCCAAATCTTGATGCGACAGAAAAACAACAATATCAACTCAGCGATAACGTGCTTGAAGCAAAAGAGAAATTTAACAGGCATATCATTGATGAAAATGCTATTGCAACCAACAATATCAGAGCTGAAAAATTTGACATGGATAAAGCCAAACAGAAAAGCAGTGATGCTTTGATAGCTCTAGATGTAAATGGTGGTTTGCAATCAATGCTTGCCGCCCAAATGTTATCCATCCATGAATTACAACAGCGAACGATGACCTATGCTAACGCCATTGATAGCTTGGAGTTAAAGAAATACTACACCAATACGGCAGTAAAATTAGCTAATTGCTTTGTACAACAAGCCAATATACTTGCAAAACTACAGGGCGTTGGGGGGCAAAAAATAATTGTTGAGCGCGTTGATGTCCATCAAGGAGGCCAAGCTGTTGTTGGCAATATCCAAGGGGGCATGGGTAAAAAGGAAAAAACATGAAAACAACCTCAAGAACCGAGAAAAAGGGCTATGCGTTTGACTCTGCGCCACGATGTGGCGCACGAACAAAAGGTAATAATGGCGAACCTTGTCGCTGCCCTACTGTTAAAGGAAAAGCCCGCTGTCGCGTACATGGTGGAGCGAGAGGCTCTGGTGCGCCACGCTATAACCTCAATGCTTTAAAGCATGGCGAAACCACAAGTGAGGCTAAGGCATTCAGAACAGAGATTAGACAAGCAATTCAGCACAACAAAAGCCTTATCAAAGAGTTGGGCTAAATAAATCGAATTTCAATTTCAAATTATTTATTAGGGGTTGGAGGGGGGTAGCAGGGTTTTGGAGTGAGTCGCATCATCCGGTAGCACATAACTTTCCGAGTTTCTCTGCCAGTTCAATAGTAAATGATCAATATAGAGTCCATTAAAAATTACTTGTGAAGAATAATATTCTTGTCTGAAACAAAGCTCAAAGTGTTACTCTGCCTTATTAACGCCAATCAATTTACCCTCTTTTATTTGATGCGTTATTATATGATTTTTAATAAGTTCCCTCTCAGAGGGATGCCACATCTGGTCAGCAGGTGTCTTAAACGCCTTTTTAATAAATGAATCAGTTACACCAATTTTTTTATAAAGCTTTTTATCTGCAAGTGAAAAAGATAAGTTCTCTTTTTTTGTCAACCCCGGAAAATTATATGAATGCAATCCTATCCTTGCCCCATCACCCAGAATTCTTTTTGAACCAGCTATAAATGCAATTACACAGGCACTTTCACATGTTGAGGATGTATAAGTTACTATTTTGTAATCTTTTATAAGTTTGGCAATATTTTTAGCGACAGCAATTCTCCCTCCACGGCTGCTGAGACTTATGTTCCAAATGTCGTCATTTTGTTCAAGTATTCTTTTGATGTCATCGTCTAATCCATATCCAAAATAACCACTTAAAAGTATTTCACCCTCACTTACCTTAAGTTGATATTTTGAAAAATCATCTTTTCCAGTTGATATTCTTATATATTCTGAGTACCCGGGAAATATATGAGCAACATAGAACAGGCTTCCTATTAATGTCAATTGTACAGCTATTCCCGAGAAAGAATCTTTACTTGTAGCCTTATATAATCTTGCGGAACGCCAACACCCAACAAATTGCCATAAATATATTAATCCCCAACTAGTTAATATTCCTACTAATAAGCGGCAGCTATTTATCGTTGAGGGAGATGGAATAACATGTTCAATTAATTGAGTAAAAGCATACGTCAAAAGGATAAAGTTAATCCAGAAACTTTTCCCTAGACTTAAGTTGCCTTTCCAGTGTGAGGAGATGTAGCGGTTTACTATATTCATATGCGTTTACTAATGTTAAAGGATGCGCTATTAAGGGGGCTATGGTTATTTAATTTTGAGATACCTGTATCGTTTGATTGGCATGATCATTAGCGCTAGAAATACAAAGAAGGACGATAAAGCCAATTACAGGAAACAAATAAATCCAAATCAAGTACCATACCGATTTGCCAGTAGATTTCCCCGCATCACGAAGTCGAGCTATACAAGAAAAAGCAGAGCCAATGATCATTAATGAGCCACCTATAAGAGATATCCAGTCAGGCTCAATACCTAATAAATTATCTCCAACAGCTGCTGCTTCCACAGTGATGAATGCGAGAGCCATAAGCCAAAACAAGATTCGTAAAAAAAAATCAAGCCGGCCTATTTTATTAGGAAAAATGAATTGGCATATGGGTTCAAGTGTTTTATACATGATTGTCCTCTTTAAAAACGTCAAATTACTCATAACAACCCAACAACACATCTGTAAGTTGATATGCGATATGTGTAATGAGTTTGATAAGTATTTTTAAGGGCACGCTTTTTATAGGAAAATCATTTTCAATTATTTTTATGCCTTTATTTTGTCCATTCGCGCAATAATACACCATAAATTAAAATAATGCCATCTATTAGGCGTGGAACTTATAGGGCGTGATCGTTTTAACTTTCTAAATGAAAGACAAGCACCCTAATTTAATAAAACTTGGCTCTAGAATTAGAGAGCTACGCACATTCAAAGGCTATTCCCAGGAAGGAATAGCCGATGCTGCTGGCATGGGGCGAACTTATATGGGGCGTGTCGAACGTGGTGAACAAAATATTTCCATCCAGAACTTAATTCAGATCGCTTTTGCTTTAAAGGTTGAAGTTAGTGAAATAATTCCTCCGTTGTCCGAGCTAGACAACCCTTTAAGAGTTAATAATAAAAGATAAAAACTAAAGTCGTTTTCTATTATACCGATATACAGTTACCAACAGTCAGCAAACGAAATTGAAATGGCATCCTTTGACAACTATTCATCGGTTATTTTTTGGAATTTCAAGCGGATGGATAACGTAAATTATAATTTTAAAATTATTGAAAAGTTGGTTAATAGTGCCATAGAGGGTACAGATAAGCGGTACTATTGCAAACCAATTTATTTGCTCCTTGCTGCCATCATTGAATGTACACTTTATGATTTTTTGAAAAAAATTAATGAGCATAGGTATGAGCAAGTTCCAAATTTAACAAAAAAAGAAGTTAAGGCTATTCAAGATATGAAGAAAGTTCCAAATAAGCTGAATTGCTTTAATAACATATGTAAAAAGCATAGCTTTTTGGGGGAGGATGAGGCGATATATGATCAAATTAACGAAGCCGCTGAAATCAGGAATAGAATCCATATCCAGAATGAAAAAGGACATTCCCCAATGGATGAATCAGATTTATGGGAAATTAATACAATTAAAAAATGCGGCCAACTTCTGAAAGACATTTTTGTAATTATGTGTGAAAAGTACCCGAGACCGGATGGATTTCATGACAATCCAACTTTGGATGAATTTCCAGAACCATGGACAAAGCTATAGCAAAAATTGGTCACTTTCAAATAAGTGTACCCCGAAGTGTACCCAGCGATCTTATGAGGAAATTTGAATTTTACTAGAAGCCACGTGTGGTGTGGCTCCCCGGGACGGGCTCGAACCGCCGACCTAATGATTAACAGTCATCCGCTCTACCGACTGAGCTACCGGGGAATGAAGCGGAATGTTAAAATGAATTGGGTTATAGGTCAAGGGGATTAAGGTTTTTTTTGTTAGTTTATTGAAACAGACATTCCGCACTCTTGCTAAAAAATATTATGGTGCGAAATGTCGTACTTAAAACACCTTACAGATAAATAGTCAATCAGCAGGATCATTTACAGTTAATTACAAAATATATACAGCCTGTCCAATGCATCTATTAAACTATCCATGTCGGTAGCGAAAGACAGGCGGATGCAGCCTTCATTGCCAAAAGCTGAGCCTGGAACAAGTGCCAATCCTTGCTCATTGAGTAACTGCGCTGAAAATTCTACGTCATTTTCCATGCCTTTTCTTTCTATAATGGCTTGTATATTTGGAAAAATGTAAAAAGTGCCGTCGGCAGGAATGACATCCAGCCCTTGGATCTCTGACAATCGATCGGCCACATAATCATGGCGTTTTTTAAATTCCTTGACCATTTTCTCTACTGTTTCCAGACCGCCGTTTAAGGCTGCAACGGCTGCTTTTTGGGCAATGGAGCAAGGATTTGAGGTGGATTGGGATTGTATGGTTTTCATGGCATTAATCACTTCAGAAGGTCCTGCGGCATAACCGATACGCCATCCTGTCATTGAATAAGCTTTGGAAACCCCATTTAAAATCACTGTGCGCTCATAGAGTTCAGGGCAGGCATTGACGATATTGACAAAAGTCTTTGACCAGAGAATATGCTCATACATATCATCGCTGGCAATTAAAATCTGAGAATGTTGCTTGAGCACTTCTCCCAATGCCTTCAACTCATCTTTCGTATAAGCAACACCTGAGGGATTAGAAGGACTGTTAAGAAACATTAAGCGGGTTTTAGGGGTAATTGCCTTGGACAATTGTTCAGGGCTCATTTTATAGCCTTGCTCAGCAGTGGCATGAACAACCACGGGAACGCCTCCGGCCAGTAAGGCCATGTCCGGATAAGAAACCCAGTAAGGAGCCGGAATAATGACCTCGTCACCTTCATTAAGATAAGCCTGACAAAGATTGTAGCAGCTTTGCTTGCCGCCTACAGATACCAATATCTGCTTCAATTTGTAATCGAGATGATTATCGCGTCTGAATTTATCTACGATGGCCTGTTTTAATTCTGCTATACCGTCCACGGCTGTGTATTTAGTAAACCCATCTTCGATGGCTTTAACAGCCGCTTTTTTAATGTGCTCGGGGGTATCGAAATCAGGCTCGCCGGCGCTTAAGCTAACCACATTACGACCTTCTGCTTTCATTTGCGCAGCCTTAGCAGACACAGCCAGAGTAGGTGATGGCTTGACTTTATTTACACGCTCTGCCAATGGAATTTCCATCCTCAATCTCCTATGATAAAGTATATATTATGAAAAAAGTATTTAATATTTATTCAAATTATCAACCGGCCGGCGATCAACCTACAGCCATTGCCTCGTTGATTGACGGGCTTCAATCCGGCCTGGCCAGACAAATTCTGTTGGGCGTTACAGGCTCGGGTAAAACATTTACTATAGCTCATGTTATCCAGGCCATGAAAAGACCTACACTTATCATGGCACCCAATAAAACACTGGCAGCGCAACTCTACGGCGAATTTAAAACTTTTTTTCCTGACAATGCAGTAGAGTATTTCGTATCCTATTACGATTATTATCAGCCTGAAGCTTATGTTCCTGCTTCTGATACCTTCATTGAAAAAGACGCCTCTATCAACGAGCATATTGAACAAATGCGCCTATCAGCAACCAAAGCACTCATTGAACGCAAAGACGCCATCATCGTCTCTACCGTTTCTGCGATTTACGGCTTGGGTGATCCGGATTCCTATCTGCGTATGGTATTACATCTGTCCCGTGGAGAACAATCGGATCAGCGTAAAATCCTGAAACGTCTTGCTGAAATGCAATATATCCGTAGCTCCCAAACCTTAGAGCGCGGTCAGTTTCGTGTGCATGGTGATGTTATCGATATTTTCCCTGCTGATTCTGAAAAAGAAGCCATCCGTTTTGAGCTCTTTGATAATGAAGTAGAAAACATTTCACGCTTTGATCCTTTGACAGGGGAAATCATACAAAGACTGCCAAGAATCACCATTTTTCCTAAAACCCATTATGTCACTCCGCGTGAACGAATTCTGCAAACCATAGAGCAAGTGAAAATGGAATTGCAAGAGAGACTTGAAGAGTTCATTGCAGAGGATAAACTGCTTGAAGCGCAACGTCTGGAACAAAGAACCAATTTCGATATTGAAATGATGCTTGAGCTCGGCTATTGCTCCGGCATTGAAAATTACTCCCGTTATTTATCTGGACGAAACCCTGGCGAGCCGCCTCCAACTTTATTTGACTATTTGCCCGCGGAGGCCTTGCTTATCATCGATGAATCGCACGTGACGGTTCCACAAATTGGCGGCATGTATCGCGGCGACAGAGCACGCAAGGAAACCCTGGTCAAATACGGCTTTCGCCTTCCCTCGGCTCTGGATAATCGTCCTCTTCGCTTTGAAGAATTTGATGAACGCTCACCACAGACCATCTATGTTTCAGCGACACCCGGCCCTTATGAAAAAGAACAGACAGGAAACATTGCCGAACAAGTGGTTCGTCCTACAGGACTGGTGGATCCTCTGGTGGAAGTCAGACCTGTACGTAACCAAGTAGATGATCTGCTCTCAGAGATCCATGACGTGGTCAAACAAGGAGAGCGCGTGCTGGTTACCACACTAACCAAACGAATGGCAGAGGATTTAACAGAATACCTTAATGAACACGGAGTACGTGTACGTTATCTGCATGCGGATATCGATACCGTTGAGCGAGTGGAGATCATTCGTGATCTGCGTTTGGGGGTTTTTGACGTACTGGTAGGCATTAATCTGTTAAGGGAAGGTCTTGATATGCCAGAAGTGGCTTTGGTGGCTATTCTGGACGCAGACAAGGAAGGCTTTCTGCGCTCTGATCGCTCATTGATTCAAACCATTGGCCGAGCTGCGCGAAATGTTCACGGACGCGCCATTTTATACGCAGATCGAATCACCGGTTCCATGCAGAGAGCTTTGGATGAAACCGAAAGACGACGCCACAAGCAAATGGCCTTTAATCAGGCTCATGGCATCACCCCACAAGGCATTCGCAAATCTGTCACAGACATCATGGAAGGTGCCTATATTTATAAAAAGCCGAGCAAGCTGTCTGAGAAAGAAGCCGTCTATGAGCATTTATCTTCTGAAGAATTAATAAAACAAATCAATGCTCTGGAAAAGCAAATGCATGCCTATGCAAAAAACATGGAATTTGAACTGGCCGCAAAGATTCGTGATGACTATCTGCATTTAAAAGAACGTTTGAGATCCAGCTAAATTATTACTTTTACCTGGGAAAGCAGGAGCTGATATGGATATAAAAAGTTTTAAAAAATTGGTTCTAAAATCCTTTAAGCAAAGCAATGAAGAGGAATATCGTATCTTTAGCGATAACTTATTGGATTTGGTAAAAGATAAAAATGATAATGAGCTTCTTACTCCCGAAGATACCCATGAGATAAAACGATTATTGGGGGTGATGTGGCTAAATGTATCTGAAAATGTAAAACCAGGTGAATGGCCATTATACCCTCAGACAAACCTTATGCTCGTTTTTATGGAAAGCCTCATACAACATGACATTTTAAAACACAATGATCGTTCTGAGCTGTTATATCCACCGCTGCAAGGAGAATTTATTGTCAATAACAGCCAATTAACCCTTGATCAAATCATGAATGTTCTTATTTTTTGCAACCGCTTAACAGGTTACCGCATACATGAGGAAAAAGAAAATTTAATTACCGAACTGGACAGGGAAATAAACCAGGCAAAATCGCTTTGGCATGTGGGTGAGCTGGGCAAACTGCAAATCACTATGACAAGTTTATTTGTCCTCTATTATCTTTTGCAGGAGCACTGCACAACGGTGCAAATAGAATTAGTGTTAATGGCTGTGCAATTTAGAAAAAACACTACAAAGGAAGAACAAGGCACTGAGTCAGCCATAAGCAATTATCTGTTGTTTAGCGGTGAAGTTTATCAATTTGCTGAATTTTACGCTAAAGCGAATAAAAAAAACGAAGAGCTTATCTTCCAAACTGCGCTCAACTATATTCATAACAGTTATGTTTCCAAATATCAAACTCGCTCCTTTGAAACAGCATTTTCCTACGCCAAGGAATTAATAAAAGAAGCATCAACATTTAAAAACCCACGCCAAAAGCAGATATTTCAAAAAGGAGTTTATGGATTTTGTTTGCAAGAATACATCCATGATCGCAGGCTTGATAAGCATTTTACGTTTTTTTCCTTTTCCGCGAAAACTAAAATTGCCACGGCAAAAGAGTTGCTTTTAGGCATACACAAAGACGCTGCTTTGTCGTTTACACAGGCGTTTGCCGCTAAACAGGGGCGCTTAAGTGAGATAGTGAATTTGTTTGAAGAAGGGCAAAGCGCTCTCTTTAAAACTCGTTTAAACTGACTCCCGGTTCTAAAAAGAACGGGAAAAGGAGAATGTCATGAGGAGATGGATAGGATTATTTATTTTTACCCTCCTTTGTGCGATAGCTTATGCAGAAAAACCGGAACAAAAAGTAGGCATAGCCCTTTATCTTAATGATATTACCCGTATCCAGCCACAAGAAGAAATTATAGAGTTGGAGGCAACCATTTTTCTTCGTTGGCAATCTGAGAAAAAAGGAGTAAAGGATCAGTATTTCTATGGAAACCAGGTGGATGACGCTCTTAAAACGATGTGGTGGCCTTATTTTATTTTCTTGGATACACGGGGTACAACTCAGGTTACCCATAAAGCCATGAAAATTTCAAATAACGGTATGGTGGAATACATGGCAAAATATACATTAAGCATAGAAACTGCCCTTAATATGCACAAATTTCCTTTTGATACTCAAACGATCAACATTCAGATAGCCCCATTTGGTCCCATGCCCTATCGTATTCACTATTATCTTTTAAACGATAAAATCGGCATCAATCCTGTTGCCCATATTGAGGAATGGGACTTGACTGGAACTAAAAATAAAATAAGCGCACAAAATGAAAATCAGTATCAACTTAGCCTCAATTACCAGCGAAAATCAGGGTATTACCTTTATAAAGTCTTTTTACCAATGCTTATCATTGTTTTTATCAGCTACATGGTATTATGGCTGCCGAGACAACCTGCCATTAACCGTCTGGCTGTCATCATTACCGCCATGTTAACCATAGTGGCCTTCCAATGGGCCGTTACCTCGGATGTCCCGAAAGTATCTTATATCACTTTTCTGCAAGCCATGGTGTTGTTCTTTTTCATTATGGTAGGCTTAAAGGCCATTCTTGTGGTCATTGGCGAGAGCGTGAAAGAAGCGGAAAAATACAAGCTGATGCATTGGTCGAGAATAATTTATCCTGTAGTTTTGTTGCTGGGCATTATCATTATTTCATGGATATGGTTTAGTATTTATTGATACAGAATAAAAACAACCCGACGACTTCAGACTTTGAACCTTGCAGTTCAAGTGGGGGGCGGATGTGCCGGTTCAGGCTTCCCACTTCAAGGTGGGCTTGCTCAACGCCGACTACAGGATGCTCCCCTGTTTATGAGTGTTGGTTCATAAATCACTTGTCATCGGGTCTAGACCTATTATAGCACTAATGAGAGCCCATAAATCAAACACTGTGAATTTTACAAAATCTTTTCAACAAAATGACAGAGCTCAAATTTTAGCCTCTGTATCCATGACTTTATTGATTTTATTTTCAAGGGAGTTGATAAACTGATTCACCTGCAAGCGTTGCTTTTCCTGTTCATTCTGACTACAAACCAATTCATGGCTTATGTTTAAAGCAGCAAGCAATAAGGCTTGAAAATCATCAAGATGCTTAAATTTGATTTTCTGCTGCATGGTCAGCTCATTTAGTTTTTGGGCTGCCTGCTGTAAATTTTGCTGCTCACCTTCCGGACATTTTATCTCAAAAGAATGACTTAATAATTTAATCGTGCATGTTTTTAATGACATGTTTGCCTGCCTGGTAAATTCATCCGATAAATATTAGCAATTTTGGTTTGTTGCATCAAATCAGTTATCATATAGGTTCACGAGCAACCCTGCGATATTTTTTAGTAACTCCTGTTCGGAGTTTTAGTATTGAACTTATATTGAGTGTGGTCATGTCTTTAGAAAATAAACCATTACATCTTCCTTCCTATCAGACTTTTGTTGATTCAACTCTGGTGCTGAATTTACCTTTTTCAGTCAGTGAGCTACATGGAATGATGTGCAGTTACCTTTGTGCAGGAGCAGCTACCGAAGGAGAAAACTATTTACGGGCCTTAATGGGCAATCTGAACAGTGAATCTGTTCGCAAAGCAGCTTTGGCCATGTTTCAGGTTTATGCCATCAGTCAACAACAAATGAATAATGGACTTAATTTTGAATTTCAAATGTTGCTGCCAGAGGACCATACTCCTTTACGCGACCGTGCTCAGGCATTTAGCGAATGGTGTGAAGGATTTACTCAGGGTTTAAGAATAAACGGCATCCATGTTAACCACCTCCAGGAAGAAGATGCCCAAGATGCCATGCGGCATTTAGCCGAGTTCGCCGAATTGGATTATGAGTCACTGGATATCAGTGAGGAAGATGAGATGGCATTGCTGGAAGTTAGTGAATATGCCCGCATAGCCGTATTAAGCCTTCATGGCGAGCTCACACTAAAAACATCCGATCATCATAGTCACCGTACTCATTAACCGAGGTAGAAGGAAATGATCACTCAACAGGAATATTTAAGTCGAAGAAACAAACTGGCTGAAAAGATGGAGGAAAATTCAATTGCATTGATTCCCGCAGCCACCGAGTTTTTACGCAGTGGCGATACCCATTTTCGTTTCCGTCAAAACAGCAATTTTTATTATTTAACCGGTTTTAATGAACCTGATGCTCTATTGGTGATTAGCAACGGTAAAAAAAGCAAGAGTTTTTTATTTAATCGCAGCAAAAATCCTGCTGAAGAACAATGGACAGGCCGACGTCTGGGACAGGAAGAGGCTTCTGAGGTATTAGGGGTGGATGAAGCTTGGCCTATTGAATCTTTTGCGGAAAAATGCGCTGAAATACTAAGTAATAAATCAGCCATTTATTACGAATTCGGTTTGCCGCCAAAGTTTGAAAAACAAATAATGCAAAACCTGCAAAAAATAAAGCAGCAAGCAAGACGAGGTATCCATGCGCCAGACACCATCTGCGATTTAACCCCCCTGCTGAGTGAATTGCGTCTTTTCAAAAGCGAGAAGGAAATTGAAATCATGCGCCGGGCAGCAAATATTTCTGTAGAGGCCCATAAACAGGCCATGCGGCGTTGTCGGCATCTGAAATATGAATATCAACTGGAAGCGGAGCTGCTTTATGAGTTTACCCGCCAAGGCTGTCGTGGAGTAGCTTATGATCCCATTGTGGGCTCCGGCTCAAATACCTGTATCTTACATTACACAGAAAACAATCAACTGTTAAAGAATGGCGATCTGGTTTTGATCGATGCCGGTGGTGAATATCATAATTATGCGGCGGACATCACGCGCACTTTTCCAGTCAATGGTCGTTTTAATGATGAGCAACGCGCCATCTATGAGCTGGTTTTACGCGCGCAGAAAGCAGGAATTAATCTCATCAAGCCCGGTGTGGCCTGGAATGAAATTCAAAAAACGATGGTAGAGGTTCTTGTTAGAGGTTTAACGGAGCTTGGTTTACTGAGCGGAAAAATGGATGAATTAATCGCCAATGAAACCTACAAAACGTTTTACATGCATAATTCCGGCCACTGGTTGGGTCTTGATGTTCACGACTGTGGCGCTTATAAAATAGATAACAAATGGCGTTTACTTGAACCTGGCATGGTATTAACAGTAGAACCAGGAATCTATGTTCCGGCTCATCTGGAAAATGTGGATGAACGCTGGTGGAATATAGGCATTCGTATCGAGGATGATGTTCTTGTGACCCCCGATGGACATGAAAATTTAACGGCTGAATTGCCGGTTGAAATAGATGATATTGAGGCTTTGATGCGTGACTAAATACTCTGTTGACATTCTCATTGTGGGTGGTGGCTTAACCGGTGCCGCCTTCATGCTTGCATTAGATGAGCTGGGATATCAATGTCTCCTGGTAGAGGCAAAGTCTTTTAACGAAGATATTAAAGCTGATTTCGATGCACGTTCTCTTGCCTTATCGCCGGCCAGCATACGCATTCTAAATACTTTAAATATCTGGCCTGCTTTATCCCCTCATGCCACACCCATTGAATTGATTCACGTTTCCGATCAAAATCGCTTTGGCGGCACACGATTGCACGGAGATAAAACGTCTCCTCTAGGCTATGTAGTGGAAATGCAGCATATCAATCAGCTCCTTCACCGCTTGCTACCTAAAGATAAGATCATGGCCCCAGCGAAATTAATTCATCTGGATAAAGAACAATCCCTCGCCACTCTTTCCCGACCCGATGGCGAATATCAAATCAGAGCCAAGCTAATTGTAGCCGCAGACGGAACCCATTCTGCAACTCGTCATTTATGCGGGCTGTCAGCCATCAGCAAAGATTATGTGCAATCGGCCATCGTCGCTAACGTTGGGTTGGCTCATTCACATCAATTCCGTGCTTATGAACGTTTTACAGCAAATGGCCCTCTTGCCTTATTGCCTATGACGAAACAACGCATGTCCTTAATTTGGGCCATGCCTCCTATAGAAGCTGAATCCATGATACAAATGAAGGATAGCGAATTCATCAAACGACTTCAGCGTGCCTTTGGTTACCGGCTTGGACGTTTTATTCGCATAGGACAGCGCTCAGTTTACCCTTTAAAACAAACCTTGATGTCTGAACCGATTCACTGGCCGGTAGTTTTTGTGGGTAATGCTGCACACACTCTGCATCCTGTAGCCGGACAAGGGTTTAATTTGGGCTTACGCGATGTGGCCATGCTTGCACAACTTATCGCCGAAAAAGGCATTAATGCAAATATGTTAAAGCATTATCACAAAGTTCGAAAAAGCGACCAAAAAGCAATCAGTCAAATGACAGACGGGCTCATCCATATTTTTACCAGTCATCGGCCAGTCATTAAAATCGCCAGAACGCTTGGCATGATTGCAGTGGATAATATCCCGATCATGAAAAAGGCATTAGCACATTATGCTCGCGGCTTTGCTGGAATCACTCCCGATCTCGTTTGTGAAATTCCTCTCAAAGCCACTGATAATGTGCAACAGGAGGGCATTGATGAATCAAACATTTGACTGTCTGGTTGCCGGTGGCGGCATTGTAGGACTGACTGCGGCAATTACAATGAGCACACAAGGATACTCTGTTGCTGTCATCGACTCAGGCAGTTTAACGGCAGATACGAGCAAGCCGGATCTGAGAGTCTATGCGATAAATCAAGCTTCAAAAGAATTATTGCAGCAATTAGGCGTTTGGCAGTATATGGATGAAAATTGCATCTCTCCCTATCAACAGATGCATGTATGGGATGCTGCCAATAATGCAGCGATTGATTTTGACTCACGCATCGTAGCTACAAACCATTTGGGCGTCATCATTGAAGAATCAGTTCTAAAAAAAGCCTTGTTTTTGCGAATCAGGGAGCAGGATGGTATTCATCTTTTCCCGGAATCATCGATCGACTCCGTCATTCATAACAACTTAATCACAGTGGGGGCAGCCCATCGACAGTGGCAAGGCCAGTTGCTTGTCGTAACCGACGGAGCCCATTCTCCGACGAGGGAAAAATTAAATGTCTCTCTGAACAGTTGGTCTTATCATCAACATGCGATTGTGGCCACGGTAGAAGTTGAGCACGAACATCAGCAGACAGCCTGGCAAGTCTTTCACGCAGACGGTCCCCTGGCTTTTTTACCTTTAACAGATTCACATCAGTGCTCTATCGTCTGGTCAAGCGCTTCAGCTAAAGCAAAAGCATTAATGAGTCTGCCTGAGGATGAATTCAATGAAAAGCTGACGGATGCCTTTTGTAGAAGGCTAGGCCAAACTAAGCTCATCAGCAAACGGCATCAATTTCCCTTGACCATGCGCCATGTCAAACAATACAGTGGCTCACGCTGGCTTTTAGCCGGTGATGCGGCTCATACCATCCATCCACTGGCAGGTCTTGGGTTAAATCTGGGTCTTGCTGATATTGCCTGCTGGCTTGAAGAAATAAAAGGGCTGAAATCAACCCCTGATTTCAGCAAAGCCCTGGCTTCTTATCAGCGCCAACGTAAAACAGAGGTATGGAAAATGATCTTTGTCATGGACAGCCTGAAAACCTTGTTTGGTCATCCGCTTCCCGCTGTAAAGGTCATCAGAGGCATAGGCTTGCATTGCTTTAATCAGTTTAAACCTCTTAAACGTTTTTTAATCCATCAGGCCATGGGAAAATAGCAAAATAAATGATATTTTGTTCTCAAACGCGATGTGCAACTTTCAAAAGCCTATATAGCGCTACCAGGCTGTAGTTTAAGAAAAGATTGAACATCACGATAATCAACATCTTTAGGATTGATTTTTAAACAAGGAGTTTTCCATGCCATCTCTAACCCCTGTACAAATGAAAAAAATAGCTGCAGAAAAAGAGCAACATAGAGAAAAGCTACAACAGTTGATGCAGCAGCCTTTTGATATAGATAACCAAGAGCAAATGAAAGAGCTACAGACTTATCTGGATCATTTTGAGTTCAGTGTCAATACAATGTATATTTTTCAGGCGATGTCTGAGCTAATGAAACTATGGGGAGGCTCTTGGGTTTGGGGGCTTTTTTTACCCATTCCCGAGTTTATAGGGACCATTTTAAATTACACTTTGTACATAGGTGTTGCTGGATTGGTTCTTGAGCATTTCAGCATCAAGGATTTTCATGAGGAATTAGCTGAAATACAGCAGCTTTATAACTGGGTCATGAAAGCCGGTTCAGAGCAATATTCATCGGACACTGATAACAGTAAAAAACTATTGCATCCCGAAATACAGCGTATGATTGAGCTCATAGCCCCTTTGAGCCATCCTAAAGACATCATTGCCTGGAAAAAAGTCACTGACACAGAGGATGAAAGCGGCCCTTCATTCATTTACAATGCCATTCAATATGCGGGTTATTTTTTTTCCAAGTCCTCCCCTCAAAATACCACGGCAAGCATGAAAGTGTTAGCCTTAAAGGAACGGGTAGAAAAAGGGGAGATGACTGTAGGTGTTCTTGAAGGACTAAAGCGCGCATCGGAATATTTTGCAAAAAATGCCAATGTCAAAAAAATGGCCACGGATACTGTATTGCAATTATGCCAAAAACCCTTGCAAATGCTGCGGGATGCCGCGCCACAAATGCTGGCTTCCTCAGAACCAAGGCATCTGCATTTAAATTAAACGGCTAACCCCTTACTGTCTTGAGGAAAAACATGCTGGATCAAAAAATTTTTGTCAATCGCATTTTAAACATGAAAAAAATCAAATTGATTGGTCTTGACATGGACCATACGCTTGTACGTTATCATATCGAAGCACTTGAATCCCTGGTTTTTCAATATGCGATAGCGAAGTTGATTGAGATAAAACAATACCCTGAGATCATAAAAACCTTACGTTTCAAATTTGAGGATGCCATTCGCGGATTGGTGATTGATTGTGAAAACGGCAATATTTTAAAGTTGAGCCGCTTTGGCGCCATTCGCCAAAGCTATCATGGCACACACCCCATTGATTTTTTTCAGCAGAAAAAAATATACCGCACGATTTACGTTGATTTGGGTGATCCCAATTACATGCCGATCGACACCTCTTTTTCCATTGCCTTTTGTGTTTTATATGGGCAAATGGTTGACTTGAAAGATACCTATCCGGACATCTTGCCCAATTATCAAACCATCGCTTTCGACTTGCAGTATTGTGTGGACAAAGTGCATGCTGAAGGTAAGTTAAAACAGGAAATAGCTGAAAATTTATCTAAATTTGTCGTTAAGGATAAAAAAATCGTCGAAGGTCTTAAGCGATATTTGCATTATGGCAAAAAGTTTTTTATTTTGACCAATTCAGATTACGATTATACCCACACGCTACTTAAATATGCCATTGATCCTTTTCTTTCTAAAGGAGAAACCTGGCATGACTTATTTGAATATGTCATTACCATGGCCAATAAGCCCCGTTTTTTTTATGACAATTTAAAATTTCTATGCATTAATCCCGCCGACGGTACAATGACCAACCTGAAAGGCAAGATAGTTCCCGGTGTCTATCAGGGGGGACATGCCAATCAACTCACTGAGGATTTAAACATCAATGGGGATGAAATTTTATATATTGGTGATCACATATACGGCGACATCCTGCGTTTGAAAAAAGACTGTAACTGGAGAACCGCCCTTGTGGTGGAAGAATTAGGCGATGAAATCGCCTCTCAGATAAAAGCTTTACCTGTTGAAAAACAAATTGTTGATGCCATGAAAATTAAAACTTCTCTGGAAAAAGAATATGTCGATTTATGCAGCCAGAGGATTGAGGATGAGTCGTCAAAAGAACAGGCGGATAAGATCAGCCAGTTACAGCAAAAAATTTCCGATGTTGACAGCGAGATAGCAGAATTGTTAAAAAAACAGCATGGTTTTTACAATGAAAAATGGGACAGAGTGTTTCGTGCAGGCGCTGAAGAAAGTTATTTTGCTTATCAGGTGGATCGTTTTGCCTGTATTTACATGGAAAAATTAACCGATTTACTGGAGCATTCGCCCATTACCTATTTTCGCGCCAATCGCCGCCTGCTTGCACACGATATCGATGTTTCCAGTTTAAAAGAATAAATCAGAACTCTGAAGAATTGTTGTAAAAAAATGAAAAATGATGAACTTAAACTGGCCTTTTCCCTAACCACTCCCACCATGGTAGCTTATTTCTCCCTGGCTTTTGTTTTTGGGGTTTTATTTACCCATGCAGATTTTGACTGGTATTTAGCACCCTTGATGAGTGCTTTGGTTTATGCTGGAGCCGTTCAATTCGTTGCACTGAGCATGATGAACGAGCATGCCAGTATCTTAGGTATTCTCCTGGCCACCTTATTTGTCGCTCTGCGCAATTCCTTTTATGGATTAAGCCTCATTGAACGTTTTAAGCCGGCCACTTTTTTAAAAAAATTCTTTTTAATCTTTGGTCTCGTGGATGCGACCTATGCGATTTTCTCCATTAAACCCAAGCAAAACAAAGACATTAGCTTTTGCTTTTATGTCACGCTTTTTCCATATTTAAGCTGGGTAAGCGGTACTTTTTTCGGTGCTTTATTTGCAGATAAAATTCCGGAAGTCAAGGGAATGAGTTTCATTCTAACCAGTTTTTTTATGTTGTTGGTTATTGAATATTATTTGCTGAACAAAAAAATAGACGCGCTTATTATTCCTGTAATAGCGGCTTTCATTGCCTATTGGTTAATGCCTCAATATTATTTATTACTGGCCATTTTAAGCTGTGCGTTTTATCTTTATATCAAAATACGAGTTACATCATGAACCGCTATTATTGGCTTGTCACAATTAGCCTGAGCCTCTTAATCATTGTTACACGCAGCCTGCCTTTTCTCATGGCTCGCTTCATGACAAAACGATTAAATGAACTGGGTAAGTACCTACCTGCCTACATCATGTTATTACTTGTCATTTACGAAATTGATATTCAAACCATCATCAGACCACCTTATGCTATAACGGCATGGCTTGCCTTAAGTATTCTTCTTGCCATCCACCTGTGGTTAAGAAATACACTTCTCAGTATTTTTATAGGAACACTTTCTTATATAATCATTGGTGAATTTTGGAAAATGACTCTGATTTAACCGCCTATTCATTTTTCTGAGATGAACTTAAACCTTACAAATTGTGCTATCTTTTAGAATGTAATCATTTAATATGGACAGATGGTTCAATTGTGAAGATTGAACCGGTTGCCAGGGAATTTTCATGAGAGAATTATTTCGCTGCCTACATACTCTTATTTTTTTCATCCTGCTTTTTAACACTTCCTTTCTTTTTGCTGTAAAAGTTACTGAACTGAATATAAAGGGAGGAATTGGTCCAGCAACAGCTGACTACCTCGTCCGAGGCATTGAAAAAGGAAAGGATTCTGCATTGATCCTGATAAAAATGGACACTCCGGGGGGATTGGATAAGTCAACTCGGCAAATCGTTCAGGAGTTTCTATCCTCTCCTGTACCCATTGTGGTCTATGTGACTCCCAGCGGAGCAAGAGCAGCCAGTGCCGGCACTTTTTTATTATATGCCAGTACGATTGCTGCGATGACTCCCGGCACTCATCTTGGCGCAGCAAGCCCCGTAAGCTTAACGGGTGGCATGGGTGGTGAAAAAAAAGATCAACAATCAACCATGAGTAAAAAAGTCATGAATGACGCGGTTGCTTATATTCGCTCGCTTGCCCAGTTAAGAAACCGAAACGTTGAATTTGGTGAAAAAGCCATACTGGATGCGGCTACCATGACAGCAAGTGAAGCACTGAAAGCCAATGTGATTGACATTATAGCTAAAAACACCTCAAGTTTACTGCAACAATTAAATGGCGTAGTCGTTACGCAGAAAGGGCAGACCATCAAATTAAATACAAGCAATGTTGAAATTGAGAAGATTCAACCAGACTGGCGAATGCGGTTTTTATTAATGATTACAGACCCAACCGTTGCTTATTTGCTCCTCTTGTTAGGCATTTATGGTATTTTTTTTGAATTGATGAATCCTGGATTCATTGTACCTGGCGTCATCGGCGCCGTCTCCATGCTTATCGCGCTATATGCTTTGCAATTATTGCCTATAAACTATGCCGGTCTGGGTTTAATCATTCTCGGTATTGCATTCATCATAGCTGAGGCTTATACACCAAGCTTTGGCATGCTGGGCATGGGAGGAACATTAGCTTTTATTGTTGGTTCCATCATGTTGATAGATACGGAACATGAAGGCTATCAAATCGCCTGGTCTGCCATCTGGGCTATGGCCGCTGCCAATGTTATGCTCTTTCTCATTGTATTTAGCCTGGTTATGCGTTCACGCTGGCGTGAAAGTATGCATGGGACACATGCATTAATAAATCAGCAAGGCCAGGCATTGGAAGACATCAACCTGCAGGGGCAGGCATTGATTAAAGGTGAAATTTGGACAGTAAAGGCGCAAAGCCCAATCAAAGCGGGGAAAGCCATAAAGGTCATTGATGCCAAAGGGCTCATCCTTGAGGTAGAAGAAATCCGTTAATGAAAAGACTGTTCAAAATGATTTTATGCTAAATAAGGAGATACATGATGCCATTTGCACTTTTTTTTATCGTTATACTTGTTTTATTGCTTGCCTCCATGTTTCGAGTTCTGCGTGAATATGAGCGGGGGGTCGTTTTCATGCTTGGGCGGTTTTGGCGAGTCAAAGGACCTGGTTTGATTATCATTATTCCAGTTTTACAGCAAGTTGTGCGAGTCGATTTGCGCACTTTTGTCATGGATGTTCCAAGTCAGGATGTCATATCTCGCGATAATGTCTCGGTCAGAGTCAATGCGGTGGTTTATTTTAGAGTGGTTGATCCCCAATATGCCATCGTTCAAGTGGAAAATTATTTTGAAGCCACAAGTCAGCTGGCACAAACGACTTTACGTTCTGTCCTTGGGCAACACGAACTCGATGAAATGTTGGCTGAAAGAGAGAAGCTAAATAGTGACATCCAGAAAATACTTGATGCACAAACCGATAACTGGGGTATTAAAGTATCAAATGTGGAAATCAAACATGTCGATATCGATGAGAGTATGATTCGCGCTATTGCTAAACAGGCTGAGGCGGAGCGTGAAAGAAGAGCGAAAGTCATCCATGCTGAAGGAGAACTACAAGCTTCTGAAAAATTATTAAAGGCTGCTCAAGTTCTTGTGCAAGAACCTCAATCCATGCAGTTGAGATATTTACAGACTTTAGCCGGAATTGCCGGAGATAAAACCTCAACGGTTGTTTTTCCTGTTCCCCTTGAGCTAGGAGATATTTTGCGAAAATTTTCTGAATAAAAATATAATTGCTTAGATACTCATGTTACGCAGCACAGTATTTTTTAGAACATTTAGACGCATTTTGAAATTTAAAAGCGCAGTTTACATGGAGTAAATGAGCATTTGAAATTTCAAAATGCGTCCAAAGATGCAAAAAAGACGTAGCTGCATAGCATGAGTTAGATATTGAATGTAATCAAACAGGATATGATTATGTATGAAGATTTGCGCTTAGCTTATAAAGCTAATCATCTCCCGGGTATTCAGCTAGGCTCCATTTTATTGAATGGCCATGTTTTACCGGAATCTCCGGTAAATCTGGTGTTGAAATCATTCAATCGTCATGGACTTATAGCCGGCTCAACAGGAAGCGGCAAAACGAAAACCATGCAGGTATTGGCAGAGCAATTATCTTTATCTGGCGTACCCAGTCTTGTTATGGATATCAAGGGAGACGTTTCCGGATTGGCCGTGCCCGGTGAAGACAGTGAAGTTTTGCGCTCACGCAACCAATCCTTAAACCTTGATTACGTACCTCGTTCCTTTCCTGTAGAGTTATTGACACTAGAAGAAGACAAGCCTGGCGTTCCTGTAAGAGCCACCGTACAAGATTTTGGCGCTATGATATTTTCACGCATGCTCAATTTAAATTCTACCCAGACCGGAGTTATGACTGTTTTATTTGAATATGCCAAAGATGAACACATTGAACTGATTGACTTAAACGACATAAAAAATTTATTGCAGTTTTTACAATCTGAGGAAGGTGAAGCCGCCATTGAAAAGCAATATGGACACATCTCTTCTTCCTCCATCGGAACTATCCTGCGTCAACTGATTGAGCTGGAATCCCAGGGAGGAGACTCATTTTTTGGTGAACCGGCTTTTGATGTGCTTGATTTAATAAAAACCACGTCTCAAGGCACAGGTGTAATTTCCATTTTACGTTTAATGGATATGCAGCGTTATCCAGGCTTGTTTTCAACATTTATGCTGAAACTGTTAAACGATGTTTATCATAAATTTCCTGAAATCGGTGATACTGAAAAACCAAAATTGGTCATTTTTATTGATGAGGCCCATCTGATTTTTCATCATGCCAGCAAAACCTTAATGAGCACATTGGAAATCATGGTGAAACTCATCCGCTCTAAAGGTGTAGGATTGATTTTTTGCACACAGATTCCCAATGATATTCCTGAAACGGTATTAAGTCAGCTAGGGTTGAAAATTCAGCATTCATTACGCGCCTTTACGGCAAAGGATCGTAAGGCAATGAGGTTAATTGCGCAGAACTTCCCTCCTTCAAGCTACTACCAAACCGAACATCTTCTAACCTCTCTGGGCATTGGAGAAGCACTGGTCACTGCTCTTGATGCTAAAGGTCAACCAACCCCCTTAGTACATTGTTTAATTCGTGCGCCCGAATCAAGAATGGGATTACTTACTACAGAAGAAATTCAGCAGCAAGTTGCACGCTCCGAACTTTCGTCGAGATATGCAAGAAAAAATAATCCACGTTCTGCCAATAAACGTTTTGACCAATCAAGCGTGGAAAAGCCCAGCTCCCCAAAAACGACATCTGAAAGTAAATCTCCAACCATGATTGATCGCTTGAGCAAAAACACGCTCTTTCGTCAGGTTATAAGACAAATTTTTCGTGATTTAACACGAGCTGTTTTATCGGTGCTTGGCATTAAAAAGAAACGGAAAAAGTAACTCAATTGTTTTCTAGCAGGGACTGTTATACAACGACCAGATTTAAGGGGGTTCAGCTTACGAAAAAACTTCTAATTTGCGAATGCCTTTATGTCGAGATTCATCTTAATAACTCATGTTAATAAGAAACAATCTCAGGCAATGTTTTTGCTTGTTCTATCCAAGTTTCAAGTTGATTGAGGCTTGGCATATGCTTTACTAATCTTATTTTCTGATTAGCCAGTTTCAACTCTTCCAGAAGATGCTCAGCATCGCTCTTTGCCAGCGCAGCAGCCGATTCTATCCCAGTATTTACCAATAATTCAGCAAATTCATCACCAATTCCTTTTATACGTGAGAGATCAGCCTGACTCGTCCATTTTAAAATTAACTTTACATGAATTCCGGTTTGTTCAGCAATTTGTTGGCGAGCTTTTCGATCTGAACAGATTTTTAAAAGCTCCTCCTGATCTTCTATGCCTGCATTTTCCATCAGAGAAGCGTGCTTTACACTAATGTTTTCTATTTGATTCAGTTTACGCATGCGAGGCCCCATGATCTTCCTGCTTCAAATTTAGTATAGTTATCTAAAATATAATTTGCGAACGACTGGTTCTGGTTGTTTACCCTCGTGAGGCTCAGACCCTGCATATTTAATCGGAGTTTTAATATAAAAACAGATAATAAACAATGACATTGATGACGGTAAGGGGGATACCAAAACACATGAACTGCCAAAAATTAAAAGCATGCTTTCCTCTTTTTTCCGTGTTTTGTATGATAATAATATTGCTGGCAGCACCTAATATTAACATATTGCCCGCAATGGTGCTGGCCATAGCTAATAACAAATAATGTTGCGCGGACGTTTTAGCAAGCAAGGGCAAATATAGCGCAACTAAAGGCACATTTGATATCAATTGACTTAATAGCAGACTAACCCAGATGATGGTGGATTTTGCCGTAATCTGTAGATGACTTGCTTGAATAACATTCTGGAAATATCCAGACAACCAGACTGCTTCCATAAACACAAACAAGGCAATAAAAAAAACTATCGTGTGCCAGTCAATTTTACGCATCAGCGAAAATCGTTTATGACTAAACAGGATTAAAGGACTGGCCGCCAGCAAAGCTATCATGCTGAATGAAAGATGTATCGGATAGCCAGACAATGAAAAAGTAATCTCGCTTAGGATAAGTAACAACATAATGCCTAAAGACAGCTTAGCAAGAAAAGCAAGATGCCTATCAACAACAATATCCGTATTCAGTGAAACATGTCTTATCTCAATATTGAGCATGTCGCGAAAGCAAAACCACATGTAAAAATATAAAATCAGCAGACATATGAGAGTGGGAATGAACAGATGCTGAAAAAACAACATAAAAGGATTCGTCATCTCCATGGCAATTAACAAATTTTGTGGATTGCCGATAGGACTGGCGATACTGCCAATGGTAATGGAAAAAGCCAATGTCAATAATAAAGGAATCAATGGGAGTTTAATGCGCTGGTGCAGCAACAAAATAGCCGGCGTAGCAATGATCGCTATGGTATCATTCATTAAAAGCATGGATGTAAAGCTGGAAAATACGATCAAAAGTGCAAGAATCCATTTTACATTGGTGAATCGCTGCATAAGTTTAAGCATTTTCTGCTCTAAGTAATTGCTTTCTTCCAGCGCCTGACCAATAATAAAAACGCCCAGCAAATAAAAGATAACATCGAGATTTACCGCTCTTATCGCCTGCATCAAACCAATTTGTCCTGTGATTAAAACCAGCAAAGCTGCAAGCGTCATGATGAACCAAATGGGCAAATGAAGACTGCCAATTTTCCGGAAGCTGATGCCTAAAAAAACAAAAAATAAAACAATGATGGGAAGGGGTGGATGATCAAAAACACTCATACCTCATAACCATGACTTTCGGTAAATGGCTGCAGATTTTTAGCGCGTGTTTCCGGGATGGTGAAGAAAAAGAGCGCCAGGGCCATCAGTGCGATGACCACCAGAACATAAAATGCGGCACTAAAGCCATAATAATCAACAATATATCCGCTGATTAAAGTGCTCGCCGCAGCTCCTATGGCCTGCAATGTGCTGAGTGCCCCTAATGCCGTATTATAATGTCCTGAGCCTCGAGTCATGTCCGCTGTAACGATGGGAAAAAGTGCGCCATATATACCGGCTCCAACCCCATCAAGTAATTGCACAGCCAGTAAATAATAAGGATCACTGGATAAAGTAAATAGGAAGCCGCGAATAGGCAATGCAATAAATGCCAAAAGAAAAAGTGGCTTTCGCCCCCAACAGTCCGCTTTTTTACTGACCAGAATGGCCATGAAAAACATAATAAATTGTGCGCTGATAATACTTCCTGATACAAACAAAACCGATGATTTATCGTGTTGTTTAAGAGCGATTTCTTCACCGATGAGAATAAGCATGGCGGCATTAGCCAGATGAAACAACATAATGGAGATGCCAAAAAACAATAATTTTTTATTCGTCAATAATATTTTGAAACCAGGTAATTTCTCCTGAGGACTATCCGTCAGCAAACCACGGGCTTGACGATGATCAATTAATGCTTTATTGAGTGATAAGGCGCTTATCACAGCAGCCACCGCCATAATAGCAGTAAACCAGAACAAGGAATGCAGGCCAACATAAAAACCGAGAATAGCAGCCATAATGGAAGCAAAAATATTTCCAGCATGATTGTATGCTTCATTACGCCCTACTTGCACAGCGTAAAACTGCGGGCCAACTGTTCCCAGAGTCAGAGCCGCAATCGCGGGAGGAAAAAAAGCAGCAGCAGCGCCAATAATGGCTTTATTGATCGCCACTGAATAAAATTGAGGGAAAAACTGTATGCAAAGAATAGCTATGGCAATGGACAGGCTACAGAGAATAAAAATACCTCGCTTAAAGCGCGTCCTATCTATAATCATGCCAGCAGGCGTTTGCAACAATAAGGTGGTAACACCTGCAATGGTCATCACAAGACCAATTTGACCGCTCTCCCATTGATGGTAGGAAAGAAGATAAATTGCAAGAAAAGGACCAAGTCCATCTCTGACATCAGCAAGAAAAAAATTAATGCCGGCTAAAGGCGCCCGTATTGCCGTTGAGGTCATTATCAAAGGGCTAAAATAATTATTTTTTTCAATTTAACATAGAGTTATAAAAAATAGAAATTTTAGCGCATGTTTCCCAGAGCAAATCATACTTTGATAATATTATGCCTTATTTACGCGCAAGCGGGCGGAAATCTGTTTTTTTCCTTGCCATATTTTGCTCAGAAATAAACACCGATTTGTGCCAGTATGGCATCTTCGCTTCCGCCTCGACCCACCACAGGTAAGTTTGCTGTTCCTGCAGGTGCCGCTCCATTAGCAAATTCAGTTTTTTTATAATTAATATCATGCCGATATTCTAACGTTTCAATTGTGTCCTTCCATAATGAAATGTTAAAAACACCGCTAATTCGACGTTCCGGAAGATTAAGAGCAAGTGCCTGACGTGTTAATTGATAGCCGATTCCAATGGATGCCGGCTTATCAAATGCCTTGAAAGTCATGCCTGCTTCAAACTGAGCAGCCTGTGGTTTTGCACCTCGGCCATTAAAGCTCAAATCCTGAGGCCGAAAACGTTTAGCAGCACCGACCCATTCGGCAGTAAAATTGTATCGATCTATACTGATGTTTCCATGAACATTAGCACCTGGAATTTTACGTACTGCTTCAGAACCATTGGTAACAGAACCGAATCCACCAAAAGTGGTAAATGGTGTCACGCCTGTATTCTGCATGCCAGCCGAATCGTTAATTGAATTGATATATCCTCCACCTACTTCCCCGGCAACATCTCCATGACTGAACGTATAACCGGCATTTACACCGCCTACACCGGATTTTCCTAAAGTCGTTTCGCCTCTGAAACCATATACGGAAGCAAAGAGCCCGGTGTCTGTTTGAGATTTATATCCTAAGATAAACGGGCGAGATTTTGTACGTGCTAATAATAAAGTTAGGGGAGAACTGGCCATGGCAGAAGAATAACGACCAAAAGGAACAAAAAGCTGTCCTGCTGTGAAATAATAAGGCGTCTTGTCCAGATTTCCGATATTAATAAAACCCATGTTCAAATTGAACACGGAATTGTTGACTCTTGGACCACCTACAGCAGGAGGTGACTGATCGTAAGTAATGGCCATAAAGGCTTCAACGTTTTCATTTAAAGCAGCAGCCACATCCAACTCACTGGTACCTAAGGTCAAATCGGCTGTTTCTCTATGTTGTTCAAAGTTTAAAATGGCTACAGGCTGAACAGCGCCGCTTAAAGAGATAATTGGCATATAAGGGACAGGGTAGCCCATTCTTTGGTAAGCTCTATATAACCTTCGCCGTTGCTGCATCAAGCGGATATCACGGTTAATACTTGAAATATTTACGATATAATCCGAACCATCAAAAGCAGGCCTTTCTCCAAGATAAGGAGAAGAAACAACAGGTGTACCTGCAATATAAGTTACCACATGCTCATCAACCAGCAATGCCGTTGGATAAAAATTGAGAGATTCTGGATGCCCATCAAAACTATGCACAGAGACTACGCTTCCATGATAGCCTCCAGACCCGCCTTTAACCTTCTTTACAGAAGGTTTTGCCGCTACAGATTTTACTGTATTTTCTGATATTTTTTTCTGTAACTGTTTAAGTTGTGCTTGTAGCGTCTGTGTCTGTTGTTTTAATTGCTGGATTTCATCTTGCAATTGCTGTTGGTCAGTAGCATACAAAGGGGCCGACGACAAAGCCAGGAATAAAAGAATTCTGTTCAACCTCACAAAAAAACTCCTGATTATTTTTTTTACATCCTCTCATGTTTGGAAGCAAGATTATAGCGTTTTAGCCAAGTGATGACCATGCTTTTGAGTGCGCAAAATTAAACAATCTGAAAATTTAATCGCTCATTTCTTTGTAGAGGATATTTTCTGAACGCAATTGGGAGTTTTCATAGATAAATTTCAGCATTTCCTGGACGTTGAATGATTTAAATAGGCACAGCCTAAAGCCAGTCCTAGCTTTGGATAAGATGATAGAAAGATAAGTTAGCTGCCATGAGAAGAGTTTATACATTATTAAGGCAATGATATGGACTCTGGTCTAATAAATGACCGCAGAACAAGAGAACAAAGCAAAAACAGAAAAAATTTATCTGTATCATTTCAAATAGCACGCAAAAAAGCCCATTAAAAAATGGGCTTTTGTTACTTTTCATGGTTCTTAAAGAATAGATGTTAAGCATACCCAACCCATTTGGCGCCCAAATAGGGGCCATAAAGTCCGTAATCACTATTGGTGGGAGTGCCTGTAGCATTTAAACCGCGAGTTTGCAGAGCATTAAAATAATTCACAGCCTGGTAACCAGCTTCGAGATTTAACACACCCTCAGCCATTGAAAAGGCATAATTGACACCAAGCTTAGCCTCAAGGCTGGGAACCACCATTTTTTTGCTGCCATAATTGGCCACGGGGATTAAGTCATTCGAAAAAAGATAACCATCACTGAAACGACCCGTGCCATACAATATGGACATTGCTGAATTGGCCGTTACACTAAATCCGTCAGTCAGATTATAAGCGTAATCGATACCTATTACAGGACCAACGCCATTAAAATCTGTATTATGATATTGGCGCACGGCTCTCACTCCAGCAGCAACAAGTAGCGTCGGAGTAATTAAAAAGTTATTGCTCGCATCCACACGTATATCAGCATATTGTAAACCGCCATAAAAACGTATGTTTTTAAATAGACCAACATCTGTATGTTGTCCCATCACAAGATTAACTTGATCAAATTGGTTATCAATCCGTAGTACATAAGGAATATTCAACGCAATAAAACTTTCGTTGAGCGGAATTAACCCATTAAAACCACCATGATGATCACCAGTATCATAGTGAATCCATGTCATTGTTATATCATTTCCGGTGGAAAAATGGTAGGAACCTTCCAGGCGAAAGGCCCAGTCCCAATCATTGTCAGCATCGCGATAGAAACCGTTTTGCGCAAGTCCATAAACGTAATCAGCATCAAAAGCGGATTTCAAGTATAGGGCCTGCACACCTATATCCCATTTTTTCGTTTCACAAGGTACTGTAACATTCCCCTGCAGACAAGCTTTGCTCCCGGGCATCCCGGCTAAAGCAAAGCTGCTGGCAGCTAATCCTAAAGCAGTCAAGATTGTTTTTCTTAACATATCAACTCCATTTTCAAAAAAAAAAGCCCACCAGAAGTACTGATGGGCTTTGTTTGTCAAAAAAACTGACAATTACACATTACCAATCCACTTCAGACCAAGATAAGGACCATGCATAGCAAAGTCAGTTTCTCTTACATTATTATTGATTCCGACGTGTTGAGCATTGAAGTAGTTAACCACCATGTAACCACCGTCCAGAGTCAGGTTACCAGTAGCCATAGGATAGCTGTATTTAGCACCTAATTTGGCTTCCAACTCAGGAACTACAGCGTTTTTAGAACCATGGAAACCACCTGCACCGAGCAAACCGAAATTGGTATTGATATCGAAATCACTGGTACCTATCAATATTGCTGCAGCGGCGTTTCCATAAATGGCGAAACCATTACCCCAGTCATAAGACATGTCAATACCGGTTCTTGGACCAAAACCATCAAAACTTGTGTTGACGTGAGTACCTCTTACACCGAAGAAACGGCTACGGAAGTCATGCTCAATTCTTACATATTGAACACCGGCATGGAAACGGATGTTTTTATATTCACCGAAATCAACATGCTGACCGAATTCACCATTAACCGCATCCCATTTAACATCAGTATTAAAGGTTACGAAAGGATTAGCTCTGTGATCAAAATCATTGTCAAAGTGATACCAGTTAATGTTGATGTCATTTCCTGTGCTGAAGTGATAAGAACCTTCCAGCTTAAAGCCCCAATCCCAATCACCGTCTATGTCATGATAATAGGTATGATTGGCAAAATCAGTTCTGGAACCAGCATAGCCCCAGTCAGCATCATAAACAGGTTGCAAATATAAGGCGGTGATACCAAAATCCCAAGCAACTGTTTCACATGGAACAGTGACATTACCTGGGGTGCATACCGGACCCATCGTGCCAGCGAATACTGCACTGCTACCTAAAGCAAGAACAGCTACGGCTGTTTTTTTCAAATTTAACATGCTTAATCTCCACTTTTTTTATTATTAAATTTCCGTTCATTACTCATTCAAGAAGAATCAGTAACAGTACGCATTCTTCGCTCTAACCAAGAACGTACCTGGATAAATTATCCAACTGGACTTTACTAAAGTCAACAGTATTACTGAAATTTCTTAAATTTTTAATATTATACGCTACCAACCCACTTCAGACCAAGATAAGGACCATGCATGGCAAAGTCAGTTTCTCTTATGTTATTGTTAACTCGGAAATGCTGAGCATTGAAATAGTTAACCACCATGTAACCACCATCCAGAGTCAGGTTACCAGTAGCCATAGGATAGCTGTATTTAGCACCTAATTTGGCTTCCAACTCAGGAACTACAGCGTTTTTAGAGCCATGGAAGCCTCCAACCAAACCAAAATGGGACGTGAAGTCAAAGTCACTGGTGCCGATTAATATTGCTGCAGCGGCATTTCCATAAATGGCAAAGCCATTACCCCAGTCGTAAGACATGTCAACACCGGTTCTTGGACCAAAACCATCAAATGATGTTTTAAGGTAGTTGTCATTAAGACCAAAGAAACGACTACGGAAGTCATGCTCAATTCTTACATATTGAACACCGGCATGGAAACGGATGTTTTTATATTCACCGAAATCAACATGCTGACCGAATTCACCATTAACCGCATCCCATTTAACATCAGTATTAAAGGTTACGAAAGGATTAGCTCTGTGATCAAAATCATTGTCAAAGTGATACCAGTTAATGTTGATGTCATTTCCTGTGCTGAAGTGATAAGAACCTTCCAGCTTAAAGCCCCAATCCCAATCACCGTCTATGTCATGATAATAGGTATGATTGGCAAAATCAGTTCTGGAACCAGCATAGCCCCAGTCAGCATCATAAACAGGTTGCAAATATAAGGCGGTGATACCAAAATCCCAAGCAACCGTCTCACATGGAACAGTGACATTACCTGGGGTGCATACCGGACCCATCGTGCCAGCGAACGCGGCACTGCTACTGAAAGCAAGCACAGCTACGGCTGTCTTTTTCAAACTTAACATGCTTTGTCTCCATTTCTTATTATATTGAGTTTCATTCATTGATAACCCACTACAAGGAGTTGTCAATAGCACGCGTTCGTCGCTCTAATCCGAAAGCATGCAACGATATTGAGTATCTTAATGGATTTTGGAAATGTCAAGAAAATTGCGAAAAAAATTAATATTTATCATTAAGATATACTTTTATTGAGCAGTGGATAATTTTTTTGAGCACATAGGTCTTTGAAAAATGAGCCTTGTAAGCAGCGCTCAGTAAATACTTATTCATTTTATTCGCCTGGAAAGTCATTCAGATTTAACTTTCGGATTGAAAAAAATGGGTGCGTGGCCACATAAACCTTTTTGAGAAAAAATTAATAATAGATGTCAGACAGGATGTACCGTAAAACCATCGACTTAATAGCATTAACTGTGTCACATGCATGATAAAAAATGTTATCCTTTGCCGTAGTCAATCGTCTGAGGAAAACCTTATAGTGCATACCATAACTATCAATCGTCCTGATGACTGGCATGTTCATTTTCGTGACGGAGTCTTATTGAAAGATACGGTTCCTGCAACAGCCAAGCATTTTGCCCGGGCATTAGCAATGCCAAACCTTAAACCACCTTTAACTCATTTGCAAGCCATAAGGCAATATCGTGAAAACATCCTTGCCAGCCTGCCTGAAAACAGTCAGTTTACTCCTTATATGACTTATTATCTGAACGAGTCCGTGAGCCCTGATGATTTGAGCGAAGCAGCTTCAAACGACTTTGTCCTTGGAGGCAAGCTATATCCGGCTGGTGCAACAACCAACTCCGAAGCCGGAGTGAGCTCTCTTCAGACCCTTTACCCCTTATTTGAAATCATGCAAGACAACAATATGGTTTTGCAAATTCATGGTGAAGTGACTTATGGCGATATATTTGCAAGAGAATCACTCTTTATTGAAAAAGAACTTGACGTGCTCGTCAAAAATTTTCCGAAATTGCGTGTTGTTCTAGAGCATATTTCCACTAAAGTGGCGGCCGATTTCGTGCGGCAATCCTCATCTAATATTGCTTCAACCATTACACCGCACCATTTGTTATACAACCGCAATCAACTGTTAGCCGGTGGCATCAGACCCCATTATTATTGTCTGCCTGTTCTAAAACATGAGCGGGATCAAAAAGCATTGCAGGAAGCGGCCTGCAGCGGAAATCTTAAGTTTTTTGCAGGCACGGACAGTGCACCGCATGCTCAGGAAAATAAAGAAAACACATGCGGTTGCGCTGGCATTTACTCTGCTCCTTACGCTTTACCGCTGTATGCTCAATTTTTCGAAAAACAAAATCAGCTGGATAAACTCAATGCCTTTATGAGTCAATTTGGTGCTGATTTTTATCAGTTGCCTATCAATAACGAGTCCATTGAGCTGGTTCGAATACCGCAATATATTCCCAACAGTTTACCATTAGGCAAGAGCAGGGTAGTTCCCATAGCTGCCGGAGAGCAAATATCCTGGAGTGTTAATGAGTCCCACTGAATTTCTGCTTGATAAGATGAACAAGCGCTTTCGCGGTTTTTTACCCGTTGTCGTTGACATCGAGACAGCAGGCATCGTACCTCATAAAAATGCACTTTTGGAAATATGCGTTGTATTATTGGCTATAGACAATGAAGGCAATTTCTTTCGCCATAAAACCTATTTTGAACATGTGCTTCCTTTCGATGGGGCTGAGCTTGATGAGCGCTCGCTTGAATTTAATAAAATTGATCCTTACCAACCTTTGCGCTTCGCCCTTGATGAAGAAACAGCTTTGAAAAAATTATTCAAACCCATTCAACATGCGCTGAAAAAACATCAGTGTCAACGTGCTGTACTGATCGGGCATAATGCCTGGTTTGATTTACTCTTTCTCAAAGAAGCCTGCAAAAGAACACAAATTAAATCGCCTTTTCACGCCTTCACTTGTTTTGATACAGCCACTTTATCCGGTTTGGTTTATGGACAAACAGTACTCGCCAAAGCGGCAGAAGCTGCGGGTTTGCCCTTTGATTCTCATGAAGCCCACTCAGCCATCTATGATGCAGAAAAAACAGCTGACTTATTTTGTAACATAGTGAATTATTGGAAAAGTCTGCATGATAAAAGCTAACATAGACAGCACAGGCCATTGATAAATGGCCTGTGGATTATTAAGTGAAAAATGCTTTAAAACATTATAAGGATTCTGAGTGCTCAGATAAATAGTGAGCCACACCTTCAGGAGAGGCTTTCATACCAGCTTCACCTTTATGCCAACCAGCAGGGCAGACTTCGCCGTTTTCTTCAAAAAACTGAATGGCATCGATGATACGAAGAATCTCATCAATGTTTCTTCCAATGGGTAAATCATTGACAATTTGTGAACTAACCATACCATCCTTATTGATAATGAAAGCAGCTCTTAACGCAACACCTGCTACAGGATGCTCAACTCCGTAAGCCTGACAAATACTGTGCGTAGTATCGGCAGCCATTGTATATTTCACCTGCCCGATACCGCCTTCTTTGCGAGATGTCTTTCGATAGGCATTGTGGGTGAATTGCGAGTCGATAGAAACCGCCACCACTTCAACATTTCGTTTTTTAAATTCATCCATGCGGTTATCAAGAGCTATCAGCTCAGAAGGACACACAAACGTAAAATCAAGTGGATAGAAAAAAACCACTCCATGCTGTCCTTTTAAACACTCATGTAAATTAAATTTATCAACGATTTCGCCAGAGCCCAGAACAGCCGGCACCGTAAAATCAGGAGCCTTACGTCCAACTAATATACTCATATTTTCTCCATATCAGAGGATGTATAAACAGGATATGTGGACATTTCATTTCCTCACTGCAACCACGAAACGTCAACAGTTCTTCGCTTTATACATCGGTTGAAAAATCATGCAGCCAAAGCCTCACGCAGCATCGGCTCCAATTCGCCTTGCTGATACATTTCAAGAATAATATCAGAGCCGCCGACCAATTCACCTTTTACATACAGCTGAGGAAAAGTAGGCCAGTTTGCATATTCGGGCAGTGCCTGTCGAATATCAGGATTAGCCAGAACATCCACATAGGCGAAATCCACCCCACAGGCATTGATGCATTGAACGGCACGAGCCGAAAATCCGCATTGAGGCATCTTCGGGCTGCCCTTCATGTATAGTAAAATAGCATTTTCTGCAATTTGCTGCTTTATTTTTTCGATAGTATCCACGGCACACCTTTATTTCGCTAAAAAATATTGCTAATTATGGCGAAAATAGCTTTATTTCGCAAGGAAACCCAGATAACAATTGTTCATTTCATTGGCGAATTAAAAAATTCTTTCCTTTATGGATTTTTTTCACGATTGAATCTATCTTTTATCCTGCTACACTAATCGCTTCTCACATTTTAGGAGGTCACATTATGTCATTTAGTTTACCTAAACTCCCTTATGCCTTGGATGCACTAGAGCCTCACATTTCGAGGGAAACCTTAGAATATCACTACGGTAAGCACCATCAGGCCTATGTGAACAACCTGAACAAACTTATTGCGGATACAGAATACGAACAAATGTCTTTAGAAGATATCATAAAAAAATCAAAAGAGGGGGTATTTAATAACGCTGCGCAAACCTGGAACCATACTTTTTATTGGAACTGCATGAGTCCTGATGGGGATGGAGAGCCTTCCGGAAAGCTGGCTGATGAAATTAAGAAAACCTTCGGCTCTTTTGATGCCTTCAAAGAACAATTCAGTCAAGCGGCCATCAGCCAGTTTGGTTCTGGTTGGGCATGGCTCGTTCAGGACAAAAACGGTCATCTGAAAATCACCAGTACCAGCAATGCAGGAACGCCCATGACCAATGAAGAAAATGCCTTATTAACCTGTGATGTCTGGGAACATGCCTATTACATCGATTATCGTAATGCCCGTCCCGATTACGTGAAGTCTTTCTGGGAAATAGTAAACTGGGATTTTGTTGCTGATAACATGCTTTAATTTACAGGAGTGGTCATGGCATTAATCACAAGTTACAACCCCATGCCCATCACTTTTTCCCATGGTGAAGGTGTATGGTTGTATGATGAGAAGGGAAAAGCTTATTTTGATGGATTAACAGGGATTGCAGTTTGTGGTTTGGGCCATGCTCATCCGGATGTAACCCGCACAATTCAGGAGCAGGCAGCCAAACTGCTACACACCTCAAATGCCTTTCATATCAGGGAACAGGAAAAACTGGCTGAGAAGCTAACCACAATGAGTGGAATGGAGCAGGTTTTTTTTGCGAACTCGGGCGCTGAGGCGAATGAGGCCGCCATTAAACTCACCCGGCTTTACGGCCATCAAAAAAACATAGAAACACCTTCCATTATTGTCATGGAAAGAGCATTTCACGGACGAACCATGGCCACCTTAACCGCATCAGGCAGTCGCAAAGTTCAAGCAGGGTTCGAACCCCTGGTTCCTGGTTTTATTCGCGCCCCCTTCAATGACCTGGAGGCCATAAAAACCATTGCAACCCATCGAGAAGATGTAGTGGCCGTTATGCTCGAAACCATTCAGGGGGAAGCCGGTATATACCCCGCTGATGAAAGTTATCTTCGAGAATTAGCCAAGTTGTGTGAAGAACATGATTGGATGCTCATTTTCGATGAAATTCAGACGGGAAATGCTCGTACGGGCAAACTCTATTCTTGCATGAAATATGGAATTCAACCCGACGTTTTAACTACCGCCAAAGGTTTGGGCAATGGGATGCCTATTGGTGCCTGCTTAATGAGCAAAAGAGCTTGTAATTTATTCCAGCCTGGAAACCATGGTTCCACCTTTGGCGGAAACCCGCTAGCCTGCGCCACAGCCATGACGGTTCTGGAAGTGATTGAACGGGAACACATTTGTGAAAAAGTAAACGCAAATGCAAGCTTGCTTAAAGAGAAAATCAGAACTCATCTCGAAGGAAATCCAGCCGTCAAAGAAGTCCGAGGTAAAGGATATATGCTTGGTATAGAATTGGACCGATCAGCAATGGATATTCGCCCCCTGGCATTGGCTAATGGCATATTATTTAATGTCACTGCGGAGAAGGTCATCCGCCTTTTACCGCCTCTAATCATGGATGAAAATGAAATGGATGAACTGGTCAAACGCTTAACCAAAACGATACATCAATTTACTGAATAAAATGCTGTGGACGAATCCTTATGGATTCGTCCTCTCAACAAATATTAAAACTCACAATATCTGCAAAAAACCTCTTTTTAATATCCTTTGTGCAGGAAAATCCAAAAAAACCTTATATTTTATCAATCAGTTAAATTCAAAAATATTTATCTATTGAAATTATTGACAGTTTCTGCTTAATATGATCAATAACTAGAACTAGTGAGTAAAAGGACTGCTTATGGCTTCTTTACCTAAGACAGCTTTAAGGAGAAATAAATTAAAGGACTTGACAGCAGGGCCTGCCGCTCCCAAGTCTGGACATGTCGTTACTCAGGTAGAATTCGTTGATTTTGACGGTTGCAAAAAAAAGGGCTTTTTTAAACCTCTTGATGAAACTTACCCCGAGTTGCTTGCCAAAATTTCCGTTGCCACTTCTGTTATTATACGCATGTTATTGGGTGAACGTGCCGCAGAAGATCGACTGGTATATGATGAAGATGATAAAATCGTAGGGACCGTGTCCATCGCTCTTGAAGGATTTAAACCTTTTAATTACGGCAGCGAACCCATCCCTGAACACCCTCAAAAAAAAGAAGAGGTCAACCCATCTTACGAAACTCTAATGCAGCACAATGTTATGGAGTTGCTGTTTTTTTCCTGGTTTTTAGGCAATGATGATCTTCATCCCAAAAATATTGGACTAAAAGGTCTTATTGACTGGGATATGTTTTTTTATGCGTTGACTGAAATCATTAAAGGGCCACGCGCATTCGGAAGCAGCCCGGAAGGAAAAATTGAATTGCCTTCGAGCGACTTTGCCAACTTCCCTGTTTTACAGGAAACCAAATTAACGCATTGGGCAACTCATCAATATCCACATAATTATTATTACCCGAAGCGATATGGTAATTACGACCAATTTATCGAACTATCCAAAAACCCTATTTTCAAGGATGAATCTTTACCTAATGGTCAAATCACCGCACAAGAACAACTGTTTACGGCAGCTCTTAAGGCGCTGGTGATCTTTCAGCCTGAGGTACTTGAAAAGCAACTAAGAGACGCCCTTGGTAAAGAGCCACTCAATTACACTGAATTATCCTTAGAAAAGAAAGGAGAATTAGAAAAAAAATTTCCAACTTTATTTACTTCTGAAACAGACAAACAGCCTTTTGTCAGCTTCATGTGTGGACTATATCAACTATATTATGATGAGCTTTATCGTAATGTGGTGTTCTTTAAAGGTTGTGAAAAAAATATTTCTGATGTTCCGGTTCCAGGGTTTGCTCAATTTCTGTATCAGCATCCTTCCGCCTTCAAGAGCGTAGAGAAATGGGGACTTGCGCAAAATAAAAAACGTAAAGAACAAGAGGATAAAACTCGTCGTTTCTCTAATGAAGATAATCTTGAATTAAAGAGCGAGGTAGCCTGCGCCCCTCCTTTGGAAAAAGCCACAAAAACAGACGTCTGCAATAAACGACAGCTAAAGGAAGATAAATTAAAGCTGCGTTATCATCAAGTATGGAGAGATTCTTATTTAGGATGTATGAAAAATATATTAAAAAAAGCGAAGGAGCTGTCGAATGAACTATTGCTTGAACTTTCATTAAAAGGTCATGAAATTATATTGACTGACAGCGAAGACTCTGAAATAAAGCCGGAAGACTCTTCTATACATGCTGCATGGCAATTATTACCTGCTTTCAAAGAAATCAATTCAACAGATATTGATGAACATATTGACTGCGATAAAAACAGTGATATGCGTAAGGGATTGTTGGCCTTGATCGATTTAAACAATCAACTTTTTGTGGCGACCAACAATTATTACCATACGGATCTAAATGAGTTGGTACATTTAAAGAACTCACAATTTATCAGAAAATTAAGAGAGATTAGCTCCAAATATTTTGACGAAGTTATCCCAAAATTAGGCGAAAATACATCTTATGCAGATAAATGCGGCCATCTCGCCTCCGAGCTTGAGAGGTTTTGCGGTATGGTACATTTTTCCGCGCACATGAATACCACCGACAAAGTCAGCTTGTCAGTGGTTCCTGTCAAGGAGATCTGGCCAAAACACACTGATGAAAAAGTGATAAATGATTGCTTGCATGCCTTGTTTAACTGGGCCAAAAGCCTTGATGCAATGACATTATCCGACAAAATCTGCAAAATAATTGATGAGGATTACTCCGGTGGTCTTTTAAGCAATCGAATGCGCGCAGAGCCCGTAAAAACGTATTTGCGGGAAAGCATGAAAGAGTCTGGTGATGATCGGCTGGCCTTCATTCTCTCTTCGGGAAATAAAACAGGCAATGGCGCACTCAATACATGTCTCATAGACCAATTGATTCGTGATATGCTGAAAGCCACTCAACATGATTTTAACGTTTGTCTGCCAAGCGTTCGTTCAGCTATAGATGATAAAACCTTTGCACTGGATTTTTACACTGAAGCAGCCATTAAATATGCAAAAAATGACAACCGATTTCGACACATTTATTCAGATTATGCCTTAAGAGCAGTTAATGATGCGCTTTATTCATGGGTGGAAGAGCTTGAGCATAAACGATTTAGTGATTTAACAAAATCGGCATTATCTAAATATGAACAATCAAAATCTTGGTTTACAACAAGCCGGCGCAGTGAAGTGGAAAAATATTTTTCTATTTCCTCCAACGCGCATATTCTAGCTCGTATTTTTATGAATGGAGGTTTTGAAACCACCTCTTTAAATACTATTTTATTTAATACACTTCTTGATACCATGCAAAAAGAAATTCCTCTTGATAAAGAGCAACTGCAAAAAGCAAATAATCATTTCGTTATGAGGCTAACCCAGGAGTATCGCCCTCATTTTATTTCCTCTATAAAGTCCATTGCTGAAGAGAAATTACACCAGTATCCCAGCAAGGAGACTGTAGTTTTAAAGAGTTTTGTTTAAACCGGTGGCAGGGATTCAAGCATTTCAGCTTCAAAACAAGTTGATGTCGCTTCCTAATTTTAGAAGTGCTGCAAACTTTGATGATTGCCTTCGCGTATAATACTTTTCCTTGTATTTCCAGCAATTTTTTCTGCCATTTCTTTATTTTTTCTTGTATGATTTTCCCTTTTATTCTCTTTAGCTTTTAACATACATCATGGTTCATGACTACCTAAAGACTTTACCTCAGTATTTATTGCCTAAAAGCGGCATCACCGCACTGGCTGGCCGTTTTGCCAACGTCAAAAAACCTTCCATAAAAAATTTTTTAATTCGTCAGTTTATTGCCCAGTATCAAGTGGATATGAGTGAGGCTCTTATCGCGGATCCAAGCGCTTATGAAAGCTTTAATGATTTTTTTATTCGTCGCCTGAAGCCTGAATGCCGACCTCTAGCCAGTACAGCTATCATTTCTCCTGTAGATGGAACGATTAGTGAAATAGGTAATATAGAACAAGGTCAACTGCTACAGGCTAAAAAGCGTTTTTACGCTGTGGATGAATTGCTTGGTTCTGAGACGGCGCTGGCTAAATCTTTTCATCAAGGGCGTTTTGCCACCTTGTATCTTTCACCTAAAGATTATCATCGTGTCCATATTCCAATCGCATGCACCTTACAGGAAATGAGTTATCTGCCAGGCAAATTGTTTTCCGTTCAACCAGCGACTACAAGAGTCATCAAACGACTTTTTGCCCGTAATGAGCGATTAGCCATCTATTTTGAAACAAAGCTCGGTTTAATGGCCATGGTTATGGTTGGTGCAACCATTGTTGGCGCGATTGGAACGAGTTGGCACGGGGATCTTAAGCGCTCACGGCGTTCAGTTCATTTTGACTACAAACTTTTGAATCAGGATAAAACAAGCTTTCTTGCCGGAGAAGAGATGGGTTATTTCAAACTGGGCTCAACCGTCATCCTGATGTTTGCTGACAAATCCAAAATGAAATGGTGTGAAAATCTGCAAGCTGGTCAAAACCTTCGATTTGGAGAGCCTTTAGGCGATTTAATTTGCTGAGAGCGCGATATATTGATTAGTATCTGTTGACCATTCGTTTTCGTGATCTTGCTCAAATGCCTACGTGCCTCGGTTTATCCACGGTAGGTAGGGACTATAGAGCAATTGTCAACAGGCACTAGACTCCCGGATTTAATGTTGTGTTTTCTCGCACAGACTTACAAAAGGTTTCTTTAATGGCAAAAACCGCAAAAAATATAGCAATAGATACAAGCATTATCATTATCATGAATGCGGTCTGATAATCTCCCATGGTTATCGGAGAGGCTGCTGACAGATGAGACAATATACTGCCAATCAAAGGCGCATTCACGGCAGCAAAGAGCATGATCATGCCGTTATTGATGGCTAGACCCACGGCTAAATATTCTTCCTTGCACTGCTCGGCCATGATAGCAAACCCCACGCTCTGACCGCTTGCTCCTGCCCCAAGAAGGATAAAGCATGCGGCTGTCATTAATTTTCCCAAGGAAAAATAAATGATGCCTGTTAATGCGGTCAATGCCATTAAGGCACTGATATACATCACAGGTTTTCTCCGTTGCATTTTATCAGAGATCAAACCCAATAAAGGACAACCTAAAGCATAACCCAACCAGGCCAGCGTGATCATGTAGGAAGAAAAAGTAGATGAAAATCCTTTTTTAACTAAAAACTCAACGCCTTCATTTTCAGATAAATACTCAATGGAGAAATAAGCCGAAGCGGAAAATACCGCAATAAACCAGACTTGCTTCTGGCTTAACAAACGGGACAAATTCTCGGAAATAGCCGAAGGACGTGACAAAATGATAAATTTACCTTGATTTTGCCGGTTTTTATCTACAAACAAAAGAACCAGAGTGGCTATGGTCAAGCCGATTAAACCTAAAGCTATAAAAATTTCCCGCCAACTAACCACTGAAGCCTGAGCAAGCGCGTTAAAAGGACCGGCGGCTAACATGGGCCCCATTGTGCCAATAAATTGCGACATACCAATGAACAAGGCAATATTTCGCCTTGGCATCCAGTCATAGACAGCAAGCAGCAGGCAAACAAAACCAAACGATGAACCAAAGCCCATCAAGACACGAAAGAAAATCGCACTTGCAAAATGATGACTGAATGAAAAGCCTATGTTGGCTATGGCGCAAAAAAAGACCGCTGATAACAGGGTTTTTTTCAGACCGAAGCGATCGGCGAGAATGCCTACAGGAATCTGCATAATCCCATAGATCAGCTGATAAGCAGTCGAACTTAATAAGGCAAACCGCACTGGACTTAACTGCAAGTCATGCATTAATGGATATTGAAAGGTTCCTAAAACAGTGCGCAACAAAAATTCATACATAAAAAATGAAGCACAGATTAACCAGACAATTAAACCCTTTAAACTGATTTTATTTACATTAGTCATGGCTCATCTACTTGAGAGTCACCCCAGGCTTCCAAAGCGGTTTCAGCGCGATCATTATCGATAAAGGAAGCTACTTTAAAAATGGTTTGACCTTCATGAATTAAAGGATGACGGTTTATTCCTACCACCACACCATTTTGTGGAGATTTGACGGTTTCAGCTTTATCAGCACTGAAAGGATCGCTAATATGAGCAATTTTTTGTCCTTTTTTAATCATCTGCCCCAATTCAACATCACTGAGTAAAATGCCGCTTCGGTGAGCACGAATCCAATCTTGATCCTGGGAAAAAATAGACGTAAAGGAATCGGAATCATTTTCATTTTCTTCCAGCATATCCAATGATTGCATGACATTCTGAATACCTGATAGGCCCAGCGCAATGGCTGACTCATCAAAACGCATGGCTTCACCCGCTTGATAAACCAGTAAAGGAATATTCAATTGCTCTGTGGTTTTCCGTAAGGAATTATTGTCTGTACTGACATTAGTAATCACCGGTGCACCAAACTGCTGAGCCAGTCGCTTGCCTTCGGCATTATCAAAATTACAATACACCTGCGGCAAAATATCATGGTTCAGAGATCCGGTCTGTAATTCAATGCAATAATTCGCCTTACATAATATTTCTTGAGTAAACACATGAGCCAAGCGTTCATCATAAGAGCCATGTTCCTGACCTGGAAAACACAGATCAAGGCTGGTTTCCTGTGATAAAACCTTTGGTGGAGCCACTAAACCAAAAATATTTAAAACAGGTACGGCAATTAATGTTCCCTTAATATGCCGTAACTGTTCGGATTCAAGTAAGCGATTAATGATGGCCAGACCATTTAATTCATCACCTTTCACAGCAGAAAAAATCAACAAGCAGGGGCCAGCTTCTTTACCATGGACCACTTTTATCGGCATATAAAAGGATGTACAAGAATAAAACTCAGGAAGCGGCAAGGCCAGATTGGCGGTTTCGCCAGGATGGATGGTCACATCACAGATGTTAAGATTAGTATTTTTCATAAACGTTGAATGAGTTTATCTTCCTTTCTTTGAGAAAGGAAATAGAATAACAAATTTATACTTATGACGCAAAAAAGAGCAAATTATCCAGGGCAAACGCATCTAATTTTTGTTCACAAAAGCCCCTCTTTTGCCTGCTTTCTGTGCTTTATGCACAGTATCCATGCGATCTCATATCAAGCGCTGTGTTGGATTCAGCACATAAAGCGCCGAATGTAGGCGCATTGATTTTATACTGTGCTATCAGATGCGTTTACTCTGGATAATTATCTTTTTTTCGCCACCCGTGCCTAAAGCCTGTATTTTTCAGTAACCTCTGTCACTGCCGTAAAAAATTTAAAAAAACCTCGTTGAAATCATGACAAATTTAGCTTGTTTTTTTGAAAAAAGAAACCATATTATAAAACGCATCAGATTTTTATATCTTAACTTAAAGGAGGATGTTATGAATATAATACGACGTAGTCCATTTAACTGGCCAAGAGAGCTCAGCGCTTTTTTTGATCAATATTATCATCCTTTTGAAGATGATTCCTCCAACATTGAAACCAGTCTTTGGTCTCCTGCCGTAGATATCAAGGAGGAAACCGACAAATTTATCGTAAAAGCCGATGTGCCTGGCGTCAAAAAAGAAGACATTCAGGTATCGTTGGAAAATAATATGCTGACCATTAAAGGTGAGCGTGAACTGGAGAAAACAGAAGAAAAAAAAGGTTATACGCGCATGGAAAGGCTACAAGGAAAGTTTCATCGACGATTTAGTCTTCCCGATACGGCTGACAGCAACAACATTGAAGCAAAATGCAAAAATGGCGTATTGGAAATTACTATCCCTAAAAAAGAAGCTTCAAAACCTAAAACCATTAAAGTCAAAGTTGAAGATTAAGTATCGTGCTGACATAAAAAGCTTTGGCTTTTTATGTCAGATATACGTAAGAACTTAGTTGAGCTCGGCAATTAGCCATGTTTGATCCGTTTGTGCTGGCGTCAATGCTGAGGTTGAGCCTGTACCAAAACATAATCTAAAAGACAATCAAAGAAATGGTGCCGAGAAGAGGACTCGAACCTCCACGGGGTTTCCCCCACTAGCACCTGAAGCTAGCGTGTCTACCAATTCCACCACCTCGGCATGATGCGCTAAGTTACGAAATAATTCGTTAGCTGTCAATGACTATTTTACTCATGTTAAGCAGCTTCGTCTTTTTTGCATCTCTGGATGCATTTTGCAATTTTAAATGCTCATTTACTCCATCTGCGGGGTATGAGTATTTTAGTTTAACCGCAAGTATCCAACCAAAAAAATAGCTCCCGTTAGGTTCTATGTGCAGAGACTGAGAAGCTTAATCAATTCGCTGCCAATTTAACCTCAAGGCATTCGTAATAACAGATACAGAACTCAAAGACATCGCTGCTGCAGCTATCATCGGATTTAATAACACCCCAAAAAAAGGATAAAGCAAACCTGCGGCAAGAGGTATTCCCAGCGTGTTGTATATAAAGGCAAAAAAGAGGTTTTGACGAACATTACGCATGGTCAAAACAGACAAACGATAAGCCTTAGCCAAACCTTGTAAATCTCCGTGCAACAATGTCATTTCAGCGCTTTCAATAGCGACATCGGTTCCCGTACCCATAGCAATACCAATATCTGCTTTTGCCAAAGCAGGAGCATCATTTACTCCGTCACCGGCCATGGCAATCAATTTGTTTTTTTGTTGTAATTCAGACACAATTCGTTGCTTATCCTCCGGTAAAACCTCGGCAATCACCTCCCTGATTCCCAGACGAGATGCAACTGCCTTGGCACTTTTTACGTTATCTCCGGTTAACATAATGATTTCTATGCCTTGCTTTTGCAAAAAATCAAGAGCGGCCTGACTGCTTTCTTTAATCGGATCCTCTATGACAAACAGTGCTGCAGCTTTGCCATCAATAGCAAGAAAAAGGACTGTAGCACCCGACTCTCTGAGTAAACCCGCCCGCTCAAGCATTTTATCAGCTTCAACGTGATATTCGTTCATTAAACGCTCATTGCCTAAAACCACAGAACGTGAATCAATTTTCCCTGTTACTCCTCTGCCCGTATGTGCTTGAAAATCACTAACATCCGATAATTTAAGTTTTCTTTGCTTGGCTTGATTAACAATAGCTAATCCCAAAGGATGCTCACTTTGCCTTTCCAGAGAGGCAGCAATCATCAATGCGTCAATTTCAGAAAAATCTTGCAACGGCTCAATTTTCGTTAATGCCGGACGACCTTGCGTTAATGTTCCTGTTTTATCCAGCACAAGGGTAGTGATTTTCTCCATCGTTTCCAAAGCCTGAGCATTTTTTATTAAAACACCTGACTGCGCGCCTTTACCAATACCGACCGTGATGGACATGGGGGTCGCTAATCCCAAGGCACAAGGACAGGCAATGATCAGAACAGAGACAGCGGCAACCAGAGCAAAAGCATAGGCAGGTGGAGGACCCCATAAAACCCAGAGAATAAAGGCAAGGATCGCTATTAACAGGACAATTGGGACAAACCATCCTGATACTTGATCAGCAATTCTTTGTATCGAGGCACGGCTACGTTGTGCTTCCACCACCATTTTCACTATGCGCGCCAACATCGTTTCGCTGCCGACATGATCCGCCCGCATAACAAAGCTGCCGTTTTGATTCATGGTCGCGCCGATGACCGTATCGCCCTTATGTTTACTCACCGGCATCGGCTCACCGGTTATCATTGACTCATCAACATGACTTTGTCCTTCAAGTATTTCACCATCCACAGGAATTTTCTCACCAGGTTTTACCCGCAATCGATCACCGCCGACAATTTCATCCAATGGAACTTCAAATTCGTTTCCTTCCTCATCTATTTTACGCGCTGTTTCCGGAGCAAGACTCAATAAAGCACGAATCGCGCCTCCCGTTTTATTACGCGCTTTTAATTCAAGCACTTGTCCCAGCAACACCAATGTTGTAATTACTGCGGCCACCTCAAAATAAATGGCTACCTGACCATTCTCATTTTGAAAAGCCTGAGGAAACCAATATGGAAAAAGTGCAGCAATCATACTGTATCCCCAGGCCACAATAATTCCAATGGCAATGAGAGTAAACATGTTCAACTGCATGCTTTTAAAGGAATTAAATCCACGTTGCAAAAAGGGAAATCCGCACCATAAAACCACGGGAGTCGCCAGAATCAATTGAATCCAAACGGATAACTGGGGTGAAACAATGCCTGAGACCGTTTCTTCAAACATGGCCAGAATAAGAACCGGTAAACTTAAAACCAGAGCCAGCCAAAACCGTCGTCTCATATCAAGATATTCCGGATCCACTTCCATCTCTGCGGTAATGATTTCAGGTTCCAAAGCCATGCCGCAAATGGGGCAAAGCCCTGGAGAGGATTGCCGTACCTCAGGATGCATGGGGCAGATATAAACTGTATTTTCCTTGTGCTCTGATTTAGAGTGCTTGACTTCAGTCTTTGAATGATGATGACAGGAATGATTTTGACTCACTGTTTAACCCTCCTCCACAGAAAATGGAACACCTGCTTTCCTGATGCGCTCAACGACCCCTTTCCATTCTACTGAGTCTGGAGGGAGCTCGATCGCTATACATGATGTGTCGGATAAATCTGCTTCTCTTAATTGATAATATAGCTCATATGCGGCTTTTTGCGGTGCATGAGGAAAAGAGGAAAAATGTGCATGACTCACCGTGGAAGGCTTAGATTGGGCAATAACAAAGACCTGTTCAGAATGCTGCTGACAAAAAGCATTCAGCGTTTCTTTATTGCTGAAATAATATAAGGTTTTTTCCGGTTGATAATGACTCGCCAGTTTCCCTGGAACCCGTATCGTATTGTCGGGTTGATCGATAAGCTTTGACGATACCTTCATCAATTCCTTTTCGTTAATAATACCATGCCTTAAAATCGCATAACCTTCTTCGCTCGTAGCGTCAATAATGGTGGATTCAATCCCCACCTGACAACGCCCACCGTTTAAAATGGTCAGTGACTGATCTGGAAAAGACTGCTGGACATGGGCGGCTGTGGTCGGACTGACTTTACCAAAAGGATTGGCAGAAGGAGCCACCAGAGGCACTTCCAGCAATTTGAGTAATTCCTGAGTCAGCGGGTGGTCTGGACTGCGAATAGCAACTGTATTTTGTCCTGCAGTAATTAAAGGGTGAAAGCGATCCTCCTTAGCACGAAAGACCAATGTTAAAGGACCTGGCCAAAAGACTTGCATCAATGTTTTAGCATAATCGGGCAGATAAGCCACCCACTTGCTTAAATCCTCATTTTTTTCCACATGTACAATTAAGGGATGATTCAATGGCCGTTTTTTCATCGCAAATACTGAAGAAATTCCGGTTTCATTATTGATTAAGGCAGCAAGTCCATAAACCGTTTCAGTAGGAATGGCAACCGGCTTTCCACGTTGCAAATCATCAATGGCATATTGCAGATTGGTCGTAATAATGGTCATTGGATATCTCAATAAGAAAAACGACTTGACTATAGCAAGACTTCAACAAAACCCCAAGTCTGGAGCGGCGAAATTTGATTTAAAGATAAGCAGATAAGCTCATTAAAAATCATCAGCTAAGGCTCTTTATTCTCTTTTTGTCGAGCATGATGGACTAATCTTCCTTCATTCATTAAGATGAAACTACGCTCACATCAAAACATGTGTTATGGAATGAATGTTCTGCTTTCCTGTGCTGAAAAAATGGTTGATTACTGGTATGCCACTATTCCGAGAGCAAAACCTGACATAGACGCTTTAAAAAAAAGCAAAATCATTGCTCATCGAGGCGCTCATCACAAGCTTTCAGGCATTGTTGAAAATACCGATGCAGCGTTTAAACAAGCAGAACTCCTGGGCTGTTGGGGCATAGAATTCGACATTCGCGCTACTGCGGATGAAAAACTGGTGATAAATCATGACTCCACACTCAAGCGCCTTTGGAAGCATAATATCGCTATCAAAGATCTATTATTTAATGAACTCCGTCAGCTGGAACCTTCTATTCCTTTATTGTCCGAGGTTATTGCTCGCTATGGCCAATCGCTTCATCTCTTTATTGAGCTAAAAACTCCGTTTAATGCAGAAAAAGAGCTGGTTGAAGCATTAAAGCCACTTACCCCCTGTAAACATTATCATCTGCTGTCATTGGATGAGGCCGTTTTTTCTTCCCTGCAAACCATTCCCAGAAAAGCCATGATTTTAGTGCCCATGAGCAACAACACCAAAGAATTTTGCCAGCTAAGCATTGACAGAGGCTATGGAGGTGTTGCCGGGCATTATCTGTTGTTAACCAATAAATTAATCCGGCAAGTGCAATCGGCAAATCAACATGTAGGAGTCGGGATGATTGACTCTCGCTTTTCATTGTATCGGGAGGTTAAAAGAGAGATAAACTGGCTTTTTACCAACAATGCGCAAAAAATATGCTCTTTAATTTCAAAAGGGGGTTAAGCCGTTATTTTTTTCTCCATGGCCCTGGGAACAAGAAGTTCATTTCGCTGTACCACACTCCATGCAGCAAAAGCGATTGCACTGACGATTAAAGGCGGAAACCAGTATTTTCCCTGCATGATGGCCTGTTGAGCTATTGGCAAGGAGGCTGCACCAACGCTTGCGGCCAACCCCCAGGTTAAAGAGACACCGGTACAGCGAATATGTACAGGCAGCTGTAAATAAAGAAAATAATACATGGAAGCGCAGACAAGCGCATTCACCAAGGCATAACTACTTAAAAAGACAAACACGAAAAACACATTGCCATAAGCCGTGCTGTAAAACAAAGCAGGGGCGACAAAAATCATCAGCAGCATAGCTAACTTAAGCAGTCGACTGACTTGTTGGTCTTTATTCAAAAAGGCGATCGGCATTGCCAGCAATGCTGAGGTCAGTTGGGCGAGAGCCCCAGCCCAGATGCATTGATTTTTCGTCATCAACTTCATATCGATAGCAAAGGAAACCCAAAGTACATTGCACACATAGACGAAAACACTGACAAAAGCAGCGACTACCGCAATATTCAAGATGCCTTGCCAATAAAAAGCCCAGTGTTGGTGTAAAATGGACGAATCCTCTAAAAATTCCGGTGATTCCTCCAATTGTTTACGCAGACAGCATGTCATTAATGAGAGAAATCCCAGAAAAGCAAACATTAGCCGCCAGATCTGCTGAACATTAAGCCATTGCAGCAAAGCAGCAAGCGCTGCGCCTGCGAACATGCCTATTGCACCGGCTATGGCCATCAGGGAGCCGGCAAACAAACGATGTTGAGGGTAATGTTCCACGAGAAACATGGCGGAAGTGTTCATTTCTCCTCCCAGAGCAAGCCCTTGCCCGACTCGAAGCAACAGCAGCCCCCAGGCCGCCCAGATGCCAATCGTGGCATACTCGGGTAAAAAACAAATCCCTAAGGTGGATACTCCCATTAAAGCCGCTGAATACATCATGGGTTTTCGCCTACCGCTTCTATCGGCGCTTCGGCCAAACATCCAGCCGCCCAAAGGACGGGCAAGATAGGCGGCGGCAAAGACAGCAAAGCTTAACATTAAGCTTTGGGAGCTGGCAGGGAAAAATTGTACGGCAAACACTGATTTGGCCAGATAGAGATAAAGGCTGAAATCCATCCATTCCAGAAAAACCAGCATTAAAGCCAGGATTAAACCAGCCGGCTTCATGCGCCAGGTGCCGCCATTTTTTGAATATCTTTGCCAAGAGCGTGGATATCTTCAGCGGATTGAGGGCGTGAGAAAAACCAGTAGCTACCTGTTTCTTGTTTATGCAGGGCATTGGCAATAAAGGCCGTAAATACGACGGTTAATATATTGGCAATCACTTTCATTGTTTTTCTCAAATCCGGGTGACGGTCGATATTGACAGCCACTTGGACTTTTTCTTCAGCCGATTTAATCTCTTCTTCAAGGTTTGCTTTTTTATCTATCGTTTTATTATAAACGGCTTGATAGACATCTTTACGGTAGCCGTCTTCAACTTTTTCGAGCTCCTGAGTTTTATGAGGATCATCTTTTGACCGCTCTTTAAGTTGTTCCCATTCATCTTCGACCCGTGTGATCACCTCGCGAAGAAGAGTTGCTTTTGGGGTATTTTGAGCAGCAAGCTTCACAACCTCATTGTTTAATTCAAGGTCCTCTAAAATTTTTATTATTTTTAAGCGGTAGAGAAACTCGCGCGCTACGTTCTGTAAGTCCGTATTTTGAAACTTATTTATTTCCTCATAAAGGTTTTGATAAGTTTTCTCACCCGTCAAATATGTCAACAAAACGGAAAGCAATTTTTCTGTATTGCCTGAGTCCTCAAGACAGGGCACTCCCTTCATTAAAGGGATGAGCAGACGCAGCTCTCTACCCTCTTCTATTTTTAGTAATCTGGAATAAATGTTTTTATCTTTAATATTGACGACGTTACTTAAATAAGCAAAGGACTGCTTCAATGCCGTTATATCCTCTACTGAAAAAGCGGCATTTTTAAAGGTGGAAAAATCTTCTTCCTCGAAATAGGCCGCTAAGTCGAATTTATCAAAAAAATGAAGTAAACATTCTTTTTTTGCTTCTAATGGAGAGTTTATGATATCTATCAATTCATTCGGTAAATACTTATTCGCTTTGATTAACTTAACCACAGTATCAGCAAGCTCAGGTTCTTCATTCAAACGCTTAAGAATGATATCAAAATTCTTGACGAGCAAATCATTAACGAAAAAATACATGCATATTGTTTTAGCTTTTTCATTTTTTAGCTGATGGATTTTCTCTAATGTGTAGAAACTGCTATCAGACTCGACAATGCCTTCAATTGCCTCTTTATAACCCAAATCGCTCAATAACAGAACAGTGGTTCTGTATACCTCTGTGGTCAGGCAAAGCTTATATAAATCAGGCTTAACCTTGGAATCCAACAAAAGGCCTAAAACACGCAGTTTCTGCGCATCTTGACACAATATCAAAAGATCAAAATCTTCATAATTATGTTCCAAACAAAATCTAATGGTTGGATAAATAATTTCCGGGTTGCCATATTGTAGGAGTTTTTTTTCATAATTAAGAATTTCTTTAAAAAAAAGAGTCCAGAAGTTTATCTTTTCCTCGATTGCCTCACCTGGCAGCTTTGACAATAAATCAACAAAGACTGAACTGTCTTTAAAAATACGCTCCAGATCTTCTGCATAAGAAAGAAAAATCTCCTGCAGCCAAATTATTTTATTTTTGTCCAGTGGAGCCTCGAAGGCTAACAGACAGAGGACATCCACAATCCATCGATTATCACATTCCAACTCTGAAATGGTTTGCAGCCGATGAAAAAGCTCATTATCGTCCCTTCTCTTTTCCCATTTACTATAGATAGAATTAAATAAAGATGACTGCATCAAAAACCGCAAGAGGCCAAACTTACTTTCATCCTTAAGGCATTCCAGCAGGTGTTCATAGCTGTAACTGACTGAGCTAAACCTGGCAATAAAATCATTGTCTTTCAGAAGCGCCTGGTGTCTCTCATGAGTACCTGATTCATACAAGGCAATCAGTAATAACATGTAATGGTGATCGCGGTTTTCTTCTTTCGCTTTTATTAATCGTTGTGCTATCGCAGAATTTTGATCAAGGCAGTCTTCAAACAAAGAAGGGTGATATACTCTGCCATTGCTAGGCAAATTGAGCAAAATATCCAAAGCGCGAGAAGGCTTAAAAATGATATCAAGCGTTAACTCAGAATCTTCGATATATTGATTATATTCACCTCTTATTGCTCGATTTGAAGATGATGTCGCTATAAAAAACTGTATGCGTTCACTATTTAAATTAATGCAATTTTTTTTATCAATCAGGCGAGATATAAAACCTTTTATCAGATCTGAATGAACATGCTTAAGCAAAGGATTGCTTTTGACGTTCACTTTTTTCGATGCCGGATGCTTGGGGCTAAACTCGGAACTTTTTAAAAAAAAGAGCTTCCGTTCATTTGGAGCTTTTGTCACATCTGTGGCAAGTGCCATTAACCACTCATGAGGTTTATCCTTCCTATAAACCAAAGCAAAGCTCTTTAATTCATTGTCATCATCAAAATAAGCAAAATTAATCTTTACGAGCTGCGGATGATATTCCTCTATTGTTTCTTTTTTCTCCTGAAAAAAAGGATGTTCACCTAAAATCAGACGTAGATTAGCGCCATACATATCTCCCTGCGAGTAATATTGACGAGCTTCATTTGACTGATCTTTCCATGTTTTTTCAAATGTCTTTATATTTTCGGAGGTGGCAAACAAGTCAGAGCGAGGAATATCCTTCTCGATATCCTCATCAATTTTTTCTGGACTTTTTTCACTTTGTTTTACGAGCCAGCCTAAATTAAAAGCGGAAAAGAGCTCTTGGGCTTTACCTTCAAGAAAATAAGGCATAATGAATTTACCTTGAAAAATCAAAACAATTCATTATATCATTTTTTTGCCTAAGGCATAAAAATTTACAAAAAAGACTCAAGTGTATACACAAATGATAAGAATTATCTTTAACCTGTCATCTTGCTCCTTATAAGATGACAGGCTCAGGGCTTAATTTTTATGCATAGGGCAATTGACACCCACTTCTGCAAAAGCATCCATCACCGCCGTTTTATCCAAATCACGATCGATTGCTGCCTGTATCACTCCACAAGCGGCAAAATCATAATAGGCAATAGGGGACCAATAATTCATGTTGGCATCAACCATCACCTGAAACGCCTGCTGGACAGACCAGCCTGGTTTATGTGCCAGCAGATAAAAGGCCTTGTTAAATACTCCACTACTGAAATGCACATTCAAATCATCCGTATAATCACTGGCATGGGCTATAGACATACCATCTTTCGTAGGATCATCCATATAACGCAAAGGCTGAGCGCCTATCACTGCTTCGCGACCAATGGTCCAGTCTTCTCCATCCCAGTACCATGAGTAACTGCGACTTAAATAATCCTGTAGTGCAATGGCTGCCATATCAGAAAATGATTCGTTGATGCCTCCCGATTGACCTTCATAAAAAAGACCTGAGTGAATTTCAGTAAAGTTATGCGATAATTCATGGGCGATAACAGCTTGTGCTGGAGCTGTAAGAAAAATATCTCCATTACCAATCACAATTTGCTGATGAGCCAGCAGCTGGCCATTATAACGAATGGTAGGTATGGCAAAAGCATTGTCCATTCCTCCCAAATGGGTGTACGCCCTTAAAGGCAAATCATCACCTATCGGTTTATCAACACCATAGAGTGTTTGATACATCTCCAAGGTTTGCGCTGCAAAATACATGGTATCATTCACCGGAGAAAAGGAATAATTGACGGGGCCCGACGTATCGTCTGCATAATTTAAATATAAACTTTCCTCATTACAGGGATAGGAAAAAGCATGCAATTTATATATCTCTTCATCCGCTGTGCTGATGGGGAAAGCTTCATACCCGAGTTCTAAGTTTTGCAAGTTAATGACTTTGATGTCCGGAGTTTTAACGATACATCGGCCATCTTTAAGCATGACATCAAATTTACCTAAAGAGGGCAAGCCAGGAAGGGCGTCCCCGTGCTGAAACATTCCCATACGATAGGGGAGAGGAAATGCGTTACCGCCAAGTCCCTGGCCTATCTTTTCATAACGAATGGCATTCCATTGTTTCAAAATCTCACCATTGTTGGCATCAATGATGTAATTCGGAGCCTTTATAGGCAATGTTTTACTGTGCGTATAAAAGGAAAGGTGATAAGCCAGATGCGCTTTTTCACTTCTATCAATAAAAATAATTTTATCGATGGTTTTATATTTAATCGGCTCTTTTACTGAAGAGAGAATCTTTTTTTCAATGGTTTCTTCTGATAAAGCTGGATCCAGGCTTTTAATATCCTTTTCTATACCGGTAATATTGGTACCTGTAACGGTATCTTTAAGACCTGCTTTGGAATGAAATATCAGTTGATAGCCCCATACCGGAATACCTTTATAATAAATTTGATACCTGGCATGCTTGCCTTTATTCTCATGTGCTTGCTGAAGCTTTAATTGATAGTCATTTTGTTGTATATTAGGCACGGCTTTTAATAAACCATGCTTGACTGAAGGACTGGCTTGCTTAAACTGGGGTAAAGTCTGGCTCACTTCTCCCCAAACAATGCTTTCAGAAGCTGCGAAGGTTGTCGAAACAGATGCCCATGTGATAAAAAATGAAACCATTTGTTTTTTCATAGTATCATCCTGATCGTTAGACGAAATTTCATCGTGCAACAAAACGGAAAAAAAAACAATCCATTTCCGAGAAAAACAATCCATGAAACTGGTGGAAAATCCATTTGTAACCCGCTCCGGCCTGATAATAAAATGATAAAATGCAACTTCATAGGTGCTGGCCGTTTGGGTAAAAACCTTGCCCTGGCACTCAAGACAGCCAAACTCATCGAGATTGGCGGCCTATATAACCAGCATCCTGAAAGCACACGACAAACCGTTGAAATGTTGGGGGAAGGACAACCGGTTTTGAGCTTAAAAGACTTACCAGCTGCCGATGCTTATTTTCTTACGGTTCCAGATGATGTTCTGCCGAGTATGGTCAATCAACTTATTGATGCCAATATCGCACAAATTCAACATGGTTTTATCATCCATTGTAGCGGTGTACTGCCTTCAAGCATTTTATCTCCTTTCAAGTCGACAGGCTGCTCTGTAGCCAGCCTGCACCCCTTGAAAGCCTTTAAAAAGGGAGAATTGAAATCAGACAGTTTTTATCAGGTGGATTGCGTGTTGGAAGGAGACGCTAAGCCCTTGGACTGGTTAACGACTTGTCTGCAACAACTTAACGCCCGTATTCATTTTATTTCTGCAGAAGGCAAAACCGTTTACCATGCAGCAGCTGTTTTATCTTCCAATTACATGGTAACTTTGGCTGAGATGGCTACACGGCTCATGCAACAAACGGGAATTCAGCAAAATCAGGCTTATGCCATGATTTGCCGTTTGATGCAAAGCAGTCTGCATAATCTTACACAAAGCGAGTGCGCTCAAGATGCCTTGACAGGACCCATTTCGCGCGGCGATATTCAAACCGTTAAATTGCATTTGCAGGCTTTAATGGAGCCCGATATCACAAATCTTTATCGTGCAGGAGCTCAGGCCACCTTGCCGCTTGCAAAATTGCTTCCCGAGCAGAAGGAAGAATTCCTTAAGTTGCTTGAAAGCGTATAAACTCCCTCACAGCACTGTGGGAAGGGTTATTCCTTAGTGCTCACTTGCAAAGACGTTACGTTTTGCAATCCGCGTGGAAGCCTGTTTCCCCGCCGTCCCCTTTCTCCGCGATAATGTCGTAAGTCCGACTCCTTAAGACTGAAGTGGCGCTTGCCGGCATGGACTGTTAGCGTATCCTTTAGACTCATTAACTGAACATCCACGACATATTCTTCTCTTAAACGGGCTTTTGCCGAAATGATATTGATCAGTTTATTTCCCTTTCCCCTGGAAAGTTCTGGCAATTCCGTTAGCGAAAATACCAGCAGCCGGCCTACATTGCTCACACAGGCAATCCATACCTCATCATTTTCAGGCACCAATCGGGGCATTAAAATTCGGCTGTTTTCCGGCAATTTGATGCAAGATTTGCCATTACGATTTTTTACATATAAATCCTCTGTCCGAGCAACAAAGCCATAGCCTGCATCACTGGCCAACAAAATTCTTCTTCCAGGCTGACCGCTGATTAAAGCTTCAAACAACATACCGTCGGAAGGATTAAGCTTACCGGTTAGCGGCTCTCCCTGACCACGAGCGGAAGGTAGCGCGTGTCCTGGCAAGGAATACACTTTGCCCTCGCTATCAAAAAACAAAATGGGCTGATTGGTGCGGGCTGGAGTTTGTGTTTTAAATTCATCACCTGCTTTATAACTTAACTCTCGACCATCGATGTCGTGGCCTTTTGCGGCGCGTACCCAGCCTTTTTGCGATAAAACAACGGTAATGGTCTCATTCGGCAGGATGTCCTCTTCTCGTAAAGCCTGGGACTCCTCTCGTGCAATCAGAGGTGAGCGCCTGTCATCGCCAAAACGCTCGCGATCCTCGATAATTTCTTTCTTGAGCAGTTGCTTAAGTTTTTGCTCAGAAGCAAGCGTCGCCTGTAGCCTGTCGCGCTCACTGGATAAATCATCAAGCTCCGCTTTTAATTTGAATTCTTCAAGTTTTGCCAAATGCCTTAATTTCATCTCAAGAATAGCTTCTGCCTGACATTCGCTCAGATTGAAGCGAGAGATTAGCACAGGTTTTGCCTCATCATGTTCGCGTATAATGGCTATCACTTCATCGATGTTCAAGTAAGCTATGATTAAACCTTCAAGCACATGTATTCGTTCCAACACCTTTTGTAAGCGGTGTTGCAAACGTTTTTTTACGGTTGTAAGGCGAAACTGTAACCATTCCTTTAAAATGGTTAATAAATTTTTCACCTGCGGCTTGCCATCAAGACCTATCATGTTGAAGTTAACGCGATAGCTTTTTTCCAGATCGGTCGTTGCAAACAAATGTGACATCATGGCTGCTGTATCCACTCGATTGGATTTAGGAATGATCACCAGGCGAGTAGGATGTTCATGATCGGATTCATCACGCAGATCTTCAATCATAGGTAATTTTTTAGCCTGCATCTGTGCAGCTATCTGCTCGATGATTTTGGCCCCTGAGACTTGATAGGGAAGAGCGTGAATCACAATATTATTTTTTTCCTGCGTGTAAACAGCCCGCATTTTGATAGAACCCGTGCCTGATTCATACATCGATTGAATCGTTCTTTCAGGCGTTATTATTTCTGCTTTGGTAGGAAAGTCCGGGCCTTTAATGTAAGAGCACAGGGCAGCTACATCTGCATCAGGGTGATCCAGTAGATGAATACAGGCATTGACCACTTCTTTTAGATTATGAGGTAAAATATCAGAAGACATCCCCACTGCAATTCCTGTGGCTCCATTTAAAAGGACATTAGGAAGGCGCGCCGGCAGCAATGAAGGCTCCAGCAAACTGCCATCAAAATTATCAACCCAATCTACCGTACCTTGCTGTAGCTCAGCTAAAAGCATATCAGCATAAGCTGACAAGCGAGCTTCTGTATAACGCATGGCTGCAAAGGATTTCGGATCATCAGAAGAACCCCAGTTTCCCTGCCCATCTACAAAGGGATGGCGATAAGAAAAAGGCTGAGCCATGAGTACCATGGCTTCATAACAAGCCGTATCGCCATGTGGATGAAACTTACCTAAAACATCACCTACGGTGCGCGCTGATTTTTTATATTTTGCTGTGGCTTTCAATCCGAGCTCGGACATGGCGTAAATGATCCGCCTCTGCACAGGCTTCAAGCCATCAGCAATATGGGGCAAAGCGCGATCGAGAATCACGTACATGGAATAATCCAGATACGCCTTTTCTGTAAATTCCGTTAAAGGTTTTTGTTCCAATAGAACGTTTGTCATTTTAGAATCTTACTTCAAATGGTTATTGATTGTTATGCAGATTACTATCTATTCACCTCAATTTCAAAATCTCAGGCAAAGTCAGATTTTCGACATAGGGGTTGGGCTATCAATTTAAATCATTCAGCATTTCAGCAAAGACAAGGAGAATAGATAAAAAACACTGCAGACGATGAATATCGTCCACAGAATTTTCTTCCCCCTATTTGATTTTTTTACGTAATTTTTGAATAGCGCGTATCTGGGCCACAGCGCGGGTAAGTTCTGCCGCAGCCGTAGAATAATCAATTTCAGCATTTTTGTTGGCGATGGCTTCTTCAGCGCGTTTCTTGGCAGCAATGGCCGCTGCCTCATCGAGATCCGCAGCTCTTTCTGCAGTGTCGGCCAGTACCGTGACATAAAAAGGTTGTACTTCAAGCATTCCGCCAGAAATATAATACACTTCCTGCTGTCCTCCGGGGAGAGTCACCCGAACTTCACCGGGTTTAAGTACAGCAAGCAATGGAGCATGTCCAGGCGCTATGCCCAACTCGCCCAGCTCACCGGTAGCCACCACCATTTCGACAACACCGGAGAAAATCTCTTTTTCAGCACTAACAATATCCAGGTGTGTAGTTATTGCCATATCATCTTGCCTCATAAAGTTTTGGCTTTTGCAACGGCTTCCTCAATGCTGCCAACCATGTAAAAAGCTTGCTCAGGAAGATCATCGTATTCACCAGAGAGAATAGCCTGGAAGCCTTTGATGGTTTCCTTTAAAGGCACATACTTACCGGGTGCTCCGGTAAATACTTCGGCAACAAAGAAGGGCTGTGAGAGAAAACGCTGTATTTTTCTGGCACGAGTAACGACACGTTTATCATCTTCGGATAACTCATCCATACCAAGAATGGCGATGATGTCTTTCAACTCTTTATAACGCTGTAAAGTCTGTTGCACACGACGAGCTATACTGTAATGCTCCTCACCGACAACCAGAGGGTCCAGCTGACGGGAGGTTGAATCCAGTGGATCCACAGCAGGATAAATACCAAGCTCAGCAATTTGTCGTGACAGTACAACGGTCGCATCGAGGTGAGCAAAAGTCGTTGCCGGCGAAGGATCGGTCAAATCATCGGCAGGAACGTACACCGCCTGAATAGAAGTAATCGAGCCAGTTTTGGTTGAAGTAATACGCTCCTGCAGCATGCCCATCTCTTCAGCAAGTGTTGGCTGATAACCTACAGCCGATGGCATACGACCCAATAAGGCAGAAACCTCAACTCCAGCGAGCGTGTAACGATAAATATTGTCAATGAACAACAAAACATCACGGCCTTCATCACGGAATTTTTCCGCCATGGTCAAACCAGTTAACGCTACACGCAGACGGTTACCAGGTGGTTCATTCATCTGGCCATACACCAGTGATACTTTATCCAGTACGTTTGACTCTTTCATTTCATGATAAAAGTCATTACCTTCACGCGTACGTTCACCGACACCGGCAAACACAGAATAACCGCTGTGTTCAATGGCGATGTTACGGATGAGTTCCATCATGTTCACGGTCTTGCCCACACCGGCACCGCCAAAAAGCCCGACCTTACCGCCTTTAGCAAAAGGACAGAGCAAGTCAATCACTTTAATTCCCGTTTCAAGAATTTCCTGGCTGCCAGCTTGCTCTTCATAGCTTGGCGCCTCACGGTGTATAGACCAGTGTTCTTCTGATTCCACAGGACCGGCATCATCAACAGGATGTCCAAGAACATCCATGATTCGGCCCAACGTTTTTGTACCTACAGGCACTTTAATAGGTTCACCGGTGTTTTTCGCCTGTTCACCGCGTTTTAAACCATCGGTGGTTCCCATGGCAATCGTCCTTACCACTCCATCACCTAATTGTTGCTGAACCTCAAAAACCAAATCACCATCCACCAGTTTTAAGGCATCATATACTTTGGGAACGTTATCACGGGGGAACTCCACGTCAACAACAGGACCAATTACTTCTACCACTGTTCCTAGACTACTCATGTTTAACCCTCTTATAAAGCTTCTGCACCACCGACAATTTCTGCCAATTCCTGAGTAATAGCAGCCTGTCGGGCTTTATTATAAGCCAATTGAAATTCATTAATTAGTTCACCGGCATTATCGGTTGCACTTTTCATTGCAATCATTTTCGCGGCTTGCTCACAGGCAATATTTTCGACTACAGCCTGATAAACCTGTAATTCAATATAGCGCTCCAGTAATGCATCCAAAAGTTCCTTGGCATCGGGTTCATAAATGTAATCCCAATAATGCCCAAGTGTTTTCTTTTCTTCTTCGGCAACAGGTAACGGCAATAACTGCTTAACCAATGGCTTTTGCGTCATTGTGTTAACAAACTCATTATATATAATGTGTAAGGAATCGATTGTACCTTGGTAAAAAGCATCCAGCATTACACGAATAATGCCAATCAAATCTTTCACACCTGGATTGTCGCCGAGCTGGTCCGCTGAAGCAACAACATGTCCGCCGACGCGTTTAAAATAGGCTTGTCCTTTGCGGCCTATCACGCAAAGATCAATTTCCTTTCCGCTGCTCTGCCATGTATGCATAGTACGAATAGTCTCTCGCAGCAGATTTGAATTTAACCCACCACATAATCCCCGATCGGAAGTAATTACAATGAGTCCTACTCGTTTGATTTCACGTTCCATCATAAATGGGTGACGATATTCGGAAGCTGCTCGGGCAATGTGTTTCACCACATCATAAATTTTCGTAGCATAAGGCTTGGATGCGCGCATTCTGTCTTGTGTCTTGCGCATTTTGCTTGCAGCTACCATTTCCATTGCTCGAGTTATTTTTTGCGTGTTCTTTATACTCGCAATTTTCGAACGAATTTCTTTTGCTCCAGCCATATTTATATTTCGCCTGTTATGTATTCCCTGTCTGCTTATAACAGAGAGCGCTTGATTTAAAGGTTAAATCGAACCCTGAATGCTGATTACCAGCTTCCAGTGCGTTTGAACTCTTCAACCACCGTTTTCAGTTCGTTCTCAATGTCAGTGTTATAGTCCCCTGACTCATTTATTTTCTCCAGCAATGAGGCATGAGTGTTGTGCATATAATCATGCAGAGCCTTTTCAAAAGCACTGATTTCTGCCACCGGCACATCATCCAGGTATCCCTTTTCAACGATGAACAAGGAAACGGCCATTTCAGCTACCGACAATGGAGCATACTGTTTTTGTTTCATCAATTCAGTGATTCGCTGTCCGCGTTCTAATTGTTTGCGGGTTGTCTCGTCCAGATCTGAGGCAAACTGGGCAAAGGCCTCCAACTCTCTGAACTGAGCCAAAGCAAGACGTGTACCACCACCGAGTTTTTTCATGATTTTTGTTTGGGCAGCCCCTCCCACACGCGAGACGGATAAGCCGGAATTAATCGCTGGACGAATACCAGAGTTAAATAAATCAACATCCAAGAAAATCTGTCCATCGGTAATGGAAATGACGTTGGTAGGTACGAAAGCGGAGACGTCTCCGGCCTGTGTTTCGATGATGGGCAGTGCAGTCAAAGAGCCTGTCTTGCCGACAACTTCGCCGTTCGTTAATTTTTCCACCTCTTGTGCATTGATTCGTGCAGCACGCTCAAGCAAACGGGAATGCAAATAAAAGATATCACCAGGGTAAGCTTCACGACCTGGCGGACGTCGCAGTAATAATGAGATTTGTCGATAAGCCCAGGCTTGCTTGGTCAGATCATCATAAACGATCAAGGCATCTTCGCCACGCTCCATAAAATACTCACCCATGGAGCAGCCGGCATAGGGGGCAATAAACTGCAGAGCAGCAGAATCGGAAGCACCGGCTACTACTACAATCGTATGCTCCATAGCACCATGCTCTTCAAGCTTTCGTACGATTGCCGCAATTGAAGAAGCTTTCTGTCCGATAGCCACGTAAATGCAGGTCACACCTGTGCCTTTTTGGTTAATAATGGCATCGACTGCAATGGCTGTTTTTCCTGTTTGTCTATCACCGATGATTAACTCTCGCTGACCACGGCCGATAGGTATCATGGCATCCACGGCTTTTAAGCCAGTCTGCACTGGTTGATCGACGGATTTTCGGCTAATGACGCCAGGCGCCACTTTTTCGATAGGAGACATCTTTTCAGCCTTAATGGGGCCTTTTCCATCGATAGGATTACCCAGTGCATCTACAACTCTACCCAGAAGCGCTCTACCCACAGGAACTTCCAGAATGCGACCAGTGCATTTACCTTTATGTCCTTCTGAAAGATTTGAATAGTCACCAAGAATGACCGCTCCTACCGAATCTCTTTCAAGGTTCAGAGCCAAACCGTAGACACCGCCAGGAAATTCTATCATCTCGCCCTGCATCACGTCGGCCAAACCGTGCAAACGCACGATACCATCTTTAAGACTTACAATCGTTCCCTCGTTTCTTGCTTCAGAAACAACTTTAAATTCCTCAATTTTCTTTCTGATTAATTCGCTGATTTCAGAAGGATTTAATGCTTGGTCTGTCATGAACTCTATCCTCTATATTAAGCGGTCAAGTCGGCTTTCAGCTTGTTTAGCTTACCCCGCACTGAACCATCTATAACTAAATCACCGGCATAAATTATCGCACCACCTAGAATGGATGGATCAATTTTAGTATTTAAACTGACTTTACGCTGTAATCGCTGGCTCAATGATTTGCCCAATTGCTGTAGTTGGCTATCACTCGGTTTTGAAAAACTGACGATGTCGACTGACAATGTTTTTTCCTGCTCCGCTCTGTACATCTCATATAGAACCTTAATATCAGGTAATAGCAGCAGCCGTTTATTATGCGCCAGAAGACAAAGGAGATTGTGGATAGCCTGTAAGTCGCTTTCATTGGAGTATTTATCACGCACCACTGTCATTAATAACTCAATCCGCTGCTCATCTGTTGCTTCCGGATTTGAGATGAAGTCAGCAGCTTCCTGCAGTGTGGCTGATTCTGCTAAAACATGTAATATTTTGGACCACTCAGGCAATTTATTTTTATCCAATGCATGCTCAAAAATGGCTTTTGCATAGGGTCGTGCTATCGTCGTGCTATCGGACATATTAAATCTCTTCAATCAGGTTATCCAGCAATGCACTGTTCGCTTTCGCATCAATTTGTTTATTAAGAATTTTTTCAGCACCGGCAACAGCAAGACTGGCCACTTGTTTTCGCAAACTATCCTTTGTCTGATTTATTTCCTGAAGCAATTGCTCATGAGCTATTTTCATCTGAGCCTGTGCTTCAAGCTTTGCATCTTCTTTAGCTTCTTCAATAATCTGTGACGCGCGCTTGTTTGCTTTTTCAATGATTTCTGCAGCCTGTGCCTTAGCTTCCTTTAAATCGTTATTGATACGATGTTGCGCTAGTTCCAGTTCTTTACGTCCACGCTCGGCAGCCGATAAACCATCCGCAATTTTATCCTGACGTTCTTGCAAAGCCTTTTCCAATGGAGGCCAAACCAGTTTCATGGTGAACCATACAAATGCAGCAAAGACCAGCATTTGAACGACCAATGTCAGATTTATATCCAAGGTAGTATCTCCTGTAACATTTAGGGCGACAAGCGCCCAGATCAAGTGTTATCAAGAACCCAGATTTGTTAAAAATGGATTTGCAAAGGTAAAGAACAAGGCAATACCCACACCAATCATGGTCACGGCATCCAATAAGCCGGCAACAATAAACATTTTTACCTGCAGCATGGGTACCATTTCGGGCTGACGGGCGGAACCTTCAAGAAACTTACCGCCAAGCAATCCAAAGCCAATGGCTGTTCCCAATGCGCCTAATCCAATCAATAAAGCAACCGCTATAACGGTCATACCTTGTACTTGTGCTATTAAATTTGCAGCTTGCATATATATCCCCTTTATGGACAAATGATAAAAATGAAATTTTATTAATGCTCTTCGTGGGCCAAACTAAGATAAACTATTGTCAACACCATGAAAATAAACGCCTGTAACGTGATCACCAGAATATGAAAGATTGACCAAGCCAAAGCCAATAAAAACTGAGCTGTACCTAAGGTCAAATTCGCTACCAGTGAGGAAGATGCAGCGTTTAAAGTAAGTAAGGCTATCAAAATAAATATCAATTCGCCAGCATATAAATTACCAAAAAGACGCAAAGCCAATGATATGGGTTTTGCAATTAAGCCCACAAGCTCAAGAAGAAGGTTAAAAGGTATAAAAAGTGGGTTATTAAAAGGTTGTAATGTTAATTCTTTAACAAAGCCTTTCATCCCTTTAATTTTTATACTGTAGAAGATAATAAGTAAAAAAACAGACAAAGATAGTGCAAATGTCAGATTTAAATCGTTTGTAGGTACGACTTTCAAATAATGCAATCCCATCAATTGTGCGATATCAGATAATAAATCGACAGGAACGATATCCATAAAATTCATCAAAAAGACCCACATAAATATAGTGAGCGCAAGCGGGCCTATTAACTTGTTACGCCCATGAAAACAATCCTTTACCTGACCATCAGCAAACTCAAGCATCAACTCAGCGAAATTCTGTAACTTACCAGGAACTCCGGTAGATACTCTGCGCGCACCGGCATACATTAAGAAAATGACAATTAGTCCCAGAACAAAGGAAAAAAAGAGGGTATCCAGATTAAGGGTCCAGAATCCACCATTACCACCCAGCTGCATATTCTTCAAATCGAATGTCAGATAGGTTAAGTGATGTTTAATATAATTTGTGCTTGATACCATTTCAGTCACTTTCTGGCCTATTGTATTTGTTAATGACAACCCAAGGCGCAAACCAATGTGACATTTGCACCAATATATAGGTGATAAAAAACGCTAACGGTTTGATATCGCACATTATAAACACTGTGGCAAACAAAACAATAGACATTGCTATTTTTAGTGCCTCAGCTTTATAGAAACTATGAACGATCTTTTTCGCTGCACGTGCCCCCTGATACTTGAATGCCTGACCCGCAAAGATGACATTTGGAATAATACAAACCAAGCCGCCCAGCATTGAGGAGTAGGCCGCATTCAATCCATCAGTTACAAACCATATCGCAGCCATGATCAAAGTAAGTACTGCTTGGATTAAAAATACACGTACTACGATCTGTGCACGATATTGTTTTCTCACATTGCACCTAATTTCTAACGCGCGAATTATAAGTTAATCCTTATCAATTAGCAACGGCAGAATATTATTTAACCAACTATAATTACTAAAAAAGAATATAAATTGCACATATTAAATATTAATTTGCCATTAATTACGAAATAAGGAAGGTTTTATGTCCGAAAAAGCTCAACGAACCGTTGCAAGTCTGCGAGAAAAAATGCTTCATCGTTATGGAGATGGGTATCAACACAAGCATGATAAAAGCCATCATCCTTATCGAAAACATTATCCCTCCCATCCTTGCAATAGTACAAGGAATATGAATGAAATGGCTCCTTCTTCAAACTCAACTGGTTTATTAAAAAAATATAAATTGCGAAAAATCCGAAAACGACTGGATAAAGGCCATTTCCACTGATAAGATTAATTAATCCTCCAGGTTAGCCACTTCCTGGTCCGGACGGATGAAAAACGGCCTGATGCTCATCAGGCCACCAACTTATCCTGGTATGTATAATATTTCAATATTCTTACAACCTTCTTGACACCGGAAGTATGTCTTGCAATAGTGGTTACTTTTTGGGCCTGATTTGGCCTGACATCCCCCATGATAAAGACAACCGCATCGGCAGTCACAATTTTAAATGCATTTGGATTAATCTCGCTGTCGGCTATAATCTGACTGCGGATTTTAGCCGTTATCCAGCTGTCATAGGCACGTTGAGGTAAGCTGTCGGCCAGTCTGAGCAAATTAAAAAAGCGTCGATATCCTCCGATCTGCTCAACACGTAACTGGGCTTCCTCACGCAGCTTCTGTGTAGGAACATGTCCAGCCAGTAACACATCACCATTAAAGACGGCCACATCAACAGAACAGACAGATGATTTGAACGCCTTGTCATGAAAAAGCGCACGATTCACTTTGGTGCTCAAATGATAGTCATTGAATTTTTTATAAATATTATGTCGATCATAAATAAGGTTGGCACCGGTCCACACAGTGCCTAAACAGCCATTTAAAACTCCACAAACCATGACCATGGTAATAAAACATCCATATTTATACATAGGTGTCTAGTACCTCTTTCTGTAAAAGGGCGAGGCATTAACGAATATATTGGAAAATTTTAACAACCTTGCGAACTCCTTCCACGCGCCTGGCCACGTCAACGGCAAGATTCGCCTGTTGTGGCGTTACGATGCCCATCAGATAAACCACTCCATTTTCCGTTACAATACGAATTGAACCCGAACGCAATCCTTTTTTAACCAGCATCTGGCTTCGTATCTGACCTGTAATCCAACTATCGAGTGTACGTTGAGAGTAGGGAACTGGTTCATTGATGCTGATCTCATTATATACACGATAAACATCCGGTGCATTTCGGGCAATTTTTTCAGCCTTAACGCGCAATGAGGCGGAAGGGGTTTGCCCAACGAGCAAAACCACGCGATTAAAACTGGTCACCAGTATCCTTGAGTCGGCGAATTGCGGATCTTTTACAATATCCGTGCGCGTTTGGTGAAAAATACGAGCGTCCTGTTCAATTGTTGAAACATCCCGTCTATCGTAGACAATCATGCCGGCAGCTGCTCCGGCAACGACAGCAACAAGGCAACCTGTGAGCAACACACAGGTAAAGAGCAAGAGCAAATGTTTTATTTTCACGGTTTATCCTGATACCTGACCAAACAATGCCTGATCGATAAGATTACAAAAACAATGCAATATAAATAAATGCACTTCTCGAATTCTCGCCGGATTATCAGCACTGACACGTAATTCAATATCTTCCGGTCCAAGATGATTGGCGAGGACTCCACCATCCCGACCACTCATAGCTATGGTATCCATGCCTCTTTCATCAGCGGCATGAAGAGCGTTGAGCATGGTGTTGGAATTACCCGAGGTCGTTAAAATTAAAAGGACGTCGCTTTCCTGGCCAAAAGCAAGAATTTGTCGGGCAAAAACCTGCTCATATTTATTATCATTGGCAAAAGAAGTCAAAGACGATAACTCAGAGCATAAATTAATCACGGGTAATGAAGGACGCTCCACTTCAAAATGATTCAGCATGGAAGCAGAAAAATGCATGCAGTTTGCAGTAGAACCGCCATGACCACAAATTAAAATTTTACCATCATTCAAAAGACAATCAATCAGTCTCTGAGCGGCCTTGCCAATGGATTCAGACAAATGATCAGCCGCAAGTATTTTTGTTTCAATACTGACACCAAAAAGATGTTTAACCCGTTCTACCGTTTGCCCCATATTCACTGTTTACCTCTCATTTCGATCTATTTCATTACTCAGTTACTCATGTTACGCAGCACAGTATTTTTTAGAAGATTTGGACGCATTTTGAAATTTTAAAGCGCAGTTTACATGGAGTAAATGAGCATTTAAAATTTCAAAATGCGTCCAAAAATGCAAAAAAGACGAAGCTGCGAGTCAGTTATTTAATTCACAGAAAATGCGTCCTTAATCCAGTTTAATTTCGGTGGCTCGCCATCAAAACTGACGACATCAAAACGTAAAGGATACTTTTCAGCTATGTTTTTTACCATTAAAAAATGGCGGGCAGCATGGATAATTTTCTGTTGTTTGCCATAGGTAATGCTCGCAATGGCCCCACCATATTGACAAGACTTCCTGGCTCTGACTTCAATAAATACAATAGAGTCTCCATCTTGCATAATCAGATCAATTTCCCCAAATCGACAGCTGTAATTGCGTGCAAGCTTTCTGAGCCCTTTAGTGGTTAAAAAATGTTCTGCCAGACGTTCTGCCCTTTCACCTTCTTTTTTAGTATTTGCTATTATGTTTTTCTTCACCAGGTAAATTCCCTTAAGCTGTTTTTTCCAAGGGCACAGCTAAACCTTGTCTGATTTGCCCCCATTCAAGAATACGTGCAATCTGTTGCGGTCCTTTTAAATACAATATACCACTGCTATCACTGGCTCCCATTGTCGGAAAGAGCATGAGCTGATTTAACTGAGTTGCCAAAGCATAACTGTCCATCCCCAAAGCATAGAGCCGATTATAACTGTTCAATTGTTCAGGCCAGTTTCTGTGTCCTGCCTGATGTGTAAACACCCAGGGCATATCACAGAAAATCACACCGTTTAAATCACGATCTTTCATGGTATCCGCAGTACCGGCAAAGACACTTGAAGTAGCATATATAGGCACATCACCCGCATAGTAATATTTAAGCAAAGGCACAATTTGACGGGCTTTTCCAGGATAAGCCAGCAGGAAAATCATATCAAAATCCTGTCTGCGTCTTGGAACGATTTCCAAACGCTTGCCGAATAATTTTTTTAACTGCTTTCCACGTGCCTGGCTTTGAGTAATCTGTAAAAAATTGCGAATGGGAATGTTCATATCCTCGTTTTGCTCATAATACAAGGTATCAGCAATCCGCCCGCCATTCATTTCCCATTGACGGGTAAAAGCTGAGGTAACCTCCTTACCCCAATGACCGGATGGTGAGATGATCAAAGCTTGTGTATTGCCGTTCTGACGTGCTTTGGCAGCTACCTGTTTTGCCTCATTAACAGGTGATAAACCAAAAACATAAGCATTTTCCTTAACAAAAGAATCCGGATCATTTAACAACAAAGTGGGAACTGGATGATTCAAAGCGGCAATGATGGCCACGTCTGATTTGCTTAAAGGCCCAACCACATAATCTGCACCTTCCATTAAGGCTTGCTGATAAATTTGGTCTACCGGCGCTTTGTCTGTGTCATATAGCCGAACATTCATCGGATCATCACTGGCTTTACGAGCAGCCATAAAACCATCATTTACCGCTTTACCAGGACCTGCTAAAGTGCTACTCAGAGGTAGCAATAAAGCCACCTGTTTGGGTTTTGTATACATTCTGCGAGCGAGCTGGCTTAATGAACCGGGTAATATCTGATGGGCAGGATGTTGGGGATGTTCTTCCAGCCATTCCTGCACAACACGCATCATCGATGCAGAATCATCCTTGTATTGTCGCGGTATAACAGCAAGCTGTATCCATCCTTGAAGCTCATTATCCTCAACGGTTTCCGCAGCAAGCGCATTTAATTCACCAATCGGTAATCTGCTCAGTGATAACCATAAAGCTCTGCGATTATTTTCGCGACTCGCTTCATCTGGCAGCAAACGTTCCAGCTTGATGCGTTCGCTGACTGATTCAATTTCCTTACCTGAGGACTGATAAGCTTGAGCAAGCATTTCATGGTATTGAATTTGGTGATATAGAGGAAGTTGATGATGTTTGTGAATGCTGGCTAATTTAAGAATCGCTGCCTGCGGGCGTTCACGCATTAGATCCACCTTTGCCTGCAAAAGATATTTTTCGTTAGTCTGCTCCATCGTTAAGGAAGATGTTTGTGTTAAAATATCCAGGCCCTTACGCCAATGACCATCATGGATCATGCGACCGGCAGCCATGATTAAACTGCTTTGTTTATCGTTACCTTCCTGTTGGTTGGCCATATCCAGGTAAGTTACCGCCGATAAGGTATACGGTGAAGCTAACTGTTGGTTCACCTGCAAATGGCTTTCCGAAACCTTTGTACATTGACAAAGGGCAAACAAAAATAATAAAAGCAAAAAACGATAATTGAAAAAATCAGTTAACATGAAGGCACGCTCACTAAGGCAACAACGAAAGAGGATAAACCATGACAAACCTTCAATCAATAAATTCAGGTTCGCTCTACATTGTTGCAACACCGATTGGCAATCTTGATGACATCAGCCTGCGTGCATTAAGCGTTTTAAAGTCGGTGGATTTTATTATTGCCGAAGATACCCGCCATTCACAAACACTGCTCCAACATTTCGGCATCAAAAAACCATTAACCTCGTTGCACGCTTTTAATGAAACACAGAAAAGCCAGCAACTTTTAATTTCACTGGAAAAAGGCCAGTCCGCTGCCCTTATCAGCGATGCCGGAACTCCCTTAATTTCCGACCCAGGGTTTCCTTTGGTTAGATTGGCAAAAAAACACCATATCCTGGTTACACCTATACCTGGTCCTTGTGCTTTGATTAGCGCCTTATCTGCTGCAGGCATTCCTTGTGACAGCTTTACCTTCACCGGTTTCTTGCCGGCAAAGCAGACAGCAAGGATAGAAAAACTTAAACAGTTAAGTTCCATCAACCACACCCTGATATTTTATGAGTCCAGCCATCGGATCAAAGCTTCTGTCAAAGACATGGGCGAGGTGTTTGGTGAAAATTGTGAAATGGTATTGGCTAAAGAATTAACTAAAACCCATGAGCGGTTTGTGGATGGTCAAAGTAAAGATATCCTTTGCTGGTTAGAAGCTGATCCAGCTCATCAAAAAGGTGAATTTGTCATCATCATCGCTCCCCGGGAAGAGAAAGCCAGGGAATATGAAACGATCTTACGACGTTTAATGAACGAGTTACCGCTTAGAAAAGCCGTTGACCTCACCAGCCAAATTACACTAGTCAATAAAAATGAGATCTATAAAACAGCCTTGAAAATGCAAGCGTAAAATTGGGCTTATTATTCCACAAGGATATTTGTTGGATAACTCATGTTACGCAGCACAGTGAATAATAAGCCGGGGTTGTTAGGTCTTTTTATAAACAAGCAGGGTTTAAAGCGGAATGCTCCAGTTCTGCACTTGGATTTTTCATGAGGTTATATATATCGTCACGCAGTTTTTGCGACACATTCTTTGTGAAAACAGGAAGGACATCCTCTTTATCTGCTGGAGATACACCTAGCTGTATGACTTCCGGTGAAAGGTATCGGCTTGAGTTTTTTTGAAAATGAAGAACCTCTCTGCCTTCAAATATACCCATTCCTTTTTTACTTTTTATTACTTCCTCAAATCCATTCTTTTCAATTAATTCAATCATGCGTTCTAATTTCATGGTTCTGCATCTCTATTTTTTAAGAAGGTGCAGATTATAATGGCCTGACAAATAATGATCAATATAAAACCATTTTAAAATAGCATCTATCAGAATGGATTTATTTTTCGCAAAATAACATTCATTCTTTATGCCTACACAACTCGCCATTGATTATCCAAGTCTTCATCCTCTATTTCCTTTCCTTTTTCGCTGTTTTCCAGCATTTTATTATCAGTATCCTCTAAAAGAGGCTTTTCCATGGCTTTATTTTGTGACTGACGATGCCTTCGATAAGCCTGAAAGAGTTCATAGCCGACAAATAAGACCGTCAATGCCACAGCAGCAGGCCAGCAAACGGCATAAGTGGCAATCAGTAAAGAAGGTACAACGGTATTTTTCACCAAGGAGAAGATAAACTCATTTCTTGCAGCCTTACAGGCTTTTTCCAGTTCTTTGATCTCCGGATCGCCTCGTTTTTTAGCATATTCCAGAGCAAGGCTTTTTTCCTTATAAGCGGAATAAGATTTTTCCGAAAGGTACATGGCAATACCCACTATGCATACAAAATAACAGGCAAGGACCGCAGCCGGTGGACTGAGCAGCATCGATAAGGCAAATCCTGTCGCTAAAAGGACCGTTGCCACAGCCAAGAAATGTAAAGTGGCACTTTTTGTTTTCCAGCTGATGTCCAACGCTTCAATTTGCTGTTCCAGCATCTTTTTTTGTGAATGATAGTAATTGAGTGAATCAAGTGTTCTTTTTAGCTCTTCTTTACTCAAAGTCTCTTTATCGATGTTCTCAAGCTCTATAATTTTAACATTATAATCTTTAATTAAATGATTATAATCAGCACGTTTCTGTAAATATTGTTTTTTGGCACGTTCTCGAACATAAAGTAAGGTGGCAATATCAAACACTAGAAAGCCGGCTGTGATCCAACCTGCCACAGGTGCTGAGATATGACAAAGGGTATTGAAATTGGTTACAAAATTTACCGCAGCCCAAACCCCATGGTTTACCATATCGGCATGTCTTTTATCCAGTTCGGCCTTAAAACGTCTCCATGCACTGGTTTTTTTTTCTTCTTTTGAAGGGAAAAAAGTATGTTTGACAATTTGAGCCGCGTTGATCATAAAGCGGGCGGCAAAAAACCCGACACTTAAGACATTTAATACCATCGCCGGTTTATCAAATGCAGCAAAGATACCGTCAAGATCGGTGTGAGAGCCTAAAAGTTCATCGAGTTTATCCAGTAACTGGGCATCACGACTCATGGTTAAACCGGTTTTAAGCATAAAACGGCAAAAAACCCAGTATATCCTCCAAATGTTCGCCTCTCCGGCCTTGTCTCTTATTTTGGAAGCATGAACCGGGGTGCTCACTAAATCACGGAAACCAGAAGTAAATTGCTTGCGCAAAGAATGGAAGAAACCTTCCTTTTCACTGCCTGACTCCTCGCTTGGATGAAGACGAGCAAGAATTTGTGCTCTTAATTTTTTTTGATCCTCTGCTTTTCCTTTTTGACCATAGGCTAAGTAATAGTTTTCCAGAAGATGGGAACAATAAATACAATAATACCAAAATGCTAAGCCTGCATTTTTCTTTTTTTCAAGGCTGGCATAAAGATCGTTGAATTCCTGGATAATTTGATGACGATGTTTATGTAAATAAGAATAATCTCTTCTGCTCGCCCAAGTTTCAACAGTTTGCTCCCAATCGATATGAATATCTTCTTGATGGCTGTCTAACTCTGGCTTGACAGGTTTACGATAGGCTTGAAAAAATTCTGATCTATGCCTTACAAAGTCAGTAGCTTTATAATTTCCCATAATCAAACCCACAAATAGCGCATAAAGTCAAATTTAAAACTAACATGAAAGAAAATAAAGCACAATACTTTTTGTTTCTATTTTTTTCAGGTTGATTGGATTTGATCAGACGATGGAGAAATTAGTATAAACTCAGCACTCTTTAAATTTTTTATTTTCCAATGCAAAAACTGGAAAATATTTTTCCTAATAAATCATCCGAAGTGAATTCTCCGGTAATTTCTCCCAATGCCTGGTGAGCCAGGCGTAAATCTTCTGCCAGCAATTCGCCGGCCTTATGCTCACTAAGCTGCCTTTGTCCATTCATCAGCAACTGTTTAGCTTCATCCAAAGCCTGCAGGTGACGCCGCCTTGCCAAAAACTGGCCTTCTTCTGGCTGATATCCGGCAATGTCTTTTATTTTCTGTTTTAAAGCATTTAAACCTTCACCGGATTTGGCGCTGAGATAAATCTGATTCCTTTCTACTTTTGCATTAAGTTTCATTTTATCAATTTTGTTAAAAACGGTAATGACAGGAACATGTTCAGGTAAAGCTGCTTTTACCTCTTTAGTCAATAAGGCATAGGGTTCATCAGCTGCAAGATCAATCACCAGCAAAACGCAATCGGCACGTGAGACTTCCTGCCAGGCACGCCGAATACCTTCTTTTTCCACTTGATCCGCACTGTCATGGATACCGGCTGTGTCAATGATATGTATGGGAATATCATCAAGTAAAATGTGCTCGCGCATCACATCACGAGTGGTACCAGCCACATCGGTAACAATCGCCACCTCTTTTCCTGCAAGATGATTAATCAAGGTCGATTTACCTGCATTGGGGCGGCCGGCTATCACGACCGATAAACCTTCTCTAAGAAGAGTCCCTTGATGTGCCTGGGCACGTATGGATTGCAGCTCAGTTAAAACAGTCTCTAGCATTAAAGAGATTCTACCATCGTTTAAAAAATCAATTTCCTCTTCAGGAAAGTCAATGGCGGCTTCTACATACATTCTAAGATGAACAAGCTGTTCATTTAAGGCATGAATTTTTTTGGAAAAATCACCTTGTAGGGAACGCAGTGCCATTCTTGCCGCTGTTTCGGAGCTGGCATGAATCAAATCGGCAATGGCTTCGGCTTGTGATAAATCCATTTTATCGTTTAAAAAAGCACGCTCGGAAAATTCACCAGGCTTTGCCAATTCTGCGCCTAACTGAACACACTCCTTAAGCAACATATCCATAATGACAGGAGAACCATGAGCCTGCAATTCAATAACATCTTCACCTGTAAAAGAATGGGGGGCTTTAAAATAAAGAGCGATGCCTTGATCAATCAACTGCCTGTTCTGTTGATAAAAACCGGTAAAATAAGCCGTTCTTGGTTGGATGTTATTCAATTGACAGATCTGACCAGCGATAGCCAACGCCTGAGGCCCGGAGATTCGAAGGATGCTCACACCACCGCGCCCTGGCGGTGTAGCAACTGCAACAATGGTCGTTTCCATCATTTATTGGCAGCGACCAGCTTCTTCTTCCGTGGCTTGTCATCGCTGTATTTACGGGTAATGTACCACTGCTGCAGAATGGATAAGGTATTATTCACGATCCAGTACAGCACCAGACCCGAAGGAAAATTCCAGAACAATGCCGTAAAAAGAATAGGCAGGAACATCATGACCTTTGCTTGCATGGGATCTGGCGGTGCAGGATTAAGCTTTTGCTGAATAAGCATGGTCGCGCCCATGATAATCGGTAAGACATGATAAGGATCAGGGCTTGCTAAATCATTTATCCATAAAATGAAAGGTGCCTGGCGCAGTTCCACACTTTCCAGTAATACCCAGTATAGAGCAATGAAAACAGGTATTTGAATAAGAATAGGCAAACATCCACCCAAGGGATTCACCTTCTCCTGGCGATAGAGTTCCATGGTAGCCTGGCTGATTTTAGCCTTATCATCACCATAACGCTCACGAATGGACTGAAGTTTAGGTTGCAACTTACGCATACCGGCCATTGAACGATAACTCGTGGCAGACAGGCGATAAAAAGCCAGTTTAATTAAAACCGTCACAAGAACAATGGACCATCCCCAGTTACCCACTAGGTTATAAATCATTTTCATTAATGAAAATAATATCGATGAGAGAAACCATAAAATGCCATAATCCACGGTCATATCCAGGGTAGGTGATATTTGATTTAATACACTGGTAATTTCCGGTCCAATATAGAGCCTCGAGGCAATTTCCTTCTCATCACCAGGCTTAACAGAAATCGGTTGAGTTACGGCACCAATGGTATAGTCATCATCCACAGAGCGTGTATAAAATTTATTTTTCTGATTAGGCTCAGGGACCCAGGCACTGAGAAAATAATGTTGCTGCATGGCAATCCAACCGCCTTTAGCATCCACATTCAGATTCTTTTTGCTCATTTCACTGAAACTGACCTTCTGGTATCTCTGTTCCCCTGGGTTGGAGTAAGAGGCTCCTGTGTATGAACCGATATGAAAAATACTTGATTTATCTTCTTTAGGTGAGCTTCTCAGAAGCTGAGTGTTCATGTATCCTTTCCATGTTTCCTCACCCTCATTAGCGATAGTGTATCTGACTTTTATGAGATAACTGCCACGAGTTAAGATAAATTCCTTTTTAACCTGCAATCCATTCTCAGTTGTTCCCTGCAAGATCACGGTCAGTTGTTTTTGTCCCGGAGACAGGCGATATTCCTCTTTAGCCGTATTATAGTTAATTTTAACCGTTTTAATCGTCTGGTTTTGAGAAACCAGAAGCCCGCTATTCGCCACATAACGTTCTTGCGCCTTGTCTTTTAATAAAGTAATGGGCTTGTCTTTCTCCTCAACACTGACCGGATAATCCAACAGCTGAGCAAAGACAATATCACCGTGAGTCAGGTTTATTTTTAAATTCAGTACATCTGTTTCAACTGAAACCACCTGTCTCCCACTCATCTCCTCTGTACTTTTTTCAGACGTTTTCACAGGAACATCAGAAAGAAGATGCTGATGTTCGCCAGTGGTTTCCTGCGGCAGCAGATGACCATCAGAACTGATATTCACTTCAGGCTTTACTTCAGGGGTTGGAGCCTTAGGATAATCTATTTGCCAGGCATTCCATAGTGAATACACGGTAATGGCTAGTGCAGCATATAAAATAACGCGTCGTATATCCATTAATAACTCTCATCATTGGGTAAAACAGGATCGTAACCGCCTTTTGACCAGGGATGACATCTTGCCAGACGTTGAATGGTTTTCCATCCGCCTCGAAGTACGCCATACCTCTGAATAGCAGTTAATGCATATTCCGAACAACTGGGGTAGAAACGACAGCTGGCTGCAACGAAAGGACTGAAAAAATAACGGTATAATCGAATGGGCAAGCAAATAACTCGTCTTAACATTGTATTAATTGAGGCCATATCTTACCTAAATTGCTCAGAACCTCTGAGTTGCTAACTTTGGAAACCCTAGGCTTCGCTAAAAAAATCATATCTACTGCCGGTAAATCTGTCTTGCGAAAAGCTTCTCTTAACAATCGTTTAATTCTGTTCCTGTCATGCGCTTTCGGGACCGCTTTTTTAGATAAGGCGAGTCCCAGCCTTGCATGACCAATTGTATTTTCTCTGTAAAGAACAATAAAATTTGAGGTCACTATTTTTTTTGCATTTGCAAAAACATAATCGTATTGCGATTTTTTTAACAACCGGTCGGATTTTTTAAATTCGTACACTTAGGCTGACAGACGCTTTCGTCCTTTTGCTCGTCGACGCTTTAAAACCAAGCGGCCGCCGCGAGTAGACATGCGCTGACGAAATCCATGATCGCGTTTGCGTTTCAAATTACTGGGTTGAAAAGTACGTTTCATGATAAACCTGTAAAAAATTTTAGAAGCAGGGAATGATAGTTAACTTTGTTAAAGCTGTCAAATAGAAACATACAAATGGCTTCCTGGAAAACGGATGTTTTTCAAGTTCTTCGTGCTGTAATTATAATAAAATAAATTAAATAACTTTATGTTTATTATAAGCAATGAAACTTAATGGGATAAGTTGTTTTTTTTAATAATTATCAATTACTTATATTAAAAACAAAGTTGTCAACAAGTACTGTATGTTTTGTCTTAGTTATTGTGGATAATGTTCCTAGGCTTATTCCAAGCAATGATTTATTTAGCTTATTCACGATTTATCCATCCTTGTTGTGAATAAGAAAGGCTCAGCAAACTTAACTCTCGCTTTGATTTTGCTCAATCATAAAAGATTTCAGCTATGCATATTTATATTTCAATCTCTAAAATTAAATATGTAGGTTACCCATGGCATTATCATTCGCTTATCATAAATATAAACTTATTAATTTATATTTTATTTATTATTAACGTGAATTCGATGTAACTGTTTAAGGATTATCCTGCAAAGAGAAAATATATTGAAAACCCAGACCTTTTGTGATCTTATTTGTTTTTTCTAAGAACAGTAATAGGATACAAGAGGCCTGGAATGGATAAGTTAGTCGAATTATTCTGTATTGTCGATGATTTTTGTCAAAAGTTTTTACCAATCTTTGAGCAGCAACTTATAAATATTTCAGGCAAAGTCAGGAAGAAACCCTGTAGCCTGTCTATGTCCGAAATAATGACGATAGTGATACACTACCACCAATCCAATTATCGAAACTTCAAAAGCTATTATTCTTATGTTTTGCAGAAAGATTTACGTCCCTATTTCCCAAAACTGGTCAGCTATAGCAGAATGACTGAGCTGATGCCATCTTGTATAGTGCCATTAACGGCATTTTGCCACAATCAATCAAAGACTCTAACTGGCATTTATTTCGTAGACTCAACCCCTATTGAGGTCTGCCACGTTAAAAGAGCGCAACAGAATAAAACATTTAAGGGGTTAGCGGAGAAGTCCAAATCAACTATGGGATGGTATTTTGGTTTTAAACTTCATTTGGTGGCCAATGATAAAGGTGAGCTAATGGCTTTTAAAATAACCTCAAGCCGAACAGATGACCGAACGGTTGTGCCCGATTTAAGTAAAAATCTGTTGGGTAAAATGATTGGAGATAAGGGATATATTTCCCAAAATCTGACCGAGAAACTTGCTGAAAGAGGCTTGCAACTACTGACCAAAGTCAGAAAAAATATGAAGCAAAAAGTGCTCGATGCCTTTGACAAAGTCCTGCTGAGAAAAAGAGTCATTGTTGAATCTGTTATTGACCAATTAAAAAATATTTCAAATATCGAACACTCAAGGCATCGTTCTGTCTTTAATTTTATGGTCAATATCTTGGCTGGTTTGGCAGCTTATGCACTTAAGCCAAAGAAACCTTCCTTGAATATTGAAAAAACATTCGTGGCTGTCGTTTGACCAGTTATATCGAATTCACGTTTATTATTAGGTCGTTTATCCTTGTGGATAATTTTATTTTTTTAATGAATTTCATGGCGGTTAACTTAGAATGAATTTTGTGTGTAATCCCTTGGTATCCTAAGGTTAAATTCTTAATGATTTTTTTATTCTTATTTATTGCTTGAGTTAAACGCAGGTTATCCTTTATATTATTTCATAGTTATCCACGATTTATTTTCCACTTAAATTATTAATGGATCTCAAAGGAACTTTATTATTGTTCTTATCAGCAATGATTTAACATTTGCTTCATATGGAATGATCGCTTTTGGGAAAATATTGATGATTTTATCTTTAACATTAGGATGTGTTATCCATACCATTTCTGAGATGAATAACCGACCTTATTTAATAAGTTCAGTCTGATATTTGTACAAATTAAACGAATAAGCTGCCTGAAATGGATGACATGTTCTAATGGATGTTTTATAAGATTATGGGTAATCCATTTTAAACATGACTTGCCGGAAGTGTTCTTCGGTGGCATTATCTATAAAATAATGAATTAGTATTTTTGATTTTCCGCTTTTTATTGAGGAGCTTTTTTGTGTCTGCGAATGTTTGGCAGAAGTGCTTGAGTCTGTTGCAAGAAGAGTATCCTGCACAACAATTTAATACCTGGTTACGCCCACTGCAGGCTCAAACAGAAGAGCAGCGTTTACTTCTGCTTGCACCAAATCGATTTGTTGTTGACTGGGTTAAAAAAAACTTTTTCCCCCGGATTGAGGAAATCATTTACCAAATCAGTGGTGAGAATATTAAAACCGTTGCCATTGAAATTGGTAGCACAAAAATATCTGAAACGATTAAAGATAAAACTGAACCTTTAAGTTCTGATTCTGCCGCTAAGCCGTTGATTAAAAAGGCATCTGACTATAAGAGTTCTCATTTAAATCGTAAATTTGTTTTTGAAAGCTTTGTTGAAGGCAACTCCAATCAGCTGGCTCGGGCTGCTTCCATGCAGGTTGCCGAGCGACCGGGTGATGCTTACAACCCTTTGTTTATTTATGGGGGGGTTGGATTAGGTAAGACACATTTAATGCATGCGATTGGCAATGCCATTTTAAAGAATAATCCTGAAGCGAAAGTTCTTTATTTGCATTCGGAGCGTTTCGTGGCTGATATGGTTAAAGCCTTACAAACCAATGCTATCAATGAATTCAAACGCTATTATCGTTCACTTAATGCCTTGCTGATTGATGATATTCAGTTTTTTGCCGGAAAAGATCGCTCTCAGGAAGAATTTTTCCATACTTTCAATGCATTGCTGGAAGGACAGCAGCAAATTATATTAACCAGTGATCGCTATCCCAAAGAAATTGAGGGAATGGAAGAACGCTTGAAATCACGTTTTGGTTGGGGATTGACGGTTGCTGTAGAACCTCCTGAACTGGAAACGAGAGTGGCCATTCTTATTTCCAAAGCAGAACAATCAGGAATTGAGCTCCCTTATGAAGTGGCTTTTTTTATAGCGAAACGGATAAGGTCTAATGTGCGGGAGCTTGAAGGGGCATTAAGAAGGGTGATTGCCAATGCTCATTTTACAGGTAAACTTATTACCATTGAATTTGTCCATGAAGCCTTACGGGATTTACTGGCGCTTCAAGATAAATTAGTGACCATTGAAAATATTCAAAAAACCGTTGCAGAATATTATAAAGTCAAAGTCGCAGATATTTTATCCAAACGACGCAGTCGTTCCATTGCCAGACCAAGACAAATGGCAATGGCTCTGGCAAAAGAATTAACCAATCACAGCCTGCCTGAGATTGGTGATCATTTTGGTGGAAGGGATCACACGACAGTGATTCATGCCTGTCGTAAAGTCAAGGAACTGGTTCAAGATGAAAATGATTTTGCAGAAGATTATAAAAATTTAATGAGAATACTATCATCTTAGTGAGAAAGAATCGTGTTTGAGTTGTCAATAAAAAAAGCTGATCTTCTTGCTCCACTTTTGACCGTTGCAGGTGCCGTTGATAAAAAGCAATCCCTCACCATATTGACTCATTTTTTACTGAAGCTTAAAGATAAGCAACTTTTTATCACAGCGACCGATCTTGAAATTGAAATATGCGCCGCTGTTTGTTGTGAATCTACTCAAACTTCCGGCACCATTACTGTGCCGGCAAAAAAATTCATTGATATCATCCGTTCTTTAGATGAGCATGCTACACCAATATTATCTTTACATAATAATATTTTAACCATTAAAGAAGGTCGTAGTAGTTTTCGTCTGACGACTTTGCCTGCCGACAACTATCCTGCCAATGAAAACGAGTGTAATGACATAAAGTTATCGCTTCCTCGGCAGAACATGCTTCAATTATTACAATCTACCCATTTTGCCATGTCTCAACAGGATGTCAGGATCTTTTTAAATGGCTTGTTATTGGAATTTGAAGCAAAAATGATTTCCGCTGTAGCCACTGACGGCCATCGAATGGCCATTAATAGATATATTTGTGAAAATAACAGCTATCAACGTTTTTTGCTCCCTCGCAAGGGGGTTCAGGAGCTTCTGCGCTTGCTTCATTCTATCCCGGATGAAAGTATTTCCATTTCTGCTGGAAAATCTCATTTTAGTGTTGAAACTGAACAATTTACCTTTGTAACCAAGCTTATTGATGCCCGTTTTCCTCCATACAATAAAGCTGTACCTAAAAACAACGACAAATGCATCGTTCTTGATTGTGTGAGCTTTAAAAAAGCCTTGTCTCGCATCGTAATTCTTGCTCATGAAAAATCAAAAGCCGTCATGCTTCATTTACAACCTTCATTGTTAACTTTAATTGCCAATAACCAGGAGCAGGAAGAAGCTGTTGAGTCTCTGGAAGCCTTTACCGAGGGAGATGAAATTAAGATTGGTTTTAATGCCAGTTATGTTCTTGACGTATTGAATCATTTTGGTGAAGGACAAATTCGTTTGTCCATGTTGTCAACTGAAAGCAGTATTCTTATTGAGTCTGTTGATAATGAACATTATCAATATATCCTAATGCCCATGAAAATATGATTCTTGCAGAGCTGCATATTCATAATTTGCGAAATATTTCCTCTCAGCGAATGCATTTAAACCCAAAAATTAATTTTATAGAGGGAATCAATGGAAGTGGTAAGACAAGCTTTCTTGAAGCATTATATACCTTGGGAACAGGGCATTCCTTTCGCTCCAAGGATATTTCTTCCATCATTCGTTATGGTGAACAATCATTGACAGTATTTGCACGCTCCACTCAAAACGATACCATCAGTGTGCAGAAAAACTTGTCCAAGCCCACTTTAGTTAAATTTAATAATACTTATTGCTCTTCAAGCAGCCAATTGGCCTATGTCTTGCCTATCCAGGTTTTTTATCAGGATATTTTTCAAATTATAGACACGGGTCCATCTATTCGTCGCCGTTTACTGGATTGGGGACTGTTTCACGTGAAACAAAGTTATCTTCATTTGCTGAATCAATATAAACGTGTGTTAAAACAACGTAATGCTTTATTGAAGCAATCAAGCACTTCCTATCGCGATTTTATGGTTTGGGATAAACAATTATCTGAGCTTGCTGAACAGCTTCATAGCAGACGTTTATCCTTTTTTGAAAAATGGCAGGCCAGATTTATAGATGTTTTGTCCTGCTTAACCAATGTGCATTGTGAGATCAGATATTATAAAGGCTGGGATAAAAAAGAAGCTGGGACAGATTTGCAAACGGTGTTAGAGAAAAACTTTATCAGTGATAAACAACGCTTGTATACCCAATATGGGGCACATCAAGCGGAAATTTATTTTGAAATAAATGAACATACGGCAAAACAGGTTCTGTCCAGAGGACAGCAAAAAATGATCTTAATTGCTCTTAAATTGTCTCAAGCTGAATTGATTAATAAATCCTGTTTATATCTGTTTGATGATTTTTCTGCTGAATTAGACGTGCAGCATCAACAAGGTATAATAGATTATCTGATTTCATTAGATGCACAAGTCATATTAACCTCCATCGATTCGCTGAGTTCAGTTAAAGGGCGTTTAAACACAAAATGTTCCTCTTTTTACATGGAGTCAGGAAAAATAAAAAGTAAATGTTTCACGTGAAACAAATTGAATGAACCTCGCTTGCCTGTAAACTGTGTTTTCCTCTGCAATTTACTCAATTTTTAACTCATCTTACATAGCTGTATTTTTAGAACATTTGGACGCATTTTGGAATTTAACAGCGCAGTTTACATAGAGTAAATGAGCATTTGAAATTGCAAAATGCGTCCAAAGAGGCAAAAAAGATGAAGCTGCGTAACTTGATTTTAATCTAAAAAATACCGTGGTCATGGATTTCAGTTAGAAGAAAATCAATGGATTATATATCATCAGAATTCTTGTTCTTTGTTTGTTTTCAATATTAAAGCCAACTAAATCATGATATAATATAGGTTTAAATCGTATAAACTAAACGTCCGACTTTTCTTAAATCGTGATTGACCACAATATCTATTTTTGGTCTACATTGTGAGCCCGTCTTAATTCAGTCTCAAGAGTCCGAGATGGGGCGGAAAAGTTGAATGTGGTGTTTATCTGGATATTATGCAGCGGGGAAAAATGGTAATGAGCGTTGATGCCAGTTATGATTCATCCAATATTAAAGTTCTTAAAGGATTGGACGCTGTTCGAAAACGTCCGGGAATGTACATCGGCGATACTGACGATGGTACAGGGCTACATCATATGGTCTTTGAAGTCGTTGATAATTCCATTGATGAAGCACTTGCAGGTTATTGTAAGGAGATATTTGTCACCATTCACGCGGATGAATCGATAACTGTTAAAGATGACGGTCGTGGCATACCAGTGGATATCCATAAAGAAGAAGGACGCTCTGCTGCGGAAGTGATCATGACTGTTCTTCATGCTGGCGGAAAATTTGATGACAACTCCTATAAAGTTTCAGGCGGTCTGCATGGTGTTGGGGTTTCAGTGGTGAATGCCCTGTCTGAAGAGCTACATTTGCTTATACGACGACACGGCAATGTCTATGAGCAACATTATCATAATGGCATACCTGAATCGCCTTTATCCATCACTGGCGAATCTAAAACCACCGGCACACAGATTTGGTTTAAGCCCAGTCCTGTAACTTTTTCCAATATCGAATTTCATTACGATATCCTTGCTAAAAGGCTGCGGGAATTGTCCTTTTTAAATTCCGGGGTTTGTGTTCATTTGCATGATGAAAGATCAGAAAAACAGGATACTTTTCGCTATGAAGGAGGGATCAGGGCTTTTGTTGAACACCTCAACCGCAAAAAAAACGCCATTATGCCTATGGTGTTTGCAATGTCCAGTGAAAAGGATAATATTGTTGTTGAATTATCCATGCAATGGAATGATTCTTATCAGGAAACCATTTTCTGTTTTACCAATAACATCCCGCAAAAAGATGGTGGAACACATTTGGCCGGTTTCAGAGCGGCTTTGACTCGCACATTGAATAATTACATTGAAAAGGAAGGCTTTGCCAAAAAAGCCAAGGTAGCAACGACTGGAGATGATGCTCGGGAAGGGCTCACAGCAGTTTTATCCGTCAAAGTACCTGATCCAAAATTTTCTTCCCAGACAAAGGATAAACTGGTTTCATCCGAAGTTAAATCAGTGGTTGAATCGCTTGTGGCAGAAAAATTTAATGATTTTCTTTTGGAAAATCCTGCCATTGCCAAAGCCATTGTCAGTAAAATCATTGAAGCGGCCAGAGCTCGCGAAGCTGCGCGGCGAGCACGTGAGATGACTCGACGAAAGGGAGCGCTTGATGTTGCTGGTCTACCTGGAAAGCTTGCAGACTGTCAGGAAAAAGATCCGGCATTATCCGAATTATATCTGGTCGAGGGAGATTCGGCTGGCGGTTCTGCCAAGCAAGGACGTGATCGCAAGTTTCAAGCTATTTTGCCCCTTAAGGGAAAAATACTGAATGTGGAAAAAGCACGCTTTGACAAAATGCTCTCATCTCAGGAAGTGGCTACGTTAATTACTGCTCTTGGTTGTGGCATCGGTCCCGATGAATATGATCCGGATAAAACACGCTATCATCGAATTATCATTATGACCGATGCTGACGTCGACGGCTCACATATTCGAACCTTATTATTGACTTTCTTTTACCGTCAGATGCCTGAACTAATTGAACGAGGTTATATTTATATAGCTCAACCGCCACTTTATAAGATAAAACGAGGCAAGCAGGAGCATTACATCAAAGACGATGAAGCACTTTATGATTATTTATCAAAAAATGCCATTGAAGGTGCCGAGTTTTATCCGGCTGCGGATGCCCCACCTATTGCTTCTTCTGCTTTGGAAGAATTGGTTATGCAATACAGACGCGTTGAAAAAATCATTAGCAAATATAAAAGAAAATACCCAGCAGAAGTCCTTAAAAGGATAAGCTATTTGCCAGGAGTGTATAATGATGACATCAATGATAAGGAAAAAATGGCTAACTGGGTTAATCAACTTCATCAGAGTTTGCAACAATTAGGCCATAAGTCAAAAAAATACAGTGTGGAAGTGTATCATCATCAGGAAAACAATCATTATTTACCACAGATAACGCTGACTCAACACGGGACAGAAAACATCATTAAATTTAATGCTGAATTCTTCTTGTCTAAAGATTACAAGGAAATGGTTAATCTTGGTGTTAAATTGATTCATCTTGTTGATGAAGGTGCAGTTGTTAAACGTGGGGGGAAAAGTCAGTCAGTAGAAGCCTTTGAAGAGGCGCTGGATTGGTTGATGGAAGAAGCCAAACGTGGACAGAGCATTCAGCGGTATAAAGGTTTGGGTGAGATGAATCCTGAGCAATTATGGGAAACCACCATGGACCCTGAAACAAGAAGAATGTTACAAGTCAGCATTGAGGATGCTGTTGCCGCCGATGAAATTTTTACTACCCTAATGGGCGATCACGTCGAACCACGAAGGGATTTTATCGAAAGCAATGCTTTGGAAGCTGAAAACATTGATGTCTAAAAATAAACTGACATCATATTAAATTAATAAAAATGATCTATAATTGGGCATATTTAATTAAAAAAATTACTTATGCCTAATATAAAGATAGACCCTACCAAATTATCTGAAGAACATTCAATCCTTCTCGGCAAATTGCTAAGCAAAGCCGAGAAAGAACAATACTTTTCCACGTCCAATGCTTATCCTGTGATCATTGATGAGATTGAATATCAGGTTAAGCTGAAATATCCCATTTATAAAGAAAATGAAAAAAACAGCCGAATTTTAATCAAGGAAATTGGCAGCGGTGGCGAAGGGAAGGTTTATCTGGCTGAAACCGTTATTCTTAACGAAGAAAAAGCGATTTTCAAAGAAGATTCGCAACATCAGCGCGTGGTTAAGATTCACCGACCAGAATATATACTTACCCTCGGTGAAACAATAGAAAAAGCCACAGAAAATACTGCGGAAAGTAAATTTAAGAGCATTGCTGAGATTAGCGCTGTTTATAATCCCTTACACACTAAAGGAAGCGTTGTCTATGAACAGCTCTCAAATAGTAAAGATTATTTTTACAACAATATCATGCACTTAATTGCAGGCAAAACGCTGGCTGATGTCATAAAGGATAAAAAGAAACTCACAACAGCGATGCGCTTTGCTATTTCAAGAAAATTGCTGGAAGCCACTAAGGAACTGCATGATCGCGGCATTATTCACACAGACATCAAATCGCAAAATATCATTGTTGATCTGGACTTTCAAACGCACACGGTAAAATCTCTGAAGATCATCGATCTTGATACCGCTGCTATGGAAAATAAAGGCGTTTTAATGGAGAAAACACCTCAATATACCTATCCTAAGATAGAATACGATGCAGATAAAAGGGGAATGGATATTTATGCGGCAGCGATTAGTTTACTGCAGGTTTGGGGAGTTCCCGGTGATAAAGTGCGAACGCCAGAAGATGTTTATGAAACAACAATTCGATTTGTTTCTATCCAATGCAACAAATTTGCAAAATAATGGACATCCTGAAAAAGATAAGTTATTAAAAAAATAGACAAATGCAAAACTCTCGATGAAATAGTCGCCTTTAACGCCTTGAAGAAGTAAAAAATTATCAGGATCTGCAAAAAATATTCCACAGCATTAAAAACAATGAAAAATTCTTGAAATCAGAACGTGGTGGCTTCATGAAAGCATTTGGCCAATACGGAGCAACAACAACCTGGGTAAGCATCATGGAGCAGTTTGAAGCCAAGGCTTTAGAAACTGCTGCACAGGAACTAGACTCAACAATGGTCGATTATCAAGAATTAATCACTCCTGAACGATCTGAATTTGTAAGTGATCAATTTCGCAGGAGATATCTACCTTTTTTTTATGAACAGACCGGTCGCATCTTTCAAAGCGGTGCGGCTGAAAAATTGAAGCAGATCATAGATGAGCACTTTATGCCTAAGGCCTCTCCACATCTAAAAGCTGGTTTGCCATCCTATATTCTTTACTGCTGAGGTAAAATACGATAAATCACACCATTATAATCATCTGATAAATAAATCTCATTGTTCTTTCCTTCCACAAGATGAACAGGTCGACCACGAACCTTGCCATTTTGCAGAAAACCGGTAATAAAATCTTCTTCCTTGATATGCCCATTGGTAAAATCTAGAACGACCACTTTATAACCGACCTTGACAGAACTGTTCCATGAACCATGCAAAGCGACAAGTGCTTTATTGTAAAATCTGGACTTTGGATTTTTGATAAAGGTTATTCCCAGCGGCGCCACGTGAGCATCAAACTTAAACACAGGAGGCAAAGATTTTTGGATTAAATCTTCATGCCCTTTGCCGAATTTAGGATCTGGCACGCGATCGCCATTGGCATAAGGCCAACCGTAAAATTGATCTTTTTCAATGATATTAAGTTCATCAGGAGGGAAATGATCACCTAACCAATCTCTCCCATTATCCGTTGCATACAGCTGACCGTTTTCTGGCGACCAATCAAAACCAACGGAATTTCGCAGTCCCTTTGCATAAATTGTCAATTGTTTATCACCTGGTTTAAAACGGCTTATGGTTGCTCTGAGTGGATTTTTTTCAAGACATGCATTGCAGGAAGAACCAATGGACACATAGGCGAAACCATCTGGCCCAAATTTAATCGTTCTTGTCCAGTGTCCTCCATCGTCAGGGAGGTTTTTTATTATTCTCTCATATGCACCTTCTGTTGATTTGCTCTGTGCATTGAATTTAATTCGTCCAATGGCATTTTCTTCTGCAACATACAGATAACCTTGATGAACATCCATGCTGTGAGGTTTTATCAACCCATCGACAAGTGTTTGCTGTTGCTTAGGTAGATTATAAGGGATAAATAAAATTTCACCTTCATTCGGTTCCGCAACCAGCAAATCACCCTCATTTGTAATGTACATGAATCTTGGTGTATCGAGGCCCTGGATGTATTTTTCCAGTTTTAAGGCACTTTGTGGATGGAGATTTTTTGGGATTTCCGCTTTTAATAATGGAACGGTTCTTCCCAGTAATTCAGCAATTGAAACATTGATACCCATGTAAGGTAAACTGAAAAAAGTTACACTGATAACGAAAATAATAAGTAGAAAAAGAATAGCGCTTTTTTTCATTTTTAAATCATCCTGCCATTGGACTTTTAATTTAGCTGTGTATTTAGTATATAATCATATTTTTAACTATTTTATTTTAAAATGCGATACATCAGTGCTTTTTGTGGTTCAAGGGCGGGTAAAAAAGATTGTTATGCAAAGGCCGTTCATAAATTAGCTGGCATTTTGGCAGAATCGAAGCTGGGCCTGGTATACGGGGGGGCTAAAGTTGGGCTGATGGGTATATTGGCTGATGCATATCTGAAAGCAGGCGGTGAGGTTATTGGAGTGATGCCTATTTCTTTGGTCAATGTTGAACTGGCTCATGAAAAATTGACCAAATTACATGTAGTAGAAAATATGCATGAGCGTAAGGCTTTAATGGCAGAATTGTCAGATGCGGTTATCCTGCTGCCTGGAGGAATTGGCTCTCTGGATGAATTTTTTGAAATGATGACCTGGGCTTATCTGGGATATCATAATAAGCCTTTGGTTATATTTAATGTAGAAGGTTATTATAATCCTTTATTGACATTTTTAGATCATGCCGTTGAAGAGGGTTTTTTAAATGCAAATTACAAAGATAGGTTGTTGGTTGAGGAAGATCCTGTCTTGCTGATAAACAAAATACAACTTTATTTTGACAAAAACCTTTCCCAACAATAATTTCATAAACGAAGATGCTTATCCCGCCTTTTGCCTTTGTCGGCTGGAAAATTCCCTCTCATCAACCTATAACATTCGAATCAATTCGGTTTGAAGAGCCTTTGGAGAATAGAGCAGTCTACTCATATTTTTACAAAGAAAACTTTTAAGCTCATCACAAGTTCATATTATCGATAAGTTTTATAGGGAAATTCATGGAGGCCACTACTTTTTGTGCCATCAGGGAGTACATAGATGTAAAAAATCCTGAATATTAATTTGCTCAAGAAAATCTTCATCGTGCGAAATGACGATTATTGCACCTGGATATTGTTGTAAGCATTGAATGACATGATTTCGGGTTCTTACATCCAGATTATTCGTCATCTCATCAAGAATGAGTAATTTTGGTGGCTTGGCAACAATCTTAGCTAAAGATAACCGCGCTTTTTCCCCGCCTGACAAACTATCAATAGACTGATTGACAACATGATTTGATTTAAAGAGGAAATCATTTAAATGCGAGCGAATTTGTTGGTGCGTCCAATCGGGCCGGGTTGTTTCGAGGGTTGATAATACTGTCTCATATTGCGAAAGTTGTTGATAGTGCTGATCTAAATAGCCAATATCCTGCGGTTCAGGTACTTGCCAGTCACCTTTTCTAATCACATCTGATTGATTCATTATGGCTTTAATCAGCGTTGACTTGCCGCTTCCATTTGCCCCAGTAATCACCAGACGTCCTTGACCACACAATTGAATATTAATCCGATGACTGAGCATTTTCTCCGGGTAACCCACGATACCGTCTTTAATCATGACCACTGATTTATGAGAAATGAATCCCGACAGTAAATGGAATTTAGGTTCAATGGTTTCTGGTCTATCCAATGTACTCATTTGCACAAGGATATCTTCACGCTTATCTTTAACCTGCTTTCTTTTTTTGCCAGATGTCATCGAAGCGCGATGCATTTTGGCATGAGATACTATCGTAGGCCATTTGTGATTTTGTACGGATTTTTTACCCATTTCTTTGGCGCTTTTTGCTCGCTTCTGTTCTTTCATTAATTGATGATGAACTGCTCTTTTCTTTTTTTCCAGTTGAGACAATTGCTCGTTTAATTGGCCATATTGTATTTCCTTTTCCCGTAGAAAATCCTCATGTTGGCCGTCAAACTGCTCAACTTTGCTATTCTTAATAGACCACAAACACTTGGGCACAATCGATAGTAATTGCTTATCATGAGAAGCAACTAATAATGTGCCTGGATAATATTGCAAAAATTGCAGCAATTGCTTCCTGTTATTTGTATCAAGATGATTGGTTGGCTCATCAAGAATTAGCAATTCCGGATGAACTGACAGAGCTTTTGACAATGCTTTTTGAAAACGTTCTGCACCACTCAATCCATCCATCCCCGGCGGAATTTGTGGCACATAACCAATAGGTATATCTTGATTGAAACGAATATCACCATCAAGAATGGAGTCTTGTCCAGCAATCATACGCAATAAACTTGTTTTGCCGCAGCCATTATCCCCTATGAGGGCAATCTTTTGTCCAGCATAAATACATGCATCAAATTGCTCAAAACAAATTTTTTCAGGATAAATTAAAGATAATTGATGAATAGAACAAAGTAACGACATAAACCACCTCAACAATAAATAAAGCCAGCGTATAAAACGCACCAAGCATTTATTGAGAGATAATTCGCATTGGAGTCGAGACCTCGTTTTTTATGAATCAAGGCGGCTATTGTAACAAAATTTATCTGATTTCTGCAATGCACAATCCCTTATATGGCATCACAATATATTTACTTTAGCGGCAATTTATCATTATATTTTTATATCACCCCTTTATTTCTGTCAAAATATAGCGTACAGTGCGCATCTTTTTTTCTTGATAACATACACAGCAGTTTTAGATGACCCCACCATAGCCAGATAACCATATCGTAAATACAACTAACAACAATATTTTTCTAAATATAGTTTTTATACATGATGGCTTGAGGTCATGTGAATTCAATTTATTTAATTTTAATAGGAAACGCCAAGATATGTTTTTATGCTCAAAGCGAACCGAATGGTTCGGTAATGTTCGTGCCGATATTTTAGCAGGCATCGTTGTCGCTTTAGCACTCATTCCTGAAGCCATCGCATTTTCAATTATTGCAGGTGTTGATCCTAAAGTAGGTTTATTTGCCTCCTTTGCCATAGCTACTGTCACTGCTTTTACAGGTGGCTGCACTGGAATGATCTCAGCTGCTACTGGGGCCATGGCACTTTTGATGCTGACCCTAGTCAAAACACATGGATTGCAATACTTGCTTGCGACAACTGTGCTAACGGGTCTTTTGCAAATAGTTGCCGGTTATTTAAATCTAGGCAGTCTGATGCGTTTTGTTTCCCGCTCTGTTGTTACAGGCTTTGTAAATGCACTGGCAATTCTCATTTTTCTAGCGCAATTGCCTGAATTACTACATGTAGGATGGCAAGTTTATGCTTTAACAGCCGGTGGACTGGCCATTATTTATTTATTTCCAGTCATTAATAAAAGCATACCATCACCTTTAGTGGCTATTCTTGTTTTGACGGCCTTAGCAGTATTTTTCCATTTGCCGGTACGTACCGTAGGGGATATGGGGGAATTACCTGATGCCTTGCCGGTATTTCTTTGGCCAAATATTCCTTTTAATCTGGAAACATTGAATATTATTTTTCCTTATGCATTCGGTTTGGCTGTGGTTGGTTTATTAGAATCAATGATGACGGCAACCATTGTTGATGATTTAACGGATAGCAAAAGTAACAAAAATAGAGAATGCAAGGCCCAGGGATTAGCTAATATATTTTCTGGATGTTTAGGAGGAATGGCCGGATGTGCCATGATCGGTCAATCGGTCATTAATGTTAAATCCGGTGGCCGTGGTCGGTTATCAACTTTGACTGCCGGGATGATGCTGTTGATTATGGTGGTCTTTTTAAATGACTGGGTATCTAAAATTCCAATGGCAGCCCTGGTTTCTGTGATGATCATGGTATCCATTGGAACGTTTTCCTGGGATTCATTGAGAAACTTAAAAACACATCCTTTTTCCTCCAATGTTGTGATGTTTTCTACAGTCATCGTCGTGGTGGCAACCCATAATCTTGCCTATGGGGTATTTGTCGGGGTTGTGATTACCTCGCTGTTTTTTGCTCATAAAGTGGGTCGTTTAGTGGTTGTTTTATCCAGTAAAGATGATAACGCTTCCTGTCGAACCTACAAAGTTCGCGGGCAGATATTTTTTGCCTCATCAGAACAGTTTTTTAATGCTTTTGATACGAAAGAAGCAATTGCTAAAGTCATTATTGATGTTAGTGAGGCGCATTTCTGGGATATTACAGCCGTTTCAACGTTGGATAAAGTTGTGCTTAAATTCAGAGATCGAAACACAAAAGTTGAAATTATTGGCAAAAATGAAGCAAGCGCTACCATTATTAAGTTACTTGCTGTGCATGATAAGCCGGAAAAAATCAAAAACGCCGTCGGCTCTCATTAGTTTCTTTAAGGATAATGATTAAATAATCACGCATCCTGTGATCTTAAAAATGAACAATGAGCGTTTTAAATCGAAAGACTTCCTTAGCCGATCACAAGGAAATAAAAAACAAGTCTGTTTTTCTAAAAAAATTCTGATATAGTAGTTGTGCTTCCTGCAAAATAGAAATCAATTCTACCTGTGGATAAATCCATTTACTAAGCAGCCTGATTTTTATACATTTCCCCAGGCCATTTCTAAAACATCAGAGCCACCAAGGCTTTGCATCATATTTGACTTGTAATGACCATCCTTTCTTATCCACAAAATATGTGGATAACTCTGTGAGTACTTCGTGAAATGAGTGTTGTCACAAGCAACTCCTGCATTGCTTCCTAATTTCACAAACTGAATCCATAAACTATTTATAAAGCATTAAACACGACCTATAGTTTATCGGGGAATAAAATTGAGGGCAGTGTCAGTATAGGTATAGCCTGCGTTCCAAAAGACGGTAAGCTAATAGATGAAATTATCCGTGTGGAAGATCAGAGAATGTACCAAAAAAAGAAAAACAAACATTGATTTTATTCATGCCCCTGAATTCCATCTCGTCTGACCACACACCTATTATCAAAGTGCATAAAAAACACATCTGTTTTTGCTCTGCTATACTAAAATTAATTTGGGGAGATGTATGGTTAATTTCAAGTTTGTTTCTCAATTTAATGGCTTTTATATGCCATTTTTCAAGGATGACATCAAAGCTTCTCATGCCAAGCTCATACCTCATGAGCGATTTACCGGAGCATGCGCTGGCACCGTTGCTGCAACTCTGGAAACGCTGATTTTGAGAAAACCCTTTTCCAGTCATTTTTTCAAATTTGATCCTCGATCTTTACATCCACACCCAGATAGTTGTGTGAAAAACCAATTTCGTTATGAGAAAGATACAGAGCATTTTTTTTCTATCTTCCTCAGGGATCGCTTAAAAGTCAGCCAAACAGGTTATCCTGACGATGAGCATTATTGTCATGAACCTAATGAGCTTCTCAATGCAATATCGAATGATCCTGATATAAATCAAATTATTTTAATGAATGTTATTTTTAAACTGAAGAATGCGCAAATGGGTAAAGAATTTCGGCAAGATCATATGATAGCAATGCTCCAATATGAGGGACAATATTATTTTGTGGATCCAGATGCAGGAATTGCTGTTTTTGATAACATCGCTAACTTCAAAATGTGGTTGAAACAAGAAATGTTTGAAGGAGAATTGAAGCATTTTGTGGAGCCGATAGATAAGAAAATCGTTCTTTCAAGCAATAAACAGAATGAGGATGGAATGATTCTGCCAGTAAGCTTGGAAACACAAACTGTCAGTATGCAACATTATCATTATTCATCGTCACCTCAACCGCCATTTCTTCATTCAAAATTATAACTTTTAAATCTGCTACCTGGATTAGTAAGCAGAGCGAAAAAACAGGGTGTGTTGACATTGAGTCTTCTATTCAATCAGACAGCTCCTGGTATCAACTCCATGGAGAGCTGGGATAGGATTTGCAAAAAGTGTACACTTTTGCTGTAGAATTCCCCAACGCTTAAGAACTCCCGTCAGGGGCTCTGACTTTATAAAACGAGTCCGATAAAAAGAACTATACTAATGCAAAGTATATTACAACGATTTTTTGTATGCCTATTTCTTCAGAGTCGCTTCGAAAAAAAATAAGACAATTGCGAAAATCCAAAGTAGAGCGAATAAAGGATGAAATTGCACAAATAAAAGGGTTTGAGCAAATAGACGAAGCAAAGAAATTAACGATTGCCGAATATACTTTAAATCAATTGAATGCGGCCAATCAAAAGGGCCTTATGAAACGCCAGGATTATGCTTTGTTCATTGAAAATTTTTTTAAAAAAAAATTAGAACAAAACGAACAAGCAATTAAAGACAGCCAAGATAATAAAAAGCTGAAAGAGATTATAGAAAATCTGATGTTTACAAGCCTTATTGAATTTCAAATAAAACTGCACAAAGCTGAGTTAAAACGCAAAGTAAAAGAAGATAAATTTACATCTAAAAAAGCAAAAGTAGAAGCCGCTCAAACCGGTTTTTTAGATGTATTGTCTGTTTTTGTGAAGGTAGGTGCATTATTTCGCAATTATTCAAGTAAATTTTCAGATTTTCTAAAAATTTCCAATCGTATTTATGGTTTTGGCTATATAGGTGGAGTAGGTGTTTCCATACTGGGAGAAATAGGAAGTGGAATATATGATTATATTACTTCCAAAGGAGAAACCACCAGCCAAAAGCTAAAAGAGGTATTTACTTTTTCACGTACCACTAATATCACTTTGTCAACGGTGGTGCTTGGACTTGCTATAGCCGGACTGGTTACTGGAACCGGCGGCATTTTAGCCATTCCCATAGGGGCTGCTTACATAGGAATGGAGCTGGCAGCCATTGGAAATTATGTTTATAAAAGAAATACTTTACCGAAAAAACTGGATAAATTACATCAACAATTATTAACTCCACAGGATTACGATAATGCAAATGATAAAATAAAAAAATTGAAAGCATTAGAGCTTGAAAAATATGATGCCGTGCAAAAAAAATATATTGCTGAACAAATAAAGACGCAAGAAAAAATAATTCATTTGTATGAAGCAAAAAAAGGGGAGAAAGGGGAGTTTGATGAGCTGCCAACAATTATTGAAACACTCAATAAAACAAAAGATGTTGCCAAGCTTTCAACAGAAGAAAAAGAGAAATTGAATAAGCATTTGAACCTGCTTATAAAATATGAACAACTAAAAGAAGAAAAGCAACAAACTCATCATCATCTGATGATGCTGAAACAAGACCAGGCTTATAAAATAGGTAAAATGACTTTAGGGCTTGCTGTAGCTTCGGCTTGGTTTGTTGGACCTATATTTATGCTTGCTTTTCCTCCTGCCATCCCGGCCATATTGGTAGGATTAGGGGTCTTAAGTCTTACTGCGTTTATCGGCGTTAAAATTACAGATTGGGGAATGGCCAGGTACAAAAAATATAAGGATAAAATTAAAGAACAATCTTTAAATAGAAACGACTTTAAAAATGAGCTGGATCATATTATTAAAGAGGATGCTCTGCATAACCTAAAAAAATCAATAGAAATTAAGTCCGAAGACAGTTTACAGTCCAAAAGCAATTTACAGGAAACGACCATCAGTTTTTCTCCAGAGAACAGACCACAACCAACATTCAATAAAGAAAATAAATTAACGACGATGGAACAAGAAGATATACGCTCAAAACTGGTAAACGCCCTATCAGAAAACGAACCTCAGATTAGCGATGTTTCTAAACCATCAGCAAAAGAAAATGCGAAGGCGCAGAGCAAATTTAAAGACGATTTACATGCTTTCTTTAAAAATGCAGGACAGGAAGAGACTAACTTTTTGCAAGAAAAGTCAAAGTTTCGACCTTGATTAGACACGAGGTAAATACGGGGGTTGAAGATGAACCAAAACGAATCAGATAAAGATACATCTTGCGGTAGCGACTCCTGTAGCTCTTCCGAGGCCTTTTGTTGCGCTAGGGATTGTGCAGACTGTGACAAGGATGATGCAGAAGCGGCTCTTGCTTCAGGGCTGGTTTACGCGGGTGTATTGTATCCTGAATTAAAACAGCATGATGAAGAAAAAGCCATACATTATTTGCGGCAATCGATAGAAGCAGGTGATAAACAGGCGATAAAACTGCTGATGGATGCGTATTTGACTGGAAAAATAGCTGGTTGCGATTGTAGCATCAAGGCTGATTACAATAGATGGCTCAAATTGTGTGAGGAACTTGCAAATAAAGGCCATCAGCAAGTAGCCTATAGTGCTGCGTTATGGTTTGCTGGTATTGAAAAGCCAGGTAAAGATGTGGATGAATGCATTAAAGCTCGATTTAAACCGGATGCGGATAAAGCGATTTACTTTTTACGTGTATGTTCCAGAGGAGAAGATCCTGATTATTCTGACCTGGCAGTAAATACACTTTGCCATTTATTGACGAGAGGCAATGATACGGTAAAATCAGATGCCTCCAGATTGGAAACAGTTTTAAAGGAGGAAGTGGCTAAAGGAAATTCATTCGCTCAAGCCTATTTATCAAAATTTTTTTAATTCTGCTGGCTATCATGTAGTTAAATTGTGTAACTATCTATCTTTAACCATAAAGGCTATGGTGATATATGTGATTCACAAAGATCCTTTCAATTTTCTTAGAGAAAGATCAATCATGCAATTGATTCTTGAACGCTCATTATAAATTTCATATCCAGAAATAATCTCCTACCAAAATGGTGTTTTTCGCCCTACTTAAGCTTGAGCTTGCAGATTAAAGCTAATCCCGCGGTTATGCAGATAAAAACCGGAATAATTCGCTTTTTTGAAAGTTTGAAGAAACTTCGCCGGCGTAAATCTCCCCATTTTGCAGGCTTAACTTCTTTATGGGGGCGCCTGCATTAAATTTCAGGTTTGCAAAATCCACCCAAAAGGCATTGGGTCGGGTCGCAGAATCAAAGTAGTAAACAAGGTTTGTCTGGTCAGATACTGTTCTCCATATGGTTGAAGAAATATTTGGCTGCTCAGGCGTGGTAATGCCCAGCGGAACACTTACAGCACGCATCAGGCTTAATACTTCAGCGACCGCTTGATACCTGAAAGACTGCTTCGGAATGGAATTTATATATTGAGGAGCAATGGTTTTTGGAATGGCATCCAGTAAAAACGACGCCCTGACAAAACGATCTGAGGCTCGATTCGTTCCTGGTAAAAAAGTAAGTCCCCCAATTTGCTTCCAGTATTCATTTAAAATAATCTGCTGCTCATATGGAGGAGAATTCGTCATCACTTTGTAAGCTGTATCATGATGAATGCAAAGTTTGCCGGAGATATACTCAAATATGGCTGAATCGCCAGTGGAATCGGAAATGGACAAATGAAGCGGTGAGAGATCGCCATTCGGTAATACAACCGGTATTAAGTTAAAAGGTTCATTGCTTAATGCATTAACAGCCTCTTTAACGCTCGAAAAGTTATCTAGGACGTACTGTAACCACATTGAGATAGATAAATCTGGACGGGAGCTAAGCTGTGATGGGTAGCTGGATTCTACTAAATAAAGAAGGTTTGCAACCAGGCCTTTTTCGTTCATTCCATCGACACTGCCTGAATCATAACCGGCTGCAATGACGCTGCCATATTTGGAAATCCATTCTATAGGGTTATTTGTAACTGAACCGCTTCGTTGGGCATATGCTGGAAAAATATAAAGATTTGTCAGCATGTCTTCCTTCCAGTCCATGTTTCGGCCAGTGATAACCAGATGATCGTCTCCGACAAACAACGTCCTTGTGCACATATAAGTGAATTCTTACTGTTTAAACATATACTGTAAAATAGCAAACCTGGTATGTCATTTCCAATGTCCGTTGATATTCATGGTAAGAAGCATTTTTTTTCTGGATGCAATGAAAATAGGGCAGAGGTAAGAAACCAGAGCCGCATTAACTCGACTTTAGCCATTTTTCAGGTAAAGGAATGCAATAGACTAAAGACCATAGAAGCACACCGTTATATTGATCAAAGTTGCTTTAAATCGATGACTTGAGAAAATAGAATGGCACGAATTACCGCGGCATCGATCGCGGTATCCATGCGAAGCTCCGTATGGACCCCGCTATCAAGTAGCGGGGATTCGATCCCTAAAAAATGGCTAAAGTCGAGATTAATAAAGCGCCATTTAATCAGTGCCGAAGCTTAAACTCGCCATTCTCTCACCCTCAATAGACTTTATTTGTTGCATCGCCAATAAGGTAGCCTACAGGTTTGAGAGCGGGTATTTCATCACAAACGGCTTTAAAAATAGCTAATAGTGGAATTGCAAATAAAATACCAACCACGCCGAGCATAGTTCCCCCCAGAATCAATCCCAAAATGGCCGCGAAGGGGTTTATGCTTACTTGTCTGCCTACGATATTAGGCGTCAGGAAATTGCCTTCAAGAAATTGAACCAACATAAAAACAGCTAAAACACCGACTGGATACCATAAGGAGTCTTTTGTGAGAAAAGCAAAGAGCATGGGAAGGAGAGAACCTATCACAATACCGATGTATGGAATAAGGGTCAGGATGGCTGCCATGACTCCAAAAATCATGGCGTTTTTGATGCCCAAAATCAAAAGCCCAATCGAATTCAAGACAGCTACAATGATAATAATAAGGGATAAACCAAATACATAATGCCTAACCACTAATGGAATTTTTTTTATGATTCTTTTTAAAGTTGAATGATATTCAGAACGAACTGCCTTAAATAAAAAAGAAACCAGAAACCTGCGGTAATAAAGCATAAAAATTAACGATATCGCAAATAACACCAATGAGCTTAAAAAATTAGTCGTAAAGGACAAGGTATTGTTAATAAAAGAGGCACTGTTTTTTAAGGCGGTGGTATAAAATTCCTTGAGTAAAGAGGCCTGTTCGTCGAGAGTAATGTTTAATGTATCCGAAATTAAATGCTGTATTTTTCCAAAGATTCCATTGTATGTGATTTTGATGGAATTTAATGCAAAATCCATATTTCCAACCTGTAAGGAAAAGAAAATAATCACTGTCAGAATAATGAATATCAAAAGAACCACACAAAGGATTGAGCTTAACAACCGTGGTATCTTTATTTTTTCAAAACCATTTGCCAATGGTTGTAATGCCAAAGTCAGTATAAAAGCCGCCAGTAAAGGGTTTAAAAAGCTGCTGGATACCATCAAGGCATAACAGGTGAGTATCAAACTGGCGATAAAGTAAAAATATTGAGCAAAAAAGGTCATGATATTTTCATTTTTACAAGAATTCTTTTAACCTTATTCCATTTTTATGAGAACTCAATACCTTGAGTTGAAAAAACTGCCAAAACGAACAATATTTATAAAGCCATATCTATCCAGGCCATAATATGTTGGATGGCTGTCATAATAAATAAAGAAACAAAGCTAACGTATATTGTGGTCGCTACATACCCCAACATAATGAAGCCCCCGTCTTTTTCAATCAGCCCCAAACTGAAAATAATCAACAACAGGGCAAAGCAACTCATTGCTTATTAGGCTCATAAGAAGTAGGAAATGGTGTGGGATTAAACTTCTGCTCCTCTTGCACTTCATTATCTTCCTTTTTTTCTTTAACTTCCTGGACTGGCGTATGATTTAAGCTTGTTTGATCCTTTTGCGATTCAATCGTTTTTGGCCTTGGCTCTAATCTGGGTGGCATTCGTTGAAACATTTTTTGTGTGCTATCAATAAAATTAGCGACTTCTTCCTTTAGGTTCGTCACTCTTGGTGATTTATCTTGATACTCCATCCCTCGAGCACAACGCATTTTTTGTGAAAATTCCCAGTCTTCTTCCTCTTCTTCTATACCAGTGGAAAAACCGTATTTCTCTTTAAACCAATAAAATCCATGTTCTAATTGATAACCGTCCATTAAGGTCTTAGCAAGAATATGCCCATTCCCATCAGGCTCTGGCCCTTTTGCAAAATAAACGGTTGCTTTCCTTTGTTCTCTATCCTCATTCAAATCGATAGTAACCCATCCTCTCCACTGCCCCATATCACCGGTCTTGAATGCTGACAGTGATTTGCCATTTTCATCTATTTCAAGTTGAAAGCCCAAACATTCAGCCACGTATTTTAAATCTTCTTTGTTAGGAACAACCTCTTGCGCCCAAGGATCCCGAGTCATACGAATCTGAAACTGGAATGCATACTGCAGTTTTTTATCATTCATCCAGGCTTGCACAAACAATGCATAATCCTCAGCAGTAGTGTCTAAACTATTGGCGGCACATGGATTTTCCCCAAAACTGCTATGGTTCATATGTAAAGGCTCGAATACATATTTCTTAGCAAGCACATCAAGATTTGAAGTATGGCCACGTCTTGCAACCTCTTCAAGAATTTTGGGTAGATATGGATTAAGTTCGTGGATATCTGTAATTTGCTTAATGTTACAATTTAGGGATTTTAAGTCAATAGTGCTGGATATACCTATCCCGCTAAGATTAAAAATTGTATATCTTAGATTCGGGGGATGAATTGAAATATACAGTTTATTTTCTTCAAAGGAATCATTATCTGGCATTAAAGCGAGTTGTGGTTCGTTAAGTTTTTCAATCACTTTTTGCAAATAAAACAAGGGTAATCCTGAATACCTATAATACTCTTGGCCAGGTTCAAATTGATGATTGACTTGATTTGTCCTACTTAAGTCAAAACCGGTTTTATGTGAGAGAATCATTTCTGGTGTAAAAGCATTAATACGAGCAATATCCTCTTCATTGATTTCTTCATCATTTTTCCATTTAAAACCGTGTTGTTCACAAAAGGTCTTAAAGGGCAAAATGTCATTAAGGCCATTCATATCTAAAGTGAGCTTCCCAGCTTCTACAAGTTTTAATACAAGGTAAGCAAAAACAGGTTTACTTAGTGATGCGGCTTTGAAAATCGTATCTTTATCCACCGCAACATCTCCGTAGCCATGGGTTACAGGAGAGCCATTGCCCGTCACTGTAGCGACACTTACTTGCTCTATCTTAGCTTTCTTCCTAATGATTTCCACATCAGATTCTATATTGGATTTATCTGTTTTGGATTGTGTCATATTTAGGTCATGAGATTTAAATGTGTATTAATTATACTATAAGTTCAATATAGGAAATTTTATGGCAACACATTTAACTTTTTCTTATCAATAGATAGATTACCAATTTAAACCGATTAAGACACCACACAAACGTTCGGTTATGCTATCAAATAGTAAAGAATTAAATAGAAAAGAGGCAAAAGAGCATCAGGTAAATTTTCGCTTTTTTGCATAATATTCTTAACATGATACATCCTCTCATCTCTAAAAAATCATTGAGCATAAAATATCTCTCAGTTTTAATGATATGGAGATAACAAACTTTACACATTGTCCATATCATCAAAACATTTATTCCTGGTTGTATTTCACTTTATTCTTCTTTTTCTTTGTTATTGGTAATTCAAAGGCAGTGATTTTAATTAATTCTGTTAACCATTCACTGTCATCCCAGTAATCTCCTGAAATCAATAGATATGGCTTTGCACCTTGATAGGGGCATGCTTCAATATAATTTGAGATATACTCTTTGCCTGCTTTTGTTGGTTTAACGAATAATTGGTCATCACAGACAAGCGCTACCACTTTTGGGCCACAATAAATGGCGTATTCACCAAACATTTTTTTTGAATACACCTCTCCTGCTTCTGAAATTTGCTCGATAATATAATCCACAATACTTTGATTGGATGACATAAGATTGGAGTCCCTTAATTTTCCTATAGTATAATTAGATTGTAATTTATAACATCCTTGAGCCATTCATGAAAAAAATTAATTTAGCCGAAAAATTCAATCTTTTTGAAAAACATTGGTCTCCATATATTGTTGGTGAGCTAAATGGGCAATATGTGAAACTTGCAAAATTCAAAGGAGAATTTATGTGGCATAGCCACGAAAATGAAGATGAATTATTTTTGGTGATAAAAGGAAAGCTCAGAATTGAATTAAGAGATGGATCTATTTCCTTAAATGAGGGCGAGTTTTTCATTGTCCCCAAAGGAACATAAACCAATTGCAGATGAAGAAGCTCATGTATTGCTTTTAGAGCCAAAATCCACAGAGCAGACTGGCGGCATTGTAAGTGATCGGTTAGTCGGCCAGCAACCATGGATTTAAAAATATGATCCGATTTGACATATCATATATCCTACCATTTTCAAAAGATGATTGGCAGCAAATCGTTAGAGTATAAAATTTCTTCAGTTTTTATTATTTTAGTTGCTTTTTATTAAAATTATGAATTTCATAGTAAATAAAATCCTGAAATTGGTCATGTTTTACTGGTTTTCTATTATGCGCTAATACCCTTTTCCAGAAAGATACGGCAGACTCAGTGTCTTTCAATCCATCTATTCTATATTCTAGAATTTAGAATAAAGAATGACTTGGCCAAGCGAATTAAAGCAATGCAAAATTTGCAACAGTTCACGAGTTGAGCTTAACACTTCCTCATTCATAATGAGCTGGAATTTCTGGAGCCCACCGTTCAAGGCTTTGCTCATAAAGATAGCCATCTAATTTTTTATCTTATGAAGCAGGGTTTTATATGGCTCATTAGAAATCGTGATCAGGCCCGATAAAGGATGACTTAGCAGTATAATTGCGGTGATATAAAATGCTAAAAAAATGCATAGCATCACTTGGATACACATCCCTAAGATATTCTTTTCCAATAAAAAAACGGAAACGGTGATGATGATAAGTGTGCCAAATAAAATCATAGCATACCATGCTGAGGGAATGATAACTTTAAGCATGCCGATGCGCTGATTACGTGTTTCGATAGCCTTATGTAAAGAAGAAACCGCTCGATTATAATAGGATTGTATATAAGAATCCGATGGTCGATAGTGCAAAAATTGCGTATACATCTCATTGCTTATTTTTTCAGTAACTGACGAAGGCATTCCTTTTGCCATTGAGGACCACTCATCATTGATTAAGGATGAGACATATTTTACAAGCAGTTTATCTACATTTTGAAACATAGAAGGTGGGAATGCTTTACTGTTTTCCCAAATATTGTATATCTCAGTAGATTCCTGGGCAATTAAGCCAGTCGCGTCTTTGTAATTACTCCAGGAAATAAAAGTCACAAACCCTAAAAATATACTGAAGAAGCCTCCGATTATACTGATAACGAGTCTTGTGCCATGCATATCAGTTCGAATATGCCAGCTTTTAGGTTTGTAATAAAAGGTCAGCTTGCTAACCAGCAAAAAAATAGTTACCCAAAATAGAAATATAAATGGAGGGTATATATGAGCGACAATACTGCGAAGCATTTAAGTCCCTTTATAATATAGCTTGGAAGGATAGACTGATTTGGGGCATCATGTGATCATTCTTCCTTATTATCGTTAAATTAATTCCCATGTTTCTTGCACTGAACAGGTGTGGGCAAGACACTCGTTTATTTTCAAGCATAAACCGTTTATTGAATTTTGATAAATGGTTTTTTTAAAACTTGGTACTGTTAGTTGCTAGTTTTTTACCTATATGTTCATTGAGCGACATAAAAGGTGTCAATGCCTTTTATGTCGAACTCGCTTCTTTATCATTGTTGTTTCGTTTTTGCTATTTTTTGAACAATTGCTATATTATTTATAATATGCATTCATTCAAAGAGGAATAAATGCCAAAACCTCATCATCGTTATAGCTACTCCCCCATCATTGAGCGCCCGGTTTTTGATTGGCCGAATCACACTCGTCTGGCATTTTATATAGCTCTTAACATAGAGCATTTTTCTTTTGGCGAAGGCTTAGGAGCAACACTTACTCCGGAGACACGCTCTCAGCCTGATGTGCTAAATTATGCCTGGCGTGATTACGGTAATAGAGTAGGCGTATGGTATTTATTGGAGTTATTTAATCAGCTGGATTTAACAATAGCATTGCTGGTTAATTCTTCTGCTTATGATTACTGTCCTCAAGTCATCGAAGCATTCCGTGCCCGTGGCGATGAAATTGTTGCTCATGGCCGTACCAATTCCGAGCAACAGGGGGGGTTAAATCAGCCTGAAGAAAAGGCACTGATTCGGGAGGTTACCGAGCTTATCACCAGGAAAGAGAAACAAGCTCCGAAAGGCTGGTTATGTCCATGGATTTCCGAGAGTTTTAATACCCCTGATTTGCTATATGAGGACGGATATGAATATTTACTGGACTGGTGTCATGATGATCAACCGACTTGGCTTGAAACGACCAATGGACGAATTCTTTCCATACCCTATTCCCAAGAGGTAAATGATATTCCCGCCATTATACCCAATAGAGCCAGTGCTTCAGAATTTGCTGACATGATCATGGATAATTTTGATGAAATGTTAGAACAGTCAAAACTAAGGCCGCTGGTTTTCGGTCTCTCACTGCATCCTTATATCATTGGACAGCCTTTTCGTCTGAGACACCTTCGTCGCGCTTTAACTCACATAAAGAAGTCAGCTCAAGAAATATGGATAACGACGCCCGGGGCTATAGCTGTCTATTATCAACAATTATTTAAATAGAAGGAAATGCTATGTCAAGCAACTATGAAAAGTTATGGGAAGAACACATGCGCTATGAATTTGAGCTGAAAGATGTTGAAGCGACGATGTCAACCATGACAACGCAGCCGTTTGTCAATCATATTCCAACAATGACGGGTGGTTGTGGTTATGATGAAGTTTATCAATTTTATAAACATCATTTTATTCCTAAGATTCCTGCTGATGCTGAAGTGACCTCCATTTCACGAATCATTGGTGAGCATGCCTTAGTCGATGAGCTGGTGTTAAGTTTTACCCATGATCGTGAAGTAGATTTCATGCTGCCAGGCATTGCTGCTACGCATAAGTTTGTACAATTACCTCATGTTGTTATCGTTTATTTTCAAAATAACAAAGTGCATGGAGAGCATATTTATTGGGATCAGGCTTCGTTATTGGCTCAAATAGGCTTACTTGATAGCAATGAATTTCCCGTTACTGGGATTGAGCAAGCAAAAAAGGCATTAGATGAATCAAGCTCGTCCAATGAGATGATGAAGCGATGGCTGAAAAAATGATTTAATTATAAGTTACAGTTTTTATCTTGCGGTTATTGTCAGTGAATAAACCCGCAAAACCCCCTTTTTTTGTTTAACGAATATTCACTCTAAATAGAAGTAATTTCCTGAATCGCAGGCTGATAATATTCAGCCTCTCCTACTCTAATTTCCATGTTATCAGAAAATTTTATTTTTGCCTCTGAATGAGTGTGTCCACACAACACAGCACTCGGCAGGGTCCATATATGTCTAATGGATTTGCACACATTAAACTACGAAAATAAAATAGAAACTGATACATTGTTCTAACTTAAAAAGATGTATAAAAAGAAGTAGATGTGATGAAAAAGAATTATTTTATAATCGGGGCAGTTTTTCTTGTTTTGGCACAGACCATGGTCGGGGTAAATATCGTTACCTCAAAGCTGCTCCTTTCTTCCATTCCAGTATTGATTTTATTAGAAATTCGCTTCTTACTGGCAACATTGGTATTACTTCTCCTCCATTGGGCAAACCCATTTTCTCGAAAAAATTCATTAAGAACTCATTTTTCTGAGTTTGCACGTCGGGATTGGTTTTTCATTTTTGCTCAAGCTTTATCAGCCGGTGTTTTATTTAATGGTTTGATGCTAACAGGATTGAATTATACGGATGCGAATGTGGCAGGGATCATTACTAGCGCCTTACCAGCAATTATCGCCATTCTATCATGGCTAATTTTGCACGAAAAAATATCAGCTGAGAAAGCATTATGTGTTTTTTTTGCTACAATGGGATTGGTTATTATCTCCTACGATAAATTAAATGGCGTTGGTGCCTCACATTCTTTTTGGGGTGATAGCATTGTTTTATTAGCATTGCTGCCCGAGGCGTCTTACTACGTACTTTGTAAATTATATAAAAACCGCCTGCCTTTGTTTTTAACTTCTGCTTTACTTAATGGAATTAATGCAATCTTATTATTGCCTTTGTTATTCCTTGTGCCCTGGGAACCAGCAAACATTAATATGGTAACTTGGTTCATCTTATTTATTATTGGCTTAAGCTCTGGATTCTTTTATGTGTTTTGGTTGATTGGTGCAAAACACGTTGATGGAATAATGGCCTCTCTTTCTACAGCCATCATGCCAATTGCAACTGTGATTCTGGCTTGGATTATTTTGGGTGAAGGATTGACTCCACTAGAATTAGCGGGCATGGGACTTGTTCTATTTTCCATTGTTTTGTACGCAAAAAGATAAATGAAGAATTTTTGAATAAAGCACGACTGATGAATCGGTGAAACTCTCCGATGAAACCAAAAGTTTTGGGTCTCGTGTAAAATGCCTGACTCTATTCCTTAACCTTCGTATAGTTAACTATCACATCGGTGCCTTTCATAACTCTGGGAGCAATGGCATCGATAGGAAATCCTGAAGGCGCTTTATGTGAGGAGCTGGTCATTCGCTGCGCGCCATGGAAGGCTGAAAGCCGAGGCGCGTAGTCCGCGATAGGCTGCGATTTTTTTAAACAGCCCGAAGGGATGTTAAAAAAATCTTTCTGCAGCCGTTAAGTCATTGGTGAAGGCGTACGCTTTGCTCGTTCAGAGCAAACGTGCCGTAAACAGGACGCTCGCGGCACAAACACTTCGCGCGTTGGCGAGTCGATTTTGGGGACTTGGATGTCCCAAAATCTTTCATGAGGTAGCGCGACTCTTGTCAAAACAAACTTTATATAGACACGTTCACCCACTGGCGATCTACGAAAAGACGGTAAAAAATTACTACATCTCAATTCATAGATATATTCGGTATAAAAGCAGTCAAAACGTGCCTACAAAGATTAATGAGGTTATTGAGCTTTATTTGCACTTGCACACTTGTTGTGTAGGCTCGAATGACTCAGCATCACTTTTAGCAGCCGTGCCATACATTGTGCTGTTTACTGAAGATACCTTTGGTATTTTAGTTAAAACCAAAGCTTGATAAAAAGCTTCGGCAATTTTCGTTGCTGCGGATTCCATTTTACCTTTAGAGATTTCAAAAGAAATCGCTTCATTGGTAACGTCCACAGCAAATCTCTGATTAACCGCATCCTTAGCATGAGCTAGATGTGCTGGATTTTCACTTGACGGATGATAGATAACAACAGGTATTCCTTTCTCTAAAAAGAAACTACTTTCAGTTACCATGGAAGTAGACTCAGAAGGAACAAACCAAAGACCTGTCTGGCTATCTGCAACTTGCTTAATCATTGGCTTGTAAGCACTTGGCCCGTTTTTCAAATCAGCAAACTGGAAGTCATAGAAAAATACCTGACTTTGACTCATCTCTTCATTTATTGCATCCAGAAAAGCTTTTGAACTCGCATCCACTTCGCCAGAACGATGTGGTTCAGGATTATGGGCATTTCCCGTATCGGGATTATGTTTACCAGTCCTGGGACCATTTGTAATCATAATTGCCGTATCAGTTGTATTATACCCCTTAGCTTTGAGACGACTAGATATAATGACAGCTTGTTTTCTAGCGTTTTCTTCCGTGAAAAACATCATTTTGCCTTCAGCGGTTGGTGCGTCTCCGGCCAAGATAATTCCAACTTGTTTTGGATATTGAGCATGCTCTGGTAGGTCACCTTTAAATTTCGCATGATCTTCTGTTACGGTTTGATCATTTACACAGTGCGAAACTCCAGCTGTGACAATTAATTTAGCACGTTTCTTTATTTCAGTTTTATCGATTTCTAATAAAGCTGTTCCAGGTAGTGCCACAATATCTGGGAAATATTTTATCGAGTTAAATTCATCGAAATATTGATGACCTGACCAAACTATTTTTGTTCCAGGCTTACTTTGCTTGATTTGATCAGTAATAATAAGACCATGACTACCAGAAACTAAAACAATATCTTTCTCACCTAATGAATTGACATCAAACTCTGATTCTTCAATTTGTTGAAACTCACATTGCTCTTTGAGTTTAGTTTGAATCGCAAGTTGTATACCTTTAAGTTGATTGTTATCACCAACAAAATTAGTGTTTGTAAGAAGGAATATTTTCATTCGTATCTGCATCAATTAGTTTGTCATTCACTTGAGTGCTCGATATTATACCATATCAATTATTCACTAAACATAAATAACGGGAGCTAGATATTTCGTTAGTCAAGTTGACTTATGAAAATAGTGCAATACGCTTCTGAAAATGACAAATCAACGATAAATCAAGCCAAAATCCGTTAAGAAATCTGGTTAAGATTTCAAAGTTAATCAATTGAGCGATTTAGTGAGTTCATTAACCAAGCATTTCTGGGGCAGTATTAAAAAAGGGGGGCTTTCTCTTACTTGTTTGTTATAGTTATCATTTATATTTATGTTTCTTTTTCAAAGATACTCCTATGTCATCCAATAATAATACTAAAAAACAAACTGGCACTTGTTTGTGTGGCCAGGCTAACTTCGAAATCGAGGGAAATTTTGATTTATTTCTATTTTGTCACTGCACTTACTGCCAGAAAGATACTGGCTCAATACATGGTGCTAATCTCATATCGAATACTGCAAAGCTTAACTGGTTAAGTGGTGAAGAAAAAACACAAATTTATAATTTAGAAGGAACCAGGCATACAAAATGCTTTTGCCAGGTTTGTGGCTCTGCTTTACCTTATATGTATGATGAGAAAACACTGGTTGTGCCTGCTGGTAGCATCGATTTTGAACCCCCAATAGCTCCAACAGCCCATATTTTTTATAAAAGTAGAGCCAAGTGGGAAGATGCATTAGCTGAAACGAAAAAGTTTAATAAGTTTCCAACGGGCCAAGGGGAATAAGTTTCTATACCATCTCGCCAATACTTTATTACAAGCGCCCAGAAACCCTGGCGGTTTCTGGGACAAAATTCAGTATCCCCTCGATAAAGTGATAGAATTATTATCATAATTATCCAATGGGGCAAATTATGCTCATGCTGGAAGTCGTAAGCAAACAAGACAAGAATGTCATTAGCAACTTATTACAGTTTTACATGTTTGAGTTCAACCAAATCTCAGCATTCAAACACTTTCGCTTAGACGATACTGGCAAGTATCAGCAGTATCCATACTTTGAAAACTATTGGCTTGAAAAAAATCGATTTCCCTATGTTATAAAACATAATGAGTCTATTATAGGTTTTTCTCTAGCCCATGACATCACAATTAATAAATCCATTGATTGGAAGCTTGCTGAGTTCTTTATCATGCCAGAATTTAGAAGGCAGGGGTTTGGTTGTGAAGCCGCCATATCAACCATAAAGTCTCATACAGGAAGTTGGGAAATTTCTGTGCTGGAAGATAATTTCAAAGCAAAACGTTTTTGGTTAGATGTTTTTCACAAATTATCCGTTTCATATAAATCCTACAAATATCAGGAATATGAGGTTTTTGAGCTCAAATCCAATCATTAATGGATTTTTGGGACAGCTATCCTCATTCACAAATCATTTCTTGCATAAACTCCAATAACTCAAGTGAATTATTAATAATCATCTCAGGAGCTGAGTTAACAAGACTGATAGTCATCAATAATCAATATACGATTGTTTGCTATTATTTCATAATGTATTTTTTGATCTATTCTGTCTCCTTTTCTAAAAAAATTATCATATCGCTTACAGACTCACGCCAATGGTAGCGAAAGTCAGAGTTTTTCAATCTAGAATAATTTTGAGCAAAAAACGCTTTATCCGTTTTTTGCTATTCACGCACAACAGATTACTCATAAGCAATTTACGTTGTATAATTAGCAAACAACAGTTATTTATCAAATGAAGAATGTAATGGCAGATATCATTAATCTAAATAAAAAAAGAAAGGCTAAAAATCGTTCAGCGAAAGAAAAGAAGTCTACTGAAAATCGCATTAAATTTGGAAGAACAAAAAAAGAGCGACAAATAGCAATACAGGAAAATGAACATAATGAACGTCACCTAGATGGCCACAAATTGGAAAAAAAAGCGGAAGAATAAGAAACTTATTAATAATTTTCTGCCAGACTCTGTAAAAGCGTTAACGCAAGGAAACTGATACTCATCAGCCGTAGTTTCTAAACCTTGGGTTTTTGGAGGAATTTCTCTATTCATTCAGCATATTGATAGATTTATATGTATTTTCTGATAAGTTGATTCGAGCCAGCTTAAAATTGATTTTATCTGAGATGAAATCGGCACAGGGTTTTATAAGCGCTTTTATGTCATCCCAGTATTCTTTTTCTTCCCCAATACATATCGCTTTCGCTCTGTGCATAACGAGAATATATTCTTGAGGTAATTGTTTAATAGACCAACTAGCGGCTGCTGGCTTAGAACTAATAGTATCTGTTTCAACAGTTCTCCAAATACGAGCAAGCGTTAACAATACATTTCGAGTATCAGTATCAATGTCTGCCATCAGCGAAGGTAAAGCATCTAAAGTGGCAAGCATATAATCAGTGTATGGAACCTTGCATAAAATTTCATGTGGATTTGCACCATATAATGTCTTGCTAGCTAACAATACTTGCGTGATCATAATGGCTAAATCAGGCATTTCATTTGAGCCCCATGGCTCGATAATCCCATCATTAAATTGACTACGTAACCATTCACCATATTGAAAATCAAAGATTGGCGGGTAGTGCCATGGACTAACTTGAGATTTCTCAATAATAGTCATCTCAATAGGAAACCTCTCTCCTTTCATGTAGATACCAGAAATTTCAAGCAAATTTTTAACAAATTTAGCTTTTTCATCATGCGTTGTTGATCTATTAGAAATGACTAGCAAGTCAATATCGCTGTATTTTTGGAGACCTCCTGCGATTGATGATCCAAATAAATATACGCCTAGTAGATCATTGTTAAGAATCGCCTTAATCAAATCGAAGCACTGTTGTATTTGCTGTTGCATTTCATTGTTCATGTAATTTAGGTTATTTCAATTTCGAGATAAATAGTACCACTTAATTAATATCTTGTGGTTTTGAGATCTTTCATATAATTGCAATTTTTAGCGAAGCAAATTACAGCCAACAATATTATTTAAACAGGGTGCTTATATTTGTTTCTGCCTCCCTCAAGTAATCGGCACAATAGTTTATAATAATTTTTGAGTAAGTTTCTTCAACTTCACAATATACTCCTCTTCCTCGACCATCTTCAGCCATATTATAAAAGCTAATTGGAAATGAATGAGTTTGAGATCAAAGGAATTCATAGCGTCCTCTATACACAGCTTTATCTATTCCCAACTTGACCACAAGGTCATCATGGCTCAGCAGAGATAGTTAAAATATCATTTCCTGATTTAATCCTTTCTTTTTTAGGTGGTATATTCCAGGGGCTATTCTGTCGCACATTGTAAACTTGACTTGACATACCTTTCTTAAAAGCCGGAGACTGATCAGATTAAGCCAAAACTAATTTATCTCAACGATTATATTTTTCCAAGGAGAAAGCTTGATGATGGCTTTGATCTTTTTATTGCTGTGTTTCATTATTCTTCTTATCTGGCTTGGTCGAAGAAAAGTAGCTATCTTTTTTTTAGTATTCACTCTGATGATAAGCTCTGCTACCTTTGTTCATCATATCAGTACTCAATTACATCTTAACTTATGAAAAATACATTTTTTTCAGCGCAAAAATTTGCTTTATTCGCCAACTTGTTGGATGTGTTGGCTATCGCTTTATTACTGGCTCTGGCTTTCATGTTCCAGTTTGTATTTAAAGAAATTCCCTGCCCTTTATGCCTCTTGCAACGTGCAGGCTTTCTTATCACGGCAACAGGGTTCCTGCTTAATCTGCGTTATGACTTTCGCCCCAGTCACTATGCGTTGAGCCAACTCGGTGCTTTATTTACCTCCTTTGTCGCTTTACGACAAATTGCCTTGCATGTTGTGCCTGGTACTGGAACTTATGGCTCAAGCATTTTCGGTCTGCATATGTATACCTGGTCGTTTATTGCTGCCACGCTTATTTTATTGTTGACGACGGTGATTTTAGGATTGGAGAAACAATACCAAAAGCCTGCTGAAAAACGGCTTTTTGGATGGGTGAGCCATGTCCTGTTTGCTCTTATCCTTTCACTAAGCCTTACCAACTTCTTTTCAGTTCTGGCAGAATGCGGGTTTAGTGCATGCCCTGATAATCCGCAACATTATTTGTTATCCTATATTTCGAAGACGGCTCTTTTTTGAGGGTTAAAACTGATTTTTTGACTGCTCAAATCATTTTGTCTCAATTCATTAAAAATACCACATTCCAGAAAATGTGGGTGTTATGATAAAAATAATAAAAAACAATAGAAAAGCGCCATGAGCAAATCATCCAAGTAATAGGAAAAGAGACTCTTCCTTATATTTCCGATCTGGCAACAGTGCGTATTGAAGTTTTCAACGAATATCTCCCTCTTTATGAAGGTAATGTTTTACGAAAACCTCTGGTGTTCTGGCTTAAAAGCTGGATTAGCTGTTTAGTCATTCAAGAAAAGCCATGTTCGGTCTATCTTGGATGAAAAATCTGACTTTGAAGATTTTAAAATTTACAGTGAGATTGAAAGAGCTAGGGGAAAGTCCCCATAGGAGAGAATCCCTATGGGTTAATTGTGGGCAATAGCCTTTTAAAACCTATCATATTTCTTGTCAAAGCTATCCTCATGGTTTGCTTCATCGCGGTTGAATATGGCATTAAAAGCAAGTTCATCGTATTTTTTATCACATGTTTTTTCATATTCGGATTCATCTTCGGTAATGTATTGTTTTGCCATTTCACGTGAATTCTCTTCGAATGTCTTTATCCCCTCCTTTAATTTTTCTTTTAATTCATGAAGAAGGAGTGTTGTCTTTAATGTGGCGGCCTGTGAAGTTAAGGCATATTTTTCCGCGATTTCCAGCATGGCGTTTGGTAAATTTAAGCGATAATAAGAAAAACTGTTATCTAACTGATGAAGATAGGCGTTGCTCAATACCATGTTTGCTGTGCTTATCTTTCCTGTGTTTTTATCTATATTTGCTACAACGGTAAGAACCGTACATCCAGCCAGGCTTCGGCTTGGTCTAAATCCGGATAAATTGTTTTTCAAAAGATCTTCCAGAGAATGATAGTAGTGCTTTGATAATACGAAGCTGTTTGGAGCGGTATGTAACTTCGACATGACGCTACTTAAACCTGTTTTGATTAAAGACGAAATATCTTCTTGTGATATTTCTTTTTTTTCCTGTTCAGAGGTTGGTTTTTTAAACATGCGTTTTTCTCAATTAGATTAGTTGAAGAATAATACAATAGCTAAGCTTAAGAAAATATTAGGTCCTTAAAAAATCAATTAGTCTGCAGGGCGATTTCATCAAAGTTCAAAATCCAATCACTTTTTTCAAATATTGAGTAGAAAGGGCAGCTTTCATTCGTTTTAAAGCAATGCCATCTTGGTTTGAAGTATCCTGGGTTAATAATTTAAGGACTATTTTACGCATAATGCTCAAATTTCTATCTGCATAGCCGCGATATATGGGGCATTGATCTTCGTTCATACCGACATCTAACTTGTAGTGCAAGCCATTTTCTATTTTCCAATGGTCGCGAATTGCCTGACGCATTAAGTTGTGTTTTTTATAAGGCAGGGATGTCATGTAGTAACGTGTAGCCGTTTCAATGTCTCCTGTGGGTAGATGCCGCGTGGATTGCACACGGATATAGGCGCTTAAATCTTTCCATTGTTGACCGCAGGAAGGAAGGTACATGGCTGGTAATACGGTGTATGTTCTTTCTTCAAAACGGCTGTGGTCATAATTATTGGTGTCTTTTTGTTGGTAAACCATGGCCTTGTAATTTAGGGAGTCCGCTTTTTGAAAGAGATTATCCACTTTCCGGTGCATGCGTTTATGATTCTTTTTTAAAGCAAGCACATAATGAGCTTGTTTGAGACGTATTAAATTGGCAATTCCCTTTTGCGTTCCCATTGCATCAATCGTTATCACCTTATCTTTGATACTGAGCGCCTTTAATAGTATAGGTATCCCCTTTATTTCATTAGACTTGTCAGGTGTAACCGTGCTGCCAAGGGTCACGGATAAGCGTGCGGAGTAAGCATTCACCAGATGGGTCGCCTTCTTATGGCCCCTTTGATAAGAGGAGCCACGACTTGTCTTACCATCAATCGCAATCAGCTCATCCATAAAAAATTGACTGATTCCTTCTATCCATGAACTTAAACAACGCTCAAATTCTAAAGGGTCAATCAGAGAAAATACCCGTGCCAATGTGTGATGGCTTGGCAAACCTTCACTGACGTCAATAAATTGGCTTAACCAGCGCTTGCGGCTCCTGGCAAAAATCTCCATGGCTTTCCAACTGTCACAGCCACATATTAATCCGCATAAAACAATAATCAGTATCGTTAAAAGTGAATACGTGCAACGCCCTCCAACACGTGGGTCCTCAATGGATAGGAAACAATGAAACAAATATTGATTTTTTCCAAATTTACGCGTACTTTCTAACACAATCAGGCTCCTTCTTAAGATTTTTATAATCTACGTCGACCAACGTAGGCGCCTGATTTTTAACATTTTTTATTTTAATTTGCCAGATTAATAAAACATATCCCTACAATTTAGCTCATTCTCAATGATGAATTTTTGAACTTTGATGAAATCGCCCTGATTAGTCTGACCTTTGTACCGGACAATTTTTTAAATTAAGGAAGGGATAGAAGAAATAACTCGCTGACTTACAATGATTTTCATATACTCAGCTTCGACAAAAAAGGAGCATATATTTGGCAACGAGAGCTCACCTTCGTCATAAGCCAAGAGCAAATCCCAGGTTTTAGTATAAGTTAATATGATTTGAATGGCTTCCCGACCAAGATCATTTACCAATTCATGATTGATTAAAGTTTTTTGTAACAGTTCAACGGTTTGTTGTAATTCTTGCAATCCTCGTTCAGATAGTCTTTTATCATAGGTTGTATATCCACGAACCAAATGTTGTTTAAGTACTTCTGTTGCCCATATGCGAAATTGTGTAGCTTGATTTGAGTTCACTCCATAGCCCACAGATAGAATAGCATCCAAATTATAAAACTTTGTGCTATATCTCTTACCGTCACTGGCAGTACGTTCCAAAATGGAACATACTGAATTTTCGTCTAACTCCTTGGAACTAAATATATTTCTCAAGTGTTTTGTAATAGCAGGACGCTGGGTACCAAATAAATCAGCTATTTGTTGCTGAGAAAGCCATATGATCTCATCAACAACATTGACATCTAATTCTATATGGCCATCTTTTGAGGTGTATATAACAATTTCCGACACAATCGTCCCTTTAGTAATTATTGTCTAAATAGTTGGTTTCCGATTTCCAAAATAGAAATTTAGAATCCCACATTCCCGCGATCTTTTTTAAGAACTACGCATTAGGGTTATCACCACCAACCGCCAACAAATGTCACTTATTTTTAGCTGCCTTGGATTTTAATAGTTCCGACAGTTGTTGCATAGCAAGATGTTTTTCCCTGGTACGCCCTGAACGAACTGCATCAATCAAAGTTAATAAATCATAAAATAATTATTTAGCCGAGAAATGGTGCCGATATGGTGCCGCAATATGAAGGTAATTCTATTTATTCTTTATAAATCAACAACTTAATTGGGGCGGCGGGAATTGAACCCGCTACACCCGATTTTGACCCAGATCACGATAAACAACAAAAGGCCACCAAAAACCATAAGAAATCAGACAGTTAACTTGAATTTCAAGAGGTGGTCATGTTGTCTTTGAGAGTCGTTTATTGTCAGTGAATAAACCCGCAGTAACCCCTTTTTCATATTGCTCGAATAAACTCGATTTTAGAGATTTAAGTATTCCAGTTTCTAGCAAAGAATTTTTTAACCTATCTACCATGCCATCATTTGATCAATTTATATTCTTAGCATTGCCAATAAATAATGAGCTACATAGCATTAAAGGAGCTGCTATCAAAACTTAACTTTATGTAATTTGCTCTCTAAACTTAACAAGAAATGTTAAGTATATAAAGTGAATTGCATTAAGGCTCCCTGTGAACGCAATTAATTATTTGAACCCTTTAGCCGCCTCAAGACCAACACTAGAATTTCATGAATTTTTGTCTAACTTATTTCATTGAATATTTTCTATTTCGACAAGATAAACGATAAAATCGTAAGCGCTTAATTAACCTCACCTAGCAAAGTTCCTTCCCAACCTTGATACTCCGTTTATTTTTAACAACGGAGAAAATCAGCATGACAGACAATCCGAAAAGATCACGACGCGAATTTTGGCAATCTCATAATGACTCATGGGAAGTCAGTGGTTTAACCCAAGCTGTTTACTGTGAACAGCAAGGCATAAGTCATTCAGCGTTTTGTTATTGGCGAGGACGTCTTCGTCCTAAAGCTTCAAAAGCGCAGAGAACATCCCCTCATTTTCTAGCGGTTAAGTCAGCTGTTGAACCTACTTCGGCAAACACGCCCTATGAGCCGGCCATTCAGTTAATGTTGCCAAATGGTGTACGCCTTGGAATCAGCGGTCAGACCGACAAAGTCATTTTACGTGAAGTTTTAACGTTTGCAGGGGCGTTATAATGTTGCGCTTACCGGAAACGACAGCGATTTATGTTGCAACAACACCTGTTGATTTCAGAAAAGCCATTAATGGCTTGGCTGCCATGGTGATTGAGGAATTTGAATCGCCGGCGAACGATGGTTCTGTTTACGTTTTTTATAATCGTAGCCGTGACAGGGTTAAGTGTTTGTTTTGGGATAAGAATGGTTTTGTGCTTTATCACAAGCGCTTAGAGCGTGGAAAATTTAAGATGGAGAAGACGTCAACCCAGCTTGAAGCCATTACTCACCAACAGTTGGACTGGTTGTTGGCGGGGCTTGAATTTAAGTTGATGTCTGAATTTCCCATGCTTGATTTCAAGCATTATTTTTAAGTTAACTTCATGATTTTATTAAATTAAACCGTTACATTGCATGCTTATTTTGGTATAATAGTGCCCATTAAAACAACACAAATAATACCAACGATGAAACAACAATCTGACTTAACAGTAGAGCAATTACGCGAAGAAAATGCGCGTTTGTTGGCATTGTTGGCTCAGCAGGAAAGCACTATCGAAACGCTTCGCCACCAGCTGCACTTATTCCGTAATGCACGCTTTGGCCGCAAAAGCGAAAAAGGTGTCGTGCCGGAACAAATGGCATTGCAATTTGACGAAGCAGAGCCATCCAGTGAACAGGATGAATCGACTGTTGAGCCTTCTCAAACTGAAACCATTACCTATACCCGTGCTAAAAAAGGCACAGGCCGCAAAGCACTGCCCAAGTCATTACCCTATGTTGAGCAGATTCATGACTTAAGCGATGAAGAAAAACATTGCGACTGTGGTTGTGAGTTAACTCATATTGGTGACGACATCTCAGAACAACTGGATGTTGTACCGCAAATGACCTTCCGTGTGGTTCATGTTCGTAAAAAATACGCTTGCAAGACATGTGAAGAAACCATTCAAACGGCCAAACTGCCGAAACAACCTATTCCACAAAGCATTGCATCGTCTGGTTTACTGGCAGCAGTGATTGATGCCAAGTTTAACCGCCACATGCCGCTTTATCGCCAGGAGGCGATGTTTAAAGAAGCGGGCATTCCCGTTACCAGAGCAACGCTTTGCAACTGGGTGGTAAAAGCCGCTGATTTATTAACGCCGCTGGTTAAACTCATGGTTGCGGCCATTCACGATTATGACATCGCTTATGCGGATGAAACACCCGTGCAGGTGCTCAAGCAGAAAAACAAACCGCCAACATCAAAATCCTATATGTGGCTATTCATTGGCGGTCCACCGGATAAACGCTGTTATGTTTATCAGTACCATCCGTCACGCACTCACCAGATACCGGCTGATTTCTTTTCCGACTTCAGCGGCTACCTGCATGCTGACTGTTATGGTGGTTATGTCGCTTTAGACAAAGAAGACCATGTTACCCATGTTGCCTGTATGGCGCACGCCAGAAGGTATTTTGTCGATGTGGTCAAACTTGCCGGCAAGAAAAAAGGCATTGCCCATAAAGTCTTGACCTATTTTACCGAGCTTTATCAGCTGGAAGCTTCCCTCAAAGAGGCAAAGGCTGCACCAGACGATATTTATCAGGCAAGACAAAAAGAGGCCAAACCTATTCTTGATGAACTCAAAGACTTTGTTGAAGATAAAAAAATCAATATCCCACCGAAAAGCCCATTGGGCAAAGCCGTTCATTACCTGTTGACGCACTGGGTTGCGCTCAAACGATACCTTGACGATGGCCGTCTCGAAATAGATAACAACCGAACAGAGCGCTCCATTAAACCTTTCGTCATCGGACGAAAAAACTGGCTCTTTCATGGCAACGAAACGGGCGCCAAAGCAGGTGCTATCCTCTATTCCCTCATCGAAACCTGTAAGCAACACCAGGTTGATGCTTTCGCATGGTTGAAATACGCACTGACCAACATCCAATATGCTGAAACCATCGAACAGCTCGAAGCTTTGCTGCCCTTTCATGTAAACCCTTCCGAACTTGAAAACATGCGCAGCTTACCTGCTTTGGAAATGCCTGAGAAGAGTGGGGTTAATTAAGCGTTTACATAAAATCATTCTTTTAATCACAATAACAAAAAAGCAAAGAGGAATGTGTGTCTGAGATAGTTATATATACTGCAAAGGATGGACATATAGAGCTGGATGTCAGTCTTGCTGATGAAACCATATGGCTTTCTCAGCAACAAATTGCGGAATTATTTGGCACTCAGCGTCCTGCTATTACTAAACACTTGCGAAATATTTTTAATTCTAATGAACTAGACGAAAATTCAGTATGTTCCATTTTGGAACGTACTGCCAGTGACGGAATATAATACTAAATTTTATAATTTGGATGCTATTTTGTCTGTGGTTATCGCGTGAACTCAAATCAGGCAACACAATTCCGCATATGGGCAACCCAAGTACTCAAAGAGCATCTGATTCGCGGATACACGACTTATGACAAAAGGCTATCTGAGCGAGGTATAGGTGAATTACAGCAAACTGTAGAGTTATTACAGAAAACATTAATAAATCACGAATTAGTGAATGATCTAGGCCAAGAAGCAATTCAAATTATACTGTCTTATGAGTTAACTTATCAAGCTGCATTGTCAGCGATTGAGTCATTAAAGAAGGCAGTTTTATGTTTCTACTTTATCTCAAATCACAATCTTTACCGATTAAGTTCAATGAAAACGGTTTAATTGCACTTGCTCTATTGGTTGCGGAAAGTAACCCTACTCAGAAAGATATTATTATTCGTTTAGTTGTGAATTTGCTTGTTGATTAATTAAGCTTAAGTCTGGATGCCCGATTTTTAATTCACTGGTAATAATATTGATTTTGGAACCGCCCTAGATGCGGTTATGAATTTTATGCAGAACTCTTATAAGCTTTGGGTTCTGGGCGATTTGAAACAAATCTGAGCGGAACCTTTTTATGCACTAGATGCCCGTCACTTATTTTTAGCTGCCTTGGATTTTAATATTTCCGAAAGTTGTTGCATAGCAAGATGTTTTTCTCTCGCACGCCCAGAACGAATTGCATCAATCAAGGTTAACAAATCATAAAATAAAGGATTGGGGTGTTTTGTAATAGACTCTGGGACAGAAGAGTATAAAGGCTTGAGAGCGACACCTCGTTCCTCTCCTTCTCCATAAGGCCAAACAGGGATTGGATCATTTCCCCTTATAATCTGCTCTTTTAAGAGAGCTGCGTAGTTTGTAGGTATGCCCCGAACGATTCCTCCCAATTTAACCGGAAAAATATATGAAGAAAAACTCTTCACAGGCTTGAAGAATAGGCTGAGGTTTTTCCGTTGATATTAGAAGAGATAATCAAAGCAATTAAAAGTAATAAATAAATCAGCTTATATCCAAAACTTAGTAAAAATAGATCTTAATTTATTCAATATGAAGCTCTTTGATGGCTGGAAAAAGCTCGCCAACCTCTACTTTTAGGCTCTACCCCAAATAAGTGCCTAGTACAACGTTTCACTGATTCTGTCCTGCATAGGGATGTGTGCTAATCTTCCGCGTTCTTGAGGCACATTGGAAAGTAGGCACACATGGAAAAGTATATCGTAAAACTAACTGCGGAAGAACGATGTGAATTATTGGAGTTAATTCGAATGGGAAAAAAGCAGCTAATAAATTAATGCGCGCGCGAGTTTTATTATCCGCAGATGAAAATGATGCAAAATTAAAACAAAAAACAGATGAAGTAATAGTCACAGAAATGCATGTGAGCAGTAAAACAGGGCTCGGATTCGTCAACGATTTGTAGAGGAGAGCATCAGGAAGCCACAAAACGCTTACTTCAAAAAGATAGTATCATCCTGTTTGAAACAACCATAATGTATCAAAAGTACCTTGCAAAATATTCAACATACTGTGAGATATACTGAAATTGCTGCCGTTAAATTTAAAGAATTTTGAGATGATTAATATTTGTCCGTAAATTTCTGGGGTTTATGGCTAGACACCCATCCTAACTTCATTTTGCAACGGACCCGACACTAATCGTTAATAATGTCGAGTTAAAGATGGAGTGCAAATTGGTAAACAATCAGCGATGGACGCCGCCTGATACCATATACCACATTTGACAATGGCGCTCTGTTGTGTATAATATCAATCCATATTGATTGGATATTTAATAAAACATCAGATGTTCGTCTTTAAATGGGAAGGAAGAAAAAGAAGATAAGTTCAAAAACCGATCACATATCAATAAATTAAACTTCTCTAATAGGATGATGTAATGACAAAAATCACAGACCTGCCAACTGACCCAATTTTAGAGATATTTCAATTCATGTCTCCAAAAGATGTTGTCCATTTTCTCTCAACAAACAAACAATATAGACAATTTGATGAAAGTCCTAATTTTTGGAAAGTCATGTTAAAGATACATTTTCCTGATTACCCGGTTTCATCAGAAAACAAAGAACTTGACTTCAAAAAAGTTTTTAAGTCCTGTTACAAAAGCCTTGTACCCGAAAGTAAATATCACGCTGTAATGAATATAAAGGAATCTCCAGATTGTGATAAAGATATGGAGCCAGGAAAGTTTTTTCAACAGTTGGTCACTTTATTTAACCAAAACATCAATCAAACCAATCCAGGTCCTCATATACATATTGCTGAAAATGGAAAACCTTTATCTAGTCATACCGTAGTTGGCGGCGGTTTTCATGCCATTTTAGAATTAGCTTTACCGGAAAATTTTAGCTTGGAATTTGAATCATGTAATGGGCTCTACATTCCTAAAGAACAAATTACTATAGACAATATTGTATCTTGCGACGACACAGTTAATCCTTTGCGAAAAGCAGCGCAGGAGCCGGCTAAAGACATGGACTTGGATGTAATGAAATCTTTATTAAAAGGGATATCGATTAAAACAAAACAACAAATGAACTATTTTCTTGCAGACAAATCAAGGTTGGTCAGCGGCTTATTTAAAAAAGCTACAGGTCAGGAAAAAACAAACGTTGAGCTTAATAAAGAGATGGAGAAAATAATTGAAGAATCCAAGAGCGTCATGGATTTATTAAAAGGTGTCCACACCATCTCTCAACAAGCCTATGAATCTGCTTTTGGAAATTTCACCAAAGGGTTAAAAGATTTCTTTAATGCCATTGGAATCAAAAATTATGATAGAAAGGATTCCATGCTTGATTTTCTGAAAAAATGCCAGGAATATGAACTGATTTCAACGGTGCCACTTGAATCATTCCCAGCGGCATCAAAATAAAATTCTATCCAAGGATGAGTGATAGTAAGGGATGATTCACTCGTTAATATTTTTTACGAGAATTTTAACCAATCGTTTCTATTTTCGACAAAACCGGTTTTGTCAGCGTCCTACCGTTGAAACAGCTCTCGATGCGTATCGCTCAATGGGTGAAAGCCCCGGACTGACGTGGTTTAGTTGATTTGGACAACCATAAAAAACAACAAAGACCAAGAGCTAGCTTCTTCAAATACGGCCTGGATTTTATTCGCGATAAATTCAGCGCCTTTTATTGCAAAATCGCTGAGTTTAGAAAAATTATCAGACAACTTGTCCCCGAAAATATACAAATAGGAGTTGACTCATGAGGTTTTGTCCTGCACAGAGGAGGACTAATTGGTTTTTTAGGGACCTAATGTTTTCTTAAGCTTAGCTATTGTATTATTCTCCAACTAATCTAATTGAGAAAAACGCATGTTTAAAAAACCAACCTCTGAACAGGAAAAAAAAGAAATATCACAAGAAGATATTTCGTCTCTAATCAAAACAGGTTTAAGTAGTGTCATGTCGAAGTTACATACCGCTCCAAACAGCCTCGTATTATCAAAGCACTACTATAATTCTCTGGAGGAGCTTTTGAAAAACAATTTATCCGGATTTAGACCAAGCCGAAGCCAGGCTGGATGTACTGTTCTTACCGTTGTAGCAAATATAGATAAAAACACAGGAAAGATAAGCACAGCAAACATGGTATTGAGCAACGCCTATCTTCATCAGTTAAATAACAGTTTTTCTTATTATCGCTTAAATTTACCAAACGCCATGCTAGAAATCGCGGAAAAATATGCCTTAACTTCACAGGCAGCTACATTAAAGACAACACTCCTTCTTCATGAATTACAAGAGAAATTAAAGGAAGGCATAAAGGCATTCGAAGAGAATTCACGTGAAATGGCAAAACAATACATTACCGAAGATGAATCCGAATATGAAAAAGCATGTGATAAAAAATACGATGAACTTGCTTTTAATGCCATATTCAAGCGCGATGAAGCAAACCATGAGGATAGCTTTGACAAGAAATATGATAGGTTTTAAAACGCTATTGCCCACAATTAACCCATAGGGATTCTCTCCTACGGGTTACTCTCCCCTAGCTCTTTCAATCTCACTGCAAATTTTAAAATCTTCAAAGTCAGATTTTTCATCCAAGATAGACCGAACATGGCTTTTCTTGAATGACTAAATGGCTACTCCAGCTTTTTAAGCCAGAACACCAGAGGTTTCATACTCATCGTTTTCTCTCCAATTTCCCGCCAACCGAAATGTTGCCATACCTGATCTAAGGGTATGTACACTTGGGGGCGTCGCGGATCATTTGCTGAGCGTTCAACGGCGCAAAATGTCGCTGTTTGGCTTCCATATTGCCTGGCGACTGCTTCGCGTTTTCTGAAAAAAACGGCGATAGATATTCTGACCACGATAAGCCGGTAATAAAACCGATTCACCAAAATAAAAATATCCTTGATGTTCATCCCCTGCTCAATAAAAGGGACTTGGCATTCCTCCGGTTCAAACTCTAAAGAAATGGCTGTAGATGCACCTACCACCTGTTTTTGATCAAATACTAACACCATGATGCTTTCCGAGCAGGCCAGATAAAAAGAATAATGAAACACAGCAATAAAAAGATCAAAGCCATCATCAAGCTTTCTCCTTGGAAAAAATATAATCGTTGAGATAAATTAGTTTTGGCTTAATCTGATCAGTCTCCGGCTTTTAAGAAAGGTATGTCAAGTCAAGTTTACGATGTGCGACAGGATAACCCTCCTTTTTAATTGATAATATATCAACTCGTGATATAATTAAACAATGAATACAGAAGATCATTCTTTAAAAAATTTGTTAGAGCTTGATGGCGAGAGAATCGTAATAGATGAAGAGCTTGGATTGTGGGTTAAATTCGAAGTAATTGAAACGTCGACTAGGGCGTGTTTTTAAAGTTTTTCAAACGATTAAAAATCTGATAAAAAGACTCCATACTGAAAATGGAGCAAATGGATGTCAAGATTTGTTATTGATGACAAAATGTGGATCAAATTAGAAGAATTACTTCCTGCTCCGAAAGGTCGCCATGGGGAAAATGATCGATTATTTATTGAAGCAGTTTGTTGGATAATCAGGACTGGTGCGCCCTGGAGAGATTTACCGCCAGATTATGGGAAATGGCAAAGTGTTTACGGTCGTTACAATAGGTGGGTAAAAAAGGGAAATTTCAATGGAATTCTTGAAATTTTAAAAAAAAGATGGCGATCACGAATGGCACATGATGGATGGTAGTATTGTTAGGGCACATCAACATGCGGCAGGTGCGATAGGGGGTCAGGACTATCAAGCACTTGGACGGTGTCGCGGCGGATTTAGCTCGAAAATTCATGCAAAAGTAGATTCATTTGGGCTCCCATTAGGATTTATATTAACCGGTGGCCAAGAACATGAAATAAAGATGGCGAAAGATTTATTGAGTGAAGATAAAAGTGAATATTTATTAGCTGATCGCGCTTACGATAGCAATGAATTTAGAGAAGAGTTGGCAAGGCGCGGAGTTGAGACCGTTATTCCAAGTAAAAAGAACCGATACCTTTTTATTGAGCATGACGCTCATATTTATAAAGAAAGGAATCATATCGAGCGATTTTTTAACAGAATCAAAGGGTTCAGAAGAATTGCTACGCGGTATGATAAAACTGCCGCCATGTTTTTAGGTGCTTTAACTGTGATAAGTATTTTGCTGTGGCTGAAACTTTAAAAACACGCCCTAGATCACAAGGCATTAAATACTCATTGACTTTACATGATAAATCTAAAAAAGAATCATGGGATTTGATAATAGTCATGAGATTGAGTATGGCTCAAAGAGAGGTGTTAGACCTAAGAGAACGTTTGATCATTGGCATTATGATGAAAGTGATCGAGGAAGACCATACAATTACATTAATGCAGGCAAGTTACTTGAAGATTTTTGGAAAGAAGTTGATAAGCGTGTTGATGCGCTTAAGGAGAGTAGATAATGAACAAAGCTAAAATTGGTATTATGCCCCTTGAGCAATATAAACAACGAACAATTGCAATTGCAAAAGGGAAATATAAACCCAAAAGTGATGAGCCAAAAATATGGTTTACATCAATGAAATCATTAGCAAATGTACTATCAGAAGAAAATCAACATTTACTCAGGTTAATCATCGAAAATGAACCTAAGTCTGTTTCTGATTTGGAGGCATTAACTGGCTATAAACGCAAGGCTAATAATATACTGAGAACACTAAGAACAATGGAACAGTATGGGCTGGTTAAGCTAGAAGAAAGTCCACATAAAATTCATAGAGGAAGGGTACCTTTAATGCCTAAGGCGTTGTATGACGAGTTTGATGTGGAATTTTCCCTTCAGAGAGTCGGAGGTTAATACGAATGAAGAAATATTTGGTGTATATTTTTCAAAATGGAACTTTATATACTGGCTATACTGATAATTTAGAAAAAAGGTATAAGGCCCATCAAAGTGGAACTGGTAGCGAATACACTAGCACCTCATCCTTTAAATATATAGATCAATAAGTTAAACTTCAAATCTAGACAAAAGGAACAAATTGGATTTGGCGGGGTTGGAGTAGATCAACTATTTGCTAATGAAGTAGGTGATAGCTTACAAGTTATGGCGATGGGTTCCTTAGAAAGCGCCTTAAGCAGAAATTCCCGGGTTGTGTGGCAATGTATCCATTAAAGAGATATTTCGTTACGTTAGACCAAGTGAAGATGAAATGCTACGATCGAATCTTTATTTAATAACTAAAAATCGGTTACAACAATAATGTGCAGCAACAAATAATTTGAAGCAATTCTTCGTGATGAAATGAAGAATGAGTATCACTCTTATCAAGAAGGCAAGCTTTAGAACTGACACGATCGTATCCTATTAATTTTGCCATTCTATTTTCTCATAATATTTGAAGAGATTTTTTGTGTTGTTATTTTTAATTATTTGTTTATAATACGCACACATTATCCATTTAAAAACCATATGGAATTATGAAAGATCTTGATTTATATATCCGTAGCTATGAAATTCAAAAAAACCAAACCCCAAATGAGCTCCAGGCTTTTCTCAGCATATTATCTTCTATTCAAGAGGAAAAACCTGAAGTAGGTATGTCAGAGACGAAAACACAGTTATTTTTCAATGCTGAAAAAGCAAAAAACAACCTTGCCGTTATTGAAACTATCCGTTCATCTTTAGAAAAAACAGACTTTAAAAATGAAAAGCCTTCAATAATAATCGTCAAAGAGATAAACAAAAATATAGACGGCTTGGCGGCATCCAGTGAAACGCGTCAATTTCTAGCTTATGTAAAAAAGCAACTGGAATCCATTGATTATAAGGAGGAGGATAGGAAGAAACTGGATCCTGTGTTAAAAAAATCCAAAGGCAGTTGTATTAATATAGATCATATACTCAAAAAAAAGAAACTTAATCCAAAGCTGTTTTCTCAAAAAGATATTTCTCTGGAGCATGACTTGACTGCTCATGTGGCTTGGGCATTCAGATATATATATATTCCGTACCTTATCCAAATATTACCGTAAAAAAAGGGCAACCCGCACGAATATATCATGGTATAGAGCATGTCACCCGTGCGGCTGCATATATTCCTGTTTTGGTGAATTTATATCAAAGACATGATCCAACCACATTTTCTTTATTAGGTAAAACCGATGAAGATCGGGAAATAAACCTTAAATTATTACAGCTTGCTGTTTTATTCCATGATGCTGCCAGAGAAGGTGAAGATGCAGATTTATGGGATAATGACAGTGCGCTTTTTCTTTATTATTACTTTAACCGAAACCTTAGGTTTACCACATCAAAAAGCAAAAATTTTCGCTGAAGCCATTGCAAATAAAGATCCTCTGAAAGAAGGTTATCGTGAGCTCGCTCTGGATGAGGATGGAGACCTTATCTGGCAGCTCAATACTTCAGAAGCGAAAAAGGATAAAAACATTTTTCAGAAATTACTGCATGACGCAGATTGTTTGGATATCATTCGGGCACGTGACCGTTTTGACGGAAAGCATTTGGATTTTTATAAAAATATTGCTTCATCGAATAACGCGGCACTCAAGGAAATGGGTTTGCTCATTGCAGAGGCGAGAAGCCTGATTGAGTTAGAAGGCGACGCCCGTCGTCATGTTGATTTTGATATCAAAAAAAATATGAACATGAGAAGGCTCATCAAGCCATTGAAAAAGATATTCGTCAAAATATTTATCATCATAAAATGATTCCTGTCTTGTATAAGCTGTTGCCGTCTGAGGCACTCCGGGAAATATCATTTATCAGCTCCTATGGAAACTCAAAGGGAATAACTCAAGAAAATTTGGAAGCGGCACTGACTGAAGGGAAAGTCTTTATAAGAGGCGTTTTCCTTCCAACAGGTTTTGCAAAAAAACAAAAAATCATGCTTTCAAAACAGACTGCAGATTCGCTTTTCAAAACATTGTGCGATTCATTTCATTCCCAGCTTTGTCCTATCTTGCTGGCAGATAGTGAAGTTTTCAATGCGACCAAAGACATAAAAAATGTATTAGATCAAGAGCGGCTTCTCAAAGCTTATGAGAAACTAGGCCCGGACATTATATTTAATAAAATCCTGGAAAAATCAGGGCCTGAACTCTTTGAATGGATTGGTTCTGAGCTTTTCGAAACACTTGCGGGTATGGAACTGCGTAAAGTGAGCCGTGAAAAAAATGTACCAACACGAACCCGGAAATTTGATCGAACCGGCAAATCAGGCAATCCGATGCGCTCTACCTCTATGATTGGATACGGAGCAAGCGTTTATTCCAGTGTCGGCTTTATCATCTTTGATCCGGCCATCAGATCGATTAGGGGCATAGATGCCCAAGATAATGATTCAGGACGAGGTAAAAGAAGCAAACTTATTACAGGAAATTTGGCAAAAGCCATGAACCTGGAAAAGGCTACACTTGAGCAAAAGGCAAAAAGCATTGGACGATCTTAAAGATACATTGATCCTGGGAGGACCTGATCCGCGTACTTATTCAGCGAAGGGATTTCAATCAACACACGTTGAAATCATTGCTGATATTTACCAATATGACGCCATTTATTTTAGCCCGGATCGTTGTGTAATGAATCAATGGTTATATGATCAATACAAACCTTTTCATCCAAATACACCGCTTTTACAAGCCATCTTTTTCTCGCCAACAAATATAAAAGACAATATGAAATACGCTATCAGCAAAGGAAGGAAGAATATGAAAAGAAACATGGAGCAAATGCCAGAGTCGAGTTCGATAAGCAATATGGCGGCAGCCAGCTGCCCATTTATGAATACTCCGGGAACCCATCAATACATCAGACATTATGACCCACAACAACTGACCGATGAAAAAATACTTTCGTTATGGGAAGAGATGGTTACTGATTACATTAGAAGACAATTAACAACAGTTTCTCCGCATGAAGTCTTTCACATCCCGCTGCACAACATTACGCCCGAACAGGAAATTAAGATAGTCAGTCATTTAAAACTATTAAGCATGTTTGGATGTCTTACCTTCCGGGGAGAACAATCCGACAAGCTTGCTCCTGCTGATCTTAATTATGATCCTGTGCTCAGAAAAAAAATATCTCAAATGGTCATGAAAAACTACATTAGCCTTCGAAAGGAGCATGAGCAGCAAGTAATAAATAATATTAATAATGCCAATCTTTCTGTTTTAGAATCAACCGTGTTTTTCGACCTTATCAGTAACGATTCACTTTTGGAAGCTGTCAGCGAAAAGGCCGCATTAGAAGTTTGCCGGCATTTACAAGCAGTTACACTGTCTGAATTTAACCCCGCCATTATAAAGACAGACTTGATACCCGAATCACAAAAGGCATTACTGTCAATTTATTAAATTGTGATCTCATCGAGAAATTCAATGATCCTCTCTTTAAAAAAGAATACTACAAAAACAAGCTGATAAAATTGTTTGCTTTATGCAGCAAGCTCGGTTTAGAAGATGAAAAAAATAAAATTCAAGAGCAGGCTGAAGGAGTTGCCGCCGTCACCCTGGAATCTATCATGAATTCCCTTGAGCCAGACTCAGGTATTGATTCAGGCTCTGAACTTGAACAGGATATAGATGAAGAAGGGGATGAAAGGGATGCAGAAGAAGAGGCTGCCTCCATAGATATTAAGCATCTCGTCACAACACTGGAAAATTTAAATCATGCAATCAATTGTTGCGTTGCTTTCGAGCTTCATAAAACAGCCTGAAATACAAAAGAAAATTGATGCTATACTTCAAAAGCTTACGATAATGATTGAAAATGCAGATGATGATTGTGTGTTGGTTTTATTGGATTATTTAAAGAAAATGGACAGACTGACGCAGGAAACGAAAAAACAAATCATTGGCAGTTATCTTAGCCAGTGTGAAGAGCATGTCAAGCAAGGCATATCTCTTAAAGAAAGAACCGAAGTAAGAGCTTCAGGCGGCAATAAATACTGTTTATCAAGATATTTAAATGCTGCGATCTTGCTGGATGTCTCCAGAGACGAGCAGCTGAAAACAATCCTTGTTTGCCTGAATAATACAACCATTGATATAAGCACGTCATCCTTCGGTGGATTTTATTATCTATGCAAAGATATTAAGGAAGCAGGCCTTATGGCTGACTGTGTTTTGTTATTGATGGATAAATTTAACTTGGATGCTGCTGATCACTCAATCGAGAAACTGGTGGGTTTTCTACCAAACATTCCTGAGGAATATATTACTGACGATTTAAAAGAAAAATTAATAAAGAAGATGACCGATCTCGTTAAGGCACTTGAGCCAAAATTTACAGAATCGATGGCTGAGCAAATTAAATTTCATAATTATGAGCAATTTATGGCAAATTCTTTATTGCATGCAAAAATGTACTGTGCTTCGTCAAAGCTGAAAGACACGATTTTAGATCCTTTGATTAGCCGACATTTTCAGATATTCGTTGATCTCTTGCTTCAATTACCGCCTGAAAAATTTATTGAACGGCTATGGTATCCATTCGTATGTAGAGCTGATGATTCAGGAGGCATAACCGAGCAACAGGCAGAACAAATAAAAAAATACATTTCGGATAAACAAATTACAGTAGATCAGATGTCTCCGGTCTTCCAAAAAGCAATAACCCTTGGATACATTGGGACGCAAAATATTTTAAAACAACTGCTTCCGGAAGGGATGTGCCATGCTTTAGATGTAGTAGTTCAAACTTGATCTGACAGTTACCGGTTTTTCAGAAGTGTCTGTCAGGTCAAATTCAGCCTATCAATTTTTCCTTCCAGATTTGTTTGCCATCAATCAATGTTTGCATTGGAGTACGTCCACAGCACATTTTGCCTTGATGGGTGCGCTCATTATTATAATAATGAAGCCATACGTCCAGATCTTTTTGCAGTTCATCCATGTCATCGTAAACTTTCTTACGGAATGTGATTTGATAAAACTCCTGCAAAATCGTTTTGTGGAAACGCTCACAAATACCGTTTGTTTGCGGTGATTGTGCTTTAGTTTTCGTGTGATCAATGTTGTTAATAGCTAAATAAAGCTGATAGTCATGCTGTTCTACTTTCCCACAATACTCTGTACCCCGGTCAGTTAAAACACGCAGCATAGGTAACTGCTGCTGCTCAAAGAACGGCAAGACCTTGTCGTTAAGGAGATCTGCTGATGTAATAGGCGTTTTTGTTGTATAGAGCTTGGCAAATGCCACTTTGCTATAAGTATCAACAAAAGTCTGCTGATAAATGCGGCCAACTCCTTTGATAGTTCCCACATAGAATGTATCTTGGGAACCAAGATAGCCAGGATGTGCTGTTTCAATTTCGCCGCAAGCCTCATCATCAAACTTCTTCTTCTCCAAAGCTGCAATTTGTGCTTCTGTGAGAATAATGCCCTCTGATGCTACTTTGGCTTCAAGTGCCTTCAAACGGTCTTTAAAGTTAGCTAAATTATGCCTAAGCCAGACGCTGCGAACGCCACTAGGGGATACAAAAATCCCTTTCTTACGCAACTCATTACTGGTGCGTAGTTGACCATGAGCTGGATATTCTATGGCGTACTCTTTTACCGCTTGCTCTATAGAATCGTCAACACGGTTCTTGTGATTAGGTTGCCTTCGTGACTTATCAAATAAGGCATCTACCCCACCAGATTCTACCGCTGATTTATAACGATAGAAGGTGTCTCGTGATAAACCCATTACCTTACAGGCTTTCGATACATTGCCTAATTCTTCAGCTAAATTTAGTAAGCCAACTTTGTGTTTAATAATTTTAACGTTATTATCTATCATGAGAGTTTTCCTTTTGGTTTTGTTAAAGTTTGCACTTCTATCAAAACCGGAAACTCTCACCTTTTCAAGTGGTTATGTCAGATTAAGTCGAAACTAATTCACTTTAGAGAAATTTAGCACATCCCCGGCAGCGAGAGTGTTCATCTAACTTCTCGCCAGGTCTGCTCAATCATTCTGATTTGTTCAGCCAGTTGATGTATCCCGGCACCTTCCTATTAAATGATATGGTTATATGCAACAAAATTGGATAACCTTGGAAATTCATCGTCTTAAAAAAACACCTCATTACTTGTAACCGCCCACGACCCTTGACTTGCAATCATATAAATTTGAATAATTTTTTGTGTTAAGGGGTTTTCCTTAAGATAAAAAATTGGTACCCGTTCACGCCCCTTGTAAAGGTTCGCCTAGAGTTTTTTGAGGTGAAGCCCACTGCTGAAGGGCATCCATGATAAATGCCAAAATATCTTTCTGACGTGGTTCAATTGATTACAGTTGAGGCAGCATTTAATGCCGAACTGGATGAGCATCTTGGTTATGAAAAACATGAAAAATCCAGCACATCAAACTGCCGTAACGGATATAGCAAGAAAATTTTAAGAACTGAAGAAAGCCAGTTTGAGTTAAATACTCCAAGAGACAGGGAAAGTAGCTTTGAGCTACAGCTGGTAAAGAAACATCAAACTCGTTTAACCACTATGGATAGCAAAATTCTTAGTCTTTATGCAAAAGGCATGACGAATCTTTATATTTTTCGCGACAGAACAAAATTTAGTTATAATAGACTTCAAATAATCTTTATAGACATTATCGGGGATGACCATGGCAGTAATTGAGCAATCACAATCACACGATGAATTAATCAGTGAAGCCGTTGGCAAGATTTATGATTTGTGCACGGGGAATTGTATTAATCTAAATTTGCCTGTCTCTCCTGAGGATATTGGCTCTCTAAGAGGAGCAGTGATTGAATTAGAAAACAAGCATACAGTAGAAAATGATCTCGAACAAAAATACGACTTATTCGAATTCGACTCCAGGGCATTTCCTTACAAAAAACTCAAAATCATTAGAATAGGAGATAATTGCCTTCGGGGTTTTGGAATAGCCACAATGATCATTAAATTAACTTTTCTTCCTGAAGAAAAATTTCATGAAGCGTCACGATTTTATTTAGTGGCTAATGAGGATATTACTGAAGAAATCAGCCGGCACATAGTAACGATCAAAGAAAACATCCATCCCTTTGATTATGAAAGAAATCTGAGAAAATCGCTCCGTTTTCGTGATAAGGCTGTGGGTATGACAACATGGGATGCCAAAGGTGACTTGGCATGGGAGAGTAGCCTCTTTACTTTCGACCTCGATGTGTCGGGCGAAATATATGACCATGAAATTTATCCGCTCATGCAAGAGGAAATAGCGGAACGAACCTCATCTATTCATAAAGATACCGTTGTTTTTATGGAAATCGGCGCCGGCAAAGGAAAACTCGCAGAGCAGGTTATTGATGCATTTTTGAAGACCCATCCTGACACCCGATTAACCTATTTATTGATTGAACCAGGCAAAAACCAGTGCAAAACAGCTAAAAATCAACTCTTCCCCTTAAAAAAGACATATGGCTCCAGAATGAACCTGATCATTCTCAATAAACCCTTAGAAGCCCTTTCTCAAAAATGGATTAATCAGCACCGTAATACAATTGACCTCATTATCAATTGCGGGGGTCCTCTGAATAACCGGGTTGTCACCAGGGATGTTTCATTGAAGTGTTTGGAGCTTCTTAAGCCTCTGCTTGTATCAGACGGACAACTCATAGCCTCAGGCTTAACGTATTTAAATGTGACCAAACAAGAATTCATCGAAAAGGGCTTCTTGCCTTTGCATATTATGAACAGAGGGGAGCGTTTTTGTTACGTTTACGCCCCACGCAATGGTCAGATAGTCCCTTCGTCTAAGGCCCATACCAACGGTAAAGATGAAATATCGGCTCCCAGCAAAGTCCGCTCTCTTTCTTCATTAAGGCTTTCAATTTTTTGCCCTCCTGGACAAGCGAAAAAGAGCAGTAGACTCCATGAAATTGGAGTCAAATTAAAAGGTTCTGCCGGGCAATGAGGCGAGATTTGTGGTCGGAGAAGATAAACCATCCGTTTTTCAGAGATCATGGACTTACTTGATCTTTCAACTCCGGTTGTGGGTGGCCTTTTTTGGGTTTTGTAGGGGGAGTAGTCTGTGGCGTAGATGTAAAAATGCTTAAGCCGCTGGTCAAAACCCCCTTGAGGGAAAAGCTTTTTAAATCTGAATCAAACTTCTCAAGACTTATGCTAAAGCGATGAAACGCATTTTTATACCCTTCCTCATCGAATTTCTCTGTTAACTTTGTAAAATCATCCATAAGCTGCACATTAAACGCACTGCCGATATAAGCCAGGCAAGCCAAAATCTCCTGCGCCTGAGTCCTTGCAACAGGCTCCATGGACTTCGCATCAACATCATCTAATACACGCATTGTTTTCTTGAATAAAAGCTGGATTGGCGTCTGAATCTCATTGTTCTCTCTAGTCATACTGATAAAGGTGATCAGAGAGAACAAATCAGCATGCAGATCGTGGAGACTTAAGTTATTACAAATGACGATTTCTTCAAGAAAATTTTTGTAAATAGAGCTTAAAACTCTTCCGGAAGCCGTTTGATTCAGTTCTTTACTACCTTTGTGCTTTTCTAAAATAGAGACACCTAAAAGCGAGGCTACGTGCTCTTTTTTATAATAAATCGGGACATTCTGCGGCTTTGTATCAGACGATAGTTCACGCCTTGTCGCCATTTTTGCATACAGAGTTAAAATGGGATCCTTATATTCAATTTGGACCATCTCCTTTAACTTCCAGATCAATTTGACTTTATCGCTAGCATCACTATCAATTTCTTGTTTGTTCTCTGTTTCTTGAGATTCTTTTTTTAAGCCGTTAATACCCTCTACACAAAGTTCTTCCACAGGTTCTTGCAGGAAAAGCACAAGCTTCCGTATTTCTCTAATAAATGTCAGCTTGTCCATTTTAAGCATCTCTTCGCCACACAGCAAGAAATGAACGTACCTGGATAACATTGGGAACTCAGATAAAACGTTTTCCTGGCTGAACAACAACTTAAGTGGCTTCCCTTGCTTTTGGACCAGATGTTTTAATTGTTTTTTAAAATCCTGCTCAGAAGAGTTTAAGGCTTTTTCCAGAACCATAGCGTCAAAACCAGATGATGCATCAGGTCTTTTCATTATTGTCTCAAATTCCCTTTTCATAGTCAGGATCTGATCTTTATCAATGGTTGAGTCGATTAAGTGAAACAGTTGGGTTGGATTATAGCCAGAAAGGGAGCTAACATAAGATTCAAATGAGATGCGCAACAGTCTCAAATTAAGGTATATACCCACCAGATACACAGCCAACTCCTGTGCATTCACACGCTTATCTTCTAATAATTCAGGTATTTCACCCTTGCTAAACGTTACCGGTATATATCTTTCATACATATAGCGCTCTTGTATATGTTGCAAGCGGTTTATAGCTACATTCAGGGCGTAATAAACTGCGCCGGCTCCCTCGGACATCGCTTCTGGGAAACGGCTTGAATCTGCACTAAATTGTTTTAAACTTTCAAAGTACATTGTAACAATAGAAAGAATGGTATTCTTTGTGGCGACTGAATAACTGTCTTTCTCCCGTACGGTTCCCAAAGATGCCGCCACGGCTGAATCCTGGGCAATTTGAAGCATCATGGGCGGTATGATTTGTTTCATGAAGTCTTCCGTAAAGCCCTTATTATCGGCTCCATCATACACTGCCCTTAATAAGGAGGTGCTAAACTTGTCAGAGCGGTCAAAAAAAACGAGATCCTGGTTCTGCAATGTTCCAATGATGTCATTAACCAACAACCGGTTGATCAAGGCAATGATTTCCTTCTCGCTGAAAACTCTTTCCAGAGCGAGCCTCATTTCGCCTATCAGCCTGGGATGCTTAATCTCTTTACTGAGTTCATCAACCAACTCTCTTAAAGCAGAATACCCTAGCGCACCCGCTTTGGTGAGCGCTGCAATAGTCTCGAAAACCTTTAGGTCCTGCTGCAAAGCTTCCCATTCTCTCTTCTCTCGCTTCTGTTCTATTGTTTTTTTCTTATCCGCTTTGGCTTGCTTTGTGTTTTTAGTCACCAGTCTGACCAGTTCTTTTTTTAAAGCAGGATGTCTTCCTAAGATACCTGGCATAATACCTCCCAATGTTGTTGATTAATTGCTCTCATTTGATAACGCCCCGCCAGGTATATAACAGGAAGCCTGGTCGTTGCTTGATAAAAATGCGGCACCGCTCACCCCGTATGATGTTATCCTGCTTTAGCGAAGAGAATATTCCGCGGCGGATCACATCAGAAGGGCATGATCGGTTATGAAAACGAATTACTTTTATTTCCTAAACTGATGTCCGCTTCATGTGAGGACACATGAGCCTCAAACTGCGACTGTACAGATTGATTAAGCTTAAAACTGCCAGATTCAGAACTAAAAAGGAATGTTCCGTTTGCCTTTTCTTGATAGCGAGGCGTCTCATAAACAGACCAGTATAAATTATCATAAAGACACTCAGTGACGATCTTTAGATAAGGCTCGAAGGCTTCGCGCCTTTCGGGCGACAAGTACTTCGGTAAAATTAAAAGGGATTGCACCTCTTGATTATGGTAAATGAACGTCTCATCGATAGCCTGCTGCAAGGGGTTCGAGTCCTCTTTCCTGGCCTTATCTGGCGAGTAGGTGTTCTTGTTCAGCATGACCCATACCATGTTGGGGTGGTCAGGTTCGTCAAGTTCTTTCTGGAAAGAAACCAAGTCATTCATCACGTCCAGAGCATGTACGCCCGCCTTAATGATCCGCACACTGAGAGGGTCTTCCGGCTCAAGAACGCCCATCACCAGGGCTATAAAGGCAAACGTCTCCCAGACCGCGCCGGTGTGCTCACGCATCGTTATATAATCCGTCTCCGACATAGCCCATCTTTTAGAGCGTACTTTTTCTTCCCATCGAAGAGAGTCAAAATAGTTTTTTATTTTTTTTAAAAACCCTGCAAAAGCTTCAGTTCCACAGGAATGAGCGTCTATTTTAACGTTCAGGCGATCTCGAATATCAAACAGCGCTTTAGCGAAGGCTTGATAACGGGGGAAAGATTCGTTTTCAGGAATCTTGGAGATGTCCGCATAGTCTCCGCTTAAAATACGATAAAAAACATCTAAAACCTTATTCAAAACCGGTCCGAAATTATTTTTTACTGCCCAGTTATCGACAACACCATCAAATATAAACAGAAAGGCAATAAAATCAGCAACCAGTTTTAAATCCGCCTGTGATTTTTCGCGCAAGGGTGTTGAAAAGAGCGCGGAAAACCGGGAGCTCCTTGCCTTCTGAACTTCTTCTTTTTCTTGAATCAACCCCATCTTAAGAAGCCACTGGATGTTTTCTTCACCTGCAGCCTCAATATGGGGGTTACGTGCTGGCAGGTGCGGAGGAAACAGAGCCTTTCCCTTGATGTTTGCACTCATTTCATTGTGATTGAAATTGCCGGTGATCCATCCAAAATCTACCTTTATTTCCAGGCATTGGATGTGGATATTAGTGGTGGAATGATCCGCTTTTGGAAAGAAAGCGATTTTTCTCATAAGTATCTTCTCCTTTTTAGACCTTACCCGAAGCGCGGGGTAAAAGACCCATTACACTCAGTCAATTCATTAATTTTTGCCTCTCAAAAAAACTTAAATTCCTTAAAATTATAAAGACTCATGTTTGATGAATCATGAGTCTTATGTAAAAGGAAGCTGTGTTAACTCCTCAGCAAAGCAGGCAGGAGTTTAAAGCGTAAGTTACATTTGTGCAAGAGTTGGGCATGCTTTTTATAGAAGATAAACTCTTGATTTTTGTCCTGTGCAAAACTGGTGACTACGAAGAATCATGGATAAGACCAGTTTTATTGATTATCGTGTTTAGTGATGATAAGGTTCGATTTTCAAACAATATGCATTGCTGAATCCGCTTATAGCGCGATTCAATCAACGCCGATGAGGGTATGAAAACTGAAATCTCTTTAAAATTAATGCTCTTTGCCGGCAAAAAACCCATCAGCGCCCGTGCAAAAAATCAATCTGGGCCTTGTGCCAATCTAAATGTTGCTCTACTATGCCGTAACATCGCTGATGTTCTTCATTTATACCTCCTTTTTCGCGATTCGAAGTATAAATTATTTTAATTTATCAGGAGTTAGCTTTTATTTTTTCTAAATCCTAAATGATTAGCAAAGTTTTGTCTAACACAGAGAAGCTTGCCTTAAGCATTTTTATGTACAAATTTAAAGTCAATTGGATTTCTGATAAACTCATTTAATTTTTAACTGGTAGCATAGATTGATATGAAGAAAAAAAGTTTAAAAAAAGCAGTGAGCCAAGCATTAAAATGATGGAAGATGATGTTGCTTCCGATTCCTCGGCACCTCAACCCGATTACCTCTCTGACCTGCCCGATGAGATGTTGGAGTATATTGGTTCATTCCTGAGTGATGAATCGAAATCCCAATGGTCGCTCACCTCAAAAAGCATGTATCCATTTTTTAAAGCAGAGCGGGACAACTTTCAAAAAATTATCAACCGATTACTCACCCACGCACTTCAGGGCGAACAAAACGAGATTGAAGAAATAATAAAAGCGAATCCTTGGGACTCGCGCTGGCTTTTTTACAGAGGCACAGCCACGGATTTTTCAGGCCGTATTTATGAAAAGGTTACCCTCTTTCAAACCGCCTTACTCACGCACAACGTTAATTTGGTGAAAATAATAGAACCCTACTTTGATAAACTGCCCAACGAAGCCGAAGAAAAGGCCAGACAGTTTAACAAGGCCTTTCCAAATGGCTTTCCTGACCAGACATCTTATGATTTTAGCACTCTGATTCAAGTCATAACGACAAGTTCAGATGACAATATTCTGGACGCACTTGAAAAGAAACAAAATAACACACGAATTTGCGAGGCATTGAACATCTTTAGAAAAGAATTTACGGATTTATCAATGAAAGAAAAATATTTTAATCCTCAGCACTTAATTGAGGCTTTCAACGTCTATAACCAACAATTTATTCCCTGGAGCTTCAATCAACTTAGTTTATTCTGGTGTCAGATTATCGGTTATATTCAACGCTATCTGCCGGCTTACTACGCCCAGGTCTTTTGCCAAAGGCTTGATTCTCTTGTCGAAGAAAAGAAGTCGTTCACTCGCTCATTAACATTTGAAAATGACTCCAAGGTGTTTTATCCTTTGTCTTCCTCTTCATCTGGTCTTGGTTTCGATTACGCAATTTTCGATGGGGAACTAGTGTACATTACATACCCATATGTGCATCTTGGTTTTGAAAAACTATGTAGAGCAAATACAACAGAGCTACTTAAACTTCAGTGTGGCGCACAGTGTCTCGGACAGCCCGTCACGGACGGTGACACTCTGACCTCGCGGTCGTGTTGCACGATTTCTTAATGACATACTGCTTGAACAAACCCTGGGTGATAAGAGATGCCGCGACATTTATCCCATGCAATATTGTTTAAGCGACTTTTTGAAGCTGTTCGGCTTGCAAAGGCTCAATCAGATAATGAAAAGCTTTTGCTGTCATATTGGTGGCTTATATGATTTCCTTTTCGCTGGCTAAACAGTTATTGTTCACTCAGGCAAGGACTATTCAATATAAAGGGCAGAAGGCGGAGCAATACTTGGCCGAAGCAGAAGTCTTAATTACTCGCGCCGCCCAACCGAAAAAGCCGGAAGGCAGTAAGCGAAAAAAATAAAAGGTCAGACGGTTAAATGTCGCTTTATTGTAAGCAGAATTCAAGACAGTAATGGCAAAACATTCGCATGGTAGTATTTATTAATGAATGTGAGACCCCTTGTATGACCGTTATTGCGCTTTGGTATTATTGGCGCTGGTCTATAGAAACTTTTTTAAGCTGCTTAAATCAGCAGAAATGCAGTTGGGATCATGACAACAGGAATCAAGGGAAGCAATTGCCCGACGATTATTAATTGCTTGTATGGCTTGTGTGTTAGTTTGGCAAATTGCAGCAGCAAAAGGCCCTGAGCTGGCGAATTACGAAAAATATTAGTGAGGCTTAGTGGCACACAAATGAAATATGGAATTGAATTTACAAAACCTGCTTTATTTAGAAGGGCTTTGCTCCCTCCTTAATACACTAGACTTATTAGAAACTTTGAAGTATCGTCGCATATCCCTTTCAGCTGGTGGTTGGCCATTAATTTTTGTGTAGTAATAGATAAAAGCTAAATATTGTCCCTGCTTTTTCTGTATATGAATTTTCATCTATTTGTTCTTTTTTTTTGGATCGACATATCCGTGTTTTTATGATCAGTCATGCAATTAATCCCCTTCCCCTATTGGAGCATGGTATGAACATCAAATATATCGTAGAACTTAATGAATCAGAACGGGAGTTTTTACTGGATTTGATATCGAAAGGCATCGTTAATTCAAGAAAATTAAAACGGGCGAATATTTTACTGATAGCAGATAAGCGAATTTATCAGGATATTGATATCGCTAAAGCACTATCCGCTGGCATAGCTACGGTATATTGAACAAAACGTTCCTTTGTTGAAAATGGTCTGGATGCTGCGTTAGATAAAGAAGAAGCATTGTTAATATCTATTGCTTGATGAAGACCGACCTGGCGGCTCGCTTATTAAATGGTGTCGTAGTAAAGCACCTGCTGGGCATTCGTACTCGCTGATCGCTCGGTTGCATTGACGGAATTAGAGAGTATTTCAATTGAAATTATCCGAAACCGCTTAAAAAGAAAAAGAAATCAAACCCTGACAAAAAAAGATGTGGTGTATTCCAACATTTGACGCAGACTATGTTGCACATATGGAGGAAATTCTTGATTTATATTTTAAACCTGAGGATCCTCTTCAACCAGTTGTTAATTTGGATGAAGCCATGAAACAACAGATAACAGATACTCATGACTCAATACTTGCCAGTCCGGTCAAACAGCAAAGCAAGATTATGAATATAGACGTGTAGGGACAGCAATATTTTTTTGTTTTTTGACCGCTATCGGGGCTGGAGAAAGGCAAAAGTAATGGAACAAAAAACAGCTAAAGACTTTGCGGAATGCATGCAAGATCTGGTCGACTTGCATTATCCAAATGCAGAAAAAATACATCTTATACTTGATAATTTAAATACTCACCGTCCTGCATCGTTATACAAAACCTCTCCTCCCCAAGAGGCCCGTCGTATATTGCGTAAAATTAAGTTTCCTTACACGCCAAAACATGCATCTGGTTAAATATGGTCGAAATTGAAATCGATAATATGAATCAACAATGCCTTGACCGACGGATTTCAGATTGGAATATGCTTAAAAATGAATTAACCCTATGGGAGAATACAAGAAATGACGAGAAAGCGACTATTAATTGGATGTTTGATTTGGATAAAGCTCGTACAAAATTGACACGAGCTTATGATGCACTCAATCCGTCATAACCTTTTTGAAAGGGTACTAGGTTCCGTGAACAAAATTTTTAGCAGAGCGAAAATGTGGATAATTGAGTCCCATTGTGTCTTTGAATGAGGCGAATAGCTGGCTCTATTTAACGAATTCAAAGATACAATGGGAACGATTAGCCGCATTTGCAGCCGTGAAAATTTTTGTTCACGGAACCTAGGCCAATTAGTATTTCTGCAGGGCTCATATACAAAAATCGTTCTTTTGGCTAACTTCTGTGCATTCTTTCAGGAGGTCGGTAAGTTTGGTTTCAAGTTTGGCTTCTGATTTTATTAATTCATCTCTTCTTTGCTTTAACTGCAAAAGCATCATGTAGCGTCCGGCCCTGTCAGCGCTATCGCCCGAGTTGCTTTCTTGCATGTAATCTGTTATTTCTTCTTTTGTGCATTGTATTTGCTTTCTAACGGATTCAAGTTCTTTCCCTACCTTTTTTCTAACGGCTTCATGCCCTTCTTCAATGGACCTTTTTTGGTCTTTATTATGAAAAAAAAACGTTTCTGGCATGATTTGCCTCCTGAACACTAGTATAAAAGATTCTTCCCTGCCAAGCAGCGCAAAACAAATCATTTGTCTAAGTGCATTGCAAAAAAACTTACTAAAAATATTACCTTCATCGTTAAAATGATTTTTTAGTATAGGATTTTGTGCCAATAAATTGTCTATTTCTTTGCTTTTTTCTTTGGAAGCCAGCCGGTTGAAAGACAAAAGAGAGGATAAACCAATTCTTGATAATTATCAAATACTTGTTTTTGATTTTAACGCGAATCGATATAATTGATCAAACAACAGCTATGATTGTTTTGTCAATATTCAATGATAGTTTCTTAGGCAAAGAATAAGCAGCCAATTCATCCAAGATATTACAGTGTTCAATATTTGAATATTTTTTAGCCCATCAATAACAGGTTCAAAAATAGCCCTCTTTTTCAACTGAGATTTATCAAACGCATCAAGGGAGTTTTTACTTCATATTTTTCAAATTTTGGTCAGTAGTTGTAACCCTCTGCCGGCAAGTTTTTTATCAAATCTTTGGGAAATATCACCTTTAGTCTCCAATGATTTTACCAAACAAATGTTCACTCATATCAGGAACAGCGAACCGGTCATCAGTACTTGAGGTTGGGCTAGCGGGGTATTTGAACAGAAACTTACGGTTCAAATTACCTTCAAACCGAAAATTCCTTCTTGAAAATCACCTGCCTGCTTTATGTCACAATTTAAAGGATGGGATTAGATACCAGACTTAATGCACCAGTTTTATTGATTGTCGCGATTTGTGATTTCAATTTTTAAACAATATGCATTTATTCATATTTATCTTATCTTGGAAACCTAGCGAGGCAACGGTTCTCAAAAAACACAGCATTAGCAGGGCTAATATGAGCATTTTTGAGGACCGTTAACGAAGCAATCCTTGATTTATCGAAGGTTATAAGGCATAAAAACTCCGAACCCGGGTTATTTTAGGACCATTAAATGACGATGGCTTATACCTCAAAACCAGCAGCCAAAGGCTGTCTTTGGTTTTGTTCTGCTTGCCGAAGGGCGCGAGAACTTATGGCGAGGCACTTGCGATATAATGAGGAGCGTTCTCTTCTTGTTTCACAGCAAGCGGCTTGCTCATCCACGCCAGCAAATCTTTGAATTGATTGAGATTTTTTTTTGATGCGATGAGCAGGTTTTTCTCGAGCAGTGTATTGAGTTCATCAGCAGAAAGACCTGGTCTTGCCTCATAAGCAAATACCAGGGCATGCATCTGGGCATCAGTGATGTGGGCGTCAAGTGTCAAGCTGTACTCATCTTTTGTAAAATAGCGTTTAATTACAATATTTGCAAACAGTTTGTTCAAGCCGAAGTCCGTTATCGAGACTTTAAGAGCTTGCGCTCGATACCATAGAATGATTAGAGGTTCAAGGATATCTTGGGTATTATCTTCATCTTCATAATAAAAGTTACATAACAGATGCATCAATGGTTTAATTTGACCTGCGTCAGCATCAGCAAAGCTGGTGATTTGAAGCAAGTCTGTCATTAGTGCGGCTATGTTTTCATTACGTTCGATAAGGCCTTTCTCTATGTTCTTGCTCAGGGCAAGAAGGGCATTGATAAGGAGCAAATTAGGATTTTTGTCGAGCGGCTTGACCGTTTCCTGCAAAGCGATGAGTGCAGCGCTCATCGCTTTTTGGTCTTCCTCCAGACCCACAATGCCCACAAAATCTTTTTCAAAAAATTGGAATTGAAGTTCGTCATATTTCAAGGCTAATTGTATGATTTCAGGGTTTTTTTTCTCAACCAGAGCGCTGGCATATAAGGCCAGAGGGGTCTCCATTCTTTTAAGGTTATCAAGCGCGGCAGCATTTCCTTGTTCTGCCGCCATTCTGTACCAGCGCACCGCTTCTTTCTCGTCTTTGTCAACACCCTCTCCATATTCATAAGCAAACCCCAGATTGTTTTGTGCGGTAGCATTTCCTTGTTCCGCCGCCATTCTGTACCAGTGAACGGCTTCTTCTGTATCTTGCTTGACGCCTATGCCATGGTCATAGACATACCCCAGATTGTTTTGTGCAGCGGCACTTCCTTGTTCTGCCGCCATTCTGTACCAGTGAACGGCTTCTTCTGTATCTTGCTTGACGCCTATGCCATGGTCATAGACATACCCCAAATTGTTTTGTGCATCAGTATTTCCTTGCTTCGCCGCCATTCTGTACCAGCGTACAGCCTTTTTCTCGTCTTTGTCGACACCTACGCCATGTTCATAGGCATACCCCAGATTGTTTTGAGCAGCGGCATTTCCTTGTTCTGCCGCAATTCTGTACCAGCGTACCGCTTCTTTCTCGTCTTTGTCGACGCCTTCGCCATGTTCATAGGCAAATCCCAAATTGTTTTGCGCAGCAGCATGTCCTTGTTCTGCCGCCATTCGGTACCAGCGCATGGCTTCTTCAGTATCTTGCTTGACGCCTATGCCATAGTCATAGGCAAACCCCAGATTGTTTTGTGCATCAGCATGTCCTTGTTCTGCCGCCATTCGGTACCAGCGCATGGCTTCTTCATGATTTTTAAGCAGGCCCAAGCCCAGCTGATAACGCAGCCCTGTATAAAAATTCTCGGTTGGACAAGGGGAAGAATTTAATTTTCCTCCCGATAGCGTGTGTGTGCTGTTTTTTTTATCGAAATATAAGTCACGAGCTTTCTCAAAACCCATTGCAAAAGCCAGCGCAAAATCTTCGACCGCAGCCTTATAGTCTCCGCCCCCTCTTGCGCATTCAAAGCAGTCCCAATGGCTCCCCATGAGCGCTTTATTCAACCGGCAGAATTTAAATTGTTCTTTAGGTATCAGTTCTGAAAAAATCCTGCCTTGTATCAGGGTGTTTCTTTTCTGTCGGATTTGTTCGGATTCGCGTTGTTTTATCACGTAGATTTCACTTAAATGGTTTGCGGCTTCTTCTTTTCCGTGGCTTGGCATATCGAGGCGCTCCTGATGGTTGTATGAAAAGAGCGACTTTTGAAGCCGCTCTGCTAAAAAAACAAACTATAACACGAGCAGGTTTGTTTTTTTAACAATATGGACCAGCGGGCATTTGAACAGCAACTTACGGTTTTGGTTTCTCAAATCAACTTCAAACTGTAAATTTCTGAATAAAAAAATCATATCTAATAATAACTCATCTGCTGGTCTACAACCTGGCGCAGCATCGTGTTAGAAAAAACTGCAGAAATCTGATGAAACTGCACCCCAATCAGTTAGGGAAACCGATTAAAAATCCTACGGTTAAGTGGTTATTTCATGTATGGAAGACATATCCATCATTAGAACCACAGTAACAACAATGATCACGACCCAAAATGACCTTAAGTGTAAAATCATTAGGCTATTTTATTTGGTACAACTGCTTGCCAAATTTATGGAATTCAACCGGAAATCGCAGGAATGTAGGCATTACAGATAATTTTTTTGATTTTTTATTATGTACTCTTATCTTGTAATAATACGTCGACGTTTTACCAATGAAACGATTATTGTGTTACATCCAGGCTCGTACAACCCTATAATATTTATTTAAATTAAATCCCCCTCTTGTTATTGAACAAAAAATTCAATATAAACAAAAAGATAGCCTTATTTATTGATATATGCTAGTATGGCGTATCTTATGTTTTTTTAATACCATAATTAGTGGAATGGGGTTTATGGTAGCAACAGACAGTCAGTTTGAAAAAACTAATGAGTTACCTTTTGAGCTAACAGTGAAAATAGCCAAGGGTTTATCTTCACGGGCTTTGGCAGCGTTTTCCCAGGCATCAACAAATCAATATCGCCTATTTCAACCGACACTGAATGCCCGTAAATTCGTACATCTTGTGGCCCATGGAGAAGAAAACGCTGCCAAAGCCATGCTAAAAACAGACATTGACTTGCTCTTAAAAAAAGAACGCGTCACGGATTACTCCGGACGCACCTTTGAAAAGGTCAGCGCCTTCCAATATGCCCTATGGGCCATGGATTCTCACATGTGGCAGATGATGTTTGAGTGTCTTCAGGAAGCAGCCAATGGAGGGAATAATGACCGGGCGGAAGAAATAAGAGCCAAATTACTTGCCCAGTACAAAGAAGTGCAGGACAAAGGATTAAATTACACTCTGAATGATGAGATTCACACCCACGTTGAAGGAGAGCATCACTTTAATTTTCAGTCTCTCCTCGATGCCTTAGATACCTATGTTAAAAATTATCACCGATGGGGAAGGGAGCAACGAGAAGATTACTGGTGTCGTAAAGTTGGCGACGCGCAACGTCAGGTCCCTGCCCACGTCGCACAGGAATATTGCCGCAGTGATCTTCTATTAGATCAATCCCGCTCATTTAAGGAAGTGAACTTCCCTCGTGGCCTGAAGTTCTATCATTGGGGGGCTGATCAAGAGAAATCCTGGTTTCCGTTGTCTGGGGACGATGGGTTGGGCTTTAATTTTGCAATTTATAATGGCACGGCGGGATTACCTGGTTGTGTCGGGGCCGGGTCACGAGTCACGTTAGGCAGGTCTGTCCATTGGTCAGACATTAATTCAAAAGCTCTATCCACCTTGCATGCAGTGAGAACCCAAGAGGTTGCCGAGCTTGGAGAATCACTCTTAGCTTCGTTGCAAAAGCAGGACAAGAACGAAGGTTTGTGTCTAAATGTCTTACGCGCTTGATAATATAAACAATGCCGAGCTAAGGCATAAGGCATAAGGCATAAGTAACTTTATTACAAAAAATATGATTTCAGGCCTTTAGAAATGATTAGCCATAGCGGTTTTTTACTCAGTCTGAAAAATCGTACAGATTAGTATCAAATACTATTCCTCTTCCTATAAATAATCAAATGAGTAAATTTTCAAACTATGATTAGTGATAATAAAGAGGTTATGATGCCAATAAGCAATCAGTTCGTAAAAAAATTAAAGTTACCCCCTGAGCTAACAGTGGAAATAGCTGGAAATTTGTCATCACGAGATTTGGCAGCGCTTTCCAAGACCGTAAAATATCATTGGCATCTCTTTCAACCGATACTGAATGCCCGTAAATTGGTGCGTCTTGTGGCCCGTGGAGAAGAAAACGCTGCCAAAGCCATGCTAAAAACAGACATTGATTTGCTCTTAAAAAAAGAACGCGTCACGGATTACTCCGGACGCACCTTTGACAAGGTAAGTGCCTTTCAATATGCCCTATGGGCCATGGATTCTCACATGTGGCAGATGATGCTTGAGTGTCTTCAGGAAGCCGCCAATGAAGGAAAAGATGACCGGGTGGAAGAAATAAGGGCCAAATTACTTGCCCAGTACAAAGAGGTGCAGGACAAAGGATTAAATTACACCCTGAATGATGAGGCTCACACTCGCGTTGAAGGAGAACGTCATTTTAATTTTCAGCCTCTCCTCGATGCCTTAGATACCTATGCTCAAGATTTTGATCAGTGGACATGGCCGCAACGGGAAGATCATTGGAACCATAAAGTCGGCGGCGCACAACGCCTGGTCCCTGCCCATATCGCACAGGAATATTGTCATCCTGACTTTCCATTCAATTCGTTTCGCTCATTTAAGGAAGCGGATTTTCCTCGTGAACTGACGTTCTATAATCAGATATCGGATAAGATGGAATCCTGGTTTCCTCTGTCTGAGGACAATGGGTTAGGCTTTGATTTTGCAATTTATAATGGTCACTCGGAGTCTAGTGCGGAAGCTCGGGTGTGGAAAAATACGGGCTGGTCAAGTCAGGTGATGGCACGCTTTAATTGCACAGCTTTATCCGACCTGTACGAAGTGAGAACTCAAGAGGTTGTCGAGCTTGAAAAGTCACTTTCAGCTCCGTCGAAAAAAGAGGATAAGAGCGAGTTACCCCCTGAACTAAAGGTGGAAATAGCTGGAAATTTGTCATCACGGGATTTGGCTGCATTTTCCCAGTCCTCAACAAATCACTATCGCCTGTTTCAACCGATATTGAATGCCCGTAAATTCGTACATCTTGTGGCTCGTGGAGAAGAAAACGCTGCCAAAGCCATGCTAAAGACAGACATTAATTTGCTCTTAAAAAAGGAATGTGTCACGGATTACTCTGGCCGCACCTTTGAAAAGGTCAGCGCCTTCCAGTACGCCCTATGGGCCATGGATTCTCACATGTGGCAGATGATGCTTGAGTGTCTTCAGGAAGCAGCCAATGAAGGAAATGATGACCTGGCGGAAGAAATAAGAACCGCATTACTTGCCCAGTATCAAGAAGTTCAGGACAAAGGATTACATTACACTCTGAATGATAAAGATCGCACCCGCGTTGAAGGAGAGCACCACTTTAATTTTCAACCTCTCCTCGGGGCCTTAGCCACCTATGTTCAACATTTTAGCCAGTGGAAACGACCGCAACGAGAAGAGCACTGGTGTCGTAAAGTCGGCGGCGCGCAACGTCTGATCCCTGCCCATGTCGCACAGGAATATTGCCGCAGTGATCGTCAATTGGATAAATCCCGTTCATTTAAGGAAGATGATTTTCCTCGTGAGCTAGAGTTTTTTAATAAAATATCCAAGAAAATAGAACCTTGGTTTCCACTGTCCAAGGGTCATGGCTTAGGTATTAATTTTGCAATCTTCAATGTCGTCTTGACTCGAAAAGGAGCGGTTCCCAAGGGAGCCGTGACCATCCCTGAGGCAGGAAAAAATGGGGTGGTGCGCCATATGGCACGTCATAATTTAACGGCCCTGTCCACCCTGTGCGAAGTAAGAACCCAAGAAGTTGCCGAGCTTGGGAAATTGCTCTCAGCCCCGTTGCAAAAGAAGGACAAGGACGAGGGCTTGCGTCTTTAAACTGGGTAGAATGTTATTCATGGTTTATGCGCCCTTACAGGTTTCTTGACCACACACCCGCAATCCCAATGACAATCATTATTTGTTAATCAATAAGGAGATATTTTGATTTTACTCCAAGAGACAAAAAAATAGACATCAGTATTTTTATTTGTTAGCATGGCTCCTTTTTGGCAAAAAGGAGTAAGGATTCATGTCTAAAGGAAATTCCATGGAGCAAGATACCAAACATCGTATCACCAGTGATCAGCTCACCAGTATTATCCAAAACACCCTCCAGGATTTCAAAAACATCCTTGTTCATAGTCAAAAACCAGAAGATGCCTCCCGTCAATTAACCCAGCGCATCAAGGATATTAGAAATATCCGTGATTTTAAAAGTTATCAAGAAAATGAAAGGATCTTGCAAGAAGAATTATTAAAGTGGGTCAATGATTTGGATTTTCAAGGTGTTACCTTGGAAAATTTGCTCAAAGGAGATGAGGTTAAACTGATGCCTCGGATGCTAAGCGATGCTTGTATTGAGGAATTGGCAAAATGCATACTAACAGATATCAAGAAGCGACATCTTCAGAAATTTAAACATGGGAAAGCTGAAAACCATCTGGTGCATTCCGTATCTACAATGAGAATACTCATTTCTGATAATCTCGTAAATCAATGGAATTATGATGTATTATTTAAAAGTATGGAAAAACAGCAAAATCAAAAACTCTCTTCCAAAAAACCTAAGCCTGCGTTAAAAAACGCGAGCGAACGAACAACCCACGACATAAAAATCGCGAGTTTAGTGCATGGCCTTTTCTCGACAGGAAAGAAGGCAAAAAAGAAGAACGAATGCTCCTCCCAGCCGATTCCAGAGAATCCATCTCCAGGATGCTAGGAAAGTAAATTGGGAATGGTTATTTTAATATTGTTCTTTGGCATGACGAGAAGAAATTTATCTAACTGCGTTGATAAAATGGACATTCACTTTTCTTCGCCGAATGCAATAATGACATCTCTTGCAGAACTTCTTTGCCATAAGGGGCTAAAACATCTTTAAACATAGCCCTTTCATCACCTAAAAGTGAATCGGCAATCTTCTTGTTCGCTTCATGTGGAGCAAGAAAGTCATGAATTAATTCATCCGTGGTCACCTTTGAAATTTGGTGAGGCAGCATTTCAGTATAAACAAGCAAATCATCCGCTTTTGATGTTAATTGATTATCGGACAATAATTTTTTGAAAAATTGCATTTCAATCAGATTTTTTCGGGGGCCATGTATACCTACAATCAAGATTCGGCTTGTATTCAAATGAAACGACTCCATATTAAGCCACTTTTGCATGATGTCGTGAAGTGAATTTAATTGCAAGGCCGCTGCCTCTTTCGCATGTTGCTCATTAAGACCTTTAATTTTCCCGAGGTAATTTTTTAGTGAACACAAAAGGGCTTCATTTGTTGGAAAATCCGCCTGGCAATTGAGCACTTTAGATAAAAATTCACGAGTAAGCTGAAGAGATTTTTGGTCTGTTTCGTTTTTTTTATCTAAAAAAGAATGAATACTGGATGTATCTTTGGATAACGAGCGCAAGAGATCCATTAATTTATCTCGGCCTATCTTCTTTTCGAGATACATGTTAACCATTTCAACGATAGAAACAGACAAGTGTGATATCGCTTTAACCAGTTTATAGCGTTCTTGTAATGCAGCCGTTGCGTAAAGCTGCTCTTCTTTATAATCATTGTCTTTATTACGTGTTAATAAAGTTAAATAACCATTTTTATAAAGGATGATATGTTCAATGTGTTCCAGACGATATTGAGCTAGCTTGGCATGGTTATCCATAAAATGTGCTGATAATGTATCGCATACTTTAGATATGGAAAGTGACTCTTGAGGAAAAAAATGGTTGGGGTTTGATGGAGTAGTAGAGTGTGCTTGATTCATGAATACCTCAATTAAGGAGTTTCATACAAGCTTATGCTTGTAACCGCAGAGCATTGTATGTATAAAAACAGCAGTTTGTCAAAATAATCCCACTAAATGGGAATACCTAACCGTTATTCGCATAGGAATAATGAGGTGGTGGGCATATTGAAATGAGACTGTAGATAAAATTGTGTAACTGTCTATCATAACAGCCTTTGCGGCTAAGGATAGATAGTAATGAATAGAGAAGAATTAGAAGCTTTTACCCGCGAAGCGGCAAAGACATTAAAGACCGAAAAAGACTTGAATGATTTTAGTCAAATGTTAACCAAGATTACAGTTGAGGCAGCGCTTAATGCCGAACTGGATGAGCATCTTGGTTATGACAAGTATGAAAAATCTGATATCTCAAATAGCCGTAATGGCTATAGCAAGAAAATATTAAGCACTGAGGAAGGCCAGTTTGAGTTGAGCACCCCAAGAGACAGAGAAGGAAGCTTTGAGCCGCAGTTAGTAAAGAAGCACCAAACTCGTTTAACCTCAATGGATAGCAAAATCCTTAGTCTTTACGTGAATTAGTTTCGACTTAATCTGACATAACCACTTGAAAAGGTGAGAGTTTCCGGTTTTGATAGAAGTGCAAACTTTAACAAAACCAAAAGGAAAACTCTCATGATAGATAATAACGTTAAAATTATTAAACACAAAGTTGGCTTACTAAATTTAGCTGAAGAATTAGGCAATGTATCGAAAGCCTGTAAGGTAATGGGTTTATCACGAGACACCTTCTATCGTTATAAATCAGCGGTAGAATCTGGTGGGGTAGATGCCTTATTTGATAAGTCACGAAGGCAACCTAATCACAAGAACCGTGTTGACGATTCTATAGAGCAAGCGGTAAAAGAGTACGCCATAGAATATCCAGCTCATGGTCAACTACGCACCAGTAATGAGTTGCGTAAGAAAGGGATTTTTGTATCCCCTAGTGGCGTTCGCAGCGTCTGGCTTAGGCATAATTTAGCTAACTTTAAAGACCGTTTGAAGGCACTTGAAGCCAAAGTAGCATCAGAGGGCATTATTCTCACAGAAGCACAAATTGCAGCTTTGGAGAAGAAGAAGTTTGATGATGAGGCTTGCGGCGAAATTGAAACAGCACATCCTGGCTATCTTGGTTCCCAAGATACATTCTATGTGGGAACTATCAAAGGAGTTGGCCGCATTTATCAGCAGACTTTTGTTGATACTTATAGCAAAGTGGCATTTGCCAAGCTCTATACAACAAAAACGCCTATTACATCAGCAGATCTCCTTAACGACAAGGTCTTGCCGTTCTTTGAGCAGCAGCAGTTACCTATGCTGCGTGTTTTAACTGACCGGGGTACAGAGTATTGTGGGAAAGTAGAACAGCATGACTATCAGCTTTATTTAGCTATTAACAACATTGATCACACGAAAACTAAAGCACAATCACCGCAAACAAACGGTATTTGTGAGCGTTTCCACAAAACGATTTTGCAGGAGTTTTATCAAATCACATTCCGTAAGAAAGTTTACGATGACATGGATGAACTGCAAAAAGATCTGGACGTATGGCTTCATTATTATAATAATGAGCGCACCCATCAAGGCAAAATGTGCTGTGGACGTACTCCAATGCAAACATTGATTGATGGCAAACAAATCTGGAAGGAAAAATTGATAGGCTGAATTTGACCTGACAGACACTTCTGAAAAACCGGTAACTGTCAGATCAAGTTTGAACTACTACACTTTACGCCAAGGGCATGACAACCCGGGAAATTGTTGCAACCTTCAAAGAAATGTACGATGCTGATGTCTCTCCGACCTTGATTTCTAAAGTTACTGATGCAGTAATTGAGCGCGTTATCGAGTGGCAATCTCGTCCTCTGGAAGCCGTTTATCCTATCGTTTATCTGGACTGCATTGTGGTTAAAATCAGACAGGATAAGCAGGTTATCAATAAATCCATTTATCTTGCGCTGGGTGTTAATCTTGAAGGCCAGAAAGAGCTGTTGGGAATGTGGTTATCTGAAAATGAAGGGGCTAAATTCTGGCTGAACGTGCTGACAGAACTGCAAAATCGTGGCGTCAAAGATATTCTTATCGCCTGCATTGATGGGCTTAAGGGCTTTGCCGATGCCATTAATACTGTATTCCCGGAAACAAAAATCCAGCTTTGTATTGTCCATATGGTGCGTAACTCTGTTAAGTACGTTCCCTGGAAGGATTATAAGGCAATTACCGCTGATTTGAAGCTCATCTACAAGTCAGCAACCGAAGATGAGGCCTTGCTTGCATTAGAGCAATTTTCTGAACGCTGGGATAATAAATACCCTCAGATAAGCCGCTCCTGGCGCAGTCACTGGCATAATCTCAATACCTTATTCAATTATCCAGAGGACATTCGAAAGGCTATTTATACAACAAACGCCATCGAGTCTCTAAATAGTGTCATCAGAAAAGCCATTAAAAAAAGAAAGCTCTTTCCTTCCGATGATTCGGCTAAAAAAGTCGTTTATCTGGCTATAATGGATGCTTCCAAAAAATGGACTATGCCAATTAAATATTGGAAGGCTGCTTTAAACCGGTTTATGATCGAGTTTGAAGAACGCTTAATTGATTTTGTTTAACCCTTGGCAGTTACACAGAATTATTTACAGGGTCGGTTACTCATCGACAAACACTCGCTTTAGACCTGTAAAGCATTTTGTTTTCAAGCTGGGCTGCTTTTTTTCAAGGATGGTGAGTTGTTCTGAATGTGCACCAAACTGTTGACCTATATCAAAAACAACGCGGGGATCAATAAGATAAATCATATCCGACTTTACAAAATCTGCTACTGACATCTCCTGATTCACACGCTTGTTGGCGATGTGAAATGCGATTGTTAACTCGTTGGTATCTGGATGCGTAAAAATTCGATCGATGCGGATTAGATAGGGTTCTCTGACCTGTCCTGTGAAACGTACAACAGTTTGCTGATATACAAACCGAAGAAATTTGCTTTTTGGTCTCCATTTTTCCATGGTTACATCCTTACAACTTACTTTTTAGAACGCAATTTTTGATGCACCTCAAGGATCACACCAACAACAGTGTACAAATTACCATCATAAACTTCTACAGGTAATTTGGGGTTGATGGGATATAAATAATTTTGGTTCCCTTCAACAACATATTTTTTAATTGAGTAATGTGTTGAACTATCATTCTTTTTTACGACTATGAATGAGCGATCATCTGGTGAAATATCCTGATTTATAATTAGCATAGAGTTTTGTGGGAATGTCGGTTCATATAAATCCGTATCAATTGAAAGAGCACAGTATTCCCCATCAACATCATTTTCAGCCCATCGATACCATTCTTTAGGCGGACTTTTCTCTGCTCCCTTACTGAATTCAAAAACAGGTAGTGGTCGTCTTGTACTCTCTTGTTGCAGATCTTCACCATGTCTCGCAATTGGCTCTAGGCCAAGCAACTGCTCAATGGTGATATCAAAATAATTTGCAATCTGAACCAGCGTACTGGCCTTGGGATCAGTCACATCACCATTCAAAATTCTGGTTATTTTATTGGTTGGTATACCTAATTTACGCGCAAGCGCAGCGGGAGTGAGTTTGTTATCTCGCCCAATTAGTTGATTTAGTGTCTGTGCCAATTGCAATTGGCTTGATTCATTTAAAAAAGTTGTCGACATACCTTGACTTCGTTACATTTATGTAATAATTTACATCTATGTAACTAATTACACTGATGTAAAAGTTGATATTAACATAGTTTACGAAAATTTCATGTAGGTTATGTACATTTTGATGGGAAATATTACCCAGTTAGCTCAATAAGCGGCAGTAAGGAGGAGGACAATTCATGGAACATCATTCAAGGCTGAACATATACAAAGGAATGATTCAGTATATCTTAGACTCAACCCATTACACATTGAAACATATTGCTCAACTGTCACATTCATCCCTCGATAACATTCGAATGATTTATTGCCATGACTCTGTGCCCAACAATTTTAAATCTGAGGTTGAGCTTATGAAGCTATATCAGATCGTTCTTGAAATAAATATGAACAAAGACAATTGCTCTCTTGTTGGTTAGTTCGTTTTCATAAAATAAGAAGAAGGACATTTTTAATATGAAATGGGTAAAACTCAAAAAATATTGTCAGGAAACCGGAGATACCACCAACGCCGTACATGGCAAACGCAAGCGTGGTATGTGGCTTGATGGACTTCATTGCAAGGTAGGGCCAGACGGTAACCTATGGGTAAATTTGGTGGAGGTTGAGAAATGGGTGGAAAACGGCGATCAAGCGACACTCCAAAAAGTGCAAACGGGGTTATAGTTAGAAAATGGCCGTCTGGAAAAACAACTTTACGCATCAGCTTTTATTATCGAGGAGTGCGCTGTTTTGAGCCACTTAAACTTGAAGCTACCGCAGCTAATATAAAATATGCTGAGCGCCTACGTGGTGAGATTTTAAATGCAATTGAACGCGGTACTTTTTCTTATCCTGATTACTTCCCTAATTCCAAACGCGCTCATATCTTTGGGCATGTGCAATCTAAAATCACCATTGGTGAATTACTCCGAGAATTTTTAATCGAGGCAAAATCAACCAAAGAAGCTAGTACCTACCGTGGTTATAAGCGGGTTTGTGATGGGCATCTATTACCAATGTTCGATAAAGTTGAAGTACAAGATTTACAACCAGCCATACTCAGAAAATGGATCAGAGGACTTAACTGCACCACAAAAACGGTGGCAAATATTTTAACTCCCCTACGGGCGGTCATCGAACAAGCCTTGGTTGATCAATATATCAAAGAAAATCCCCTAAACAGCATTATTGTTGATAAGTTACTAAACAAAGAAACCAAAAAAAGCGACTATAAGCCTGATCCATTCAGTGTGGATGAAATCAACGCCATATTAAATGAATCAGAGGGTCAAGTGCGATTACTGTTTCAATTTGCATTTTTTACAGGATTACGCGTATCTGAACTGATTGGGTTGAGATGGGAGGACGTAGACTGGCAAAATCAGATTATTCATGTTGAGGAAACCATTGTATACAAGGAAGCAAAAGGCCCAAAAACAGAAGCAGGCGTTCGAGATGTCCTTTTATTGCCTCCAGCATTAGAAGCATTGGAACAACAAAAGCAATACACTTTTTCACAAAAAGGAAGAGTATTTCATAACCCGCAAACTAATAAGCCATGGGAAACTTCACAACAAATTCGTCGTACTCAGTGGATGCATATTTTAAAAAGAGCAGGTATCCGCTATCGAAACACTTATCAAACTCGGCACACATACGCTTCAATGATGCTTTCTCAGGGAGAAAATATCATGTGGGTATCCAAGCAATTGGGTCATGTGGATGTTGAGATGGTGATTAAAACTTATGGTCGTTGGATACCGGACAGTTCATCACAATCAGGGTATCGTCCTGTTCATGATTGGAGTCGTCATTTAGGGTAAATGGTGCCGGTATGGTGCCGGTATGGTGCCGCGATATAGGGGCATGTGTTTTTCCCCCTTATAAATCAACAACTTAATTGGTGGAGGCGGCGGGAATTGAACCCGCGACAATTTTTTGTAATCTATTGATATTGCTGCATTTTATTATTAGCCCAACTTTTTTGGGCAGATATTGGGTAGTTTTTTGTTAATAATTGCGTTTTTGTTCAGTTCAATTCCGTATATGGGAATTGAATTTGTTCTCTTACAATCGCTATGTTTTTTTAATTAACCTTTAGCATTGCTTGATAACCCAATTTATGGCTGGTTGAGTGGTCATAAAAAAAATTGTTCTACCGTCATTTGTTTTAATCTCCAGTAATAGGTAAGTATTAGTATTTAATGGAGATTAAAGTCAATATCATGTGATGTTACTGGGCTTCAATGTTTTTACAAACCCAAATAACAACCCTATGTTTTCCGTGGCTATCAATTAAAACAGGGTGCTGTTTTGTTAATATTATAATCAAAACAACCATCTGTTTTATTGACTTAAACATATTATTACTTATAATTTAGTATATTATGAATGATAGGCATATTAAATGAAACGAACTTTATTAAATTATATGAACAACTGGCTGGTTTCACCTGACCGGAAACCATTAGTCATTCGTGGGGCAAGACAAGTTGGTAAAACATGGCTGGTAAGACACTTAGCTGAAAAGACAGGAATGCAATTAATTGAACTGAACTTCGAGAAGCAACCTTCTTATGCCAGCCTTTTTGATTCTAATGATATAAATCAAATTTTATTAAATTTAAGTACGATATTAAATCAGAAAATAGATCCCCCAAAATGCTTATTATTCCTAGATGAAATACAGGCAGCACCTCAACTGCTTAGCAAACTCCGTTGGTTTGCTGAAGATTTACCCCAATTAGCAGTAATCTCCGCTGGCTCTCTATTAGAATTTATTCTAGCGGAGCACTCATTTAGTATGCCGGTTGGGCGAGTTAGCTATATGCATTTGGAACCATTGTCATTTGATGAATTTATATTAGCAAATGACAAAGAATCACTTTATGACTATTTAAATCAATATGACTTAAGTGTCGAGCTCCCCTCTGCGATTCACGAGCAATTAACTACTTTATTTAAAGAATATCTGATAATCGGCGGTATGCCCGCTGTAGTCTCTAATTGGGCTGCTGAACGTTCTCTGAATAGAGTTAGTCAAATACAAAATGACTTATTGGCCACCTATCGCGATGACTTTTCAAAATATAAAGGTCGTTTAGCGACAGAAAGATTAGAAGAAGTACTGAATTCTATTCCAAAAATGCTTGGACAAAAATTTGTATTTAGTAGAGTTAATAAAACGATTCAAGCATCGACAATAAAGCATGTATTAGATCTGTTAGAAAAAGCCCGAATTAGCCACCGAGTACAAAGTAGCTCAGCAAATGGTGTTCCCCTCGCATCTGAAATTAAAGAAAAATTTTTTAAAGAAATTTTCCTTGATATAGGCTTATGTAGTACCGCACTAGGACTGAGTTTAAACCAAATTAATTCAACAAATGAAATTCTTTTGATTAATAATGGCGGCATCGCTGAACAGGTAGTTGGCCAATTGCTAAGAACAATTGAGCCACCCTATATTGAACCAGCTTTGTATTATTGGCATAGAGAAGAGGCCGGTTCAAGTGCTGAAATTGATTATGTAATCCAACATGGTAATAGAATAATACCTATTGAAGTAAAAGCTGGTGCCACAGGAAGCCTAAAATCACTACATGTTTTCATGGGATTAAAAAAATTACCTCTCGCCATACGAATTAATTCTGATTATCCAAGTAAAACTAATGTAGATGTAAAAGATAATTTAGGGAAATCCGTAAACTATACTTTTATATCCATTCCCTTTTATCTTGTGGGGCAGATACATAGATTACTTAGTTTGCTCAATTAACATATACAGTGCAAAAAACCAATTATAGCACTCATATGGGTTTGACTTATTTGTCGGTATCACTAAATAAATTAGTAATGCCGCCTGATTTTGTCAAAAATCGAGCGTCCGCAAGAAACATGTACTCTGCAATTTGCTTGAGTAACTTTACATATCTTGTTAAGAATCTCAACTAGACTGCATAAATTAACTATCCGATCTTGGTGGTGCCCATGTTTAAATTCCAATCATTCACCGGTTGATATCCAGCAACAGTGGATTTATCCGGTATCCATCGTCCATAATGCTTGATAATCATCTCAGTATCTTTATGCCCCATCTGGGTGGCTACCCACAATGGGTTTTCACCGGCAGACAGTAGCATCGATGCATAGGTATGCCGGGTCTGATACGGATTGCGATAACGAACCCCTGCTTTTTTCAATATATGCGCCCAACAAGTTTTGCGAATCTGAGCATCGGTTTCCCAAGGGGTTTCTGTACGGGGATTATAGAATACTCGTTTACCTTCAAGATATGTGAATGCTTTTTGATTTTTTAATGCTTCCAATGCCGGAGGAAGCAGCAATACATTACGTGAACCAGATTTTGTTTTGGTTCCTTTTTCCTGCTTTAGAACAACTGCTCTTGAAACACGAACTAATCCTTTCAACCAATCAATATCATCCCACTCTAAAGCAATAAGCTCCGATGTGCGGAGACCGGCAAAAAAGGCAAATTGAAATAAATTTCTTGCTTGCCCTGTGGCGGTGCTTAATATGGTTTTGATTTCATCTTGATCGAATGGATCTACTTCCCAATTACTTTGGCTGGTCTTTTTATTGATTAACTTAGACAGGACCAATTTATCCAGTGGATTTCGCTCGATAATGCCATCATTTAGAGCTTGATCCAGCATATTACGAAGTGGGATTATAATATTGCGAACGGTTTTTACCGTTAGATTCAACCCCGTCACCCAGTTACGGATGATCAATGGTGATAATTCCCTAATTGGAAGTTTTCCAAAGGTTGGATATAAATGGCCTTCGCATACCTTCCGGTAACCATTATATGTACTTGGTTCCAAAGTTTTTTCAGCAATGGCCATATAATCCTTGAGCATCTTACCAACTGTTGCTTTAACTACTGCATGCCCAAATAATCTAGCTCGTTTGGAGTTTGGAAAATAGTCGGCATAATTAAAGGTGCCCAATGCAATCGCATTGATGATTTCTCCGCGTAAACGATCGGCGTATTTTAAATTTATCTTTGTTGGCTCAAGCTTTAGGGTTTCACGGCACTGCACACCGCGATAACTGAATATGATACGGATGGCCTGGCCCGTCCCCCACTCACGAATACTTACCCCGCGCGGAGTCTCTGATTGGTCGCCTTGTTTCCGTTTTCCACCCATCTTTCAACCTCAACTAAATTGATCCATATATTACCATCTGGTCCTACTTTACATTGTACACCATCAAGCCACATTCCACGCTTTCTTTTGGCATGTACAGCATTGGAAGTGTCACCAGATATCTCACAATATCTTTTTAATTTTACCCAATTCATAATCAAAATTTCCTTCTTTTTATTGTTCAATGGACCAGCCAACAAGAGAGCAATCTTCCTTGTGCATATTTATTTCGAGAACAATTTGATATAGCTTCATCAGCTCGACTTCAGATTTAAAATTGTTTGGCACAGAGTCATGGCAATAAATCATTCGAATATTATCGAGTGATGAATGCGACAGTTGTGCGATATGCTTTAGTGTGTAGTGGGTTGAGTCCAATATATATTGGATCATCCCCTTGTAGATTCTTACTCTGGGGCGGTGTGTCATTTTAGCTCCCTTGATCCTTAATTCTTCTTATTATTGCTCAGCATAAAGAGCATTAACCTTCCTGCTACCTATTTTTGAATTAATGGCAACACTCCATAAAATAATATTTTAAGTTTCGATAAATATCAACATAAAGTTAAATAAAATAAACTTATAATAAATTTATATTTAAAATTGAATAAATATAGAAATTATTGAACACAATAAACAATGAAGATATACTGATCTCCTATATTGAATAGGAGTATTAATTGGAAAGAGAACATTTTGTTCGAGGTTTTGCTAGGAGGCTTACAGCTCTTATGCAGCAAGAGAATCTCGGATCATCAAAATCCAAAGCTGGTGTCAAAATCAGTAAACTCGCTGAGGTTAGTGGGTGCTCACAGCAAATGGCAAGACGCTATGCGCTAGGTGAGGCGCTGCCTGACGTTGACGCGACCTACAAAATTGCAAAATGGTTGAAAGTCTCTCCTGGTTGGCTTTTGTATGGTGAAGAAGGGGAAATACCCAATAATATTGGTCAAACAAACCTAATTCAGATCGAACCAGACTTGCTTGAATATATCCTTTCAAAATGCGCACCACTATTTGATATTACAAAAAATAGACAAGAACTTATCAGCTACATTATGGATATCATCCATGATGCGACACACATTGAAGCTGAACATAAGGAAATTTTAAAAGTCATAGATATGTCTATAAACTCCATTACACGCTTTCATGGAATAAAAGATGATGTACGAAGTAAAACAGCAGGTTGAGCATTTAGCCGGTCAAAAGCAAAAAATTACATTGCATCCAGATGCTATTGAGATTTTATTTGAAAATCGTCGGTTAATAAAAAATGTTTTCTTAAATCTTCAAGGATTATATGGGATCACTCATATGGGAATGGCTTGTATAGACCCTTCATATGAATTAATTGTGTTTTCAACAACGCCTAATATTGAGTGTAATCTCATCCATCAAAATTTATGGGCAAAGGATCACTGTTTTACCCCCGTTCTTGAGCATAAAAACTCATTACTTTGGTGGTATTACGAAAACGAAAATATTGAAAAAATAAAATTAAAGAATAACCGTCTTACATTGGGAATGACAATTTTTAGGCCAATCGGCGATTTTTCCTTTATGTATTCTTTCGCAACTAACGAGGCAGCAGAAGGGTTGCGTCAATTTTATAATGACAACTTGTTTGGTTTGATTGATATGGGTGACTATTTCTATAAATCACTCAGAAAGTTATATAGTAGCTATGCTTTGAACCATGTACCGCCTCAGTTAAAAGAATTTAACTCCAAAGCATCGGCTCTAAGTATTAAACCTTTCCTGCGCTTAGTGTAGGAAATAAACAAAATAAGGTGATTGGATATGGATCAACACGAAATCATTCTATTGGGCAATCCGCTTTTACGACAAAAAGCCCAAGCTATTAGAGAAGAAGAGTTTGGATCAGAAGAACTTAAGCAGTTAGAAAAAACGTTGTTTGAAATGATGAAAGCGGAAAATGGCTTGGGTTTAGCTGCCCCTCAAATTGGGATTAGTAGGCGGGCTCTTGTATTTGGCATGGAAAAACATCCAGTCCATACTCATTTGCCTGAAATTCCATTTACGATTCTATTCAACCCCTCATATGAACCAATCTCAGAAGAATGCGTTGAGGATTATGAAGGCTGTTTGAGTGTTGGTACGCTTCGTGGAAAAGTATCGCGATACAAACATATTCGTTATCGAGGTTATGATGTCAACGGTCATTTGATAGAGCGGGAAGTTTCTGATCTTCATGCTCGCGTTCTGCAACATGAATATGATCATTTAGAAGGTGTAATTTTTTTGGATAAAGTTACAGATGTTAACTCACTAGGTTTTCATGATGAATTGGTTCGATCAGGTGAGCTTAAAGCAAGAAAAGCTGCGTAAATATACATGTTTAAATCTTCTAAAAAAATCATCATTAGCGGGGCTATTGGCAACGCGCTAGAAATGTATGACTACATAATATGGGGATTATTCTCGGTCTTTTTATCCAAAGAATTTTTGCCACCACATTCCAATCTATCTGATATTTTTTTCTTATTCTTAATTACCTATTTTTTAAGGCCACTAGGTAGTCTGTTTGGCGGTATGCTAGCTGATCAAGCAGGTAGAAAACGTGTGTTGACGCTTAGTATTATAATGATGGGTGTTTGTACGGCCTTAATTGGAATTCTTCCGTCTTATAGCCAAATTGGTGTCGTATCGGTTTACCTCCTTTTGTTTATTAGGCTAATACAGGTATTTTCTGTTGGAAGCGAATACATTAGCTCGGTATCTTTACTCATTGAGAGCTGTGAAAAAAATAAGAAGGGTTATTTTGGTTCATGGGCTGCTTTTGGTATTAATGCCGGTATGCTTATGGCCTCTCTAACAGGAGCTCTGGTTTTATTTTTAATTGATATGCATATACTCCCGCCATGGGGTTGGCGACTGGCCTTTATTCTGGCGTTCATAACCATGATGTTTGGCTTCTGGATACGTAACTCTATTCCAGAGAGCCAAGAGTTTATCTCAAATCATGCGAGAAGTGAGCAAAGATCATTATTCAACATTCTTATAGACACTTTCAGGCAATTGAAGCAGCAGCCCTTCGAATCGTTTATTGTATTTGCACTTGTTATGTTTGGTGTTGGCACAACTGTCCTGATGTTTGTTTATGCTCCCATTCACATGACAACCGTCAATAACTTTTCTCATACTCAAGCATTTGTAGTCAACTCAGTCGGTCTAGGGGTTGTCACTGCCCTAGTTCCTCTCATGGGAATAACGTCCGACTTATATGGACGTACCCGCATTATTTTAATGGGAACCATCACTCTAATGCTGTTTATCATGCCTTACTTTATATGTTTAACGACAGGCTCGTTTTCACAAATAATATTGTTTCACTGCTTAATGGCCATACCCTGCGCCAGTATTTTTGCAGTAACGCCCGTGTTTATTACAGATATTTTCCCACATTCTGTTAGATGCTCAATCGCTAATCTGATTTATTCAATTGCAGCTGTCCTGGGCGGGGGGATTTTGCCAGTAATCGCGATAAAACTAGGTCAACATCATCATTATTCACCTAGTTATATTTTAATGTTTATTGGTACGATTAGCTTAATTGCACTGACGCTTTATGTAATAAAAAGTAATCAAAATACCAATCGGTTGTTGTTGGTTGAGTAATCAGTATAAGAGCCTGAAATACTTAGGTTCTATAAAAATTGTTATTCTTAAGATAAGTCTATTATGTTTTACCTGATAAGTTCCAAGCACTTATGTTTTCAAGAGCGATAGAAAAAATAAACTTTACTAAATAGATTTTAGCCTCCCACTTATCCTGCCGATGTGTACCTTTAACTGTAAGTATGGGATTCGCATATATTTGCGAGCGAGATGGCTTTTTTTCTTCTTGTAGATAGCCCTCCCATAAGGGATTAATATTTGTAGTATCATAAGAAATAAATGCTGACTTTGCGTGGATAATTTTATTACAAGCTTCTCTAGGTTTTAATACTTCTGTTTGACTATTCTTCTTTAAGTCACCTACCCCATTTGGAAATACCTTATTAGCATTGCTCAAATAATTATTAGTATCGTCACAACCTCTTGCCAGAGTCGCCAGTTTTAATAAGGAATTTTTAAAAATATCTTCTTCATAAATGCGTAACTCATCAACAACGTCAGGGTCTCTGCATGAAGGTTCTCGATATAGTTTATCAAACTCATAGTAGGCATAAAGAAGTGACAGGATTTTATGCCCTAACCCAATCATTTCATCAGAATGAAAATAATAATTATTCATATTCATTTGTTCAAATTTCTATCCTAATACCGTAAAAGAAACCAATAAAAAACTGGCATCAGACAAAATATTGCTGCTGATGTCAACAAAGTAAACTGATTAAATTTCCTTATTGTTCGCGACAGCTCACGAGATTCCACCAGTGAGTCTGATATCAATTTTTTTATCACATGAACCGATTCGTTTGTAGTCTCATGTAATAACCTTGTCATAGCTTCTTTACTGCTAACCAATGCGGCACTCAGCACTTTCTCGGCTTTTTCCTTAGCATCATCTTTCCACTGAGAGGAAATGTTTTCCATTTCCTCCTTGAATTGGGCAAGCATATCCTGCAGGGCCTTCCGGTTTTCCTCAAGTAGCCTGTCGTTCATCGTCTGGAGGATTAAGATTGGATCATCTTTTCCCAAAACCACACCATGTTTGACCGCAATATCTTGAATGGTTTCATTCATTTTATCAGACATTAGATCACCATGGCGTTATCAATCTGGCTAAAAAGTTGATCTCGAATTAACTTTAATCGCTGCCTGGTCATAATATTTCGCTCAGGGCAGTCGATTGCTTCATTAAACGTCATTTTTTGTTGAAGCATATCCGTGAGATCTCGGCCGAAGGTTTCTTCCTTTAAGTCAGGGATTTTAATGAGTGCTGCGACACGATCTTTATTCTCCTTATAGACTTTCAGTTGCTCAAAAGGTTTCCCTTCATGCTCAATTCTGCCCCAATACGGGTTAAGCCATACAACGAAGCGGATATCTTCGGGTAATTGATTCACCAAGTGAATAAATCCTGTAATGGTATCAAATAATGCCTGTCCGCCAGTGATAACTGAATGGACAATAAGTTCATGCCCCATGCCCTGCAATAATGCAGGTACTTGGTTGCTGATGATATAGTGTGACAATGGCACAAAAGAGCTGGCGCCGTTATCAATGATAATATCTTGATCTGATGCAGCAATTTTTTCAATCAAGGTGTCAAAATGTCGTGGATTAATCTCATCGCCTTCCATGATATCAAGTCGCTCCACATTGAGCGCTTTGAAGCCATGGAATGTGGCGTTAATGGGATCGGTGTCTATACAAAGTGGGGGTTGTTCTTTATGGTGTTTATATTGGGCTGTCGTTGCTGAAACAAAGGATTTACCGACACCGCCTTTGCCTTGCATCGTAATATGTATTTTGGCCATTACAAGAGTTCCTCCAAGTTAGGTATGGGATTATAAGTAAAGCCTTTGATTTCATTTGTGGCCTTACTTTTTTTCTTTTTATCGTCCTTGGTGTTCTCCTGCGGCTCATTCTTTAAGTCATTGCGAATGAACTGTGCTACATATAAGCGAAATGTTTTGTATGTGAAGGAAATTCTTTCTTCCTCAGTTAACGTCTCCCAAATTGCTTTCATTGACCAGCCATCGGATAACGCGCCAATGATGTCTTCCTTAAGAGCAAGAAAGGCCACTTTATTTTTGGTGTTATTAGCGCCATTTTTTTTTGCTTGTCTTTTTGCAATTCTCTCACTGAGTGAAATATTCATCTCATACCATATATTTTTTGATTAATCGCTCTCAATACATCTTATTAGAAATTTTCCACATCCACAATAAAAACGTTCTTTTAAATGTTCTTTATAGTTCTTTTGTTTTCCTATTTATTTCCTTAAAATGTTTTTTTGCTTCCTTTTATCTTCTTTAAAGTTTATTTTGGTTTTTTTAGGTTCTTTCTCTTCCTATAATCTCAAAAAACCCTTGATGGGAAGAAAAAAAACCTGTTATGATATCTATAAGAAACGTTAGAACTCTGGGCAAGATAGGTGGAGTTAGCTAACCAGCAAGCTGGTCACCAAACTTCACATGGCTTATTCGCACCTTCGGTGCTCAACGGGTATCTTGCTTTTTGAGATCAAAAAGCAAACAATTAAACAGTACCTAAAGGATTGCATAACCACTTATTAAGAGGTCAGCATCCTTATGGACAATAAGAATAAAAAGCCCACCAGAAAACACGGACGCCACCTTCGTGTTCCCGTTCTTCCCGATGAAGAAATATCAATTAAATCGAATGCAGCTCAGGCTGGACTTTCCATTGCGGAATACCTGCGCCGTGTCGGCCAGGGCCACCCAATCCAAAGCGCTATTGATAAGGAGTATATTCTCCAGCTATCCAAAATAAATGCTGATATGGGAAGGCTTGGAGGACTGTTTAAGCTCTGGCTTACCCAGGATAGACGCGTCGCACACTTTGATCACCGTACGGTAAAAGCACTACTGGATCGTATTCAAACCACGCAGGATGCCATGTTTGAGGTGGTAAAAAAATTATGATTATTCGCCATATACCCATGAAATCAGCAAAACTAAGCAGCTTTTCAAGCTTGGTTAAATATATTATCGATGAACAAAACAAGCAGGAACGAGTGGGCAAGGTCAAGATATCAAACTGTAACAGTATCGACCCCATTTGGGCCATTCAAGAAGTATTAGCAACACAGGCAAGAAACCAAAGAGCCAAGGGCGATAAAACCTACCATTTACTCATATCTTTTGCCCCGCGGGAAAATCCTCCTGAAGATGTCTTGAAAGCCATTGAGGAGCGGGTTGTATCAAGCATTGGATTCAACGAGCATCAAAGAATCAGCGCCATTCATCACGACACGGATAACCTGCATATTCATGTAGCAATTAACAAAATTCATCCAAAAACTTTTAATATGATTGAACCATATAGGGCATACAAGGCTTTTGCTAAAGTAGCATCAACACTGGAAATTGAGCATGGACTTGAAATAACCAATCATCAAACTCGAAAAAGTCGTTCAGAAAACCTTGCCGACGATATGGAACAGCATGCAGGCATTGAAAGCTTGATTAACTGGATCAAGAGAAATTGTCGGGAACAAATTGAACAGGCCAACAACTGGAAGGCGGTGCATAAAATTCTGGCCCTTCATGGCTTGGAAATACACATCAAAGCCAATGGCCTTGTCTTTTGTAATGAGAAAGGACTCATGGTTAAGGCAAGTTCTGTCTCACGAGGCTTTTCTAAAAAGAACCTGAAATCCAGGCTGGGCGAATTTGAACCATCACCTTATCGCATGGAAAAAGCCAGTCAAAATGTTTATCGTTATGAGCCTCTAAATAAACAAGTGATTGGCAAAGAAATTTATGCGCGTTACCTCCACGAAAGAGAGCATGGCAAAACAATTCTTTCCGAAAAACTTAAGAGCCTTCGTGAAGCTAAGACCAGATTGATTGATAAAGCCAAAAAGCGTGGCAGAATCAAACGTGCTGCTTTAAAACTATTGAAAGCTTCAAGGACTCAAAAAAAATATCTATACAAGCAAATCAGCAAGACCCTTTTGAACGACATTGAAAAAATACGGCAAAATTACACCAAAGAGCGAAACAATCTGCTTGATTTACATAAAAAAAATACCTGGGCTGATTGGTTGAGATACAAAGCTCAGCAAGGTGATAAAGATGCCTTAACAGTCATGCGTTACCGCAACCGAAAAAATCAAAGTGACTACACCTTATCTGGCGAATCACCCAACATTATTTCAGCTGATATTAACCAAGTTGATTCCATTACCAAAGAAGGAACTGAGATTTACAAAGTTGGCAAGGCTGTCATCAGAAATAACGGAAGTGAAATCAAAATTTCTAAAGGTGGCTCTGTTGCCACACTGAAAAAAGCAATTGAGATGGCACAGCAGAGATATGGAAGCCGTATACAGGTAAATGGCTCGCCTCTTTTCAAAAAGATCATTATTCAATTAACCGTTCAGAACAACATCCCAATCACCTTTGCTGATTCTGAAATGGAATCTCAGCGCCAAAAATTAACTTCACAACTGGAGAAACAAGATGAGCAATCAAGACGATACGGATTTAATGATGGAAGAAGAACTGCAAGAAGCAATGAAGTTGCTGGAACAGCCCATGGAGAAAGAAGCCTTTCCAGGACGAAGCCCAACGCTATCAGCACTCGACAAGGCCCGCCAGCCGAAGGTCAAAACGGCTTGCGAGACTTGTCCCAACTCGATATGGTTCAGTTCTCCGGAAGAGGTAAAGTGCTATTGTCGGCTGATGCACATGCTCAGCTGGAGCGGCAAAGATTCGAACCTGATAACCATGTGCGACGGAAAGTTTTTGGATTGAAGCAGAAAGGGAAAAATAATAAACATGTATGAAGCTTGTCAAAAGATCAGTATACAGAAAAGCTGTGTGGTTTCAGTTATATAATTACACTCATAGATTTAATAAGTCTTTTTTTAATGCTGAAAAAATTTGCCTTGGTTCACAGTGTATAAAGAGAGTTTTTATTCTTGAGTTTTCTCCTTTTCTTAAAATAAACCGAGATCTTGGTATGTTACATTTTGATGATAAAAATTTAATTAGCACTTTATTGGCCTTGCCCTCTTGAGGAGGGCTATTAACTTTAATTTTAAGCTTGCCTGCGTGTAGTCCAATAATTTCATTTTTTTTAGATCCTGGCTTTATATACAAGAAAAGTTCTATACCATCAGTTAATATTTTATACCAATCGTTATCAGCTTGACTTGACATCAGCATCTCGTTAAAAAAAAGTATTTTTTAAAACAGCCCTTGCCACTTTTTAAGTGGTTAACTGGGAAATTTATTTATATTTTATCACGTACTCCGCTATAGTATGGTCTATGAATATTTATTAGTGGTTCAATTATGACTACTCTTCCAAACTGTCCAAAGTGCAATTCTGCATATACATATCAAGATGCCAATTTATTAATTTGCCCGGAGTGTACATACGAATGGGATCCTCAGGCTGATACAAACGACTCTGAACAACAAAGAACAATAAAAGATGCATATGGGAATGAGCTGAATGATGGTGATACGGTTACAGTGATTAAAGACTTAAAGGTTAAGGGTAGCTCATTGGTGGTTAAAGTTGGTACAAAAGTAAAAAATATTCGATTGGTTGATGGGGATCATGATATCGATTGTAAAATTGATGGTATTGGCGCCATGAAATTAAAGTCGGATTTTGTTAAAAAATCATAATAAATCTTTGTTCCCAAATCTTATGAATTATAATTTGTCATAGATTATAGAATTTTGTTGAGTCACAAAAAAGCATGTTTTTTGTTCATTAAATCGATAACTTTCTCTATAAATTTAAATGACATATGTATGATATAGCTCTCCTTCGCTCAAGGTCATTAATGCTTCCTTTCATAAACTGTTACAAGCAGTTTTTCATTCATTGATATCTAATTGCAATGCTATAAATCATGATTTCATTACATATTGTGTTGCCACGTACCTATTGCAATATTGTGAAAACATTATAATGACATTATAATCCCATTATCATTTGGTTTGTTGAGTAGAATATGATTGCGTTAATGGAAGCAAAAAAAGCGGGATTGCTCCAATCGAAAAATTGGTTAAGCAATATTGTTTCCGGTGTAATAGTTGGTGTTGTCGCATTGCCGCTTGCTATGGCTTTTGCTATTGCATCAGGAGCCCAACCTGAGCAAGGTTTGTTTACAGCGATTATAGCTGGCTTTATTGTTTCTATTTTTGGAGGAAGCCGATTCCAAATTGCAGGACCCACTGGTGCTTTCATTGTGGTCTTGTTCAGTATTACAAATAAATACGGGATCGATGGCTTACAGATTGCCACATTAATGGCAGGATTTATGTTGCTATTTTTGGGAATGGCAAAAATGGGCGCTGTTATAAAATTCATTCCCGCTCCGGTGATTGTTGGCTTTACTGCCGGAATAGCGGTAATTATCTGGATTGGTCAATGGCAAGAGTTTTTTGGATTGCCCGAAGTATCAGGTCAGCACTTTCATACAAAACTACTTAATTTGATTCAGTCCTTTCCTCATCTTAATCTGACAACCACTATACTGGCAGTTCTTTCTTTAGTGCTTGTCATTTATAGTCCGAAAATACCTGGATTCAAGCGTGTTCCAGGCCCCCTTATTGCCTTATTTGTAGCTACATTGCTTCAATCCACTTTTCATTTTGATGGTATTAAAACGATTGGTTCAGCATTTGGGGGAATTCCCCAAGGCTTACCCAAACTCACTTTACCTTCTATAAGTTGGGGAAAAATTATAGTACTAGTTGGTCCAGCTTTTACTATAACGATGCTAGGTGCTATTGAATCACTACTATCTGCTGTTGTTGCTGATGGAATGACAGGTACTAAACATGATTCCAATCAAGAATTAATAGGTCAGGGTTTAGCTAATATTTTTACTCCTTTGTTTGGTGGATTCGCTGCAACTGGGGCCATTGCTCGAACGGCGACTAATATTCGCAATGGTGGTACAAGTCCATTATCAGGAATTGTACATTCCTTTACTTTGCTGATCATTTTACTGCTCTTGGCTCCTTTGGCTGCTCATATTCCTCTGGCTGCACTTGCCGCCATTTTGTTTGTTGTTGCCTGGAATATGAGTGAGGCAAAGCACTTTATTAAAATGGTTCAACGGGCACCAACAGCAGATGTAGTTATTCTACTCATTACCTTTTTCTTAACCGTTTTCGTTGATTTGGTAGTAGCAGTAAATATTGGTGTGATTTTAGCCATGCTTCATTTTGTTCGTCGAATGGCAACCAGTGTCGAAGTAAAACAAGCGACAGAGCAAGAGCTAACTGATGAGTTTGCGCATAGTGGATACCATCAACTACCAGATAATGTTCTGGTCTTTACAGTAGAAGGGCCTTTATTTTTTGGTGCAATGGAAAGTTTTGAGCGTGCGATCGCATCTTCACACTCAGATCCGAAACATTTAATCATACGCCTTAAATGGGTCCCTTTTATTGACATCACAGGATTGCAAACGCTTGAGGAAGTCATTGGAGATTTCAAAAAAAGAGGCGTAAACGTCATACTTTCAGGGGTGAATCAGCGTGTACTCAGGAAGCTAAAAAAAGCTGGAATTTTTAACATGATAGATGAAAAAAACAATTTTAAAAGTTTAGCGGAGGCACTCGTTTTGGTACAGACAAATAATTAACTACCAGCTAAGCAGTTCTAAGTGTACAGCGTACTTAATATTGATGATCAAAGTTAAAACTATCAAGCTGTGAAAATTTGTCGTTATGTCTTTACTTGCGGATTTTTTGATTGTTTCCCTTCACCATAACTTACACCATGGCGATCTAGATATTCCCGAATTAATTGTCTAGCTACTTGTGATGGGGTTAAATCTTGTGAAGCGCACAATTTTTCAAAAGCTTCTTTTTTGTAAGGATCCATTAATATAGTAAAGCGCGCAGTTTTTGATTCCATTTTTTATTAGCTCATAAATAATCATGATAATTGAATTATAATACTATTTAAATATTCAGGAAACCTTATAGGAAAAGTGAATTTAATATTTTCCGGTTGTTTGTACATGTCTGCCATCAAAGCCGACATGTACAATGCTGGCAATAGCTTTATTATGCACAATATTACGTGCTTGCGACTGGCGTAAACGTTTATATCGATTCGCAATTTTTTCTATCTTTGGCTTTATTTGACGTTTAACACCCTCGATGCCTAGCTTACTGCGGGCGGCCAAGTCATTAAAATCACTGAATTGCTTAGGATTTAATGACTGCTCACCTGGTGCAAAGGTTGGTATAACAATAAAGCCATTGACAGCATCGGCGGCTTCACCGGCTTTTTCTTTACCGGGATTGACACCTTTCGACTGTTCAAGATGTTTATCATCATCAGCGGCCAGCATGATCGGAGTATGGGGATACTTTTCATGTAATGCTTTCGCTACTGATTTAAGATTTCCCGCATCAAAGGCCGAAACAACCGCTGGCAGATCAGTGGCTTCTTTTATTGTTGCCGCGGTTGCATAACCCTCAGCAATGACGATGACGGGCGAGTCAGCAAGTTTTTCTATGCCACCTAATGCGTGAAAGCAGCCTTCCTTTCTGGAGTCTTTAGCAAAATTTTTGGTGCCATCATCACCGATATATTGAATGCTCCAGATTTTTCCATCAATATCCATTGCAGGAATACAGGTCATTTTGTGTGCTGGGCTAGTATAAACACCGGGGTGGACCTGAATACCTTTTGATTTCATGTATGGGGTTTGCTCGGTGGCCTCTTTCATTTTGGATAGCCTAAGCTTTAGTTTGAGAGCAGTATTTTCATGCTTTTCATCAAGTTCAAGTTCTCGATTTTTCTGATTTTCAAGTGCCTGAGCTTTAAGAGCTGATTTTTGCTCATCGGTTAATATATAACCTTTGCATTTCCATTTTAATTCACTACCTGTGCGATTATTTTTGATATAGCCTGCGGGAATACCATCTAAATGGGCCACATAAAATCCTGCCTTTTCACCCTGTTTATCATCATCCATTTGTATTCGATGGGGTTTGCCATCCATGATGGGATGTTCGCCTGTTACGATGGCACCTAAGCTGATTAATGCTGCTTTGAACTCATCAGCTGGTGTTAGGGCTTTATCTTCTGGTGAAATTTGCTTTTCTGGAAGCCAGGGTTTGATTTTTTCAATATCAACACCTGGCTTTGCATACCAGCATTTCTGATGTTTGTCCCAGGCAATCCCAGTTGTCCCATCAGCAAGCTTACCTGCTATTGATTTTGCTTTGTCTTTTTCTTTGTAAGGGATGCTGAGCCAGATTTTCTCGGAGATGTATTGTTTGGATTCCATGAGGATTTCCTCTTTTGGTTGCTCATCCCTGGTTTCAATGGGCAGCTCAAGATTTAAGTCCTGGACCTGTTCCAAAGCGCAAATATGATTGACGATTTTTTCCGCATCGGCTGAGGCTCTGAATATTTCCAGTGGATCATCTTCTAAAATTTGAGCCCATGACTTGATGTAAGCCGTGTGTTGAGAAGGGTCGTGACCAATGCCAAGCTCCGCGCCCAACAACATGCTGGCAATTTCAGCTCTTAATTCTTCTTTGGCATAGCCTTCACTGCCAAAAGGATGGCTCAAGTCTCGATTAAGCCTTGAAGGATGGCCGCTCCAGTGACCTAACTCATGCAGGGCAGTGGCATAATAATGGGCGGCAGATTTAAATTTCTCCTTTGGAGGCAAATGAATGCTGTCGGTTGATAGCCTGTAAAATGCTCTATCTGCTTCTGAATGAAAAACGGCAGCACCAGAATTTAATAGCAAAGTTTCAGCTCTATCGATTAAGGACCAGTCCTGCTCTTTTTGAACCAGTTCCGGCATATTATCAATTTGGGAGGCGTGAAATACCCTGGCATAAAACACCTTGGGTCTTTCAAGGTTAACCTGCACTTTGATTGGATTGCCCTGCTCATCAATAACGGCATTGCCTGCATTATCTTTTTTGATTTTTTCTTCGCTAAATTTCCAGTATTGTACCGTTGTGCCTTTCTCACCTTTTCGGACCTGTGCATCGATGCTTTGGGCCTGTTTGTAGGTTAGCCAGCGGTTATCGCCATCTTGGTTCAACATTAAATATAGGGCATTGATACCACGATATCGCTTTCCGGTAACGGGATTAAAGGGAATATGACCATCACCTATGCCAGGCTCCCAGGGCTTTAACCAGGGCGCGCTTCCAAGTTTTAAGCTTTCAATGATTTGATTGGCAACCATTTGGTGGTGAGACATCTTAGTCATAGGCTGCCTCCTGAGCATCAATTTCACTTAAGGCGTCCTCAGAAAAGGCGCCCATGATGTCTGCCTCGATGGGTGTGACCTCAGTGATAAAACCAGGGACCATCAAGTCCTCTAATTTTTCTGAAATCACATCGTTTAGCTTGGTTTCTTTATTCATGCAATTTCTCCATTGTTGCTTTGACCCATACGGGTGTGATTATTCCCTTGATTTGGCTTAAGTGAACAGGACCGTAATATCGACTGTCAAAAGACCATGCGCTTTGACTGGTCATGGTCAATATTTCATCTTCTTTAAGCTGATAATCTATTGTGCGCCATTGCGGTAAAGGACGGTTTATTCCATCTGTTGATATTGGTTTTGAAAAAGAAATAAGTTGATGATTAACGAGTACTCCTTCATCGGTGACAGAGATGATATCGCCTTTGATGGCCACGACTTTTTTCATTAAATACCCATAGCCACCTGGACAAAAACCACTACCGATATACCCTCTATTTTTTGCTTGTTGGAAGACTGGCTTGTCCTCTGGGCAAAAAATCACAAAAGCATTTTTTAGATTTTTTATGTTTGATATGCGATAAAGACCAATAGGAATAGAATCGGTCATGTTAATCCTAAAACCCATAGCAATCAGAAGAAGTACTGCACTTAAAATACTCAGTAAAAAAATGCTAATCCAGGCCGTCAATTTCCTCATAGCCTGATTTCCTCATCTTTGCTTAAACGAGCGCGTAAGATATCTGATTGAATTGGGGCCTCAACCGATGCTCTGGCAATAAAAACGGGATCTTTAAAATAAAGCGGCTGTTTCCCATAAATAGCGGGAAAGCCTGCCACGTAGACCACCATATCGCCTGCCTCACGAATTAAGCCGTTCTCATCTTTTTTTGGGCCTGGCATACGTTGGCATTCATCAATGGTTAGAAGTGGACGGGATACTTCCTGCATCGTTTTAGATATCTGGGTTAAAAAGGTTGATATTCGCTTACCGCTGGTGGTGATATGTTCTTTGACAATGGTGGTCTGGCCTGTCAGTTTTGAAAGGTGTTCGGCGGTTTCAATTCGGTTGGGGGGATAGGCGTTTTGGATATGACAATTAGACGTAATGGTTTCATCAGGTCCATAGCCTCGCTCTCGACTTTTAAGCTGGTTGATGTCCTGACAAATAAGGTAAAACTTCAAACCGTATCCGGCAACAAAAGCCAATGACTCTTGTAAAATATCAAGCTTGCCAAGGCTTGGAAACTCATCAATCATGCACAACAGGCGATGTTTATAGGTTTTCTTCGTTCTTATAAATCCATCTACCCGCTCAAATTCCATTTTATCGGCCAAAAGGCGAACAACCATATTCAGCATGACACGAACCAGGGGTTGCAACCGTGCTTTATCATTGGGTTGTGTCACAATATAAAGACTGACAGGCCTGTCATGGTGCATCAAATCTTTGATGCAAAAATCAGAGGCAGACACATTGTGCGCCACGACTGGATCTCGGTATAAAGCCAGATAGGACTTTAAGGTGGATAATACGGAACCTGCTTCTTCCTCCGGCCTGTCAATCATATCACGTGCAGAGGCACTGATTACGGGATGCGTTTTGCCATCAACATGATGATATTGAGTCATTTCAATCAGTAAATCAGCGATATTGGTATTGGGATCAACAAGCATCCTGTCAATGTTAGGAAAGGTGGCTGGTTCTCCCTGATTTCTCAGCTTATAAATGGCATGCAGAATAAATCCAACCAACAATGCCTGGGATGTTTTCTGCCAATGGGTTTCAAGCCCTTTTCCATCGGGATCAACCACAAGTGTAGCGAGATTTTGTACATCACCAACTTCATATTCAGTACCAACCCTGATTTCATCCAATGGATTCCAGCGGGCTGATCCTTTTAAGGTTGCTGGCTCAAAGCGAATGACTTTGTTATTGGCATGTTTTTGACGCCAACCAGCTGTTAATGCCCACAGCTCTCCTTTTAAATCGGTAATGATACAAGACTGTTTCCAAGATAAAAGGGTAGGAATAACAAGGCCAACACCTTTGCCAGAACGTGTTGGGGCATAGGTTAGTATGTGTTCTGGTCCGTTATGGCGTAAATAATGAATATCACCTTTTTCATTTTCAAAAGCCCCTACATAGACGCCTTCTTCATTGCCAATAAGTCCAGCATCTTGTAAATCCTCTTGGTTAGCCCATCTTGCAGATCCATGTAAATATTCACTGACATTTTCTTTTTTTAAATGCTTGCCTGCAAAAACGACCAGCATTAAAAAAAGGCAGCCACTCATCACCATTAGCCCAAAAGCCGCATTAAAATAATCAGGGTAAAAATGGTGGTACTTCAAGCCCCACCAGAGTGACTGCCAGGGCAAATAGACATGATGCCAAGATATGCCCAATCCATCACTAAAATGCAGCTTATAAGCCACATACTGTGTGCCAATCTGCATGCTTAAAATCTGCGAGAGAACGACTAAAATAATTAGCTGTTTACTCACCTTGTCCTGGTGTTTTTGCCTCACTTGCGGACCAATGGCTTTATTGGGCTTAATCAGACTCATTGACTGTCTCCCGATGCCTTTTGATTGACAAACTGACTGACTTCATCAGAGCAATCTTCTTGAGGAACGAAGTCATCACTTCCAGAACTAAAGCTACCTTCTGGCGCACCCATGGATGTGACATTTTGAGATTCAGATGATTGATGCTCTGACGAAGATGATTCGGTATTGATTGATGCTCGTTGATGAATAGCATCGGCAATCTTTCCACCTGTGGTATCAGAGGCTTTTGCAGAAAAGGAAGCCTTCATGCCACCTGCTTTTTCACGAGCTACATCAAATGCACCAGAAGCTAAGTGCGAACCAAAAGAGCCGGCAAATTTTGAAGCTTGTCCCATGGCTTGAGCTAAACTACCTAGTTTTGAACCCGAACTACTGCCTGAAAAGGCACCCGTGTCACCTGCGCCAACACTTTGAGAAGCCGCTTTGAATGCGGCATTCAGTGCAGAAAGACCGCCAGCACTATGAGCGCTTACTGCTCCTGCCGCACCCGCTAAAGCGGTGCCTGCAATGCCCGCAGCACCTAAGGCACCACCCAAGCCAAGACCGCCACCACCGCCACCTGAACCGCCACCAGAAACAATACCTGCCAAAACAGGTGGAATTTTGTTGATGAGTACCAGTAATACAACGGCTACAACAAGCATGATAAACATTTCTTTTAAGAGAATGTCTTTGGCCATGGCAGCATAATATTGGTCAACAAACGACTTACCGATGCCGATAATCAAAATCATGGCAAACGCCTGTAATGCGATACCAAGTACAGTTTTGTAATATTGAATGGCAATATCCTGCGTCCAGCGGCCACCGCCAAAACCCAATAGAACGATGCCACCGTAAGTTAAAATCCAGGCGGTAATCAGGATGATGAGCATATTGATACTGACTAATGCCAAAACGATGAGGATGATGCCTGCGACTATCAGTCCAACCGTCGTTGCTGCTGGTGACCAGATGGATGAGTTATCAATTGCCTTTGAAACAATATCAAAACCCACATCAACGATATCAGAAGGCGATACAGTAGCCGAGATACCAGAAGCATTTGCTGCGAGCTTGCGCAAAGAGTCCATGATGGCGGTTGCAATGGCAGGACCATTATCTAAAATCCAGTAGAAAAAACCGACTACCACTAAAAACCGAACGGTTTCTGCCATAAACTCTTGAATATCTGCCTTGCGCAACGCCATTAAGCCATAGGTCCATACCATGCTAATGGTAGCCAAAGACCAAAACAGGTATCGGGCATAGCTTAAAATGGTGTGACTCCACATTGAGGCATTATTGGAGAAGCGATAGAGGATGTTATCAAGTAAATCTCTGCTATCCATACCAACCCCCTGGGCGTGGCAAATGCCTGAAAATCCAATTAAAAATAATAGAGTGAAGCTTGTTATTGTCTTTTTCATAGTATTACCATTTCGTGCCGGAACTTTTGGAGTAACTGCCGCGTTTAAAGCAAGCATCTGCTATCGCTTGCAGTTCTTCTTTGGTACGTCCTTTTTTAGAACTGTCACAGGTCAGTGAGGCAAGATGCTCTGCTTTTTTTCTCGCTTTGGTTTCAGCACTGTCACAGCCTGAAAGCAAGCAAACCAAAAGTGCTAAAGATAAAGTTAAAATTTTCATTTGTTATTCTCCTTGATGTTATGAATTAGTTACCATTTCTTGCCGGAACTTTTATGGTAGACGCCTTCCCGAAAACGATCATCTCCAGCGGTCTGTATGGCTTCTTTATTTGTCGCCGCAGCATCCCTTACCGCCTGTGCGTTTTGTTGAGCGACTAATAGTCCCCTGATTTGCAATAATTGATGCGCTTGATTGCTGGACAATTGTGAAGCGGCTTGAAGTGCTTGTTTTTGTCCTTGTGCAGTTTGGGCTTGGGATTGTAAGACTCGTAATTTTTCAGAATCCTTTTTTAAGTTCTGCTGTTGCTTATCAATGCCCTTGAGCATGGCATCATTGGCACGTTTTTCAGCCACGGAGGCCGCCATTTTGTTTTGTTTAATTTTTTTGAGTTCCTCTGGTGAACACCTGCCACTTTCATTAAAACAGGCTGTTTTTTGATAATACTCTTGGCTTTGGAAACGGTCGAGATAACCTTGTAGGCTGCCAGCTTCCTGTTTGTAATAATCAATCGTATTCGTTGTATCAAGCAGGTTATTGATGACAGAGTTGGCATTATCCCATTGAAAAGAGGTCAAGGATTTTGTGTTTTCCAGCATGTTCTGATATTGCTGGAGTTGATTTTGGTATTGATCGACTTGAGTCTTATATTGGCTCACCTGATTAATGATAATTTTTCCATTTTCAATCCAGTTGGCGAAGTCAAACACAGGTGCGCCACTGGAAAAAACATTTGCAGACCACAAAAATACAAGCATTAATTTTAGTTTCATTGGACTCCCCTTATTCAATAAACAAACTGCCGATAGGGCTGTTTAAACGTTAAATCTTTTACGACGATGACATTGAAACGGTAACCAGGTCGAACATGAATGGTCGGTGAAACATTTAGATTTTTGGACACCAATTGAGAGGTCACTTCACCGAGTTGCTGACCTAATGCTTGGCTCAAAACATTGCCAGCAGTAGGTTGGTTATAACCAATTTGGTTAGACTGGTTGGCGGTTTGGCTGTAGGTAATACCCGCAACAATGCCCGACATTAAAAGGGCCGAGCCATAAATTCTTGCATAATGATGATCAACCTGATCTCTAAACCCGCCATATCCGGCACTATCAGCCCCAGGCATGGAACCAATATCCAATGCTTTGCCATCTGGGAAAACCAGACGCTGCCAGGCTACCAATACTGAATTCTGACCAAAGCTCACATCACTAGAATATATTCCAATCAGCTTTGTGCCTTGTGGGATTAAAAGAAAGCGGCCTGTTGTCGTATCATAAACATTTTGTGATACCTGGCCGATAATCTGCCCTGGTAATTCTGAGGAAATACCACTGACCATCACCCCTGGAATCACACCTCCGGCTCTTAATTCATAGCGACTGTTTGGATTTTCAAGTTTTGAGTTTAAATGCCAGCGACTTTCATTTTCTGCCCCACCCAAAGTTTGTGGCATTGGTCTGGAGTTTTGCATAGTTTGTAACTGTTGAAGATGCTCTTTAAAAGAGTTGGTACCATTGACATTATCCCCAACTGTATTGTCTCTAACATTGAAACGAGCGTTTTCCACCATGATGGATGTTTTTGCTTTCACTGCTTCTTCAAACGCTTGGGTCTTTTCCTGGCGAATACGTTCAACTTCATTATCAGATATAGACTGATCCTCTGTTTCAAGTTTTACCGTTGGTTGCTGCGGTATAGGCATTGGCAATGAAGGTTCCAAGGGATTTGCCTTTGCTACATTATTTGCTGCAATCATCCCTGACTTATGATCCCCCACAACCTCATAAGCAAGGTTCATGGTATTTTTCTTGGCTGTTTTTAGCCTTAATGGTTCTGCGATTTGGTTCTGTGCATTTGCTCTTTTAAGGGCTGCGAGCGCTATCAACACAACAAAAACCGTCAAAACACCAACCGCAATGAACAAGGGCATATTGTTTACCCGCTTGACGCCAGCTGTGGAGAGCTTTTGGGGCGAGGAATCCGGTGATAATAGATCGTTATTCTGACGCATTTTTATCACTCCTTATGTGACCATGGGCTAATTGGGGTAAGCTTGCCATTCGTTTTTGCGTAGACTCTACTCAGAGTCTCTTGACCAATATAAAGACTGACTCGGTACAGACGGCCAATTTCCGCCTCATCCACCACATAAAAGAAATTTGCCTTTTGCCTTGGGCGGATATTTTCAACTACGCCATACCCTTTTTTGCGCATCTCTTGAATAAGCTTGATACCAAAAGCATCCCTTACTTTCTGACTGATACAAAAGGTATTTCTAGCTGGCGGATAAACACGAGTTAATTGGGATACGGCATCTTTAGCCAAATAGATATCCTTGTTTTGGGAGGTTTCCGTAAAATTTCCATAACGCATGCTGGCACAGCTCGATAACAAAATAGTCAGAAGTAACACGCTTAATTTTTTCATTATTAGCACCTCGTAATGGTAATTTTTTCTTGAGATGAGCCACTGCCGACAACCAACATAGCCTTGTCGAACACGCTATCGACAATATAGCGACAATCTTGCAAGCGATAATTGACCATCACTGTCTCTGATTTCTGGAAGAAACCACCTTTTCTTAATACCAGGAGAGCAGGCGCTTCGCTTTGCATTATTGCTTTAGGCATTTCAATGATGGTTTTAACGCCATTGTTATATATTCGTACTGGCTTGAAGCGGGCATTGCCCTGGATTCGGTAATTGAAATTTAGATTGCCTAAGTATTCATTCGTTTCAGGGAAGGTATTGGCGGCTCTATGTTCTGCTTGAATCTTTTGTATCAAACGCCATTTTGCTTTGGCTTCATCTGGATAAATAAATGAGACATAGGGCATAAACTCATAGCGATCAGATTTTAAGCGGAAATGATAAGTTCTCCTGTCTGTAGTCACGACCAAAGAAGAATCAAGTCCCACATCTCTTGGCTTGATAATGAGATGAATTTGCTGACTGGCTCCAACACCCGTAATCGAAGGCTCAACAATAAAGCGAGGATCGCCAACATTCATATCATTAAACTGCTCGCCTTTTTGCAAAGCGATATCACAAACCTGCAAGGGCGCACATACAACCCTGATTTGACCTGAGCCATAGACAAAACTGACTGAACCATCCGAGGATTGAAAAGGCTTGCTGGTTTTATCGCCTTGTTGAAAGCGCTCGGCTATATTTAAAGCCAACTTGTCTTTGCCGGATAATTTCGGCATATTTTTAGAAAAATAGAGATTGCCCAGTTCATCATTATCCTGGGCGAAAGCGCTCAGCGGCAAAGCCAAAATCATAAAGAGAAATAGTCTTTTCATTATTGTTCCCCATGCTTTAGGTCATAAGACCAGTTGAAATCGCGCACATAGATCAAGTGAGGATTCTTCAAAATGGACTCACTGGAAATATCGTTAAGTTCGTTGTCTTGATACATCGTTACCATTGCTTTCATGACAGATGGTTTTTCTTTAACAGTGCCGTCACGATTTCTTACCGTCTCGACCCAATCCACTTGCCAGGTGTTTTCTGACTCCTGAAGAACTGAACGAATTTCAATGTTCACAATTTCACGCGTGGCGCGTTCAAAAGGATTAGAGCGCTGCTTGTCGTTATAAAATTCCTGGACTTTATTAAGCGCTGCATCGTTTTGGTTTAAATAGGAATAGACTTGAAAAACGGCCTTTTTTTGTAACTCGACATCTGCACTGACCATGCGAATATTTTCAATGAAATGCGCCGCTGCCGCTCGATAATCATCAATGGAGGGTTGACCCACTCTATCGGCGCGAGTTACTGAAAGGGTATTGCCGTTGGCATCTTGTTGAAACACCAGTGGGATAAATTTAGACTGACTGCCAATTGATATCAGTCCACCAACGGCGGCCAGTGTTATTAATAAACTACTCAGTCCAACTAACTGCCAGACCTGTAAGGATTTCATCAATCCCGCGGTATGGACATTCCAGGCTCGTTTAGCATTGAGATAAGGATTATCAGTTAATGCTTCATTTTTTGTTTTCTGGCTTAGCTTTTTAAGCCAAAGGTTTAGTTTACTCATGCGGCTTCTCCGTATTGATTGAGTTCAATTCCTTTTTCTGACAGCCAATAAGACACCCACTCAGTACCGTATTTCTGCTCAAGTTGCTTCATACGCTCAATGGAGTCGGGATCGGTGGCACACACAAACGCCAGAGCCAAGGGACCTAATGCCAGTTGATACAGGCGTTGTCCTTTTTCACTGACATAGTAGTAATCACGTTTTGGCTGGGCAGACGCGATGATGTCTATCTGGCGAGGGTTTAAACCCATGCGCTCATAAATCACACGAGTTTCTGGATCTCTGGCATAGAGATTAGGTAAGAAAATTTTACTGGCGGTTGATTCAACAATAATGTCTAAAATGCCAGAACCCGCTGCATGGGATAAATGTTGTGTTGCCATGAACACCACACAGTTCTTTTTGGCCATCGAATCTAGCCATTCAGCAATTTTGTTTTTAAAGACAGGATGTGCCAGCATCAGCCATGCCTCATCCAATAAAATTAGGGTTGGCCGGCCATCCAGAGAAGTTTCGATGCGCCGAAACAGATACAACAAAACGGGTAGCGCAAATTTCTCACCTAATCCCATTAAATGCTCGATTTCAAACGTCATAAATGAAGAAAGGCCTAAACCATCGCTTTCAGCATCCAGCAGATGCCCCATCAATCCATCAATGGTGTATTGTTTAAGTGTTTCGCGAATAGATTCATCTTGAATGGTCATGACAAATTCAGATAGGGTTTTAGAACCACTTTCATGCATGCCGATAATGGCATGTCCGATTTCATTGCGTTGTGCTGCTGTGGTATTTAAGCCATTTAGTGCCAGAATGGTATCAATCCACTCCATGGCCCAGGCGCGGTCCCCTTTGGTTGCTAAAAACTGTAAGGGCGCAAATGCAAGCAGTGAATCTTTATCAGCAATGGTGTAATGCTCACCACCAGTGGCTTTGCAAGTTGGATACATCGACATCCCTTTATCAAAGGAATAAATGCGAGCATCTTTATAACGTCTCCAGGACAGAGCTAATAAACCAAGATGAGTAGATTTACCAGAACGGGTAGGACCAAACATAATGCCATGGCCTAAATCTCTAACATGAAGGCTCAAGCGAAATGGCGCATTACCATTGGTGACACAATGCATCAAAGGCGGTGACATCGGTGGAAACAGCGGGCAAGGCGCTTTGTTTTCTCCAGTCCAGATGCTGGATGTAGGCAACAAGTCGGCCAAATTCATGGTGTTGATGAGTGGCCGCCTGATATTTTCAACGCCATGACCAGGAAGGCTACCCATGAAAGCATCCATGGTGTTAATGGTTTCAGTTCTTGCGGTAAATCCTAGCGCGTTGATATTCTTTTCAATGAAAAGCGCTGATTTTTCTACTAAAGTTCTGTCTTCATCCATTAAAACAACAACTGAGGTATAATAACCTTGCCCCACCATGCCTGAGTTGGTTTCAGCAATCGCTGACTGCGCATCATTTACCATGCTAAGCGCATCTTCATCGACAATACCTGAATTAGTATTAAACATCTGATCGAAAAAGCCTCTGACTTTTTGCTTCCACTTTTTACGAAATTTGGTGAAATGCGCTACCGCTTCATGCGCATCCATAAAGATAAAACGAGAACTCCATCGATATTCAACAGGGAGTTGGGTGAGCGCTGTTAAAATGCCAGGGTAGGACTCCATGGGGAATCCTTCAATGGCCACGCACTGAATGAACTTTCGACCAATCTTTGGCGTGATACCTGGCGTTAATTCCTGACCACCGATTAAGGCATCAAGATAAACAGGATTTTTAGGTAAGTTGACCGGATGATTTAGGCCAGTAACACAAAATTGTAGATGTCTTAAAAAGTTGTCATGCGTAACCGTTTGTCCTTCATCATCAATACACTGTTCAGACTGTAGCCTTTCAAGATCAAGGGCTGAACTCATGCGTGATTCAAAGTTCCGGCAGGATTGCTTAAATTCTTCAATCAGCTGATGGGTTTTGGCTTTCTTGCTTAAACGTTCCTGGCTGTCGTCAAACATCAACTCAACAAAACGTTTTTGCGCCAATACCGGTGGATACCAAGTCAAGGTAATGACAAAATAGCCCTCATATAATGTCCCCATGCTTTCAAATAGCTGCCTTCTTTCCTCATCTACAGCCTGTGATATGGCATCTGGGAAGTGCGAACCACCTCTTTCACTGTACCCGGGGGCAGCACGTCTAATGGCATCAACGTGCACCATCCAACCACTGCCCATAGCAGACAAAGCTTGATTAATGCGAAACGACACCATCTCCCGAGCTTCATCGGTGGTACTGGCATTATCCTCGCCTCGATAAAGCCAAGCTGCCATAAAAGAGCCGTTCTTGCCTATAATCACGCCATCATCAACCACCGCAGCGTAATTGAGTAAATCAACAAAACCCGCCTTAGTATTTCGATGTTTTTTTAAATGATACGCCTGGCTTTTCAGGCGAGCTTGGTAAAACAGGAAACTTAAGAAGACAAGCCCCGTTATACTGAGTAAAATAGTGATTAATTCAATCATGTTTACCTCTTTTATTAACCCTGAATGGAGTTGAACGCGCAGGGTAATAGGCTTGATAACTTCGCTGCCTAAGATAGATTGCGCGCATGCAAGGATCTGATTTCGCCATTAAGCGAAGTCCTTTCAGCGATAAAAACCACATAACAATACCAGCAATAGCAGCTAACCAATCCTGAGCGGCAAACACTAAAATGGCCGACAACAATCCAGAGAACATAACCAGCTCACGATCCCCACCCATAAAAAGACTTGCGCGGTTTCCACAGCGACGAATAGGTATAGTGCGAAGACTCATGACTTATGCTCCGCTTTATATAATTCCACAGATGGTTTGGTAACTTCTGCACCTTTGCCGGTAATGGCCGTCATGGTGTTTTGTGCCGCAACCAAAAATGAAAGAACCAGAACAAAAAAGACAAGGGTTCGCATAAAGCCATTCATATCACCGCCAAAAATCAACGTAGCACCAGCGGCAACCAGTCCAATGATGGCAGCACTAAAAGCAAAAGGGCCGGTGATGGATTTCTGGATTTTAGTCAGCCATGAATCAAAGGGCAGTCCTCCACCCGTTGTAGATGCAAGGACGGGATGGGTCATAAACAATAAAAATAAAACGACCAATCCTATCATCCCAATTCTTTTATAATTCAAAGTGCCAAAATAGTTCATTCATATTCTCCTCAAACAAGTTTTTCGACTAGGTATTGGCCGTTTTCAAAGCCATTAACGGATATGATTTCTTCAACTTTACGTCCCTGTGGTGTTCTTGCGATATGCACTACACAATGAACTGCCTCACCAATTAAAGGTTCAATTTCAGCCGGGGCAGCAGGGTTTCTGGTAATCAGAGATTTCAAACGATGAAGCCCTGCAAGAGCATTATTGGCATGCAAGGTGGCTGCTCCTCCTTCATGGCCCGTGTTCCAGGCATCTAATAAATCCAAAGCCTCACTGCCTCGAACTTCACCAACCAGGATGCGGTCAGGTCTCATCCTGAGCGTCGTTTTTAAAAGCTGGGTCATGCTGACATCAAGCGTGGTGTGGTACTGAACACAGTTTTCAGCTGAACATTGGATTTCGCCAGTATCCTCAATGATAAAAATGCGCTCTTCCGGTGCGCTTTGCACCATTTCATTGATGATGGCATTCACCAATGTGGTTTTGCCTGAACCCGTACCGCCAATGACTAAAATATTTCGGTGATTCGATACTGCTTTTTTAATCACCTCACACTGTGCAGCCGTCATAATGTCCGATTGAACGTATTCATCCAATGTAAACACCGATATCGCTTTTTTACGGATAGCAAAGGTCGGGTTTGAGACAACTGGCGGAAGTTGACCCGCAAAGCGTGAACCATCCAGCGGCAATTCACCCTCAATCATCGGTTTCAATCGGGTCACTTCTTTACCGTGAAAACCTGCGATGGTTTTGATGATGCTTTCAGCTCGCGCCTCGGTGATAGTTCCAATGCAGCGCATTGTTTCACCGAGTCGTTCCTGCCAAAGTCTGCCGTCAGCGTTAAGCATGATTTCGACAGTTTTTGGATCATTTAAAGCCTGTTCAATCAAGCCACCTAAATCCCGCCTTAGCTTTTCTTTGGCTCGGTCTTTAACCGTTACTAGCTGTTGTTCATCAATATTCATCGAATCATTCCCATTAAGCATTTGACTTAAGCCGCACTGCTTTTAAATTTATTAATGAGCCTGTCGACAATGCTTTCTTTGTTTGGAGTTTTATCGATAAACCAGTTATCCCTTATTCGATCGCGGTAAATGCGGCGCTGGATTTCATCACGGTGAACAGGGATGGAAATCGGCGCATCAAAAGCCAGGCGAACCTCACCGTTTTGATAGTCTAAAACCGTGCAATAAACATCATCGTGAATAACAACAGATTCCCCAATTCTTCTTGTTAAAACCAACATGTCTTTTCTCCTTTTGGTTTATTTAAATAAAAATGCTTTGCATTGCTTGATGTTTGTTTTTACGACCTCTTTTGAGGCAGGTGTATATTCTTTGGGTGTGACGTAAAAGTTGTTACGCTTTTTTATGCCACGACAAATGCCAATCAATTGCGGCAAGCTGGGCGGCATTTCACAATAGTCCCGACATTCGATGATGGCCTGATGCAAAACGTCATCACTGAATTGATTCAAGCCTTCCAGCCATTCCTTTTTAGCAAACTCCAAAAAGCCATCGCTCTTGAACTGGCTGCGCCACAAGTGCCCGTAAAAAACAGCAAAGCGAGTAAACAAGTTCTCAATCCGCTTTTTATTGCTGTCGGTAGCATTGCAGTTTGACGACGTTGTCCTGTTCGTATTCATCTTTTGCGGTGCTTGTTGTGTCTTCTGTTTCTGGGTTCCAGAAGGGATCATGGGCTGTTGTTTCAGTACTTGAGCGGCGCTTTGCATTCCTTTTCTCCTGTATTACTTCAGTTTTGACTTCATCTTCCCAGCATTTTTGTGCCAGCCAGTTGGTTGGGTATTTCCAGGGTGGCACCCATTCGCCGTGTGCTTCTTTTGCTTTTCTTGCTTTGGTTTGTTGATCGAGTGCTTGCAGCATCGTTCGTAGCAGATGCTTGTCTGGATTAATTTGTTTGAAGGTTTCAAAAGCACGCTCGCGTGACTTTTTCTCGGGATATAAATTCCAAAATTGTTCGAAGCGGCTTAATAAATAAATATAATTATTATCTTTAAGAGGTGTGGCGGCTTTTTGGGGTTCAGCCATGTCGGCTTTTATAGCCTCACCTTCAAAAACCCCAGTATTTTCAAGGCCTTTATCGTGCGGCTTTGTGGTGGCTTTCTGTGGCTGGTTTATGGCGGCTTTATTTTGGACAGAATAATACTTTGAAGCTAATGGACATTTTAAAATGAGTTGCATGCCGTCAGATTGAACTTCAATCATGCCCGCACGTTCCAAACCTGAAACTGCACGACGTACTTGATCACGAGAAAAGCTTTGGCTTTTAATTCCTTGATGCGGCTCGATATAAAGCTGTTCAGATATCGACTGATAACTGATTCGCCGCTTAATACCAGTTATTCCTGTTTTAATATCCATATACGGTCTTATTCCTCTTAGATAAGCCAATTGCTGGATATGAGGCAAGCCACTCATTGCCGCCAGCTCCTCACCATTAATGACAAAATCCATCATCGGTACATATTCCTGTTAATCCTCGTTTTTATTTTCATAATGTGATATCTTTATAAAAAATGGAATACAAAATCACAATATGTGAATAATAGGTTTCAATATATATCACGAAATGTGACATTGCAATACATAATCCTTATTTTTTGGAGCAACTTTGGCTGAGCTAAACATTAAAAAAGAAATTGGCAGACGCATTCTCGAGGCTAGGAAAGCTAAGGGCTTAACGCTAAAAGCTCTCGGGGAACTTGCTGGCGGTTTGAAACAAACGCGCCTAACTAATTGGGAACAAGGCACACGTACTCCTGGCCCGGAAGAAATTAAGCAACTGGCACAGGCGTTAGACGTATCACCTGCTTTTTTAATGTGCTTGTCAGATGAGCAACAGGTAAAGAAAACCAAAAGCCCTAGCCATTTAATCCCGCTTTTGGATCGTCATCAGGCTTGTGATGCTAAGTCACATATCGAAGCCATTCATGATCGGAGTTCATCTAGTGATGTGGTTTTGATTTCTGTGAGCGCTGTACTACTACCTGAATTAGGCGACGAAGCATTTGCGCTGAAGATGACTGATGAGAGCATGATGCCTGAAATTAGGGTGAATGATATACTCGTGATCGATCCTTCAACTTCGCCTCAGCCAGGGGATTTTGTCTTAGTCAAGTTGGCGGATAAACCTGAAACAATCGTTTGCCAGTATAAGAAACTATCTTATACCTCTTCTGAATTTGAATTGCTGACGCTTAATGATAATTGGCCGAGTATTAAAGTAGATGATGGACTTGAAATTGAGATAGTTGGAAAAGTTATGCAGAAGATAAGCCAGTGTTAGGTGATCAATTTTAAGGTTAAGTGAAGCCCCAATTTCCTTGTTTGATATGGAAATAGTGTCTTTTATGTTTGAGATATTTAAGGTACCGGCCTGTTGTAAAAGATGGCATATTTTGATCTTTTTAATCATCTTAAGCTAATTATTATTAGAACAAAAAATACCAACCGTTTAATGTTGATAGCGATAGCTGCTAAATATGCTTGTTTCTGGACATTTTCTATTCCTCGAGACTGTGCCCTAAGCAAACCATTTTGGTTTTTTAGTTCATTCATAACACCTTCAATTTTCCAGAGTCTTTCTCTTAATTTTTGCTTGAAAATATCTGTTTCCATCTCTTTTTTGACTTGCTTAAAAATGTCGTCGTGAATATGTCGTGACATGACTCGAATGCCTCTCCCTTTTGCAATAGGAGCTTGGCAGGATCCAGCTAATGAGCAGTTTCTGCAATCTTTCACCCTTGTTCGATAAGTAATAAACCCTTGGGAACTTACCTTGCTGGCATGAAATGGAACATTGTTTCTGCAAATATATGTTTCTTGGTCATAATCATAGGTTATTCCCTCTAATTCAGTACTATTATTGCCAGTACGAGTTGTAAAAAGAGGAATGAAAGAACGAATTTTATAATCCTTAAGAAAGGATAAAATTGTTCCAGAACCATAAGCTCTATCAGCTATCACTTCACTGACTGGGTAGGATAGTTTGGTTTTTAACTTTTTAATTAAGCCAATAAACGGCTGTGAATCATGTGTTGAGCCTGTAGTAACAAGAATATCTGTTATTACCCTGTTTTTACTGTCACAACAAACGTGTGCTTTATATTTCAAGCTTCTTGCTGTTCCTGTCTTAAAAGCAAGACTTGCATCTGGATCTGTTTTACTGCGGTGAGTTTTATTTGAAAGTTGCCATTTTGAGTTTTCCCTAGCTTCATTCGGCCTTCTATTACGAGGTGAATTCTCATCTATGGGATTCATTGAATTGAGTGATGCATTTGCTTGAATAAAGGTACTGTCAGCCATTATACTCTGGCCATCCATTAACCCAGCCTGTTCGCATTGACTAACAATATTAAAAAATACTTGTTCAAATATATCTTTTTTTAATCTTTTCTTTATTCTGCTCAAACTTGCATGATGGGGAATTTTATCTTTTAAGCTAAGGCCACAAAACCATCGATAGGCTATGTTATATTGAATCTGCTCCATAAGTTTTCTGGTAGATTTGATTGAAAATAAATAACCTAGCAGCATTATTCTGAAATATAGTTCTGGGGCAATGGAAGGACGCCCATTATTGGGGCAGTATAAATCCTCTGTTATTGAGCCTATAAATGACAGCTCAATTCTGCTGTTAACTTTTCTAAGGAAGTGCTCTTTAGGGATTAGACTATCCAAATAAAGGTAGTCATGATCGTTATGATTTAGAATCAGTTTACCTTGCATTTAAAAAAGGAGCATTAATAAAAAACAGATTAGATCACTATCTATATGTTTTGTAAATAACATTTTCAACTTTTACAACAGGTCGGTACCTTATCCATCTCAAATAGGGTAATATCAAGAAAAAGCCACAGGAGTGACCCTTGAATTTGCTCGATCCGCAAAACGACAAAAATCCGAAGTTTGTGAGTATGCCGTAGCAAGCTACGGAAAAGATGGTGGTAGGCCCACCGAGATCGATCACCAGCGGTAGATCTCAAACCACCTCATGCGGCGGCTGTTAAGAGCAGTGGTCGTGAGTGATGAGGAACGTCAGACAATGATCTGGCAAGGTAAGAATTAAGAAGACGAGTGGCAGCGAACCACTGTTGACGCGTCGAAATTGAATTAAGTAGCATCAAAATCAAGGACGTCACAAATCTTTGAGATAAACTTATCGGCAATCTGGATTCTGGGTAAGTGGTGCTCGGCGTAAAGGTGGCGTGATCTTAATTCAGGCTTTTCTGTGGAACTACGGGAACCAGTCGTCTTGATGTTAAGGGAGATGTCCAAGTGGAGATCCCACAAGGATTAGAGTACCAAAGCAAGGCACTGGGGCGGACCAGCTCGTAGTAGCTATGAAGCGGTTGTAATGATCGTAGAGCAAAGGGGTTGGGTCAAGTAGTCTGATTAAATATTCAACCAGCGATAGCTGGGAGGAGATATTAAAGATGACAAAAGTGTTTAATATACCGAAGAAACAGGTTTTGGAAGCCTATAAACTTGTTAAAGCTAAGGCAGGCTCAGCTGGTATTGATCGACAAAGTCTCACAGATTTTGAACAAAATCTGAAAGGGAACCTTTATAAAATTTGGAATCGGTTATCATCGGGTAGTTATTTTCCGCCACCTGTTATGGCAGCTTTAATTCCAAAGAAATCAGGAGGAACACGGACTTTAGGTATTCCTACAGTAAGTGATCGAATAGCTCAAATGGTGGTCAAATTATCTTTTGAACCCAAGGTGGAGCCATATTTTCTAGAAGATTCCTATGGGTATAGACCTAACAAATCTGCGCTTGATGCAGTAGGAATTACACGAAAAAGATGTTGGAAACATAACTGGGTTCTCGAATTTGATATCAAAGGTCTATTCGATAATATTTCGCATAATCTTCTTATAAAAGCAGTAGAAAAACATACCCAAGAAAAGTGGATAATCCTTTACATAAAACGTTGGCTCACTGCGCCGATCATAATGCCTGACGGTAGTAAAGTCCTGAGAGTAAAAGGCACACCACAAGGCGGGGTTATTAGTCCAGTATTGAGTAATTTATTTCTACATTATGTCTTTGATAAGTGGATGCAGATCAATCACCCTGGGAAACCGTGGTGTAGATATGCTGATGATGGGCTTGTGCATTGTAGAACAGAAAAGCAATCGTTGGATATGCTTAATCAGCTTAAACAAAGATTTAAACAATGCGGCCTAGAGATACATCCTGAAAAAACGAAGGTGATCTATTGCAAAGACAGTAACCGTAAGGGCAAATATTCTGTAACTTCTTTTGAATTTTTGGGTTATGAATTTAAACCTAGATTAGTCAGAAGTCGTGACACCAAGATATTATTTGTGAGTTTCACTCCCGCAGTGAGTTCTTCTGCCGGTAAAGCAATGAGAGAAAGAGTCAGGCAATGGAAGTTGAAATACAGAGTGGAACTAAGTCTTGAGGAAATAGCTACCTATTGTAATCCAACTCTAAGAGGATGGATGCAATATTACGGTAAATATTGTCCCTCGAGCCTTGGACCAATATGGAATCAATTTAACTCAGTACTAGTAAAATGGGTCATGCGTAAGTATAGAAAACTTAATGGAAAAATGAGAGCAGGAAAGATGTTAGAGTCCATGAGACAAAAACATCCAGCCTTGTTTGTCCATTGGGGAGTAGGTATAGGTGGTTACTTTGCTTGATGGGAGCCGTATGAATCGAGAGGTTCACGTACGGTTCTGCGAGGGGGCTGGCGGGGAAGGTCCGCTGGTCTACTTTCCTAGATAAGATTTCAAGCAAGGTGAGTGTTCAATTTGATATCAATTCTTTGAAGGCATGGCTTGGATATTATTATGAGGTTCATGTCAAAGGAGCACCTGAAAAAACTGAACAAGCCAAAATGAAGGACCTGACAAAATTTATTCAGTTCTTTGAAATGGAAGTAGGGCATGATCATGTGGACAGTTGGACGCCAGCTGTAAGCAAACAGTTTCAAAAAAGTTTATCCTCCACTATTTCATCAGTGACAGGAAAACCCTATAAGGCAACAACGGTTAATCGCACGATGGCTACCATTCGTCATGTGGGTAGGTGGTTACATCAACATCGGCCACTTTTGGCTGGTGAGCCCTTATCCCAGGTCAAAGATGTTCAGGTTGATTCGCCAGACTGGAATGGACTAAATTCAAAACAATTAATGCGACTTAAATCAGCTTGTGAACAACGTATCAAAAGCTGCACTCGTAGAAATCAAAACCCACTTTTAGAAGTGGCTATCTTTTATACCTTATTAGGAAGTGGCCTTCGGGCATCGGAGCTGGTTTCTTTGGATGTTTATCAGTATGAACGCAAAGGACTATCGAATGTGGTTCGACATAAAAGCAAGAGGGTGACTGGAAGAGTGCCTTTACCAATTGAATCCAGACAATTTTTAGATCAATACTTAGAGCAAAGGCAGCCAGATATAGAAGATCCATTATTTATTTCTCGTTATAATACCCGCTTAAAAACACTTGATGTGTATCGGGGTTGTCAACGCTTAGTTAAACAGGCATTGGCCTTTTTGCCGGATGAAGAAAAATTCAACTTTAGCTCACATAAACTTCGTCACACTTTTTTAAAAAGAGTGACTGACAAACATGGCGTGCATTTTGCTCAGGAGGTCAGCGGTAATGTGTCGATTAAAGAGATATTTCGCTATGTCAAGCCAAGTGAAGAAGAAATGCAGTCAACCATTGAATCTCTTTTTGATAATTAACCATTTCTAAGGAACTGATGTATGGAAAGTACAATAAATTTAGTGTGGACCGTTTTTTTAACAGTAATTATTACAGCCCCAATTACTGCATTGTGCACATACTTTATAACAAATAAATTGTCTGCACGATCAGAACGAAAATTTTTATTAAAAGAAGAAAACAAAAATTTAGAGTATTTTTTTGAGACCTATAAAGAGCTTGCGAACGAAATGAAAGATGACATTACCAAGCCAGAGAATAAAAGTATCAGAGAACTAGTAGTGTTAGACAGCCATTGTATTTTTAATAGTAAGCCAGGTAGAGTGCGTTTTTATTACTATACTGACAAAACCCCACTTGTTATAGATGGCATCAGGTATTTAATAGACTTAAATTATTTAGAAATTTTAAAAGAAGATAATATATTAATCTGTAGAATAAAAGAACATTTTTTAAATAAAATCAGAAATTACCATTAAGTGGGGTATTGACCCAGTCGTGGCAAAATTTACGGTTTGAAGGTTAGATTTGCTCTGAAACCGTAAATTCTCACACATCCTTTGCTTCTGGTTCTTCGATTGTAGCATCAGTAAAATATGTTCCCATCGTAATCAAATGTTTGTGTAGCAACAGTGATAAGAGGAGCCACGACTCGTCTTACCATCAATCGCAATCAGCTCATCCATAAAAAATTGACTGATTCCTTCTATCCATGAACTTAAACAACGCTCAAATTCTAAAGGGTCAATCAGAGAAAATACCCGTGCCAATGTGTGATGGCTTGGCAAACCTTCACTTACATCAATAAATTGGCTTAACCAGCGCTTGCGGCTCCTGGCAAATATCTCCATGGCTTTCCATCCATCACAGCCACAAATTAATCCGCATAAAACAATAATCAGTGTCGTTAAAAGTGAATACGTGCAACGACCTCCAACACGTGGGTCCTCAATGGATAGGAAACAATGAAACAAATATTGATTTTTTCCAAATTTACGCGTACTTTCTAACACAATCAGGCTCCTTCTTAAGATTTTTATAATCTACGTCGGTCAACGTAGGTGCCTGATTATTAACACTTTCTATTTTAATTTGCCAGATAAATCAACGCTCTCTTCTACAGTTGAGATACTCTTATCGTTTGATTTTTGAACTTTGATGAAATCGCCCTGTTGAGGCCCGCCTTTGTACGGGACAATTTTTTAAAAGCAATTCTCCATTGGCTTAATATCAATACAGCTTAAGTATTTAAGGAACAAATTAGAATTGATTTTAAAATTGGTTAAAAAATCACGCAAGGTATCAAGACCCAGCCTAAAGAACGAATTTTGAGGTCTTTTTTGATGACGTAATTTTTTAAGAGGGATTGGTCTTAGCTGAGCTCTCCCCTCCCCAATTTTATGAGCCCATACGAAACCAATAGCAAGAAGAGCAATAAGTTTTTCAATCCGACTTTGATCGACTATATGGGTTTCTTCAAACCGCCATCCACGAGATTTTAAGGCACAAAAAAGCGTTTCAATTTCCCAGCGGCGCAAATAGCATGCAATAGCATTTTTGGGGTTTTTATTGGTCACTACAATCATCAGTTCATCACGTGAATTTTTGCTCCCAGCCAAATAGAGAGGCTGCCCAAAGACATGGACCCGCATACCAAATACCTGTTGTTGAAAGGGAGCAAGATGTGAGAAAAGTTGTGCCGAAGTTTTAAATTTCTTTTTACCGATACAGACATCCATATTGCCCTTAATTCGTAAATAGAAAGGGATATTTTCTTCAACGAGCCAGGCTATAAGCGCTTTATTAGGAAATTCACGGTCGGCTAGAACACCTTGAATAGGTTCTTTACCAAAAAGGGCGATAAAGCGAGAAATAAGATTGATTTGTTCTTTTGCAGTGGTCGTGCCTGCTTTATCCAAGAGCGTCCAAAACAAGGGGATAGCGAGACCTTCATAACAAACTGATAACATAAAAATATTGATTTTTGCCTTTCCCCAGAACCAATTGGTTCTGTCTATCGCAAGATAGACTGATTGCGATTGCGAAAAAAATAATAAATAAATCCAGCGAGAAATCGGTTCAAAGGGAAAGGTAAATCCAGAAAAAAATCGTTTTACTCGTTTATAACGTGATTCGATTAAGGCTTCACCTGGCATTGCCACTGCAATTTCACTTAGATTTACACTGCGTACCATAAATAAAGCTAATAACATTTGTCCAAAACAATCCAATCGAGACTTGTGCCAAGATAATTGTTGACCTAAAATTTCCACCAACTCGCTGATATATTTCATATTACATCCTTTTTTAGACGAAATGATTATATGAAATACTTTTAAAATCAGCGAGTTATTTCTAACCCCCCCTCCCTCACCATTATTTTTTTATGATTTTTTGTCCCGTACAAAGGAGGCCCGCTCTGTGCAGGACAAAACTTCATGAGTCAACTTCTACTTGTATATTTTGGGGGACAAGTTGTCTGACAATTGTTCTAAACTCAATTTGAAGAAGCTGGTTCGTAGTCTTTTAATAACGTTACTTTTCTATATTAACCACCCGATAGGTTACTTGATCTGTAAAATACAAATCTAAGCTTATCAACCTTGGTGGTACGGTCGTATCTGATTGATATAGTGCTGCTAAGTAAACTTAGCCACCGGCAGCTCACTCCACTGAGTGGTGTAATTGGGTGATTTCATCTCACGCCGCATTTTCCAAAGTTTGGTGTGTCCTTCGGATGCAAGATGCACAGTACTTTTTCCGAAACGATGATTGATAAGCTCTATCGTTTCATCAATTGTTCTGAATGGACTGTGGACTCATGGGGTAGGGGATTAAACAAGTCGATTTGCCTTGGCTCTTTAGGGATTAATCCATCTAAAAGCACGCCTGCTTTTTTATAATAAACGCCAGGTTTATAGATGCGTTTGAGACAGAACTTCGCGCATTTGGTGAGTTGCCTGATGTCATCGGAGGGGTTAATGAGTTTAAAGCCCAGCGAATTGGAATATTGGTCTAAGTCTTTACGGTGTTTGTTGGACAGCACAAAGACGGACAGGTATTGTGCAACCAGATGTTGTTGGCGTAACTTTCCCCAGGCGCTGGCGACATGAGCGCTGATGGCTTCAGCCAGTTGGTGATAGTCTGTCTGCATGATGCCAAAGGATTTGGATGAGACGATGGACTGTTTGGGCTCTATTTCTTCAAGCTCAAGGCAGGCTAAGCCCCTTAACTCATACAGGGTTCGTTGTAAGACGACATTAAAGCGTTTTTTAATGAGCGCTGGATGAGCGCGGGATAAATCCCCTGCGGTTTGAATGCCCATGGAGCGTAGTTTAGAACTCCAACGCCTTCCGACACCCCAAATGTCCTCGACGTCAATTTTATCGAGCCAGTCCGAAAAAGAGTGGATGTTAAACACAGGAATTTTTAATCGTTTTTTAGCGATGTGATTGGCAAGTTTAGCCAGAGTTTTGGTTTTGCCGATACCGATAGAGGTTGGAATGCCCACGACTTTTAGGATTGTTTTTTGTAGTTGTTCACAAAATGCGGTGTGTTGGTGCTCCGGTAAATGCTTTAAATGCAGAAAGGCTTCATCGATGGAATAAATTTCCACCTCTGGCCAACTGTTTTGAATAACAGACATCACCCGTTGAGATAAATCACCATACAGCGTGTAATTGGAAGAAAAGACTTGAACCTGATGTTTTGTACAGAGGTCTTTAATCTGAAAATAAGGGTCTCCCATTTTAATGCCTAAGGCTTTGGCTTCATTGGAGCGCGCAATGGCGCAACCGTCATTGTTGGACAGCACAACGATAGGTTTATCCCGTAAATCCGGTCGAAAAAGCCGTTCACATGAGGCATAAAAATTATTGCAATCGATAAGGGCAAACATTTATTCAGCCTCATGAATGACATGAGTCACCACGCCCCAGATGATGACATCCTGTTCTTCGGTGATATCTATGGGCGGATAATTTGGGTTTTCAGCCAAAAGCTTGACCTGGCCTTCTTTTTTAAAGAGCCGTTTAACGGTGAGCTCTCCATCAATGGCGGCAATGACGATTTTACCGTGTATGGCCTCTATGCTTCGGTCAACCACGAGCATGTCACCGGATTGAATGCCCGCATGGTTCATGGAATCACCAGAGGCTCTCACAAAAAAGGTGGCGGCCGGATGTTTGATTAAATGCTGGTTTAAATCGAGCCTGCATTCAATGTAATCGTCCGCAGGAGAGGGGAAGCCGGCACGAACGGTGCTTGAATAAAGCGGTAACTCCATACCTTGCCCCGATGCGAGAAAAGCCTTAACGTCATCAAGACGGGATACAGGAACACGAAGGGGCCTGGTGGGCTCACCATAGACGTTACTTCCTCTTGGTCTACCCGCACCCTCTCGTTTACCGCCATGAGTTTTGCTTTGATGGGTCATGTGATACCTCATTTGATAATCGTACATTTATCAAATCATAGACAGCGTTGCTTATTTTGTAAACAGGGATTTTGCGCAAAAGAGGGCAGGGCATCATTAAGTGCATGTAAAATCAAACTATCTTGAATAAAAAAATTTTTAAGACACCAAGCATTGGAGTAGCGCTTGTCGTTTGGTTGAACGGTTGATTGTTTTTTGAAAAATATGTGATACCGTTAGCACCCCTTAATGAAAAAGAATAAAAAATGAGCTTTATTTCAAGACTTCTCATTGTCCTTTGCGCGGTCACAGTGGCTTACGCTAAGGCTCCTGCCAATTTCCTGCAAGCCAAAAAAATAGCCGCTCAAATCTTCTATGATAAACGCGAAACCTTGTATTGCGGCTGTAAGTACAATGCTCAAAAGCAGGTGGACTTGGCGAGCTGTCATATGCAAAAAGCATCCATTATCAAAAGGGCGCACCGTATGGAATGGGAACACATGATGCCCGCTGAACATTTTGGACAGCATTTTAAATGCTGGCGTGAGCCGATATGCAGCAAACACGGTAAACCTTATAAAGGGCGTCCATGCTGTGAGAAGGTGGATGCTGACTTTCGAAAAGCCGAAGCTGAACTTTATAACCTTTGGCCAGCTGTAGGAGTGATTAATCAGCTGCGCTCAAATTATCGCTATTCCCCCTTAAGCCATAAGCATTTAACTTATGGTTGTGATTTCACCGCCGATCGAAGTTTAAGGAAAGCAGAGCCGCCTGCGCGCGTGAAGGGGGTTGTAGCCAGAGCCAATTTGTTTATGGCAGAAAAATACCACATACGATTAAGCAAGGCACAAAGAAAGCTTTTTGAGGTATGGAACAAAGAGCACCCGCCAGGCGATTGGGAAAAGGAATGGGCGCGGAGAGTCGCTAAAATTGAAGGCTATCCGAACCCTTATATTCTTTCACGTGCTCGATAATGTCAGTAATTTCTTGAGCATCCGAAGGTGATAATTTTGACTAAATTTCAATCTATTTTCGACTTTTCGTTACCCGAATAAGGCTGTATTCATGGATTATCTATCCTTGTTTCTTTAGCCAAGCAAATAAAAAATATCTAAGTTGGCGAGTTAGCCGCAAACCCCGCAATTTACTGACAATTATTAGACATATAGCATTGATATCCGCCTGTATGCCTCTTGTCCTCGGATCAGGCAGTTCATCAAAATGGTCTATTAAAATATCTGACATATACCTAAGCCAAATGTATCCTTTTCAAGCTTCAATGGTGCTTCCTCCATCGCACGCTCATCCATAGCTTTTCTGAGCTGCTCCGCTAGCTTACTATCTGGTACAACCCTGTTATCTATTATTTCAAAGTCCAGGTTAGACTTTTGTTTGATTCCCACAATGGCAAATGATCCATCGCATAACTCAAAGATATTATCAAGACACTTACTTTGTTCTAATTGAATATATTGAGTCATACGTTTGACTTTAGGCAAATCCAAAGGCTCATCTAAAAAACCACTCACAAACACTTTGCCGAAATTATCTAGTAACAGCTGCGTGGATATACCACACCCTGAATAAGTTGTAATGTTATATATACCAATATCAATGATGTCTTTAAACGGTAATTTTTGTAATTTAGCAGGCTTATGGTAGGTATGAACACAATTATTATCTGGTTGCACATAAACTTCACCTGTACCGGCCAGGAACACTGTGAAATCAGTTGTTGAATGAATTTTAGTTATAGGTGGCAGGCCATAAAAAACTCTTGGTTTTGTAGGTGAGAACATCGCAGAGTGATCAAAGCTGCCACTGTAATAAACCTTACCTTCCGTGCTCAAGAAAAAGGCTGCGGAGTGCCAGTAATGAATTCTTGTTATATTGCAACCTTTTAAAGCCGTCACTTCTTGGGGCACTGAAACATTATTTTTGTGTCCCAAACCTAATTGACCATATCGATTTTCACCAAAACTATACACGTTATTTTTTTCATCAATAAGAAATGAAGACATATGACCTAAGGCAAAATCTTTGATTGGCGGTAATCCTTCAATTTTAGTGGGTTTTTTTTGCTCGTTTGTATCACCAAGGCCAAGTTGTCCCTCATAATTACAACCAAAAACGTAAACCGAACCATCCATTGTTAAGGCCATCGAATGAAGATCCCAGCGCGCATTAGCTTGTTTTTTGATATTGGTTAAACAGGGAAAGTGGTTATTTTTATCGAGTACAAAGGTTGTATCGCCATTACCAAAGACTTCTTTTTTATAGATTGTTTTAGTCATATCACTCCATTAAATCGTTTAGCCGAGATATTATACAGTTTTTATCTATCTTTCTCGTAAACCTGCTGTTTTTAAAGTTATTGCTGTTAGGATGTTTTTCAGCATTTTTTATATCTTCTGCAGATAAGGAAAAAGTAGCAATTTCGTTATTAATTAAAGATGTATTACGATTTCCACATCCTCTGCTTTGAACGCAATAATCGTATAGTTTACATATTAAACGTGAATTCGATGTAACTGTTTAAGGATTATCCTGCAAAGAGAAAATATATTGAAAACCCAGACCTTTTGTGATCTTATTTGTTTTTTCTAAGAACAGTAATAGGATACAAGAGGCCTAGAATGGATAAGTTAGTCGAATTATTCTGTATTGTCGATGATTTTTGTCAAAAGTTTTTACCAATCTTTGAGCAGCAACTTATAAATATTTCAGGCAAAGTCAGGAAGAAACCCTGTAGCCTGTCTATGTCCGAAATAATGACGATAGTGATACACTATCACCAATCCAATTATCGAAACTTCAAAAGCTATTATTCTTATGTTTTGCAGAAAGATTTACGTCCCTATTTCCCAAAACTGGTCAGCTATAGCAGAATGACTGAGCTGATGTCATCTTGTATAGTGCCATTAACGGCATTTTGCCACAATCAATCAAAGACTCTAACTGGCATTTATTTCGTAGACTCAACCCCTATTGAGGTCTGCCACGTTAAAAGAGCGCAACAGAATAAAACATTTAAGGGGTTAGCGGAGAAGTCCAAATCAACTATGGGATGGTATTTTGGTTTTAAACTTCATTTGGTGGCCAATGATAAAGGTGAGCTAATGGCTTTTAAAATAACCTCAAGCCGAACAGATGACCGAACGGTTGTGCCCGATTTAAGTAAAAATCTGTTGGGTAAAATGATTGGAGATAAGGGATATATTTCCCAAAATCTGACCGAGAAACTTGCTGAAAGAGGCTTGCAACTACTGACCAAAGTCAGAAAAAATATGAAGCAAAAAGTGCTCGATGCCTTTGACAAAGTCCTGCTGAGAAAAAGAGTCATTGTTGAATCTGTTATTGACCAATTAAAAAATATTTCAAATATCGAACACTCAAGGCATCGTTCTGTCTTTAATTTTATGGTCAATATCTTGGCTGGTTTGGCAGCTTATGCACTTAAGCCAAAGAAACCTTCCTTGAATATTGAAAAAACGTTCGTGGCTGTCGTTTGACCAGTTATATCGAATTCACGTTATTAAGGAATCCAAGTTTTTTTCCAGCATATTATCATGCTGGTTATTGCTGAAAAAAGAAACCCTGAGTTTAAATAAAGCACCAGATGCAAATGGCTATATTTGAGATGCCTTATTAATTATCCCCAAAGATTATAAAAAAATATGAATACAAGAATTATTTGTTTTGCCTTATTGTTATGCAATTTAATACCGTCGGCTTTTTCTGCAAGTTGTAATATATCCATTATCGAAGAAGAAAAACTCTTGTCCATGGATTATGACAGTTTCGATCAATCCGAAACTGGATGGCGGAAATATGCTAAGCTCGCTTGTTATGATGAAATGGGAGTTTTGATTGATAAATATCTCGATAAGAATAGAAATATCCTTTCAGATTGGCAGGTGATTGGAGTCACCTGGCATGCAGGACAAATGTATGCATTTGGTAATGATTATGAGATGGCAGAACATCGATTTATACATTCCATCAATCCAAGCGAACCCGATAATACCCCCACTCTTTGGAATGACTATGTTTATGCAACCATTGCATTTCTGAATAAGGATTTGACTGAATTAAAATTTCGGCGAAATAAAATTGCTGATGGCCCCATTTTAAATGGAAAGAAACCTAATCTAGATGTTGTCGATAATCTATTATATTTTGGCCAACCCTATTCGGTGGCTTACGCCAGTCGCTAGGATTTTTAAAAGACTGGTCGAGGGGGAATTGAAGGCCACTATCCATATGGCTTACATCCTGCTTGATGCCTTAAATCCGCCTTCTCGTTTTTTCATCATAACAAAATAAAGCATGAAGTCACGAGTATAAATTCTGAATGGTTTGTAAGATATTTCTCATTCTTAAGATTAGTAATAATTCTATATTGATGCTCAATCATATATTTGTATAATGTTACGTAACAAGCGAGGTTGGACTTGCTTTGTGTCAATCCAATGGGTTTGGTCGCGACACAAGACCAGCCCTTTCTATAATACGGCTATCATCTTCTGATATACTAACGCGATTGCTTTCAATAAAATTTCCGCGCATTTATTTTTATTGATACCTTGCCTTAAATAACTAATTAAACCGATAAGGTAAAATTATGAAGCATAATATGGCTAATCAAGATGAGTTAAAACAACAAGCAGAAAATATTTACAAAGCATGGGATAAAGCACTTGCAAATAATGATATTGAAAGCCTTTTAGAGCTTTATGCAGATGATGCCGTTATAGAAAGTCCACTTATACCCCATTTATTGGAAACGGACAGTGGAATTTTAAGAGGAAAAAGTGAATTGCGCTTATTAATTGAAAAAGTCGCGGAACGTAAGCCTTTCATACGCAAACATTTTAAACAAAATTTCTTTACAGATGGAAAAACACTGATTTTTGAATATCCTAGACAAACACCTGATGGCGAACAAATGGATTTTATGGAAGTAATGGAGATAAAAGAAGGAAAAATCCAATACCATCGAGTTTATTGGGGATGGCGTGGTTTTCAGATCATCCAGGAAAACTTGTATCATCGTTAAAATGGGCGTTCTGCTATTGGTAGATATGTACTTGGGTGAAATTTGAATTGCATTAGCTATCCTTTCGTTTCCAATGATTACCCCATCCCGATAACCATTGAGCTTGTAGTCACGATGAGACTACGCTAATAAAATATAGAGTTTTTGGAGGGCTATCATGGGTAATGTAGATACCTATGTACGTGCCAGAATTGATTCAGAAACGAAAATGCGAGCAACCGGTGCCTAGAAGCGATAGGACTTTCAGTATCTGATGCCATTCGCCTGCTGATGCTGTGTATTGCTGATGAAAAGCGTATGACTTTTGAAGTCAGCGTTCCTAATAAGGCGACCAGGGACGCCATGCGTGAAGGCAAGGGTAGAGTGAATAATTCGTTAAATAAAAAAAGAGTTTATTGCGAATTTATTTATTGACAATAACCGACTTTTATAGACAACATGACCACCTCTTAAAATTCACGTTAACTATCTGATTTCTTATGGTTTTTAGTGGCCGTTTGTTGTTTATCGTGATTGGGTCAAAATTAAGTGTAGCGTGTTCAATCCCATGGCCTTTCTAGCCAATTATATTTCATGTTTACTCCAAAAATGACCGAATATTTTGGGCAGATATTGGATGTTTTTTTCAGAATTTTGGGCATTTTTTGGGTGATTTTTGAGCCAATAGGAGACCACAAAAGACAACTTTAATAGAGAAAAAACGAGCTTTAACCCTTTGATTTACAAGAGTTTATGATGGTCTTTGGTGGTCAGGAGTGGTTTTAATAATTGGTGGAGGCGGCGGGAATTGAACCCGCGTCCGCAAGTCCTCTGCCTTCAGGTCTACATGCTTAGCCTTGTCTTTTTATTTTAACCGTCTCCCCTCCGACAGGCAGGATGGTTAACGGCGATTCCCTTAAGTTTTGCATTCAGTCCCGGGACAGGGCTGAACACTAGCTTATCTCTTATGACCGTTGATTCGATACCGATAAGCAGGCTCGGTCAACGGGGTGCTGGTTTTGTGGCAGCACGCTGTGCGGTTTATCTATCAATGCTTACGCAGCGATAGCATCACCTGCAAAGTTTTCATCGTTTGCATTTATATTTAAGTGAGTCTTTTTTACGAGAGTTCTCATTCTCGGCATGCACTTCAGGTTTCGCAACCCGCGTCGAAGCCAGGTCGCCCCCTTTACTATTTAATTATAACATAAAATCAAAGAGGCGGCATACACTTAACAAGCAATGTGTTTTACTTCCAATAACCCTCTCTCTCATCATGGTCAATTTTCCTTTATTTTTATAATATAATGGGATCCATAAATAACAAGGACATTTTCATGAAAGCCGTTGTTTATCATCTTGCTACCAATGCGCAGGAGCAATCAGGATTTAAAGACGTTGAACTCGCCCAACCTGAAGCCAAAGGAAGGGATCTGCTCATTGAGGTTAAAGCCGTTTCTGTTAATCCTGTGGACTATAAAGTAAAAAACAGGCTCAAACAAGCAAATCAACAAGACAGGGTTTTGGGCTGGGATGCAGCAGGTATTGTTAAAGAGGTTGGCAGTGAGGTCTGTTTATTCAAACCGGGTGATGAAGTATGGTATGCCGGAGATATTACTCGTGATGGCAGTAATAGCGAATATCAACTGGTGGATGAGCGCATTGTCGGGCACAAGCCCAAAACCATCAGCTTTGAGCAGGCAGCCGCCTTGCCTTTAACAGGGATAACGGCCTGGGAACTGGTTTTTGACAGTTTGGCCTTGCCTAAGGATGAACCACTTAATGTTCTGGTCATTGGTGCAGCAGGAGGCGTGGGTTCTATATTGCTGCAAATTTTAAAAACATTAACGAAATGTCATGTGATTGCCAGTTTTGGCCGGGAAGAATCGAAACAATGGCTTTTAAGTTTAGGGGCTGATTTGACACTCAATCATCGACAAAATATTCAAGCTCAGTTAAACGACAATAAGATTAAAGCGGTCGATGCCATCATCAGCCTGACACATACTCAGGATTATATAGAGCAATATGCCGAAATCATAGCGCCAAGAGGTAAAATTGCCTTTATTGATGATCCTCAGAACTTTCATGTGATGGCTTTTAAGTCAAAAAGCGTGTCCATTCACAGCGAGTTTATGTTTACCCGCCCCACATATCAAACAGAAGATATGCAAAAACACCACGATATTTTAAATACCCTGGCGGAACTGGTCGATAAAAAAATTATTCAATCAACGGCGGCAAATCATTTTGGAACCATCAATGCCAACAATCTAAGCCGCGCCCATGAGTTGATTGAAAGCGGGAAAAGCGTGGGTAAATGCGTGCTTTCTTCCTTTTAACCACGATTCTTCCCCCGCTTTCTTGTTAAAAAAGACTGGGAGTTCGATTTTAGCTTTTTTCTGCTTGAATGCCATTGTGCCTTAAGAAAGCATCGAGTTCAGCCTCACGCCCCCTGAAGGCCATAAAAGCCTCTATAGCTGGTGCAGAGCCACCAGCTTCAAGCACAAAATGGAGAAAATCGCGTCCTGTTTCGCCATTAAAAATACCCTCTTCTTCAAAACGCGCATAGGCATCGCTTGAAAGGACTTCAGCCCATTTATAGCTGTAATACCCAGCGGCATAGCCACCGGCGAAAATATGACTGAAGCTGTGAGGAAAACGGTTATAGGAAACAAGCGGGGTTACACAGGTTTGTTCTCGAACTTCAGCCAGGGTTGTCATGATAAAATCATCCTGTGGACGAAAATCAAGATGAATTTTGAAATCAAACAAGGAAAACTCAAGCTGGCGCAACATGGCCATGGCTGATTGGTAGTTTTTGGTTGCCCATAATTTATCATATAAATCCTTTGGCAATGGTTTTCCGGTTTCAACATGCGCTGTTAAAAAAGACAAAGCATGCTCTTCCCAGCACCAGTTTTCAAAAAACTGACTGGGAAACTCAACGGCATCCCACTCGACACCATGAATTCCTGAGGCGTTGAGATAATCTACCTGAGTTAATACATGATGCAGGCAATGACCAAACTCATGAAACATGGTAAGCACTTCTTCATGAGATAACATGGCAGGTTTATTGACAGAAGCTTTGGCAAAATTGCAAGTCAAGGTGGCTATAGGAAGCTGAATGCTTCCATCGTTCAATTTGCGCCGGCTTTGTAAGGCATCCATCCAGGCTCCTCCTCGTTTGGCCGAGCGCGCATAGAGATCGGTATATATATAGCCTCGTGGCGTCTTATGTTCATCAAGAATACGATAGCATTTCACATCGGCATGCCAGATATCAACTCCCTCCACTTCTTCAAACTGAATACCATAAAGTTTATTGACAATGGCAAACATGCCTGCAAAAACCTTCTGCTGGGGAAAATAAGCTCGTAAGTCCTCTTGCGAGAAAGCATATAGTCGCTGCCTTTTTTTCTCTGACAGATAGGCGACATCCCATGGCTGAATCGAGGTGATTCCATGATGCTCAGCAGCAAATTTTTCTAAATGTTGAAATTCACGTTGTCCTTGTTGGTATACCCGCTGACTTAAATCCATAAGAAATTCCATCACCTGATGAGGTGATTTTGCCATTTTTGTGGCCAATGACAATTCTGCATAGTTGGCAAATCCCAGCAGTTTTGCTTTTTCATGTCGCAGCTTAAGTATTTCATTCATGACAGAGCTGTTGTCGAATCTATTCGCATCCGGTCCTTCATCAGAGGCGCGGGTCACATAAGCAAAATACATTTCTTCACGCAGTTTACGATCTTGTGCATAGGTCATTACCGCTAAATAACAAGGAAATTGCAGCGTTAAAACCCAACCTTCCATTTTATTTTCCCTTGCCGTTTCCTCTGCTGTATGCATGGCATGCTCGGGCAGACCTTTCAAGCGTGAAGCTTCTTTGATATGTAACTGAAAACTGTTTTCTGCATCCAGAATGTTGTTTTCAAACTGATTGGATAACTCGGATAAACGACTTTGAATGGCTTCAAAGCGCTTTTTATCTTCAGTGGGCAAGGCAACACCGGATAACTCAAAATCTCGCAAGCAGTCATCAATGATCTTGTTTTGCGCTTTATCCAGGGCTGTACGGTCAAGGGATTTGATGGCTCTATATAAGGCTTCATTATGACCAATAGCTGCCTCATAAGAAGACAGTAAGGGCAGACATTCCTGAAAACACTTGCGCAGGGGCACAGTATCAACAACAGCACGCAAATGAGACAGGGGCGTCCAGAACCGTTCCAGCTCATCATCCATGTCCTCTAGAGGGCGCATTAAATTATCCCAGGTAAAATGCTGGTCGTTTTCCAGCAAAGAGGAAATCTGCTGCAGATTATCTTGCAATTTGGTCTTCAGTGACTTGGGGAACTGCGCTGTATCAATGGTAAATCGCGGCAATATAGCGGACATGTATCTTGTTCCTTGTGTGATAAAATTTTTAAGAATAACATTTAAACAAACACTACTCCATGCCCCAACGGACCTCTATATCTGTCTCTGTCTTCAGATCATTTTCTGAGCGGGAGCGTAAAAGCGGCTGGTGTTTGGGCGAGCGAGCGAAGATGCCTTTTTGGGATACCCGGCCAACTTCCTTGCTTTTCTTAAATGCCGAAATTTTGTCATCCGGCTTGTATCGCTCAAAGTATTTTCCCAGTGCATAACTGACGATAGAGACTGCGACCACCAGAATGACACCAATTAAGGGAATGACAGGATTAATGGCGGCAAAAAAGGGCAGCGTCAAACACATGGTCAGCAATAAAGAACTGGTGGTTGCCACGCTCAAACCAAGTCGTAAACGTTCATACTTAATTCTTGCATTAAGAGACGCTTGATAAGCTTTTATTTCGTGTTGATCCTCAGAAGCTGTTGCTTTTATTATCTCTGCATATTGGCTTTTTAAATGTTTGAGCCTGCTCATTTCAATATAGGCGCGAATACCGGCCAGTAAAACATCAAACGTATATAAAGCAACCGTTAAATAGGCGGCAACCGGAGCAAGAGCACCCACAAGGATAAAACAATTGATAACCCCAATTGTCAGCCAGACTGAGTCATTGGCAAGTTCAAACCAACGACGCTTTAGCTGTGTTTTTAAACGAAATGCCCACCCCAGGGATTTTTCTTCCTCGCTCATCCAGAATCCCGGAAAAACATGTTTGAAGCATAAAAATAGATTGGTCATGAGTCGTGGAACATAAAAAGCCCAGGCAAGATAAGGAAGCACAGGATTGGAAAATTTATCCATTATAAACACAAAACGAGTAAACGCTTTGTTGCTCTCAATAACCGTGGTCAAGACATCGAGAACTCGCTTGATGCGAATGAGTAAAAGTCTTGGCCAGTTAACAGTGGAGGTTAGCTCTCGTATTTTGCTGCTGACTGCAAGCTTTCCTCCTTTAAGCTTTTTCTTTTTCTCCGGCTCCTCCCAACCATAGTCCCATTTTTTCAGCCAGCTTAAATAACAGTCCTGATCCTGGCGGAAACGACGAACTTCTTTCGGTGTCTTAAGATAGAAATAATTGATATATTCCAATAGCTGCGCAAGAATGAAAACAAACATCAATTGATGAGCAATGGATTCCTTGTTGACCGCACTTTTAAGCTCGGAAGTGAGTTGGCTTTTTAAAACGCTATATTCCAGGCTGATGACGTGATTCTGATCCACTAACCGACGATAAAATAGAGGCGTTTGTTGTTCTTCCCACTGACAAAAATATGCATCCAGATTTTTGCTTTTGCAAGCAGGGATATCTGTAAGACCTAAATTTTTCAAACGATTAATTAATAAATCCATATACTCTATTTAAAGATCAAATAGAGAAGCATATTCCCAAAAAAAAAGCAGAAAGTAAAATGTTATACAATACTGGCGGAAAGGAAATCTCGTAGATGCCATTTAGTTAATGGTAGCCCGCCTTGCTCCCGCATAAAAGCTTTGATTTTTTTAGGAATAATGTTCGTTTAGCAGCATAAAAAACGAGCATGGAGGATGTCGCGAGGCAAATTTAAATCTGATGATTTTTAAGCGCATCAATGAGGCGGCTTAAACGTTGATAATGAGAGCCTTGCCAGTAATATTTGCCACAATTGCTGCAATGTGCAATGGTTTTATAATAGCGCTGAGTTTTTTCAGGCAATAAATGCTTTACCCTGACCAAAGGAATTTCTTTTAACTTGCTATTACATTCAAGGCAGCGCGAAAAAGGAGCCATTAAAGCCAATAAATCAAATTTCATGGCCACTTCAGCCAACTGTTTTCTTGAATTCGTGTTTCTTATCCAATAACCAAGACTTACTTTTTTATGTTTCAAAAGACCTTTATCGCGAGTTAGAATGATACGTTTTTCTTCTTGAGCCAGGTCAACAATTTCTGCATCAGATAGGTTATTATCATAGTGACAGTCAAAACCTATCAAGCGTAAATATTTGGCTAATCGTCCGAGATGCACATCTAAAATAAATTTAGGCTCGATGGATTTTGCCAACAATCCGGCAGAAAGCTTAAGTTGTTCATAAGTTGGATAGACTGAAATTCGGTCATTGGGCAACAATTGATAATCAAAATCAACTTCTCCTCCATTGACAAGGATCAATTCGACTTCAGGATGAGGCACGCCAATAGCCTCAATAGCATCTTTAATGCCCGGATTGCCGGCAAATTCATAGGCAAATTCCTTCTGGCGTTTGTGCTCTGGCAAAAAATCATTTAAGGCGGCATAAAAACGAAAAAAAACTGTGTTCATGGTTTAAAAAAAATCTCAGTGGGCAAAATAAATGCTTTTGGCGACACCCCTAATTTTTCGCGGGCTAAAATCAAATCTTTTGCCGGTTGATTAACACTTTCCTCACTGAGTTTAAAAGTACCCCAATGAATTCCCATGGATAAACGACTTCCCAGTTCCAGATGACATTTCACCGCTTCAAATGGATCAATATGATTGACTCTTAACAAGGAACGCGGCTTATAAGCTCCAATAGGTATCAAGGCAAAATCAGGACGTCCCCAATGTTGACGAATCATTTTAAAATGATTGGCATAACCTGTATCACCAGCATAATAAATTTTTTTATCTCCCATCTGCAGACCGTAGGAGCCCCAAAGCGTGTAGTTATAATCATGCAACCAGCGTTGAGTGCTGTGGTGAGCCGGTAAAAAATGAATGCGGGTATTTTTTATCTTTATCTCCTGCCACCAGTCCAGCTCTTTCACATTCTTTATAGCAAATCGCTTTAGGAAAATCTTATTACCCAAGGGCACAATAAACAAAGGATGCAAGGCTTTATCAAGACGCTTAAGGGTAGATACATCCATATGATCATAATGATTATGAGAAATCAGTACGACATCAATTTTCGGAAGATTCTGAAAATGGATGCCAGGCTTATGTGCTCTGGCTGGCCCAATCCATGAGAAAGGACTGGCCCGATAGGAATAAATAGGATCAAGCAAAACATTGATTTTTTTGGACTGAATTAATACCGTTGAGTGATTAATAAAACTGATTTTTATTCCCTTAATTTGAGAAGGACAAATAGAATATGGCTTAACATCTTTGGGAAGATACCAGAGAGGCTGGAAAACAGCGGTCCAAATATTATAAATATCGCGGGTAAAACTTCTTGGCTTTTCTCTTTCACCCGGGTAGTAAAATTTTTTACCATCGAAATGATCCGATACGGGGCCTGTATAATATCCCCCCTGGCAACCCGTCAATATAAAGACCAACAATAAAAAATACCGCATACCGTTAAATTCCTTTTTAGAAGCTAGCAGGCTTTCCAGGGCAAACGCATGAGTGCTCAAAAAATACCATTTAGTACTTTCTGTGCATAATCAGATTGCAAGGTTGCTTTGTACCGCTTGGCTTTTATCCCTTTTTTACATGATTTTTCGTTACGTAACGCATTAACTGCAACATGTCTAAACACACCGAAATTTTCCGAGGCATTGTCTCGCCTGACTCTAGAATCGTCTTCTCTAAATGACACATCGAGCACCCAGTGTAACTGATTCTCGACAGCCCAATGCTTTCTAACTGCATTAGCAAATATTTTAGCGTCTGGAGCTATTGATACAATAAAATATCGGGTTTCAGAAGTTGTTTTACCATCGATATAACGTTCTGATTCAACCATTCCAATGCCTTGCAAAGAAGCCCATCGTCCAGGATTGCTAATAGTATCCAACATGTCGCTAATCCAATATCGGCGCAGCTCGACACGACCATGGCCTTTATGAGCTTCCTCAAAATAATCATACCGGACATTCTTAAATTCAAATCGGCGAGATGTTTCAAAAAAATCGATTATTTCTTCGTGAAGTTGTTTTTGGTTATCTTTTACAGCCAGTACATAGTCTGCTTCTTTGTTAACTATTTTTTCCGCAATTTTCTCTTGGCAACCCATGGCATCAATGGTCACAATGCAACCCTTGATATCCAATAAATCAAGTAAAGCTGGGATAGCCGTAATCTCATTTGATTTATCATCTGTCTTTTTTTGACCGAGAACAACGCCATTTTCAGCAGCATATGCACTCACCATGTGAATCGCAGACTTACGTTTTTTCTTGTCATATGAATGACGCAGGGTTTTTCCATCAACTGCTATAATTTTACCGTCGGTTGCTTCTTCAACTGCTGCCATCCATTTAATGAAGCAGCTTTGTAATTCTTCTGGATTGAGACTGGACACTATCCTGGCGATCGTGTCATCAACTGGAATGCCTTTCTTAAAAAAACCGCGTTCTTGAAGCCAATTTAAACGAGCATGTCCAACTTCTTCTATATCCTGCCAGCCTTCAGCTCCACAAATAACTGCTAAAACACACAGAATAAGGATATCGATCAGTTCATGATCAATTTTGCTTTCTTGACGTGGATCGCGAATTATTGAAAAACATTCTACTAATGATGACATTTTTGCTCCTTTATAAATAAAGGAGCTATGAGATCACATAATCAGTTTAATTTAAAGGCACTCGTGATCTTGCCCTGGCAGGCTTTCGGGCTTCCTTGTAAAAATGCATCAATCATGATACGCCGCCGACATAAAATAATAAAAAAGCAGGCCCTAACCTGGTCAGTATTTTTGTGCTCTTATCAATAGCATGTTCCTGTTGGTTTAACAACCTGCTGCTTCCTGCTTTTGCTCCACATCAAATAATAGCCACAATGAGTTTTGATATATAAAAACTCTGAACGGGGGCTATAAAAATTGAATAAGATCGTGTTTCGGATAAACTTGCTGATTTCTGTCTTCTGAGAGACAATAGTGCCTCTGTTAAATACAAGAAGAGATCGCATGAGTTTTTCAAGAGAATTAGCCAATGCCATTCGCATATTAAGTATCGATGCAGTAGAAAAAGCTCAGTCAGGACATCCCGGCATGCCTTTGGGGATGGCGGATATCGCTACTGTGTTGTGGAAAAAATTCTTAAGACATAATCCTGAAAACCCCTTGTGGTTTGACAGGGACCGTTTTGTTCTGTCCAATGGCCATGGCTCAATGCTGCTTTATTCTCTGCTTCATCTTACCGGCTATTCACTTGAACTCAATGAGCTAAAACATTTTCGTCAACTCCATTCAAAAACCCCCGGCCATCCCGAACATGATCATACGCCAGGCGTAGAAACCACCACAGGTCCTCTGGGCCAGGGCCTCGCCAATGCCGTGGGCATGGCCATTGCTGAAAAAGTACTGGCTCATCAATTCAATCGTGATAAATGTGAACTTGTGAACCACTACACCTATGCTTTTGCTGGTGACGGCTGTCTGATGGAAGGCATTTCTCATGAGGCTTGTTCATTGGCAGGTACTTTAAAATTAGGAAAGCTCATTGTTTTTTATGATGATAATGGCATTTCCATTGACGGAAAAGTGGAAAACTGGTTTACCGACAATACGGCCAAACGCTTTGAAGCCTACAATTGGCAAGTCATAGATGCTGTGGACGGTCATGATATGGAAGCCATTGAGAAAGCGATTCTTGCTGCAAGAAGCAACCCACATCAACCCACTCTTATCATCTGTAAAACCATTATTGGTCTTGGTTCTTCAAAGGCTGGAAGTGAAAAATCACACGGCGCTCCTTTAGGTGCAGAAGACGTACAAAAAGTACGCGAATACCTGAATTGGTCTTATGAGCCTTTTGTTATTCCAGATTCAATTTATGCTCAATGGAATCATATTGAACAAGGAAGAAAAGATGAACAGGAGTGGCTGGTGAAAAATCAGCAATATAAAGAATATTATCCTGAAGAATACAATGAATTTTTAAGGCGGATCAACGGTGATTTACCGGATGGCTGGCTCAGTTCTTCAAGCCAGTTTATTGAACAATGCCGAACCGATAATAAAGACATGGCAACTCGTAAAGCCTCTCAGCATTGTCTTAATTTTTATGCGGATACCTTACCGGAAATGCTGGGCGGCTCAGCTGATCTTACCGGTTCTAACAATACAGACTGGTCTGGAAGTCAATCTGTCAATCATCAGAATTTCTCTGGAAATTATTTATACTATGGCGTAAGAGAATTTGCCATGGCGGCCATCATGAACGGATTTGCCTTACACGGTGGTTTTATTCCTTATGGGGGCACGTTTCTGGTGTTTGCTGACTATGCACGTAATGCCGTAAGACTTAGTGCCTTGATGAAACAACGGGTAATTTATGTTTTTTCTCACGATTCTATTGGATTAGGTGAAGATGGTCCTACCCATCAACCGATTGAACATGCCTCCATGCTGCGTATGACCCCGCACATGCAAGTATGGCGTCCGGCGGATTTAGTGGAAACGGCCGTTGCCTGGCAACAGGCACTGGAGCATCACAACGGACCTTCCTCACTCCTGCTGTCGCGTCAGACTCTGCCTGCCTTATCCCATCTTTCTGATTCAGCAGAGAAAATTAAAAAAGGAGGCTATGTCATTAAGGAATGCAAAGGACAACCTGATGCCATTTTGATTGCCACTGGTTCAGAAGTTCATTTAGCCATTAAAGCAGCCACTCAGCTGGAAAAGGAGAAAAGCAAGCAAATCAGGGTCATTTCCATGCCTTGTGCTGAACGCTTTCTCACACAAGATGAACTATATCAGGAACAACTGCTGCCTAAAACCGTTCGTAAGCGGGTAGCTATAGAAGCCGGTAGCAGTGCATATTGGTATCGATTTGTTGGCCTGGATGGTGCCGTCATTGGCCTGGATCGGTTTGGGGTTTCTGCTCCAGGAGATAAAGCCTATGAATTTCTAGGCTTGACGACGGAGCACATCGTTGAACAATTAAATCAAATGTTGCAATGTTAACTTTGTGAAAAATTTACCAATCCCCGTGGCTTGATATGAGCTCCGTAAAAAGGCCAATCCTATCAAGTCTTGGAAAATACTGGATATTTGATAAATATACTGGTGATGGACCGCGGTCGATGTCACGGTGATTCGTAAGCGGAAAAAATTCACAAAGTCGAGGAAATGAAGAATTGACTATATTTATTTAAAAAAGCAGATAATTTTTTATGTAATTCGGAGAAGTAGCTATGGCAATACGAGTGGCAATAAACGGATATGGGCGAATTGGACGTTGTATTTTACGTGCTCTGTTTGAGTACAAGCGCCAAAATGATTTTAAAATAGTCGCAATTAATGACTTGTCAGGTGTAGAAGTTGCAGCCCATTTAACGCGTTATGACAGCACACATGGTCCTTTTACCAGCCAGGTTGAGGTAGCTGACTCTAAGATGATAGTGGACGGTCAATCCATTGAAATTATTGCTGAGCGTGACCCCGAACAATTACCCTGGAAAGATTTGGATATAGACATTGTTCTTGAATGCACAGGATTTTTTACCCAAAAAGAACAGGCCATGAAGCATATTCGTGCGGGCGCTAAAAAAGTATTGGTTTCGGCTCCGGCTAAAAATACCGATGCCACCATCGTCTACGGAGTTAACCACCAGACTCTGAGTGCATCGGATCTAATCGTCTCCAATGCTTCCTGCACGACCAATTGTCTGGCACCGATTGTGAAACCTTTGGCGGATTCACTGGGGATTGAGCACGGTCTAGTCAACACGGTTCACGCCTATACCAAGGATCAAATGTTGCTGGATGGAAGTCATAGTGATTTAAGACGTGCTCGTTCTGCCACGCAATCCATCATTCCCACCAAAACTGGTGCTGCTGCGGCAGTCGGCCTTGTTCTGCCTGAACTTGCCGGCAAATTGGATGGCTTTGCCATGCGTGTCCCTACCTTGAATGTTTCTGTCGTGGATTTAACATTTGTGGCAAAACGTGAAACTTCTGTTTCAGAAGTCAATGATATTATCAGGCAGGCGCAGAGCGATATATTGAAAATCAATGAAGACCCTTTGGTGTCCTGCGATTTTAATCATAATCCGGCTTCTGCGATTTTTGATTGTACACAGACCAAAGTATTGGCTAATCTGGTGAAAGTGGTCGCCTGGTATGATAATGAATGGGGTTTTTCAAACCGAATGCTTGATACTGCCAAATACATAATGCACTGTTAAGGATAAGGCATGAATTTAATAAAAATGAGCGATATTGATCTGACGGATAAGCGAGTCTTGATTCGTGAAGATTTGAATGTTCCGGTTAAAGATGGCTTCATCACCAGCGATCAGCGCTTACAAGCCGCTCTTCCTACTTTAAAAACAGCCTTGGATGCAGGGGCTGCGGTTATGGTTTTATCCCATCTGGGGCGACCGGAGGAAGGCAAGTTTGAAAAACGATTCAGCTTGCAAGCTGTTGCAGATTACCTACAATCTCATCTTGATTATCCCGTTCGCTTTGTGAGTGAATATATACAGGGGCTGGATGTCAATCCAGGAGAACTAGTGGTTTGCGAAAACGTTCGCTTTAATCGGGGAGAAAAGGAAAACAATGAAATTTTAGCCAGGCAATTGGCTAATCTTTGTGATGTTTTTGTCATGGATGCTTTTGGAACCGCCCACAGAAAACAAGCCTCGACCTATGGTGTGGCTAAATATGCGCCTATTGCCGTTGCCGGCCCGTTGTTATTGCGCGAGATCGAAGCTTTACAGCATGTACTTAAAGATCCGGAAAAACCAATTGTTGCCGTTGTAGGTGGAGCCAAAGTCTCATCGAAACTCAGCCTGCTAAAACAAATGGTCAGTATGGTGGACTATTTAATTCCTGGTGGAGGTATTGCCAATACTTTTCTTAAAGCCAAAGGACATGAAATCGGCAACTCCCTCTGCGAAGAAGATTTACTTGAGGAAGCACGAGAGATTCTGTCGATAGCTGAGCGCAATGGATGCCAAATCTATCTGCCTACCGATGTGGTGGTGGGTAAAACAGTCAGCGAAAGCTGCCCTGCCTTTAATAAATCACTTGCCAATGTAGCTTCGGATGACATGATATTGGATATAGGCCCAGATACTGTCAGTCATTATATAGATCTCATCAATGAAGCAAAAACCATTATTTGGAATGGTCCGGTGGGGGTGTTTGAATACCCGCAGTTTGCCTATGGAACACGCGCGCTGGCCATCTCTATTGCTCAAAGTAATGCTTTCTCCATCGCCGGTGGAGGAGATACGCTGGCAGCCATTGATCTTTATGATCTTAATCAACAAATTTCCTATATATCTACTGGCGGCGGGGCTTTTTTAAGTTATCTCGAAGGAAAGACTTTACCCGCTGTGGCCATTTTACAAGAAAGAGCACAGGAATATGCTTCGTCGAACTAAAATCATTGCTACCGTTGGCCCTTCATCAGCATCAGAGTCGATTTTGCGCGAAATGCTGTCAGCCGGCGTGGATGTACTGCGCATTAACTTTTCTCATGCCAGCGAATCGGCTCTCGGTTTAATCCAATCTGCCCGCAAAATAGCTAAAGAACTGAAGCATCCTTTAGCTGTCATGGCTGATTTGCAGGGTCCAAAAATCCGAATCGGCCGATTTAAACACCAATCAGTAACCTTGGTCAACGGACAAAAATTCACCCTCAATTGCCAGAATAAGCACCTGTTAGGAGACAGCAAACAGGTGTTTGTGACTTATCCCGACCTCTGTCAGGAGGTCAATATTGGCGATCGGCTATTACTGAGTGATGGATTGATCGAGCTGGAAGTAGAGTCGGTTCAGCAGACTGAAGTCCATTGCCGTGTCATAGACGGCGGCGTTTTATCGGATTTGAAAGGATTAAACCGTAAAGGGGGTGGCCTGGCCGCTCGAACCTTAACCGATAAGGACAAGGCTGACATGGAAATTGCCGTGAATGCCAAAGTCGATTATTTAGGATTATCCTTTGTGAAGGATGCTCAGGATATTCGCCATGCCCGTGAGCTTTTATGTCAACTACAGGCGGAGCCAACACTCATCATTGCCAAAATTGAACGCAGTGAAGCGCTGGAACACTTAAATGAAATTATTCAGGAAGCCGATGCCATCATGGTAGCAAGGGGTGATTTAGGTGTGGAAATTGGAGCTGCAGAAGTGCCGGCTATTCAGAAGCGAATCATCAGCCAAACACGGCAAATGGACAAAGTGGTCATTACTGCCACTCAAATGATGGAGTCAATGATACATAGCCCACAGCCTACTCGCGCCGAAGCTTCGGATGTAGCGAATGCCATCCTTGATGGCACAGATGCGGTCATGCTTTCGGCTGAAACAGCAACCGGCGAATACCCCGTTAAAGTTATTCAAATGGTGGACAAAATTTGCATGAGCGCGGAAAAACATGCCGAATTTCTTTATCAGGCGAACATGGATTCCTTTCATTACCAGAGTACTGATCATGCCATTGCCATGGCAGCCATGTACACCGCTAATCATTTTCCGGTGAACGCCATTATTGCTTTAACCGAATCTGGCGCAACAGCCGTGTGGATGTCAAGGCTACAAAGTGCCATACCTATTTTTGCCATAACCGCCAATGAAAGGACCGTCGCCCGCTTAAGCCTGGTAAACAATGTTTTTCCTATTTATCTTGATTTTCGTTCATTTAAGCTTGCACAACTCAATCAGGATGTCATTCAATATTTGGTGGAAAGTGGGCGATTAAAAAAAGATAGTCAGGTGCTGGTAACCAGAGGAACAACTATCGGCAAATCTGGTGGCACCAATTGTATGGAAATCATGTCTGTTTAAAGCCTGCCCCATTTTCTTTGCTCCAATCTAACGCTGCTAAGACTTAGAAAGCCTTCTTTTAAAATTTATCTTTTATTGATGAACAGGTGATTTTGCCTACCCATCTACTAAAACGATATTTAACACCAGGTGTGACTATCTATTTGTATATCTACAATTCTATGAATTATTCATGTTACATAGCTTGCGTTCAAGTCTTCTAAGAAATACTGTGTGTAACATGAGTGAATTAATAGATGCATTTGATTTGTACGGAATAATGACGTACAATTTATTAAATAGATAGATTTGGAAAGTATTATGAAATATTCAGATATGGAATTAAACAAAACAGCAAGAATTGAAGCGCGGGTCCTTCCCGAAGATAAGCAGCTATTTAGAAAAGCAGCCACCTTATCAGGGCGTAGTAGTTTATCAGATTTTGTTATTCAAACACTAAAGGATGCGGCACAAAAAATTATCAAAGAGCATAAGATTATCGAGCTAACCAAAACGGATCAGGATCTTTTCGTGAAAAGCTTAATTGAGGATTCAAAACCAAATAGCAGGTTAATAACTGCAGTAAAACATCACAACAAAATAGTCAAAGAATAAATGCGTCATAATGCAAGTTTATAAGATAACTCTCTTAGAGAAAAGTCATATAAAATCTGATTTTTCTTGTGGTATAGAAGAGCTGGATAACTATTTAAAACATACAGCAAGCCAGGATATAAAACGAAGGATAGCGGCTGTCTATGTTTTAACTGAGGAGCAATCGGATGTTGTATTAGGATTTTATACTCTTTCGTCCACAATTATTCCATTAGATGAGCTGCCAGGAAGTATATCGAGAAAGTTGCCAGGCTACCCTCTAATTCCTGCTACTTTAATAGGTCGTTTAGCTTTGGATAAAAAATATCAGTTTAAAGGTTTGGGGCAAATTTTATTGGTAAATGCTTTAAAAAAATGTTTTATCAAGAGCAAGGAAATCGCCTCAATGGCTGTTGTGGTTGAGGCTAAAAATGATAAAGCAAAATCATTTTATGAAAAGTTGGGTTTTATCCCGTATGTAGATAAAAAAGACAAGCTTTTCATCACCATGAAAACAATCAGCAAAATAGCTTTTGATGGATAATTTTCTCATTAAATTTTATATTAAATTTAAGCATTGTGCGGTGAAAGAGAATAAACAACCCTCTTTCAATAATTTTTTATTTTTTGCAGAGACAAAGTCCCAAAGTCTCAAAGAGGATATTGAGCAGACATATGAGGATACTAATACGAAAAAAATGGATTAATTTTTTAGAAGGCGCTAGGATAGATAAGAATACCTCAGGAGGCCAAAAAACACGAAAATATGCAGAAAAAAGAGTTCATATCATCTCAGCCAAAGAAATAGGCTGCTAGTATTACGCTTTTTGTTTGATTTTGCCTCGTACTTCTCGATTTTACTCGTTTATAAAGCATTAAAACTCCGAACGGGCTTTTTTATTATGCTATGCCAAATTATTTTTGTATACTCTGAACCACCATTTTGCTGAGATAAAGAAGGGGCGGGGAAGATGTTTGAATGGCTCTATATCCTGTTTAATTCAGAACAAGAAAAACTACCGTCCGATCCCTTGTTTGATGATCTTGGCTTGCCGATAAGAGATCAGATTTTTGATTATCTGAATCTGAAAGATATAGGCAGACTTGCTCAATGCAATTCGACATTGAATCGTTTTTTTAAAGAAAGCAACAGGCAATTTGCATTCCAATTTAAAGGAAAAAACCCTGAGAAAAGCACTTATAAGCAAGTAATTGCTCAGTTTCGACAGTACCAGGAAACACTCGACTCCGCCGAAAAAACATGTTGGAAACCTCTGGCAAACGGCATTGACAGAACAGACACTTGTTGTGAAAGTCTTTTTTATAACGAAGAACCAGAAAATTGCAATCCTGCCCCAGGAGTTATCATTGGGTGATTCAGCGTGGTTGGTGGATGCACCGGTGCAGCGACAGGAGGTGCCCTTGGGGGAGTGGAATCCGCTGTTTTATTCTCACTGGTGGGTGCTTTTGGCGGCTGTGGGGGAGGGGTATTGTTTATGTTTTGCCTGGCTTGTGCGTATGAATATCTTCTGCGGCCTTTAGATAATTTCTCAGAGAAACAATTAAAGAAAAATGAAAAAAAAGTAAAGGAGCTCCAGGAAAATCAACCTGTTCTGAGCTATCCATAACTTCAAATGTCCATTAGTTTTTATAGGATATGGCAAGAGCAATTGTCAATTGATACTTTATCCCGAATGTTCCTAACAAGCTATTTTTTTAAAATATTTTTTCGGAGATTGAGATGATCTGAGAAATTTTCGGGATGAAATATCTAAATATATGACATACGATAAAAGGACTAAGTTTATAATAATCATTGGGATAATAGATGGTTGTGATAGAAAAAACTTAATGGGCAGGTAACTAATTCCAGAAAGATTCGAACAAATGATAGCTAAATAACCAATTTTAAAACCCCATTTCCTAACTGCAAATAGTCCGATTGCTGCTATCAGATTTAAGATGAAAAATAAAGCACCCATTATAACAAAATATAGGGTCCAACCCATCCATCCGTTCAATATATCAGGCTGCTGAAGTATCAGCTGAAATGGTATTACAGGTACTTTCCAGTGAATGACCAGTGTTAAAACCATTAAACAAGAAACGAGCCGACATCCAAACAGAATTTTTTTCATTGAAATTTTTCCAATAGTTTATAGTATATATGATTATCATACTTATAAAGAGTGAAACATTGTTGAGCATTTTTTTCAAACGCTGCGCGCCATGGAAGGCTGAAAGCCGAGGCGCGTAGTCCGCGATAGGCTGCGATTTTTTTAAACAGCCCGAAGGGATGTTAAAAAAATCTTTCTGCAGCCGTTAAGTCATTGGTGAAGGCGTACGCTTTGCTCGTTCAGAGCAAACGTGCCGTAACAGGACGCTCGCGGCCCAAACACTTCGCGCGTTGGCGAGTCGATTTTGGTGACTTGGATGTCCCAAAATCTTTCATGAGGTAGCGCGACTCTTGTTGGGAAAATGTCTGGCCGCTATTTGGAGCGCTAATTGCTTATGATCTTGTATTAATTGGACCAATCATCTTTTCTATAATTTTCCAGGATGTGATGCCGATTACTTCTCCTCGACGTCTTTATAGCTATGGAATTGCTGTTATTATTACATTTTTAATGGTTGTGTATTATTCGATGAAAAAAGGACGCCAACGAAAATTAAACAAAGGCTAAAAGTGATCAAAGCAATGCCCCTAATTTATTATTGATCTTGCCTTTAATTTCAATGTGAGTTTTCAATAAAAAAGATTGAATTGCAGTCTTTTTATTAAATGTTTCAATTTTTCTCTGCCAAATTTCTCTATCAGATAAGTTAACTTGTATTGGTACCAATAATAGATATCGAATAACACCATCGATACAGATACTTAACACCTTATAATCATCTTCTTTGTAATACATTATTCCAAGATAAAGACCCAATCGCTCTTGGAATAATTTTACGTAACATCGCTTTATTGATGGTTTGAACTTCATTAGAGAAATATGGCTATAAAATTTTTCATTGCCCTATGTATTTTCCTTGGTTTCTCTTATTATTCGAACATTGTGTATATGAATCTTGGTGCTGCAAATATATCAATTTGACTAAAACTAAAACTAAGGCTAGGGCAGAACAAGCGCATCTAATTTTTGATCACAAAAAGCCCTATCTGCTGTGCTTTATGCGCGACATCCAAACGAACTCATATCAAGTGCTGTGTTGGATTCCTTGCATAAAGCGATGAATTGAACATGTTGATTTTATATTGTGCCACTGGATGCGTTTACCCTGATGCCAGGGGATGCATGTCGATATATGAGATATCACATAAAGAATGCCTATCTATCGCATCCATTTGTTTTCGCCTATGGCCTTACGAGGTTTTGAAGCCGTCATAAGACCGGTCAGAGGAGAGCATTTATTGCATGCTTTGAATTTTTTTCCGTAACTGGGGATTTTGTTGTATCTGTTGTGCAATTTGATTGTATTGTTGAGGGGTTAACCCATTGTTTTTAACGGCTTCATTCATCTCTTTATAAGCTTTTTGCTCCAGCTGTTGAGCATCTTTTCCTTGATTAGCTTGAAGTTTTTGCTGATATTTTTGTTGAATTTGCACGAGCTCTTTATAAGTTTTAACAAATTTGTTCAGATCTCCTTCACTGATTTTTGTAGCAGATGGATTGGATGGCGCAGTTTGCTGCATGGTGTTGGTATCAGCAGCAGCCAATATTGAAAATGAAAATCCTGTTATAAATGATAAAAGCAGTATTATTTTTTTCATGAATTGTTTTCCTTAATATTTTTGATTAATTAAAACGGATTATCAAACCGTCCATTCTGAACGTAGCTTATCAAAAGACTTTTTTCAAATGGCAAATAGCGGTGGATTTTCGACAAGCCTTTCATGTTTCTTAAGTTAAGCCGTTGCTTGCCAATGGCCTGCAAGCAGATTATATTCTTAATCTTCCACTCTAAAATATTAGAAATGACTAAAATAGCGCTTTACCTGGCTGGAGGTGGAGCCCGAGGAGCCTATCAGGCTGGGGTTCTTAAAGCAATCAGTACAATTCTAAGCTCAAAGCAAATTCCTTTTAATATACTCACAGGAGCCAGTGTCGGCAGCATTAATACCGCCGTGTTAGCTGAAAATGCACTGGATTTTTTCGCCGGTGTTAATAAGTTAACTGAGTTATGGGGTGATATTACTTGTCCGCAAATTTTTAAGACCAGTAATTATGCACTCAGTAAGACGGTCATACGTAACATGAGCAGTATGCTTTTTAAGCAACGGTTATTAGGGCATATTCTTGATACCTCGCCTTTACGTGTATTTCTTAATAACGTCATTGATTTTGTGAATGTGGGAAGTGCCATTAAAAATAAGCACTTAGAAATGATTGAAATCATCAGCAGTTGTTATGAAACTCAAAAAACCATATCCTTCTACCAACATCATGCAGAAGATTTTGCGGATTGGAACCATCCACTTCATAGTAGTCAACGGGTTAACCTGGAAATGGAGTATTTTCTGGCCTCTACTGCTTTGCCTTTGTTCTTTCCGCCTTCAAAAATAGATGGTTTTCATTATGGAGATGGTCATTTAGGGTTAGAGGCGCCACTTCGTGGAGCAATCCATTGTCAAGTTGATAAAGTTTTAGTTATTGGAAATCGGCAATTAAAGAAAGATGAAGCAGACAAATTACGCGACGGTGACATTGATTTTTCACGTGTTTTAAGTGGCATGATAAACGGCTTGTTTTTAGATAATCTCGATCGAGACATTGAGATGATTAACCACATGAACAATATTGCCCGCTTGTTACCGAGGGAAAAACAACAGCAATCGCCCTGGCGAATCGTTGAAATTTTACATTTACGGCCAAGTGTGGATATAGCGGCCATTGCTCAGTCGCATTACAACAGTATTCCAATGTTATTACGTCTTTTGCTTAATTTTCTTGGTGCTAAACGTCATTCCGGTGATTTACTGAGTTTTCTCTTATTTGAAAAAGAATTCACCCGCGAGCTAATCAAACTGGGCTTTAACGATACAATGGCAGTACAGGACTCTGTTTCCACCTTTTTCGCTGCCTAGCCTAACGATCAGAATATTTACAGGATGAGGAACTAGAATCCTTATTGCCGCATATTTCTTTTTTTCCCGAGTGGGGTATAAAAAGCAGTCTGGTGATGTAAAAGCAATGTTCATTTCACGAAATATTCACAGAGTTATCCACTGAATTTGTGAATAACAAAGGGCAATTAAAATGAAAAGTAAGGCCATGGTGGCCCTGAGCTTTAAGCATGGTTCAATGAAAATCAGGATGAATGATGAATACACTTATCCACAAAAATAGAGAGTCATGTTAACTGCCGTTCTCGATGAGTGATTTTATTATGCAACAGAAGATATTTGTGAACTGTCTTTTGATAAATTTGATTATGGGTCGCTCAGGTGCTGGAGCGGATTTTGTCATAGGAGCAGTTAGCTTTTTCAAGATAACAAGGTTGTGGTTGATTTTTGTCTCAAATTGACCTTGAGGACGCTTTCATGATACATAATTTTTTACTTTTTTAACTCATGTTATGCGCACAGCATTTTTTAGAACATTTGGACGCTTTTTGGAATTTTAAAGCGCAATTTACATGGAGTAAATGAGCATTTGAAATTCCAAAATGCGTCCAAAAAGGCAAAAAAGACGAAGCTGCGTAACATGAGTTATTTAAGTGTTTGTCATAGACTTGGAAACAACCGAGGTAATTTTCTTAAAAGGAGTTTTTCATGACCGGTTTTTTTGAAACCATTTCCAAACATCTTTCTATCCGAGCATTTTCTTCATCAAGCCCGCATCGCAATGCTGAGCGTGCCTGTGGTGCTACCCAGGTTATTGCTTCCAGCGTTCAATCCCTTTCACCAGCCACACTCGTTCCGGCCAAATTTGCCCAGAGCTTAATCTCTTTTTATACCATTTTTCGGAGTGATACGCATGCAAGTGAAAAAACATTACATGTTTTGCAAGGACTAATTGCATTAACACAGCTGAGTCTTGCCGCTATTTTGTTATTTCAAGATTTGGATTGTAATGAAGAGGAGGAATTTATCTGCACCGCAGCATTTTTAATGGATCTCCTGTATGCCGGTACTCTCGCAACAGGCTGGGTGCCCAGCGAATTCTCGAAAGATCCTTATTTAACTCCCGAGGCAAAACATGGTGAAAAAATGGCAGATAAAAGCCAAGACGAAGATGAGGAGGAAACAGAAGAGGAAGACAATTCCCTTCGAGTGTAAATTGCTGAAATAAGATAAGTGCTCAGCCCTGTTTCGGGGAACGGCCATAACTTGAATTATCTGTTTGTGTCGTCGCCAACATAGCGGGTTGAGCTATTACAAAAATTTGTCCGTATTGTGTTATTTACAAGCCAGACCACCAAGAGTTTTGGCTGCTTTCTTCTTGGGCACACATGTTTTGCATCGCCCACGTTGCTGCAATTCCTGTTGTTATCACCCCGATGGTAAATATACCCCAATTGCGCAGTGCTTTTGAGGAGTTGGCTTTGTTCGTTTTATCTAAAGTCGCTACGTTGAACCATTTAAAATCCTCCTTTGCAAGCTTACTCTCAGGGTATTTTTGCAAGAATTGTTCTAATAATTGCTTAAATTCCTTTTTATCTTTTTTCTCATATTCTCTTGCTGTATCTTTATTCAATTGCCTGGTACTTTTTTGCAGTGGAGAGTTTTCTAAAAAATCTTTTGACAATTCATATTTCTGCTTAATTTCATTTCCAATTTCTGGGTTGTGGTATCTTCCATTGGGAGCGGCATGTGTTTGCATAATTTTTAAACCATGACCTAAGTTGTAATTTGAGCCAAAATCCTTTCTGTTTGGGTTTTCTTTAAGCTTGGTCGCTAAATCTAAAATAAGAAATGCAATTTCATGACTATCCTGCAAGTATTGTTTCTGAAATGGGGAAAGTAATGTTTCATTAATGTCAGGCAAAGGTTCATTGCTGCAAATCCCTTTCAACTCCTCCAACTGGCTGGAGACTCGCTCATAAACGGTATTATGAATTTTATTATCATCCAATAACCATCCGGCACGTCCACGTAAATATTCACAATTTAAATAAAATTTAAGGTTTTGTGCAAAAGCCAGCAATTCTTTATCATCCACTTCGTCTAACGACAACACATGATTTAAGTGAGTTAAAAGCTCGCCTACTTGCGCCTGAATTAACGCCGCACTAATTTTTGCGTCCGGGCCAACGCCAGCTGTGGCCAATTGTTTATATTTTTTAATCTGTATATCAATCAGTCTAAAACTAAATTCAATTAATTCTTTTGCATTGATTATCACATTTGCTCCTTGGAAAATCTGACTTTGATCACGAGCAATAATAAAAACAATCAAGGAATAAGTCACGAGCTCTTTTAAGTAATATGAGAGTAATAAAAGACACTAAGTGGAACAAAATAAAACCACCTATATGTTTGATAAAATTTTATCTGAAGTAATAAATGAAAAAATGCTGTCTATCATAACCACAGCTTTGCAAAAGAGCTGTGGTTATATCAGGTTTCTTACTTATTTGGTGCTAGTGTAGCTAGGACACTCCGGACAAAACAAACCACAACTGGTTACCATAGCAGTGGAACCAACAAGTACTAATAATAATGCTATTGTTTTCATAATAGCCTTCCTTATTTTAAATTGTAGTTAGTCATTTTCAGTACATCTCAGACCCCAACGACAAGTTATGGTTGCAGAACCAGGAATACAAACTGGTTTGTTCCCATTTATAGCTTCCTTGCGTTAGTGGCTACGACTTAATTATACACATAGATTTAAAAACAAACAAATTGTTCTTGTAAAAAACCTTACATCTAAAGTTTTTAAAATTTAATGGTTAATGGAGAAGTTGGCAGAAGTTCAACGATATGATGTAAACCTTTTTCTTCAGCCAGTTGTAAAGCAGTTTGACCCTTACTGTTCGTTATACTTGTATCACAGTTTAAACCTAACAAAAATTGAACCACTTCTATTTGATCACCTTCAACAGCAGCATGTAAAGGAGTGAACCCATTGTCTTTACCTTGTTTATGGATATCGATACATTGACCTTGCTTTTGTTTCTCTTCATAAAGCAATTTTACATAGTCTATACCAACGTAAGCCGCCATATGAAAAGCTGTAAACCCATCTTTATTCGCTATATCTATAGTTGCGCCGGCCTGAATCAATTGTCGGGCTATGTCTAACCGCTCTAATCTAATGGCAATCATTAACGGTGATTCGTTTTCGCTATCAAAAATATCCAGATTTGCTCCATGGGCTAACAAGAAATCAAGTCTATCCATTTGACTATTATCCGAGGAAGTGCAGACGATTTTTGTTGCAAAAGACACAATGGTGCCTTTAATTTCCGTGGTTTGTGCTTCTTCTTTTTCTTGATAGGTTATCTCAGTATTAATATCAGCGCCCTTGATGATAGCCGTTTGTATTGACTTCACATTATTTTGATTGAAAGAGCTCTGAAGAGACAGTGTTAATTTATCTTTCACATCCCTATTGGTTTTGGCTAATTGTTGAGTGGTTGTATGTATACATCGATCAAGCGAGGCATTTACCTGGGCCGTTTTTTTGAAAAATTGAAATGGAATAAATGAGGTTATATGTAAGATAGTTTCCTCAGGCAAAATTTCCATTGAAGGTTTGTTCTTATCTATCGGCATAAAAAATTCCCGTACGGTTTGAGCAAAAAATTATATATAAAATTAAATTCAGGTAAGCAACCGGCTGCAACTTAAATTATTTGACGGGAACCCTTCTTACAGGTTCTGTAGGTGATTGCTGAACAGAGGATTTGGCAGATAAGTCAAACTCTGCTTTCGCAGCAAACAATCCCAATTGACCATAACCTTTAAGCAGGCCGTTTGTGTCAGCTAAACCGGCGGTCAAAGCGCCAATTTGTAAGCCATCCACTTCAAGATCTTTTTGAGTCAAAGTTCCCGTTATGCTGCCATGCACTGAGCTCACTTCGTTGTATTGTTGATAGGTGCTGCCTAATATTTGTCCGTTAATGGACATCCCATAGCATTGTAATACATTTATACTTTGGCTTATCGCAAAATTGAACAAGAACCGGTTTGATGCAGCATCATACATCATTTGAATGGAGACTTGATTGATCCGTTGTAAGGCGTGAAAAGCATAAAAGTGCATATGCACCTTTTCATGTTTTTGTTGAGCATCAAATTCTTGCTCCTGTAACTCTTTCGCAAGCTCCTCATCTGTCTTTGGGCTTGTCTTCATTTCAGGCTTTGGTAGTTCATTGGCTTGCAAACGAAGGGCAAGATGATAATCGTTTTCCTGCAATTTTTGTTCTTGAATATGTTTGGCGATTTCAGCCTCCGTTAATCCGGGATAATAAATCTCTTTAAGCTCATTAACATGAATGCCCAAATTCCCTGCCGCTTCTTCGATTTGAAGACGTATGGCCAGGGCTTTATCGTTTTCACTAACATGCAGTTTAAGGGGTTGTGCTTCAGTCTCGCGAGTTGAGGCGGCTGGCTTCTTTGAATTTGAAAGAGGAAACTGCTCCGCTATCTTTTTAACGAAACCTTCACCACGATTGGCACGTATCATCTCCTGAGCTTCAATGGCTCTTTTACGAGCTTGAACATTGCTCCTTGTTTCATCAGTCTTTTTTTCGAAATCCTGGATGCGCTTTTTTACATTCACATTGGCATCTTGTAATTCTTTGGCGACTTCAAATTGTCTGATGCGCCCTTTTACATTGACATGACTATCTGAAATAATTTTTTGCGCTTCCTGAGTAGAGGGGGATGTACGCTTATTTTCAGAGTCGCTCTTGAGCAATGTTTCTTTTAATAGGACTGAATCAGGTTTTGTTTCCTCAACAAGAGAGGAAGACTTACTTGTTTTCGTAACTTTTTTTAGGTTTTCCAATTCATCTTCATTCAATTCTATTATTTTATTCTGAAAAGGATCAGTGTAGGTTTCTTTGGGTTCAATGTTCATTTGTCTTAATTGAGCAATAACCTGTTCTTTAGGCTGTAGAGGTGTTGTTACGAGAGGCTTTTCCTCCTGTATCTTAACCGCTTCATGGGATAAATGGATGATATTTGGCTTGTCCTTATGACCCGTTGTCATGCCGAAGGTTAACAAGGTGGTCAGGTATTCATTATTTAAATTTTTGTAATTATCCAGAGCGATATTACCTTCCGACAGAGCTCTTTTAATGGTGCTTGCTAATTCTGCATCAAGGCTTTTTAAATAAATTAAAAACGCTCTCTGTTGCCTCAGATAGTTTTCTTTGTAGGTTTGAATTTGTTGATCGCTGGAAATGCTTTGGCCTGAATAATTAAAAACGGCCAGATAATAATTTGCCCGGGCCAGCAGCATGTCACGTAATTGGGCCTCCAGGGCGGGATTCTTATGTTTCTTAAGTTGTGTCACCGCCTTAATCATATTATCTTGCTTGGTGAAAAAATGACCGCCATGCTCTTTTTTACCATGCGCTTTCACTTGATTGCTGATAATGGTATAAAAATCAGATTGTGGTAGAAGATGAATGGGCTTAAATTTTGGCATGATTTGAATCACCTTTTTGTACTTATCATTAGAGAGCAGAACATACTTTACCTGCTTTACATTAAGATAAAATTAAGTATAAATTTTTTATGTGGGCGAATCATTGGCGTTTAAAATTCTATCATTATTGTCAAATATTGAGCCAGAAGCGTACGATGCAATCTCGCGCACTAAACTGGCTAAAGCCAAGGTCACTATACTGTGCCGCGTAACACGAGTTATTAAAAGTTCATCATCACATTAGATAAAACTGGTTTTATATGATTTCTCATGATTATTAGAATTGTTATTATTTATATCTCTTCTATTAAAAAATCCGTTTGCATGAGGTCCAGTGGTCTTTTTCTTTGAATCATCCGTATGCTGCTCTTCTGATGAATCCTGGAGCTGCGGCTGTCTTGGTAAAGTCAAAGGTACGTAAACTTTTATACCATACATGGCTTCATGATATGTCGTCCCAACGGGATAACTACCAATAAAAATTATACGAGGCATATATCCTGTCTGGGTTTCATATCCCTCCATCGCTTTTGTCGTTTCCTTAAAATAGAAGTATTTATCTGGTTTGTGATTGTCATGAGATTTTTCTGGTTTTTCCGGGTTTTTCTGTTTTTTCGGTTTAGCTCCAATTGAATCCGCTAAAAAACCATATTGTTTATGAAGATCTGAATCCATAGGTACATTTAAAAAGAAATGCCATGAACTTGCCAAGACTTTCCGAATGAACGGATGATAAAACTTATTAGTCCAATCAGTCGCATTGGGATACTGCGATGATTGTTGTGTTTTTGATTCACTGTCATGTCGTGGGTAATTTTCGATTACACATCCTTTATCGGTATCATAATATGGAGGTGATGTAATCGCCATATCGAAACGCATATTCCCGGTGATTTTAAATATATCGTCCAGGTCTAAATTTTCAATCGCTGAATTAAATGCTTTGAAGGTAACCTTGTCTAAAGGATATTGGTTTTTCATATGCTCAAATATCTGTACATAATTTTCTTTCAATACAGGATTAGCATCATTAGAAACAATAACGGAGGGGTTTGGGCTGCCATTTCCAAGAAAGTAAGCTAATGCCCCCACTAAACGATCGCCCCAGCCGCCAATAGGATCGAATATCCTTTTTACTGAAGAAACATATCCGTTTTTTACTAATAGATTGGCTGCTTCTATGACGCAATATGGGTCGAGTTGGCAAACGAATGCGTTTCTTGAAAGGGCTCTCTTGATGTCAGAAGGTTGCAGATTTTTATCAAGCTCAATTTCCTTACTAAGCCATATGGTAAAATGTTGCGGGGCTTTTTGCCATCTGTCTTTTGGAGAGTATTTTTCTTTAGCTGTAGCACTACGTTGGTCTGTAGTGAAAAAACCCGATGTTTTTTGGCCCGCTGGAGAAGCATGAAAATTAGTTGGGGAAGTTGGTTCTGTATATGTCTCGATATCGCTTATATCCGGCGGAGTCAGCTTTGTATTAGGTTTTTTTGTTTCTTTAAAAAGAGTCTCAGCTTTTCGTAAAAGCTTGTCAAATGATTTATTCGCTTCGGTCAGGGTTGGCTTATAAAACTCAAGAGGAAATCCGTCAACGCTTTTACTTTTAAAAAACATGATAACACTCCATGCAAACGCCCTTTTAAAAAGCGTTGTCCTCGTGTCTGATTGACGTTCTGCATTTGTGTCATTCCCGAAATTGAGTATATATTGTATGTCCATAATAAATTTTTTATGCAGCTCTTTATAGTCTGCTGAATCGAAATTAAAAGTTTTTAATGAACCTGAAAAAACATACTTGTCCTGACATTTTTTATATCCAGAAGCCACGACTTTGAGTAAGGCTAAAATAAATATATCTGGGTGAGTAATACTAACCCCATTTTTGATAAAGTGTTGTGAATTATTGTTGAAATTATGAGCTAAAAGCGTCATGACAAGAGCGGCTGCTTCGTCATCAAGATGGTTTTTTGCAGCAATGTCTTTTATGAAATCAAGAGTGATATCAGCGCCATAGAATGTAACCGTATCTGGTATGCTGTTCTCTTCAAATAAAATCTTCCACTACGCGCCATGGAAGGCTGAAAGCCGAGGCGCGTAGTCCGCGATAGGCTGCGATTTTTTTAAACAGCCCGAAGGGATGTTAAAAAAATCTTTCTGCAGCCGTTAAGTCATTGGTGAAGGCGTACGCTTTGCTCGTTCAGAGCAAACGTGCCGTAAACAGGACGCTCGCGGCACAAACACTTCGCGCGTTGGCGAGTCGATTTTGGGGACTTGGATGTCCCAAAATCTTTCATGAGGTGGCGCGACTCTTGTCTATGAAAATTTAATCCCTATCATTGGGAGGATGTTTATATTGCAGATATAACAGGCTAAGCCCAATCACAGGAATGAAGATATCAGACCAAAAAATAATACCGGCATTTCCAGGGGCAAAATTCCCGGCAACGATCATTTGATAGATATGGCCTCCTGCTGCGCCCCATAAGAACATCGAGGGGGCTATCATTGTGGCAGTGCGAAAACCTAAACCCGACCAAAAACTTAAAATCCCTAATACCCCAAACCCTAAACTGGCAAAGCCGACTTCAAGTTGGAAGGGGCTTTGGCTCCAGCCGATAAAGGCTGCAGCCATGTCACCAAAGAAAACATGTACGACAAAATTGTAAATATAGCTGATGCCGATATTAAATATTAAAAAGTAAGAAAACAAAATATCGATGCACTTTGCCTTCGATATCGGTTTTGCTTGCAGAGCCAGGGAGATACCGGCAAAAATGATACTTAAGGCAAATAACGTCAAGGTAAAATTGGCCAGGATAAAAGCTAAAAATGATTCCATTTTTTTCCTTAAGGAAGTAATAAAATATACTTTTCAGGGTAACTTCATTCTGATACAGAATACATCCTTTTTAATATTCATTTTCCAGCATCAGAACATTTTAATTTTTTGTGAAGGCGATATCGCCGTCATCCATCAACTGAATACAGAGTCCTGCATGAAAATCTTTACCGGGATTTGGATTAACAATTTGATTCTTCTTTGGATCATACTTAAAACTGTATCTATAATAAGAAAGAATTTGGCTGCCATCCGTATGGATGCTTGCATGGTAAACATCAGGCACGCCAATATAGCATTTATTTCCCCTGTCATCATTATAACTTGTAATAACATTGTAATCGTTCTCGCCTGGTCCACGCATGATGGAAATATTGAAACGGGCTCCACCGGAACGCACCATGCTCCAGTTACCAAGAAGCTTGCCGGGCGTCGGCATGTGCGCTGGATCATAAAACACATAAGAGGTGTTGCGAGTGGTCAAAGTCACTGAATGAGTGGCATCATTGCGGGTCACGGTTTCACCGCTCATACAGGTAAATGAGGTATTGGAGGAAACTTGACACATGTCCGTAGATGCACTTCCACCAGGAAAAGTATAGTTAATATAGTAGTCCTGTCCTGGAGCATGGCTGTTGGTAATATTTAAAGTGTAGGTATTAACGCCGTCAAAATATTTCCAAACTTGAATAAAGGGATCTGTTGAGGCTTCCTGAGCGGAACCAGCAGCTAAGGCATGATTAAAAATCAAAAAGAATAATCCAGCATATAGAATATTGATCTTTTTTATTCGCATTATTTCTTAAACTCTTGTGATTTTCAGAAGAAGGAATTTTACGCCTAAATGAGCCGTTGGAAAACCTTTTAATCCTTTTGTCATAAAAATTTGTTGTTTTGTCCGTCGTTTAATTTAATAACCTCAAACATTCAAAACTTTGGAAGTTTGCAAAAAATCTTTTACGGCCAATAGATCAATGTAAGCCTTTTTTTTGTCAGCTGGGTTTCGCAAGAGATAAGCTGGATGATAACTGACCATAAAAGGAATTTCTTCATAGTGATGAAGATGATTACGCAACTGCTTAAGCGGAAGCGGCTTATCCAGTAAAAATTGTCCGGCAAAACGCCCTAAAGCAAGAATTAGCCGGGGTTTAACCAGCTGGATTTGACAAATTAAAAAAGGGCTGCATTGGGAAATTTCTTCCATGTCAGGATCACGGTTATTTGGAGGTCTGCATTTTAAAACATTGGCAATGTAAAAATCATCTTCTGTCATTCCAATGCTCTGCAACATTTTGTTTAGCAGGATTCCCGCCTTACCCACAAAAGGTTTTCCTTGTTGATCCTCATAAAAACCAGGAGCCTCGCCGATGATCATGAGTTTTGCTTTTGGATTGCCGCGAGAAAAAACGGTTTGCCGACGTGCTTTATGCAGCGAACAGCGTGTACAGGATGCCACTTCGGTCGCTAAGGCGGACAAATGCTTTTCACAGGATAAAACAGGCTGGCGTTCCATCCAGACATCAATTCCCATGGCTTGCAGATAATAGTGCGTTAATGCCTCTGACATGAAAAACCTATCAAGACTGAAAAAGAAGTGTTGTTAACACAAATATTGTAGCAGGCTTGTTGTTAAGAAAGAAATGTTAAACCATTTTATAAGCAACGGATGATAGGTTTGTCAGTAAAACGGATTTACAATTTCAACGGCAGAGGATGTATTAGCTTCCTTTTTGCTTTGTTTGTGTCGTTTATGGCGGTTAAAAAAGGTGGTTGAATACTCAGACTTGTCCTCTCTTGTATGTTTTTTGCGGATTCTTTCATCCTCGGGAAGAGCTTTGTCTTTTCCATGAATATGGTTAAAATCCGATATTTTTTTGCGAACGACTCTTTTGGAAAAAGGTAACTGGGTCTCATAAGACTGAAGGGCCATTTCTTTAAATCCAAAGCTTTGATAAAATCCTTTCCCTTGCTCAGAGGAAATCAAAGACATGGATTGAATGCCTAATTCGTGACATACATCATGCAATGATAAGAGGAGCGCAGAGCCCAGTTTCTGCGCACGATATTTGGGATCGATGGCCAATGAATGTATAGCAACAGCCTTTTCTTCTAAATCAAAGCTGACTGAAATACAACCAAGAAGGAAGCCTCGTTTTAAACAGGCAAGACACAATCCATTTTCATTGCTGCCAAGCACATAACTGGGTTTATACTCCTCTGCTTCCCCCGAAGGGAATACCTCCTCAATCAATAGATTAGCTTCCTGGATTTCACTGTCTGCTTCCTCTATGACTTGAATGGTAAACTCCGTTCTAGCTAAAGATTTTCGCAGTGATTTGGATAAAATAGAGTATAAATCTACCGTCTTGCTGGTAATGTCATCAAAATGAATCATTAATCTCCAATAAAAACAATTTTATTAAACGTTCTCTTTCACATTTGCGTTGATAATGCTTTATCTCTTGGAATGAAATCACACTCCTTAGCAGGGCCAGAACCAATGGGATGGCTTTTTTCAGAGCAAGGTTCATCGACTTCTTTTGAAGCTTTGGCTGCTTTATTCTGTGTATCGATGGTCGTGTTATCCTTGCTGGATGCAAACCAAATGACATGGCGGTTTGCTTTAATCAAGCTGCTATTTTTTTCTTTTGTTTCGGTAAGACTGGCTAATAAAGCCGCAATTTCATCATGTTTTAAATAATCTGCCAGCTCCTTGGCCGTTAATTCTAAAATTTCTCCTGTGGGTTGAATTTGATATCTGGCTTTTAATTCGAGCTGAGGCTGATATTTTAACAAGGATTTGACTTGTTGAATGCCGTTGATAAGCACCGCATGGTGTAAAACGGTGCAATTGCTTACATTGACAATATATCTAGGATGATAATCAGTGGCATTTTTAACTGGTAAAGGATGAATCGGTTTCTGTAGGGCTTGGATGATTCTTTCTATATCTCTTGAAGTTGCGGATTTGATTTTGTCACTGTTGTAGAACTGAGGAAAAATATCAAAAAGAGTGGAGCAACCTTGATAAATTAAAACACAGGTCTGATTGTTCTTATTGATATAATACAGTCTGTAGTTACTGGCTGCTATATAAGCCTCATTGGCATCAGGCAACGCTAATAGAGCCTCGGGGCTTACCGGATCATCTAAATAACAAAGCTGGCATGCTTCTAATGTTCTTAAGCTTGAAGGAAAGGATGTCTGCTGATTAATATCGCCGTAGGCGAGATTTTCTTCAAATATTTCTGCCACATTTATTCGATGGCTCATATCAAGCCAGTAAAAAAGCCCGCGAATATCGTGATTAAAATAAGATTTGTTACGTCAAGCAAATGTTCCAGGTTGGGAGTGATTTGACTTTGCTGCAGTGAATTCATTAAATCAATAAGCCGTTTTTTTTCCGCTCTAAGATATTGTAATTGCGCTTGTGTGGTAGGGGAATTAAATATCAATATGACTTGATGGGCTCTTATGTTTTCACCTGCCTGCACATTCAGGCTTTTAATATAACCGTCATCAGGTGCCCTCAGAGTTATCGTGTCATAAGTGATCAAACCTGAAAACCGAACCAGGATGTATTCATTCACTACCTGGTAAATAAGAATAAGCAAAGGAATACTCAAAAGCAGAACGAGCATAATCCAACGAAGTTTGGGTGGTGTTCGTAGACTTGGATGGTATTTGACGGGCAAAGTGTCCTTTGTCCGTTTTTTTGTCAGTTGAATTCCCATGTTGTTAGTATATCATCTATTTTGTTTTTCGAATGACCCACCACGGGGCCATGCTGGTTTCCTGATGACCTTTGAACATGATCTCATTCAGGATAAAAAACATGGCCATAAACCGTAAAAACAACTGATATAAAGGCATTAATAATAGCCAGCCTATGAGTGTAAAGTCCTGTCGCGAGCGCTCAGAGACTAAAAGCAGGAAAAAGATATACAATAAACCACTCATGATCAGATAATAACTGTAAACCAACAAAAACACGGCAATGATTTTAGCCAGATCTATGGTGAAAATGAGTAAAACCGTATAAAAAACGAGAACAAACGGTAAGACCAGTTGATAATATAAACCATACCAACTGAAAAAGAACAATCTGGCTCGGCTCATCAGCGAGGAGCTGAATTTTCGCCAGTGCCTTCTCACATAGATATAAAATAAATCGCCATCCCAACGCAGTCGTTGTTTCAATAATCGTCGTAGACTGACAGGTACTGTGGTCCAGGCAATAGCATATGGCTCATGAATGATTTTAAGATGTGGGTAACGACTGGCGTAAACATGAATACGCAAAGTAAGGTCGAGATCTTCCGCCGTACCGTTCAACCATCCACCAATTTGTTTTAAAAAACCGGTTCTGAATATACCGAAAGCACCCGAAATATTGTTGGTTACATGCAGTTCCGTTAAGCCAAATCGTCCCAGCTGAATACCAATCATGTATTCAATAGACTGAAGACGGGTAAGAATGGAAGACCTGATGTTTCTGACTCGAAGTGCTCCAGATACAGCGATCACGTTTGGATTGCGGAAATGGGCTGCCGCTTTCGTAACGGTCTGATTATCAATAGAAGTATCGGCATCGAGCATGATTAAAACTTCCCCCTTCGCTAATTTCAGACCAAGATTCATTGAGCTGGCATGCCCACCACGCGCTTTTTTTTCAATGACTTTGCACGTTCGATTAGGAATGGAGTCAAATATTTTGGCAATTTGATGAGCACTTGCTACGGTTTGCATATTTTCAACAGCATTATCGATGATAAGCAGTGTTTCTATTTTGCCGGGATAGAGCTGTTCGGCTACTGCTTGCATTGAAATATATAATTCTTCCCAGGTTTCATTGTAAGCGGTAATAACCACCGTGACGATAGGGTAATAATTTACTCTTAACGAAGGGGGAGAGTATTGCATCTTGAGCCAACCTTTAATAGCAAAAAGTAAGGTTAGCGCATGAAAAGGCAGCTCTATGAGTACAATAAAAGGAAAAAAGATAAAAATAAACATCATGACATCGTTGGATGCAAAGATGGACATCAGATAATAAATAATCTGATATATAAAATCAGTCATTTTCCTTAATCCGGTTATAAAGTTCGGCTAATAGCAAATCTTCTTCAATGCTCTTTTCAAGAATTTCCGAAGAAGTCATCATTGCTGTGCGAAGTTTGATTTTACTGTCATTGATGGACTGTTCTTCAGTAAAAGCTTTGATGCGCGTAGAAAGTGTCGTGGTTCCTTCGAGAGGTGTCATGGGCAAGAAAAATAAAATGGTTTTGTTATCTCTGGAGACCAGATCTGTACTTCTTAAAAGGGTTCTGATTCGTTCAAAAAATTCCGCAAACAATCTTTCCGTTTTCAGTGCACCATGAGTGGCAACCAATTCATCTTCGTTTTGAATGCTTAAAGCCATCAAGCTAAATGAAAGTTGTTCATAACGTCTGGCTAATAAGGTCTGCCAGTGCACAATCATCATAAAAATACTCAAATCAATCAATTTTAAAAACTGGCTCAGCTCAACGATAAAATATTGATCAATGCCTTGGGCCAGTGACTCACCACGTCTTGCCAGTCGATACTCATATAGTTTTTTTGCGGGTAAATCAGCTGGATCAGATAATTTGTTGCAGACCATGCAGACCGCATTGACCTCTGGTTCAAAGAAAAAATGATGACATTCTTGGCATATCTTATCTTCTATAGGCTTATCGTAATCAATACCCACGTGACGTAGCCTTGTTCGGCAACGGCTGCAAATGAGTTCTTCTCCTTGCAGAAATTCCGGCAAAGGACCGACGTTTCCACAAGTAAAACAATGAATAAAAGATTGTGTCGTGATACGTATGGATTGGCAGTTTGGACAGCAATTTTTAAAATTGAGCAATCCTGAACTACAGAAAGGACAAGCCTGGATTTCATCAATCAATTTTTCATGTTTAAGTAATTTACGGGTTTCCATACCGTGTAGCATATACTCATAATGCTGGGGATCATTATGGTAATCTATGACTTCTAACAAAGGATATTGTATGCCTGTATGAGAATGGTAATCCAGAAATCCTTTCAGTATAAAAGGATCCCTGACAAATAGGTATTGACTGAGCAATTTTTCAAAATCTTCTATCTTTCTTCCTTTTTCTGCCTGAATCAACTCCATACGTGATTGGAGACTTTTTGCACGTTCAACAGCTGCTTCATCAAAATAGCCATCAAGAATCTGTTCATGATGTTGTGGTGGATGACCAATATAGAAAATGGGCAACAGTTGGTAATTTATTTTTTCTCTTAGCTGATAAAGACAATTTATAGAAACATATTCAATATCGATAACAACAAAAAAACAGCCATCGTCAGGCAATTCCTTAGAGTCTTCAATTCGAATAACATGCTTGGACAGAGATTTTTCCACTTCTTTTTCTGTGATGATGTAGCCTTTATTTATTGGCATTAAACAAATTCCTTCTTCAAGGATGTTTTTGTTTGATTATAAATTATATGTATGAAATTTTTGTGGCTATTTCAACTCCATTCACAAAAGCCCATTGTTTTATCCTTCAATTTATTGATTGACAAATGATTTATGCTCTGGAATTCTCTTTTTATTTTCTTCATAAGGAGTGTTCTGTAATGAGAAGACTTGTCTTTTCTGTTTTTGCTACACTGGCCTTATCATCTGTTCAGGCAGATGAGTTGACCAGCTTTCCGCAGGTCGCTAATGCGGTTGCCAAAGGTAAGTCCATTCATTTTATTTTTCATCTAAACCAATGTACGGCAGATTATACTTTACCCCGTAATGTGGTCTCGGTTAAACCTAATGCAGTATTATTAATGGGTAACAGTAAAATTACGGCTTCTGATCGTCATTTTACAATGGACGAACCCGCTTATAAAGGTGTTCCGATTTACAGTTATGCAAAAATGAATCTGGATGCAGAAGGCCACGGTTCTTTAAGAGTGGATATCATGCATGCTGAAAATTATGCTTTAATAACCAGCCATATGTTTCAGTGCCCTTTTGGTAAAGGAATGAAAGTCTACAGTTAAAAACAAATGAAGTTGCAGAGTGTATACCAGGCTGCGCAAAAAAGAATGCTGCCCAGATGGCAGCATTCATCAATATGTGAGTTTTGCAGAAGATGAGTTATAGCTTTCTGAGCGCTTATCGTTCTTCACATACTGTAAAATAACCATGACGATATGGATTGCTGCGGCTACGGAAAACATAATCACGGCATTGCTCGCCTCTTTCGTCAACATAACGTTTTTCAAAACGGAAAGAAAAATCCGCAAAATTCATATCCTGGCGCAATTGCTGCTGCTCTCTGGCTCTTTCTCGTTCTTTATGCTCGTGAAAAAAACGACTGAGTTTACTTGCGTATGAGAAAGACATTGCTAAAGAAACCAGGATGATCATTAAACCTATTTTTTTCATAATTGATCTCTATAAACTCAAAGCGATCATAATTAAACCATAATTTTGCTGTTTAGCCAAGAATTAATCACTCGACTTTATGAATTTTTTCGGCTTACGAATCACCGCGGCATCGACGCAATGTCCATCACCAGTATATTTATCAAAATCCAGCGTTTTCCAAGACTTTGATAAATAGCATTGGCTTTTTATAGGCCCCGAGGTCAAACCACGGGGATTCGTATATTTTTCACAAAAGTCGAGAATTATTTTTTAATGAGTATTTTGCAAAAATGATTTGTTAAGACTATTAATTTAATATTATCCAAAAGTCGTTGATTTTTAGAAGCCGTCGTTTGTATTTTATAAAAGACGGCCCATAAAGGTTGCAAATGGAGATGCAATGATGAGCATAAAAATACTTCTTCTTTACTATTCCAGTTATGGACATATAGAAAAAATGGCTTATGAAGTGATGAAAGGCGTTAAAAAAATTGACGGCGTGGAGGCGGCAATAAAAAGAGTACCTGAGCTTGTTCCTGAAGATGTGGCCAAAAAGTCAAATTTTAAGCTGGATCAGGATGCAGAAATTGCCTCCCCAGAAGATCTCATGGATTATCATGGCATTATTTTTGGTACACCAACCCGCTTTGGTAATATGTGCTCTCAAATGCGAAATTTTCTTGATCAGACCGGTCAAATGTGGCTGCAAGGAAAACTGATAGGGAAAGTAGCCAGCGTTTTTACCTCCACAGGGACAGGAGGGGGAAACGAAACGACCATCACTTCTTTTTGGAATACCTTGGCTCATCAGGGAATGATCATTGTTGGTGTTCCTTATTCCTGTGAAACCTTGCAGAACATATCGGAGTTTCGTGGCGGCTCTCCCTATGGCGCGGGGACTGTGGCAGGCGTTGATGGTAAACGCATGCCTTCCGATTTGGAGTTGGACATTGCCCGTTTTCAGGGCGAGCACGTGGCGAAAATTACTAAAAAATTACATTCTTAGTGCTGAAATTTTGAATGGAGACATTTTGGGAGTGTGTTATGGGAATATTGGTGAATGGAGAATGGAAAGAAGATAAGGATTTTGAACGAGATTCGGAAGGACGATTTGTCAGAAGCGGGACTCAATTTAAAAACATGATTGGAGAAGATGAACAATTCCCCGCCGAAAAAGATCGTTATCATCTTTATGTTTCTCTCGCCTGCCCGTGGGCACACCGCACTTTGATTTTCAGAGAACTGAAAGGGTTACAAAATATTATTTCGGTAAGTATTGTTCATACAGATATGCTGGAAAAGGGCTGGGAGCTCAAGGATGAAAAGGGCAGAAGCACAGATTCTCTATATGGATTTCAATATTTGCATCAGCTTTACAGCAAGGCTGACCCAAGTTATTCAGGCCGAGTGACGGTTCCTGTTTTATGGGATAAAAAACAGGAGACGATCGTTAATAATGACTCTGCTTATATCATCAGAATGTTTAATAAAGCATTTAATGAACTGACGGGAGACAGACAGGATTTTTACCCCAAGGCCTTGCAATCGGAAATTGATGAGATCAATGAGCTCGTGTATCACAACATCAACAACGGTGTTTATAAATGTGGTTTTGCCACTACCCAGAAAGCCTATGAGGAAGCCTTTGCCAATCTGTTTAACGCATTGAATGAAGTGGAGATGCGTTTAGGTCGACAGCCTTATCTGATCGATAAACAGTTAACAGAAGCTGACTGGCGGCTGTTTACTACATTGATTCGTTTTGACGCTGTTTACTTTGGGCATTTTAAAGCCAATTTAAAACGCATTAAGGATTATTCGCATTTGTCGCAATATTTAAAAAAACTATATCTTTATCCTGGTATTCGTCAAACGGTGAATATGAATCATATCAAACGACATTATTATTTCAGTCACAAGCATATTAATCCTACTCAGATTGTTCCTGTTGGTCCAGAACTTGATTATCTTGAAGCCTAAAAATACACCCTGTCATTTTTCCTGATTTTTTATTTTTCCTCAGGGGAAAGAGAAACGTCATTTTTAAGTGTTCAATGGAAATAATGAAGCGAGCAAAATACATAAAGATTATTGGCCCATGTAACGCAGCTTCGTCTTTTTTGCCTCTTTGGACGCTTTTTGGAATTTCAAGTGCTCATTTACTCCATGTAAACTGCGCTTTTAAACTTCAAAATGCGTCCAAATGTTCTAAAAAATACTGTGCTGCGTAACATGAGTTATTGATTGAAGTGGTCAACAAAATACAATAGAATCACTTCGCTTAAACTTTATTCAAGGAATAATAAAAATGAACCAAATTTTTAAGATATTAATCATGAGCTTATCTTTTTTATTGCTCGCCAGTTGTGCCAGCACCACGGTTTTTCCGGAAGGGGGTAATAAGTTTTCTCTGGTAGCTACTTCCAGCTCTGAAGGAATGGCGGAAAGCGCAGCAAAGAAAAAAGCCAGTGAATATTGTAGCAAGCAGGGAAAAGAACTCGTTGTTCTGAAACATAAATCCCTGTACCAAGGTGTCGACAAGTCACAAAAAGCCCTTATAGGTTTAGCAAGTTCCATTTTAACGGATCGGGCAAACCCTGCCTCATCCAGCGATGATTACCGGGTTGAGCTTAAATTCATTTGTAAATAATTTTTCTTCAATTTGTTATCGAACAGACTTTCCGCCCGCTGCTTGACGGGCGAAAGTTTTACAAAAAGCTTCAATAGCCGACTTTGTAGATTTGACCCGTCTGTAAGCCTTCAACACTTTTACTATAAGCTAAAGCTGCCTCCGCAGCCGTGACGGGTTTGTAGCCACGAAAATAAGCTGCGTAATTTTCCATGGATTCTTTTATGACTGTGGGGCTCACGCTATTAATGCGAAGGGCATTGGGCATTTCCAGGGCCGCACTTTTTACAAAGCCATCAATGGCACCGTTCACCATGGCTGCTGAACTGCCGTAGCGGATAGGATCTATATTTAAAATGCCGCTGGTCAGAGTAAAAGAGCCATGTTGTTTTAATATATGTCTGCCTTGCAAGACTACATTGACTTGTCCCATAAGTTTGTTTTTAAGGCCGATTTCATAATGTTCCTGGTGCATGTCTTCAAAGGAAGCAAAGTGCACTTTACCGACGGTCATTACCACCGCATCGATGTCTTTGATCTTTTTATACATCTTTTCAATGGAGTTCTTATCGCTTATATCCACACGTATATCACCGCTGTGATGCCCGGCGAGAATGATTTCATGTCTTCCCTTAAGTTCAGCAGCGACAGCCTGGCCAATGGTTCCGGTTCCTCCTATAATAATGACTTTCATATGTGCCTCTTTTGGGAATAAATGATTTTAGATTGTCATATTTTTGAAAAATGTTAAACGATTAAATGAGTAAATAATGATGAATTTTAAAAATAAAACCGTATTCATTACTGGTGCTTCCAGCGGAATCGGCGAAGCTTGTGCGCAAGAATTCGCCGCAATAGGTGCGAGACTTATTCTTGCTGCAAGACGCAAAGACAAGTTGGAAAAAATAGCCAGCGAATTAAACCAACGCTATGAAACGGAAAGTTGTGTGCTGGTATTAGATGTTCGCGATAAGGAGCAAGTAGCCAGGGAATTAAATCATTTACTGGCGGATGGGCAAAACATTGATGTCCTGATAAATAACGCCGGACTTGCTTTGTCTACAGATGTTCTGCAAGAAGGTGATGTCGATAATTGGGATACCATGATTGACACTAACATCAAAGGCCTTTTATACGTAACTCGCCAGGTTTTACCTGGGATGGTGGCAAGAAATAGCGGACATATTATTAATATTGGTTCTATTGCGGGTGAGGAATGTTACCCTGGCGGAAATGTGTACAGTGCTACAAAACATGCGGTCAGGGCCATCAGCAAATCACTTCGTCTCGATTTACTGGGTACGGCTATAAGAGTCACGGAAATTGCTCCCGGTGCGGTTGAGACAGAATTTAGTATTGTCCGTTTTAAAGATGTAAAAAGAGCACATGCATTTTATAAGGATTTTGTGTCTTTAGTGGCCAAAGATATTGCCGATGCGGCTGTCTATTGTGCCACCCGGCCTCAGCATGTTGATATTGCTGAAATGACCATTATGCCGACAGCACAGGCTTCTGCCAATCATCTATACCGCTCAGATAAAGACTAATTGCACAGAGCCTTATATCTGTTTTGCCATAATGGTCTCTTTCTATTAAACTTTATCCGATAAGAGTGAACAAGAGGTTTGAAAATGCCGTCTTTTGATATTGTTTCAGAAATTAATGAATCTGAGTTACGCAACGCTGTAGACAATGCCATACGTGAAGTGAGAAGCCGTTTTGATTTTCGTAATGTAGAAGCTTCCATTGAGCTGGATGATTTAACCGTAACGCTGCGTTCGGAATCAGAATTTCAGGTGAGGCAGCTCGAAGATTTATTTCGCAATCATTGCACCAAACGCAATCTCGATGCTTCCGGAGCTGAAGTGGAAGATAAACCTATTCACAGCGGAAAGTTTTATATTTTAAACATGCGTTTTAAGCAAGGTATTGATCAGCCAACGGCCAAAAAAATTGTCAAACTGATTAAAGACAGTAAACTTAAAGTACAGGCTTCAATTCAGGGGGATAAAATTCGTGTGAGTGGTAAAAAGCGCGATGATCTTCAAGAGACCATTTCATTCGTGAAAGACGCTTCCATTGATTTACCTTTACAGTTTGAAAATTTTCGTGATTAATTCCTGCTAAGCCCCGAACCCGGGGGTTGCTAAATTCCTGGAATGTGGCCTCAAGGCAGCAGATATATAGCATTAAATTTGGCTTTAAGAGTGCCTGTCCTGTAAAAAATACACAGTCTGGTCTATTATATTACATATAGGTAATGGCTAACCTGGCTGAACCAAAATCTGAGAATAGAAAAGGAGATTGCTTTGAAGTGTGTTGTGTAAGCCTACATTTGATAGGAAACCTGCAGCACTTCATAAATCACCACATTTTTAAAATGTTGCGGCTCAGAAATACAGGGGTCATTGCCTGCACTTCTATGATGATTAGAGAAATCTTCCACATGGAGGGAGTTATTAATATCGCCTCGTCTTTAAAAATCATCACTAAGTTCTAAGTGTACAGAGCCTGGCTTTTGGAGCAGGAATTGAGTAATCACCTTAGCTACTTGGTGGTGGATTCCCGTTTTGATAAACCCAACTTTTCCTTAAGCCTTGCTACGGCTTCAGGATCATATGACTTGCTGGCTTTATGTTTAATTACAACAGATGGGTTTTTGCTGTTTTGTCCTGCGTTGTTGTAGGAAGAACGGGATGGATAGACAGGAAATTCATGTTCTTCAGCAGAAGATCTGTAACTGTCGTGATGGTCTGTGGAATTATTATAATAATAGGGTTCCATTGGGGCTTTTGCATTTGTTTTTCGTGCATTTCTGGCACTTTTCTCCACACGCCTTTTGATTTTTATCGCCGCACGTTCTGCTTCTTCACTGGACACCTTATCTATAGCGTTGCCATGTAGATCAATACGGGTTTCTTGGGCTTTAAGGCAAGCTAAGTAGTCGATTCGGCGGGTGAAAAGAATCACCGCTTCGCGTAACTTGCTCTTGGAAATTCCCGCCTCAGCGGCTTCTTCTGCATATTCCAGCAGATCATTCATTATGCCTTTTTTAAGAGGGCGAATGCGTAGTTTATTGTTAAATGCTTCGGGAAACCGATCGGCAAGCCATCGCAAGGCGTTTAAACGAGCCTGTTTTGATTTATTTTTTTGGCTTCGGTTGATCACTGCAGTTCGGGGGTGCAGTTCCTGTTTTCTCATGCTGTTACCTTTTTTTATAGCTCATCATATTTGCAAATAAAGGCACCCATCTTAAGAAGTCAGAATATAATAATCTGATGCGATGTTGGTTACCATACCTGGGCATTTAAATCTGAAAGATTATTTGTTGTCATACAAAATGGGTACACAATGTACAATGTTTTGAGATGCTTTGCAAGAGATATGTAAAGAATTATACTCTTGATATTGTTCGCCTACAAATAAAGGCTGAAGCCTCAAAATTCTTTGGAAATTACCCTATTTATTATACATTGGTCGGCTTGCTATAATAACAATATTGACAATAACTTAAAACAAGAACTGATGATACGTTTACTCAAATCCATTCTTGCTATTTTTATACCCTGGCTGACTTTATTGATTCATGATAACCCTGGCGGTGCAATCGTTGCTTTAATTATGCAGGCTACCATTATAGGATGGCCTTTTGCCAGTGCCTGGGCGTTACGCGTGGAGCGCGAGGAGCGGCAAAAAAAACCGAAGCCTGGGAAAAAAGAAAATAAATGATGTCGTTTACTGATAAAAGTAAGGAGCGTTATGCGCGTTATTGTTAACGGAGCAAGAGGTAAAATGGGTTCACTGGCTTGTAATGTTTTGGACAGACATCCTGATTTTACCCTGGTCGCAGCTCTTGGTAGAGAGGATAACCTTGGCGAAGCAATTGAGCAAAATAAAGCCGGGATTGTAGTCGATTTAACAAACGCTGACAGTGTTTATGTGAACAGCAAAATCATTATAGAGCATGGTGCTCATCCTGTTATAGGCACCAGCGGGCTAATGGATGAGCAGATTAAAGAATTGCAAAGTCGTTGCGAACAATTGCAACTGGGGGGGCTTGTTGTTCCTAACTTTTCCATCAGCGCTGTTTTAATGATGCATTTTGCTGCTATTGCTTCAAGCTGGATGTCTGAAGTTGAAATTATAGAGATGCATCATCAACAAAAGCTTGATGCTCCTTCCGGTACTGCCCTTAAAACAGCAGAGATCATTGCTGCTGCAAGAAAATCACCTAGAAAACAATTATCATTGAAGGAATTGATTCCTGCGGTACGCGGAGGACGGCATGAAGATATTAACATTCATTCTCTGCGTTTACCCGGTGTTCTTGCACGACAACAGGTAATTTTTGGCCATCCCGGAGAGACACTCAGCATAACTCATGACAGTATTGATCGAACATCTTTTATGCCTGGTCTTCTTCTTGCTTGTCAAAAAGTGGGCGATTTAAAGACCCTTCATTATGGATTGGAAACGCTACTGGATTTATAGCTGGCATTACTCAATTTTATAATATGGCGGGATAAAATAACTCAAGATGCCCTATTAAAATCTGGTAAAGGTTAGATTTAAGCGCACCACCTAAATTATATGCTCGGGTAAACTGGTTAATTCGGGATCAGAATGGCTTCGCCGATTGAGTAAAAATGAGCTTTCTCTTAAATTTTTAATCTCTTTCATGATGCTGGCTATTTTTTCAGGTGCCAGATGCGGAAAATCGGAAAGATCACGTAATAAATCATACACCTTTTGAGTGGTTTCACTTCGGATATTGTTTTCAAGAGGACGTTGACGTACCTCATACAAAATATCGGCTGTAATATCGATAGGCGAAGCTTTCACCGGATACTCCAAGGCATGATTTTTCCTATGAATTGATTTCGTTTTTTCTAACCTGGAATTTTTAATGAGGTTACGTATATTCGTTATTCCTGTAGATTCGTTGGGAGTGGGTGAAAGAAGATAATAACGATTTTTTTTGAGCAAAAAGCGCTCTTTTTCATCGAGTAATATTCCAAGTGTATCGATTAGATCTTGGCAGTTTTTCTCACCCAGCAGGATGGCGGTGTTTTTACAGGCATCCCTGCAGGCTTCCTTGCTCTTATAATAAGTATAAAGTTCATAACCTATCCGACTGACTTCAACATTGGTTGCCATTCTATCGTCTTCAACAAGTCCATTTTCACCTAACCTTTCCTTAATGGCCTCAGCGATATCTGCAGGCCAGTATTTGGCTGGTGTCTTAATACCACCGCCGCCGTTCTGTTTTGCCAGCTCATGAAAATGGCAGGTTACATATTCATCAACGACAATATTGACAAAATTTTTCCTTTTTTCGTAACCATCGTAGAAATCAGGCCAGCAGCCATACTTTTCTCTGTAAAGAAACATAGCATTAGTATGGATGAACTCGATACTTTTACGATCCTTGGCACTGACGCAGGAGCCATAACTTTTGCCCTTAAGAGCAAGTATCAGCAGATGCTCATAAGACGTTAAAAAAAGCTCTCTGCCATTCCAGTCAAAAACCGTGGCGCTGCCTATACCTGAATTTAAGACCTCTTCATATTTTTTAGCAAGAAACCCCTCAGGAGTTTTTTCCTCAAATCGACTTTGAGCTTCTTCTAATAAAGCAAGGCATCTAGGTTCATTGCTTGAAGTGTAATAATACCTTTTGGCAATATTCATAGGATGATTGATATGGATAATGCTTGGATCCTCTTTTGAATCAATGGCCTCTCTCAAAGCTTCAGAAAGCTCATAATCAGGAATCTCACCCAATGAGCGTGGCATATAATTGAGCAAGGGGGCTGGACTGATAAGTGTTTGAATAAGAATGAATTGACTTTCCTTATCTTTTAATTTTAAAACGGTTTTAAGGTTTTCCGTGACATGGCGTTTTTGAATTTCTCCTGGCAGATGCCGCACCTCTCTCGAAGCAATGTGACTTGAGGCATAACGTTCCCCGCCAAAATCCTTGATGAACCGTCCTTCTTTATCGAGCATCAAGAGTTTGTGTGCCCTGAAGTTAGGTAACAAAGGTAAGGTTCGTAGCCGGCTTGGTAAAAACGAGATGGCATCCTGAACAGAAGGCGCTTTTTTCAATACATACCCTAAAAATTTTTGTTGTCTTTCTGAAAGATGACAATACCATTGCGGCAGTGAGTCAATCTGAAGAAGCTCGTGAATGGTTTTCTCGTTTTTTTGATGCTCAGAAAGAAAGCCGTCAAATTTTTTTAAAATTCTGCTGATTTCATCTATTGGCTTATCAGCCAAAGTACAGAGCATGTGTTGTTGGCTTAAACTTAGCTCACTAAACCATGACACGTTCATCCCTTCCTGGGTTATCATCTTAAGTTGCTGAGATAATAATTCCGGCTCTTTTATTAACTCCAACCATTTTAAATAAAAGGTATTGAAGTCAATTTTTATCGCTTCGCCAGTGTTAAGTGATTTATCAAGATAGAGAAAATAGACTTGCTGGTATTCTTCAAGATCTCTTATATGAGGTGTTTCAGGTGCGTTGAGCTTTTTTATCTCTTCTAATTCAGATACCAAGAGCTCGCTATGGGAAGGCAGGCGCTTGTCCCATAGAAGAATAGGATAAGTCTTCAGGCCAAACTGCATAGGCATGATGGTGGCAATATCTTCGGCGCCGTTGCCCATCAAGACGTATTGATCGGCTTCATTCAGACAGGCAATGGCTTCATTGACTTCAGGCGCAGTCCATGTCCAGTTTTCAACCAACTCAGCAACCAGCCTTGCAGCAAAGCGGCTTAATGTTTGCTGCAAGCTGTCAATGTCGTCGCTTAAATGACATTCATTTTTATATCGTGTGGCATATTGTCGTAAAATGTCTGGACTGGCAGCATGGGGGAATTTATTGGGAGGATATGCTTCGAGAATAAAACAGAAAGCGTCAAAAAGATTGTTAATGCGATCTTGATAAATGCTTTTTAGATTCCTTTTTTCGCTGTAATTTTCTATCTTAAAATCACCGATAATGGTGTGAAGATTTTTAAAGAAAGTGGGTGCTAACTGAATATCATCACGAATTCTTACTATAGTTCCTTTTCCCATGGCCAAATTCCTTGCCTTAGATTTATCTCATTATTATTAAATAAAATACGGATTGAAACAATTTTTCATTATATTGATATTACTGAATAACTCATGTTACGCACTAAACCTTGCTGCTCCCTGAAATTTAATTAAAATTTCATCCCTGATTTTTAGGGAGGAAGATTTAATGGATATGCTTGATATTTATAGTGACTATTTGATTTGCCAGAATAAATATGCAACAGCTACAGGTTTATCGGAGATGTTGGATGGTGAATTTGCTCACGACAAGGTGACACGATTTTTACGACTACAAGATTTTGGTTCCAAAGCGCTCTGGAATTATGTCAAGAAGTCAGTCAGGGAGAGTGAAGCATCAGACGGTGTTCTTTTATTGGATGACTCGATTGAGGAGAAGCCTTACACGGATGAGAATGAAATTAATTGTTGGCATTATTCCCATGCTAAAGGTGATGTGGTCAAAGGGATTAATATCCTGACCTGCATGGTTCGGTATGGTGACTTCAGTGTTCCTGTTGGTTATGAAGTTATCAAAAAAGACGTTGCTTTTTGTGACATTGAAACAAGGCAAGCTCGCAGAAAGTCATCCACGACTAAAAATGAACTTTTTCGCAAGCTTATCGCACAAGCGGTTAGTAATCATGTGTTGTTTGACTTTGTACTTGCGGACAATTGGTTTGGCTCGAAGGCCAATATGGCTTACATCCATAATGACCTTCAAAAATCGTTTATTATTGGGATTAAATCTAATCGAACCTTAGCTTTATCCAAAAACGACGCCAACAACGGACGGTACACAAAAGTCAGAGAATTAGAGCTTGAAGAGGACATAGCCCACACAGTCTATCTCAAGGGATTAGACTTCCCAGTGAGGCTTTTGAAGAAAATTTTCAAAAACGAAAATGGTTCTACAGGGGTTCTCTATCTCGTTTCTAATGACATGACCAGCAGTGCCGAACGTCTTTATGAAGTGTACCAGAAACGGTGGCGGATTGAAGAGTATCACAAGTCAATTAAACAAAATGCAAGCCTGAACAAGTCTCCAACCCGTACGGTTAAAACACAATCCAACCATATCTTTGCCGCAATCATTGCATACTGCAAACTGGAAATGATGAAAATAAAGACAAAATTGAATCACTTTGCCATCAAGTACAAATTAATACTCAGGGCTAACCAAATTGCTATGCAGGAGTTAAAAAATATGGCTCGTTAAAGTCGATTGTGCGTAACATGAGTGAATAATGCATTAATTTTTTGCGGATTTTGCCTCTTTGATTGATACACTCCCCGCTATGATTAGGTTAAAATGAGGTGTCATTGATCGCAGCCTCAGGATTTGATTAAAAATACCTAATTAGCTGACTTCATGCTAAACTTGTTTTTCTGGAATTGAGGTTAAGGATGATTATGAAAAATACAGGTGATTATACAGGATACTCCGAAACGGGTATTGAGGAAGCTATCCAAAATGCCTTGGAAAAAGCCGGCGAACCTGCACGTTTCGAGGTTATAGAAACTTTAGGCGCACAGGATCAAATGGATCGACGCCATTATCAGGTGACTCTAAAAACCTTTACGGAATAAATGCCGTATTCTTGCCAGTGTCATTAATTCACACTGCTTTTGCCAATCATTTATAAAAGGAGTTTACTGATGGGATATCATGTTCCACATTTTATTGATGGGAAAATAGCGACTGAAACGGAAACCATCAGCCGTTCTGTTTATAATCCCGCTGTGGGTGAGCCGATTGGACAAGTTCATTTTGCCTCTGAGAAATTATGTCATCTGGCAGTGAATGCTGCGAAAAAAGCTGGACAACAGTGGGCCAACACCACAGCGATTAAAAGAGCTAGAATTTTATTTAAATTCAGGGGGTTGATAGAAAAGAATCAGCTTGAACTGGCTAAAATTGTGACCAGAGAGCATGGAAAAACACTTGAGGATGCCAAGGGCTCGATAGCTCGTGCCATTGAGGTCGTTGAATATCATTGTGGTCTTCTCAGCCAATTGCAAGGACATTTTTCCTCAGAAGTTTCTGCACACATTGATTGCTATACGCTGCATCAACCCATAGGTGTTTGTGCGGGAGTATCTCCTTTTAATTTTCCGGTGATGGTTCCTGTGTGGATGATGATACCGGCTATTGCCTGCGGGAATACCTTTATCCTGAAGCCTTCGGAGCAAGATCCCTCAGCGTCGGTAAGGCTCATGGAACTTTTATCCGATGCCGGTGTTCCGGATGGTGTGGCTAACTGCCTGCAAGGCGATGCCGACACGGTGGAAACTCTATTGCATCATCCTGACATTGCTGCCTTTACAGCCGTTGCATCTACGCCTGTTGCCGAGCGCATTTTTACCACGGCGACGGCTCATGGAAAACGTTCTCACACTTTTGGTGGCGCGAAAAACCATTGTGTCGTGATGCCGGATGCTCATCTTGATCAGGCTGCAAAAGCCATTGTAGGCGCTGCTTACGGCTCTGCAGGTGAGCGTTGTATGGCACTTTCAGTGGTTGTGGTGGTAGGTGATCAAACCGCCGATGCTTTAATTGAGAAAATGACACCACAAATTCGTAGCATGAAAATTGGCCCTGGTGATGAAGCGGGTGTCGACATGGGGCCTTTAATCAGCCGCACCCACCGTGAACGCGTCATTAAAGATGTGGATCAGGGGGTGGAAGAAGGTGCAAAGCTGTTGATTGACGGCAGAATGTTTGTACACACTGAGCAGCCACAGGGTTTTTATCTTGGTCCGTGTTTGTTCGATGAAGTCACTGAAAACATGTCCATTTATCAAAAGGAAATTTTTGGTCCGGTATTAGTTGTTGTCCGTGTCAAACATTTTGAAGAGGCTTTGGCTCTGGTCAATCGAAATCAATATGGGAATGGGACAGCCATTTTTACGCGCGATGGTTACACGGCAAGAGAGTACAGTCAACGTGTGCAAGTGGGCATGGTGGGCATTAATATTCCTATTCCTGTTCCTATTGTCAATCATCCTTTTGGGGGTTGGAAACGCTCTTCTTTTGGAAATACCAATATGCATGGTAAAGAAAGCATTCATTTTTACACCTTGCGTAAAACGGTAACGAGTAAATGGCCAGCCACTGATATTGAAGAAAGCGCTTTTATCATGCCGACGCATCAATAAAATCAGAAAACGCAATTTTGCTCATCCTTCTTGATCTCATCATTAAAACAGGAGCAGAAAGGATTTATTCAGGAGAAAGCTATGACAGGAATTGCCTTTGTCGGATTGGGTCATATGGGTTTACCCATGGCCAGAAATCTTCTTAAAGCAGGCCATAACGTTTACGGATTTGATTTACAATCGCCAGCACTGGCGCATTTTAAGGCGGCGGGGGGAGAGGTTTGTCACAACCTTGCTGAGGTAGCCCGTGACAGGGATGTGCTTATCACGATGTTACAAACTGGACATCAAGTTAAACAAGTCTGTTTGGACGAGAAAGGCTTATTTGCCCATGCTAAAACAGCAGCTTTATATATCGACTGTTCTTCCATTGATGTACAGACTTCGCGAGAAATTCATGTTAAGGCAAGGGAAAGAGGATTGCTCGCCGTTGATGCACCGGTATCTGGAGGTGTTGCCGGCGCAGAGGCAGCAACGCTGACCTTTATGGTCGGTGGAGAAGATGAGGCCTTTAAAACGGCAGAAGAATGGTTAAAAGTAATAGGAAAAACAATCATTCATACCGGAGGAGCTGGAAGTGGCCAGGCGGCAAAAATCTGCAATAACATGATATTGGGTATCTCGATGATCGCCGTATCGGAAGCCTTTACCTTAGCTCAACAACTGGGGCTTTCAGCGAAAAAACTATTTGAGGTGGTAAATCATGCCTCTGGCCAATGTTGGGTTATGTCAAAGTATCCACCGCTTCCCAATCTTTTGGACAATGTCCCCGCCAATAAAGATTATCAGCCTGGTTTTAGCGCGCAGATGATGCTGAAGGATTTAAACTTAAGCCAAGATTCAGCGCAAACAGTAACAGTAAATACACCTTTAGCTGCCAAAGCCAGGGAAATTTATCAACAATTTATTGATAAAGGGCTAGGACATCTCGATTTCTCTGCCATTATTACAGCCATTGATCAATCCATGGAGTTAAGCAAATGAATATCACGAAACAGGAAGTTGCCATGAATGAAATACCAGCGGATTCTATAAAGCTATGGAATAGAATAGCCAAAGAGTCAGTTTCCTGGATAAGACCTTGGGACACTATTCTTAAAGGTGATTTTGAACAAGACCGTATACAGTGGTTTTGCGGGGGACAATTAAATGTCAGCGCAAACTGCATTGACCGCCATTTGCCGTCTAAGGCCAATCAGGCGGCCATTCTTTGGGAAGGTGATGAAGAGCATCAGCAGCGGACGCTGACTTTTGCTGAGCTGCACCAGGAAGTCTCTCGTATGGGGAATGTGCTTAAAAAACTAGGCATTGGAAAAGGCGATAAAGTGGGTATTTATTTACCGATGCTTCCTGAAGCAGCTATTGCCATGCTGGCTTGTGCGCGAATCGGAGCCGTTCATAGTGTGGTCTTTGCCGGCTTTTCAGCCCCCGCTTTACAGCAAAGACTTCATGATGCGGAATGTAAAATATTGATTACAGCTGACGGCTATCAGCGCGGCGGACAATCCATTGCCTTAAAGCAGAAAGCCGATGAAGCCACAAAAAACATGGATATCCAACAGCTTGTTGTCAGAAACAACAATAATGCCGTTCAGTTTGATATGAAGAAACATCACTGGTGGCATGAGCTAAAACAGGAAGTCAGCCCTGACTGTCCACCTGAAATCATGGATGCAGAGGATCCTTTCTTTATTCTTTACACTTCCGGCAGTACAGGAAAACCAAAAGGGCTGGTGCATACGACGGGGGGGTATCTGGTGCAAACAGCTTTCAGCCATCAACAGGTGTTTGATTGCGGCTCACATGAAATTTTTTGGTGTACCGCCGATGTCGGCTGGATTACAGGGCACAGTTATGTGGTGTACGGACCTTTATGTAATGGCATCACCAGTTTAATGTACGCCGGTGTGCCCAATTGGCCTAATCCTTCCCGCATCTGGAATATTGTGGATAAACATCAGGTCAATGTTTTATATACAGCCCCTACGGCCATCCGTGCTTTACAAAGAGCAGGTGATGAGTGGCTTAAGACAAGTTCTCGCCAATCTTTGCGCTTGCTGGGGAGCGTCGGTGAACCAATTAATCCAGAAGTCTGGCACTGGTATCATGAGCAGGTGGGTTTGAAACGGTGCAAAATAGTCGATACCTGGTGGCAGACTGAAACAGGTGCGATAATGATTAGTCCAACGGCTAACAGTGAGCAACTTAAGGCAGGATCGGCAAGTCAGCCGCTACCTGGCATCGAGCCTGTTTTACTAAATGAGCAAGGTGAGGAAATTTTGGGTGAAGGCGAAGGAAGACTTGCTATCAAATCCCCCTGGCCATCGATTGCCCGAACGATTGCAGGGGATCACAAGCGCTATCTCAGTACTTATTTTTCTAAGGGTTATTATATTACTGGTGATGGCGCATATCGTGATGCTGATGGCGACTATTGGATCACAGGACGCATAGACGATGTATTAAATGTTTCAGGCCATCGCTTGGGAACGGCCGAAATTGAAAGTGCACTGGTCAGTCATCCGCATGTGGCTGAAGCTGCAGTGGTAGGTATTCCCCATGATATTAAAGGACAGGCGGTTCATGCTTTTGTTGAGCTTAAAAGAGGTTGTCAACCTGAGGAAAAATTAAAAGAGGAATTAACGGAATTGGTGAAAAAGGAAATTGGCGCGATTGCTAAGCCTGAGGTGATTCAGTTCGCAGCTGATTTGCCAAAAACACGTTCAGGAAAAATCATGCGACGGATACTCAGAAAAATAGCCAGCAAGGAAGTCAGCGAGCTTAATGATCTTGGCGATTTGTCTACACTGGCAAATCCCGATGTGGTGGAAGAATTAATGTCTGAAAACAAAGCTTAAATCCGAGTGGTGTCTTTTGCTAAAAAATACTGTGGTGCGGGAATATCGATTATTCTATCTCGTACCATTGATTTAATTGTTCAATTAAGGGCTCAAGACCTTCTTTTTTTAAGGCAGAAAATGTTTGTACTGAGACTAAGTGTTGAAAGGATTGATACTGCTTCTGGGCCTTGATGCAAATATTTTTTCCCTCACTCCGGCTTAATTTATCTGCTTTAGTTAATAAAACATGAAGGGCTAACTCCCGCTTTAAAGCCCAGCTTATCATCATTTGATCCAATTCTTTTAAAGGATGGCGGATATCCATCACCAATACCAGTCCCTTAAGGCTTTGCCGGCATTCAAGATAATGAGCCAGATGGCGCTGCCAGTTCTGTTTAATGGATAAAGCCACTTTGGCGTAACCATAACCTGGCAAGTCCACCAGACGGCGATGCTCATCAACCGAAAATACATTCATAAGCTGTGTGCGCCCCGGTGTTTTACTGGTTCTTGCAAGTTGTCTGCTGCCTGTTAATGCATTCAATGCGCTGGATTTACCAGCATTGGAGCGTCCGGCAAAAGCAACTTCATAACCTTCATCTTTCGGTAATTGATTGACCTTGGCTGCGCTTTTTAAAAAAAATGTTTTAGAATAAGGGTTATTTAACATAAATGTGAATTTCATTTTGGGATTTTAATGCAAGCAGTGTACCATTAAATCAGACTAAATTTGTGAGGATTCAATGAAAAAACTGGCATTGGCATTCGCGTTAAGTATTCCTTTTGCGGTTTATGCCACGGGAAATATTGAAGCAGGGCAGCAAAAGGCAACCATTTGTGTTGCCTGCCACGGACCGAAAGGAATAAGCGTTAATCCGGCCTGGCCTAATCTTGCCGGTCAGCATGCAGATTATATGGTCAAACAGTTAAAAGCCTACAAAGAAGGAAAAAAACGAAGTGATCCTAATATGGATTCAATTGCAGCTAACTTGAGTGAACAGGATATGGAAGATCTCGCTGCATTTTATTCTGTACAACCTCTGGCAAAAGCTGCTACACCTGAAAAATTTGTCTCCAGAGGCGAGCAGCTTTATCGAGGTGGTGATTTTAAAAATCACATTACCGCTTGTATAGCCTGCCATGGACCACGGGGTTTGGGTAATGGACAAGCAAATTTTCCACTCTTATCGGGCCAGCATGCGCTTTATACGCAGACGCAGTTAGAAGCTTTTAAAGATAAAAAACGCACCAATGATCTGAACGATATCATGCAGGACATCAGCGCTCGCATGAGCCAGGAAGATATGCAAGCTGTGGCTTATTATATTCAAGGTTTACATTAATAAGGATGAATCATGCTAAAAAAATTGTTAGTGTTTTTTCTAATATTTCCATCGTTAACATTTGCAGAAACATTTATTGCTGGGAAGGATTATCAGGTCATTTCAAGCCACGGTGGAAAGAGAGCACAGCCTGAGGTCGTGGAATTTTTCAGTTATGGCTGTCCATGGTGCTATCGCATTGAGAAACCGCTCAATGAATGGTTAAAAAGTGAGGGAAAAAAGGTTGCCTTCAAGCGAGTACCTGTTGTCTTCAATAAAGAGTGGGAAAATTATGCCAAAGCCTATTATACCGCACAGGCTTTATCTATGACGGATAAATTAACCCCTTTATTGTTTAAAGCTATACAGGAGGAAAGACATTTAAGCACACGTCAAAAAATGATTGATTTTTTTGTCAAACATGGAGTTAATCCACAGGTTGCTCAAAGTGCATTTGAGCACTCCCCATCCATTGACTTGCATGTAAAAAACGCTACGCAGCTTATGGCTCAATACCAGATCAATGCCGTGCCGGCCTTTGTCATTGATAAGCGTTATAAAACGGATTTGCAAATGGCTAAAAGTCCTGAACGATTATTTTTGATATTAAATTATTTATTGCATAAGTCCGATTAGTTGTTAAATAAGCGCTCAGCGGCTTGAGAAACGGTCATATTTAGTAAGGCTTAATTTTCTGATTCATCCTCGGATGTGCCGGGATTTTCCAGGCTTAAAATACCTGTATTAAAATCATAAGCAAAAATTTCGGCATATCGTCCCCAATCAATCATCGTCCTTAATACACGATCGGCTTCTTTTTCACTTAAGTAATCTTCAAGCTTACTTAAAAAGCGCTCCTCAGATACCCGATGACTGATTTTATCGTCCAGAACTTTAAGAATGTAGCGAGCTAAAGGTACTTTTTCAATCAAACAGCGGGCGAAAAGCTGTTTGCGTTCCTGAAGATCGGCTTCGGAGAATTGCTTTCCCAGTTCACTTAACTGAATATCGCCGTGTGAAACCTTGGCAAAGCCCATGATTTCGAGCGTTTCCAGAATAGGAAACAAGTCATCGATATTCATCATGAGTTCATCGGCCAATTCCGGCAAATCAATGCGTTCTTCAAAGGATTTCATGGTCTCAATCAAGCCGGATAACTCTGAAGGCTCTACATCCGGTAAACGATAACCCAGCCCAATCTGTCGTTCACGTTGAGCTCGTTTTGCTTTTTCTTTCGGTCCTGTGGTCATTAAGGTGTAAATGGTATCTACCAGTGAGCGAAATTCTGCTGTTTCAGGAGCCCGAGGCTGTTTCAAATTAACCGGTAATTCAGCGCGAATATAACCGGGATCGCTGCCAAAAACGATGATGCGGTCAGCCAGCATGGCTGCTTCTTCAATATTATGGGTCACCAGAAGAATTCCTTTGGTGTTGGTTTTTTTCTCGCCCCATAACTCAAGTAAATCGGATTTAAGGTTTTCAGCAGTGAGCACATCCAGTGCCGAAAATGGCTCATCCATCAATAAAATATCAGGGTTAATGACCAAAGCCCGCGCAAACCCCACTCGTTGCCTCATGCCACCGGAAAGCTCTTTGGGAAAGGCGGATTCAAAACCGTCCAGACCAATGATATCGATCGCTTCAATCGCTCTGCGGCGACGTTCTTCTCTGCCAATGCCTTGTGCTTCTAAACCCAGTTCGACATTTTCCAGTACGGTTAGCCAGGGCATTAAGGCAAAGGATTGAAATACCATAGCAATTCCTGGCACAGGTCCTGTCACAGGTTTACCGCGATAGGTTACTTTGCCTTTTGAGGGCGCAACCAAGCCGGCGATGATGCGCAGTAAAGTGGATTTCCCCGAGCCGGACTTTCCCAAAAGCGCGACAATTTCGCCTTCATGAAGCTGAAAATTGACATCTTCCAGGACAAGCAGATCCTGTGTTGCTGCTTTTTTAAACGATTTTCGCAGATTTTCAATATTAATAATAATTTCGGACATAGGATTCTCAATTGATATTATAACGTTCTTCTGCCAATCGATATAAAGGTCGCCAGATAAAGCGATTAAATATAAGTACATAAATACACATCATCGCCGTCCCCAATGCAATTTTGGGAAAATCGCCGGCAAGTGTATTTGCCTGAATATATTCGCCTAAGCCGGTAGCTCTGAGTGTCACATTTCCCCAGCTGACCCACTCAGCTACAATGCTTGCATTCCATGCGCCTCCCGCTGCGGTGATGGCTCCTGTGATGTAAAAGGGGAAAATGCCGGGCAAAGCAAGACGTTTCCACCATTGCCAGCCTTTTACACCAAAATTATCAGCAGCAAGGTACAGATCTCTGGGGATGGTTGAGGCTCCGGCGATAACATTAAATAAAATATACCATTGTGTGCCTAAAATCATTAATGGAGTGACCCAGATTTCGACGTTTAAATGAAAATGAACAATAGCAATAACAAATAAAGGATAAAATAAATTAGCTGGTATGGCGGCTACAAACTGAATAACAGGCTGGATTTTCTGGGCAAGTTTGGGCCTTAAGCCGACCCAGACGCCTACGGGAACCCAGATTAAGGAACTTAAAATAATAAGGATGATGACCCTTGTTCCTGTGGCACTGCCCAATAACAAGACATGAAGAATTTCATCTGCACTGACTTCAGAAAGAATATAGCGAATTAAAAGCCAGCCGCCAAAAGCCAGAAAGGTAAAAATAACTGTATTCCATAGCCAGTCCAGCGGTTTTCGCCATTTATAGTTTATCTCCTTAATGGCTTTAGGCCGTGAGTGAATTAAAATGGGCATATTTACAAACTGATCCTTGAGAATGGCAAACATATTACCAATCCGTTTTACCAATCGACTGCCACGAATTAAATCAATTAACCAGGATTGGTATTCTTCTTCATCAGCAGATTGCTCCATCTTGAATTTTTCTGACCAGGCAATTAATGGGCGAAATAGAATCTGATCATAAAGAAAAATGACAATGACCATGGTAAGAATGGCATAACCTACAGCAGCAAGATTGCTCTCAGCGATTGCCAGAGCAATATAGGAACCCACACCGGGCAAGCGAATGCTTTGATGTGAGACGACGATGGCTTCCGATAACACCACAAAAAACCAGCTTGCCGACATGGACATCATCATGTTCCATAATAAACTGGACATAGAAAAAGGCACTTCAACCTTCCAGAATCGCTGCCAGGGTGATAACTGAAACATGGCCGCAGCTTCCATTAAGTCATGCGGCAAGGTCTTTAGCGATTGATAAAACCCAAGCGTGATGTTCCATACTTGTGCGGTAAAAATCGCAAAAATTGAAGCGCATTCAGGCCCTAACAAACTGCCAGGAAATAAAGCTATAAATCCTGTGATGGTAATGGATAAAAAACTTAATACCGGCACGGACTGTAAAATATCAATGCCTGGAATGATAATTTGTTCGGCACGACGGCTTTTTGCAGCAAGGGTGCCAACAATAAAGGTGAAAAGAAGAGATATCGCTAAAGCAATGAACATTCTTAATACGGTTCGTAGTGCATAAAAAGGCAGCCAGGAAGGATCCAGATAAATAGGAAGCGGTTCACCTAATTGATAAGGGCTTGCCATTTGCTTGCTGCCCCAACCTAAAAAGAAGAGGATAGAGATAACAAGAAGCAGTAACAGCAAATCCCAGCGATTGATATATCGCTTAACACCATCACGATAGGCAAAGTAAAAACGATGTTCGCGCACAAAGCCTCCCCGTGTTAGTCATTCGTCAAATTTGAAACAGCCGTGTTTGATATTCTTAAGAAAATCACATAAAGAAAGATGAGCATAAGGAAGGTATAGTAACATCTTTTCTTTAAAAAAGCAGTCTGCCTGCTTGCTGTGATTGTGGAATGCAGATAAAGTAAAATGGAACTTTTATGCTTGGAAAGTGTCTAATGAAACGAGCATTCCCCAAATGCTCTGCCCCGTAATTCCCTCTAAAAACGGGGTATTTTGCCCGGACATCCCCAATCCGGGTATTCATAGCCCCGGCTTGTCAGCCGGGGATTTTTTTTACATTGTTTTATTTGCCATACAAGCTTTGCTTTTTCAGGGAATGATGCCCGTTTATCGACTTGCGCTATTTTGGCGTTATACTTGTTACATGGATAATAGATGAATACAGGAAAAAAGATGAGAAAAACAAGTCAATCCATGCTTTTCCTATTCCTTTTATGTATATCTACGCTGATTCGGGCTGATGCAGATAATATACGCCTGTCTGTCTGGGCGAATGAAGCCATCATTGCCACTTATACCTTTAATTATAAAAATTATCTGCAGCGGCAAAAAGAGATTGCCAGATATTTTACAGCTGATGCTTGGAAAGCTTATTCCGAGGCTTTGCTGGCATCAAAACTACTGGAAACAGTACAAAAAAACAACTATTATGTGAGTGCGGTTGCCACCTTGCCGCCAGAGGTTAAAAAACTTAATGGTGAAAACTGGCAAGCCACAATGCCAGTCTTGGTTGTGTATGAAAATCCACAATATAAACAAAAACAAACATTAAATGTGACCGTCACGTTTAAGAATGCATCTTCTAAAGAGGGGATCAGAGGACTTGTAATCACCAGCTTGCAGGCAAAAACGGCTAAAGACCCCTGCGTGTGTCAGTCTGATGAGGATCAGTCTGAAGCGAACAAAAATAATATTTGATAGGCGATGACACAGAGATGCAAAACGATAAAGCCTATAATAAGAGCAATCACCACATTTAATTTTCTGGGGATACGAATATCCAGGGCAGAGCGCTGTGGATGAAAAGGGTCATAATAGACATCAATTTCCTGATTTTTTTCATAGGACATGGCTGCCTTATAGGCGATTCCCCTGGCATAAGCACTGTTAGGGTCATTGTGAGATGTATCCAGAAAAAGATATTGCCCAATAAATTCCTGCTCATTGACTTCATAAAGATATTCTATTTCAGGCCAGACACGATGTTCCTGTCGTGTCCATTCACAACGGGTCACTTTGCCTTTTGTTTTAAGCCAGTTTCTCGTTTGTAATAAAGCCTGCCGGTCTTTCCAGAAATACCTGAGGATAAGAAGTAAAAACAACAACCAGCTTAAATCGAGCAGACCCTGCCAGGAGGTTAACCATTTCAGCATATTGATTTGTTAATCCATGTTGTTAACTCATTATGAGTTGTTAAGATCGCAGTAATAATTCCAGCTCACCCATTTTTGCCTTTTTACTGCTAAGATTGATATGGGGTATATTCTGGATGATATGTTTGATTCACCGTTTTGAATCGTTTTGTAAAATAAGCATATAATCTATCCGATTGATTTGGCAAATGATCCAGGCAAAATATCTCAATTAATGAACTACAATGAGTTTTTTGCCTCCGCAATTATTTGCTGATTAATAAGCAAATTGATAGAGTTTTATGCGAAATTAAATATATGCTCGCTTCTTGCTCCATTTTATTTGCTCTGTATAATCTTATTCACAACCAAAGCGCTATAAAAGGAATTCACAATGACAATAAAAACACCACTTCATGCCAATCATCTGGATTGTAACGCTAAAATGGTTAATTTTTATGGCTGGGAAATGCCTTTGCACTACGGTTCCCAAATTGAGGAGCATCACGCTGTTCGCCAACATTCCGGAGTATTTGATGTTTCACATATGACAATCGTGGATGTTTTAGGAGCCGGCGGTCGTCAGTTTTTACGTAAATTACTGACCAATGACGTGGATACATTGGAACATACTGGACGCGCTTTATACAGCTGTATGTGCAACGAACACGGTGGAATCATCGATGATTTAATCGTCTATCAGCGTGCTTCGGATAATTATCGCATCGTCCTTAATTCTGCGACTCATGATAGTGATATTGCCTGGATTCGTGAAAAAAGCGAAGGCTTTTCGGTTGGACTTCAGGAGAGAAAGGATCTGGCCATGATAGCTGTTCAAGGCCCAGAAGCCATAGCTAAAACACTGGAAGTATTAAATCCGGCACAGGCGGATGCTGTATCCACATTGGCTCATTTTGAATGTGTGGATATTGACAACTGGTTTGTGGCAAGAACTGGTTATACAGGAGAAGATGGTCTTGAAATCATTGTCCCTAATGATACGATAACTCAACTATGGTCTGAGCTGTTATCAGTCGGTGTGAAACTTTGCGGGCTTGGTGCGAGAGATACATTGCGTCTTGAGGCAGGAATGCTGTTATATGGACAGGATATGGATGAATCGGTTACGCCGCTTGAGGTTGGTCTAGGATGGACGGTGAAATGGACACCTGAAGATCGCGGTTTTATCGGTATGGGCGCTCTGCTTTCCCAGAAGCAGCAAGGCATAAAGCGTAAAATGGTTGGTCTTGTCCTTCAGGATAAGGGAATTATGCGTCATGGCCAACAGGTCATCATTGATGGTCAGGCTAATGGTGTCATTACCAGCGGTGGGTACTCTCCTACCCTGGGAGAGTCAATTGCTTTGGCACGAGTGCCTGTGAGCACAGCAGAGCAAGTCATGGTGGATATTCGCGGCAAGCTTTTTCCTGCTCGAGTAAGAAAGCCTCGTTTTGTCAAATACGGCAAGGCCATTGAATAACTTTCCACCCCGTTAATTGACTATAATTTACACAATAAGAGGATGTGAGAATGAAAAATTTGAAATTCACTGATACGCATGAATGGCTTGAGGCTGGCGAAGTAGAAGCCACTGTAGGAATTACTGATCATGCACAACAGTTGTTAGGGGATATGGTTTTTGTAGAATTGCCAGAGGTGGGTGATGAAGTGAGCGCCGGTGATGAATTGGGTGTGGTTGAATCGGTCAAGGCTGCCTCTGATTTTTATGCTCCGATCAGTGGTGTGGTGACGGCGGTGAATGAGGAAGTGAGGGAAAATCCTTCCTTGGTAAACAGTGATCCATACACTGCAGGCTGGCTTGTAAAAATCAAACCTTCGGATACAGGAGAAATCAGTGCACTGCTAAATGAGGAGCAATATCAAAATGAAATAGCTGAGGATCATTAACATGCCTTATATTCCACACACGCAAGAAGATACAGAGTCCATGCTTGACAGCATCGGAGTTAAGGACATTGAAAATTTGTTTGATGAAATTCCCGCCTCCTTGCAATATCAGGGATTTAGGCATATTCCTGAAGGGCTGAGTGAAATGGATATGCTTAAGCAGGCACAGGCTCTGGCTGATAAAAACAGCAATGGACTCTGTTTCGCAGGAGCCGGCAGTTATGAGCATCATATTCCTGCGGCAGTTTGGGATTTGACCTCTCGCGGAGAATTTTTAACGGCTTATACGCCTTACCAGGCCGAGGCAAGCCAGGGTACTTTGCAATTGTTGTATGAATATCAGACCATGATTGCCGAGTTGACCGGTATGGAAGTCGCTAACGCATCGCTGTATGATGGAGCTTCTGCCATGGCTGAGGCAGCATTAATGGCCATCAGAATTAACCGACAAAGCAAAAGCAATCGCATTTTAGTGGCTGGAACTGTTCATCCTTATTACCGAGCGACGCTGGAAACCATCGTACGAAACCAGCACATAGAGGTCATTACTCTTCCTTTTGATGCATCGCATGGCATAACTTCAGTATCGGCTTTGGAGCAATTTGCCGGCGAAGATATCACTGCCATCATCATTGCCCAGCCGAATTTTTTTGGCTGTCTGGAAGAGGTGGATGCCATAAGCGATTGGGCCTATAGAAATAAAATTATCAGTATAGCCTGTGTTAATCCTGTTTCACTGGCTCTGCTTAACCCCCCTGGAGAATGGGGTGAGCACGGTGTGGACATTGTCTGTGGAGAAGGTCAGCCACTGGGTGTGCCTATGGCATCAGGCGGCCCATATTTTGGTTTTTTCAGCACTCGCCTTGCGCACGTGCGGCAAATGCCAGGTCGATTAATCGGACGAACGCTCGATAAGGATGGCCGAAGTGGCTACACGTTAACCTTACAGGCAAGAGAACAACACATTCGCCGCGGTAAGGCAACATCCAATATATGCACTAATCAAGGTTTACTGGTGACAGCTGCTACCATTCATATGAGTCTTTTAGGTGCCGAAGGTCTGCGACAAGTGGCCATTCAATGTCATCATAATACTCATGAACTGGTGGAAATGTTAACGCAAATTGAAGGTGTAAAGACTGTTTTTCAGGCTCCCTATTTTCATGAAGCTTTATTGAAGCTGAGTCGTCCTGTAGATGAGGTTCTTGCTGCCCTGGCTGAAGAAGGCATTATTGGAGGTTATGCGCCGGCCACTCATTATCCGCAGTTAGACAACACACTGTTGGTTTGTGCCACCGAAATGCGTAGTCATGAGGATATCCATCGCTATAACACAGCTTTAACGGGTATTCTGGCCAGAGGTAAGTGATGTTTATAATACAGTTAACTTATAAAGCACCCATAAGCGAGGTGGATAAATACCTGCAGGCTCATCGAGAATTTCTCGATTACCATTATAAGCAAGGATTGTTAGTCGCCTCTGGGCCAATGAAACCAAGAACCGGTGCCGTCATTATAGCCGCCACCAATGATCGCGATTATCTGGAAACGTTGATGCGAGAAGATCCTTATTACCTTGCAGATATCGCTGAATATCATTTTATTGAGTTTACACCGGTTAAGCATTGTGATCCTTTAAAGAACATCATTCAGAGAACGGAAGGCAAATTATGTTAATTTTTGAATTATCAAAGGCTCATCGACAAGCTGTTGCACAATCGCCTAAATTGACAGAAAATCAGTATGAATTACCTGAACGATATCAACGTAAAATAGCGCCTAAATTACCCGCTTGCTCTGAATTACAAGTGGTTCGCCATTATACACGCTTGTCCCATAAAAATTATTCCATTGATTCCAATTTCTATCCATTGGGTTCATGTACCATGAAATACAACCCGAGAGGTGTACATAAGGCTGCATCTCTGTCTGGTTTTCTTAATCGTCATCCGCTGACCCCCCAAGCCGGCAGCCAAGGTTTTCTGCAGGCGCTTTATGAATTGCAGGAATACATTATGGAAATTACAGGCATGTCTGCTGTATCCCTGACGCCCATGGCAGGCTCACAAGGTGAGTTTGCCGGAGTGGCGATGATTAAGGCTTATCATCAGTCACGCGGTGACAGTGCTCGTGATGAAATGCTTATTCCTGATGCCGCGCATGGAACTAATCCTGCTTCTGCAGTGATGTGTGGTTTTAAAGTGGTGGAAATCCCTACCGCAAGCGATGGTGATATCGATTTGGAAGTATTGAAACAGAAAGTAGGGCCTAAAACAGCAGGAATTATGTTGACTAATCCTTCGACTTTGGGGCTTTTTATGCGTCAAATTAAGGACATTGCTGCTATCGTTCATCAGGCCGGCGGATTATTGTATTATGATGGTGCGAATTTAAATGCCATTTTAGGAAAAGTCAGACCCGGCGATATGGGTTTTGACGTGATGCATTTAAATCTCCATAAAACTTTCGCAACTCCCCATGGCGGCGGTGGACCTGGAGCCGGTCCTGTGGCTGTAGGCAAACGATTAAGTCCTTTTCTACCTTTGCCCGTGGTTAAGAAAAATGATGGGCACTATTGCTGGGCAAGCAAAGCCGATTACCCGCAGAGCATTGGCCGTCTGTCCTGTTTTATGGGTAATGCTGGTATTTTGTTGCGTGCCTATTTTTACATTAAGATTTTGGGCAAAGAAGGTTTATCACGAGTTTCGCAATATGCAACCCTTAATGCTAATTATCTTATGGATCAATTGGTTAAGGCAGGATTCAAGGTGGCTTATCCAGGTCGTCGTGCTTCGCATGAGTTTATTTTAACATTAAGTCCTGAGAAAAAAGCTTATCAAGTCACTGCTATGGATATAGCTAAACGATTACTGGATTTTGGCTTCCATGCGCCAACCACCTATTTTCCTCTTTTGGTTCCAGAGTGTTTTCTTATTGAACCAACTGAAACTGAATCCAAAGAAGAACTGGATGGATTTGTCAGCGCTATGCAAGCCATTCGTAACGAAGCAAAAGATAAGGCAGAAGTTATTAAAGAAGCGCCACATACACTTCCCGTAAGGAGGCTTGATGATGTGAAAGCAGCCAGAGAACTGGATCTTAATTTTTATCAAGATAAATAAAAATATCGGGCAAATGGACCGTTTTTACTTTTATTTGCCGCTTACAATGGGTTCTTGTCTATAAACTCTGTAAATCCGCTTTGTTTTGGATGCATTTTGCCATTTCAAATACCCATCAAAATGCGTCCAGTCTAAAAAATACTGAGCTTCCTAAGATGAGTTATAAATTTGGAACAGTAATTGCCTAACTTGTATCTTTTTTAACTTTCGTAAAACAATTTATGTCCTAACCTAATGATAATTCATTTAATTTTTTTAAAAAAAATACTTTGCTGTTGAAATAAAATAAGTTATAAAGAATTAGGGTGCATTCTCCTTCATTCCCTGGCTGTAAAGGCGGCTAAGGGGTGCCAAAATGGCTTTGAATTCTTGAATAGGATTCGCTATTTGCCTTATTCAAAACCATTTTGGCCCTCATCCACTTTTTTGCTTCAACGAATGAAATGAGGAAACGCTCCAACCTGACTTAAGGATTAGCAGGATAAAAATACATAGCCGATATCTGCAAAACGGATAAACTGTGAGAAAAGAGAAGGCGAAACGGCAATTAACGCTTGTAAGTTTATTTTTCCCACAATGAGGTAAAAATGCTCATTTGGCAGGTCGGATATAACATCAGGTATCTTAAGTGCTTATGCTAACTATTTTTCAAGGAGAGAAAAATGAACAGTAAAGTATTTTCACAGCGCTTTAATCGGGAATTATCCTTATTAGGTTTTCCGGAAGAAATAAACGAAAAAACCAAAGCGGTTGCGAAAGTGTTTGGCGTTACACGTCATTTGGCGAACGCCATGATTTTTGGGCATTTATTACCTTCTGCTGAAGAGCTGGATAAAATAGCGGCCATTCTGGAAGTCTGTCCACAATGGCTTAGTGGTGCGACCGATCGCAAAAAAGCCTATATAAGTAAAGATGCGGTTGAAACCATCTGAGTCAATACAATTTGTTTTATAAAAGTAAATGGTATAAATACTGAAAAAGAGTTCAGATTTTATTCTTTACTTTGACACTGCATGGATAAGATACAATAATTGTGGTTTGTGCACTTGTAAGGTGAATTATGGAATGCTTGAGTTACTGCATTGCCAATTCGATTGATTTAACCAAACTCGACGCTCATTATAAACGTACTTTAGTCGGTTATGAATCGGTGCGCACACGAGATGTTCTTAAATTAAGCGCTTATGGCAGAGAGGATAAAGTCGTCTACGTTTTTAAAAATGGCACGGTGGTCTCCTGGAGCGTAAAGCGCCATCAAATGAAAGCTTATTTGGATACCATCCGATTATTTACTGCTAAGCCAGTGGCTTTCGACGTTCACGATGAATTTAGCTATAAAATCAGTGATAAAATTTCCATAGAACCTCACCGCTTTTTTGATGTGGATTGTCTGACGCTGGATTCTGACAGTGAAGAATTAAAACTGAGTTTTTCTTATGGCTTTTCACAGTCAGTAAAGTTGCAATATTTTGAAACGATCATTGATGCTTTAATTGATAAGTACAATCCTTTAATTACCAGTTTGTCCAACAAGGGGCACATGCCGATTAGTCGAAACCAGATTCGTCAGGTCATTGGTGAAATTCTGGGGGCTAAAAGCGAAATGAATCTTATCAGTAATTTTTTATATCATCCGAAATTTTTCTGGCAGCATCCAACTCTTGAGGAGCATTACACCTTAATGGAGCGTTATCTTCACATTCAAAGGCGTGTGAACGCGATCAATCATCGCCTCGACACTTTAAATGAGATCTTTGATATGTTTAATGGCTATCTGGAAAATCGCCATTCTCACAGCCTCGAAGTTATTATTATTGTTTTGATTGCCATTGAAATTATTTTTGGTGTTTTAAATTTTCATTTTTAACTTACACAGGCTGAATTGCGAAACCTAGTGTCCGAGGATGAAAAAAATGAAGCTACGTAACACTCGACTTTGTGAAAAATTTACGAATCCGCGTGGCTTGACCACGAGGTCTATAAAAAGGCCAAATCCACTCATCAAATCCCTCACTGGATTTTGATAAATATACTGGTGATGGACACTACGTTCGATGCCGCGGTGATTCGTAAGCGGAAAAAATTCACAAAGTTGAGTAACATGAGTATTTAAATTCATTCATTGCTTGATTATAGGACGATATTGCCATGAAGATATCCATTTTAAATATTCTTTTTTATTCACTGATCCCCGCTTTGTGTATGTTGGTGGGCGGGCTCATTGCCAGTTTATATCAGCCTAAAGCACGATTGACCAGCGCTATGCAGCATTTTGCTGCCGGTGTGGTTTTTGCTGCGGTGGCAAAAGAACTATTGCCGAAACTAGGGGCGGAAAATGAACCTGTGGTGCTTACTGTCGGCTTTATAGTCGGTGTATTAAGCATGTTATTGCTTAAATTGTTCAGCGAAACTTTGAATGAAAACTCCACTGCTTCGAAAGGCATTTCCTGGGGATTGATCACGGCTGTAGGTGTCGATTTATTCATTGATGGTGTACTCATCGGTATTGCCTTTTTAGCAGGCGAGCAAGGAGGCATTTTAATCGCCATAGCTTTGGCGATAGAAATTCTTTTTCTTGGACTGTCGGCGACGGCTTCACTGGGGGCTCGAGGTGTGAGTATCAAGATTCGTTTGATTCTGCTTTGCATACTTGCCTTGCTGATTCCTGCCGGCAGTTTGAGTGGAGCCAGTTTGCTATCGCAACTGCCGTCTTATTATACAGAAGGTTTATTGGCTTTTGGTGTGGCAGCATTGCTGTATCTTGTGACTGAAGAGCTGTTGACTGAAGCACATGAAACAGAAGATACACCGTATATTACGGCCTCTTTCTTCATCGGTTTTCTGTTAATTTTGTTATTAGAAAATCTGGCTAAATAAAGGTCTGGTAACCCATTTGTAAGACAGCACAATGGATCATCCTCATATTCAAAATGGACCAATACGGCCGTTCAAGGCAGAAGTGAGCTCTTACTAAGCTAAGTGCTCAACTGCTCACTTAGCCTATCAGATGTTTCAGCTTATGAGCTTGCTGAAGGTCTGCTGGGTGGTTCTGGTGTTTCTTTGCTGGGAGCTGCTTTTTCTTTTTTACTTTCTGCTAACTCTTTTTTCATTTCAGTCGCCGCCTTTTCTTCTGCTTTTGCAGCTTTTTCTTCCGTTTTTGCTGTATAAGGCTGCTGGTAAGTGTTCAGGTTGAATCCCTGCTCCTTCATGTATTTGGGAAAACCTTCCTCTTTGCTATTTAACAAACTTCTGAGCTCACTGGCATCAGCTCGTTCATACTGCTTGCTCTCTTCGTTAAATTTATAAATGACGCTTTTTTTATTGATAAAACCATGTTTAGCAAGCCAGTTATTAAACATGGTATCCATTTGTTTCGCTGTCTCTTTTCCAACGGACTCCTTATTTGTCGAATAACCACGGCGAAGCTCAGCATCATCACTGATGGCGATATCATGTCTTATTTCTTTATCGCCAACGGACTCTTTAAGCTGTTTTGACATGCTATTAGCGAGATGCTGTTGTATATTTTCAATGGCTGTAGATACTTTTTTCCCATCCCATATTCCTTTTGAAGCATGCTCAGAATCAACCAACTCAGCAAACTTTTTGAGTTCCTCAACCAATCCCTTAAGATCAAAAAGTTTGTACTTTTCCACCATTTTTTTAAATGATTGATATAAATACTGTGCAGCTTCTGCACTTTGTCTAGCTAGTTCCATGGCTTTTTCCATGGCTTTTTTATCAGGGAATTCTCTTTTTTCAACCACCATATTATTTATCCTCTTTGAGGTAGATGCTGGCAAAGAAAATAAGGCCTAAAATAACTCTTATCACCAATTTCTAACGACGCTGTAAAGCACACTAAATACCAGCATTTTATTTAATGCTATTATAGCAAATTCACACGCAAAGGCGCGTGTGAATAGGGTCGATAATGTAAAAAGCACGTAAAAAATCAATCAAATGGATTTTTCTGTTGGTCAATGACGGAATCAAAAGTTTTATTTTTCATGGATTCAAAGGTAAATTCATCCACCAGGATAGCATCCCAGCGGGCTTTTTCAGTTTTTATCAATTCGTTCATCTCCTTTTTACCTAATTCACCTTTTTTCACTTTTTCTTCAAGTTTTTGCTGCAATTGAACGAATTTGACCCGTTTTAGATCCCTTATTTTTTGATAGAGAGATTTATTTTTCAGGATTAACTGCAATGCATGCTCCATTCTGTCGACAGGTTGCTTTACGTCACCGCTTAAGTAAATAAACTGTTTGAGCTGATCGCGATAAGACTGATTTTCAGTCATGATTTCTGCCAATTGTTGTTCCAGCTTATCAGCAGGATATGGCATGGTTTGGCCAAATGGAAAAGCTATACAGCGCATAAGCCATCCTATTGGGCGTGAGGGGAAATTCTTGCAAAGATCGAGCATTGCTTTTTGGGCATGATAAAAACAATAGCCTAGAGCCCATTTGGCATGTATTTTATGCGCTTCATCTGGCTCATGCTGTTGATAGACTCGAAGTGTTGCCATCGCTATGTATAAATAAGACATAGCGTCAGCAAGACGGGCTGATAAACGCTCCTTTCGTTTCAATTGCCCCCCCAAATAAATTAATGAGAAGTCAGCAAGCCAGGCGAAAGCATGGCTTAATCGAGTCAAACGCTGGTACTCACGTTGTAAGGCATTGCCCGGAGCTTGTGTAAAAAGACCACCAGTCCATGCAGAGCATATGGCTTTGGCGAAATTCTGCATGAAATAATGAATATGCTTCCAGATAACCGTTTTAAAGGCTTCTTTATCTTCCCTGGAAATGGCATAAAATTCATCACGAATATAGGGGTGGCATGCCATGGAACCTTGACCAAAGATCAATAAATTACGTGACATGATGTTTGCGCCTTCCACAGTGATAGAAATAGGTACACCTTGATAAAGGCTGGTGAGGTAATTTCGAGGACCAACGACGACGGCACGACCGGCATGGACATCCATGGCATCATTAACCGTAACACGCGCCAGTTCCGTATTAAAATATTTGGTTATAGCTGAGGCGACTGAAGGCTTTTTATGCTCATTGACTGCAGCAACGGTGAGCAGTCGTGTGGCATTAATCATGTAACTCAAACCAGCTATTTCCGCCAGTTTTTCACCTATGCCTTCAAAATTGGCAATTTCTACGTTGAATTGACGGCGAATACGGGCAAAGGCACCTGTGGTGAGATAAGCAATGGATGAAGATGCAGCGCCCAAAGCGGGTAGGGAAATGGAGCGTCCGATAGAAAGACAATCCACTAACATTTGCCAGCCGTGGCCTGCCTTTTTTTGTCCACCAATAATCGTGGTAATCGGCACGAAAATATTTTCTCCACGAACCGTTCCATTCATAAAGGGTTGTGCACAAGGCAAATGACGGTTGCCGGTTTCCAGATTTTCTGTATCTCTGGGAATCAGTAAGCAGGTAATGCCCTCCTGTCCTTCATTTTTCAGCAATCCATCCGGATCTCTTAGATTAACGGCAAGGCCAATCAAGGTGGCGACAGGTGCCAATGTTATCCAGCGCTTGTTCAAGTTATGGATACTTAAGCCCAGAACGGTTTTGCCATCCACTTTCTTTTTGCTCACCACGGCTTCCGAAACGATGGAGGTGGCATCGCTTCCCGCACCGGGTTCAGTTAAGGCAAAACAGGGGATGTCTTCACCTTTAGCCAGTCGCGGCAGGTAATATTTTTTCTGTTCATCTGTGCCGTAATAATTCAATAATTCACCAGGACCCAAGGAATTGGGAACCATAATGGTCACAGCAGCCACGCCAGAACGGCTGGCGATCTTCATCACGATATCGGAATGGGCGCGAGCAGAAAAACCTTTACCGCCAAATTTCTTGGGAATAACAAGACCCAGAAATCCTTTTTCCTTAATGTACTTCCAGACTTTTTCTGGTAAATCCTGTTCCTGGTTGATTTGCCACTCATCAAGCATCGTGCAAAGTGTCTGGGTTTCATTGTCGAGAAAAGACCGCTCTTCTTTGGTTAATTCGGGGGAAAGATTTTTTAGCTTCTCCCAATCTGGCTGGCCGGTAAAAATATCTTTTTCGAACCAGGTATCCCCTGAGTTTAATGCTTCTTCTTCAGTTTTAGATAGCTGAGGAATGGATTTCCCTGCTGTTTTATACAAGTAATCAGTGAGCGCTGCCCGGACAATGTCCACACGAATGACAACGATGGCAGCAATGATAATGACCCAGAGAAGAAGAGCAATAAACCAGGGCATACCGATAAAAAAGGTGGCTATGAGTAAATAAATGCCGCTTCCAATCTCCCATACCAGTGAGTCCATGGCATGATAAAGGACGATGAGTGTAAAGATGAGATAAATTAAAAAAAACAGTATGGCCATGCCTTCCTCCCTGTACGTTGAGCCAAGATAACTTACTGTTATGCTTTTGAAAAATATATGAAAGAGAAGTATATCGTTTTTTGCGATGGTTTTGCGAGAGCAATGTAGCATTCAATGATAAAAAAATTCGCTTTTCATTTCTCCCGCATGTCATTTTTTTGGCTCGCTGTTAGATGGCTCATCAAAGCATGGGCTTTAACTATAAGCGGCACACCATTTCGAATAGATGACAGAAAGTTTGAGAAGATAGATAATGATGAGATTGAGGTAATATACAGGTGTTGAATGAATAAACGTTTTATCTGGAATTTTGAATTTGAAACCAGCCATCCTTTATCGCAGGGCATTGAGGGCGAAAAGGAACATATTCGCTGGGAAAGCCGCTTTTTCTGGCCTGAAACATCCATTATAAAGCTTCAAGGTCTCAATGAACGCTTTCTCAATATATCCGATTATAAAATCAAACAGCATTCGGACACTTACATTTTGCTGGCGGATCATCATTACAATATTAAATGGCGACGGGGGGCGTTGTTATACAAGCCCTTGCTTGAGCAAAAAGACCATATCTATGGTTTTGACAAAAAAATAGACCTTGATGAATCCGCAAAAGAGGTGCAGGCAGAAAACGAACGCATAAAGCTTTTGCGCTTAGTTCAAAAAGAAGGGCGCAGACTGGATGTTGAAAAAGAGACACTGACTTGTAAATTACGGTTTGAGCCAGGAATTAAGCTCGAGTTTGCAAGATTAAGTATTAAAAATCATATCTATTTCAGTGTCTGTCTTTCCGGGCGTTGTTTTCCATTGATTCAATCTTTAGGCAAGCGCTTGCTCAATGAGCAAAAATCCTGCGATTATGTCAGTTTTCTGAAACAAATGATGGACTTATGATAAAAACCTTATATGCACTGATGTGCAGTTTTGGCAAAATAGGCATTATATCTTTAGGCGGCGGCAATTCTATGCTGAAACTGATAGAATATGAGGCTGTTACGTACCGCCATTGGATTCTGCCGGAAGAATTTGTTCGTATGGTGGGTTCAAGCTTTTTGTTCCCGGGATTAACGGCCGTCAAATTATCGGCTTTGATTGGTTATAAGGCTGCAGGATTGCCGGGGTTGTTAGTTGCTGTTGCCTGTCTGAATTTACCTGGTCTTATATTGGCTGTCATTGGCTATCAACTGCTGACGGTCCATGATAACCCCTTTACACGCAAGATCATGATTTCGGTGCAATACGGTGCCCTGGCTTTATTGGCGGCGGCTTCATTTGCTGTAGCACAAGGTGTCTTTGGCCTGTATTTTTCAATTCCAGTGGCTTTTGTTAGCCTGCTGTTTTTTCTAGCGCTAATTTATCTTAATCTTTCACCCTTCTGGGGCTTTATTGCTTTTATAGGGATATGTTTTTTTCTCGTCCCTTAATTTAAACTTTAATAATGAAGTGTATAGCAGGAGTTGCTCATTGACCAAAGATCTGGACAGTTCGGAATATTACATTAACCGCGAATTCTCTGCCTTGGCATTTAACGAACGGGTGTTGTCGCTGGTAAGCGATGAGCGTGTTCCCTTATTGGAACGAATGCGTTTTTTAGCCATATGCAGCAGCAATCTGGATGAGTTTTTTGAGATAAGGGTTGCCGGACTGAAAGAACAAATGCTCCTTGCTTCTAACAAGCGTTCTTTAGATGGTCTTTATGTGGATGAAGCTTTTCATCAAATCAGTAAAAAAGCTCACGAGCTAAGTGATCAACTCTATCAAACCTTTAATAAAAGACTGTTACCGCAATTGCGTAAGGAGAATATTCATTTTTTGGAAACCCGACAGTGGACGGATGATATTCATTTATGGTCAAAGCATTATTTTAAAAATGAAATATTACCTATCTTAAGTCCAATTGCTCTTGATCTGGCTCATCCTTTCCCGAGATTATTGAATAAAAGTCTTAACTTTATCGTTTCATTAAGTGGCAAGGATGCGTTTAATCGAAGTATTGACTATGCCGTTGTCCATGCGCCTCGCTCTCTGCCGCGAATGATCCATTTACCTTCAGAACTTTGTGGTGAGAGCGATACTTTTGTTTATTTATCATCCATTATTAAAACGCATGTACACAGTTTGTTTCCTGGAATGGATATCAGTGGTTGCTACTCGTTTCGACTGACACGTAACAGTGATTTGTTTTTGCGGGAAGAGGAAATTGAAGATCTGGCTGAAGCTTTACAGAAACAAATTTTTTCCCGTCATTATGGCGATGTGGTTCGACTTGAAATTGATAAACAGTGTCCAGATAAGATCGTTGATTTTTTATTGCAGAAACATCATCTAAGACATGAGGATGCTTATTATTGCGACGGGCCTGTTAATTTACAGCGTTATTTGAAAGCGGTTAACAGCATTAATCGGCCCGATTTGAATTATCAGGCTTTCATTCCGAAATATCCTAAATCAGCCAAATCTGAACATTGTTTATTTGATGTCCTGGATGAGCGTGACATCTTTTTACATCACCCTTATCAAAGCTTTGAATTGGTGATCGATTTCGTAAGGCAGGCGACGACTGACCCTGATGTATTGGCCATCAGTCAAACCCTGTATCGAACGCACTCTGGCTCGGTTATGGTGGATGCTCTGGTTAATGCAGCCCGATCCGGGAAAGAAGTCACTGCTGTGATCGAGCTTCGTGCCCGCTTTGATGAAGAATCCAACCTGAAGCTGGCCAGTCGATTACATGATGCCGGCGTATTGGTGCTGTATGGAGTAGTAGGTTATAAAACCCATGCAAAAATGACATTGGTTGTTCGTAAAACCCATGGAAAATTAAAAGGCTATGTTCATATGGGGACAGGGAATTACCATGAACAAACAGCAAAAAGGTATACGGACTTTGGTTTGTTAACCTGTGAGCCCAATATTGTCTCCGATATACAAGCCATTTTTAAACAACTCACAGGTTTGGGAAAAGCCATTAAATTAAAATCCTTGTGGTATGCCCCTTTTACCTTGCATAAATACTTGTTGCAAAAGATAGATGAATTGGCAGTGGAAGCAAAAAAAGGCGCTGAAACTGAGATTTTTATTAAAGTGAATGGATTAACGGATAAAAGTATTATAAAGGCTTTATACAGTGCTTCCCAGGCAGGAGTGACCATTCACTTGCTGGTTCGAGGGATTTGCTGTCTGAGGCCCGGTATAAGCGGAGTGTCTGAACGTATTCGCGTGCTTTCATATATTGGTCAATTTCTTGAACATCATCGTGTTTATTATTTTCGCAGCGGTGATAAAGAAAAATATTTTTGTTCCAGTGCAGATTTAATGGAAAGAAACCTGTATAACCGCATTGAAATCATGTTTCCTGTTCTGGATGAAGAGATACAAAAAAGAATCAAGCAGGACATTATCAAAAATTATCTTAAGGACAACAGCTATACATGGGAAATGCAGCCGGACGGCAGCTATAAACCTTTAAATCAGGGAGGCTATTGTGCACAGGAAAAGCTCATTGAGTATTATACCAAGGGGGAGAATTAAACTCAGCACTCAAATCCAGCCATTCACCAGGCGTGATGTTTATGAGGTTAAATGAGCAAGGTCTTGTTTTTGAGCCCGGGTTCCTCCCGAGCCAGCCGCGGCAATAAATAGCCTGGAACAAGTGTCTGTAATTCACGATAAATGGCCAGGGCCTGGCTTAAAGGCAGATCAAAATGAGCAGCGCCCCGGACTTTATCCAAAAGATGTAAATAATATGGCATGACGCCCAACTGAAACAAGCGTTGGCTTAAGTCAGCTAAGGTTTGGGCTTTATCATTTACTCCCGCCAGTAGGACGGATTGGTTTAACAGCTGGCAGCCTGCCTGTTTTAATTGCTGACAGGCTTTCGCCACTGAGGGGTCGAGTTCTTGCGGGTGATTGCTGTGAATGACCATGACTTTCTGCAGGGGGGAGACCTGAAGCAGTCGCGGTAACTCACTATCAAGGCGCTCAGGAAGGACAACCGGTATACGGGTGTGTAGCCGCAAAATCTGAAGATGTTGAATCTCATTCAGTTGGTTTAATAGCTCACCAATGACTTCATCTGAAGCAAGTAAGGGATCGCCACCGCTTAAAATGACCTCGTAAATGCTTTTATTGGCTGCAATATAGCTCATAGCTGCCTGCCATCCCCGCCTTCCGGGATTATTCTCTTGGTAGGGAAAATGACGGCGAAAGCAATAACGGCAGTTAACTGCACAGCTTCCCGTTAATGTTAAAAGTACCCGACCATGATATTTGTGGATTAAGCCCTTGACTGGATTGGATTCTCTCTCCTGCAGAGGATCATGGCTGTAACCGTGTATATCCTCTTCTTCTTTACTGACGGCAAGGACTTGACGTAATAGCGGGTCAAAAGGATCTCCTTTTTGCATGCGTTCGGCAAAGCTTCGGGGTACGCGGGTTTTAAAGCTGGTTTCAGCAAATGAACTGCCATACTCTGCGGGAAGTTTTAGAAAGCTTAGCAATTCAGCCGCACAACTAAAGCCTTGGGCCAGAACTTTTTGCCAGGAAGAAGAGGAATCTCGCATTTATGTCATAGTCTTGATAAACTGCGTGAACTTTAACTAAAAAGAATCAAAACCTCAACCTGTACAGACTGCCTGTATAAGGTCAATTCTGAAGAAATGTCATTCTGTTTTTTTCAATTCCTGTGATTAATGGAGCACCTATGGCGACTTATAGTACAAATGAATTTAAACCTGGTTTGAAAGTGATGGTGGACAACGCCCCCTGTAATATTTTGGAATGTGAATTCGTCAAGCCTGGAAAAGGGCAAGCATTTACACGAGCAAAAATACGTAATTTAAAAACGGGACGCGTGGTAGAGCGAACCTATAAATCCGGAGAGACTCTCCCTTCCGCAGATGTGGTGGAAGTTGAAATGCAGTACCTGTACAACGATGGTGAATTTTGGCATTTTATGGTTCCTGATACCTTTGAACAATATGCAGCCGGTGCTGAAGCTGTCTCTGATGCCGCACAATGGCTGAAAGAGCAGGATATATGTGCAGTAACCTTATGGAACAATGAACCTTTACAGGTCACCCCACCGAATTTTGTTGTCCTGGAAGTTACCGAAACGGATCCGGGCTTAAAAGGGGATACATCTGGTGGAGGCGGAAAACCAGCGACTTTAGAGACAGGAGCTGTGGTTCGTGTACCGTTATTTGTGCAGATTGGTGAATTGATTAAAGTGGACACGCGCAAAGGTGAATATGTGTCTCGCGCCAAGGAATAAGTCATGTCCATTCACAGAGGCAAGAGATCCAGGCAGCTTTAACCTGGATTCATTGCCCCCATAGGCTCAGTAGTAGAGGCGGTAACGGTAATATCCTCGATAACCACGCCAGTAAGGATGATATCCGCCCCAATAGCCGCGGGTTCCCCAGTAAACGGTCCTGCTGCCCCAGTATGGGCTGCCAGGATAATAAGCAGGGGTATATATTCCGCTGCGATAATAGGCCGGAGTGTAATATACGCCTGTACTATAAGTGGTAACGCCTGTGGTGGTGCGAACGGAACAACTGGTTAGAAACATCGTGGGTAATAACAAAAGTGCAGCAATGAATACCTTTTTCATGATTGCATCCCAGCCGTTTGATGTATACAAATTATACGACAAGATTTATTATTGTTCAAAAATAGCAGATAAAAAAACCACATTAATTAAACAATTTTTCTTAACTTTGCGCTTTATTTCCATTCGTCGTTTACGAAGATAAGATGTGGTTTTGCGCCAATGTTGGCATGCCCATATTATTTTTTAAGCCTGACCTATACAAATTGCTTTACAAAATCATTTTTTCATTCTATCGTTCTTGATTAACGTGCATTAATCAAGAGGTGTGTCTATGAGTACTCAGCATGGTGGTAAGCGAGCAGGTGCTGGACGTCCGAAAGGAGGTGGTCTGTATGGTGAGGCAACCAAGCCCATTCGTGTTCCTCTTTCGCGCTTAAATGAAGTTAAAAACCTGTTACAGCAAAAAGAAAGAGAAATATATCAACGGCCTCTTTATACCAGTAAAGTTCAGGCTGGATTTCCCTCACCAGCCGATCATTATATTGAAACTTGCCTGGATCTGAACAGTCATTTAATTGCACATCCCGCGTCTACTTTTTTTGTCATCGCCTTAGGGGATTCCATGTCAGGAGCCGGAATTCAATCCGGCGACATGCTTATCGTTGATAAGAGTCTGGAAGCAACGCATGGCAAAATCATCATTGCTGCTATCGATGGTGAATTAACCGTTAAACGCCTGGCCAATAGGGGCGGAAGAGTGCAGTTGCTTCCGGAAAACAGCAGTTATCAGCCAATAGATATTACTGAAGAACAGGAGTTAGTCATTTGGGGTGTGGTGACTCACGTAATTCATCAGATGAGTTAATCATGTATGCACTTATTGATTGCAATAACTTTTTTGTCAGTTGCGAGCGTTTGTTTCGCCCGGATTTGCGCGATAAACCGGTGGTGGTGCTTTCCAGCAACGACGGTTGTGTCATTGCCCGTTCCAATGAAGCCAAAGCTTTAGGCATTAAAATGGGAGAGCCTTATTTTCAGGTGAAAACCTTATGCAAGCGGTATCAAGTGCATATTTTTTCCTCCAATTTTGTTCTGTATGGTGATCTTTCTCGACGAGTCATGTCCGTGATTGAAAGTGCCTGGCCGGAGACTGAAATCTATTCCATTGATGAGGCTTTCCTTGATTTGCGCTCTCTGCCCGGGATAACCTCTGATATTTTTTGTACCGATTTGCAAAGAAAAATTTTAAAAGCTGTTGGTATTCCTGTATCCATCGGAATTGGCCCGAGCAAAACACTGGCTAAAATAGCCAACCATATATGTAAAAAGAAACTGAAAATCCCTGTCTTTGATATCAGCAATCAACGGGAATGGTTAAAGCATATTGATGTAGGCGAAGTTTGGGGGATTGGGCGCAGATGGCATAAAAAACTTCTGCAACGGGGGATTTACACCGCTTATGATCTGTCCATGGCAAATCCCTATCTTTTAAGGGCTGGGTTTAATGTCACTTTGCAACGTACGGCAATGGAACTTCAAGGGATATCCTGTTTGGACACTGACGATATTTCACCAAGAAAAAGCATCATGTCATCGCGAAGCTTTGCAGACATGCAAACGGACTTTGAAAATCTTGCGCAAGCTGTGAGTTACCACTGTGCCAGAGCCTGCGAAAAACTAAGGGAGAATCATCTTCTTGCTCAGTATTTATCCGTTTTTCTTTTGACTAATCGCTTTCGTCAGGACTTACCCCAGTATTATAACGGCATTGAATTGCAGTTGACGGTCCCTACTGACGATGTTCGTTTGTTGACTAAAAGGGCTAAAGAAGGCTTAAAAAAACTGTTTCGTTGTGGTTTTCACTATAAAAAAGTAGGTGTTCGGTTAGAGCAATTGCTTAGTAAACATCATGTCCAGCTGGATATATTTCACCAGAGGGACTCCATTGCATCGGAGAAAAAAGAACAATTAATGATGGCATTTGACAGCATCAAGCAGAAATATGGTCGTCATTCCATTAAACTGGCCGCAGAAGGCTACCGTATGTCCTGGCTTGGGAATGCGGCATTAAAATCCCCGGCTTACACAACAAGCTGGTCTAGCCTGCCGGTGGTGACATGTCGACAAACATAAAAAAGGCCGCATCCTTGCGGCGAAGCACATCCACTGTGCTGGTCCCTTACTTGACCTCCTGTCAGACTATCCGTGTCATCCTTATGTTTTTCAGTATAAAGCTTTCCTTAGGCTTTTCATTAGGCATTATGCGGAGCGATTTGTAAGAAATATCTCAAAGAATCGGTTGAAATATCTCCTTGGGGTATTCAGAAATCTCATGGATGCCGCAGATAAACCGCGGCACCTAGGCACTTGAACGAGATCGCGAAAACGAAATGTCAACAGCTTCTAAAGAATAGTGCAAGAAGGGAAACAACGAGATTGTTTCGTCTCTTCTTCGTTGTTTTCTCTTAACGGTGGGGTTGGAGAAGAAGTCACAGGGGAAAATGTACCAAAACGCTCCCTTCCTTCTCTTGCGGTGGATTGAAACTTTTGATGGGTCGCTTCTGCTTCTTCATTAAATGCTTTCGCCAACAACTTAACAGGCGCATCTTTATCCACAGCATTCTGGCTTAATTGCTCAAGTTTCTTTGCAATTTCACTTAAGCTGCTTTCATTCTGAGCCAGTCTTTGGCCAATCTCACTTTCATGCCCCTTAAGCAAAGAGTTGAACAGCTCAGGAAACTGATTATAAAGATCCGCATTAAATTCGCGTGTGAAGATCTGATAAGGCTTCTTATTTCTTTCATCCAATAAAGCATAGACATTCATACGCACGGTATAGGCTTGAGAAAGAACGCTGTAAAAACTGGGCACGGTGCTTGTGATATGACTGCGTAAAGCTTCTTTTTGTTTGCCGAGTGCCCTTATGTTTTCATCGGGGCAATTTAGGACAAGTTTTGTGGCCACTTGCCGCATCTCTTCCTGACTCAGTTGATTTAATTCCTCAGCGTGCTCCGCCAGTCCTTCTTCATCTTGATCGATAAGCTCCTTGTATGGATCTTCCATGCCCAGTATTTGTTTAAAAGTAAATCGTCCCATGTAAATCTCCTTTTATAAAATCGTTAAAAAGATTAATTTCTGCCAATTTATTTTAAAAAACCCCAGTTCAGAATTATTCCTCATAACGTTGATTTCTCGTGATTCACAGCCGAAATAGCTCTGAACTAGGGTTTTAAAAAAATTGGTTTATACCTGTAATACTTTGAAGTATCACAGGTATATTTATAGTAACGAATTCATTTCACTCTGTCATGAAAACTGGTCTAAAGTTTTTATGTAAAAGGTCGAAAATAAAGTTAAACGTTGTTGCCTTTAATAAAAATAATAAGGAGCGAGGCAATGTCAAAGAATCATAATTTGCAGGATCCTTTCTTAAATGAACTCCGTAAGGAGAAGGTTCCGGTTTCGATTTTTCTGGTGAATGGCATAAAATTACATGGTGTTGTGGACTCCTTCGATCAATACGTGGTGATGTTGAAAAATTCCATTACGCAAATGGTCTACAAGCATGCCATTTCCACGGTTGTGCCTGCGAAAATGATCAAGCTTCCCTCTGGTGAGGAAAGCGGAACTATGGCAGACTAACCCATCTTTAATGGCAGAGGTGAACAGAGTTGTTTGAACGGTGGCAGGGTGGTGAGCGTGCCATTTTGGTCCAATTAGGCCTTCCTGGTATTGATAGTGAAAAAGCTTTGGCTGAGTTTGAAGAACTGGCGCGTTCTGCTAATGCCGAAATAATGGGTATTATCAGAGGCGCACGCGCCACTCCTGAAGTCAAATATTATGTAGGCTTAGGTAAGGCTAAGGAAATACAGGAGCAGGTGGCGGCCTTAAATGCCGATTTAGTGTTGGTTAATCATGAATTATCACCCTCCCAGGAGCGCAATCTGGAGCGGCTTTTACAGTGTCGTGTGGTGGATAGAAGCGGTTTGATTCTCGATATTTTTGCCCAACGGGCAAGAACGTTTGAAGGTAAACTACAGGTTGAACTTGCACAATTACAGCATCTTTCTACTCGCCTTGTCAGAGGATGGACACACCTGGAAAGGCAGAAAGGTGGAATCGGTCTTCGTGGCCCTGGAGAAACACAGTTAGAAACAGACCGCCGCCTTTTGCGAGAGCGCATAAAATCCATACATAAACGTCTGGAAAAAGTCAGGCGCAGCCGGGATCAAAGCCGACAAGCCCGTCGCAAGGCAGCACTATCGACTGTATCACTGGTTGGCTATACCAATGCCGGCAAATCTACTCTGTTTAATGCCCTGACGCATGAAAAAATATACGTGGCTAATCAGTTATTTGCCACCCTTGACCCTACCATGCGCAAATTGGAATTGCCGGGTTCCTCTGATGCCATTCTGGTCGATACCGTAGGTTTTATTCGCGAGCTTCCCCATCATCTGATCGAGGCCTTCAGAGCCACTCTTGAAGAAACGCAGGAAGCGGATTTGTTATTGCACGTTATTGATATTTCTGATCCTAACTGGCGTGATACGGTGCAGTCCGTCCAGCAGGTACTGGCAGAATTAAAAGTCGATGACATTCCATTGATACAGGTTTTTAACAAGATCGATTTACAGGAAGGCTGGGAGTCGAAAGTGGATTACACGGGTCAATATGTCAAAGTATGGGTATCGGCGGCTACGGGTGCTGGACTGGATTTGCTTAAAGGTGTGATCGCTGAGCAGTTGCATGGTCAAATTGTGATTGAAAAAATTGTTCTCAGCCCAGGGGAGGCCAAATTAAGAGCTCGGCTGTATGAGCTTGGAGCCGTGCTGGATGAGTCCATTAATGAGTCCGGGGAATGGCTGCTGACCATCCGTTTGACCAGAGCACAGAAAGAGCGTCTTTTTTCATAACATGAGTAACTCATGTTACGCACAATCGACTTTAACGAGCCATATTTTTTAACTCCTGCATAGCAATTTGGTTAGCCCTGAGTATTAATTTGTACTTGATGGCAAAGTGATTCAATTTTGTCTTTATTTTCATCATTTCCAGTTTGCAGTATGCAATGATTGCGGCAAAGATATGGTTGGATTGTGTTTTAACCGTACGGGTTGGAGACTTGTTCAGGCTTGCATTTTGTTTAATTGACTTGTGATACTCTTCAATCCGCCACCGTTTCTGGTACACTTCATAAAGACGTTCGGCACTGCTGGTCATGTCATTAGAAACGAGATAGAGAACCCCTGTAGAACCATTTTCGTTTTTGAAAATTTTCTTCAAAAGCCTCACTGGGAAGTCTAATCCCTTGAGATAGACTGTGTGGGCTATGTCCTCTTCAAGCTCTAATTCTCTGACTTTTGTGTACCGTCCGTTGTTGGCGTCGTTTTTGGATAAAGCTAAGGTTCGATTAGATTTAATCCCAATAATAAACGATTTTTGAAGGTCATTATGGATGTAAGCCATATTGGCCTTCGAGCCAAACCAATTGTCCGCAAGTACAAAGTCAAACAACACATGATTACTAACCGCTTGTGCGATAAGCTTGCGAAAAAGTTCATTTTTAGTCGTGGATGACTTTCTGCGAGCTTGCCTTGTTTCAATGTCACAAAAAGCAACGTCTTTTTTGATAACTTCATAACCAACAGGAACACTGAAGTCACCATACCGAACCATGCAGGTCAGGATATTAATCCCTTTGACCACATCACCTTTAGCATGGGAATAATGCCAACAATTAATTTCATTCTCATCCGTGTAAGGCTTCTCCTCAATCGAGTCATCCAATAAAAGAACACCGTCTGATGCTTCACTCTCCCTGACTGACTTCTTGACATAATTCCAGAGCGCTTTGGAACCAAAATCTTGTAGTCGTAAAAATCGTGTCACCTTGTCGTGAGCAAATTCACCATCCAACATCTCCGATAAACCTGTAGCTGTTGCATATTTATTCTGGCAAATCAAATAGTCACTATAAATATCAAGCATATCCATTAAATCTTCCTCCCTAAAAATCAGGGATGAAATTTTAATTAAATTTCAGGGAGCAGCAAGGTTTAGTGCGTAACATGAGTGAGTAATGAACTGAAAAAGTTTTTCTCGATGGTTGGCTTCCATCTAAATACTTTCTGAAAATGGCTCTATCAATATCTCATTCACTGCCACTTCAAAAGGTGTTGCCAGAGCGAAATGAATGGCGTTGACCACGTCGTCTGGTGCTAAATATTGTCCTGAATCAATGGTGCCGTAACGTTCAACGGCCTCTTTGTCGGTTGACTTATTATGTAAGGGAGTTTGCACATTTCCTGGCTGGATATTAGTGATTTTAATCTGATGTTTCATGAGTTCCTGTCGCATGGCGCGTGCACTGAATTCTACGAAGGCTTTCGTGCCGGAATAAATTGCAAGCCCTGGAAAAGCTTGTCTGCCAGCATCAGAAGTAATATTGATCCAGTGCCCTTTTGGCGATTTCAATAGTTGAGGAAGAACCTCCTGAATCAGATGAATAAAACCCAGACAATTAGTGTCAATCATGGTTTTCATTTGCTGATAGTCTGGTTGTGTGATGTCCATATAATACATCGCACCGGCATTATTAATGACCACATCGATGGTATTGAATGTTTCCAGTGAGCGGAGCAGCCAATTTCTGATATCCTCTCGACTCCTTACATCGCCTTGATACAAAAGAAAGGACTGTGAAACCTTTTGCAATTCTTCATTTGGTCGACGGACAAGGGCGCTGACATTGGCGCCTTCAGCAAGCGCCTTTTTGACCAAAGCCAAACCTATCCCGCTGCCAGCTCCTGTAATGAGTATGGTTTTATTTTGCCAGCCGTTCATGCCTTTTCCTTTTCATGGGTTAATATAGTTTCCTGTTGCTCGGCTAAAAGCAGAAGTGAATGTCGTAATTTATGAGGCGATAAGGTCAATGACTCAGAATAACACTCTCTTTTGCTATCATCTTTAAGGGTATAAGCTTTTGCTGAAAATAAATTCTCAATCTGCCAGAGAGCATGCAGAGCAGGTTCATGAATTTCCAACAATTGCAGCCAATCCTGTTCTTGAATGCTTCTTAATGGCCAATCGGCAAGCAAAGCACTTATTTCTCTTTCGCGGCAGCAATTTAACTGGCTTAAAGAAAAGACATCGGCTTCTATTTTGTTTAGGCATTGTTTGCTTAAAACATCGGCGATCAAATCCACCGGCGTAAACTCTAAGAATATATTTTGTGGAAGATATCCCTGTTGTTTAATCCATTTCATTAATAGATGATTGGCATCCTGATCATTGCCTATACCAGTTTTTAAGGAGGCTGATAAATTGCCGAGGCGCACGACGCAATAGGGTAATTGACAGGCTGAAGCGGCAGCCTGAACCAGCTGCTCCTGTATCCATTTTGCCTGCGCATAACCGTAACTTAAATGATAAAATGAGGATTTGGGCAAGAAAGACGCACTTCTATGAGCCGCATGAGAAAAAACGGCATCTGAGGAGATGAGGACCGTAGGTTTCAATGACTGGGTCGTGGCCAGGGTCAATATTGTTTTGGTACCTTCAACGATAGATGCTCTTAGCTTGTCGTAGGGGTATAAAAGATTAACGGTGGCTGCGGCATGCAAGATAACATCTATTTCATGAGTCAGAAAATCCCAGTTTTTTGCTTCAAGTCCAAATTGCGGCTCAATAAGGGTGCCAGGAATGACCTCGATTCGCCCATTAAGAAGTGAGGTGTCCAGTCGATATTTTTTAAATGTCTCTTTCAATCGATGAAAGCCTCTTTCTTTGTTCTCGCAGCGAATCAGGCAGTAATACCGACAAGCCGTCTGTTTCAGACAGGAAGCCAGCCAATGTGCGCCTAGAAAACCGGTGGTGCCGGTGATAAATACGGTTTTTGCCGTGGCTAAATTTGAATGACGAGGTGGCTTTACAGAAGAAGAAAACTGAACGTTTGCGTCATTCAAAATATAAGACGTATTTGAAGAATTCTCAGGAGGCTCGTCATTAGTTAACCAATAAAGCTGCTCTGCAAAAACAGGTAACTGGTACAGACGGTTTAGATCCAGTTTCTTTATAAAATGCTGATTGAAACGCTGGATAAATTGTATGGCTTGTAGAGAATGGCCACCGAGGACAAAAAAATCACTGTTTTCATGAATCAATTCTTGTGGGAGCTGCAACACTTCATGCCAGATTCCTTTTAAGGCGATTGCATTGGATTGACTTGCATGAGTGCTAACTGTCTCGCCTATCGCTGATTGTTTGGTGTTTTTTCTATCCAACTTGGCTGAATAGCGATTCCACTGTAAGGAATGAACACAGGAAAATTTAACCGGTATGGCATAGTGAGGCAGAAAAGACTTCAAAAACGCCTGTAATTTGGCGGACAAGCCAGACGCTATGTCCAGTTCATAAGTGCTTATAAAGGTATCCAAATTCTCTGGTTGCAATAAAGCAACGATCATCTGGCTGACAGGATGATGTCCTTCAATTGTCACCACACATTGTCTTACTGGCAAATGTTGCTTTATCGTATCTTCAATGGCTAACAAGGATATATTATAGCCACGCAGCTTAACCACATGATCATTGCGGCCCAGTATAAAAATTTCACCATCCTCATTTTGTCGGGCCACATCCTTGGTTTTAAAAAAACGTTTCTTTTTACCCCCAATGTGCACATCTTTAAAACTTTGTTTCTGAAGTTCATTCTGATTTAAATAGCCGTTCGCTAAAAAAGGGCTGCTGATATACAGTTCGCCTTGCTCCCGGGGTAAGCAGCGTTGTTCATTTTCATTCAAAACCAGGGCTTCAACTTGTGAAAGAGGATAACCTATACTGGCAAATCCATCCTCCGATATGTTCTGGTGAGAAAGAGAGCGGGCAGCCACATCAAAAGTTTCAGAAATACTGTAAAGATTAAAAAAGTCGATATGACTTAATTTCGCCAAGGCTTCTTCTGTTAGCTGACGGCAAACCACTTCTCCGTTTAACCAGACCCGCTTGAGCGGTAACAAGCATCTGAGCTGCTCAAAATCAAGGCATTGTAACAACATCTGGGCATAAGAAGGTGTCCACAAAGTTTCAGTGATGCCATGTTGATGAATAAAGGCAGTGTAATTTTTTATATCCAGCAGTAAACGGTCCTCAATGACATACACACAAGCTCCACGAAATAAAGGACGAAAAACTTCCCAGTAAAAATAAATGGAACAAGCTACCTTGTCGTTACTTTGATAATCGCTGAACTGGTAACGACTAAAGATGGAAGACAATATGGCCTGATGGGAAATGACAATGCCTTTTGGATTTCCTGTCGTGCCGGATGAATAAACCAGCCAGGCAGGAGCTGGAACAGGTGTATGGCAGTTTGTGAAGGATGACTCAGTTTTTGCCATGAGCTCAGAGAAAAATAGAACAGGTAAAGACACCTTCACCGGAAAGGTATGTTCACTGATGATCCATTGAACGTTTGCATCTTCTAATACAAATGAAAGCATCTTAGCCGGAAAAGCCGTATCAAGCGTCAATACAGTGGCACCAAGTCTGGAAATAGCCAGAAAAGACAGCACGGAAGTGATGTTTTTTTCGCTATAAATAGCGACAATATTCCCCGATTGCACGCCCTTTCTCTGCAGTTGGCAGGAAATCACATCGATGAGTTCGAGGGCTTGAGCGTAACTGAATGTTTTCTTACCATTACTTAAACAAGGCTTAGATGGGGTTGATTTTGCTTGTTGTTCAAACTGATCATAAAGAGTGGACGGCATAAAATAAACACCCATTCAGAATAAAAAGAGAGCACAATCCATCTGCTCAATCCATCCATCCTTAGCCAAGCTCGGGATGCTACATGATTTTCCCTTATCCTGCAATTTATAAACGTTGTGAAGAAGGATCTTTTTAGCTCTTTTGAATTAGTTTTTTTAAAGAGGTTGTGATTTTTTGGTGGTTTGACATGACACTGGAAAAAATCGATAAAACAATGCAAAATGATTTGTCAGGGAATGCCTATTAAATAAGGAAATTTATGCAAAACTCAGCCAATAAAAACCAATTTTCCGCGAATGTCGGTCTTATTCCTCATCATTGGGGTTGGCTCTTAGGATTAGGGATTTTGTTTGTCATTTTAGGGACCATTGGTCTGGCTATGGTCATTGGACTGACCATCGTCAGCATGATTTTTTTTGGTGTTTTGCTGATATGTGCTGGGGTATCACAAGCGGTTGATGCAGTTAAATACAAAAAATGGAAGGGTGTTTTCTGGCAGATCATCATTGCCCTTTTTTATATTGCTGGTGGCGCTTTGGTCATCTATGATCCTTTGCTTGCTTCGACTCTTATCACCGCTTTTCTTGCTATCGTTTTGATCATCATAGGAGTTAGTCGTCTGTTGATGGCTTTTTTACTTAAAGAGGTCAAAGGTTGGGGCTGGATGTTTCTTGCTGGGATCGCTGCACTTATACTCGGTATTCTTATCCTTATGCAATGGCCTCTCAGTGGCTTGTGGTTTATTGGCTTGTTGATTGCCATTGAGCTTATCATCAATGGCTGGGCTTATATTTTAATCGCTCTGAGCCTGCGCAAGACCTGAGGGGTTTGACGTTAGCTGAATACATTTAGGCACAATGGTTTTTATTCTTCCAGGCTTGTGCGTAAGGAAATAATATCCGTCATGTCTTCAAGAGTAATCATGCCATATAGCTTACCATTATCAGTAACAAGTATACGGCGAATGTTTTCAGTACTCATTTTTTGCAGAACTTTCATGGCGGCTGTCTCTACATCAATCACTGCGGAGGAAGAACAATCCTGCATAACATCTCTGACAGTCAATGATGACCATGTCTGTTTATCGTGTTTTTTTATGTCATTTAGTGAAATGCAACCGACAAGTTTTTCCTTATCAACCACGGGATAAAAGCTGTGATAGTAACGATAGAAATAATGTTCACTCAGTTCATCAAGACTCATGTCAGGTTTTACTGCAACCACATCGGTCTTGACATATTTTCTGATCGATTCGTCAGCAAAAATTTGCCTTATTAATAATTCTTTGTAAGACATTTTTGAAATTCGTTCAATAAAAAAACCGAGCACAAACATCCAGATGCCGGCAATTAAAGCGCCTAAAATAAACTGCGCAATGCCGAAGCCCATTAATAAATAGCCAAAAAATTTCCCACCTTTACAGGCAATGTCCGTCGCCCATTTCACATCATCTTTCCACCACCACAAAAGGGAGCGAAAGACACGCCCGCCATCTAAGGGAAACCCTGGCAAAAGATTAAAAATGCCTACGACTAAATTGATCATGGCCAAATATTGAATGACGCCCGTAATTGCTGTTTGCCAATGTAGATAGATACCCATGTGGAATAAATAAAATAAAATAAAAGCAAAGGCAATACTGAACAGAGGGCCTGCAATCGCCATAAAAAACTCTGATTTGGGGTTAGGGGGCATATCATTCATATGAGCAATGCCGCCAAAAATAAAAAGCGTAATACCGCCAATCGGAATACCATAATAACGCCCAACCAGGGAATGGCATAATTCATGAAGAACAATCGATAAAAAAAGCCCTATGGCACCGGCAATGGCCATCAGCCAGTAGGTGAATGTAGTAAGTTTGGGAAAGTAGAAAGGAAAATATCCCGCAGCAAGCGTCCAGCAAACCAATAAGGCAAGGATGAACCAGGATGGGTCCAGTCGGACTTCAAATCCCACCAGATTAAATAAATGCAGTCCCGCCTTATTTTTTATTTTCCTTGTATTCAAAATGTCATTCTCGCTATCCATTTATCTAATAACCTAGGATATTTTAGTCGTTTAATCAATTTGTCGTTTTAAAGAGCAATTTTTCGGAATAGGAGTATTTTTCTAGTTTTACTGCGGATCATTTTTAAAGAAAAAAGTACAAGAACCCACCGAAAATGGAAGTAAAACTCGGAAAAGACTTCATAATCATAGAAAATCAGGACGAAACATTGCAATTTAATCCCGTTGTCCTAAAATAGTGACTATTTTTTAAACGCTAAAATCCATGGGGTCAACAGAACATCGAAATCACATGCTGGAGGTGGCTGGTTGGTCTTTGGCTGTTATTATTCCGGCCATTTTATGGTGGCTGCTTAAGAGTACTCTCCTGAATTGGGCCTGCATCAATTTTATGGTGATTTTCTCCGCCGCGCTTATCATGTGGATTTTTCGTCTTGTGCCGGAATATGCGCCCGCCGTTTTTGTTATTTTATCCACAATGCTACTGGGTTTAGCGCCTCAGCCAGTGTTGTTGTCAGGCTTTGAGTCTGACAGTTTTTTCATGGCCCTGAGTGTGTTTGGTATTGGCGCTGTAATCGTCAAATCAAGATTGTTCTATCGGCTCTCCTTGCTCACCTTAAATCACTTGCCTAAACATCGCATGTTACTGCAAATGGTCATCTTTGGTATAGGCGCTTTAATGACGCCAGTGATGACCGCCCAAAGCTCGCGGGTTTCCTTGATTGCTCATTTGCTGGAGGACATGAGAAAAACGGCTGGATTTAAGCCTTATAGTATAGCTGCGAATGGTTTGGCCTGTGCCGCTTTTAACGGCAGTATTTTATTGTCAGTGATTTTTTTGACTGGAAAATCCAGCAATTTCGTCCTTTTTGGTATGTTGCCAGAACAAGCTCAATGGCAATATGGCTGGTTAAACTGGTTAACTGCCGCAGCGCTGCCTGCTTTCATTCTTATGTTGGCTTTTTTTATCATGAGCAGTTGGATGTTTCGCAGTGATGAACCCATTCACATTAATCTTGTCACGATTCGAAAGGAATTATTACGTTTAGGAGCATTGTCAATTAATGAGTGGGCGGCCCTTATCAGTATTTTTGCCCTGCTGTTCGGTTTAATCTCTTCTTCCTGGCATCAGATCCCGAGTGCCTGGATCAGTTTTTCCATCTTTTTTGTTTTATTGACCTCAGGCATTCTCAATAAGCAGGATTTTAAAAGCAGTATTAACTGGCCTTTCTTATTTTATCTGGGAGCCATCATCGGCATTATGCAATGCGTTCAGGAAATTGGTATTGATAGCTGGATTATTGACAATTTTACCTGGTTAACCAATATTGCCGAAGATGAGCCCGTATGGTTTATGATTCTTATTTATATTTTAAGTTGGCTTGGAGGTTTTCTGTTTGGCACAATGGCTGCCCCAGCTTTATTATTTACGGTTTTTTTGCCGATAGCCCAACATTCTGTTTTAAATACCTGGTTAATTGCTTTTATTGTACTAATGGCTACCGAAGCATGGGTGTTTCCCTATCAGTCAAGCTATTATCTTTGCTATGAAGAGACGACTGCAAGCCATAAGGCCTATCATCTCAGACCCACCCTTATGATTAATTTCTGGTTTGTTTTTATTCGTCTTGCGGCAATATTAATAAGTATACCGGCATGGCATGTGATGGGTGTTTTATGAGGATAAAATCACTTATTCCTACCATGACCGGTGTTTTTCTTATTCTCGCCTTTTCTTTTCTTGGTTATCAACGCGTGCATAAGCCGCGTATTTTTATTCTCCACAGCTATAACGAATATATGCCTTGGGTTGAGCGTGTTAATCAAGGCATACGCCATGTGTTTAAGGACAAAGCCTACATCAGCCTTCGTTACTTTTATATGGACACAAAGCGTAGAAATTCGCCTGTATATATACAGCGAATTTCAAAGGCTGTTTTAGCTGCCATCCATGCCTGGAAGCCTGATGTGTTGATCAGTTTTGATAATGATGCTCAAAATCTAATAGGGCAGAATTTGACCCGTTTTAAAAACACAAAAATCATCATGGGTGGGGTTACGGACAACAAAAGATGGCCAGAGTATGATAAATTGCCGAACATTACCGGAATCACCGAAGAAATTCCTGTAGCAGCCATTAGGGAGGTTCTCTCTCTTATCTTTCGTCAGGAGCGAAGGATTTACTATTTATCCGATGATTCTATTACGTCCAGAACCCTGGAAAAGAATATGCTTTCTCAAAACTGGGGATCTTATGAATTAGTGGCACATAAACGTTTAAAGACATTGGATGAGTGGAAAGAGGCGGTACAAGAAGCAAACAAAACCGCCGATATTCTGCTTGTCTCTGTTTATCATTCCATTAAAGATGGCAAAAAAAATATCAACACCCAAAAACTGGTCTCCTGGATGAACGAAAACAGCCGTATCCCGGTGGTCGGTGTCTATGAATCATTTATTATCGATGGCGGAATGATTGCCATTGCTATTTCTGGCCTTGAGCAGGGTTATTCCGCAGCCTGGCTTGCTTTCAATGTCATTGAGAAAAAAATAGCTATCAGAGATATCCCTACGCTGCGAGGAAAAACTTTTTCCTTATTTATTAATAAGGATGAACTGCGCAAACGGTTTCCTCAGGCTCAAATCCCAATTATATTGGACACTTTTTCCAAATCCAGTTCAAAACTCAATCATCTTCAAAATCCGAACTTTAGAGAGCGGTAAATGCTGAGCCCTGCGCGGCGGAGGTGGCATCTGCTTATGCTGCGCAACATGAGTTAAATAAAAGACTCGCGACTAAAAGTAACCCGCTGTTCTATGGATTCTGCATGGGGCATTTCCTCGTAACGCTTTTCTATTAGATGATATCTTTTTAAAATGCCGGTTTTATTAGCAATTTGTATATTTAATCCTGGCCTGGCGTTTAACTCCAACATCATAGGCCCTTGCTCTTTATCAAGAACAATATCAACACCTAAATATCCTAAACCCGTTAACTCATAACAGCCAGCAGCAATTTTAAGTATTTTTTCCCAGTAGGGGACCGAAATATCGACCACTGAATGAAGCGTATCCGGATGATAGTCAATAATATCATTATGAAATACCGCAGTCAGAGTTTTACCTGTTTTTAGGCTGATACCGGCTCCAATCGCTCCCTGATGAAGATTTGCCTTGCCCCCGGATATGCGGGTAGGTAGGCGGACCATGGCCATGGCGGGATATCCAAGAAGGGTAATCACACGTATGTCCGGAACACCTTCATAACTCACTTCAGCAAAAACAGGGTCGACAATGACACGTTTTTCTATGAGAGCGTAATCACTGTAACCACCCAAGCTGAAAGCGCCGGATAAAAGGCAGGACAAATGATAGTTCAATTCCGAGTCTGTTATCAATTTACCATTAACCTGTCGGTAACGATTAAACACACGATCCGTAATAACCAAAATACCATCACCTCCCGCGCCTCTTGCGGGCTTAATGACAAAATCTTTGTATTTTTTCAAATGCTCATGCAGGGAATGAATCTCATGTTCTGTTTTGACCGACATGTATAAAGAAGGCACAGGGATATTGGCTTTCAAAGCCAGCTGCTTGGTTTTAAGTTTATCATCCACCAGGGGATAAAGCTTTCTTGGGTTATAACGTAACACATAATCGCTATTGCGCTGATTGATGCTTAAGATGCCTTGCTCCCGTAAACGGCGATATACTTTAAATAGCATGCTGGTTATCTCCGGCCAGGGCCTTGAAACGCATTAATTCTGTCAAACGATATCCGCGATATTGACCAAACCACAAAATAAAAGCCAGCAATATCAATAAGGTTTCCGGGAAGGCAAATACCAAATACTGTAATGGCGGATAATTCATGGCCCAATAACAAATAATAGCAGCGATCAGGCTTCCTATGCCTGATTTAATCGCTTCATAGGCCCCACGCTCATCCCAGGTAATACACATTCGTTCAATGGTCATGGTCAAAATGATCATGGGAAACAAGGCGACCGACAAACCTGTTTCCAACCCTAAGCTATGGCTCATCACTGAAATAAAGACCATGAGAAGTATAACTACGGTAAGAATGGCCGCAAGCCTTGGGACCAGTAAAAGTCGAAGTTGATCAAGATAAAATCGTACCAGTAAGCCGGCAGAGACGATAAAGGTAAATAAAACCACTCCCCAAATCACATGCGTTTCACGAAAAGCCAGAGCAATCAGTACAGGCATAAAAGTGCCAAATGTGCTGAGACCAATGAAATTACGCAGTAACAAGATGATAAATGCACCGATGGGAACGGTCAGCAATATTTTATAAGTTTCCTGCACATGAACCGGTAACTGGAGAAGTGAAAAGCGCAATAACTGTGAGTCTGATTCCAAAGCCCGTGACTTGGCAATTGTTAAGGCATTCATAGGAGTAGGTGAAACGGTCACTGTAAATTTGGGATTTTTACCGCCGTTTAACTCAAAAACAGGCTCGCTTCCATACTGCCAAACCAAAAAATTCTTTGGTAAACCCGCAGCTCCGGTGAGAGGATTAATGTACGCCCACTCCTTACCGTTATAAACAGCTAGAAGCCATTTAAAATCGGTTTTGTTTTGCCGTGTTAAATGAATTCCCCGCACAGATAAAGCATTAATATTGGCCTGATTTAAAACCAAAAGTGCTGCATTGACGATAGATTCATCATCAAAGCGGTTTCCCACCAACAATTTGGCATTACCGCTTTTTTTATTTAATTCTCTGATCGTGCTCTGGGCAAAGGTTTGAATATCGGCGGAAGCTTGTCTGACCTGGCTGGTTATTGTATCAACAGCAGATTTCTTACTTTCTTCAAGGGGTTGAGGAGATTTTGTCGCTTGCGGCTTTCCCAGGGCAGATTCGTTATTGTCGGTTTCACGGAATATGGCTCGATAATACAATGACTGAGGTCCGCTGCTTCGGCGGATGGACCATACTGTCTGACGGTTATAACCGCTGAGATTGGTCGTCACACCATAATTTCGGGAAACAAAATACTCATCAAGAATAGCAAAATAAGGTGGTAAATAAGGAATGGTAAAGCTGGCTTTAATCGGAGTGTTGCGACTGGCGGTAAAACGCAGATTGGCCTCAACTGTCCAGCTGTTAATGGTTTCAGTATCGGTTAACGGAACATCGAGGGAAAAATGTCGATACAGGAAAATACTTACTCCAGAAACCAGCAAGGTGAGAATCAGGCCATACACATGGCGTTTATTGCTTTTCATTTTTTATCCATTGTCTGGTTTGAGGTTGATATGAATGTTCGGGAGGGATCGATGATTCCTCCGAATTCAATAATGGCTTCTCGGCCAAGAAGAAGCGGATAATTAAACCGTTTACGGTTGGTAAGATTCACTTTTATCGTTCGAACTTTATTTCCCAGTTTAATATCCATTAAAACGACCGGCCGTTTAATGGCGCCTGTTTTTGATGAGCGAAATGGGCTTTCGCCGCTGCGAACCTTGATTTTAACATTTCCAAGAAATTTTTTTTGAAACACCACCGGGCCATTTTTAGTGGGTACGGTGAAACGAAGGTATGGCTCATCGTCAATTTCAATTTCATGGATATCGACCGCGTTTAAAGAAGCCGATTTAGCTCCCGTATCCATTTTGGCAGATAAGGTGAGGTTTTTATCAACTAAGGTCGCTTTTTCTACAAAGCCAAATAGGGTTTTTTCATTCTCGGCCATAGCAGTTCCGATAAATAACACTAAAGAAAAAAAAAGAATGATTATCTGTTTCATCAGAGCCCCTTGTTTTAAGAAATAGACTTCTAAAAACCAATGGATGATTATTTTGTCAATTTTATGTTGGTATTTCAAAAGTCCTGAATAACATACCAGATAAGTCAATTATGAAGAAGTGAGCAATTTTATAATAATGTGGCTAAATTAGCGAGTTTTGTAAACAGGAGGGATGAGTCCATATGCGTGCACTCATTTCATTTTTTGGTGCCAATTGTCCATTTTCTCTTCTATAAATGAAATGAGGACACTTGATGAAATAAAATTCTGAGCTGGGGTTTTAAAAGACAAACTTATTGACGGCTTTCAGTCGTTCATGGCTGCCAACATCAAACCAAAGACCGGTATAAATTTCTCCTGTGAGCCGTTGTTGCTGAGTCAGCTTCCTCAATAAAGGGATAACGGAATAACGCCCCAGAGGCAGTTTCTTAAAGATCTCAGGTCGGTAAACGGCGATGCCGGAATATGTATATTCTGCATGGTCGTTACTTAGGATACCTTTCCTAGACAAAGCAAAGTCACCAAAATGATTTAGAGCGGCATTATTTTTTACCAGCACCAAATGAGCAAGGCTTTCAGTTGGCAATTGAAGCTGACTGAAATCATAATCGGTATAGATATCTGCGTTAACACAGACAAAAGCTTCTGAACCAATCAAGGGAAGCGCATTAACAATGCCTCCACCTGTTTCCAGGCCCCCGGTAGGCTCGGGAGAATAGCTGATTTGAACGCCCCATTGATGACCCTTGCCAAGATGGCGTCGGATATGCCCACCCAGATAAGCATGATTAACGATGAGACGAGTGAAACCGGCTTTTGCCAGGCGAATCACATGATGTTCAATCAGGGTTTTGCCGTGAACCTCACAAAGTGATTTAGGTATTGCATCCGTGATAGGTTTCAGGCGGCTGCCGCGGCCGGCGGCAAGGATCATGGCAGTTTTCATGGTAAATTCACCCTGGTTTGCAAAAAATCCAAAAAAGTATGTAATTCAGGATAAAGCGCTGCACATTCTCGCACATAGTGTAGGGTTAAAGGCAAATCCTGCAGATAACCAGGCTTATTATCACGTAAATAAAGTCTTGTGAAGATTCCTAAAACTTTTAGATGACGCTGCAATCCACAGAGATCGAAAGCACGAATCACTTCATCGAGAGACCAGTCTCTGATATCAGTTGAACGGCGATGAAAATCAGCCAGCCACTGAAGAACTTGAGCTCGCGGCCATGATAAATAACAATCCTTGAGTAAGGAAACCAAATCATACATCAAGGGCCCTCTCATGGCATCCTGGAAATCAATGACCCCTAACCCATTATCGAGGATCATCAGGTTACGTGAGTGATAATCTCTATGGATTAACACCCGTGGCTGTTGATTGATTTGTTCAGCAATCCAGCACATAAGCTCAATAAGGAGTTTTTCTTCGCTGCTTGTTAATGTCAAGGATAAATAACGTTGCAAAAACCAATGCTTACACAAGCTGATTTCTTCCTGAATGAACTGGGTATTGAATAGAGGAAAAGATTCCGTTGGCCAAGCGTGCTGGATTTTAAAGAGGATGTCGATGGCCTGGCTGTAATAGAAGTTGACGTTGTCGGCATTAAGAGTATGTAAGAGTAATTTATCACCAAAATCTTCCAGCAGCAGAAAGCCGTCTTTTCTATTGATGGCAAAGATTTCAGGCGATAAAACATCATTGAGAGCCAGTATTTCGGCTATTTTAATGAATGGTTCAAGCCTTTCTTTTTCGGGAGGAGCATCCATCACGATTCGACTCATCCCGTTAACGGTTAAACGAAAATAACGCCTGAAACTGGCATCTCCTGCCAGAGGTATCAGGGTAAACATCGAATGGCCAATCAGTTTTTCCAGCCATTCTTTAAGTGTGTTTTCCCTTTGTTGCATGATATACTTCCCAACCTCTTTTTTCTGTATGCTTTATGGCTAAAATTGCAGGTGATTATATACCTCGACTTTAGCCATTTTTTCGGATCCCCAGGTCCATAAAGGAGGTATACATTGACTATGGACCGCGGTCGATGCCGTGGTGATTCGTATGCTACGAAAATGGCTAAAGTCGAGATAATATACCTAATAAGGATGAATTGTGCGATATTTCGGTCAAATAAAGTTAAATCACGCGAGTTTGATATAAGGTGACTTGATAGCAGTGAATATCAGATTTTATTACACCTTGGCTGCTATGATGGTTTTGATCTTGAGTCTGGTGTCAGCAGCGTTTTATGCAGCAGCTTTTGCTGGCGAGCTGAAAAGCGAACCGGTTCAGGCCTGTATCCGGGTGCCGGATGTATCTTTAAACTCTGTCGTTCGCGCTCAATATGCTCAATGTTTGGGTTGGTTGCCTGATCAGTCACCTCTCTGTTATGGTGCCTACAGCCCCGTTTCCATAGCTCCATTAGCTGATCCTGATGAAATTCGCATTATGGCGAAAGAAGTGTCCTTTTATCAGCAGGGACAGTCGCTTTTAAAAGGAAACGTGGAAGTGCAGGAGGGGCAGCGTGTGCTTAGCGCTCAAACAGCCTACGTATATCGTGATGCCAAGACCAGCCAGGTAAATCGCATTGAACTATTGGGCGATGTTCGCTACATGGAGCCGGATCGCCTGATGATTGCAAGAAAAGCCATCATTTATCCCCAGGATAAATCCGGGCAGGTGGAAGATGTATTATACCGTTTTAAAACTGGTCGCAGGGGCGCTATTTTGCCTGCCTGGGGAAGAGCCAGCCTTATACAACGTTTTCCTGATAAAGATTATCTGTTAAAGCAGGCAACTTACAGTAATTGCGCACCTCAAGACAATGCGTGGGAGATCCGCGCTGAAAGCATCAGGCTTGATCATGCCAAAGGCAGAGGGGTTGCCAGAAATGCTGTTTTACGGATACGTGATGTTCCGGTTTTGTATATACCTTATATCAGCTTTCCGACCAATAAAGAACGTAAATCCGGATTTTTAATGCCTGTCACTGGTTATTCCAATGTAGGTGGCTATGATTTAGCGCTTCCCTATTATTTGAATCTTGCCCCAAATTATGACGCCACGCTTATTCCTCATATGTATACCCGCCGTGGAGTGATGATGGGTGGGCAATTCAGATACCTGACAAAACAATCAACGGGCGTTGTGGAGGGACATTTTTTACCGCAGGACAGGGCTTTTAAGAATTTTGTTCGTGAAAATTTACTGCAATACCCGACATTAAAAAATGAATCCTTTAATCGTTGGTCTGTAGGTATACATGACATTACCTCATGGAGTCCAAATTTGCGTTCAACCATTAATTTCCAGCAAGTCTCAGATGACTATTTTTTACAGGATTTCAGCACAAACCTGGCTGTATTGACTGAAAGGCAGTTAATCAGACAAGCGGATATGGTTTATTTCAGTGAGCATTGGAAATTCAAAGCCATGGCGCAGAGTTATCAGACTTTAAACCCCGTCAACCAGACCCCGGTTGAGGGCGTTTATGAACGCTTGCCTCAACTGTTTGCGCAGGGACTTTATACCGACTTACCCTTAAATGCCGATTTTCAGTTGTTGAGTCAATATGATCAGTTTCACTGGCCAAACGATTCGGTACGTCTTCGCCCTGAGGGTCCTCGTCTTCATCTTAACCCTATATTAGGTTTTCCGCAGACACAGCCTTGGGGATATTTAACGCCTTCGGTGCAGCTTGTGGAAGATTATTATGACGTTAATTACAATAATCGTAAGATTTCAGATCAGAATTTCAATCGCACTATCCCAAGATACAGTATTGACGGCGGCCTTTTTTTTGAACGAAATATTCAACTCATGGGGCAGTCTTATACGCAAACGCTGGAGCCACGATTATTTTATCTTTACGTTCCCTATCGTGATCAGACACAAATACCTGTCTATGATTCAGCGTATATGATTTTCAATACCGATCAATTGTTCAGGACAAACCGTTTTTCCGGTTATGATCGCGTCGGAGATGCCAATCAACTCTCCTATGCGGTGGCCTCCCGCTGGTTATCTGAAGAAACAGGCAATGAAAAGGCCAGTTTTTCCATCGGTCAAATCCGTTATTTTTCTGACCGTCGTGTTCAATTATGTCAGAGCATTACTGGTCAATGTACCGATAATCCAAATGCGCTGGGATTTTTATCCCCCGATTCTGAATATTCACCGGTGGCTGCGAGAGCAACCTATCACTTTAGCCCTTCCTGGATTTTAACCGGTGATTATGTTTGGGATCCTGCAACCCGTGCGACCAATAACGGCCATCTCAATTTTCATTATCAACCCGCATACAATCATGTGCTTCGTTTTGCTTACAGTTATTTAGTGAATGGCGATGTCAGTCCCGTGGCCGATAATACGTTTAAAAACACGACACTGCATCAGGCAACCTTTGCTTATGCCTGGCCTTTTAATGATCATTGGAGTAGCCTTGGCGCTTACAGTTATAACCTTAGTAAGGGTTATGGCATGATGACTTTTCTAGGAATACAGTATGACAGTTGTTGTTGGGCGGTTCGTTTATTAGGAGGCCGTACCTTTAAGAATTTAAATTCAGATTTCAGGCCGGAATATAATAACAATGTTTATTTGCAGATTTTATTAAAAGGACTAGGCTCTGTTGCCAATAGCGATCCCTACAGCACCATACATACGTATATTCCAGGTTATAATGATCAATTTCATCGATGAGTTTGGGAGACAATCAATTTAAATTGCTTGTTTTTTATAAATATTGCCCTATATTTGTCGCTAAACTGATGGGCATCAAAATGAGGTTAGATATGTTGGCTCGAGTTATTATATGTCTGCTTTTCTTTTCATCCGTGGCTTTTGCTGAAAGCACGCAACTCTTAGATAAAGTAGTTGCTCTGGTAAATGATGATGTGATTACAGAAACTGAGTTAAATGCGCAGGTAGATGTCTTAAAAAGACAGATCCTTGCCAAAAAAATGGCTTTGCCGGAAGATAAGATCTTGCGTAAGCAGGTATTGCAGCATTTAATTGATGTTGACCTGCAATTACAGCTCGCCAAAAACAATGGTATTACCGTAGACAGCATTGAACTGGACGAGGCAATCCATAAAATAGCTGAAACGAATAAATTGACGCTATCTCAATTGCGAGAGGAAGTGATTCGACAGGGAATGAGCTGGAAAGAATATCGACAAAATATTCGTAAGGAGATGATTATTTCACGCTTGCAGCAAAAAGCTGTAGGTAAAGATGTGGTCATATCAAAAGAACAAGTGGAAAATTATCTTAAAGCAGCAAAGCAGACGAATAAATCAGAGCAGACCTTCCACGTACAAAACATTGTTATTCCATTGCCTGAAGAGCCTACTACAGAGCAGCTGACAAAAGCTAAAAATAAAGCCCAGAAATTATTGGCCAAAATCAAAAAAGGTGAAAATTTTACTCGTCTGGCTGTGGAAGAGTCCAGTGGAGAGTTTGCTTTAGAAGGCGGGGATTTGGGGGAGCGTCACCTGGCTGAGTTACCGGACGTATTTGCCAAAGAAGTGGTTAAAATGAAAGCAGGGGAAGTGGCCGGACCATTAAGAACAGGGAATGGGTATCAGTTAATTAAATTAATTTCAACAAGTGAGAATAAAAAACAACCTCACTTGATCACCAAAACTCATGTGCGTCATATTTTATTGAAACCCACTGCTGGCATGACTCCAGAAGAGGCCAGAAAGCAGGTCAATAATATCTATCAGCAGCTTAAAGCAGGTAAGGATTTTGCGCTGATGGCTAAACAATATTCACTGGATGCCACAAGTGCGGTTAAAGGAGGGGATTTAGGCTGGGTAAAGCCTGGAGAGTTGGTGCCCGAATTTGAAGACACTATGAATAAGCTTCCGCTGAACAAGGTGAGCGAACCGGTTAAATCGCAATTTGGCTGGCACCTTATTCAGGTTTTAGGGCGAAAAAAAGAGGATGATTCGGATGCTTTTGAGAAAGCACAGGTTTTGCAACATTTGCAGCAGCGAAAATTTGTTGAGGCCGTGCAAAATTGGCAGCAACATCTGCGTGCTGATGCCTATGTGAAAATTATGGATAAGGACTTGACATGAAGCCCTTATTGGTTAGTAGCGGTGAGCCTGCTGGCATCGGGCCTGATATATGTCTGGCTCTAGCCGATCTGAATATTCCTCTTGTTATCCTTGGGGATGTAGATGTTTTGCAAGCGCGCGCACGGGCAATCAATAAAGCAATAATTTTTAAAGAATACCAATCCGGAGTTGAGGTAGATGCACGAAAAGGTCAGTTAACCATCTTGCCGCTCTCATGCCCTGAAAGGGTAATACCAGGCCAATTAAATGACAGGAATGCTTCCTATGTTCTGGAATTATTATCTCTTGCCGTAGACTTGACGCTGAATCATACATTTTCTGCTTTGATAACGGCACCTGTTCATAAGGCCATAATTAATAAAGCCGGTTATGCATTTACGGGGCATACTGAATTTCTGGCGAAGAAGTGTCAGGTTGAGACTGCTGTGATGATGTTGGTTACAGAATTCATGCGGGTGGCATTGGTGACTACCCATCTCCCCTTAAAGCAGGTTTCGAATGTTATTAATAAAGAACTGATCGTGTATGTTGTTGAAACGGTCATTTCATCCTTGCAGAAAGATTTCAACATACCTTCTCCGAAAATAAAAATAGCTGGATTAAATCCCCATGCAGGTGAATCAGGTTATTTAGGACAGGAAGAGACGGACATCATCCATCCAGCTTTAGAAGCACTACGTTCCAATAAATATAAAATTGAAGGCCCTCTGCCGGCAGATACAATGTTTGTTCATCATAGCCCTGAGTCCTGTGATGCTTTTGTAGCCATGTATCATGATCAAGGCTTGCCTGTATTGAAATATTCTGGTTTTGGACAAGCCGTAAACGTGACTTTGGGGCTTCCTGTTATTCGAACATCGGTGGATCATGGCACGGCATTGGAGTTAGCCGGAAAAGGAATTGCAGACTCTGCCAGTTTGCTTGCCGCTGTTAGGCTTGCTGCAGAGATGGTCTTAAACAGGGAGCATAGCGATGACAAATCTTAGTTTAATTGCAGCGGTAGATGAGCGTGGAGGTTTGGGAAAAAATAATCAGTTATTATGTCATTTGCCAGCCGATCTTCAGCATTTTAAAACATTAACAATGGGAAAGCCTGTTGTCATGGGACGTAAAACGTATCAATCCATTGGCAGACCGCTTCCTGGTCGCCTCAATATTGTCATCAGCCGGAAGATGCAATCGATTGAAGGCGTTACGACAGTGAATTCAATTGAAGCTGCAATAGAGGCTGCTTCTGACGCATCGGAAATCATGATCATTGGTGGTGCTGAATTATTTGCACAAACGCTATCTCTGGCAAATCGTCTATACTTAACCGTGATACATCATCAATTTACTGCTGATACCTTTTTTCCTGAAATTGACCTGTCGGCTTGGGACTGTGAATCGAGTGTGACAAGATGGCATGATGAAAGAAATCCATACGATTTAACTTTTTATCGTTATATAAAAAGATAATTCCCACCATTAATGTCTTTTTTTCAAAAAAAGTAAAAAAAGCGATTGACAGTAGATGAGAAATGGTTAGAATGTGCAGACGCTTTTGGGGCGAGTTCATTAAGAAGTTAGAAGACAAACTGTGTGGGCGCTTTGAAGGAATTTGGAGTGCTTGAAGAAAAGAAGCTAGTGTAGACTAGCGCTAGGTATTGAACTGAAGAGTTTGATCCTGGCTCAGATTGAACGCTGGCGGCATGCCTAACACATGCAAGTCGAACGGCAGCATGGTCCAGCTTGCTGGACTGATGGCGAGTGGCGAACGGGTGAGTAATGCGTAGGAATATGCCTTAGAGAGGGGGATAACCCGGGGAAACTCGGGCTAATACCGCATATGCTCTTTGGAGTAAAGCTGGGGACCTTATGGCCTGGCGCTTTAAGATTAGCCTACGTCCGATTAGCTAGTTGGTGAGGTAAGGGCTTACCAAGGCTATGATCGGTAGCTGGTCTGAGAGGATGGACAGCCACACTGGGACTGAGACACGGCCCAGACTCCTACGGGAGGCAGCAGTGGGGAATATTGGACAATGGGGGGAACCCTGATCCAGCAATGCCGCGTGTGTGAAGAAGGCCTGAGGGTTGTAAAGCACTATCGGTGGGGAGGAAGTTCAGTTGGTTAAGAGCTGACTGGATTGACGTTACCCACAGAAGAAGCACCGGCTAACTCCGTGCCAGCAGCCGCGGTAATACGGAGGGTGCGAGCGTTAATCGGAATTACTGGGCGTAAAGGGTGCGTAGGTGGTTTGGTAAGTTATCTGTGAAATTCCTGGGCTTAACCTAGGCTGGTCAGATAAGACTGCTGGACTGGAGTATAGGAGAGGGCAGTGGAATTTCCGGTGTAGCGGTGAAATGCGTAGAGATCGGAAGGAACACCAGTGGCGAAGGCGGCTGCCTGGCCTAATACTGACACTGAGGCACGAAAGCGTGGGTAGCGAACAGGATTAGATACCCTGGTAGTCCACGCTGTAAACGATGTCAACTAGCTGTTGGCTTTATAGAGAAAGTTAGTGGCGCAGCAAACGCGATAAGTTGACCGCCTGGGGAGTACGGTCGCAAGATTAAAACTCAAAGGAATTGACGGGGGCCCGCACAAGCGGTGGAGCATGTGGTTTAATTCGATGCAACGCGAAGAACCTTACCTACCCTTGACATACAGTGGAGCTTGCAGAGATGCGAGTGTGCCTTCGGGAACACTGGTACAGGTGCTGCATGGCTGTCGTCAGCTCGTGTCGTGAGATGTTGGGTTAAGTCCCGTAACGAGCGCAACCCTTATTCTTAGTTACCAGCACGTTATGGTGGGGACTCTAAGGAGACTGCCGGTGACAAACCGGAGGAAGGCGGGGACGACGTCAAGTCATCATGGCCCTTACGGGTAGGGCTACACACGTGCTACAATGGACGGTACAGAGGGAAGCGAAGGGGCGACCTGGAGCGAATCCTTAAAAGCTGTTCGTAGTCCGGATTGGAGTCTGGAACTCGACTCCATGAAGTCGGAATCGCTAGTAATCGCGAATCAGCATGTCGCGGTGAATACGTTCCCGGGCCTTGTACACACCGCCCGTCACACCATGGGAGTGGGCTGCACCAGAAGTAGATAGTCTAACCTTCGGGGGGACGTTTACCACGGTGTGGTTCATGACTGGGGTGAAGTCGTAACAAGGTAGCCGTAGGGGAACCTGCGGCTGGATCACCTCCTTAAATATAAAGATAAAAGGTGCGACAAATCCTCAAAACGCCCACACAGTTTGTTTTCAAGAAGTATTCAGGAGTTAGTTTCTGTCTGGATCCTGAGATTGGGTCTGTAGCTCAGTTGGTTAGAGCGCACCCCTGATAAGGGTGAGGCCGGTGGTTCAAGTCCACCCAGACCCACCAAACCAACCGGATTATAAATTGCGTTTCCAGATCAAAGTGTTCTTTTTGAGAATATTTTGATCTGGATAACCAGAGGTTCATTAAAAATTAGGGTAGAGATTGAAGTTTTTAGCTGAGACTGATTGGTTTTGTTGCTGATTGGGTGAGGTTAGAGACGACGAGGTAACACAAGCGAAGAAGTATTGTCTTCATGTTGGATATAGTCTTGAGTGATTTGAGGTTATATGGTCAAGAAGAGAAGCGCAAACGGTGGATGCCTTGGCAGTAAGAGGCGAAGAAGGACGTGGTATTCTGCGAAAAGCCTGGGGGAGCTGAAAACGAGCGTTGAACCTGGGATGTCCGAATGGGGTAACCCGGCTAATTTATTAGTCATTCATACTTGAATACATAGGGTATGGAAGCGAACTTGGGGAACTGAAACATCTAAGTACCCAAAGGAAAAGAAATCAAGAGAGATTCTCTTAGTAGCGGCGAGCGAACGGGGAGGAGCCTGGCGTGATTTAGCGTTGATGTGAGTGGAATTATCTGGGAAGGTAAGCCGGAGAGGGTGAAGGCCCCGTACACGAAGCATTGATGTAGAACTAGGCACGCGGAGAAGTAGGCCGGAACACGCGAAATTCTGGTTGAAGATGGGTGGACCATCATCCAAGGCTAAATACTCCTTACTGACCGATAGTGAACGAGTACCGTGAGGGAAAGGTGAAAAGAACCCCGGAGAGGGGAGTGAAATAGACCTGAAACCGTTTGCGTACAAGCAGTGGGAGCCTGACTTAGGTTAGGTGACTGCGTACCTTTTGTATAATGGGTCAGCGAGTTACTTTCAGTGGCGAGGTTAACCGGATAGGGGAGCCGTAGAGAAATCGAGTTTGAATAGAGCGATAGTCGCTGGGAGTAGACCCGAAACCGGGCGATCTAGCCATGTGCAGGATGAAGGTTGGGTAACACCAACTGGAGGTCCGAACCGGGTAATGTTGAAAAATTATCGGATGACGTGTGGCTAGGAGTGAAAGGCTAATCAAGCCCGGAGATAGCTGGTTCTCCCCGAAAGCTATTTAGGTAGCGCCTCGTGGGTTGATTACTGGGGGTAGAGCACTGTTTCGGCTAGGGGGCTGTCATGGCTTACCAAACCGATGCAAACTCCGAATACCGGATAATTGGACCACGGGAGACACACGGCGGGTGCTAACGTCCGTCGTGGAGAGGGAAACAACCCAGACCGCCAGCTAAGGTCCCGAAGTATGATTAAGTGGGAAACGATGTGGGAAGGCATAGACAGCCAGGAGGTTGGCTTAGAAGCAGCCATCCTTTAAAGAAAGCGTAATAGCTCACTGGTCGAGTCGGCCTGCGCGGAAGATGTAACGGGGCTAAAATCATACACCGAAGCTGCGGATGTGTAGTGATACACGTGGTAGGGGAGCGTTCTGTAGGCCGATGAAGGTTGACTGAGAAGTGAGCTGGAGGTATCGGAAGTGCGAATGCTGACATGAGTAACGATAAAGAGGGTGAAAAACCCTCTCGCCGGAAGTCTAAGGATTCCTGCACGACGCTAATCGGAGCAGGGTGAGTCGGCCCCTAAGGCGAGGCAGAGATGCGTAGTCGATGGGAACCAGGTTAATATTCCTGGACTTTCTGTAAGTGGTGAAGTGGGGACGAAGGAGGCTAGGTGAGCCGGGCGATGGTTGTCCTGGTACTTGCATGTAGGCGGAGAGACTTGGCAAATCCGGTTTCTTGTTAACGCTGAGGTGCGAAGTGGTTCTGGCATTTCGATGCGCAGAGAAGTCACTGATGCCATGCTTCCAGGAAAAGCTGCTAGCCATAACTTACGGAGAACCGTACCGCAAACCGACACAGGTAGACAGGTAGAGAATACCAAGGCGCTTGAGAGAACTCGGGTGAAGGAACTAGGCAAAATGGTACCGTAACTTCGGGAGAAGGTACGCCTTTGCTGGTGAATTGCTTTACGTAATGAGCTGGTGGAGGCCGCAGAGACCAGGTGGCTGCGACTGTTTATTAAAAACACAGCACTCTGCAAATTCGTAAGAAGACGTATAGGGTGTGACGCCTGCCCGGTGCCGGAAGGTTAATTGATGCTGTTATCCTGCCACCGGATTGCTTGTAGATGAAGGTGAACGACGAATGAGCGAAGGCGTTTACATTGGGTAAATGACTGAGCGAAAGAGGGGTTCAACGCACAGATACGAGTAATGCGGTGGCAGGAGAAGCGGTTGATCGAAGCCCCGGTAAACGGCGGCCGTAACTATAACGGTCCTAAGGTAGCGAAATTCCTTGTCGGGTAAGTTCCGACCTGCACGAATGGCGTAACGATGGCCACACTGTCTCCACCCGAGACTCAGTGAAATTGAAATCGCTGTGAAGATGCAGTGTACCCGCGGCTAGACGGAAAGACCCCGTGAACCTTTACTACAGCTTTGCACTGGACTTTGATGATGACTGTGTAGGATAGGTGGGAGGCTATGAAGTGCGAACGCCAGTTTGCATGGAGCCGACCTTGAAATACCACCCTGTTGTTATTGAGGTTCTAACTTAGGCCCGTAATCCGGGTTGAGGACAGTGTATGGTGGGTAGTTTGACTGGGGCGGTCTCCTCCCAAAGAGTAACGGAGGAGCACAAAGGTACCCTCGGTACGGTCGGACATCGTACCAAGAGTGTAAAGGCATAAGGGTGCTTGACTGCGAGACGGACGTGTCGAGCAGGAACGAAAGTTGGTCTTAGTGATCCGGTGGTTCTGAATGGAAGGGCCATCGCTCAACGGATAAAAGGTACTCCGGGGATAACAGGCTGATACCGCCCAAGAGTTCATATCGACGGCGGTGTTTGGCACCTCGATGTCGGCTCATCACATCCTGGGGCTGAAGCAGGTCCCAAGGGTATGGCTGTTCGCCATTTAAAGTGGTACGCGAGCTGGGTTTAGAACGTCGTGAGACAGTTCGGTCCCTATCTGCCGTGGGCGTAGGAAAATTGAGAGGGGCTGCTCCTAGTACGAGAGGACCGGAGTGGACGAACCTCTGGTGCGCCGGTTGTCACGCCAGTGGCATGGCCGGGTAGCTAAGTTCGGACGGGATAACCGCTGAAAGCATCTAAGCGGGAAGCCTTCCTCAAGATGAGTTTTCCCTTGAAGCCCGTTGAAGACGACGACGTTGATAGGCGAGGTGTGGAAGCGCAGTAATGTGTGAAGCTAACTCGTACTAATTGGCTGATTGTCTTGACCATATATCCTGAAATCATTCAGGGCATGATACAAAATGAGTTTAAACGCTTGTGAATCAAACCCATTCAATCTTTACCTTCTGCCTTCAATAAGGCAGAATAACCCGTTTTCCTGGCGACCATAGCTGTTTGGTACCACCTGATACCTTTCCGAACTCAGTAGTGAAACAAACACGCGCTGATGATAGTGTGGGGTCTCCCCATGCGAAAGTAAGTCATCGCCAGGGCTTTTTTAACATTAGGAATAAAATTCCTGGATAAAAGCTGGTATAGCTCAGCTGGTAGAGCAACTGACTTGTAATCAGTAGGTCCCGGGTTCGACTCCTGGTGCCAGCACCATCAATAATAGACTAAATAATTTGACATTAGTTACAGCTTGGACGAGAATAGCTTACTTTTCGGAGGGGTTCCCGAGCGGCCAAAGGGATCAGACTGTAAATCTGACGGCTCTGCCTTCGGAGGTTCGAATCCTCCCCCCTCCACCAGCTTATAGGTTTTTACAATATTGCGGGTGTAGTTCAATGGTAGAACTTCAGCCTTCCAAGCTGATAGCGTGGGTTCGATTCCCATCACCCGCTCCAAATATGGATGTTAATTCTATAAGCTTTAGGCAAAACGCTGATTTAAACGCCCACATAGCTCAGGTGGTAGAGCACTTCCTTGGTAAGGAAGAGGTCGTTGGTTCGAGTCCAGTTGTGGGCACCAAATGAATATTAATTGGCAAACGGGGAGATCTTCCGATGGCGAAGGAAAAATTTGAGCGAACGAAGACGCACGTAAACGTTGGTACTATTGGCCACGTAGACCATGGTAAGACGACGTTGACGGCGGCTATTACATTAATTATGTCGCAGAAGTATGGGGGGATGGCCCGTGCTTATGATCAAATTGATGCGGCTCCAGAAGAGCGTGAGCGAGGGATTACGATATCGACAGCGCACGTTGAATATGAATCAGCCAAGCGTCATTATGCTCATGTAGACTGTCCTGGCCACGCGGATTATGTGAAGAACATGATTACGGGAGCTGCTCAGATGGATGGGGCGATTTTGGTTGTATCTGCTGCGGATGGCCCGATGCCACAGACCCGGGAACATATTTTGTTATCACGCCAGGTAGGTGTTCCGTATATTGTTGTTTTTTTAAACAAGGCGGATATGGTAGATGATCCTGAGTTGCTTGAGTTGGTGGAGATGGAAGTACGTGATTTGTTGAGCAGCTATGAATTTCCAGGGGATGATATACCGATTGTGGTAGGTTCGGCTTTGAAAGCGCTGGAAGGTGATACGAGTGAGATTGGTATACCGGCGATTGAGAAGTTAGTTGAAGTGATGGATTCTTACATACCTGAACCTGAAAGAGACATTGACAAGAGTTTCTTATTGCCGATTGAAGATGTATTTTCGATATCTGGACGAGGAACGGTGGTTACTGGCCGTGTAGAAAGTGGCATTATCAAGGTGGGAGATGAAGTAGAGATTGTAGGCATACGTGATACTCAGAAGACGACGTGTACGGGTGTTGAGATGTTCCGTAAACTTCTGGATGAAGGTCGTGCGGGAGACAACGTAGGTGTATTGCTGCGTGGGACGAAGCGCGATGAGGTTGAAAGGGGCCAGGTATTGGCGAAGCCAGGCACGATTAAGCCGCATACGAAGTTTGAAGCGGAAGTGTATGTTTTGTCGAAAGATGAAGGTGGTCGTCATACTCCGTTTTTTAATGGTTACCGACCTCAATTTTATTTCCGCACGACGGATGTGACAGGTTCATGTGAGCTTCCTGAGGGAGTGGAAATGGTAATGCCGGGTGACAATGTTCAAATGACCGTTAACCTGCATTCACCCATTGCTATGGATGAAGGCTTGCGATTTGCAATTCGCGAGGGTGGTCGTACGGTTGGTGCCGGCGTAGTCGCTAAAATTATCGAGTAAAAAGGTGGCGTGAAGTTTGCCCTTCACGCCAAGATATAGGCCAGTAGCTCAATTGGCAGAGCGGCGGTCTCCAAAACCGCAGGTTGGGGGTTCGATTCCCTCCTGGCCTGCCAACCTTATGTGTTGATTATGAAAAGTAATGTTGATAGTGCAAGTAAACTGACAAATACATTTGCTACCTTAGCTATTATCATACTAACGGCGGTGGCATTTTACTGTTCGTATTATCTTAATTTTTCTTCAGCCATTAAAGCCATACTTTGGATAGGTTGGTTGGTTATTGTTCTTGGATTAGGATTATTAACCTCAAAAGGAAAGCAAATATTAAAATTTGCAAAAGAGGCAAAAATTGAATTACAGAAAGTAGTTTGGCCATCACGACAGGAAACGGTTCAAACAACATCTATAGTGATGATCATGGTTGCTATTACGGGATTTGTACTTTGGGGCGTTGATTCTGCTATGATGTGGATCATTGGTAAAATAACACATTTAGGTTGAAAGCGGTGGAAGAGCAAAAAACGAAGCAGTGGTATGTTGTTCATGCCTATTCAGGCTATGAAAATTTTGTTAAACGTGAAATATCATCACGCGCTGTACGTCTCCATCTTGAAGAAAAGATTGGTGAGGTCGTAGTGCCCTCCGAAGAAGTTGTAGAAATGCGCTCAGGTCAAAAGCGAAAAAGTACCCGTAAATTTTTTCCCGGTTATGTGCTTGTTCATATGATTATGGATGATGAAACGTGGCACATGATTCGTGCTATTCCACGTGTGCTTGGGTTTATAGGTGGTACAAGTCAAACACCAACTCCTATTACTGATCAAGAAGCTCAAGCAATCATGCAGAGAGTAGAAGAAGGTGTGAGTAAACCAAGGCCCAAGACATTATTTGAGCCTGGTGAAATTGTTCGTGTCAAGGAAGGACCTTTTGTTGATTTCAATGGTGTTGTAGAAGAGGTCAATTACGAGAAAAGCCGATTAAGAGTCGCTGTGTTAATATTTGGTCGTTCAACACCTGTTGAGCTTGAATTCAGTCAGGTAGAAAAGACCTGATTTATGTAACTGGGGAGCTAAAGTAATAGAACATGAAATAGCGCTTTACCCAAAATAGGAGTTATTATGGCTAAAAAAGTAGAAGCATATATCAAACTTCAAATTCCCGCCGGCAAAGCAAATCCAAGTCCACCGGTAGGACCTGCATTAGGTCAAAGAGGTGTGAATATTATGGAATTTTGTAAAGCGTTTAATGCTGCCACGCAGAATTTGGAGCAAGGATTGCCAACGCCTGTGGTTATTACTGTATATTCGGATCGCAGTTTTACATTTGTTACCAAGACCCCTCCAGCATCGGTTTTATTGAAGAAAGCGGCTGGTATACAAAAAGGCAGCGGTACTCCCAACTCAAAGATTGTCGCCAAGGTAACCGTAAGCCAACTGGAAGATATTGCCAAGACAAAAGAACCTGACCTAACTGCAGCTAATCTTGATGCAGCCGTTAGAAGTATTGCAGGCACTGCGCGCAGTATGGGTATAGAAGTCGAAGGTTTAGAATAAGAGGTACTGTCATGGCAAAACTATCTAAAAAACAAAAGCAAATCAGAGAAGTCATCAAGCTCAATCATTTGTATGAGGCAAAAGAAGCCATTGATGTGATTAAGAAATTTGCATCAGGAAAATTTAATGAAAGTATGGATATCAGTGTTAACTTAGGTGTTGATCCCAGAAAATCTGATCAGGTTGTTCGTTCATCTACAAATCTTCCTAAAGGAACAGGAAAGAAAGTAAGAGTGGCCGTTTTTGCTCAAGGCGATAACGTAGAGAAAGCCAAAGAAGCTGGTGCTGATATCGTTGGTTTTGAAGATTTGGCTGAACAAATTAAATCTGGCAACATGGACTTTGATGTGGTTATTGCCACACCTGATGCAATGCGGATCGTTGGTCAACTAGGTCAGATTTTAGGGCCAAGAGGATTAATGCCAAATCCTAAAGTAGGAACTGTTACCACAAACGTCGAAGCAGCAGTAAAGGATGCAAAATCAGGACAAGTGCGTTATCGTACCGATAAAAATGGAATCATTCATTGTACTATCGGCAAAGTGGATTTTAGTCCTGAAGATATACTCGAGAATGCAGCCGCATTGATTAATGATCTTAAGAAAGCCAAGCCTGCTGCTGCAAAGGGTGTTTACATTAAAAAAATAACCTTTTCATCAACGATGGGACCTGGTTTACCTATTGATATTGCAAGCATACCTGTGTAGAATACACACCCATTTTAAGATTTCACGGCATAGACTTGCTTCCATGCCGTCGAAGACCGCAGGTGCAATAGCTTAATATCCTGCGTAGACGGTGTGCCGAATCAGATATTGAAACGGCCACCATAACTGTCAAATCAATGTTGATTTGAACAATTTAGGAGGTCAGTAACGTGACATTAACATTAGCTGCCAAGAAAGCCGTTGTAGAAGAAGTGACTGAGGTCGCCTCTAAGGCTGTTTCAGCAGTAGTTGCTGATTATCGTGGTTTAACTGTTAATCAAATGACGCAACTTCGTGGTGAGGCTCGTAAAGCTGGTGTTTATCTGCGTGTAGTGAAAAATTCCTTAACTCGCAGAGCATTTCATAACACTTCTTTCGAGTGCTTAAGTGATTGTTTGGTAGGGCCTTTGTTCATTGCCATGTCTATGGAAGCTCCTAGTGATGCTGCCCGATTACTTAAAGACTTTACCAAAACATTTGAAAGATTGGAAATTAAAGCTTTGTCTGTGGGCGGTAAACTTTATGAAGCAAATCAGCTTGAAGCTGTTGCTAGTTTACCAACACGTACAGAAGCCTTATCCAAGCTACTGTTTGTTATGAAGGCGCCAGTTGAGAAATTTGTCAAAACGCTTGCGGAACCTCATGCTAAATTGGTGAGGACTTTTGCTGCCATTAAAGATAAAAAATCAGCTTAACCACTAATCATTAATTGTTTTATTAGGAGCTAGAAATGGCTGTTTCAAAAGAAGATATTTTAAATACAATTTCTAATATGTCTGTAATGGAAGTTGTTGAATTAATTGAAGCAATGGAAGAAAAATTTAATGTTTCTGCTGCTTCTGCTGCCGTGGCTGTTGCCGCACCTGCTGCTGGTGCCGGCGCTGAAGCTGCTGAGGAAAAAACGGAGTTTGATGTTGTAATGACAAGCTTTGGCTCAAACAAAGTGGCTGTCATTAAAGTTGTTCGTGGCATAACCGGACTTGGATTGAAAGAAGCCAAAGATTTAGTGGAATCCACACCTTCTACCATCAAAGAAGCAGTCAGCAAAGATGATGCAGAAAAAATGAAGAAAGAGCTTGAAGAAGCCGGTGCAGCTGTTGAAATTAAATAAGTTGTACTAAAATTAATTAGATACCCAGCTATGTTTTCATGGCTGGGTATACTTATTTGAAAATATAACATTTTTAAAGAGGAATCACCATGGCCGTTGCAGTAGCTAACCCTCAATATTCTCATGCTGAAAAGAAAAGGTTTCGAAAAAGCTTTGGCAAGCAGGCTGATAAAATGGAGATACCAAATCTACTTGAAATTCAGCTTAAATCATACCGTGATTTTTTACAAACTGATTCAAATCTTGAAAATCAACAACTTACAGGGTTACATGCTGCGTTTTCATCCGTTTTTCCAATTGACAGCTTTTCAGGAAATGCTCGCCTGGAATATGTAAGCTACACGCTTGGCGAACCTGCATTTGATGTGCGCGAATGCAAGCTCAGAGGACTGACCTATTCAGCTCCGTTGCGTGTAAAGATCCGTTTGGTCGTATTGGATAAGGATGCTCCAGGTGATTCTAAACCCGTAAAGGATATTCGTGAGCAAGATGTTTTTATGGGCGAAATCCCTCTGATGACAGACGTTGGCACCTTTGTGATTAATGGAACAGAACGTGTTGTGGTTTCGCAACTTCACCGATCCCCTGGCGTTATTTTTGAACACGATAAAGGAAAAACTCATTCTTCCGGTAAATTATTGTATTCTGCACGGATTATTCCTTATCGTGGCTCATGGCTGGATTTTGAGTTTGATCCAAAAGACTGTGTCTTCGTGAGAATTGATCGAAGACGAAAATTGCCTGTCAGCATTTTACTTCGTGCTCTGGGTTATGAAACAGAAGAAATTCTAGCTGCATTTTTTGAATATACGAATTGCCATCTTAAAAATGGTGAGTATCACATAGAATTAATTCCATCAAGATTGCGTGGAGAAATAGCTTCCTTTGATATCATCATTCCCGAAACAGGCGAAGTAATAGTTGAGCAAGGTCGAAGAATTACTGCTCGGCATATCAAACAAATGGAAAAAGCGGATATGCACGATCTTATCGTGCCAAGAGATTATTTAATCGGCAAAATATTAGCTAAAAACATTATTGATGCAAGTACCGGCGAGCTAATTGCCCAGGCTAATGACGAAGTTACCAGCGAGATTTTAGATGCTATGGCTGATGCTGGTATACATAAATTTGAAACAATATATACCAATGATCTTGATCACGGCTCTTATATATCCGACACTTTAAAAATTGACCCTACTTCTAATCAGCTTGAGGCTCTGGTTGAAATTTATCGTATGATGCGCCCAGGTGAGCCGCCGACGAAAGAAGCTGCTGAAGCCTTGTTTAAAAACTTATTTTTTGTGGAAGAACGTTACGATCTTTCAGCTGTAGGAAGAATGAAGTTTAATCGTCGCGTTGGAAGGAAAGAAGATACAGGACCAGGAACACTTACCAAAGACGATATTCTTGCTGTTATCCGTACCCTTATTGATATCCGCAATGGTATTGGAATGGTAGATGATATTGACCATCTGGGGAATCGGCGCGTAAGAAGCGTTGGTGAAATGACCGAAAATCAGTTTCGTGTGGGATTGGTTCGTGTTGAACGGGCTGTTAAAGAGCGATTGAGTCTTGTGGAATCTGAAAATTTAATGCCACAGGATTTAATTAACGCAAAACCTGTTTCTGCAGCGATAAAAGAATTCTTTGGTTCCAGTCAATTGTCTCAGTTTATGGACCAGGTCAATCCATTATCCGGCGTTACTCATAAACGTAGGGTTTCAGCACTTGGACCAGGAGGTTTAACAAGAGAGCGTGCAGGTTTTGAAGTTCGTGACGTACACACTACCCATTATGGTCGCGTGTGCCCTATTGAAACTCCGGAGGGTCCAAACATTGGCTTGATTAATTCACTCTCAGTATACGCTCGAACTAATGATTATGGTTTTATTGAAACCCCTTGCCGAAAAGTCATTGACGGTCATGTTACGGAAGAAATTGAATATTTGTCAGCGATAGAAGAAGTAGATCAATACATTGCTCAATCTAATGTGGAAGTGGATGCAAAAGGGAAAATCCTTGCTGATTTGGTTCCTTGCCGACATCAAAATGAATTTTCCTTAACAACGCCTGATAAGATCAATTATATGGATATTTCTCCTAAACAGATCGTTTCAGTCGCAGCGTCTTTAATTCCATTTTTGGAGCATGATGATGCTAACCGTGCTTTGATGGGTTCTAACATGCAACGTCAAGCAGTGCCTACACTTCGCTCAGAAAAACCGCTTGTTGGTACAGGAATGGAGCGAACGGTTGCTTCTGATTCAGGTGTCTCGGTCATAGCTAAGCGCAGTGGAACCATCGATTTGGTTGATGCTTCAAGAATAGTTGTGCGCGTCAATGATGAGGAAACTCGCGCCGGTGAAACCGGAGTAGATATTTATAACTTAACGAAATATTTTCGTTCAAATCAGGATACTTGTATCAACCAGCGTCCCATTGTCTCCAAAGGCGATGTCATTCGACGAGGGGATGTCATTGCGGATGGTCCGTGTACGGATATGGGTGAGCTCGCACTTGGTCAAAACCTGCTGGTTGCTTTCATGCCCTGGAATGGCTATAACTTTGAGGATTCCATTTTAATTTCTGAAAGAATTGTTCAGGATGATCGTTTTACAACCATTCATATAGAAGAATTAACCTGCATTGCTCGAGACACTAAACTTGGACCAGAGGAAATCACGGCTGATATTCCCAACGTTGGAGAGGCAGCTTTATCCAGTCTTGATGAATCAGGAATTGTCTATATTGGCGCAGAGGTTTCATCTGGTGACATACTTGTTGGAAAAGTGACACCTAAAGGAGAAACACAACTGACTCCAGAAGAAAAATTACTGCGTGCTATTTTTGGTGAGAAGGCATCTGATGTTAAGGACTCTTCATTGCGTGTACCATCTGGCATTAACGGAACAGTAATTGATGTTCAAGTCTTTACTCGCGATGGACTTGAAAAAGATGAGCGTGCAAAAAGCATTGAAGAAGAGCACTTGGCCAGGGTAAGGAAGGATCTTGTGGATGAACGCAGAATTAGGGAGGAAGACATATATCATCGCGTTCGCAGCTTATTGATCAATACCATAGCGGCGGGTGGTCCTGAAGGGCTTAAAGCGAACAGTAAAATTAGCGAAGACTATTTGAACAAGCTACCTAGGGAAAAATGGTTCGACATCCGGTTGAAAAGTGATGAAACCAGTCAACATCTGGAGCAGTCATCAAAACAACTGGAACTTCTTAGCAAGGAAATGGAAAAACGCTTTAATGACAGCCGAAAGAAAATAACCCAGGGAGATGATCTTGCGCCTGGTGTCCTGAAAATAGTTAAGGTTTATCTTGCTGTCAAAAGACGTATTCAACCTGGCGATAAAATGGCCGGTCGGCATGGAAATAAAGGGGTGATCTCTATTGTTGTTCCAGTAGAAGATATGCCTTATATGGAAGATGGGACCCCAGTTGACATCGTATTAAACCCTCTGGGTGTGCCATCAAGGATGAATATTGGACAGGTTTTAGAGACTCATCTTGGTCTGGCGGCAAAAGGATTAGGTAAGAAAGTTGGACAGATGCTGGATGAAAAGAAATCGCCTGAACAGCTTAAAGAATTTCTATATAAGGTATATAACCATGATGGAAATGAGCGGATTAAGCTTGATGATTTAACTGAAGATGAATTATTAGAGCTTGCTGACAATTTACGCGCAGGTATACCTATGGCCACTCCCGTTTTTGATGGAGCAAATGAAGGTGAGATTAAAGCGATGCTCAACCTGGCCGACCTGCCTTTAGATGGTAAAACAGCACTCATTGATGGAAGAACTGGCAATAAATTTGATAATCCCGTTACCGTTGGATATATGTATATGCTGAAACTTAATCACTTGGTTGATGATAAAATGCATGCACGTTCTACAGGTTCTTATAGCCTCGTGACACAGCAACCATTAGGAGGTAAGGCGCAGTTTGGTGGACAGCGTTTTGGTGAAATGGAAGTTTGGGCACTGGAAGCTTATGGCGCGGCATATACTCTGCAAGAAATGCTGACGGTGAAGTCTGATGATGTGGCTGGAAGAACAAAAATCTATAAAAACATAGTCGATGGTGATCATCGCATGGATCCTGGCATGCCGGAATCATTCAACGTTTTATTGAAAGAGATTAGGGCGCTCGGAATTGATATTGAACTTGAGCATGAATAACAAAAGCTTAATGTACATTCCGACTAACCAATTTTTGGAGGCATAGACTTGGCTACTCTAAACGACGATCCAATGAAAAAAGCACCCGTAATGAGTGATTTATTGGGTATTTTAAAACAGCAAGGACAAACTGAAGAATTTGATGCCATTAAAATTGCACTGGCATCTCCTGAGCTAATACGTTCCTGGTCATATGGAGAGGTAAAAAAGCCGGAAACGATTAATTACCGAACCTTTAAGCCAGAGCGCGATGGTCTCTTCTGTGCCAAAACATTTGGCCCGGTGAAAGATTATGAGTGCCTGTGCGGAAAGTATAAACGCTTGAAGCATCGTGGTGTTATCTGCGAAAAATGTGGTGTGGAGTTGGCTCTCGCTAAAGTGCGGCGTGAGCGCATGGGCCATATAGAACTTGCCAGCCCGGTTGCCCACATTTGGTTTCTCAAATCTCTACCGTCAAGAATCGGATTGCTGCTGGACATGACGTTAAGAGACATTGAACGTGTTTTGTATTTTGAAGCGTTCGTTGTTGTTGATCCTGGAATGACTGAGCTTGAAAAAGGTCAATTGCTCAATGATGAAGTCTATCTTGAAGCCATGGAGCAGTATGGCGATGAATTCGACGCAAGAATGGGAGCAGAGGCTATTCGTGATTTGCTTCGAGATATCGATCTGGAAGAAGAGATTAAGACACTTCGTGAGGAATTACCGGAAACCACTTCTGAAACCAAAATCAAAAAAATTACCAAACGACTTAAGCTCTTGGAAGCCTTTTATGAGTCTGGTAATAAACCAGAGTGGATGATCATGGATGTTCTTCCAGTTCTTCCGCCCGATTTACGACCATTGGTTCCTTTAGATGGTGGCCGATTTGCTACTTCTGATTTAAACGATTTATATCGCAGAGTGATTAATCGTAATAATCGGTTAAAGCGACTGCTTGACTTAAATGCCCCTGACATTATCGTAAGAAACGAAAAACGTATGCTTCAGGAGTCTGTTGATGCCCTGCTGGATAATGGACGTCGGGGCAGAGCGATTACCGGGACAAACAAGCGTCCTTTGAAATCCTTGGCTGATATGATCAAGGGTAAACAAGGTCGTTTCAGACAAAATCTTCTGGGTAAACGCGTAGATTATTCAGGCCGTTCCGTTATTGTGGTCGGACCTACATTACGTTTGCATCAGTGCGGCTTACCTAAAAAAATGGCTTTGGAATTGTTTAAACCCTTTATTTTCAGCAAGCTGGAGTTCAGAGGACTTGCAACAACCATTAAAGCTGCGAAAAAAATGGTTGAGCGTGAAGAACCTGTGGTTTGGGATATCCTTGATGATGTTATTCGCGAGCATCCTATTTTGCTAAACCGTGCTCCAACCTTACATCGTTTGGGTATCCAGGCTTTTGAGCCTGTTCTGGTTGAAGGAAAGGCCATTCAACTGCATCCACTGGTGTGTACTGCATACAATGCTGACTTTGATGGTGACCAGATGGCTGTGCATATCCCTCTGACTTTAGAGGCACAGTTGGAAGCTCGTTCGTTAATGATGTCTACAAATAATATTTTATCACCAGCCAGCGGTGAGCCTATTATTGTTCCCAGCCAGGATGTGGTTCTAGGATTATATTATCTGACCCGGGAAAAAATTAATGCCAAGGGTGAAGGTAAAATCTTTGTCAGTGCCCAGGAAGCACAAAATTTCTATGAGGCCGGGCATTTGGATATTCATGCAAAGATAAAAATCCGCATGCCTGCTGAGAACAACAGTGAGATGAAATATCAATTGGTTGAAACCACTGTTGGACGCGCCATACTTGCCGATATCCTGCCAAAAGGAATGTCTTTTGAACAGATTAACAAAACGATGACTAAAAAAGCCATTTCTAAGGTTGTAGACAGTTGTTATCGTCGTTTTGGTCTTAAGGAAACGGTTATTTTTGCTGACCAATTAATGTATACAGGTTTTAAATATGCCACACGAGCTGGTGCTTCCATTGGCATAGAAGATATGGAAATTCCAGATGATAAAGCCAGCATTATCGAGCGAGCTGATAATGAGGTCAGAGAAATTGAATCACAATTTCGCTCAGGATTGGTTACAAATGGTGAACGTTATAATAAAGTCATTGATATTTGGTCAAGAACGAATGAATTAGTTGCAAAATCAATGATGGCTAAAATTGCCACTGAAGAAGTTATTGATCGGAAGGGTGAAAAAATAAGACAGGAATCATTTAATCCAATATACATGATGGCTGACTCAGGTGCCAGAGGTTCAGCCGCCCAGATCAGGCAGTTGGCAGGAATGCGGGGATTAATGGCTGCGCCTGATGGCTCGATTATTGAAACACCTATTACGGCTAATTTCCGCGAGGGTTTGAATGTATTCCAATACTTTATTTCTACCCACGGAGCTAGAAAAGGTCTTGCCGATACAGCTTTAAAAACAGCAAACTCTGGTTATCTGACACGACGTTTAGTCGATGTCTCTCAAGATGTTGTTATTACTGAGTTGGATTGTGGTACAGAAGAAGGTATATTAATGCAGCCACTCATTGAAGGCGGCGATATTGTTGAACCACTTCACGAGAGGGTTTTAGGTCGGGTTGTTGCACAGGATGTTTATCTTCCATCCGAAGAAGAGCCGATTGTCAAAGCAGGAACTTTGCTGGATGAAGATTGGGTAGAACATCTTGAAAAAATGGGTATTGATCAAGTGTTGGTTCGCTCACCGATTAATTGTAAAACTCGATTTGGATTATGTGCCAAGTGCTATGGAAGAGACTTGGCGCGAGGACATTTAGTTAATACCGGTGAGGCTGTTGGAATTATAGCAGCACAATCCATTGGTGAGCCTGGAACTCAGCTCACCATGCGTACATTCCACATTGGAGGCGCAGCTTCAAGAGCAACGGCTGCAAATAATATTCAAATTAAAAATAAAGGAATTATACGCCTGCATAACATCAAAACGGTTACTCATGAAAATAGTAACTTAGTTGCTGTTTCTCGCTCGGGCGAGGTATCTATTGTTGATGAATATGGACGTGAAAGGGAACGTTATAAGCTTCCTTACGGTGCGGTGATTACCGTTCAGGACAAGGCCCCTGTAGAGGCTGGACAAGTTATTGCAACCTGGGATCCTCATACCCATCCAGTTATTTCCGAGGTGAGCGGTTATCTGAAATTTGTAGATTTAATCGATGGCATCACCATGAACCGTCAAACCGATGAATTAACCGGTTTAAGCAATATTGTGGTTATAGATGCTAAACAGCGGAGCACAGCCGGTCGTGATCTACGCCCGATGGTCAAGCTGGTAACTAAAGATGGAGAAGATATATTTCTGGCTGGAACCAATGTTCCTGCGCAATATTATCTGCCTGTGGATGCCATCATTAACTTTGAGGATGGCTCATTGGTTGGCGTAGGTGATATTATTGCACGTATACCACAAGAACGTTCTAAAACCCGTGATATTACCGGAGGTCTGCCGCGTGTTGCTGATCTCTTTGAAGCAAGAAAGCCAAAGGATTCTGCGGTAATGGCAGAAGTATCAGGGCTGATTAATTTTGGTAAAGAAACAAAAGGCAAGCGCAGATTAATTATTACTGAATCTGAAGAAAACGCTTATGAGGAGTTAATACCAAAATGGCGCCATATATCTGTGTTTGAAGGTGAACATGTGGAACGAGGTGAGGTTATCGCTGACGGCCCATTAAATCCACATGACATATTGCGTCTTTTGGGTGTAGGAGCTCTGGCCAACTATATTGTTAATGAAGTTCAAGACGTTTATCGCCTTCAAGGTGTAAAAATTAATGATAAGCATATTGAAGTCATTGTTCGGCAGATGTTACGAAAAAGAATAATTACTGATCCCGGTGATTCAAAATTCCTGATAGGCGAGCAGATAGAAGAAAGTGTCATGTTACAGGAAAATGACAAGCTAATAGAAAACAATAAACAACCAGCAGAAGGCACCCCCATCTTGCTGGGTATTACTAAAGCTTCATTAGCTACAGAATCCTTTATTTCGGCAGCTTCCTTCCAGGAAACAACACGGGTACTGACCGAAGCGGCGGTTAGTGGTAAAGTCGATGAATTACGCGGCTTGAAAGAAAATGTGATGGTAGGGCGTTTGATCCCTGCGGGAACAGGTTTTACTTATCATCAAGGCCGAAAGGCTAAGCGTGCAAGGGCAGCAGGTAGTGAGCACATCTCACATACTGTATCTGCCAGTGATGTTGAGCATGCATTAAGTGAAGCACTTAATGCTGATAACAGCGATCACTGATCTGGGTTCAGGTACGACATGATCACTTGACAAATGTGTCGTACCTATATAGAATCCGGCCTCCTTATGCATTCGAAATAATCACAAAGAAAGTTCGGAGTTAATGATAAATGGCTACTATTAATCAGTTAGTAAGAAAGCCTCGTGTTGACGTTAAAAAGAAAAGTAACGTTCCTGCACTGGAGTCCTGTCCACAACGACGAGGTGTGTGTACGCGCGTCTACACTACAACACCTAAAAAGCCTAATTCAGCAATGCGTAAGGTGGCTCGTGTAAGGTTAACTAATGGCTATGAAGTGACGTCGTATATTGGTGGAGAAGGACATAACCTTCAAGAGCACTCTGTGGTTCTTATTCGCGGAGGAAGGGTTAAAGATCTTCCTGGTGTGCGCTATCACACCGTTCGTGGGAGTCTTGATACTTCTGGAGTAAATGAACGAAAGCAGGGTCGTTCTAAATATGGTACTAAGAAACCAAAAGATAAAAAATAATCTGATTGTAGGAATTTGAAAATGCCAAGAAGAAGAGAAGTCCCAAAACGGGAAATTTTGCCGGATCCAAAACATAACAGTGAATTGCTTGCTAAGTTCATCAATGTGTTAATGGTCAATGGCAAAAAATCAATTGCGGAAAAAATTATTTATGGTGCATTGGAACTGATGCAGCAGCGCTTGCATAAAAGCAAGAAATCTGACGATTCTGACTCGGGTGACGCTGAAGGTGGAAGTGCATTGAAATACTTTGAAACTGCGCTGGAGAATGTGAAGCCCACGGTTGAGGTCAGATCACGTCGCGTGGGTGGTGCAACATACCAGGTGCCCGTCGAAGTGAGAATGGATCGCAGCATTGCATTGGGAATGCGTTGGATTGTAAAAGCAGCCCGCACACGAGGCGAAAAAGGTATGATGATGCGCTTGGCCGGCGAATTAAGCGATGCTTATGAAAACAAAGGGGCTGCTGTTAAAAAGCGAGAAGATACCCACAAAATGGCAAAAGCTAATCAGGCCTTTGCTCATTTTAGATGGAATTAGAAGAGAGGTAAGCCGTGTCAATAACTCCATTAGAATTATATAGAAACATAGGTATTGCAGCACACGTTGATGCTGGAAAAACCACTACAACCGAGCGGGTATTATTTTATACAGGCATGTCACATAAAATTGGTGAGGTTCATGATGGTGCTGCCATCATGGATTGGATGGAGCAGGAGCAAGAGCGCGGCATTACCATTACTTCTGCAGCCACGACCTGTTACTGGGCTGGCATGGATCAGCAATATAAGCGTCATCGCATCAATATTATTGATACACCTGGACACGTCGACTTTATGATTGAAGTTGAACGTTCATTACGAGTATTGGATGGCGCCATAGTGGTTTTTGATTCAGTATCCGGTGTTGAACCCCAGTCTGAAACCGTATGGCGACAAGCTGATAAATATGGTGTGCCAAGACTTGTTTTTGTCAATAAAATGGATCGTATGGGAGCTAATTACCTCCGTGTGGTCAAACAAATTAAACAGAGGCTTGGTGCTAATCCGGTTGTTCTTCAATTACCTATAGGGGCTGAAGATTCTTTTGAGGGGGTTATTGACCTGATTAAAATGAAAGCTATCTATTGGGATGAAGAAAGTAAGGGAATGACTTTTTCATACAAGGATATACCAGAAGAAATGCAGGCGCAATGTGAAGAGTACCGTGCCGAGATTCTTGAAGCCGCTGCAGAATCTTCTGAGGAAATAATGGAAAAATATTTGGAAGGTGGCGAATTAACTGAAGCAGAAATAAAGACGGCCATAAGAACACGTACAATTAACAATGAAATTGTTCCAGTTTATTGCGGATCAGCCTTTAAAAATAAAGGTGTTCAGGCTGTGCTGGACGGGGTCATCGATTTTCTGCCCTCACCATTAGAGATTCCATCCATCAGAGGTGTTGATGAAGATGGAAATGAAATTAAGCGTAAAACCTCCTACGAGGAACCATTCTCTGCCTTGGCATTTAAAATTGCTACCGATCCGTTTGTAGGAACATTAACCTATATACGTGTTTATTCAGGTATCTTGAAAAGTGGCGACACGGTATACAATCCAGTTAAAGGAAAAAAGGAACGAATTGGGCGTCTCTTACAGATGCATTCGAATTCTCGCGAAGAAATTAAAGAGGTTAGGGCAGGAGATATAGCTGCTGCTGTTGGCCTTAAAACAGTTACCACAGGTGATACTCTGTGTGACACACATCATGTGGTTACACTTGAGCGCATGGACTTTCCTGATCCGGTTATTGCTGTGGCTGTTGAGCCTAAAACAAAAGCTGACCAGGAAAAAATGTCTATTGCCCTTGGCAAACTGGCCCAGGAAGATCCTTCCTTCCGTGTTCACACCGATGAGGAGTCTGGTCAAACGATTATTCAAGGAATGGGGGAGCTCCACCTTGAAATTATCGTGGATCGAATGAAAAGAGAGTTTAACGTTGAAGCCAATGTGGGTAAACCACAAGTGGCTTACAGGGAGACGATAAAATCAAGGGTTGAGCAAGAAGGTAAATTTGTACGTCAATCAGGTGGACGAGGCCAATATGGTCATGTATGGCTTAAAATTGAACCTCAAGAGCGAGGTGCTGGTTACGAATTTGTTAATCAGATTGTTGGTGGGGTGATTCCCAAGGAATATATACCGGCTGTAGATAAAGGTATTCAGGAACAATTGCAAAATGGAGTCATTGCTGGATATCCAGTGGTTGATGTGAAAGTTACCTTATTTGATGGCTCCTTCCACGAAGTTGACTCTAGCGAAATGGCATTTAAAATCGCCGGATCTATGGGAGTTAAACAGGGAGCATTAAAAGCCAACCCTGTATTGTTGGAACCCATAATGGCTGTTGAGGTGGTAACCCCCGAAGAATATATGGGTGATGTAATGGGTGATTTAAACAGAAGAAGAGGTCTGGTTCAGGGAATGGACGAGTCTCCTGCTGGAAAAATCATTACCGCAGAGGTGCCTCTTGCCGAAATGTTTGGTTATGCAACTGACTTGCGATCTGCTACTCAGGGAAGAGCTACATATTCAATGGAATTTTCAAAGTATGCAGAAGCGCCTACTAACATAGCTGAAGCAATCATAAAGAAACAATAAAATTTAATGAGGTATTAAAATGGCGAAGGAAAAATTTGAGCGAACGAAGACGCACGTAAACGTTGGTACTATTGGCCACGTAGACCATGGTAAGACGACGTTGACGGCGGCTATTACATTAATTATGTCGCAGAAGTATGGGGGGATGGCCCGTGCTTATGATCAAATTGATGCGGCTCCAGAAGAGCGTGAGCGAGGGATTACGATATCGACAGCGCACGTTGAATATGAATCAGCCAAGCGTCATTATGCTCATGTAGACTGTCCTGGCCACGCGGATTATGTGAAGAACATGATTACGGGAGCTGCTCAGATGGATGGGGCGATTTTGGTTGTATCTGCTGCGGATGGCCCGATGCCACAGACCCGGGAACATATTTTGTTATCACGCCAGGTAGGTGTTCCGTATATTGTTGTTTTTTTAAACAAGGCGGATATGGTAGATGATCCTGAGTTGCTTGAGTTGGTGGAGATGGAAGTACGTGATTTGTTGAGCAGCTATGAATTTCCAGGGGATGATATACCGATTGTGGTAGGTTCGGCTTTGAAAGCGCTGGAAGGTGATACGAGTGAGATTGGTATACCGGCGATTGAGAAGTTAGTTGAAGTGATGGATTCTTACATACCTGAACCTGAAAGAGACATTGACAAGAGTTTCTTATTGCCGATTGAAGATGTATTTTCGATATCTGGACGAGGAACGGTGGTTACTGGCCGTGTAGAAAGTGGCATTATCAAGGTGGGAGATGAAGTAGAGATTGTAGGCATACGTGATACTCAGAAGACGACGTGTACGGGTGTTGAGATGTTCCGTAAACTTCTGGATGAAGGTCGTGCGGGAGACAACGTAGGTGTATTGCTGCGTGGGACGAAGCGCGATGAGGTTGAAAGGGGCCAGGTATTGGCGAAGCCAGGCACGATTAAGCCGCATACGAAGTTTGAAGCGGAAGTGTATGTTTTGTCGAAAGATGAAGGTGGTCGTCATACTCCGTTTTTTAATGGTTACCGACCTCAATTTTATTTCCGCACGACGGATGTGACAGGTTCATGTGAGCTTCCTGAGGGAGTGGAAATGGTAATGCCGGGTGACAATGTTCAAATGACCGTTAACCTGCATTCACCCATTGCTATGGATGAAGGCTTGCGATTTGCAATTCGCGAGGGTGGTCGTACGGTTGGTGCCGGCGTAGTCGCTAAAATTATCGAGTAATTAAAATGAGTAATAATCAAAATATCAAAATACGATTAAAATCCTTTGATCATCGACTCATTGATTCGTCGACACGAGAGATTGTTGAGACAGCAAAGCGAACGGGTGCTCAAATACGAGGACCTATTCCTTTGCCAATCAAAAAAGAAAAATTTACTGTACTTATATCGCCTCATGTCAATAAAGATGCCAGAGATCAGTATGAGTTGCGTACCCATAAAAGATTGGTCGTTATTGTGCACCCAACTGAGAAAACAGTTGATGCCTTAATGAAACTAGATTTAGCGGCCGGGGTAGATGTTCAAATTAGCCTTGATGATTAACCATCAAGCAAGGATATTAGACGAGGTATTAAAATGAATATCGGTTTATTAGGCCGTAAAATCGGGATGACACGAATTTATACGGATAATGGATTATCAATACCAGTAACAGTAGTAGAAGTTGTACCTAACCGCGTGTCTCAAATTAAAAAAATTGACACGGATGGGTATAGTGCTGTGCAGCTAACAGGCGGTAAAAAGAAAGCCAATAAAGTTTCAAAGCCTATGGCTGGTCATTTTGCAAAAGCTGAAATTGGCGCTGGTGATATGCTGGTTGAATATCGCACCGATTTGATTGAGCAATTCAAGATGGGACAAGAACTGAGCGTAGCTGATGTTTTTTCAGACGGTCAACATGTTGACGTATCAGCAACTTCAAAAGGTAAAGGCTTTGCAGGAACTGTAAAACGTCACAATTTCCGTACTCAGGATGCGACACACGGTAATTCATTGTCGCATCGCGTTCCTGGTTCAATTGGTCAAAATCAGACACCGGGACGCGTTTTTAAAGGGAAGAAAATGGCGGGTCAAATGGGTAATAAGCGTTGTACAGTTCAATCTTTGGAGCTTGTGCGCGTCGATAATGAAAGAAATCTTCTCTTGATTAAGGGAGCTGTTCCTGGTGCACCTGGTTCAAGAGTTGAAGTGAAGCCTGCTTTAAAAAAGCAAGCAAGGGGTGAGTAATGGAAATAGTAACAAAAGATACAAATACTCAACTGAATCTTAATGATGCAATATTTGCATATGATTATAATGAAGGCTTAATTCATCAAGCTTTGACCTGCTATTTAAATAGTACAAGATCAGGTAACAGCGCCCAGAAAACAAGATCCGAAGTCAGCGGAGGTGGACGAAAGCCTTGGTCTCAAAAAGGTACAGGACGAGCCAGAGCAGGCTCGATAAGAAGCCCAATATGGCGTTCAGGTGGGGTGACTTTTGCTTCAAAAAAACGTGATTATTCGCAAAAATTAAATAAAAAAATGTACAAACGCGCATTGCGTAGTATAATCTCCGAGCTTAACCGCAGCGGAAACCTGATTATATTGAGTGATTTTCAATGTCAAACGCATAAAACAAAAGATTTCATCAAAAAAATGAATGAACTTAAAATTGATAATGCTTTAATCATCATGAATGAAATTGGTGAGGCTGAATACTTGGGTTCAAGAAATCTTGCAAATTTTGATATATGTGATGTTCAGTCAGTTAATCCGTTTAACTTATTAAAATTTGAAAATGTAATAGTTACAGAAGCGGCCATCAAAGAAATTGAGGAGCAATTACAATGAATTCTGAACGATTGCTGATGGTTCTACGCGAACCTCATACATCCGAAAAATCAACGGTAATGGCTGATAAATTTAAGCAGTTTACATTTAGAGTATTACAAACTGCAACGAAAAAAGAAATCAAAGAAGCTGTTGAACATTTATTTAATGTAAAGGTAAAAAACGTAACTGTTGTAAATGTGAAGGGAAAAACTAAGCGATTCAGACAACTAAGCGGAAAACGTAACGATTGGAAAAAAGCTTTTGTTACTTTGCATGCAGATCAAGACATTGACTTTACGGTCAGCGAATAAGGTAGATAAAAATGGCTTTATTAAAATCAAAACCAACATCACCTGGTAAGCGCAGTGAAATTCGTGTTGTGCATCATCACATTCATAAAGGCAAACCCTATGGACCTTTAGTAGAAAAAAGCAATAAAACCGGTGGTCGAAATAACCAAGGGCGAGTTACCGTGCGCCATATCGGAGGCGGCGAAAGAAACAAATACCGAATTATTGATTTTAAACGTAACAAAATTGGTATTGAAGGACGTGTAGAGCGCTTGGAGTATGATCCTAATCGATCAGCTTTAATTGCATTAATCGTATATAAAGATGGCGAACGCAGATATATCATAGCTCCTGCAAAACTTGAAGTTGGTAATGTGATTATAAGTGCTAATGATGCCCCTATCTCCGTCGGTAATTGTTTGCCTTTAAAGAATATTCCTGTGGGAACAATTATTCATTGTGTTGAATTGAAACCAGGAAAAGGCGCTCAGTTACTAAGAAGTGCTGGATGTGGCGGGCAAATTGTTGCTAAAGAAGGCGAGTACGCTACAATACGTTTAAAATCCGGCGAAATGCGAAAAATTCATTTGCTTTGTAAAGCTGCTGTTGGAGAAGTTAGCAACAGCGAACACAATTTGCGCTCTTTGGGTAAAGCTGGTGCCAAGCGCTGGCGAGGAATTCGCCCAACAGTTCGTGGTGTTGCGATGAACCCGGTAGATCATCCTCATGGAGGTGGGGAAGGTAAAACTTCTGGTGGACGTCATCCGGTTACGCCATGGGGAGTGCCAACTAAGGGATATAAGACGCGAAGTAATAAGGGAACAGATAAATTTATTGTGCGCAGGCGTAAGAAAAAATAACTAGTGAGAGGAAAGTAAGGTGGCTCGTTCTATTCGTAAAGGTCCATATGTAGACCCAAATTTGAGCAAAAAAGTTGAAATGGCAGTTCAAGCTAAATCTAAAAAACCAATAAAAACGTGGTCCCGAAGCTCTACTGTTGTTCCAGAAATGATAGATTTAACGATAGCGGTTCATAATGGTAAAGACCATGTGCCTATATACATCACTGATAATATGGTAGGGCACAAGCTAGGTGAATTTGCCATGACTCGAACTTTTAAAGGTCATGCTGGTGACAGAAAGACCAAAGGTAAATAAGAGGCTGAGATGGAAGTAACTGCAAAATTAAAAAATGCACCACTGTCTGCACAAAAATGCAGATTAATTGCGGATATGATACGTAATATGCAGGTGTCAGGGGCACTTGATGTGCTCAAGTTCACACCCAAAAAAGGCGCGCAACTGATGCTTAAGTTGTTGGAATCAGCAATTGCAAATGCTGAAAACAATGAAGGTGCTGATATTGATGAATTAAAAGTGGGTATGGTTTGCGTTGATGAGGCTCCAACATTAAAACGAATTAGACCGCGCGCTAAAGGTCGTGCAAATCGAATAATGAAACGCACGTGTCATATCACTATAAAAGTGTCTGATGAGGAATAATAATGGGACAAAAAGTAAACCCTACTGGCATACGTCTTGGTATTGTTAAAGATTGGAATTCAAAGTGGTTTGCAGGCAAAAAATATGCTGACCTTTTGATACAGGATATTAAACTGAGGTCAGAGCTGAAAAAGAAACTTCTTTCAGCCGCAGTGAGTCGAATACTAATTGAACGGCCTGCAAACAATGCCGTTGTAACCATATTTACTGCTCGACCTGGTGTCATTATTGGAAAAAAAGGCGGTGGTATTGAATCCTTGCGTGGTGAGATCTCCGCCAAATTAGGTGTGCCAGTCCATTTAAATATAGAAGAAATAAAAAAACCTGAGCTTGACTCAACACTTGTCGCTGAAGGCATTGCACAACAACTTGAGCAGAGGGTTATGTTCCGACGTGCTATGAAAAGAGCTGTGTCTTCAGCTATGAAGGCAGGTGCAAAAGGCGTTAAAATTTGTGTTAGTGGTAGATTAGGTGGTGCTGAAATTGCCCGCAGCGAGTGGTACAGAGAAGGGCGTGTTCCCTTGCACACCTTTCGTGCGGATGTTGATTATGGTACGGCTGAAGCCAAGACGACTTATGGAATTATTGGCGTCAAAGTTTGGATCTTTAAAGGCGAGATACTCCCTCAAAAGAAACGTAGCTCTGATAGCAATAAATGACTGAGGATTTATAATCATGTTACAACCAAAACGTACTAAGTACCGAAAACAAATGAAGGGCCGTAATAGAGGTCTTGCCCAGAGAGGCAATAAAATTAGTTTCGGTGAATTTGGTCTTAAGGCAATAGAGCGTGGGCGATTAACTGCAAGACAAATTGAATCTGCCCGACGAGCTATGACAAGACACATAAAAAGAGGTGGGAAAATATGGATTCGTGTTTTCCCGGATAAGCCGATCACCCAAAAGCCTCTCGAGGTAAGACAAGGAAAGGGAAAGGGAAATGTAGAATATTGGGTGGCGCAAATTCAACCTGGTAAAGTTCTTTTTGAAATGGAAGGTGTTAGTAAAGAACTGGCTATTGAAGCATTTAATCTTGCTAAATCAAAATTACCTTTCAAAGTCATATTTGAAGAACGCGAGGTGATGTAATGAAAAAAGTGTCTGAACTTAGAGAAATGTCAATTGATGAATTAAACGAAGAGTTATTGTCATTGCGAAAACAACAGTTTAATTTGAGAATGAAAAAGGCGAATGGAACTTTAGATAAAACTCATCTTATTCATCAAGCACGTAGAACAGTAGCAAGAGTTAAAACAATACTTACTGAAAAAGCAGGTAACAGCAATGTCAAATAGTGAAACCAACGCCAGAACTGTCATTGGAAAAGTTGTTAGTGACAAAATGGAAAAAACCATCGTTGTATTGGTTGAGCGTACTGTAAAGCATCCAAAGTATGGTAAAATGATTAAGCGAAATACTAAGCTCCATGCCCACGATGAAAATCAAATATGTAAAATTGGAAATGTAGTTAAAATACGTGAATCCAGACCTATTTCCAAAACAAAGAACTGGATGTTAGTAGAAGTAATTTCTTAAACAAATAACATTGATTTACTTTAAAATTGTTCAAAGGGCTGATATAATCAGCAACCCTTTGCAGGTCGATATTAGAGCTGGAGTTTTAGAATGATACAAATGCAAACCGTGCTTGACGTGGCCGATAACAGTGGCGCACGTAAAGTGATGTGTATCAAAGTGCTGGGAGGATCGCACCGACGTTATGCCAGGATTGGTGATGTCATTAAAGTGAGCATAAAAGATGCCATACCAAGAAGCAAAGTTAAAAAAGGCGCTGTTATGAATGCCGTTGTTGTCCGCACTAGTCAAGGGGTGAGAAGAGATGATGGTTCCCTGATACGATTTGATGGCAATGCAGCAGTTTTATTAAATAATCAAAATGAGCCGATTGGCACTCGTATCTTTGGGCCAGTGACTCGTGAGCTTAGAGAGCGATACATGAAAATTATTTCTCTGGCTGCTGAAGTGTTGTAGGGAGGAAATAATTATGAAACGTATAAAAACAGGTGATACCGTTATCGTTATTACAGGAAAAAGCAAAGGGCATGTGGGTAAAGTAAAAAGCCGAAAAGAAAATAAAGTTGTTGTTGAAGGTGCAAATTTAATAAAAAAACACGTACGGCCAAATCCACAGCTTAATCAGAAAGGTGGAATAGTCACTCGTGAAGCTTCTTTGGATGTATCAAACGTTGCGCTTTATAATCCGACCACAAATGCGGCTGATAAAGTAGGTTTTAAATATATTGAAAAAGATGGGATCCCACATAAAGTAAGATATTTCAAATCAAATAATGAAATTATCGATCTGGTATAATTGGTGAATGTAATGGTAAGACTAAAAGAATATTACAAAACAAATGTAGTCGACATGATGATGAAGCGATTCGGCTACAGCAGTGTAATGGAAGTGCCTAAAATCAGTAAGATTACACTTAACATGGGAGTTGGTGAGGCTGTTGGCGATAAAAAGGTATTGAATCATGCTCTTGAGGATATGACCAAAATTGCCGGACAAAAGCCAATTATTACTAAAGCAAGGAAATCCATTGCTGGGTTCAAAATCAGAGAAGGTTGGCCAATAGGTTGTAAGGTTACTTTGCGAAGCGATCGAATGTACGAGTTTCTTGATAGGCTTATTTCCGTTGCTCTTCCTCGTGTAAGAGATTTCCGTGGGCTGAACCCGAAATCTTTCGATGGCACAGGAAATTACAGCATGGGCATTCAGGAACAGATAGTATTTCCTGAAATTGATTTTGATAAGACAGATACAATACGTGGAATGGATATATGTATTACCACCACGGCAAAAACAAATGAAGAAGCAAAAGCTTTATTAGAAGCCTTTGACCTTCCACTTAAAGACAGAGATAAAAATAAAGGGTGATAATGTGGCTAAAAAATCAATGATTGCGCGGCAACAAAAACGAGAAAAGTTAGTAGCTAAATATCAAAAGCGCAGAAGTGAACTTAAAGAATTGATTAAATCGTCTGATGATATGCATGAAATAATGGATGCTCAGGCCAAATTAGCCAAATTACCAGTTAATTCTAATCCGGTACGGCTTAATACTCGTTGCAAACAATGTGGTAGACCGCACGCTGTTTATCGTAAATTTAAGCTCTGCCGAATTTGTTTAAGACAACAACTTATGGCTGGAAATGTACCTGGTGGTAGAAAATCCAGCTGGTAACAAACTTTTTTGGAGAATGATTGTGAGTATGCATGATCCTATAGCGGATATGTTGACCAGAATAAGAAATGGGCAGCAGGCTAAGCACCAGTACATTACGTTAGCATCTTCAAAGATAAAAGAAGAAATCGCTCGTGTACTGCAGGAAGAAGGGTATATTGAAAGTTATCATGTGGAATCATTAAACAACAATATAAAAATGATTACCCTTAAGCTCAAGTATTATCAAGGAAGACCGGTTATTGAACGCATTCAACGAATCAGTAAACCTGGTCTGAGAGTATATAGATCTTGTAAGGAGTTAACATCGATCCCTGGGTTCGGAGTTTCAATCTTATCGACATCCAGTGGTGTAATGACACATGTCTCAGCTAAAACCAAAGGTGTTGGTGGTGAGATACTTTGTGAAGTAGCTTAATACGGGCGAGGATCAATATGTCAAGAGTAGCGAAAGCGCCTATAAATTTACCGGCAAATGTTGAAGTTTTGATAAAAGATAATCTGGTGACGGTAAAGGGACCAAAGGGCACACTAACCCAAAAAATTAATAAGTTGGTGCGCATAAATAAAAATAGCGATAATGAAAAACAGTATTTGTTTCATCCTGCTTCAAAAGATCCAAATGCATGGGCTCAAGCCGGGACAGCACGTGCGCTGGTGAACAATATGGTTCGTGGCGTGACAGATGGTTTCACCAAAACTTTAGAATTGGTTGGAGTGGGTTATCGTGCACAGGCAAAAGACAAATCCATTACTTTATCTTTAGGCTACTCGCATCCAGTAGAATATGTCTTGCCTCAAGGAGTCAAAGCAGAAACCCCTAATAACACCACCATTATACTAAGTGGTATCGATAAACAAATATTAGGTCAGGCTGCTTCTAATATACGTGGATTCAGACCACCAGAACCTTATAAAGGGAAAGGCATCAAGTATGCGGGTGAAATAATCGCCAGAAAAGAAGCGAAAAAGAAATAAGGTATAAATTATGAATAAATATCAATCACGCAGAAGACGTGGATTAAAGGCTAAGGCAAGAATAAATCTAACAGAGTGTGCAAGGCTTGTAGTATACCGAAGTAATTCTCATATTTATTCCCAAATTGTCATTGATGATACCAAAGGCAATAAGGTATTAGCTGCTTCTTCTAGCATTGATAAAGAGTTAAAAACTCAGTTGGTTGGTAAGAAAAAAGTTGACCAGTCATTTATGGTTGGAAAATTGCTAGGTAAACGAGCTCTTGAAAACGGTGTTGAAAAAGTGGCATTTGATAGAGCAGGTTATAGATACCACGGTCGCGTGAAAGCGCTCGCAGATGGTGCTCGTGACGCTGGTTTGAATTTTTAAGGAACGGTTATGGCGTTTGAAGATACAACTAAAACAGATGGTTACCAGGAAAAATTAGTGTCTGTGACCAGAACAGCTAAAGTAGTAAAAGGCGGTCGTGTGTTTGGTTTTGCTGTTTTAGTCGTTGTGGGTGATGGAAAAGGTAAAATTGGCTTTGGTCGCGGAAAAGCTCGTGAAGTTCCCATTGCCATCCAAAAAGCAATGGATCAAGCAAAGAAAAATATGGTTTACATTTCTTTGGCAGGCAGCACGATACAGCATGAAATTACCTGGAGCTATGGCGCATCTAAGGTGTTTATGAAACCAGCCAGTGAGGGAACTGGGATTATTGCTGGTGGTGCGATGAGAGCGGTGCTTGAAGTACTTGGTGTACATAATATCTTGGCCAAAAGTATTGGCTCCACTAATCCAAGCAATATTGTACGTGCAACCGTGGGTGCTCTGAAAAATATGAGTACACCCGACTATGTAGCTGCTAAGCGTGGTAAGACAGTCGAAGAAGTGATGGCAGGTTAATAATGGAAAATAAAATAAAAATTACTTTGAAAAAAAGCCTTATAGGTCGAAAACCAAAGCATAAATTGATGGCTAAACAACTTGGTCTCGGGAAATTAAATTCAAGCGTATATCATCGAGATACTCCTGCAATCCGAGGTCTGATTAATCATATTAATTACATGCTTCTTGTTGAGGAGAGTGGGCAATGAAATTAAACAGTTTAACGCCTGAACCAGGCTCTCGTTCATCTGGAAAACGTTTGGGCAGAGGCATAGGCTCCGGGCTTGGAAAAACAAGTGGCAAGGGGCATAAAGGACAAAAATCACGTTCTGGCGGATACCATAAGATCAACTTTGAAGGCGGCCAAATGCCAATTCAAAGACGTCTGCCTAAGATGGGCTTTAAATCCAGAATTAGCCACTCTATAGATCAGGTTACTCTTGATGAGTTGGCAAAAATAGAGGCTGATGTTGTATCACTTGATTCGCTTAAAAGTGCAGGTGTTATCAATAAATCAATTAAGCAGGTTAAAGTAATCTTGTCTGGAGAATTGAATAAGCCTGTAAAATTAAAAGGGTTAAAAGTTACTAAAGGCGCCAAAGAGATCATTGAAAAAATGGGCGGCAGCATAGAAGAGTGATTATGAAAAGCCAAAAAAGCAGTCGATCACAGGGAGGATTATCTGAATTAAAATCCCGCCTGATGTTTGTCGTTATAGCCATATTGATATACAGATTAGGTGCACATATTCCAGTTCCTGGTCTTGATCCAACCAAATTGGCTAATTTTTTTAAGGAACAACAAAACACAATTTTTGGTTTGTTTAACATGTTTTCGGGAGGCGCGTTATCCCGGGTTACTGTGTTTGCTATAGGTATAATGCCTTATATCTCAGCGTCAATTATCATACAGTTATTTTCGGCAGTATCGCCTAAACTCGAGCAGCTTAAAAAGGAAGGTGAATCTGGCAGACGAAAAATAAATCAATATACACGTTACTTAACTTTAGTCTTGTCTGTTTTTCAGTCATTGGGAATGGCGAGATGGCTTGCAGGTCAGCAAATTGCATTACAGGCGGATTTTTCCTTCTATTTCACTGCTGTAAGCACTTTGGTAACCGGCACCATGTTTTTAATGTGGTTAGGGGAGCAAATAACTGAAAAGGGTATTGGCAATGGTATATCTTTAATCATCTTTTCAGGTATTGTATCCAGTATGCCAAATGCTATAGGTTCTGTCATGCAGCAAGTGAAAGAAGGGCAGATGCAGGCCCTAACTTTGATAGTTATCGCCGCAGTCGTTGTGGCGGTTACTGGTTTTGTTGTATTTGTTGAAAGGGCGCAACGGAGAATACGCGTAAATTATGCTCAACGTACACAAGGAAGAAAAGTTTACGCAGCACAAACCAGTCATTTACCATTGAAAATAAATATGTCGGGTGTTATTCCACCCATATTTGCATCGAGTATTATATTATTGCCTGCAACGTTGGCTCAGTTTTTCTCTAATACTCGGGGGATGGCATGGTTATCAGATGTTGGAATGGCGCTTTCGCCTGGACAACCGTTGTATTTGATTGTCTATGCATTGGCTATCGTATTTTTTGCATTTTTTTACGCGGCACTGGTATTTAATCCTAAAGACACTGCAGATAATTTAAAAAAATCTGGAGCCTACATACCAGGAATAAGACCTGGAGAACAAACCACAAAATATATTGATTCTGTCATGACAAGATTAACTTTAATAGGTGCTTTATATCTTGTGTTGGTTTGTTTGCTGCCTCAGATTTTAATGTACACTTGGCATGTGCCATTTTATTTTGGTGGTACCTCATTATTAATTATTGTCGTTGTTATTATGGACTTTGTTGCCCAGGTTCAGGCCCATTTAATGACCCAACAATATGATTCTTTAATGAAAAAAGCCAATGTAAAAGGTACAAAACTGCCTGGTTTATTATGAATATTTTTGGAGTTAAGAAATGAAAGTAAGAGCATCCGTCAAGCGTATTTGCCGTCATTGCAAGATTATTAAACGTAGCGGAACCATACGTGTAATATGCAAAGATGCGAGACATAAGCAGAAACAAGGTTGAAGACTTCTTGATTTTATTAATTGAAACTAGTATTCTTCTGTCCCTTTCTGGGCAGAATAAAACAACGTTCGGAGAAACAAATGGCGCGTATTGCGGGAGTAAACATACCGGATCATAAGCATGTGGTGATTGCATTAACATCAATCTATGGTATTGGCAGATCGACAGCAAATAAACTGTGTGTAACATTAAAAATAGACCCTTCAAGAAAAGTGGCTGAGTTATCAGAAGAAGAGTTAGATTCCATAAGAAATGAAATCAACAAATTGACAGTAGAGGGTGATTTGCGACGAATCGTTACCATGAATATAAAACGACTGATGGATCTGGGTTGCTATAGAGGCTTAAGACATAGACGTGGATTACCTCTACGTGGTCAAAGAACGAAAACAAATGCCCGCACGCGTAAAGGCCGACGAAAAGGCTGATGTAATCGAATTATTATTTGGGAATAAGAGATGGCTATATCAAAAACAAAACAAAAAACACGTAAAAAAACGAAACGTGTAGTATCTGATGGTATTGTGCATGTGCATGCTTCTTTTAATAATACTATTGTGACTTTTACTGATCGGCAAGGAAATGTGTTATGCTGGGCAACAGCCGGAGGCTCCGGTTTCCGAGGTTCTCGGAAAAGCACGCCCTACGCGGCTCAGGTGGCAGCAGAGCGTGCTTCTGCGATGGCTAAAGAATTTGGCATGAATTCTATCGCTGTATTTGTACGTGGACCAGGTCCTGGTAGAGAATCCACAATACGTGAGCTGATTTCACAGAATTTCAAAATTGTTGAAATAACCGATGTTACAGGCATACCACACAATGGTTGCAAGCCTCCTAAAAAACGTCGTGTATAAGATTCGGGAGTAATAATGGCTAGATATCTAGGACCAAAATGTAAATTGTCACGCCGTGAAGGAACAGATCTTCTGCTCAAAAGCGGGGTGCGTGATCATAAATCCAAATGCAAAGCAGAAAAATTACCGGGACAACATGGTGATAAAAAGCCGCGACTCAGCGATTATGGATTGCAGCTTCGTGAAAAACAAAAAATACGTCGTTTATATGGTGTTCTGGAAAAGCAATTTAGAAATTATTATAAAACGGCAGCCAGACAGAAGGGCTCAACCGGTGAAAACTTAATGAAATTGCTTGAGCGACGACTTGATAATGTGGTTTATCGCATGGGTTTTGCTAGTACTCGAGCTGAAGCTCGACAACTTGTTTCACATAAGGCAATTCTAGTTAACGATGAGGTGGTTAACATCCCGTCATATCTTGTTCAGCCCGGTGATGTGGTAAGTGTTCGCCAGAAAGCAAAACAACAAGGCCGCATTCAGGCTGCTGTTGCACTTTCTGAACAGCGGGCACCCTGTGAATGGATTTCGGTTGATCCGTCCTCTTTAAAAGGGACTTTTTCGACGGCTCCTTCATTAGGTGATTTATCGTCTGACTACAACGTGAACTTGGTTGTAGAACTTTACTCTAAGTAAGCTCGGAGACATAGCCGAATGTATACTGAAATAAACGAAATGCTGACACCTACTGTGCTGAAAGTGCAATCGGAGTCACCTTATCATGCTAAAATTGTTTTAGAGCCTTTAGAACGTGGTTACGGTCACACTTTAGGTAATGCTTTGCGAAGAATTTTGTTATCTTCCATGCCAGGAAGTGCTATAACTGAAGCTTCAATTGAGGGCGTGTTGCACGAATACAGTACAATTGAAGGTGTACAAGAAGATGTGGTTGATATCTTGCTGAACCTTAAACAAGTTGCTGTGAAATTAAATACCGACCGTGATGTCAGCCTCAAATTAAGTAAAGAAGGTCCAGGGCCGGTCACCGCTGGTGATATTCAGGCTACACATGGTGTCGAAATTATTAACCCTGATTTAATTATTGCTAATCTTAATGAAAACGGTAAGTTGGATATGACCTTAAAAATTGAGAAAGGCGTAGGCTTTCACACGACGGACACTTTTATTCGTGGTCTTGATGATGAAATTGTGAAGAAAGCCGTAGGGCATTTAAAAATTGATAATACTTTTTCTCCAGTTAAAAAAGTGGCTTATTATGTTGACAGTGCCCGTGTTGAGAACAGAACGGATCTGGATAAACTGACCATTGATTTGGAAACCAATGGTACAATTGATCCGGAAGAAGCTATACGTATATCAGCAACCATTCTTCAAAGGCAACTTCATGCATTCGTAGACATGAAGTTTGAAGAGTCCAGAAAGGAAAGCAAAGAGAAGAATGAGTTTGATCCGGTATTGCTGCGTCCAGTTGATGATTTAGAATTGACTGTCCGCTCTGCAAATTGTTTAAAAGCTGAAAATATATATTATATTGGTGATTTAGTTCAAAAAACAGAAAATGAACTGCTGAAAACACCTAACTTAGGTAAAAAATCACTTACTGAAATTAAGGATGTGCTAGCGTCACGTTCCTTGTCACTTGGTATGAAGCTTGAGAATTGGCCGCCAGAAAATCTAGGCGAGTAATAGTAGGAGTTTTGTCATGCGTCACCGTAATTCAGGTCGTAGTTTTAGTCGCACCAGCAGTCATAGAAAAGCAATGTTTTCAAATATGTGCTGCTCTTTAATTGAGCATGAGCTGATTAAGACTACACTTCCTAAGGCGAAAGAATTAAGAAAATATATTGAACCGTTAATTACAAGAAGCAAGAATGATTCAGTTGCTGACAGAAGATATGTTTTTGATACATTACGATCAAAATCTGCCGTCGGAAAATTATTTACAACGTTAGGTCCACGATATTCTGAGCGTCCAGGAGGCTATGTAAGAGTGATTAAATGTGGTTTCCGACCTGGAGATAATGCTCCTATGGCTATTGTTGAACTTATCGACAGACCAACTGAGATTGATGAAAGCTCGTCCGAAGCTTAATTCATGATGCTCGGTTTTTTTAATATTAATAGGAACCAATAAATTTTTATAGAGGGCACAAAATGAGCCTCTATCCCACAGATGGATTAAACAGTTATAAATTTATTTGAAGCCCGTAAACAGCGGGCTTTTTTTTATCTTCTACCCCTTCCAAAAAGATTCACTAAGTGAGAAAAAATGTCTTACTGAGGCTCAAGAAATGACCAGTTGTTTCGTTATAAAAAATTTCAAATTCAGTCATTTATTCACTTCATCTGTACTACTTCATTGAAAATTTTTTCTATCTTAAGCTTGGTATTTATAATAAGTGTTGGTACATTAAGTGACAATGAATAATATTGGTTGAGAACAATGAAGGCGATAACTGTTGATAGCTATGGTGGTACGAATCAATTAGTGCTGAAAGATGTGCCTGATCCAATGGTGGCCGACGATGACGTTTTAATTCGTATCAAAGCATGCAGTGTCAATCCTATCGATTGGAAAATACGCTCAGGATCTATGCGTTGGGTTTATCCTGTGAAGCTACCTGTTATTTTAGGGTTTGATTTTGCAGGTGAAGTTCAATCCGTAGGCAAAAATGTTCAAAAATTAAAACCGGGCGATCAGGTTTATGGTTGTTCGAATAAAAAAAGCGGCGGAACGTATGCTGAACTTATCGCCCTTAAAGAAAATGACGTATCAAAAATGCCTACGTCAATGACCTTTGAAGAGGCCGCCAGCGTCCCTTTATCCGCGCTTACAGCTTTACAAGGTTTAAGAGACAAGGGAGCTTTAAAAGCTAAGCAAAGGGCACTCATTATTGGAGCTTCAGGCGGGGTAGGTATGTTTGCTGTTCAAATTGCTAAAGGATTTGGCGCACATGTAACTGGTGTATGCAGCACGCCAAATGTACCTTTTGTGCAAAATTTGGGAGCGGATGAGGTCGTGGATTACAAAAAACAAGATGTTTTTGTAGAAGAACAAAAATACGACCTTATTTATGACTGTGTAGCAGCCCATAGTTATCAAAAGGCCAAAAAACACCTAACAGCACATGGAACTTATGTTACTACACTGCCTTCTTTATTTCTTGTTTTTTATCTTTTTTTAAGCAGATTTACTTCGCAAAAAGCAAAAATTATTTTTATGCAGGCAAATAAAGCTGATTTGGACTTTATTACGAAATTAATTGAAGATAACAAACTTAAAACTCATATTGACAGTATCTATCCAATAGAAAAGATTGCTGAGGCACATCAAAAAAGTGAAACTCATCATGCAACAGGAAAAATTGTAGTTTCTATACCTTAACAGATGCATATGGATGAGGCATTGGACTGAGAATAAATTAGCATTTAGAGGGTGTGGTTGATGCGTGGATAGTTGCACTATTATTGTATGGACCTTTACTCAAAGTTGGGTGGAGCCAGAAATCTCTGAAATCAGATTCTGAACAGGAAAAGCCTTTTACATAAATTTTTTTGCTACTGTTAATCGCAGTTTATTAATTTTTCCATTTTTTAATGAACCCCGTCAGGAAGGAAATCAGTAATCGTGTTAATTGCATTATGATGACCAGACTTCAAAATCTGCTCAATCCATGTGGTCCGGGGAAAAATGGTTGTAAAAAGTGATATGGTTAAAATATATAATGCTCGTTTTAATGACTACATGAGAGAAAAAAATGGTAAAGAAGCACTGGTCTAAGATAGAATTTCTTCATCAAAGCGTTAAAAATCCAAATATCCATATTAAAGGTACACATAGTTATTACTCTAATGCATGGACAGGAAATTTCGAAGAGTCCGTCGTGCGCTATCTTTATGGAGATGAATATAGCCTGGCTCATTGGGAGCCTCGATGGGAAATAGATCACTTATATATTGGTGATTATGTTTGTATCGCAGCGGAAGCTGTTATCATGCTTGGCGGCAACAATAATCATCGAGTGGATTGGTTTATTTTATATCCTTTTGACGATAGGTATGCCGAATCGTATGATTCTCGTGGTGATACTGTGATTAGTGACGGTGTGTGGATAGGAATGAGAGCTATGATAATGCCGGGGATCAAAATAGGCGAGGGAGCTATTATAGCTGCTAATGCGGTAGTAACAAAGGATGTTGAACCCTACACTATTGTGGCAGGGAGTCCTGCGAAACTTGTCAAAAGTCGGTTTGATCATGAAACAATAGAGCGATTGTTAGCGCTTAAAATCTATGATTGGCCAGAAGAAAAAATAAATGAAATGAAGGATTATCTTTGCTCTTCTGATATCAATAAGTTGGAAGCCATGGCTCATAATTATAAAGGTTGATAATTTACTTAATATGGAGCTCTTCCCACTTCGATAGATTGCCGTGGCTGTTATTTATTCAAGCCTATCAGTTACCTGGGCCTGCTGCGAAAATGAAAATCATTATTCTTGTGGATAAGTCTATTTATTAGGCACCCTGATTTTTACCGATTTGCTCTAGTTATTTCTAAAACATCAGAGCCACCAAGGCTTCGTGTAACCCTCCCTTAAAATAGCACCATTTTCAATTAGAGTTTCTCCGGCATAATAAGCAAAAAAGAGGAGGAACGATGAAACGCAGTCGCTTTACAGAAAATCAAATTTTAAACATATTAAAATCAGTTGAAGTAGGACGATTGGTAAAGGATGTATGCCGGGAACATGGGATATCCGATGCCACCTATTACAACTGGAAAGCAAAATACGGTGGGATGGAAGCCTCAGATATTAAACGCATGAAGCAACTTGAGGAAGAAAATGCAAAGCTGAAACGGATGTTTGCTGATTTGTCTCTGGAAAACCGTGCACTGAAGGATGTTATAGAAAAAAAGCTTTGAAGCCGGCTGAAAAGAGGGAAATGGCTGATTATCTGGTGCAGGAACATGGTCTGAGTCTCAGGCGAAGCTGCTCGGTATTACGCTTAAGTCGTACAGCTTACTACTATCAGCCGGCGATGGATAAGGATGAAGCGGTGATAAAAGAATTGGTGACCATAACCGAACACTATCCGCGTTATGGTTTCAGGAAGTTGTTTATCAAATTGCGGCAGGCAGGTTTCTCCTGGAATCATAAAAGAGTATACCGTGTTTATTGTGAGTTGAAGTTAAATATAAGGCGAAAAGGAAAACGCAGATTAGCTTCCCGTCACCCGGAACCTCTTGCTGTGCCTGATTCCCTTAACCATACATGGTCAGCTGATTTTATGAGTGATGCCCTCAATTGCGGCAGAAGATTCAGGACTTTTAATGTGGTAGATGATTTTAATCGGGAAGCTTTGGCAATTGAAATTGATTTGAGCTTGCCTGCTCTAAGGGTTATTCGGGTACTTGACCATATTGCCGCCAATCGAGGATATCCTGCAAGGTTGCGACTTGATAATGGACCTGAGTTTATTTCCCTTGCGTTAGCGGATTGGGCAGAAAAGCATGGTGTTATTCTTGAGTTTATTCAGCCGGGAAAGCCAACTCAAAATTCATTTGTGGAGCGGTTCAATAGAACTTATCGGAATGAAATATTGGATTTTTATCTATTTAGAAGTCTCAATGAGGTACGTGATATTACCACAAATTGGATGAAAGAATATAACGAAGAAAGACCACATGAATCACTCGGTGATATGTCACCTTTGGATTACAGATTGATTAAAAACAGGTCGGAAAACTCTAATTATAACTGGCACTAAAAAAGGGAGGTTTACATTCGCGTTCTATTTTTCATCAAATGAGAATTACTTGTTATCCACAAAATCAGTGGATAACTCTGTGAATATTTGGTGAAATGAGCGTTGCTGCAAGCTTTTTCCGAATTGTTTTTTAGTTTCACAATCCGACATTTATTTTCATTTTACGTCGGCGCACTTTGGAATTTTAAGCACGGTTTAAAATTCCAAAGTGCGCGTAAATGCAAAAAAGACGAAACTGTAACAGAATGAGTATATTTATTTTGGCTCAATATATTTACTGAGAAACGCATCAAGGTTATTTGCAAACCTCCTAATATCTGCTGAGCTTAGCTTTGCTACTGTGCCGCTAATCATACCGCTTTCCCTTAAGGACTCGTTAAAATCACGCATTGCACGTTTTTGCTTGATATTTGCTTTTGTATACAACTCACCTCTAGGATTTAATGCAATCCCTTTTTTATTGATTACTTCGCTTGCCAGTGGAATATCTGCTGTCACCACCAAGTCATTGGGCTGAATATTTTCTGTAATCTTGTTATCAGCTACATCAAATCCTGACTCTACCTGCAATCGTTTGATAAAAGGGGATGAAGGAATAGAGATGGTGTGATTAGCAACGATGATAACCTCAGTCTTTGTGCGAATTGCCGCCCGAAACAAAATATCTTTTATTTGATTCGGGCAGGCATCGCCGTCTATCCAAATACGCAATGATCTACTCGGTTAAAAAATTAGAAAATTGATTCATACCAGTTCAACAAGATGAGCTTGTAGCCCTTCAGTTAGCTGTAACTAGGATTTTGTACGTTTGCTCAAATCGTGTCTTTATTTCTGAATCTCAGTAACTGCAGGAACCATCAGGTTGAAAATAAATATTCACCGATTTTTTTTGGGTTAATACGACTTGACAGGTATTTACAGCGTTTTCAAGACGTAAAGCCAGGGTTGAATCGCGATACGGGATGCTATGGTTATGATCAAAGGTATCCGATCTGCGTCCAATGACAGCAAGCAGTGGTTTTAAATTTTCAACAGGGACAAAGCCGTGGGAATTACTTTCACTGCATTGATACTGACTCCCTTTGTTATCGCAATTAGTATAAAGCGTATAAGTTATTTCAAAATTGGCATTTACAGGAAAATGCTCCAAGCCCTGAACTTTTATTTGCACAGCACCACAGGCTGTCGTAAAAAGAAGTATTAATAAAGTGCCTAGTAAGGTAGAGGGTCTCATAGTCTCACTCGCTGACAATAAAATGCAAAATTATAAGTCAATCATGAAAAAATTAAAACATTTTTATTTATTTTTCTTGAACTTATTATGATATGGCAGGGTTCATGTCATTACCTTAGCTTAATTTTTGCTAGAATTAGGATAAAGAATGGGTAAAAAAAGAGAGGGGCTGTATGGATAAGTTGGTTTTGCATCCTACTGATACAAGTCAATGGTACGCCTTGGTGAATGAAGCGCAAGCTGAAACAAGTCTAATCCTTAATGAAAACACGGAAAGTTATCTGGTATTTCTACTCATGCGTTTTTCTTTAGGTTCAAGATTAATTGATTCCATTTTGGCAATGGATTTTCTGAATTCAATGAAACGCACGGGCAAACAGCAAGTTGAGTTATTGCGGGATGTGGGAGATAAAAGTTTACTCTTTTGTGGATTATTTCCTGGCATGGCGCAACGACGCAGAGTAAGTATTGATTATTTTATTGATATGGGGCAAATGGCCTATTTAACCGTGAGTGAATTGCAGGATAAGCCCGGCTCAGATTTATATTTTCAGCTGAGTGATCAGTTTATCGATTTGCAAAAAATACTACAGGCAATGCGCGGAGGTATCTCGAAAAAAGAATTGAGCAATAAATCTTCAAATTATCCCGAGTCGCCAATTCAATGAACGTTCATGATGGCCCTAGATAGGAGATATAATTTCTTTGTGTTCATGATTCATGATATGTAAAGTCGGCTCTGTGATGGAGTTGCATTCATTGTTATAGTTTTCCTGCAGTTCTTTGAACTGTTGTTTTTGCTGCTGAAGGATTTGATGTAGAGAGTGATAATGTTCTTTATGAAAATTGGCTAAATTTTCATGTTTGAAATCATTGTATTTCTTAAAAGCTATGGCATGAAAACGAACGGTTTTTATTAAGCGCTCGAGATGCATTTGCCGCGCATTTAAGTCCTGATATTTTGCGTGGCAATACTTATACTTTGCCAAATTATCAGCAGATACAACTGTGGCAAAAGAGGTTATGAATGTAAATATCAGTAAAATCCTGTAGAATTTCATTGAATACCCCGCCGCTTCTTATATTAAGTATATACTTAATCATCAAGCATTGCCCAATAATTGGGCAATTTTTTGTGTTGATACGCTCGTCAGAACCCACCTTCCACTGCAGAATATAGGTCAGAAGATATAGAAACAGTTATTTGTTATGGAATAACATGGCAATATCAATGGCATCAAAACTGTATTCTTGATTACAAAAGTCGCAAGTCACGACCACTTTGCCTTTTTCTTTTAACAAAGACTGAACTTCCTCTTCCCCAAGAATGGATAACACTTGTTTCATTTTGTCTTGACTGCAGCGGCATTTAAAGGAAATCCACCTGCTATCAAACAGACGAAGATCAGTTTCATGATAAAGACGATATAATAAAGTTGGATTATCAAGATTTAATAATTCTTCTTCTGAAACGGTTTGTCCAAGCTGAACGGCATATTCCCAAAATTGCTCACGTTGTTCTGTATTTTGATCCGGCATAAGCTGAAGCATCATACCAGCCGCTTTTCCTTTGCCGACAGCCAACCACACCCGCGTAGCTAATTGTTCAGACTGAGCAAAATAATGCATAATATTTTCACTCATGGAAGTGCTATGGAGGGGCACAACACTTTGATAAGCCTGGGTTTGGTGATATTGATTAAGTGTTAATACCATTTTTCCCTGTAGAAAAGCAGCGGCATAGTCTTTGATATCCATCGCTTTTTTAAATTTGGCAAAAGCGCGAATTTGCCGTTCATGATTACATTGCACCAGTAATAAGGAGAGTCGTTCATCCCCTTGGAATTGCAGACTTAATTCACCTTCAAATTTGATGCTGCTTGCTAAAAGAAGACAAGATAAAACCGCTTCAGCGAGCAAATGATTTATCAAAGGAGGATAATGATGTTGATGGATAATCGCTTGATAAGTCTCTTCAATACGAACGATTTCACCGCGAATGCTGGCATGTTCAAAAATAAAAGTTTGTATAGTATCAGTGTATTGCATAAATTATCCGGAAATGTAAAAGACGAAGCTGTGTCACATGAGCCATTTAAATCTTAGTGTAGAATAAGCAGGCTATTTTATACGATTTATAGCTAAAATTCCTTACTTTCTCCATTGCACATGAGAAATGAACAAGGGATAATGTTCTTTTTTTGCACGAGTAAAAGATGCTAAATCCCCAACAGAGAGCAGCAATGACCTATATTGAGGGACCCTTGCTGGTACTGGCGGGCGCAGGTAGTGGAAAAACCAGAGTCATTACACAGAAAATAGCTTATTTAATTGAAGATTGTGGTTATCCGGCCAGTTCAGTTTGTGCGGTTACTTTTACCAACAAAGCGGCTAATGAGATGAGAGAGCGCATCAATGCTCTGTTGGATGCCAAGCACAGACGAGGCTTAAAGGTTGCGACTTTTCATCGCCTGGGACTTGATATCATCAAAAAAAATGCTGCCTTCTGTGGTTTAAAAAAGGGATTTACCATTTTCGACAGTGAAGATTGTTTACATTTATTACAAAAATACTTGCCTTCCGGGCGAGCTAAAGACAGAGATTACTTAATGCAAATTCAACAGCAGATCTCTGGCTGGAAAAATGATTTGCTCAGTCCTGAAGATGTTACAGCAGAACATGTTGTTGCTGAAGAAGCGCAACATATTTATCCTTTTTACCAGAGCAGCCTGCGTGCTTATAATGCAGTTGATTTTGATGACTTAATTGGATTGCCTGTTCAACTTTTAGCGAAATGTCCTGAAGTTCTCGAGTATTGGCAAAATAAAATACGTTATTTGCTCATTGATGAATATCAGGATTCCAACAGCAGTCAATATCGATTCGTTAAACTGCTGGCAGGGGTAAAAGCGCAATTCACAGTGGTTGGAGACGATGATCAATCCATTTATGCCTGGCGAGGTGCTCGACCAGAAAATCTCATTCAGCTCAAGAATGATTTTCCTCAGCTTAAAGTCATTAAGCTGGAACAAAATTATCGCTCAACAGGACGAATTTTACATGCTGCTAACCATTTGATCGCTAATAATCGCCATCTTTTTACTAAAAAACTTTGGAGTGATTTGGGGCACGGTGAATTATTGCGTGTACTGAGTTGCAAAGACGAGCTGGATGAGGCGGAACAAGTGACAGCAGATTTGATTAGCCACAAATTGCGTACAGGAGCTTGTTATGGTCAGTATGCAATTCTTTATCGAGGGAATCATCAATCGCGTGTTTTTGAAAAAATCTTAAGGCAGCAAGGCATTCCCTATCGCATCAATGGGGGGCAATCCTGGTTTTCACGAACAGAAGTGAAGGATATATTTGCTTATCTTAAGCTTTTAGTAAATGAAAAGGATGATGCGGCGTTTTTAAGGATCATTAATACGCCAAAACGAGGCATAGGCGAGGCCAGCTTAAATGTACTGGGACATTATGCTCAATCAAGACATTTAAGTCTTTATGAAAGCTGTGACCATCTGGCCTTATCCGAACTCATGGCTGATAAGCCGCGCATGGCTTTACAGCAGTTTAAACAATGGCTGGAAAACATTAAGCGCTCTTTCGATACAATGTATGTAGCTGAGCAATTAAGGCAAATGGTTGAGGACAGTGGTTATGAAGCCTGGCTTTATGAACAAGCCGAAACACCGGCTAAAGCACAGAAACGGATGGAGAATGTCTGGGAATTAGTCGAGTGGGTAGGGCGTTTGTTCAATAAAAAACCGGAAAACACCTTAGCCGATGTTATCAATACACTTATCCTGATCGATATCCTGGAGCAGTCTGATGAACAGGATGTAGATAGGGTTCAATTGATGACCCTTCATGCTTCAAAGGGGCTTGAGTTTCCCTTTGTTTATCTCGTCGGCATGGAAGAAAATGTGCTGCCTCATCGAGTGAGTATTGAGGACGGGCACATAGAAGAGGAACGGCGTTTAGCCTATGTAGGAATTACCCGAGCACAAAAAACACTCTGCATGACTTTGGCTAAAAAAAGAAGAAGAGACGGGGAGCTACAGGATAGCCTGCCCAGTCGATTTCTGGAAGAATTACCTCAAGACAGCCTGGAGTGGTTTGGCCGCTTGGGTGAGCGAAACGAAGAACGCTCAAAAGCCTTGGCAAAAACTCATTTGTCTGGTTTAAAAAATTTGCTCAAGGAAAAGCAGGTTGATTGAGTCTGTCCCAATATGTGAGTTTGCCCTGCTCCTTGTTCATACGTTTGTGTTACTGCCAATATAGGGGTTCAGCGGTTACCCATCCTTGGGCTTTAAGATCCGTTATGCAGCAGGAGCGCCGATACGTTGAGGTAGATCGTTAATAAAACGTTGTGTGCTCGTTTCTTTTGGAGAAGAAAACCAGCGATGCTGATTATACACAGGCTTATCCTTGGCTTCGGTTAACATATTGTGTAGGGCGTGCGCTTCTTCACTTGTTTCCAATCCCGCCAGTTCATTTTTTAATTGGTGGAGTTCATTTATTTTGCTTTTAGCCGTGCTGCGACCAACCAGTGTTTTATTGAAATGCTTCTCTTCATATCGCTCGATACGGTATTGAGCATGCACCAGCTTCCAGTTTGTAGAAGTCACTGGATAAGCGTTTTCGACTTCATTTTTTTCTGCAGTTTTAGACGGCGGGTGGGAAGAGAATAAATCAGGAAAATAATCAAAAATAAATAATCTCTGCCTTTTACAAGCATCGACAAAACTGAGTTTTTTATCTTCCGTATTCAGTTTGCTCGTTGCCCAGTCCCAGACGGCAGATAAGAAATAAAGCGGTGAAAAAATGAACTTCACAATCTGTGTTGGAATATCATGACTGTGATCATGTCCAGCCTGAGCGTCCAGATGTTCTCTCCTTAGTTCATCGGCTGATTTTTCACCATGGTGATGATGATGTCCACCTAAATCCATAAAATAATGTAAATCTTCAAACCCTTCCGCGATGACACCTAAAAGAGCCGTGAGGATGTTAGGTATGCCGGGCACGCGATCAGCATTAACACCGATGCTGGTCAAATGCCCTAAAAAAAGGAGAATACGAATCGGGGTTACGGTGATTTTTAACAAAAGTCTGAATGGATTAAACAATTGCAGCCAGTTTTCTCTTTCGCGCAGATTTTTAAAGCCTTCTTTGATCTTACCGAAGAAGCCGCTTTTATGCTTTTCGTTTTCATCTTTATGCGTCAATTCTTCAAGTTCGGTATAACTTTCGTAACTGTTGTTTAAGCAAAATACCCCAGTAGACAAGCCGAGAACGATAGGGCTTATTATACCCATAATAAAGCCCGGTATTTTGCTCATCCAGGTATAAAGAGGTTTTGCTGCTTTAGCGATGGTAAACCATGTTCCCGCTGTACAGAGCGTTAAGGCAACAGCAAGAATAACCAAGGTGACAACCGCTAAAACACGTACCACATTCCCTATGGTGAATCCTTCGCTCAGTTTTTCTTTGATGTTTTTGTACCATTTTTGCAAGACCTCGTTATTCACCATATCCATGATGGAGTTATAAGTTTGTACGGCATAGGCGATACCGGCCATAACTATTAGAGAAGCAATAAGTATGCCAATCGGGCCACCAAACACGGAACCGGCCAGTAAGGCGGATAACAAAGGCATAGCTGCCAAGGATTCTGCAAATAAATAAGATGTGCCCAAGCCCATAAAAACACCGGCCACAAGGGAAAAAACTTTTGCAGCCTGATTAATATAATAGCGTCTTTTGTAAAGAGCCTGCATATCGTTCTGGCCATTAGCTTTAAGCCAAGCCAAAAGCGCTCTTTGATATTCTGTGATACCCTCTTCTTCCTCCTCTAATTTTTTCTTTCTGAACAACTGTCTGGCAAACCATTTGTCCATATCGCGCAGGGCTTTTTCTGCCAACTCTTTTTCTTGTTTTAAAGATTTGTCTTTTTTATAGGCTTTTCTTAAAGCTTCTACCCGCTTTAATTGTTCTTCGTAATCGTTAAAAAATTCGGGACGGTTTTTATCTTTAGGAAAATGATTGAGTAGAAATTTTTTAGCCAAATCCTGTTTGATGTAACCCGGTTTAAAAAGTTTGTTTAATCCATTTTTGATGTTTTGAAAATACACCTCTCCTTCATAGGAAGTGGATAATGCAAAAGCGCCGATAGCAAGTGGCAGGATAGGCCATAAAGCAAGCATCCCGCCAAAGCTGAGAAAGCCCACGGTGACACTGGCGCCTAAGGTCAATAAAAAAATGAGAAGATATAAAGGTATTTTTTTTGCTTTCATTGCATTCCAAAAGAGCAGAAAATACGAACTTTATAACAAATGAAAATGATTATCAATAGCATTAAGAGGAAACAAGTATCAATAAAAAAATTTGTTAAGGAGTAAAAACTCGAACACAACGAACACCAAGCGTGCTTGTTTTTCCTATGCCACATAACTTAAATAAAATTGTGCCTCATGCGTATAGAGATGAGAAAGCGACAATCCTGTATTTAGCGTTTGTCCGGGAGCGCGGTTAAGCTGACTTTTACCCCAGTCGCTAAATGCATAACCGAGGCCGGGCTTGCCAGTGACGGTCAATGGCTTTTTGTACACCAGGGCCCACCGTATAAGTAAAGGTGTTTTTCGTGTTATTACTAAAAGGAGGTGCCGGCACTTCTTCAAAAATCTTTGGAGTCACCGTGAAATCATAAGCCCGATTAAAAGCGGTTCCTAAACTTGCGCTTACATAGGGCTGAACCATGTCATTGATATCTGCCAGCAGTTTGGCTTTTATCGCCACTCGCGTGTGATTGATTTTGTAGGTGTAACGAAAATTATTAAATTCAGGGTCGGCATCTTCCCATATATCACCATCTAGCCATGTGGAGGTTGTCGCAGCCACTGCGATTCCGATTTGCCCCAGCAGAAGGGAGCTTACAGAACGCTGTATCCCTAAAAATAATTCACCGCTGGCAAGAACATGATGCGTTTTCTGAGCGTCCCAGGTTTTTTGTATGTCCGGTTGTAAGTAAAACGTTTGAGTTTTGCCGCCCCGAGCCCAGACCGGACCTGTACCCACTGCAACAACATAACCCGATAAATGACGACTGCTTTTGTTTTTTAAAAGTTCGGTTGATTGGCCTCCTGCCAGTGCCGATTGAGTATTTAATACCGCCAGCGCATATAACAGAGCGTGATGAGCTCTAAACGTTACTTTCATGAAGTTTTCCCTCTTTGAGATGTTTTGGACTGTGGGTTTGCAAATTATATTTTTTCCTTATTTATCAATAGAATTAACATGGTTCTATGGTTTCTTTTAAAGTGAGCCTATCACAAAAGTCACTTGAAAAAACTTGAAACCCTATATTGACTGCAGCCAACTATAAATTCAATCATGATTATAAATCAATTGGATTTGAATGAGCAAAAGCAACGTCTGCACATATAAAAATAAATAATAATATTGGTTTGCATCCTTATGTTCATAAGGTAGTATCTAAAAGCTTTTGTAAAAAAAACAAGGAGAAGCAATGCAATTTAACCAATGGAAAACAGGGCTTGTTGCTGGTTTGGCATTTATCGTTCAACCTCTCTGGGCGCAATCCACGCCAATTAGGGAGCAATTACAAGTTCCTCAATGCCTTGCGGCAAAAATCAGAAGCTCTTACCAGACACTCGCTGAAAATAAGCAATACAAGATCATTGACATCGCTTCCGATGAGATTGAGAATCTGGCACGGTTGGCTGATGAAGTTCGTTGCGGTCGTTTTGTTAATGTGACCCACAGACTGCAGCAATCATTGCAGGCTAAGCCTCAAGCCGCTCTTAAACTTCTTCAGCGCCACTCCGTTAAAAGCATTAAAACCGAGGCGGATAATTATGAAATTCATCATGAGAAAGAGGTTAAGGAAGCGATCGCTCAAGTCGATGAGGAAAACATCTGGCAAACCCTCACTCATTTAACTTCTTATTTTAACCGCTCGGCCACAAAAAATACGGGGGTTGAAACGGCTGAATGGTTGAAAGCTCAATTTGAAAAAATGGCTGTGGAGAATGGACGCCAGGATACGGCGGCTTATTTTGTCAAAACCGGTTTTTACAAACAACCCTCTTTAGTAACGGTGATTGGCAAGGATATTCAGGCTCCGGCTGTGGTTATCGGCGCTCACATGGATACGCTTGACGGCCGTATGCCTGGCGCTGGAGATGACGGCAGTGGTTCTTCCAGTCTTATGGAAGCTGCCCGGGTTTTGCTGGCTTCAACAAATGTTTTAAACCGTCCGGTTTATATTATTTGGTATTCTGCCGAAGAACGAGGTCTTGTGGGTTCACAATATGTAGTTGAGCATTTCTCGAATAAATCCATTCCTGTCAGAGCGGTTGTTCAACTGGATATGACAGGTTTTAGAAATGATCCTCACGATCCTACCATGTGGGTATTTACCGATTATACCGATAAAAAATTAAGCACATTTATTGCGGATTTGATCAAAACTTACATTAAAGTTCCCGTTAAATACTCTCATTGTGGTTACGGATGTAGCGATCATGCTTCCTGGCATGACATAGGCATTCCTGCTGCTTTTCCGTGTGAAACCAGCTTTGAAGAACATAATCCTTATATTCATTCTTCATCGGATACCATGGACTTACTGAGTCGTGAACACATGGCCAACTTCTCCAAACTTGCTCTGGCTTTTGCTATTGAATTGGCGAGTGCATAAGGTTTATTTCATCGGCTTTTGCTGCACCCCAGGTTTCAGACATCGGTATGGGGTGCAGTAATGCATAATATTGTATGTTTGGCTTTATAACATTTGCCGGGGGGGAATGGACTATACTTGTTTTTATGTGAATCAAGAAAATAGCTGGCATGCGAATCGTTATATCTGGCACTCATTCTGTTGGAAAAAGCACTTTTGTAAAAGATTTTATTTCATATTTTCCAAATTTCATTCGTGAAGAAGAGCCTTATCGGGCATTAAGAGATATCTATGACATAAAATTTGGCAAAAGTTCGACTTGTTTTTGTAATGGATTACAATTTTATTATAATTTAAGTCGATTATTGAGTTATCAAGGTTCTGAGCAAGTGATTTTTGATCGATGTCCCGTTGATTATATTGCCTATTCTTTGTATACCGCACGTTACCGACAAACGGATATTGATTTGAAATTTGTCGAAAGCCTGATTGAGCCTTCAAGGAAAGCTTTAAAGAATATTGATTTGTTGATTTTTATTCCCATTACTGAAAAGCACCTTGTTGAACTGGAAGACGACGGGATTCGACCTGTGGATGTGAGTTACCGCTCGGAAGTGGACGAATATTTTAAGCAATTATATCGGGAAAATCTTTACGATATCGTAGAGAAATATGCTGATAAATTAATTGAGATTTGGGGAACACGTGAACAAAGAATTCAACAGGTAGAAGCTTACATCAAATAAGAATGCTTTGTTAAAAATTCGGGTTAAAAATACCTCATCCATATAGTAAGGAATAGCATGGCGGATACAGACATCTTTATTGAAGGACTTCTTTTTCCGGAAGCAGGTCGTTGGTATCAAGATAAACTCTGGTTCGTGGATATTTGGGATCAAAAAGTTTATCAGGCCGATAAACAGGGCCAATTAACAGAGATCGTTAAAATAAAGGACAAACCGGCCGGCTTAGGCTGGCTCAGCGATGGAACTTTATTAATAACGTCTTTATTTGATCGCTTATTGTTAAGTTATGATGGTAAAGACATCAAAACCTATGCCGATCTAAACGAGTTTGCACCGCCCGGTTACTGCCATGATATGGTGGTCAGTGAAAAAGACATTATCTATTTAAGCAACTCCGGATTTTATCCGGGACCTCAAGCAAAAGTTATCTCTTCTCCTATCATTAAAATAGACGGGCATAAGCTCTCTTATGCAGCAAAAGAACTGGGCTATCCTAATGGAATTATCATTAAGAATCAGCAGCTCTATGTAGCGGAAACTTTTGCTTCACGACTAACGGTTTTTGATATTGATGAACAGGGAAATTTAAATCACAGGCGGATTTTAAAGCAATTTGATGATTTGGGTTTTACCGTCCGTTTTGATGAACAGGGCGTGCCTTTAAATCTTGAGCGGGTCTATATTGACGGAATTTGTGCAGGCTTAAAGAACACATTGTGGCTAAGTTCTCCGGGAGGGGATGAAGTGATCCAGATCAATGATGAGGGGGAAGTCCTTCAGCGTATTAAAACGCGTCATCACCCTTTCGATTGTATTCATGGTAGTGACAACGTGCTTTATATCATGACCACTTCAGCGATTCCGGGAAAAAGAGAGGGTTTTATCGAAGCCGTCTCCCTGGCTTAATAGCCAGATGATGTTTGCTGAACAATTCGTTTCTTGTGTCGAACTCATGTTAATTTAAGGGAACACCTTTATCCGGTTTGCACTGCTGATAGAGCTGGGCCAAATCATCATAGCTTCGCTTCAGTTCCTGAATTTGTTGTTGCAATTCCTGCTGACTGGCTTTATCGCAGTGCTTAATCATTTCTAATATACTGTAGCCTTTCCAATAATAATTTTCTTTAGCATAGTGGCCGTTTTCACATTTAAAGACTTCTTTTAATATCCTGAGATCATGGGGCATATTAAAGACATCACGCGTATCCATATAACTGAATAAATAATAAAAAACATCATATCCTCCCCAGGTAATGGCTGAGAGACAAAGGGGGCATGGTTCATGAGTGCTATAAAAAATGCAATCCTTCGGATCGGGTCTTTCGTTGGCGGGTAACTCATAGAATTTTTTAATGGTATAGACTTCGCCGTGCCATAGTGGATTTTCAAGCTCTCTATTTGTACCTGCCACAACAACAGACAAGTCATTTTTTTTTAAAATCGCAGCGCCAAACAATTTATTTCCGGCCCTGACGCTTTCATATGTCAATGGCAGAATGTTTTGCTGAGTCACATTCAGTAAACGCTGAATCATCTTCTTCGCTTTTATATCCATAAAAGAAAATCCTTTTGACAAAAATTAAATAATTTCAACACCGGGTATTTAGAAGATAGAATCTCTGAATTGTCAAGGAGTTATCTCTCCCTGCCTGTGAAAGACGTTTAAAAATTCAAAAGCTTAAAAATCAGAATAAAAATTAAATTATACGGTGATGAGATATTGTCGATGTCTCACAATTCCCATAAAATTATTAATTCATATATATAAAACGGATTTTATCATGCTTAAAAAAAGATATGGATTAATGATTGGTTTATTCAGTTTTCTGACTACTGTTCAAGCCGATCAGCCCTCCAGTTACATGCCCGTTGTGATTGAAGAAGACTTCCAGAGCATTCTCCAGCGGATGTCAGGCGAAAAGGAAAGCGTTAACCAAAAACAAAAAGATTTGCTTGAAAAACGCTATGACTTGAGTAACCGGCCAGCAAAAGATGTAACCATGTCAAATGGTAAGCCCATACAGGAAGGCGTAAGGGTTAAACTTCCACAGGGATTGACTTGGGAAGATCTGGCTAAAATGACGGCGGATGAAATCAAGGAAAAAGGGGTATTCCCGCAGGGATTTTTACCCTTGCCTCACCCAAATCATGCAGAAGGAGGAATGCTTTTCCCCCAGTTTTTTATCGATGAGCTGAATAAACAGGAAGGACGTGATTTGACACGCTTTGATTTGGATTTTGATATTCCGGAGCATTTTTTACCTCCATTTCCTCCGCCTATTTTTTTAACTACACGGCCGGATTTGGGTGATGTATCAAAAGGTAAACTGGTGAATATTACCAATTATTACGAATTGTTTAATGGCATACTGAACCCCAAACAATTGGAAGGTTTAAGGTTACTGGTGACGCCTTTTCCCCAACAGCAGTTTAATCAGACCAAAGATCGTCGTTCAAAATTAACCAGCCGAGGAGTTGCCTGTTTAGATTGCCATGTGAACGGCCATACCAATGCAGCGACGCATTTGGTAGGAGATATTCGTCCACAGGAATTCCGTCATCGTATTGATACTCCCAGCTTGCGCGGCGTGAATATTCAGCGCTTGTTCGGTTCACAGCGTGCTTTAAAATCAGTAGAGGATTTTACCGAATTTGAGCAAAGAGCGGCTTATTTCGACGGTGATCCAGTAATAGCAACCAAAAAAGGGGTCAATATTCTTGAACGGGGAAGTCAAGTACATTTTATGGCGGAAGTCCAGGAGCTATTTGATTTCCCCCCTGCGCCAAAATTAAACTGGGAGGGTAAACTTGATCCCAATAAGGCAAGCAAAGAGGAATTGCGCGGTCAGGAATTGTTTTTTGGAAAGGCGAAATGTGCCACTTGCCATGCTCCTCCTTATTATACCGATAACAGCATGCATAATTTAAAGACGGAACGGTTTTTTAAACCTCAGATGATTAATGGACGTATGGCAGCAGCTGATGGTCCGATAAAAACTTTCCCGCTGCGCGGCATTAAGGATTCACCACCTTATTTACATGATGGTCGGCTGTTAACTCTGGAAGATACAGTAGAATTTTTCAACCTGGTCTTGCAATTACAGTTAACAAAAGATGAAAAACAAGATCTAACGGCTTTTCTCAGAACGCTTTAAAAAATATGATAACAAGAGTGTAGACACACCCTAATATTTTTATAAAGGGATTAAAGGCGGTCATTTCCGCGCAGGCCAGCGCGGAAATGATACAAATTTGGTTAATAACAAGGTATGATTTCGCTCTGAATGAGAGAGCAAAGTCTATTGGCTAGCCTCTCAAGGCATTGTTCAGGAGACAGCACTGTATGAGTAACAGTGCTGTAGCGGTTTTTGCTTTAGGGTTGATACACTTCTTGCTGGATACCACTGACAAGCCATTCATTTGAATATGTAAACTGATAAAAATGCCATATTTCATCGAGTTGGATAATGGCTTCATCCTCTTTAATGGAACCGGTAAAATGAACACTGGCAACAGTAGATTGTGTTTGCTTGGAAACATCCAGTAATCTTGCGTTTAAATCAATCACTTCCGTTTTATTCGGTTTATCGTCACGTTCATCCAGTTGCATTTTAATTTCTGCATAGACTTCAGGTGAAGTAAAGGATTGAATATCCTGCAGATTTTTTTGATCATATGCTGCCTGTAACCGAATAAAGGTCACTTTTGCATTGCGTAAAAAGCCTTCCTCATCAAAATCAGTACTGCTATTGCCAAAGGCATTGGATTGAGCAAAGTTATTATACGAGTTTGATCTGAATGCATTAGCATTAGACTGGGCGAACTGCATTCCGGGCTGCATTTTTTTTCGTAATAAACTGACGATGAGAAAGACGGCAAAGCCCAGCATCAGCCAGGTTATTAAACCATTCATTAAGCCATGCCCCATAAACAAACTGGCTAATAAACCACCGATTAAGGCTCCACCTAATATTCCACCCCATTTGCCTGTATTAGCTCGTTGTCCCTTTAGTGCAGTGGTTTTTGGTTTATGGGATGAAAAAAGGCTGCTATGAGAGCGTTGTACACCAAAACTTCTGCCGCCGCCAAATCGTTTTGCCGATGCTTCATTGATAAACAGACCGAAAGACAATAGGACAATGAATAAGCAAGAAAGAAAATTTCGCATATTTAGGCCTTTTTTAAGATCAAAATGCCATTATACCTGAGTCCAAACAAACTTGCTTGGAAATTATGAACTCATATGACGAAGTATACAAACGTAAAATATCAAAGCCTTTGTTGATCTCTACTTGTTTGTAAGTCTTCGGAAGAGATAGAGAAATTTGAATGGTGAGTTTATATTCATAAAAGGTATGGGATAATCCATATCGCCAACATTTTACGAAAAAAACTGCCAAAAAAGGGAGAAAAATGATGATAAATGAGTTAACTGGAAAGTGCCATTGTGGTAAAAACACCTTTGCCATCAAGAATAAGCCAGAATTTCAATTTATTTGTTATTGCAATGATTGCCGATTATTAAATAGTGGAGGACATTTATGTGGAATGGTTTTTGATCAAGCTCAGTTACAAAAAGCAAAGGAAACCCAAACTTATACGTATAAGGGAGGAAGCGGAAATCCAATCATTATGCATTTCTGTCCTGTTTGTTCTACTCAATTATATGCATTTCCTACCGAATATAAAGATAAGGTGGTTGTAAGAGTTAATACATTGGACGCTTCGGAATTTAAACCGCAGCAATATTTGTTCACGGAAACGGCATTTCCCTGGGATGACTCCATTAGTTTGAAAGGCATGTAAATTCCACATTCCACGGCAGGTCTATTATAGGGAGCTCTTAAGCATATGCCACATCCCTAACTCTTTATGCCGCTAAACGAGTGCTATCCTGTGAAAAAACAAAGCTTTTTATAAGTTCAGGCAAATATCGCAGAGTTGGACATAAGAAAACAATATTGTTTCCTTATGTCCAACATGAGTTAACTATATTTTACAAGGTTATCACAACTGTATTGTCCTTTATGTTTTTCATAATAACAAGAAAGACCAGTTGGTAATCGGATGTCTTTATGAGCTTTAAGAAAGCGATTCAAATCGTTTTGCTCATCTTTGAAGCCTGTGAAATCAGGTAGAGTAAGGTTATCGAGAATCTTTTTTAGTTGGCTTTTGTCGCTAAATACTTCACTTTCGCTGATTTTATTATGAACCAGTAGCATGGCTTCATAACGTATAGCGTCATTGGCATCAGGGTGATTAGAGACGTCTTTAAGGAACTGGATTTCCTGATCCCGCTCCTTTTTTCTGGACCAGTTTTTAAAATTACGCCAGAAGCCTGTTTTGCCATAAGCTTGGTCATAGGCATGACGATATTCACTTTCCAAATTATCTATAGCTGCTTTTAAGTTAATTGAAATGAGTTTCTTATGATTCTCATTTTGGCAAGTCGAATCACTATATAAATTATTTTTAATCAATTGTAATGAAGCCTCGTTCATTGCATCTTCAAATGCCTTTATCTTGTTTTTTGTAAGAGTAATATTTTCTTTCAGCAGATCAATGTCTTTACTGACGTTTGGGGTTTTAAAGAGAGAAGTTTTTTGAAAGCGGTTCAGGATCAATTCTTTTAGTTGCAGATTCATCTGTACCAATGAAGAATAATATTGTCTGGCTGTGGTTTCAAAAGCCGCCTGAAGGGTTTGAATCTCTTTTTCTGAATGATGCGCATTCAGGTTGAGTACTCTGCACATGAACGTTTGAAATTCATGAAAATAACCTTCTGAGGTGTCTTTTAATTGGGAAAAGCAGCTCATTTTGTCAGAAAATTTGTCAGCATCGGCAAATTTCAGGTTTAACTGACCGAGAGCTGCAAATTCAGCAAAAAATTTTGCTCCTCCACGTTCTCTTAAAGCTTTGAGATTGTTATTATGAATTTTTTGCAATGCTTCTTCATTTTCAGCCAATTGCAATTTGAGGTCCTGTAATAACTTTTGTTGCTCAATTTTTATGCCTTTCATGTGCTGTTCTCCTTGCTTTAATTACAAACTCATGTCGAGCGGCGGCGAATATTTGCTGTCAAATGTTCATTTACTCCAGTAAACGCTGCTTTGAACATCCGAAATAATCAAAATCCGCTAAAAAAATACGGTGCTGTCTAACATGAGTTACAAATCCATTTTGTAGTTCAGGATTTCGGAGTTTAGGTAATTTATCTTTTATTTTGGACTCAAGTTCCTACATCCTGATTTTTAACATTAGCATGCTTTAAAGAGGATGGATATCCCTCATGATTGAGGATTTGTGAAAGATACAATCTCTCTCGTTTAGGCGTGATACTTACGTCTAATTGAGTTATGTATTTTTTTCACGGTTAAGAGGAGGACAGTGAAGTTCAGAGACAATATTTCCTTCTGAGTCAATGGTTTTTAATACCACTGGAAATTTCCAAAGAGCATATAGATGTTTGAGAACGTCCAGAGCCGTATCGGCTAATGGCACATGATTTTGCTGGCTGTAATGAAGGGTCAAAGAACGATCGCCTTCTGTATCCACGGAGAAAACTTGAATATCCGGTTCGAGATTACCCAGATTATATTGTTTGGATAGGGCTGAGCGAATTTTCGCATAACCAGATTCATCATGAATGGCATTAACAATTAGCTCAGGCTGTTGATCATCGTCTATGATATGAAACAGTTTCAGTTCACGAATGAGGCGGGGGGATAGATATTGGGCTATGAAGCTCTCATCCTTGAAATTGCGCATGGCAGAATCCAGGCTGCTTAGCCAGTCTTTGTGAACCAGATAAGGAAACCAGCGCTTATCTTCTTCCGTTGGATTTTCGCAGATGCGTTTAATGTCCTGCATCATATGATAACCCAGTGTATAAGGATTAATGCCATTATAATAGGGACTGTTGTATGGGGGCTGCATGATGACATTGGTATGGCTTTGCAGAATTTCCAGCATGAACTCATCGGTGACCAATCCTTCATCGTATAAGGCATGCAATAGCGTGTAATGCCAGAAGCAGGCCCATCCTTCGTTCATGACCTTGGTTTGGCCTTGTGGGTAAAAATATTGCGCTACCTTTCTGACGATGCGAACAATTTCCCTTTGCCAGGGCTCAAGCAAAGGCGCATTTTTTTCAATGAAATAAAGAATATTTTCCTGTGGCTCTTCCGGAAAACGTTTTTTACGACCGTTCTCATCCATTTTTTTCTTTTGCGGGATGGTACGCCATAATTCATTAACCTGGGATTGAAGATACATTTCACGGTTTTGCTGACGTATTTTTTCCTCCTGAATGGATAAGCCGCTCGGATGCTTATAACGGTCAACACCATAATTCATCAAGGCGTGACAGGCATCGAGAATGGATTCTACCTCATCAATGCCATAACGCAGTTCACAATCACTGATATATTTTCTGGCAAACACAAGATAATCAATAATGGCATCGGCAGAGGTCCACATTTTATATAAATAATTATTTTTGAAAAAAGAATTGTGACCATAACAGGCATGAGCGATGACCAAAGCCTGCATGGCCATGGTGTTTTCTTCCATGAGATAAGAGATACAGGGATTGGAGTTAATGACCAACTCATAAGCCAGCCCCATTTGCCCACGTTTATAGCTTTTTTCAACGCCGACAAAATGTTTCCCAAAAGACCAGTGATGATAACCGATGGGCATGCCGACAGATGAATAGGCATCCATCATCTGCTCCGCAGAGATAACTTCAATTTGATTTGGGTATGTGTCCAGCTTGAAGTCTTTTGCAATACGCGCAATTTCTTCATCGTAGGTTTGAATCAGTTCAAAGCTCCATTCGGACCCTGTGGATAAAGGTTTTTTTCTCATGCGCTTTTCCTTTTGAACAACTCGCGAAATACTGGATAAATATCAGAGACATGATCAATATTTTCCATAGCAAAATTGGGGAAATGTTCTTTCACTTGTTGATAGACTTCCCACAGGCTTTGGTGATGTCGGGGCATGATTTCGATATAGGCGAAATATTGCAGTAAGGGCATGATTTTTTCCTGCAACAACTCCTGACAATAAGGTGAATCAGCATTCCAGTTATCCCCGTCGGAGGCCTGAGCGACATAAATATTCCAGGAAGAAGGTGGGTAACGGGCTTCAATAATGCTGTTTAATAGCTCAAGAGCACTTGAGACAACAGTTCCCCCGGTTTCCCGTGAATAAAAAAATTCTTCTTCATCCACTTCTTTGGCCGAAGTATGGTGGCGAATGAAAACCAGTTCTATTTTTTCATAATTTTTGGTTAAAAACATGTATAAGAGAATGAAGAATCGTTTGGCAATGTCTTTTTTCGCCTCATCCATGGAACCAGAGACATCCATAACACAAAACATGACGGCTTGTGTTGACGGTGCGGGCACGCGAATGCGATAGTTATAGCGCAAATCAAGAGTGTCAATAAAAGGAACGGAATTGATTTTCTTCGTTAAAAAATCAATATCGCGCTCAAGTCTTAATCGATCCACTTTTTCAGCGTTTGGGTCAGCATTCAGTCTGGCCAAGGCTTCTTCCGCTTCACGCAGTTGCCTTTTGTAGGGAGCAGCCAATGCCATGCGTCGTCCGACGGCTTGTTTCATCGAACGAACGACGTTGATATTACTGGGAATACCGCTGGTGGTAACACCTGCTCGTATGTTCTTGAAAGTATTGATTTTGGCGAGCTCTTTTTTCACCAAGTCAGGCAATTCCAAATCTTCAAAATAGATATCGAGAAACTCTTCACGCGTCAATTCAAAAATAAAATCATCTTCGCCTTCACCGGTATTACTGGCTTGTCCTCCTCCATTACCACCACCCCCGGCCTGCGGTCTTTTGATACGATCACCGCTGATAAAACTGTCATTGCCGGGAAAAACACGCTCCACTTTTCCTCCTTTACCTTGTTTAAAGCGAGGTTCGGAAATATCTTTGGAAGGAATGGTGATTTGTTCCCCCTGATCAATTTCAGTAATACTTCGCCTGCCAACGGCGTCGGAAACGGCACGTTTGATTTGATTTTTATAACGCCTTAAAAAGCGCTGTCGATTGACAGTACTTTTTTTACCGGCGTTTTGTCGTCTGTCAATCAGCTGTGACATAGCGTTTAATTCTCCACATTACTGCGATTTGCGTACTCGCAAATACCATTCACAAAGCAGTCGAACCTGTTTGCGGGTATAGCCTTTTTCAACCATGCGGGAGATGAATTCTTCATGTTTTTTCTTATCATCTTCCGAGGCTTTGGCATTAAAGGAGATGACAGGCAATAAATCCTCTGTATTGGTGAACATCTTTTTCTCGATGACCGATTTTAGTTTTTCATAACTGTTCCACACCGGATTTTTGCCATGGTTGTTAGCACGGGCTCTTAACACAAAGTTGACCACTTCATTGCGAAAATCTTTCGGGTTTGAGATACCTGCAGGTTTTTCAATTTTCTCCAGTTCCATGTTTAAAGAACTACGGTCAAATATTTCCCCGGTATCGGGGTCACGATAATCCTGATCCTGGATCCAGAAATCAGCATAGGTGACATAACGATCAAAAATATTCTGACCATACTCAGAATAGGATTCCAGATAGGCCGTCTGAATTTCCTTGCCTATGAACTCCACGTACTTGGGTGACAAATATTCCTTGATAAAATTGAGGTATTTTTCATGCATCTCCTGTGGAAACTGTTCCTGTTCAATTTGGCGTTCAAGAACATAGAGCAGATGTACCGGGTTTGCCGCGACCTCGGTATGGTCAAAGTTAAAGACTTTGGACAATATTTTAAAGGCAAATCGGGTGGAAATACCGCTCATTCCTTCGTCCACACCCGCAAAGTCTTTATATTCCTGATAAGATTTAGCCTTGGGATCAGTGTCTTTCAAGGATTCACCGTTGTAAACGCGCATTTTCGAATAAATGCTGGAATTTTGCGGCTCTTTCAGACGAGTCAGCACGGAAAATTGCGCCAGCATACTTAACGTGCCCGGAGCACAGTGAGCATTGGCCAGAGAGCTGCTGTCGATAAGTTTCTGGTAAATTTTGATTTCTTCCGAGACACGTAAACAATAGGGAACTTTGACGATATTGATTCGGTCAATAAAGGCTTCATTGTTCTTGTTGTTACGGAAACTCTGCCATTCAGATTCATTGGAGTGAGCTAAAATGATACCTTCAAAAGGAATGGCTGATAAACCTTCGGTGGCATTATAATTTCCTTCCTGGGTGGCTGTCAGTAAGGGATGCAATACCTTAATAGGCGCTTTAAACATTTCGACAAACTCCATTAGTCCCCGGTTTGCCCGGCAGAGTCCGCCTGAGTAGCTGTATGCATCAGGATCATCCTGAGAAAATTCTTCCAGCTTACGTATATCAATTTTGCCGACAAGGGAAGAGATATCCTGATTGTTTTCATCCCCTGGCTCTGTTTTGGCAATGGCGATTTGTCTCAAGCGGGAAGGTTTTATTTTGATGACTTTGAATTGACTGATATCCCCGTTGTATTCATGTAGACGTTTGACAGCCCAGGGTGACATCACATAACGGAGATGTCTGGCCGGAATACCAAAGCGTTCGTATAATAATTCGGCGTCTTCATCCGGATTAAATAAGGATAAGGGGGAGTCAAACACGGGCGAACCTTTAATGGCATAAAAAGGGATTTTTTCCATCAGGTCTTTTAATTTTTCGGCCAGGGAAGACTTTCCTCCGCCGACTGGACCTAACAGGTAGAGGACCTGTTTTGTTTCTTCCAGCCCTTGAGCTGCATGCTTGAGAAACCCTACAATTTGTTCAATTGGCTCTTCCAGCCCATAAAAATCTTTAAATACCGGATAACGATGAATCACTTTGTTAGAGAAAATACGTGATAAAACAGGATCATGTCTTGTATCTACCAGCTCGGGATCGCCGATGGCCATCAGCAGTCGCTCGGCTGGATTGGCATAGGCTGAAGGATCGGTTTGACACAGTTCAAGATACTCATTCAGGCTTATTTCTTCTTCTTTATTATCCACAAAGCGTTGAGTATAATTTTGCAAAAAATCATGCGTGCTCATAATCGATCCCCTTTTAAAATCCCCCTGCCGGGTACAACCATTTGTTTTTTTGTTAAGGTTTTTTGCATTTCACCTGTAAAAGCGAGACACTAGCCCTTAACCTGAGTATAGTCAAAAGTCATTTGCTTTGAAAATTTTTTTAAGAATCAATTGATTATTTGGATGGCTGTTTTTATAAACATTCATTATTGGAAGGATGTAATATGACAAAAAAAACCATTTATTTAAAAGATTACCAGAAACCGGCCTTTATTGTTGAACAAGTAGAGTTAAATTTTGAACTTTATGATGATCATGCTCTGGTGACGAGCCAAATGCAGTTGCAACGTCAAAGCGAGGGGCCATTGCATTTATATGGCGACGAACTGGAACTGCTGGGAATAAAAATGAATGATCAGGTTTTAAAGCCAGAGCATTATGAACTTAAAGAGGATGATTTATATATTCACGATTGCCCAGACCAATTCCATCTGGAGGTAGTGACTCAAATATACCCGCAAGAGAATACGAAATTGGAAGGCTTGTATCGCTCAAATCAATTGTTCTGTACTCAATGTGAGGCAGAAGGTTTCAGACGCATCACTTTTTTTCCCGACCGCCCGGATGTCCTCACGACGTACAACACTCGTATTTGCGCCGATAAGAAAAAGTATCCTGTGCTTTTGTCAAATGGGAATTTAATTGCTCAGGGTGATGCTGAAAACGGGCGTCATTGGGTCATCTGGCAGGATCCTTTTAAAAAGCCTTCCTATTTGTTTGCGTTAGTGGCCGGGGATCTGGCTTGTGTTCGGGATGAATTTCATACTTTTTCCGGTCGAGCTGTGGACTTGCGAATTTATGTGGAACCTGGAAATGAGGATAAATGTTCTCATGCCATGGCTTCTTTAAAAAAAGCCATGCACTGGGATGAAGAGAGGTATAATCGAGAATACGATTTAGATATCTTTATGATTGTGGCAGTCAGTGATTTTAACATGGGAGCCATGGAAAATAAGGGACTGAATATCTTTAATTCCAAATATATTCTTGCAAGACCGGATACAGCAACCGATCAGGACTTTGCTGATATTGAAGGTGTGGTCGCTCATGAATATTTCCACAACTGGACCGGTAACCGGGTGACCTGTCGTGACTGGTTTCAGCTGAGCCTTAAGGAAGGATTAACGGTGTTTCGGGATCAGGAGTTTTCCCGGGACATGAATTCACGTGAGGTTAACCGTATTCAAGATGTCAAGGCATTATTGACAACCCAGTTTCCGGAAGATGCCGGCAGCATGGCTCATCCTGTCAGGCCGGAATCCTATCAGGAAATCAATAATTTTTATACGGCTACCGTTTATAACAAAGGTGCAGAAGTTATACGAATGCAGCATACCTTGTTGGGTGATGAGGGCTTTAGGAAGGGAATGGATTTATATTTTGACCGTCACGATGGTGAGGCAGTGACAATAGATGATTTTGTTAAAGCCATGGAAGATGCCAATGATGTTGATTTTACTCAGTTCAAACGCTGGTACAGTCAGGCAGGCACACCGGTGGTTAAGGTGCAAACGAATTATGAGGCAGGCCACTTAAAAATTAATATGCAGCAAAGCTGCCCGCCCACACCTGAAAATAAGGAAAAATTGCCTTTTCATATTCCCATTCGAATTGCTCTTTTCTCCCCCGATGGTGAAAAACTACCTGTGGAAAATGAAGTTCTACAATTGAAAGAAGCTGAACAATCTTTCAGTTTTCAGCACCTGGGTGTTAAGCCCATTGTTTCCCTGTTACGTGATTTTTCGGCCCCCGTAAAATTGGAATACCCCATGAATAAGGAAGAAAAGCTGGGGTTGTTGCGTTATGAAGTCAATGGCTATGCCAAGTGGAATGCGGCACAAAGTCTGGCTTTGGAATGCCTTCACCAATGGTTAAATCTACCTGAGGAGAAGTGGGTCATTTCCGAGGATTTGCTTCAGGCTTATCGGCATGTTTTTCTGGATGATTCTTATGATCGTGCACTCAGAGCGGAACTATTAACACCACCCGGATTTCAGGAAGTTATTGACCTTTTAAGGGAAGTGGATGTTACTGCCGTTGAAAAAGTAAGGGATGCTTTTCGCCATCAGTTAGCACAGTTTTTATTTGAAAATGCGTTGCAGATATATGAGGAATTATGGGAAAAAGAGGATCACGGGCTATACAATGAGGCTTATGCCCGTCGCAAGTTTCGTAATCTCTGCTTATGGTTCATGATGAAAGCCAATGAGGAAGAATCTTTGTCAGTTTGTGAGCGGCAATTTAACAAAGCAAGGACCATGAGTGATCAAATGGCCAGCTTTACCTTGTTACTCAATTCTCAAAAAGCCGATCGGGAAAAAATACGCCAAGATTTTTACCAGCAATGGAAGCAGAATGAACTGGTTTTAGATAAATGGTTTGCGGTTCAGGCCAGTAGTGAGCTTCCTTCCACGCTGGAGCGAGTCAAGGAGTTAATCCATCATCCGGATTTCAATCTTAAAAATCCAAATAAGGTACGGGCATTAATCGGTACCTTTTGCATGGCAAATCCAAGAAATTTTCATGCTTTAGATGGGAGTGGCTACGATTTCCTGAAGGATGTATTAATCACCTTGGATAAAATAAATCCACAGGTTGCCGCACGCCTGGCTACACCATTTACTCGTTGGCAACAATTTGACAAGCCGAGACAAAAGATGATGAAAAAACAGTTAAAACAACTTTCTTCTGTCGAGTTATCAAACGATCTGACTGAAATGGTGGAGAAAAGCTTAATGTGAAAATATCGGGTGATGAGCTTGTCAGATAAACCATTGGCGTAGATTTTTTCAGAGGTGGGTATGAGTTATCGTTTTGCCGTTATTGGTCATCCTGTTGCCCATAGTCTTTCTCCTGTTATTCATCAGGATTTTGCAAGTCAAGCGGACATTAGCTTACAGTACGACAAGCTGCTCGGAGATGAACACGCCTTTGAAAAGCAGGTCAATGATTTTTTTGCCCGAGGGGGGAGAGGATTAAATGTAACCTTGCCTTTTAAAGAACGTGCATACGCTATGGCGAGCATGGCGACAAAAAGATGTTTGGCGGCAAAAGCCGCCAATACGCTGTGGATGGAAAGCGGGAAATTGCAGGCGGATAATACGGATGGCATTGGACTTATTCGGGATTTACAGCGTTATCTGACTTTGAATGGTCGTAACATTCTAATACTTGGTGCAGGTGGGGCAGCACGCGGTATTCTTTCGCCACTGCTTGATTTTTCTCCTGACCGCCTGCTTGTTGCCAATCGTACTTTAAGTAAGGCAGAATCCCTAAAAAAGGATTTTCCTTCCATTGAAGTCTGCTCTTTTGAGCATCTGGATTTTTCCTCTGAGATAGTGATTAATGCTACATCTTCAAGCCTCAGTGAAGGTGAAGTTCCTTTTTCTTCCCGCCTTTTTGCTCATCGGCCTTTTTGTTACGATTTAGCCTATAGTTCTTCAGGAGTGACTTCTTTTGTGGCCTATGTGCGTGCCTTAGGCTGTCAGGCAGTGGATGGATTAGGTATGTTGGTTGAACAAGCCGCAGAAGCCTTTAAAATCTGGCATGGGGTAATGCCAGATACCTTATCGGTGTTAAAAAAATTACGAATCAAACAGAAAGATTGATTCGGCCTTTTATTGACTTGTGATTAAACCATGATCAAACCGCAGGGATTCGTAAATTTTTCACAAAGTCGAGCGTTATATGAATAGTATTATTGATCAAAAAATGACTGAATTTCCGGGGCAACGGCAAGAGTATCCTGATAACCCAATTTGATTAGTTCATTGGTGAATTCTTTTTCAAACAATAAAAAACTGAGCAAATCACCAGAATGGCTTTTGGCACCTAGAGTATTCAGTAAAAACCGAAGAAAAACGGGCATGGTTTTATATTGTTCCTGAGCTACTTTTGCCATGTCACAACTGGGCCGAAGATGCAAGGTGGTGATTGGACGCCAGGAGGAGTAACGTTTTCTCCACATGGAAAGGAGGCGGGCAATTTCATTCATGTGATTCACCATCTCAATGTCTCTGTCAAGATTGTCCATAAATAATCCATTGAGCATAGAGCCTAAAATATGAGCAAAGCCAATGTCTCCGTTTTTCAAGTCTTCATTTTCCTTGAAAGTTGGTAAATGACGGGTGCCCAAAATAAGTATCTTATCCACTTGAAAACGGATGGCTCCTCTTAGAGGAGATACCAATCCCATGCTGCCATCCCCGTAATGTTGCCCATCAATATTGACCGTAGGAAAAAAAAGCGGCAGAGCGGCTGAAGCTAGAATGTGTTCCGTCTGCAATTGGACTTTCTTACTGCTATGTCGAGGATAGTGCCAATCCTCAAAATTTGTATCTCCATGATTATAGAATGAGATAGTTTGATGAGTTTCATAACAATTGGTAATGATTTCTATGGTTTCCAGATGTTGATTGGCAATGTTTTCATTAATCAAATTCAAATCGACATTATCACTAATAAAACGGCGCAAAGGCTGGGTATTGAGCAAATGTCCTGCCTGGCGCTGTTTAATGATCATGGTGCTTAAATTACGCAAAACTGATTTGCTTAATTCATAATTGCTGGCATTGTAAATCTGCTGGCAACGAATTTCGCTCCACAAATGATTTAATTTTTCAACGGCAGCAGGAAAATTCTGTGCATTTTCAGCGAGCACTATAGCATTAATGCTCCCGACACTGACGCCACTGACCACGTTAAAAGGCAGACTTTTCACCTGCAAAATGTGATCAATGGCTTTTAAAACACCGACTTGATAAGCGCCCCGTGCTCCACCGCCAGCAAGATAAAGGGCAATTTTGGCCATAATGAAAAATTCTTTTTTTAAGTTATAGGACTATAGATGACTTACTTATCTGTTGGCAAGTCATACTTTCATCACGTCATCTTTTCTTAAGGATATACTAGTATATTATTATACAACGTGAATTCGATGTAACTGTTTAAGGATTATCCTGCAAAGAGAAAATATATTGAAAACCCAGACCTTTTGTGATCTTATTTGTTTTTTCTAAGAACAGTAATAGGATACAAGAGGCCTGGAATGGATAAGTTAGTCGAATTATTCTGTATTGTCGATGATTTTTGTCAAAAGTTTTTACCAATCTTTGAGCAGCAACTTATAAATATTTCAGGCAAAGTCAGGAAGAAACCCTGTAGCCTGTCTATGTCCGAAATAATGACGATAGTGATACACTACCACCAATCCAATTATCGAAACTTCAAAAGCTATTATTCTTATGTTTTGCAGAAAGATTTACGTCCCTATTTCCCAAAACTGGTCAGCTATAGCAGAATGACTGAGCTGATGCCATCTTGTATAGTGCCATTAACGGCATTTTGCCACAATCAATCAAAGACTCTAACTGGCATTTATTTCGTAGACTCAACCCCTATTGAGGTCTGCCACGTTAAAAGAGCGCAACAGAATAAAACATTTAAGGGGTTAGCGGAGAAGTCCAAATCAACTATGGGATGGTATTTTGGTTTTAAACTTCATTTGGTGGCCAATGATAAAGGTGAGCTAATGGCTTTTAAAATAACCTCAAGCCGAACAGATGACCGAACGGTTGTGCCCGATTTAAGTAAAAATCTGTTGGGTAAAATGATTGGAGATAAGGGATATATTTCCCAAAATCTGACCGAGAAACTTGCTGAAAGAGGCTTGCAACTACTGACCAAAGTCAGAAAAAATATGAAGCAAAAAGTGCTCGATGCCTTTGACAAAGTCCTGTTGAGAAAAAGAGCCATTGTTGAATCTGTTATTGACCAATTAAAAAATATTTCAAATATCGAACACTCAAGGCATCGTTCTGTCTTTAATTTTATGGTCAATATCTTGGCTGGTTTGGCAGCTTATGCACTTAAGCCAAAGAAACCTTCCTTGAATATTGAAAAAACATTCGTGGCTGTCGTTTGACCAGTTATATCGAATTCACGTTATACAGATATATTTTTTTTGTAGTGACATGAATAATAAAGTGATAAATGATCAACGAGAACTAGAGTGGCGAAGAAAGTATTTTGAAAACATTCTTCTGCCAGATATAGAAGAAAAACTGGGAACATTAAAAAACGGTATTGTCGGAAAAACGCCCGATGAGGACAGCATCATAAAAGCCCTTGAGAAACAGATACCGGGCGTGGCGAACATTGCCAATCGTTTACGTGACACAGGAAGCCATACAGATGCTTTTATTAAAGAGGAAATTCTGAGCCACCATATACGGGGTTCGGCAAAAGCTGCCACTGCGGTAGGTACGGGTTTTTCCATTGCTTCCCTTGTCTTTTATGCCTTTGAGTTTTTCCGTATACCCGGGATTTATCTTGCTTCTTTCATTTTAGGTAGAAAAGTTCCTTTTACGCTAAAAAACAACGCCAAATGGCTTTATTCTGCTGTGTTATTAGGCTTAAGTATTGCCGCCATTGCCGTACCTGGGGTTGCTCCATTTCTAGCCATTGGGATATCTGCTCTTGCTGTAGGCGTTGGCCTATTTACCGTGGGCCGCTTTTTTTACCGAAAAAGACAGATAAAAAAAGAACTATCGAAGCAAAATGAAGCGATTGAAAAGGTTGAAAATGATATTGACAAATTAAGGCAAGCGAAGATTGATGATGCGCTTAATTACAAATTTTCTAATGAAAATATAGAGAACGCCATTAAAGACATGCGTAAGGCAAAAGAAGATTTAGATGCATTAAAAAGTAAAAATGCAACTGAGGAGGAAATTAAGGAAGCCGGAAAAAAACTGGAGTCATCACAAAATAAACTCATCTCATTATATTTTAAAGCACGCAGGGATAAAGCATCCACCCCCAAAGAGTTGGATGCTATTTTTGAAGAAATGGAAGAATTTCAAAAGAAATTGCAGACAAACATGGAGCATTTGCAAAATCTGAAAGACAAGGTTGCCGAACTGGAAAAAGAAAATGAGGAAATGGGCCTCATGTCAGTCGTAGATAAGGGGGTAGGAACCATTTTGGGTGCTGCAGCACTTGGCGGACTTGTGGTATCGCTTTTTTTCCCACCCATCGGTGCTGGTATATTGCTCGGAGTCAGTGCTGCTGCTCTGACCTACGCCAGTGCACGTCTTGCAACACCGTTATTTAAGAAGCTGGGTTCATGGCTGGTCAGTAAAGCAAAATCAATCATAAATAAACCTGAAGAGGAAAAAGAGCCTGCTGTAAAGGACGTTATGAATGCGCCCAAACCTCATAAAAAAATTGTTCCATCTGATGAGGTACATGAATCCACTGCAGATATCTTTAAAACATTTTTTAGCGAGAATGTTGTTGTTGCATTAAAAAAAGAGATTTGTCAAACCCAGCATATGGAGAAAATAGACCGAAAATTAGAGGCTCTAACTAAGGCTCAGGATCATAAAGGTATTCTTGAGTATTTTAGTAATTTAGCTGAGCGCTTTGATAGACATCAGATGGGTCAAAGAAATGTCGACTTTTTTCTTGAACGGCTTAATAATCTTCAGCCAGGTCTCAGATTGTTACAACAAGCTTTTAAATCGGAGGATTTAAAAACCGATGTCACTTCTATTGAGAAAGCCCAACATATTTTAAACAATGAAGTTTTGAAGAAGGCATTGGAGGAAAAAGGGATAGACTGGAGCGATGTTCCTGTTTTTGAGGAAAAAAAAGCCTCTGCCAGGATTTCTCCTGCTATAAAGCAAAAAGAAGAAGATAGCGAAGGAGAAAGAGAAAAAGGCGGAGATACACTCTCAACCTCCCATCACTAATCCTTTCTTGCAAAACCATATAAAATCCGTTAAGTTGGAATGCTGACTCAGAAAACGGATTTTTTATGTTGTCATTGTTTCGTCAGCAACCGCGCGCTTTTTATATGATTTTTATGCTGGAGTTGTGGGAGCGCTTTGGCTTCTATACCGCTCAGGGCATTTTAACCCTCTACTTCATCCGCTTTTTAGGCTATAGCGATACGCAAGCTTATTATACTTTTGGCGCCTTCTCCGCTCTTGTTTACGGCATGGTGGTTCTTGGTGGCTATCTCGGCGATAAAATCCTTGGTACCAAACGTACCATTGTGCTCGGTTTAGTCATTTTGTCTTTAGGCTATTTTTCCCTGGCAATAACCAATAAACATAACGTTTTTCTGGCACTGGGCTTAATCTGTGTTGGCAATGGTCTCTTTAAAGCCAATCCCTCCAATCTGCTGGCTAAATGCTATCATGACAATGACTCTCGTTTACACGGTGGTTTTACCCTGTATTATATGGCGATTAATTTAGGCTCTATGGTGGCTCTTTTTGCTGGCCCCACCATTTCCAGCCGCTATGGATATTCTTATGCTTATTTTCTCAGCGCTGTTGGTCTTGTGCTAGGGGTGGTCAATTACCTCTTTCAGAGAAAGCATGTGGCTCATATCCAAACAAAAGCAGATCAGAGGCAAATCCATTTTTCTCAATGGAATTTGATGATTATCGGTGTAATTGCTTTAACCCTGTGCTCGGCTTATTTGCTGCAGCATGTCCTGATGGCCCAGGCTCTGTTATGGCTGGTGATTTTCATAGCTCTGCTGATCTATGCTTTTTACATGAGCCGGGAAGATAAAATCTCTGCTCTGCGCATGTTCGTTGCTTTTATCCTGATGATTGAAGCGATTGCTTTTTTTACCCTGTATCAGCAAATGCCAACTTCTTTAAATTTATTTGCTGTACACAATGTACGCCCTACCTTTTTAGGTATTTCTATTGATCCGCAAAGCTTTCAGGCGCTTAATCCGATTTGGATTGTGCTTATGAGTCCTGTTTTGGCGACGATGTATTCCAGACCGCATAAAGAAGGCACAAGTTTTACCATTGCCCATAAGTTTGCCTTGGGAATGACCATGTGCGGCTTAAGTTTTTTGTTGCTGTATTTTGCTCGTTTTGCCAGTTCTGAAAGCGGAATGGTATCTTCCTGGTGGATGGTTGTTAGCTATTTGCTTCAGAGTTTGGGCGAGTTGTTGGTTTCAGCTCTGGGTGTAGCCATGGTTGCTGAATTGGTGCCAATTCAGATTGCCGGTTTCGTCATGGGAATGTGGTTTCTTACTTCTGCAATATCCGGGTTTACAGGTGCTTTTGTCGCCTCCTATACGGCCATTCCCCAGCACGTAAACGCCGGTATTGGCTCTTTGATGATTTACACGAAAGTGTTTGCTGGTATCGGTTTGTTTACCTTGGCTGCTTCGCTTGTTATGTGGTTGCTTGCTCCTTGGCTTAATCGAGTTATTGCCATGAAAGCAGAGGTATTCGGTGAAGCCCTGGAGATGGATACTGAAGACCTTTCAAAAGAAAGTCTCATGCCGGAAATATAACCGTTTTCCATTTATTTTTCGCTAAACTTATTTGCAAGATAATATTTAATCAAGTTCCCTGTGACTTCCTTTGAGCCGATTTCAAAGATAAGAAATAAAAAAATTAAAAATCAAGTCTGTTTTTCTAAAAAAAATCTGATATAGTGTTTTTGCTTCCTGCAAAATTAAAATCAATTCTTCTTGTGGATAAGTCTATTTATTACTCACCCTATTTTTTTCCTGTTTTCTCGATGCATACCTAAAACATCAAAGCCACCAAGTCATTGCCTTTTCTTTTAATTTTAATGAGCATTCCTTGTTATCCACAAAATCGGTGGATAACTCTGTGAATACTTCGTGAAATGGGCGTTATCACAAGTGTTTTCTTGATTGTTTTTTAATTCCACAAATTGGATAAGACAATTTAATGAGAGTCATTATCACCCATCAAAAGTCTGTTTTCAGACAGTTATACTAAAATTTTATCAAAAAGTATCCGATAAAATTCCTGTGGTTGAGTTCTTAAATGAATTTCCACCTGACAAGCAAGCTCGTATTGCGCATGTTTACGGGGCTTGAACAACCTGAATTGGAAAGTCCAAGAGTACAATTGAGCTTGATACAAGCGCACTCAACCATGTCATCTCATCGGCCATCGATAAAGAAGATATGGATTTTGTAGCGGCACAAGCTAGAGCACTGAATGATTTAAATATGTACAAGTTAAATTTGATTATTGATGAATCAAAAATATTAACTCTGTCTCTAGGTTCTGCGGCTTGGCCGCAGAACCTAGGGATGTTCCTTAATGGCTCGCTGGGAAGGCTGAGAATCCAATTCATCTTCAATTTTATTATCATCTTGGCTTGAAAAGAATGAAAAAAGAGAACGTCCGATTGAACTAACTGCTTGATAGGCATTATTAGCCACTAATTTTGTAGTATGGTATGACCCTTTCACAAGAGCATATCCGGCTAATCCAGCAGTCATACTGATAGCATAGGCATTTTGATATGCAAAATCAGTAACATGTTCTCTCATTGGAATATAGATACTTCCATATTCAAGATAGCCCAGGTCTTCGGGCATCGTTCCTGTAATGCTCCCATAAAAATAAGGAAAACCATATCTTGTGATGGTTGATACATAGGGTGCAACAAAATAACCTGTTACGACAGAGACTGCAATTGGATAAAGATAGGACGTTGATTGAGCATTTTTAATTTTTGAGAAAATGCTACTTTCATTCGCAGGTAACTCGCGAGTTGTTTCAGTTTCCATGATCAAAATTCTCCTGGTAAATCCCTATACAAAAAGAACATGCTCTTCTAGATTGTCAACTATTTATTCGCTTGTAAAGTAGGTGATATAAAAGTTCTGCGTCAATGTATATCCACCGGAGCATCATCTTATAAATAATATGGACAATTTGTAATCAGGTTGGGTGCGGACTATACTAGTGAGGGCGAGTACAAAGTATTCCCATCCGGGAAAAACTCTTTTCGGCATCATCGTTCATTATGGAGAATCGCTATGGATCATTGGATGAGATTATTACAGCATTTTACGGTGGCCTTCATTGTTGTTGTATCGATCTTTGGGTTGCAATTTGCTTACGCAGATGCCACACAGAATCAGCGGCAGGCTACTGTGCAAAGCCAGCAAGTAGGTGTTCAATTGGCCCAGCAAATGAACGCCAGGAAGGGACAGTCAGACACTGTTATCCAACTGAAAAGAGGTCAAAAAGGTCCAACGAAACTGATTGCAAAGGACGGTGCGGTAGAATTCAAGTGTAACGGAAGCTGTCTATGCAAAGGTGCCGGTGATTGCGTCAACATGGTTTATTCCGGTTGTTGCTCTGGAGCGGTTACGTGCGATGACAGCGGCTGCTCCTGCGTAAACGGCGCCGGTTGTGACAATGACGGAAATCTGCCGGATTAGCGTTTGACTGCGACTTTGTGGATGATTCTGTCGCATAAAATCACCGAACTGTCTAAACTGCTGGTTTTGGCTCTTCGCGCCTTGGCGTGGAGAGCACCTAAATAAAGAAGAGTGGTTGAAAATATTTTTAAAGTTATCCAATGGACTTCCATCTCACGATGCACTCGGTGATTTATATATGCACGCCCGCCAAACCAATTGTCAACACACCCTGGCGCTAACTAATTTCATCGATTTTCAAGATAAACCAAATGATTAGCTAATCTTGTCGTTTCTGTGATGGTTATTTGCTTGTGTGCAAACAAGAAAATATTTTTTCTGGAAAACCATTTAAAGGCTCATTCAATGTTAGGATAGGTAAGAACATAATTTGGGGATGGAGGATGACATGAAAAAACTAGAAAATAAAACCGTGTTAATAACAGGTGCTTCATCTGGTATTGGTTTTGCTTTTGCACAACTACTAGCAGAATATAAAATGAAACTGGTTATCACCGCAAGGCAAACGGATAAATTAAATACATTAGCAGAACAGTTACGAAAAAAAGGGGCGGATGTCCAGGTTTTCACCTGTGATTTATCTAAAAAAGGTGCCGCCAATTTACTTTATCAGCAAATACAAGAAGCGAATATTGCCATTGACTTATTAATTAATAATGCGGGATTTGGGAAGTGGGGTGAGTTCTTGGATTTTGATTTGGAAACTTATAATAATATGTTGCAGCTCAATATCAATGCTTTAACTGAACTTTGTTATTTATTTATTCCACATATGATCAAAGCAGGCAGTGGTGGCATCATAAATGTAGCTTCATTAGCTTCTTTTACACCTGTACCGTATGCTACCGTATATTCTGCTTCCAAATCCTATGTTTTGTTTTTTACTGAAGCCTTAAGTGGCGAATATAAAGATAAAGGATTACATATAATGGCATTATGTCCTGGAGGTACCGAATCAAACTTTGCCAAAGTTGCAGCGCCACACTTAAACTATGAAAAAGGTGATTTTGATTCTGCAGAATTTGTTGCTCAAAAAGGATTAGAGGCATTTCTGCAAGGGAAGCGGCACGTTGTAATCGGTAAGAAAAACAAAACTATATCGCTATTACCCAGGTTCTTATCTCGAAAATCGATTATCAATATCGTAGGTAAGGCATGGAAAAAAAGGATCAACTTGTAAAGTTGTGGATTAACCAATTCTGGTTCATTTTGCCGCCGCATTATATATGACTATAAAGATAATTTGTATAAAGATGGTCGTTGGGGATATTTCTCTTTCCAAATCATAGGAGATTATAATGAAAAGGACTTTGATGACACAAATGCTACGATTGTTACTCATATTGGCAAGCACTATTGTAAGCACAATCACACAGGCTTGTACTGGGCTGCAATTAAAGGCAGGCGATGACTCATTTATTAATGGACGCACTGTTGAATTTGCCTCACCAATCCCATTGAGCGGGCTAGTTATTCCTAGAAATTATGCTTTTAATGGCACATTGCCAGATGGCACAAAAGGGTTAGCTTACAAGGCTCAATTTGCTGTTATTGGTGCAAATGCTTTTGGTGAAGCAGCCATTCTGGACGGTTTAAATGAAAAGGGCTTGGCATCTGCCGCATTTTATTTCCCAAATTATGCCACTTATACAGAAGTGACACCTAAAAATAAAAATATAGCTTTGTCACCTACAGAATTCCCTAACTGGATTTTGACTCAATTTACAACCGTTGATGAAGTTAAACAAAATATTAATTCGGTTGTTATTGTGCCAACCTCTCCTGCTGGATGGGGTTTGGTCCCTCCCTTTCATTATGTGGTTTATGATAAAACTGGTAAAAGTATTGTGATTGAGCCAATTAACGGCAAACTGGTTGTCAATGACAATCCAATTGGTGTCATTACCAATTCACCGACTTTTGATTGGCATCTAACAAACTTATCCAACTATCTCAATCTTTCTCCAATGAACGCACCTAGCAAAGTTATTGATGGATATAAGCTCAATTCATTCGGTCAAGGTTCAGGTCTACATGGATTACCTGGTGATTTTTCTCCTCCATCACGCTTTGTAAGAGCAGCTATATTTTCAGCAACGGCCACACCTGTCAGTAACGCTGCCAAAGCTGTATATGAAGCCTTTCATTTGCTCAATCAATTTGACATACCACCCGGTGCAGTGGGTTCTAAAACAAATGAAAAAGTTACTTTTGATTTGACACTGGCAACAACAGTAAAAGATCCGCAAAATATAAATTACTATTTCAGAACTTATAACGATCAAAACATCAAAATGATCGCTCTTAGTGCATTTGATTTAAATGACAAAGAACTTAAATCTATCCCAATGACTGGCATGCAACCCGTCAAAGATGTGTCTGCCACTGCACAAAGCGGCTTAATTGATGCACATCCGCAAAGAAGCGAAGAAGGTAGCTAAGATTTAATAATTTGCTGATTTTTTTGTTTAATGGTTACAGAAATGGGAAAATGCGAGCTTTTCCGAGCGGTTTTTCATTGGCCAGATAGTTTATCTGGCCAATGTCTTAAGGTAAATTTATGAAGCATAATATGGCTAATCAAGATGAGTTAAAACAACAAGCAGAAAATATTTACAAAGCATGAGATATCCCTTTCATTTCCAATGATTGTCACAGACTTTCAAAATTTAACTTAGATTTAAGTAAGAGCTATTCATGAAAAAAATTCCCGTACTAATTGTTGGTGGCGGACCTGTTGGCCTTAGCATGGCTTTAGCATTAGCACGTCAAAATATTCATTCATTAGTGATCGAACAACATCCAGGCCGTACAGCACACCCTCGTGCTCGTGGTGTTAGCATGCGAACGATGGAGCTATTTAGGCAATGGGGAAATATTAATGAATTATTGAAATATGAATTTCCAAAAGAAGCAATAAGATTTATTTGGTCAGAGTCCTTGCAGGGCAAAGAAGTGACTCGGGTGGAAATGAAAGGCATAGAAAATTATACGCATGGGCCTATCGGGGCCAGTTTTGTTACACAAGATTGTGTGGAAGACTATTTACATCATACTTTGCGATATCATCAAGAAGCAGAGATTCAATTTTCAAAAGAAATGGTTTCTTTTGAAGAAAATGATACTGGCGTAATGGTGCGACTGCTGAATCGAAAAAGCAATAAAGAAGAATTGGTACACGCTCAATATGTTGTTGCTGCTGATGGCGCTCATAGCCTTACACGCAAACAATTGGAAATTGAAATGGAAGGGACTGATAACTTAGGACGAAGTTGTAGTGTTTATTGTGAATTTGACATATCACAATGGACAAAACATCGGCCTAGCGCCGGATTTTTCTTTATTGATCCTACGATATCCAGCAGGTCATTATTTATGGCCTATGGTAAAAACCGTTGGATAGTCGGTATGCGCTTTACAGCAGAAAATAAAAAAGAAGACTTTACAGATGAATACTGTATAAATGAAATTCGACGTGTTGTTGATGTTTCTAATCTTGATGTCAAAATTATAAATAAAAGTTTTTGGACAATGGCGGCGCAAGTCGCGAGACAATATCGTTATGGCCGAATTTTTTTAGTCGGCGATGCCGCTCATCGTTTACCGCCTACCGGTGGTTTAGGAATGAATACAGGTATTGCTGATGCACATAACTTAGCCTGGAAATTAGCATTTGTGCTGAATCATGACCTTTCTGATTCGCTATTAGATACTTATTATGAAGAACGTGCACCCATTGCTAAACGCAATATTGAATGGAGTACTGAAAACGCGAAACGTTTTTTTGATATCTATAAAGCCATTCATGCCGGTGATCATGAAACGTTAAAAATAAAATTGCATGAGCAACAAAAAAATCTTAATTATGAAGGATTAGATTTGGGTTTTATTTATCATTCAAATGCCGTGGTGTCTGAAAATAGTCAAACCATCAATGTATCTCCCTCTAAATATATTCCCACTACTCTACCAGGTAGTCGAGCACCTTATGTGAAATTAATAAAAGATAATGAAATCATTTCTACCTTAGACCTTTTCGAAAAGAATTTTGTTCTTTTCGTTGGTTCAGAAGGAGAACCTTGGCGAACTGCTGCCAGCGAATTAACCCAAACATTATCATTTCCATTAACCGTTTATAAAGTGGGATCGGATGGTGATTTGATTGATCCTGAAAATACATGGCATGGTATTTATGATATAACCAGGGAAGGCTGTGTCCTGGTACGCCCTGATGGACATGTTGCCTGGCGCAGCCAATCAATGGTGGAAAATCCGAAAAATGAGCTAGAGAGGACTTTTAGCATTATTTTAAACAAAACAACCTATTAGTACGTCAGTTTTTATTTACTGAAATAAAAGAAGAGATACCTGAAGAAATCAAAAAACAGGTGGCTGGCACATTTTTTAATCTGACGTATAAACACAAAGTTAACTTTTCATCACCAAAACAAGTGGTTGCAGAATACCTATACCCAATAAACTTCAAAATGCTAATTTTTTAAGATTTGGAAATTATCATTAATTCGATCATTTAGCTCATTTCCAATACTGGGTAGTATGTCTTCAAAAAATCCAGATATTGCCTCTTTAAAATCTTTGGCCCCTTTAAAAAATCGATTATTCCTGACCTTTTGTAACCCTCCCTTAAAATAGCACCATTTTCAATTAGAGTTTCTCCGGCATAATAAGCAAAAAAGAGGAGGAACGATGAAACGCAGTCGCTTTACAGAAAATCAAATTTTAAACATATTAAAATCAGTTGAAGTAGGACGATTGGTAAAGGATGTATGCCGGGAACATGGGATATCCGATGCCACCTATTACAACTGGAAAGCAAAATACGGTGGGATGGAAGCCTCAGATATTAAACGCATGAAGCAACTTGAGGAAGAAAATGCAAAGCTGAAACGGATGTTTGCTGATTTGTCTCTGGAAAACCGTGCACTGAAGGATGTTATAGAAAAAAAGCTTTGAAGCCGGCTGAAAAGAGGGAAATGGCTGATTATCTGGTGCAGGAACATGGTCTGAGTCTCAGGCGAAGCTGCTCGGTATTACGCTTAAGTCGTACAGCTTACTACTATCAGCCGGCGATGGATAAGGATGAAGCGGTGATAAAAGAATTGGTGACCATAACCGAACACTATCCGCGTTATGGTTTCAGGAAGTTGTTTATCAAATTGCGGCAGGCAGGTTTCTCCTGGAATCATAAAAGAGTATACCGTGTTTATTGTGAGTTGAAGTTAAATATAAGGCGAAAAGGAAAACGCAGATTAGCTTCCCGTCACCCGGAACCTCTTGCTGTGCCTGATTCCCTTAACCATACATGGTCAGCTGATTTTATGAGTGATGCCCTCAATTGCGGCAGAAGATTCAGGACTTTTAATGTGGTAGATGATTTTAATCGGGAAGCTTTGGCAATTGAAATTGATTTGAGCTTGCCTGCTCTAAGGGTTATTCGGGTACTTGACCATATTGCCGCCAATCGAGGATATCCTGCAAGGTTGCGACTTGATAATGGACCTGAGTTTATTTCCCTTGCGTTAGCGGATTGGGCAGAAAAGCATGGTGTTATTCTTGAGTTTATTCAGCCGGGAAAGCCAACTCAAAATTCATTTGTGGAGCGGTTCAATAGAACTTATCGGAATGAAATATTGGATTTTTATCTATTTAGAAGTCTCAATGAGGTACGTGATATTACCACAAATTGGATGAAAGAATATAACGAAGAAAGACCACATGAATCACTCGGTGATATGTCACCTTTGGATTACAGATTGATTAAAAACAGGTCGGAAAACTCTAATTATAACTGGCACTAAAAAAGGGAGGTTTACACTTTTCATTCATCACCTTCCATAATCTCTCGATAGGGTTAAGATTAGGACTATATGGGGGGTAAAAAGAGCAGCTTAATACCAAGTTCCACGGCTTTTTCGGCAATGAGTGAGGCACGGTGGTAACCAGACCTGTCTAAAATCAGATGGACTGTTTTTGAGCCATATTGAGAACGTATTTTACCCATGAAATCAACGATAGACTGCGCATTAATTGTTTCATATTCTGATGTTATGGTCTGTGCAATTTGTCCAAGTTGGATGGCACCAACGATATTTAATCTCGTGCGACTAGCTGTTGTGTCTACATGTTTTGTTTTGCCTGTTCTTATCCAATCATAAGATAATTTTGTTGCTTGTGTTGGATGTACTGCATCCATAAAAAGGATTGGTTCATCGCTTCCAACTTCTTCTTTAAGCGTTTCATAGGCAGTAATAAATTGTTTTTGTAATTCGGGGTCGGCTTTGTGGGGTCGGCCTTTAGGCTTTTTATAGCTAAATCGATTGCGGTGTAGCCATTTGTTCATGCCAGACACTGTGTAACTAACACCATAATGCTCTTGCACATACAAAATGATTTCATGATTATGATGGTAGGTATGTGCTTCTAGATGAGCAATAAGCTCCTGAGTTTGAGCTTGTGTTAATTGACCTGATGAACCACCGCTTTCATTCTTTAACTACCGGCTTGATAATCTTGGATATGGCGAATAATCTTAGATTGATGGATTCTGAGAGCCTGGCTAATTTTGGGAACCGTCCATCCTTCTGAGCGCAATAATATTGCTTTAATGCGATCTCGTTCCTTCCCATTTTCTTTAAGGGAATGCTCTATCTCAAGGCGGTCTTTTTCTTCTTTTGTTAGAAATAATCTTTTCATGCCGCATAGTATGATCCTTTTTTTGAACAATACAAGCATTTTGAATGATCATGGGTATATTTGCATTATTAAACATTGAGTTTTATATGCCTCATATTCAGTGCATAAAGCATCGTAACAATATTCTCGCTAAAATCCTCCGAAACAATAATTGGGGAACCCCGAAAGGATTTTTTAATCACTTCTATCTTGGCCAGAATTTTAAAGACAAACTATCATTACGCGAACAGCAATGGCAGGAAGAAAAAGAAGCAGAAATCAACCCAACTAAAATCAGCAAAAATGAAATCAGCTCAGGGTTTGATACATCTAGCGATATAATAGATAAACGCTTAGTCAAACTCGAGGCCAAGATTTATGAGAAGGGGTGCTTAATCAAAAAACTAACAGAAAGCATCTATCAAGAGTCCTCTGAAGAAATAATTTTAAGTCTTCGGGAAAAAATCCAAAAGCTGCGCAGAGAGCTGGAAGGCTTATGGCATGAGCAGTTTCTTATTGAACAAGAGATAGAAAACGAGAAAAAATATAATAATACGCAGCTTTGTGCGTAACACAGGTTGTCTTGCAGGAAACTTTTTAAGTGATTGGTTTATGGTTATTGATGAAATTTATGTTTAAAGTAGGGGAGCCCTTACTGATTGAAAATGAGAAGACATCACCCGTAATCAAAGTAAGTCGTTAATATGGTACCAAGTGCCGTCGTTTTAGATTAGAGGCTGATATCAAAACGATAAAAGCCAAATTTCATCTTGATGAACTGGAAGAAATAGAGCCTCGATATAATATCGCTCCAACACAAGATATTTTGGCTATCTATCAAATCGAACCTGATTATCTAAAAGCTTCTTATTTTTATTGGGGATTAATTCCTTTCTGGGCAAAAGATAAAAAAATTGGAAGTCAGATGATCAATGCAAAAGCAGAAACACTGTCACAAAAACCTACTTTAAAAAAGCTTTTGAACAACGTCGTTGTATTGTTCCCATGTCTGTTTTTTTTGAATGGGAAAGGCAGTGAGATAAAAAAACGTTTTATATTAAACATTGAATGAATTACCTACTAGCAGTGGCTTCAATTTGGGAACACTGGCAGGGAAGAGAGGGAGAACATATCAATTCTGCTGCTTGATCACAACCGAAGCCAATGAATTTTTGTCTGATGTTCATCATCGCATGCCTGTAATTTTGGATCAAAGACCCAAAACACTTGGTTAAACCCTGAAAGTGATATAGATGAATTGCAAAATGTACTTGTTCCTTATCAACATGATGATTTAATTAGTTATCTTATCACCCCAAAAATGAACAATGCGTGTTTTAAATTGCAAGATGCTATTGAGCCGATTTCAAAGGAATAAAAAAATAAAAATCAAGCCTGTTTTTCTAAAAAAATTCTGATATAGTGTTTGTGCTTCCTGCAAAATTGAAATCAATTCTCCTTGTGGATAAGTGTATTTGCTAAGCACTCTGATTTTCATAAAATTTCCCGCGCTATTTCTAAAACATCAGAGCCATCAAGGCTTTACATCTTAATTTAATTGAAATGAGGATACTTTCTTATCCACAAAAACAGTGGATAACTCTGTGAATACTTCGTGAAATAAGCGTTGGTACAAGCTATTCCTGCATTGATTCCTAATTTCACAAACTGATATCCATATATAGACAAAAGAACTAATAACATTACCTCATTATCAAATAAATTGATTCTTTATAACTGCCAGTAGTTCATTTACATTATTTACTATCATGTCAGGTTCTGAATTAGCAATCCAATCACGATGCCTAATGCCTTGTGCATGTGTAGCGCCCAAAAATCCAATAACCTGCATTTTTGCTGCCTTCGCAGCTTTAATTCCCAAAGCATGATCTTCAATAACAAGGCAATGCCCAGGAGGGATAGCGAATGTATGTGCCGCTTTTAAGAATACATCAGGCTCTGGCTTGCGCTGCATTGTTTCCTCCACGCCTATGATCAATTCATCACTAAAATATTTTTTTAAACCGGTAATTTGCAAAGTGCTTTGGATGTAATCGAAGTTACCATTAGAAGCAATACATTTATTTATTTTCTTATTATCCAGAAAATTCAGGATTTGATGAATATTCTCTACTGGTTTTAGAAGAGATGGGTAATTAGCTTCAGTTTCACGTCCAATTTTAGAAAAATCTAATCCTATTTCAGATGAGCCAAATTCATCCGCTAAAATATCCGCGAATGTTTTTTCATTACTGAGAGCAGAAAATAATTTCAAGGATTGTTCAACTGTTATGGGATATCCAAGACGGATCATTTCTGCTGCACAAAATTGGTGCCATATTATTTCACTATCAATTAGTACACCGTCATTATCAAATATAATCAGCTCTATTCTTATACTCATGTTCGTTCTATTTCATCTTTGTTTAATAATAATATCAAAAGCCAGGATTGTCCGTTTTCGTAATCGTATTTTGAGATTCTCAAAGTCCACGTTGTTTATAACTCTCTCGCCTACCTTATTTATACTATTTTAGACGAGTGGATTTGAGCTAATCTTATTTGAGATAGATAGCGTACCTTATCTATCTCAAACATGCTAATATCGTGAAAAAGCCAAAGGAGTGACCCTTGAATTTTCTCGATCATCAAAATGACAAAAATGCGAAGTTTGTGATAGATAAAATTTCAAGCAAGGTTAGTGTTCAATTTGATACCAATTCTTTAAAAGCATGGCTTGGATATTATTATGAAGTTCATGTCAAAGGTGCACCGCTTAAAACCGAACAGGCCAAAATGAAAGATCTGACCAAATTTATTCAGTTCTTTGAAATGGAAGTAGGGCATGATCATGTGGATAGCTGGACACCAGCGGTCAGCAAACAGTTTCAAAAAAATTTATCCTCCACCATTTCATCAGTGACCGGAAAATCGTATAAGGCAACCACGGTTAATCGCACCATGGCAACGATTCGACATGTGGGGCGGTGGCTGCATCAACATCGGCCATTATTGGCGGGTGATCCATTATCCCAAGTAAAAGATGTACAGGTTGATTCGCCAGATTGGAATGGATTAACCAGCCGTCAATTAATGCGACTTAAATCTGCTTGTGAACAACGCATTAAAAGCTGTACCCGAAAAAATCAAAATCCATTATTCGAAGCAGCCATCTTTTATACTTTATTAGGAAGTGGGCTTCGAGCATCGGAGCTGGTATCGCTAAATGTCTATCAGTATGAAAGAAAGGGGCTATCCAATGTTGTTCGCCATAAAAGTAAACGGGTGACGGGCAGGGTGCCGTTGCCAGTAGAGTCCAGGCAATTCCTGGATCAGTATTTGGAACAAAGGCAGCCTGATCCGGAAGGGCCATTATTTGTAACACGCTATAACACTCGGCTTAAAACGTTGGACGTATATCGAACTTGCCAGCGTCTTTTGAAACAGGCTTTGGCCTTTTTGCCGGATGAGGAAAAATTTGAGTTTACTCCTCATAAGCTACGGCATACTTTTCTTAAAAGAGTAACAGATAAACATGGTGTTCATTTTGCGCAAGAGGTAAGTGGGAATGTTTCGATTAAAGAAATATTTCGTTATGCAAAACCAAGTGAAGAAGAGATGCAAGAGACGATCGAGACTCTTTTTTATAATATGGTGAATGAAGTTTGATTAAGGGTTAAAAAAGCGAGGGATAATGGACGTAAATTATATTAGCTCTTTGGTGACCATACTATTAGGGATATTGGTTTTTTTGGGATATGTTACTGGTTTTTTTAAGTGGTGCGTAAAAAAGATAAAGTCTATTTATAAGATTCTTAATAAAAAAAACAAAAAAATAGTTATTCACCTTGAAAATAGTCAATTCCCTGAACTTTCAAATTGGTGGCATATGGGGGCTATACGCTCAAATCCAGCTATGCAAGTAGTAGCCGAATTGCTTGCGACGAATAACACTGATAAGCAAATTATTCTTACAGGTTCTTTGTTGAGAAAACGTAAAATTCGAGGACAGGTTTTAACTAAAGCTGTTAATGGAAGAGTTTATAGCACTGAAAATCCAATTCCACCAGGTACCACCACAAAAATATCTTTAAATTTTTGGGTTGAACCTCCCTTTAAAAAGGAAGGAGTAGATTTTGTTTCAGATATAGCTGTCATAGATAATTATGGTGAAAAGCATTGGGTGCCAAAAGTGAAATTTAAATACAATTAGACCTAGTGACACGACACTTCCTGTAAGATATAACAGGGTCTATTACATTTTTGATAAAAATCTAATGCCCTTTAAAATTGATTATATGTCACAAAATCAAAAATCCATTTAGTTTATAGAGACTTAATTAGTGCTAAGACACCCAATATAAATAAAATGTAGGGTAATCCCCCCATTTTTAACTGACACTAAAAGTAGAAACCTAGGCTGCTAGAGCCAATTTTCTTTTGGGTGGTATACCTCCAATAGCCGAGTTAGGACGTTCATTGTTATAAGACCAAAGCCACTTGGTGGCCTGTTGTTGGACTTGTTCGATACTCTCAAATAAGTATTGATTAAGCCAATCATACCGAACAGTACGATTATAGCGCTCAATATAGGCATTTTGCTGCGGACAACCTGGCTGAATGAATACAAGCTCAATATCGTGATTTTTAGCCCATCTTGCGAGCTTATGGCTTACGTATTCAGGCCCATTATCACAACGTATCTGCTTAGGCTTGCCTCGCCATTCAATGACTTGCTCCAGTGTCCGGATGACTCGGGCAGAAGGCAATGAAAAATCCGCTTCGATTGTCAGGCCTTCCCGGTTAAAGTCATCAATAATATTCAGTAACCGATAACAGCGTCCATTATCCAGTTGATCATGCATAAAATCCATTGACCAGGACTGGTTGCTTGATGTTGGCACGGCCAGGGACTCAGGCTTTTCCCTAATTAACCGTTTTTTGGGTTTTATCCGTAAATTTAACTCGAGCTCTTTGTATACACGGTAAACACGTTTGTGATTCCAACAAAAACCTTTCACGTTGCGCAAATATAAAAAACACAAGCCAAATCCCCAGTTACGGTTGTTTTGAGTTAAGCGCATTAGCCAATCCGCTATGACCCTGTTTTCCTCATTCAGTTTGGGTTCATAACGGTAGCACGTCTCACTGATGCTAAATAACCAGCAAGCCATCCTGACTGCAATATTCCGTTCCCGCACTATCATGCGCGCAAGCTCTCGGCGAGCGGATGGCTTTTTTACTTTTTTTCAAGCACCTCTTTTAAAATTTCTGACTTTAAGCGCTCTTCAGCGTACATCTTCTTTAAGCGGCTATTCTCTGCTTCAAGTTCCTTTAGCCGAGCCATCATTGGAAGATCCATGCCTCCATACTTGGCTCGCCAGTTATAGAATGTCGCATTGCTTATACCATGCTCTCGACATAAATCTGGAACTGCAACACCACTTTGAGCTTGCTTCAATATCGACAGGATTTGGCTGGCACTAAATTTTGATTTCTTCATGCAGAATCTCCTTGCACATACATTACGATAAAATTCTACTTTTGGCATCAACTATTTTGTGGGCGGATTACCGTAGCAAAATAACCCCAATAATCCTCGTAATAAGGCTGAATTTTTATCTGATTTCTCAGGGCGATTTCATCAAAGTTCAAAAATCAAACGATAAGAGTATCTCAACTGTAGAAGAGAGAGTTGATTTATCTGGCAAATTAAAATAGAAAGTGTTAATAATCAGGCACCTACGTTGACCGACGTAGATTATAAAAATCTTAAGAAGGAGCCTGATTGTGTTAGAAAGTACGCGTAAATTTGGAAAAAATCAATATTTGTTTCATTGTTTTCTGTCCATCCGCGATCCACGAGTTGGAGGTCGTTGCACGTATTCACTTTTAACGATACTGATTATTGTTTTATGCGGATTAATATGTGGCTGTGACAGTTGGAAAGCCATGGAGATTTTTGCCAGGTCGCGCAAGCGATGGTTAAGCCAATTTATTGACGTCAGTGAAGGTTTGCCAAGCCATCACACATTGGCACGGGTATTTTCTCTGATTGACCCTTTAGAATTTGAGCGTTGTTTAAGTTCATGGATAGAAGGAATCAGTCAATTTTTTATGGATGAGCTGATTGCGATTGATGGTAAGACGAGTCGCGGCTCCTCTTATCAAAGGGGCCATAAGAAGGCGACCCATCTGGTGAATGCTTACTCCCCACGCTTATCCGCGACGCTTGGAAGCACGGTTACACCTGACAAGTCTAATGAAATAAAGGGGATACCTGTACTACTAAAAGCACTCAATATCAAAGATAAAGTAATAACGATTGATGCAATGGGAACGCAAAAGGGAATTGCCAATTTAATACGTCTCAAACAAGCTCATTATGTGCTTGCTTTAAAAAAGAATCATAAACGCATGCACCGGAAAGTGGATAACCTCTTTCAAAAAGCGGACTCCCTAAATTACAAAGCCATGGTTTTCCAACAGAAAGACACCAATAATTATGACCACAGCCGTTTTGAAGAAAGAACATACACCGTATTACCAGCCATGTACCTTCGCGGTCAACAATGGAAAGATTTAAGCGCCTATATCCGTGTGCAATCCACGCGGCATCTACCCACAGGAGACATTGAAACGGCTACACGTTACTACATGACATCCCTGCCTTATAAAAAACACAACTTAATGCGTCAGGCGATTCGCGACCATTGGAAAATAGAAAATGGCTTACACTATAAGTTGGATGTCGGTATGAACGAAGATCAATGCCCCATATATCGCGGCTATGCAGATAGAAATTTGAGCATTATGCGTAAAATAGTCCTTAAATTATTAACCCAAGATACTTCAAACCAAGATGGCATTGCTTTAAAACGAATGAAAGCTGCCCTTTCTACGCAATATTTGAAAAAAGTGATTGGATTTTGAACTTTGATGAAATCGCCCTGAATTTTCGTAAATTACCTCTATAACTTAATATTTGTTTAATAAACAAGCATTACAATGCTGTTTACAAATTTAAACGTGATTGAAGGCAGCATAATGGCTGATATTAAACTCAGTAAACATAGTAAAAGACTCATGTCTCAATGCTTGGGGACTGAAGTGACTGTATCAGATATTACAACTGATACATTACTCATCTGGTTAAATAAAGAAGAAAGTTGTGTTGACTCAGCAGTAAAAGATAAACGTTTTCTGCTTGAGTCTATCCGTGCTGCTTTATTGCGTGATTATAAGAATCATTTGTCAGAATGTGAGCCCGATCAAAAAGATAAAAAAGAAAAAAAACGTTGGCCCGCTAAAATTAAATTTGCTTTATTAGTAATTGCGGGAACCATTTTCTATGGCTGTGAAGGATTTGACAGTATCACTGCTTTGTTGGGAATTTTTAATTTACCTGCGGTGGCGACCTTTATTGTAGGTTCTGTTTTTTCCATTTTTTCTATTCTTGTCTTCTACGGTTTTGATTTACAGCAAATTTCTCAACATTTAGGTGTCAAGATAAAAAATGCACCAAAATTGCTGGATCTTTATTTGAAGCAACTCAAATACGCCAGAGAACTGTACACCCAAATTTCACTCAAGGCTAAAACGGCCTCAAAGGAGGATTTAAATAATTACCTGGCTATCCTGAATTATCTGGAAAGTCGAAAAGGGGAGTTACAGGAAACTCAGAAAACTTTTGACAAAGCGATTCATCATCCTGCTTTGGTTGTCGCAAAGTATGCTACGGCGGCTGTGGCCGGTGTTTTGTTTTTTGGCGGCGGATATTTTGCTGGTCAAACGGTCGCTTTGGCTGTTGTTGGCTTGTTTATCGCTTCGGTTTCACCGGTTTCATGGCCTGTGATTGCAATAAGTTTGACCGTGGCTTTGGCCGCATTCAGTATATACTGGTTTGTGGAACGCCCTTTTGTACAAAACCTTATTGGTCGTTGGATGGGCTTGGATAAGGATAAAATTGAGCAGTTTTCCGATGAAACAACTCCTCACGATGAGAAGAAAACAAATAAAAAAAGTGTTGCTGATAGAGACTCTGAGAATCTTAAGATAGCCAGAAATATGATTGAAATGAAAGAGCAAAACATTAAATTAGAAGAGCGTCAAAGTGTCGCTTCGCAACCTATAACGATTGAACCTCAGACTTCTCGCAAGGATCCGCGTTATCCTAAGCTGGTGAGCATGGATTATAGCGTATCGAATGTGAGACGAGTTACATCCACATCTGTGCCTGAGAAACACTATTCAGGAGAAAAGGCGAACTCAGGTGTTCTTTGGTTTTCTTCACCTAAGGGTCAGAATATAGAATCTGATGTTCATTATCATAAAACTTCTGAGAGCCCTGTTTACTCAACCAGCCAATAATCGGTATTTGCATTAAATCTTCAATGTCGCTTTCACAAAGGGAATGGTGATTTTTCGCTGCGCGGCTAGTGAAGCCTTATCGAGATGATGAAGCAGCAGATTTAAATCGTGCATGTTACGCGAACAGCGATTAATAAGATATTGGCCGACATTGGCAGGGAAATTAAACCCTCGTTTTTGCGCATGATGTTTTAAGGTTTTGATTTTGTCTTCATCACAAAGTTCATGAAGGTGCAGTACAAGCCCCCAGCTTAAGCGTGATTTTAAATCGGCAAGAAGAATAGGCATGGCTGCGGGCGGCAATTTGCCGGACATGATTAATTGGCTGCGCCCATTCTCTTTGATACGGTTATATAAATGAAAAAGTGCTTCTTCCCATTCCTTATGCCCGGCAATAGCATCAATATCATCTATACAAATGAAATGTTGACCCTCAATGTCTTCAATGGACTGTGGTCCCCATTCTTTTAAAACGGTCATTGGCAGGTACACTGCCGCTTGACTGGCAGCCACTTCCTGACAACAGCCTTGTAATAAATGTGATTTGCCGCTTCCCGAATTGCCCCATAGATAAAGTGTGCGTTCTCCTTGATTTTGCAAGATTAACTGCAATTGTTGCTCGAGAAGGTGATTGTTGTTCCAACAGAAATCAGCAAGCGTCGCCTCTTCATTGAGATGAATTGCCAAAGCCAGTTGTTGGTTGGTTAATTCCGGCTGTGTTTTGGCCATGCTTTATTTCCCCATGTCCACACGTAATCAATGAAACTCGCACTTGTAGTAATGGTGGTCAATACAATGAGTGAAAAGAGAATATAAGGAGGGAAGCGAAAATAAGCCAATTCAAATAGGCATATGGTCACTAACGATAATTGAAAAGTAGTATTAAACTTGCTTAATCGAGTAGGTTCAAAATCCATCTGACGCTGAATTAACAGATACCAGGCCAGAACACCAAAAGATATAGTGATGTCCCTTAAAATAACCAGAATAACCAGCCACCACGGCAAACTTCCAAGCAAGGCAAGGGAAATGAAACTGCATACCACTAAAAGCTTATCGGCCAGAGGATCGATCATTGAGCCAAAGACCGTTTGCCAGTGAAAATGACGAGCGAGCCAGCCATCCAGCCCGTCGGTTAAGCCCGCAATAATAAAAATATAAAATGCGTATATATATTCCTGCTGATGTAAAAAGACCAGAAATGGCACAATTAAGATCAGCCGAAAAAAAGTTAATGCATTGGGTATATATTTTAAAATCATGAGTGAATTCGGTCATTTTTTTATTTACCCTCTTTTACAGAGAAGAGGGGCATTTGTGCACATTAATTGCCGGGCAGAGGGTATGTCTGCCGTCTCCATATTTTAAAAATATGGCCGGTCAAATTAAATAGAAACGTTATTAGTTTATACAATACCTTCCTTTCTGTCACGCTATTGAAAAACTGGCTTTGGCTCGTAATGGATTGTTTCCTGGTTTCAGGCTGCGTAACATGCGTTTTTCATTGAAAAATTTTTATGTCTCGAGCTTGGCGTTTTTCGTCAGACCTGAAGATGGTTGCTGATGAGGAAGAATCAGCCATTTCATCGCCAAATAAGCGAGAAGACTTACTAAACTGAGAAGAATCATAAAAGGCTCAACGGTTTCAATAACGGCAAAAGCGCTTATTGCGCTGAAGGCGGCAGAAAGGCTGAACTGAATAAACAAGGATATTGCCATGGCGGTAGCCATGTGTTTCGGAAAAGGACGGACAATCGAAGCTGTGGTCGAGGCGACAATAAAGCCTGTACCGAAATAATAAATCAGCATCGGGATGATGAAAGAGCAGAACAGCGAAGGACTGTAAAGATGAAACACAAGCATGCTGAATGAAGCCGCCACAAAAAAATGAACACCGATACCCACAAGACGACGACTGTCGATTTTATTGACCAGGCTGCCGCAAAATGCCGTTCCAAGGACATGGGCAATCAGCATGGCTGTTTTAATTGCACCATATAACTTAAGACTTATGCCTTCATTTTTAATGAGAATAAAAGCGGCACTGGTATTAAAAGCAGATTCTCCCGCCATCATTAAAGCAGAAATGAGTAAATATCCTATGAAAAGAGGATGTTTGAGGATGGTAGAAAAAAGGAAGGAGGATGTTAGATGGGGACTGGGAAGCTTTTTACTTTCATGGATACCGTTAAGGAAGAATAACAACAGAAGACTGTACATCCCCATAAACAGAAAAGGTGTCTGCCAGTTGAAATGGGCATTCAACAGAGCGCCTAAAAGTGGCAGAAAACATATCATCAGTCCTGCCAAAGAAAAATAAAAGGAGAAAAGTCGGGTGGCCTGTCGTTCATTATGACGATCATTAATAATGGCTCGACCCATTAACAGTGTGGCGCCTACTGCGCATCCCTGGATAAAACGACAAATGAACAACAAGATAATACTGTTGGTGCCTGCAGCGGCAAAATTGCTGAGAGTAAATAAGAGCAGGCCGGTAAAAAATATCGGTTTACGTCCGGTTTTTTCAGACCATGGCCCCCAGAACAAAACGCTAAATGCTTTTCCAAATAAAAAGCAACTGATGGTAAGCTGCATTTTCCCGGCAGTAGTATGAAAAACCGATGTTAAATGCGGCAGGGCCGGGGTAACCAAATGGATAGCCAGGTTCCCTAAAAACCAACTGAATAAAATGATCGATGAATCTCTCCGGCTCACTGTTTGGCTCCCAGAAATTGTGTGGATGAATGTTTATTGATTTTCATCTGGGTAAACTGAGTGATGAAGCATGCGACAGATATCAATGCATAAACCATGGCTAAAAGAAAAAAAATGAAGGGCAAAGGTATAAAACCTGCAACCCATCCTCCAAGCAAAAGACCCGTGAGGTTACCCATTTTAGCCAGTGAATTAGCAAGACCAATGGCATAACCTTGTTTTGGCGAAAGATCACTGACGAGGGTGAATAAGGCTGGCAGTAAGGCTGCAATCACAATACCCCAACAAAGGCGGATGAGGCAAAGTAGTGCAAAATTTTGCACGCAGGCATGAGCTAGCATCAGCAACATTCCTATTCCCGAATAAGTGACAAAATAAGTTTTAATCTTTCCCGACTGGCCGCGGGCTTTATCAAATTGACGGCCGCAGTATTCAGCACTTAACAGGATTCCTGTTGCAGGAAGCGAGTATAAAAGGCCGATAAGCCAAGGTTGTTCAGTAAAAACTGAAGCATAAATAGAAAAAAAAGAGTCAGGTAAAAATCTTGCTGTCTGCGTCAAAATGATCAAAAGGGCTAAGGAGGGAAAGAGAAGGCCGAGCGAAGGGGCGGAGGGCTGGCTCGCTTTCTCAGCGGACATCGTGCTTTTACTTTCCGGCAAGGTCCAGTGCATGATCAGTGTTGGTATCAGACAAAATAGCGAGGCTGTGAGAAACAGTCCTTTAAAGCCGAAAAAGGTTAAAAGAAAGCCGCCGCAGGCTCCGGCAACGCTCGTTGCCAGTGCCTTGGAGGTTTGTAATCTGGCCAATTGCCTTCCCTTGTTTTCCCAATTGGACAGGGATAAAGCATAGGTTTGCATGGCAGCAATAAAACCGGCAAATCCGCCTTGCAAAAGACGTATCAACAAAATACTGAATAATGACTTGGCCATGGCCATACAGGCTTGACTAATCACCAATGCCCAGGCAGCGCGCATCAGCATGGATTTATAACCAAAACGATCAGCAAGCAGCCCCCAGATTGGCGCCATTAGGATGGTCATAAGCATGGGCAAGGCTAACAGAATGGAACTGTATATAGAAGGCGATAAAGTTCCTGTGTTTTGCTGTTCATGAACCAGAAGAGGCAGGAAAGGATTGCCCATTTCCAAGGCCAAAAGAATAAAAAACTGGCTGCACAGAAGGATAGTCTGAATTTTTTTAGTCATGAGTCGGCCAGAGGGTTGGGTAAAGGATAATACACATAATCTGCTTGTATTGGATTAAGCCGCATGGACAGCAGACATTTATGCTGCCAAGGTTCGTTTAACAGCTTATAAGATTGTTCATTAAATAGAGCAGGATGAACATCTTTCCTGATCCTGGTTAAGGCCTTCTCCACGATGCCTCTTACTTCTTTCCATAGCTTTGTCACGGAAATATGATAATGTTGGTGGAGGGCATGAATCCAATAAATAATATTACTTTCCAGATTTCCATGAATAAATTTATGACGCACCTCATCCATGTTTTGCGTTGTAATGGTCGATTCTGGATGCAGTTCAGGTTTATTGGGGTGGTCAAACATGGCTTGCTGGCAGACTCTGATATTACCGAGATCACGAAGAATGAGTCCTTTTGGCCGATGATGAGAAAATATAAGCAAGGTGTTTTGCTGATGAGCTTCAAAGGCGATTCCATGGCTTAGCATAAAATGCAATTGCCCTGACAGGACAATGTCGCAATAATTTCTGAAATAATCCAGTGGATGTAAACCACTGGCTTGAATAATGTCAATGAGTAAAGAGGTGTGGTTGAGTGAAGCGGTCAAAAGAGCCGCCAGAGGAACGGCCTGCTGCTGTTCGTTAAGCAGGTGAACCGGATGCTGTCTTAATAAAACAGATAATTGCCTTTGTCCATGCTCAGCAATACTCGCATCATTGATTCTTAAGCCTGTAAAATCTCTGGCAATAAACAGCGTTTGTTCATAATGGTTTTTGTTGCCAAGCAATTGATTTATCCACTGGGATAAGCGCGGTCCATTATGAACGGATGCTGGAGATACCGTCCGTTTTGCCGAGGTGGCATGAATATTGGTGGCAAGCTTAATATGACAAGCTTTGTGTGAGGGTTCGGGCATCATGGTGCGAAATGACATAGACGGATATAAACTTTGGTGGTGCGGCAAGAGAATCAGCGTTTTGCTGTCAATGAGCGTTGCACATTGGCTGATCAGCTGATTGCGCCATTGCCAGGGATGAACGGGAACCGGATAATATTCATCCGGATTGAATTGTTTAAAAGCAAGATGTTTCCTCCAAGCCTCAAATTCTTTCGGGTACTGTTCAGCCAGAATGCTTTGATAATTGAAGGGAACGTCTGTAGTGTGGGCGCTTGATTTCTTTAAAGCGCACCAGTGGATGCTGACTCGGGCGCGAAATTCGGGTGAATATTGTAAAACTTCGCGGCGACTGAAGCCGATTTTAGCACGAAAATTTGGATGCGTAGGGTGTCCTGTGCATCCCCATTGTTCAAGAAACAGCAACAATTCGGCCTGAGATTTGGTTTCAGTTAATCCTTTCCAGAAGTTCTCGCATGAATGGTTGTCCCGTTTTAACTGACGCTGCCAATGCTCTCTAAACGCCAGAGCCAAAGCTTCATTGGCTATGGATTCCTTCATTTCATAGCTCAAACTTTGCCAATGAAAAAATTGACTTTCTGGTAAGTATTGTTTGAGCTTAATCCTAAGCTGCGTTATGAAGTCTTGAATATGATGGCTGTGAATCGGCTGATTTATTAATCCTTCAAGAAGTGCGGCTTGCTGCAGTCTGTATAATGATTTTCGATGAGCTATGGCAATAAAATAATCCACTGTGGATGATGAGAGCCCAATGCCTGCCTCAAACAATAAAAAACGTAATTGGTGGCTCAGTTCATCAAAATTTCCATAGGCCAGTGCCATTGCGAAACTCCTAATTGACTCATGTAACGCAGCTTCGTCTTTTTTGCCTCTTTGGACGCATTTTGCAATTTCAAATGCTCATTTACTCCATGTAAACTGCGCTTTAAAATTTCAAAATGCGTCCAAATGTTCTAAAAAATACTATGTTGCGTAACATGAATGATTTATATCGTAAACGCCAATATAAATGATAATGATTATCATTTGCAAGTATAACGTTAAAAATAGAGATTAAAAAAAGGAAGAGATGCGATAGAAGAGGTAGAAAACGCGGCCTTCAACTTTTTTAAAGCGGACATGAATTCTCGCGCCCTGGCTGCGATATCTGGATTCGAAGTATTTGGCCAGGCTATCCACATTTGCGCTTGGCGAAGCGCAAATGTAAACAGGCACTGGAAATGCAGCAGACCTTAGCCTGGTGAAGTCATTTCTTCTGGCTTAACGTATTCATCAAACTCTTCAGCCGTTAAAATGCCGAGTTTTACGGCAGCTTCTTTTAAGGATGTATGGTCATGGTGCGCCGTTTTGGCAATTTTGGCGGCTTTATCATAACCAATATGCTGGTTAAGAGCCGTGACCAGCATCAGCGAATTATGAAGATATTCATCAATGACTTTATGGTTAGCTTCGAGTCCTTCAATACAGAATTTTCGAAACGATTGACAGCTGTCAGCCAGCAGGTTCAGTGAATGCAGCAGATTAAAGATAATGACCGGCTTGAACACGTTAAGCTCAAAGTTACCTTGACTGTCGGCCATGGCAATCGTTGTATCATTGCCAATCACCTGAGCGCAGACCATGGTTATGGCTTCACACTGAGTAGGATTGACCTTGCCGGGCATGATCGATGAACCTGGTTCGTTTTCAGGAAGAATTAATTCGCCAATTCCACAACGAGGGCCTGAACCGAGCCAACGAATGTCATTGGCAATTTTCATTAAAGCACAAGCCAGCGCCTTTAATTGACCATGTGCAGCAACCAGAGGTTCATGAGAGGCCAGGGCGGCAAATTTATTAGGGGCAGAGATAAAAGGTAAATCCGTTAATCTGGCAATCTGAGCCGCTGCTTTTTCAGCAAATAAAGGATGAGTGTTCAAGCCTGTGCCCACAGCGGTTCCACCTAAAGCCAGTTCATAAAGCTCAGGCAAACTTTCTTTAATGCGGTCAATACAGGCATTCATCTGAGCAACATAGCCTGAAAATTCTTGCCCAAGGGTCAAAGGCACGGCATCCTGCAAGTGTGTACGACCGATTTTGACAATGTCCTTGAAAGCTTCTTTTTTCGCTGCCAGGGCATCACGTAATTGCTCTAATGCAGGCAGTAATTTTTTATGAATGGCAAGAGCTGCGGCAATGTGCATGGCAGTAGGGAAGGTATCGTTTGAGGATTGTGACATGTTGACGTGATCATTGGGATGGATGGGAGTTTTGCTGCCCATCTTACCGCCGGCAAGTTCTATGGCACGGTTGGCAATGACTTCATTGGTATTCATATTAGACTGTGTACCGCTGCCTGTCTGCCAGACATGTAAAGGAAAATGCTCGTCAAGTTGGCCTGAACTGACTTCTTCTGCAGCTTTTATAATCAACTCCGCTTTGTTCTTGGGTAGTTTACCTAAGTCGAGATTGGTCAGGGCGGCTGCTTTTTTCAAAATACCAAAGGCATGGCTTACTTCTCGTGGAATAATATCTTTGCCAATATTAAAATGATGCAGGGAACGTTGCGTTTGTGCTCCCCAGTATTTATCGGCTGGCACTTCAATCTCACCCATGCTGTCGGTTTCTATACGTGTTTTATTCATAAAAGATTCCCTTAGTGAAACGAAATTATGCATCATAGCATGATTTTATAGTAATAACTCATGAGTAATAAGCAGAAAAGCGGCCAGAACCTAATGCTTGTTGAAAACGATACTAAAACCAGGAAAATCAAATTGCCTAAGACAAGATGAGAGAATATAATCTAAACTCAGATGATATTAACTGCATGTTTTTTTCTTGAAAAATATCCGTATTTATCAGGCAGGCGATTATCAGCCGGGCTCTCTTATTCAGTTAACGGAGTCTGCCGGACAGCATGTAGGTGTCGTTTTGCGTATGTTACCCGGTGAAAAAATCACCTTATTCTCAGGAAATAATCTAGAATTTGATGCGGTGATTTCTACCGTCCATAAAAAAAAGGTATCGGTGGAGATTTTATCGGTTGCTGAGGTAAATCGCGAATCACCCTTGGCCATTCATCTGGCTCAGGCAATGTCCAAAGGCGAGCGAATGGAGTGGGTCGTTCAAAAGGCTGTGGAACTGGGTGTGAGCAGTATTCAGCCATTGGTCACTCGTCGTTGTGTGGTTAAACTGGATCAGCAAAGGGCTGCCAAAAAAATTGCGCAATGGCAAGCCATTGCGGTTGCTGCTTGTGAACAGTCGGGACGTAATCAATTACCGTTGATACACCCCATACTTTCTTTTGAGGAGTACTTGGCGCAAAATCAGGATGTCGACAAATTAATACTCCACCCCCAGACCGAAAAAAGTTGGCGGCATTATTCTTTTAACTTCGATGGGCTTTCTTTATTAATTGGTCCGGAAGGTGGTTTTAGTCAGGATGAAGTGAGGCAAGCGCTTGCTGCAGGTTTTATGCCTTTATCACTAGGACCAAGAGTTTTACGCACCGAAACGGCAGCCATTGCTGCAATCAGTATTTTGCAAGCTGCAGGAGGTGATCTATAATGGTCATACATGCGTTGTCTTTTTGTCAAGGTGTTGCTATTGTGATGATAGGCAGCACAAAACATGGTAAGTTATCAGGCTTGTTGGCCTTTCTGTTTTGAGCCGCGATAGCCAGTATAATGAGGGACTTAGTCTGTGGATGTCATTCACAAGGCTGATGTGCTGAACCTGCCTTCATGCAGTCGTAAAAGGAATGACCCCGCAGAGGCTAAATTAAAAACAAACGATAGAGGTTTCCTATGAGCGATCATATTAAAACAGTAACCGATGCCAGTTTTGAGCAGGAGGTATTAAATTCATCTAAGCCTGTTTTAGTGGATTTTTGGGCAGAATGGTGCGGTCCCTGTCGCGCATTAAGTCCTGTTCTTGAAGAGGTTGCGGCTAATCACAGCGAGGATGTGGTTTTCGCAAAAATCAATATTGATGAAAATCCGCAGGCTCCTTCTAAATATGGAGTGATGAGCATCCCCACCTTGATTTTGTTTAAAAATGGTCAGGTAGAGGCAGTGAAAATGGGATTACTCTCCAAATCTCAATTAAGTGCTTTTGTTGAAAGTAATGTATAATATATGTATGTCACTTTAAAAAGTTGTATTTCATTGGGAAGCTATGGTAAGCTTTTAAAGCATGCTAGCTTCCCAAGCTGGCACCCCCGTTAAACTATCCCGGAAATCCGTTTCGATTAACTAACACATCAAGTGAGAAGTATGAATCTTAGTGAATTAAAGCAACTACCTATTGCTGATCTCGTTAATATTGCCCAGGAAATGGGTGTTGAAAACACCTCCCGTATGCGTAAACAGGACATCATTTTTACCATCTTGAAGTCTCATGCCCAAAAAGGCGAAGACATTTATGGTGACGGTGTTCTTGAGGTCTTGAGTGATGGATTTGGTTTTTTACGCTCAGCCGACGGTTCTTATCTGGCCGGTCCTGATGATATCTATGTTTCTCCCAGTCAAATCAGGCGTTTCGGATTGCGTTCCGGTGATACAATTTCAGGAAAAATTCGTCCTCCGAAAGATAATGAGCGATATTTTGCTTTATTAAAAGTGGATAAAATCAATTACGAGTCACCGGAAAGCTCAAAACGTAAAATTCTCTTTGAAAACCTGACTCCTCTTTTTGCTTCCGAGCGTCTCGTTATGGAACAAGGCAATGGCAGTACGGAAGATCTCACTGCCCGAGTCATTGATTTGTGTGCTCCATTCGGTCGAGGTCAGCGTGGCTTGATTGTTTCTCCACCAAAAGCCGGTAAGACTCTGATGTTGCAAAACATGGCACGCTCAATAGAAAAAAATTATCCGGAGTGTTATCTCATTGTTCTGCTTATTGATGAGCGGCCTGAGGAAGTCACTGAAATGCAGCGTTCAGTGAAAGGAGAAGTTGTGGCCAGTACTTTTGATGAGCCTGCGAATCGACATGTTCAGGTTGCTGAGATGGTCATAGAGAAAGCCAAGCGGCTTGTTGAGCATAAACGTGATGTGGTTATTTTACTCGATTCCATTACCCGATTGGCCCGTGCTTATAACACTGTAGTTCCTGCATCGGGTAAGGTTTTAACGGGTGGTGTGGACGCGAACGCTCTGCAACGGCCTAAGCGCCTCTATGGGGCTGCACGAAATATTGAAGAAGGCGGTAGCCTGACCATCATTGCTACCGCACTGGTGGATACTGGTTCGAAAATGGATGAAGTGATTTATGAAGAATTTAAAGGAACAGGTAATATGGAGATTCATTTAAGCCGCAACATTGCCGAACGTCGCGTATTCCCGGCTATCAACATCAATCGTACCGGAACCCGCCGTGAAGATCTGTTGTTATCTCCTGAAGACTTGCATCGTACGTGGATTTTGCGAAAAATATTGCAATCCATGGATGAGTGTGACGCTATTGAATTCCTCCTGGAGCGAATGAAAAATCACAAAACCAATGCTGAATTTTTCGAAGCCATGAAGCGGCAAGAATAAAAAACCAGCCAATTCCAAGGAATCATTTCTTATTTTCATTGTGGCTCATCCAGAGTTCTGAATGATTCAAATTTAAGCAATATTTCTCTATGCTGAATTTTCGCTCCCGAATCAAGTGCGGGGGTGAAAATTCAATTTTGGTTTATATGATTTCAGCAATGATGATGCTACCCTGAGTACAAAAAACCCATGAAGAATATATAATAGATACCTATTTCATGGATAATTAAATGACAAAATAAGAATATGAAATACACCGATTTAAGAGATTTTATTGAACAACTTGAAGCGCGTGGTTTGCTAAAACGGGTGAATTATCCTGTTTCTCCTGAGCTTGAAATGACCGTTGTTAGTGATAAGGTATTGCGTGCTGGAGGGCCAGCGCTTTTATTTACTCATCCGGCCAACCATCACATGCCCGTATTGACCAATTTATTTGGTACTGTCGAGCGAGTGGCTCTGGGTATGGGAGAAGAAAATATCGGTGCACTCAGAGAAATAGGTAAGTTACTTGCAGCTTTAAAAGAACCAGAGCCGCCTAAAGGTTTTAAGGATGCTTTTAATAAGCTTCCCTTATTAAAACAGGCATTTAACATGGCGCCAAAATACGTGGGCAATGCCCCTTGTCAAAAGAATGTTTGGCAAGGCGATGAAGTGGACTTGCGCCGCTTACCGCTTCAGCGATGCTGGCCTGGAGATGTTGCTCCTTTAATTACCTGGGGATTGGTCACAACCAAGGGACCGGAAAAAAATCGTGAAAACATTGGAATTTATCGCCAGCAATTGCTGGGTAAAAATAAACTCATTATGCGCTGGTTATCTCACAGAGGCGGAGCACTGGATTATCAAGCATGGCAAAAAATCTATCCCGGTGAGCGTTTCCCACTGGCCGTGACTTTAGGTGCTGATCCTGCCACGATTCTTGCTGCTGTTACCCCCGTTCCAGATACGCTATCGGAATATGCCTTTGCGGGTTTGTTACGTGGGCAACGCACTCAACTTGTTTCCTGTCTTGGCTCTGACTTACACGTCCCTGCCTCGGCTGAAATCATCCTGGAAGGATATTTACAGCCAGGAGATGAGGCGCCAGAAGGACCCTTTGGTGACCATACAGGATATTATAATGAGGTTCAGTCTTTCCCGGTCTTTACGGTAGAACGCATGAGTTTCAGAGACGAGCCAATATATCATAGCACTTATACAGGCCGCCCACCCGATGAACCTGCCATTTTAGGCGTTGCATTGAACGAAGTTTTTATTCCCCTGCTGCAAAAACAATTCCCTGAAATCGTTGATTTCTATTTGCCGCCGGAAGGCTGTTCGTACCGACTTGCAGTGGTTACCATAAAAAAACAATATCCCGGACATGCAAAACGTATCATGATGGCCGTGTGGTCATTTTTAAGACAGTTTATGTATACCAAATTTGTGATTGTCTGCAATGAGGACATCGATGCACGAAACTGGCAAGATGTGGTCTGGGCAATGACAACGAGAATGGACCCGGCACGCGATACAGTAATGATAGAGAATACTCCGATAGACTATCTTGATTTTGCCTCTCCTGAATCTGGTCTTGGCTCAAAAATGGGGATGGATGCGACATCTAAATGGCCCGAAGAAACGAAACGCGAGTGGGGCCGACCTATTGTTATGGATGAGATCGTACAGCAAAAAGTAGATGGTTACTGGTTTGAATTAGGGCTTGATATATGAGGGAAAAACAAGTTATTGCACGGGTAGAACGAATCTCTCCTTTAACAGACAGCATTTTACAACTTATTTTAATGCCTGATGAGTATGTTGCATATCAAGCAGGACAGTATTTGCAGATTTTACATGCTAATCAAGCCATGAGTTATTCCATCGCCAATGCCCCATTAGGGTCACATAAATATGAATTACATATTCGCCATTCCCGTGAAAACCCTTACAATCAAGGTCTGCTTGAGGAAATCAAGAGCCGTGGAGCGGTAACCATTCTGGTTCCTTTAGGTGATTGCCATTTGCAAAGGCTTGATGTTGAGCGACCCATCCTTTTTATTGCCGCCGGAACAGGGTTTGCGCCTGTCAAAGCGATGATAGAACAGTTACTGGCAAATGCCGATGATCGAGCTTTTGAACTGTACTGGGGGGTACGTTCACAGAGCGATCTGTACATGGATGATAAAGTGAATTATTGGAAGGACCATGTCAGTCATTTCCACTATTTTTCATCTGTTTCTGATAGGAGCAAATCTTCTTTGGGCAAGATGCTGCTCAAAAGGCATACCCAGGATGTCAAGGACTGGCAAATAGTTATCAGCGGTCCATTTGATATGGTTTACCAAACACGCGATATTTTGCTTGAGCAGGGCGTTTCGCCCCAATATCTTTTTTCAGACGCGTTTAGTTTTGAACAAAAAGAGGAATCATAAACAATGCAGACTTTATATCAAATCCTCGGTTTATTAGCAGCAGGGCTAATTATTTTTTCATTGTATCGAATGATTAAAGGTCGTCCTGATATGTTCAGCCGGGAAAATCTTAATAAAAGTTTTTCCACAATGGGAATTCTTGCCCTTTTTTTGATTGTATTTATTGCGCTTTTAGTTCTGATGCTGCGTTATCAATAAAGATCTGACCTTCACCTGATGATCAATCGTCTCAATTGCAGCGATTTTATGCTCATCGGTCAGGTGAGCAGAAGTATCCACAAACTGATTTAATGGATCAATGCAGTGGTAAACGACTGCAATATTGCCCTTTTCGTTTTTTCAGATATTGATGGATTCCTGGATTTTCGATCCTTTTTACCTGGTAGTCTTTAATTAAATAACATTCCTCGACATAGGTTTCCTGACTGGTTTTATCGACAAGTAATCGATACCAGGGATTTTTTGTGGCAAATTCCCGTTTGCAAGCCTGAGGATTATAACGGCCTGAGGCTTGAAATAATGGGTCGATATCTACAATGATGGCTCGATATCCCTGTTTGCTATGAATGACAATATCCCCAAGATTGAATTTTGCTGCTTTTGTCATTATTCACTCCTATGTAATTCAGTGAATAGGGGTTGCTCAACATCCCGCTCCGAGGTCTATTTTTGTTAAAAATGTTTTTTGCCGTTCGTTTGTTGGCGCATAAACATGGCGTTTTCTGCCTCTATCAAACAAAAATATCCTCTACTACAGAATGCGGGATCTGAGGTCTTTTATCCTTGCTGCTATAGGTAATATCGGTTAATCTGAATAAATCTTAAAAATTATTCATAAAAACAGTGCAATGAATGAAGATTTTTTTCGTTATAAAAATCGTTTTATCACCATCTTTTTGATAATAAGTTACGCTTATCTTCATTTTAAATTAACGGGCGTGTATGCTGATGCCACACTCGGAAAATTGGTTCATTTTACAGCGAGACTGCCCTTTGGGCAGCGCTTATTGATTCCTTACCTGGCTCATTTTATAACCACTTACCTGCCATTTAAATATGTCACTGTGTTTTTTGTTATGGAAGGTGTGTTCGTTGCTTTGACTTATCATATGATGAAGGCTTTGTTCCGTTATGAATTTTCAGACATTCATGCAAAAGCCTTTGCCTGGTTGTTTTTATTATTATTGCCTCTTATCTCTGTGATTAATTATCGTTTAACCATTAAATCCTGGGCGGCCTTTTACTATCCTTTTGATACGGCCACATTGTTTTTTATGGCAGGAGGTTATTTGTTCTGTTTACAAAAACGCTGGCATATTTTTATTCCATGGATTTTTTTTGCTACTTTAAATCGGGAAAGCAGTGTTCTGCTCGTATTTTTAGTTCCGGCATTGCACTGGCGTGATTTTCGCCAGCATTTAAAACCTTTTTTTTTCGCTATGTTGAGTTATATTCTTGCTCGTGCTTTAGTCTTGTATCTGGTCAGAGATCTACCTGGGAGCGTGTTTGAACTATACAACCTGAAACTGCTGCGAACCTATTTTGAACTTAATACCTATTGGTTGTTGAACATGAAAAATTTTCTTCTTTTTGTTTTCTGCCTGGCTGGAGTTCCGCTGTTCTGGTTTGCTTTTTATGATTATATTCCTTTAAGATACAGGCCATTGCGCTACTTGTGTCTTCTTTATTTCATAGGATTGCTGCTAGTGGGCAATTTTATGGAATCAAGAATTTTTGGAGAGATTTTTATTTTATTGTATCTGCCCGTCTGTATTGCGGTTACCCGTTGGTTAAATCAGGAAAATCCGTTTTTGCTGGAGCATGTCGGCATAATGGATTACCTGAACCGTTATATGGTGATGAGTATATTGATGCTTATTGTCTTGTTGCGTTACCCTCTCAACAATCTGATAACCTGGTTAGTCCCTTACTCTTAATCTGATCAACCTCCCGCTCTGATGGGGCGTATTTTCCCCGAAAATAAGCCTTTAAAATGCTTACATAGCCGTCTCGACTTTAGTCATTTTTTAGGGATCGAATCCCCCGACTTGATAGGGGGGCCATACGGAACTTCGCATAGATACTATGGTCGATGCCGCGGTAATTCGTGCCATTCTATTTTCTCAAGTCATCGATTTACAGCGACTTTGATAAATATAACGATGCGCTTCTATGTCTTTAATCTATTGCTTTCCTTTACTTGAAAAATGGTTAAAGTCCAGAGCCATATGCTGCGCTTTTTCAGCCTTGTTTTTGTCCATGCTGAACTCAAATCCACCCTTAGATAAATTTTTAACATAGAGGTGATCTATTACCATCTGCTTAATCCGGGCGCATAGAGCTTGTCGAACGCACTAAGCAAAATAAGCTCATTAAAAATCACTATTGAATGCCTGCTGCCAAATCTATTTTTACTGTGTTTCAATGATATTAACCTTCCTTGATTTTGGTAAAAACATTGCTAAAAGAATGCCAAGCTCATAAAGAGCACATAAGGGTGCTGCCAACATAATCTGAGATAATACGTCAGGAGGTGTCAGCAGCATGCCAAGAGTAAAACAAGCCACAACCACATAAGGACGAAATGTTTTTAGCTGCTGCAGTTGAAGCAGGCCAGATTGTATGAGCGTTAAACAGAGCAAAGGCAATTGAAAGCTAAGGCCAAACAGGATCAGCATATGGGTTATAAAATCCAGGGCATAAGACATATCCGGTAAAAGCTGAACACCTTTGGGTAGTGCACCAGCAAAAAAATGAAACATAAAGGGCAATACAATGCAGTAACAAAATAATACACCTACAATAAAGAGCAGCAGACTCAGAAGGATAGAAATACGCAAATAACGACGCTCTGAAGGATAAAGTCCCGGAGCTGAAAAACGCCAGATTTGATATAAAGTTATGGGTGCGGAGAAAAACAAAGCGGCATTAAAAGACAGGTGAATCGGCGTTAAAATCGGAGCAGTAATTTGCGTTGCTATAAGCCGGGATGACTTTGGTAATGAGTGAAGTAAGGGCTTTACCAGCAGGTAAAATAAATCAGAAGCGCAAAAGAAAAAGAAAATAAATAAAATGATGAAACATAAGAAAACTTGCAGAGCTCTTCTTCGCAATTCAATTAAGTGTTGGAGCATGGTTATAAAATTAGGAAATTTTAAACGATAATTATGCTATCTCTTTTTCAGCGCGTACTCAAATTAAGTTATAAAAAGTTATAATAAATAGCCAAAATATCGTTTTACCCAGCTCTCTCCCAGATGTCTAAAACAATCCTGCAGAAAATCGGCAAGCTCTTCTGCTGTTAAACGATGTTCAGAGCCGATGGGTTCCACTTCATGATGAAGGTATTGCCCAAAATGTTGATGACAAAAACTCACATAATCACGGCTGTGTAAAATGAAAACATGCCAAAGTTCATCCAAAATCAGTAAAGGTCCGAACAAATAGGTTTTTTTATGCGTGGCATTACGGATGGTTTTTAATCCCATCCATGCCAATAAATCTGAAAAAAACTGTTGACATTGTTCAAGTCTGTAATGTTGATTTTTCTGCCAAAAATAATGAATAATCTTTGAGTTCTCATATTGTTGCAATTTAGCTAAATCAACTTTATCCATTAACCGCAACAGGTTTTGTCCCACTCTTTGTTTTGAAGGATTTCTCTAACAATTCGACATATCATTTCTTTTTGCGTCATGATTACTCCGATTTAATCAATATAGTTGATATTTCATCAGTAAAAAATTTAAAAATCAACCATTATCTGCTAGGCTTTGGCAATTGATTTTGTCAGGACTTAGGAAAAGCGTCCATCTTTTCGTTTTAAAAAGGTATTTATTTATGAACACTAAACCCCTCGTTGCCGTTGTCATGGGTTCTCAATCCGATTGGGACACCATGAAGCATACTGTGGATACACTAAAAGAACTTAATATTGCCTATCACACGCAAATCATTTCCGCTCATCGAACACCTGATCTGTTGTTTTCTTTTGCCGACTCGGCTCGTTCAAAGGGATTTGAAGTGCTTATCGCAGGAGCGGGAGGAGCTGCGCATTTGCCGGGGATGCTGGCGGCTAAATGTTCTTTGCCTGTTTTAGGTGTTCCCGTGCAGTCAAAGATGCTTAAAGGCATGGATTCCTTATTGTCAATAGTGCAGATGCCAGCGGGTATTCCTGTTGGTACCCTGGCCATTGGAAAGGCCGGGGCCATCAATGCTGCCCTTCTGGCTGCTTCCATTTTAGCAAACAAGTATGACATAGTTTTAGAACATTTAGAGGCATACAGAACCAGCCAAACGGAACAGGTACTTGCCAGTAACGACCCGGAGAAAAATTGAATGAAGATTGGAATATTAGGGGGAGGGCAGTTAAGCCGCATGCTTGCCTTGGCCGGTATACCTATCGGGATTGATTTTTGCTTTTTTGAACCTAATACACCGTGTTCTGCTGAGACACTAGGTTCAGTGGTTCATGCTGAATACAAGGATAAAGCCTCTCTTGAGAGCTTTGCCGAGCAGGTCGATCTTATTACCTTTGAGAATGAAAATATACCCCTTGAGACGCTTTCTTTTCTCGAAAAACAAAGCGTCGTTTATCCAGATAAAAAGGCTTTGCAAATCAGCCAGGATCGGCTGTTGGAAAAAAATCTTTTCCGTGCGCTTAACATTCCTACCACCGATTATTTTGAAGTAAATGACAAAGTTGAGCTCAAGGCAGCGATAAGTGAAACCGGTTATCCTGCCATTTTAAAAAAAAGACGGGGAGGATATGATGGTAAAGGACAATTCCGGCTCTATTCAGCCAACGATGTTGCCGAGCTTACTCTTGAGCAATGTCAAAATTCGATTCTTGAAGGATGGATTGCTTTTGACCGTGAAGTGTCTTTAATTGCTGCCCGCAATAAGAAGGGCGAAATGGTATTTTATGATCTTTGTGAAAACAGGCATGAGAAGGGTATTTTATTTTATACAGCCAATCAGCGGAAAGACCCATTTTTCAGTCAGGCTTGTGACCATGTTACATGTTTAATGAATCATTTAAATTATGTGGGAGTCTTGGCTCTTGAATTTTTTCAACAGAATGAACGGTTGATAGCGAATGAAATGGCGCCAAGAGTTCATAACAGTGGTCATTGGACTATTGAAGGGGCGATGACCAGCCAATTTGTAAATCATTTGCGATGTGTTCTGGATTGGACACCTGGACCCACTGATAGCCTTGCTTATGCAACCATGTATAATATCATTGGTCAGTTTCCTCCCATTGAGCAATTGGCAGTCTATCCTGAACTGCATATTCACCATTATCAAAAACAAGCACGGGCGGGTCGAAAGTTAGGGCATGTGACGGCATTGTCTACTGACTCTCATTCTCGCATAAAGGTATTAGAGGAATTGCTCTTGTTTTCCGAATAGTATTTCATTTATACTTATTGATTTTTTTGGATGCAAAATGTTTGCGAAATTGATTCTTGCCCTTACACCTATGGTGTTGGCTCTGCCTTTAGCCATGGATATTTATGTGCCGGCAATTACGCATATGGCTCGTGATTTTCATGCCAGCGACAGTCAAATGTTGATGACGTTGAATTTGTTTATGCTTTGTGCTGGTTTTATGCAACTGATTGTAGGCCCGTTGTCGGATCATTATGGTCGGCGTAAAATATCAATGATAGTGATAGTCTGCTTTGCATTGGCTTCATTAGGTTGTGGTTTTTCCCGTAATGTCGTTGATCTGCTTTTCTTTCGCATTCTGCAGGCTTTAGGTTCTTGTGGCATGTTAGTGCTCGGATTTGCCATTGTAAGGGATTTTTTTACAGGGACACGCAGTGCAAGAGCATACAGTTTTCTTAATGGCATGATTTCCTTTTCACCTATTTTTGCTACGTTCATAGGCAGTTTCATTGATCTTTATTTTGGCTGGTCGGCCACTTTCTGGGTGTTATTGCTGGTTGCCATCCCTGCAGTATTTTCGATGGGTTTCTGGTTAGGTGAGTCGCTTCCTGAAGGCAAAAGAACGGTTTTATCATGGAATGTGATGGCTACTTATCGCTCTGTTTTTCAACAACGGCAATTCATGATATACAACATAGTGTCTTCTTTTGGTCATTGTTATTTTTATTTGTTTTGTGCTTTATCACCTTTTTTATTATTGAAAACATTAGCCATCCCGCAGCAGTATTATGGTTTTTATTTCTGCTTTATGGGGTTTTCTTTATTGATCGGCAGTTTTATTGGTGGTGTTATTGTTGAGCGTCTGGGTATTTATAAAACATGTATGCTCGGCTTTCTTCTGACCTTTGCCGGTGGTTTATGGATGTTGCTTTGGTATGAAATGTATGGTTTGAGTGTGCATAATTTTGTCTATCCTATGCTTTTTATTGGTATTGGAGGAACATTTTGTATGGGGGCTGGAACAGGTGGCGCCATGGCTCCTTTTGACACGGCTAAAGGAGCCGCATCAGCAGCCATTGGGGCATCCCGATTTTTATTTGCCGGAGCCGTCGGGTATTTAGTCATGACCAAAACCGTGAATTCCACTTTGCCATTATCGGTTCCCGCCATTGTTTTTAGTTCAATAGGCATTTTTCTTTTGTGGCTAGTTTCTGAAAACTCCTCTTCAAACATCCGCTTCTCAGAAAGGATGGATCCAGAAAGTTTATAAAGCATTAATTTACGAGGGTGGAACCTCTGTCAGAAGACAGTGTTGTTCTTTTTTGAATAAATTTCATATAATCCTCTTTTTTACGGATGATTTTTTATGAAATCCATACCCCTTATTTTCATTGTTTTTGCAGGATTATTCCTGGTCTCCTGCGGTCAAAAAGGACCGCTTTATTTGCCTGGCGAGCCTAAAAATAATGCCTATATCGTTAAAGAGTAAAATCTATGGGTCTAAAATTCACAAAAATGCACGGTTTAGGCAACGATTTTGTCGTGATTGATGCCATTCATCAGAAGCTGAGATTGAATGAAATAAACATGGCCAGTTTGGCCAATCGTCATACCGGCATTGGTTTTGATCAATGTCTTGTGGTGGAAGCAGGACGGGAAGAAGGTGTTGATTTCCATTATCGAATTTTCAATGCCAATGGTCAGGAAGTAGGACAGTGTGGTAATGGTGCACGATGTCTGGGACGTTTTTTACAGCATTACGGTTTAACGGATAAATCGTCCATGACCATAGCCACGTCAACGACTCGCATGCAACTATTCCTTAATGAGGATGGCTCAGTGAGCGTTAACATGGGTAAGCCGCGCTTTGTACCTAAAGAGATTCCTCTGGCCGTTGAGCAACAGGCTTCCTTGTATTCCTTCCAATCGCTGGAGGGAAGTATATGGCATTTTCATGCCCTTAATGTAGGTAACCCTCATGCCGTTATCCTGGTTAATGATGTGGATGAAGCGCCAGTTGCAGCATTGGGAAAAGAAATCAGTGAGCATTCTTTATTTCCTGAGCAAGTCAACGTGGGTTTTATGCAATTAACCTCGGAAAATTATATTAAATTAAGAGTTTATGAACGCGGTTGTGGCGAGACATTGGCTTGTGGGAGTGGCGCTGTGGCAGCGGCTGTTGTAGGTCGATGTTTTTATCAGCTGACCAGTCCGGTTAACATTAGTTTACCGGGAGGTGATTTAACCGTTAGCTGGTCAAAGATGAGCGAAGATGTCTTTTTGACAGGTCCTGCCACCTTTGTATATGAAGGGGAATTGATGCCATGCATATAGTTATACTAGGAGGCGGGCAGGTAGGGGGCACCCTTGCACAAAATCTAGTCAATGAAGACAATGACGTCACCTTGATTGATCTCGATGAAGAAAGACTTCGTGAGTTACAGCATCGTCTGGATATTCAAACGATACAAGGCTCAGCTTCTCATCCTGATGTATTGATTCAAGCTGGTATCGAGCAGGCCGACATGCTGATTGCTGTGACCAATAGTGATGAAGTTAACATGATAGGATGTCAGATAGCATATAGTCTTTTTCGAACTCCCAATAAAATCGCAAGGATTCGTTCAAAAAATTACTACCAATATCCCCAGTTATTTACCAATGATCATATTCCCGTAGATGTTTTTATCAGCCCTGAAATGCTGGTGACAGAGCATATTGAAAATCTTATTCATTATCCAGGGGTGTCTCAACTCATTGATTTTGCCGAGAGTAAAATATTATTGGTCACCATAAAGTCTGCGGCAAAAGGCATTATGACAGGTAAAACAATCAGGGAGTTGCATGAACTGCTGGCAAACATAGATGCTCGCATCGTTGCCGTATTCAGGAATCAGATAGAAACACTGCTTGAGGAAAACAGTGTGATTGAGAAAGGCGATGATGTACTGCTTGTGGTTTCTTCTCAGGCTATTCAACAGGTTTTAATTGCTTTGGGACGATATATGCATCCCAATCGACGAATCATCATTGCTGGCGGCGGTCATATCGGAGCTCATCTTGCTCAGACATTAGAAAAAAATTACAAAATCAAAATCATCGATCATAATCCGGTTTGTACCTCTGAACTGGCCGAACGTTTATATAAATCGACCGTTTTGCAAGGGGATATTGCAGACAGGGATCTGTTGCTTAACGAGAATATTGAATTTACCGATGTTTTTTGTGCTGTCACCAATGATGATGAGGCAAATATCATGTCCTGTCTACAGGCTAAACGTTTGGGTGCCCGCCATACCATGGCTTTAGTCAATCGAAAAGCCTATGTTGAGTTGATTGAGGACAGTAGCATTGATCATGCCATTTCCCCTCAATTGATCACCATAGGGAGTATTTTGACGAAAATGCGCCGTGGTAATATGGTAAAAGTTCATCGTTTGCAGAACGATGAAGGAGAAGCAATCGAATTGATTGTTCATGGCGATGAGGTCACTTCCAACGTGGTAGGACGCAGGTTGGATGAAATTTCCTTACCATCGAGTTGTTCCATTGCCGCTATTTTGCGTGATGAAACCGTCATGATGGCCAGCAATGATTTGGTTCTTGAAGCTGGCGATCACGTTATTTTGGTGATATTAAAGAAACGTTATGTTCGCCAGGTTGAATCACTGTTTCAAGTCAAATTGAATTTTATGAGCTGATAAAGATGCAAATAAAAACCATCCTGCGTCTGCTGGGTGTTCTGTTAATGATTTTTAGCCTGAGCATGTTGACGCCTTTATTAATCAATATTGTTTTTCATGAACATTTATGGTTTCCTTTTTTATCTGCATTTGCCCTGACGTTTTTTACTGGTTTGTTGTTATGGTTGTTATTTAGGCATGAGCAGCAGGAATTAAAAACACGTGACGGTTTTTTGATCGTGAGCCTCTTTTGGGCGGTTCTTTCTTTCTTTGCTTCACTGCCTTTCATTATCACTATTGATTTTAAAAAAGGCATAACGGATGCTGTTTTTGAATCCATTTCAGGACTCACCACCACTGGGGCAAGTGTGATTGCCCGTCTGGATGAATTACCTAATGCTTTATTATTTTATCGCCAACAACTACAGTTTTTAGGCGGGATGGGAATTATTGTATTGGCCGTGGCCATTTTGCCCATGTTAGGTGTTGGTGGAATGCAGCTTTTTCGCACAGAAACACCAGGACCGATGAAGGATGCGAAACTGACCCCACGAATAGCACAGACAGCGAAGGCTTTATGGTCCATATATGTGTTTTTAACATTGCTGTGTATGGTTTGTTACTGGGCAGCCGGTATGGATTGGTTTGATGCTTTAGGAGAAAGTTTCGCTACTGTATCAACTGGCGGATTTTCAATGCATGATGCCAGCTTTGCTTATTATCATAGCGATTTGATTGAATTAATTGCTTGTTTTTTTATGTTATTAGGCGGTACAAATTTTGCCTTACATTTTCTGGTCTTTAAAAAAGGCACACTTTTGCATTATTGGCAGGATGAAGAATTTCGTTTTTATATTGCTACACTGTTGTTTGCAAGCTGGATAATAACCGTGAGCCTCGTGGCTTATAATTATTTTAATATGCATGCCAGTCATCATGCCTTAGTTAAAAGTTTATTTAATGTGATTTCATTAGCAACAACCACAGGGTTTATTTCCGCACCATTCAGTTCCTGGCCCACTTATATTCCTGTGTTAATTATGCTTCTCGCCATTGTCGGCGGTTGTTCGGGCTCGACAAGTGGCGGCATTAAGATGATTCGTGCACTTTTGCTATATAAACAAAGCAAGCGAGAAATGGCCCGTCTGTTGCATCCAAATGCTGTGGTGCCAGTTAAATTCGGACGACAGACATTGCCTGATCAGGTTATGCAGTCGATGTGGAGTTTTATTTCAGTTTTTATCGCTCTTTTTTTGTTATTGATGGTGATTTTTATCGCTTTCGGTAATGATTTTGTCACTTCTTTTTCGGCCATTACAGCTACATTAGCTAATGCTGGAGCTGGTATCGGTCGTATTAGTACCTCCTTTGTCGATTTGAATGGTCCAAGTAAATGGCTGCTCATTTTTGCCATGTTGGCAGGGCGTTTGGAAATCTTTTCTTTACTCATCCTTTTTTCACGACATTTTTGGCAAAAATAAAACATCTTGAATTTTTATTTCAAAGCGTTATTCTGGATGTTAAAGATCTAAATAATCTCAACTCGACGTAAGCATCATACCTAAACTTCGATAAATCGTATCTTGCTTAGGTATGATGCTTACGTCGAGTTGAGGTTAAATAGTCTAAAAACAGATTCTGCTCGTCAAAATGAATTAGAAACAGTATGTCAATAACCCGGGGGCGACGCTTGCAGCATACGAAGGATTAATGGTTAACAGTTAAGCTTTATCATTGCGTTCAGTAGAACAAACAAGACTCACGAAAAACGTTAAAGCGAGGTAGAAAATTTCAACGAAAAAATTTAGGCGCACTAGAGCCTGTTGACAATTGCTCTATAGTCTCTATGTACCATGGCTTGTCTGCGGTATCCAGAGATCTCATGGATGCCGCGGATAAATCGCGGCACGTAGGCACTTGAGCAAGATCAAGAAACGAAATGTCAACTGATCCTAAATGACTGAATTGAAAATTTTTTATACGAAGAGGGTGGGTTTGTATGTAAGTCCTGGCAACGAATGATGAAAGACTGACAAAATCTTCTTATAACCAGGGAGAGCGGGTATGGTTGATTTTTGTAAGTTGTTTGCAAAGAAAGATGCCGAGGCTTGTCGTGAACAGATAGGCTATTTGAGAGCAACTTTACCTGACGAGGTTATGGCTTGGGAAGAGGTACTGATTTCACTGACCTGTGCTGTAGAACAGGAGTTTTCTCCTGAGAGCATGTCTGCTGTTCTTGATGAGTTACCGTTTAATATTTGTAAAGCTTTTTTCAAACGCCTCACATCTTCTGCGGAACTTTCTCCCGAATGCATGAAAACCATGGTGGCCTTTATTCTTGAAAAGGAGGAGTTGCGTAATGACGATTGCAATGAACTCATCAGTATTTTGCTGCTGTCACCATTTCCTATTGCAGCGAATGACTTAAATGCTTTAATTGCCCGCGTTAATCCTCAGAAACTGGGTGATATTCTACTTGAGCTGCATCAGCAGTCATCCGATCTGATTTTTGATTCACAAAAAGATCGTAGTTCTCAAAAAATAAATCGTCATTATCAGTTGAAATACGAAGTGTTATTAACGGCATTATGTATCCATGCCAGTAATCCGGATTTTAAATTGTCTTTGCTGATAAATGATAATCCTTTTTTAGCTAATTTGATCATTATTAATCGGCTACGTCATGTTGAAAATGAAAGCCAACGACAAAAAATCATTGAAGATTTATTCAAGCAAAACACACGTTATGACTGGCAGGATGGTGTCTTTAAAAAAATGGTTTTACCTGAATTAGCAAAGGTTTTAGCTAAAGCTGATTCAGACAAGTCGATTGAGCTTTTCAGCAAATATATAAAATTAAAGCATGACAGACACCCAACAATAAAAGACAGGATTCATTTGCTGGATGAATGTTATCAAATTAATGGTTCTGTAGATTTCATCAACCGTTGTATTCAGGCAGCTGACACTGACAACAACTTTCTTATCAATTTTTTGACGAACAGTAAACTGAATGACAGTAAACTGAATATTAAACTTCTGGAGAATATACCACAGGAAAATTTGCCTGATTTTGTAGGCCATATGTTGGCAATGAACCATATAGCTGTCCAACAGCGGGCCTATTCCTTTCTATTTGAAAATTTTATCTTTGTTTTTTGCCAAAGAATCAAAAAAGCAAATGAGCCCTTCAGTGAGTTGATGGCCTTGGCAAAAGCCGCTGAAAGACTGCCTGAGCCTGCAATAGAACAGTTGGTCAAAGAAGTCACCCAACAGGTGGCTGGTGATCTTCTGCTACAGAGTTACTGGTTAACGGCTGCATTGCAGATTTTTCCTAATAAAAAAAGTTTATTGCCATATTGCTGTGCTTTTCTTTGTAATTTCTGGAAGAAAAGCGAGTTGCTTTTACCTTTGCTCCAAAACTTAAGCAGTGAAGATCTGGTCATGCTTTATACTTTAATGGTCCAGGAAAAAGCGCCTGCTCCAAGCTATGATATATTTAAAACTTTATTCTCTGAATCAGATAGACATCCGCAGCTGTTTTATTTATTACTGAATACACCCGCCATCCATCAAGAGTTACTGAATGATTTAATCCAAAAACTGGATGATAAGAATTTACTGACCTTAATTGATGAGTTATTGAATAAAAGTGAAGAAAACAGCGAATTTAAAAATACACTTCATCAGGTACTGCTTTTGTTTTGTCGACGTTTACCTCTGTCAAAAGATAAAAAAGAAAATATTCATCAGTGGACTGAACAGCCCTTTACTCCCATACTCGCGCAGAACATTTTAGAAGATCCCGATTGTGTGTATGAATTGTCACTTACCGACTCCACATTGTGGTCATGGGTCTCCTGGACATCTATTTCAGCAGCCTTGGCTTTACGAATTGACAGAATTTTAAATGCTACCCTTCTCAGTAGCACGGACATCAAAAAAGTGGCCTTTATCTGGTTAAGTCATTTCCGCCAATCGCCTGATAAATTGATTCTTATTTTTAACCACCTTGAGCAGACAGGAGGCAACCGAGATGAGATCGGTCGTGTAAATTATGCCTCACTAAAAAAAAGCTGCTGGAATCTTTTAAAAAAGGATAATAAATATACTGATGAATACTTCAAGGTTTTTATAAAACAATTAAAACAACCTCAAACTTTCGATCCGATCTTATGTCAATTGGCAACACAAGACAGCTTGCAGGATAATCCTGCACAAGGGGCGCGTTTATTGGCATTAACTCAAAGCCCTTTGCCCTCTGATATTTCGAACGAAGCATTGCTGCCTTTACTCATTCATTCAGTACATGAGGAAACACTTGGCAATTGGCAAAAGGCAAAACAGTTATTGGATGAAAGAAGTGTTTCAGAGAATGTTTTATTTATCCGCCAACTGCTTAATGCGGTTGAAAAGGCTCATTTCAATCCCATACTTGTGAGTAAAGCCTATGACTTAATTCTCAACTCCAGGTATTTTGAGACTGTTTTCGTTCAACTGTCAGAGCATCACTGGCATTGGTTCTTTCGCCATACCCCCCTTGAACTTCTCAATTCATCTTTTCCTTACTGGTTCGACTTGTTGATTCAATATCCTCATAAAGAGTCATTGAACATTGGTCGATTATTGATCCTGTTGCCCGAGAAGGATGGGCTGATTGAGCAGATTTTATCTAAAGAATTTTTTCAATCGCCCGAAGGAATGGCCAGTCTATTTGCGGAACTTGCGGAAGAAAATGACGGTATCTGGTTGTTCGTTCACTTACATCAGAACATTTCTCGTTTTGATTTGCAGTGGAGAAAGCAGTTTATTAAGCAGACATTGAACCTTATCCATTCACGAGCTGTGAATCCTCCCGCTGTTCATGTGCTCAATGTGTTTTTGCTCATGATGGTGGAGCAATTAAGTCCCAGACGTTCAGAAGACAGTAAATTGATGTCAAAACAATTGCAATTGTTTGGTTCTCTTATTGATCATGCTGAGGAAGCGAGTCAACAGGATGAATGTCGGCGATTAATGTTGAATTTGCTGACTCGTTTCTGCTATCAGGATGTTCATTGGGCAAAACAGCTTCTGCCTACAGATTCTTTTACAAACCTAATGACTGGCTGGCTTAAAAATCTTAATTTTGAGCGCTTACCTCATCTGCTTCATCAACACCCTCTAACGCAATTATTAATGGACAATATCACAGGTCCATTTCAAGCTGAATTGAGAAGTAATGTGGATTTTCAGCAGTTTATTATGCAATTACTCATATCTCCGCCTGCTTCGATGAATATTGATCAGTTTTTAATGCTATCTGAGCATTTACCGCATGAGCAAAAAATCGTTTTGGCGAAAAAAATATGTTTGGATGCTCATTACTATCCTGTGCAAGTGGTGGCGTTACCTATTTTGGCAAATTATTTGACGGTCAAAGAGTTTTATTTGCTTTACCATGAAAAAAAGGAAGATCCCCTTATCCTGAAAACCCTTCTTTCCCATAAGAATGGATTGACAGGGCTTAATAAAACAGAAAAAGCTGAACTGATAACGGCCATCACGTCCGGTGAGCAGCTTCTTAGAATTCTTAACGGAAACAGCCCACCTGAAATACGCATAGCCCTTGTTGAGGAAATTTTTGCCTATTGTAATTATGACGAAAAAAAATTGTCTGAACTGCTTTTTCGTTGGAGTGTCAATCATTTGTCCCTTGCAGCACTGGCTAATTTTACCGTCAAACAAGAGAATAAACGCATTTTAAATCGCATCATCAGTCAAAAAACGTATTATCGTGAATTTATAGAGAATTATCTCTCTCGTCCTGCTTTGGATATGGCTTTAACTCCAGGCAGCTATCTGTATGATTTCCTGGCAGAAGCCATAATCCATCCTGAAAGAGGACATTTATGCAGCACAGCATTCTTAACTCAACTGCCTTCAGAATTAATCCGTGAAGCGCTTACCCAGCAATTTCAGCTTAGCCGGAATTGGCAGAATTTAGCCAGGCTGCTCAAACCTTTTGAAAATAGTGAAAATGTGGTGATAAAGAGCCTTGTGGCTGCGCGCTGGCATCATCAATTATTGCTTTATAATGCATTACTGGATGTATTGATTTATTATTCGGAAGCAGAACCATCTGTTCAAGAACAAATCAAGGAAAGTCGTTTATATCAGGAAGTCAGGTTTCCTTTAACCTTTGATATTGATTTATCCAATCAGCTGCTTCTATGGTTAGAAGATTATATTGAAAGATTGCAGCCTGTTGCACCTGAACACTGTCAAGCCATACGTCAGATATTAGAGCGCTATCAACAAAAACTCGATATTATTGGAAATTACACCTCCAGTTATTTATATCATTGTTTTGAACCGTGCTCCCCTAAAAGGAGAATACAAGTAAAAGAAAATCAGCAGCTTTTGCTGAATGCCTATAGTTATTATTTTGATGAGGAGTCAACATCAAAGTCAGAAAGCATGGAGCATCAATTCCATCAAATTTTGTATACCGCGTTAACGGATCGGCATTTGTCAAAGGATGTGACATTTTATCAGTTTTTATTTGATCAAATACTGATATCCCCCTTATCAGCGAAAATTGAGGAAAGATATTTAAAGGCTTATCTGCAATCATTGTCCCCAGAAAAGGCCTACAAAGCCATTCGTCTTTTTCAGCAAAAGCAACTTTTTTTTCAGACGGCGCTGCAGGTTATGAGCTTTCTGCGCAATCAAAAATCCATGAAAGATGTCCTCACGCATTTATCAGGCTTTGATGCTGGTAAATTACAGAAGTTATCCGAGGTTGCCCGTGCATTGAATCTTATATTTCTGTCAGATGTTCTTCAACTGGCGGTTGATGTCAAAAAAATAAGCAATTCCTCTCAATTTGAGCCTGAAAAGTTACTTCCTATAGTGATGGATAACGGTTTGAACATTGAATGGCTACTGGCCGATGTAGAGCGATTTGATGCCTGCGAGGAATTTTTAGCCTATCGCTGCAAACAATTATCAAGATTGGCATTCAGTTATGCTCGAGATGAGAAAAACAGACAAAGGCTGTCTTGTTTGTTGCAGGGGTTTCCACAATGCTTTACAAAAGAATTGGTGACCAATTGCTTAAACAGTTATAGAGCCTTGTTTACCAGGAAAGGCAACAAAACTGAGTTTTTAAACCTCATTAGCCAGTTTTTATTGAAAGAAGGTTCTGAAACAAAGTATATCATTCATCATCTTCATTCTGATTTAGTAGAGTACATCCTCGCAGAAGCATTAAAAAATCCCGAAAATCATCAAACTTTGCTGCAACTGTTCATTAATAGCAACTATAAAACACTTTGTCAGCAGCAATTGCAGAAACAATTAGAAACATTATGTTATCAGAACAATATTGAGACGATGACCTCATTAAGACAGATGAATACTGTTATTTTTTCCAAACTCTCTTCTCATACAAGTAAGCAAATTATCGCTATTTTACGTTTGTTATTAATGAGCCATCCGGAGGAAGATGCAGAAATATTAATGAATACAGAGTTTGCCAGTGAGTCCATATTGGAAAAGCAGGCATTTATCGCTGATGTCAGTGTATTCCATCAGCTTGCAAGATTAAAAAAAGAACACTCGGCGAGCACTGATGAAAATAACCTTGATATAGCCCTACATTGGCTTAAGTCTCAATGCAGTGAAGCTCCTATTAGTTATCGACTGACGATGAATATGCTTAGCTTAGATATGTTTTTACTGAAAAAACCAGGGCAATATCCTTTAATTCAATATTATTGGTTAACCTGGTCTGCTGAGCTGGATGACAGTCCACAGCTATTGATTAATGGTTTTATGGCCTGGCTCAGTCAAATAACGGAATTCAGTTCCGAGCATACCCAAGAGTTGCAACGATTGCTGCAGTATATTTCAGACCAGGGCTTGATGAAGCCACTATGCGAGGGGGTAGAGCAGATGGGTGAGTTTAATTTGCAACAACTTCATTGGTTCTGTCAAAGTTTAACCTGCATTGAAGGGTTCAATTCCGAGTATATCTCACATCTGGTCAAAATTGCTTTGCAAAGCGGGCCATGGAGCGTGATGTTTGCCAATAAGGACGATTCTTATGCATTTATTCGGCAAGCGCTAAACAAACCTGAGTGCATTCAGCAATTAGCCAGCAGTGAAGATGCGCGAATAGACTTTCTGCAAAGGCTTGCTAAGGAAGCATTTCCTTTTCAAACGATTTTACAACTTTTACAGGAGAGTGAAGATAAAAAATTGCGCTCTTTATTGATCATTCACTTACTCGGACGAGATGATTACCTGAAAGCCCTGGCAGAGCCATCCTTTATTAAAAAATTATCCACGGAAAAACGGCAAAAACCACGACTGCAAGCCTTACTACAGCAAATTGACCCGCATCAATTAACGCCGGCTATCATTAGTCAGTTATCACCTGAGGCAACCGTAGGGTTGTTGTGTTCGGTGCGTTATTTTCATGTTTGGAATAAAACACAGTTGAATGCCTTGATAGAACGTTATCCTGAACCTGCGGTTATCGATTACTGGCTGGCCCATTTCACTCATATGCCAAATGCCATGCAGATATTGTCTTATATTACAGAAATTGCTCATACTTATTTTTTCTCCTATTTGAATAAATTGGATACTCATCTAAAAAAAGAGCTTATTACACGCCTTATTCATCATGCCGACTTGTTTGCAACGAGCATCAATAAGGAGTCATTTTTAAGACACTGTGATGAAACTCATTTGCGTCACGCTATCCAATTATATATAAATGGGCAGAATTCGCCTGTTTTAAAAAATTTCATTCATTCAATGTATCATCGTTTTAAAAAAAACAAATCTTCTTTTTCCAATGAAATTATTCCATGGTTATTAACCTTAAGTGCTGATAAAGATTTTGCGGATTTGAAGAAAGAAACGGCTCATCTCATGAATCAGTACTTGAGATTAGCGGCACAGGTTTCAGAGAGCCGCCTTTTTTATGATGAACATTTTTTTAATTTATCCAGAGCAAATATATTCATTTCACTACAAGCGGAAAAATCAAAAGAAAAAATTAATCGATTATTGGCAGAATCTTTTGAAGTTCTTTGGGAAAAACAGGAAAAAAATAAAGCGGATAAAAAAATAGCAAATGAGAACGAACTTATCGAAGAGATGAAAAGAAAAGAGATGCCTCTTAAAGTTATCGATTATTATTTAGTGCACTTCCAGGGAAAAGGGTCGGTGCTTTCTAAATTGCTGGATGATTACCTCATGTGTTATGAGTATGAGAATATGGATTTGCGTCCGTTATACAGCACCTCTTGGTTAATGAACGAGGACAACGTATCGCAGAAAGTAAGAAAAACAATCTTCAGCGCTTTTTTGGCACATCCCGCTCTACATGATGATGAAGTGTTTTTAAATCTATTAAAAGTAGATGCCAAAGAAACGGTTAAGCACTATGGCCAACGAAAACAGTATGAATGCTTAATTCAAAAATGCACATACGCTTTAAAAGAGGCTTTACCTTTTGAAACAGGGCGTATCATCAATAAAGCAAAGCAGGAGGCGGAATTTGAATGGAAACTTTCAAAAATGAAAGGATATTTTAAAGGCTTACGTTGCTGGTTTAAACGTTGTCATTTTTATGGTTGGCATGGTTTTTTTACGCCTAAGCGACCACAATATGTCATTCCTTTCGATGAAGAAGGTAAACAAGCGATTCATAAATTCCCTCCGGCACATAGAAATCCTTTGTTTTCTGCTGAGGAAAAATTAAAAGCTGCATTGGCCTCGGAATTTTATTTAAACATTCATGAAGCGTTAATGCATTACAATATGAGTGTGATCGACAGAACCAATGAAATGGATTTGCGAAAACAAGTGGATCAATGTTTTGAAAGTTTGCTTCGCCAAAGGATAAATGATCGGAAGCTGGGTCAATGGCTGGATGAGAATCAATTGGTTTTTCTGGATAATCGAAAGCGTTTGCTCGAACAATTGCTGGAAACAAATGATATAGAAGAAATTGTTCAATATCTTAGACGATTCGCAGAAGGGCCAGGACAGTTTGCAAATCTGCTGTCTGAATTTGAAGTGAAAGAGCTGCCAGAATTGGCCTTGGAGTTAAAAGGGTCAGTTAAAAAAACAGATGACTTTGTCACTACAGCTAAAAATGTTCTGTCTACAGTAGCTGGTAATGCAGTCCGTTTATTTTCCAGGGTGACGGAATCAAAGACAAACGATACCTCCTTATCTAACACAAGTGTGCCACGCTGGGATTAGTGGATAGAGCTTGGTGGCTTAACTGAGTTATTTAATCTCTCAGGCCAACACCCTTTTTCAGCAAGATCATGTTTATGAGGGACAGGAGAATTAAGGTTAGGCAGATGACAGCCATGGCCAGGGTCATATTAATGTCTTGTATGCCGAACATTGCATGGCGCAGGGCACTTACCATATAGAGGATTGGGTTTAAATGGGATAGTTTTTCCCAAAAAGGGGGCAGCATGTTGGTACTGTAGAATACACCGCCCAGATAAGTGAGAGGTGTCAGTAGAAAAGTGGGTATCAGCATAACGTCATCAAAATTTTTGGCCAACATGGCATTTGTAAATCCGGCGAGAGAAAAGAGAGCAGAGACAAGAATGACGACCAGTAAGGTCATGGGTAAATGATGAAACTCAATGTCAGGCAGAAAAAAGCAGGAAACGGTAAAAACCAGCGTGGCTACAATCAATCCGCGTAAAATACCACCCACCACATATCCTGCCAGCAGTAAGCTTTCATGCATTGGGCTTATTAGTATTTCTTCTATACTTTTCTGAAATCGGGTGCTGAATAAAGAGGAAGAGACATTACCATAGGAATTGGTAATGACGGTCATCATGATAAGACCTGGAGCAATGAACTGAGAATAGCTGATTCCATCTATAGGACCAATGCGATCGCCGATTAAGGCACCAAATATCAGAAAATATAAACCGGTGGTTATGATGGGGGGAAGAAAGACTTGGCTTGAAATGCGAAACATACGAATGACTTCGCATTTCACCAAGGTATGGAAAGCAATGAGTTGTATTTTAATGGTCATGGTTGATTAAATCCATAAACAGTTCTTCTAATCGATTGGTTTTATTGCGCATGCTGTGAATACGTATATTGTGTTCGGATAAAATGGCAAACACCTCATTAAGCGACATTTGATTGTCCACTCTCACCTCAAAGGAGGTTGGATCAATCACTGTCGTGATCAAAAATTCTTCCATTGGCGGTAGATGAGTGATGGGTTTTTCCGTGTTAAACACAAATGTCTGATGCTTTAAGCTTTGCAGCAGTTTTTTCATGGATGTATGTTCAATGATTTCTCCGTGCTTGATAATAGCAATGTTTTTACATAGCTGCTCAGCTTCTTCCAAGTAATGTGTAGTAAGAATAATGGTGGTACCCTCTTCATTAATGCGGGTGAGAAAATCCCACATGCTTCGACGAATTTCAACATCAACGCCTGCTGTAGGTTCGTCAAGAATCAGGACCTCAGGTTGATGGACCATCGCCCTGGCAATCATCAACCTCCGTTTCATGCCACCGGATAAATATCGGACCATGGCATGACGCTTTTCCCACAGCCCCAGTTGCTTCAGCAAATCTTGTGCCCGGGTCAAAGCCTTCTTATAAGGTATGCCATAGAAGCCGGCTTGATGCAAAAGTATTTGCTCACACTGTTCAAAAATATTGAGATTAAATTCCTGTGGCACAAGTCCAAGGCAGGACTTGGCTTGTTCCGGCTGCTTATCAATGTCAAAGCCATTAATAACGATTTTTCCTGAGGTTTTCGTTAGAAGTGTGGCTATCAAACTAATGGTGGTTGATTTGCCGGCGCCATTGGCTCCAAGCAAGGCAAAAAAATCGCCTTTACTGACGGATAAGTCGATTCCCTTCAATGCTTCAATGCCGTTAGAATAAATTTTGCGTAGCTGAGAAAGATTTAAAGCATCCATAAACAAAATATGTCAAAAGCAAGATTATACCTCAGCAATCCGGGTTTATGAAATCTAATTGGTAAAAATCAGAGCAAACGCATCTAATTTTTGATCACAAAAGCCCCTCTTTTGCCTATTGCTGTGCTTTATTCTAATTCAAAGCTGTACACTTTTAAATCATTCAGTACTGGTCATTGTCCCTGGCTAGGCAATGAGCGAGAGGCTTCTGATTTTCATCCAGCCGGCGATGCTGTATCGCGTTTGATGTGTTTCACAAACTTCATGAGCAAGATCACTTTTAAAACATACAAAGCGATTTCCAAGAGGTAAGAGATGAATGAGAGGCTGATGAGCATAGTCATAAAGCTTAAGTTGACCACCGTTATTTTCTTGCCATCCTTCGTTTAAATAATAAACACAGGATATACGTCGGTCTTGTGTGGATTTAAATTGATCAACATGTTTGCGATAAAATGTACCAGGGAGATAAACAGAAAAATGAGCTTCAAAATCATTGAGACCAAGAAAAAGGGAATTGTTAAGCATTGAGGCAATCTGGTTTGTTCTTGAGAAATAGCTTTCTATGGCCTTGTTATTGGATGAATGATCAAGCCAGGCAATTTTATCGCTTCGAATGTTTGAGTTTTCAATAGCCTGAAGCTTACGACCGATTTTAGCACTTTGAAAAAGACCATTACTGTGCATGGTTTGTACCGTAAGTAACAAGTCTTTATAATCATCGATTGGTAAGAAAGAATCAATGACGGAAAAACCTTGATGATAGATATCATCGGCAATTCGATCCAGAGCGTTCAATCAACACCTGAAATTAAAATAAGGTGAGCTATTTTACGTGAAACCGGAAAAAATACCAATCCAATTTACCTGGCAAAATCATCTTAAAGTATACGTCAAAGAAAAGATGAGGAATCAAGTAACTGCTTATAATGTTTCCATTCAGGCATAAACTTATTCATCAAGGCATAAAAGCGTTTGTTATGGCTGGGTTCCAGCAAATGAACTAATTCGTGCACCAGAACATATTCCATGCAGAGCGAAGGAGTATGAATCAGTCTGAGGTTCAGGCATATACGTTTAGCTCTCACGTTACAAGAGCCCCAACGGGTTTTCATTTTGCGAATTCGCCACTCCTTTGCTTTTACGCCAATGATGATTGACCATTTTTCGATGAGCTCCGGAAGCTTCTCAGTCATGTGTAATTTACACCATTGATCTAAGAGGCTCTGTTTTTGTTGTTCTGTGGTTTGGGCGTTAATGTAAATACATAATTCATCCTTTTTTGTCTTTATTTCGGCTTGTTCAGCACGACTTAGAATGAGCAATCGATATCTTTTACCAAGAATGTAAAATGACTCTCCTGTGACAAGCTTGTTTTTCGAAACAGGTGTTCGTTGTTGTAGTTGCAGCTTTTTTTCTTTTATCCAGTCTTTTTTAGATTGCAGAAACTGATGAATAAAATGCTCATTTAGGCCAAAAGGAGCACTGACACGCACAAAACCATCGGGCGGATAAATGCGCATATTCAGGTTTTTGATGGCTTTTCTCGTAATTTCAATGGAAATACCATCGATTTCGATGCATTTTTTCTTCATTTTTTAAACAGCCTTTCTTTGAGAGGGACTTGGAAATGGATTTATTTTGTTTTCCATTTCACTGAATATAAATCATGGCGGCGATCTTTTAAATTCAGCACCGTTCCCTGACTGCGCGTGGCTTCCAAGGTATGAAGGCTGAGATCGGCAAAAGAAACCATTTCCACATTGGGTGTGGTATCGGCTGCTATTCCATCTCTGGCAAAAGGGAAATCACAAGGAGTAAAGATAGCGCTTTGGGCATATTGAATATCCATGTTCAATACTCCTGGAAGATTGCCCACGTTGCCGGCCATGACAATATAGCATTGATTTTCAACCGCTCGAGCCTGAGCACAATAGCGAACCCGCATGTAGCTTTGTCGCTCATCGGTACAAAATGGAACAAAAATGATTTTGGCTCCTTGATTAATCGCATGGCGGGCAAGTTCTGGAAATTCACAATCATAACAAATCAAAACAGCAATGGGTCCGCAATCTGTAGCAATGGTTTTTAATTCATTCCCTCCCCGAATATTCCACCAGTATCGCTCATTGGGGGTCGGATGAATTTTACTTTGCTCATGAATTTGACCATCACGAAGAAAAATATAGCTTATGTTATAAACACCATCTTTCAATTTTGTAGGGTGTGAACCTCCGATGATGTTGATATTGTATTTGACCGCCAGAGAAGACATCAGCTCGATGAAGGACTCTTGATACTCGGTAAGCTTTAATATGGCTTTCTCTGGCTTTAAAGGCTCATTCTCAATAGATAACAACTGTAGGGTCAGCATCTCGGGAAAGAGAACAAAATCAGCGTAATAATCTGCTACCACATCGACAAAATATTCCACGTAACGGGCAAATTCATCAAAAGAGTGCACACGTCTTTGCATGTATTGCACAAGGCTTAAACGAACTCTGTCCACCATTCGCCCACGAGTAATGATTCCTTTTTTAGTCGTGTCGGGCTTGGAAGCAATGTCATTGTTAATCCATAAAAGGTGGGCTGCGTAACCCATAGAAGCTTTATCTTGCGGCAAGTAATTTTTTAATACTGCAATAGGTTCAAACTGATTGCGTAGCTGAAAAGAAATCACAGGATCCCTGATTTGTTTTTCGATAACGGCTTGAAGATAATCTTCGGCTCTGGGATATTTTTTATGGTGGCGACGATAACCCGGCAGTCGTCCACCAAAAACGACACCTTTCAGACCTTCAGCCTGACACAAACGTTTTCTTGCTGTGTACAGACGGTTACCGATACGTAATCCTCGATAATCCGGATGCACACAAACTTCCATTCCATAGATATAATCGCCTTGCGGATCATGGCGTGAGGCAAAACCATGGCCGGTGATTTCATCCCAGGTATGAGGTTTAAGAGCAATCTCTCCACTGATTTTAAAGGTAGCACAATAGCCCACAATTTTATTTTCATATTCCACGACAAATTGTCCTTGCGGATAATGGTTCATATGGCCACGCAAGGCATCAGGCGGATAGTTTTCCATCTCACTGGGATAGACAAGACCTACTAGCTCACGGATGGCGCCAATATCTTTAGGCTTGGCATTGCGTACAATGATCTTGGGGTTTTTATTTGTAGATTTCTGCATGATATGTTTTTACACTGTGTGTATATTCTCTCTCAGCCGGGATACATGGACTGTCAATGTATTCCCCATTAATTTTTAAAACCATGTTAACCGAGGCACGTCGATATCTTGATAAGATATCGTATTGTGCTTTACTAATATAACCATAGGAGTTTCCACAATAAAATAGTGAGGACTTTCCTGGGACAGGTTTTACCTGTACGGGTAAATCACAATCCCAGCGATAACGACTTAAATCACAATTGGCATAAGCGGTGGTCACTATTATTGTCATCATGCCCGAAAAAAGAAGATTAAGTTTTAACATGGTCAGGGGCTCCGATTTTTTTTATCTCATATTTTGTTTAGAATGGTTATAATAATATGGTAACCCTATTCCGGTGTCTGTGAAATTTTTTTTAATGATATTTGCACAGACCATATAATAGATATAGCAAATTTGTAAATATAATAAAGCTCATAAGGCCATATGGAGTGCTGAAGATGTCCGATCTCTCAAACGGAGGTTTTATTCAAGCTTTGCGCCAGGGTAATTATTTGCTTTTTTTACAATGGCCTGATTTTATCAGCAAGCGTTACAAGGTCTATGATGCAGATAGTCTGGTTGATCTTCTTATCTTTCACTGGATACAAGAAGAGTTTGGCGATGAGGATATTAAGGCTGCGGCTATCATGAATGCCATCATCTATGATGAGAACTGTTTACTTGAAAATGAACAAATCAATGCCGGTGTGAATTTAATTGTAGCGGCATGCCAGTGCCAGGTGTTTAAAAAAAATGATTTAATCAAGCATTATTCTGTCGATAGGGAAATGGACAAGGAAGATATTCTGGAGTTTATGAAAACCAATACCCACAGGTTAAGCGATAAGGAAAATTGCAAACAATTGTTGCTGCAAAATCAGCATTTAAATCTTCTGGCCAAAAAGTACCACAAGGAAATAGCACTATTTCGTGAGCAAAGACAAGCATTCTATTTGATTGATGGCTATATGAATGCGGTGGAAGAAGACGATTCGATAACGGTAAAGAATAAAGCCATGCGAAAAGGTCTCATCAACTCTTTACGGAAAGCATTAGATATGCATGGGCCTAAATTAGAAGAAATGCAAGAGACCATCCAATATTATTTCAATCAATTACGCTGTTTTGATAACCTCCAACCTTGGGAAGAAGAATATTTTACTGCGATGGTTTCGCAACATTGGAGTAGGCGATTATTGATATGGTCTACTCGCTTTGCATCCACCTTTTTTAATCATGTTCTTATTGCTGACAAGCATCCACTCGATTCCAAGTCAGAAAATGAAGAAACATCATCATCCAGGCATTCTATTTAAGCAGTATAAACTATAAATACTCTATACTCGACTTTGTGAAAAATTTACGAATCCCCGTGGCTTGGACTACGGGGTCCATAAAAAGACCCATCCTATTTATTAAAGTCTTGGAAAACACTGATTTTGATAAATATACTGGTGATGGACACCGCAGTCGATGCGGCGGTGATTCGTAGCGGAAAAAATTCACAAAGTCTAGCCTATATAAGGTTAGTGCAAAAATGCAGACTGACCCAAGTATGGCCGTTTCCAGGACAGGTTGAGCACTTACGTTATTGCCATATTCGTTTCAAATATTGTTCTAATTTATCCCATCGCAAAGGCAAACTGCGAAAACCTATGATTCTGTCAGGTCGGATTAAATACAAACAACTTGCACTTGCTCCATAGCGTTGGTGAATCATTTGCTGATGATCATAAAATATATTTCCCTGCCATTGCAACTTCTCAGGTTTTTCTGTTGCAGCAAGAATTAACACAGGCTTTATCCACTTCGAATAATGTTTTTCTGTCTTTGTAAGAATCTCATCTATGGTTTCTGTTTGCTTTTCATGGTGATGTTCACAGCCAGAAAATACAATTAATGCATGCCTTCCTTCCAGAAGATGATCAAACAGCCACTGTGGTTGTGAGTTTTCTTTATCTAAGAAAACATAAACATCGGGCGCTCTTTTTCCGGCAGCGGGGCCTTTGCCAAAAGTGCTCCATGCCTTTAGACAGCTTCCGTGAAGGCTATAGTGAGAATCCTGTTTAAGATGAATGGGCATGCCAATAAACTCATCAATGATGGGACTTTTTTTAATGCGAATAGATGTTTGAGACAGGATGCCGCCAAACATTTTCATGACCGGTTTGAAATTTAAAATCAGTTCCGTGAGGTGATCTCTTATCTCGCGGGTTAAAGCCCCTGTCATGGCAAAGGAGCGTTCATTGCTATCTGATAATTGTTTGACGATTTTAAGGGTTTGACGCTGTTCAATATCATAACTATCCAAGAGAGTCTCTTTCGCTTCCCTGCGGCAAACCAGAGCGAGTTTCCATCCTAAATTGGTGGCATCGAGAATGCCTGAGTTCATTCCCAAAGACGTGAGAGGACTCACCTGATGAGCAGCATCGCCGCATAAAAAGACTCGACCTTTTCTTCGTTGTTTAACAGACTTGTTATAGGTATGAAAATGCGATATCCAGTTCGGATTTTTCAAGGTTCCGGGTATACTGCATAGCTCATTGAATTGTTGTTGGAAAAATTCGAGTGTCGGGGTTTCTCCAGCTTGGTATTCCATGTTTTTGGGCAATGAGACTAAAATACCCCAGCGATGGGCAGGCAGCGCTCCAACGCTACAAAATCCTTTTTTCGCCAGGAAAAAATACCAGTCTTTAGCATCAAATTGCCCATCCAGTTCCACATCAGCAATCATATAGTGAGATGGATATTTTTTGCCTTTTTGTTCGATACCGGCTTTCTCCCGTACCTTACTTTTTGCCCCATCACAACCAATGAGGTACTGGCAGTTGACGGTAAAGGACTGGCCGTTTTTTTCAAGGCTTACCCTGAGTTGATCTTGTTTTTCTTCGTAATCCTTAAAGCCAGTCTCCCAGGAAACATCACCCTTCATCTGTTGCAGCAGCTGATATTGAAATTTCTCCACGTAATTTTGCCCTAAAAGACAAGCGTATGGATATTTTGAATCAATGCCTGTCCATGGTAGATGCAAAGATGGTCTTTTTTCGATATAAACCGATAAGGCATGAGTAAAAATACCTGTTTGTTCAAAAGGTGCGGCATAATTTAAATCAGAAAAGCATTCCAGTGATAAAGAAGAGATAGCGGTCGCTTTCATGATGGTTGATACTTGCGATTTTTTATCTACCAACAAAAAAGAGATACCAGCTCTTGCCAGATATAAGGCAAGCATAAACCCCGTGGGACCAGCGCCAACAATCACAACATCATATTTATCCTGAAATTGCATCTATATTGCTCCCGTCTTACTTATAAGTTCTTAGCTAAGCTTAGTTGATATGAACGCTATGGTACAAATACAGATTAGCTTAGAGCCTCAGATCCAGAAGAGCAAATTTGAGCAAAGAAAGACTGAGTAAATTTAACCTTTCAGTGGTGCGCTGGCGGGGTGTTAATCGATCCTTGTTTTTAAAAAGAGGCAGAACTGTGTTGGTAAATGTTTGCATTTTCATGTTGTAATAAATCTAATTTATAAGACAAGGCAGATGGATTCCCCATGTAGCCGCCATGATTATGTTTGCCTACGACCCGGTGACAGGGAATAAACAAGGCTAGAGGATTTCTCTTGCAGGCTTGCCCCACAGCACGGGGGCTGCTTTGCAGAGAACCTGCTAATTCACCGTAGGTTATGGTCCGGCCGACAGGAATGACCAATAGAGCATTCCACACTTTGAGTTGATAAACACTGCCTGTCGGTTTTAGGGGTAATTGAAACCGGTGATGTGGATTTTTAAGGTAGGACGTTAATTCTTCGGCAACAAGCATAGAAAGGGGGTGATCAATGGGATCACCTTTGGTTTTGGTAAATAAAGATTGATAAATGTAATGCTCATCATGTTTTACATTCAGCCAACCAAAAGGTGTTTTAAATGTTGAACTGATGAGCATGTCAAGCATTAACTGTCTTTTTTGGTATTCAATTTTTCTTTAATACGGGCAGCACGGCCAGTCAGGTTGCGTAGATAATAAAGTTTAGCACGACGCACATCCCCTCGACGTAATACTTTAATGCTGTCAACAATAGGACTGTAGGTTTGAAAGACACGCTCAACACCGATGCCGTGAGATATTTTACGCACAGTAAAAGCGGAGTTTAAACCACGATTTCGTTTAGCAATAACAATGCCTTCGAAAGCCTGCAGCCGTTCACGAGAGCCTTCAGTTACTTTAACCTGAACCTGAACGGTATCTCCGGCATTGAATTCTGGAATTGTTTTGCCTTGCATTTGCTCAGCATTGATTTGATCAATAATATTTGTCATGAGTCACTCCTAAAAGGGGAGGCGCTTTGCGTTTTTACGACCTGGCCGAAAAAATTTTAATTTTCAAGTACAGCAGCATGGGCTGTTCAGGAAAATCAAAGCTTTTTCGACTCAAGCCAGCGAAACGTTAAAGAGCCAATATGGTTTAATCACCATGTTCTTGTTTAAATTCATTTAACAATTTTTCATCAGTTTCGTCTAATTGTACTGACTCCAATAAGTCAGGTCGTTTAAGCCATGTTTGACCCAAAGCTTGTTTTCGACGCCAGATTTCTATCTCCTTGTGATGACCTTTAAGCAGTACTTCCGGCACATTCATGCCGTGAACACTTGCAGGTCTGGTATAGTGTGGATAATCCAGCAAGCCGCTCATGAATGAATCATGTATTGCGGATTGCGGATGTCCCAGACTTCCAGGTATTAAGCGGACCATTGCATCAATAAATACCATGGCAGCCAGTTCACCACCGCTTAAAATAAAATTTCCTAAAGACCATTCCTCATCGATATCATGCTGAATGACCCGTTCATCCACTCCCTCATATCGACCAGCCACAAAAATGAAGGACTGATGATTAGCCACTATCTTATTCAGATCGGCCTGGTTAACCATTTTGCCCTGGGGGCTCAGATATATGGTTTTGCTATTGTTTGGCATCTGCTGACGTGCATGTCCAATGGCTGCATGCAATGGTTCATACATCATCACCATGCCTGGACCTCCACCATAAGGTTTATCATCTACCTGACGGTAAGGCCTCGATGCCCAGTCACGAGGGTTCCAGTAATCGATTTTTACCAGTCCTTGTTCAATAGCACGACCTGTAATGCCAAAGTGCAAGCTATTAAACATTTCTGGCATCAGGCTTATCACGCCTAAATGCAACATGGTTAAATATCCAAATCCCAGTCAACTTTAATAAATCGTTTATCCTTATTGACTTCCAAGATGACTTGTTCAGGTAAATAAGGTATTAAATGCCTTTTTTCACTTGTCACTACCAACACATCATTAGCACCGGTGGGCATGATGTCAGTTATTTTTCCCAATTCTTTTCCGTCACGATTAATGACTTGCATCCCTATAAGTTCATACCAATAATACTCACCGGGTTTAAGTTCAGGCAAACTGTCTTTACTAACCGCTATTTCAATATTTGTTAATTGAGAGGCCAATTCTCGTCGTTCATAGCCTTCGATGAGCGCCAGAATGGATTTATTATTCACTTTAACTTGTAATGGCTTAACAGGAAGCCACTGTTCATTCAAAAACATGTGCCAATTATTGTAAGACAATATATTATCGCGGGGATCAGTATAAGAATGAACGGTTATAAACCCCTTAACGCCATGTACCCGACCAAAACGCCCTACAATAATCCACGCCTTTTTTTTATTCACTTTTCTCAGCAGCTGATGTTGCGTATTCTTTAATTAATCCTTTAACACGCTCAGATAACTGCGCACCTGTTTCGCACCATTTGTTCACTTTTTCCCTGTCCAGATGCAAACGAACTTCCTGGCCCCGGGCGACAGGGTTGAAATACCCTACTCGCTCAATGTAGTTCCCATCACGACGTTTGCGGCTATCGGTGACAACAATATGGTAAAAAGGACGCTTTTTGGCGCCGGCTCTTGATAAACGTATAACGACCATTATTTTCCTCTACCTTGAAGTAGTTATGTAAAAATGCGTTGTATTGTACGAAAATTAACTCGCCATGTGAAGAGCTTACTATAATTATTTGCTGCAATTTTCCACATAAAAAAATATATTGTTTGACCGGTAGTATAAAAACCGGGCTTCTGAGCAATTTTTATTATTTGCGGTCACTTGGAAATAAATCTTTCATTCCAGCCATACCTCCCATTCCCCGCATGAGCTTTTGCATGCTTCCGGGTTTGGTAAATTTCTTCATCATTTTTTGCATCTTTTCAAATTGTTTTAAAAGGCGATTCACGTCCTGAATTTGCAATCCAGCGCCATTTGCAATCCGCTTTTTGCGTGAACCGACAATAATTTTGGGAATGCGTCGCTCTTTGGGGGTCATGGAGTTGATAATGGCAATGGTCTGTGCCATGGCTTTGTCATTGATCTGCTGCATAGCCTGCTGCGGCAATTGGCTCATGCCCGGGAGCTTGTTCATCATTCCGGAAATACCCCCCAAATTATTCATTTGCAGTAATTGTTGCTTAAAGTCTTCCAGATCAAATCCTTTTCCTTTTTTCAGCTTTTTGGCCAGTTTTTCACTGGCTTTTTTATCCGCTTTTCGTTCCACTTCCTCAATGAGGGTCAGCATGTCGCCCATGCCGAGAATACGCGAGGCGATTCGTTCCGGATGAAAAGGCTCAAGCGCATCGGTTTTTTCACCGCTACCGAGAAATTTGATGGGCCTGCCTGTGATCTGACGAACCGATAGTGCTGCACCGCCTCGGGCATCACCATCTGTTTTGGTCAGGATAACACCTGTCAGTGGCAGCGCCTCATGAAAGGCTTTTGCTGTATTGGCTGCATCCTGTCCTGTCATGCTGTCCACGACAAACAGTGTTTCGATGGGATTGACCGTCTTGTGCAAAGACTGAATTTCATCCATCATGGCTTCATCAATATGAAGCCGACCGGCTGTATCAATGATAAGCACATCCATATATTGTTTTTTGGCTGCATCCAGGGCTTTCTGTGCGATGTCAGTCGGCTTTTCCTGCGTCTGGGAGGGAAAAAAGGCAACGTCCAGTTCATCAGCAAGAACATTTAACTGATGTATGGCTGCCGGGCGGTAAACGTCGGTGCTGACGACCATGACCTTTTTCTTTTCTTGTTCCTTTAAATAACGAGCCAACTTTGCGGTACTGGTGGTTTTACCTGAACCCTGCAATCCAGCCATAAGAAAGACAGCCGGGGGCTGGGTTTTAAAATTTAATTCAGCACGTTCGTCCCCCATAACGTGCACCAGCTCATCGTTTACGATTTTTATAAAGGCTTGATCCGGTTGCAAGTGGGTGCTGACTTCCTGCCCCAGTGCCTTTTGCTTAACCTGTTCAATGAACGTCTTGATCACTGGCAATGCCACATCCGCTTCAAGCAGCGACATGCGAACTTCGCGTAAAGCCTGTTGTATATTCTCTTCAGTAAGTCGTCCTTTACCGCTAAGATGTTTAAATGTGCGGTTTAAGCGTTCAGTTAAATTTTCAAACATAGTTATCACCAGAAAGATATCAAAGGGGAAATTGGCGGCTCCCAATTTGCCTGTTCAATAAAAGAACATTTTTTAGCCGTTAATGAGTGATAGCATAGCAGATTTATAGATTCATGTGTAATTGCCCGCGAGAAATCGTACCTAAGACTTTAATCGATGAGTTGCCAGACGGGGTTAAAGGATCTGCGCTTAAAAGGGTCATATCGGCAAGCTTACCCACTTCCAGGGTGCCTTTCTCTTTTTCCAGACCATAAAATAAGGCGTTATCAATGGTTATGGCTCTTAAGGTGTCCTCGGCGCTGATGCGCTGATGCGGTGCATAATATTGAGGGCAGTTGCGATTTAAAGGGTATTGCCAGCTTTGCACTTTACGGGTTTGCATGCGTTGCATCATCTTTAAAGGTTGCAGAGGCGTTACGGGTGCATTGGCATACATGCTTATTGTGTTGAAGCTCTTTTTGGCCTGACGAAGTGGATTATTAAAATGTGCTCTTTCAGGACCGACAATTTCATGACACATTGCTTCTCCCCAGTAATAAAGATGGGGCGCAAACCAACTGGCGCTCATGCTCAAATAATTCATCCGCTGGAATTGATCTTTCCTGATAACCTGTGCATTAAGTAATTTGGGTTTAAAATGAGGGTGCTTTTGTTGAGTCTTTTGCGTCATGTTAAGAGCAACATCAATGGCTGCGTCACCGTGAGCTTCAAAAGCCAATGATATTTTTTCTTTTGCCGCCGTTATAACCTGCTCTTCCATCTTTCGAGGACTGATGGCTAAGCTGCCTCTCCAGCTTCTGTCATAACCAATAGGGGGGAAAGAATAAGGTGCACTGAGATAGGCAGCGTAATCACCCAGGCTGCCGTCTATTTTAAGGATATAGTAGCCAGAATAAAATCTTTTAAAATCCTTCTGTACAAGATTCAGTAGTTTTATATGCCATAAATTTGAGGCATTGAAAATAACATCTACCGGAGAATCGTTATTGATGATGCGGGCATACGTATCTAGCCAGGCTGGATGAAATTGATTTTCACTAATGGTGGTGTATCCTTGGGAAGAAAAAAAATCAATCGCTGTCATGATGGCTTTTTCCAGTTCATTTTTGCCGAGGATACTTACTAGAAAGGACTGAAAATCTTTGGAATTGATTTTGCCTTCTTCATCAATGGCAATAGTCGGATCAAGCTCTTTAATTTCCCGGGCTGCTTTATCATTCAATAAAGCGGATTGTTCTGAAGAGTAAAAGACTACTATGGCTTTATCCTTACTTATTTTATTCAGCTTGTTCTGAGTTAAAGGCTCTCCTTTTAAACGCGTACTGTCGTACCCATACACGATAATTTGTTGTTCATTAGATGCGGAGATTTTATCAGCCAGAGTCGATAAAAACATGTCGGTGGTTTTAATTGGTTTCCAGTTTTTTTGATGGAAGGTATTGGTTGTAGACAAATCGATGCTGTGATTGGCCAGCCAGCCATATAACACCAACAGGCTTCCCGAATCAATAAATCCGGGGGTCACATAGGCTTTTTTCAGATCAATGATTTCCGTATGCGAGCCACGGCATTTTTCCATAATTGTTTTTTCATCACCTACAGCTGCCAATCGATGGTGAATGACGGCAACTGCTTCAGCACGTGGCTTTTGCGGATCCAAGGTAATGAAAGTGGCATTGTGGTATATCTGATGTGCGTCCTGGCAAAGATGAAATGGAGGAGTTTCTGTTGATTTTGCAGAGACGGGGGATAAAAAAAGACAATCAATTAAAACAACGAAGACGACGGCGACAACATATTGCATAATTCATTATCCAACATGAACATAACTATTATAATCCTAGCGCAATATCTTGGGAATGGTCAAAATTTGGCATGATATTTTATTTAATCCGCTTGATGTAAGAAGTGGGCTCAGAAAAAAAGAGAAGGAGTATCCTGCGAAGCAAAGGCGGTAAAGCGCTGGATCCGCTGTGCTATTTGAGCATTTTTGCTTTCTTTTAATGAAGTGGGATGGGCTTTATCGGTCTGTGCCGGCAAGCTTAAGTTATTTACAAAAGACGCTATCTCCAGTAGAGTAGATAAGATTTTTTGTTTATTTTTTAACCTATTATTAAGGTTTTCTTAATTTATTTTATTTATAATGAGAATTCTTGCTGAAGCCGTGTTTGTATAGATGAAGGAATAGAATGAGCAACAGAAAGCATAGTTTAACCATTTTTAGCCTGATCATGATAACGGTAGGGTCAGTGGACAGCATCCGTAATTTACCAGCAACGGCTTTATTCGGCAGCCAATTGATTTCTTTTTTTATGATGGGCGCGTTATTTTTTCTTATTCCTACCGCACTGGTTTCGGCTGAACTGGCGTCAGGATGGCCAAAACAGGGTGGTATCTATATCTGGGTTAAGGAAGCTTTCGGTAAAAAAACAGGTTTTCTGGCGATTTGGCTTCAGTGGATTGAAAATGTGATTTGGTATCCAACCATTTTATCCTTTGTAGCAGGAACCATAGGTTATTTGATCAATCCTCATTTGGCAAATAACCCTTATTTTCTTTGGCTTGTGATCATTGCGTCCTTTTGGGGAGCGACCTTTGTTAATCTCCGTGGAATGAGTTCATCCGCTTTCTTCAGCAATGTTTGTGCTATTTCAGGTTTATTATTGCCCATGTCTTTAATTATTGGCCTGGGGGCGGCGTGGGTTGCGGGCGGTAATCCCCTGCAAATCAGCTTTGACGGGCAAAGTCTTGCCCCCCACTGGCAGGATAAATCCATGTGGGTATCTCTAACGGCCATTATGATGTCTTTCTGTGGTATTGAAATTGCAACCGTTCATGCAAACGATGTTAGCAATCCGCAGCGTGTTTTTCCTCGGGCACTAATGTACTCAGTCATCATTATTTTAAGTACATTAATATTTGGTTCATTAGCCATTGCTGTGGTTTTGCCTCAACAGGATATCAATCTGGTGGCGGGAATTATGCAAGCTTTTGATGCTTTTTTTGCTCGTTATCATTTAACGGCTTTAATGCCTGTTATTGCTTTAATGCTGGTTTTAGGAGGCTTGGGAGGTGTCAGCAACTGGATCATTGCCCCGACGAAAGGATTGCTGGTTGCTGCTGAGGACGGCAATTTACCAGCGGGTTTTCGTCGAGCCAATGAACAGGGAGCTCCTGTTGTCATGTTAATTGTGCAGGCTGTTATTGTGACCATTTTATCAGCCATGTTTTTATTTATGCCGAGCGTCAATGGCTCCTATTGGCTATTGACGGCCTTGGCTGCACAATTATATATGATGATGTATTTGCTGATGTTTGCAGCCGCCATCAAATTAAGGCTGTCTGCCCCAGAACATCCGCGCGGCTTTCGAATTCCAGGAGGGTTACCCGGTTTATTGTTGGTGGCTGGTATTGGAATAATTGGTGCAGTAGCCACGCTCATCGTTAGTTTCATTCCTCCGCAAGGCATTAATATTGGTAGCATAAGCCGTTATGAATTAACTTTAATTGTCGGTTTGATTTTAATGTGCTCACCTCCTTTTATCAGCAGCTGGTTGCAAATGCGCAAACAAAATTACAATGAAGTTTTAGTTCCCTGACCATTTGCTGTTCTGTCCATTTTTGTCAAATTGATGTATGGAGTTTTTGCTGTCCATCGTGAGTTTGTATACAAAAGGGCTTTATTATTGGTTAAAATGGATTTAATCGAAATCAGCTTCTTTTTTTATGTCTTTTAAATCGCTTTTACAGCAGTTATCAGCGCGATTACCGGAGCTTGAATGGAAAATCTCTCATCTGGGCGAATTCATACCACGGCATGCATTGCCGCCTGGATTATTTCATTACTCTTTTAATTATCGTACTTCTGCGTGCATTGCTGAAATTAAATCTGATATCAGAAAACTGGCTTTACAGACTAATCAGCGAAGTGCTTGTTACCTTGCTGAAAAAATACATCAAAAAATCAGTGTGCTGATAAGTTTATCTCATGATAAAGTTGATAAAAAACATCATGAACATTCATCAATATTTGATATCAACAGAATTCATTCAAAGCAGCAGTGGCTAAAGGAATTTGAGGAGCGCATTAATAAACTGCTGGAACAACGACAGGCACTAAGCAAAAGGCTCAGACAGGCTGAAACTTCAGGTCATTCCGATAAAATTTTAGCGCTAAAACATGAATTAGGCCAGTTGGAACGATATTTAACTCTTGCTAAAGAAAGTTTTCATCAGTTACTTTAGGCCCTAACTCTCAGCCCTAGCTTCTGTGCACTTATCATTGTCCTAAGTGCCGGAAACCTGATTCGTTTTCCAGTTCTTTTTCATGAATGGAACAATGGCTTTTCCTTCTACAGGTGGGCTAAAAATAAATCCTTGTCCCTCATGGCAGTGGGAGTGAATAAGAAATTGTCTTTGAGCATCATTTTCAATGCCTTCAGCAATGACGTCAAGTTTCAAACTTCGTGCCATACCTATGATGGCTTTTATAATTGAAGCATCATCCGGATTGCTGGTGCATTGACAAATAAATGAACCGTCAATTTTTAGTTTATCGATAGGAAACTGCCTAATATAACTGATGCCTGAATAACCGACACCAAAATCATCAATGGCAATGGAAACCCCCTTTTTATGCAAATGCTCTAAGGCTTGTTGAATCATGTGGCTATTGTCCATGAGTGAGCGTTCGGTAAGCTCAATTTCTATGTACTGGGGTTTGAGTTCAATTTTTTTAAGAATATCTTCTATAAAATGAATGAAATCGCTGTTTTTAAATTGATGCGCTGAAACATTCACAGCCATTCGGATAGGCCTTAATCCCGCTTCTTGCCATGCTTTGTTCTGCAGACAGGCCTTATAAAAAATCCATTGCCCTAATTGAATGATCATGCCGGATTCTTCGGCAATGGGTATAAATTCCGAGGGCATGAGAATACCTTCGCGTGGGTGTTGCCAACGTACCAGTGCTTCTGTGGCCACGATGTGGCCGGTTTTTAAGTTTACAATGGGTTGAAAAAGAAGGAAAAATTCATTTTTTTGTAATGCATTATATAAATCAATCTGTAAATTCAGTCGTTTTTTTATCAAGACATTACTTTGTTTTTCAAAACATTTGAAATTGTTTTTTCCATTTTTTTTGGCCATGGACATGGCAATATCGGCATTCTTTAACAGAGTGCCAGCCTTTTTTCCGTCTTTTGGATATAGGCTTATGCCTATACTGGCCGTTACGATAACGTGATGATTTTCAATTTTAACAGGTCGATTGATTTCATGAAGTAGTTTTTCAGCCAACTTACACAGATCTTTAGTGTCATTGGTAAGAAATAAAATGACGAATTCGTCACCTCCAAAGCGAGCCACTGTATCGCTTTCTCTCACACTTTTTGTTAGACGCTGAGCTATTTTTTTCAGTAAGAAGTCACCTTCTTCATGGCTAAAGTGGTCATTTATGATCTTAAAATTATCAATATCGATAAAAAACAGGAAAAGACTACTGTGAAAGCGTTTTGCATAAGCAATACTTTTACGAATATGATCAAGCATGGCTGGTTTGTTAGGCAATTGTGTCAGTAAATCATGGTTGGTAAGCCATTCTGAACGTTCAATCATTTTTTTTCCCAGCCGATGATTTCGTGCCACAAGATCAATGTTTTGATATTTTAATGAATGAGAGGTTCGCATAAATTGATGGATATAATAACTGATGCTGAACATGAAAAGAATAAATATACTGCTGGAGATCCCCAGAAAAATATAGATATCGCCTTGAAAAAAAGCCCATAAGGTAAAAGGGAGTGTGGCGGATAAAAGAAACAGAATATACATCCATAAGATACTTGATAAAAAAATCACAGCGCCTGCAGACAAACTGAAAATAAGAACAGCAATAAAGATTTGATAATTCGGATATTCAGAAGGAACAAATAGCACTCCGGCCATACCCCAGCTGCTGCCTAAAAGAAAGACAAATAAAGTCAATAAACTTAATCTGGTGATTTGCCGAGCTTTAGGATAAATTCTGTAAAAGAAAAGAAATAATGCAGATAAACAGGACAGGGTGAGGAACCAGCTTAAAAGATAAAAGGGATTAATAAGATGGTATAAAGCCATAACGAGAAATAAAGCAACCACAAGCTGACAGACAATACCCAGGGGAATTTGTTTATATATTAAAAAGATTGCTGCAGATTTGATTCTATCTTTTTTTTGATGAGAAGGCAGGTCATTGTTCTGTAAAAGCAACTCCATTTTTTTCATAAAGACATGTCCTGCTTATCCATGAAGGGAGGTTGTTTTTTTAAGTATAGCTTTGAATTGCAGGAATTGCGTTCATGCGATAGATTAGGAATAAGGTCGAGCCTGTTTGAAATCATCGGATAAGACCTGCGGGTTTATAAAAAAATGCAATGGAGCGAAAAAATGTCTGATAAATATGAACAAATGACAAAAAGAATTAATGTTCAACTGGCTAAAATGCGTAAAGAGATGCCTGAATTGATGTCTGGTTTTTCCTCACTGGCACAGGCAGCCACAAAAGAAGGCGCTTTGGATAAAAAAACAAAAGAGTTAATTGCTATGGCCCTTGCAGTAGCTACCCATTGCCAGGGATGTATTGGTTTTCATTCTCAGACACTGGTCAAACTTCAAGCGTCTAGAGAAGAGCTGTTGGAGACTCTAGGCATGGCTGTTTATATGGGCGGTGGTCCCTCTTTAATGTATGCTGCCGATGCCTTAGAAGCTTATGAGGAATTTAATCAATAGCATCTGTTATCAGGTTTTTATGTAGACGAGTTCATAAAAGAATCAGAAGCCGCCATTCCGCGCCATAATATTTTCAACAAAAAAAGGCCGAGGCGTGGAATGGCGGGTAGAGACTTATTGACTCATATATGGAGTCGAATGTTCTGATAAAAAAAATTGCCTGGATTTATATTCGTTTTGAATAAATTTTATGGATTTGCCAATCTTCTGATTTATACTGAACAAAGAGGCGAACTAAATGTTCTTGATATCATGAAATTACTGCAAAGACTGGTTCTTATCATTGGAATTGTTTTTTCCTCTATTTTATATGGGCAGGGCCCACCACTGAGAGTGGCCATAGAACATTTTTCTCCTCCTTTTATTATGCGGGCAAGCAACAATCAATTTTATGGTTTTGATATCAGCTTGATAGAGAATATCTGTAAGCAGCTGGACAGAGCCTGTCAGTACAATGTGATGCGTTTTGAGGATCTCATCTTTGCCGTGGAAAGTAACTTGGCTGATGTGGCCATCAGTGCTATTGCCATCACGATTCCCAGAGCGCGCCGTGTTAAATTTTCCCTCCCTTATTTAATCAGCCGTTCCCGCTTTCTTGGTGGAAAGGAACTGAGTGATGCGCCTTTTAGCCTGATGTTGCTGAATAATAAAAAAATTGGAGTTGAGGCTGGCAGCGTCTTCAATAACCAAATTGGGCAGATGGGACTCCAGAATACACGCGTGATTCCCTATGATGATGTCCATAGCCTTATTGAAGCACTCGGGAATGATGACGTGGACGTCGCATTGCTTGATAATCCCAGCGCTGTTTTTTGGGAGCATCAGTCGGGGGGACGATTCAAAACACTTGGTATGCCTTTTGATTATGGGTTCGGGCTGGCTATTGCTGTTAATAAAGAAAATGAAACCTTATTAACACAAATTAATGCAGCCTTATTGAATTATCAAAACAGCGGGGAATATCAGAAAAATTACCGAAAATATTTAGGGCATCTACGCTGAGCTTATTTAAATTGGTAAGTGCGCTATTTAATGTAAAAGATCATCCTCCATGTTCAAGGCAGGAGGTTGATCTCTTACCATTTAGTGAACCGTTGCTCCCTGAGTTATGCAACGACTGATGACTTGTCGTGTGACATAATCGCCTTGAGTGGCACCATAAAGAGAATTAAAATGTTTTGCCAGCAAAATTACCCATCCAGATAGACGAAAATCCATGCGTTTTTCACTTTGATTGACTACAATTTCCATCAGCCCAAGAGCATCAGTGTCTCGTTCATTGGCATATTCTTCCATAATGATACGAGCAACTTGCAAGTCTTTATCTTTTGTTGGCCAGTTCTGGTTCATGGGTACTCCCTCATTATTTCACGGTATGTCAAGGCTCAGCTTTTTATTTGTAATACAAATCTGGGGATAGATGTGTAAATTACAAGTGTTAGAAGACTGAAGAAATAGCATTATGCCATAATTTGTATAATTTATCAATATAATGTATAAATTTTTATCAAAAATTAATTTAAAAAAAAGTATGATAAAGATCTCATGCCACACAGTATTTTTTAGCAGATTGGACTGATTTAGAATTTTAAAGCGCAGTTTACATGCAATAAATGAGTATTTTGAAACGCCAAAATAAGCCCAAAAATACAAAAAAAACGAAGCTGAATAAGAAGCTGTGCTGCTTCTGTCTTTTATATTTTGGAGAGGACAGAACAAAGAAAACATTGTACTATTATTATTTATTGTTTCCATTTTAATTTTTTAACGGCGGCCCCTCATTACAAAGGTTTATGACCTAGAGCACCGAATAATTTAAAGGTGTACCGCCAATATTTGGCTTAGAATAGAGCAATTGTATTGATTTGTATGCAATTTCTACGTCCCTCGGCTCGTCCGCGGGAACCAGAAATCTCTCAGCATCACAATTCTGCGGCCAAGCCGCAGAACGTAGAGACGGAGTTAATATTTTTGATTCATCAATAATCAAATTTAACTTGTACATATTTAAATCATTCGGTGTTTTAGAGCGTGACGACACGCTCTAAAACTTTCCGGCATAAAAATGATATTGGGATGCATGTTCCGCTAAAAAATATAAATGAAAAGTCGATAATTTTATAACATTTTAATGAGGAAACCATTTTTAGATGACTTTTAAAATTGCCCCTTCACTTTTATCAGCAGACATGACACGCTTGGGTGATGAAGTTGAAGCCGTCATGCAGGCAGGCGCAGACATGATTCACTTTGATGTTATGGATAATCACTATGTTCCAAATCTGACATTTGGACCAGCATTCTGTGCTGCCTTATTAAAACGTTTTCCGAATTTACCGGTAGATGTTCATTTGATGGCAACTCCTGTCGATGCATTAATTACGTCATTTGCCAAAGCTGGAGCTAAACGAATTAGTATTCATCCTGATGCCACCATTCATCTTGATCGTAGTTTACAGTTGATTCGAGATGAGGGCTGTGAAGCAGGCTTGGCCTTAAATCCCTCAACTTCGATTGAACATCTGCAATGGTGTGCCTATCATCTGGATTTTGTCTTGATAATGACAGTCAATCCGGGTTTTGGAGGGCAAAAGCTTATTCGTGAAGTTATTGACAAAATGACACAGGTAAGGAAGCAATATCCACGATTAGCTGTTTGCGTGGATGGTGGAGTAACACTGGATAACATTACCATTTTAGCTCAGGCTGGTGCTCAACAGTTTGTAGCTGGCTCTGCTATATTTAATGGCAAGGACTATGAACAGACGATAAAGAGCATGCGTGAGTCCCTGTCAAAAATTAAATAGCTTTCATGGAATGGGTTTTGAATGCGTTAGATTCTGTGCGCTTATCTTTTGTCATAGAGAAAATTTGAGCAAATCAGCCAAATTTAAAGATAAAAGATAATGGACAACCTGGTGATCTGTGAAGATTTTTTAGGTAAACACGGCCTGAAGGATTAATAAAAAAGCAATGAAAAAAATATTAATTACCATTGGTGTGATGTGGTTTCTGATGCTTCCTTGCGCCTTTTCCAGCCAAGCCTATCTCGACCGATTTCTCGCTTATAGAGAATGGAATCAAAATTTACCAGAGGCCGCTGCCGCTACAACGCCATTTCTCAGTTTTATCCGTGAAGATACCCCTTTGGCTAATAAACTGCGGGAAAAATGGCTTTATCATCTGGCAGAAAAAAAGGACTGGCCAGCCTATCACCGCTATTATCGAGATTCAGAAGATACATCTTTGCAGTGTTATGCTGAGATTGCCAAACATCATATGGGAGAGAAGAAGGAGGCTTTAAAACAAGCAAAATCCTTATGGCTCGTTGGTGAGTCTCAGCCTGCGGCATGTGATGAATTGTTTTCGTTATTGCTTCATAGTGAGGATTTTGATGAAAGCCTTATTACCCGACGCATTATCCTGGCATTGGAGAAACGCAATCTGCAATTGGCTCGTTATTTATTGAAGCAATATAAAGAACCGCGTTTGCAGGATGCAAAAACCCTCTTCATTATTTACAGGGATCCAACAAAAATTGCTCATCTGGAAACGGGTGAATTGCACGATGATTTTTATCTGTACGGTTTAAAGCGTATGGTTGCACGAAACATGGATCAAGCCATTCAATATTGGCGTCATGTTAAAACCAAAAAATTACTAAGCGAAAGCCAACAACAGTCATTTTTAGCTCACCTTGCACTATATAAGGCCATAAGAGGTCATGATGATACCTATGAGTGGTTCAGGAAAGTGGAACCGGCCAATTATAATGACAGTTTGCTGGACTGGCAGATAAGATTTGCTCTTAAGCGACAGAACTGGGCTCAGGTGCAACAGTTGATTGCTCATTTCGGCGTAAAGAATGAGCTATGCTGGCAATATTGGCTGGCAAGATCCCTTGAGGCCCAGGGACAAAAGAGTAAAGCGAAAGCCTTGTATCAGGAATTGGCGAAAACTCGTCATTATTATGGATTTCTAGCCAGCTTGAAATTAAACCAGTCCTTTTATTTTGATAATGAAAACCCCGTGATTGATATGTCTCTTCTTAAAGTCTATCAACCTTTTCTTGAGCATATAAAGACTCAGTATCATTCCAATAAAAAGCTCGAGGCATCAAGGCTATTAAATGACTTTATCAGTGAACTGCCTAAAAATGAAGCAAGTGCTCTGACCTACTGGGTAGCCTATGAATTAGAATGGCCAGGGAAATCTGTTTATTTAAGTAATGTTTATGAGGCGCTGAATAATCAGCTTACGCTTCGCTTTCCTTTATCTTATAGAGAAACCGTGAATAATTTTGCCAGAAACTATACCATTCGACCTGAATTTATTTATGCGATTATTCGTCAGGAAAGTGCATTTCGTCCTGATGTCACATCCAGAGCAGGAGCACGTGGGTTAATGCAGATTATGCCAGGAACTGCAAAAATGGTGGCCAAAAAAGAAAACATTTCTTATCAGAATCAGCAGCAACTGTTTTCGCTCAGAAAGAACATTAACATTGGAGTTGCTTATCTTCAGCTATTGTCTAAACGCTTTAACCGGCATCCTCTTTTAATTGCCGCGGCTTATAATGCTGGCCCGGAGCAGGTCAATTACTGGCTGAAAAATCATCCGCCAAAGGCCGTTGATGTCTGGATAGAAACATTACCTTGGCATGAAACACGTAATTATTTGAAAAATGTGATTGCTTTTTATGCTGTATATCAATATCGATTGCAAAAAAAACCTGATTTAAGGGAATTTATGGCTCCCATTTAAATCATTCTGCGCTCCAGGAAACCCCCTAGGCAATGAACTATAATTTTCTTAATTAGATGCCGACAAGGAATGGTATGGGCCAAAAAGCGTCTCAATATATAAGAATTTTCTTATGTGGCGATGTCATGACAGGAAGGGGCATCGATCAAATTTTACAATATCCCGCTGAACCGCAGCTTTATGAAAGTTATGTTCATGATGCCAGAGAATATGTTCGTCTTGCTGAAGCAATTAACGGTAAGATACCCCGGTTGGTTCATGGTGACTATCTATGGGGAGATGCCCACCAGGAATGGGAGCGACATCGACCCCATTTACGCTTAATTAATCTGGAAACCAGTATTACTGCAAGCCCCACTCCCTGGTTAAATAAGGGTATCCATTACCGAATGAGTCCGGAAAATATTAACGCCTTGACCTCTGCAAAGATTGATGTTTGTGCTTTGGCTAATAATCATATCCTCGATTGGGGTGTCGAGGGACTACATGAAACCTTGCAAACACTGACAAAAGCCTCTATTCAATTTGCTGGCGCAGGAGAGCAGCTTGACAAAGTGCAGGCTCCCGCTGTTATAAATATCGCTCATGGGGGGAGAATATTGATCTTTTCTATGGGAGTGGAATCCAGTGGGATTCCAAGGGAATGGCAGGCTACATCTCACCGTCCAGGTGTATGGTTGCTCAATGATTTGAGTTTAAATACCTTCTTGCACATTAAAAACAGGATCATGGCATTTAAAGGCACTCAGGATCTTTGTATTGTCAGCCTTCATTGGGGAGGAAATTGGGGTTACCAAATTCCTTCTCTTCATCAAAAGTTTGCCTATCTTCTTATCAATGAAGCAGGTGTTGATGTTGTTCATGGACATTCTTCGCATCATCCTATGGGGATAGAGATATATCGAGGCAAACTCATTTTTTATGGCTGCGGTGATTTTATAAATGATTATGAAGGTATCTCTGGTTATGAAGAATTTAAGAGCGATTTAGCCTTAATGTATTTTCTCGAACTTGAGGCTGAGACAAGAGAACTAAAAGGACTTGAAATCGTGCCAATGAGCTTAAAAAAATTCCGTCTTCATTATGCCTGTTTTAAAGATTGTCGATGGGTTATGCAAATGTTGCAACGAAAATCGCCGTTTCCCTTAGAAAAACTTCAATTAAATGATGATGGCAGAATATATTTGGAAAGAAGCTGAAAAAAACAATCAAGGGGATTTTGCATGTCTAATGAGCATACGATGAATTTCATTCTGGATAAAGAGTTAAAGACGGTCATGCCCCTCGTCCAGGAAGCGGGAAAATTGGCTCGAAGCATTCGCACAGGACATTATAAAGTTCACTATAAAGAAAAAAGTCAGGGGCCTGTCACTGATGCCGATCATGCAGTCAGTGAGTTATTGCTTGAAAAAATCGGCAGGGAATTTCCTGATGATCTTTTAATCTCTGAAGAAGCATCCCAGCATGAAGGAGCCGCTCAGTCTGAACGTATCTGGTTTATTGACCCAATTGATGGAACAAAAGAATTTATAGAAAATCGTGATGAATGGTCAATTATGGTTGGCCTGGCCATCAAGGGAGTCGCTTGTCTTGGTGTGGTCTATCAGCCTGATAGAGATAAGCTGTATTATTCGGCTAAAAATAAAGGCTCATTTCTTAAAACGCCTCAAGGCTTTAAAACCTTGAAAATACGTTCTGTATCTCAGCCTGAAGAGGCTGTTTTAATTCAATCTCGCAGTCACTGGAGCTCCAAGGTCGATGATGTGGCTAAGGCCTTGGGCATTTCCAGAACATCAAAGCTTGGCTCAATTGGACTTAAATTGGGAAAAATAGCAGAAGGAACAGCGGATCTTTATTTGAACTTTTCTTGTCATTGTCATTTATGGGATCTTTGTGCACCTGAAGCGATTTTGACAGAAGCTGGAGGATTACTCATTTTATCATCAGGAGAAAAACCATTTTATGGCTCGGAAGAAACGCAAATGAAAAAAAGTTTTCTGGCAACCAATAAACAATTGTTGGATAAAGTCTATCCTTTTTTAAAATAACTGTATTCTATAAATACTGGAATCCATGCGAAGCTTCGTATGGACCCCGTTATCAAGTAGCGGGGATTCGATCCCTAAAAAAATGGCTAAATACATTTAAAAGAGAATTGTTTCCGATGAGGGTGGAGAATAATCCATATTTGTCGAGCCCAGGTCCCATAAAGGGCATTAGATCGTAAAAAATAGCGTTCACATTCTATTAAAAGAAAGGGAGATTGAGATATGGATATGAAACTTTTTGCGCTTCATTCTTCCAAAGAATGGGGGGAAAAAATAGCTCGTCATTTAGCAATTCAGATGGCTTCTCATGAAGAAAGGGATTTTGAAGATGGTGAGCATAAGGTACGTTCGCTTGAAAATGTGCGGGGATGTGATGTTTTTGTTGTCCAATCCTTGTTCAGTGATCAACAGCAAACGGTCAATGACAAGATTTGCCGACTTTTGTTTTTTATTGGCTCATTAAAAGCGGCCTCTGCCGCACGAGTAACGGCAGTCATTCCCTATTTTGCCTATGCTCGCAAGGATCGGAAAACAAAAAGCAGGGATCCTGTGACCATACAATATATGGCTCAAATGTTGGAAGCAGTGGGAACGGATCATGTTCTTACCATGGACATTCATAATCTTGCTGCTTTCCAGAATGCATTTCGTATTCCTACGGATCATCTGGAGGCCATGGTTTTGTTCGCACCTTATTTTAGGCACAGCTTAAAGGATAAGGACATGGTGGTTGTATCTCCGGATGCTGGAGGTCTTAAACGTGCAGAGCAATTCAGAGAGCTGTTATCTGATTTAATGCAACGAGAGATCAAAAAAGCGTTTTTATCTAAAAAAAGAAGTGAAGGAGAAGTTAGTGGTGGGCAGGAAATTGTTGGTGATGTACGCGAAAAAATTGCAATCATCATCGATGATATCATCAGTTCCGGAACCACCATAGGGCTTGCAGTAGAGGCTTTACATCAGCAAAAGGCCAAAGTGATATGGGTTTGCGCCAGTCATGGGGTTTTTGTCAAAGGAGCCAATGATGTTATCGATGATCCAAGAATAGAAAAAATAATGGTCACCAACAGTATTTCCTCATTTCGTCTGAAAGATTCCTTGAGGGAAAAAAAAGTAGAGATGATGGATGCTTCGCTTTTGTTTGCGCAAGCGATAAAGAGAATACATGAAAATGGATCCATTGTAGACTTGCTGGAAGAATTTCCATATCAATGAGGTTAAAGTATAAAAGCCGCATATTGCAGGTATTTTTTGGCGTTTCGCTGCCATTTATCTTTATCTGAAACCCGTGGGTCATCAAGATGCCAGGCAGAAATTTTTGCCCGCACACAAGCACGAAGACTTTGATAGAAGGATAAAAGCTTTGCTGAGGGTTGATCATTCGTTTTTTTTTGATAAACATCAAAAAAAAATTCACCAATATCTGCTCTGCCTAACAAATCACATTCAAGGGTTAAATAGGATAGTTCATCGACTGGATCCATTTTTCTTAGTTCGGGGTCAAATTCGAGACGATCCACAAATATCGGTGGGGAAATAAGACAAATATGCTCTGGACGTAAATCGCCATGACAATCAATGATTTTTCCCTGCATCTCCCGTTGTTTCAGTTCATCGGACAACTCACAAAGAAGATGAAACTGGGCAGAGTGAATGGCTTGAACTTGTATTTGATCCAAACCATATTGTGATCTAGTGAGCGCGTTGAAATTGTCGGTGACGTATCGATTTAATTGTTTTCTGTAATCATTGTTCTTTATTTTCTCAGGTGCAGATTGTTTATAAAATCGAGTGAGGGTCAATGCCGCTTCTCTAAGTTTTGTTTCGTCAATTTTGTCTTGCTTAATTTGTTGTTTTAATGTTTTATCCTGGGGAAAACGCTGCATTTTAAGCAGCCAATCGACCACTTTCCCCTTTATGTCTTGACCTACAGGGTAAAATTGCTGTTTATTCTGACATAAAGCCGTTGCTTCTATATAAAAGCCTGGCGCTAAATCTTGGTTGATTTCCAGCTCACAGAGACAGTTCAAATAACGGGCGTCTAATTTTCTTAAATCGAGAAAAGAATATTGGATGGGTTTTTTAAGCTTAAAAGCATGTTCTTCAGTTAAAAATACCCATGACATATGGGTTTCAATGGCTTCAATCTTTTTACATGGTTTTTCATAAGACTCAGTCTTTTTCAGAAACTCAACTTTTTTCTCCAATTCTTCCCAGGGAGTGGCCTGGTGATTTGTCTCATTATTCATGCCTGGTCCCTTAGCTGAGAAAAGTGGACAAATAAACAGCTTAATTTTTATATAACTCTAACCGGGGTTTATATATTTTTTATAGCATATAAAACTGATATTAAAAGAGAGAAGGCCGATGAGGCGAAAAATGACCTGTTGTCAGTTCTGCTTTTAATACGATAAATTTTGTTTAGGATTGGGTGTTACGTATGTATCGCCAGATGAGATGGTTTGCTTGCTTTACTGCTTCATCAGCGGCCTGTTTTGGTGTTTTTAAACCGGCAAATAATGTTTCAAGGGCTGCTTCATTAACTGCCCTGATTTGGTGTTGAGGAATCAGTGTATTTGTTTTCAGATGTTCGCTGCTTGTGGTTAAATCCGCTTGTGCCAGTTTTAATACGGGATGCTGACTTATGGAGCTGATGGCAGCATATTGCCCGGTTAATCCAAGCGGTAAATAACCGCTGTGCTCATGCCAGCGTTTTTGTACATCAGGCCGGGAAAGATAGTGCAAAAAAAGCGCAATTCCCTTTTCTTTTACGGCAGGACGTTCTGCTGTCACCCATAATGCAGCACCGCCGGCAACATTGGCATGCCTTGTTTGACTCACCTCAGTATCCAGCGGTAATAAAGCCACGCCCAGACGAAAAGGTACTATTTCTGAAAGGCTGTTATAGCCGCCAGATGATTGACTGTACATGGGGCATACATTACTGGTGAACAATACCGTAGCATCATCTGCCCGGCCACCATAGCGGAAATAGCCAAGCTCCTGCCAGTGTTTCAATCGTGCAAGATGAGCGACAAAATAAGGAGAGTTATATATAGCACGTAGAGGCATGTTTTCAGTTGTCGCTATTCCATGAATAGCCAGATAAGATTCAACCAATATCCAGGCAGGTTGTGCGCTGGTATAGGCGCAACGATAACCGGCATTTTTTAGTTTTTCAGCTAATTTTTCCAGTTCTTGCCAGCTGTGGGGAAAATTGCGTTGATCGTATCCTATTTTTTTCAAGACTTCAGCATTGTAATAAAGCACGGGGACAGAAAGATTTAATGGAAATGCCATCAATTCACCGTTTTTACTGTAAAAATGGCGTACGGCAGGGATAATATCATTAGTGGGCAAAGGGATATGTTGTTCCTTCATCAGTTGAGCTACAGGTTTTATAATTCCTTTTGGTTTAAGCATGGTTGCTGCACCAACTTCAAACACTTGTACCATGTCGGGAGGCTGGTGAGCCCTGAAAGCAGCTGCAAAGCTGGTTAAAGTTTCAATATAATCGCCTTTATAAACCGGTTTGATAAAATATTGGTCTTGTTGCTGGTTAAAATCATAGGCTAGATGACGAATTTCGTTTCCCAGGTGACCTGCCATTGCATGCCACCATATGATATTTATTCGTTTGGCGCATAGAGGAAAACTTAAAAAAAACACGATGGTCGCTGCCAGGATTCTGAAGCGATTTTTTTTTTGAAGAAAATAAAATTTTTTTATCATATCAGTAAATCTGGGTAATCGCTGAATATAGCATCCACGCCCCAATTGAACAGTTTATTAGCCAACCGCTTACGGTTAACGGTATAGGAAAATACCCGATATCCATGATTTTTGATGGTTTTTACCCGTTCTTCGGTTAAGATTCTATGATTAAGATGGACAGAATAGCAATAGAGCTGCTCTGCTTTTTGTTCCCAGCCTTCATCCCACTCATGAAGTAAAAAACCCAAAGGCATTTCAGGAGAAATGCTTCGGCTCAGCGCCAGAGCCTCCCAATCAAAGCTTGAAACAAGAGGTAAATCCTTATTTTGAGGCCAGTAACGATTGATATGACTTAGCACTGTGATCGTGGTTTGCTTGCTGGTTCCAGGATAAGGTTTGATTTCAATGTTTGCCTGGACCTCGGAAAATGCCAGCCATTTTAAAACATCACGGAAATGAGGAATTTTTTCGTGACGAAATCGCCTTGAAAACCATTTCCCAGCATCAAGGCTTTCAAGATAACTGGACTCTGCAAGTCCAAATTGGCCGCGACCGTTGGTTGTTCGCTTTAGATTTTCATCATGAAACACGAATGGTTCCCCATCGACACTGCACATCACATCAAATTCAATCATGCGACAACCCAAGGCAAGCGCTTTATTAAATGCGGCCATGGTATTTTCCGGAGCATAACCTGAAGCTCCGCGGTGCCCTATAACTTTTTGCGATAAAAACAAATTAATCCTCCGTCGTACGGTTGGAGGCTACGACAACCATGGCTGTCATGATTAATTCATTACTGACGCTTACCTGTGGCGCGGGTGTAGCTGCCATGACCATTGCATTCATTTCACGAGCCTGAAAGGCTTTGGGTTGTATGGGTTGATCGCCTTCCATAAAAATGAGCTGTGACAGACTGTAATTTTGACCTGGGTAATTTTTATTAATGCGCTTAAGTTCATTATTGATTTGCTGATACAGTTGTTCACGTATTTTTCCGCGTACATTTTGTATTTCTTCAAGGCTTGGTTTAAATTCGACATTAGCAATACTGTAATTTGCACCGGGCTTGCTCACTGATTTGGCATTATTATAAACATCCGTTAAAGCCTCTTGTGGAACTCGTGCTTGAGCATTGACCGTCAATTTTTCAAGTCCGGAACTATCCTGGGAGCGATCAAATCTTGTTAACTGCCAATCACCCTGGGCTATTTTATTTAAACTGCTCATGATATCAGCACGTGCTTTGACCAAATCTGCACTGGACAGCGTGGCGTTGATATCAACACTTAATAAAGCCGTTTGAGTCGTGACCCACTGCTTGGCGGATATTTGAAAAATAATTTTATCCAGAGGTATGTCAGACTTGTTTCCAGCATGGGCCAATGGTATCAGTATCAGGCACATCAATATTAAGGCTATTTTTTTCATCATATCTCCGGTTGATTGACGGATTTCATTCTTAACGCCATAGTATGAGCAAAAATGAGGCCCGTATCAACTTATTAGACGAACATTGATTTATTGATTTAATGATAGAAAAAGTCTATAACTTTAACCAAAAATATTTTCTGTCTGGAGTGTTTCTCATGATGTCTTTCGATAATAAAAAGAACCCCGTCGATTTTATGGATAGCCATGATTTCCTCGATTATGCCATGGAAAGAGGATTTGGTGATTTGCATTTCAAAGTCGACAGTGAACTGGGCATGAAAGCTATTATTGCAATTCACAGCACCAAGCTGGGCCCTGCACTGGGAGGATGTCGTTTTATTGAATATCCGAATACGATGGCTGCTCTTAAGGATGCCATGCGACTTGCCCGCGGTATGAGTTATAAAGCAGCTTCTGTTAATTTACCCCTGGGGGGTGGAAAGGCAGTGATTATCAAGCCGCAGAGGAGCTTTGATCGCGCCAGCTACATGCATGCTTTCGGCAAATTTGTGAATGAGCTGAACGGCCGTTATATCACAGCTCTGGATAGCGGTACTGAATTGGCCGATATGGACATTATTGCTGAGCATACTTCTTATGTGGCCAGTCTTTCCAAATCTAACGGGGATCCCTCTCCCTATACAGCCTTGGGTGTGTTGCGCGGCATACAGGCGGCTGTGGCTTTCAAGTTAGGAAAAGATAGCCTGAAAGGTCTTCATGTGGCTGTTCAAGGGCTTGGACATGTCGGCTATCAGTTATGTCGATTGCTGTCTGAAGAAGGTGCAAAACTGAGTATTTACGATGTTAACCCGGCGGTGGTGAGTAAAGCGGTCGAAGAGATGGGCGCTCAGGCTGTAAATGCGGATCAGATTTATAAAATTCCCTGCGATGTTTTTTCTCCCTGTGCGCTTGGAGCTGTGATCAATGATATGAGTATTAATCAACTGCAAACATCGATCATTGCTGGAGCTGCTAATAATCAGCTTGCTCATGCCTCTCATGGTAAGCTGCTTCATGAAAAGGGCATTCTTTTTGCCGTTGACTATGTGTTGAATGCGGGAGGACTCATTTACGCTGCCAGCAAGTATTTAAATACCACAATTCGGAATGTAAATGAACAAATTGATGGGATATATACTTCCTTAATGGAAATTTTTCATCGTTCTGCACAAGAAAACTTGCCAACCAGTGAAATTGCCGATACCTTGGCTCAGGAGAAATTAGCATAAGGTAATGAGACGTGAAGCACTTATCCCTTACACCAGAGTTGTATGATTACATGCTTGATGTTTCCCTGCGCGAACATCCTGTTTTACACGAGTTAAGAGAAGAGACTTCTCGTTTGCCCTTGGCGGCCATGCAGGTGGCGCCTGAGCAGGCTCAGTTTATGCAAATGTTGTTGCAAATCCTTAAAGCCAGATACGTTTTAGAATTAGGCACTTTTACCGGTTATTCTGCCTTGGCGATGGCACTGACTTTACCTGAAGACGGAAAGCTGATTACCTGTGATATCAGTGAAGAATGGACAAGCCATGCCTATCCTTTCTGGAAAAAAGCGGGTCAGGATAAAAAAATTCATTTGCGTCTTGGGAAAGCGCTTGATTCAATGAATCTTTTGCTTGAAGAAGGATGGCAGCACGGTTTTGATTTTATATTTATTGATGCCGACAAAACCAATTACACCCAATATTATGAGTTAGCTTTGAAACTCATTCAACCAGATGGTCTGATAGCCATCGATAATATTTTTTGGGGCGGTAAGGTGATTGACGAAAATGAAACAGGGGGGCAGACTCGGGAAATACGAAAGCTCAATCAGCTGATTAAGTGTGATGATCGTGTTTCAGTCAGTCTGCTTGCCATTGCAGATGGATTGTTTCTGTTGAAACCAAAGAAAAAATGAATTCTCTGAGGATATCCATGATAATGATGGATTGTTTTTTATCTAAGGCCATTTTACCTGGAGTTAATGGATAGAAGAAATATATGTCTTGAGAAAAGACAGCCCGAAAAATGTCCTGTTTTTCAAATATATGAAAAAGGAGTGCCTCATGTACAAGTCAATGAATGAAAATCCCTGCCAGTTGGATGGATTTGCTTTTTTAGAGTTTTCCGGCCCGGATAAACATCAGCTCCATCAACAATTCAAGAAAATGGGGTTTTCTATTGCAGCTAAACACCAACAGCTGGATATTGTCATATATCAGCAAGGAGACATTCAATTTATTGTCAATGCCGAGCCAAACTGCCAGGCTGCCTCGCATGCCAAAACGCACGGGGCAGGGGCTTGTGCAATGGGCTTTCGCACAAAGAATGCAGCAAAGGCTTATCAGCACGCCATAGAGCAAGGGGCTGAACCTTTTGAAGAAAAATCGCCGGAAAATCATGGTTTATTGGCCATTAAGGCAATAGGTGGTAGTGTCATTTATTTTGTTGATGATGCCTCTACTCCTTTTGCAGGGCAGTGGAATGAAACAACCCTTTCTGATTTCAAAGGCAGTGGTCTTAAAGCCATCGATCACCTTACACATAATGTCTTTCGCGGTAATATGGATAAATGGGCTGAATTTTATGAGTCCATCTTTAATTTTCAGGAAATTCGTTTTTTTAATATTAAGGGTAAAATGACCGGGCTTGTCAGCCGGGCATTATCAAGTCCTTGCGGTAAAATAAAAATTCCCTTGAATGAGTCCAAAGATAACCAGTCGCAAATTGAAGAATTTCTTCATGAATATAAAGGCGAAGGCATTCAACACATTGCTTTAAACTGTGAGGATATTTACAGTACTATCCAGCAGTTGAGAGAGCAGGGTGTTGATTTCTTGGATGTTCCTGATACGTATTATGAAATGATTAATGCCCGAATACCCTGGCATCATGAATCGCTGGAACAACTTCAACAGCAACGTATCTTGATTGATGGTGAAAGCGAACCTTCCAGCGGATTGTTATTACAGATTTTTACCGAAAATATTTTCGGTCCTGTATTTTTTGAAATCATTCAACGCAAGGGAAATGAAGGTTTTGGTGAAGGTAACTTTCAAGCTTTATTTGAAGCCATTGAAAGAGATCAAATCAAACGTGGAACCTTAAACGAATCAGCTTGGGAGGATGTATGAAACTCGCCAGTCTAAAATCGATATCTAGTCGTGACGGTGAACTATGCGTGGTGAATCGTGCCTTAACCATAGCTGTTCGCGTACCTCAGATTGCTCCTCACTTACAATATGCTCTGGAGCATTGGCAAACCTGTGAGCCTGCTTTACAGGAGGTTTATCAGCAATTAAACGATAATCTTATAGAAGAGCATTTTCCCTTTAAAGTGGAACAAATGGCATCTCCCTTGCCGCGTGCTTATCAATGGGCCGACGGAAGTGCTTATGTCAATCATGTTGAACTTGTGCGTCGGGCACGAGGCGCTGAAATGCCAGAAAATTTCTGGACGGATCCTTTAATGTATCAAGGCGGCTCCGATGGTTTTATTGGTCCTGGAGATCCGATTTCAGTAAGAGATGAAAGCTACGGCATTGATTTTGAGGCAGAAATTGCCGTTGTAACCGATGATGTACCCATGGCTATAGACGAGGAAGCAGCTATTGGACATATTAAGTTAATCATGCTGGTTAACGATGTTTCCTTACGTCATTTGATACCTGCTGAAATCGCCAAAGGGTTTGGTTTTTTTCAATCCAAGCCGGCGAGCAGTTTTTCACCGGTTGCCGTTACTCCTGATGAACTTGGTTTGCACTGGGATGGTTATCGTGTGCATTTGCCATTACTAAGCCATCTTAATGAGGAATTATTCGGACAGCCTAATGCTGGGCAGGACATGACCTTTTCTTTTCCTCAGCTGATTAAACATGCCGCTAAAACCAGAAGTCTTGCAGCAGGCACAATTATTGGCTCGGGAACTGTATCCAATGTGGATCGCAGTAAAGGCTCTTCCTGCATTGCTGAACGAAGAATGCTGGAGATTATTGAATACGGTCAGCCAAAAACGGAATTCATGCGTTTCGGTGACAAAATACGCATTGAAATGCTGGATGAGCAGGGCAACAGTATTTTTGGAGCCATTGATCAACAGGTTGAATATTATCCGGTTGAGAAATCATAACATTTTTGTTTTTTGATGAGCAGTGAAATCATGATGATAAAACTTTATGATTATTTTCGATCGACGGCTAGCTATAGAGTCAGGATTGCCTTAAACCTTAAGCAACTCCCACATGAAAAAATTCCAATACATCTGGTGCTTCATGGGGGTGAACAGCATCAACCGGCTTATCGCAAGATGAATCCTCAAGGTTTAGTTCCTTCTCTTACAGTGGATCATATGGTTTTAAGCCAGTCTTTGGCCATTATTGAATATCTTGATGAAATTGCGCCTGACCCACCATTATTACCTGAGCTGCCCATCGAAAAAGCTACGGTGCGAATGTTGGCGCAAATGATTGCCTGTGATATTCATCCGCTTAATAATTTAAGGGTGCTAAACCGCTTAAAAGAACAGTTTAAAGCGGATGAAGAGCAGAAGCTTCAATGGTATCATCATTGGCTTAAAATAGGTTTTGAGGCACTTGAAGCACGGCTGCAAGACATTGATCGAACTGTCCCGGTGTGTTTTGGTGATAAAGTCTCATTGGCTGATCTCTGCTTGGTTCCTCAAGTCTATAATGCCAAACGCTTTGCTTTGCCACTGGATGATTTTCCCCTCATCCAGCAGATCAATGAGCATTGTCTGACTAAAGAAGCCTTTTATATGGCTGCCCCGCAAGACACATGATTTATATAAACGGATAATATCCTCTCGCCATTAAAAGAATGCCTAAGATAGCTGCTATGCCAATAATGACGTAATAGCTTTTACCCGTATAGGCTTTCTTGGCAAAGCGAAGCATGGCTTCAGGATATGCCAGCCAAAGGATGGATTTTATTAATATGAGCCACGCTAGAAAGGTGACGATAACATCAGGTTCCCAGACCCAGTGATTATGTACGGTGATTAAAAACAGTCCCAGTAACAGTCCATACGTTGCTCCGAATACAACAGAACCGCTTACCGGTTTTAAATTTCGTATCATATCTCGGTAATAGCGGGCGCGTGCCAACATGATGATGGCCATAATAATGAGATATAAACCAAAAATCTGCCCTAGTATATATGAATGAAAATCTTCAGCTGCAAAAAACATGTCTTTCTCCCTGAAAGATATTCTCTTTTTTAATTAAAGCCGGTGAAATGAATTTTTGCAAGAGATATTCAGAATTAATCTTCCATGATTTCAGAATCTTAACATCTCAGGGTGGGTCTGTGCCGTCTTTTTTTGCCTTTTTTGGGCAAACTGGTAAAAAATATCAAAAGCTCCTGATGAAATTATGGCATTTTTCATACAATTGCCCGTGTTTTATGAGTTATCTCAATTAAAACCACACTTTTGCCAGACTGACGGTTTGTATTTGATCTTCTTTTTTTTGCAGCATTTTCCAATTAGGATCGCAGCGTTGGATATGGCCAAGCAATAGACTGTTATCTTGACACCTGTAGTGAACAGGCAGATGATCATAAGATTCCTTGCTCTCAATAGCCTGGCAATAGGTACCGTTTTCCAGTATTACAGCCCATGGATAAGCGCGAGACATATCAAGAGAGGTATGAAAAATATTGTTTAAAGGTTCGTTGACGGTGATTAGAGTACTTTCCCCGTTTAAAGGAGATGTGGGGCATAAGGCCTCTTTTTTATTTCCAAAGTTTTTTGTAAAACAAGGATCATAAACTTTTCCATTGGCATGGCAGCGCCAGGCATCTTCACGCAAGATGAGTTTTGATTGTTGCAGACACTGGCCGGACTTTGTCGCATGAATGTTTATATTTGCTTGTTCATCAGATACATTAAAGGGGCGATAAAGTTTTAATAAAGTGTCTTTGGATTGAGCGGTTAATGAACATAAAAATAATAGAATCAAATAAACTCTATGCATAAGAGTGTTTCCTCGATGATTTTCTTTAGTGTACTATATTGGTTAGCATATATTTAATAACTCATGAGTTAATAATAGTATACGAGATGTTCGACTTTTTTAAAGGTGAGCGATCGCGGTATTCATTCCAGGTTTACATCGACAGCCTCCCGCACAGGAATTCAAAAAAATTGAACATCATATTTTATATATATATTAAACATTCAGTTTAACTTATTTTTGATTTATGCGGAGTATCTAATGTCAGAAGTTTTTACTGTGAAGCAATGCGTGGAAGGTGAAATCAGTGTGGATCATACTGTTACTGTCCAGGGATGGGTAAAAACACGGCGTGATTCCAAAGCAGGACTTTCTTTTATCAGCTTACAAGACGGTTCATGTTTTTCACCTATACAGATTGTGGCTGTTAAACAATTGGATAACTATGAGCAGGAAATTCTTAAATTAACTTCCGGTTGTGCAATTATAGCCACTGGGAAATTGGTTGTTTCCCAGGGTAAAGGACAATCATTTGAAGTTCAGGCCGAAAAAATAGAGGTTATCGGCTGGGTTGAAAATCCAGACAATTATCCCATACAAGCTAAGCGTCATACCTTGGAATTTTTACGTGAGGTAGCGCATTTACGCCCAAGGACAAATACCATCGGTGCTGCAACGCGTATTCGCCATTGTTTGGCACAAGCCATCCATCGATTTTTTCATGAGAAAGGCTATTTCTGGATTCATACGCCTATCATTACAGCCAGTGATTGTGAAGGTGCTGGCGAGTTATTTCGCGTGTCTACGCTGGATTTGTTGAATCTACCTAAAACAGAGAAAGGGGAAATAGATTTCAGCAAAGATTTTTTTGGTCGTGAAACTTATCTCACTGTTTCTGGTCAGTTAAATGCTGAAGCCTATTGTCTGGCGATGTCTAAAGTATACACGTTTGGACCGACTTTCCGTGCTGAAAATTCAAATACCAGTCGACATCTTGCCGAGTTCTGGATGATTGAGCCAGAATTAGCCTTTGCCACTTTAGCGGATATCTGTGATTTGAGTCAGTCATTGCTTAGATACTTGTGTAAGACCGTATTGGATGAGCGTCCTGACGACATGGATTTTTTCAATCAGTTTGTTTCTCCCGGTTGTATTGAGCGTCTGGAGCATATCGTTGAATCGGATTTTGAAATCATGACGTATACCGATGCTATAACGGCTCTTGAAAAAGCGGAGCGAACTTTTGAATTTCCAGTGCACTGGGGGCTGGATTTACAGTCCGAGCATGAACGTTATCTGGCTGAGGAATTATGCAAGAAACCAGTGATCATTACGGATTATCCTAAAGAGGTGAAGGGTTTTTACATGCGCCTTAACGACGATGGCAAGACCGTTGCGGCAATGGACGTGCTTGCACCTGGTATTGGCGAAATTATCGGGGGCAGTCAGCGGGAAGAGAGATTGCATATACTGGATCAGCGCATGGATGAATGCCATTTAGATAAGGAGTTTTATCACTGGTATCGTGATTTGCGCCGTTATGGCACAGTGCCTCATGCTGGTTTTGGTCTTGGATTTGAGCGCCTGATTAGCTATGTTACGGGTCTTCCCAATGTGCGTGACGTTATTCCATTTCCACGTACGCCCGGACATGTGGACTATTAATTTTTATTAAAATAAAACTTTTGCACAATGCACCACATCATCCAGTGGTGCTTGTGAGAATACTTAAACTCAACAAAACCTTGATTTGCTTTCAATCGACCTCTCCAAGGCGGGGCAGAGAGCCAACCCGCGGAGTTAGTATATACTAATGAAGGACCTTCAAATTTTCCTCCATCGAAATAGCGATAACCGATATCTACACTTAAATGACTTTGAGCAGGTCGGAAATTTAAACCCAGGGATCCTTGCCAGGAGAAGCTATTTACTCGATGGCTTGCCAACAGAGCTGGTGGAGCCAATAGGTATTCCAGCAACGACTATGTTTCCTATAGTATGAAAATCACGCACTTCATTGTGAGAAAAACCAATTCCATCTCCAACAAATGGCATCAGTTCAATACCCAGGAAATTAGCCCAGCTTCTATCAGGATGCAAAAAACCATTCACCAAGAGTGCACGGTTAGATAATCGGAAAAAGCGAGTTCTCTCATTACCCGTAAAACCCGGTTGACCAGCCAGAGCACCTGATTGAAATTTTTGATAATCAAATACTTCATGATTTAAATAACTAACACTAATATCAACGTATTGATGAACTTGTTTGCCAATAGCAAAAGTGTAAAAACCTCTGTCACCTAAACTGGCGTCATAACCTTGAATAGCAGGATCCCAAACAGCCGGATCCGGATTCTTAATGCCTGGTTTCTCAGTCCAAGAATAACCTGTGCTTATAGAAGCAAACCAAGGATAATCAGGGGGAACAACTTCGCCCATAGCTCCTGCATATAATGGTAATGAATTGAAAAAGGCAAGAAAGCTAAGTTTTTTATTCACAATGAAAATCTCAATATGACTATGAGTTAAACTAAATGCCGGCTTAAATCTGATCACTAACAGAAATATTGAACCAACGGCGTACACTAACAAATTATTGATTATATTTCAAAAATTTAACTATTATCTTATCCGAAGGTGACCATTAAAAAGGAATTCTTCTTCTACTTTTGCAGGAACTACGAGATCTATTTTGCAACCAGAACTTTATTAATCTCAACTCGACGTAAGCATTACTGCTAAACTTCGATAATGGTATCTTGCTTCGTTAAAAGGAGGCCAAAATGCTCGAACCAGCTCAACTAGGCCCTCCTTTTGCCTCGCAGGATATAATTTATTTCGCTTTGTCATGATGCTTACGTCGAGGTTTATTAAGAAGAAAGTTAAGGGGCTAATTTCCCTTCCTGTAATATGAACTTTTCATCCATTTTTTCTGCTAACTGCTGATCGTGCGTTACAATCACCAAAGCCGTTTTCATTTTTTCATTTATTTCAAGCATCAGCTCAAAAATTTTACTCGCTGTATGCTGATCAAGATTCCCTGTCGGTTCATCGGCAAGCACGCATTTAGGCTTGTGGGCTAAGGCTCGGGCAATGGCGACTCGCTGACGCTCGCCTCCGGAAAGCTGGGATGGCTTATGTGTTTCTCGGTTTGCCAGTCCAACATTCTTTAATATTTCATGTGCTTGCTGACGCGCATGTTCAATGGTCAAACCCGCCAGTAATAAAGGCATGGCTGTGTTCTCAAGAGCGGTAAATTCAGGAAGAAGGTGATGAAACTGATAAATAAATCCTAATTGCTGATTTCGTAACCGACAGCGTTTTTTTTCATTCAATTTCTGCCAGTTTTCATTTTGAATAAGGACTTCTCCCTGCGTGGGTTTATCAAGGCCACCTAAAAGGTGCAGTAACGTGCTTTTGCCAGAGCCTGATGGACCTACAATGGCAACTCTATCTGCAGGGCGGATGGTAAAGTCGATCCCATTCAGCACTTCTACCGTTGAAGTACCATCATGGTATGATTTATACAAATTTTGACATTCAATAATGGGTTTACTCATAATGCAGTGCCTCCGCAATGACCGTTCTTGATGCACGCCATGCCGGATAAATGGTGGCAACAAAACTCATGAATAGTGCTGCGACGCAGATATGCCACAAATCACTGATTAAAATTTTGGAAGGGAGGTAATCCACGAAATAAATACTGGATGAAAGTACCTGTACATTAAAAAAGGATTGTAAGGAATTCACAATCTCAGTGGCATTGGATGCAAGCAGCAGCCCTCCAATCATGCCCAAAACGGTACCGACAATTCCAACCATCATCCCCTGGACAATAAATATCCAAAGTATATTAGAAGGGGAGGCGCCTATTGTGCGTAAAATGGCAATTTCAGCCTGTTTGTCGTTCACCACCATCACCAGTGAAGATACCAGGTTAAATGCGGCCACAGCGATGATGAGCAATAAAATGAGAAACATCATTGTTTTTTCAAGTTTAACGGCCTGGAAAAAAGCACCGAACTGCTGTGTCCAGTTCCCCACCTGATAGGAAGGACCAAGGCGAAAGGATAGGTCCGCTGAAATTTCTGGTGCCTGATAAATCTGATTGATTTTCATTTTTACACCACTGACATTATCGCCAAGTCTTAAAAGTTTCTGCGAATCTTTCAGATTAATAAAGGCCAGCTGTGTATCAAAATTAAACCCTGACCCGGCTGAAAAAATACCTTTTACCGTGAAGCGCTTGAAACGTGGGATCATCCCTGCTGGCGTTACAGTTGCCTGCGGAATCATGATGGTGACTTTATCACCTAACATTACCCCCAGCCGATCGGCGAGACCGCGGCCGAGAATCATACCAAAATGCTCCAGATCAGACATTTTACCTGCAATCAGCTTATCCTGTAGATGGGTCACATCTTTTTCTCTTTCCGGCAGAATTCCGGTCAGAACAATGGGTAAGACCTGTCCTTCATGGGTGAGCAAGCCTTGTCCACCAACATAAGGCGCAACGGCTTTTATCCCTTTTTCCTTTTCCAGTTTTTCGGCCAGCGTTTTCCAGTCATCGATTTGATTATCCTGCCCGGTGATCGTTATTTCGGGAGCCATACCGAAGAAGCGTTGATGAATTTCCTCATCAAAGCCGTTCATTACTGAAAGCACCGTGATTAATACCATAACACCCAATGCAATTCCTAACATGGAACTTAAGGAAATAAAAGAAACAAAATGGTTCTTTTTTTTAGCACGGGTGTAACGCAGGCCAATAAATAGCGCTAAAGGTTTAAACATAACAATTGAAATTTGGTTAAAGGACTATTGTAGATAAAAAACGCTGATTAAGATAGACCATTGGAAGGATTATAATGGCTGCAATATTGAAACTGGCGCTCCGCAATGCCCATTATCTAAACTATTTCTCACTCCATTTGCTTCATTTCTATCTGAAGAAATGCCATAGTGCAAGATATCTGTTGAAAATTGCATGTTTTTTACCATTAGTGACAGGTAAAAAAAAGAAGGATGAGCTAAAATAACAATCATCCCAATAATAAAAAGGATAAGATATGAGAGCCGCTATTTTTTTATCCTCATTGCTTTTAGCCTTTCCTGTTTTTGCCATAGAAAGAGGCATTAATTACGATCCGGCACACAGTGTAATCTTTACCAAAGCTCAGGCAGCGAACAACATTGGCACAATGAAAGAAGAAGTGTCTAAAGATTTTACCATCCTTAAAAACGCAGGTTTTACGGCAGTAAAAACATTTTATTCCAGTCTGTCAACCATTGACGGCCAACGATCATTTAACTTCGCTGATTTGGCCTGTCCCGCTGGTTTGCGTTTAATGCTAGGCGTTTTTGAATTCAATCCCGACAGGGATAACTGTGCCAACTGGTGCGAAAAGGCTACTGAAATTCAGGTTGAAAAAGCGATTGAAAGTGCTAAGCAATATCCAAATTGTATTATTGGTATTGTGGTTGGAAATGAAGATATCTATAACTGGAATTTTACACAACCCAATCGAGCGATGCAGGCCAGAATCGCCAAAGATATTACGACCATTAAACAAGCTTTAACCGGGCTTAACATTCGTGTTGGTAGTGCGCAACAAGATGGCGCCTGGCTAAAACTGGCCAACGATGACCCTAATGATATTATCGGTAAAATCGATTTTCTTGGGGCCAATATTTATCCTTTCTGGAGTCCTCAGCAGCCTGATGTGCAAGCCGCTCAAACAGAATTTAACAACCGGTATGAAGCCATAAAAAACCATGCGAAATTTAAGGAAAAAGAGGTTATCGTTACGGAAGAAGGCTGGCCAAGTCATAGTTCTGATGCCCAGAATCCTCATGCAAGTCTGCTGGCAGAGCAACAATATTATCAATGGTGGCAAAGCAGAGCGGGTAGTGATAGCTTTGATTCCTACTATTTTTCCATTTTTGACAAGCAGCCTGTGGACGCAGACGCAGATAAATATTTCGGGCTGTGTACCTATGATCGGCAGAATAAAATCATTACCGTATGTGACAGTATATAAGCGAGGCTTTGCAAGAGGTTTTGTAACGGTGCTCTATGGTCTATAAGTCTTTAAGGAAGCTCGGGTTTAAGTGCAGACTGGGCGAAAAGTCATGATGCATCCTTTACTACGTTTTTTCGATTCGTCTTGTGATGGGTCTTAATGGCTGAACAATGCGCTCACATGTTCCATTTGTTTAGCATGAGTTGAACGTTGTTTACATGGGAAGTTCTTTTTTACCGCAATCCATGCCACTTCTGAGACGGTCATTCTGTCTTTTTGCAACTCAGGTATTTCTTTATAAGTCTGCTGAATCAATTCATTCAAAACACTGGCTGTAAGTTGCTTGTTTGCAGGCAGGCAAAAAAAAGGGTTATCCTGCTTTTGTGCATAGACATTTGCCTGATTTATCGTTTCAGCGATACTTTCACAGGTGATGATCAACACATTACGAGCTGAGCGAGCCCAAGCCTGGGATTGTGAATCAGCTTTCATTTCCATTTTGGGTATGTTGTCGGCAATGCTCATGTAATGATCCATGGTATCAGCATAAACCTGATGCCAAAGAAACAGAAAAAAAGCAGTGATGATGCGCATAAATAGACCCTGAATTTAATCACTCATGAGTTAATCAATCAACGATATGGTTTAACTTATATCTCTTAAAACCAATATAGATATTAATACATTTATAAGTAAGATCAATACGCGATTATTAATTGAGCGATCCAACAAAGCCATTTGAGGTATATGTCTTCATTTCTTCTGAAAGCGAGTTGGCCTCTATTTTTAGAATAGCATCCATGATTTCATCTTGGGTAAGATAGGCATTGTCTGAGCAAACATTTTTATAAATGTATCTGGTAATATCCTGTGGGAAAAAGCGAAGATTACTGGCATAGAAACTCCCTTTGGTTTTCAAAGCCCACAACTGCTCACAGAAATCACTACGCGCTTCATGAATATTTTGATACAGTTTACGCGTTAATAAATAGGCCATATCATCCATGTAACGCACTTTTACTCCTATCTCACGATTGGTGTTTTCGTCCCCATCGGAATTTATGTAACCATTTGGTTTGCACTCAATAATATCGGGAAAGCATATCTTCGCCTGCTCATAAGATTTAGTATCTTTAACTTGGAAGGTCAAACCTGGTAAACCACTGTCATGTGCATTATTTACAATTAAGTAAGCATAGTAACTGTTAAATCTCTCAACATCTGCATACAAAGTGACATTCGAAATACCTTCAACATCCTTGAGGTATTTTTCCAAAATATTCAAGCATTGAATTTTATGATGATCAATCACCGTTCTAATATTATCGATATGACCTATAACAACCAGTTCACCATTTTCGTTTTTCGAATACTCAAAGCATTCTACATTAATACCAGAATTAAATTCATTTAACGCTTGGCACAGCAATTTGTAATACTGTTTACATTGAATGGGGTAAATGGCTTTGATATTTCCCTCTTCTGTGTGCGACCAATGAACACTGGGGAATTTACGAACGCTGTTTAAAAAAGAGTTAATGTAGATGCTTTCTGTTAAATCTTTTTGACACTTCTTCAGACTAATCATGACCCGATAACTGCTCTCACCTTCAGCTCTTCTCGACTTAACTACGGATACAGCCGCCGGTAATACTTTAGATAGCTCATCATATATTAATTTTGCTTGTTTTTTTGTCATCAATTCACTAACCATTTGGGACAATTCGCCTTGCCCATTCCTTCTATTTTCCCAGCTAAAATCACGTCCATTATCTTGGTGAAATCGATCATTGATAGAACATAAAAGAGTTTCTATCTCTCGAATTAAAATGTCAGGATTAATCATTTAATATTCCAGTTGCATAAAATTAACTCAATTTATCAATAAAAACTTAAATGAATCTTAAAAATATGTCGTGAATTACGCAGATCTGAACATTGATAATTATTTAGGATTTAGGTAGGAATGAAAGGTGATTCGCTGATTAACTTCAAATAATTTATACTTCGTTTCGTGGAAAAGGAGGCATCAATGAAAAATGTCAGCCGATGATAACTCTCAAAAATGGTGGTACTTTTTTAATGGAGTAAAAAACATGGGTAATAAAAAAAAGTCTCGTAGATTATCTGGAGAAGTTAAGAGCCTTCTTGTCCATCGCCTGGCTACAATAAACCTTAGAAAGAAAAAACACATTGCGAGTGGTAGTTATGGTGATGTTTATAAGGTGTCTGTAAAGATAAAGGCTCCAGATAATGAAGAAGAATTATTTTGGTGTGCTCTTAAAGGAGGAGAAGCTGATGATATAACAAAAGAAATAAAATTGAATTCCAGTCTTACAAAGCATGATAAAAGCTCTGAAGAACACAATATTATAAAGCTCATCGCTCATCTGGAAAATAAAGGAAGAAATTATGCGCTATATCCTTTTTGTGAATTAATTCTTGGTGATTTATTTAAAGAACAAAAAAATATCTTATTTTCTTTAAGGAGCACCAATCCAAATCTTCACCTTGCTTTATGTATTCAGTTGGCACTTGATTTATTAAAAGCTATAAATTATATGCACAGTAATGGTATCGTGCATCGAGACATTAAATTACATAATATTGGTTTTCATCTAGGCAAGTGGTGCTTGTTAGATTTAGGGTGCGCAACGGATATTTTGGGAGATAAGGAAGAACTTGAGCAGGAAGTGAAAGGTTCAGCGTTATATTTACACCCTAGATGCATCAATGAAAATTCATTTAATCGGACAACAAACAATGACATCTATGCTCTGGGACAAGTATTGAATATCTTGGCAAAAAAGGGATTTTATGAACAATCATGCCATTTAAATATACCTCAATTACTTTATCAAAAGATGACTTCCTATGAAGAATCGCAGAAAAATTTTAAAGAAAATCCTCCAACATTCCTGGATGAGTTTAATCAGCAAAACAGAGGGGATATTCATAGTTCTTTCTTTTTTATCATTTCTAAAATGGTATCCATGGATCCTAGAGAACAACCCAAAGGAGATGAATTATTTGAGATACTGTCTTATTTAAAAAAAGAATTAATTAAGCAATATTCTTCTATTGAAATACAACTCAATGATTTTTATCAGGGATTAATTAATAGTGATAAAAGAACAGTAATTAAAAATCGAGACCTCACCTTTTTTGGAAATCCCAATAACAAGCACAAACAAAATGTTGATGCCGTAAATATAAATAATCAAAAAAGTTGCCCCAGTATATAGGCTATAAAAACAGTAAGGAAAAAAATGTTTAAAAGAGAGAAAAATGATCGCAATATAAATCAAAAAAAGAAGAAACCTAATGAAAGCGTATTATATGAAAATAACAATACTCAACTTTCATCAATAAGCTCAATAAAAATTAAAAAAGACCATGTTGATCAATTATATCTAATAGAACTTTCCTTTCGTGAGAATAGGTTTATAAAGCAGCGCAATAAAAAACCTTTTTTTAATGCTCCGACATTGCAAAAGGAATATATTTTTCCAGATATAAAAAGGGCATTAATTTTTCTAAAAAATGATCCGGAATTCGAGAAAATATATGATGATGTAAACGACAAATTACAAAATTATGAAGCGAACCGACGTTGTTATGGAATCTAGGGCATGCAAATAGATATTAAAAGGATGTTTGCAAAGTGATTGAATCTTTGTTGTTCTATTTGTTGAATCGGCGCAAAGTGGTTGAATCTCTCACTCTGTTTCAGTTTCAAATTTTCCAATTCGAATACCAAGCTGGTAAAAATACTTTATCAGCTTCGCAGGAACATAGATTATAACCTTTTTGTCAGGCAGCCATGTAACATGGGTTATTAAAGCGAATGTGGTTCAATCAATCCTAGGCTGAAGGCAATCAATAAAAAAATAAACAAAGCAAGGGATATCCCAATACGCCAGGTAAGTGCTTTCACAGTGCGTTTACTTTTTCCTCCATCCCTCACTAAGAAAATAAGCCCACTGCCTAAAGCGATTAAAATGATCAACATAGCGAGAAGAATAAAGATTTTAGTCATCATTTTTTGCTATACTCCGTTTTTTTGCTGAAAGTTTCAGTCAATTATTGATGTGATGCCTAGTTTATCTTTTTTTAATCATCGATTCACCCCAAGTTGGCCCATGATTTTGCTGAGCGGGGCGTTTGTTTTGTTATTTTTACGCTTAGGTTTCTGGCAAATAGCTCGTGGGCACGCAAAACAAAACATGCTGGCGGCTCAAGCCAGTCTGGCAAAACAGCCAGCAAGGCATTGGCAGTCAGGTATGCCCTTGCCAGAACAATATCGAAAAATCAGCGTCAGGGGGCAATTCATGCCTCAATTATTTTTCTTTGATAACCAACATTATCAGCATCAATTTGGCTATCATGTCCTCTCTCCTTTACAATTGCAGCAGGATAAAGACAGCGTGATTCTTGTAGACAGAGGATGGATTAAAGGTGATGTGATGCGCAGAGAACTTCCCGAGGTCAATGTTCCATTGGCAATACAGGTCGTACATGGTGCAAGTTATTATCCCTTGAAAAATTTGATTTCTTTAGGGCCGATGATGGAGAGAAAAGATAAAAATCGAACAGTGATAGAGCATATTGATGTACAAAAGTTGAGCTATATTTTGCAAAAAAAAGTCTATCCGTTTATTATTCGCCTTGATGAAAAAGAAGCCAATGGATTTGTACGTGAGTGGGCGGTGGTCAGCATGCCTCCCCAACGCCATTTTGCTTATGCATGGCAATGGTTTGCTATGGCATTGCTGGTTACAATTATATTTTTCGCATTAAACGGTAAGAAACAACCATGAAAAACCGCTTGAGTCACCGATTAATCATTCCTGCTTTATTGTTTTTGCTATTTACTGCACCTGGTCTTGTGGCGATTTTTCTTTATAAAAATCCAAAATTAATCCCTATAGGAACAAGCAATAAAGGTCAATTGCTGCAATCCTCAGTAAAGATGGTGCCCTTAGGCGATTCAGCTAAGTGGAAACTGCTCTATTGGGGCTTTGATCGCTGTGAGAAGGATTGTTTACAACAACTTGATAAACTTGCAAGAATACGTTTGTCTTTGGGCAGGCATTTTTATGAAGTGGAAACCTGGCTACTGTTAGATGCAGATGCGACAATACCGACAGAAGAAGGGTTAAATCAAATAAAAAAACAAAATACTGGGTTTTATACTTTATCAGCCAAGAATGATGCCTTAAGAAAAACTCTGCAACTGCGACCTAAAATTCTACTGGTGAGCCCGAATCTGGATTTGGTGTTGTCCTATCCTGTGAAAGGCTCTCCTGATGATATTTATAAAGACTTGAAACATTTGTTAGCATTACCTGGAAAAGGGAGTGGGCACTCAGATGTCAGTTAAACCGTTAAAAAAGATGGCCACCCTTGCCATGTTTCTCGCATTATGTGTGGTTATGCTGGGTGCTTATACCCGATTGACGGATGCCGGATTAGGTTGTCCGGACTGGCCTGGCTGCTATGGACGCATGGTTTTGCCATCAACAAATGAGGGTTTAAATCATGCTCAGATCAAGTATCCACAGCTTCCCATTGAAAAGAGCAAGGCCTGGACGGAAATGGTTCATCGATATGCAGCAGGAATGCTTGCTTTGTTGATTTTCGGAATGCTGCTCACCGTTTGGCATAAGCACAGAAAGGGATACCATTTGCCTTGGCATTTACCGGTGTTTTTGTTATTTCTGGTGATTTTCCAGGCTTTATTGGGAATGTGGACGGTGACCTTAAAATTACTGCCAGTGGTTGTTATGGCTCATTTATTAGGCGGCATTATGATTTTTTCCAGTCTGTGCCGTTTTCGTGCTGAACTCAGTGAATGGCCTACAGAAAATCTGCCATCCTATCGGCTCTGGATCGGGCTTGCAGTCATCATTGTCTTTTGCCAAATTGCTTTGGGAGGATGGGTCAGCGCTAATTATGCCGGTGTGTCCTGTGTGGGATTCCCAAGCTGTAATGGTGTGTTTTGGCCAAGCATGCATTTTTCTGAAGGCTTTAATCTGTTTTCACCCGTCGGTGCCAATTATCAGGGAGGGCTATTAGAGAATGAAGTGAGGGTATCCATTCAAATGGTTCATCGTGTGGGCGCGATCATTACTGCTTTATATGTGTTGGCGCTATCCAGCACAGTTTTGGTCAGAAGCAAGCCTCGCTCTGTTCTTTTCATGGCTGCGGCACTGGCTCTGGTGTTAGTGCTCATTCAATTTACCTTGGGGGTAATGAATGTGATATATTTGCTTCCGCTACCCGTTGCTGTTGCTCATAATGGTGTTGCGGCTTTGCTTCTGGCGACACTCTTTACCATGCTGCATTTGACGAAATCAAGGAGAGGGGGCTATGCAAATTGAGATCATGCAGCGTTTATCGGTGACCTGGCGGGATTACATGGAATTATGTAAGCCGCGTGTGGTTATGTTAATGTTATTAACGGCTTTGGTTGGCATGTATTTGGCAACCCCGGGTTGGTTGTCTTTTAGTTTGATACTGACCGCTTTGTCCGGCATAGGTCTTTGTGCTGGCAGTGCAGCGACCATCAATCACCTGGTGGACAGACGTATCGATGCCATCATGGCCCGCACGAAAAAAAGACCTGTTGCACATGGCCGCATTTCTGTTTTGCGGGCCCTCACTTTTGCTGTGATTCTGGGTATAAGCGGGCTGATGATTTTAATTTGTTGTGTCAATCTACTTACTGCCTTGCTGACTTTTTTGACCTTGATAGGTTATGCGGGCATCTATACTGGTTATTTGAAGCGAGCCACCCCCCAGAATATTGTGATTGGTGGTCTGGCAGGAGCTGCACCTCCATTGCTTGGATGGACCGCTGTAACCAATCAACTTAATCCAGAAGCTCTGCTTTTAGTGCTCATTATTTTTACCTGGACACCACCTCATTTCTGGGCATTGGCTATTTATCGCTTCGAAGAATACAAACATGCCAAAATTCCCATGCTGCCCGTAACCCATGGCATTGCATTTACTAAACTGAATGTTCTGTTATATACCATTTTATTATTTGCCGTCAGTATACTTCCTTTTGCTGTGGGCATGAGCGGCTGGTTATATCTTGCAGGAGCATCCATTCTGGGGGCGCGTTTTTTGTTTTGGGCGATAAAATTGTATCGTTTTGAGCGTGCGGTGATTGCGATGCAGACGTTTCGTTTTTCGATAATCTATTTAATGTTATTGTTTTTGTTTTTATTAACTGATCATTATTTGTAAGGGGATAAAATGGCAAATCAAGCTCAGCGTGTTAAATTAACCGTGGTGGGGGTGTTGGCTTTTGCAGCCTTAATGCTTGGTGTTTTTGTTGCTCAGCACCTTCCTTTCTCCAAAAAAATTGACACCAATAAATTTCACGGAACCTATTTAGAGCAACCGCGTCCTGTGAATTCTTTTCAATTAACCGGTATTGATCAAAAGCCCTTTACCAATGACAGCATGAAGGGACAATGGACCATGGTGTTTTTCGGCTTTACCAACTGTGGATATGTATGTCCCACCACCATGGCAGAATTAGGAAAAATGTATCGACTACTTGAGAAAAAAGGCATTAAAACCATGCCAAAAGTCGTGATGGTATCCATCGATCCTGAGCGCGACAGCTTAGATAAATTAAGTCATTATGTCACGGCGTTCGACAAGCATTTTTACGGAGCTCGTGGCGATAACGAACGCATAAAAACCTTAACCCGCGAAATGGGAATCGCCTATGCCAAAGTAGCCTTAAGTAAGGATGACGCTGAAAATTACGATATCCAGCACAGTGGGGCTGTGATGTTGTTTAATCCAAAAGGTGAACTCAATGCCTTTTTTACAACACCTCATCAAGCCGATCTACTGGCTGAAGATTATATCCAACTCGTCTCTTAACCTCTGAAGATTGTTTGTGCGGATGCACTTAAAGCGCACTGCACAAACAAGAAAGCCGAGCCTTTATTCATAAATTCAAACGAGGAATTCGAACCCAGAATTTTTTCCAGGGCGATTTCATCAAAGTTCAAAAATCAAACGATAAGAGTATCTCAACTGTAGAAGAGAGAGTTGATTTATCTGGCAAATTAAAATAGAAAGTGTTAATAATCAGGCACCTACGTTGACCGACGTAGATTATAAAAATCTTAAGAAGGAGCCTGATTGTGTTAGAAAGTACGCGTAAATTTGGAAAAAATCAATATTTGTTTCATTGTTTTCTGTCCATCCGCGATCCACGAGTTGGAGGTCGTTGCACGTATTCACTTTTAACGATACTGATTACCATTCATCAAATTAGGTGTTGTTTTGGCAAAATGGGAAATTAATGCAGGCGAAGCTTTCAAAAATATTCCTGAAGAATACAGAGACTATATCGTGGTCCGCTCAAGGAAAAATATAAGAGAAAATCGAATTGATGATGCGGTTATTCCTCACTATGCTTCTATCCATAAGGAACTGACTTCAGAAAGACGCGATAAAAAAGCGAAGATAGATGCATTAGTTTCTGTGACACGCACTGCAGGAGATCCTTGCTCCAAGGAAAAAATAGGTGAAGCATTGACTTCCTTGTCTGAAGCCAGAGAAAGCCTTAAAAGCGATAGAAAGATGGAAACTGCTCGTCGTTTGGATAATGGCCATAATGAAGGCTGGGAGGCTCTGACAAATCGCTCAGGCAAAACGGCTCGGACTTTCTTCAAAGAGTTCGTGCAAAGGGCAGAGAAGGATCATTCTGTAAAGCAAAATTCTGTAGTTGTATTTAATTAAAAAATAAAGTCATTTTGAGTAAGATCAAGCTTAAGCCAGATACGTTTTAACTCGACTTTAGCCATTTTTTAGAGATTGAACCCCCGCTACTTGATAGCGGGGTCCATACGGAGCGTTGCAATACCGTGGTCGATGCCGCGGTAATTCCTGCTATTCTATTTCTTAAGTCATCGATTTAAAGCGACTTTTATATATAATGTGCGCTTCTATGGTCTTTAATCTATTGCATTCCTTTGCTTGAAAAATGGTTAAGTCCAATGTTAGTAAATGCGAATTTATCTTAAGCTTTGATCTTGTTTTTCATTACATCGGTAGATCATTTTGAAAGCCGTTTTAAAAAAGAACTGCATTTTTCTATAATTCTTCCCCCAGCTTATAAAGCTTAACATCAAATTTTCACTATAATTTATTTATCAATTTATCAGTAATAGATAAAAGATGGTGGCTACTGATAAATTTTGATCCTAAATTTAATAAAAGCAGTGGTGAATTCGCTAAGAGCGATGTATAGTGCAGCCATTTACAACATGGAATGTGAACAAACAGACTGAACATCATCTTTATATTGGAATGTAAACACATGAAGATCGCTATATTGGCTACAAATCCAAAACTTTATTCTCACCAAAGATTGAAAGAAGCCGGCGAGGAGGCTGGCCATGAGGTGAGTATTATCAATCCTCTTTATTGTTATTTAAACGTCGCGGCTTCAAATCCTAAAGTACATTATCGAGGAGGTGAAGCTTTGCCTCGTTTTGATGCGGTTATTCCTCGCATAGGCGCATCGATTACTTATTATGGGACCGCTGTATTACGACATATGGAAACCATGGGAATGTACGCAGTCAATGAGTCGATTGCCATTTCCCGTTCAAGGGATAAATTTCGTGCTTTGCAATTATTAGCCCGTAAAGGCATTCCTATGCCCTTGACCAGTTTTGCTCAATCCCCCGATGATACGGAAGATTTGATTCGTATGGTGGGTGGGGCTCCGTTGGTTATTAAGTTGTTGGAAGGGACTCAGGGAAAAGGGGTCATTCTTGCCGATAGTCATCAATCGGCAGTAAGCATCATCAATGCCTTTAAGGGAATGGATGCCAATATTCTGGTGCAGGAATTTATCGAAGAATCACATGGTACGGATATTCGTTGTTTTGTTATTGGCGACAAAGTAGTGGCTGCTATAAAGCGGCAGGCTAAAGAGGGTGATTTTCGCGCCAATGTTCATCAAGGAGGCAAAGCCGTTAAGGTGAAGCTTTCGCCTCAGGAAAGAGCTATTGCCGTTAGTGCGGCAAAAACCATGGGACTGAAAGTTGCAGGTGTCGATCTTATTCGTTCCAACCATGGGCCTTTGGTGTTGGAAATCAATTCGTCCCCTGGATTGGAAGGCATTGAAAAAACGACCCAGGTGAATATTGCTGCTAAAATTATTCAATATATAGAAAAACATGCCAAACCTAAAAATATCCATACACGGTTTCAAGGATGACAAAACGAGCAAGTATTGTTATTGCTGGCGAAGAGGTTAAAGCCGGCTCATCACGATGTGTAAAGTTGTCGTTATCTATGTTACATACATCGACTCCCATCGAGGTCCCCATTTATGTGTTTCACGGCAAAAAAGAGGGTCCGGTACTCTTTGTCTCCGCGGCCATTCATGGAGATGAGATCAACGGTGTGGAGATTATCCGGCGCTTGCATCACTCACCTCAAATCAAACGTCTGCATGGAACCTTAATGACCATACCTATCGTGAATGTCTATGGTTTTCTGCTTCAATCACGATATTTACCAGATAGAAGGGATTTGAATCGTCAGTTTCCAGGTACCGAAGAAGGCTCGTTGGCATCGAGGCTGGCTTATTTGCTTATGAAAGAAGTTGTTCGGCATTCAACACATGGCATTGATTTACATACAGGAGCCATTCACCGCTCAAACTATCCTCAAACTCGTTACAATGCCTCCTGTCAGAAGTCCTTCTTGCTTGCTGAGTCCTTTGGAGCGCCGGTAATGCTCCCTTCTAACCTCCGTGATGGCTCTTTAAGGCATGCCACGGACAATCTGGATATTCCAGTGATCGTGTATGAAGCGGGAGAAGCCTTGCGTTTTGATGAATTTGCTATCAGGCTTGGAGTAAGAGGTATTCTCAAAGTCATGGCTTCACTTCATATGATTTCACCACATAAATCATCTTCCCGCTCATTGGATTCCAGAGTGGCGGTTGCCAAAACGTCTTATTGGGTTCGAGCTCCTATGAGTGGCATGGTTACACACCCCAGGCCATTAGGAGAAAGGGTGCAAAAAGAGGATAGGCTGGCTTTAATTGTTGATCCGCTAGGTGAGGATGAAATTGCCGTTCTTTCCCCGGCAGAGGGTGTGATCATTGGTAAATCGAATATCCCTTTAACCAATACCGGCGATGCTCTGTTTCATCTGGCTTTATTTGAAAAATTTGATGAGCCGAATTTGCCCACAGAATTTTCGGAAGACTGACCATTATTACTGACGGGAGTGAAGTAATCATTGATTTGACGTGGTTTATGAAGCATTAAAACTTCGAACGGGGGTTCAAGGCAATCTGTTGTGAGGATAAAAAAGAGTTTGAATCCTTGTTTAATTGGCCGCCGACTTATCATCTGATTTGCCAATCAGCCAGTCAGCGCTGACCTCGAGCTCTTCAGCAATAGCGGAAAGCAATGGTTCATCCGGTACGGTCATGCCATTTAGTAAAGCTTCTGCTTTAAATTTAGGTACTTTCAGTAATTTGGCAAAGGCATCAATGCGTTCAGAAGTCGATTGAGGTACACCGATGGTATCGAGCTCATTATTAAGCCTCTCGGAAAAACGCTTGTTAGGCATATTTTTCTCCTCCTTAACATCTTCTATTTTCATATAGCACAAAAAATCAGATTTGTAATGCATAGCGTATGGTCAATAGTATGAATGGGGTGCTAAAAAACATCTCGGCTATCCTAAGAGAAGCTTTGGGAAGGGGCTGAGAAAGGGCGTTTACTGACTGTAGAATCTGGAGGAACTCATGAATTAAGAATGGATTCTGGTTATTTTCAATATCGCCTCAGCCCAGGATGCATTATCGTTTAAACAGGTTACAAGCTTGAGTTCTTCACCGCCCGCTGCCAGCCATTGTTCTCTGGCCCGTATTCCAATCTCTTCAAGCGTTTCCAGACAATCGGCCATAAAAGATGGGCAGGCGACCACGAGTCGTTTAATGCCTTTGCTGATGAGCAGTGGGAGCATTTCGTCGGTATAGGGCTTGATCCAGGGTGTTTTGCCCAGCCTTGATTGGAATGAAGTACTGAACTGAGTTTCTGTAAGGTTTAATTGCTGCGCTAGCAGGCGGGAGGTTTGGTAACATTGTGCTCTGTAGCAAGCCTGATTATCCAGCATCATGGGCCTACACTCTCTCTGGCAGAGAACAGGACATGCCTTTTTGAGCAGTTGTCGTTCGGGTAAACCATGGTAACTGAATAACAAGTGATCCTGCTTTGTAAAAAAAGGAGCGATAAGTTCAGCTTGGGCTTTAATAAATGCAGGATGTTGATAAAAATCTCTGATAATCTTCAGAGAAGGAAAAATGGTTTGTGTTTTCATAAGATGGAGACAGTATTCTATGGATGAACCTGTGGCTGCTGATGAATACTGTGGGTATAAAGGTAAAATGGTGATATGTTCACATGATTTAAGCGATTGTAGCGCTTCATCAATACTTGGACGGCCATAACGCATGCCCAGAACGACCTTGCACTCATTTCCTGCTTTCTGCTGAACTTTTTTGACCAGTCGTTGGCTGTGATATAAAAGTGGCGAGCCTTTTGCTGTCCATATGGAGCGGTAGGCTGCTGTAGAGGCTTTAAGACGAAAAGGTAAAATAAAGCCATATAATAAGAGATACCGTAACGGAGCTGGCAGATCAATGACTCTTTTGTCGGCAAGAAATTCGCTCAAATAACGTCCCACCGAGAATATATCGGGATGCTCAGGTGTTCCGAGGTTAATGAGAAGCAAACCTTTTTTCATATCATCAAAAATGAATTAAACTTGTTTATCAGCAAGAGATCAACCTCCTTGAACGGCCTTATTTGGTCCATGTTGAACGAAAATCCTACCGTTAGATAAATCTTTAACATTGGAAGTGACCCATTACGTTTATCATACCTGAAGATAAGACAAACACCAGCCTGGTTGTGGATTTATATTACCGATATCAGTGGTGAGGCCTCATTTTGCATGTAGAAATTATAAAGATTGTGTATAACAACTGACACATTGCGCGTCTGCATCTTTTTTTGCTGAAAATTGCCAGAGTGATTTTGACCATAAATGCTAAAAATACGATGGTGAGGAAGATAGGTAACAAGAGCTTGTTAAAAAATCAATAGCCCACTGTCATGGAGTTTTTTACATGAACATGCCAGCAACATACTTCGTTTGCCTGCTGATTTCTAACAAACTCTGTTAGCGGGACTAAGCCATTTCTTCTTCTGCTATCTCATCCAGCGCAGTTACATTTGATGCATGAAGTCCTCTCTCTCCTTCTTCTACATCATAAGTCACTATTTGCCCGGGAGTAAGTGTTTTATATCCTGCACCATTAATGGCTGAGAAATGAACAAAAATATCATCTCCACCTTGTTCTGGAATGATGAATCCCCAACCTTTGGCGTTATTAAACCATTTAACTTCGCCTTTAGCCATAACTCCTCCTTTTGTGAACACTTATCATTTATCCTTAAATGACGATTATTAAACCCATTTTTATAACGGGTTCTTCCAACATAACGCAGATTATGGTCTTTTCTCAATAGTTTTTTTAAAATTTCTTATTTTTGGAGTTATCTAATAAATAAATCGGAATATAAAAAGGATAAAAAGCATCATCTCAGGCAATGGTGCTTTTTGTCATTTTTGTTATGATTGGTTTTTGTATTGTTATTCAATATAAGGAAGTTCAGTGCATTTTTCTCTTACTACTCTGGCGCTCATTCTTCTTTTTCTTATTTTTTTATCGGGATTTTTTTCAGGCTCTGAAATAGGCACAATGTCTATAAATCGTTATCGATTAAGACATTTGGTTAAAAAAGGAAATAAAAGAGCTATCCGTGTCTATACAATGCTTTCGCGACCAGATCAATTGTTAAGCGTGATATTAATTGGCAATACTCTGGCTAATATTGTGGCTTCAACAGTGACTACACTAATTGGTCAACGTGTTTATGGAGATGCAGGAGTTGCGATTGGGACGATATTGTTAACGATGGTAATTTTGGTGTTTTCCGAAATGACACCTAAAACACTGGCGGCTTTATATCCTCAGCAGGTTGCCTTCCTTACTTCGGGACCATTGAGAATTTTACAGATACTTTTTGCCCCTTTTGTTTTTATTATATCCTGGATAGCCAAAGCAATTCTTCGTCTTTTTGGTTTATCGGTAAACCGGGTGCACACTGAGGCACTCTCAGGAGAAGAGTTGCGTTCCATGGTTCATGAAGCCGGTGGGATTTTGCCGTCGGAACATAAAAGCATGCTGTTGAGCCTGCTTGATCTGGAAGGAGCTACAGTGGAAGATATCATGGTCCCCAGTGCTGATATCGTTGGTATTGATTTGGAGCAATCCTGGCAGCAAGTGCTCGAGCAATTGGAGTCCACGCAGCATACCCGCCTGCCTTTGTATCGCGATTCAATTGATAATATTGTTGGCATGGTCCATCTCCGTAGGGTTTTGCATTTACTTTTAGAAGATCAACTGGATAAAGAGACACTGTTAAATATTGCCGAGACACCTTATTTTATACCGGAAGGTACACCTTTAAATGTGCAGATTTTAAATTTTCGCAAAATGAAAAAACGTAGCTGTTTTGTGGTGGATGAATATGGTGATCTTCAGGGATTAGTGACCATGGAGGATATTCTTGAGGAAGTGGTGGGAGAATTTACCACAGATATTGCTGATTTAAGTCGTGATATCGTTCCTCAGGAAGACGGTTCAGTGATCGTTGACGCCAGCATTACCTTACGTCAGCTCAATCGGGCAATGGCTTGGCAATTGCCTTCTCTAGGCCCGCGAACTCTCAGTGGCTTGATCATTGAGTATTTGGGTTATATACCACCGGCTGATTGCTGTTTGATGATTGAGCAATATCGGATTGAAATTCTGAAGGTTGGCGAGAAAACGATAAAAAGCGTCAAGATAGTAAAAGCTGGAAAGATAACAAAAAAGATCGGATTTTAGATTTGTTTCTTTATTGTGGGTAACAATTCAGGAAAATGAGCCAGGTCGAGGCAGAGTACGCGGTATGGAATGTGAGCTACAACTCGCTTTCTTTCAGGACCAAGACATTCGCGGTAAATAGATATCCCTCATTACGAATAGTTTTAATGAGTCCGGGTTTTTTCGCCTGGGGTTCTATTTTATGACGCAGACGACTGATTTGTACATCAATTCGCCGGTCAAGGGGCCCAAGATCACTGTGTTTGGTGATCTGAGATAAAAATTCCCGTGTCAGTACCTGATGAGGTTGCTGTATAAATGCATATAACAGATCGTATTCACCTGCACTCAGGGTTAGTTCTTCATGGTTCTCGTCAAACACTTGTCTGGAGGAAGGGTAAAGACGCCAATTGGCAAATTTTAAAACTTCTTTATCCTCGGCCATTTGCGATTGCATACCCGTTACGCGCCTGTGGATAGCATTAATTCGTGCGTGCAGCTCTCGAGGAAGTAAAGGTTTGACCAACACATCATCTGCACCTTTTTCAAGGAGGTTGACACAGCTTTGTTCATCGCGATGCTCCTGAATGACGATAAGCGGTGTTTGAAACGATTGGTAAATGGTTTGTAGCATGTCCGGCTGCTCTTTCAATAGCGACCAGCTGATTAAAATGGCCGTTGGTAAAGTGGCCATGGGCTGAACGGCTGTTAAGTTGCTTTTTTGAACAATATTGATATTAAAATTTTTAAAATAATCTTCCAGTTCTGGGTCGACCGGGTCTTTATCAAAAAAAAGTAAATAATCGTTTTCTTCCATTAAAGTTAAGCCAAAGTAGTACTCTTGTTTATAATTTTGACAAATTTTAATTTATTTTGCAATAAATTCAAGGACTTTCCATTTTTTAACAAGAGAAAATTGTTTTACTTATTTTCAAACACTTCAAAAGAAGATCGAAGCATAAAGGGTTTTCAATAATTTAGACGAATTAAATAACAGACTTGAAAACTTTATACGAAGAGAGAAGAGATTAGGGTTTTTTCATAAGTCCTGTTATAGTAAAAATAATGGCTTGCTCTTTATCAAAGTTGATTAAGGAGTAAAAAATGACTCATCATTCTTCAGTAAATTTGCAATGGTTGCTTAGTGATGATTGTCGGAAAAAAGCCCTGATCAAATATAAATTAAATCAATATGAACTTGATTTGCATAGAAGCTATTGTTCTTTTGATAAGGCAACATTTCCTCTGACTGAGGTAACTACATTATGTGAGCAAATCATTCAGCATTATTGTGATTATCTGCAAATGTATGGCGAAACCTTTTATCCTGACCACTTCAGCAGTTTTTCCAATGTATCTGCAAAGAAAATTTATACAAGGATTATGAACGGCAAGCAAAAGCTGACCAAAAGCTTTTTACCGAGTGATCAGAGAAAATATATCAAAGATTTAATCAGACAATACTGTCAATTTAAATATGTCTTGCTCAATAAAGAAAGTGAGGATAACTTCACGAGCATGATTGAGCCCCAGGTTTCAGTCTTCGATGTTCTTCTTAAAGCTAAAACCCCCGATATTTGGTTAAAACATTTGGTAGAAATTTGCAATATTTATAGTACAGAAGTCTATGACTTGATCAGTGTATTATTCAGCCATCCGCTTTCAGGTATTCAGACGTGGCTGTATTTTTTTTCAGATCAGGAATTTGTTCATTTTTTTAATGCCGTATTTTATTTTAAATTGAACCCGGATCACTTGTTTGATGCGAAAATCCCGTCTGAAAAATTACTATCGGTTCGTACTAGACTGGATTCACTTTATCAAGTGATTGAACATTTGCAACAACAACTGATCCATTACTGCCTTCACCATCATATTCCCCCGGTAAATGATCTGTTGTTTCACGGTGATGAGTTGCTGCAGGGAATCAGATTTCAGGTAAATCCTTTGTGCAAAGAATCTTTACAGCAGATCGTAAAAGAATACAAAGTAAGTCATATAGGCGGTTATGATCAGAAAAACATCGATAATAAATTGTATGACATGTTTCGTGCCTATAAATTCTGGTTTAATCCTTCTCGACTGATCGATGCAGTGATGGTATTACAACAGGCATTGATGCATCAAAGCATTGAAGCTGAATTTAATGAGCAACAGTTTCAACAAAAAATGACTTTGCTCTATAAGCCTCTTAAAACTACGGAATGTCTGGATTTATATGGTTATTTTGCTAACAAGGACAGCAGCTATCTATTACGCCTCCTTCGAGCGGTTATTGAACAACGGCAACTGAGATGGCTGCCAGAATTAAAAGAGACGGAAAAGAAAGCTGTTTTTCGGGTGTTTCAGGCACTTCAAAGTATAATGGAAGCGCTGCGTGTAGAACTGGCTCATCGCCAAATATTCACAGAAGCCTATCCGGTGGATTTTAGTAAACCGCTTAAAAAACCAGGGCGTAGAAAACGAAATGCGGTTTTACGGATATTGACTGTGTATGACAGTCTTGGTGTCAAAGAAAATAAATCCCTTGAGCAATTGTTTAATGCAGTAGAAAATTCTGAAGCTGTTTAAGTAATTGTTCAGCTTTCGATTTTTTGTAAAATGGACTGTCTTTATCATCGGTCCATTGATGAGAGGATAAGTTCTGAATAACAGTAATATACTCCTTGTCATCCGGATACAAAGCCAACAGCCAATCCCCGGATATAATGCCATAAAGCTTCATTTCATCAAGATAGGGAAGTTGATCTTTCTTAAGCTCAAGCTCACCAGAGGCATTTACTATAAACAGTTTTTGTCCCAGCTTCCTTGCTTTTTCCTGAGTGAGTGCCTGATTGGGCAGCATGCCGCTTTCCAGGTAAAATGATCTTTCAGGAAGTTGGGCGGAAGGATAAATAATTTGACGGAGTAAAGATATACCATCCATTTTCCGTTGCTTTGCAGTATCCATAAAATCATAAAGAGTCGGGGCAACGTCAATTAGACTAACTCTGGTACTTATTTTTGCGGGCTTGTTAATGAGCTTCCCCTGAGAATACCATTTAAAAGCCAGAAGACAGCGATATTGCTCCGGGCTTAATAAATCTGAGCCATGTCCTGCACTTTTGTCTAACTCTGTTGCTGTTTTTCTTTTTAAATAATCAAAAAATGGGCTTGGTTTGACGCCCTGATATTTTTCTAATGTGATTGGCCTTGAACCCTTTACATACAATGCTTCGCCGTGATCACTTAGAAACATCAAAAAACTATTATTGAGATAGCTTTGTTTTTTTAACCAGTTAACCGTATCAGCCAGCTGAAAATCGACACGCTTTAAAGCTGCTTTATACAGCTGTTCCCGTTCTTCCATGCTATATTCATCCTTAACCTGTGCCGGTAAGGAGACAGCCCAGGCATAAGGCCAGTGTGGTAAGGTAAAATGTACGATTAAAAAGAGCGGCTTTTTTGATTCCAGCCGCTTTACTTGTGTTTTAAGCTGTTTGTTAAAGGTTTGTGGGTAGTAGGAAAAATAGGAAGCACGGTTCATATGATTGTAAGGAAAGAGCCAGTAGCCGGCGGGTAAGTTAATCAACAAATTACTTAAGGGAAAATCATTAAAAGCACCTAGTATCACATCATTCACGCCAAATTGCGGACCAATCGTTTTATCAAAGCCGAATTCTTTTCCTATGCTGTTGAATCGACGATCATCAGTGGCAAAAACGGTCAGATAGCCTTGTCGTTTTAAATCCCAGGCAATGCTGGCTGGGCTTTTAACCATGTTTTTGGCAATTAAATTATAACGGGCATGATGCCGTTTAGGATAAAGCCCAGTAAGAATGCTGGTCCAGGCGGGGTATGTTCTTGCCAATGGGCTAATGGTATCAGTAAATATCGTGCTGTTTTCAAGAATACGGGTCAGGTGAGGCATGTTTTCCTTGTTGATATTGTCTGGGCTTAAAGAATCGATGCCTATAAGAATAATATTGGGCTTTTTATGTATTTCAGATGATTTTTTATTCTGCAAGATGCCTGGAATATGAGCAAAAAACACAATAAATAATGCGACAGAAATGATGATGAAAGACTTTCGAAAAGGACTTAAAAGCGCATTGATACATAATAAAGTCAGAACGCCTGACGAGAGCAGTAGAAGAAAAGTAACAATACTTCTCGGAATAGGTGGTGAAAACAGTTTACTGAATAGACTTAAGGGGAAAAAATAAATATTGGCTGTGACTAATGCGCAAACGGTTAATGCCCAAATAATGATTAATCCCTGCTGCCATGTGAAAAAATGCCGGTAGTGGGCCATTACCCCCATCAGCAATAGACTCTGTATAAAAGACAAAATGCAGTAGAGGCCAATATGAATAAAAAGGGTTAACAGCAATTCCGTGTGTACTTGCCATGGAAGTGGGACAGCACTAATGAAACTGCTACTTTTATTGAGGATAAAGATAAGCTGTAAACTAAAAAAAAGTAGATTAAATAGTAAAAAATGACTGAAAATTTTAGATCGCATGGATATATCTTACATGAAATGAAAATGATTTTAGCTCAAATTTTAGCAAATATGAGATGGATAGCGAACTTAGGTCATTTGAAAAATCGAGGAAAGGGGACGATAAGAACATCGATGTTTAATTAAGAAAGAGCAGGGGCATTCAAATGCCAATTATAAACATAGCTGTCAATGGTATTGATATGTTTGAGCTGGCTGCGCAAGGGTTCTCTTGCAACTTGTTTGATGTGCTCAAGGATATCCTGTTTATTTTCACCAAAATCTTCGGCATACCATTCATAAATTTTTGAAACAATAAGCTTGCCTTCAATCACCTGCACTCCGCGCAATGAATTAATATAATTTGTGGCCGCCTCATTAAGTTGCTCATCGAGCGTGTCTCCCTGGTAAGCTTTTTTACTGAGGTTGGCTGCCCCAATGCTGGCATTATTAAGGGCATAATGAACCCTCGGATCATTCCAAATGGGTCGAATAATGCGATTTTCTATTTCATCAAGGGATAAAGCAGTATTGGTTACGACAATTAAATTAGCTCCCCAAGGACCTATACTGAAAAGCCCTGGAGAAATTTTAATGTCTTTGATGCTGGTGACAGGATAGTATTTAGCTACCGTTCTTACCGTTAAGGCGTTATAGAGGTTAATCCAATAAGCCAATTGTTCTTTTCGATTATAATTATCGATATTAATAGTCGACAAGCGATGCAGATAGTTTCGCAACAATTTTTTATCTTCTTGAGCCATGTTGGCATAATCAATCATATTAATGCCTTCTTTATTCGTAAATACGTTGCGCTCAAGAAAGGTTTGCCACTCCTGATGGGAAATTCGTTTTTTTGACAGAGGGTTATTAGCTTCCCACATCGGCCAGTGATGTTTATTGCTGGTAGCAGAAGAAAGTTGTGCTAAAAAAGATAAAATCAGAGAAACAGTAAGGATTTGAATTATTTTAAAAAGCTTTTTTTTCATCATCTTATCAGATATTCACGATGGCTCTGTTACGAAGCGCGCTGCCAATCGTATTGCTGTCCAAATATTCAAGTTCTCCACCAGAGGGGATACCGTGTGCAAGCTGACTGATTTTTATGGGTTGACCCTGTAATAATTGATGAATGAAATGAACCGTAGTTTGTCCCTCAATGCCTGGGCTTAAAGCGAGAATGACTTCCTGCACCTGATGTTTAAGGACTAAAGAGCGTAACTGGGGAAGTCCTATTTCTTCCGGTCCAAGCCCATCAATGGGAGAAATCTTTCCCATAAGTACAAAATAACCGCCTTGATAAGCGTAACTTTGTTCAATGGCTGTTAGATCTGATGGACTTTCAACCACACAAAGTGTGGACCAGTCTCGGTCGGGATTTTGACAAAGAGAACAAAGGTTAAGATCGGTAAAATTATTACAGCGTTGGCAGTGACCAATGCTTTGCATGGCCTTTTCTAGACATTGGGCCAAGTGCAAGCCCTGTTGTCGCTGGTATTGCAATAAATGATAGACCATACGTTGGGCTGATTTTGGACCGATGCCCGGCAGACAGCGGAAAGCGTTCACCAGGCTGCTTATCATTTCCATGTTTGGGATTATTCCTCTTTATCACCTTGTCCCATTAAATCCGTTGGTAAATTTAAACCAGCGGTTAACTGACCAATTTTTTCTTTGGACGCTTTTTCAATTTTACGCACAGCATCGTTAACAGCAGCAGCTGCAAGGTCTTCCAGCATTTCAACATCGTCCAGCAAGGAAGGATTGATTTTAAATTTTGAAACGTCATGACGGCCATTCATTTCAACTTCTACCATACCCCCACCGGACTTACCGATTACAGTGAGTTTGCTTAATTCCTGTTGCGCCTCCTGCATACGTTGTTGCATCTTTTGCGCTTCTTTCATCAGATTACCAAGATTTTGATTAATATCCATGTGTACCTCATCGTTGTTGTGTTACTTAATTATAAATCATCTTGCAAGGGCTCAATAGAATTTTTAATAATTTTGGCAGAAAAATCCTCTTGAATTTGCTGAAAGATCGGATCGTCATTGAGAGCCTGTTCGGCAAGTTTTAAATTTTCCTCTTTGTGGCGCTGTTTTTGCTGCGCAGGTGAATCGTTCACAAGGCCCTCGCTGCACAGTTTAATTTTAATCGTTTGTCGATAATAATCTGTTAGTGATGTTTCAATGCGTTGAATAACCGCGGGAGTAAAAAGAGACAAATGTCCTTTGGTGACCCTGAAATGGATTCGTCCGCTCTCCTTATGAAGCAATTCCATGTTTTCAGCGGCATTCAGCGTAAGTCCACGGAGTTTAAGCTTTGGTAGAATCACCGTCCAATGCTCTTCTTCGCCGGCTTTCAGCGCCGGTTCTGGCAAAGAGACTTTTTCTTCTGTATTTATAGAATCATTGTTTAGCTTTTCCTCTTTGTCCAAAGAGGCAGAAGGCTTGAGCATGTTGTTTTCCATGTTGTTCTTCATTTCCCAGGCCAAAGGCGGCTGTTTTGCTGTTGGCGCAGGTCTGAAGGTCAACATGCGCAGAATAGTCATGTCAAAGCCAATGGCTAATGTAGGTGCAAGATGTACTTCCTCACTTCCTTTAATAGCAATTTGATAGAATAATTGAATATCTTCTGCTGAAAACAGGCTTGCAAGTTGCGTTATTTCTCCTGTAAACACCGTTTCAGTTTGAAGCTCGGGTAAGGTTTGATAAATGGCTATTTGATGTAAGTATTGAATGATTTCTTCAAGCACATGGTTGAAATGGGAGCCTTCCATAGCAATTTGCCGGCTTAAGTCGAGAAGCTGTTTTGCATTTTGCTCAGCCAGCGCCTGTAAAATTTGCAGCGCATAATCCTGCTGTGTATAACCAAGAAGATGTTTAAGCTCCTGTGTAAGAATCTTGCCGTCGCAACTTGCGATCACCTGGTCAAGTATACTTAAACCGTCACGCATGCTGCCTTTGGCCGCTTGTGCAAGCAAGGTTAAGGCCTCTGCTTCATAAGCAATTTTTTCTTCTTTCAGAATATAGGCTAAATGCTTGCTGATAAGTTCAACAGACAGGTGCCTGAGATGGAATTGTAAGCATCTTGATAAGACCGTTGCAGGTAGTTTTTGCGGGTCCGTCGTAGCCAGTAGAAATTTCACATGAAGGGGTGGCTCTTCCAGGGTTTTCAGCAGAGCATTAAAGCTGTGCTGGGAAAGCATGTGTACCTCATCGATGAGATATATCTTGAAGCGGGCACTGGTCGCTGCATACTGGATATTGTCGAGCAAGGCCCGCGTATCCTCTACGCCTGTTCTTGAAGCGGCATCCACTTCAATCAGATCAATACAGCTCCCCTGCTCAATGGCTCGACAATTCTCACAGTTTAGACAAGGTTCGGCACTGATTCCTTGTTCACAGTTGAGCGCTTTTGCCAGAAGTCGCGCAATACTGGTTTTGCCGACCCCTCGCGTACCAGTAAATAAATAGGCATGGTGTAAGCGCTGTTGATTAAGCGAATTAATCAAACCTTTACTGACATGTGTCTGGCCGACCAATTGAGAGAAAGTACGTGGCCTCCATTTGCGCGCTAGTGCTAGATAGCTCATAAGGGCTTTCACAAAATTTGGGCGGCGATTACAGGAGCCATGCCCCGTGCACGAATCAATCACTACCGCTGCTCCCTTCCGGGCCTGACGGGGTTCATGATCTATCGTCGCGGGGGGACCCCTGCAACCACCATACATGAATTGCAGAGACTAGCAAAAAAACAGTCAGTTGGCTAGTACTCTTTTTCCTCAAAGCTCAAGAACAGTTATCGTCCTCTGTCCACATCAAACAATCTAACAGCAATACTGTAGCACAACGGCTAATCCTCTGTTCTGTGCACTTATCATTTTTGTTGTAGCGAAAACTTGAGAAAATCAGCCGAATTTACAACCTGAATAAGTGCACAGAACCTATATCTCTATTCTTCTCTTTATTACTCATGTTACGCACAATTGACTTTAACGAGCCATATTTTTTAACTCCTGCATGGCAATTTGGTTAGCCCTGAGTATTAATTTGTACTTGATGGCAAAGTGATTCAATTTTGTCTTTATTTTCATCATTTCCAGTTTGCAGTATGCAATGATTGCGGCAAAGATATGATTGGATTGTGTTTTAACCGTGCGGGTTGGAGATTTGTTCAGGCTTGCATTTTGTTTAATTGACTTGTGATACTCTTCAATCCGCCACCGTTTCTGGTACACTTCATAAAGACGTTCGGCACTACTGGTCATGTCATTAGAAACGAGATAGAGAACACCTGTAGAACCATTTTCGTTTTTGAAAATTTTCTTCAAAAGCCTCACTGGGAAGTCTAATCCCTTGAGATAGACTGTGTGGGCTATGTCCTCTTCAAGCTCTAATTCTCTGACTTTTGTGTACCGTCCGTTGTTGGCGTCGTTTTTGGATAAAGCTAAGGTTCGATTAGATTTAATCCCAATAATAAACGATTTTTGAAGGTCATTATGGATGTAAGCCATATTGGCCTTCGAGCCAAACCAATTGTCCGCAAGTACAAAGTCAAACAACACATGATTACTAACCGCTTGTGCGATAAGCTTGCGAAAAAGTTCATTTTTAGTCGTGGATGACTTTCTGCGAGCTTGCCTTGTTTCAATGTCACAAAAAGCAACGTCTTTTTTGATAACTTCATAACCAACAGGAACACTGAAGTCACCATACCGAACCATGCAGGTCAGGATATTAATCCCTTTGACCACATCACCTTTAGCATGGGAATAATGCCAACAATTAATTTCATTCTCATCGGTATAAGACTTCTCCTCAATCGAGTCATCCAATAAAAGAACACCGTCTGATGCTTCACTCTCCCTGACTGACTTCTTGACATAATTCCAGAGCGCTTTGGAACCAAAATCTTGTAGTCGTAAAAATCGTGTCACCTTGTCGTGCGCAAATTCACCATCCAACATCTCCGATAAACCTGTAGCTGTGGCATATTTATTCTGGCAAATTAAATAGTCAGTATAAATATCAAGCATATCCATTAAATCTTCCTCCCTAAAAATCAGGGATGAAATTTTAATTAAATTTCAGGGAGCAGCAAGGTTTAGTGCGTAACATGAGTTTATTATGGATTTAATTGCATTCCATACCATCCACCGGTATCACCACCAGCCCAGCAATCGTTTGCACAATTTTTTATTTTGTGGTTACACAGATCTTTATATTTTTGCATGGCACTGATAACTTGTTGTTCATCGCCTGTTGGTTGACAAATTCTATTATTATCATAAGTGCCGGCTACGCGTACCATACCTTGGGCATAAATATCTTTTGCTGCTTTGTATAAACCTTGTTGGTGGGAATAACACATAATGTAACAACCAGGATTTTTCTTATAACCGTTGTCTAGAGGAATATTGATTTTACTAAATCCTGGCATCGGATGATTTATAATCACAACATCGTCGTTACTATAAACGGGAAAGGGATTTGGCAATAATTGTTTATTTGGATTAGGAATTTCTACCATTTTTCCATAGGGGGATGCTCCTTTATATATAGTTTCTGCCTGTGAAACAATAGGAAGTAGAAATAAGACAATAGCTAAAATGTTTAAGTGCCTGATCATAACTAATACCCTGGTTAATTCTACTCATCTTAATTTTAGCTTATTTTTAATCATCATTTCTTTGCCATCGTAATACAGGGTATCGTTTTTTAATTTAAAAAAATCTGCGCGTAAGGCTGAAGTTCAATCCATTAAAAATTTTTCTCCGCAACCGTAACTTCTGATTGTTTTGTAAAGAAAAATTTTCATTTTTTACAACAGAGCGGATGTTATCCAGCTCAAAAATATCTATGATGACGATTGGAAAAATTAACGATTAAAGTATCGTACAGCTCGGCCAACAACGGTTCAGTTCTTCTGCTTCATGTTTGAATTGCTTGGCATTTCTGGATAACTCTTCCGTTTTTTCTATCAATTGTTCAATACGCTCCCCGCGTTCCAGAAGCTTATCGATGTTGTCGGTCATGATTTTTTTGGTTTCTTCTAGCTCTTCTTTGATTTGTCGGAGCTTACGATCGCTGCAATATTGCTCAAAATCTTTAAAGACGATGGATTTATTTACTTTTTCTTCGAGCACGAGCAGATAAGTGGTTAGATGGGCAAGCTGGCCTCTACTGAGAAGCTGATCGGTAATGATGATACAATAATCATCCATGTGCCTTTGAGCATGTAGACAATAACCGTTTTTTTGCGCGATATGTTGATCGCCCGGCTTCATGCCCTGTAGAAATTTTTCAACTTCCAACTCATAATATTTTTCCATATTTTGGAAGAATACACTGGTCCATAAGCTGCTATGAGCGGTTACCCACTCCATTTTTTCAGCGCCAAACTTAACGGCTATGGCATAACATTTCATATTGACTCCCTGTTTTATCCATAGATGTAACTATAACTATAACTATAACATCAGCTCAACATAAGCAAGCAAGTGGTTTTCTTACTGTTATCAGCTTTTTGACTGAACTCAGTGCAATAAATTTACTTTTTTGCGAGGCAAATATTTATTTTAGAATCATTAGGCCTTTTATCTCGAGCACATTAAATATACGATGAGGGGAATGGCTATATGATCTTATTTTTTGGTTTTATATTACTCACTTTTGAGTTAAAATTTAACCAATTGACGTTGAGTTTTAAGGTTTTGTTTTGATTTTGAGCAATATTTGCGGATGATTTATCTTTTAATAACTCAAGCTGTTTTAGGGCGCGTCATTCATTAGATTTTTGGCAGCGAATTTGCCTGAGGTGTAAATTTTAGATGGAGTTCGTTAAGTAGAACAGGCTATTCGCCTCAAACTGGAATTTGCTCTAAATTATATAAATTTTCGCTTCAGAAACTAATGGATGAATACCCTCATAAAAAATAAAGTTTCTCTGATCATTTTTTCTTAAATGCAGCTGTTAATTCATTCTGAATCTAAAATTTAGTGTGTTATGCGATGGATAACTCATTTTTCTCATTGGGGCAGGTATGATAAAACAAAAAACAATATTACCCGTATTAAATTGGGCGATTGCGACCAGCTTTGTGTTGTTTCAGTTTTTTCTGCAGGCCACTGCTGGTTTAATGGCAGCATCATGGAAAATGGATTTCAATTTGACCTCGACACAGGTGGGTTCGCTTTCTGCCGCCTTTTTTATAACCTATGTGTTGATGCAGATTCCTGTAGGATTAGCCTATGATCGTCTGGGTGCTCGTAAGGTGCTTATCACAGCTTCAATGATACTAGCCGCCGGTATTTTTCTGTTAGCATACAGCCAGGTTTATTGGCAGGCTTTTGTTTCTCGTCTGCTGATGGGCATGGGTAGCGGATTTGGCTTTGTCGGAATGCTCTATGTGACGGCAACCTGGTTTTCAGGTCGTCAATTTGCTTTATTTGTCGGGTTAGCTGAAACACTGGCTATGATGGGTGTGACTCTAGGTGAAATAGGAATGGCCTGGGTCATTACTCATTATGGATGGCGATTAACCTTGATGATTGTAGGTTTTATGGTTTTACTGATCACCCTTTTGGTGGCTTTGTTCATTCATGATCAGGCTGATTATTTAAGCCAGGAAGAAGAGTATCAACGCGGTTCTTTGCCTACCATCTTAGGACAAGTTCTTTTGAATCAACAGGTCTGGATAGCTGGTTTCTATGGCTTTGCCATGGTGTCCATTATTAACGTTTTTGCTACATTGTGGGGTGTTTCTTTTATTGAGCATCAATATCATCCCATCTCTTTACATACGGTAGGTTCGCTTATATCAATGATTTTTCTGGGCATAGGCATAGGCGGTCCTTTTCTTGCTTGGCTTGTGCGTTATTACGAGGATAAAAGACGCCTTTTCTTAGGCTTTTTTGCTCTTGCGACGACATTGCTGCTGATGATTGTGGTTTATATTCCACATTTGTCCTTATGGGCGCTATATTTTTTGTTACTTTTGTTAGGTTTTTTTTCATCGGGATATATACAAGTATTTGCTGTTGTCAAAGATGCCGTGAAGGTAAGCCATCGCGGCACTGCGCTTTCAACTTCAAACATGATCCTTATGAGCAGCGCCCTGCTTTTGCAGCCGCTTATCGGGAAAATGCTCTTTTTAGGTTTTAGCTATCCCCAGGCTCTTTCACTGTTGATTATTGTTTTAGGTGTAGCTGTTGTTCTTTCTTTTTATCTTGATCGGAAGAAAAGATTAAACAATGTACAGGATTATGTAGAGCAGAATTTAATTTTTCAAAAAAAGTAAAAAAAGCGATTGACAGTAGATGAGAAATGGTTAGAATGTGCAGACGCTTTTGGGGCGAGTTCATTAAGAAGTTAGAAGACAAACTGTGTGGGCGCTTTGAAGGAATTTGGAGTGCTTGAAGAAAAGAAGCTAGTGTAGACTAGCGCTAGGTATTGAACTGAAGAGTTTGATCCTGGCTCAGATTGAACGCTGGCGGCATGCCTAACACATGCAAGTCGAACGGCAGCATGGTCCAGCTTGCTGGACTGATGGCGAGTGGCGAACGGGTGAGTAATGCGTAGGAATATGCCTTAGAGAGGGGGATAACCCGGGGAAACTCGGGCTAATACCGCATATGCTCTTTGGAGTAAAGCTGGGGACCTTATGGCCTGGCGCTTTAAGATTAGCCTACGTCCGATTAGCTAGTTGGTGAGGTAAGGGCTTACCAAGGCTATGATCGGTAGCTGGTCTGAGAGGATGGACAGCCACACTGGGACTGAGACACGGCCCAGACTCCTACGGGAGGCAGCAGTGGGGAATATTGGACAATGGGGGGAACCCTGATCCAGCAATGCCGCGTGTGTGAAGAAGGCCTGAGGGTTGTAAAGCACTATCGGTGGGGAGGAAGTTCAGTTGGTTAAGAGCTGACTGGATTGACGTTACCCACAGAAGAAGCACCGGCTAACTCCGTGCCAGCAGCCGCGGTAATACGGAGGGTGCGAGCGTTAATCGGAATTACTGGGCGTAAAGGGTGCGTAGGTGGTTTGGTAAGTTATCTGTGAAATTCCTGGGCTTAACCTAGGCTGGTCAGATAAGACTGCTGGACTGGAGTATAGGAGAGGGCAGTGGAATTTCCGGTGTAGCGGTGAAATGCGTAGAGATCGGAAGGAACACCAGTGGCGAAGGCGGCTGCCTGGCCTAATACTGACACTGAGGCACGAAAGCGTGGGTAGCGAACAGGATTAGATACCCTGGTAGTCCACGCTGTAAACGATGTCAACTAGCTGTTGGCTTTATAGAGAAAGTTAGTGGCGCAGCAAACGCGATAAGTTGACCGCCTGGGGAGTACGGTCGCAAGATTAAAACTCAAAGGAATTGACGGGGGCCCGCACAAGCGGTGGAGCATGTGGTTTAATTCGATGCAACGCGAAGAACCTTACCTACCCTTGACATACAGTGGAGCTTGCAGAGATGCGAGTGTGCCTTCGGGAACACTGGTACAGGTGCTGCATGGCTGTCGTCAGCTCGTGTCGTGAGATGTTGGGTTAAGTCCCGTAACGAGCGCAACCCTTATTCTTAGTTACCAGCACGTTATGGTGGGGACTCTAAGGAGACTGCCGGTGACAAACCGGAGGAAGGCGGGGACGACGTCAAGTCATCATGGCCCTTACGGGTAGGGCTACACACGTGCTACAATGGACGGTACAGAGGGAAGCGAAGGGGCGACCTGGAGCGAATCCTTAAAAGCTGTTCGTAGTCCGGATTGGAGTCTGGAACTCGACTCCATGAAGTCGGAATCGCTAGTAATCGCGAATCAGCATGTCGCGGTGAATACGTTCCCGGGCCTTGTACACACCGCCCGTCACACCATGGGAGTGGGCTGCACCAGAAGTAGATAGTCTAACCTTCGGGGGGACGTTTACCACGGTGTGGTTCATGACTGGGGTGAAGTCGTAACAAGGTAGCCGTAGGGGAACCTGCGGCTGGATCACCTCCTTAAATATAAAGATAAAAGGTGCGACAAATCCTCAAAACGCCCACACAGTTTGTTTTCAAGAAGTATTCATCCATTTTGCCAGGGGTTTTTGCCTTAATTGAGGCATCCGTGTAAGGAAGTGAAGGCGCGTACATCCGTACGTGACAGCACGAACGCACGCGGATAACGAAGTAAGGAAAAAAGCCGCAGCAAAAGAAAGGGGCCGTAGCTCAGCTGGGAGAGCACCTGCCTTGCACGCAGGGGGTCAGGAGTTCGATCCTCCTCGGCTCCACCAAGGGGATGGGTTGTTTGGCAGGATGGCATTGAGTGGTCAGAACAAAGGGATGGATGTTTTTATTCTTTTGTTCTGATGATTCAGAGGTTCATTAAAAATTAGGGTAGAGATTGAAGTTTTTAGCTGAGACTGATTGGTTTTGTTGCTGATTGGGTGAGGTTAGAGACGACGAGGTAACACAAGCGAAGAAGTATTGTCTTCATGTTGGATATAGTCTTGAGTGATTTGAGGTTATATGGTCAAGAAGAGAAGCGCAAACGGTGGATGCCTTGGCAGTAAGAGGCGAAGAAGGACGTGGTATTCTGCGAAAAGCCTGGGGGAGCTGAAAACGAGCGTTGAACCTGGGATGTCCGAATGGGGTAACCCGGCTAATTTATTAGTCATTCATACTTGAATACATAGGGTATGGAAGCGAACTTGGGGAACTGAAACATCTAAGTACCCAAAGGAAAAGAAATCAAGAGAGATTCTCTTAGTAGCGGCGAGCGAACGGGGAGGAGCCTGGCGTGATTTAGCGTTGATGTGAGTGGAATTATCTGGGAAGGTAAGCCGGAGAGGGTGAAGGCCCCGTACACGAAGCATTGATGTAGAACTAGGCACGCGGAGAAGTAGGCCGGAACACGCGAAATTCTGGTTGAAGATGGGTGGACCATCATCCAAGGCTAAATACTCCTTACTGACCGATAGTGAACGAGTACCGTGAGGGAAAGGTGAAAAGAACCCCGGAGAGGGGAGTGAAATAGACCTGAAACCGTTTGCGTACAAGCAGTGGGAGCCTGACTTAGGTTAGGTGACTGCGTACCTTTTGTATAATGGGTCAGCGAGTTACTTTCAGTGGCGAGGTTAACCGGATAGGGGAGCCGTAGAGAAATCGAGTTTGAATAGAGCGATAGTCGCTGGGAGTAGACCCGAAACCGGGCGATCTAGCCATGTGCAGGATGAAGGTTGGGTAACACCAACTGGAGGTCCGAACCGGGTAATGTTGAAAAATTATCGGATGACGTGTGGCTAGGAGTGAAAGGCTAATCAAGCCCGGAGATAGCTGGTTCTCCCCGAAAGCTATTTAGGTAGCGCCTCGTGGGTTGATTACTGGGGGTAGAGCACTGTTTCGGCTAGGGGGCTGTCATGGCTTACCAAACCGATGCAAACTCCGAATACCGGATAATTGGACCACGGGAGACACACGGCGGGTGCTAACGTCCGTCGTGGAGAGGGAAACAACCCAGACCGCCAGCTAAGGTCCCGAAGTATGATTAAGTGGGAAACGATGTGGGAAGGCATAGACAGCCAGGAGGTTGGCTTAGAAGCAGCCATCCTTTAAAGAAAGCGTAATAGCTCACTGGTCGAGTCGGCCTGCGCGGAAGATGTAACGGGGCTAAAATCATACACCGAAGCTGCGGATGTGTAGTGATACACGTGGTAGGGGAGCGTTCTGTAGGCCGATGAAGGTTGACTGAGAAGTGAGCTGGAGGTATCGGAAGTGCGAATGCTGACATGAGTAACGATAAAGAGGGTGAAAAACCCTCTCGCCGGAAGTCTAAGGATTCCTGCACGACGCTAATCGGAGCAGGGTGAGTCGGCCCCTAAGGCGAGGCAGAGATGCGTAGTCGATGGGAACCAGGTTAATATTCCTGGACTTTCTGTAAGTGGTGAAGTGGGGACGAAGGAGGCTAGGTGAGCCGGGCGATGGTTGTCCTGGTACTTGCATGTAGGCGGAGAGACTTGGCAAATCCGGTTTCTTGTTAACGCTGAGGTGCGAAGTGGTTCTGGCATTTCGATGCGCAGAGAAGTCACTGATGCCATGCTTCCAGGAAAAGCTGCTAGCCATAACTTACGGAGAACCGTACCGCAAACCGACACAGGTAGACAGGTAGAGAATACCAAGGCGCTTGAGAGAACTCGGGTGAAGGAACTAGGCAAAATGGTACCGTAACTTCGGGAGAAGGTACGCCTTTGCTGGTGAATTGCTTTACGTAATGAGCTGGTGGAGGCCGCAGAGACCAGGTGGCTGCGACTGTTTATTAAAAACACAGCACTCTGCAAATTCGTAAGAAGACGTATAGGGTGTGACGCCTGCCCGGTGCCGGAAGGTTAATTGATGCTGTTATCCTGCCACCGGATTGCTTGTAGATGAAGGTGAACGACGAATGAGCGAAGGCGTTTACATTGGGTAAATGACTGAGCGAAAGAGGGGTTCAACGCACAGATACGAGTAATGCGGTGGCAGGAGAAGCGGTTGATCGAAGCCCCGGTAAACGGCGGCCGTAACTATAACGGTCCTAAGGTAGCGAAATTCCTTGTCGGGTAAGTTCCGACCTGCACGAATGGCGTAACGATGGCCACACTGTCTCCACCCGAGACTCAGTGAAATTGAAATCGCTGTGAAGATGCAGTGTACCCGCGGCTAGACGGAAAGACCCCGTGAACCTTTACTACAGCTTTGCACTGGACTTTGATGATGACTGTGTAGGATAGGTGGGAGGCTATGAAGTGCGAACGCCAGTTTGCATGGAGCCGACCTTGAAATACCACCCTGTTGTTATTGAGGTTCTAACTTAGGCCCGTAATCCGGGTTGAGGACAGTGTATGGTGGGTAGTTTGACTGGGGCGGTCTCCTCCCAAAGAGTAACGGAGGAGCACAAAGGTACCCTCGGTACGGTCGGACATCGTACCAAGAGTGTAAAGGCATAAGGGTGCTTGACTGCGAGACGGACGTGTCGAGCAGGAACGAAAGTTGGTCTTAGTGATCCGGTGGTTCTGAATGGAAGGGCCATCGCTCAACGGATAAAAGGTACTCCGGGGATAACAGGCTGATACCGCCCAAGAGTTCATATCGACGGCGGTGTTTGGCACCTCGATGTCGGCTCATCACATCCTGGGGCTGAAGCAGGTCCCAAGGGTATGGCTGTTCGCCATTTAAAGTGGTACGCGAGCTGGGTTTAGAACGTCGTGAGACAGTTCGGTCCCTATCTGCCGTGGGCGTAGGAAAATTGAGAGGGGCTGCTCCTAGTACGAGAGGACCGGAGTGGACGAACCTCTGGTGCGCCGGTTGTCACGCCAGTGGCATGGCCGGGTAGCTAAGTTCGGACGGGATAACCGCTGAAAGCATCTAAGCGGGAAGCCTTCCTCAAGATGAGTTTTCCCTTGAAGCCCGTTGAAGACGACGACGTTGATAGGCGAGGTGTGGAAGCGCAGTAATGTGTGAAGCTAACTCGTACTAATTGGCTGATTGTCTTGACCATATATCCTGAAATCATTCAGGGCATGATACAAAATGAGTTTAAACGCTTGTGAATCAAACCCATTCAATCTTTACCTTCTGCCTTCAATAAGGCAGAATAACCCGTTTTCCTGGCGACCATAGCTGTTTGGTACCACCTGATACCTTTCCGAACTCAGTAGTGAAACAAACACGCGCTGATGATAGTGTGGGGTCTCCCCATGCGAAAGTAAGTCATCGCCAGGGCTTTTTTCCTTAAAGCGGCCGAAAAGCCGCTTTTTTTATTTAAAATACCACCAGAAGCCCTCCAAACAATAAACTCTCGACTTATCTTTTCTTTCAGCGCCAGTCAAGGAAAGAGTGTTTATATTTTCGTGAAGACAAAGAAGAAATACTTGTATTGAAAGATTTTATTCGTATTATGTGTTTTATTGCTGTAAAATCGACCGAATTTTGCCTCTTAATAAGAGATTATGTTAATTAAAGAAATACAGGAGTTGGTAGAGGTACTGGCAAAATCAAATGATCTTGAGAATTTTGATAAGAAGCTGGTAGACCGTTTACAGAATCAATTTGCTCATCGGATGGGTGATGATAAGTTTACAAAAAACGATTTAAAAATTGTCAAGCTGATTTTTCAGGATCGTTGGCAAACGGTTATAGATACGCCGTACGATTATATGCAAAACATGCAAGGCATCAATCAAATTTGGATTGGTATTGCCAGGTTGCTAACCAAAGAAAATCCTTCTCTCACCGTCATTCAACTCTTGTGTCCCACAGTAAAAAACACGCGGGATTCAAATAACTTTTCATTACTTGCAAATATTTCGGATTTTACACATTTATATCTGGGGGATGACGATCAATCCGTCTATGAACTAAGCGGATTTATCAAGCATTTGATTCGTGCAAAGGATCAACTGTCTACTTATTCCTCTAATTTTAAGCAATTAAGAGCGGTGACTGTTAAAGAGCTTGCACGAATACATCGTAGTCATAATACTAAAAACGTTCTATTCATTAATAAGGTGCGTTATCAGAATGCCTGGGCTTATCTGAATAAGCAATTATTTCCAAAATTACAAGCAAAAGGAGAAATACCTGCTCATTTATTTCCTTCCTTCCTTGAGCTTATAAAACTTTATTTTGATGCTTGCTCAAAAACCGCTTCTTTTATTCAATTTAAACAGCAATTTTTATCATGGCTTAAACATCTGATGCAATGTCCCATTGATGACGTCAATGCTTTTTATGGTGTTGTCCTGAACTTTAAACAGCAAAAAAAATATATGCTTGAATTGCTGATTGATATTCATAATGCTAAAGATTTTACCCTGGCAGAGCATTTTCTTACCATTGGACAATACTTAAATCAGTTTAACCCTGCGTATGTGCTTCATGAAGAGAAGAGTTTGCTGTCTGTTTATCAAAAGTTACAAACGGGGCCGTATTTTTCTTTAAAAAAGTTTATGCAATTAGTAAACAAGCTTAATGCTAATGAATCCGAATTGATAAAAGAGAAAATTGCTGAACTTCTGTGTATAGCTGAAGAAGTTGGTGAAATCAGTGGGTTGCTGATTCAGAAATTAAGTGAAATTTACAGCATGCGCTGGACATGCATAAAAGCAAGCGAGAAAGATTATACCAGAATGCCATTCGGTGAGAATGAAAGCTGGATCCGACTTGCTCAATACCTGGCCGGCGCAAAAAAAATTCCCGCCAATTATTATCGTTTTATCATGCCTACTTTAAGACAAGATGTTGAACCTGTATTTTCCTGCCTTATCACAGATTATCCCTTATCCCATTTTATATTAAGCGAAGATGAAACACAGTTAATTCTTTTGGATGTTTGTGTCTGCAATCATAAAACCAATGGTACGTTTCGTTATTGTCGGGAAGAAAAGCTGGTGTCTCTGACCCAAATCGAATTATTACGACTTCCTTTCGCAGATCGACAATTTATATCTTACTATGATCGTTGTGTGTTAAAAGAACAAATGCAGATTCCAGTAAGTCTAAAAACGCTTGAGGAAGTGAGAGTTTTAGTTAACGGTAGTTTTTATTCTAAAGGTTTATCTTATTTAGGTGAATATAATGCAAAGGAATACAGGACATCTGCTATCGCATATCAGCGTTTTTATGAGTATTACTCAAAAATAAATCCAGTGGAAAAAGAAGCCTTAAATCAGCAACGTATTGTCTATAACGGTGTTGAGAAAACCTTTAAAGATCTTTTGAAGGAAGTTGAAGACAATGAGTGCATTACCTCTGCCGCATTGTATTTTGCTCAATTTGTAATGGACTATGCACCTTATTTTAAATTTTCCAATGAGCTTGAAAAAAACATAAAAGTAGATGTGGATACCATGCGTAAAAACAGCGCTCAATTGATCCCCAGTGATTATGAAGTTCTCTCACAAAAAGAAGCTAAGGAGAGATGCTTGCTTATTTTTATTTCTTTATTGACAGTCTCATTACCGGCGTTTGTGTTTAAAAACATTGAGTTTTGGGATCTTCATAGAAAGGTGAATGACAGAGTTAAGCACATCTTTGATTTGATCCTGCCAATGGTTGAAAATAATGATTTCAGGAATAGCCGTTTCATATATGCAAGGATCATGGAAGAGCATATTAAACCGCTTATTGAGGAAAATGGTGGATTATTATCAAGGTTGTGTTCTTCAAATCCGCTAAAACTGTGGAGTTTAAATGTTAAGGAAAATCGGCCTTTGGATTTTAAATATTCATTACTGGAATTAGAGCATATTTTACAGTTTTTATTTTTTCTGCGAACACATCCTTCTTATAAACAATTAAAGCTCGATGATATAATTGACGAGCTGATAAAAATTGGTACTCAGGAACATTCTTCGCTGGAAAAATACATACGCGCCAACATTGCATTTGTAAATTATTTGAATGGCTCCAGCCCGGAAATATCAGAATGGATGGATCTTTTAGCTGATTTTCAATATGAATTCGTTAAAAAAGATTTTTTTTTCCAATGTTTAACTTACATTGAAAACAGATTAAATTTAATCAAACAGGATTCTGGCAAGCGTTTCTTATTCTTATGGGATAAAAAGCCTAGATTAACCTTTGTCTTTCCTCCTCAATTGAGCATAGATATATGTGCATCCTCAAATTTTTGCGAGTTCATTATGCGCTTAAAACAGTCCTTACATAAGGAAGAGCTGGATTTGACCGATAAGGATATTTCTCACATGACGGATTATCTAAGAAGTTTAGACTGTCCTATATTAACACCGTCACAAGCCAGAGAAGAATCCTGGGAAAATAAATCAGATTATTTCAGTGCCATGTTGGAGGGAAATGTATAGCAATGATAAGCAATTTATATATCAATGAATCCTGCTGCTCTAGTATTTTGCATATTGCTGGCATAATTTGACAAAATTATCGTAACGTCTCTGTGATATATTTTGCTCAGCTACCGCTTCTTTAACGGCACAGCCCACTGATGTGATGTGATTGCAGTTTCTGAATTTGCATAGCCCCAAAAAGGGTTTAAATTCTCGGTACCCTTGAATAATGGTGGTAGGCTCAAGATAAAGTAGACTGATTTCCCTGACTCCGGGAGAATCAATCAGTGCTCCTCCTCCTTTTAAATGATAATAGCGGGAACTGGACGTAGTATGTCGGCCAAGTGCCTTATGTTCTGAGATGCTTCGTGTTTCTATTGCACTTTCATGAGGAAGTAGGCTTGCGATGATGGACGATTTTCCTACTCCGGATTGCCCTACAAAAACACTGACTTCATGATTGAGTGCTTCTTCGAGAGCCTGATGTCCTGTTTTCAGATGTTCTCCAGCAAATAACAGATGATAACCCAGTGGATGATAATCTTGTATTAACTGTTGTTGGATGGCCTGACAGGGTAAATCGGTTTTATTCAATAATATTAAGGCGTTGAGATGAAGAATTTCAGCCATGATTAAATAACTGTCAAGCAATGGCCATGAAATTTCAGGTTTTGGTGCAATAACCACAATCATCTGCGTAATATTGGCAGCCACAGCCTTATCTCCACGAATACCTGGCCTGATTAATACAGATTGTCTTGGGTAGCAGCTGACGATGGCACCTTGTCCTTGGCCCTCAGGACGCCAGACTACGCGATCCCCTGCCACCAAAGATTGGATATCAGGGCGAATGGAGCAATGAATTCGTAAACCGTTCTCAACTTCTATTTCAGCATGACGGCCGAATCGACTGATCACCAGTCCGTCTGCCAATCCCGACTGATCCATATGCTCTTTTTGTTGATAAGCTTTCTGTTTTCTGGCAATTCGCTGTGATTGTTGTTTGCTGATGCGTCTTTTACTCATGGTAAGAAAATATACTATAATCTCCGTTTTATCTCATAAAAAGAATTAAACGATTGATTCTGAAAGTTATAGATGCAAGTATCTTAATAGTATGAAGGACAACAGCGATTAATGAAAGTATATTTAGTAGGCGGAGCAGTGCGCGATCAGTTACTGGGTTATCCGGTTAAAGAGCGTGACTGGGTAGTGGTCGGGGCAACACCTGAAGAATTAAAACAAAAGGGGTTTCGGCAGGTGGGTCGTGATTTTCCGGTGTTTATCCATCCAGAAACAGGTGAAGAATATGCATTGGCCAGAACAGAACGTAAATCAGGCTCAGGTTATTATGGATTTCAGTGTCATTATAGTCCAGATGTTACCTTGGAAGAGGATTTACAACGTCGTGATTTAACCATTAATGCCATGGCGCTGGATGAGAACAATCTTTTAATTGATCCATATCATGGCAGACGCGATCTGGAAAACAAATATCTACGACATATTTCCCCAGCTTTTTCTGAGGACCCGGTACGCGTACTCAGAACTGCCCGTTTTATGGCCCGTTATCATCATTTAGGTTTTCATTTAGCAAATGAGACTCGTTCACTGATGTATAGGATGGTTAAAACAGGAGAGTTGAATCATTTAGTGGCCGAAAGGGTCTGGCAGGAATGGCAGCGCAGCCTGGATGAACGCAATCCGGAAATGTTTATCCATACACTGAGAGAGTGTGGTGCGCTAAAAATAATTTTACCAGAAATTGATCGTTTATTTGGTGTTCCCAATCCTTCGCATCATCATCCAGAGGTGGATACGGGTGTACACAGCTTGCTGGTTTTACAGGCAGCAGTAAAATTGTCCAAGGAGCCTTTAGTTCGCTTTGCGGCATTGCTTCATGATTTAGGCAAGGCTTTGATTCCCATGAAAGAATGGCCCAGGCACCACGGTCATGAAGAAAAGGGTGTGGACGTCATTGAGGCATTATGTGAGCGCTTACGCATCCCAGCTGACTATCGTTCTCTGGCTGTGCTGACGTCCCGATTCCATTTAAACATTCACCGCTTGTTTGAATTGAATGCGAGCACGATCGTTAAAATACTTGAAAAAACCGATGCCTTTCGCCGTATCGCTCGTTTTGATCAATTACTTCTTGCCTGTGAAGCCGATGCTCAGGGGCGTGGACGAGAGGTGGATTACAAACAGGCATCGAGTTGGCAGTATATACGAACAGAATGTGCTAAAGTAACAGCAAAAACCCTGGTGGAACAAGGTTATCAAGGCAAAGCGATTCAAGAGCAACTTCATCAGCGCAGGGTTGCTTGTGTTGATTTTATTAAAAAATCCTGGAAGAAAAATGAAAAATAATCAAAATTTAATCTGGATCGATTTGGAAATGACGGGTCTTGAGCCTGACCATGACCGCATCATAGAAATTGCTACAGTCGTCACGGATGCTCAATTAAATATCATTGCTGAAGGCCCGGTTTTTGCTATTTCTCAACCTCAATCCCTGCTGGACAAAATGGATGAATGGAATACTCGCCAGCATCAGCAGTCAGGTTTGATACAACGGGTTAAGGAAAGTGAGGTCGGTGAGAAGGAAGCAGAAAAAAAGACGCTTGATTTTTTAAGTCAGCATCTTGATAAGGGCAAATCACCCATGTGTGGCAATAGCATTTGTCAAGACAGACGATTTTTATACCGCTACATGCCTGAACTTGCGGCTTTTTTTCATTATAGAAATTTAGATGTCAGCACATTAAAAGAGCTGGTCAAACGATGGAGGCCGCAACTAATGAGTGGACTGACTAAAGAATCCAAACATTTGGCTTTAGATGATATTAAAGACTCTATCGATGAATTGATTTATTATCGCCAACATTTTATACGTTTAGAAGGTGACACACAGAATGACTGAACGAATCAAACTTTCATTACCCAATGAAGCTGATAAATTACTTTTACACTCATGCTGCGCCCCTTGTTCAGGGGAAGTGATGGAGGCCTTGCTTTTCTCAGAAATTGATTTCTCCATTTTTTTCTATAACCCCAATATTCATCCCATACAAGAATATGAAATACGTAAAGAGGAAAACATCAAGTTTGCTCAAAAACATCACATCCCTTTTATCGATGCAGATTATGATAAGGATAACTGGTTTGCCCGAGCAAAGGGAATGGAATGGGAGCCAGAGCGTGGTAAGCGTTGTACAATGTGTTTTGACATGCGATTTGAGCGAACGGCTTTATATGCTTATGAGCATGGCTTTCCGGTAATCAGCAGCTCTTTGGGGATTTCACGCTGGAAAAATATGGAGCAAATCAACGATTGCGGTATTCGTGCAGCAAGCCGATACCCTGATTTGGTTTACTGGACATACAATTGGCGTAAGAGCGGTGGCTCAGGAAGAATGTATGAAATTGCCAAACGTGAGAATTTTTATAAACAGGAATATTGCGGCTGCGTTTATTCATTAAGAGACACCAATTTATGGCGCAAGCAGAACAATCGTGATCGAATCAAGATAGGTCATAATTATTATTATGAGGAAAACATTCTTCATGATGATAACAAGGACAACAATGGCACAACATCGTAAAAGTCAAAGCACGACTCATCATGAGCACCGCCATGGCCATGAGCACGTGCAGAATTATAATGCAGCTTTTATTATATCCATTGTGGCCAATGGATTGTTTGTTGTGTTTCAGATTATTTTCGCCATATGGGCTAATTCTACCAGTTTACTGGCCGATGCCTTCCATAATCTCGGTGATGTTTTAAGCCTGGTATTGGCTTGGGTTGCTACTGTATTAATGAAGCGCCAGCCAACAGCAAGCGCCACTTATGGCATGAAAAAAACCTCCATACTTGCAGCTTTAGCGAATGGGGTGCTGCTTGTTTTTACTTGTGGAATTATTGCCACCGAGGCCATGTATAAGTTTTTTTCCCCTGAAAGCATTCATGCCTTATCCGTTATGATCGTAGCCGGAATAGGTATAGTGATAAATGGAGCCACAGCCGCACTTTTTATGCATGGCTCGGAAGATCTGAATATACGAGGAGCCTTTTTACATTTATTTTATGATGCCTTGATTTCTGCTGGTGTGGTTGTTTCGGCATTTTTGATGTATTTAACCGGATGGTTATGGCTTGATCCAGCAGTAGCCTTAATCATTGCTTTTGTCATTATAAAAGGGACATGGGCTTTATTTACAGACAGCCTCCGACTAATTGTGGATGCAGTTCCCCGCTCAGTGTCCTTAGAAGCGGTTCGCGATCAATTGCTTGCTGTACCAGGTGTAGAAGGACTTCATGATCTGCACATCTGGGCATTAAGTACCATGGAAAATGCTCTTTCTGTACATCTTTACATGCCTGAAGTTCCCTTAACGGATGAAGCAAGAAACGAGCTGATTCAACAACTCAAACTTCATCATGATATTCATCATATCACCTTGCAAGTTGAGCAAGACCAAAGATTATGTTCTGAGTATTGTAATACACATTAGTGATTCCCATGAATGTTATTCAATAGCCAGCTCCAGCCCTTGCTTATAACAGTGACTTGCTTTGAATGGCTCATTCAGTTGTTCATAAAGCTTGCCCAACTCAGCATGATTTTCAGGAACAGGATGTAATTCAATGCTTCGCTGCAGATAGTTTTTTGCCTTTCCCCAAAGCTGGCTTTTCAGAGCGAGACGCCCGAGACAAAGATATAAGGTGGCTGAATGTGGAGCTTTTTTGAGCATGGATTCAGCAAATGCCAACTGTTGTTCTGTATTCTGTTCACATAATCCATACAATACAAATAATTCCTCATAAACCTCTTTTCGCAGACATTGGCGAAGTACTTTTTCCGCCTGTTCATGTCGGTTCTGTTGCAGTAGAAATCGAGCGTATTGCGCATTTAACTTGGGATGAAAGTAGAGTGGTTTGGGGAGGTGTTTCATAAATTCTTCAAGGGCTTGCGGATGATTTGATTTTGTCCGATCCTTTATTTCCTGATAGTAAACGTCTAATCTTAATTTTTCATATTCATTTTGGGAAATCACCTGATGTTTTTTTAATTCCGGTAAGAGGGAAATAAGCTGAGGCCAATCGCGCACTTCTTTGTATAAATTCATGAGAAGTTTAAGGACATAAGGATGACTGGGAGCTAAATCCTGCAAATGTTTTAACGTAGCTAAAGCCTGCTCCCATTGTTGATTGGCAAGCTGAAGTTCTGCCTGTGTCAGTTCAACGGCAATTTTTGCTTCTGGCATGGATTGCTGGGCTTCACGCAAATAATGATCCCGTAGCTGATTATCCCCCATTTTCTGAGCGGCACGGGCAGCGGTTAAATAGTTAAGAAGTGGTGTATCAGTATTAGGCAATGCTTTTATCAGATGATGCTTTGCTTTTTGCCAATATCCTTCGCTGTATTCGATCAAACCCTGACTTGTGGTGGCGCGAGCTTTGCGTATTCGTCGCTTGTTAAGCCAGTTGCGCCAACGAGCAGGGATGTTAAAAAGCTTGACCGTTAAGTGAATCAGGAAATATAGCAGAAAGAAAAATAACAAAGCAGCGACGACCCCTATCCATAGTGTGGTTTCAATGGTCCAATGCTGAATGGCAATCATAATGTAACCCGGATCTTTGCTGAGTTGAACCCCTAGCCATCCTGAGGCGAATAAAAGTAAAAAAATAAATAAAATACGCATCATTGTGAGGATTCTCCTCTACTGTCAGTCTGAGAGTTTACTTTTGTGTCTTTTTTGTGGGCAATGAAGTTATTTAATAAAGGAAGTGATTCATTGATGTTTATCGTTTTTTGATTGAGATTAATATTTTTGAGTTGATTCAATTGCTGTATTAAGTGGCTGGTTATTGTCGCACTGGTATCAAAATGACGTTTTATATTTTCAATGGCTTGATTTAATGCGATTTGATAGACTTGATGATTATTATTAAGTACAGCCCATTGAACCTCCTGTAAATTCAGCCGGATCGTTTCTTTAATTACCGCAACATACAATGGAGAGAGCAAGGGTTTGATGTCTTCGTCATGTCTTCGAATCACGACCAGTTTTTCCAGTAAGCTGACACTATCCTGTAAGCGTTTTCGCCAAGTCCTGGGTGTCTCATTACTTGCATTCTGATGATTGGTGGCCTCAGTCAATTTTTTTTCTGTAAGGGCAAGAGGTAATTTTCTGACGGTTTGCTGGGCAGCGTCTAACTGACTCAGCAGGCCTGCTACATCAATTTTTGGTTTTGATTTTAATTGAGCGATTTCACGGGCAATGGCTTGTCTGATATTAAAGACTTCACTTGTGTTTATATGGCTTAAAATCATGTCTGCCTGTTTAAGTAAGGCTACGGTTGTTGATACATTGTCACTCCAGTGAGCATTGATTTGCGCCAATTCTATGTAATAGCGGGCCTTCAATAACATCCAGTCTTGATTTTCATACAACTGTTGCTCCATAGTGAGCTTAAATTGCTGGTTTACATTATCCATGCGCTCTTTAATTTCCTCCTTGGCCTGCTTTAAACTTTTACCTGTTGCTTTAAGATGATCTTGTATAGAGGATTGCTGCGTTCTTAATTTAGACAGACGGGTATCCATGGTGTTTTTTTGCTGGTCAAAATCCTGATGCAATTGTTTATTAACCTGCAGAACATATATAGCTGTCGCAATGGCAATAATGGCTATAAGCAAAGATAGGAGAGAGAGCAAATGTATCGGGTCTTTGCGGATAGGAGAAGCTGAAGCCTTTTGTTTAGGTTTTTTACCAGATTGATGGTCTGTTTCGTTCTTTTTTTGTTGTGGTTCATTGCTGTTGGCCATGAATTAATCCTTGATTGTAATGACATAGTGTATCAAAAACAGTTTCAGGCGTGCTTATAAGGATGTGTTTGATACCAAGTCTCGTTGCCGATTTTGCAAGTCGCTCACTGATAACAAGGCATGGTTTATCGCAAAGCCATTGATAAGCTTCCCTTCCAAACATCTTAAACAGATTATGCATTGCCTGCTCACTAGTGAACAGTATAATATCTATGGTATTGTCATGCCATATGAAATCAATTTTCGATTTGTTGTATGGAGGCATTCCCCGCTTATAAACTTCGGCCACGGTGAGTTTTGCGCCGCGGTCAATCAGTGTTTGTTCTATAAGCGTACGGCCATTTTTGCCTTTAAACAACAAGATAGATTGATTTCTTATGTCTTGTAAAATGGATAGTTGTATTAAATGTTCACTATCCGAGATTTCAGGTTGGCAAGACACGTGAATATGATGTTTTCTCAGTGCAAAGGCCGTTTTCTTTCCAATAGCAATGACTTCAATAGAAGCTGGCCAGGAGATGTTTCTTTCCTTCAGTTGTTTTAAACCAAAGTGAACAGCGTTGGCGCTGATAAATACAGCAATACGAATGTCATGTAAAGTTTGTATGAAGCGTAATTTATTTGTTTTTACAGGTTTAATAAGAAGAGCAGGACAATTCAGAGCGATACCGCCCGCTGCCTTGATGGCCATACTTAACTCTTTCGCCGCGCTAAGCGGTCGAGTATTCAGTACTTTTAATCCCTGCAGAGGCAAATTCATCATGGATTTAATTTCAACAATTGATTGGCCCCCTGGTCAATGAGAGACTGGGCACATCGCTCAGCAAGTTCCATGGTCATCTCCTTTGGTCCCTCTTCTTGTGCAGTAAGAACGGTTTGGCCATTTTCGCTGGAGACTTTACTGCGTATAATGATATCACTGGTGTTTTTCATTCGACAATAAACAGCCACAGGAATATGGCAGTTACCACCCAGCCTGGCGTTAACCTGACGTTCTGCCTGTACACATAAAGAAGAAACAGGATCATTTAAGGGTGCTATCAGTTGATGCAATTCGGGATCATCCTTTCGACACTCTATGCCCAAGGCGCCTTGCCCGCAAGCTGGAAGAAGCACATCATCAGAAAGGATTTCACTGATTAAATATTGCAACTTCATACGTTCAAGCCCTGCTACAGCCAATATAATGGCATCATATTTTCCTTCATGTAGTTTTTTTAGGCGGGTATTGATGTTGCCACGCAGAAATTGAATGTTTAAATCTGGACGTAATGCCAACAACTGTGATTGCCGCCTTAGACTCGAGGTTCCAATGATGGCTCCTTTTGGCAAGGACTTGAGTTGGTCATGACGAATTGAGATCAAGGCATCATGAGGATCGCCTCTTTTGCAAATTGCCTTTAAAGCCAGCCCATTGGGAAATTCAGCTGGAACGTCTTTCATAGAATGGACGGCAAGATCAGCTTTTTTATCCAGAAGTGCTTCTTCAAGTTCCTTGATAAAAAGTCCTTTGCCTCCCATGGCTAGTAATTTGTCTTTATTGAAGGTATCACCAGAAGTGCTCATGGGTAGCAGTTCAATGGTTAATTCCGGCCAGTGAGACAGTAGCTGTTCGCGAACATGATTGGCTTGCCAAAGGGCTAGAGGACTTTTGCGTGTGGCAATATGCAATGTTCGTCGTGTCATAAAAAGATTAACACCTTAGATTTTGTTGTGTCATGATATCATTTTCAGGGGTCAGGGAAAATACTGTGCTGTGTAACATGAATTACTCGTGAGTTTTTTCAGGAGTAACTTTTCAGCACCATCGTATTTGATGTAACTTGAAAAAAAGTTTTTTCCCAAAGATTGCAAAATTAAGCTGGATAGATTTTTACGAGGATAATGACATTCAATGTAATGGATGAAAAAAAGGATGAGAATAAAAATAATACACTATCTTGAAGAATCCATGCAGCGCAGTCTTGCCAGTGCTTCACATCAACTGGTGGCTGTGGGAACCATTGCCTTTTTTGGCTTTATCCTTTTTTATTGGGTCTGGACGGAATGGTTTCCGCAACCTTATGAAAATTTATTTTTGCGCCTGCTTAGTAGTTTACTGGGACTGGGATTGATTTTAACGCCTTATTGGCCTGTCACAATGAAGCGTTATCTTCCCTGGTATTGGTTTGTTACTTTAGTCTACACTTTATCCTTCTTTTTTGCCTTTTCTTTCCTGATGAGCAAGGCCTCGGTGATATCCGCCATGTTTTTATTATGCAGTGTTTTTTTACTGGTGTTAGTGGTTGATTTGTTAAGCCTGTTGGTTATCTTGCTTCTTGGCTGGGGAATAGCGCTTTTTTTCTACTTTTTACTGGCGACACCGCTTTATTTCGGCGCTGAGCATATTGAAATGCTTTTAATTCTATTGTTCGTCATTATTGCTGGAACCACCTTTAATTATAAAACAGCGATGTTGCAGCAACAGCGCCTTGCCGGCATGGCCGCGGCAGCGGGAATGATTGCTCATGAACTGAGAACACCTTTGCTCGGCATAAAAAGCGGTGCGCAGGCACTGGCAAAACATGCACCGCAATTAATTAAAGGTTATCAGGAAGCGAAAGAACACGGGCTTATCAACCGGGCATTTAAGGAGCGGCGTCTTAACCAGCTGGAGCAGGTTAGCCTTCGTATTATCAGCGAAATTAATTATGCAAATACCATTATAGATATGCTGCTGGTTAATGTCGGTCGTGAAAATACATTACAAAACTGTACTTTGGAGTTGTGTTCCATGGCAGATTGTATTAAAGAAGCCATTTCAAGATACCCGTTTAAGTCCCTGAAAGAAAGTAATCTGGTCAGCTGGCAGGGTGATTTTTATTTTAAGGGATCAAAATTACTCATGCAGCATGTCTTGTTTAATTTAATTAAAAATGCATTATATGCAATAGCGATGGTGCAGAAAGGGGATATTCGCATCTGGACGAAACAAGGGGCAAAATGGCAGTATCTTTTTTTTAAAGACACGGCAAAAGGCATGACGGATCAGCAACAGGCGAAACTGTTTGATCATTTTTATACCACAAAATTCACCGGTACAGGCATTGGCCTGTCTTTTTGCAAACTGGTCATGTATCGATTTGGCGGAAATATTCATTGTGAAGCCAAGGAAGGGGAATATACTTTGTTTACTTTATCTTTTCCCTTTTATGAGAATTGATTTTTTATATTCCAGTAAGAACAAATTCCCGGTAAAAACTCATTCATTTTAAGAGAATTATGTGTTTAAATAAAAAAATGATAAACAATGGATTATCCCATTCCAGTATATTTTGGGACAGCCTACAATATCTCATCTTTTGCCTCGAACATTTATAAATTTTTACAGGATGATCTCGGAAAAATTATACTGAAATCTTGTCGTTGGAAAGAATGACAAAAGGACACGGCATTTTTATTAACCACAAGGCTCATCCTTGTTTGTGAGGGTTATCTATGACAGTAGAAATTTTGTCAAGAATTCAATTTGCTTTCAGCATTGGATTTCATATCCTTTTCCCCACATTAAATCTTGGCCTGGCTGTGTTTTTAGTGATTATGGAAGCTGTATGGCTCAAGACAAGAGATCCTGTTTATTTGAGAATCTGTAAATTCTGGACAAAAATTTTTGCTTTAACCTTTGGCATGGGGGTTGTTTCTGGCATCGTGCTCGCTTATCAGATAGGCACCAACTTCGGACCTTTTATTGTACAATTTGGTAATGTAATTGGGGCATTGTTTGCTTATGAAACGCTGACGGCATTTTTTTTGGAGGCAGGATTTTTAGGAGTGATGCTCTTTGGTTGGAGAAAAGTTCCACCCTATCTTCATTATACAGCGACACTTCTCGTGGGTATTGGAACGACTATATCGGCCTTCTGGATCATGTCTGCGAATTCATGGATGCAAACAGCAAGCGGTTATCAGTTAATAAATGGAAAATACGTTGTTGACAGCTGGGCACAAGTGGTTTTTAACCCCATGTTCCTTCCGAGGATGGCTCACATGATTTTGGCCTCCTATACAACGACCTGTTTTGTCATTGCTGCTGTATCCAGTTATTATCTGCTAAAGCATCGACACATCAATATCGCAAAGACCTGTCTGTCATTTGCAATGTGGGCCGCCCTTGTGGTGGTGCCGATACAAATATTTTTGGGTGATACTGTAGGATTGCTTGTCCATAAATACCAGCCTTTGAAAACGGCTGCTATGGAAGGAGTTTGGGAAACTCAAAAAGGAGCTCCGCTTCTTCTGTTTGCCTGGCCTTCTCAGGAAAGACAGAAAAATGAGTATACGATAGGTATTCCCAAATTGGCCAGCCTGATCAATACGCATAGCTGGGACGGTGAATTGCTTGGCTTAAAATCTGTGGCAAAAAGCGATCAGCCCCGTGTTGCTCCGGTATTTTTTTCTTTTAGGGTTATGGTTGGTATTGGCGTTTTAATGTTGATAACGGCGATTGCTGCTCTGATACTTCGTTATCACGAGAAACTTTATACCTCAAAGTTTTTTCAAAAATGGTGCTTTTTCATGGCTCCGTTAGGTTTTGTTGCCAGTATTTCTGGCTGGCTTACGGCGGAAATAGGACGCCAGCCCTGGATTGTCTATAACTTGATGCGTACACATGATGCTGTTTCGGCGGTTGAAACGGAAGAAGTGATTATTTCTTTTATCCTGCTGGTCTTGGCCTATGGGATCATTTTTAGTTTTTATCTTTATTATTTATTCAAAATGATTCGTACAGGTCCACGTGAACTCGATACCCATGACATCGAGCATCATTCCTTTCAGTATATGACGGAGGCTCAGGGGGAGAATTTATAATGTTAGCATTCATTTTTGCTGGATTATTGGCTTTTATCATCATCATGTATGTGATTCTGGACGGTTTTGATTTAGGTATAGGCATTTTATTTCCTTTTACAAACAGTGAAAAAGAAAGAGATCATATGATGAATGCGATAGCGCCGGTCTGGGATGGAAATGAAACCTGGCTTGTATTTGGTGGTGCAATGCTTTACGGCGCTTTTCCTTTGGTATATGGGCTATTGCTCCCTATTCTCTATATGCCGCTTATGTTGATGTTAATTGCTCTTATTTTCAGAGGCGTAAGTTTTGAGTTTCGTTTTAAAGCCGAAACATCAAAACCTATCTGGAACTGGGCTTTTTCTTTAAGCTCCATTGCAGCGGCCTTTTTTCAAGGAGTGGTTTTGGGCGCATTTGTTCAGGGCTTTGCTATAAATGAAGCAAATCTTACCATTAATGAACCTGACTGGTTAACACCATTCAGTTTACTGACCGGCGTGGCTCTCGTATGTGGTTATGGTTTATTGGGCGCAACATTTATGGTGATTAAAAGCCAGGGACGACTTCAAAGAAACATGATCCATTTTGCCAAGGGGTTGCTGATACTGGTCAGTTTTTTTCTGGTGTTTGTCAGTATCTGGACACCGTTACACAATACGGAAATATTTGATCGTTGGTACAGTTTTCCCAATTTGATTTTCCTTTCTCCTCTCCCTTTAATCACCTTGGCCATGATTGTTTTAACCTGGCGCTCCTTAAGCTTGGGTCATGAGTTAAGACCGTTTTTATTCAGCGTTGTCATTTTTTTGTGTTCTTATACCGGTATCGCTATCAGTGTTTATCCTTATCTTCTTCCTCATGAGGTGACGATATGGGAAGCGGCTGCCCCTGATTCAACCCTGATTTTTATTTTAGTTGGAGTCGCTATCATGCTGCCAATTCTTTTAGCGTATACTATCTATGCTTATCGTGTTTTTCGTGGCAAAACTCAGGAAGGTTATCATTAGAGGCTGTCGTCAACTCCTCTTTCCTCTATAAATCGAGATTATTTTGCTCAAATTTTAACCCGAATTTATGAGGTAGAGTTCATTATTTGCCTCATACAGGATAAAGTTTGAGCTGAGTCATCTCAATAAAAGATAGAAAAACAGATCTTAACTGGTAAAAAAAGATGGATTGGCTAAAGTAAACAAACGTGGTATTTTATAAGCAGATTGTAATCTTTTGCTGGAACTTGAAAATGGATTTTTTCATGCCAAAGCATTGATTACATGCCGGTACTGTTCAGTTTTCGCAGGTCGAGAAAAATCATTGATTTCGAGCATCAAAGCTGACAGATATCAAATATGTGAGCACGAAGCATAGAAATCAGGATATAAACCGGCATAGACGAGAACTCAACAGAGCCTTAATAGGGAACTGTGCTCAGGAGGAGCTATGCAACATTTTTCAATACCAACCTGTTTTTTTCCCAGCACGACTTTATTTATCGATGATTGTCGCGATTTTTTATTAAATTTTGTTTTGCAACTTGATGAAGGATTAGCTTATCGTGTATTTGATTCTCCATTTGATGCGTTAAAATTTATTGAGAAAACACAGAGTGAATTGGATCTGTTGAATCAGCACTGCCTTAAAGAGCAGATAGAAGCAAAACATTTCCCCTCAACCCATCAGACCATCAATCTGGACTTGGCAGCGATTCGCTCTGAAGTATACAATCCCAACCGTTTCTCAGAGATATCCGTGGTGGTTATTGACTATGTTATGCCGGGTATCAATGGACTCGATTTTTGTAGAAAGCTCGCACATACAAACATCAAAAAAATTCTTTTAACTGGACAGGCAGATGAGAAATTAGCAATAGAAGCTTTTCACGAAGGTTTGATAGACCGCTATATCAAAAAAAGTGATGCCAACGCAGCGGATCTGATCACAAAAAGCATTTACGAATTGCAATTACAGTATTTTCAGTCCATGTCAGATATGTTTGTAAAAATGCTGTCTGTATCTTCTCCAAGTTGTTTGCAGGATAAGACGTTTATTGATTTTTTTCAGACAATTTGTGCTGAAAATAAGGTGGTTGAGTATTATATGGTGGATAATTCTGGAAGTTTTCTTTTCCTGGATGATGATGCTAATGCCAGCTTTTTAATGGTTAAAAATGCAAAAGACATGAAATCGTATTACGATTTTGCTCTTGATAATGGAGCTGGTGCAGATATATTACAGCAAATAGGAAGTGGTGAAAAAATACCTTATTTTGGGGACGCAAGTATGAATATCCCACAAAATATACAATGGTCCAGTTACCTTGTTCCAGCAAAAGAACTGGTTGCCAATGAAATTTATTTTTACTCTTATATGCGCGATTCCTTGCCGTTTGATATTTGCCAAGATAAGATACGCTCTTATTATCATTATCTGGAAGAACTCGATGCGGAAGAATTATTGATGATGTAGATGGAAAATATTCTTCTTAATAAGGCTGAGGGAATCTATCATCACAACAGGCAGAAGCCAAGCAAATCTTGGTAAGATTTAAGGCTCTGTCAAATGGCTCTTTTTCAAGCTAAAAACATGCTTTGAATAGGCGAAAATTCATATTTCTTGACAAAGATTGGGATGACACACTCCGGACTTACCGGTATTATCTGTAGATATTTTTGATGAAAGGAAAAGAATATTTATGCGCATTTTTGTTGCTTATTTTATACTCCTTATTTCCGTGAGCATAAATGTTGCTGCCCAGGATTATGAAAGAACGCAAATTGAGCAAAGAATTAAGCCGGTGGGTCAGGTTCGCATCAAAAAGGAAACCGGACCAGTTCAACAGAAGAAACCGGATGAAAAGATAGAAAAAGAGCAAACGAAGAAAAAGCAGGAGCCGGGTCAGAAAATATATGAGCAATACTGTATGACCTGTCATAAAGGAGGGTTAGCCGGAGCGCCGAAATTTCGCAATCAGGAAGACTGGAAATCCAAGACCGCCGAGAAAAATATAGATGAATTAACGGCTGTGGCCATAAAGGGGATTAATGCAATGCCCCCGAAAGGAACTTGCATGGAATGTTCAGAAGCTGATATAAAAGCAGCCATTGAATATATGTTGCCTAATCATGACTAAACGTGTTTATCGAAATATCGAAGTATTACTTAGCCTGATTACTCTTTTTGTGCTGGGTGCATCGTTCTATTTTCAGTATTATAAAAATATGGAACCCTGTCCGCTGTGTTTAATGCAACGGCTCTGTGTTTTTCTTTTGCTATTTCTTACTTTTGTAGGGGTTCGTCTTGGAACCATTAAACGAGCCAAGCTGATATCCTTATTAAAGATGATCGTATCTGTAGCAGGAATATATTTTTCAGGCAGGCAATTGTGGTTACAATCCTTACCTCCAGAGTCTACTCCTGCCTGTATGCCGACACTTGATGTCCTTTTTAAATATTTTCCCTGGCAGGATGTTATTCGCGCCTTATTTTGGGGGGCTGGTGATTGTGCGGAAGTTAGCTGGCAGTGGCTTGGATTATCTATGCCGGCCTGGACTTTGCTTTATTTTATATTTATGCTTTCCGTTTCTATTTTGCTTTATTGGCGTTTGCGCTGAACCAGTGTCGCATGCTCTGTATTCGACAATAGGATAAGCCAAAAATGTCAACGGAATTTTTTTCGCCTTTTGGACACGTATTTAACGATGTTTAATTTATTCACTTTTAATCCATGAACCGTTTTCAATGTAAAATTTTGCATCGTCATGCCCTTACTCAGGCACGTGTCACAGAAATTACAACCCCTCATGGACAATTCCTTACGCCAGCATTTATGCCTGTGGGGACGCGTGCGGGAGTAAATAACATGACCCCTGCTGAACTACGTCAGGCTGGCAGTCAAATTATTTTAGGCGGTAATACTTACCATATGCTTTGTGCGCCTGGGATGAAGGTCATTGAAGCTGCTGGTGGTATGCATCCTTTTATGGGTTGGGATGGTCCAATGTTAACCGACAGCGGCGGTTTTCAAATTTTTAGCTTATCTAAAAACAGTGAAATATGTCGAATTGATGAGCAAGGGGCTCATTTTAAATTGCCCAATTCCGGAGGTATCATTCACATGACCCCGGAAATGTCGATGGAAACTCAGAAAATCATCGGTGCAGATATCATCATGGCCTTTGATCAATGTACTCCTGATGATAGTACTCGAAAAGAAGTGCGTCATATCATGAATCGGACACATCGCTGGCTGCGGCAATCAATGGCATATCATCAAAAAAACCCCTTATCGCGCTATGGCCATCAACAAGCCCTGTTTGGTATTATTCAAGGTGGTATTTATGAAGAACTGCGCTGTGAAAGTGCTGAATTTATTGCCTCCATGAATACCGATGGTATTGCCATTGGCGGAGAAACCATTGGTTTTAATATGCCTGCCACCGTAGATGTGATCCGCTGGGTGAGGAGATATTTGCCTGAAGATAAACCAAGGTACACGATGGGGGTTGGTATGTCGCCGCAAGATTTACTGGATGTGGTGGCTGAGGGCATTGATATGTTTGATTGTGTGGCGCCAACCCGAAATGCTCGGCACGGAGCACTTTATTGTGGAGAAGTGGTTTCTGATGGTCATTGGTTACGCTTTGACAGTCCCTACAAGCACCAAAGAATTCAAATTAAAAAGGCCAGTTTCGCGGATGATTTATCTCCAATCATGTCAGGCTGTCAGTGTTACACTTGTCGCCACTATAGCCGGGCTTTTTTGCACCAGTTAATAAAGCAGAAAGCTGAGTTATTTACGGCATTGGCGTGTATTCATAATGTACATGTTTTACATGATCTTTGCGCAAAAATGCGAGCGAAGCTGGAAAATCAGTCCATTTATTGATTGTTAGGGGGAGAGAATGATTGTTATTGAAACCTCAAAGGGGGACATTAGAATTAAATTGGATAAAAAGAATACGCCTGAAACCGTAGAAAATTTTTTAAACTATGTGCGAAGCGGCTTCTATAATGAAACAATATTTCATCGCGTGATCGATGGCTTCATGATTCAGGGTGGGGGCATGACAGCTGATATGCGACAGAAATCGACGCTTTCACCGATCAAAAATGAAGCAAAATCGGCAAAACCGAATAAACGAGGCAGTATTGCCATGGCCAGAACCAATGATCCACATTCGGCCACAGCGCAATTTTTTATAAATGTGGTGGATAATGATTTTTTAAATTACAGTGATGAGCATACGGGCGGATTTGGCTATTGTGTGTTTGGTGAAGTGGTGAGTGGTATGGATGTGGTTGATGAAATAGCAAAAGTCAAAACGGGGGGGCAGGCAGGACATGCCGATGTTCCTGAAGATCCCATCACGATTTATCAAATAAGTGAAATATGAGTTAACATCATCATCGGCGTCGTTTATTTAAACTGCTGGCGTAATCGAATTTCGGCATTTCGATGTGAAAAAAAATGGCCAAAAGTCGGGTGGTAAATATGGCAATTAAAGTGATGATGATGGTGATGTTTTTAGGTACATGAAAATGAGCCAGTGCAATGAATAAAATGGCTCCTGCCAATGCGATGACTGCATAAAGCTCCTTCCTTAAAACCAGGGGGATATCATTACAGAGGATATCCCTTAACATGCCGCCGCAGACTCCTGTGATCATCCCGCTGATGACAGCTACACTTGGTGCCATGCCGTGTGACAATATTTTTTGCGTCCCGATGATAACAAAGGTAGACAAACCGAGTGCGTCGAGAATCAAAAAGACTCTCATAATCCTGGTCAGTGAGTGAGCGATAAAAATCGTCAGAAGAGCACAGATTGTCGTATATAGTAGATATTCAGGATGTGCTACCCAGGTTAAAGGATAGGTATTGAAAAGTGTATCCCTGACTGTTCCTCCACCTAAAGCGGTAATACTTGCTATGAGCATAACACCAAAGAAGTCCATTTTTTTGCGGCCGGCCGCAATTGCTCCAGTAATGGCTTCTACACAGATGCCAAGAATAAACAGATAATGAAGTAACATGATGATATGAAGGCGCAAAACATTGATTATATCATTGAGTAACAATTTGGTGAAATAGAGAGCTTATTGATTTTTTTGCAGAAGTATTTTAAACAGAGGAAAAGCATTCAAATAGAGTATATACTAAATTCTAAGACCTATCGGAGTGAACAGATGAACAAAAAAACCGAGCCGCTCATTAATCTTCTGGATGCAGATACTCATGATAATATCATTCGACTGCAACAAAAATTAAAAGGCTTAAAAACAGAAATTAGCGTGAAACTCGAATCACTTACAAAAGAACATGAAGAATATAAATACCTTCAGCAGCTTGCCGAGGAAGTGGATATAGCCATTCAACAAATTGAAAACTTAATGAATAGGCCCATAACGGATGATGAGGCTGACACCATTTATAACAACGTACCTATGGAAGAGTTCAGTAAAAAAATTGCAAACAGGGTGAAAGAAATTTCACGATTAAAAGAGAAGTTTTAAAGTCTCTGTCGTTAACTTTCCTATAAATTTTTCTTAGGTAAAGCCCTTTTGTCCGGATTGAAATGTTTAACGGAAGACAAAGCTAAATCAATTATTTTTTTTAATTGCTCCTCATCAGCATGAATCTGACTGACATCATTCGTCAAATCCGTGAGAAAGTCCGGAACATCCTCATCCAGTGAGCTGTGATGATATAAATGAGCTGCTTTTGTGAAAATATAGTGAAGTAAGCCTTGATTAATGGTGATTTTTTTTTCCAGGCCGTGGTGCTCATGGTCGTCATCACCAAACAGCAACCAACCAGCGGAAACATTTAATTTTGCAGCAATATCCACCAGCTTCATGGGCTCAGGTATCACTTCACCACGCAAATACTTACGGCAAATCTGGAGTGAATAACCGGTTATTTCGGCCAGTTTGTGAATGGAAACGCCTGAAGTTGAGCGATGTGAGTTAAAGCCAGCTTTAATCATTGCATCCTTTAAACGATGGGCGAATTGTTTCGTCAAGTCGAGTTTTTCCATGCCAATGGGGTTTTTTGGAAAATAGTAATTTCCATAATTGTAACAAATGGTTTTTATTGCTGCAAATACCCTTGATTTGCGAAACAAATGATTTCGAATAGAAATAATTGGTTGACTTTATCTGAGTTAAAGATATAATGCTTTTGGAAACATCAGGAAGATGTTCGAGGAAGTCCAAACGTGTAAAAACACAGTACAGGATGGAACATGTGCTGAACAACAGTCCAAAATACAGGAAAGTGGCTTAACCATAGCAGTTAGCCTCGCGTTATACAGGCTTGAATGAGCCCACGTTTCGCAGTAGAGGATATTTTTTGTTTAGTCGAGGCAAAAATGATTCGAGCGGTCTAGTTTATGTGCCCATAAATGAGCAGCAGATAATCATTTTAACGAAGAATTAAGCAGGTTTGTGTCATTTCGCCAGCTTCGGCCGAGATGGTAGAAAGGTAAACAGACCCTAAAATAACCCTATTACGGAATGTGTATACAGCAATTCAAGCCTTTCTTCTCTTTTTTCTCCTTAATAGATGTGACAATTTTTTTTAAATTAAACTATCTTAATGTTTAAGGGATGAATCATCGGGGATGCTATGAGGGCAATATGGTCTGGTTCCATCAGTTTCGGCTTAGTCAATATACCGATTAAACTCTATAGTGGTACAGAGAGCCATAGCTTGGATTTTCACTTGCTGAGAAAAAATGATCTTTGTCCCATACAATATGCGCGTGTTTGTCGGGTCGATGGTAAAGAAGTTCCTTGGGAAGAGATCGTAAAAGGATATGAATATCAGGAAGGTGATTACGTGATTCTTGAAAAAAAAGATTTTGAAAAAGCCAGTGCTAAAAAAAGCCATACCTTTGAGATTAATGAATTTGTGAAGGAAGCTGAAATCGATTCCATTTTTTATGACACACCCTATTATCTGGAGCCCACAAAAGAAGGGCGTAAAGCCTATGCGTTACTTCGCGAAGCGCTCAAACAGACAAAGATGGTAGGTGTTGGGGAATTTGTGATGCGTAATCGAGAGAATCTGGCGGTGATAAAACCATATGGCGATTTGCTGTTATTAAACAAACTTCGCTATAAAGAGGATATCCGTGATCCCGAGATGCTGTCATTACCTGAGTCAGATTTATTCAAGGAAAAAGAATTAGATATGGCGAAGCAATTGATAGATCAATTAACGGAGACATTTAAGCCCGAAGATTATAAAGACACTTATGTCATAGATCTTAAAAAACTGATTGAAGCAAAAGCTAAGGGTAAGAAATTTAAAAAGCCAAAAGAAGTTGTGGAACCCGAAAAAGTGACGGATATTATGGAGTTGCTGAAAAAAAGCTTAAAATCAAAGGCTTCTTAACTGAGTTATTCATGAGTATTTATTTTTAATCTTTGTCCAATTTGCCAGAAGTTTTTCCATGGGTCCACTTTTAACGCCCTCAATCGTTTGGGAAGCGTTTGCAGTGTGAACAGCGTATCTTCTATGTTAGAAGTTAATTCATCCCAGTGGATAGGGACCGCCACTGGAGCATGCAATTTTGCGCGAGTTGAATAAGGACTAATGGCCGTAGCACCACGTTGATTTCTCAGATAATCAAGAAAAATTTTCCCTTTTCTTTTTGCTTTTGCCATATGACTTGTATAACGCTCAGGATGTTGTCTTGCCACGAATTGAACAAAAAGTTTTGTAAATCGTTTAATAGTATCCCATGAATGCTCAGGTAAGATAGGAATAACGACATGAAGCCCTTTTCCTCCAGTGGTTTTCACAAAAGAAGTTAATTGAAGCTCAATAAGGTAATCTTTTATCTCGACAGCTGCCCTGACAATATTTGACCAGGCCACATCAGGGCCTGGATCCAGATCGATGGTGATGATGTCTGGCCGTTCAATATGATCGACTGTGCTTCCCCAAGGATGAATTTCCAAGCTGGCCATTTGAATCAACTCCAATAAACCCTCTTTATTTGTCAGGTAAATCATTTTTTTGTTTTTACTTGGGAATGTCTGTATATGTTTGACGTTATATTGAGAAAATTGCTTTTGATAAAAACAATCATCATAAGAGTCAGGACAACGTAATAGACTGAGCGGTCGTTTTTGCAGAAAAGGAAGAATATAATCTGCTATTTCTTCGTAATATTGATAGACATCTGCCTTACTGATTTTATCTTTTGGGTACAACATTTTTTGTGGATTGGAAAGAACAGCATCATGCTCATGCAGACAATTTTTCAGCGGTTGCTCCCTGTGAACATCTTTAGCTTTTTTATCCATGCGTAAACCTTGAAAACTGGGATGTCTTAATTTCCCATGTTGGGTCCAATTTGTGAATTTAATTTCTGCAATAAGCTCGGGTTTTACCCAAATCGCGTTTTTCGTACCCGCAGGTACGACGTCGAAAGGAGGATGCGGAATGATTAATTTTTTCAATTTTTCGTGGATGTTTTTTAATGAATTCCGAGTAAACCCTGTGCCTACCTTGCCGCAGAATTCCAGCTGATTCTGTTCATTATATAGGCCTAAATAGAGTGCACTGAAAAAATCTCTCTGACCTTTTGGGGGAGAAAAGCCGGTAATAACAAATTCCTGCCTTTTTATACACTTAATCTTTAACCAGGCCTTCGTGCGCTGACTTAAATAACGGCTGTTTACTCGTTTGGATAAGATGCCCTCCACTCCCATTTGACAGGCTTTTTGAAACACCTCCTTTCCTTGTCCTAAGATGTGTTCGCTATATCTTAAACACTCATGACCTCGCAAGTATTCAGCCAATAGATTTTTGCGCTTTATTAAGGGTAAGGATTGTAAATTCCATTGATGGTAGTATAAAAGATCGAATACATAATATATAAAAACAGTGTGTTTTTTATCATGAATGGCATTTTGTAAAAGCTGAAAATTGGAATGATTTTTTTTATCCAAAACAACCACCTCACCGTCGAAAACGATATGATCAACCGGTAATTTTTTAATTTCATCCGTGATGTTCTGAAAGACATGTGTCCAACTTTTATGATTTCGGGAGAGCAACTGAACATCTTGATGATGTTTAAAGGCTAAAATTCGATAACCATCCCATTTGACTTCATGAAGCCAATTATCTGCTTCGGGGGGTGTGTCCACTGGTGTTGCCAACTGGGGGTCAAGAAATGAGGGGAAAGGGGAGGAAGGCAGGTTATTCGCTTTTATAAAATCCGCCACTAATGTTACAGATCGCTTTTTTAAGTTTTGACCAGACCAGATGTTTTGATAATGCTCAGTAATTTCATCCATGGATTGTTGGCTGACTGCGCTGTTGGGTAATTCCTGGGTAATATCATAATCCTTAAGTGATCGGGCGTATTTATCATCGTATTTGATAAGAAACCAGGAATTATCCTCCTCAGATTGAAAACGGACCAAATCCCATCTTCCTTTAAGTTTGATGGCGTCCAGTACAAACCGCATATGACCTTTTTCAAAGGCAGATAGAGCATCCTCATCCAGAGATTCCCATCTTCCTTTATCCCAAAGCATAACCGTACCGCCACCATATTCATTTTTGGGAATAATGCCTTCAAAGCTGCCATATTCAATGGGATGATCTTCTACCTGTATGGCTAATCGTTTAGTGTCAGGATCAAGGCAAGGACCCTTAGGTATTACCCAGCTTTTAAGAACTCCTTCCAGTTCCATTCTAAAATCATAATGTAACTTAGTGGCTGCATGTTTTTGGATAATAAACAAATGAGGATGGCCTGAATGAGACTTGCCATAAGGCTCGTCTGTCTTACTGAAATCCCTTTTTTCACGGTACTTTCTCAATGACATGAACCATTTCCTTGATTTTTTATTAAACGTATATATTAAAGTTTAGACTTTCTGAAGATAAGAGTTCGTTGTAGTAAAATTCCGCTGAAAGGTAAGATAATTTCCTGATTTTCCATAAAAGTATTTGCCACAAGCTAGCAGCTTATTATATAATTCAAGCCAATTTTTACGGTAGATTGAATAATAGGCACGTAGCTCAGTGGTAGAGCACCACCTTGACATGGTGGTGGTCGGTGGTTCGATCCCACTCGTGCCTACCATTTAAACCCTGCATGGCAGGGTTTTTTTTTGAAGTGATATGATTGATTCCTGTTATTGCAATCGATATTCCACAGCACAGTATTTTTTAGATAAAAATTGAGTGAATTTGTAACGAAAGGTGCAGTTTGTAAACGAGCATAGTGCTTCAGTTTTTCTCAATTTTTAACAAAAAAGACAAGGGGTGCGGAATGTTTGTTGTAGCAGTGAGCTTGAAAATTTTGGTTATGGAAGGAAAAAGACAATGCCTAACGTGACATTAGCTGACGGAAGTGTAAAACATTTTGAGCATCCTTTAACTGTTCGCGACGTGGCACAATCCATTAGTTCAGGACTTGCAAAAGCTGCCTTGGCTGGTAAAGTGGACGGGAAATTGGTTGATACCAGTTACCAGATTCAAAATGACTGTTCTCTGCTGATCATTACTGAAAAACAGGAAGAAGGCTTTGAGGTTATTCGTCATTCTGCCGCTCATTTATTAGCGCAAGCTGTAAAGATACTGTTTCCTACAGCCCAAGTTACGATTGGGCCTGTAATTGAAGATGGCTTTTACTATGATTTTGCTTTTTCCCGCTCTTTTACACCTGAAGACTTAGAAAAAATCGAGCAGAAAATGGAGGAACTGGTAAAAGCGAATTATCCGGTTACTCGCCGGGAAATGCCACGTGATGCTGCCATTGCTCATTTTAAAGCGATGGGGGAGGAATATAAGGCCCGGATTATCGCTGAGATTCCTGAAGGTGAGGTGATTTCCTTATACAGACAGGGAGATTTTGAAGATCTTTGTCGAGGTCCTCACGTTCCTTCAACAGGTTTTATTAAAGCTTTTAAATTAACCAAATTGGCTGGAGCCTACTGGAAAGGTGATTCAAACAATGAAATGCTGCAGCGCATTTATGGTACAGCCTGGCCTGATAAAAAATCGCTTAAGGCGTATTTACATCGCCTTGAAGAGGCTGAAAAGCGAGATCACCGCAAGCTGGGTAAGTTTTTGAATTTATTTCATTTTCAAGATATTGCCCCCGGTATGGTATTTTGGCACCCTAAAGGCTCGACGCTTTATCAGAGTCTTGAGTGCTACATGCGCACGCGTCTGGATGAATTTGGCTATCAGGAAATCAGAACGCCCCAATTAGTTGATCGGGTTTTGTGGGAAAAATCCGGTCACTGGGATAATTTTCGTGATGAAATGTTCATTACTGAGACGGAAAATCGTTTCTATGCGGTAAAACCCATGAATTGCCCCTGTCATGTGCAAGTGTATAATCAAGGCTTAAAGAGCTACCGTGATCTGCCTTTGCGATATGCTGAGTTTGGTAATTGTCACCGTTGTGAGCCTTCAGGCGCATTGCATGGATTAATGCGCGTACGCAATATGGTTCAGGATGATGCTCATATCTTTTGTACAGAAGATCAGATTCAGTCTGAAGTGGCCATGATGCTTGAGCTGGTAGAATCGGTATACGCGGATTTCGGTTTCAATGAAATAAAATATCGATTGGCTCTACGTCCAGAAAAACGGGTAGGAAGTGATGCTGTTTGGGATAAGGCAGAAGCTGCTCTCAAGCAGGCGATGAAAGAACATGAGATTGAGTGGATCGATGCTCCGGGAGAAGGGGCATTTTATGGGCCGAAAATTGAGTGCTCTCTATCCGACTGTCTTGGACGCATCTGGCAATGTGGAACCATTCAGGTGGATTTTTCCATGCCGGAGCGATTAGGTGCTCAATTTGTGGGGGAAGATGGCAGCAAACAAATACCCGTAATGTTGCACCGCGCCATTCTTGGTTCTTTTGAGCGCTTCCTGGGGATATTGATTGAACATTATGCCGGAAAATTACCTCTTTGGTTGTCGCCCATTCAAGTTGTTATTTTAACAATTAGTGAAAAACAGAATGAGTATGCAAAAAAAATCACCCAAATATTGCAAAAACATGGTATTCGTGCAAATTTTGACTTGAGAAATGAGAAAATAGGTTTTAAAATTCGCGAGCATACTTTACAGAAAATTCCATACCTACTGATTATTGGCGATAAAGAAGTTGAGAATAATCAGGTTTCTGTGAGAACTCGTGAAGGTATTGATCAAGGGGTAATGTCTCTAGATGAGATTTGTGCTACCCTTCAAAGGGAAATAGAGAGTAAGAAATAAGGCTCATGTAAGACCATTGTTCGCTGAATTGGCAGCAGGCAAAAATTAATTGAAATACCAATTTTAAACTGGAGGACTGAACTATTAGTGCATCAAGTAAGCGTGAAGGTGATCGCGCGCGAATTAATGAAATGATCAATGTACCTGAGGTACGCTTAATTGATGTCGATGGCAATCAGGTAGGTATTGTATCAACACGAGAGGCATTACGAGCAGCTGAAGAAGCTGGTTATGATTTGGTGGAAATTTCTCCTACGGCCAAGCCGCCTGTTTGCCGAATTATGGATTACGGTAAATACCTTTTTGAGCAGAATAAAAAGCAGGCAGAAGCCAGGAAGAAGCAAAAGCAGATACAGGTTAAAGAGCTTAAATTCCGTCCTACAACGGAAACAGGGGATTATCAGGTCAAGCTACGCAACCTGATACGTTTCCTTAAACATGGTGACAAGGTCAAAATCACGGTACGTTTTCGTGGCCGTGAGGTGGCACATCAGGACATTGGCATGAAAATTATGGAGCGTCTGCAGGAAGATACAGCAGAATTTGCTGTAGTTGAACAGCAGGCAAAACGTGAAGGACGTCAATTACTGATGGTTTTGGCACCTAAAAAAACCAAGTAGCAGACATTTCTGATAATGCAGAATGTCGGAAGTAATATAATAAATGCGGAGTATATTTATATGCCAAAGTTAAAAACTCATCGCGGAGCACAAAAACGCTTCCGCAAAACAGCGAGCGGTGCAATCAAACGTCGTGGCGCTTATCGAAATCATATCCTCACAAAAAAGTCAACCAAGCAAAAACGTCATTTGCGTGTTGAATCCAATTATTTGAAGCGATGTGATGCGCGTTTAGCAGAACGCATGTTGCAAGGTAGTTAAGAGGAGAGATGAATCATGCCAAGAGTTAAACGTGGTGTGACCGCCAAAGCGCGTCATAAAAAAGTTTTAAAGCAAGCAAAAGGTTATTATGGTGCCCGTAGTCGTGTATACCGGGTAGCGAAGCAGGCAGTCATTAAAGCAGGCCAATATGCCTATCGTGATCGTCGACAAAGAAAAAGACAGTTTCGCGCCTTATGGATTACAAGAATTAATGCTCAAGCCAGGGAGTGTGGCTTATCATACAGTCGTCTCATCAATGGTTTGAAAAAAGCTAATATTGAACTGGATCGTAAGATATTGGCAGATATGGCAGTGTACGATAAAACCGCCTTTGCCAGCATCGCAGAACAGGCTAAAGCTGCTTTATCCAGCTAAGTATTTTGTAAATCCGAGGTAATACGTTATCGTTGGATAACTGTCCATCAGAATTTTTTGGTGGACAGTTATTTTTTTCCTGCATATATTCATGTTACGCAGCGTCGTCTTTTTTGCATCTTCGGCGAATATTTGCTGTTCAAGTGCCCATTTACTTTCAGTAAATTACGCTCGAACAGCAAATATTCACCAGAATCTGCTAAAAAATACTGTGTAACAAGCGTTATATAGTGTGCTGAGTTACTCATGATCCTGTTATTTATGTGAGTTTTATCATGCAAGATATTATCAAGATACAAAAAGAAGCCTCCGAGGCCATTCGTCATGCAGAAGATACTGCTGAACTGGAAAGCATACGGGTTGAGTTTTTAGGTAAGAAAGGTCGTCTTACGGATATACTGAAAAGTCTTGCTGGATTGTCTGCTGAAGAAAGACCTAAGGTGGGTCAACTCGTTAATGAGGCAAAGCGCCTGATAGCCAGCTTGATAGAGGAAAAAAAACAACTCTTGAAAGAGCAGATGCTCGAAAAAAAATTACGACAAGAAACCATTGACGTTGGTTTGCCGGGGAGAAATCTCGAAGCGGGTTCTCTGCATCCAGTAACACGGGTTAAACAACGCATTAACGATTATTTCAGTCGTTTGGGTTTTGATATTGTTGATGGGCCAGAAATAGAATCAGAATTTTATAATTTTGAAGCCTTGAACATTCCACAACATCACCCTGCACGCGCGATGCATGACACGTTTTACTTTGGTGATGGGCATTTATTACGAACGCATACTTCCCCTGTTCAGATTAGAACCATGGAAGTGAGAACTCCACCCTTAAGACTGATTGCCCCGGGTCGTGTTTACCGCTGTGATTCGGATGTAACACATACACCTATGTTCCATCAGGTAGAGGGATTATGGATTGATACACAAACCACAATCGCTCATCTAAAAGGTCTTTTGCATGATTTTTTCGCCTACTTTTTTGGCCGTGAGCTTGCACTGCGTTTCAGACCCTCTTATTTTCCTTTTACTGAACCTTCTGCCGAAGTCGATATTGAATGTACTCAATGCCAGGGAAAAGGATGCCGTTCCTGTAAATTTACGGGTTGGCTGGAAGTTCTCGGATGTGGAATGGTTCATCCAAATGTATTAAAATCGGTCAATATATCACCCGACACTTATCAAGGCTGGGCATTTGGCCTGGGCATTGACAGGTTGGCCATGTTGTATTTTGCTATTGATGATTTACGCATGATGTTTGAAAACGATTTGACATTTTTGAAACAGTTCTAGTACGTTGAATGATTCAAAGTAAAGCAGTATATTTGAATAATTTTTATATAAACTTCGGATTCCCTCTCCCGGCTCAAGACTGGAAGCTGGAATTCGAATTTTCGATTTATAAGCAAATGGTTAACTAAAAGTCAATTTTAAGCTGTATTATTAACTTATGCGCTGCTCTTATGTTTTTCTTTTAATTTTGACTTAAATCTGATGGGTGAGATGTTTAATGAAAATTAGCGAATTATGGTTGCGTGAATGGGTGAATCCTTCTTTAACCGTCCAACAGCTTGCCTCACAATTAACTATGGCCGGTCTCGAAGTTGACGCTGTCACGCCGGTAGCGAGTGAGTTTAATGGTGTTGTGGTTGCTGAAGTCATGAAAACCGAGCCGCATCCTCAGGCTGATAAATTGACCTTATGTGAAGTTAATGCCGGCGGTGATAAACACTTAAAGATTGTTTGTGGGGCGGCCAATGTTCGTGCCGGATTAAAGGTGGCTTTAGCTACGGTAGGTGCAAAATTACCTGGTGGTATAAAAATAAAAGAAGCAAAGCTTCGTGGAGAAGTATCACAGGGAATGCTGTGTTCGGCAACCGAGCTTGGCATGGCTGAACAGTCAGAGGGCATCATAGAATTAAATGAAGACGCACCTGTCGGAGAATCTTTTCGAGATTATCTTAAACTGAATGATTTTATTCTTGATATTGATTTAACACCTAATCGTGCCGACTGTTTTAGTGTTTTAGGTGTCGCCCGTGAAATAGCGGCTTTAAACCAATCGACTTTAAAACAGAAATCACAGATAAAGATTCCTCCCGCCATTGATGATGCAGTGAAAGTTCACTTAAATCAGCCTGAAAGTTGTTCAATTTATTGTGGGCGAATTATAAAAGGGATCAATCCACAGGCAAAGACGCCGGTATGGATGAGTGAAAAACTGAGACGCAGTGGTATTCGATCTGTCCATCCAGTGGTTGATGTAACAAATTATGTCATGCTGGAGCTAGGACAACCCATGCACGCTTTTGATTTAGAAATGCTCTCTGGTGATATCAGTGTGCGTATGGCTATGCAAAATGAGACCTTGGAGTTACTGGATGGTCAAAAAGTCAGTTTGGATGAAAATGTTCTGTTGATCGCTGATGAAAAGCAGGCGTTAGCGATGGCAGGTATTATGGGTGGTGCATCCAGTGCTGTGCAGGAAACTACACAGGATATTTTTCTTGAAAGTGCATTTTTTAATCCACTCGCCATTTCAGGAGTGGCAAGGCGCTATGGTCTTTGCACCGATTCCTCCCAACGTTTTGAACGGGGTGTAGAGCCAGAGCTGCAAGGCAGAGCTTTGGAGACGGCTACTGAATTATTGCTTTCCATTGTCGGTGGAGAGCCTGGTCCAATGATGACAGCCAGTGATGAAACACATAAACCAAAACCAGTAAAATTGATGTTTCAGCCGCAGAAAGTCAAACAGTTAACCGGGGTAGATGTACCTTTTGAGCACCTGATATCACTATTGCAGTCATTAGGGATGAAAATCACTGAGACGGCGGCTGAGCAGCTTGAAGTTATCGTTCCTTTGCACCGTTTTGATATATCTATTGAAGAAGATCTTGTTGAGGAAATAATTCGTTTATATGGATACGATAAATTACCTGCTGAGTCACCGTCCTGCATAGTCAAGGCAGGGCGATCAAGCTTAACTGAGAAATTGACGGCTCAATTATCCCGTTGGTTTAGTCACCGTGGATATCATGAAACCATTAGCTACAGTTTTGTAGATCCAGAATTACAGGAAACGCTGCATCCACAGAAACAGCCCTTATCTTTATTAAATCCTTTATCTTCAGAATTGTCTCAAATGCGCATGAGTCTTTGGCCGGGATTAATAGCTTCTATGGTTTATAATGCTCATCGCCAATCATCGGCCATGAAATTGTTTGAAGTAGGAGTGGTCTTTAATAAAGAAAACGAACACATTCAAGAGCAGGCAAAGATTGCCGGGCTTCTGATGGGGGAACGGGGTGCCTTAAATTGGGCAGAGACTACGCGTAATTATGATTTTTATGATTTAAAAGGGGAACTTCAGGCTTTATTTAATGATCTTAAGATAGATCAAAGCGAGTTTATTGCCGAAGAACATCCTGCCCTGCATCCAGGAAAAACGGCCATGATTAGAATTGCCGGCAAGAATGTGGGGTGGATTGGGGCATTGCATCCAGGCATTGTCGATGCATTGTCTATAACTCATGAGGTAATACTGTTTGAATTATTGCTTTCTTCGTTAACTGAGAAGAGTACAGTTAAATACAAAGCTATCTCGAAATATCCGCAAGTTCGACGTGATTTGTCTTTCCTGGTGGCAGAAGACATTGTTGTCGATGATATTAAAAAAGTGATTTCTGAAACGGTTAAAAACAATTGGCTTAAATCGTTTGACGTGTTTGATTTGTATAAAGGTAAGGGCGTTGTGGACGGTAAAAAAAGTCTGGGAGTTTCTTTGACCTTTCAAGATGCCGGTCGTACATTAACCGATATTGAGATCAATGAATTAATTAATGCTATAATTAAAAAACTCGAAGACAACTTTGCCATTATATTGAGGGACTAATTGTGAATGCATTAAGTAAGGCAAAAATAGCAGAAACTCTTTGTGACGAGTTACAGATGTCTAAAAGCGATGCCAGGGATATGGTAGAAAACTTCTTTGAGGAGTTGAAACAAAGCCTTGAGAGCGGCCATCATGTAAAGTTATCGGGATTTGGCAACTTTACCTTACGTGATAAGCCACAAAGACCGGGAAGAAACCCGAAATCTGGCGAGGAAATCCCAGTTGAAGCGAGACGTGTAGTTACTTTTAAACCTGGCTTGAAACTAAAAACAAAAATTGAATCAAGAAGGTAATATTTCATTGAATCATTATATTAAACATATTTTTATATGTACCAATCAAAAAGCCGCTGGCAAAAAATGTTGTGCTACAGCCGGAGCGGATGAATATTTTGATTATATGAAAAGCAAATTACTTGAAATGGATATGCATGGTCCCGGGAAAATAAGAGTAAGTAAATCCGGTTGTCTTGGCCGCTGTAGCCTTGGACCTTGTATAGTGGTTTACCCCGACGGAGTCTGGTATAATTACTCCTCTTTTAAAGATATAGACGAAATTATCCATCATCATCTGTTAGAAGGACATCTCGTCAAACGCTTACTGATCAGCTGATTAAAAATAATTACAGTTTTACTTGAAGGATGTTGTATATTTGGTTAAAATCGCCCATCCAAAAGTAAAAGATAACCAATTAGGCGGTACGGAGTTTATTTAATGAATACATTTAGCGCCAAGGCACATGAAGTCAAACGTGACTGGTATGTGGTCGATGCTACTGATAAAGTCCTGGGTCGTTTAGCTGCCGAGATAGCTAGGCGTTTGCGTGGCAAGCATAAGGCTGAATACACCCCTCATGTTGACACGGGCGATTATATTGTTGTGACAAACGCTGAAAAGGTAACGGTGACCGGAAATAAATTTAAAAATAAAATGTATCATCATCATTCCGGTTATCCTGGCGGTATTAAATCGGCTTCTTTCGAAAAGTTGCAGCAGAAAAATCCGGTTAAAATCATTGAGCTTGCTGTTAAAGGCATGCTTCCCAAAAATGCCTTAGGCCGTGAAATGTATCGAAAGCTGAAAGTATATGTCGGCGGTGAGCATCCGCATGCGGCGCAGCAACCTAAACTACTTGAGATTGAGGAATAAAGATAATGGCTGAAAAGCAGCAATATTATGGCACGGGTCGTAGAAAAAACTCTTCAGCAAGAGTTTTTTTACGTCCTGGAAAAGGTGAAATCAAAATCAACAATCGCTTGCTTGAAGACTATTTTGGTCGACAAACTTCGTGCATGCTTGTAAGGCAGCCTTTAGAAACAGTGGATGCCATTGATAAGTTCGATATTTATGCCACGGTGACAGGTGGAGGTATTTCTGGCCAGGCAGGCGCTGTCCGTTTAGGTATTGCTCGAGCTTTGGTTCAATACGACGAAGTCGGTCTGTCTGAAGGAAGTGAGCCTGATCCCTCTTCATTCCGTAGAAGGTTACGTGCACGCGGTTTATTAACTCGTGATCCACGACGTGTAGAGCGTAAAAAGGTTGGTCTACATAAAGCACGTCGAGCTACTCAGTACTCCAAGCGTTAATCGTTACAAATATTACCAAAAACCCCCGCATTATTGCGGGGGTTTTTTATGGGATTTTCTAAAAAATACTGTGTTGCCATAAATTATAAGCTTTAAACCAGTACAGATTCATTTTCTTTCTTATCGTTTTTTTGCCGGCCGTTTAGTTTTGCCAGCCTTAACAAAATAAGACACTTGATGTATAACCAGCCTATATCAAACTCCCAAAGCTTAAATGAAAATTTTGCCGAGCCGGGGTTATGGTGATGATTATTATGTAATTCCTCTCCACCAACGAGTATTCCTATCGGTAAAATGTTCCTTGAGTTATCATTGGTATTGAAGTTTCGATAGCCTATATAATGTCCCAGTCCATTGATGACAGAGGCTTGGAAAAAAATCTGATAAATCATCTGCAGATTCCAGAAGATAATTCCATACAGACCAAAAGCGAAAGTCAATAGAATCAAATAGATCAAGGGACCAAGTTTGGCATAAGGAGAAAAAAAATACCTCTCTAACCAGTCATCCACTGTACCTACTCCATATTTATCCAGTACTTCTGGAGTCTTAGCCTCATTATAAATGTCATATCCATAGCGTAGCATGTTGCCTATTCCTTTATATTTCGGACTATGCGGATCATTTATTCTATCCGTATGACGATGATGTTTGCGATGGATGGCTACCCACTCTTTTGTGTTTATGCCTGTAGTTAACCATAGGTGGAACCGCATAAGGAAACTGACTACAGGATTAAAATTTACCGCCAGATGGGTCTGATTTCTATGGAGAAATAAGGATGTTGAAACCATGGAAAAATGAGCAGACAAAATATAAAAAAGAATAAGGCCAGCCATGCTCATGCTGATAAAGCCCTTATAAAAAAAAGAGAAGGGATAAATAAAGCTTAAGCCTATCCATGTAAGTATAAATAAAACACCAATAAGAATGATGATTTTTTTAGGGCCTTTGACAAGAAAGAAATTTAAAAAATTGGAAAACATCAAAGACATCTCAAGTTGGATATATTATAAAAACATAGTAAAATTTATAGACAATAAACAAGTTTTTTTCAACAAATTAGTTAATTAATTTAAAAAATTGTTCTATTTTTTTCAAATATTGTAATATTTTCTTAATCTTTCCCTGTTAGGCTGTTGATTTTCACTAGGGGCTTAAACCGATGAGGAAGGCACAGTTAATTGAACTCTACCAGCATTGGGCTTCTTTAACGGAAGAAGCAAAACAAAAGGCAAAAAATGAGATTATTGCCTGTTATGATGTGGATAAAGAGGAGTTTGAGGAGAATATAGCTGACTTGACTCAACTTGCTTATGAGAATAATGGCTTAGAGTTCGTCGCCCCTGGAGGCAGTAATTTTGCAGGCGATGTTTTCAAATCCTTCATTGATCAATACGATAGCCATCTCATTGAGGAGTTTGTTGAGCAACAATTTGATTTTAGCGACCCAAGCATTGAAACGTTTATTCTTTCGCCTCAGACACGAGAGATGTTTCAAATCATTAAAGATAGTGCTCCTGAGGTATTTAAAGAACATATTGGCGAAAAGATAGCGATTCGAACGATCATTGCACTTATTACAGATTGTTTTTTAAATCACCAAAAGTCTGAATTGCCTGAGAATATTGCCCGAAATCAGGATCAATTACCACAATCCTATCAAAATTTCAGTGTGGCAGGTTTATTTGCCGATTATGCATCTCCAAAGGCCATGTTCTTCCACTCTCAAAGAAGCCACAGAAAAGAAGCCCGTGAGTTGAGCGATAAGTTAAAAGATTCCTCGGTCAATAAACGCTACGAAGCTTTGCTTGAAGTGTATGATGATGTCAAGGAAAATGCTGGATTTAATCCACAAGGCTCTTTTGCCAGAAGGCTGAGGCATGCATTGCTTATGACGCATGCTCAATTACCTGAAAATGAATTATTAGCCGAAGGGCAGAACTTGCAGCAGGCCATTATGAGTATCCAAAACATATCAAAAAATCCAGTAATGCTTAATCGGTGGTTTGAAAACCAACTCACTCCTTTGGCTGAAGAAAAGAGCAGTATTGGTTTTTCTCTTTCTTCTGTTGGGGCAAGCGGATTCTGAATGCTCAGTCCTGATTGGGAAATTTATTAGTCCATCTTGCGAGAAAAAAGCACCCACATAAGTTAAGCAGGGTTGCCACGTCGGGTAGGAGCCCAATTGTCAACACACCTAATATTTTTGCTCAAAAGAGATTAGCTTTTTTTCCAGTAACCATTGTAATCTGGCCTTTTGGCTCTTTTTCGTAAAATTTTTACAAGCAATAGAATCTAATTGTCTACATTCATTGACGGGTTGAGCGGTTTGAGAATTTGACCAGATACTTTTCCCAGGAAGAAAACTGTAAGTTAGTGCATTCCGATTAATTTGTTTCAAGAGGGGGTAATCTATACCATGATTAAGTACTGCCTCCAAATATTGTTGGCTCAAATCTGTTCGCAGTACACCTTCATCATCTGTGGAAAGTACTACAGGGACATGGTGCAAGAGATATTGCCTTAAAGGATGATCTTTACCCGTAATGGACAGAATCTCACGATTACTGGTGAGATTAATTTCAACTGCTATGTCATGTTTAGCCATGTAATTCAAAGTGTTTTCTGCTTTATTCTCATGCATGATATCTACGCCATGGCCTATACGTTCAGCACGGCCGGTTAAGAGGGCTTCTCGAACATGGTCTTTAAGATGCTCAGATGCCACGAGTTCTGGCGATAGCTCTCCTGCATGCAGTGCAATATGAACTTCGGGATAAACCTGATGCAGGAATTGGAAAATTTGCATGTGCTTTTGGTAATCCCGTAAAGATAAATAACCGTCTTCTGCCTGCACGAGATTGACGGCCACGAGATCGCTGGAATTTGCAGCGGCAGCAAACGCACTTAAAGCCTGAGCAAACACGGCATTTGCTGATTGCTCTCGCAGGACATAATATTGAAATTTGACCGTGATTTTACAAGCCTTTTGTTTAGGAGTACGGTCACAACCGAGACGTTGACGCGCTTTTTTTAAAATATTTGTTGTCTCGGCCACTGTGGATTGAATATTGTTGAGAAAGGCCTTGTTGCGTAATAAAGCCTGTTTTTTTTTCGCAAGTGTATCCATTTTGCTAATGCTTTGAGCAAATTCAGATGACCGTGCTTTATCAGGACTGACCATAAGCTCAAGATAAAGCACATTTTGCTGAGCTGCTTGCTTTAAGATTTCAGCAAGAATTTCAGTTTGTTTGTCAAATGCAAGTGGCATGAATTTGGGGAAGCTGTTAAAGAAATGATCATGCCCTGATTCTTTAGTGCTGACAAAGTCTTTCATCGACCAGGCTCGAACGGTTTGTTCATAAAGCCCTGGAGACTTAACCAATTGTTTGCTTGACACATCCTGGCCGCAATCGTTCATTGTTTTTTTTATGACCAGAGTATCTTTTTGCAAACAATAGTGTTCTTCTGCGGCCCATTGAATCATTTTTTCAGGGAGAACACCGCCATCTAAATGATAATGGAGCTCACCTCCTTTAGGCATTTTTTTTAAAAAGGCATGCAGTTTGTCGGGATTGTTTTTTATCTGATTAAAATACAGATTGACATTTGCTTTTGCAGATAAAACAAAAGACAAGAAAATAACGAATAGAAATGGTCTAAAAATATTCATTGAGATAAAAATAAAAACATTGAGTCGCTATTGTGCCATAAATTGCGTATGAATAAAACAGAAGACTTATATTCGACTTCATGAATTTATTTTGCATTCAGTTAAAAATGACTCACCGATGCTCATTGATGAACGCACTGTAGAATTATTCAACTTTTATAACGACTCTTCTTGATAATGGTTTGCCAAGTTGTCTGGTTCAGTCTAATGTAAATAGAGATAGACATAAGTTCTATAACTCTATTTGCGTTAGCTGGATATTCCTATTATTAGAGAGATTCCACATATCATGGCAAAGAAGTCGAATCTATATATATTTACCTTTTTAGGTATCTTTTCCAGCCTCATTTTAGTTGGTGCAATACTATCTCCGCTGTTATTAGATAAAATTCGAACCACCTATCTTACTCTGAACATGGATGTTAATCAGAGACAGGCTGAAATTATTGGAAAAATTTTATCGAATCTTTTGCAAGAAGGACAGGATAAGAAAAAGATCATTGCTGCTTTTCAGGCATCGTTAGCCAGAACAGAAATGGATCGCGGCTATCTTTGTTTAGTTAATCAAGAAAGCGGTGTATTTTTAGCTCATCCGCTTAAAAAACTGATTGGCTACAAAGTTAATCAGCTGAAAATCGATTATTTGCCTGGTGTTAATGGAAAACCTGAAAACTGGGGTGAAGCTATTGAAAAAAATAAAGTAAGCTCAGGAGGCATTTTAAAAACGCCAAGTGGTCATGCTGAGCTCGTTGATTCTTACCGTATTCCAAACACCAATATACGTGTTTTCTCTCATGAGAATCTTGACCGCCTGAACAAGGAAATTTCCAAGCTTGAAAAAACCGTGATCATTACTTTTATATTGTTGGGTTTTGTGGTGGCTTTTCCTGCTTCATATGCTGCATTGAAGGTCAGTAGAAGGTATGAGCGTCAAATTGAAGCTGAGCAGGCGAAATCGGAAAAACTTTTATTAAATATTTTGCCAGCAAGCATTGCTCAAAGGTTGAAGTCCGAAGAAACAAATATCGCCAACCAGTTTGATGATGTATCCGTTTTATTTGTCGATATTGTTGGCTTTACTCCGCTAACATCAATGTTGAGTCCACAAAAACTGGTGGATATGCTGAATAATATTTTTTCTCAATTTGATGCCATTTCCTTGCAATATGGTCTGGAAAAAATTAAGACCATAGGGGACGCTTATATGATGGCAGGGGGTATTCCCGAACCTAAACCAGATCATTTGAAACGCAGCATTGAAGCCGGCTTAGCCATGATGACTTTTATTAATGAAAAATATAAGGGGCCGGAAAAAATAAAAATTCGTATGGGTCTGCATACCGGCCCCGTTACAGCTGGTGTGATTGGAACATATAAATTCACATATGATTTATGGGGCGATACAGTGAACATCGCTTCTCGGCTTGAAAGTACTTCGCAACCTGGATGTATTCATTGTTCAGAAGCGGTCTATAAGCGGATGAAAGAGGAGTATCGCTTTTCAGCACGAGGCAAAACATCCTTAAAAGGTTTAGGTGAGGTTCCGACTTATTTCCTGATACCTGAGCAGGTTTCTGAAGAAACGCCAGAGAACAAGAAAGGCTGAGATGGTTTTCTTGCTACAATTAAAAGAGAGGATATGTAATTCATAACTATTGCAATGTATGAAGGCAAAAGCAATATAGGATGATTTGATGATGTTGAAAATGATATTCCTGGGTGCTGGCTCTGCATTTACTGTGGGTTCTGAGAACTATCAATCAAACGTTTTGTTGCAAAAAGACAATGATACTTTATTGATTGATGCAGGAACAGATATTCGTTTTTCATTGTATGAGCAAGACTTTAATTACATGGATGTCCGTAATATTTATATCAGTCACCTTCATGCCGATCATATTGGTGGGTTGGAATGGCTGGCGACAACAACCTTTTTTGATCCCAAATATCAGGGAAAGCCAAATCTGATTCTTTCTGAAAATCTAGTGAATGATTTATGGGAGCGTTCGTTATCTGGAGGACTTCGAACCTTGCAAACTGAATTAGCTACGCTGGACACCTTTTTTAATGTGCATCCGGTTCAATCGCAGGAAAGATTTTCATGGCAAAAAGTGAATTTTAAGCTAATTCAAGCGGTTCACGTCGTCAGCAATTATGAGTTAATGCCATGTTATGGCTTGTTAATGGATTATAAAAACACTCGCATTTACTATACAGCCGATACGCAGTATGCGCCTAATCAGCTGCTGGATTATTATGAAGAGGCGGATATCATTTTTCACGACTGCGAAATTGCTGAGCAAAAAAGCGGCGTGCATGCTCATTATACCGAACTGATGACCATCCCTGCGCATTTAAAGAAAAAAATATGGTTGTATCATTATGGAACAGGTAAATTACCGAATGCCAAAGCCGATGGGTTCCTGGGATTTGTGAAAAAAGGACAATCCTTTGAATTTAAATAAGGTTCGTTTGGCGACATCAAAAGCATTCATGGCTTTGATGTCGCCAAACGAACCTTATCACGTAAAAAGCTTTTTATACGGGAATCAATCAAAATAATTCATTTTTCAGATACGAGTGAACGCGGTTTGAAATAAGCAACCGCATTCAATCTTAGTTTGAAGCTTTTATTTTTTCTTCAGATAATCTTCAACCACTTCCCCATACGGTAAGGTTAAATCCGTTACAAAATGCGCCACGGACACAATTTTCTTAATGTAAAGATCGGAAATAGGAGCAAGTGCATGAGGGTGTAGTTCCAGACTTCCCGGCCCTGTCCATGCCCCTTTAACGTTAATATCGCTCAAATAAGTGCGGGTTAGCTGATTGATTTCTGGTTTTCCATCCACGCCTGGGATGTTTTTTAATAGAAAAATAGGCTTTTTTAAAGATTGCAAAACCTGTTCTTCATCCAGTTTGTGGTGTTTATAGCCCATGGTGGCAGTAGCCAATCTTGTGCTTCCGTAATCGAGAATGCCAATAAGGGCATCTTCTTCGACAAATAATTTGGGTTTGGCCAGTTTTTTCGGAAAGCCCCAAATTTCTCTTCCTCCTGCGATAGGCGCATGACAATCAAGAAACATAGATATGGTGAATGTTCCTTCCTCACCTTTATATTTGACCGGTATCACCTGACCGGTTTCTGTATAGTCACCAAATCCCGTAGAGTCTGGCATGCGAATAAATTCATACTTAACAACCGGTTCAAGAAGTTCTAGGTGAGGCGGTAAGATACTTTCCAAAATGTCCGGATCGGTTTCATAGCTAATAATAAAAAATTCACGATTAATGAAGCGATAAGGACCTGCAGGATAGGTTCTTATCCATCTGGGTGCAGGCATATCAAATTCATTAACGAAACTGTATTTTTTGGTGGCAGCAAGTTTTTTATCCATGGTGTATTATCCTTCTATAGGTTTGTTTTTTGCTTGATGAGCCGATGTATGTTTTTGCCGAGAGGTTTTGGTGATGAGCAAGTTATTGGCTCGCAGGGTAAAATAAGCCCAGAGCCAATTAACAATGACACTGAGACGGTTTCGTCCGCCCAATAAAAAGGAAACATGCACTCCCCCCCAAAACCACCAAGCCAACTCACCACTGACTTTAAATGTATTAAATTCAGCCACGGCAGATTTGCGGCCGATGGTAGCCAGGCTGCCCAGGTGTTTATATTTAAAGGGTTTTGTATATGTTTTATTATAGACTTGTGTTGCGATTTTCTTCGCCACGTATTTCCCCGCTTGTTTTGCAGCGGGTGCAAGCCCAGGTACCGGCTGGCCATCCCAGGCATTTGAGGACGCCGTGTCACCAATGACAAAGATGTCTGGATGCCCGGGTAGGCTTAGGTCTTCTTCAACAATAATGCGGCCTGCTCGATCCGCCTCTGCACCAAGCCACTGGAAAGCCGGGGAGGCAGTGACGCCAGCAGCCCATAAAACGGACTTGGAAAATATTCTTTCTCCGTTAACGATCACCCCTTGATCATCAATGTCTTCGACCATGCTGTTGATCATAACTTTTACTCCCATTTTTTCTAAAGCATTTTGTGCTTTGGCAGATATCTTTTCTGAAAAAGTGGGTAAAACTCGGGGTGCTGCCTGGACAAGAATAATGTTTGCCGAAGCAGGATCAAAGCGGCGAAAATCTTTCTCCATCCCGTAGCGGGCCAGTTCTGCAATGGCTCCGGCAAGCTCAACGCCTGTCGGGCCTGCTCCTACAATCACAAAATTTAACAGTTGCTGTCTTTCTTCATCGTTTTCAGTGATTTCAGCAAGTTCAAACGTTTCTAACAGGCTGCTGCGCACCGTTGTGGCATCGTTGATCGTTTTTAACCCTGGAGCAAATGGCGCCCATTGATCTTTACCAAAATAACTATGGGTGGCTCCGGTAGCTATCACCAGATAATCATAGGAAATTTGAAAATCATCGGTTTTAACGATTTTTTTGTCTTTATCAATTTGCGTCACATTTCCAAGCAGCACTTCCGCATTAAATTGTTTTAAAAAGAGAGAACGAATGGAAATCGCAATGTCTCCAGGTGAAAGGCTACCTGTGGCTACCTGGTATAGCAGAGGTTGAAAAAGGTGATAATTATGCCGGTCAATGAGCGTTACTTTGACCGGAACATTGCGCAGCGCTTTGGCGCAGGCAATACCTCCAAATCCACCGCCAACAATAACCACATGGGGTAAACGATCCAAATGGAATGCCGGTTTTCCGGATAATTGAGGATAACGTTGTCGTAAAAAGGAAAGAATCAGATGATCAAGAGAGACTCTTCCGGGCCCTGAAACAAATAAAACGGCCATGACCATCAGCCAGTAAGGATAGAAGGCTACTGCACCTTCCATATAGTTGATTGAGATAATGATCATAGCTGCTATGGCACTAAGACGAGTGGCAAGTCCAAGACCAAATAGTAGCGCCAGAGCAATGGAGAGGTTTCCAAAAATGAACCAGGCTGAGCTTAATGGCAGCCAGGTTGAATATTTGACCATGCCTATGGTAGATAGTGCATTGATTTGCTGTGCTACCAGCAACAAAGTGAGCATTAGCCAAATTCTTAAAATCAGCAAAAAAACATCAGAAAGAACTTCATGAGTCCTGTCAAAGAAAGTTCTTAAGGTCATGGCAAAAGGTAAGGGGCTGCGACTTAAGCCTTGCTGAAAGAGGTGATCAAGAGATAGGGGCCCTGGGCCTCTTAAAATATAACCCAGCATAAGAATGATCCAGAATAAATTCAGATCGATGGGAGTATAGTAAATTTGTGTCATGACAGCAAAAACGAAGACGGCTAAAGCGCCTGCCCGGGTAAATAGCCCGAGTAAAAGTGAAATTCCACCTGCATATTGGGCAAATATACCTAAAAAGGCTTGCCAAGCCGGTGATAACCAAGGGACAGGATACTCCTGGCTTGCAAGAAAGACAGCAGTATTCCAGCTGCTGGTCAGAAGTATGGCCGAAACCAATAATTGCTGGGCTATCCATATACGAAAAACGATATCAATGATTGGCCAGGCTATACGGGCAAGAAAGCTGATAGCCTCGTTAAAAAGAGCAAAAAATCGTGCAAGCTTCTGAGAAAATAAACTGTTTTGGCGAGTTGCCGGTGTTTCTTTATTTTCTTTATTGTTATTCATTTTTTCAAGTCCTTTAAAAATATCCTTTACATGTATTCTGTAATATCAATGCTGGACACTTTGCCTATTTTATTTAAATTATCCTTGAGCCACTCCTCTCCTTTAGCACGACCCGTTTCATATAGTTCCCGAATAAAAGCCCATTCCGGATTAAGCTTGCTGGCTACTGAATAGGATTGCATGGTCATATCCGCACGAATGGCATGGATAAACATGCGTTTTAATTTGCTTTTATATTCATCTTTGATCCAGTTTTCATCGATCAAGCGGCTGACAAAATTAATGGCTCTCATTTCGCGCATTAATGAGGAATTAAAACTGATTTCATTCACGCGGTTTAGAATATCCGCAGCCGTTTCCGGAACTTCATCGCGATAAATGGGATTGATATGAAGGATAAGCACATCATTACAGTCTGAATTATAAATGAGAGGGAAAATGGCTGGATTTCCCATATAGCCACCATCCCAATAATAATCCTCTTCCACTTTAACCGCCTGAAACATAAATGGCAGGCAAGCTGAAGCCATCACCGCATCGATTGAAATTTCTTTATTATCGAAAACTTTGATTTTTCCGGTTTTTACATTGGTTGCTGAAATAAAAATCTTGGTGTGTTTACAAGAAGCAATTTCATTAAAATCTACGTTTTTTTCAAGTACTTCTCTTAATGGATTAAAATTAAAAGGATTTAACTGATAGGGAGAAAAGATCTTGGTTAACAAATCAAAAAGGAAATAACTCATGGAGTGTTCCATTTTGACATTAAAGAAGGATTCAATGGGGGTGGAGCGGATTGGACTATAGAGTTCGCCAGCATCGCTGATCATTTTCCAGAAGCTGTGCAAGGCTTCCCGAGCTGCATCATTTCCTCCCCGTGCCAGGCCATAGGCAAGCACAGCAGCATTCATTGCTCCTGCACTGGTTGCTGAAATGGAATCAAAGCTAACTCTGCCGTCTTCCAGTAATTTATCGATAATCCCCCAAGCAAGCGCTCCATGAGCTCCACCACCTTGTAAGGCTAAATTTATTTTTTTGCTCGTCCTGGCCATAAGAGCTCCCTTCTTTTTCTGTTATTTGGGTTAACTGCCCCTTTATTTTTTTACCGTTTTGCTACGACCAAACCTTTTAAAATGGTTAATGCGGTGTAAAGTTGGTAATCTTCATGCAATAATGCCTGTGAATCCATCGGTTTGTTCTTTTTTTCAACTTGCTGATTATTTTCTTCTCCATTGTTTAAATGGTTTTTAAGACTGGCTTCAGTAAATCCTTTAAAGTTAGTATTATTTTTTTTATCTGGAATACTTACTTCTTCAACAACGATATCAGGAGTGATACCTTTGGCCTGTATGGAATGGCCTGATGGCGTATAATAGAGAGCCGTGGTTAATTTGATGGCTCTTTTCTCATCAAGAGGAAGAACCGTTTGCACAGAACCTTTACCGAAGCTCTTTGTGCCCAGGATAATAGCTCGTTTATTATCTTTCAAGGCACCGGCAACAATTTCTGAGGCAGAAGCAGAGCCATTGTTAATCAAGACCACTATCGGTGCATTGTGCATAATATCGCCTGGATTTGCCAGGGCAGTAAATTTTGAACCTGGTAAGCGGCCTTCTGTGTAAACGATTTTTTCTTCTTTGCCTTTCTTATCGTTATTGATAAAGGCATCGGAAACCTGTATTGCGGAATCCAGCAAACCGCCCGGATTATTTCTCAGATCAAGTATCAGACCTTGTAATTTTCCTCCAGACTGCTGTTTCAGTCTTTCTACAGCCTGTATTAAACTTTTACCCGTTAATGCCTGAAAATGCGTCAAACGAATATAGCCGTAGTGTCCATCCAGAAGTTTACTTTTAACACTTTTTATCTGGATGGTTTCTCTGACTAAGGTAAAGGTTAAGGGCTTGTCTTCCCCTTTGCGCAATATGGTCAGATCAATGGTGCTTCCTGGTTTGCCCCGCATGATATTGACGGCATCTTTAAGGCTTATGCCTTGCACGGATTGATGGCCGAGTTTAATGATATAGTCACCGGCTTTAATTCCAGCTTTAAAAGCAGGTGTGTCCACGAGAGGAGTAATGACTTTAACGACGCCTTCTTCCATGGTGACTTCAATTCCTAATCCACCGAACTCACCGCTGGTGGCCGTTTGCAGGTCTTTAAAAGCATCTTCATTGAGATAAGAGGAATGTGGATCAAGATTGCTTAACATGCCTTGGATTGCATTATCAAAGAGCTCTTTATCTTCTACTGGTTTGACATAATATTTTTTGATCTGATTAAGTGCATTAGAAAATCTCTGTACATCTTCAAGAGGAACAGGGCTGTTTGTTTCATTATTCTCGGCCAGTGCTGAAGTCGGAAAAACAGGTATCGTTAACAGTAATGCCAGGGTATGTGAGTATAACCATTTTGTTTGCATAGCATTCTCCTTCGATAGCACGGCCTTGAACAGTCGAACACTGTTCGTTGATTGTTATTCTTTATTAACAAGTATAGTGCACGATGGATGTAGAGACTAAATTAATACACATTTAGGATAGCCAACTTAGCGGAGATACCGCTTTTCCATGATGCCTTATTTCGAAGTATAGTCCGTTTTCCTTAATTCCGCCGCTATGGCCAACGCTTGCAATTTGTTCATTTTGCAGCACTTCTTCCCCTTTATGTTTGAAAAGAGATTCATTATGCGCATAAAGACTCATAAATCCATTTCCATGATCAATGATAAGCAATAAACCATATCCTTTTAACCAGTTACTAAACACCACCTTACCAGAATAGATGGCAATAACCGGTGTACCTTCCTTGGCAAAAAAGGTAACGCCCTGGTTCATTTTTTTAAAAGTATGAGGCTTTATTGTGACAGGATAAGGCATCTTACGGCGCATTTGATGAAATGGCTTGTGATTTTCCCGTAGGCTTTGTTTGGCGAGAGTAGCTAATAAATGAGTCAGATTTTCTTTATTGCGTTTAAATTCCTTTAATCTGGACTGTTTTTTCTGGATATCGTTGTTTAAAGCGCCAATAACGCTTTGATGATACTTTTTCGTTTCTATCAATTTTTGTTGCTGGGTATTTAATTGTTTTTGCAGCTGATGCTTTGTGGACAACTCTTCCTGAAGATGGTGTCTTGTTTGCGTTAATTGCTTATGGGCAGTTTCAATCTCATCAATTAATTCTTTACGGGATTTTATAATGTATTGATAATAGCTCATGACTCGACTGAAACTGCCCGGATTTTCCTGGCTCAGCAGCCATTTTAAAGGTTGATATTCCCCTATCTGATAGCAGGAGCGAACATGTTTAGCCAAAAGTTCCTGTTGTGTTGACAATTGTTGATTTAATTGATGATTTTGTTGTTGCAAAATTTTAATTTTTTCTTCTTTATCATTGATCTCTTTTTGCAGTTGACGCTGTTTTAAGATGCTGGCGCTAATTTGTTTTTCCGTCTTTGCCAATTCCTTATCAAGAACCTCTCGTCGATTATTGGCCTGCTTTAGTTTTTGCTGAAGAGCACCGATTTGAGCGTCCAGTTTTTTCAGTCGATGCTGGGTTTCCCTGGTCGAGGAGGGAAGAGGAGCAGCCTGTAGAGTGCTCGTACCTGATATGGGCTTGTTGATAAAAAGACAGAAAAATATGGCGCAAATGAGATATTCCCGTGAGCGAAAGAGCGTGGTTTTAATCATTATCTTTTTCCAACAGGGCTTTTCCAGTCATTTCCGCCGGCTTTTCGATATCCAGTAAAGCCAGTATGCTGGGTGCTACATCCACCAGACTGCCATTTTGTTGAGTAAACTTCCATTGCGGATGGCCAATATACAGCAAAGGTACAGGCATACAGGTATGTGCTGTATGAGGTTGATGCGTAGTTTCATCATACATGGTTTCAGCATTTCCATGATCAGCGGTTATCAGCAATTGTCCTTTGTGTTTTTTTAAGGCAGACCAAACCTGGCTCATGCACTTGTCAAGACATTCAATGGCACGAACTGTGGCTGAAAAATTGCCGCTGTGACCTACCATATCTGCATTGGCATAGTTACAGATGATGACATCATAAGCCTGACTGTTAATAGCGTCGACTAAGGCCATGGTTAGTTCCGGGGCACTCATTTCAGGTTGCAAATCATAGGTGGCAACTTGTGGGGAAGGAACCAGTATCCGGTCCTCGTCTGCAAACACCTCTTCTGTTCCTCCATTGAAGAAAAAAGTGACGTGGGCGTATTTTTCGGTTTCCGCTATTCTCAATTGAGTCAGGCCGTATTCGGAAATGATTTCACCCAGGGTATGCTGCATTTTAAGGGGAGGAAAAGCACAGATGGTGTTCAGATCCTTGGAATATTGAGTCATGCTGATAAATGCACTCAGCTTAGGCTGTGTTTTTCGTTCGAATCCTTGAAACTCTTCATCGATAAACGCTGAAGTAAGTTGTCTTGCTCTGTCTGCACGGAAATTAAAAAAGAAAACAGCATCGCCATTTTTAATGGGTGTACCATCGTTAATATGTGTAGGAGGGATGAATTCATCACTCACACCAGATAAATAATACTCTTTAATCGCTTCTTCTGCCGCAGGATAATGGTGTTCAGATTCGGCAGCTGTGATTAAATGATAGGCCGGTTTTATTCTTTCCCATCTTTCGTCCCTGTCCATTGCATAATATCTGCCGGTGATAGAGCAGATTTTAGCACCGGGTAATTGAGTTAATTGCTGATTTAAGCGATGTACGCTTTGCAGGGCACTTTGTGGCGGTGTATCTCTTCCATCCAGAAAGAGATGCAGACAAAGAGATTGAAATTGTTTTTCTGCACATAAATCCAGAAAGGCAAACAGATGGTCTTCATGACTGTGTACACCTCCAGGTGAGAGCAGCCCCATAACATGCATCGATTTCCCTGTTTCTTTTAAATGATCAATGGTTTGATTAAAGATGGTGTTTTCCGAAAAACGATCATCGCGAATAGACTGATTGATGCGAGTGAAATCCTGTGAAAGAATGCGGCCTGCGCCTAAATGCATATGGCCTACTTCCGAATTTCCCATTTGCGCATCCGGGAGACCAACCGATTGGCCGGAGGCCTGTAGCAACATGTGTGGTCGAGTGTTCCACCATTTATCCCATTGAGGTGTCCTGGCGGCATGGATAGCATTGTGATCCGCATTTTCATTGTAGCCCCAGCCATCAAGAATCATAAGAACCAGGGGGGTGCGTTCCGGCATTGCAGTCTCCGATATTGTTTGGACAATTATTGCATCTCACCGACTTCCGCACCTGCGTTTTTGGCTAAAAAATTAAATTTTTAAACATCAATGCTCATTTGCTCGTATGTGCGGTGCCGGGGTATCATTAAAATAAAATTATTATACCTGCCGTAAATAATTATGCGACTTTATCTTTAATTTTTTTCCAGGTACTAAAATACTGTTCACGTAGCCAGTGTTCATTAGCTATTATATAAACAAGTTTAATCATTAAGGTCAGGCATGTTTAAAAAAATTCTCGTAGCTAACCGGGGTGAAATCGCATTAAGGATTATACGCTCCTGTAAAGAAATGGGTATAGCAGCGGTGGCTATTTACAGCGAGGTGGATCGCTACGCTCTCCATGTCAAGAGGGCTTCGCACTCGCATTGCTTAGGAAAAAGTCCCATGAAAGCCTATCTTGATGCGCATCGCATTATTGAATGCGCAAAAGCAGCAGGTTGCGAAGCCATCCATCCTGGCTATGGTTTTCTATCGGAAAATGCTGAATTTGCCGATGCCTGCGAGCGAGCTGGTCTTGTCTTTATTGGTCCTAAATCATCCATTATCGCAAAAATGGGATCTAAAATTGCTGCCCGCGCGCTCATGCAAAAGGCCAAGATTCCTGTGATTCCTGGCAGTGATGGAAATTTAGATACAGTGGCTAATGCGATTGAATGTGCCAGACATCTGGGATACCCGGTGATGCTGAAGGCGACTTTTGGCGGAGGTGGAAGAGGCATTCGTATCTGTCAGAACGATGAGCAGTTGCGCCAGAATTTTTCCAGAGCACAATCTGAGGCCGAGAAAGCATTTGGTGATGCGCATATCTTTATGGAGAAATTGATTGTTAATCCACGCCATATTGAGGTGCAAGTCTTATCGGATCACTATGGAAACCGTGTACATTTATTTGAAAGGGACTGTTCCATTCAACGCCGTCATCAGAAACTGGTTGAAATTGCGCCTTCACCACAATTACAGCAAGAGGTACGTGCAAAACTTTATGACTATGCGCTTCGAATTGTGGATATTGTTGGTTATACCAATGCAGGTACTGTTGAATTTATTGTCGATGAGCAGTCAAACATTTATTTTTTGGAAATGAATACCCGACTGCAGGTGGAACATCCTGTGACAGAGCAGATCACTGGCATTGATATTGTTCAGGCGCAAATTCGTATTGCGGCTGGAGAAAAACTGCAATTGGCACAGGAGCAGATCAGTCGAAGAGGTTTTGCCATTGAATTTCGTATCAATGCTGAAGACCCTCAGAATGATTTTTTACCCAGTTTTGGACGCGTGACACGCTATTATGCTTCGGGTGGACCCGGTGTGCGTACGGACAGCGCAATATACACAGGCTATACGATTCCTCCGGATTATGATTCTCTTTGTGCCAAATTAACAGTTTGGGCTCTGGACTGGCCAAGTGTACTTTGTCGAGCCAGAAGAGCTTTAGAAGAAATGCGATTGTTTGGTGTGAAAACAACCATTCCTTATTATCTGGAAATGTTAAAGTCCAGTGAATTACAGGAAGGTTTGTTGACCACTTCCCTGGTAGAATCACACCCAGAATGGCTGGAATACTCTAATAAGACGATGCCGCAGCACAAAGCGGCAGTCATTGCTGCTGCACTGGCCATGTACAGTCACAGTCATTCAGAAGCCTAGCTTATTTTTATCGCCATATATAAAATTGATGTATAACCTGCAAAATTGGTTGCTATTTAGTCTAATTGAATATATAAATGCATGTATGATTCGTTTAATTATTTTGGATAAGGTATGCCTCTTTATCTCATCGATGGGCAAATTAACATCGAAAATTATAAACAGTATTGTCAAAACCATAAAATAAAGCCTGAAAACGCCGTTTTTATTTTTCCCGGGAATGCCAGCCACCATACGAAAGAAAGCACCTTGTTTTCAATTAAAAGTGGAGGTGGGCTGGCCAGGGCAGCGGCACAGATCGGCAGGGAAGGTTATGCCACCTTGAGTTTGCCCACCACCAATATGGAGAAATGGGAAAAGGACAAAAAGCAACAGGAAATTGTGCAAACGGCCATTGCCGATTTATATCGTGCGGCTGGCGCAGGTTATCATATAATCTTACCTGTTCGGTTTCATGAAAACGAGGACTACTTTGATGAAGGTTTGGGTGCTGAACAACTGTATGAACCAAATTTCTGGGGCGGCATACAATCTGTCCCTAATCTGCTCTTAGCCCGCCATTATCTTGAACAATTAAACCTGCTAAATGAGTTTCTTGATCAGGATGAGGATAAACAAAAAGAAAATCCTTTTTTTCAGGCATATCAGGACGGTAAGGACATGGATCCGAATCATCCATGGCTGCAGTCTCATCCTTTAAAAATGCGAGGGGACACTAAGGAAAGCACATCGAATTCAAACGCTGGGGCGGAATTATCCCTTTTTTCCATAGACAAAAATGCAGGCGCAACCGAGGTGTCGAATCAAACCTTCCCTCTGTCCTATGAAAAGCTTTATCAACGAGGCCAGAACTCTCTTGACAGTGCCCGTCAGCTATTGGTGGATTATACAAAAAATGACTCTTCGTTCCTGCGTTTGCTGCACGGTCATTGGAATGACAGACATTATGTGAAAGAAGTGAATGAGCTCGTTAAGAAAATTGATGATATGCAAATTACAACACTTGATGATTTAATCAGTGCATTTGATAATATCCAGGCTAACTCGGAACATACCTCTGATCCCTTATTCAGACGTATACAATTTATAAAAAATCATCGTGAAGAAGAGCAGAAGAGCCAATTTGATCTAAATAATGATTTATCCTAAAAGTGCACAAAAAAATTTCATCATCGCTAGGAACAATGAAAAATAAAAATTCTCGACGTTCATCTGATATTTTATTGCTAATTGCCTCTGATAAAAGCGCCGGCAAAACGGTATCTTATCGTTACCTTTTTAACATGCTTGGTGAGCGGGCTTTTGGCCTGGTGTTGTTATTTTTTGCTCTTCCAAGCGCTTTACCCCTTTCTGCCATTCCTGGTGTGGCGCTGGTATTCAGCATACCTTTAGCTCTTTGTAGCCTGCAAATGATTCTGGGACGACAAACGCTCTGGATACCAGGCATCATTGCCAGGCGAAGCGTTGAGCATGAAACATTAAAAAAAATGATTGAGAAGGCTTTGCCTTTTCTTGTTAAAATGGAACAATTGCTAAGACCACGTCTGGTTTTTTTGTTCAGACGTCCGATAGAGATGGTGACTGGTTTTTGTATATTTATATTGTCCATTTTATTAATGTTACCCATTCCGTTCAGTAATTTTATTTTGTCTGGCTTAATTATTCTCTTTAGTCTTGGATTTATTGAAAAAGATGGCTTATTTATCTTGATGGCTTATATAGGAAGCCTGGTTTATTTCAATTTTTTATTTTTCTTAGTCAGAATGCTCTTGCCGGCTTTTTAAAAAACCAATTCACTCATGTTACGCAGCACAGTTAAAATTTCAAAATGCGTCCAAAGGTGCAAAAAAGACAAAGCTGCTTAACATGAGCCAGTTAAGGCAGTTTGATAGGATTCAGTGAGGCTTCAAGCTGGTCTAATTTTTTCATCGAATCGGTCTCGGTGAAAAAGAAAAATTTTCGGTTTATGGCCAGATTGATAACACCGGCGATCGCATAACCAACGCCGACTCCTAAAACAGCAAGCCCAACATTGGCCAAAATATAATTCATGTTTCGGTGGGTTTTCAATTCCGGTTTGGCTTTATCAATGGCTTCGCCGCAGTTCTCTTTAAATTGCTTATAATCATCTTCGCTGGGAGTTTTCTTGCATATCAGATTTTGAGCTTCCCTGTCCAGTGTTTCAGTGAGCGCTTCTGTACGCTGAAAGGCTGAATCATATTTAAGATAGTCCTTACAGGATTTATCTTTAATTTTATCTCTTAAAGCTTGAAACTCTGCTTGCTTTTCTTTTAACTGCTGCAGATAACGGTTAAAGGGGCGCAGTTGAGATTCGGTTATCGTATTGATTTCTTTCTGAAGGGGCAGCAGTGTGTCTGATGGCTGGCTCCTTTCAATGTCATCATCTAAAATGTCTTCCAGCGTTTGAGAAGGATAACCAAGGGAACTGAGAGTAGATAGCGGCATAGAAGTGACTTCAACGGTCCGAGAAGATTCAGCCGGCCTTTCTTCCTCTTCAAAATTACCAATCCAGTCAAGACTGACGTCTTTTTCACATAAATTAAAAAGTTTTTCACATACCAGCGAGAGGTTGGGTCGTTGTTTAGGGTCTTCGTGAACTAATCCTTCAAGGATTTCCACCAAGACCGATATTTCTTGTTCGCTGAATTGAAGTTGCCTCAGCTGTTGCGGAACGGTTTGTTTAAAATCAAATTCTCTTTGCTTTCTGTAAAATTTGGTTAATTCCAGACAACCGAGCGCCCAAAGATAAATATATCCTATAGAAGCCAAATCAGAAAATTGATTATTTGTCGGGTCAACATCGCTTGAAGAAGGAGTTACTTCAAGTGCCATGAAGCCCAGTTTCCCTGGGATAAAAAATTGATTTGCATATTCTTTTAGAATCGCATTTCCGAAATCTATGACGTGGATGCCATCTTGGTTAATGATGAAATTATCCGGTTTTATATCCCGATGCGCATACCCTTTATCATGAAACTTATCCAATCCTTTGGCCAGATGATAAAAAAGAACGAGCATTTGATGGGGGGTAAAACTATTATTCTCAATAAGATTTTGAAAACATTCCCCCGGAATAAAGTCCGATACGATGGTATAAGAAGTATGATTTCGACCTGTTTTCTTCGATTGATAGGCGAGGAGTTTTTTATGACGCTCAAGGCATTCTATTTCTCGCTCTACCTGTCCGCAATTTTCAGGATTTGCCTTTATTTGCTTAACAAGGACTAATTTATTTTGCGAGTTTTGGGCCAGATAAGTGTGGGTTTTGTGTTCATGATTAAAGCTAATCTTTTTTAATATAGTAAACTTTTCGATTGTACCTGGTTTTAACTGAGGCATGTCTAAACTCTCGGACGCTTTGTTTTTTAAATTGGATAAAAAAAGATAAGGAGATTAAAAAATAAGAAGATGATAGGAAAAATACTAATTAATATGCGAAAAGTCAAGCTTTTAAACAAATATTCTTAAAGAAGAACAATTAGCCTAAATTGATTTAAAATAATCAAATAGGATCATTACAAAGTACCACCAAATCCAGGCGGCATGGCTGAGTTCTTAGAGGGTTATGAACATTTGGCGCTAATAATCCAGTCGTTCTCGTATTCTACTGACGTAATTTCTTAAACGTTTTTGCTGTTTAAGAAAGGCTCTTAAAGGCGTATCAATCTTAAAATAAAAAATATTGGCTAAAAATCCATAGCAGACAACGTCCACGGTATGGATTTTATCACCAAAAAGAAAGGTTTGCTGGCCCAATTCATTGTCAACGGCTTGTAGATCGGCAATGCCGGATTGGTAAATAGCATCCGCTTCATACCGGCCAATGCCCTGGAAATGATATTTTTCAATATTGTATTCATGGGCCTTTATGAGTGTTGCTTCAGAAACATCAGGACATTGCTTTAAAAAAGCTTCTTTAAACTCAGGCCAGAACCGTTCATCTTGCCATCGAGAATATGACATGACCCAATACAGATGATTATCAAGGGTGCGAGTAATTAAAAATTGAAGATTTTTTTGCTGATCAGACAAGTGCTTATCGGGTTGAAGATGATGTTTTTCACAAAGATAATCAATAATATGATTACTGTCAGTGATAATATTGCCGCCATCGTCGATGTAGGGCAGCTGTCCTCGCGGTGCATTCTTGATATCTATAATATTGTGATAGATATAACTGATTTTATGCAATCTTAAGAACGTATCTACTTTTAAACCAAAAGGATTATTATCGGGTAAGCCAAACAGGTTATGTCCGTAAACTGCTGTAAATTCAGGTTGACTTTTTAGGAGTGGAGTCATCGCTAAAATTCGGTACTATTGAGTTGTGAAAAACAATAACTATCGAAGGAGATTAGCGATGACGGATTACAATATTACAGTTGGAAAGGAATTGCTTCCAGAACTTTTATCAAGCCAGGATGGGCTCGCAAAGCTTGTTGAAGGTGTATTGAATCAGGTATTGGAGGCACAGGTGTCAGAAAGTCTGGGAGCAGACAAGCATGAACGTTCAGGTGAACGTATAGGCTATCGTAACGGTTACCGTCCAAGACAACTATACACTCGTGTGGGACCAGTCACTCTTCAAGTGCCGCAGACACGTGATGGCTCTTTTTCTACCGATATTTTTAAGCGCTATCAACGCAGTGAGCAGGCTTTTGTATTGGCTCTGATGGAAATGGTTGTTAATGGCGTATCAACCAGAAAAGTTAATAACATTACTGAAGAACTTTGCGGTGCTAGTTTTTCAAAGTCAACCGTCAGTCAACTGTGTTCTGGTCTTGATGCAAGAGTCAGAGCCTTCAACGAGCGTCGGTTTGATGGTGACAACTACCCATTTATCATGGTTGATGCGATGTTTATCAAGTGTCGTGATGGTGACAGAGTCGTGTCTCGAGCAGCCTTGACCATCTCGGGTATCAGAAGTGATGGCTACCGTGAAATACTGGGCCTTCGCATTGGTGACACTGAGAGCTATGCTACATGGGATGAAGCGTTTAAATGGCTAAAATCTCGTGGGCTAAAAGGCGTGATGTATGTTGTGTCAGACCAGCATGCAGGGCTTGTGGAAGCGGCTAGAAAGCACTTTCAAGGTGCAACCTGGCAACGATGCCAAGTTCACTTGATGCGCAACATCCTCGGGCACTGCTCTGTCAGACACCGCAAAGATGTTGCTGAAAAGGCAAAGCTTGTTTTTCAGGCACCTGATATGGAAGAAGCCAGGCGTAGACGCGATGATTTTATTGATGCCTTTGAGAAAAAAGCACCAAAATCAGTTACCTGCCTTGAGGAGGCTTTTGACGATGCCATGGTAGTTATGGCGTTGCCGGAGAAATACAGGAAGCGACTTCGCACCACCAACATGCAAGAGCGAATTAACGAGGAAATCAGGCGCCGAGAACGAGTGATAAGGATATTTCCTAATGATGATTCTGCATGGCGGCTGATTGGCGCTTTATTAGCTGAACAAAACGAGCAGTGGCAATCAAGGCGTTATCTTAATATGGACGAATTTAATGACTGGCTGGCTGAGAATGAAGCCGGAAAGTCTAATGTTGTAGGGATGAATGCTTTGACTAAATAACGTACTAACTTGATAGGCTGAATTAATGGGAATTTACAGCACTTTTTGGACTTGACCGCCAAACATCTGCGGGTACAAATATAAAATGAGCATGAAACATTCCTTTGAATATTTTTTATTATTATATACCCGATATTTCCCATTAGTATTGTTAAGGTAAAAATGGAGTCTATTTGAAATGGAAGCGTGCCGTTTACATACTGACGGCGTGCTGCTTTGGCATGCCGTCTTAATCTTTTTACAGCTAGCGTTCGAATTTAAATTTTTCGGGTTTGAAATAATTCAATCATTTCTTTATTAAAATCGGGAATATCATCCGGTTTGCGGCTGGTCACTAAATTGTCATCTTTGACGACCGACTCATCAACCCATTCTGCTCCTGCATTGATGAGATCACATTTTATGGAATACCAGGACGTTACTTTCCTGCCATGAACCGCTTTTGCATTAATTAATGTCCATGGGCCATGACAAATGGCGGCTATAGGTTTATTTTGTTTGTTGATTTCTTTGATGAACTCTATCGCTGCTGAATGAAGTCGTAATTGATCGGGATTGATGACACCACCAGGTAATAAAAGCGCACTATAATCATTCGCATGGGCTTCATTTAAGGGTACATCAACTTTAAACATGTCCCCTTTATCAAAATGATGCCATCCCTGAACTTCATTTTTTTCAGGCGAGACGATATAGGTGTCTGCTCCTTCTTCCTTCAATGCTTCTCTGGGTTTTTCCAATTCGACTTGCTCAAAGCCATTGGCAACCAAAATCGCTATTTTCATTCCTTTCAATTTATCCATGGTGAAACTCCTTTCTTGGTATGGATGTAAAGCATAGTCGAAACATGGATGTTGTAAAGAAAAAAATGATATGACAGAAAATTCAGACAATGTTGAACAAAATGACCTAATTTGTTTTGTGATATTTTTATTATTTTCACATCGGTGAAAAAAACAATATAACAGCATATTTGCGGGGAAGCGATTGCAAAATTTAAAGATGAGAGGAATGCTGGACTTCGTTGGTAAGTCAAGTCTGTCTATATTTAGGTTGGATAGTTTCCAATGGTTTGGGCATCCAGAGATTTTTTTTTGCCAATGAGTGGCTTTTAGTTTGAGTTCTTTTCATCAGTATCTATAGTTTAAAGACGATAAGGAAATAATATTTTACAAGGAGGAAAGCATGCTTGGTTGGGCAATATTTTTCTTTATTATCGCAATCATTGCTGCCATTTTTGGTTTTGGCGGTATAGCCGGAGCCGCGGCGGGGATAGCAAAAATTTTATTTTTCTTGTTCCTTGTTATTTTTATCGTATTTCTGGTTTTGGGACGAAGAGGACCTCCACCGCCGGTTTAAAGCGATGTTATCGATATTTACTCCGTGTCAAACCTGCCAAAGAATCATTATTCCTTGGCAGGTTTCTTTCGAACAATGACTGAAAAGCATCAGTTTCCTTGTTTACGCTTACTGTCGCCATACCCCTGACTTTTTCCCGTTTCATGTGCCGGTTTTTGAGATTCATTGCTTTTTGCAGGTTTGTTTGCTGTGTGAGCGTTTTTTTTCTGGTGATGGGTATTGTGGTGAGTCATTTTTTTCTCCTTTTTATTTGAAAAAATGTGGGTTAAGCAAATTAACATTAGTAAGGAAAATGAAATTACTCAAGGAAATGGAAAATTATTTTTAATAAAACATAACATATTGATTTTTATATAAATATTTTGGAGAAGCCATGGCCCACAGAATAGATCTTAATCGCTTTGAGCGAGAGAATAATTATCAATCAAGCGAACATCATCAATATAAACTGCGGCAAAACGACGGTTAAAATGTTCCTCCACATAGTCGACCTTGATGCCTGCTTTTATTAATTCATCTTTAAGGCTATTGCAATCTGCTGCCTGATGAAAACGTCTAGCGAACCATTCGGCTTTCTTTTTTTGCGCAATATTTAATCGACTGTTTCGCGAGCTGTAAGCTAAGCCACTGTTTTCACGAATCGTAGGACAGGCAATGATTTCTGTGTCCATAAAAAAGGCATCCACCATGTCACGAATCAATAAAAATTGCTGGTAATCCTTTTCACCAAAGTAGGCTTTATGTGGTTTGATGAGATGCAATAATTTCATGAGAACAGTCAGTACACCTGTAAAATGACCAGGGCGATGTTTGCCCTCCATATACTGAGATAGTTCGGTTTCCTGTATTTGAAAACGATAGTGGTCTTTGTACATCATGCTCTCATTCGGCAGGAAGCAATAGTGGACATTCAGTTCTTTCAACAGCGTAAGGTCGGCATTTAAAGTTTTTGGGTATCGGTGAAAATCTTCTGGCAGGTTGAACTGAGTTGGATTGACAAAAATACTGACAGCGGTGTAATCATTTTCTTTAAGACTTTGCATGAATAAAGAAGCATGACCTGCATGTAAATTTCCCATGGTGGGTACAAATCCCAATGAGGCATTGGATGGAAGTTGATGGCGAATTTGCTGCCATTCCGTCAGATCGTAAAAAATATCCATGATGAATGCTCAGTAAGCGTGTTCAGTGGCAGGAAAATGAACTTGTTTCACCTGCGTATCGTATTGGCGGATGGCTTGGTGTATCCATTCCTTGCCCTGAGTAAATTGTTTCAAAAACTTAGGTTTAAAGGCCGTTTGCAATCCCAGCATGTCATGCCATACCAGTACTTGTCCATCCGTGTAGTGGCTGGCTCCAATACCAATTGTAGGTATGGACAAAGATTCTGTGATGAGTTTTGCCAAAAGTTGAGGTACACATTCAATGACCAGAGCAAAACAACCGGCTGCCTCAAGCTGCTGGGCCTGATGGAGTAATTTTTCTCCTTCTTTCGTCGTTTTTCCTTGTACTACATAACCACCTAACTGGTGTACTGACTGCGGTGTCAAGCCAATATGGCCCATAACGGGAATGCCGCTGGAGACGAGAAATTGAATTCGCTCGCAGGTATCTTGTTCTGCGCCTTCTATTTTGACGGCATGAGCCCCAGCCTGTAGCAGACGTTTTACGTGCCTGACCGTTTCAGATTGGCTTTCCTTGTGGCTCAGAAAAGGCATGTCAGAAACAAGAAATTGCTGTTTCAGGCCACGCGCTACAGCTTCCGTATGTAACACCATCATATCCATGGTGGCCATAAGGGTGCTATTGTGCCCATGAACAACCATGGCGACGGAATCACCGACCAGAACACAGTCGAGTTCAGTTTCTGCTATAATGCAGGCAGAAGGATAATCATAACAGGTCAGCATGGAAATTTTTTGCTGTTGCTGTTTTTTCTTTTTGAAATCTAGAATATTCATTAACATCCTCCTGAATCATATATTTCAGCAGGATGGAGAGATACAGGTACCTGTCTCATAGATCAAGTCCTCCATTGTTTAAAATCTGAATGATAAGATGGTCACCGCTGATATCAGTCGGTGCAAAAATATTATGCTATCGGGCATATATCATATAGAATGGGCATTAAATTGCAAGATCGTTTATTATGGGGATACTATTGAAAGGAGGTTGTGTATTAAACATTGCTTACAATAGTGGCCAAGAGCCGGAGGGATGTTTTTTCACACATCTAAATGAGCAACCTTTCTCATCCAATACTGTCCTGACACTGAATGATTGATGAACATCAGGATTGCTATGTTATTTGCTGATAAACTGAATAAAACAGGTGAACATGCTTTTGTGTTTCAAGGTGCAAAGGGGCAACTTGAGGGTGTTTTGGCTGTACCTGAATCTCTTAAAGAAAACAGTGTCGCGATTTTAGGCCACCCTCATTCCTTACAGGGCGGCACAATGAATAACAAAGTGGTTACTACTTTGGCGCGTACATTTAAAGAGCTTGGTATTCCTTCTCTGCGTTTTAACTTCCGAGGCGTAGGTGCCTCTGAAGGACAGTACGATGCCGGAATAGGTGAAAGTAAAGATATGCTGGCATTAACCCATCTCTGGCTTAAGGAACAGCCAGAGTCGGAATGTTTCTTTGCCGGCTTTTCTTTCGGCTCCTATGTGGCCTACAGAGCTGCTGCCCAATGTCCACATCGAACCTTGGTGACAGTAGCGCCGCCCGTTCATCATTATGACTACCATGAATTTTCTCCGCCGCCTGAGCCCTGGATTATTCTGCAAGGAAATGAGGATGAAGTAACGCCTGCTGAGCTAGTGAATGATTTTGCCATTCAGATTGCTCCAGCACCCAAAATTCTTCGCTTTGAAGATACGGGTCATTTTTTTCACGGTAAATTGATTGAACTTAAAAGCCGCCTATTCGCTGTGCTTGAGGAAGAGGTTCTCTCAGATTGACATGAGTATTTTAACCGATTATGAACAGGCTGTTCTAAAGCATGAAATAAAGGATGACTTCCTGCAACGGGAAGTCATTGTTGAATTTGAGCGACTTGCCTGCGAACTGAGTGTATCCGGGCGGTCCTGGTTGGCAAGAATTCGAGGACAGCGAATCAAAGGCATTTATTTATATGGGCCTGTGGGTGTCGGTAAGACTTTTCTAATGGATTTATTTTACAAATCACTGAATTACCGTTATAAAGCCCGTTTTCATTTCCACCATTTTATGCAGCAAGTGGATGCTAAGCTACGGCAATTACAGGGCGAAAAAAATCCACTGCAGAAAATGGCCACTGAATTTGCCAAATCCGTCAAGCTGTTATGTTTTGATGAATTCATGGTTCATGACGTTGCCCATGCCATGATTCTTACCGATCTTTTACAAGCCTTGGTTTCGCGCGGTGTGGTATTGGTAATAACCTCCAATACCCGTCCTGAGGATTTGTACCTGAACGGCGTGCAGCGCGCACGCTTTTTACCGGCGATTGCCTTGATAAAGCAGCATTGTCAGATTTTGTATTTGAATGAAAAAAAAGATTATCGGCTTGGAAGAGAAACTTTATTTGAGGCCTATCTTTATCCTGCGGGCCCAAAAACGGATCAAAAAATGAATCAGCAATTCATGTCGATTGCCTCTTATGTGGAAGAAAAAAGCAATATAACCATTCAAAATCGCTGTATTCCTTATATCAAATGCTCAGCAAACGCCATCTGGTTTGATTTTTCCGTGATTTGCAATTCCCCTCGCAGCCAACTGGATTATCTTGAAATTGCTGATCGTTTTGAAACGGTTTTTGTCAGTAACCTGCCGATATTGACGGAAAAAGACACTCTGGCTGTGATTTTATTGATCCATTTTGTTGATGTTATGTATGATCGGGGCATTCGTTTGATCCTATCGGCTGCGGTCCCACTTGAACAATTGTATCGTGAAGGGGAAATGAAAGCTGAGTTTAAACGGACTTTAAGCCGACTTCATGAGATGCAGTCGGCTGATTATCTTAAACATCCTCCTCGGCGCCGAGGAGAGCATTTTTAAAGATGTATGGCTTGGACTGAATTTGAACCTGAGACAAAAGATTTTTTGAAAATGAGAATGATTATCATAATCATTTTATGTTAAAATTGAATCTATCCTTGGATCGTTTTTTTCTCAAATGAGCCGAATTACTGATTTTTCAAAAGGCGATAGAATCCGGCTGGTGGGTTTTGGCCAAACCGATGTTGTTTATAAACGGCGTCTTTTATCGCTGGGATTTACCTATGGTACAGAGGTTCGGATTGTCCAGTTTGCGCCACTCGGTTGCCCTGTTCTGGTGGAAGTTCGTGATACTTATCTTTCCTTACGCAAGGAAGAAGCTGCTGACCTGCAATGGGAGCAAATATGAAGCATGTTCTGTTGGTTGGTAATCCTAACAGTGGTAAAACCACTTTATTCAATGCACTGACCGGTGATAACCAGCGCATAGGCAACTGGCCAGGCGTGACCGTTGAAAAGAAAACCGGTTTTTTTCAATGCAACAAGCAAACCTTGCAAATTACGGATCTGCCTGGTGTTTATTCATTGGCGGTGAATCATGATGCAGTCAGCCAGGATGAGCAAATTGCTGCACAAGCGATTTTAGACCTCAAAGCTGACTGCATAATTAATGTGGTTGATGCTTGTCATCTGGAGCGGCACTTGTACTTAACCAGTCAGCTCATTGAACTGGGACGCCCTTTAATCCTCGTTCTTAACATGATGGACATCGCTGAGCAACGAGGGATTCATATTGATACAAAAGCTTTATCCAGAGCCTTAAATCTTCCTGTTTTAGGCATTCAGGCCCATAAACAAATTGGCCTGAATGCCCTTTATGAAGCACTGCAAAATAGCCCGCCAAAACCCGCTGGCTTTTCATTAAAACCCTTTTTACCGCAAAGACTTGAGAACAAGCTTGTTCATTTAAAGAAACAATTCTCAGCAAAGGGCATCGATGCCGATCTGGCTCATTATTACGCCTGTCGTTGGCTGGAAGGGGATAGCCGTTCTGCCATCAAAGATAGGCTTATTTTTAATATTCTCGATGTTGGTCAGGACGATGATGATATTTTGATGGCCGATGCAAGATATGCTTCTATTCACCAAATCGTACAAGAAGTGCAGCGCAAAAAAAGCGACATGAGTGATTTTGTAACTGCAAGAATCGATCGCATTGTATTACATCGATTTTGGGGAATACCTATTTTTTTAGGTATGATGTATCTGATGTTTTTATTTGCCATAAATATCGGCGGAGCCTTTCAGGATTTTTTTGACATCAGTACCGATGCGATTTTTGTGCAGGGAACAGCCTGGTTATTGTATAGCTTGTCCATGCCAAACTGGCTTATTGCCATTTTAGCCAATGGAGTAGGCAAAGGCATTAACACCACATTAACGTTTATTCCTGTCATTGCTTCCATGTTTTTCTTTTTGTCATTGCTCGAAGCCTCAGGTTACATGGCCCGCGCTGCCTTTGTGGTTGACAAGCTGATGCGTCTTCTTGGATTGCCCGGAAAATCCTTTGTTCCGATGATCGTTGGGTTTGGCTGCAATGTTCCGGCCATTATGGCTGCCAGAACCTTGGATTCTGAACGTGACAGAAGATTAACCATCATGATGAGTCCTTTTATGTCATGCAGTGCGCGGCTGGCCATCTATACAGTGTTTGTCGCAGCCTTTTTCCCCGTCGGGGGGCAGAACATTGTTTTTTCATTGTACTTGATAGGTATATTGATGGCCGTTTTGACCGGTTTTATGTTAAGAAAAACCCATTTTCAGGGACAATCTTCACCTCTTATCCTGGAATTGCCAGCTTACCATAAACCCTCCCTGCGCCGGTTGTTTAAAGAAACCAAAGTTCGTTTGAATTTTTTTGTTCTACGTGCTGGGAAATTAATTATTCCAATTTGTATTTTGTTAGGTGCTTTAAATGCCATCATGCTTGATGGAAGCATTAATAGTGGAGAGGCGAGCTCCCAATCGTTATTATCCTTAATGGGGAAATGGTTGACGCCGATGTTTGCTCCTATGGGGCTCAGTCAGGATAACTGGCCGGCTACCGTCGGATTGCTGACCGGAATGCTGGCTAAGGAAGTGGTGGTGGGGTCGTTGAATTCGTTATATGCACAAGTCGGACACTTCAGTCAAATGGCAGTCACTCACTTCAATTTATGGGGAAGTCTTAAGGAAGCATTTTACTCTGTGCCTGAGAATTTTTCTTCTCTTGGAGAGGCGCTGCTTAATCCGATTCTTGCCAGCGCACCTGACAGCGAGCTGTCTCAATCCGTTTACGGTATGATGGCGCAGCGCTTCGATGGTCAGGCAGGTGCTTTTGCTTATTTGTTATTTATTTTACTGTATATTCCCTGCGTGTCCACGATGGCGGTGATTCGTCAGGAAGCCAGTAAACGTCTGATGTGGTTATCTGTCATTTGGTCGTTTGTTCTTGCTTACAGCCTATCGGTTGTCTTCTATCAGCTTGCCCGGTTTTCTGCTCATCCGCAGCAAAGTTTGTTATGGGTGCTGGCTATGTTTATGCTAATTGCTTTCTTTATTGCCTTGATTCGTTTCAATAGACGCTTTAATGGAAATAATCATGTTATTAGCACTTCGTGATTTTATTCAAAGGGAGAAAATGGTCAGTTCTGAGCAAATGACACGAGCATTTCAAATCGATGAAATGGCACTTAAGCCTATGCTTGAATTTTGGTTAAGAAAAGGGATTATTAAAAAATGTCAGCCTCAGGTGAGTTGTAAAAGCCGTTGTTCGCGTTGCAGAATGCCTCCTGAATACTATCAAATATGTTGAATTTACGCTTTTTTTACCTTGCAAACGTCCCTCTGTCGTGATTGATGGATGAAATTGGGCTAAGATAATAAATATTACCGATAAGTCGTTGGGCTACAGAATGGCAGATGAATCCGATAATTCTCAACCTGGTATAAAAGAAGTTTCTGAGTCGCTCAGAAAAGAATGGATGCTGGAAGATCTTAACGACCCGGCAAAATTACTTGAGCGCGTGTATTTGCTATGGGCTCACTGGTCTGACTTTCATTTATATATAGTTACACCCAGTATTGATCCCATTACACCACCTTTAATAGTCAAGCCCGAACAACTGGGTAGCGAGGGAGAACAGGAATTTGTTTATGATATCCATGATCATGGTCATAAGCTGTCCACATCTAAAAGCGCTGATATGTTCAGTGCCGGGATGTCTATGTGCAAATTGTACTATACCATTGAAAAGATGATTTCCATGCTGGTCGATCGATTGAAATCCGGTGGTATTGACCCTGAAACGGAAGTTCAGGTGGCCTTTCACGGGCATGAATTAGCACAAAGAAAGGCTTTTGAGTCCATTATTAACCTCTCTTATAATGTGGTGGTGACTAACTTCAATCCTGGTGTTTGGGGTGAACGGTATCTGGAGACAGTTAAAAGACTGGCTGATAAAGGTTATGGATACCCACCCGAGGCGCCGCGAGATTCCTACAAACAACACCATGGGGCTGCGCCAGCCATCAAGCGATAGTATGCAATCTTTTTAAATCAGGATTAATGTTGTTTTACTCCAGCTCCTTAACAAAGAGGCTGGAGTCTTTCGGCAGAAAGGTGCAACAAACAGTGCTGGCCAATAAAGAACCAGTCTTAATGTAACCTGAACAGCAGTCAGAGGCCCTGATTTACAGGAGATGAGCCTGATTCGCCATGCCCGCATGCCTAAGGTTTGTCCTCCATATTTCACTGAATAATAATAGTAACTGTAAAAAATAAGAATGAGACTAAGTTGATACCATAAACTATGCGGAGGAATTACCTTGCCTTGGCGTAAGGCAAGACAGAAGGCAGTAAAAGTCAATGCCAATGTCACTGCAATAAAAAAATCATAGCATTGAGCACATACGTATTTGATATAAAACATTTTTTTGCAGTTCCAGGTAGCTGAGTTAACCGTATTTTAATTCATTGTGCTTTTAAGGTTTTCCCGTGTCATGAAATTGGAAAAAACGATTAAAATATTTACGAACTGGTCAAGAAAGGCCGAATTTGCACAACGGATTAATCGTTCTCGTATAAGCGGCAAAGTACCTGCAATTTTTCTTAAGTATTCATCGTCAACAGCATTCCACAAAATCATCTAGGTTACAAACTTTTCGTGTTCATTTCAGAATGATATACTTCTTTTTTTCTTTACTGTCATAATCCATTAAACACATTCCATTGAGTTGTGTTATATTTACGACTTTTCACGCAGAAGGAAGAAGAATATTGTGAATGAAAAAAGACCGGTTAATCTTGCTTTATTGACCTTAAAGTATCCTCCTATGGCCATAGCGTCTATCCTGCACAGGATATCCGGGATTGTGCTTTTTTTATTAATGCCTGCCGTACTTTATTTTCTGGCCAAGTCATTATCTTCTGAAGAAGCTTTCCATGAGACACAGAGCTTATTGGCTCAACTGCACTGGAAGTTGCTGCTATGGGCTTTTTGCGCAGCTTTGATTTATCACTTGCTGGCAGGAATACGTCATATGGTAATGGACTTGGGCTTTGGTGAAAGCCTGGAAGCTGGTCGCAACAGTGCCTTGGCCGTTATTATTCTCACCATTATATTAACAATATTACTGGGACTCTGGATATGGTTAGCAATGTGACCAGTTTGACTGGCAATGGTTTAAAAGATTGGTTAATTCAAAGAATTACCGCAGTTTATTTTGCTGTATATTCCTTAGTGGTAGTCTTTTATTTATTATTAAAACCTCAATTGCAATACAGTGAATGGCATGCCCTGTTTGCAAACACCTGGTTTGAAATTGCCACTATTATTGCGCTTATTACTTTGACCTTGCATGCCTGGATTGGTGTGTGGACCGTTACCACAGATTATATAAAATCAACGGCGCTGAGAATTTCCGTCCAATTATTCATCGTTTTATGGTTATCGGCTCAGTTTATCTGGGGTCTGATGATCGTTTGGGGGCAATGAGCATGGCATTTCCACGTAATAAATTTGATGCAGTCATCATTGGTGCCGGAGGCGCAGGAATGCGTGCTGCACTTCAGTTGGCCAATTCCGGCATGAAAGTGGCCTTATTATCCAAAGTTTTTCCTACTCGTTCACATACGGTATCGGCGCAAGGAGGGATAACGGCAGCGCTGGGCAATGCCGATGAAGATGACTGGCGCTGGCACATGTATGACACTGTAAAAGGTGCTGACTATATTGGCGATCAGGAAAGTATCGAATACTTATGTAAGACAGGCCCTGAAGCGGTTTATGAACTTGAACATATGGGGCTGCCTTTCTCCAGGATGGATAATGGTAAAATTTATCAGCGCCAGTTTGGTGGGCAATCCAAAAATTTTGGCGGTGAGCAGGCTGCCAGAACCTGTGCAGCAGCGGACAGAACCGGGCATGCTTTATTGCATACGCTCTATCAGCAGAATTTAAAGGCAAAAACGCATGTGTTTTCAGAATGGTATGCATTGGATTTCGTGAAAGATTCTCATGGCAGGATTGCCGGCGTGACAGCCTTATGCATTGAAACAGGTGAAATTGTCTTTTATCAGACTCGCGTTTGTATCATGGCAACCGGCGGCGCTGGCCGTATTTTCCAGTCGACCACAAACGCCCTTATCAATACCGGAGATGGTTTTGGCATGGCGCTGCGTGCCGGTCTTCCCTTACAGGATATGGAAATGTGGCAGTTTCATCCTACAGGAATTGCTGGAGCAGGTGTCCTGGTGACGGAAGGATGTCGCGGCGAGGGCGGTTATTTGATCAACAAAGATGGCGAACGCTTTATGGAACGTTACGCGCCCCGAGTAAAAGATTTGGCTTCGCGTGATGTGGTTGCACGAGCCATGGCTTTGGAGATACGTGAGGGTAAAGGTTTTGATCCGGATGGCGTTGATCACGTAAAGTTAAAGCTGGATCATCTTGGGGCTGATTTAATTACGTCCAGACTGCCCGGCATTCGTGAGTTATCCATGAAATTTGCTGGCGTTGACCCTGTGTATGAACCTATTCCGGTAGTGCCTACCTGCCATTACAGCATGGGGGGTATTCCTACCAATATTCATGGCCAGGTGCTTACAAGGGATAATGGTAAAGATCAGGTTGTGGAAGGTTTGTATGCTGTAGGAGAATGTGCCTGCGTCTCAGTTCACGGCGCCAATCGGTTAGGTGGCAATTCATTGCTTGATCTGGTGGTTTTTGGACGTGCTGCCGGGTTACACATTGAGCATTTATGGCAATCCAATCAATTGCCTGATATGCCTTATATTTCTGATGACAATATTGCTCCCTCCATGCAACGCTATGAACGCTGGGAAAATTCCAAAGAAGACGGAGAAGATATAGCAAAACTGCAAAACGAAATGCAGCGTGTAATGCAACAGGATTTCGGCGTTTTCCGCAAGGGCGATGTCATGGAAGAAGGCTTGCACAAATTACAGGATCTGCGTGAGCGTCTAATGCATGCTAAACTGGGTGATAAGAGCTCTGTATTTAATACAGAAAGAATTTCAGCGCTGGAACTGGATAATTTAATGGCAACTGCCTATGCCAGTGCTCAATCAGCTTTGGCAAGAACCGAAAGTCGTGGAGCGCACAGCCGTGAAGACTACCCTGAAAGGGACGATGAAAACTGGATCAAACATACGCTTTATTTTGCTGAAGGCGATAGGATTAATTATCGACCGGTTAATACATCACCTAAACATATCGCGACTTTTGAGCCGAAAGAGCGCGTTTACTAGAGAGGATATTCCATGGCTGATACAAAGACTCTGAGCCTTTCTATTTATCGATATAATCCGGAAAAAAAGGATGCGAAACCTTATATGCAGGATTATGAAATAAGCATTCCAGCTAAAAGTGACCCTATGCTGTTGACCTTGCTTGAACGTCTTAAGGCAGAGCAGGACAATACCATTGCTTACCGGCGCTCCTGTCGTGAAGGTGTTTGTGGTTCAGATGGTATGAATATTAATGGCACCAACGCCCTGGCCTGCGTGACATCCTTGTCGCATCTTAAGACCGACAGAATTGTGATCCGCCCTTTGCCGGGTTTTCCTGTGATTCGCGATTTAGTGGTGGATATGAGTCAGTTTTACCAGCAATATGAGCGAATAGAACCCTACTTGCAAAACGAAGAGGAACCGCCAGCACGTGAACGTCTGCAATCGCCAGAAGAACGGGCTAAGCTGGACGGTTTATACGAATGTATTTTGTGTGCTTGTTGCACAAGTTCTTGCCCTTCATACTGGTGGAATCCTGACAAATTTGTCGGACCGGCCGGTCTTTTGCAGGCAAGACGTTTTTTGGCAGACAGCCGTGATAGCGCTACTTTGCATCGTTTGGATAATTTACAGGATCCATTCAGCGTATTTCGTTGTCGTTCAATTATGAATTGCACGTATGTCTGCCCGAAGGGACTCAATCCAACGCAAGCGATAGCTGAAATTCGCAAGCAAATGTTGAACCAGGAAACTTAATTAAATTTTCTTGTTGCTTTCAAATTAGAATTTGTGTCGGCTTTCTGGTTAAGAAAACAAACGCTGTCCCTGATTTGAAGCAGACCCTTTGGAGAAAGACTAATGAGCAGCAGTGATCTGCAAAAACAGTGGGCATCCTCCTATTTATCTGGAGGAAGCATGGGCTATGTTGACGCCTTATATGAAGATTATCTTAATGATCCTGATTCCGTGTCTGAAGATTGGCGCAACATTTTTGATAAGCTTCCAAAAACGGGTACAAGTGAAGTATCGCACCGGGAAATACGCAATCATTTTTTAAAAATGGCTGATAAAAGACCGGTTCAGATGACTGAATCCAGAGACAGCAAGCAATATCAGGTGGCTCATCTTATCAATGCTTACAGAGCACAAGGGCACCATGCAGCAAGGCTTGATCCTCTGGGCATGGCTGAAAGAGTACATGTCCCGAATCTTGAACTGGATTATCATCAATTGCCTGAAAAAAATCTGGATCAAAAATTTTTTGCCGGCCATAGTTTTAATGGCCCGGAAATGACACTGCGTGAAATCCTGCATGCTCTTCGTGATACTTATTGTCGAAGTATAGGCATTGAATACATGCATATTTCCAGCAATGAAGAGACAGAATGGCTACAGGAAAGAATGGAATCTGTTCGTGGCCTTCCTCAATATGATGATGATAAAAAGCTGACTATTCTCAAGGATTTAATTGCTGCTGATGGTATGGAACGCTATCTTGGAACTCGCTATGTGGGTCAAAAACGCTTTTCACTGGAGGGCGGGGATTCTTTTATACCTATGCTGAAAGAAATTATCAGGCGTGGTGCAGACGTGGGTGTAGAAGAAATCGTCATTGGCATGGCGCATCGTGGTCGTCTGAATGTTCTTGTGAATGTGTTGGGTAAAGAGCCTAATCAGTTATTCCAGGAGTTTGAAGGCAAGGTCAAATCGGACAGAACGGGCGATGTAAAATATCACATGGGCTTTTCATCGGATTTAAGAACAGAATCGAACAAAATCATCCACGTTGCTTTGGCATTTAACCCTTCTCATCTTGAAATCATAGGGCCTGTTGTTGAAGGTTCGGTTCGTTCAAGGCTTCGCCGTCGCGACGATCTGAAGAAAAAAAATAAAGTTGTGCCAGTGGTTGTTCATGGTGATGCCGCGTTCTCGGGCCAAGGTGTGGTGATGGAAACCTTCAATTTTTCCCAGGCTCGCGGTTACGGTACAGGCGGGACAGTGCACATCGTCATTAATAATCAGATAGGATTTACCACCAGTAATCCGCTCGATGCCCGCTCTACGCTTTATTGTACAGACGTGGCAAAGATGGTTCAGGCACCGGTTATTCATGTCAATGGTGATGATCCTGAAGCGGTCATTTTTGCGGCCCAGATTGCCCTCGACTTCAGGATGAGATTCAAGCGTGATATTGTAATTGATTTAGTATGTTATCGACGTCATGGACATAATGAAGCCGACGAACCTTCTGTAACTCAACCGATGATGTATAAAAAAATTAAAGAAAAACAACCTTTAAGAGATATTTACGCAGCTCAACTTATTGATGCAGGACTGATCACACCAGAAAAAGTTGAGAAAATAACGGAAGACTATCGTGAGCGTCTCGATAGCGGCAAGTCGGTTGTCGACATCTATCAGGGTGATTATCAAGGAAAAATATCCATTGATTGGACACCCTATCTTAATGCTAAATGGACAGACAAAGCTGACACCACTATTACAAAAGAAGTGTTCGAAAAATTATCTGAACAACTGCATACTCTACCGGATGGTTTTGAATTACATTCTGTTGTCAAACGTTTGCTTAATGAACGTGAAAAAATGACAAAAGGAGAAATACCCATGAACTGGGGATATGCTGAAACCATGGCTTATGCCAGTTTGCTTCATGAAGGATACGGCGTGCGCATATCCGGACAGGATTCAGGCCGGGGTACTTTTGCTCACCGCCATGCCGTTTTGCATGACGCCAAAAATGGTGATGTCTACATACCCTTGGAAAAAACAGCCACTCATCCCTCTCGCTCTTTTGTAGTGATTGATTCAGTTCTGTCAGAAGAAGCAGTTTTGGCTTATGAATACGGTTATGCGGCCTCCGAACCACATTCTCTGGTGATTTGGGAAGCACAGTTTGGTGATTTTGCCAATAACGCCCAGGTCGTTATTGATCAATTTATCAGTTCAGGAGAGCAAAAATGGGGGCGCTTATGCGGCCTGACCATGTTCTTGCCTCATGGATATGAAGGCCAGGGACCTGAGCATTCATCCGCGCGCCTGGAACGCTTTATGCAATTGTGTGCACAGCACAATATGCAAGTATGCTCACCTTCCACACCTGCGCAAATTTTCCATCTTCTGCGTCGTCAGATGATTAGAAATTTTCGTAAGCCGCTTATTGTCATGACACCGAAAAGTCTCTTGCGTCATAAGCTTGCTGTTTCACCACTGGATGATTTATTTAATGGTAAGTTTCATAATGTGATCCCAGAAATTGATGATTTAAATGCGGAGAAAGTTGAAAAAGTGGTTTTATGTTGTGGTAAGGTTTATTATGACCTGTTGCAGAAAAGACGTGATGAGGAACTGGATAATGTGGCAATTATTCGAGTCGAGCAGCTATATCCATTTCCTAAAAAAGCATTAACGACTGAATTAAATAAATATTCTGCTGCTTCTAAGATTATCTGGTGCCAGGAAGAACCAAAGAATCAGGGAGTTTGGTTTTCTTCACAACATAATATTAAGGATTGTCTGCGCAAAGATCAGACATTACACTATGCCGGACGTGGATTCGCCGCAGCACCCGCTGTTGGTAGTCCGATTTTGCATGCGAAGCAACAAAAAGCGCTGGTTGAGGAAGCCTTGTTAGAACAATAACCTGTTTTCGCTTATTTATAAATTGAGTTTTTATATGGTTTTTTTCTGCTTTTGCTTTTGTTTAAGGAGCCAATGAAAGCTCAATTTAGAATGGGGCGAAATAAAAATAAAGAAGGTATGCTATGTCTATTGAAGTGAAAGTTCCTGTTTTACCTGAGTCGGTAGCCGATGCCACCATTGCTGCCTGGCATAAAAAAGAGGGCGATAAAGTATCTCGTGACGAGAACTTGCTGGATTTGGAAACGGATAAGGTAGTCCTTGAAGTTCCTGCGCCCGCTGATGGGATATTGAAGGAAATTGTATATAAGGAAGGTGATACCGTAGAAGCTGGTGAAATTCTTGCGCGTCTTGAAGAAGCTGGTGCTGAAAAAGAGGAAGAGAAGTCAGAAAAGAAAAAGGAATCCAGGGAAAAAGAGGCGGAACAAAAAGCTGAGAAAGAAAAAGAAGAGCCTGAGAAAGAAGAGGGATCAGAAAGCATTGATGGAGACAAGGTCACGAGCCCTGCAGTAAGACGCTTGCTGGCCGAGCATGATTTAAAACCTGAGCAGATTGAAGGCTCAGGCAAAAGTGGACGAATCACAAAGGAAGATGTGGAATCTTATCTTGAATCAAAAAAACGATCCGCGTCTGAGAAAAAGAAAGAGGAAAAAGAAGAAATCACTTCTGGCGGAGAGCGCGAAGAACGACGTGTTCCTATGACTCGTCTAAGAGCAAAAATTGCTGAACGCCTGGTTCAGGCTCAGCACAATGCAGCAATGCTGACCACCTTCAATGAGGTTAATCTTAAAGCAGTTATGGACCTGCGCGCACAATATAAAGACAGGTTTGAGAAAAAACATGGTGTAAGACTTGGTTTTATGTCCTTCTTTACCAAAGCAGTCATTGAGTCTTTGAAGCGTTTTCCAGCGGTAAATGCCTCTATTGATGGTCAAGACATCGTTTATCATGGTTATTATGATATCGGGATAGCTGTGTCAACAGAGCGTGGTCTCGTGGTTCCTGTCTTAAGAAATGCAGAATACATGAGCATGGCCGATATTGAGAAGGCTATCAATGATTGTGCAAGTCGAGCAAGAGACGGCAAGTTGAGTCTGGAAGAAATGCAAGGCGGCACGTTTACCATTACCAACGGAGGTGTATTTGGTTCTCTGCTGGCCACTCCTATTATTAATCCGCCCCAAACAGGTATTTTGGGTATGCATAAAATTGAAGAGAGACCGATTGTAGAAAATGGTCAAATTGTTATACGTCCGATGATGTATGTTGCTCTGTCTTATGATCATCGGTTAATTGATGGTAAGGAGTCGGTGCAGTTCTTAGTGAGTGTTAAAGAGTTGCTGGAAGATCCTTCTCGCTTACTGTTAAATATTTAGGTTTTGTAGATATTTTTCAAATATCTACCGTCGTCATTCCAGATAAAGTCTGCGAGTGACATCACATTTTGCAAATGTTTAACTACTAAGACAATTATTCTGTCTTGTTTTTTAAAAGGTATAAAACATGAATTTACATGAATATCAGGCTAAGCAGTTGTTCGCCAGTTATGAGTTGCCGGTACCAAGAGGAGAAGTGGCGTATAGTGTTGATGATGCTATTCAGGTTTGTGATAAGCTGTCTACTGCCCGCTGTGTCGTAAAAGCACAGGTTCATGCTGGAGGCCGGGGAAAAGCTGGTGGTGTGAAACTGGTTTCGGGCAAAGATGAGTTGGCTCAATTTACCAAATCGCTTCTTGGTACGCGTCTGGTGACTTATCAGACCGACGAAAAAGGACAACCTGTTAATGCTGTGTTGGTTGAAGAGACGAGTGATATAGATCGGGAGTTGTATTTGGGAGCAGTTGTAGATCGAGCTACTCGTCGGGTTGTCATTATGGCCTCCACAGAAGGTGGTGTTGAAATAGAAAAAGTTGCACAAGAAACGCCAGAAAAGATTTTCAAAGTGACTGTCGACCCTCTGCTTGGTGTTATGCCTTATCAAGGCCGAGAGATAGCTTTTAAACTTGGTTTATCTGCTGATCAGGTAAAACAATTCGGTCATATTGTTGTGCAGTTGGGTAAAATGTTTACGGAATGTGATTTGAGTTTACTGGAGGTGAATCCCCTAGTGGTCACTAAGTCCGGTCAGCTCATTTGCCTGGATGCCAAGGTATCTATTGATGGTAATGCACTTTATCGACATCCGCAATTGAAAGGCATGCGCGATACAAGCCAGGAAGACGATCGGGAGAATCGGGCCAGCGACTGGGAGTTAAACTATATTCCTTTGGATGGAAGTATAGGTTGTATGGTAAATGGTGCTGGGCTTGCCATGGCGACTATGGACGTTATTAAATTGCATGGTGGTGAGCCGGCCAATTTTCTTGATGTAGGGGGCGGAGCGACCAAAGAGCGGGTAAGTGAAGCATTGAAAATTATTTTGTCTGATGAGAAGGTTAAAGGGATTCTCGTGAATATTTTCGGTGGAATTGTTCGCTGTGATTTGATTGCTGATGGTATTCTTGCTGCAGTCAAAGAGGTTGATGTAAAAGTGCCGGTCGTTGTCAGATTGGAAGGTAATAATGCTCAAAAGGGCGCTGACATATTAAATAACAGCGATTTGAACGTTATCGCGGCTACTGACCTGACGGATGCGGCTAAGAAAATCGTTAAGGAAGTTGAGGGGAAATAATCAATATTTAGACTGGAATCCTGTTGAATGTTTTACTCAAAATGTCATTTACATAACGTTAAAGTGTATATGCTGTGGGGTTCCTTCATCACAAGCTCAGTGTGTCAATCAAGTATTAAAAAATAGAATCGGTAAATCATTACCAGACTGAATTTGAGGCTAAAAAATGAGTGTATTAGTAAATAAAGAAACCAAAGTGATCTGCCAGGGATTTACTGGCAAACAGGGGACCTATCATTCAGAACAGGCTATTGCTTATGGAACACGTATGGTTGGCGGTGTTACTCCCGGTAAAGGAGGACAAACGCATCTTGATTTGCCTGTTTTTAACACAGTGCGGGAAGCAGTGGATGAGACAGGTGCCGATGCTTCGGTGATTTATGTTCCCGCTGCTTTTTGTAAAGACTCTATTATAGAAGCGGCTGAAGCCGGAATTAAGTTAATTGTATGTATTACAGAAGGGGTTCCTGTCCTGGATATGCTCCAGGTAAAAGCTTATCTTGATGATCATCCTGGGACTCGACTCATCGGTCCAAACTGCCCAGGTATCATTACCCCGGGGGAATGCAAAATTGGCATTATGCCTGGCAGTATACATTTACCGGGAAAAGTAGGTATCGTCTCTCGCTCTGGTACTTTAACCTATGAAGCTGTCAAGCAAATGACTGACCGGGGCTTTGGGCAAAGTACCTGTATTGGAATTGGTGGTGATCCAATACCTGGTACAAGTTTTATTGATGCATTGGAATTATTTGAAAAGGATGAGCAAACCAAGGCTATTATTTTAGTGGGTGAAATAGGTGGCTCAGCAGAAGAAGAAGCTGCCGAGTACATAAAATCACACGTCAGTAAACCAGTTGTTTCTTATATTGCTGGTGTTACAGCCCCTGCAGGAAAAAGAATGGGGCATGCTGGAGCTATTATTTCCGGTGGCAAGGGAACAGCAAAAGAAAAATTCGCCGCCTTGGAATCAGCGGGTGTAAAAACGGTAAAATCGCCTGCTTTTTTAGGTGATGCTGTAGCAGAAATGACCGGTTGGTCGAGTTGATGCTGAGCACTTGGATAAAGCATGAATGAATGGCGAACATTAGCCGACATCAGACGCGAATACGGTGAGTTAAGTTTAAGCGAAGAATCAGCTTCCAGCTCACCTATTGCTCAATTTAAATTATGGTTTGAAGAAGTATTAAAGTCTGAAAAAAGTGATCCAACAGCAATGGTTTTGTCAACAGCGGATGAAAAAGGCTATCCTGATTCTCGTGTTGTTTTACTGAAAGCTTTGCAGGAAGAAGCATTTATATTTTTTACCAATTATCAAAGTACCAAGGCTATGCAGTTACAGCATAATCCTTATGCTGCCTTGAATTTTTACTGGCCGCAAATGGCAAGGCAGGTTCGTGTACGTGGTCGGGTTAAATGTTGTCCAAAGGAACAGTCGGATAATTATTTTGCTTCAAGACCTGTGAAAAGTCAGTATAGTGCCATTGCTTCACCACAAAGCAGGGAAATTTCAGACAGGGCATTTCTTGAGCGCAAATTAAATGAATTAATTCAGCAATATGGTCAAAAGCCTGTAATGAGACCAGATTATTGGGGTGGATACATGATCTTACCTGATGAAATTGAGTTTTGGCAGGGGCGAGATAATCGATTGCATGATCGCATCCATTATTATAAGCAGCATAATCAATGGATACATCGAAGACTCGCGCCTTAAAATGCAAACACCTACATGTTTTTTTTAAAATTTATTAAAAATCAAGCAATTAATAATTAAAACATTCCATTGTTGCTTATTTGGTCTTAATATTGTCAAGAAAGAGTAAAATTCCCTCCTCCTTTTTTATCTTACCTTTTTTATTCGTAAAATAAGGGTAAGCATACAACATCATTAATATGCGATGACTCAATAAAAGATTTTACAGGATGTAAGAATAATCTTAATGATAAAAAGGGGTAAGCTATGAACGATATAAATACTTTGTTACCGCATGTTCGATTAAGATTCAATATTGAACATCCCAGCTATGAAGAATGTTATGTTTTTGGTTATGAGTGTGCTGTGGCTAAGCTGGAAATAGAAGAAAATCCATATCCTGAAACCTCAGTTGAGGCAGAACAATGGAACGAAGGATGGTGGGCTGGCTTTTATGGTGAAGAGCCGCTCTTTGCCATAACACCAACGCCTGTAGAGACAAAAACCATCGATGCAGCTGCCAACGATAATTTATACCAGCAAGAAAAAAATTTCTTTTCAAAGGTGTGGAAGATCACTGGCGCATTGGCAGCCTCTGCAGTGATTGGTTACCAAGTCATTGATTTGGTAGCTTAATTAGCGATATAAAGGCGCATAACGACTTCCTGTGATCTGGCTGTTGGAAGTCGGGCGCTATTCGCCTAACTCCTGAATTGAAAATTTTACACCCTAACCTTGGCATTTTTCCTAAGTCTTGTCCGTTTTGGTGCTCATGAAAGTTTTATAGCGAACTCATATTATTTTGGGGCTGAATATTTTTAAGACCATGTTTTTCATTCTTGCAATTTCTGCTGGATTAAATTCTTTATATATCTCACTGCCTATATTAAGACAAACGGTGACTTGCTCGCCAATGCCTTTTAATAAATCTACTCCAGACAAGTTAAGCAACTCAATCTGCTCTGCTATTTCCTCTGCCCAGGGATGGAAATAAGAGATGTCAGAAAAAACAGGGAGGTATGTCTGTTCTTTTTCCTGCAGAAAAAGAACACGAGGTTCGCTTTCAGTATTCTTTTCGACAGGGATAATAAAATTAGCTTTAATAAATTCGAGATAAGCTTTATTGATATCTTTAGCTTCACCCGTGGATGCAAAAGCCTTTTTTATGCTTTCTTCAAGTGCTCTCATCATTGATACATCTAAAACTTTAATTATAACCTAAAATATTATACCCAGGAAATATCAGAATGTGTGTTTATCTTGGCCTTTTTCTATTCCATATTACGTCTAAAAATATCCAATAGAGTTTGTTATTGTTCACCTTAACTGTGTTTTTCTAAAAGCTTTATCTGAAAGTCTATGTCTAGCTCAGGATAAACGCATCTAATAGCGCAATATAAAATCAATATACCTACTTTTATGTGCTTTATGCACGGAACCTTATACAGCGCTTGATATGAGATCATATGGATGTTGTGCATAAAACACAGCAGGTAGGCAAAAGAGGGTTATTTTGTGATTAAAAATTAGATGGGTTGCCCTGTGTTTAGTCTAAAAACCATGACAATGAAATTTACAACAGTAAGCTATGGCAGGCCAAAAGAACTCATTGTGAACGAAGTGAAGCAATTGTAATTTCAATTTGTTAAGAGGCATCGCTCTAGTTTGTTTTTCTTTGCTCTCAATGATGGCAATTTGGTTTTATTTTGACAAAGTATGATTTTGCCCAGTAAGCTATGGCAGATTGGTTGAAATCATTGCACATGCCAGTATAATGTAGTGTCGATTTTATAACTTTATTGTATAAATTCTTGTTTCTGGAAATTCTTTTAAGAGTCTGACTATCAGAGCGGAATGGAATGCAGATAGTATGAGCAGGTTAGAGAGTAAAATGATAATGTCGCGAGTTGAAATGATTGAACGAAAAAATTACCTGAGTCTGGCCTGGCTTGTCTGGGGATTGGCCGCTACCTTTTATTTTTCTGATTATCTTGCCAGAGTTTCACATGGTGTGATGCACAAATATTTGCAAATGGATTTCGGTATCAATGAGACGGGCTTTGGTATTTTAACTGCTTCTTTTTATGTACCTTATATTTTAATGCAATTGCCTGTAGGGCTGATGGTCGATCGCTTCAGTATCCGCTGGATTTTGACCCTGATGTCCTTATTAACTGCTTTTGGATGTGTTGTTTTTGGATTGGCAGACAGTTTATTAACTGCATCTATAGGCAGGATGTTTATTGGTTTTAGCGCTGCGTTTGCTTTTGTTTGTGCATTAAGACTGGCAACATCCTGGTTTCCTCCGGCCATGTTAGGTTTGCTGGCAGGATTTACACAAGCTTTAGGCATGTTAGGAGCTGCAGCAGGAGAAGCTCCGGTATCTTTTCTGGTAGGTGCTGTGGGTTGGCGGCATAGCATGCTTGTCATTGCCTTTGTATTTATTATCCTAGCAGGCTTACTTTATCAATTTATACAGGATAAACCAGGTGGCAGACGACATGATATAAAACATGAAAACCGACTGAGCATTTTGCAAAGCTTGAAAGTTATTTTATCGAACCGCCAGACATGGCTGAATGCTTTGTATGCGGGCTTTTTGTTTGGACCTACCGCAGTCATTGGGGAAGCCATAGGCCCTGCTTATTTACAATATGGCCGTGGTTTATCAGCGCACGCTGCGGCTTTTGCCACAGGTTTGATATTCATTGGCTGGGGAATAAGTGGCCCACTCACAGGCTGGTTATCGGACAAAATTGGGCGTCGTAAACCATTAATGATTGCATCTGCACTTTTCGGCATAATCCTTACGTCGATATTTGTTTTTTACCCTCATTTGGATAAGACCCTTGCCTATATTATCTTTTTTGTATTTGGCATGACCAATACCGGAGTAGCTATTGCTTATGCTGTATCTACTGAATTGCACGATAAAAATGTCGTAGGCACCTCGATAGCGTTTACAAACATGACTTCCATTTTTGTTGGCGCCTTACTGCAACCATTAGTGGGCCATTTAGTCGATATGGTTTCGGGATTTAGAGCATACAATGTTGAAACTTTGCTGCTTTCTGATTTTCAGGCAGGATTACGCATTTTGCCTCTATCCTCTCTCATAGCTTTTATACTGGCTTTAACGGTGAAAGAAACTTATTGCAGACCAGTGAATTATAAGAAGTGAAAATCCATACCGGCTTTCGCCGGTAATTGATACATTCTGCACTAGGTTAAAGATAATGATATTGACGATTGCGGAGATTATCCGTTTGTATCGAAAACACTGTTTTTTTCAATCTCCTGGGCAAGTGGGTTTATTGCTGATTCATTTTGCAGAAATAAAGTTTGAGTAGGAAAGGCGCATTCTGCATTGTTTGCCGAGATGATACGAATGATTTTTATAAATACGTCATGTTGCACGGCTTGAAACTTGACCCACTGGGTGGTTTTCGTAAAAGCATAGACCATAAAATTTAATGAAGAATGTCCAAATTCAATGAAATTCACAATAATGGTTTGTTGAGTGTCAATTTCTGGATGCTCCAATAACATCTGTCTGATTTTCTGTGTAATTTTATCTATTTTTCCAGCGTCTTGATATCGTATTCCAATGGTTGTTTTAATGCGACGATTCAACATACGGGAGGCATTTTCCACACTAATGTTTAAAAATACACCGTTTGGCACATACAACGGTCTTTTATCAAACGTTCGGATGCAAGTGACGCGCCATCCAATGCATTCGACAGTGCCTTCTATTTGTTTATCCGGGGAGCGAATCCAGTCACCTATTTTAAAAGGACGATCCAGATAAACCACCAGGCCGCCAAATAAATTGGCCAATAAATCCCTGGAGGCAAAAGCCACAGCGGCTCCACCAATCCCTCCAAAGGCGAGGAGTCCAGATATAGGTAAACCAAACAGTTGCATGACAGCAAGAACACCGAGAATGATTGTAATGATAGTGATTAATTGGGTTAATGCCCTGATTAATGTTTTATCCACTTCTTTACAGTTTTCCGCACAAAATCGGATATAGAGCGCTTCAATTTGGTGAATGAAGCGCACTATAAACCATGAGGCGGAAAAAATAATGGCTAGCTTTTTAATTGGAGATAAATATTCAGATATTGACCATGGGCTGTTATGAGATAAAACAAGCAAACTGGTAGCTGATAGTCCCGTGAACCAAATCATGAGTATTAAAGGTGCTTTGATGGCTCTAAGTAAGGCCTCGTCATAAATAATTCGGGTTTGCTCAGCCTTTCTCAGAAGATGCTTTAAGATATAACGACTTAGGAAATGCAAGCCGGCTGTAAGAAATAATAAAACAAAGCAGTGCAATAACCAGAAGTTTTCGCCTAATAAAAAATTTAGATTGAACATAGCTATTTCTTTCTAGTAAAAATAAATATGATACATTATTTTGCTCAGAAGGATAAAATCTCTTCAGAAAGAGCGAAACATAAAATATATTTTTATCAGGAACAGATATTTTTTTGTATAGTGACTGGTAATCCAGTGCTCTCTATCTTATTATTATTCTTACAGTTTTGACAAAAAACCACATTAAACCAGATACACTTAATTTGTGCACAGATAAAAATAACATTGGAGATAATAATGAAAAAAATTGCAGGATTATTGGTTATCCTGGTTATAGTGCTTCTTGGTGCTTATTACAGCATGGGTTATTTAACGGAGAGAAATGTCAAACGGACCATTGCCAATTTAAATGAAGTCAACGGATTATTTGCTGATATTGAGCAATATGATCGCGGCTGGTTTACTGCAGATGCTATGATTAACTGGAATTTTAGGGTTCCAGAGAGAGTGGTTAAAACCAACGGACAATCAAAAACTGTACCCGCTAAGGACTACAGTGTTCAGATGCCTCTGAAAATTTATCATGGCCCAATCATTTTTTCAGACACAGGACTGCATTTTGGCTTAGGGTATGCACATACTGATTTAAAACTTCCCCAAAATTATGCAAAACAATTTGATGAAATGTTTACCGCCAGCTCAGAGAGGCCGAAACTTAGTTTGAGTCTTTTTGTTAATTATTTGAACAAGACGGATGTGGTTGTTGGTGTTCCTTCCTTTAAGCTCATTGCTAAAAAAGGCGATGGGGAGTTTGAATGGTTAGGTATGTCCAGTACAACCTCCGTATCATCTAATCTTAATACGGTTGATGGGGAGTTCAAAATCGAAGGTTTTCGTCTGTCTAAAGACAAAACTAAAATTAAAATGGGTAACTTCAGTACCACTTACGATTTATATCGTTCTTCAAGGGGGCTGATGTTAGGTGAGGCTAATTTAGATTTTCCTATTTTCACCATTACCAATGACAAGGCTAAACTTTTTGAAGTTGCTGGTGTAACACTTAATTCAAAAAGTGATGTTGATGATGATCTTTTTAATGCACATTTGAAAGCCTCTTTAGATAAGGTATACGCTACTGGGCAAACTTATGGTCCCGGGCGCGTAGAAATGTTTTTGCGAAATCTGGACGCAGAGGTTCTTGCCAAGATCAATGCTCAGACTGCAGCAGCGCAACATGGCACTGAAGCCGAACAGCGACAGGCTTTATTATCAACTCTTCCTCTGTTGCCTAAATTGTTCAGCAAAGGTGCAGAGTTTGAAATATCCGCGCTGAAATTTACCATGCCGCAGGGAACCATTGAAGGACATTTGCTGCTTTCAGTGCCAAAAGGTGAAGATGTTAATCCTTTGGCAATGATACAAAAAGTTACCGGAAATGGTAAACTTTCTATTCCGGAAGATGTATTAAGAACATTTATGCGAGAATCCGTTAAACAGAAACTGTTGCAAAAGCCTGATATTCAGCAAGCTTTGGTTCAACAGATGCAGAAAAACAATCAAGCTTCATCGGATGAGAACGACGCTGCTGCTACTCAAACGGATAGTTCTAATCCCCCTAACTTTGATCAAATGGTTGAGGCTCGGGTAAACCAGAACTTGGCTGTATTAACGCAGGTAGGAGCACTTGTAAAACAGGACTCTTATTACGTCATTGAATTTAAACTGGAAAACGGTAAGCTGACCATCAATGATAAGCCTTTCAATCCGGCAATGTTGAATTTTTAATTCAGTGATTTTCATATCCTGTAGAGGAGTCTACTTTTGCCCAGGCGGTGCAATCCAGAACAACTTACCATCTATGTTGTTTCAGGTTGCCGCCTGAAAATTGTATTTTTTCAGCTCAAAATAATGATTGATTTTTAACAATATTTTTTCTGATTTTGACTTGTCAGGAAAAGTTCAGTTCTGTAATATGTTGCTTTTTAAAGGAGGAGTTAACACAAATGACAACAATCAGTAGTAAGATCGGAGATGCAACAGCTTCTTTGGCCGAGAGTGTCACTCAGTCAGTACAAAAATACTTTTCCGAGCTTAATGGCACTGATCCTGTTGATTTATATCAATTTGTTCTGGAAGAGATTGAAACCCCATTATTTCGCGCAGTTATGGAGCATTGCAAATACAATCAGTCTCGTGCGGCGATTATGTTGGGAATTAGTCGAGGAACTTTGCGCACTAAATTAAGACGTTATTTTGATGATAAATACGTTGGAACTCGTGAATAAATGAATCACTCATGTTAGCAGCACCGTATTTTTTAGAAGATTTGGACGCTTTTTGGAATTTTAAAGTGCAGTTTCCATGAAGTAAATGAACATTTAAAATTTCAAAATACGTGCAAAGATGCAAAAAGATGAAGCTGAGTAACATGAGCTAATAAACTGATTTCAAGTACCATAAGCTCAGGGTAAAATCATATCACTTAAAGCATAAACAATAAGGGCTCACTGCGTTCGAAATGACGGCAATTTGGTTTTATTTGGGCGAAGTATGATTTTGCCCTGCCATAAGTTTTATAAAAATTGTATAACAATCTGATATTTATATGTCAGTTAACTTTAATAGCTTAACCTCTGTAGCAACACCGGATTTCAGGCTGGGAGAAAACCTTGCTAAAAAGTGCAGCATAGTAGCCTATGCGACACTTTTTAGTGATGTTTTCCGAAAAAATGAGCGTGATTGTTTCCCGAGCAAGGCTGAGCATCTGCAACCCATCTGAAAAAGTCGCGATGTCAGTTGGTGATGAGGTAAGTTGAATCACTCACTGAACATTGAGCTAACAGACTCTTCAATATTTACACGCTTAATGGCTTGTGCCAGCATATCTGCAAGGCTGACAACTCTTATTTTATGGCATGTTTTTGCTGCTTCGGATAATCGAATGGTGTCAGTGACTACAACTTCATCCAAAGACGAGTTATTGATATTGTCTACTGCAGGTCCCGATAATACGGGATGCGTAATATATGCTCTGACGCTGGCAGCTCCATTTTCCTTTAGTTTGGCAGCAGCCGAGCATAAAGTGCCGGCTGTATCTACAATATCATCTACGATGAGGCAATTGCGTCCTGCCGGGTCGCCAATGATATGCATAACCTCAGCCTTATTGGGTCCACTGCGTCTTTTATCAATAATGGAGAGTTCGACATCATTTAATCGTTTAGCCATTGCGCGTGCTCTGACCACTCCCCCTACATCAGGCGAGATAACCATAAGATTTTTTAATTTCTGATTTTTTATATCTTCAATGAGTACCGGGGTTGAATATACGTTATCAACCGGCATATAAAAAAATCCTTGAATCTGATCGGCGTGAAGATCAACGGTAAGTACACGGCAGATGCCTACGGATGCCATCATGTCTGCCACGACTTTGGCAGTAATAGGTACTCTTGCTGAGCGCACGCGCCTATCCTGTCGAGCATAACCAAAATAGGGAACCACTGCAGTGATACGGCCAGCAGATGAGCGTCGCAGTGCATCTGCCATGGTCAATAATTCCATGAGATTGTCATTGGCAGGAGAGCAGGTGGATTGGATAATAAACACATCCTTTCCACGTACATTTTCCAGAATTTCAACCATGGTTTCGCCATCACTAAAGGTGCCAACAGTAGCTTGGCCCATGGGCATCTGTAGGTGAGAAGAAATTTTTAATGCAAGCTCAGGATTGGCATTGCCGGTAAAGATCATCATTGTGGACATGTGTAAAAAGCCTTAGAGTTCATCAATAACTTAAACACATAGCAGAAGACAGCCAGAAAGTTGTTGTTGTTATTTTTTAGCATTATAGAAAAAACGCTTTCTCTCAAGGTATCTTCTGCTGTCTGTTTACTTAAACCTGAGCATCATAAAGACAAAAATCAGGTTAAATTAAGAATCTGGCTGGGGTGCTAGGATTCGAACCTAGGAATGCAGGGATCAAAACCCTGTGCCTTACCACTTGGCGACACCCCAAAATCAGTTATCACACATCGTCCATAATGCAGGAAACCTCCTTGCGATGTGGTGCATATTTTGCAGCGGATTTTTATGCTTGTCAATGTTCAAAGATAATTTTTTGAACCTTCTGCCGAGTTTTCAAAATAAATAAAAAATTTAAAAAAATGTTTCTGCTTCCTGCAAAAAAATTCATATCCTGTGGATAAGTCTATTATAAACCATTTGTCAGATGGATGTTGTTTAGAAAAACTGGCCCCACAAGATATGAATAACTATCAGAAGAATAATAATGACAGGAACAAGCCAGGACATGTATCCTTTATTAATAGGCTTGGCTCCTTTATTTGCATTAACATTAAGACTGTTCGTATTAACGGAACTGTAAAACGTGTCACGATCAACTACAATGGCTTGAGGAGGAAGCTGTGGTGATTGCGTATTGATGTTGGGTAATTTTTTTACTGCAGTGCCTATCGCTAAAAACTCAATTAAGCCATTGCCTATCTGATAAACATACGTTTTAATACCAACCACGTCATCTGCGTCTATGACTTTGGCTTCATCATTGATAATCGCCAGTGCATTTTCTCGTGCATCATACAACAGGCGGGTTAATTCGTTAATTTCGCCGCGCACAAAAGACTTGATGACGGATGTAATACCGCCGACCAATCCCAGGGAATAAACCGACGTTCCCAGCAGTAAGCGCAGTGGTATATATCCTTTGCTGGCCATATTCCACATTTCAACATTGGTCATGTCACTGCTGATCAGAGTCTGAAGTTTATCGGTGGGGAGTTGGGAGTTGTGTGAAGCTGTTCCTATCATCAGCATTTCATTAACCCCTCCGAATGGCAAAATAGTAGTTCGAATCCCAAGCACGGCATTGGCACCATGTGTTCTGGCGTGTCCAATAATACGGTTTAAGGCCAAATGACGGGTTTGATTAAAGATTTTGGAGTATTCTTTAATTTCACCACGCCCCAAAGTTTTCAAACTACCGAGAAGTCCTCGTCCTACTCCCATTGAATAAGCCACATTGCCAAAAGCAAAGCAGATAGGCTTGTAACCGGCATCTAATTGTGCGTACAGTTCCTGACCGTCATCCGAGGTGGAAAATTTGTTATTGAAATTCGTTTTGTCCGCGTGTATGGCTGAGCCAATGGTAAGAAACTCCACATTCGATCCATGAAAGATGATCTGGCTGGTCACGCCTGTGATCCCTGTTGCCTTTTGACTGACCGCTTCTTGCAACATTCGTTGATAGGCGCTCTTGCGTCCTTCTTCTATCCACTGGGTAATTTGTTTTAATTCGCCACCCATGATCGCTTTCAACCCGGAACCCACGCTGCCGAGCAGGCCTAGAGAATGAACGCTGTTACCAACTACAATATTTCCTGGAGCATATCCTTTTTCGGCAAGGCAATAAATTTCGTTTCCAGATAACCCCGTCGTTACCGTCATGACATGCTCCTTTATAGCGCTTTATATCTTCCAGCTTCTTATGACCAGTTTGATTGATAGTCCATGGCCCTGTAAGTAGATTTTACTGGGTAGATCTTTCCCTTTCACTGAAGTATAGCGAGCATAATTGATGACATAACCTCCTTGTTTTAATTGGCTTAAGTGATTATACCGGTCGCGTTTTTCCCCTTGTACCGACCCAGGTGCAGGAAGTCCTCTTACCCAATAATAAAGATTATTAACGGGGAGACGGATACCGGTCTGCTTCAGCAGTAATTCGCTTGCGTTACGGGAACTTGCTGTTTTTGGTCCATCTCGATAGGTGACAGTACCGCCTTTTTTTTCAATGATGACGGTTCCGCTTCCTAAAGGTCCAAAGAGGCGCATTTGATAATTGTTTATGCCTCTCTGTAGCCAGTTGAGAGAAGCCGACCAGGCTTTATTTTTGCTTTTTGCTGCCATGGCGCCGGAGATTTCCCAAGAGGAGACCTTGGCTGTTTCTCTTTCTTGTTCAGCCACAGGTTTAGCTTCAACAGCTTTAGCCTCATCATCAACCGGCAGTTCGGAAGCAGCGCGTGGATGGGGAGCACAAGCCGCTAAAAGGAAGAAAAACAATACCGATATTATTTTTATTATTTTCGTTAACATGATGATTATTCCTTTTTGTTTGTCATTTTTTCCATTAACACGTGCCGGGGAATCTGAATCCAACGAATTTTCTTTTTATCTTTTGCTATCGCCATTTTTAGATGACAAAAGATGGATGCCTGAAAAACCGCAGCATTTTAAAACAGCTTATCAGAACTAAATGGAAATTACCTTTAGTAAGATAATATAGTTTTTCTTAATACAATACGCTAGACTGTTTTTACAAATATTTATCCGTTAATGATATGAAACAAAAAGTAATTTATCCAGGCACTTTTGACCCGGTAACTAACGGTCATATTGATATCATCAAGCGTGCAGCAAAACTTTTTCCCGAGATGGTGATTGGAGTGGCAAGTAATCGGGCTAAACAACCCTTTTTCCCTTTACAAACGCGAATAAGACTGGTTGAGGAATCGCTTAAAGAACTGACATCTGTCGTTGTGGTGGGATTTGATTGTCTGCTTATTGATTTTGTAAAACAGCAGAAGGCAAGCATTATATTACGTGGTCTGCGAGCTGTTTCCGATTTTGAGTATGAATTTCAATTAGCGGGTATGAACCGTAAGCTGTCTCGCCATATTGAGACCATCTTTTTGACTCCCTCAGAAGATTTAATGTTTATCTCCTCGACGTTAGTGCGTGAAATTGCTTTACTGGGTGGAGATGTATCACAATTTGTTCCTGAAAATGTCGTGCAAGCTTTAAAAGAAAAAGTCCGCTAGTCCCATGAACCTTATACGTATTTGTTATGTCGCATTTATCCTTTTCTCTCAATGGCTGTTTGCCGGATCATACGATGATATTCCCCCAGGGTATGCAGTAGCCAGTGCTCATCCTCTGGCAACCCAGGCGGGGCTTGACGTTTTAAAACAAGGCGGTAATGCTTTTGATGCTGCAATTGCTGTGGCCTCTGTCTTGGGTGTTGTGGCACCTTATCATTCTGGTCTCGGCGGTGGGGGATTCTGGCTGTTGCATGATGCGAGGACTCACAAAAATATTTTTATTGACGGAAGAGAAGTAGCGCCTCTTGCAGCTAAAAAAGATATGTTTTTGGCAAAAGATGGACAAGTGATTAAAGATTTATCTCTTAATGGTGGATTGGCTGCGGCTATTCCTGGCCAACCTGCAGCAATGGCTTATATTGCTTCTCATTATGGGCGCTTTCCATTGTCTCGATCTTTGGCAGCTGCAATTAAACTGGCAGATGATGGATTCATTGTTGATCATCAGTTTTGGTCATTCAGCACCATGAGAGACAGGTTAAAGCAGCTTAGACGCTATCCTGCAACGGGAAAAATATTTTTAAATCATGGCAACCCCTATCAGCCTGGAGAACGATTGATACAATCTGATCTGGCAAAAACTTTAAGGACATTTGCTAAAAAGGGTCATGCGGGTTTTTATGAAGGCATTGTTGCAGAAAAACTGGTCAAAGGTATTAACCAGGAAGGAGGAGTCTGGGCATTAAAAGATCTGAAAAACTACCAGGTTAAAATACGCAAGCCCTTGCAGGGTGTTTATCAAAACATGCGGATTATCACGGCTCCACCACCCTCTGCCGGCGGTGTTTCATTATTGGTTATGCTTAATATTTTGACAAATTACCCCTTGCAGTCTTTTTCGAAGGCACAATGGGTACATCATTTGGTTGAAGCCATGCGCCTTGCCTATTGGCAGCGCTTTCAATATTTAGGTGATCCTGATTTTGTTAATATTCCACTGGACAGACTTTTATCAGAGAAAAATGCTCAATGGCTGACAACTTTTATTCAACCCGATAAGGCGACGGCAAGTCAGTTATTACCCAATGCTGTTCGAGAAAAAAATATGAGGGGAAATACAACACATATCTCAGTGATCGATGCAGAAGGAAATCTTGTTGCTGCAACTTTGACAGTGAATTATATTTTCGGCTCCGGCGTCATTGCTGAAGGAACAGGGGTTTTGCTGAACGATGAAATGGATGATTTTTCTTCAAAGACTGGAGTAAAAAATGTGTTTGGCCTTGTAGGCAATGCAGCAAATAGTATTGCTCCAGGTAAACGACCCGTATCCAGCATGACACCTACATTTCTCGAAATGCCTGGGCGCTTAGCCATCTTTGGTACGCCGGGCGGAAGCAGAATACCCACCATGATGCTTTTAGGAACATTGCAGTTTCACAAAGATCATGGCGCCATTTCGATGGTTTCAGCAATGCGCTTTCATCATCAATATTTGCCTGACTGGTTACAGTTTGAGCCTGATACATTTCCCAGCTCTTTGCAAAACGAATTGAAAAACATGGGTTATAAGTTGGTGCCTTTATTTCAATATTATGGTGATATGCAAGCCATTACCTGGGACAAGAAAAATCATCTGCTTACAGCAGCTTCTGATCCGAGGCATATAGGGCTTGCCGTAGCAGTGACGAGTCGCATGGAAGGATATGGGGTTAATTATTAACCGGTATTTTCGAGCGCATTCTAATTTATTCTTCAGAGGAATTTTTTTTTTCACCAGCTAAAGTTCGAATTTCTTTATGAACTTTACTGATCAGTTTTTCTTTATTTTCCATAGAGTATTCTGAGGTATTAATTGGCTTTCCAATATGAATTTCTGCTGTTCGGTTAATGTTAAAACGATAAGTTCGCGCAGGCAGGATATCAAAAGCACCACGAATACCTATAGGGATAATGGTTGCTTTTGCCTCTATTGCGGTGATAAAACCGCCTTTTTTGAATTTCGCCACTTTACCGTCTTTTGAACGTGTACCTTCCGGAGCAATCCACATCACAATACCGCTTTCCATCAGTTTTTTCATGTAAGCCAAATCTTTAATGGCCTGATGGCGGTTTTTTCGATCAACAAATGGAAATTCGGCAATTTTCATGGCGCGCCCCAACAGCAGAATATTGGATAATTCCTTTTTAGCCAGCATACGAATGGAGTGGTCTGGAAAAGTTTTATAACTGATTGGAATATCGTAAAGACTGGAATGATTACACATGATGATCGTAGCCTCACCGGGCTGAGGTTCCACGTTGTGAGGATTAAATACCTTACATTTAACACCAATCAGATTTAATAAACGGTTAATCCACTGGTCAATAACCTGATCCACCCAGGCGCGGCTTGGTTTGCCAAAAAGGCTTTTTATTATTGCGCGCGAGCAAGCGTAGGCTGTATAAAATCCGGAAAGGAAAATAATCCACGCGGTTCGTAATCGACTTATTCTCATGGGCAATATAGAAAAAAAACATGGTGCCATGATACTGTATGTTGTTTGACTTTTATAGTATCAAGTCTATAAAACTGCGAACCTGGGGCATAAAGAATCTAGGGGATTTGACAGAAAGGACAATAGGCTGAATTTCTGCCATTAATTTTAATGCTTGCTATTAAATTATTACACTTAATGCAAGGCTGATTTTTACGCCCATAAACGAGTAAGGATTGAGCAAAATAACCGGGTTTGCCGGAAATTCCATAGAAATCTTTTAATGTAGTTCCGCCGGCATTGACTGCTTGTCTCAATACCTTTTTGATGCAGGCAACAAGATGATGAGAGTCTTGCATCGTTAATTTTTCGGCCGCTATTTGAGGGTGAATGCCCGCCAGGTACAAGCTTTCAGTAGCATATATATTACCTATACCAACGACCATTTCATTAGACATCAGTAAGGACTTGATGGCTGTTTTTTTATGACGGCTAACATTATAGAGATACTTCCCATTAAAAGTTTTCGATAAGGGCTCAGGCCCTAAATTTTTCAGAAAAGGATGTTCGCAGGGATTTTCAGGAATAAAAAGCCAAAAACCAAAGCGTCTTGGGTCACAATATCTTAAAACATGGTCATTGTTTAAGATTAAATCAATATGATCATGCTTGCCTGCAGCAAGCTTTGAAGTCAAAATCCTGAGATGCCCGGACATTCCGAGATGAATCAGCAGAGTACCTTTGGAAAGGTGCAAAAGAAGATATTTGCCTCTTCTGCTGACCTCAAGAAGAGACTGATTGATGCATTGTTCAATATCGGCAGATACGGGGTATCTTAACTTTGGCTGGCGGACAATGATGGCTTTAATGGTTTGATTGACCAGAAAAGGCCTTATGCCTTGTTTGGTGGTTTCGACTTCAGGTAATTCAGGCATGGCTATTTATGTTTATCATGCTCTATGATTCGTCCTTTGGATTGTTTTTTTGTACTGGCTGGAGGGAAAAAAAAATTTTTTATCCAGAATATAAGCCAAAGCACTGCACCAATAATAATTCCCCATATGACCACATATGAAAGCATAATAAGCACTGCAATGATTAAAGCAATGCTGATCCCTAGTACTAAAAAAGGAACGATTTGATCGACAATTTTTTGCAATTGATTTTTCATACTTCTTCCAAAGCAACAGGTTTATTATAATTATCGTTGACTAGGCTTAAGGATGCAATCTGAATGTGCCATAGAAGTTCATCTTTTGATAACTACAAAAGATAAGTACACAGAATCTAGCGATTAATAAATAGTCAAGTTATTTTTTTAACTTCGCAAGATATCGGTTTTATTTGCTTTTATGGTGGCAGGAATCGCAGAGCCTAGTAAAAAATGTGTTATCATAACAATTATATCATTTGAAAATGAGGTATTTATGGTTTTTGGATTATTAAACTTGACATTTTGGGGATATGTGATTGCTACAATAGTGTTGACACAAATTACTATTGCTGCTGTAACCATTTATCTGCATCGTCATCAAACACACAGAGCATTGGATTTACATCCTGTTGTCAGTCATTTTTTTCGTTTTTGGCTGTGGCTTACCACGGGTATGATAACAGCGGAATGGGTGGCTATTCATCGCAAACACCATGCCACGACTGATGTGGAAGGTGACCCCCACAGTCCAAAGGTCATGGGTATTAAAAAGGTATTTTGGCAGGGGGCGGAATTATATCGTGAGGCCAGCAAAGATAAAGCAATGATCGCTAAATATTCTCACGGAACGCCCAATGACCGGATCGAAAAGCATTTGTATCAACGCCATTCCTCTAAAGGCATTTTAATCATGCTTTTACTGGACTTGTTATTGTTTGGTGTGCCAGGCATTAGCATTTGGGCTATTCAAATGCTATGGATACCTCTGCATGCGGCGGGCGTTGTCAATGGTATTGGACATTATTGGGGATATCGTAATTTTGAATGTCCTGACGCTGCCACCAATATTTTCCCCTGGGGTTTTTGGATAGGTGGTGAAGAATTGCATAATAATCATCATACTTTTGCCTCTTCTGCAAAATTTTCAATCAAGTGGTGGGAGTTTGATCTGGGCTGGTTCTACATTCGCTGCTTGTCATTTTTGCGGCTTGCCAAGGTGAGAAAATTACCGCCTAAGCTTGCTATAGATGCTGGTAAATTCCATGTCGATTTGGAGACGGTAAAGGCGGTAATTTCCAATCGATTTCACGTGATGTCACATTATTACCGGAACGTCGTGCGACCTATTTTGAAACATGAAAAACAAAATCTTGCCCCCAATCATTCAGATAAAAAACTGTTTCAGCGGGCAGGGCGATTGTTTAAACGTCCGGATGCCTTGTTATCTCCCTCGGCAAAATCTCATCTTGAAACGCTGTTAAAAAGTCGCGAGCAGTTAAAACTGGTGTATCATTTCAAACAGTCTTTGCAAAACATCTGGTTAAAAACGGCTTCTTCCCAGAAAGAACTGGTGGATTCCTTGCAGCATTGGTGCCGACAGGCAGAAGAGTCCGGTTTGGAGGTATTAAGTCAATTTGCCCAGCAATTGAAGAGCTATGTGCCAAGAAGCATTAAGATATAAGCTCAAGGCAATCCTGCTACAGAGACACTGCGGCTTGGCCGCGGTGTCATCAATTTTATAGTAACAACTCAAAAGGGCTGTTAAATCTGGCGAATGGTTGAATTTAAGCTCAGGATGAGCCGAATACTGCCTTACTAATGAGTGAGGCTGAGCAGTTAGCCATTATATAAATTCCCCAAATAAATCGTAATCATCGCTGTCAACGATGGTTACGTTGACCAGGGAACCTACCTGTATATCTTCCCTTGCCGGCAAATAGACTAAGCCATCAATTTCCGGAGCATCGGCTTTACTGCGTGCAATGATTTCTTCTTTAAGCACTTTATCGACAATAACGGTTTGCTGAGTGCCAATTTTTGCTTGTAGTTTCTGCCGGCTGATGTCTGCTTGCAATTCCATAAAACGCTGATAACGTTCTTCCTTAATTTCAGTCGGTACTGGATTGGGCAAATCGTTGGCTTTAGCGCCATTTACAGGCGAATATTGGAAACAACCTACTCTGTCCAACTGTGCTGTTTGCAAAAATTCCAGTAATTCCTCAAATTCTTTTTCTGTTTCTCCTGGGAATCCCACAATAAAGGTCGAGCGTAAGCTGATATCCGGGCAGATATCACGCCATAATTTGATGCGGGAAAGGGTGTTTTCACTGTTAGCGGGCCGCTTCATGGCTTTCAGTATTCGCTGATTGGCATGCTGCAAAGGAATATCAAGATAGGGTAGAATTAAGCCTTTTTGCATTAAAGGGATAATATCATCAACATGAGGGTAAGGATAAACATAGTGAAGTCGTACCCATAGACCTAATTCACCCAGGGCTTCACATAGATCATAGAAGCGAGTTTGTATGGCTTTGTTGTGCCATTCCGTTTGCTGATAACGGGTATCGATACCATAGGCGCTGGTATCTTGTGATATGACCAAAAGTTCCTTAACACCAGCATTTTTTAAGCGTTTTGCTTCAGTTAACACCTGGGTGATGGGGTAACTTTGTAATTTCCCTCGCATGGTCGGGATGATGCAGAATGTGCATTTTTGATTACATCCTTCGGAAATTTTTAAATAGGCATAATGGCGTGGTGTCAGCTTTATTCCCTGAGGCGGTATCAGTTGAGTAAAGGGATCGGCAGGGGGAGGCAGGTGTTGATGAACGGCCTGAACCACTTCTTCATAGGCGTGAGCGCCACTGATGTGAAGCACATCGGGGCAAGCCTCACGAATGATATCGGCTTTAGCTCCCAGACAGCCTGTAACAATAACACGTCCATTTTCGGCCATGGCTTCCTGAATGGTTTCCAAAGATTCCGTCACCGCGGCGTCGATAAAACCACAGGTATTCACTACCACGACACCGGCATCTTTATAAGTGGAGACCAAATCATATCCCTGGGCTTTAAGTTGAGTAATGATTCGTTCCGAATCCACAAGAGCCTTAGGGCAGCCGAGGCTAACAAAACCAACCTTATGCGTCATAATCTTTAATTGTAAAAAAAATGGTCGGAGTATAACGCTATTGATAGGATGTTGTCTATCGTCTTAGGGAATTCCAGCCGTTCGCCAAAACAATTCGGCAGAGACATACTGCTTGATAATTTTAAGATTCTTTTGCCGTTAATTGATGATAGGCTTTAATTTTCTTAAGAAAGGATTCTGCCTCTATCTCACCCACCGTTCTCAATGGTTTGATTTCATTTCCCTCTTTGTCAAAAAACAGAAACGTAGGTGGTGCAACGACATTATAATGTTCCAATAAAGCTTTTTCTTCCCTGTTGTTTGCTGTCACGTCTGCTTTAAGAATAACGAAATTCTTAAGCGCTTTTATCACTGAAGGATCTTTAAATGTCGTCGCCTCCATAACCTTGCATGAATTGCACCAATCGGCATAAAAATCCACCAATACGGGTTTTCCCTGAGCCTGTTCAATGGCTTGCTTGGTTTCTGCTATGGTTGTGACCGGTTTTTTGATATTGGCTTCTGCTGGAACCAGAAATCCTTGAGTCATTACAGGTTGCAAGGGTTGAACAGGATTATGGCTTCCCATGCTGGCACCAATCAAGATTAACAATCCATAGACGAATAAAATGACTCCGATTCCCTGGCTAAATTTGTTGGAAGCTTGCGTGGTTAAAGCGCCACTGTAAATGCCGGCAAAGATTAATAAAGCAGCCCATAAAATCATAACAACAAAGGCAGGAAGAAGGCGTTGAATAAGGTAAATAGCCATGGCCAATAATAAAAAACCAAAAAAAGACTTGACAGCGTTCATCCAAGGACCTGCTTTAGGTAATAATTTGCCGGCCGAAGTGCCGAGAAGCAATAAAGGTGTTCCCATCCCTAAACCAAGAAAAAACAAGGCCAGACTACCTAATATTAAATTACCACTATGGGCAATATAACTTAATGCACCAATCAATGGCGCAGTGACGCAAGGCGAGAGGATAAGCGTTGACAGGCAGCCCATGACAGCTGCTCCCAAATAATGACCGCTGGTTTGATTACGGCTGACACTGGCCAGCTTGGCTTGCCACGAGGCAGGTAAGCGAAGCTCATAAAAGCCGAACATTGAAAGAGAGAGTAAAATGAAAAGAAGACTGAAAGCGGTAATAGACCATGCAGATTGCATAATAACCTGTAGATTACTCCCCAATAAAGCCACCACTGCTCCAACGATGGCATAAGTAACGGCCATGCTTAATACATAGCTTAGGGAAAGAAAAAAAGCCTTGCCTGTCGTCATATTTTCCCCATGCCCCACAATGATGCCTGATAAGACGGGCACCATGGGTAATACACAGGGCGTAAAGGCAAGAAGGAGACCAAAGCCAAAAAAACTAAGAATGATAAATGGCCAATTATGAGCGAATACAGCTTCTTCCTTGCTGATTGCTTCTCGGGTTTGCTGCTCTGCTATAATGGTTTTGTCTGCGGCAGGAAGAGGTTCCAGACTGGCCGAAACCAACTCCTTGTTCTCATTAATGGTTAACTTGATCTGTCTTTTCTCAGGAGGGTAACAAAAACCATCCTCAGCACAACCTTGATAATGAAGGCTGACCACAGCTTCCCCCGGTTGAGTACCCAGAACGGCAACGGGCAAGCTCAGTTCATTACGATAAATGGAGAATGTTTTACCTTGGCGGTCTGTTTTTTTCTCTGCTTTGGGAAATTGAATAATGTTCAGTTGAGCATTATTGTCCAACGGTTCCGTCAGTTTAATGCGATTTGCATAGAGAAAATATCCTGGCTTAATCTGCCAGTTAACGAGAAAAGTATTAGGATCAACCGTTTTTGTTTCGACTTGAAAAACTTCTGCGGCAGGGGCCGGCGTATTGCTGTATACTGTGAGAGAAACACAACAACATACAGCTAACCATAACCATCGTAGCATACTTCAACCTTTATACTCAGATACTTCATCCTATTGTAAAACATTTTATGGGCTGGATGAAAAAAAACCAAAAATATTTTCATTCTCCCCCTTGAAAGTCGATGAGTTATCCCCATATGGCAGTCATCAGTAAAATACATCATGTTTTGATGGGTTTTACTATAGAGTCAGAGGTTACTCTGAAATTTAAAGGTGATTAACCAAATCAGGAGATAAAGTATGAAAATCCGTCCTTTACACGATCGAGTCGTTGTTCGTCGTATGGAAGAAGAGCGTACCACAGCTGGTGGCATTGTTATTCCGGACAGCGCCGCAGAAAAACCCATGCGCGGTGAAATTATTGCTGTGGGCGAAGGCAAGGTACTGGACAACGGCGACGTGCGCGCTTTGGCAGTGAAAGTGGGTGACATCGTATTGTTTGGCAAATATTCAGGTACAGAAGTCAAATTTGACGGTCAGGAACTGGTTGTCATGCGCGAAGATGATATTATGGGCATAATTGAGAAGTAATGAACCTATTGAAGGAGAAAAAACAATGGCTAAAGAATTAAGATTTGGCGATGATGCTCGCCAGCAAATGATTGCCGGTGTAAATGAATTAGCAGATGCCGTTAGAGTAACGATGGGTCCACGTGGCCGTAATGTTGTTTTGGAAAAATCATTTGGTGCACCTACAGTAACCAAAGATGGTGTTTCTGTTGCCAAAGAAGTTGAATTTGAACAGCGCTTTAAAAACATGGGCGCTCAGATGGTTAAAGAAGTGGCTTCCAAGACATCTGATGCAGCTGGTGACGGCACCACAACCGCTACTGTTCTGGCTCGATCCATATTGGTAGAAGGTCACAAAGCTGTTGCTGCCGGTATGAATCCAATGGACCTGAAGCGTGGTATTGATAAAGCTGTACTGGAAGTGACCAAGAAATTACAGGAAATGTCTAAGCCTTGCAAAGACGGAAAGGCAATTGCCCAAGTCGGTACCATTTCTGCTAATTCTGATGAAGCTATCGGCGCCATCATTGCTGAAGCAATGGCTAAAGTGGGCAAAGAAGGCGTAATCACCGTTGAAGATGGAAACAGCCTGGAAAATGAATTAGCTGTGGTTGAAGGTATGCAGTTTGATCGCGGTTATATTTCTCCATACTTTATTAACAACCAACAAAACATGAGTACGGAACTTGAAAATCCATTCATTTTGCTGGTTGATAAAAAAATATCCAACATTCGTGAAATGTTATCCATACTGGAAAACGTCGCAAAATCAGGCCGTCCTTTATTGATCATTGCTGAAGATGTTGAAGGTGAAGCACTGGCTACGCTGGTGGTCAATAATATGCGTGGTATTGTTAAGGTCTGCGCTGTTAAAGCCCCTGGCTTTGGTGACCGTCGTAAAGCCATGCTGCAGGATATCGCTATTCTTACCAATGGTCAGGTTATCTCTGAAGAAATCGGTAAGAGCCTTGAGAATGCTACTCTTGAAGATCTTGGTTCTTCCAAGCGTGCAGTCATCACCAAAGAAAACACAACCATCATCGATGGCGAAGGCAAGGCAACAGACATCAATGCGCGCATTGATCAAATTCGTGCTCAAATGGAAGAAACCTCTTCTGATTATGATCGCGAAAAGTTGCAAGAGCGCGTTGCCAAATTGGCTGGTGGCGTTGCCGTCATTAAAGTTGGCGCTGCAACCGAAGTAGAAATGAAAGAAAAGAAAGCTCGTGTTGAAGATGCATTACACGCTACTCGTGCTGCCGTTGAAGAAGGTATCGTTGCCGGTGGTGGTGTTGCTTTAATCCGTGCTCAAAAAGCTTTGGATGGCTTGAAAGGCGATAACCATGATCAAGATATGGGCATCAGCATTCTGCGTCGTGCGATTGAGTCTCCACTTCGTCAGATCGTGGCTAATGCCGGTTATGAATCATCCGTTATTGTAAATAAAGTGGCTGAAGGTAAAGGAAACTTTGGCTTCAACGCAGCAACAGGTGAATATGGTGACATGGTTGAATTAGGTATTCTTGACCCAACCAAAGTTACTCGTACAGCACTGCAAAATGCTGCTTCTGTGGCCAGTCTAATGTTAACCACAGAATGCATGGTTGCTGAATTACCGAAAAAAGAAGAAGCCTCTGCCGGTGATGTAGGCGGCATGGGCGGCATGGGAGGAATGGGCGGCATGGGTATGATGTAATCATCCTCCATTTCTTTCATCCATTTAAAAACCCGCCATTAGGCGGGTTTTTTTAATATGTCGAACACTCATCTGGACTTAGCTATTGATACCACGGTCGATGCGGCGGTAATTCGAGCTTGTATTTTTCCAAAGTTATTTTTTATAACCCGCATCCCCGCTACTTGATAGCGGGGTCCAAATAGAGCTTCGCGTGGATACTGAGCTAATTCATGGGGTTAGAGGTTTTTAATCTATTACTTTTTTACTAAAAATGGTTAAAGTTGAGACTTGCGCTATTTTAGTTTAGATGCTTTGATTTTTTCCCAGTGTCTCAAGGGGGACTGTTCTGGATCAACCATTGCTTCTACAGGCAGATAGAAGGTTTGTTCCAAGACATACTGACCACTCAAGGCAGCATGTGAGACATGATCCGTAAAAACAATCCAGCTGCTGTCCGGTGGAAATTCAACACGGTTTTTTGGAACCGTTTGCTGATATTCGTCATCTTTTTTCATGAGATCATGCATATTTATCATATAGTGATCATAAGCAGAGCGAGGTTTTTTCGTGGCTTTAATAAGATAAAGAAATTTTGAGCGTAAAGGACTGAATGCTGGTATCTGGTTTGAAAAGCGTGAAAGCACGTTACTGAACGGTTCACCAAGATTCCATACACGTGACTCTCCAACTGGATTTATATTAGAAAAGACACGCAAAATTCGATGGCCGTATACAGGTGTGCCGGGAAAAGAATCTACATGCAGGCGAGTGTCATCTTTACGTTTGGAAAGATGACGATTTTTTATTTCAGCCGGACGATAACTTGTTCTGCCCCAAACTAAGGCATTCTTATAATGAGGGCATACTTGATTAACCAGTTCTTTAGCAAATTCTGCAAAGCGCTGCATGAATTGTTGCAGAGCTTCCTTTGAATTTGCCACATCAGGCAGGGCATTAAAAGCCCCCAGTTTTTTTCTGGAATAATCAAAGCTAATGTTTTTATGTGAGCCGTCAAGTAATTTGTCTGATAATAATTGTGCATCATCTTTCTGACGGGTAAAAGGATAATTGGGCAGGTAAATGACTTTACCGCTTTCCAGTGAAGAGATCGCTTGTTTTGTCTCCTCCGTATTTAATTCATTTAAATGGCTGATCTTTAGCGTATACAATCTTTCATTCATTTAAGGACCATTCTTGTAATGAGTTTCAAAAGGTTGATTCTAACAAAAGTTAATGGAATATTATATTCATGCTGAGGTTTGACTTTTCATCGGATAACGGAGCGTGTGGAATATTTAATTTGAATTGTACATATTTAAACCCATATAGAGATCCAGAACACTAAATGACTGAACGTTATTAAAGATTTTTAGGCATTAGCAAAGCGATGATGAAAGCCATAAGAAAACTGATAGGTATAATGATGAAGGTATAATGGTAGGCTTTTAATGTTTCCAGATGATATAAATTCAATTCCAAATTGAGTAGAAAATCAATAAAATTTAATGCCAGAACTCCTCCATAGGACTTACGCATTGACAGCTTTAAAAAGACCTGTGCCGCCTTGAATAAATCCACGAATATTGGCAAGAAACAGGTCACGCTGAACCTCATACCAATGAGAAATCAAGTTTTTAACCCGCATAAACTCAAGCTGAACAAAGCCTTTTATGGCGCAGAAAATATGATTTTTAATTTGATTAGAACCACGCACCTGAAAATGCTCGATATGACACACTTGCTTCAAAGCACGATGGTAACGCTCAATAGACCAATGAGCAGCATGAACTCTTTCAAAGTCTTGTTTTTTAATGTTTGGTAAATTATCGAGGTCAGGAACGCTGATGATGTAATAGCGATATGATTTTTTGTACATCTGTCTATACACTTTCACCATGCCGTAATCTTTCAAATAAGCCGTTTGCTCATCGCCTTGCCAGTCCTCTAATTTTTGTACTTGGGTGTACTGGCCTCGCTCGATTGATACGGTACGGTTACTTTCAACCCCAAACATAAATTGCAAACTTAATTTCCGTAACGTTTTCATGTTAGTAATGCTCGCATACCAACTATCACCTGTTACCCAGGCCGGTTTTAGCCCCCAGGCCAGTACCTCATGCAGCATTTCTATAAAGTAGTCATTCTTCGTTTTGCCTTCAGATTTATCGTAAAGACGATAGTTAACGGGCACTGAAATCCCAGCCACATCTGTATAAAAAAGCGTAATCAGGTTAACGCCTTTCACAACCCGTTTATGCTTTCCAGACCAGAAATTACCTATCAACTCAGCTTTTTTAGGGTTCATGTAGGGTTTATCTAATACAGAATCATCCACGCTAAGTATCCCGCCTGCTAACTCTATTTTATCCGATTCTTCATCAAATAAGTCCTTTGGTTCATATCGTTCTCGTCCTAGAAATCGATTTACACTGTCGTGTGATATCGACCCCATCACCTCAGATAAACGCGTACAACTGGGATAGCGCGGATCACTTAACAGATATGAGGTATAAATTACTTCGTTACAATGGGCTGTTGAGGGCTTGGTTTTTGGGAGCATTCCCTGCCTGCAAAAAGCACGCATTTTAACAGATTCTTGTCAATGCGTAAGTCCTACTCCAATATTTATAAAAAAAATATGAATGGCTAAAATCGGGCTAATATATGTTGTAGGCGTATGAGTCTGGACAATAATGGTGGCCACCATGTAAGCAGACATGGCTAATCCCATAATAAATAAAACAATAAAAAGTATCCAAACATGGAGTAACTCTGCATAAATAATGCACGTTGAGGCTATCAATCCAATCAAGCTGCTGATTATCTGCAACCCTTTCTTATTCAGTTTCAAGTTCAGCAGATGACCTAAAAGTAATAATCCTAAAGCGATACCTAAAACAACACAGCTTGTTGAAAAAATAGAATAAGCCTTATGCTCTTTTAATTCTAAATGCATAAATGGACCTAACCAAACCAGAACAAAGCAACTTGCAGGTAAAAATTGAAAACATGCATATAAATTTTGACTCCATGTAAGCCATGATTTATAAGGTGACACGGTAGGCCGAGTAAATAAAGTGGTTGGTCGGTTAATCCATTTTGCAGAAGAAGACTTAACACTATAGCGGTATCCTAATATTTGCATACAAAAAATAATCACATTTATTAAAGAAAATGAAATGATGGCAATTCGCCAGGTAAACAGATCACTTAAAGTTTTGACAGGCCAACCACCTAAAAAAACTCCAAAATAACCCATGCAAAGTGTTATACTGGTAAGATATCCTGTGTGTTGTTTTAAATTCATTTCCTTTATATAAGAAAGGGCAATATTGGCAGAAAAAGCTCCGCTTAAACCGAAAAGAACTTCAGAAATAACCAGCATCCAGTATTGATCGGCTTTTATCATAATGATGATAGCCAATTGATTGCAAAAAACCGCTGTAATCAGCGTCCTGCTTTTTCCAAAGCGTCTAATAATGACTCCAGAAAGCAATATCAGGAACAAATAAGAGTAAAACAAAAAAACAGTTAATTGGGCGACATCTGTCATTTCCAGGGAAAACTCTTTAATAAACTTATGACGCAATGTCGTTGGCAGGACTCTGTACATATACTGATGCATGTAAAACAAGGAAGAAGAAAACCAAAGTAAAACGGCCGCTAATAGTTCTTTTTGGTAAAGATGCCTTTTATTAACCATTCAATGGGTTCATCCTTAAAGCTGAAACACTGAAATTTTTGCTTCCCACTGACTTGCAGCGGGAAAATATTGCTTAATAAAAATATGAGTGAAACGTTGATGCCCAGTATCTCTCTGAGCTAACGTTAGGCGTTTGATTTAGAAGAATTTAGCATCCAATGGGCTTTTTCATGGGCAGAAATCCGGTCAGCCAATAAATTTGCTGTTCCCTCATCGTCATTATCATGGGCAATGGTCATGGCTTGATTCAAATCTTTAACCAACTGATTATGATCTTTAGCGAGCTCGGTCACCATTTGATTAGCATCAATATCGGAATTGCCATCTTGAATACGTTTCAACTTTTCGAATTCCTTAAAAGTAGCCGGTGCCTTATGGCCCAACATTAACATCCGTTCAGCAATCTCATCCACAGCCTGAGCCAATTCCTTATACTGCATTTCAAAGAGCTCGTGTAAGGCTTTGAAATGAGGTCCTCTGACATGCCAGTGATAGTTCTGCGTCTTTAAATATAATGCATATGTATCAGCAAGTGTTACGGCCAATTTATTCATTACATCGGTCATTCCCAGCTCCTTATTGTTTCAATTCTCATTATCATAGTAGATAAAGCACAGAAACTAAAATAAAATATTCTGATGATCAACATCGGTTTTTTTATAAAAGGCGTGTCCTTAATGGGAATACCCCAATAAGCTCCCTTCTTGAAAATTTTTATGTCCGCGTTTTTGTAAAGCCCTGTATATGTTAAAGTCACTAAAATTGCTGCGGAATCTTCTTTAAATGTGGATTTTATTTCCTGTTAGTCTTTTTTTAAGTGCTGTATTGCTTTTTTGTATACAGCCCATGGCTGCAAAGGTATTGTTACCCTTGTATGGCGGAACTCCGGCAGTCTGGATCATATGTATGCTGTTTTTCCAGCTATTATTGTTGGTAGCATATGGATATGCTTGGTTATTAGCACATTTGCCTCGTGCCAGAATTTGGCCTTTTGTGCATGGCTTAATGGCTTTGCTGACCTTTTTTGCCCTTCCTGTTATGTTTCAACCTACCCCCAGCTTACATATGCCGGAATGGGGTATCTTATGGTCATTGTTTCATCATTTGGGACTGCCGTTATTAATCATCGGTGCCTCAGCACCTTTGCTGCAGTTTGCTTACAGCAGAACTGAAGAAAAGCATGCAGCAGATCCTTATTTTTTGTATGTAGCCAGTAACATTGGAAGTCTGCTTGCTTTATTAAGTTATCCTTGGCTTATCGAACGTTTTCTCGGATTAAAGACTCAATTTCAATTATGGACGGCAGGATATGTCGTTTATTTAGTGCTTTTGGCATGCCTTTTACTGGGCTGGAAGTATCAACCAAGAGAAAGTATAGTAAAAAAGCAAAGTCATTACACAGACATCAGTTGGTGGATTTTTCTAAGTTTTATTCCTTGTAGCCTGATGTTGGGAGTCACTTTTTATATTACCACTGATGTTGCACCCACACCTCTTTTTTGGGTATTGCCTTTATCTTTATATCTTTTGTCCTTTATTGTGACTTTCTCCAGAAGTCCTTTGATACCTCATCGGTGGGTTGTTCGTAATACAGTTTTTGTTCTCATCTTTCCTGTTTTAGGTTTTATTTTCGGGGAAAGTCAGATTTTAGCCTGGCAAATGGTATTGTTTAATCTTGTCGGTTTTTTTATGCTGGCATTGCTTTGTCATGGAGAGTTAATTCGAAGACGTCCTGGCCCCGAAGGATTGACACTGTTTTATTTTTGTATTGCTTTGGGAGGAGTGCTTGCTGGGATCTTCAATGGTTTAATGGCGCCTCGCTTATTCAGTCAACCTTATGAATATCCTTTGCTAATAGTTTTAAGTTTATTGGTGCTTCCCATCAAGCGCTTTCAGCGAGAATGGTGGATGCCTTTTACCGTCTTAATCATTTTATTGCTCAGCCATTATTTGGCTGGTATTTCTTCCCTACAGATACTAAAGCGTTGGCACATCGGTGAGATTGCTGCGCTATTAGTAGCGACCATCTGGCAGCAAAGTGCACGAAGTATAAGTCTTGCTTTTGCCATTTTATTTATTTTTCTTTTTGTTCCCTGGTTTAAACATTCAGACGTGCTTTTACAGCAGCGAAATTTTTATGGCATAAAGCAGGTGATTGCCAAGGGAAATGTGCACGCTTTAATGAGTCAGACGACGATACACGGTTTTCAGCTGCTCAATAATCCTGAGTCATTAAAAGGTACGTTGGCTTATTATGGTGCGGTCGAACCAGTGATTGATGTATTTAAACAACAGAATGAGGTTCTGAAAACGACCATTATGGGACTGGGTGCTGGGATTCTCGTGTGTCAGTTCCGTAATACGGATCGGCTAAGTTTGATTGAAATCGATTCTCAGGTTCTTCATATTGCTAAAAATCCGAATTATTTTACTTATTTAAGTTTTTGTCCTTCTGAGCAGACACTCATTAATGATGATGGCCGTCTGGCTTTAGCGAAAATGAAAAATCATTCACAGGATTTAATAGTTGTGGATGCCTTTAGTTCGGATGCTATCCCGGTGCATTTACTCACCAGAGAAGCGTTTACATTATATCGCCAAAAAATGACAGAAGACGGTGCCATTTTAGTGAACATCAGCAATCGCCATCTAGAATTATTGCCGGTATTGACTGCAAGCGGTAGAGCGAACGATTTGATTGTGTTAGAGCTTGTCCATAAAGGAGACAAGCGATTAGGACAATTTGATTCTCAATGGGTGCTTCTTACTTTAAATGAGCCTTTGGCGTTTCAACTTATCAATCGTTTTGGCTGGCGGTTTGTCGCTGACAACTCTACCTATTTATGGACCGATGACTACTCTAATTTAATACCGTTATTAAAATGGTAAAGAGTCTCGCAAGCTGAGCTGTTGTTTGTGCCACCGTCAATACAAGGATTATTCACTCATGAGTAATTCAGGATATCTGCCAGATTACCTTTCTTCTCCAGCCAGCTTTTCCTGTCCGCTGCGCGCTTTTTCGATAGCAGCATGTCCATGATGGACATGCTGGATATTTCGTCATCGAGAGTTAATTGAACCAAGCGTCGCGTGTCAGGATCCATGGTTGTTTCCCGTAATTGCATTGGATTCATTTCTCCCAGACCTTTAAAACGCTGTACATTCATTCGGGTTCGACTGTTTTTGGATAGTCTATTGATAACCTGATCTTTCTCTATTTCATCGAGTGCATAATGGACTTCTTTGCCTGCATCGATTCGGTATAAAGGAGGCATGGCAACATAAACGTGTCCTGCCTTGATTAATGGCTTGAAATGCCTTAAAAATAAGGCGCAGATTAATGTGGCAATGTGAGCACCATCGGAGTCGGCATCGGCAAGGATACATATTTTACCATAACGAAGCCCACTTATATCCTCAGATCCAGGATCAACGCCAATTGCTACGGAAATATCATGAATTTCCTGAGAGGCAAGAATTTGTGAGGAATCAATTTCCCAGGCATTGAGGATCTTACCTCGTAAAGGCATGATGGCCTGAAAATCTTTATTTCGTGCTTGCTTCGCTGAGCCTCCAGCAGAATCGCCCTCGACCAGAAAAAGCTCAGTTTGAGCTAAGTCCTGGTGCAGACAATCAGCCAACTTACCCGGTAAGGCAGGACCTTGACTTACTCTTTTACGAGCGATTTGCTTGGCCTGTTTTAAACGCTTCTGTGCACGCTCAATTGCTAACGCAGCCAATGCTTCACCTTGATTGTGATGCTGATTTAACCATAGGGCAAAAGCATCTTTCACAATATTACTGACAAAGACAGCTGTTTGGCGGGAACTTAAACGTTCCTTGGTTTGTCCGGCAAATTGAGGTTCTTTCATTTTTACTGAAAGCACATATTGGCAGGGCTCCCAAAGATCATCCGCTGTTAGCTTGACGCCACGTGGTAGTAGGTTTCTTAGTTCACAAAAGGCAGAAAGTGCATCAAACAGGCCTGAACGCAATCCGTTAACATGGGTTCCGCCCTGAGGTGTTGGAATCAGATTCACATAGCTTTCATTAAGACTACTGTTAGGTTGTGTCGACCAGACTAAAGCCCAGTCCACGGCGGCATCCCTCTCATTAAACTGGCCTGTAAATGGCTCATCCGGCAAATAATCATCACTTAATGATTGTTTAAGATAATCGGCAATACCGTATTCATAACACCATTCCAGTTTTTCATTGTTAATTTTATTAACGAAGGTCATGGATAAACCCGGACACAAGACGGCTTTTGCCCTTAACACATGAATTAACTGCTTAATGGAGAGACGGGTTGTATCGAAATATTTTGCGTTTGGCCAGAAACGAATAATGGTGCCGGAGTCTCTTTTACGGGTTACGCCTGTTTCATTGAGTTCAGTGAGTTTATCGCCATTGCTGAAGCTCATTTGATAAATGATGCCGCCACGTTTGATGGTTACCTCAAGCCGTTCAGAAAGAGCATTGACCACCGACACCCCGACTCCATGCAGCCCTCCGGAAAATTGGTAGTTTTTATCTGAGAATTTGCCTCCGGCATGAAGACGGGTCATAATGACTTCTACACCGCTTAAACCTAATTGAGGGTGCAAATCCACGGGCATACCGCGCCCATTATCTTCGATTTCTACAGAGCCATCCTCATGAAGAGTGGCGATTATTTTTGATGCAAAGCCGGCAATGACTTCATCAACACTGTTATCAATCACTTCCTGGGCCAGATGGTTCGGTCTGGCTGTATCGGTATACATTCCTGGTCGCCTTTGTACCGGCTCCAGACCACTTAGCACTTCAATGGCTTCGGCGGTATATTGTTCAGACATGTTTTTTTCTCAGATAAAAACATTATTTTAACATAGAATCAGGTGCTGTTGACATGTCTGTTCTTTAGACGCCATCTTTCTGTTGCACATAAATTTATACTCTTGCTAAACTGGGCTGTAGCCATTTTTTTAATAAAGAAAAGCAATAAATTAAAAATCTCTAACCCCACGAACGACCGCGGTAATATGGAGCTTTATTTGGACCTCGCTATCAAGTAGCGGGGATTCGATCTAAAAAATGGCTAAAGTCCAGCAACTAAAGTGAGCATTACAAAATAATATTTATGGAAAATATTGCTGAAATCAAACAGTTATCAATTGCTTTTCAAGAGCGGAATGCAATGATAACAGCGGTTAAAAACGTGAGCTTTCAGCTGAGAGCGGGTGAAACATTGGCATTACTTGGAGAGTCAGGCTGCGGCAAGTCATTGACGTCACTCGCTATCATGCGTTTATTACCGGAAAATGCGGTCTATGGCTCTTTAAGCAAAGTCTTTGTGGATAATGATGATCTGCTTAATCTTCCTGAGCAAATAATGCAGCAATTGCGGGGATGTAAACTGGCTATGATTTTTCAGGAACCGATGACTGCTTTGAATCCGGTCTTGACCATTGGTCAGCAATTATCGGAAATTTTATTGAGACAAGAAAAAATGACACGCTCTGCACTTAAAGAGAGTATGATTGCCTTACTAAAAGAAGTGGATATGCCGCAACCTCATTTAAGAGTTCATCAATACCCGCATCAGCTATCAGGTGGACAGAAACAGCGAGTGGTCATTGCCATGGCACTGGCCTGTAACCCACAAATTCTGATCGCTGATGAGCCCACTACAGCACTTGATGTGACTGTCCAAGCGCAGATTCTTGCCTTGCTGAAAAAATTACAGAAAAGATATCAGATGAGTTTGTTGTTAATTACCCATGATCTCGGTGTGGTGAAAGCCGTTGCTGATCAGGTATGCGTAATGTATGCCGGAGAAGTGGTGGAACAGGCCGATGTGTCCTCATTTTTTACCGAAGCCAGGCATCCTTATGTACAGCAATTGTTGGCCTCCGTACCTTCTTTTGACTTGCGAAACCAGCACCTCTCAGTGATTTCCGGTACGGTGCCGGCATTGGATCATATGCCGAGCGGTTGTCGTTTTCATCCCCGCTGTGATTATGTTTTTCAGCGTTGTCAACAAGTTGAGCCTGAGCTGCAGACCTTTGCCGGAAGAACGGTGCGCTGTCATTTGTATCCTGAGCATTCGAGCTTACCTACATTGCAGAAAAAAGAATCCAAGCAGTGGATTGAGAGAAGTACTCCGGAAAAAGCGTTATTATCTGTAGAACATTTATCCGTCTATTTTAAGCAGCGCCATGGAGGCTTTCCGTTTAAAAAGGACATCATTAAAGCTGTTGACGATGTTTCTTTTCAGTTATATAAGGGACAAACGCTGGCACTGGTCGGCGAGTCGGGTTGTGGAAAAACAACCATTAGCCGTGCTTTACTCCAGTTAGTGCCAGCAACCGCCGGTCAAGTGCTCTACCAGAAAAAAAATGCTCTTGGTTTGCGTGGGCGTTTTTTAAATGATTACCGAAAAAAAGTACAGATTATTTTTCAGGATCCCTTTTCAGCCATGAACCCCCGTATGACCATTGGTGAAATTTTAGCCGAAGGAATGAAAGCACAGGGAGTATCTAAAAAACGAATGATATCAAAACAGCGGCAATTGTTAGAGCAGGTGGGCTTGTCGGTAACCGGTCTGTCTCGTTATCCACACCAGTTTTCTGGAGGGCAGCGTCAGAGAATTTGTATTGCCCGTGCGTTGGCTATGGAACCTGAGATACTCATTTGTGATGAGCCAACCAGCGCACTTGACGTTTCAGTTCAGGCACAAATCTTGAATTTATTAAAGGAGGTTCAGCAGGAAACGGGATTATCCTATTTGTTTATAACTCACAATATGGGAGTGGTTGCCTACATTGCTGATGATGTCATGGTCATGAGAGAGGGGAAGATTATTGAAACAGGGTCTTGTGAGGAAGTATTACATAAACCCAAGCATGCCTACACGCAGCAACTTTTGTCTGCGGTACTTGAGGTATGAGCAGCGATTTTAGCCATCAAAAGGAACAGTGGATGCCGACTTTCGTCGGCAATTCGGAAATACCTGCTCAGCCTCATCAGCAACGGCCGTATTTGGCTATTTTAAGCTAAAAAATTTTCGGACATATATTGGCTCTTTTTAAAAGTCAGCGAATTACCGGCGAAAGCCGGTATCCATGATCTTCAAAAAAAGAAGGCACATAAACCTGGTTCGCCAGATTTTAATCATTACATCCACGGTTGCTGTTAAAGATGAAGCAAATTTTTTATAAAATTTCCCACATTATTTATAGCTATTTTTTCACTGTCTTCCTGACTTCGGGCTTTATATTCGATACAGTCTTCTGCTAGATTGCGTTCACTGACCACAAGCCTGTGGGGAATGCCAATGAGATCATTATCAGCAAACAATACCCCAGCGCGCTCATTACGATCATCCAATAGAACATCTATTCCAAGAGCAGAGAGCTGCTGATATAACAGTTCGGCCTGTTCTTTAACCTGTTGTGAGCGATGGCCGTTTAAAGGAACGATAACCAATTGAAAGGGAGCTATGGATTGCGGCCAGATAATGCCTTTATCATCATGATGTTGTTCAATGGCTGCTGCAACCACCCTGCCAACGCCCAAACCATAACAACCCATTAACATCGCTTGCGATTGTCCTTCTTCATTAAGGACTGTAGCATTCATTGCACGGGTGTACTTATCACCCAGCTGGAAAATATGACCAACTTCGATTCCGCGACAGGAGTGGAGATATCCTTGTCCATCAGGGCTGGGTTCACCTTCTTTTACATTTCGTAAGTCGAAAGCATCCTGATAATGTGCATCACGCCCCCAGGCCGCATTCAGGAAATGTTTATCGGCCTGATTTGCTCCACAGGCAAAAGAGGAAAGGGCCAGAGCCTGGTAATCGGCGATAACGGGAATATTGAGATTCACCGGTCCAAGAGAGCCGACAGGTACATTTAGATGATGAAAAACAGTTTCTTCATCTGCGAATTTTAAAGGGGATTTGACCAGAGGATGTTTTTCTGCCTTGAGTACATTTAACTCATCATCACCGCGCAAAACCAAAGCAATTAAGGGCGCTTCTGTGCCCTCAACAATCAATGTTTTAATGGTTTTCTCAATGGGTGTATTTAAAAATTGAACCAAGTCATTTATCGTTTTCTGATTTGGCGTGTCAACCAAAGTCATTTTCTCGTCAGGCAGATTTTGGGCTTTATTAGGACTTAAACTTGTTGCCTGTTCAATATTGGCGGCATAGTTGCTTTGATCACTATAAAAAATCAGGTCTTCACCTGAATCCGCCAAAACTTGAAACTCATGAGAAACCGATCCGCCTATCGCTCCGGTATCCGCTTCAACAGCACGGTATTTTAAACCGAGCCGGTCAAAAATACGGCAATAGGCTTGATACATGGCATCATAGGTGTCTTGTAGGCTTTCTTGCGTCAAATGAAAGGAATAGGCATCTTTCATTAAAAATTCGCGTGCTCGCATCACACCAAAACGCGGCCGAATTTCATCACGGAACTTGGTTTGAATTTGATAGAAATTCACCGGCAGTTGCTTATAAGATTTTAATTCATGGCGCATGATATCAGTGATAACTTCTTCATGTGTGGGGCCAAAACAATATTCACGCTCGCTGCTGTCATGCATGGTCAATAATTGTCCGCCAAAACTATGCCATCGGCCGGTTTCCTGCCAGAGTTCAGCCGGCTGTACTGCCGGCATCAGCATTTCCATGGCTTGAGCACGGTTCATTTCTTCACGAACAATTTGCTCAACCTTACGTAACACCTTCAAGCCTAAAGGCAGCCAGCTGTATAAGCCCGAGGCTAATTTGCGAATCATCCCGGCACGTAACATCAGCTGGTGAGATATAATTTCGGCATCATGAGGGGTTTCTTTTAAGGTGGCTAACAACCATTGCGATGCACGCATGTAAGGCTCCTGAATCTCTAAGCATTTATAAAAAAAGACAATTATAGCAATTACCACTGATTTTGCGAATGAAAACAGTCTTTAAAGTATTATTTTGTAAAAAAAATAACAATTATTGTTGCAATTTGACTTATTTCATAATTCCTTAATCTAGGTGTTCTATTTTTAGTTAAATATATCAATATTTCTAAAAAGAGAAAACCATGCCTCTCATAGAAACCAAAATCTTGGAATACATTAGCGGTAAATCTAAAAAAGGCCATGATGCGGTAAAAAAGAAAATCTTTACAGATTTGTATAAACTGCTAATAGATAATCAGCTCACTGTGGCCGGTTTAACCGATAAAATTAAAAATTTATCACCTGAACAGCGTAAATCATTATTTTACAGTCGCTCTAAAAAGGCTGAAGAGAGTAAGGCGGCGGAACTTATTCAAGAACTATATCAACTCATGAATGTGTCTCTTACGACCAATGATATGGCCACCATCGTTAAAGAAGGAATAACAGAACGCACAGAAAAAATATTGAAAGGAGTCCGCTATAAAAACTGGTTAGAGAATCCTACCGCTGCAAGAGAAAAAAGGGATCTGGATCATGAGTTAAAAGACCGTTTACAATGGAATAGTTCTAACAATCGAGGAAAACCCTTAGCTCAAGTATTGTATGAACTTTGGAGTACTAAACAACTTCCAGAAGAAAGCTTGGAATCTGTTTTAAATACCATTTATGAGGAAGCGCCTGATTTTCTTCCGCAATTCTTATATGAGGCCTATTCTTTATGCAGGACTGAAGAGACATCAGAATTTTTAGAGGAAGTAACTCCTTTTTTTGAGGAAAACAAAGAAATTGCTCCTTATTTCATAAAGGCGGATATTGATTTTGCCATCAAATGGATTAAAGAAAGTCCTGAAGAGGAAATAGGTGTATACTATTTTCAATTACCATCCTCTATGCAACACGAGGTATTCTCTTATTTTAAAGAAAACCCAAAGGTACGTGAAGCCATTCAAAATGCCACGGCTGAATGGTTGTTTTCAGGCAGCCCTTCAAAAAAGGGGAAAGAAAAAGGATTTGATAAAGCAGAAGAAGAAAAAATTATAGCCATATTAACCGATCCTGAAATTCGTGCCGAGGAAGCAGGAAACAGCAGGGAATATCAACATGTTTTGTCTTTAATTACCGAACGCCATAAGAAAGAATTCCATGCAACTATTGACAAAGATGTACAGGAGAAAGCTGTTAAGGGCATCAATGGTTATTTGGCGAAAAAAGACTCAGCCGGTGAAAAATATCAATTTTTTCAAGATTTACGTAATTCAATCAGAAGAAATGGGCTCAGTAAAGACTTACTTAAGGTTTTTTTTAATAAAGGCCAAAAATTATTGTCCAAGCCTACTCGAGCACAGCAATTAATGAGCGATTTAGAGAAGCTGAATGAGAGAGCAGAGAAACTTAAAACTCCAGACGAAATCAAAAAACGTGCTCATCAATTGTTCACCGGAGAAAGAATCCCGCAAACGGCACTGGATGACTCTATTCTCTCTGTGATAGGTGACTTGCAATCAAAAGCCGATGTTTTATTGCAAGGAAAAACCCAGCGGAGACAGCTTGTTGAGGCTCAATATCAACAATATATACACCAACAGGCTCTGGAACTCATCGCAAAACAAGACAAGCCTATTTTTGACCCGCAAGGGCACGCACTGGCTTTAGTGCATTTGCAAGAAAACGATTATCAACAAATTTTAAAAAATTGCGGACTGGATTGGCATGGTTCTGCTAAGGATGTTCTTGAAGACATCATAGGTCCTGTTACCGAAACCATATTTTGTAATATTGATGTAGCGGATGATAAAGATTTAAGCAGTCGTTTCAATGAATGGCTTGACAGAAAGGAGTCAGATTTCTTTGAAGAATTTAAAGACGACCGAGGCAGCATCATTGCCTTGCAGGAAGAAATGAGCGTACACGTGTTTCTTGCTTTAAGAGTTCTTCAGGAAAAAGTGTTTCCAGGAAAGTTAAATTTAAAAATTGGTGATGATTTTCGTCAGGAGTTGATGGAAAAAATTAATCAAAGAATTCAAAACCTCATTCAAAAAGCTATGGAAGAATGTGACAAAGCGGCTTTAGATGAACCATCTATAGACAAGGTTGCTCTTTTAAACAAAATCATGGATGAAGCGCGTCTGGAATTAGCACAAGCCTGTCGTGAAGATTTGGTCGACACTGTATTGGAGAGAGTGGAGGATGAGAAGGACGAGATAATTGAACAACTGGCCAGTCTTAAAAAGCATGACTTTACGTCCAAAACAGCCACAGGCCTTGATTATCTGCGCAATGATGTCCGCAATCAAACCATTGTTCGCATCACAGCAACAGATGAAACCGCACATGATAAAAAAATAGGTCATCAAGCCATCCGGGTTTTAAATCGAAATCATTACCGGTCCAAAGAGGTCAGACCTTATCATGACGATACTTCTGAAGCCAGAGTGCCTTCCATTGCTGTTGGAGTCGATGAAAACGTCATATTCCGTATGCCAGGAACCCAAAAAAGGGAGCATCAACAAGCGATTGACGATGTGGTGCAGAAGTTAAAAGAAAGCCGAGCATTGATGCAAAAAATGCGACCGGATTACCATGGCCCTATGACATACAATTTATTGACTTCTTTGCACGGTAAAGCAAAAGATATTCTACCTAAAGTAGAACTGCAAAACCGCCAAAGGAAAAGTGCGGCAAGGATTTTCAAAGGCTCACATGTGTATAACCGCGAGCTTATGGAAAAAGGTAATAGCCAGGGATTTACCTTTGTACAAAATATCCCGGTCAATCAACACGGGGAGGCACTGAACGATAACGATATGGATAAAGCGGTCAGGGAAGCCACTTTACTCACCAATATGGCCATGCTGGCGACATTGAGACACCATGCTGCTAAGTTTTCTCCTGCCATGCAGAAAAGTCTTGAAGAGACCTATCAACAAAGCCAAAAACTTTATCAAGCTTTTCTTGCGTCAGGGAAAGCCGATGGTACCCATTATTTCTCTTCATCAAAAGAAGGTGAGGATTTAATAAAAATATTAAATGAAAAAAAAGCGGAATGGAAAGAAAATAAACCCCTATCAGCCCGTGGAAATCTCAGCGGTATGGTTGTAAAGACCTTGTTTAATATGTATAGCCAGAATGCTCATTACAACAAACAATTCGGTATGCTTATCCAGGCCTTGTCTGTCTTTGTTGAACCGATGTCTGAGGCCGGCTGTAAAAGTGCCAATGAACGCTATCAAGCAGTATCAGGGCGGGTAGAATTATTGAAAAGCATTTCTTCTCGCAAATGGGAAGAACTGTCAGAAGCTGAGCAGGATCTGGTGCTGGAATTGGATAGATTTGCTGTCGAAGGCGGTGGTTGTGAGAAATTACAAGAATGCATGGATGTTGCTTATAACCTGTATAATTTGCAAGGTTCTGTAGCTTCCATCAGCGAAGAAGACCAGGCGGCTTCTTCAAAAATTAAATCTTCAAAAAACAAAGCAAATGAAGGCGTTATTTCGGAATACAATACCAATGTGGCTGAAACCTCCCGTTTAACGCGGCTGTCTCAAAAAAACAGTTCATCCATGCAGAGTCATAAAGCAGAGTTGTCAGAAGTTTATAGAGATTTATTTGGTCAAAAAATGCTCGAGTCTCTGTCAGATTTGGCAATGAAATAATGATTTACTCCTTTGATAAAAACCTGATATTTGAATCGGTTTATTGGATAAATGAGCATTTGAATCGTAAGTGATTTAATAACATTGAATACATGTGGTGGTAACATCCACTGGCTCTTTTTTAAAAGGATGAAAATGTTCAGTCGCCGTTACCACAGTAACTTCTTGATCTTCAACCACATTCGTTCTGCCGCACGCAGTGATGAAAAAAACCATCATTAAAGTCATCCATATTCTTATCATTTTTATCCTCAACAGGTCATTCAAATTCTGTAAAAAGCAAATCGCCTAAAATATTGCAAAATGATATACTCTTTTCAGTATTATCGGCTATGATTTGCATTGCTTGATAATTTATATAAACTTTTACAGGACGTAGTTATGTTGGATAGAGCCACGGTTGTCGATGAGCAATTTCTCAAACGGCTGAAACAGGTTGACTTTCCCTCACCTAAAAGCTTCATGACTGCTTCTCAAGCCGGTCTGGATAAGAAAACGGCGATAGAATTGTTTGATTCGCAAATTAAGTCACGACTTCTGGATTTAATTGCTCGTCAGTTAAAAGAAAAATCCTTATCCTATTATACGATTGGCAGTAGTGGCCATGAAGGAAATGCAGTTTTCGGCCAGATTTTCAGACACAGCGATATGGCTTTTTTACATTATCGCAGTGGTGCTTTTTACTTACAGCGGGCAAAGCAGCTACAGGGTTCTGATGGAGTCAAGGATATTCTCTTGTCACTTGTGGCTTCGGCAAAGGATCCTATTTCGGGGGGACGACATAAGGTTTTTGGTTCAGTACCTTTGTTTATTCCACCTCAAACATCAACCATTGCCTCTCATCTTCCAAAGGCATTGGGTGCCGCTTTATCCATTACCAGAGCGAAGGAACTTGGTATTGACAGTAAATTGCCGTCCAATTCTGTCATCCTCTGTTCTTTTGGTGACGCCTCCGTTAACCACGCAGCTGCTCAAGCGACATTGAATGCCTGCTCATGGATTCATCAACAGCAGTATCCCCTGCCTATTGTTTTTCTTTGTGAAGATAATGGCATAGGTATATCCGTACCCACGCCTGGGAGCTGGATTGAAAACTCTATAAAAGCACGTGTTGGTTTTCATTACATTGCCTGTGACGGTCTGAATTTTGCCGACTGTTACATGAAGGGACTTCTGGCTGAATCAATAGCCAGGCGTAAAAAACAGCCCGTTTTTTTACATATGAAATGCATTCGTTTATTGGGCCATGCCGGTTCAGATATTGAATTGCAATATCGATCTTTGGACGAGATTGAGCAGATAGAGTCTGAGGATCCTTTGCTGCATACGGCTGGATTTTTATATAGGGAAGGCTGGATGTCGATTCAGGCTATGGCTGATTTGTATCTGGATAATCGGGCTTTAATTGAAGCAAAGGCCATGGAGGTGATAGCTCTGCCAAAATTAAGCAGCGCTGATGAAGTCAAATCCAGCCTTTTGCCTAAAATTCATCAGAACAAGGTCTATTTGCTGCCTGATGAAGCGCAGCGAAAACAGGTGTTTGCTGCCGCTTATAAGCAATTGAACATGAAGCGAAACCTGTGTCAGCATATTAATTTTGCTTTAACCGACTTAATGATGCAGTACAGCAATATGTTGGTGTTTGGTGAGGATGTAGCAAAAAAAGGTGGCGTTTATCGGGTCACAGCTGATCTGCAAGCCAGATTTGGACGCAGGCGAGTCTTTGATACGTTATTGGATGAAACGACGATTTTAGGAACAGCCATCGGATTGGCGCATAATGGTTTTATTCCAGTCCCCGAGATTCAGTTTTTAGCCTACTTACATAATGCAGAAGATCAGTTAAGGGGCGAGGCATCTACCTTATCCTTTTTTTCCAATGGTCAATATTGCAATCCGATGGTCGTGCGCATTGCCTCTCTTGCCTATCAAAAAGGCTTCGGAGGACATTTTCATAATGATAATTCCATTGCCGTACTACGGGATTTACCAGGCGTGGTGGTTGCCTGTCCATCCAATGGACCGGATGCTGCTAAAATGTTACGTACTTGTGTACGATTAGCTCATCAGAACGGTCGGGTAGTGGTTTTTCTTGAACCCATTGCTTTATACATGACCAAAGATTTACATGAAGCTGGAGATAATGGCTGGTTATTTGAGTATCCTGTCTTGGATGAACACATTGAGTTGGGAGAAGTTGGCGTTCACGGTGAAGGTGATACGGTCATTCTCAGTTATGCGAACGGTTATTATCTGTCTCGACAGGCGGCAAAAATACTAAAAGATAAATATCGTCTTTCGGTAAAAACAGTGGATTTACGCTGGTTAAATCCCTTGCCGGAAGAGGCAATTCTTAAGGTGGTCGCTAAAGCACGTCGTGTGCTGATTGTGGATGAAGGCAGGCAAAGTGCTTCTCTTAGTGAAGGTTTAATGACCTTATTGATGGAAAAGGCTTCTTCGCACCTGCAAGTCAGGCGCCTTACCGGAGAAGATTGCTTTATTCCTTTAGGCCAGGCCTGGCAGTATCTCTTACCCAGTCGTGACAGTATTGTTACAGCGATATTGTCATTGGTCGATAATACAGCAAGGTCGGTGACTGTCAAATAGCTTCCTATTCATCTTAAGAATGGGGAGATTGGTTATATTTTGCGATGAAGGGAGAAAGGTAGTGGATGATTTATTGTTTTTAGATGAGCAGTTACACGATGATGAAAAAATGATTCGCGACACGGTTGCGCGTTTTGTGGCACAAGATGTCATTCCATTAATGGCTGATGCTTTTGAAGAGGCGGACTTCCCGAAACAATTGATTAAACAATCCGCGGATTTAGGTTTACTAGGATTGACTCTTCCTGCAGAATACGGTGGCGCTGAGGCCTCATATGTAGCTTATGGCTTGGTTTGTCAAGAATTGGAGCGCGGTGACAGCGGGCTGAGAAGTTTTGTTTCCGTACAAAGTTCTTTATGTATGTATCCCATTTTTCGCTATGGAAATGAAGAGCAAAAAAAGCGCTTTCTTCCGGCGATGGCCAGAGGTGAAGTGATTGGCTGCTTCGGCCTTACCGAGCCTGATTCCGGCTCTGACCCAGCCGGTATGAGAACACAGGCCAAAAAAGTGGATGGCGGCTGGCGTTTAAACGGTTCTAAAACGTGGATCACCAATGCACCTATTGCCGATATAGCCCTTGTCTGGGCGAAGACTGAGGCTGGAATTCGTGGCTTTATCGTTGAGAAAAAATTTGAAGGATTCAAGCGCACAGAAATCAAGTTAAAAATGTCACTAAGAGCCTCCATTACCGGTGAATTATTTTTTGAAGATGTTTTTGTTCCTGATGAAAATCTGTTAGCAGGCAGTGAAAAAGGTTTAGGTGCGGCGTTAAGCTGTTTAAGCCAGGCCCGCTACGGTATTGCCTGGGGCGCTATGGGGGCGGCCATGGCTTGTTTTGATATTGCCAGAGATTATCTCTTGGAAAGAAAACAGTTTGATAAACCGTTGGCTTCCTTTCAACTCATCCAGGAAGATTTAGCTGAGATGTATACAGAAATCATTAAAGCACAATGGATGAATTTACAAATCGGCCGGCTGAAAGAGCAAAACAGAGAAACCCCGGTCATGATTTCTCTGGCTAAAGGCAACGCTTGCCGCGAAGCTTTAAAGATTGCCCGTCAATGCCGTAATTTATTGGGAGGTAATGGCATCAGTCTTGAATATCACGTGATTCGTCATATGCTGAACCTGGAATCCGTATTTACCTATGAAGGAACGGATAACGTTCATACGCTGGTATTGGGAAGGCACATTACCGGTATCAATGCCTTCTCCTGACATTTCAAATAGCGCAACCGACACCAGAAGAATGGTCGCGCTATTGTATCTAACGTCTCTGATGCAACATATTTCACCAGAATGCTACACTTATAAATATATAATCTAAAAATGAGTGAGAGATACATGGTCAAAATGGAAAAAGAGCTGGTAGATACTGTAATTACCCCCGATGAAGAATTATCAGAAGAACTTGAGCTGGCAGAAACGGACAATGATGAAGAGCACAACAGTTTCATCGGAGCTGATGAAAGCAATTTGCTTGAAGATGGAGTTCCTGGATATCAAACTACTGGACAAGAAGGCACAGATGATCAAATTGAAGAGGAATTGGAACAAATCCCAGGACCGATGAATACGCCAAAACCACGTCTTGATTAAATCATCGAATATCGCAAAGACCTTGTTATTTCAGCCAGATCAAGTTATGATTCTCAGCCAGTCGGGGCGTGGCGCAGCCTGGTAGCGTACTAGCATGGGGCGCTAGTGGTCGCAGGTTCAAATCCTGCCGTCCCGACCAATAAAATCAATGACTTAAGAAATTTAACCTTCACCGCTCAACCAATTTTGGTACCACTTTTGGTACCAGTTAAAGAATGTCATCATTTGGTACCTATTGAAATAACGGTTGTAGGTAGGATTAAATAATAATTTGACCATCTCTATCTAACCAAGATAAATTTTCGTAATATTCAGCCGCGAATGGCCAAGTTCTCGACTTATCTGTTTCCGAGCTTTTCGATCAATTTCTTTTTCTATTTTATTTAAAAAGTGAGTTGGTTTGCCGCCAGCAATGGGACAAATCAGCCCTTGTCTCAAGGGATTAAGTTGTTTAGTGATTTCTGCATAACGGCGTTGTGCATAAGCATGACGTAAGCCATGTAATTTACAAAGCCCCATGCTGTTAATCTGTTGCTGGTAATAACTTAAATGCTTCTTGTAGCTTCTTCCCAGAGGTATTAGAGATAAATTTTTTGGAATTTGTTGCGATACTTTATTTAACCACTCCTTTTGTTTTTCATGAGTGATATCAATGACCCGCCCAATTCCACCTTTTGTCCAGCTGGGTTTAATCCATAGACAATCACCACGCCAAGCTTCACTCCATACAAATTTCATCGATTCTTCTCGTCGTAAACCAAACAGCATTTGAGCTTCTAGGGATAAACGTATATAGGGATCGGTACATTTATCTAAGTCTATATGGGTAATCGCTTTGCTGTGAGTTGGCACATAAGAGCGTTTATCGATTTGATAACTGTCATTTCCTTTTTTAACTAACTTGGGGTTATCTAATAAATCAGCAGTCTTTCGCAATTTGGCCATATAATTTTTAATGGTTGCTGGACTTCTAACTTGTTGTTTCCAGTGCTCTACCAAAACATAAATGTGCTTGGGCTTTAATCCTTTTAGGTGGCCAACTTTGAAGCCAAGCTCATGCAAATCTTTCATACACCGTCTGAGCATATGGCGAGTATCAGCTTGACTGGCATAGGAATAACACCGCATTTTTTTAACGAATTGATTGACAGAATATAAAGCATTACGCAGCTTGTTGTTCATTGAGATAACTCCAGAGTGTGGTTCGAGATTTCAAGCCCATTTCGTCCATGATGAGTATGGATAATCGATAGTGATCCAGTTGTGATGAAAGGCTTGCCTGTGTGAGTTGAGCATACATATAGCGATATGATTTCTTAGCTGGCCATCGCAAGGCTTTCATAGCCTTTTGCCAGCGAAAACAGACCACCCGATAACCAAAGGAATTGATTAAGCAGTGCTGTTTCTGAGTTAGATGATGAAATATTCTCAAGATGGCCATTTGAGTAGGGGTGCGAATAGGCACCTTTCTATCTAGATGATTAAAGGTTATCTCACGAGTTAATAACAAATGATTATTTTGGACATGAACATCCGGTAAAAGCCTCATGGTTTCGCTTAACGTGAGGCCAAAATGCATTTGGAATCCCATCAGCACTTGCGCAATTGGATCATGAAGTTTTTGCCAGCCATCATATTTCAAGCGAATAATTTTATGAGAAGTTGTTTTTCGTTTAAGCCTCAGATTTTGATTATCAATACCAGCCAAATCATGTCCAATACAATGCAAAAATTTTCGTATAATGGTCATGTAATTCATCATGGTTGAAACTGTAATTCGTTGTTTCTTCCAATGTTGAATTAGTTTCTCAAGCTGGTTTGCAGTTAACGCTTGCCAATGAGAAGGCGTTTCACCAAGCACAAACAAATCATCCAGCATCTTATAAATCACAAATTGCCGATATTGTTTGTCCCGATGACTCCCACATCGATTGGACTTTAGATAGTTGTTTATGGTTTGTCGTAAAGAGTATCGTCGCATATTCCCTCATACAAAACGGGTTTGCCCTGATTCGGTTTAGTGTTAATCGAGCGACTCATTCCGTGATGACGTCCAGCAGTGGCTGCAAGGCTCGAAAGTGGGGCAAATCAAAGAACAAAAATAAATACCAACAGTGTTATGAGCTCACCTCCTTATTTTTTATAAAGGCATGCAAATAGCAGAGACAAAGCACAGGCTTTGCTACCTATCCATTCAATACAGAAATGTGCATTGTGAAAAGTCTGCCAAACGGCAGCTGATCCTTAGAACAACAAATTCCCGACTCAACGCCCAGCCACAAAGTTAGGGAATAAGGTGTGGCTTATGCATAAGACCCAAAGGTTTCGCCTGAATCACACAGGCTCGTCAGTTATGCTTAATAAAAACGTACCAAAGAGTGAAGCGGTAGACAATAGATTTTTGTAAGTATTTTGTTCAATCCTGTGGCGTGGGATTGGATATTTATAAGTAGCTTTAATGTTTGAAAGGGAAATTATCGTTTTATGGTTCTGCGTCACTGCACATAAATCATAAATTGCAGTGACGCAGTTACTTACTATTGCGAATCTTAATTTTATAATCAGACTTGAAATCGCTTATGTTTATTATATCAAATAAGAGAGTTATTTTAGATTGTGGTGGGCAAAATTTGATCATTAATTTGGGGTTGGATATAATGCTTTTGATTTTAAATTTTTTATCACTAAGCAAATTGGTCATGTTTTGATAGGAGCTGTATGGGGATGTATTTAATTAGATTATTTTTATCAATAACAATCCTATTTGCCATTAACGTAGCCTTTTGTGCCAATTCCAATGATCTATCTCCCACAAGCAGTATTAAAAAATTTATTCCAAATGAGCTGATGCTTGAAAATTGTTTAGATTCAGAAATAATCAGGAAAATAAGCAACATTGATTTCCTTTTTAGACATTTTGCTGATTTTGCTTCTTTAGATAAATTAAAGATATTCAAACAAAAGTTATCGGTGATTAAATTAACCAAATCTCAGTTTGATCTTTTAATTTCCAAATCTAAAAAATCAGATTTATGTGGGGCAAATGCGAATTTAGCTTTGGGCATTTATGAAGCAGCACTTAATATAATGGAAAAAAATGAAAACAAAAAAAAATTAAATCTCTATTCTAAATATATGGAGCATGCATTTAGTATATATAGAAATTATGCAAATCAAGGATCAATTGGCCCAATAAAATTATTATGCGTGCTAGATGAAGGTGATGGTTTTTGGGTGGTTAATGAAGTTGATGCCCTATCGAAAGATATATGTTTGAAGGCACTATATACAAAAGAGATAAAGTTATCCCCTCTTGAAAAGACCAAAATGTTTACAAGCGTATATAATTCATATTTGTTCGATGGACTCGATAAAAATTTGGTTAAGAGAGCTGAGGTTTGCTATGAATTTGCAAAAGAAGCAAACATCATGAACTACTTGAATGGTATGTATAAGCAACAAAATAAAGATATGTGTAATGCCGAATTTATTGGATATGGTGAACAATTGTTTTCAAACAAAGATTATCAAGAGGCGTTCAGATACCTGTCAATTTTTGATCAATCTCTTAACGGTTGGGGTATACCTCAATTTGAATTAGGTTATATGTACCAAACAGGCAAAGGAGTTTCTCAAAATTATGCATTAGCTTTAGATTGGTATAAAAAAGCAAGTAAATATGGTAATAACGCTTATGCTCAATATAATTTAGGGGTAATGTATACAAAAGGCCAAGGTGTCTTACAAAACTACACACTAGCCCATGCATTTTATAATTTAGCATCTGCAAATGGAATAGAGGATGCTGCTACAGTTCGTGATATGTTGGCTAAAAAAATGACTAACGAGCAAATAGAAAGAGCACAAACTTTAGCTAAGGAATGGACTAAAAAAGGAAGGTATACAATACATTAAAGGCGATGGCAGTAATAGCAGACTCAAAGAACTGTTTTGTTAGTAAGAGGCTGCACCAATTACTGCTTTGGAAATTGGTATGAACCTCCTTTTTGATATAAAATTGCGCAAATATTTAATAACACCACAGTGAAATTGATCAAAAAATCATGTTAACAATGTAACGCTTACCACGTTCTTACGTAACCCACCAATAATAACAATAAAAAAGGAGTCTATGTAAGCAAATGAATCTTTGCATGGGTTGCTATTGCCCAAAATTAGCAAAGAGTAAGGCTGTAATTAAAATTGAGGAAATACAATGCAAGATAAGAATGACGATATCAATCTCCATGCTTCCAGACAATCATTAATTTTTTCCAGAAGCATGGAAGAAGAACGTCTATTATCTCTTATAGAATTTGCCCAACAATCTGCTCGTTTAAAACTTAATCCTGTTAAAGACGTAGTAAAACATGGTTTGTTTAATCATTTTGAGCATGAGCTACTTTCTTTACCCGGAGTTCACATTAATATTGCGGAAGATGATGATGAACTGTGGTTAAGAATTGATAGACTGGCAGAAACCCATCCCCCAGAACCTCAAGATCAGCAATTAATCCCTTGGCTTGATATATCAAGAAAAACTGAAACAGCACCTTTATTAAAAAGCGCCGTAGATATTAGCAAAATTGACACAGTAAATGTTGTTAAGAATGAAGAAACTGATAGTGTACAAGAACAGCCCAAATTGATGTTGTTGTCAGAATATGAGCATCGAGAAACTATTGGGCGTTTATTACAAGATTACGTGCATAACCAATGGAACATTTGGGCAGAAGAAGAGAAAAAACGACGCCGTACAATTAAACTATATTCAGAGCTGTTCACTCTAAAACAGCAATTAGAGGGATCGATTGTTGATACCCAAATTGAATTAGTATGGGGTATTGGGCTTGGAGTGTGGAAAACAAATGAGTTTAATATTAGATATCCTCTTATCACTCAATCTGTTGAGGTTTCATTAAATCCGAAAGATATGGCTATGGAAATTAGGCCAAGACGATCTGCTGAGCCGCTTTTCGAGCTAGATGCCTATATGTCTATTGATAGTTTGGGCGTGGCCGACGTTCAGAAAGCTTATAATGATTTGATGTCAAAACAAACTCAAGACTTTTCGCCATTTGAGCGTTTCTCCTATGAACCACAGTTACAACTTGCAGCAACACATTTAGATTCAAAGGGAGTATATTGGCCAACACAAATTACAAATGAGGATCGCCAAATCCCTGATTCAGGGGAAAACCTAAAAGTTACTGATACATGGATTTTATTTGCCAGACCCCGTAGCAAAAGTCTTTATATCCAAGACTTGGAAAATTTCAAAAAACATTTCAATGCTGAAAAAACAGGTGAAATATCTAGCGTTATTAAAGAAATGGTGCAAGAGCCGGTCGGTGAGCATCGTGAAATAAAGCTTACTAATTTTCGTGGCTTATCTAGCCTTGGATATACTTCAAATGAAAGCAACGCAGAGACAGCATGCGAGTTATTTTTTCCTCTTCCATTTAACGAAGAACAAGTAAAAATTGTACAAAAACTAGAACATTCAAATGGGGTTGTTGTCCAAGGCCCTCCAGGAACAGGTAAAACACATACGATTGCTAATATTATTGCTCATTATATGGCAAATGGTAAGCGTGTGCTTGTTACTTCTATGAAAGAGCCTGCATTATCTGTGTTGAAAGAAAAACTTCCTGCAACAATTCAGCCTTTGGCCATTTCTCTTTTAACCAATGAGCCAGACGGAATGAAGCAGTTTGAGTTCGCTATCTCTAAAATCGCTCAAGAATTACAAGCTATTGATCGTGCTGCACTTGGAAGCGAGATTGAAAATGACGAGCAATTTATTGATAAGCTTCATGCAAAATTGGCATGGATTGATCGATCTATTACCAATTGGGCGAAAAGCAATATTCAATCTATTTATATGGATGGACAAGAAATTCATCCAGAAGACGCAGCTAAAGAAATTGCTGCAGCAAGTGAGGAATTTGATTGGCTTGATGATCCCATTTCTATCGCAGACGAACATAAACCAAGATTTGATAATACCGATATTATACAACTTAGAGAAGCAAGACGTAATTTGCAGGGAGATCTTGATTACTTAGGTAAGTTACTACCTACATTGGAAGATATCCCTAAATTAAACAGTATATTGAACCTTCACCGCGAGTTATTGAAAAACAAAACGCTAAAAGATCAGGTTCTGTCTGCTAATGTTTTTCAAATTCCAGATTTAGCAGAAAACATTACTGAAGTTGAAATTGTATTGAATGCGTTCTATGAATATAGAGCTATAAAAAGTCAGTTAAAGACGGCCAACTTATCATGGTTTGGCTCGTTACAATCTTGCTTAAAGAATTCTGATTCAACATCAATCATTCAGCTTATTGAAAAAATTACTGATGAAGTTAATAACTTACATGCCGAAAAAAATATTTTTTTAGAAAACCCTGTTGTTATACCAACGGATCTCAAATTAACAGATGAAATTACTCAGGCTATTGCTAATAAAAGTGAAGGTAAACAACCTTTTGGAATCAGTGGGAGATTAACAAAGCGAGCATTAATTAAAAAAATTGATGGCATTCTAATTTTAAATAGACCAGCCAAGAACCAAGATGAGTGGCTGCATATTTACCGTTATGTATCACTTTGCAATCGTATTGATGAACTCGTTTTACGATGGAATAAAATAGCCACTGAAATGTCTTTTTTTTCACTCATAAATAGTGAGACTGTTAACCCACTTCAGCATGCTAGAGCAGAATTAGATTTTTATTTCGCTGTCAAAAAACTCATTGCACTGGAAGCTGAAATTAAAAAACGTTCGGATTCACTTTTGCAATCATGGCCTTATTTAAATGGGCTGTTTGAGGCTAATGCTCATATTGATGAGTTGATTGGACTGCTTGAAAAAAATCTTAATTTTTATCACTCCTCCAAAGCTTGGTCTGATAGAGAAACAATATTAAACAACCTAGCAAACTTTAATGGCCGGATATCTGAAAAAATCAAAACATTTTTTTCTGAAGCTGTGGGCAATCCATCCATTAGTGATGTGGAAATACAAAATCTATCAACTAACTTAATTGATGAGTTGAGACGTATTCATGGATTAAAACCTGCATTGGATGATGTGTACTCTATATGTGATTTAATACACCAGTCTGGTGCTATCCGGTGGGCGCAAAAACTTAAAGAGACTCCGTTAGAAAGTACCGTAGATTCTTTATTGCCCGATAATTGGAGCCAAGCATGGCGACTTCGTCGTTTCGCTAACTATTTTTATTCAATCAGTCATTTTGATGAATTTAAAAAATTAACCACTCAACGCTATGAATATGAAAAACAATTGGCAAAGGCCTATCAAGATGTAGTTGCCAAACGTACTTGGTTGCAATTAGCAAAGAATGCAACCCCAGACATTCGAGCAGCACTACAAGCCTTTCAATCCGCTATTTCAAAAATAGGTAAAGGAACAGGTAAAAGAGCCATTCGTTATAGGCGAGATGCTAAAAATTCTGCTGCACTTACTAATAAAGCAATACCGTGCTGGATTATGCCTCATTATAGAATATCGGAGTCATTACCTCCTGAGTTTGGATGCTTTGATTTAGTCATTATTGATGAAGCCTCACAATCAGATTTGAATGCTCTTCCGGCCATGCTTCGTGCCAATAAATTGCTGGTTGTTGGTGATGATAAGCAGGTTTCGCCTGATGGTGTTGGCCTGGAAGAAGAAAAAATCAATAATTTAATGGCTCAATATTTATCCAACCAAGTAGCGATATATAGACAAGCAATGTCTCCAGAGCGTTCAATCTATGACTTATGTAAGGTTGTATTTTCTGATTCACAAGTTATGCTGCGCGAGCATTTTCGCAGTGTTACGCCAATTATTGAGTACTCCAAGAGAAAATTTTATAACCATGAACTAAAACCACTGAGATTGCCAACGAAATCAGAACGCCTAGAGCCACCCTTAATAGACGTTATTATTGAAGATGGCTATCGTATGAATAAAGAAAACACCGCTGAAGCAAAATTTATTGTTGAGGAAATAAATAATATTTGTAATGACCCTGCTATGGCCAATCGAACAATTGGCGTTGTTTCTTTGCTAGGCAATGAACAGGCAAGAAAAATATGGGAAATGATTCAGCAAGATATTACGCCAGATAAAATAACCAACCATAAAATCACTTGTGGTGATGCCCTTACATTCCAAGGTAAAGAGCGGGACATCATGTTTTTATCAATGGTAGCGACTCCAGATAATGTGAAAGCGGATCCACGTGAAGCCTCTGCGCAGAGATTTAATGTTGCTGCCTCAAGGGCACGAGATCGCATGTATTTAGTTAGAAGTATTGAGTTAGATAACCTAAGCCCCAAAGATAGCTTAAGACGCGGTTTAATAGAGCATTTTAGCTCACCCTTTGCCCAAGATGAAATAAAGGTACAAAACCTTAGAGAACTCTGCGAGTCAGGGTTTGAACTGGAAATTTATGATCTATTAACTGAGCGTGGTTACAGAGTAATTCCTCAAGTCAAAGTAGGAAACTATCGTCTGGATATGGTTGTAGAGGGACATAATGATGCTCGTTTGGCTATTGAGTGCGATGGGGATCGTTTTCATGATGCTTCAAAATGGGAAGACGATATGAACAGGCAAAGAATTCTTGAGCGTGCAGGGTGGAAATTCTGGCGATGTTTTGCTTCTACTTTTGTTATGAACAAAAAGCACGTTATTCAAGATCTAGTCAATTCCTTATTCGAGCATGGAATTGAGCCTATTGGAAGTGGTGGAGTGTTTAATAACATCCATTGTGAACAAAGGCGAATAACTGCCTTGGCGCCAATGGAGGCGGTGATAGAGGAATAATAACTCTAATCTAATCGTTTGAGCAAATGAAGCTTGATATATTTCTTTGCTCCATTTTTATTTGTGTGTGAATGGAGAATAATTATGTTTGTTGTTACGTTGCTTGTGCTGAGCTTTTTTAAAACATTACAGCGTCAATAAATTCAAAGATTAATACTCTTCAAGGGTATGTGACGACGATTAACAGCAAGTTGTGTAGAACTAATTAAAATATTATCAATTTTTGCGTTGGCATCTATTTTTATAAGATGAGGCTTAGCAGATACTGTTTTTAATGATGGAGCAATGCTACACCAAGTGCAATAATAATAACGCCCAATGTACACAGTATGTTCGAGGTTAGGGATAATCCAACAGATAATTGAAATTAAGCCGTTAATGGTAACAAATAGATTAGTCCCTATGGGTTTTATTAAATAATAATGCTCATTTATCAAAGTTGAATTTATTACGCAAAGTGATGTTTCATCATTAATATGTCGATGACATACATTCGCAATCTGTCTACATTACGTCTACATGATATTTTCGAGTTTTTTGAAAATCACCGTAAGTGCTTGATTTTATTGGTGGGCCCACTAGGACTCGAACCTAGGACCAACGGATTATGAGTTTTAAACTAAAAACGCCTTTAACTAACTTACCATTGTTGCTTGATTAACCATTCGGCAGCAATCATTGAATACGGCGAAAATGCATCGCTTGATTGGGATTCTTCAGAAATGTCTTTTTGACGTGCTAGTGTCTGCAAAATCGATTCAAATAACGCATCATCAGGATTTAGCTTTTTAAACTGATCCCATGCATTTTTCATATAGGCTGGTAAAGGATAGTTTTTCCAGAACTGTTCAAACTTTATTTGTAATTGTTTTTCATTCGTACATAAATCAAGATGCACTTTATTTTGGCTATTTTGGTGGTTAATAACACTATTCGAACTGTGGTTTTTCCTTAAAGTAGCGTTTTTGATTTGAGGTAGGTATTCAGTCTGAGATTTCTTGGAATTTATTTCCTGTTGAGTTGGCAGCCTTGTATCAGCCAAAGGACATTTCACAACCAAGTTATACGCCGTGGAGTGAATTTCTATTATTCCCTGCCGAGCTAAGGATTTGATGGCGCGTTTCATCTGTTGATGGCTGGGGCAGCCAGTTTTGACTCCTCTGATCGGAGCGACATATAGTGCTTCTCTGAGGGACTGGTAGCTGATTTTTCGCTTAATACCGACCATTAGGGTTTTACGATCCATATGGGGGCGAATGCCCATGATGTATACCAGCCTTTGCATATGTGGTATCTCGCATAAAGCATCTAACTCTAGGCAACTGATGAAAATAAAATTTCTTGCTTCTTGCTTCATGGTCATACTCCTACAAACATTTTCTGGCTCAATCAATCTCATTGGGTATCATTTGGTGACAATCAATAAATCATACTGGCTTATTGATAAACCATTTTTCATCGGAATTTACTGACCGTCAATAGGCCAAATGGCTCTGTTACTGAATGATATTAAATGAACTTAAAAAAAATTTGAGGCTGTGGATAACTCAATGAAAAAAATTTTTGTTACGCGCGTACGCGCGATAAAAAAAAACAAATTAATTTTTGAGTTATGAGGTGGGTCGGCTTAGGAACGTTTGCTATGACGGGTTTTTATAAGACATTTCTTTCTGAGTATTGTTATGCTTGATGTGTAAGGTGTCGGATTTGTGTCGGGTTGGTATGACGGGTTAGGGTCGGCCTTGTTTTGGACAGATTGAGGGCTTGAAAAAATTAGATTTTTTTAAAGCGACGCCTACCAATTGAACCCAAGGATTATTGTAAGAAACATACGAGTGTTGTCAATATAATGCTGGGTTCAGTTATTCAATGAACGTAAATGAACCCACAACATATTTCCTTTAGGCACAAAGATCTAGTCGCAGCGTTTTAGGTTTTTTACCTTTGGCGCCGTAAAAACCTCTGCTGCGCATATATCTTCCACGAAAATTCTCCCCTCGTGCTTCGGATTTGGTTTCAGTCTGCTCTATGATATATAACCGCAATACTTGTTCGGTATTTTCATTCATATTAGTTGGCTCATCACCTTTCTTTTCCCATTTGCTAACAGCAGTATGGGATTCATGGACTACTTTTTCACCAAAGGCTCTTAATGGCATGGAAAAATAAGAGCGAATAAATTTTACCTGATTACCGGTTAAAGGGGTTTCTTGGACAGCCAACTGTTTTATGACTTGATCAGCTACATATCGAACATCAATTTTGGGGTGCCATTCACCGCCAATATTGACCATTTCAACATGTTGAAGTTCAATAGGAAATCCCAACCCATCATAGAGGAAAACGGGCTCGATTTTCGTTTGCATGGTTTTTTCCTCCTAGCTAATATCAATTACCGTAATTATCGGCATATGATCATCGGTAAAGGTTAGAATAATTCGTACATCTTTATCATCTATATCTTTACCCTCTATACAATATCTCCAGTCCTGTGGCTTTTCATAGATATAATCGGAATCATATGAATCTTTTCTTTTATTCCGTTTTCGGTCAAGTCCAAAAAGTGCTGTAAATTCCCATTAATTCAGCCTATCAAGTTAGTACGTTATTTAGTCAAAGCATTCATCCCTACAACATTAGACTTTCCGGCTTCATTCTCAGCCAGCCAGTCATTAAATTCGTCCATATTAAGATAACGCCTTGATTGCCACTGCTCGTTTTGTTCAGCTAATAAAGCGCCAATCAGCCGCCATGCAGAATCATCATTAGGAAATATCCTTATCACTCGTTCTCGGCGCCTGATTTCCTCGTTAATTCGCTCTTGCATGTTGGTGGTGCGAAGTCGCTTCCTGTATTTCTCCGGCAACGCCATAACTACCATGGCATCGTCAAAAGCCTCCTCAAGGCAGGTAACTGATTTTGGTGCTTTTTTCTCAAAGGCATCAATAAAATCATCGCGTCTACGCCTGGCTTCTTCCATATCAGGTGCCTGAAAAACAAGCTTTGCCTTTTCAGCAACATCTTTGCGGTGTCTGACAGAGCAGTGCCCGAGGATGTTGCGCATCAAGTGAACTTGGCATCGTTGCCAGGTTGCACCTTGAAAGTGCTTTCTAGCCGCTTCCACAAGCCCTGCATGCTGGTCTGACACAACATACATCACGCCTTTTAGCCCACGAGATTTTAGCCATTTAAACGCTTCATCCCATGTAGCATAGCTCTCAGTGTCACCAATGCGAAGGCCCAGTATTTCACGGTAGCCATCACTTCTGATACCCGAGATGGTCAAGGCTGCTCGAGACACGACTCTGTCACCATCACGACACTTGATAAACATCGCATCAACCATGATAAATGGGTAGTTGTCACCATCAAACCGACGCTCGTTGAAGGCTCTGACTCTTGCATCAAGACCAGAACACAGTTGACTGACGGTTGACTTTGAAAAACTAGCACCGCAAAGTTCTTCAGTAATGTTATTAACTTTTCTGGTTGATACGCCATTAACAACCATTTCCATCAGAGCCAATACAAAAGCCTGCTCACTGCGTTGATAGCGCTTAAAAATATCGGTAGAAAAAGAGCCATCACGTGTCTGCGGCACTTGAAGAGTGACTGGTCCCACACGAGTGTATAGTTGTCTTGGACGGTAACCGTTACGATAGCCTATACGTTCACCTGAACGTTCATGCTTGTCTGCTCCCAGACTTTCTGACACCTGTGCCTCCAATACCTGATTCAATACACCTTCAACAAGCTTTGCGAGCCCATCCTGGCTTGATAAAAGTTCTGGAAGCAATTCCTTTCCAACTGTAATATTGTAATCCGTCATCGCTAATCTCCTTCGATAGTTATTGTTTTTCACAACTCAATAGTACCGAATTTTAGCGATGACTCCACTCCTAAAAAGTCAACCTGAATTTACAGCAGTTTACGGACATAACCATACAAATCGTATAGCATCTTATTTATCTAATCTGTCTAATGCACAGAAAACACAGGCAAATGGCCGTCAAAAAACAAATGACAGCATTATCATCGATAACAATGGGTTGATGAGAATGTTGCAGCAGGTTAAGGATAGTCAGCAGAGTACCGATCATCAGAAAAAAATTGAAAAAATCTCCCAAGATATTCAATCCGGAAATTTTCAGGTGAATTTATCGCAGTTGTCCCAGCACTTGCTTATTGAGCACATGATGAAGGAAGAGAGTGATGCAACCTGATTTTAACACCCAATTAAAACGGCTATATGATTTGGTTTTAGAGCTGAATCAATATTTGGAAATCGATAAAACGCTTTTGCCGGAAAGAAAATCACAGGCCATTGAAGAAAATAATATTAAAAAATTAACGGTACGAAATGCCATAGAAAAACAAATAAGCCTCTTGCAAAATGCGCCTGAATGGTCTTTTTTTTATCAAAAGGTGTTGCAGGCTGAAACAGTTGATGAAGAAAGTGCATCTTCTGAGGTGAAACTCTGGTTGGATATTCAAAAGGCTTTTGATGTCTGTGAAGAACTGATTACCGTGAATTCAAATGTAGTTCGATCCAGCTTACAATACTACAATCGTATTTTTGAAGAAATTGTTAAGGCAATGACGAAAGAAGAATCGCCTCTAACCTATGAGAAAAAAAGTTGAAAATTTTCACTCTGATTGGAATTGAATCATTTTTTAACCCTCTTTAGGTTTTTTGGTTAAGATTACATTAATCCTCATGAGCTAAACTGTTAAATATAGAGAGAATCGGTGAGTGTAATCATGACATCCCCCTTAGAAAAATTACAGGATCAGCTTAAGGAGAAGTTGGCCAATGCTCGAGTCACTATTGATAGTCGTAATGAAAGAAACAATCTTGCTCAGCTTATCATGAAACGACTGCAGACCTTTGGAATGAACGAGAATGAGATTACTGACTCGGCATTACTCATATCATATATCACAGAAGCTTTGCAAAACGCATACAAACGGCTTGATAATTCTGTGAAAGTTGAATGGCAAACTCCTAAAGAAGAGGGCATTTTTAAAAAAGGATTTGTTGCGTTTGTTGAGGATGCCATAGACGAAGGTTGGGTCGATTTTACTCTCAGCAAAAAATATGGTCCCAAATCTGAGACTGCAAAATTAATAAAGCAACGCTCTGCAAGAGGGGTTGGATTTTATATTCGCCATATTTTAGCGCTTTCTTTGTCAGAGCAGATTCCTAAGGATTCGACTGTTAAAGACATTGATGATGTTTTGTATGGCAGTGATACCTCTGAGCCTCAAATTTTAGTGGAGGCATCCAGTCTTAATCGTAATGCACGATTTAAACTGGACAAGGCTGAAAAAGCTAAAAAAAACCAATATTTCATCAATGCTTATTTTGAAAAAAAAGAAGCTCAAAGACTCCAATCTCATCTTAGTCATACAGAGCAGAAAGCCTCTGAAAGGGTGGAAAATACTGAGAATTTTGAACAAGCTACAGAATTTGCTGAAGGAGGAAGTGAAGTTACTAAACTTCTAGGTGAAATTTCGGAAAAATCACACACGCTGCTTCATTTCTCCGAACATCTGTCTAAGTCACTTTCTCATACCGGCGGTATAGGTACATTGGTAGCTGGAACGCTTGGCATTATCACTATCCCTCTCCTATGCGCACTAGAAAAACGAAGACCCAAACCGACAGAGATGGCGCAAATGGGTTTATCGCTTACCGTTATTGTGCTCGGAGCTTTAGCGCTCGCTGCAGTAGGTGGTCCGCTAGCCGCTGGAATTTTCATTTTCGCGGCAACCACCATCGGTTTAGGCCGTACTGCGGTTAGTTTTTTCCATGAATGGAGAGAGCGCAAGGCCTTGGAAAAAGAGGTAAACCATCTTCGAGAGGAGATTAATCATATAGTTAATGAGATAGATGAAAAGCGTAATAATATTACTCAACTTAATGAGCAATTGACCAAAGAATTTTCTAATCCTGCGAAAATAAATCATGAAAAGATCAAAGAGCTGCGTTCCCGGCTTGAAACGTCTTTAAATGAATTGGAAACTCTGAGCAATACGCTGGAAAATAAAAATGTTGTCCTGGCAAAAAAAAGCGCGAAACTGTTAGAATTACGAGAAAAACGAACCAGTCGCTGGGAGCTTGCTAAAAAAGGCATATATGCCAGTTCAGGTGTTCTTGCCATTGTGGGGGCTGCCTTAATGTTAACTCCTGCGGCACCTGTGGGTGGAATACTAATGGTGGTTGCAAGCCTTATGTCCATTACTACACTTGCAGGGTCATTCATTGCCAGACAGGTGAAACGATATCAAATGAAAAACGCCCAATTGAAAGCGGAAGAATCGGCGCAAGAGGCTAAAAAAATTGAAACTTCCTCAACCGACGAGGAAAAGATGCAATTCGGACATAGTTCTGAATATCATATTGCAGAACTTTTGTCTCCAAATGGCAACCTTAGAAAAAGTTTAGCCAAGGGAGCTGAAAATGCTTATGCAGATAATCATCATCAATTAAAAGATGAGACTGGAAAATATTCACAAAACGTTGTTCCCTATCCATCCTTAAACAATGAAAAGACATTAAAAGTAAAGGGGGACAAAAGAGAAAAGGAAGAAGAGGGCGAAGGTGAAGGTGAAAGGCCAGAGCTTTAGGGATTTTTATTGACGATACTCATTGAGACCACCTGATAAGGCCAGCCAGTTGGATAGGTACTGCTATTATCCCAAATGATATAATAAGGACCTGGATTTACTTTTTTACCGTCCTTGGTTACATACGACCAGAAACCATCTTTCGTACGATATTTTTCGGAAATCGTACCCGGAACTTCTCGATAGGCCAGATAGGCACGCCCTTTAGTAGTGAAATGCGGTATTGGTATCTGGGAGAGGTAATCATCGAGGGTATCAACCAATAAAACCTGCTCGCTGTTTTTTTGATTAAAATCAACATCAAGCAGCTTGGATAATATCGGGTTTAAGGGAAAGGCACAATATTCTTTTTTTTCATTAGCATAAGCAGGGTTATGAAAAACGGTGACTTTAACGGGTTTAAACTGCTTTTTTAATTGAGATAATGTATATACTCTATTTCCGATTTTAATGTCGGGATCTTGGGTGAAGGCATAAGAATTCGTTTCACTCAATACTGCCATAATAAAAAAGGCGCTAAGCCAGCTTCTTTTTTTATTTTTCTGAATCATCCGGATGTTTCCTCGTCTGAACAAAGCTGTACTTTTTATTTTTTATACTGATTCATGCATGATAGCAATATTTATTGGTTTATTTTGATATGGCAGGATATTTCAACACGGGGAAAATAAATGATATATTTGCTGAATCTATTCACCATCAAATTTAAAAATGCAAGAAATCACCATTTACCACAATCCTCGCTGCTCAAAATCAAGAAAAGCACTGGAAATATTGTAAAATAAAGGCCTTGAGCTTGAAATTGTTGAATACCTTAAAACACCGTTGAGCCTTAAACAATTGAAAAACTTACGAGCTCAGTTTGACCTTAAGGATGTCGTGCGCACAAATGAAAATCGGTTTAAAGAATTGGGATTGTCTCTGGATAATGAAATGCAGGTTTTGCAAGCCATGGTGAAAGAACCTATATTAATAAAGACCCATTATCACTTATGAAGGTAAGGCTGTTATCGGCCGTCCACCTGAGAAAGTTTTACAATTATTGGAATAATGGTTCGAAAAGCTATAATTTAGGACGTAAGACATGATCAATTTGTTCCGCAGTTTTTTGACTTTCGGGTTTCCAGAAATTTTTGTACAAAAGTAGCACAAATCCTAAACTTAAAACCGTGGCAACCCCTTTTAAAAAGGTGGTGCCTGCATTGTCTCTTCGCTTATTAAGCAAGTCGCGGTTTGCATTAAAAGTGTGTTTAAAATCACTTAGTTTCTTAGCGGAAGGTTTTTTATCATCATTAAGTATATCTTTCATCTCTTTAACGGTATCATACTTATTGCAGGCTAATTTAAAGCAGAAATCGTCATTTATTAAAGTGTTTAAGTCTGTATTATCTTTCTCATTTAATTTGGTAACAGCCTCAGAAAGGCTGATAGAGGCTCCTTCTTTCATTTCAATGTTACTACCTTTTTCTTCTGGACTGGAGAACATGTTGTTAAAAAGTTCTTGGTTTTTTTCTTTGATATGATCTTTAATTATTTTTTCAAGATAACTTAGATAGCTATCACAAAGTGCATTTAAATGAGTGACTTTTATTTGAACGTCAACTTCTTCCCGAATAATGGCAGAAATAAAAGGATCCTCCGGATGAGTGCTCTGCATTTCATTAAATAACCCAGTGACGGCTTCTTCAGTAGACAAATTGACAAAATACTCATTCAAAAGCTCACTTGTTTTTTCTATACAGCTATTTTCTCCTGTCAATTGCGAGAAACTAAAACTTTCCTCGCTAAATTTTAAAATATTATCTTCATTGACTTCTTCCACAAGATAATCGGAATAATTTTCAATTGTTTTTACTCCGACGGCAACAGCACCGGTGCTTATTAATAAACTTAGCGCATATTTTTCTTTATCAGAAAATCCAGGGTCAATCTCTCCATAGTTTATTTTTCTTTCAAGAATATGTATTCTGGTTAAATCATCTTTTTCTATATCTGTGTGGGCAAGCTCGTGGGCTATGATTGGTATAAGCTCATCACCACCCATGGGCTTTACATTATTATATATTGCTTCATTATATATTTCTTCGTATTTACGTACTAATTCCATTACACGGATTCTTAAGAGATTCAAATTTCCTTCACGCAAGGCGTCGATACATTCTTTTGCAATACTCATACTCTATTCAATATATATTTTTATGTGTATTAATTATGCGCCACGAATATTATGAGAACATTAAATGCTTCTAACGAGAGATAAAAAAAATCGTATTGGACCATGGAAGAGGCTGGTTAGGGAGGTAGGAATAAGGCACTGATTTTTTTGAACAGTTAATTTCGACTTCCAGCGGCTTGATTCTGAGAGATAGACCGCTGGGTCTTTGGTATTAAAATTTAATTTTAAGTAGTATACATTAAATCACGTTTTGATGAGCCTCATTCTCTTGACTCTCTCTCTCAAAGGATTGCAATGCTTTTATCAGTTGCGCCTCTGAGTTTTCCCGCATCCTTTTCCTTTGACTTAGAGAATGAAACATCATATAGCTTGCCGCCCTGTCAGCAGAATCACCGGAATTGCTTTCCTGTCTGTTTTCTTTTATTTCTTCATCAATCCTTTGCAATTGCTCTCTAACCGTTTCAAGTTGTTTTAAAAATTTTTCGCTGGATTTACCATTATGAGAAAAGAACTTTCTTAGCATAATTTGCCTCCTAATGTTATAGAAAAAATTTCGCCCTAAGTGATGAAAAATGACCTAATTGTTAAAGATATTGTAACAAAGATTTATCTCAAAACATCATCTATTTCTTTATGGTCGTTCATCACTTCCTGGGCAAGATGGTTTTCCTATGGTGGGAAATGACACAAATAGAGCAATCAAAGCATGGTTTTTCCTTGCACATCCCTAATTTGATTTCACAAAAATGGTTCTTTTTAGTAATATGTCATCCCCTTTTAAAAATCCAGCTTCTGATAATAAAATAAACAATCGTAAAAGTTGGTGAACAAAAGTAGTACTATCATGAAGAAGCAACTGAAAGGCAAAGAAAACATCAAATACATTTTTCTGATTACCATGATGTTTATTGTTGCCTGTTTTGAAACTGATGTTTATCTGCCGGCATTCCCTGACATGATGCATTATTTTCATACCACTGAAGCCATGATCCAAAGTTTTCTAAGTTGGAATTTTATCGGCATTTGTTTATCAGGTCCTTTTTATGGTCCGTTGTCAGACTCTTTCGGCCGCAAGAAATTATTACTTTGCGCTATGGGATTGTTTTCATTAGGCAGCCTGGGCACTGTTTTCAGTGAGCACATTGAATGGATGTTATTTTGGCGAGTGATTCAGGGTTTAGGATGCGGAGGTTGTTTTACGGTAGGTACGGCCATTGTTTACGATAAATTTCAGCAGGAAGAAGCAACGAAAGTTATTAATGATCTTAATTCGGTGATTCCTGTGATTATGGCAATGGCGCCCATGCTTGGCGCTTATTTGAACATTCACTATGGGTTTCGCAGTAACTTCATCTTTATTGCTTTTTTTTCGCTGTTAACCTTATTGGTTTGCTCCTGGCAATTGGAGGAAACACTGCCTAAAACCAAACGCGCTGTATTTCAGACAAGACGGATTTTGAAAGACTTTGCCCGGGCAATGCTGTGTTTTAGATTTTGGGCTCCTACCATCATTGTCAGTTGTATTTTTGCCGGTTATCTTAGTTATATTTCCTATACGTCTTTATTGTTTGTCAATGATTTCGGAGTAAGTCGAGCCTTGTTTCCGGTTTATCAGGCCAGCGTCCTCATCAGTTTTGTTTGCGCAAGCTTAAGTGCAAATAAAATGATAAATCGATTCACCGTAAGTAAGGTTAAAACATATGGGCTTTCCCTGCTTTCATTCGGTGGAGCCGCTTTTATATTGACCGCTTATTTGTTACCGCAACAATATCACCTCTTCCATTTGGGCATGATCATTTATTCATTTGGGGCGGGCTGGTTAATCGGTCCATATTTTACTGAGAGCATGGAAGCGCTACCGGATATAAAAGGAGTGACGGCAAGTCTTGTGACCAGTTTTCGTTTACTGTTTACAGCCGGTTTTATTGCAGTCATCAGTCACCACTTTGATGGCAGCATTAAGCCTTTGGTGTTCGGTTTTATATTTTTATTTTTCATTGGCTGTATGACATTGGTTTTATTAAACCTCCAGGCCGATTCTTCCAAACTTTTAATTAGTGAAAATGGGGATGGTCACTTCTAAATCATGAAATAAAGTAAAGTTGATTGAAGATATTAAAATAATCTTAATGCTCATATTATAACCTATAATTATAGAAAAGTTGTTTGGATGGTTTTTATGGAGCGGAAAGAAGAGATATCTTCAAAGGTTATCAAAGTATGTATTGTTGGTGCAGGTCCTGGTGGACTGGCAATGGCAATGTCTCTTTTAGAAGAAGCTAAAAAGCACCCTTCAAAACAGTTTGAAATTCATATCATTGAAAAGCGGGATTTTGATTTCAAGCGTCGGCAAAAATTAATTATCATACCTTACAGACAGGCTCCATATACTTCATATCTTAAAAGCATAGGTGAAAGTTTACGGTGGGATGATTTTTGTCAAAAAGCTTTTGATCCTGAGCATCAGTTGACGGTAGATGATTCAGGACACCTATTACGTTTTAATAAAGAGATGAAAAAAGAATTAAATGAACAACAAAAATTTTTGCGCAGAGTCTTGCGACAACCGGAAGTAAATACCCCTTTTTTTAAATCACCTAAAAATTTCTCAATAAAAACACTGCAAAAAGCTTTGAAAGAATATCTTGAGCGAGCAGAAGTGCGTAATGCCAAGATAGATTGGCATCCTGAGACAGTGGTTGAAAAAATAAACGTGTCCGGAAGTTCGATATCGGTCACTGAAACAAAAACCAACCATATGCAGGCTCTTTCTTTCGATTATCTTATCGTGTGTGAGGGGGAGCGGCGTGAAGTGGTCAATCTCATTAATAAGGAAATGAACGCTGAAGATAAATTTAAATATCAGGCATTGGGAAAGAAATCCTATCACATGGCTGTGCGACTTACGGTAAAATCAGCAACTGATGGAGATTATCGAAAATTTCTAAAAGAGCAAAGGAAGTTGTACGAAGAGGAGGAGGGTTCTATTTATGAAGCAGCCGAGGCTTTAGGCTGGCATTCATCTGGGTATGATGATCCGGTTTACATTCTTGATACCAACTTATACAAAGAAAGTTTGGATGATAAAAGATGGCGTCCTCGTTTGTTTGTTGCCTCAGAAATCCCTGAGTCGTTATATGATATTCAAGATGAACAGGAAAGAAGAAAAAAAATTCTCGAGTGGTCGACTATCTTTGCTTCACGTTTAATGCGTATACCCAGAGACTGTTTTGAAATAGATACCAAAGAAGAAGATACGCATCATAAGTTGAATGCAGTGGCCTTTATTTCAGATATCCACTACGTGGATAATCCCATTCGTCAACTTTCTAGTGGCAGTTATATTTTATTAATAGGAGACTGCGCAATGTCAGCCCATTACCCATTGGGATTCTCATCTACCATAGCAATGAATGAAGCGCGAATAGCTGCAAAGTGTATGGTTGATGATAAGGCGGAGATTGAAGACTGCTTTCATCCTTTAAATAATAATTATCAGGCTTATGTAACAATGTTTAAGAAAATGTTGGGTCCTCGACCTTTAGCTGCGGATAATTTAAAAGCAGAAATTAGAGTTTAAAATAGGTTAAGTATAAATGTTCAATGGCTCTGCGATCAGCTTCGACAGGAAGGCATTCAAGGGCTGCCTTTTTGAGTTCATTTGCATGTGACGCCAAGGTAATTTTATGTTCATTGTTATTGAGATTATCATGCAGGTTGACCATCATTCGCATCATATGAAAGCAGGAGTTCCTCTCTCTGCACACATAGGCTTGTATACCACAAAAGATGATCTCGCAGAAGTCACTGAAACTCAAAACAGGTACAATCAATTTTAAATGATCATCGTCATCATAGCGGTAGGGAGAGGCTTGTTTTTGACAGGATATTTTTTCCAGGCTGAGTTGTAGCCAATTCATTGCCGTCATTGCTGAGTATGGATCATTGATGCCCGGTGATAAGGCGCGGCCGATAATTTCTATTAACTGATGGATTAAAAAGATCGTATCTTGCTCCTGGTTTCTTTGATAACCATAAGCAAAAGTATTTAAACATTCTTTGTCGAGGGAATCAGGAATGCTTTCGGAAGAATAGATGTGAAGTAAATCCGTATGGGGTGTGATAAATTTTCCCACAGGCTCTTTTAACTGAATAATGACATTGTAATTTTTAGCCAGACTAATAAGCGTATCGCCGTCCAGAACACGGATGTAACCATATTGATCGGCAGTAATTGTTTTCTGATATTTTTGAAAAGTCTCCGGAATCCCTGTGGCAGTTTGATCTCTTTCTTTTCCGATATTAAATGGAAACAGTGTATCAATTTGTCGGTATAATTCATTACCAACTCTGGCAATGACATTGGACATGTTAATGCTTTCCGGTATGTGATGAAAAAAATAAATCAACACAACTATGCTGCAAAGTGTGAGAATAAAAGCCATAAAAAGGGATATCTGGGGGATAAAAGTTAAGTCATCAGTGTTAGTACCCACTACAGATCGTAAAATGAGGATACAAAATAAAAAGGTGGCGACAAATACACCAAGAGTGATTTGATTTGTGCGATCGCGCATAAAATTGGTGATGAGACGAGGACCTATGTGACTACCAGCGAAAGATACGGCAATAATGGTCATGGAAAAAGTGACGCTGATGACAGTCACCATTGAAGAAGCTATGATGGTTAAAAGTGCTCTTGCGCCTTCAGGATTATGGAACCAAAGGATCTCAAACCACTTGGGTTGAATCCAAGCATCAAGATGCAGGGTAATGATGGAAAGCAAGGTAACAATAATAGACATGAGCAAAGGATAATACCAGAAACTGGCATGAATAGAGGATAACAAATTTAATAATTTTGATTTCATGCAATACCTTTACTCATTCTTTTATAAGTATATCGGTTTGTACGGAGTGTTCTTTAATATTTCAAAAAAAATAAACTAGCGTTAAGTTATTTTCCTATGGAGATTAAGCATGTTTACTATAAGTACATCCAGATTACTTTTACGCTTATGGAAAGAGGGCGATATTGACGCTTACTATCAAATCAATCAGGATCCTGATGTTCTGGAGTTTTTGCCAGGCGCATTGACGAGAACCGAGGTTAAGAATTTTATGGCTCGGCAAAACCAGCAATTTGTTGAACGAGGTTTTGCACTTTGGGCTGCAGAACTTAAAGAGACATCTGACTTAATCGGGTTTATTGGATTAAATTATTTTGATTACCCTGTACATTTTTCTCCCGCTGTAGAAATAGGTTGGCGTCTGAGCTCCTCCTTTTGGGGTAAAGGCTATGCTACAGAAGGCGCGAGAAAAGTGATTGAATTTGGATTTCATCAATGCCATTTACAGGAAATTGTGGCGTTTACTGTACCAAAAAACATACGTTCACAAAGAGTCATGGAAAAAATCGGCATGGTTCAGGATATGAATGGGGACTTCTTTCATCCGAAATTACCCCGTAAGCACCGATTGGCCAAACATGTTTTGTATCGTATTACATCAGAAAACGCAGCCTTATAAACTCCTCGGCAAGCCGCTTATTCCGTTCTTCCATTATGAGGCTTCGGGTTCAAATAAAAAGCAAGGCTGATGACAATAATATATAAGATGCCTGTCAAAGCAAAATAGTTAGCCAGTATTTGATTATCATGTTGGAAATATAACAGATTGGCTATTTCGATGCCCAAGGCAAGTAGACACATTAAAATCATGGTCATTAGAGCAGAAGCCGTTCCTTTCGCAACCGGTGTTGAAAAAAGAATCAATCGTCCCAAAGGGCCGTTGCTGATACCCAACCCAAAAAAATAAAAAATTAACCCAGGCATTAAGCCAAGGAAGGAATGAGGTATGAGGAAAGATAAAAGGCAAACCATCAGCAAACTGACAAGCGAAATGATTGAGCCTATAGCTAAAATATAACGAAGCGTATAGTGGCTACTTAGATAGTGCAGAGTCCAGTTGCCTAAAATGGAAGCGCCAAAGACAGGCAGTTGCCATAAAGCATACTGAATAACCGTTAATTTGGCTTCTGCCATTAACATCACCGGTGCAAGAGCAATCCAGCAAATACAAGGTACGGTTAATACCCCCATCGCAACAGAGCCGAGAAAAAAACTACGGTTGACAAATAATTGTTTATAATTATGAGCGATAGTCCTTGGTAAGAGTGACACACGGGGTATGATTTCTCCGTCTCGTTTAGTTTGCCCAACAGGTTCAGGCATAAAATGCCACAATCCCCATAAGGCCAACAACGTGAAAGATGCAATGCAGACAAAGATAAGACGCCATGTGAAAAAATGAATAAAAATCGAACCTAACAATGGCCCTAGTAAGGGCGCTAAAATGGAGACATTTGCCATGATAGCAATGAGTTTAACGGCATCCACTTCAGCAAAAATTTCCTGCAGGGTGGCATATCCAATTACCCCAATAAAACATAGTCCCATGCCTTGAAAAAATCGGGCGATAATGAATTGTTCCATGGAGTTGGAGGAGGCAATAAAAACCGTACATAAAAAGAAAATCACAACACCAGTCAACATCACCGGTCGACGACCGTATCGATCCGAGATGGGACCTAAAAATAGCTGTAGACTTGCTCCACCGAGAACATAGGCCGTTAATGAATTGGCAACGACGGATTCAGGCGCATTAAAAGAGTTCACCACTTTAATCATGCCAGGCATGATCATGTCGTTTGCAATATAGGTGAGGAATTCATACAGTACAAGAAACGCGGCAAAGATCAAGGCTTGCTTTCGAGAGATGTGGATTAAGGGCTGTACCATAGGATGACCTGTCTTATTAACTGATAATGTCTTGTTGTGTTAAAAAACTTCACAGCGGGTAATATAATAGGCCGGTGTTTCGTATGGATGTGCTTTTTTTAAAGCAGAAACGACATCAAGAATATATTCTTCTGCACAAATCATTTCAACTTTATATTCAGCGACTTTTTCCAGTTTGTTCTTTTCGCCGATAAAAGCCTGACTCCCTTCAAGAGGCATGAACTGACCTTCACCCGAAACCTGCCAGGCACAGCGGGAGTAATGACCGATTTTACCGGCACCGGCTTTGAACATGGCCTCTTTTACCGTTTCAGCGTAAGATTTGGGAACATAAAAACTGATTTTATACATATTATTCCTTTTTGGTTTTAATGAGGGCAAATTTTTTCTAATTGCAAATATTATTTGATTTAATTCACTATTGCCATTTTTACAGTAAATATTCATTGTACTTTTTATTGCGGATATACTATTTTTGATAAGTTTAAACCATTTAATCCAGCCGTCTTTTACTGGACTTTAGCCAAATTTCAAGTAAAGGAAAGCAAGAGATTAAAGCCATAGAAGCGCATCGTTATATTTATCAAAGTCGCTTTAAATCGATAACTTGAGAAAATAGAATGGCACGAATTACCGCGTCATGCGAAGCTCCGTATGGACCCCGCTATCAAGTGGCGGGGATTCGACCCCTAAAAAATGGCTAAAGTCGCGTTTTAACAAAATTAAATAATAAAAGGAAAATGTTGTGGCAAAACAGTTATGCATCCATTGTTATGTTTCCGGTAAGGTTCAAGGCGTGTGGTTTCGAGCTTCAGCCAAGGAAGAAGCAGAAAAACTGGGTCTTACGGGATGGGCAAAAAATTTAAACGATGGTAGGGTGGAGGTCATTGCCTGTGGTGAGGAAGAACAACTTGAAACTTTTTATAGTTGGCTGCAGGACGGTCCTCAACTGGCTCATGTAGATAAAGTAGAGCGTGAAGAAAAATCATGGGAAAATCATACGGCATTTCAGATCTTATAAAATATCCATATAATCTGTCAGGCTTTTGATACTTCATGAATTAAGTTGGATAGGAGTATCTGACTGGTATTTTTGTGGATCATTAAAAACATTTTTTAATAATTGACTGGCTTTTTCATTATCCTCTAATTGTAATTTTTCAATAAGAGTGTTCACGCTTTCATTACAAAAAGAATCATAATAACGCTTGGTCGATTCTTTTCGAGTAAAAAAACGACTTATTCGTGCTACCGGCGATTTGCTTTCTCTCGCTTCTTGTGGAATATGGATGAAAGCTTGAACGACTGCTTTTAGAGCCATTTCTTCAGTATATTCAGGTTCATCGAAATTTGGAGTGTAATTGACTGCCTTCATAAAGGACTCAATAGCATCAAGCTGTTTTTTGACAAATCTTGGAACGACATTTGTTTTAGAAGGTTTTTGAGCTTTTTTAGCCTGTTTGTCATGATAAAAATCGACCACCGTACCCCCAAAACCAGTAATATCCCAGTTTTGAGCTTTAATGTGTTGCTGTAAAGCTCTTAATAAATCTGTTGCCGGAGTTCTTTTCATTGCGGCATTAGATAAATTTGCAAAAGAGACTTCTACTTGAGAGTCAGACACATCTTTTGTTTCTTCTTCTGTTTCATGAATAGTAAAAGATGTACGGGGCGTTTGAATGGGGTTATCCCGATTCTTTTCTTCATCTTCTTTAAGGGTTGATTCTGTTTCAGTGGTGCTTAGTAAGCTGTCAGAGCTTTTTTTAGATGAAAAGAAAGGCGGCCTTTTATTATGGATTCTGACTGAGTTGGATTTGCGAGGGGCTTTGGGTTTGCTTAAGCTTTCCAGCTTTCTTAGTGCGTAAAAAAACTGTTCTTTACTAGAGTGCTCTTTTTGTAAAAAAATCGTCCATTCCCTGAGTAAAGCTTCAAAGTCAGCATTTAATTTCGTTCCAGCCAGTTTTCTTCCTTTTGCCGGTTTTCCTGAAGGATTCAATGTTGCCTGTACTTCTGCATTAATGCTATTAAAGTTTTTACAAAATACTTCGCTTTTTGGTAGCTGGTTTAGAAAATAAGTAAAACGATCTCTTTTTTGGGTAATGGTATCGCTGTGACTTGGTACGAGTTTATGACTTAAATAATCCTCCAGCAACTCAAGTGCTTTTTCACCCTCAAGTGTATTTTTTAATTGGATAATGAACTGATGAATTTGTTCTCTGAGTGTTTTAGAGTTGCCTTTTGTACGGGTTCTTGTCATTGCACTGTTGCTTATGCCTGCTGATATTTTCTGATCATAATAAAATCAGTGTGATTACGTCAAATCCATATATCAATAAGATGTCAATTTTATACCCTTATTACAATCCCTCATTGAAAATTTTTGATGCCTTGAGCTTGGCGCTTTTCGCAAGTTTTGAAAGTTTGATTGGATTAAATATGGAGGATTTTTCCTGTGTTCTTATCGTCCAGGCAGGCAGGACAATTTCAAGAACTATGGCCAGATAACCAGAAGCGGCCATGGCCATTAAATACATATTTTCTGAAATGAGGGTCAGAAGCAAAGGGGGCAAAAAAGTCAGTAACCCAATCATAAAGCGTTTTTGTGCTTTAAAAGCATCCACCAAAAAATCAAAGACGCCCAGAGAAACGCAGAAAAACGAGCCAAATAAGGAAATGATCTGGAAATATTTAAAGACATTTACCACTTCATCCGATTGTAAAAAGTATTGCAGACTTTTATTAAAGGCCATGATTTGATTAGAACTGTGATAGATAGCGATTAGACCATCTTCTCCATGCATGGGTATGAAAGAATAGATAGCAAACAACCATATCAAATACAAAATGGCCACAATAGATGTGCTGGTAATTAACAAGGGTTTATATAAAGCCTGATGCTCCCTTCCGTAATAAGTGACCAGACTGGGAATGATAAAGTGAAAACCAAAGGCGTTAATAGTGATTAACGCCAGTGAGCTTAATCCAGACTGGTGAACACTGCCCATATGAAAAGGAATCGTTTTAAAATAGGAGCTAGAGACCAGCACCACTAAAATCAGCAAGCCAACTTTCAGGGAAACAAAAAGAACATTGCCTCGCACGACCAGCTTGTGGCTGAGAGTGATTAAGCCACCAAAGATAAGAACGTAAAGAAAACAAAGAAAAAAATAAGAAAAAGAGGATTTGGAGACAAAGAGCCATGCCATGAATAAAGAGACGCAGCCTGATATATAGGAAGATAAAGTAAAGTAGAGTAACGTTAGATACAACAGTATAGTTATCCATTGCATTCTTCTCCCTAAATAATGCCCCACAATGCTATAATACGTGTTGTGTTTTTCCGGGCATTTAAGAGAAGAGGATAAAACATACAATCCTGTTTTGGTCATGATGGCCCATGACAAAACAATAAGAAGAAAAGTTAGATAAAAGCCAAATTTGGCCGATGCAATGGGAATGGCAATGATGCCGCCTCCTATCACCGCACCAATAATGAGAAAAATACCGCCAGCCAATTTTAACATCATTTACAACCTTAAACCTTTTCAAAGAAATACGGCATGCTCATCTATCCAGCGTTTCAATTGTTTCATCTGTTTTCTGCCTGATTGCAGTTGTTTTTCAACACTTGCTTTTGCCGTACCGCCGAGTGCTTCGTGAGTTTCTATGACTTGTAGGATGTCTATGGCCTCATAGACATCCTTTTCAAAATACTTGCTGAAGGTCTGATAGTCTTTTAAGCTTAAATCTTTTAGCAGGCAGTCATTGTCAATGCAATACAGCACAAGCTTGCCTGCAATTTCATGGGCCTTTCGGAAAGGAACGTCTTTTTTCACCAGATAATTGGCTAGACTGGTTGCGCTGGAAAAATCGTTTTCCGCTGCCCGTTTCATTTTTTTCTCATTAATCTGCATGCTGGCTAACATGGGCGGGTAGACATCAAGACATAGAGATAAGGTTTCAACGGTATCAAATACTCCTTCCTTGTCCTCCTGCATATCCTTGTTATAGGCGAGCGGCAAGCCTTTCATAACGGTTAGTAGTCCCATCAGGGCGCCATAGACGCGTCCAGTTTTTCCACGTGTCAGTTCACAGACATCGGGGTTTTTTTTCTGCGGCATCATACTTGAGCCTGTGCAAAAGGCATCATCCAGTTGAATAAAGGAAAATTCCTGACTGCTCCAGAGAATGAGTTCTTCACTCATTTTAGAAAGATGCATGATTAATATGGCAGCACAGGATAAAAATTCAATCAGGAAATCACGATCACTCACCGCATCAAGGCTGTTTTCGTAAAGGCCATCAAAATGAAGTAATTCAGCTACATGTTCACGATCGATCTTCACGCCGCTGCCTGCCAAGGCACCAGCTCCAAGAGGACAAATGTTGATACGCTTAAAACCATCACAAAGACGTTGAGCATCGCGATTCAACATGCTGAAATAAGCAAGAAAATGATGAGCCAGGCGAATAGGTTCTGCTCGTTGTAAATGCGTATAACCCGGTAAAAAGGTATCCACGTGAGTTTCGGCAAGCTCATGAAGGACAGCTAGCAATTGGTATATTTTATTGATCAGTAGAATGAGGTGATGGCGTAAGTATAAATGCATATCCAGCGCCACCTGATCATTTCTGCTTCGCCCTGTATGTAGCTTTCCTGCTGTGGGCCCAATGAATTCGTGTAACAAACGCTCAATGTTCATATGGATGTCTTCATCGCTTTGGCGGAATTCGAGTTCTCCTTTTTCAAGTTTGCTTCGTATTTGCACTAAGCCTTCACGAATGGTTTCAGCTTCGTGCTTAGAGATGAGCTGGCATTTGCCCAGCATAGCAACATGAGCAAGACTGCCTTCAATATCGTATTTTGCCAGTTTGTAATCAAATCCTATGGATGCATTATAGGCATCCACCTTCTCATTGGTTTCTTTACTGAATCTTCCAGACCAAAGCTTCATAACTCATGCTCTTTATTGACTTTTGAGTGGACTTCAAGAGGAAGACCAAACAGTTTAATAAATCCTTTTGCAGCTTGATGATCAAATGCATCGCCATTTTTATAAGTGGCCAACTCGTATTGATATAAGGAATGTGGTGATTTTCTACCTGTAATCGTGATGTTGCCTTTAAAAAGATTTAAGCGAACCGTGCCGGTGACATGCTTTTGTGTTTCATCCATAAAGGCATTGACTGCTTTGAATAAAGGTGAAAACCATAAACCGTCGTAAACGAGGTTAGCAAATTTCTGTTCCATTAATGCCTTGAAAGAAGAAACATCACGGGTTAAACAAAGCGCTTCAAGCGCCTGGTGAGCTTTAATGAGAGTCACTGCTGCCGGGGCTTCATAAATTTCCCGTGACTTGATGCCAATCAGGCGATTTTCGACGTGATCGATACGTCCTACACCATGCTGACCGGCGATTTCATTTAAAGCGGCAATTAAGGTATGAAATGACATTTTTTCATTATTCAGTGCCGTAGGAAGTCCTTGCTCAAATTGGATCTCTAAAATGTCTGGTTGTTCAGGACATTGCTCAGGTCCGTTGGTCAGTGCGTAGGCGGCTTCCGGCGGCTCACACCAAGGATCCTCCAGCACACCACACTCACAACTTCTTCCCCAGAGATTCATATCGATACTGAAAGGGTTTTCTTTTCCAATCGGTATGGGAATTTGATGTTTGATGGCATAGGCAATGGCTTCCTCGCGGCTCATGGGATTTTCACGAACCGGTGCTATGATTTTGATGTTTGGATCAAGCGTTTTTAACGAGACATCAAATCTGACCTGATCATTGCCCTTACCGGTACAGCCATGTGCTACGGCGATGGCTTTTTCCTGATGGGCTATTTCAATAATTTTTTGTGCAATGAGCGGTCTTGAGAGGGCAGAAATTAAAGGATAGACCCCTTCATAGAGGGCATTGGACTTAAGGGCTTTTGCTAAATAATTTTGGGCAAAGGTTTCTTTTAAATCGACCACGTGACAGGAGATAGCGCCAATATTCAAGGCTTTTTTCTTGATTTCATTTAAATTTTTATCTTCACCCAAGTCGGCTACCATAGCAATGACATCGAAGTGATATTCTTCCTGCAACCATTTGATGGCTACGGAAGTGTCTAAACCACCGGAATATGCTAAAACAATTTTTTCTCTGCTCACGTTAACCTCACTAAAGTTATCTGCTGCACAATATTTTCTCTACCTTACCTTGTTTTCCATAAATGTCAATATTTTTATTCACTTTTTTGTAAATTTAATGCATAATTATTCAAAAAACCACATCAGGATCTGTCTAATGCAAAAACGTAATACCTTAAGTCAGGATTTAAAAATTTTACTATTAAAGGGCGGAGCGACCACACAGGAAAGTCTCTGTCAGGTGTTGACGTCTAAAGGACATCAGGTGAATCAATCAAAAATTTCACGATTGCTTAGAAAACTAAATGCCATAAAATCAAAAAATGAAAAGGGGGAAATGGTTTATCGTTTACCGCACGACAGTGCACCGCCACCTATATATACTCCACTGTCTGAGTTAATACTTGATATCCTGGCTAATGAGACGACCATTATCATTAAATGCAGTCCAGGCTCTGCCCAGTTAATTGCAAGATTTCTGGATTATCAGCAATGTAAAATTTTAGGCACAATTGCCGGGGATGATTCGATTTTCATAGCACCCCAATCGGTAGAGGATATTGAGGAAACACTATTGCTTATTAAGCATTTTTTATCGTTTAAGGATTAAATTTTTTTCTGCACAGGCCATCTGGCGACCAAAACTCGCTACCGACACAATGATGGCAATAAAATAATCCTGTTGGATCATATTTTTGTTTGATCTTTAAAAGTTTTTGGTAATGCTTGCCCCAAAAAGCCCGTTGCCAGTTTTTTTCAAAATAATCGGCTTCATTGACATAGGTTCCAGCTTCAGGGGCTGTGTTTCGAAAAAGCGCCATGGCTTTGTTGATTCTTTCTACGATTTTTTCCCCATGTTGTTTATCAGGCTCCAGTCCTTTTACTCCAGTGTAAACTTTATTACTCCCTGCCGCCATGATGATAAGGGCAGCTGCCTCATGAACAGCTGGATTTATGGATGTTTTTTCATTGTCAATAATGGCCGTTTTGGCAGCGCCTGCCAGCCCTTTGTTGATGTGCATGCCTACAGAGGCGAGTCGAGAAGCACGAAAAAAGAGGTTACTGAGTGTCTTGAGGTGTGAATCTTCAAACAAGGATGCAGGTAACCACCAGGATTGATAGGTATACCAATAAGTGTAGACTTCGCGACTGTTTGGTGCCCACCAGAATTGTCCCGAGGATGCATCATTTAGCTCATTTTCTTTGATAAAGTCGGGATGGCTTTTTTGCCAGAAGTTGATGTTCCAGATTTTATCTGATGGTATGGTCCAAAGGCTGGAATTTATAGTATATAAATGGGCTCGTTGATTGAGCCATTGTTTCATTGGCTGCCAGGCTTCTTCGGCTTCTTTTTGACTTTCACCCTGAAAAACCATGAACATCTGAATCTGATTATCGGGTGTAAAGGTTATTTGCTCCCCCCAGTGCTCATTATTGAGCTTATCCCGATAAAAGGAAAGAAAGGTTGGCAATAGTTTTTTATAAGCCTCATCGTTTTTGGAGGTGATTGTTCCCTGAAAAATGGCGGTGTATGGAGGAAGCGCATGCGTTTTTAAGGTTAGATGACTGATTACACCAAATGTACCGGCCCCACCTCCACGAACGGCCCAGAACAGATCCTGATTTTGACAAGCATTCGCTATGAGCGTTTGACCATCAGCAGTGACTACCTCTGCCTGTAATACACCGGCCGCCCCCGTTCCGTATCGTTTGGAAAAACTACCAAATCCACCGCCCTGAGTAAAACCTCCAGCCGCACCTACCGTTGTACAACCTCCGCCTTGTACATAACGTCCGTGTTTATTCGTTGCTTCATCATAAGCTTGCAACCATTGCGTTCCAGCACTTATCCTGAGGGCAGGCACAGCCGATTTTATCGTACAGCCTTTCGGTACAAAAGCAGGATCAAACTGAACCTGATTCATTTTATGTGTCCAGATCAACAATGAATCTCTGGCATTAGAGCGGCCAAGATAATCATGTCCGGTTCCCTTAATCACGATTCTCAATCGATGTTGGCGGGCAAAATTTACCGCCTCGACAATGTCTTTTGTATTAACAGCTTCCACCGCATAGTTGCTGTTTTGATAGATCCAGGCATTCAACCATCCCTGACTTTGTGCATTTCCAGGATTAGAGCTCAGGAAAAAAGGGTTATAAATATGTTTAAGTGCGTTCTTGCAAGCCTCGCTGTTCTTATCTTTCTTGCAAGGGGTGATGGCTGAAACGGGTTTTATCAGTTGTCCGGTTAATTGTTTTTCCAATGTTGCCCATTCTTTAGCTTTCGGCCAACAACTATCTTGTGGCTGACATCGACAATAAGCTTTGCTGTTTTGCAAAGAGAAAGATTCGGCTGCAATCAGTGAATGGCTGGTTAGGTAAATAAATAATAATATCCCTAAGGTACTCAGTTTTTGAAATGGCGTCATTGCTTTCTCTATATGTTAAATTCGATTTTTTTATAACCAGCCGATAGACGCAGATGCGAAATGTCGGACACAGTGTGTTGTATTTATAAATTGCTAGAAGATACAGTTTAAAATAAACTTAATAGACAATAAATAATATGCGATTGAATATGGCCATTTGGTTTAAAGCTATTACTGTGGATGATTTAAATTGTAGAGGCAAAAACACGCTTGCCGATTTTTTAGGCATTCAATTCACCGAAGTCGGAGAAGATTCGTTGACAGCTACCATGCCAGCCAGTGAACGTACTAGACAACCTCTAGGGATTATTCATGGTGGAGCAAACGTGGTATTGGCAGAGACGGTTGCCAGTACAGCGGCGAATGCGGTGGTTGATCTGGATAAATTTTATTGTGTCGGTCTTGAAATCAACGCAAATCATATTCGCTCGGTGAAAGAGGGGATAGTAACGGCAGTCACACGTCCTGTTCATATAGGACGAACCACTCAGGTGTGGCATATTGATATTTATAATGAAACCGGAAAGCAGACCTGTGTATCCAGAATGACAGCCTCCGTTGTGTCGCGTAAATAAAAACCCTTATCGTTTTAGATTTCATCTAATGAATTAAAAAAAACAAAAGAATTCAGGGCGATTTCATCAAAGTTCAAAAATCAAACGATAAGAGTATCTCAACTGTAGAAGAGAGAGTTGATTTATCTGGCAAATTAAAATAGAAAGTGTTAATAATCAGGCACCTACGTTGACCGACGTAGATTATAAAAATCTTAAGAAGGAGCCTGATTGTGTTAGAAAGTACGCGTAAATTTGGAAAAAATCAATATTTGTTTCATTGTTTTCTGTCCATCCGCGATCCACGAGTTGGAGGTCGTTGCACGTATTCACTTTTAACGATACTGATTATTGTTTTATGCGGATTAATATGTGGCTGTGACAGTTGGAAAGCCATGGAGATTTTTGCCAGGTCGCGCAAGCGATGGTTAAGCCAATTTATTGACGTCAGTGAAGGTTTGCCAAGCCATCACACATTGGCACGGGTATTTTCTCTGATTGACCCTTTAGAATTTGAGCGTTGTTTAAGTTCATGGATAGAAGGAATCAGTCAATTTTTTATGGATGAGCTGATTGCGATTGATGGTAAGACGAGTCGCGGCTCCTCTTATCAAAGGGGCCATAAGAAGGCGACCCATCTGGTGAATGCTTACTCCCCACGCTTATCCGCGACGCTTGGAAGCACGGTTACACCTGACAAGTCTAATGAAATAAAGGGGATACCTGTACTACTAAAAGCACTCAATATCAAAGATAAAGTAATAACGATTGATGCAATGGGAACGCAAAAGGGAATTGCCAATTTAATACGTCTCAAACAAGCTCATTATGTGCTTGCTTTAAAAAAGAATCATAAACGCATGCACCGGAAAGTGGATAACCTCTTTCAAAAAGCGGACTCCCTAAATTACAAAGCCATGGTTTTCCAACAGAAAGACACCAATAATTATGACCACAGCCGTTTTGAAGAAAGAACATACACCGTATTACCAGCCATGTACCTTCGCGGTCAACAATGGAAAGATTTAAGCGCCTATATCCGTGTGCAATCCACGCGGCATTTACCCACAGGAGACATTGAAACGGCTACACGTTACTACATGACATCCCTGCCTTATAAAAAACACAACTTAATGCGTCAGGCGATTCGCGACCATTGGAAAATAGAAAATGGCTTACACTATAAGTTGGATGTCGGTATGAACGAAGATCAATGCCCCATATATCGCGGCTATGCAGATAGAAATTTGAGCATTATGCGTAAAATAGTCCTTAAATTATTAACCCAAGATACTTCAAACCAAGATGGCATTGCTTTAAAACGAATGAAAGCTGCCCTTTCTACGCAATATTTGAAAAAAGTGATTGGATTTTGAACTTTGATGAAATCGCCCTGAAAAGAATTTTTTTAGGCATTCCTTTTAATCTTTTTTTAAGTTTTGTGTATTACAATACCATCATGTTTTTTTACAAATCATTATTATGCCTAACACATCAGCAGTGCATTATAAAACCAGGATATTGAAAAAAATCGCTGAAAAAGAGGGTGGCAAGAATCATCGTAGCGGTTATGATGGATTTTATCGTTGTGAGCAAGATCAAACTGAATATTTTATAAAACAATCTGAACCCAAAGAGCTTTTTGCAGAACTTTTTGCCGGCTTGCTCCTTAAGGAGTTTATAAAGCGCGGTCTAATTGACCCTGTCTATCATGACTCTTTTATCCTGGCTGACTGCATTCGGTTACCTGATGATTCTCTTGCCTTGATTCAGCCAAAAGTTAATTTTGCCAGGCTATCTAAAATTACAGGTACTGAAAACTCCACTGAATCCGACCGCAGCGCCTTTCAAGAGTTTTTTACCGATTATGGAAAACTTAGGGCTGAAGGTGCATGGTTTGCTTTAGATGAATCTCTGATGCTTTCTGTTATATTCGGTGATAACAGCGTTCACAGCGGTAATGTCGTTCGCTTGACAGAGGTTACACCTGATAGGCCGAGACAATTTGCGCGCATTGACTGGGGGGCAGCTTTTCGAAATTATGGACACCCAAAAAACAATAGAAATGTATTAGTGACATTGGAAATCCAGAGTTTAACAGCAAAACATAAAAATTATTATGCCAAATATCAAAGCATTCCAGGTTTATTTCCTTCCATTGCATTAAATGCAAAAACTCTGCAAGATAAGATTGGACAAAAAGCTGAAGAATCAGAAATTCCCCCTGAAAAGCTCATGACAGATATCGTCTCAACTGCGCTAAGCCAAGTTCCTTCTGAGCTGCTCAATGGACAAACCCAAAAGGATATCGCAGAGTATCTGGGTATTCCATCATTTACTGAAATAGATATTAAAAATAAAGATTCTTATCAGCATTTTGCTTTTGATTTTACCAGTGTTTTGATGAAAAGATTGCAAAAAACGACTCAATTAGAGGAGCATATGGTTAAAAAAGCGGCTGCCCCTAATATTGCTGAGGTCATTAATAAACCGGAATCAACACTTATTGATCTTATGTTGACGCTGCAAAACATGGGAGCAGATTTGCTTGGCTCAATGCATGATCAAATTGGTTTAAATGAAGTAAATGTTTTCGTAAGAAAATTTAATGATTTTGTTGATAGCATAGCCAGGCATGCTGAAGAGGTTAATTTCTGGCAACATCAAAAGACTCAAAACATCCTCGCTCCTTTTTTTACCGGACAAAAAGATACATTCTATCATGGTGATGCTTTTGTCCCTCATTATCGCGAAGCTACGATTATTCGTCGTTTATATTCCATGCTTCCTTTCGGGAAGGAGAAACTAGAAGGCGCATCACGTTTTCAGCCATACGATGAAAATCATCTGCAAGAAATTGATGATGAAAACTGGAAAAAAATTCAAGCCTTACTGTCTAAAGGCGTTCTCATCATTACGATGATGAAAAAAATAAAGGATTTCAAAGAATTCGCTAAGTCAACAGAGGAGCTTGAGCAGATCACAATTTTTACAGATCAAATCATTAGGGATGTCAAAGAGTTTATGGGCTGTTATCTCGAAATAGAGAACAGGCTTTTAAGCTCTGCAGTTAGCAAAGAGTCATTTGAAAGTGATTTCTTTTATCCCATTGCAGATGAAGAGCTTGATGAGATGGCAGGGGAGCAGCTTGCCAGCATCTGTATGGAAGAATTAAACGGTCCAAATTGTGCCTCAAGCTCTCTGATCACACGCATTGTTTCAGACAAAAAACGCTGGGATAAAATAAATACGGTTCTCGATGAGAAAGCTGAGGAATTAAAACGTCGAAACACTGGTCACAATGCAAAAAATATAGAACAGTTACAATGCTGGGGGGAGATGATAGCAAAGGCTAAGGAGCTGAATTCTTCAAAGCTACAAATAGAAGAAATAGAATTATATTATGAGAATTTACCCGAAGTTCTGAAAATTTTCGGCAAAGGTTTAATTGATTATTTAACTCAATTGCAGGAGTTTAAGGAAACCATGGCTTTCACTCCTCAAATTGAGATGGACGATTCGATAGATGCATGGGTATCTTTCTCAACGGAATCTGAAAACAGTAAAAAGAGAAAACGCATTCAATTTTTTGAATTACAGCAATCTTTTTCCAAACTTCCCTCTATCCTTAAGGAAGCTTATAAAGAAAGTTATGCTTATGCCTGGAATAAGTTTGTTGATTTTCTATTTTCTGAAAAAGAAGTTTTATTCTCGCTTTCTGGCCAGCAGCTTGCTGTTCTCTGCCTGGAAGAGTTAAAACTGGGAGAGCCGGATAAAGTCATTGCAGCGGTGATTGGTGATAACCGGTTGTGGCAGATCATGGATGAAGTGATAGACAGCCCTCAATTTGAAGCCAGTAAAGTCGATATTCAGAAAATGCGAAACTGGCATAAACAGGCCACTGAATTTACTTCACATTCCCAGGAATTTGAGAAGTCCAGACGTACGAGTTCATCCAGAGATATAAAGAAAAGCTTTTTAGGCATGAGCAGTGCATACGATCAACTGCCGGAATGCCTGCAGGAATTGCTTACTCAAGAAAAAATAGAATCCCAGGAACTGTATGAAGGCTTAGTGAGTAAGGAGGATAAATATAAAAAAGCACTACAGCAATTTAATCCAGATGCCCCTACATATGCTGATTTTTCGACATTAAACGTCGCTTTTTTTCAACTGCCAACAGATTTACAAAAAGAATATCATGAGAGTTACATTGGGGCATGGGCAAAAATAGCAGCCAGCCTTAAACGCAATCAATTGTCTGATGCGACGACTCTTACTAAAAAGTTGGCAACGGTTAAAATATTACAAGAAGAATATTCTTTATTAGAAGAAATTGACATTGACAATCAGCCGATTATTCCTGCAAGCGAACTTGATGCGCTCCGAAATTATCTGCAAAAGTTAACCGACTTTTATGCGGTTGAAAACGGTAAACTCAAAGCTTTTAAGGAATTACAAAATGCTTTTTTTGCGCTCACAGAAGATGTAAAACAAAACCATCAACAAGATTATATAGAAGCACGAAATCAATTTGTCCAATGGTTGCGAGCTAATCAAATATTTGAAATCAAGACCTTGCAGGAAAAGTTAGGTGCCATTGAGATGATAGAAGAGAGCTTACACATTGACAATGCCAACACCGAAGCCGTTGGGAAACTCCTTGAAGAAAAAGAGCTTTACCAAAGTTTAATTAACGCGGCGAGAGAGGATACTATCTTATCTCAGGTTATTAATGATCATAAAGAAAAATTATCCAGATTTTCCAAGGCCGTCATTGAAGATTTATTCATATTAAAGAAATTTCATGATGATAAATGTCAATTAAATCAAGATAATAAATTTGGAAAAAAATATACGGCTTCTTTGGATGGCTTTTATGAGGAAACGTTAAAAATACGGCTGTCTGATCTATCAGTAAAAAAACAACAGGAGCAAATGAAAGAAGAGGCTCATGATAAATTTAATAACCGTCATACCACGCGCCGACTTCTCGCTGATGCCTTGATGTTCATTGGTTTCCTGTTTGCCGGTTTGGGGTTTGTTGTGGGTGGCATTCGTAAAGGAGTTTTTAAAACGAGCTTCTTTTTCAGAGCAGCTAAAACCGACAGGGAAAATGATTTTACGGCTCTTTTGAAAAAGGAAGATGCTCCCCAACATGCTGAGGATGAAAATGCCAGTATGAAGGAAAATTTGTTTAAACCTGACTCATCGATCCTCGCTTATTAATTCGATTTGAGACAGGCTCGGAATGAGTTCCCGGCAATGTTTCATGATCCGTTCATTTTCTGGCGGCAGTTGCATAAAATCACCGAAAAGCTGGGTTAATATAGCTTCAGGCCGTCTGGCAATGCTGAATGATCTTCCTTCAAAGACTGTGCGTTGTAAGGGATAAATATCTTCATAATCCACGCAGTTGCTGTTCACACAATCATAACCATAGCCGAGATATGGGCTGTCTGCTTGATTGCTGTTTCTGATGATCTTTTTCAACATGTTTTCCAGTGTTTGTTTGGGGAACAATCGCGAAAGGTTTTTATACAAATGCGCATAATGCCCACAAGGAATGCTGGCATATTTCCAGTATAACAGCCGTAAGGTTTTTTTGGCTTTCAGCTTTCTGAGGCGACGTTTCATTTTATCTGTCGGCATTCTGTCATAGACAAAAACATCAATAAAGATACCTTGTTGATAAGGCTCATTACCCTGTTCGTGAATGCTGATAAAACGGCTGTCCAGATCGCGAATTTTTAAGGGTACTGAGAGATCAAAATAGCCTGGATCGGTTTTTGGGGTTTGTAACCACATGCTTTTAGGCATTTCATCCGGCGCCAGCCGTAAAAAGGCCTCATAACTTTCTCTTGGCATGGAGATATCTAAATCATCGTCCCAGGGAATAAATCCTTGATGACGAATGGCTCCAAGAAGGGTGCCACCTTCCAGCCAATAATCCAGATGATGTTTTTGGCAGATTGAATCTACAACCTCGAGAATGGTCAGCATTTTAAGCTGTGCCTGCCTTAATCGGCCATCATGTTGGGCACTTTGGATATTATCTTGGTTATTCGGTGCAGTGGTCATGGCTTGATCATTTTTTTCAGGATTTTAATCAGGATGGAAGAATAGCAGCTTGATCATTATCGAACAAATGATTTTATAGAATTTTTTCGAAAAGGGGGTTTTTGTCGTTTATTTTATTTGTGGCTATAGGAAATATAAAATCTTCTAATACAGCTTTCCAGAAGGGAGCATACAAGGAACTCTGCAAGGGGTGCTCATCTTCTATGGGAAAGCAGGGTCCATGATTGGCTTCAAGTAGCCATACTTTCTCTCTTGTATCCACCATAAAATCAAAACCAAAAATGCCCAGCGTTTTATCTATGGTGTTTTGAAAAGGATATGGATATTCTTTGACAAGAGCGTTCATAAGTTCTGAGAGAATGGTTTTGATTTGCGGGTAAAACGGTTTAAATAATTCATAGCGATAAGTTGGAATTTGAACGACATTGAATTCGTCATGACTCAGATGTTCATTGGTAAGATGCGGCTTTAAGTTTTGAAATTCGTTGCCGGGATAAGGGTGTAAGGCAATATTAAAATAACCGTCTGGGTAGATATGAACCCCATTATAGTTCGTTAAAATGACAAACATACGAATACTGTATTTGTGACCGAGTTTAGGACCTTGTAACAGATGAGGCTCAGTCAGATACCGCTGAAGTACATGCTCTCCACCCAGGCGGTTTGGTGTAAGATAAAAATGTTCGATATCACTCAAGCGTTCAAAGACATGAATATGTTGCCCATTGTTGAGTAATGCCGGTTTTAAAATCCATTTTAATGAATCGATTTGATCTGCAATCTGTCCGTTCTGATGGTAATAGGCATTTGCTATCTGATTCAATACGACAGACCAATTCACGTCATTGATTTGGAAAGTCAGTGGCATGATATCCGGACAGTGTTTACTGACGATTTCGGCCAGCAAGTGTTTGTATTCGAGTGTTTCAGCGACTTGGGGGTTAAATTGAAGGTTAGCTTCGCTGAAATGTGCTCGCCAGTTCACCCGCGTCGCTTTCCAACCGGATTCTTTAAGATGTTGTACCAGTTGATAGGAGGTAGGAGATTTCGCAGCTGATAAGTTAAAATAATACTGGTTTGCAAAAGACATGAATAATTAATGGATGTTTTTTTGAGCTCTACTTAAAGATTAGGTTAACATAAACAAATTGTGAATTTATAGTGCTCTGATAGTAAAGAAAACTTAGCGAAGAAATTGGTTTTTTCGTAAACGCTGTTGGGAGAGAATTGTTTTATTCCATTTTGGCAGGTCGATTCATTAAGGCCGTTACTGCTTCTTTTGCAGTGATTTTTCCTAGAAGAAGGTGGTTTACTTGTTCACAGATGGGCATTTCAACCTGATTTTTTTTGGCCATCGAGCAGATTTGTGCAGCGTTGTATTTACCTTCTACAACCTGTTGAATATGTCTTTCCGCCTCAACGATATCAACACCTTTTCCCAACTGTAAACCAAAACGGCGGTTGCGTGATTGGTTATCGGTACAGGTTAGTACCAGATCACCAACACCGGCAAGACCGGTGAATGTTTCTGACTTTGCTCCCAGTGCCAGACCCAATCGAGTCATTTCAGCAAGCCCCCTTGTGATCAAAGCGGCTTTAGCATTTGCTCCATAGCCCAGTCCGTCACTGATGCCGCAGGCAATCGCCAGAATATTCTTTATAGCACCACAGATTTGTACGCCAGTAATGTCGAAGGAGCGATAAACGCGTAAGTTGTTCTGATGCAACAGTTGCTGAAGCTGGCTTTGATATTTTTTTTCATTACTGGCAATGGTCAATGCCGTGGGCAGAGAAAGTGCAACTTCTCTGGCAAAGGATGGTCCAGCAATAACGCCAATGGGTAATTTTTCTCCAAAACGCTCTTTGACCAAATCACTGAGTAATTTATGAGTCTTAGGATCAACGCCTTTTGTTAACCAAGCTAAACTGTGTATTTGGCAGCTGATTTGTTCCAGCAGATTTGAAAAAGCATGGGAGGGTACGGCAATAATGATCTTGTCGGCTTGTTTTATACTGAGGTTTAAGTCTGTCGTAGGTTCTATATTGCTTGGAAAGCTGATATCTGGAAGGTAATTTTGATTAGCCCGAGCAGTGATCATTTCTGCGATATGCTGTGGGTTTCGCCCCCACAGCAAAACGTGATGTCCGGATTTTGCCAGATGAATAGCTATGGCACTGCCCCAAGAGCCAGCGCCTAAAATGGCAATGGTTTGCTTTTGCATCTTAGTGAGAAGTTTCAGTGTCCTGAGAATTCGTTGCCTTTTTTTGCCCTTCCATCTTCTGCATGTAAAGTGCATCAAAATTGACGGGAGCAAGAACTAATTGAGGGAAACTCCCTCGAATCACTTCTGTTGTAATGGCTTCACGAGCATAAGGAAACAGGATATTGGGGCAAAAGCTTCCAAGCAAGTGCTTCATTTGTTCATCTGGAGCACCTTTTATGGTAAAAATTCCTGCTTGCTTGACTTCAGCAAGAAAAGCGACGGTTTTTTGATTTTTAACAGTAGCTGTTACATGTAAAACGACTTCATATACATTTTTTTCCAATTCTGTATGGCTGGTATCGATATCCAGATCTAATTCAGGTTCCCATTTCTGCTGGAAAATGTCTGGTGTATTAGGGGCTTCAAAAGAGAAATCTTTTACATAAATTCGTTGAATCATGAATTGTGTTTCTTGGTTATTTTGTTGTTCATTCATTATCATTTATCCTCGTATCAATTGATCCAGTTGACCCTGCTGATCCAGGGTATATAAATCATCAAATCCGCCGATCGGTTTATCATTGATGAATATCTGAGGAACGGTTCTACGTCCGCTTTTGGCGATCATTTCATCGCGTAACTCAGGTTTTTCGTCGACGCGTATTTCATGGAAATCGATCTTTTTTCTGCGCAATAACTCTCTGGCTCTGACACAGAAAGGGCAATGGGCGGTACTGTACATTAAGACCTTAGCCATAATATTTATTCCTTACCTTTGACTATAGGCATGTTGGCAGCCTGCCAGTTATTCATCCCGCCATTGAGAACCATCACTTGCTGAAATCCCTGTGACTGAAGTTTGGCAGCAAATGTTGCTGATTGCAACCCGCGTGCGCAAACAAGAACAAGAGGTTTATCTTTATATTTATCCATTCGCCCTTTTTCAAAATCTTCTGCGCTGGCATTTACTGCATCAATAATATGCCCGTTTTTAAAGCTTTCCTTATCACGCATATCAATAACTTTAGCACCCTGATGATTGATCAGATCCACTGTTGATTGGGGCGATATTTCCTTGGCTTTCTTTTTTTGAGCAATCGTTTCATTGATCACGATAAACAGGATAATAATGATCAAGGCAAGCCAAAGATGCCAATGATTTATAATAAACTGCCCTAAGTGTTCCATAAAAAAACTCTATTTTTAAGACTGAAAGTGCGAATTATCCTTTGATTGTGCTTTTAACGCAAGTTATTGGTGGCCAAGAATGTCATTTTGAATCAACAAAGCGGTTTCTTCAATAGTATTGTAGTTATTGCTTATCATGGATGACTGGCGAAAGTTACAAAAAATTTTACTATGTACTAAGGTGTATATTGCTAAATGTAAAGAGAAACACGCAATGTGGCTTGGTTATTCCTGAAAGCATCGCCGCGTCTGGAATGTTCAAATGAAGGTTGAATTTCCACTCTGCGGTAAATAATACGTGCTCCTAAACCCAAAAAATAACCATTGTTATCCAGTATGGTTTGGGGCAAAGGAGAATTGATAACGGTATTTTGGTTTATTGCTCGGCTGAAGCGTCTGTTAGCAACCTGTAGTAAACCGCCGTTAAGATAGGGGTAAAAATGCTCATTATAGAGATAGTAAAGGTATGCTCTTTCAATAAACGTATCTAGTTTAGTGGTTAAAGAAGGGACAAGCTGCGGAATACCAGGATATTGGATAACATACCCATCCTGACGGTAGCGACTATAAATATAGCTGAGATTAGCATTGATAAAAAAGCGTTTGAATCGGTAACCTAGTATTGTACGAATACCGGCATATCCATCACTGCCATCATATCGAGCTAATCCTCGTCTTGAACCTGTCACCAAAAAAGGGCTGTTGACTGTATTATCCAGTACAAAATGATTTTCACCAATTCCTCCTAAGAAATCAAGATAAACATAATGATAAACTTTCCATAGAAGATGCCCGAATATACTGTGATTGTTAATTTTGGTTTGTCCTTGTGTGCCAATTAAGCCGAATTTTGAACCGGTGTTATAACGCGTTTCAATTTCACTTAAGAAAATACCGCTGTAAACAGGTCCCCATGATAAATTATCTATACCTACAGTACTGATATATGAATGTCCATGGTATTTATAGAAATTAGCCAGCAGATGAGAGGAAAAATTAAAATCATTATATATTTCGCTGGAATACATTTTAGGACGGAGGAACTGGGTGACCTTGTCACGGTCAGCTGCTTTATTTTTGCCGGCCTTATTCTTTTCTGCATGAGAAAACAGGCTCAGTACACAGAGAATAATTAACAAAAAATATTTCATTTTTTTCATACACTCTTTATAGATGAAAGTTTAATCAACATAGTGGAGGTCAAGATTTTTCATTTTGAAATTTCACTGTGGTATGGGGTTAGGTTCTGGTTCGGGTTCTGGTTCGGGCGTTGGTTCGGGCGTTGGTTCGGGCGTTGGTTCGGGCGTTGGTTCGGGCGTTGGTTCGGGTACAGCTACTGGAGGAGGTGTTGGAGGAATGGCAGCTTCTGCAGGAATTGCTACGGTGGCGTCGGTGGCAGTTGAGCCTACCTGTTCTGCTCTTGTTGCTGCTGTAAGATTTTCGCTATCAGCTGCAGTAGCGCCTGCAGAGCGTCGGGTTCCCACGTCTGTTGAACAACCAAAAAGAGTTAGCAGAACAGTTAACAGTAAGGTTTTATTTTTCATGTTTTTCCACTGAATTGATTATTTTCTATGTAATTGAAATAATTATGATTTATTATAAATATTTATTCAACACTATATTATTATTTCTTCTTTGGATTAAAGCTTTGCTATTTTTAAACATCTTAGCAAAACATATACAGCACCTGTGCCCCCATGCTTGGGCAGCGCACTGTGGAAAGCAAGCACTTCCTTAAACTGAGGAAGCCAGCGATGAATTAAATTTTTAAGCACAGGTGGTTCACCTTCCAGGCTTCCTTTTCCATGAATGATTAACAGGCATCGTTTGTCGGCATGATGTTGATGGCTTATAAAATCACATAATTTTTTTTCTGCCTCATCGGGTTTGAGACCATGAAGATCGAGACGGGCTTCCAAATTTATTTTTCCTTTTTTTAAGGCTTGAAAGCGACGAAAGGGTAGGGAAGGATGGCACCAGGATAAAAGAGTATTAGCCTGAACTTCCTCTTGGATAAAAGAGGACAAAAAAATCTCCGAGCGTCTTGATTCAGGAAACGTTTCTTTTTTTTGCTTCTTTACTGATTGATTAGGTGTCGATGATTGGGTATTGATTTTTTTGTTTGGTTTCAAGGGGGTGACTGTGCACATGCTGGCACGGAACAAGGCTTTATCTTCATCAGAAAGAAAATCATCCGTCATAACTATACCATTCGCAAAGGTACGGTGAAAGAAAAAACAAGACCCGGGAAAGAAATCCAGGGTCTGATGTTTTTTACAGAGTATACCTTAATTATAGGATATAGCGGGCTAAATCTTCATCGCCTATAAGTTCTCCAAGATGCTCATCTACGTATTTTTTATCCACATGAACCGTTTCACCGGATTTATCCGTAGCTTCAAAGGAAACGACTTCCAGCAATCTCTCCATGACCGTGTACAAGCGGCGAGCACCAATATTTTCTGTTTTCTCATTGACTTGCCAGGCAACCTCAGCAATACGCTGGATTCCTGTGGCATCAAAGGTTAAGGTTACCCCTTCGGTGGCCATCAATGCCGCGTATTGGCGCGTTAATGAGGCGCTAGGCTCCGTTAGAATTCGAATAAAATCCTCAACCGTTAAGGCCGCTAATTCAACACGGATGGGCAAACGACCTTGCAGCTCAGCAATCAAATCCGAGGGCTTGGCGACATGAAAGGCACCGGAAGCAATAAAGAGAATATGATCGGATTTGATCATCCCGTATTTGGTGGATACTGTGGAGCCTTCAACAAGAGGAAGAAGATCACGCTGCACACCTTCTCGAGACACATCACCGCCGCTACCATGCTCTGCTCTTTTGGCCACTTTATCCAACTCATCGATAAAAACAATTCCATGCTGCTCGACTTTTTCAATGGCGCGGCTTTTAATGTCTTCTTCATTGATAAGTTTGGCCGCTTCTTCTTCCCGCAGCAGCTTCATTGCTTTGGCAATGGTCAGCTTTCTTGTTTTAGTGCGTCCTGAACCTATTTGTTGGAACATGGATTGTAATTGATTCGTCATTTCCTCCATGCCAGGGGGAGCCATGATCTCAACACCGACCGGAGAAGCTGCCAGATCAATTTCTATTTCATTATCATCCAGCTTTCCTTCCCGTAATTGTTTACGGAAGACTTGTCTTGTTGAAGAATCTTTTTCTGCAGGCGTGGCGTGATCACGCGCAGGAGGCAGCAAGGCATCCAGGACGCGATTTTCTGCAGCATCTTCAGCCAGATGCTCTACTTTTTTCATCGCAATCTCTCGTTCCTGCTTGACGGCAACATCAGCCAGATCGCGGATGATGGATTCGACATCACGACCAACATAACCAATTTCAGTAAATTTTGTAGCCTCGACTTTGATAAAAGGTGCCTGCGCAAGTTTGGCAAGACGTCTGGCTATTTCCGTTTTACCCACGCCGGTGGGGCCGATCATCAAAATATTTTTCGGCATAATTTCACTGCGCAAACTGTCGTCTTTAATTTGCATTCGTCTCCATCGGTTTCGTAAGGCGATGGCAACTGCTCTCTTGGCTTCGTCTTGGCCAATGATATATCTGTCTAATTCCTGTACAATTTCTCTGGGAGTCATTATCGTTGTATTATTCACTTTTATTTTCCAGCTCTTCTATGGTTAGATTATGATTAGTGTAAATGCAGATAGCGCCGGCTATCATCAAGCTTTTTTGCACGATATCTTTAGCTGATAATTTTGTATTTTCGAGAAGTGCCCGAGCAGCGGCCTGTGCGAATGGCCCGCCTGAACCGATAGCAATTAAGCCTTCTTCAGGCTCAATCACATCACCGTTCCCGGTAATAATAAGAGAAGCTTTACTGTCTGCAACCGCTAAAAGCGCTTCAAGACGGCGGAGAATTTTATCGGTACGCCAGTCTTTTGCCAGTTCTACCGCTGCACGGACCAGATGTCCCTGATGCATTTCAAGTTTACGCTCGAATCGTTCAAATAAGGTAAAAGCGTCCGCCGTACCGCCGGCAAATCCGGCAATAACCTGATCTTTGTAAAGCCGTCTGACCTTACGGGCATTACCTTTCATAACGGTATTGCCTAAAGTCACCTGACCGTCACCGCCTATAACGACTTTGTCATTTCGCCTTACCGAAAGGATAGTAGTTCCGCGATATTGTTCCAAAATAATTTCCTTACCTAATTTACATATAAAATAAGATCGACTATCGACATTTCACACCGCTTTTTTGCTAAAAATATGGTGCGGAATCTCGGACTACAAATGATAATGAAATCTTTTCTGCTCAGAGCAGATACCTTATGTGATATTCGTTCTTGACTCAATGTGCTCATTTGTAATCGTTGTAGATGGGGACGGGAAATAAAAAATCAATAGGAATAATTTAAAAAAGATATTCCCTTCCCTAAGGGTTCAAGATTCAGATATTCAGCAATGCTTTGTCCAATGTCAGCAAAACTGTCACGACGACCGATAAATTTTGAGCCTAATTGCTTACCATAGACCAATACCGGAACATGTTCACGGGTGTGGTTAGAACCGGGAAATGTGGGATCACAGCCATGGTCGGCGGTAAGGACGATAAGATCGTCTTCTTTCAAAACATCGTACAGTTCCGGCAATCTTCGATCAAAATCTTCCAGGGCTCTTGCATAACCAATGACATCTCTTCGATGTCCATAAGAAGAATCAAAATCGACAAAATTGCTAAAGACCAGACTGCCCTCTGGAGCGTTTTTCATGGCATGGACAGTCGCATCAAATAAGGCCATGTTGCCATCCGCCTTGATGGTCTTAGTGATGCCTTGATGCGCATAAATATCTGCAATTTTACCGATGGCAATGACCTCATGACCGGCTTCTTTTAAAAAATCAAGCAGGGTTTTTTCGGGGGGTGGTGTAGCATAATCACGGCGATTGGCAGTGCGTTTAAATTGACCAGGAACGCCGGTAAAGGGACGGGCAATTACGCGTCCAATTTGGTAATCGTCAACCAGTAAGCGTGCTGTTTCACAAACTTCATACAGGCGTTGTAATCCAAAAGACTGCTCATGAGCAGCAATCTGGAATACGCTGTCAGCTGAAGTGTAAACAATGGGTTTTCCTGTGCGCAGGTGTTCTTCTCCTAACTCTTCGATAATAACGGTTCCTGAGGCATGTTTGTTCCCGAGAATACCTGGAAGATTGGTTTTCTGGATGAAGCTGTCAATCAGTTCCTGGGGAAAACAAGGTTCGGTTTCTGGAAAATATCCCCAATCGAAAGTGACCGGTACACCAGCAAGCTCCCAGTGACCGCTGGGGGTGTCCTTGCCAAGACTTTGTTCTACGGCATAGCCAAAATGGCTAATGGGATCTGACAGCGTTGATAAATCAATCAGACGATATCCGCAGCTGGCCACCGTTGCATGATAAATACCTAGCTTTGTCATGTTCGGCAGGTGCAGAGGACCTTGTCGTAAGCCTTTTTGATTGGCTTTACCAGCCTCACAGGCTTCATGAATATGAGCGAAGGTGTTGGCCCCTTCATCTCCGTAGCGCTCAGCATCAAGGCTTGCGCCAATTCCCATGGAGTCAAGAAGTAATATACAAACGCGCCGTTTTGTCATGTTAATGTTCTTGTTGTTGGCAATGAGTTTCTTTTAGACCAAACAATGCTAACAGTGCAAGCAATAAACCACAAGGCAAAATGATCGCAGCATACTGATAATCTGCTAATGAATAAACAGGAGTGTTATGGATGATAGACACTGTGCCATGGCTGGTTAACAAACGTGTGAACAGGTTTTGATAAAGAATAAATCCGCCTTGAGTCAGAATGGAAACTACACTCACCGCAGTCGCGGTTATTGCAGGAGAGCTGGTTTCAGCTACCAGGGCATAACTTATCACTTGGGCAGAAGTAAATAAACCGAGCAAGAAAAACAGCAGTATCATGGCATGAAAGGAGACAGGAAGATAAAGAGCAATGAGTGCTGTTATTAATGAAGCGAGTGCGCCTATTTTCATAGGAAGAATACGCAAACCGACCCTATCAGACAATCCTCCCAATAGCGGTCCTCCTATGATGGCACCAAGAAAGAGCATGGAATTGATCATGGACGCTTTTTCTGCGCTGATGCCTAAACGTTGTTCCAGATATAAGGTTCCCATCATGGCTCCAAATACGGCAATGGCCATGTTCATCAGACTGGTAAATAATGCAGCTCTTAAATATTGCGTGTTCAAATAGACTTTTCTGGCGGTGGTGAGGATATCCAGCCTGATGCCTGAATTTCTGTTTTTGGCAGGGGACTTTTCTTTTATCCAGAACGCCATCACCACCAGCATCATCAAACCCAGCAAACCTACATCTTGTACCGCCTGGCGCCAACCTACCCGCGCAACCAGGAGCGTTAATGGGTATTGCGCCAGCATACCTCCTGTCATTGCCATTGTCACAATGGCTCCTGTTACCAGCGCCATGCGCTTGGGAGGAAACCATTGTGAGGCAAGACGTACCGGGCCGAGAAAGCAAAAGGCGCTGCCAATACCAGTTACAAAACGACACAACAAGGCTAGATAGAAGGATTGAGACCAGGCAAGGATGAAGGTGCTGATAACACAAAGAAACATGGCCAGAATAATGGTTTTCTTAATGGAAAAACGGTCCAGAATCATGCCGGCAATAAAAAGAAAAATCACGTTGGATAAATAATAAATACTTGAAAGATAAGCCATTTTATTGGCTTCAATATGATAATCCTTCATGACATGTTCAGCTATGGAGGCAAACATATTGCCCTGAATAAATTCATAAAAGAAAAATAAAGTGGCTGCAAAGCAGACGAGCCATGGAAGTAATGTTGGCTTTGCCTGATCAATTCCACTGTATTCTTCTATGACTTGCATATAAACTCCTTAATCCATTGGTTTACAGTTTGTTTCGCGACAACACAAAACGGCAATTAATGCTGCAATGGCGCTTAATGGAAAAATCCACATAGCAAATTGAAAATCCGCACTGCTGTATCGGATAGCCGCATGGCCTGCATGAAATTGCATTAACCAGCCGAATAAAATTTGCCCCACACCACCGCCACCCATGATAATTACAGAAGCAATGGCTGTGGCGGAACCGGTATTTTCACCAGAATTGCTTTCGGCAACCAGAGGATAGGCAATCACTTGCGTACTGGTAAACAAGCCTAAAGAGAAAAAAATAACCGAAAGTATCATCGGTGAAAGTGTCATCTTCAGAAATAAAGGGCAAACAGTAATTAAGGTCAGTAAAGCTCCAATGAACATGAGAGGTTTACGTCGCCCCTGACGATCGGATAACCAGCCTGCCAGTGGGCAGCCTATAATGCTTCCTATAAAAATAAGACTGACAATATTGGATGCACTGATTTCGGACAGCTGGTGTACGGTTTGCAAATAACTTGCTCCCCAAAGCGCACAAAGCACCATAATGGGCAGATTTAATAAAGAAGTGAACAGGCCGGCAAGCCAGTTTTGCTTATTTTTTAATGCCTTGATAAAACCGAAAAGGGCAGCGGAAGATGGCTGATTTTTTTTGATGGATAAATGAGCTGGCCTGTCTTTAACGATAAAATAAATCCAGAGGAACAATAAAATGCCAATTTGCCCATCAATGATTAAGGAGCGTCGCCAGCCCAGCCATTCGTTCAGGCGAGCAAAAGGCGTATGAGCCATCATTCCACCAAGAAAAGCCATGGTGACGACTATACCTACTACCAAAGCTTGTCGATGCGAAGGAAACCAGCGTGAAATTAACACAATGCAGGAGAGAAAGCAGAAGGCATTGCCGATTCCTGAAAGAAAATGGAAAAAGCAGGCCAGAGCAAATGAGGTGGTTATGGCAAATCCAAGTGTACCCAGAATGCAAATGGCCATTGCAGTCAGGATCACTTTACGAGTGGAAAAACGATCAAGAATAATGCCGGCAGGAAGCAGAAAAAGAATATCGGCCCATAAATAAGTACTGGACATCCAGCTTAATTGAGTCGCGTCAATGGAAAAATCATGGCGCAGTGGAGAATTGATGACATCAAAAATGTTAAGTTGGAAAAATTCATAGAAGAAAAAGAGTCCGGCAGAAAGACACACCAGCCATGCCATGCGCTCACGATGTGTTAAAACGAACCCCGAATCCACAGACGCTGAATCAGACAAGCCATCTCCTAAACTAAAGGCGGTATAAATTGGCGGCGATTATAACAAATTTTAGAAGGAAAGTGTATTTTTATTGGTTATTTTTTTTACAGACTGAAGGATTTTAGCTTCCCCAGGTTTATAATGAAGCCTGCATGTCAATACATAGGATTCATGACCGCCAATGAAAATCTGCTCTCCATCCAACAATTTTCCCTTTATTGTCTATTCGTAAATCCATATCTTATTCCCCACAGCACCATGGCGAGCCACAGCTAAGCTCAAACTGTTCAAGTCCAGTTTGTTTTTGATGGCCGGCGGCAGATTCCTGTGAATATTCCATGATGGCTTTTTCAAACATTGTTTTGTTCAGTTTCTTTTCCAGTCTGTCAAGGCGAGTTTTGGCTAAAGGATCCAGCAAGCCAAGCTTATCCTCTGCTAGATGAATACAGGGGCTGCATTCCTGGCTGGCATAAGAAAGAACGTCAAAACCGGTTTTTGCGATGAGAGCTTGAAAATCCTCGTCACTGGTTTGCCACAAAGGATGCCATATCCTGCGTCCATTATAATATCTATCATCTTCCTTATATTCGGGTAAATCATGATAACGTCTGGAATCCAGTCGGCGTTTTCCTGAAACGATAAGAGCTTCGCAAAAAGGATCGATATCATCTAAATGATTAAGAATGGTTAATCCTTTCAAAAAGCCGGCGCACCATTGAAATTTCTGACTGGGAAATTGTTGACGATCACAGACCATATCACTGAAGCTTGCCGCAGCAGATAAGTGATGAACACGAACACCTCGACTTTCTGCAAAAGCGGTACATGTTTTAACCCGTTGAGACCAGCTTGCTGAGCTCCAACCGGTATCCACATAGATAAAATGAAGTTCTTCCAGTTCTCGGTCGATCAGATATTGCAAAGCGGCCAAGGAATGATTACCGAAATTGCCGATAACGAAGTATTGCATAGGATAAAAGTTTATGGTGCCCAGGGCCGGAGTCGAACCGGCACGGAGTTTTTGCTCCGAGGGATTTTAAGTCCCTTGCGTCTACCTGTTTCGCCACCTGGGCATAATCTGGAGGCTGAGGCCGGAATCGAACCGGCGTACACGGCTTTGCAGGCCGCTGCATAACCACTCTGCCACACAGCCTTGTCAAAAAAATTACATTCTAAAAAAAAAAGCGACAAAGGTCGCTTTAATTTGGAGCGGGAAACGAGACTCGAACTCGCGACCCCAACCTTGGCAAGGTTGTGCTCTACCAACTGAGCTATTCCCGCGCCTCTACGGGTTGTGATTCTACCTTAAATCAGATGACTGTCAATAATTAATTTTTAAATTTTCGGCTATCAATTTAAATTAAATCGTTTCTTTATGCTTTTCGTGATATTTTGAATTGTGTAAACGAAGAACCACTTCGGCCACTCGTCGCCCTAATGCTTCCCCTCTTTTTAAAAATTCTGGATTAAGGTGCTGTTGTTCTGATTCTTTTTTTATTAATTTATTATGGGTGATGGCTGATGCACCAAAAGGTTGGCGCCAATTTGGACCGCCTACGATAATAAAATTAAAAATCATCATTGCTCGAATAAGATTCATCTGGGTTCCTTCTTCGCCAGCGGAAATTCCAGCGCCAACAACAAAGGCCGCTCCAACTTTTTCTCGATATGAGGAAACATTCAGTGGCCAGGTGTTAATAAATTGCTGAACTTGTGGAGCTACATTTGCATTATAAACGGGACTTCCAATAATGATTCCATTAGCATTTTTTACATTATTAAAATGGGCTTTATCGATCGGTAAAATTTTTACATCGATTCCAGGAATGGTTTGTGTGCCTTTAGCAATTGCGTATGCCATTTCAGTGGTCGAACTTGTAGGATAATAAGTAATGAATATCAGAGGATTAGCCAAAGAAAATGGACAATAAAAGAACAATAAAATACCGAAAAAAAATAAAAATTGATTATATGGGCGGTCCATTTTCATTGACTTTTGCGTAAGCAATAAGTTGATACGATAAATTGTGTTTAGATTTGTGCAATAATGCAAGTAAAAAGCTTAACTTTTTTTAATCAGAACAGGCCAGGCAATTACAATATAAATCACCATAGACCAAATGGTCAGAATGGCAGCAATATAGAGCAAGATAAAACCTAATATGCCCCACCATGATGAGGTTACCGGGTGAAAGGCAAGCAATAAAATAATCGCTACCATTTGCATGGTTGTTTTAACCTTGCCGATGTAACTAACAGTAACACTGGTCCTTTTCCCAACTTCCGACATCCATTCACGCAAAGCTGAAATGACAATCTCACGTCCGACAATAATAATGGCTGGCAGAGTGATGTAATTAAGATCTCTCACTCCGACCAATAATAACAAGCTTGTGGCGACAATGAGTTTGTCGGCCACAGGATCGAGGAAGGCACCAAAAATAGAGATTTGTTTCAGTTTGCGGGCGAGGTAGCCATCCAGCAGATCGGTTAAACAGGCAATGGCAAAAATAATAGCGGTGGCTGCATGTGCCCAGGAAAAAGGCAAATAAAAGACAATGACAAAGATGGGAATCAGTAAGATGCGTAGTAAAGTTAGTAAATTCGGCAGGCTGGTTAATGTACTCAATTTCTGGCTCCCAAGTCATCTTCTGAAGCGTCACGTTTTAATGGGTATCTATGTAAACAGCGCTTCTTACTCAATTTTTATCTAAAATACGGTCATGCAAGATATCGCGTTTAAAGTTAATTCAAGTAAACTTTGAACCGGGTTCAAGTAAGAATAATATACAGATAAATAATTAATGATTTAACCCCAGATAAGTTGCTAATTGCGGATAGTTATCAAAAATTTTTTTTGCTCCTGCTTCCTTCAATGAGCTTGCCTGTTGCTGGTAAAAATCCATGCCAATGGCGGTGACTCCTGCATTATTCGCCATTTCCATATCGGCCATCGAATCTCCAATCATTAATGTTGTCTGGGCATTAACATCAAAGACATCCATGATTTCTTTAAGCATTTGTGGATCTGGCTTGGGAGGTGTCTGGCCAGCAGAGCGTGTGATTTTAAAAATGCTGTCCAGATGACTTGCTCTCAGTGCTCGCTGCAAAGAAACCTGACTTTTATTGGAGGCAATGGCCAAATCAATATGCGCTTTTTGTAATTGATGAATAAATTTTTTTGCTCCAGGTATTAAGTGAACCTCTGCAGATTTGGCCGTGAGCTTTTGCTGTACCTGATATAAAAGTTGTTCATGCTGGGTAGTAGTTAACTGAGGCAGCACTTTTTTCAAAGTTGGAACCAAGCCCAAATGAATATATTGACGCGCTACTTCCGGCTTAATTTTCCCGAAATTCAGAGCATGAGCTTCTTTGGAGATGGCATGGACAATCTGCCCTAAACTGTCAGTCAATGTGCCTTCCCAGTCAAAGATGATCAAATGATATAAACTACTCATTTGTTTTTTAACTCCTCATACGTAATTTTTCAAGAGTTGCTTTAAACTCTTCATCAATATCTGCATAATATTTATGCTCAATACCGTTCAGATTAAATTGAATTTCTCTTGCATGCAAATAAAGTCTTTTTTGCTGCTTTGCAATCCCTTCAACTTCGCCTGCAATAAAGCCGTATTTTCCATCTCCTATAATAGGGTGCCCCATGAGGGCGCTATGTACCCTTATTTGATGCGTTCGTCCCGTTTTAGGCAATGCTTCTATCCAGCAGGCCTGCTGAAAATTTTCCAAAAGTTTAAAGCGGGTTTCAGACGATTTTCCAGTGTCTGAGGCTTTGACCAGTCGCTCCCCTGATAAAAGTGTATTTTTTTCCAGAGCAGCGTCCACAGTCACTGTTTTTTTCCCAAGCCAGGGATGTGCCAATAATGCCCAGTAGGTTTTACGTACCTTGCGCGTTGCAAGGTCCGCTTGGATGGCTCTTAAGATGCTGCGTTTTTTGGCCATTAAAAGACAGCCGGAAGTATCTTTATCCAAACGATGTATGAGTTCCAGGTAATGAAGATCTGAGCGAATTTTGCGAAAAGCTTCAATCATGCCCAGACTCAAACCACTGCCACCGTGAACGGCAATTCCTGTTGGTTTATTGACCACCAGAAGTTGAGAATCTTCATGTATAATGCAAGCCTGCAGTTGTTTTTCCAGTGCAGCTCCGACAAAAAATTCTTTTTTATCGGAGACCTGAACGGGAGGAATGCGAATGAGGTCGCCGTATTCCAGTCGTGTGTTGATTCTTGCCCGCTTTTTATTAATGCGAACTTCACCGCTGCGAATAATACGGTATATATGACTTTTTGGCACACCTTTAAGGATGCGAATCAGATAATTATCCAGTCGTTGCCCATGCTCTTCAGAATGGACTTCGTGATATTGAACTTTATTCATGGTAAATAAACCTGTTTGCGGTTTGTGATTTTTTTGATATGATCTTAAATCGCGCAGATTAATTGTAGCGCGACAGAATTATAACTTATAATTAAATAAAAGCTTAACGGTTGATGTAAAATTAACTTTAATCAGACTTTGCGGATTTTCGCTGGTTTGGTGCCAGCAGATTGATTGCCGAGGTAATCGTGCTCGTTAAAAATCAAACTGCAGTATCCAGAAAGGTTGAAAAGAAACGGAGTCAGGAAAATGCGCTTCCACTTAAGAAAATGATACAAGGAAGCGACCCAGTACCAGAGCCAAATTGAATACGAACTTGTCAGATACCCACGCATGCCAGACATGCTTTATATCGATAACGAATGATTTCGGGACTTTCACTCGCCCTGATAAACGGCTTATACCTTTATTTCCAGATGTTGTTTGTTCTCGATATATCAAACAGTATGCGCCTTTTAAACCAGAGGTAACATGCGTTCGGTCTGTCCTGAAGGTGATGGGTCATGCGTAAAGAACGCCTTTTTCTTAATTTGATCAGAGGACTGTATATTTTGTTATAAATGACATGGCAAACGGTTTTGATATCAATGATACTGCCTTTGAGCAGTCATTTATAAAGAATATATTTGATGTATACGGGCATTGAATCTTGAATGAAAGGAAAATACGATCATTCAAGTTAATACTCGCTATACACGTCCATTGAATGAATTTTGATTGAGGAGTCTGTTGATATTTCGAGAGCTTAAGTTAAAAAGCTTCAATGTTTGAGCCGTGCAGCACAGAACATCGAGTTTTGCGACCAAGAAGCAGAAAGGCCAACAGATTTTAGTAAAAATTGCCTTTTACTATCATGAATTAAGTGGTGGCGCCCATAAAATATGGGGTTACCAATGGAAAAAATGTTGATCAATGCAATTCAGTCTGAAGAAGTCCGGGTTGCTTTAATAAAAAATAATCATTTATTTGATCTGGACATTGAGTGTCCAAGCGAAATTAAGAAAAAAGGAAATATTTATAAAGCGATAGTTACACGACGTGAACCAAGTCTTGATGCTGTATTTGTTGAATATGGCGCAAAACGTCAGGGATTTTTACCGCTTAAGGAAATTGCTCCGGAATATTTAAGTAAACATCCCGATGAGTTTGGCGATGAAAAACCTCCAGTCACTGCATTAATTCGTGAAGGGCAGGAACTGTTGGTTCAGGTGGATAAAGAAGAAAGAGGAAGTAAAGGAGCTGCTTTAACCACTTATATTACGCTGGCTGGATGTTATCTGGTTCTTATGCCAAACAATCCCCATTCAGGCGGTATTTCGCGACGTATTGAAGGTGAAGAGCGTGAGGAATTGCGTGAAACTTTAAATGCGCTGAATCTGCCCGAAGAAATGGGACTTATCATTCGTACGGCAGGAGTAGGAAAGAGCCAGGAAGAATTACAAGATGATCTGAACATGCTTTGCAATCAATGGCAAGCTATCAAACAGGCCTACGATTCAGAATTGGCTCCTTGCCTTATTCATCAGGAAGGGGACGTTATTATTCGTTCCATTCGTGATAATCTGCGTAAGTCGATCAGTGAAATCATCATTGATGATCAGGTGTCCTATATTAAAGCCAAGAAGTATATTGAGCATATTAAACCTGAATTTTTACCTCATCTGAAACTCTATAACAGCACAATACCTTTATTTAATTATTATCAGATTGAAAGTCAGATAGAAACGGCCTATCAACGAGAAGTTTTGTTGCCTTCCGGCGGCGCTCTCGTGATTGATCGTACTGAAGCGCTGGTATCCATCGATGTGAACTCAGCTAAAGCCACAAGTGGCTCAGACATTGAAACCACGGCTTTAAATACCAATCTTGAGGCAGCCAACGAAATTGCCCGTCAATTGCGTTTGCGTGATCTTGGTGGTCTGGTGGTGATCGATTTTATCGACATGAGCTCCAGTAAAAATCAGCGTGAGGTGGAAAACCGCTTAAAAGAAGCTTTACAGGCGGATCGGGCTCGCATTCAGGTTGGGCGTATTTCCCGCTTTGGTTTGCTCGAGATGTCGCGCCAACGCCTTCGTCTTTCTCTTGGAGAAAGTGCACAGGAAGTTTGTCCTCGTTGTGAAGGTCGAGGTACAGTAAGAAACATCCAGTCACATGCTCTGTCCATTGTTCGTTTGATCGAAGAGGAAGCCTTGAAAGAAAAGACGGCGGAAATACAAGTGCAGCTTCCTGTCGAGATGGCCACTTTCCTGATGAATGAAAAACGGAACTTCATTTTGAACATAGAGAAACGTCATGGTGTATCTGCTATTATCATTGCCAATCCTTACATGCAAACGCCTCAATATTCCATTACACGGCTTAAGGAAGATAATGTAGGTAAAAGCAAGAAGGCAAGTTATACCTTAATTCAGCAGCCGGAAGTTCATTTTGTATCGGCCAAGGAAAATGTAAAACATGATGAGCCCGTGGTCAAAGCCTTTTCCGGCCGGTTGTCTGGTAAGCAACAGCAAGCCGGTTTCATCAAACGTTTGTGGAGCAGCTTATTTGGTGGAAGTACTGAACCTTCTTCACAAGTGGAGGAAACAAAGGAAAAAAAGACTTCATCAAAAGTCGATTCATCAGCAAAACCTCAGACTCAGGGCGAACGACGTCCAAAAAGTCAGTCCAATCGTAAACGCCGCTCGGGAGGCGGACAATCAAGATCAGGATCTGGGTCACAACGTAGACGTCCTTCGCAAAGCCAATCAGGGCAACAAGGAAATCGCCAGGGGGCTTCCAAGCCTGAGCAAAAAAAGAAAACGGCGAATCGAGAAATCACGGAAAAGCAGTCATAGCCTTAGGTTCGGTGAGCAAAAATTTTCATAGATGAAAATGCGAGCAATTGTTCACGGAACTTAGGTTCTGTGAACATAGGAGAACATGGCCTTATATAGCCAAGTCTATCGTCCTGCCTTCTCTTTTTTAAGAAGCCCTGTCCGTTTTGAACAATTGCTCGAGATCTTGAGCTGTGGCAGGTTGGTTAAAATGTAAACCCTGAGCGTAGTTACAACCCATTTCTTTGAGTTTTTGAATATTTTCCTCATTAACTCCCATTGCTAATGTTTTCAATTTAAGCGTTTTGGCGATATTTATCATGGCTTTGACCAGCTTTAATTTTTTTTCATCTTTTATCATGTTCATGATAAAAGATTTGTCTATTTTAATTTTGTCAATGGGAAAACGAGTTAGATAAACAAAGGAGGAGTGACCACTGCAGAAATCTTCAATCAAAATCTTTATGCCCGTTGCCGATAACTGATTTAAAATGGTGAAAGTCTGAGGCTGGTTGCTTAGACAGGTTTGTTCGGTTAATTCAATTTCAAGATATTTGGCAGATAGCTTGCAGGTTTTCAGTCGGTTTTGAATGGATTCAGCTAATTGCTGATCAGCAAAATCTGAGGTGGACAAATGGATGGTCAAAGGAATTTTAAATCCCGCCTTATGCCAGAGTGCGGTTTGTCGGATGGCTTTTTCAAGAAGAGTATCTCTCCATTTTTTGGTGAGATTTGTCCCTTCAATCAAGGAAACGATTCTTTCTGAATTGACCTTGCCCAATTTAGGACTGTAAAACTGGATTGAAGCTTCAGTTCCGACAATTTTTCTCGAAGCGATATCAAAGAAAGGCAAATAATGAACTTCTAATTTGTCATTTTCCAGAGCGTTTTCTAATTCTGCTAATAAGATACGATTATGCGTGTAATCTTCATTCATTTTTGCATCATAAATGGCAAAATTTTTCCTTTCCTTTCGCGCATTATAAGCACTGACGTTAGCATGGTGGATCAATTCTTCTGCATTTCTGCCATGCTCAGGATAAACAGCTACTCCTATGGTCGTGGCAATATGTATATTAAGACCGTCAACCATATAGTCCGTGGAAGTTAAATCATTAATGTTCTGTATGGCTGTTTTAAGACTAATTTCCGGATTAAGCCTCGGTAACATAATGGCAAATTCATCCGCTTGTAAATGAGCTACCAGGTTCATTCCCATACAAGCACGTAAGAGAAAAGGTTCAAGAAGAATTGATTTCAATTTTTCAGCGAATTGTTTAAGAATATGATTTGCATTAAAGACGCCAACATTGTAATTAATGTTTTTGAAATCGTTAATATTTATAATAATCACAGCCAGGGAAGAGGAAGGAACTTGACTGATGAGCTGGTCAATTTTCTCTGTAATGAGTCGGCGATTAGGCAATTGGGTTAGGCTGTCATGATTGGTTTCGTATTCAAGTTTTAATTTCAGATCACTGCTTTTAGATTTATACTCCCTTTCCTTATCTTCAAGGATCGATTCCGCTTTATCTGCCAATCCGTAACAAAAAGCCTGTCCCCAGTAGGCGAACATGAAAGGCGTCAGATCCAAAGCCCAGATGGCGGGATTGGATGTTTGCGCCAGAAGTAGGCTGCCTAACGTGATTTCTCCTGTCATTTGATAGGCGACCAGGAAGGTTGCGACCACAATACTAACGATGGAAATCATAAGCCCAATTAGAGCATATCGGTTGACATGGCTTTTTAAAACGACCGAGCTGGGAGGGATATGATGTTTATGTATGCTGGTATCCATAGCTATTTTCCGTTTTTGAGCATCACTTAGGTTTCATTCTCTTTAATATCGACCACTTACTGATTAACTTAATTCTAGCTCTCATTCGCCGATGGTATGTCATTATCTTTTAGTAATTGAAAAACCTCCTCATCGGAAGTTTGTGAAAAATCTTCATACCATAAACCTACTGCGTTAAAATATTCAGGTCTCATTAAACAAACAACCTCATCGACCAGTGCTTTCATTTCCTCATAAGAGGATAGAGCTGCCACAGGTATGGCAAGAACCACTTTTTGCGGTTTTTGCCAGCGAATGGCTTTGATGGCCGCTTTAACCGTTGCGCCCGTAGCAATGCCATCATCGACCAGAATAATAATTTTATCCTTGAGGTCTAAGGGTGATTTTTTGCCACGATAAGTTTTCTCACGACGGTTTAATTCCGCCTTTTCTTTTTCAATGACGTTGTCAATCGCAGCTTGGGAGAGATTAAATTGATTTAAAATATTCTGATTAAAAACGGTCACGTCACCTGAGGCTATCGCCCCTATGGCTAATTCTTCATAGCCTGGCATTCCTAATTTCCTCACAACAAAAACATCGAGGGGTAAGGACAATGATTTAGCCACTTCATAAGCTACAGGAACTCCGCCTCGTGGTAAGGCCAATATTAGTGTATCTGGCCGGTTAGCATACGGTTTACATTCTTTAGCCAGAAGTTTTCCTGCTGCATATCGGTCTGCAAATCGCTCCATATTTCCTCCTGATGCGCTCGTTCATCCCTGATTGTTTACTGCCTTTTGCAGTTGTTCGATCTTTTTCATTAGATCCAGAGCCAGACCAGCCCCTGCTATATTTACTCCAAGATCCTGTTTGAGTCGTAAAACCATACGTATACAGCGAATCGATTCACTGTCAAATTGCCACTGATTGTGTTTGTCTTTTTTGAGTGTAACAATGCCTTCATCGATGATTTCCTGTATGATTTCCGTACCCACCCCGAAAGAATAACTCACTTCGCTCATGGATAAAGCAAACCATTCTTCACACCCTGAATCTGTTTTTCTTTTGTCGTTCATCCGCTTCCTCCCAGATGTTCACGAGGATTATAGTCAAAGGATTTTGCAAGTTGTTCATACAACTGTCTTGCTTTTTCATTCTCTACAGGAGGAATAACGATTTTCAGTCGGACATATTGATCCCCTGCAGGGCTACCAGGTAATCCTTTGCCTTTCAGACGCAATTGTTTCCCGGTTTGTGATAGTTTGGGGATTTTCAGATTTACTCGCCCAGCAAGGGTAGGTACCTGTACGGTTGCCCCAAGTGCTGCCTCCCAGGGCGTAATGGGTAAATCGAGATGAATATCCTTATGATTTAAATGAAATAGGGGATGGGGCTGAATGTAAATTTCAATGTATAGATCACCGGCTTTTTGTCCAACGCCCAGCCCGCCTTGTCCTTTTAAGCGAATTTGTTTTTTATTCGTAATCCCTTTCGGTATTTTGACTTTGATGGAACGTTGCGCATAATTCATAAATCCATTTTGATCAAGGGTCGGCACCTGAAGTTGTAAGGTTTTTTCTCTTCCGTAAAAACTGTCTTCCAGGCTGATGGTCATTCTTGCGTGGATGTCCTGTCCTTCATCAAAATAGGACTGATAGCTTTTTTGACGTGAGCGCTGCCTGAAAATGCTGTTGATGAATTCATCGAAATCTGCGGCAGTGGCTTCGTCAAAAGAATAACCGTACTGCTGTTGACCTGCACTTTGTCGTTGGGACTGTTCTTGCCAATATTGACCATATTTATCATATTTTGCCCGTTTTTCAGGGTCTTTCAAGACTTCATAGGCCTCCCCAAGCTCTTTGAATTTGACTTCAGCATCAGGCTCACTGCTTACATCAGGGTGATATTTTCTGGCTAACTTTCGATAGGCTCGCTTGATATCTTCCTGGGTGGCTGAACGGTCAATTCCCATGATTTTATAATAATCTTTATATTCCATTAGCTGTATACCTGATAATCCGGATACCACATGGTTTCATTTATTTTTTGTTCAATCGCTAAATCATCTAAAGGATAAATATGGTTTTCCTTGATGCCTTGTTGGATAACGGCTTTGGCAATGTGACGGCTGACCTGACGAATATTGATTAATTCTGGCAAAAGCCGCCCTTCACCCGTTTTCATTGCCGGTGCTAGTTCACTCAAGGCAATAGCGGCTGCCATCATCATTTTATCGCTAACTCTTTTTGCCTTTGAGGCAACGACACCAAGACCTACCCCGGGGAATATATAGGCGTTATTGCATTGGGCAATGTCAATATGGTGTCCATGGATATTTACCGGTTCAAAAGGACTGCCAGTGGCTACCAGAGCCTGACCATCGGTCCAATTCAACACATCTTCAGGTATGGCTTCAGCTCTTGATGTGGGATTGGACAAGGGAAGCACAATAGGGCGTTTACAATAGGAGAACATTTTTTCAATCATGGATTTACTGAATTGATTGGGCTGGCCTGAAACCCCAAGTAATATCGTGGGTTTAACCTGATGGATAACGTCCTCCAGGCTTATATTATCCGGGTTGCTTACTTGCCAGTTCTTGACTGTATCATAGGGTTGAGCAAATGCTTGTTGAAAAGGCAGTAATCCAACGATTTTGTCATGCAGTAAACCAACGCGGTCAACGAGGTAGAAACGAGAACGTGCTTCTGACTCTGTCAAGCCCTGTTGTATCATGACCTGAACCAGTTGCTCGCTGATGCCACAACCGGCTGAGCCTGCTCCTAACAAGGCAATACGTTGATCTTTAAGTGTTTCGCCGGCTACTTTTGTGGCTGCAACAATGGCTGCCACTGTAACTGCAGCGGTTCCCTGGATATCATCATTGAAAGTGCACAATTGATCCTGATAGCGTTTCAAAAGTGGATAAGCATGAAGCTGGGCAAAATCTTCAAACTGCAATAAGGTTTTCGGAAAATGTTTTTTTACACCCTGCACAAAGCTGTCAACAAATTCATCATACTCATTTCCTGAAATACGCTCGTGTCTCCAACCTAAATATTCCGGGTCATCCAGTTTCTCCTGATTGTTTGTACCCACATCCAGAATCACCGGTAATGTATTTGCAGGATGAATGCCGCCACAGGCTGTATATAATGATAGTTTTCCAATAGGGATTCCCAAACCTCCACTTCCTTGATCACCTAATCCTAAAATGCGCTCACCGTCCGTAACGACAATCACTCTTACATCACGATGAGCAGCAATTGCTGAGAGAATACGCTCTATTTTGTTTCGTTCGGGATAATTGAGAAATACGCCGCGAGGCTGGCGATAAATACGATGAAATTTTTGACAGGCCTCGCCAACCACTGGCGTATAAATAATTGGCATCATTTCCTCAATGTGAGTCAGAATCAGACGATAAAATAGAGTTTCATTATGGTCTTGTAAGGCACGCAAATAAATGTGCTTTTCCAGTTGGTCCTGCTTGATGGAATAGGCTTCATAACAGCGAACCAGCTGTTCTTCAATGGTTTCGATATGTGGAGGAAGCAAGCCGTTTAATTCAAATCGATCACGTTCGTTGGCGGTAAAAGCGGTACTTTTATTGAGTAATGGATCACGTAATAAAGAGGGTCCACGCAAATTAACATTGAGAGCCATTCAAAGTCCCTTTTTTTCTGCTGTTGCTTTCAGTTAGTTTAGCATACAGGGATGATTTTGCATGTTGACAGCACGCGGTCTAAATCATTCAGTGCCCTTGGATGGCTTACATTTCATCTTTAAAACCTCTTTGAGAATATCGGCAATTATCTGATAATTTTGTTGACTGGCCGATGTTTTTCGCCAGGCGACACCAATTTCCCGATAGGCATTTTGGGCTTTCGGTGTGAGTTGTATCAGCGCAGTGGATGAAAGTATGCCACTATTAATGGCCATTTGGGGCAGAAAACTGACTCCTAGTTTGTTATTGATCATTTGTGTCAGCGTGTGCAGACTGGTGGCAAAAAAAGGATTGATTTTTTGGCTTTCCCTTAATTCGCAGGCCTGTAAAGCATGTGTGGTTAAGCAATGTTCTTTTTCCAGTAAAAAGATGCTTTCATCCGGCCAAAAATGAATGTCTTTTTCAAACCCTTTATTTAACCAATCACGATGTAACACCAGTTTAAACGGGTCTTTGGCCAGAATTTTAGTGTAAAAAAGATCCGTTGCATAAGGGAGCGCCAAAATAACCAGATCCAGATGGCCTTCTGCCAAGGCATGTAAGACATTGTCTGTGGTGTCTTCACGTAAAAGTAGCTGTAATTCAGGATATTGTTTTCCCGTTAACGTCATGAATTCACCGAGAATAAAAGGTGCGATGGTCGGAATACATCCTAAACGCAGCGTACCTCGCATGGCTTGCCCCTGATGTTTTGCAAATTCAGTCATTTCAACGCATTGCTCAATAATGCGTCGGCTTTGTTTAACGATATCTTTTCCTAAGGATGTAAAGATAAAGGTTTTATGATCGCGCTCTAACAGCTGGGCCCCTAATGTTTCTTCAAGATTGGTAATGGCAGCGCTGAGTGTGGATTGGCCTATAAAACAGGCTTCTGCAGCCCGGCCGAAATGACCATGTTCATGTAAAGCCAGCAAATATTGTAATTGTTTAATGCTCGGTAGTCTTTTCATTGATTATATCGATTAACATGATTAATTTTATTCATTTTAAATGATTCTATTGTCATCTTATACTTAGCATGTCACTTAATCAATAAAAAAGGAGAAAATATGTTAACCGTAGGTCAAAAATTACCGGAATTTTCGGTTGTGGCTGTTAAGCCTGGTTTTAATCATCACGAAGAAAACGGCGAATCCGCATTTGAAACCATCACAGATAAAAGCTTTGCAGGGAAATGGAAAATCATTTTCTTTTATCCGAAGGATTTTACTTTTGTCTGTCCAACGGAAATTGTTGAGTTTGCCAAGTTGAATGGAGAATTTGCCGACAGGGATGCAGTGGTGTTAGGCGGAAGTACAGATAATGAGTTTGTAAAGCTGGCCTGGCGTCGTGAACATAAAGATCTGTATCAGCTTAATCAATACAGTTTTGCCGACACACAAGGCCAGTTAACCGATGGTCTCGGCGTTCGCGATGTATCAGCCGGAGTTGCGCTTCGGGCTACATTTATTGTTGACCCGGAGAATATCATTCAGCATGTCAGTGTGAATGGTCTTAATGTAGGTCGTAATCCCCAGGAAATCCTGCGCATTTTAGATGCCTTGCAAACGGATGAGTTATGTCCATGTAACCGACCTGTGGGCGGAGAAACCCTTTAATTAACATGAATTCGATATAAAGGCAGCTATATTGCCTTTATATCGTTCATATAAAGAGTATTAAATACTTTTTGTGTCATGATTTAAGTCATCATTTTACAGGGCAAAAAATTGTCCTTTTGGAGTTATTATGTCAATTGAAATGATCAAACAACAATTACCTGATTTTGCTAAGGATATACGTCTTAATCTGAGCAATCTTTTCAGCAATATTGAACAAACTGGATTAGCTCCTGTGCAGTTTTACGGTGTGGCCTTAGCTGTTGCTTACAGCTTGAAAAATTCGTCCTTAATTGAAGCCATTCAAGCCGAAGTCGGCTCTGATTACCAGCCTGAACTTGAAGAAGCGGCAAAAACTGCCGCCACTTTAATGGCCATGAATAACGTTTACTATCGTTTTATTCATCTTGTTGAAGATAAAGAGTTTGCCAGCATGCCTGCTCAATTACGTATGAATGGCTTAAATACTCATGGGGTGGATAAATTGGATTTCGAGCTATATGCCCTGGCCGTATCCTCCATTAATGGCTGTGGTTTATGTATGGCTTCTCATACAAGGCAGCTTGTTCAACATGGTTTAAGTAGAAAAGCCATTCAATCGGTCATTCGCCTTGCCGCTGTCTTGAATGCTGCATCACAGGCCATGGCGATTGCCTGATTTAGAAGCTCAAAAAGCCGGTATCCATTTTCTTGAAAAAGGATACCGGCTTTTATTGATAATTCAATATTGATGTATCAATTATATGCACAAATCCCAAAATGAGTCTCGAAAGACAGAAAAAGATATAAATTTTGCTTTAGAAAGAAAAATAAAGCTTAATCTTTTTTTAATAAAAATTAGATATAATGCTCACACAATAAGCATTTCCCCGGGTGAGGTATGAAACCAGCAAAAATAAGACATTTTGTAATGATGGGTGACAGCTTGTCTGACCGAGGCACCATGGCTCATCGTAAATTGTTGGGTTTTATTCCTATGCGCTGGTTAAGTGGATTGGCAGGAAAATCGCCAAAAGGGCGTTTTACCAACGGTTATACATGGACGGATACTATTAGTGCAAAAATTGCTGAACAATTTGTCATCGATGAAGAAGAAATTAAATATCATTTAACACCTGAGGATATTGCTGATGAAATTATTGAAGGCAAACCCCATTTAAAAGCACTGGCTGAGCACAGTTATCTTTTGGCAGATGATTTATATGTTAAATATAAAGGACTTGATTTTGTTCGAAACTATGATGAAGGTGGTTTGACGGCTTTTGATTATCATTGGTGGCCAAGTAATAGCATCAAGCGTTTTTTTAGCCGCCTTATTCTTGCCACCTTGACTGGAAAACGTGAAAAATTGCTCTCCTATGATGCACAACATCAATTGTCCAAAGAACATAAAGCGCAAACTTTAGTCGTTGAATGGTCAGGGGCCAATGATCATATCGTTACCCATAAGTAATGCTATATTAATTTTTCCTTACTTTTGAGATAATGCTGCCTTTTTAAAGGCAGTATTATCCATGGATTGGATCGACCATGAGTATGGTTCCGTGAATATCGGCGATCAACGTTTAAATAAACGAGCAAAAGAGTTATTAAAAAGGTTTAGTGATAAACCAACATCAAGTATACCTGAAAGTTGTAAAGGTTGGTCGGAAACCAAAGCAGCCTATCGATTTTTTGAGAATAATACGGTTACCGCAAAAAAAATTATAAAACCTCATCGCATAGCCACCCTTAAGCGAATTAAAGAACATCCGATTATCTTATTGCTTCAAGACACAACAACGCTTAACTATAGCGGTCAAAAAGAACGTGAAGATATTGGCCCTATTCAACAAGATAACGTGCGGGGTCTTTTTCTTCATCCCACTCTTGCGGTAACGCCCAACCGCGAATGTTTAGGAGTAGTTGACTATGAACAGTGGTCACGGGAAAAATTTACGCATCGAAGCTCAGAAGAACGAAGAGCTGAACGTGATTCAAAAGCAATAAAAGACAAGGAAAGTTACCGGTGGGTCAGAGGTTATAAAAAAGCCACAAAACTTGCTAAGGCAATGCCCGATACTCAATTTGTTTATATTGCTGATAGAGAAGGTGATATTTATGATATCTATCATGAAGCGAATACAGCTTTCGCTAAAGGAACTGCCGATTGGGTGATTAGAGCAACATTCGATCGTTCTATTTTGGATGAGAATCAACCTAAAAAACGCAATAAATTAAAAACAAGCGTAAAAGCCTCTTCCAGTATTGGAAAAATAACATTTACTACGTCCTCATTTGGAAATAGAAAAAAACGAGAAGTAGCACAAGATATTTATGCAAAAGAAGTGACTTTGCTCCCTCCTCGGGATAAAGCAAAAGAAGGTTTTACCCCCGTTAAAATAACAACAATCATTGCCACAGAGACAAACCCACCGCCTGGAGAGAAAGCAATCGAGTGGACACTTTTAACCAGTGTACCTATATCCAACTTGGAAGCAGCGTTACAAGTAATTCAATGGTACTTATGTCGCTGGCAGATCGAAATTTTTTTCAAGGTATTGAAAAGCGGATGCGCTATTGAAAAATTGCAGTTAAGCAACAAGCAACGATTTGACCCTTGCCTCGCTCTGTATCTTATTGTTGCTTGGCGTATTTTGTTCATGACCATGGTTGGTCGTGCTTCCCCATCATTAAGCAGTGAATGTCTATTTGAGCCCATAGAATGGCAAACCGCCTATGTTATGATCTATGAAAAACCCCCTCCAAATGAACCCCCAACCCTGAAAGATACTCTGAGAATGATTGCCCAATTAGGAGGTTTTCTCGGACGAAAGCATGACGGTGAGCCCGGTCCTATTGTGATGTGGAAAGGTTTACGAACCCTTTATGAATATATTAAAGCGCGTGAAGTATTTACACGCGCTTTTGGACATACTTATGGGTAATGATATGGCCAATGATCTGATTACGGTTAACCGGGAACCTTCTGAGATTGAGGCAGAGCGTGCTGTTCAAGCAAGAATACAAAATATAAAGGCTTTGATGAAAAATGGCTATCGCCATTTTGTTCTCTTTAACCTACCTGACCTCTCACTCACACCAAGATACCAGGCTAAAAGCAAGTCAGAAAAAGAAAATGCCCAGAAGTGTTCAGAGTATTTTAACAAACTCCTGGCTGAAAAATGCAAGGAACTTGAAGAATTATATCCTCATTGCTCGTTTGATGTTTTTGATGTGAACGGCTTGTTTTCCGAAGCCTATAACAGCCCAGGAAAATACGGTTTTGAGGAGGATAAATTAAGGACACCATTTACAAAATCTAAAGATTTTAAAATCGACGAAAAAAAACATCTTTCCCCCTCCACTGGCTATATGTTTTGGGATGATGTGCATCCAACAGCTGACCTACATGCCTTTCTTGCCGAAAAATTTTATGAAAAATACAGTATTGAATATCATTTTTCTGCACCGCAGGTGGAGGCGATCCAATCCGAAGAACTTGATATCAGTGAAAAAGATTTGTTAACGGCTTTCGAAAAACATTATAAAAGACATTGGGACATGGATAGGCATGGTTTTTTTGGTTCTTTAAGAAAATCTAAAATTAATCTTAAGGATTTAACCCTAGATAAAATTTTTCAACATGCCCTTTATGGAGGAGGACAACGCAGCCGCGAAGTCCTTGAAGATTTGCAATGGATCAATAAAGCTGGGGATGTTGATTTAAATATCCCTGTATTAAAAGAGGCTATGGGACGTGTGTTGGCAGAGCATGGTGGCTTAAAAAAAGAATTGAACTAGTTAATTAAGACGAGGCTGGCGTTTTTTTCGTAAATTCGGATTGAGGTAAAAAATCCAGCCTGCACTCTGCTCTAATTATCCATTTTTGTGCCGTAAATTCTATCTCCGGCATCGCCTAAGCCTGGCAAAATATAACTCTTCTCATTGAGTTTTTCATCAATGGCGGCGGTGTATACGGGGACTTCGGGGTGCATTTCCTGGAAGGTGGATAAGCCTTCAGGAGCAGCTAAAAGACAAAGAAATTTAATCGATTTGGGCTTGACTTCTTTGATTCGATTAACCGCTGCGACCGCGGTATGACCGGTGGCAAGCATAGGGTCAACGACAATGATATCTCTGTTCTCAATATGTTCAGGTAATTTAAAATAATATTCCACTACCATGGCGGTTTTTGTATCCCGATACAAGCCAATATGACCGACCCGTGCTGTGGGGATCAATTCCAGCATGCCATTTAACAGACCATTGCCAGCGCGTAAAATGGAAACAAAAATGGGTTTTTCCCCCTTCAATACCGGTGCTGACATAGAGGCTAAAGGTGTTTCAATGTCTTCAAAATCAAGCTCAAGATCACGAGTGATTTCATAAGTCAGTAGCATGCTGATTTCATGAAGCAAGGTTCGAAATTTAGCACTGCTGGTTTCTTTTTTTCGCATAATGGTCAGCTTATGCTGAATCAGAGGGTGTTTGACTTCAATGATGTTTGTGCTCATGTTTATCCTTTTTCTTAAAAAACAGTGCCGTCGCTGATGATTTGAATGGGTGGAGTACCTTCAGTGCGTTTTTGTGCAGCAATTCTTCGTCCTGCTTCCCAGGTTCCTCCTTGCAGGATTTTGGCAAGAGGAAGTTTTTCTGCATCAAGGTTGAAATGGTCACGAATCCTTTCTGCCAGTTCATCCAGTAAGGCGACCGTTAGGCCTCGCCATTCCACGATAAGCTCAGACTCAGCCCGGTGAGGTTTATTCAGCACATTATCGCTTTTTGCTTTCAGTAAACCCATATCCACTAACAAACCGCCATTACGATATTCCGGCAGACCCGTTAATAAATCAATATCATTCACATGAAATCCTGTCCATTGCAAAGGCTCGATGAGTGAATAAGTCAACCATTGGGACAGTTTATGAAAAGGAATGTATTCCGAGCCTTGCGCTTCAGTTTTTAATGCAGTATGAATCCAGACATCTCCAAGAGCTGTATTTGCCAGTTGAAGTCGCTTGGGCCAGATATCTGTAAAGGCTGACAGTACGGACTCGAAGAGAGTCTGGACGGATGTCTCTTGCTGAGAAGAGTAAGAAGTGATGTAGGAATAAAAGTTGCCTAGCCTGCCTTCTGGTCCAAAAAATTCTGTTTTTTGCCCAATCACACTTCCTAAGCGATTCAATAAGCTTAAACGACCGTCAATCCCTTCAAGAGGGTTGGCTGTACTTACCTGGAAACTTTCTTCCAACTGCGTTTTTGTAAAACTCAGCAAACGTCGGCCATCCACACGCCATGGCTGTTTTGCATCCTTACTGAAAGCCCCGGAAAGATAGAGTTCAAGGCTGGCTACAGCTAGCCCTTCAGAACGATTAAGCCATTGTCCGGTTTTTTTTTCATGATAAGACCAGTTTTTACCGGCCCCGGCATCGAGTAAAACGCTGATGATAACCAATTCAAAGAACAGTTTCCCTTGTTCATTTGTTGAAAGCTGGTTTAAGTGTTGACGCAATTCCTTGATACGATCAATGTTTCCTGCTTCAAAATGACGCCAGCGGCTGTGATAAGGTATCTCCAGAGAAGGATAATTATCCATAATGACTTCAGAAATATAACTGGCTGTAGCTGGAAGTTGCTGTGCATCCAGGCTGAAATACTTTAATTTGTTTTGTTGCGCCAGTTCCAGAAGACGATAAGCTTGCGAGCGAATGGTATGTAAATTGCGCAATTTTTTTAAAATATCTTCTTTATTCATCGAGGCTGCGTCCTTTAGGCAATGCCAATTCATTGATATCGACAATACGATTCGGAGAGAAGTAACCGGCGGCACGTTTGGCATCCATTTCCACCTGTGCGTCTTTGGGAATGAGTTCGTCAGGAAGCGTGACGCGCTCATTAATTTCAATGCCCGACTGGATGATGGCTTCATATTTCATGTTGGACATAGAGACGAAGCGATGAATACGAGTAATACCCAGCCAATGCAATACATCTGACATAAGTTCCTGAAAACGCATGTCTTGTACGCCAGCAACACACTCGGTTCTTTCAAAATATTTCGCGGCAGTATCCCCGCCTTGTTGTCTTTTGCGGGCATTATAGACAAGAAATTTGGTGACCTCTCCCAAAGCTCTTCCTTCTTTGCGATTATAAACGATGAGCCCTGCTCCTCCCCGTTGTGCGGATTCAATGCCCAATTCTATACCGTGAACAAGATAAGGCCGGCAGGTACAGATATCTGAGCCAAAAACATCAGAACCATTACATTCATCATGAATGCGGCAGGATAACTCAATTTTAGAGTCATGAATGGTGGTAACATCACCAAAAAAATAAGCCGTCAGTCCACCAATAGGAGGTAAAAAGACATTGAGATCGCTGCGAGTAACCAATTCAGGAAACATTCCTCCGGTTTGTTCAAAAAGGGTTCGGCGCAGCTCAGCTTCAGATACGTTAAAACGATCGGCAATGCCAGGAAGATACCAAACGGGTTCTATAGCGGCTTTAGTAACCACAACATCACCGTTTTCCCTAAGAATCACTCCATCGGGCTTAAGACGGCCTTTTTGAATGGCCGTTTGCAACTCAGGCATATTAATATGCGCTTTGGTGATGGCAATGGTGGGGCGAATATCATAACCGGCATGAATTTCTTCTGCAAATATGTCGGCGACGGCATGTCCCCAAGGATCAATAGATACGATTTTATTTTTTTCTGCCCATTGCTTATGGGGACCGATGTTGATAGGAGGAGTTGTATTGGTTAAATCCGGCTTGTGTTCGGGATCAAGGACGCCAGCAGCGACAGCCAGAGCACGGTAAACTGAATAGGAACCGGAGTGCGTTCCTATGGCATTGCGATGCTTGATATTGGTCAGCGAAGCAATTACAGGTCCACGTTCTTTTGGATGTTCGGCTGCCCAGTTAATACCCAGAGGGGCTGTGGTGTGGCTGGCTGGGTGTGAGGTTAATACAATATGTCCATGGGCTTTTTTAGCTTTATCTTGTGTTGACATAATAGTCCTTGTTCGAAATTTTAAACTCAATTCAGGCTGGGTAACATGAGCTACTCACATATGTTTATAGGCATCCAGAAAATTAAGATCTTTTGGTCTGCGCTAACGAACGCCAATGTCCTGCAAGCAGTGAGATAACATCATGTGCTCTCATTGAAAGCACACTTAAATTTTTATTTTTTCAGTTTCACCCTGAATAATGAAGCATTATTCGGCTTTTTTCCCATGACATGCATGGCAGCGTCCAAAGCAATTATATAACCAGGCAATAATGACACCGCAGATAAAGGCATCGATAAAGCCAATGATGGCGCCTATGATGCTTCCGAGTATCGAAGGCTCATAAACCATGTACAAAGCATTTATCGCCGTGACAAATTCTACTCCGTAGGAAAGAAAATAAGCCAGTAATCCCATGATCAACAAGGATACTCCCCAAAAAACACCCAGGGATAATCCCAGTGCCAAGGGACTTAGTTTACAGTGGTTTTTCATCGTGCTCTCCTTGTTGCTATTCTGAATAGGTCTGCCATTATCAAGTCAGTTGATATTCAGTAATTTATATTTAAAATATAGCAAAAAAACTGTCCTTAATTTGGTATATTGAGAGGATTTTAGCGGAATATCAAGTCAATTCTATGAAGTTTTTTTCTCTGTTTCTCTGAGTTTGACATTCCGCAGTTGTGTCTTTTTTGCTGAAAATTTTTATCTGGAAATATTGTGGTGCATAATGTCGGCTAAGTCACTGAGGTCATTTTTTAGAAACATAGGGATTGTTTTTGATATAAAATCTTAATTCCTTATTTGCCCACTCTTTAGCATAGGCGACACCGATACGCGGTTTTTTCTGGATAAGGAAAGACGACTTATCTTCAGCTACGGCAATGTAGAAATGCTCACTGGTCATGTCATGATTATTTAATGTTTTATCAATGGACATTGCTCTTGACAGCAATCCTGGACCGTGGGTTTTATCGCTGATGTTTTTTAGAGGCTCAACGGCTCTTAAAAGAACGGCTGAACCGATACCCTCACTTTCAGTCACCACATTAGTACAATAATACATTCCATAAATCAAATAAATGTAAGCATATCCCGCCGGGCCAAACATGGTTTTGGTGCGCTGCGTTAAGCCCTTTGAAGAATGACAGGCTAAATCATGCTGACCCAGATAAGCCTCCACTTCAACAATTCGGCCAATTTGTTCAATGGAGTTATGCCGTCGCACCAGATATTTTCCCAGTAGCTCTTGTGCTACTGTTTCCGTGTCACGGGCATAGAATTCGCGTGTTAATTTTCGCATAGTTCAATGTTTAGCTGATAAGAGTATATTTTACAAACTTTTGTTAAAAATTTTGCTATGTTGCTTATGGTAATGAAAATAAACTATGATGAAAAGCCATTTTACATAAGGGGATGAACGTGAGCGATATTAGTCGTGGAAAGATTGCTGTGAAAGGTTTTGATGATCCTGAGATGGACTTTCAGTTAATCCGCCAATTAGGCTCTTCTACTTACGGGGGAGCGTCCGTTGGGGAGTGTCTGGGACTTGCCAATCGAATTTCTCAGGGAGATCCTGAAGACTGGGTCAAGGAGTTTGAACGTTTGGCAGAATGGCAGAAAAAGGATGGAATGGAACGCCTGGCCAAGGATCATATTGTCAGTGCACGCGAGCAATTATTTAAAGCCTGTAATTCCTATCGAGCCGCTGAATATTATTCTCCCTGTTCTTCAGAGCATCATCAAAAACTGGGTTTGAATTCAGAACATTGTTTTGGTATGGCAATTACAGCAATGGATATTCATTATGAAAGCCATTCCATTCCTTATAAAAACATTCATATTCCAGCCTATTTTATTTCCCCGGCAAATGATGGTGTAAAACGGAAAACCATCATGATCGTCAGTGGTTTTGACGGCACCTTAGAAGAAGAATTTTTGATGCGTGGGCTGGCTGCCATTCAACGGGGGTATAATGTCATTCATTTTGCCGGACCAGGTCAGATGGATGTATTCAGAAGATATTCCGATACCTATTTCGAACCTGATTTTGAAAACGTGGTCAAAAAGGTGATTGATCATTTTGAGTTTCGTCAGGAAGTGGATATGGAGCATTTATCCCTGCTTGGGATCAGTATAGGCGGCTATTTTGTTACAAGAGCAGCGAGCCATGAGCCACGTATTAAAGCTCTTATTGCCAATTCGCCGATTCTTGATGTTTTTTCTTATCTATCTTCATTTATTGGTTACGATCCGACTCAAATCCCTGATGAAGAGGATTTTACCATTGAGGATTTTCCCTCTATTCCGGACAGTGAGTTTCCAAAAGCTCTGAAGGTGCAAAGCGAGCAGTTAATGATACGTTACGGGCGGCATTCCTTTAAAAATACCTTTGTTTATTTGAGGCAATTTATCGTGGGCGAAGCGATTAGCAATATTGAGTGCCCTTGCTTTGCCATGATTGGCAGCAGTGAAGGAGGAGAGCCACGAAAACAATTCGATGAATTCTGTCAAGCTGTCGGTGCAGATTATTATGAATTTAGTGACTTTGAAGGAGCAGGAACGCATTGTCAGGTTGGAAATGTATCCTTTGCCAATGCTGTCATGTACGATTGGTTGACGGGTCTGTAACTACATTAGAGGACCCTTTTTCGAGTCTTCTTCGTTAAAGTGAATCTCCACTGCTCGAATCAGATTTCATCCGTTCATCTTATTTGGCTCACAGCTTTTTTCAGTCGACGGTAAGCGAGCTCCTCTTCTTGACGAAATTCTTGACAGTTAGGTATGATGATTGTTCTTTTGTAACTGATTGTCTGCTTTTTAATGCAATTATCATTGATAATGCATGCTCGCAGGGTATTGTAGGGTAAGACGTGGATAAATTGAATGCATTGCTCAGGCCAACCTGGGGCTCCGAAAAATGGATAGAGGAAGGATGGCAACAAATCACCGAAGAAGAACAGGAATTTATTGAAGAGCGTGTCAATGAGCTTTTCAAAGACGGTCTTCCTTTTGAGATTCAGCATGACAGGCTGTTTTACATCTACGCTTTTTCCATGTTAGCCCAATTAGAGGTATTGGCTATTCAGGTGCCCTTGAAATTTAAATCAAAATTATCCAATCCTTTATTCAGGCAACAATTACATGTCCAGTTATTGGATGAGATATTTCATGGCATCGTGTTCACTAAAATTGTATACATGCTTTGTGCTCCCTACGCCATGCCTCCGACATACAATGAGAATATAGAACAACTCTGCAATTTTATTCGCAATGAAAACTGTCCTCAAGTTGCCTTAATGCTGTTAAATTTGATTGCTGAGGGCTGGATAGAGGAAATTTTCTCTCTCATGCAGGAAAAGGGGATTGCGCATAAGGTTTTTGCTACCATTCTTTCCGATGAACGTCGGCACATCAGTGAGGCTGATTTATATCGTGAGATTGGTCTTCCGAATATGGATGTCATCAAGGAAAAGCTGGCTTATATAGAGGAACAATTGCTGACCAATGTTTTTTTGCAATATAAATATAACAGTTCTTTTGCTTTTTTACTTGGCGTTGAGGGAAGCATTAAATTTCTGCAATCATTAGAGAAAAAGCACAGTCAACAGTTGGAAAAAATCAATCTTGAGCCAGGCGAAGGCTGGAAATTATGTATGCGGGTAATGCGTGAGATGTTTCCTGAAATACAGCGTTATGCTGAAAAAAATCATGCCATTCCAATGTCATCTATGCGCAAGATTTACATGACCCAATGGAAAAATCCCACTGATCCCACCATGGTGGCGGAGTTTAATTTAAACGTTAGTTGTCTTGATGTTTTTAACAAGACTTTTCCCGCTCACACCATCACCACGTTGATGTTACAAACCGTCAGCCTGTTGTTAACGAAGGCTCCTGAATTTCGTTATTATTTAAGTCATTCAAAGCTGTACAAGTCTGATGAGACTTATGTAGGTGTTATCGCGAAGCTGCCGAATTGTGGCGATCATCTTGCCACCATTGTTTTTGAGAATTGCCATTGCATACCGGTTCAGGAATTGTTTTTTAAAATTCGTCGTATTTTGAAAATGATGGTTTACTGTTATAAAAAAAGAGAACTCCTGGAAAAGAACCATCCTGAGTTAGAGAGTATTCTTAATCAAACGATAGATGAAATGAATAATGGAGTTTATCCATACCCAATGCCGGGAAATCCATTAATGAGTGTTAGTAACATATCTCATTGTGGTTATGTGCATGTGAAGGCGCCGTTGCGCATCAATGAAGCTGGCAGGTTCACCTTGCTGGATATTGACCGTAAGATGGTTTGGAATAAACACTGCAAAAAATTTGAGGAGCAGGACGTTTTACCAGTATCTATCAGCGCCGATCATCGTATATTTGACGGGAATAAGCGTATACCTAAGCTGATGCAAACATGTTTTGAGCAAATGTTTGAACAAATGATCCAAACTTCTGTTTCTGAATTTGAAAATAAAGCATCGATGGATGACGATAAAAACAGAGAACTGATAGAGCTTATTGAGCTGTTACTGGAAAATAACCTTCGATTAGGTTATAAGGTCTTGCTTTGCTTACAAACCATATGGATGGATTTTATTAACATTGAACAAATGTTGTCTTCCGAGTTTGTTTCTGAGCTTACAGAAATTACATTGAAAGATTACTGAAAAAACTGCGAAATATCTGGTCAAAGTGGACGGGCATATATACAATAGGATAAATAATATTTTGTCTATTAATTCACAGGTGTTTCATGCTATCTCCTCAAGAAGAAGCCGAGTTGAAAAAAAGAGATATTTTGTTTGAGAAAAAACTGGCTGAGGCATGTACGCTTATTCTTAGCGGCCTTTCAAAAATAAACTCAGCTATTGACCTATCCATTATTAATATGTCAGAACGTTATTATAGAACATCGGGTTTATCGATGAGTAAAAATTCTTTTTTAACGATGCATCATAGCAATTTTTATCGAGAATTTTTTTCGCAAAAGCTCAGTATTCTCCGAAATGTATTGATGCAAAATGAATTCTTAAGCGATTCAATAATAAGATGTATTAAAGAAATGAATCCTTATTTAAATGAAGAAGTCATAGGCCAATGTCTTTCCCAATCGTTGGCTGTTGTCTATCTGGTTATATTTAGCTCTCCTGAGTGCAAAGATATCCTGGAGCAAACAGATAAAAATCAAATCGATGAAGAATTGAATGAAATGGTAGAAGCGGCTGTGGGTGGAAAAGATGCTTATAAGATGTATTATGAGATACTAATTAAACACCATGATTTAAAATTGTTGTTGGAATTTACAGCGAAGCAGCGAAAAGGCGCTTAAAAAAGTAATAGCTCAACAAAGGAGTTGAGTTATTACGTTCAGATTAAGCTTAAGTCTCATTTTAATGGCTTCAGGGCTTTTTTCAAGACAAGGAAACCTAACAGACCGGAAGCCAGCGATCCAAGTACAACCCCAATTTTAACCATAGCCATTAAGCTCAGATTAGAGTGATGATAGGCTAAAGAGCCGATAAACAGACTCATGGTAAAACCCACGCCACAAATTAAGGCAATGCCATACAACTGCATTAGATTAATACCATCCTTTCTTAAAAAATGCTTGAATTTAAAAAAATAACTCAGCGGCAGGAAAATTCCAATTTGCTTACCTATAAATAAGCCTAATGCTGTTCCAAGGACAATCGGATGAAGATAAACAGAGGCATCTACACCGATAAAGCTTACGCCAGCATTGGCAAAAGCAAATACAGGAAGAATTAAAAAAACGACCCAGGGATGAATTCCGTTTTCCAGGCGCTCTAACATGGATTCATTTTTCTGATCCGGTATAGTCATGGCGATGACAATTCCTGCCAGTGTGGCGTGCACACCCGATTTTAGTACCGCTATCCATAAAGCAATACCTATGACAATATAGACAGAGGGCCGTCGGCAATGGAAATAATTCAACAGAATCAAAACGAGGGTAAACACAAGAGCGATAAACAGAGAATACAGCGATAAATTTTGCGTGTAGAACAAGGCAATGATGACAATAGCAGCTATGTCATCAAAGATGGCAATGGCGGTTAAAAGAATTTTCAAAGACAGGGGAACGCGGGAAGATAAAAGGGAGATAATGCCGAGAGTAAAAGCAATATCAGTAGCCGTCGGAATGGCCCAACCTTTAAGATAAACCGTGTTATGCGCATTCAACAGGATAAAGATGGATGCGGGTATCAATAAGCCAGAAAGAGCAGTTACTGCGGGAACCAGGACATTGGTTCCATTATTCAACACACCACGTTTTATTTCACGCTTGATTTCAAGGCCAATCAGCATGAAATAAATGGCCATTAAGCCATCATTGATCCACAGCAACAGAGGTTTGCGAATGAACATTTCCTCAGTACCGACCAAAACTTTAACCTGTAAAAATTGTTCATAAGCGAAGCGATAAGGAGAATTTGCGATTAAAATTGCTATCATTGCAGCAATAAACAATAACATTCCCCCGATGGTTTCCAGATTATAAAAGGAATCTGTTTTTTTCATATTCTGTTTTGTTGGTGGCATTGCGAAATTCAGTGTATTTGATGTTTATTGATAATAAAACAGTATATGTCAATTTAAGATGATTCTCTTCATTTATTTTTTATCATATAAAGACCAAAAGGCATGAAATAGCATGTGACTAAGTATGGCAGCCAGCAAACCATATTGCCAGAAAAGGAAACCAAACATAATTCCCAGCCATAGATAAAGGAAAAGAAAAGAGAAGATAAAACGTCGATTTTTTTTACAGCCGGCAGCGATGTAAGCTGGCAGTTGACTGAAGGAAAACAGAAGAGCACTGATAATGACAGAGAACCACATGATGCTGTCACTTCTACTGTGCGTAAGAAGTATGGCAAAAAAAGCGGTTACATTCACCAAACCCCAACGCGCGATAATCTCTTCCGCAACTCCCCCGTATAATACGCATCCATCGAGCCCTAAGGTGCGATGTAATTTTCTCATAATTTGAAAAGAATGCTCATCCAGAATGCTGGCCAGGACACCGTAAAAAAACACACAGAACACAAGAGCTATAATAAAGGCATATAATAAAACGGGTGTTAGAAGATTTTGCAAGGATATCCAGGAGGCTTTTCCTTGCAAAAAGGCTTCAAGGATTTCAGCCTGCAAACCAGTAGAGCGTGAAAGGACAGCTCCTCCAAGGGATAGAATAAATACCATAAACAGCGTTTGCATGACGGCAAGGCGGCTGACACGCTGAATTAAGCTTTTGCTGCTATCGGGCAAAAGAAAGCGGATTAGGCGCGGCACAGCGATGATTACCCCTGGTGTGGATAGAGCAAAGAGCACCATAATTAAAGGCCAATTTATTGTCATTTTTTATTCCTTTTCCAATAGACTGTAAAAAAATCCATCCATACTCTGCTCACCGGGAAAAATTTGCCAGCCATGGTCCGTGAAATGCCCCCATCGATATTTTTCCGTTATACATTTAGCATCAGGATATTCAGATAAAAAAAGAGCGATTTGCTGCTCATTTTCAGCTGGTAAAATAGAACAGGTGGCATATAACATTCGCCCCCCCGAAGACAGCAAAGGCCATAACTGTCGGAGCAATTGATTTTGCACTTGAATAATGGTTTGGACATCTTCTGGCTGTCGCAAAATTTTAATGTCCGGATGTCTTCTGATAACACCTGTGGCTGTGCAGGGCGCGTCCAGCAAAATACGGTCAAAGGTTTTTCCGTCCCACCAGATTTCAGGATGGGTTGCATCACCCTGCAAAACGGTTGCCGATAATTGTAAGCGGCTCAGATTCTCCTTAACTCTCTGCAAGCGTTTTCCATCCATATCAAGAGCAACACAATTGTTAATTAAAGGCTCCGTTTCCAGAATATGGCAGGTTTTCCCGCCAGGAGCGCAGCAGGAATCTAAAATTCTCATACCAGGTTTTAACGTTAATAAATGAGCAGCCAGTTGAGCGGCTGCATCCTGAACGGATACCCATCCTTCCGCAAAACCTGGCAAAAAATGCACATCGCAAGGTTTATTTAAGACAATGGCTTCTGTTGCCAGGGGGTGAGGCTTAGCTTTTATGCCTTTGTCTTCAAGTGTTACCAGATAGTCATCTCTTGAGATTTTTAAACGGTTTACTCGAAGGGTCATTGGTGGATGCGCATCATTCTCCTTGATTATCATCTGCCAATGCTCAGGCCAGCTTTTTTTTACCTCTTTTATTAACCATTCTGGATGATTCAGTCGATATTGCTCTTTTTGTTGAAGATGACTGGTTAGCTCCTCATAACGTCTTGAAGAATTGCGCAATACTGCATTGACCAGCGCTTTTGCCCAAGCAGCATGATGAGACTCAAGCAGTGATACCGTTTCTTTGACCACAGCATAATCGGGCTGGCGCATGTAATGCAATTGATACAACCCCATGAGCAAGGCCACCCAAACTTCCAGCGATTTTGGCGGTTTTTGTAGCAGGCTGTCGGCAAGTGATTTCAGTTGATAATAATAACGACAAACACCAAAGCATATTTCCTTCCCCAGAGGTGGTAGTGTCGGATGAACCGTTAATAAGTGGCTTAGAGGCATTTTGTTTTTCAATAAGGACAACAAAATGTTCATCGCCTGGGATCGTGCGCTGTTTTTCATTGGAATACAGTATTTACCGAAAGTTGTTGTCGACTGGAATTAAACCATTCAGAAATGCTCAGCACCTTACCTCCCGGAAATTGCAGCTTCTCGATGGCTATGCTCTCATGCATTGTCGCTACCAAGATGGCATTTCGACTGATATCAATAATGGTACCTGGAATTTCATCAGATGTAACAGGGTTAATTTTAGCCTTATGAATACGAATCGTTGTTTCACCCATATGGGTAAAAGCAATTGGCCATGGATTAAATGCACGTATCTGCCGCTCAATATGAATAGCGGGTTGATGCCAGTTGATTTTTGCTTCTTCTTTCCTGATTTTTGGAGCATAGGTTGCCAGTTGTGGGTTTTGAGCTTGAGCTTCTGCAAGGGTGTGCGGAAGCCCGTTTAGCGTAGCTAATAGCGGATCGACGGCAAGAAGTGATAATTTGTCATGTAAACTTCCCGCTGTTTCTTCAGGATTAAGTACTATTGCAGCCTTTTTAATGACATGACCTGTATCCATGCCCATATCCATTTGCATAATGGTGATCCCTGATTCATGGTCACCATGCAAAATAGCTTGCTGAATGGGGGAGGCTCCGCGCCAGCGGGGTAATAAGGAAGCATGAACGTTAATACATCCAAATTTTGGCAGTTTGAGGATTAATTCAGGCAAAATAAGACCGTAAGCAATGACCACCATTACATCCGGTGATAAAGCAGCCAGTTGTTCAACAGCCGTAGCGTCTTTAAAATTGGCAGGTTGATAAACAGGAATTCCACTCTGCAATGCCCATTGCTTAACGGCCGAAGCCTGCAATTTTCTGCCGCGACCCGAGGGTCGATCGGGCTGAGTATAGACGGCAATTAATTCATGCGGCGATTGGTGCAGAGCTTCAAGACTGGATAATCCAAATTCAGGCGTTCCTGCAAAAACAATTCTTAAACGATTCATGGACCCTTACTCATTGACTTTGTAATTAACTAACGTTCCGCATGCGTCTTTTTTGCTAAGAAATACTGAGAACGGAATATCAGTATAAAGCTGCAATTATAATTCATTGTTTGCGTATTTGCTGACGTTTGAATTTTTCCAGTTTCCTGCGCGCCATGCTGCGTTTTAAAGGAGACAATAAATCAATAAATAACTTGCCGTTCAGATGATCAATTTCATGCTGGAGGCACTCAGCCAATAGATCTTCCCCAGTGATTTCAAAAGCTGTGCCATGCCTGTCCTGCGCTCGCACCGTTACTTTCTTAGCGCGAATTACTGTATCGTAAGCGCCCGGAATAGAAAGGCAGCCTTCCTGAAACTCCTGTTGACCTTCAGAAGCAATGATTTCGGGATTGATAATAACAAGCTGTTCTGTTTTATCTCCTTTGATATCAATCACGGACAGTTGTTGACTAATTCCGATTTGGGGAGCTGCAAGTCCTACACCTTTGGCATCATACATGGTATCAAACATATCATCGATGAGTGTTTGCAGTTCATCGTCGAAATGTTCTACGGGTTTGGCCACTTTTCGTAGTACGCTTTCTGGTAAATAATGTATTCTTCGAATCATGACTGGTTCTCAATGTCAAATGCGTGTTATTATCGCTAATACCCGTAATCACTGCAAGACATTCGGGACAAGTAAGCACCTTGCTATATGATGCAATAGAATAAAGGATTGGAGCTATGCGCTATTTCTTGCTCTTGGTGTGTTTCTTGTTGTCAGCTGATCTTCAGGCTTTGACCATAAAGGAAACGGCACCAAGACGATATATTGTTCAATATGGAGATACTTTGTGGGGGATTGCCAATTGCTATCTTAAGCAACCCTGGGAATGGAAAAATCTCTGGCATGCCAATCCGCAAATAAAAAATCCTGACAGGCTTTATCCAGGCGATGTTATCATTTTGCGTTATGCCCGTCGGCAACCTTATTTAAAAGTTCTGCCCAACGGTACCATTAAATTATCCCCGCATCTTCGCCCCATGTTAAAAGATAATGCCATCCCCCCTATACCCTTAAACGATATAAAGCCTTTTCTGAATGAGTCTTTAGTGATGGACACTGATCAATTAACAAACGCGCCTTACATCGTTGCTTTTTCAGGTGAACACCTCTTAGGTGGGCAGGGTGATGAAGTGTATGTCAAAAATCTACAGCCATGTCCACAAATACCTCGTGGCACAAATTATCCTTATGCCATCTTCCGGCAATGCGGGCCCTATCTTGAGTCAGGCACGAATCGTATATTGGGATATAAGGCGTCACTGGTAGGTTATGGTGAACTGGTAAAAGAAGGTGATCCTGCCATGGTGTTGCTGACAGGAATTAATAAAGGGATAAAACTTCGTGACAGGGTTTTACCGAATACTCATCCAGAATTTAATCTTTATTTTGAGCCGCAGGCTCCTTCCCTTAAGGTAAAAGGGGCCATTATCGATATGCTTGGAGGTTTTACCAAAGGTGCTGCGGGGCAGGTGGTGGTTATTGATAAGGGTCGTGATGCAGGACTTAAGCCTGGAGATGTTTTAGGAATATATGGGAAATGCCGGGTGATTAATGATCCGGAAAATCCTGGTAAAACCATCACCCTTCCTCCAGAGCGAATTGGTGAAACGATGATTTTTCGTGCCTTCAGTAAAACAAGCTTCAGTTTAGTGGTTCGTTCAACTCAAACCATTAATTTAGAGGATGGTGTGGGTAATCCATGAGGAGGAATTTGCGTTTTTTTCTGGCCCTTAACCGTATCCCTAAGCTGGGCCCGCGTTCATTGATGAAATTACTTCAGCGCTGGCCTGATTTAAAGGAGATGTTTAGTCTTTCAGCCCATCAGCTGGAAAAAGAGGGGCTGCCTTTTTCTCTTGCTGAGGCGATTGCTCATTTTAATTTTCGTCTCGTGGATGTAGATTTCAATTGGTCAGGCCAGGATGAACATCATATTTTAACCTGGGAAGATAAAGAATATCCACAGCTGTTAAAAGAAATTCATGACCCACCTGTGGTTTTGTATGCCATCGGTCAGCTGTCATGCTTACAGCAACCAACTCTGGCTATGGTAGGCAGCCGCAATCCTTCCGTAACCGGGAGCGAAAATGCGGAGTATTTTGCAAGGGAATTGGCTGCCAGAGACATGACTATTGTCAGTGGACTGGCACTGGGCATTGATGCTCAGGCACATCGGGGCTGTCTTGCAGCAGAAGGAAAAACCATCGCAGTTATGGGAACGGGAATTGACCATATATATCCAAAGCGGCATCATGGTTTGGCTCAAGATATACGAAAAAATGGATTGTTATTGAGTGAGTTTCCTTTAAAAAGTCCACCAACGGCTGGACATTTCCCCCGCAGAAATCGTATAATAAGTGGTTTGTCATTAGCCACATTGGTTGTTGAGGCAGCAGTAAAAAGCGGTTCACTGATTACAGCTCGTTTTGCTTTGGAGCAAAACAGAGACGTGCTTGCCATTCCTGGCTCGATTCATAATCCCAAAGCTCGTGGTTGTCATTATTTATTAAAGCAAGGGGCTCGACTGGTAACTTCTGTAGAAGATATAATGGATGAATTAAATATGGAAAAGCAGGTCTTCCATCAAAAAACTCATCCATTAAAGCTTGCAAATTCCAACGAAAAACTAGTAAAGTGCATTGGTTTTGAGATGACAACAATCGATCAAATTATCGTTCGCAGCGGATTGGAAGTTGAGCAAGTAACCTGCGGACTGGCTGATTTGGAATTAGAGGGTATTGTAAAAGCGGTTCCCGGTGGTTACATGAGGTGTTAGTATGAAAGAAAATTTATTTGAAATGTTGTTAAGTCTTTTTGAAAAAAGCCTTGCTCAACTGAAAAAGAAGGAGAATTCAGGTAGCGAATCAGGAACTTCTGTTGAAGAAGTAACGGAAGAAGATCTGGATTCACAAGAGAATCTTATTTGTATAAAAGGGGCCAATGGATTATCGACGCGTGTTTTCACCTCGGATGAAAGGCTAAAACTGACCAAAGCCAGTTATCAATTTCTCACTCGCCTCAAATTATGGGGAATTATCGATGCTCGTGTTTTTGAATTAATCTTGAATCAGCTGTTATTTTCAGACTCACGCGTGGTTAGCTTGCAGGAAACGAAATGGACGATTCGCAATACGCTTGCGGACAGCCTGGATACAGAGCAGTTGGCTTTCCTGGATCTTGTGCTATACCAAAAAGAAGATCAATTAACACTTCATTAAAAATTCACAGGTTTATTTGAGTTTTTGTTAGGATGAACTGATTTTTGCTTTGGGGTCATCTTATGTGAAGCAAGGCATCATTTTAACAAAAAATAAACATTAGATCGGATGTATAACTCTTCATAACCTGGATATGAGGCTGATATTTTATGAGTAAACACTTGGTGATTGTTGAATCACCGGCAAAAGCGAAAACCATTCAAAAGTATTTGGGTAAGGATTATGATGTGCTGGCTTCTTATGGTCATGTTCGTGATTTGCCACCCCGCAAGGGTTCAGTAAACCCTGAGCAGCATTTTTTAATGACCTATCATCCAATAGAAAAAAATGCCAGACATATTGAAACCATTGCCAAGGCCCTCAAAAAATCGGACTCTCTGTTTCTTGCAACTGACCCTGATCGCGAGGGAGAAGCCATTTCATGGCATGTGTATGAGTTAATGAAAGACAGGAACCTGCTCAAAAATAAAGAAGTCCATCGTATATTTTTTAATGAAATAACAAAAACATCCATTCAAGAAGCCATTAATCATCCGCGTGAAATTTCAATGGATTTGGTTAACGCACAGCAAGCAAGACGCGCGCTGGATTATCTTGTAGGGTTCAATTTATCTCCTCTTTTATGGAAGAAAATCCGACCCGGCCTGTCCGCAGGGCGTGTACAAAGTCCGGCATTGCGCTTGATTGTGGAAAGGGAAGAGGAAATTGAGCGTTTTGTAGTGCAAGAATACTGGCGCGTCTTAGCTCAATGCGAACAGGATTCCTCCTCATTTGAAGCGCGCTTAACGCATTATCAACACAATAAACTTGAGCAATTCAGTGTCACTGAGCAGAATCAAGCTTATGCCGTTAGAGATACGCTTTTAAAAGAAGCCGGAGGGCAACTGCAGGTTATCCATGTTGAGAAGAAACAGCGTAAACGCAAACCTGCACCCCCCTTTATTACTTCAACTTTACAACAGGAAGCTGCCCGCAAGCTTGGGTTTACGGCACGAAAAACCATGATGATTGCTCAGCAGCTTTATGAAGGCATAGATATTGGTTCCGGAACCGTTGGATTAATTACCTATATGCGTACCGATTCTGTTCATCTTGCCAGTGAAGCGGTCGATGAAATGAGGGAAGTGATACGTCAACGTTATGGCAAAGACACCTGTCCTGAGAAACCCAGAGTGTATAAAACCAAATCGAAAAATGCCCAGGAAGCTCATGAAGCCATTCGTCCAACCTCGACAAAAAGAACACCGGAAATGGTGGAAAAGGCCCTCACCTCTGATCAATTCAAATTGTACAATCTGATATGGAAGCGGACTCTAGCCAGCCAAATGTCAGATGCTTTGCTGGACACCGTCGCAGTTGATCTAAGTTGTGGCGAAGGCAATGTGTTCAGAGCGAATGGTTCAACGGTCGTTTTTTCTGGTTTTCTCAGCGTTTATGAAGAAGGTCGTGATGATTTAAAAGATGAAGACAAGGAGAGTGCTTTACTGCCAAATTTGAGCAAAGGTCAAATGGTTAAGCTGCTGGATATTCAGGCAAATCAGCATTTTACCGAACCTCCTCCTCGTTATTCCGAAGCCACATTGGTAAAAGCTTTGGAAGAATATGAGATTGGCCGTCCCTCCACTTATGCGACAATCATTCATACCTTGCAACAAAGAGATTATGTGATCGTTGATAAAAAGCGTTTTATTCCAACCGATGTAGGTCGAATTGTGAATCGCTTTTTAACCGGACATTTTACCCGTTATGTGGATTATGAATTTACGGCAAAACTTGAGGATAAGCTTGATGCCATAGCGCGTGGAGAAAAGGAATGGGTTCCTGTGCTTGAAAAGTTTTGGGAACCTTTTATCGAGCAAATCCACCACATTGATGAAAAAGTCCAGCGTAAGGATGTCACCAGCGAAATATTGGATGAAAAATGCCCAAAATGCGGTAAGGCTTTATCGATTCGTCTAGGCAAAAGAGGGCGCTTTATCGGTTGTACGGGGTATCCTGAATGTGATTATACTCAAGATTTGGCAGTACATGATGGAGAAAAATCCGCAGAACCGGAAGTGGTGGAAGGGCGTGAATGTCCAGAGTGTCAACATCCTTTACAGATTAAAACAGGGAAATACGGTCGTTTTATTGGTTGCAGCAATTACCCTAATTGTAAATACATTGAGCCACTGGAAAAACCTACCGATACCGAGGTAACCTGCCCTAAATGCCATCAACATAGTATCTTGAAACGTAAATCACGCAAGGGAAAGATTTTCTATTCTTGTGCAGGATATCCCAAGTGTGATTATGCTTTATGGAATGAACCGATTGACAAGCCTTGTCCCAAATGCGGCTGGCCTATTTTAACGGTTAAAGAAACAAAACGTTTTGGCCGTCAAATTCTCTGTCCACATGAAGGTTGTGGATATAAATCCACCGATGATTGAGGTAAGAGGCCATTGTTTTACCTCGCTCATCTTGTGATAAATCCACCCTTACACAAAAAATTAAATATGTGTAGGGGGCTGTTGGCGTTCCATTTTCATGATTTCGCTCAAATGCCTATGCGCCGCGGTATGTAGGAACTATAGAGCAATTGTCAACAGAGGTTCTAGGTTAAGCAGTTTTACTGCTCAGCGAAATCACCTGTGGCTTTCATTCATCAATTGTTCAATATAGCGGCGGCAGGTTAAAGGCTTGCAGAGGTAGTTGATTAGATGCCTTGTACCTCCAGTGCCAGTGATGACCAGTGTTCCGTACCGAAAGATACTGCCGATGATGGTCTGGCTGATGTCAATGCTTTCAATTTTGTTTAAAGGGATATCTATGGTTTTTCTGACCAGTAATCCTGTGCGCAATATCACTTGATTCTTCTTGATAACCAAAGAGGAAAAATAATAAGTCACCCAGGTCATGGCTATCCAGAGGAGGGCAAAACCTCCGAGAAACAGTGATACTTCTCTTAAGGTTTGAAACTGATAATAAAGATAGATTGCCGCAATCAGCAAGGCCAAGGGCCAGAAGAAAATGACTCGATTTAAGCGAGCAAAATAAATAACAGAGCGATCCGTCATGGTTTCCCTTTTATATTCAGTCATCATTTAGCCTTGTTCTATAAGTTAGAGTTGGTTTTGTATTAACCGATTGCACCTGTAATTTTTACTAGAAATTGAGTCAATTTGACAGTAAATGCTCATTTACTCAATTATCTAAACAAAAACGTTTTCTGCAAAGATGCTGCGATGCGAAACAGTCGGAATATAAGCTTAAAAGCGAACGAGATCCTGTTCGTCTTTGGAAAATAAGTCCGTATAAAGATTGATCCCAACGCTTTTTTGTCATTTAATCCATTTTCAATATGATAAGATAATGATTTGAATTGTAATATAAGTCGATTGTCTTGACCATAAAACCAAGGGGAGCAGGTTGATGACCAAACCATATATTCTCGTGTTATATTATTCACGAACAGGAGCTACAGCCAAACTGGCGCAACATATCGCCCGTGGGGTAGAAACGGTTGAGGGAATTGAAGCAAGACTTCGAACAGTGTCTCCGGTATCAACAACTTGTGAAGCTATAGATAAGACCATTCCGGATGAGGGTGCTCTTTATGCGTCTTTGGATGATTTAAAACAATGCCAGGGCCTGGCTCTTGGTAGTCCAACCCGTTTCGGTAATATGGCATCGCCTATGAAATATTTTATTGACAGTACTTCTCCTCTTTGGCTTTCAGGAGATTTGGTCAATAAACCGGCATGCGTTTTTTCATCTTCAGCATCAATGCACGGCGGACAGGAAACAACACTTATCAGCATGATGCTTCCGTTACTGCATCAAGGAATGATGTTGATAGGACTGCCATACACCGAACTGGAATTAACCACCACCCAGACAGGCGGCACGCCATATGGCATTACCCATGTTGCCGGTGCCGATAATAATCTTCCGTTAAGTGAGGATGAAATCAAGTTGGCAAAATACATGGGTAGACGCCTGGCTTCTATAGCTATTCAATATTCTGTGTCGTGAAAGAAAGGATTTGATTTATAAAAAGCTGGCATTATTTATACTCTCTTTTGGGCAAAGCGTCTTCATTTAGCTCTTCTTTTGAAGTTACCTGTTGATTAGCTGAGTGTAAACTGTATTGTGTTAATCCCTGTAGTGTCTGCTGCTTATTTTTATACTTTTCCAGAACTTCTTTACCTGTTTTAACGGGATCGATGGTCTTTAATTTCTCTACCTCTTTTTTTGATGATGTAGTAATCGGTTTTTGTAAAAGATTCTGTAAGTCCGTCTCATTGATTTTACTAAAACAATATTCAAGCAAATCAGGATGAAATAATGAAAGCAGTTGTGCACCGTTAATACCATCAACTTCGATTGAGATTAGATTTTCAAGCTGAGAAGTCTTTAGCTTTTTTAGCAAATACTCAAGAGCATCGTTGTAATTTAAAACTAACAATTGCCAAAAAAGAGGTTTGTTTTCATCTAAATCTTTATCGGTAGTCAAGACATTCTCGTGCTCTTGAAGTAAACTAAATATATCTGCAGAGGACATCTTCAGGTTTTTATGCTCAATGATTTCTTTGAAATCTGGAAAGGTAAATCCACTTATCACGTAGCTCATTACAAAAGCAGATTTATAATGGTTTAAGCTTGAATGTTCTGTGGTTTTATCAAGCACCTTTTTTACCATGTAATTATTGCAAAAATAAGCACTGGTAGCTAAAAGATCGGTAGCATGAGGGGAAACTAGAAGGTCAGGATTTTTTTCAAATATCATATCTATTGTATTTTTATCTCTGATCCTGGCGAGCTGGACAACTTCATCGCCAAAATCAAAATAGGAAAAGACTGATTTGGGATGAGGTTGTTGAAGTAAAGACTGAATATTAATTTTAGCAAGGACTTTTTCTCTTTTTTCATCTTTTATTTTTAAGGTTTGGCTTAGATAATCCATAAATGGCAGTGTTTTGGAGTTATCGGTACATAAATCCTGAAAAGCTTTTTGCCCTTTCTTGACCTCCTCAACCCAACTTTCTGTCGACCAGCCAGTGAATCGCCCGGGAACAGGAACGGCCGCGGGTGATAAGTTGTTTTGTAGTAATAATTTATTAAGAAGTAAAAAAATAAAAGTTCTGCCATTGCCATCAGCAAAAGGGTGGTATTGATGCATATCTTGAATAAAATGGACAATTGCCGTTAACTTTTCATCCGTGTTTACCGCCTTCTTTATTTCTTCCTTATACCTGTCAATATAATTTTGTGAAACTTTTATGGCATCCGAAACGCTTGTAGATCTTTTTAATCCGGCCCAACCGATTTCTCCAGCAGCTACCTTTCCAAGAAGTTCTTGGTAGAGCTCTTGGGGTGTTTTGGAAGGATCCAAATTGAAGATTTTTGATTTTTCATTTTTATCATCTTTATCTTTTTTATAAATGATGGATAGTTTGACGCCTTGTCGTATTTTATGAATTAATTCCTCAAAACCTTTTTCATTGAAACTTTCAGGACTAAGGCCTGAAATTCCTTTTGAAGTGTAAGTGAAATGTATTCCACCTTTTCTATCATGGTAGGCTAGATCACTCATGTTACGCACTAAACCTTGCTGCTCCCTGAAATTTAATTAAAATTTCATCCCTGATTTTTAGGGAGGAAGATTTAATGGATATGCTTGATATTTATAGTGACTATTTGATTTGCCAGAATAAATATGCAACAGCTACAGGTTTATCGGAGATGTTGGATGGTGAATTTGCTCACGACAAGGTGACACGATTTTTACGACTACAAGATTTTGGTTCCAAAGCGCTCTGGAATTATGTCAAGAAGTCAGTCAGGGAGAGTGAAGCATCAGACGGTGTTCTTTTATTGGATGACTCGATTGAGGAGAAGCCTTACACGGATGAGAATGAAATTAATTGTTGGCATTATTCCCATGCTAAAGGTGATGTGGTCAAAGGGATTAATATCCTGACCTGCATGGTTCGGTATGGTGACTTCAGTGTTCCTGTTGGTTATGAAGTTATCAAAAAAGACGTTGCTTTTTGTGACATTGAAACAAGGCAAGCTCGCAGAAAGTCATCCACGACTAAAAATGAACTTTTTCGCAAGCTTATCGCACAAGCGGTTAGTAATCATGTGTTGTTTGACTTTGTACTTGCGGACAATTGGTTTGGCTCGAAGGCCAATATGGCTTACATCCATAATGACCTTCAAAAATCGTTTATTATTGGGATTAAATCTAATCGAACCTTAGCTTTATCCAAAAACGACGCCAACAACGGACGGTACACAAAAGTCAGAGAATTAGAGCTTGAAGAGGACATAGCCCACACAGTCTATCTCAAGGGATTAGACTTCCCAGTGAGGCTTTTGAAGAAAATTTTCAAAAACGAAAATGGTTCTACAGGGGTTCTCTATCTCGTTTCTAATGACATGACCAGCAGTGCCGAACGTCTTTATGAAGTGTACCAGAAACGGTGGCGGATTGAAGAGTATCACAAGTCAATTAAACAAAATGCAAGCCTGAACAAGTCTCCAACCCGTACGGTTAAAACACAATCCAACCATATCTTTGCCGCAATCATTGCATACTGCAAACTGGAAATGATGAAAATAAAGACAAAATTGAATCACTTTGCCATCAAGTACAAATTAATACTCAGGGCTAACCAAATTGCTATGCAGGAGTTAAAAAATATGGCTCGTTAAAGTCGATTGTGCGTAACATGAGTAGATCATGAAGTCCCTGGATATAGTCTGTTGTAACCGGATCATCGACGGTGGCTAACATCCCCCATAAAGCCAAGCTCGTGGATTCCAAATAACCTGGCGAATCTTCCTGGTCGAAAATAAGGGGATTATTTGATGGCCATTTTTTTTGATCAATAATAAGTTTCCAATATTGCTCATTAATAAATCTGGCAAAAAATTTTTCCAAATTAACCGGCATAAAAACAACCATATTGTTTATTATTTGTAAATTATAGCATAGTGTTACATAGCTTTATCAGAGATTCATGAATGTATAAATTAGTCAACCAAAAGAATTACTTGCTATATTAATCGTTTTATTAGGCTTGTAATCTTGATAAGCAGTGAGTAAAGTTAAGATTTTATTGGCGATATTTGTGAAAGTAATCAGTTTTAATGTGAACGGTATTCGTTCTGCCGCAAGAAAAGGTTTTTATGATTGGCTGGCCGGACAGGAGGCCGATTTTGTTTGTTTGCAAGAAACCAAAGTGCAAGAAGAGCAGCTTGTGCCGGAAGAATTGTATTATCCCCGCAATTTGTTTTGCGAATATTTCCCTGCTCAGAAGAAAGGATATAGTGGTGTTGCTCTTTATGCCCGTAAAAAACCACTGAACATCGTTAAAGGTTTAGGCTTTGATTCTTGCGATGAAGAAGGGAGATATCTTCAATTTGATTATCAGAGATTCAGTATCATCTCGCTTTATCTTCCCTCAGGTACCAGTGGCGAACATCGGCAGGAAGTGAAATTTGATTTTCTGGATCGTTTTGCTCAGCATTTAATTGAATTAAAAAAAGAGGGTAGAGAACTGATACTCTGCGGGGATTACAACATTGCTCATAAAAAGATGGATTTAAAAAACTGGCAGGCGAATCAGAAAAATTCAGGTTTTTTACCCGAGGAGCGTGTCTGGCTTGATCAACTGTTCGGGCCATTGGGTTTTGTGGATGCTTTCAGAGTGGTTAATCAGGAAACCGATCAATACACTTGGTGGACGTATCGCTCTCCTCAGGCGTGGAAAAATAATGTCGGTTGGCGCATTGATTATCAGGTTATCACTCCCGGATTAAAGGACAGCGTTATTGCTGCAAAGATACACAGGGAGATAAGAATGTCCGATCATGCCCCTTTATCAATTGAATATAAAGGAGACTGGTGTGTTTAAATTAGCCAGTTGGAATGTCAATTCCATCAAGGTTCGTCTGCAACATGTATTGGATTGGATTGAATCAAGCAAGGTTGACATTTTGGCCTTGCAGGAAACCAAATTAATGGATGAACATTTTCCTGTGGATGTTTTTAAAGAACGGGGTTATTTTATTGAATTTTCCGGCCAGAAAACTTATAACGGTGTTGCGCTCATATCACGATACCCGATGAAAGAGGTGGTCAGAGATATTCCTGCGTTGGAGGATATTCAGCGGCGGATTCTGGTGGCCACCATTGGTGATCTTCGCCTCATTAACTTATATGTTCCTAATGGTTCCGATCTGGCTTCAGATAAATATCAGTACAAACTTTCATGGCTTGAAAAGATTACTGAATTTATTAAACAGCAGATGGAAGTTTATTCAAAGTTGGCTGTGGTAGGGGATTTTAATATTGCACCGGAAGATATAGATGTGCATGATCCAGAAGAATGGGAGGGTCAGGTCCTGGTCAGCCCGAAAGAAAGGGAAGCTTTCTCAGAAATACTCTCATTAGGGCTTATCGATAGTTTTCGTGCTCTTCATCCGCAATTGCAGCGATTCAGCTGGTGGGATTATCGGGCCGGAGGGTTTCGTCGCAACCGAGGCTTAAGAATTGATCATGTTTTATTAAGTCATGAATTGCGTGCAAATTGTATTGAATCAGAAATTGACATTGAGCCTCGTCGTTGGGACAGACCTTCGGATCATGCTCCAGTATGGGTGAAACTAAAAGATGAGAATCTTTCACTTTCGTCTTAAGGGACACAGGGCAAAATCATACTACTTAAAGCATAAACAATAAGGCGTCATTGCGCACGAAGTGAAGCAATCCAGTTCAGTTTTTTTATGAGGCATCGATCCGGATTGCTTCGCTTTGCTCACAATGGCGGCAATTTGGTTTTATTTGGGCAAAGTAGGATTTTGTCCTGTTAAGGGACAAATATTAATTGATTTGACAAGTGTTTTCTGCTATTGTTTTGCGTCATTTGAAAGAACATTATACCCGATATTATCGGTACTGCTGTTCAGTTTTAGACTACAAAGAGAGTGGTATTATGAAAGCTTCCATACATCCTGAATATAAAACGATCAATGTAACCTGTAGTTGCGGTAATACGTTTGAGACAGGTTCTACCTTATGTCACGATCTGAGCATTGAAGTGTGTTCTCAGTGTCATCCATTTTATACAGGTAAACAAAAACTGGTGGATACCGGAGGTCGTGTTCAGAAGTTTCGTGATCGTTATAATTTTAGTAATAAAAAAAATAAAGAAAAAGCCAATTAGTTTTAATGATTGCATTGTATGTCTCAGGCTTCAGTAACTCCTTGTTTTTATTGCCATTTATTAACGGCTAGTGAGAACTTTTCCATTTTTACCGTAAAGGATTAAAGGCGCAATGAAATGCGCCTTTTTTTCGAAACCCCTGTTAATCTCATAAATTTTTCTATATGATTTCTCGCTGAGCCGTCTGAAAAGAGAGTAGACACTTTGGATAAAGATGTTTTAAAAAAACGTGCTTTGCACTACCATGAATTTCCCATGCCGGGCAAATTAGAGATACAAATTACGAAACCAACCAACTCTCAGGATGATCTATCATTGGCGTATACACCTGGGGTTGCTGAGCCTGTATTGGCCATTGCTGATAACAAGGATAATGCTTATCGCTATACTTCGAAGGGAAATCTGGTTGCAGTGATGACCAATGGAACGGCTGTTCTCGGTCTTGGTAATGTTGGTGCTTTAGCCGGCAAACCGGTTATGGAGGGAAAAGCGGTTTTATTTAAACGGTTTGCCGGTATTGATGTTTTTGATATCGAAATTGATGCTGATGACCCTCAGGAATTTATTTCCACAGCAAAACGCATTGCTCCTACCTTCGGCGGTATTAATCTTGAAGACATTAAAGCACCGGAATGTTTTGAGATAGAACAGGCGCTGATTGACCAGCTTGATATTCCCGTCTTCCATGATGATCAGCACGGTACAGCGATAGTGGTTGCTGCAGGTTTACTGAATGCCTTGGAATTGCAAGGCAAAAAATTATCTGAAGCGCGAATTGTATGTATTGGAGCCGGGGCTGCAGGAATTGCCTCCATGCGTTTGTTGGTTGCTTTAGGGGCCGATAAAAAACACATGCTCCTTTTGGACAGCAAAGGGGTGATTCACTCTGGTCGTGAAGATTTAAATGCCTATAAATTTGCTTTTGCCCGTACTACCGAGCGTCGAACATTGGCGGATGCTCTTGTAGATGCTGATGTTTTTATTGGTGTGGCCAAACCTAATTTACTCAATGCTGAGTTGCTAAATCTGATGGCAGAAAAACCGGTTATTTTTGCTTTATCCAACCCCCATCCAGAAATACTTCCTGAAGTAGCCTTACAGGCCAGAGATGACTTAATTATTGCTACAGGCCGAAGCGATTATCCTAATCAGGTTAACAACGTACTTTGTTTCCCTTATATTTTTCGCGGTGCTCTGGATGTCAGGGCATCAACCATCAATCAGGCGATGCAAATTGCCGCAGTAGAGGCCATCCGCCAGTTGGCTCAGGAGCCTGTTCCGCACTCTGTAAAAGAAAATTATCCCGGTATGTCTGATTGGGATTTTGGTCCCTATTACATCATACCTAAACCTTTTGATCCTCGATTAAAAGAGAGAGTATCAACTGCTGTAGCTAAAGCAGCTATTAACAGCGGTGTCAGCCGTATTAATACAGCATCATAAATTTGTACGCGCATAACCAATACGTTAAGGAGCTTGTTTTGCCAATAGAGAAGAATAGAAAATACATGATCATTGCTTGGTTGATTTGTGGTCTTGGTGCTCTTTTTTATACCTATGAGTATTTTTTACGAATATCTCCAAGTGTGATGGAAGATGCATTAAGAGATCATTTCAATTTATCTGCAACCGGTTTTGGTTTCTTATCTGCTTTTTACTACTATGCCTATGTCCCAATGCAGCTTCCTGTGGGAGTTTTGATGGATCGTTATGGTCCAAAACTGTTAATAACGCTAGCCTGCATGACTTGTGTGATAGGTACATTTATGTTTGCCTCCTCCTCGTTGTGGTTGGCGGCTAGTGGGCGCTTTTTGGTAGGGCTTGGTTCAGCTTTTGCTTTTGTAGGAGTTTTAAAACTGGCCACCATATGGTTACCTGAAAATAAACTGGCCATGGTTTCTGGCCTTGCAGCAGCGCTTGGAACCATAGGTGCAATGATAGGCGACAATGTGCTTGGCATATTCGTGATTCACCTCGGTTGGCGTCAGACCTTAATCATTACCGGTATTCTTGGAGCCATATTAACTGTCATTTTATGGTTTGGATTACGGGACAAAAAGAGCCATCAAAGACATAGCGGTACAATTCATAATTTTAAAAAGAGCATGGCGGACTTAAAGCTTATTGTTCGCAACAAACAAATTTGGATAAACGGAATGTTTGGCTGCTTAGTTTATCTGCCTACTACCGTCTTTGCTGAACTCTGGGGAATACCTTATTTAAAAAATGCCAGTGGAATGACCCCAGCAGCTGCTGATTTTGCCAATTCATTGCTTTTTCTAGGATTTACTGTTGGCGCTCCAATTATGGGATATCTTTCGGATAAACTTTCCCGTCGTAAGTTACCGATGTTTATAGGCTCTATGGGCGCTGCCATTATTATGGCCTGTGTTTTATATTTGCCAGGTTTAACTGAAGGACGAATGGATGCGCTTTTATTTCTTTTGGGTATTTTCTACAGCGTCCAGTGTATTGTTTTTGCGGTAGGAAGGGAGTTAAGTCCTGGCGAAGCTGCTGGAACAGCCATGGCCATGACAAACATGATCGTGATGTTAGGAGCTATGTTTCTACAACCTTTGGTGGGTCGTTTGCTCGATATAAGTCTGGCCACTCATTTAACAAAAATGGATATCGATGTAGGAGCTATAGAAAATTTACAGAAATTTTATACCGCCAGTGATTATAAATTCGCATTGACATTAATTCCTTTGGGAATTTTAATCGGAGCCATTTTAACCTTTTTCCTGAAAGAAACTCATGCAGACGCTCCTAAATAAATTATTCAGAGACAGGCTGACTCTGGCAGGTATTATAGTCTGTGCCGTAGGCGGATTATTTTATTGTTATGAGTTTGTCTTACGGATTATTCCAGGTGCTTTACAGAGCGAGTTAAGTGCTGCTTTCGGTCATATTTCGGCAACGACATTTGGTCAATTGTCTGCTTTTTACTATTTTGCCTATTCTCCAATGCAATTGCCTGTGGGTATGCTGATGGATCGATATGGACCCAGACGATTGCTGATTTTTGCCTGCTTGTCCTGTACACTCGGTTCCTGGCTATTTAGCATTACTTCCTCTATTGTTATTGCTGGAATTGGCCGTTTTCTGGTGGGATTTGGTTCTTCATTTGCTTTTGTAGGCGTGCTTTCTCTGGCCGTAAACTGGCTGCCCAAACATTATTTTTCACTGGTAGCAGGATTGATTACCACCCTCGGTATGTTGGGATTAGTGTATGGTGAAGTTAAAATTACTGATATTGCCATAACTGTGGGCTGGCAACATGCTTTGGATTTGATGGTGATCGTAGGTGCCGTGCTTACAGTTTTGACCTTTTTGTTCGTAAATGATGGACCTAAAGGGCGTGTAAAAAATGGCTCTCCCTTACCTGAGTTTTTTAAAAATGTTCTTTATGTTCTGACGTGTTCGGAGGTATGGTTAATCGGGATTGTTGGTGCCTGTCTTTATACTTCTTTGTCGGTCTTTGGTGAGTTATGGGGTAAAACATACCTGGAACAGGCTCATCATCTGACAAAGCTTCAAGCTGCACATACCATTTCTGCCATGTTTTTTGGCTGGGCAGTAGGCGCACCTGTAGCCGGTTATTTTTCTGATCGCACCGGTAAACGAGTCCTCCCTCTGATGTTAGGTGCAATATTTGGCCTAATCTGTATCAGCATTGTACTTTATTGTCCTGGACTTTCGTATAGAAGTCTGAATATGTTGCTCTTTCTGTATGGTCTTTTCAGTGCTACAGAAATTCTGGTATTTATTATGGCAAAAGAAAACAGCGGGGCGAAACTATCGGGTACGGTTTTTGCTGCAACCAATATGATTGTCACGCTTGGCGGAGTGATTTTTCAGCCTTTGGTGGGCAAGCTTCTCGACATGTTCGGAGACAGTGAAATTGTTGCAGGAGAACATATTTATACAGTAGTGGATTATCAGCTTGCCTTGTCTATCCTTCCTATATCCTTGCTGTTGGTGACCATTCTGGGCTTTTTTCTTAAAGATTTAAACCAGATTGGGCAGGATTAACACTTTTGTTCTTCATTTGCACTTTAATTGCTACCTCAAGGTGTAAAAATCGCTAACACCTCCTTAACGGGATGTCGTTGACGAACATTACAACTGATGAAGCGGTTGACTAGAAAACTTTTGATGGTGGCCTTTTCATATTGCCTGCGGGTAAATTCAGTATCATGGTTTGAGATCATAACGGTAATTCCTTTCGTAGTGGCTTGCAGAGCCAGTTTGGCAAGCTCGATATGCTCCTGTTCGGTAAATTTTATTTTGGTATAAGAAGAAAATTTGGCACTGTCAGACAAAGGAACGTAAGGGGGATCACAATAAATTAAATCGCCTGGCTGAGCCAGTGCAAAGGTTTTGCGGAAATCATTTTGAATAAATTCCGCTGCTTGGCTTTTTTGATAAAAATATTCCATTTCCTTGCGAGGAAAATAAGGTTTATCGTAACGTCCGAAAGGAACATTGTATTTTCCCTGAGCGTTATAACGGCATAAGCCATTATAACCATGTCGATTGAGATAGAGAAATAACGCTGCTTTGAGTTTCGGATTTTCGCTTTGATTAAATTGCTCGCGATACTGATAATAACAATGTTCATTGTTGTTAGACTGGGAAAAGAAAGTCTGACAATAAGCAATAAAGGAATGACCTTCTTTTTGGATAAAACGAAAAAGCTGGACTAAATCAGGATTTGCCTCAGCAAGCAGATAAGATGAATAACGAGTATTAATAAAGACAGCGGCTGAACCGGTGAAAGGTTCAATGAGTCGGTTTGCAGAAGGAAATGAAGAAAGAATCTGTTCAAGACAATGGAATTTATTACCAGCCCATTTTAAAAAAGGTTTTACTTTACTCATAATTATTTTTACTTTCTTTGACCCTGTAGTATCACTTAATTCAGGACAAAAAACCATATTATTAACGACTGCAACTCTCTTATAGGCAAAAAAGATTGCTACTGAAGCAGACTAACGACTATAAGTTATTTTTTCCTGACAATTTTATCAGCTGTTATCTCTGCGCAGGCGGAGATCTATTTTTTGTTATGGGGTCATGGTCTATACGAGAGTTGTGCCGACATCACAAGGCAAGATTACTCCAAAATGGATTTAATGCACTATCCTCAGTTTCCGCCACAAATGCTTATCAATTAAATTAATTGTCTATAATTAAACTAATTTAATTAATTAGTATACATAAAATGATTGAAGAAGAAGATCTTTTTAACAGCATACATGCTGTTAATGTATCTGACGATGAATTCATAGGTCTATTTGCTGAAAATGGGAATCTTTTAAAGCGTGGATTTAAAGCAGTTAAGGGTGAGATATTTGCTCCAGATTCCAACTGGACAGATATAAAACAAACTTCCTTAGGAGATTGTTATTTTCTGGTAGCCTTGCAATCAGTCATGTTGCGTAATCCTGAGCTAGTAAGAGATATGATAAGAGACAATGGCCATAATACTGTGAGCGTACGTTTTTATAGAAAATCAGATTTTAGTGAATCTTACCAGCCCTGGATTATCACCATCGATAAGACCATATATGAGCTACCCATTATTTCTGACTATGGCCATAGAGAAGCCTGGGTATTTTTATTTGAAAAAGCTTACGCTGTGTTTCGACAATTCCTTAACTTGGAAAAATACTATGGCCGAAGTTATAGCGAGACGATTTCCGGAGGTTATGGTCATGAGGCATTGGAACATTTACTAGGCTGCTCAAGCTCATATGAAAACATCCATAGCCCTTTTCTTCGTATGTTAAGAGCATTGGAGCCTTTTATCAAAAATGAAATGCTAATTGATCTTGACAAAGAATGCATGCTTTCACAGCCGCAAGTCAAAAAAAATATATTCGGTATGGAGGTTAAGTTAACAAAAAAAGAAAAACGAGCCCAGGCAAAGGAGGCGTTTGATAGACTTGCCCCTACGTTTTTTGCAAATATGGAAATAGTAAGTGAAGCACATTACAAACAGGTAATTAAAGATATCACGGCCTTTTTTGGTCATGAACTGGATGAAGAGGTTATCGTTGATTTTTTAAGCTGTTTTCCCACAAATTATGAAGATTATCAACAGTTGCGAAAACTGGCCACACGTTTGGAAAATATCAACTTAACCAAAGATAAAATGGAGAAGCTACTAAACATACTCCATCAATTTTTCCCTAACCATTATATCAATATGATGGAAGTGAGATTGATGAATGCTATGGTAGGGCAACACGGCTATACAGGTCATGATGTTGATGTGTATAGGAAGATAGAAACTGCCTTGAGTAATCATGAGTTAATCACCTTAGGAACATCCCATAAATTTAATAAGGCTAAAGGCATGGTCAGTGGGCATGAATATATGGTGATTAATTGTTTTGTGGATGAAAATGGTAAACGATATGTGCTCGTAAATAACCCTTGGGGAAGTTATTCGCGTGGATATAAAAAAACAGATAGCGGTGGGATGCAACCCTGTGTGCGTTCTCCGACGTTTTCAATCTTTTCGAAGCATGAGTCTTTAGATATCGATTTGTTAATGGATAATGAATGTGATGCACCTTTGTCATATGACGGTATGATTTGTCAGCAAATCAATTATTCTAAGGGTGTCTCGGTGATAGAGTTAAGTGATTTTGTGCGTTTATTTGAGAGTTTATATGTCACTTGTCTCAGTGATAGCTTGCGTTTAACGAGACAGAAACTGGAAGAGATGGAAGACAGAATGGCATTAAATGAGGTGTATTCTTTAGAAGATAATGTGCCTACCCAGCAACAAATAGAAGAATTAAAAATGCAGTTGCAACGCCTGGAAGATTTAGAGCAAGGCCTTGCTGAGGGAAATATTGTAATAACAGAATTGCCATCTTCTTCTATATAGGCTTGTCTATTAATCGAGCTTTGAAGCTACAAATTACTCCTTGGATGTGAATTCAGGTCAGGCATTCTTTTCCCCGTGAGCGGTCCGTAAATAACTCTCTGGTTTATACATGGCAACTGCAGCCTGCTTGGCCGCCTTATATAAAGACTCAGGATATAAACCGATAAATAGTGTGAGTGATGCAAGGAACAGGCTCGGCATATAAAGAAGAATCTTCTCTTTGGTTGGGATCTGTTTCAAAGGGGATAAAAAAGGCTGTAAAAAAGCATAGCGCCATATTTTGACCATAGAATATAAGGTGAAAAAACCGACGAGTAAGGCAACGAATGCGCTTAGCCAAAAGCCGGAGCTGATAGCAGCGTTCAACAAGAGATATTTGGCCCATAACCCGGACAACGGTGGTAAACCTGCTAGAGAAAAAGCAGGAATAAAAAAAAGAATGGCTAGTATGGGTTTTTTTTGAAAAAAACCGCCCATTTGTCTTAAATCAGTATGTCCGCTATAACGCGTGAAAATTCCGGTGATAAGAAACAGATTTGTTTTAACCAGAATATGATGAACAATATAAAATATCGAAGCAGTTAATGCTAATGTCGTTCCCATAGCAAGACCTAACGCCATATAACCAATTTGTGAAATAATATGAAAGGATAAAATTCGTCGAACATGAAAATCACTCATAGCCCCAAAAACCCCTCCAAGCATGGTCAGGCAAGAGAGGACCAAAAGAATTTTCATTAATATTGAATGAGGAGGAAGAAAAAGCGTTGTAATACGGAGTAAGGCATAAATGCCAACTTTAGTTAATAAGCCCGCTAACAGACCGCCAGCAGAGATACTGGTTAAATGATAGGATACAGGCAACCAAAAATAATAGGGAAATAAGGCCGATTTTATGGCAAAAGCTATCAGTAGTAATGATAGCGCAGCCACATAGGTGCTTGAAGTTTGTGATTTCAATGCAAGTTGCCCTATATCCAGCGTACCGCTGAAGCCATAAAGAAAGCCTATTGATAAGAGCATAATTAATGTTGCCAGCAAATTTAAGGCGATGTAGGAAATCAGCCCAGACAAAATATTTTCTCTTGTTAGTGTCATGATAACGGCGGATGCAAGGATCATGACTTCAAACCAGACATATAAATTAAACAAATCCCCGGTAGAAAAGGAACCCGTAACACCGGCGATAATGAACCAGAAGGAGGGATAGAAAAATGCTTTTTGGTTAATACTCCTGTCGTTGATGGAGTAAATGGAAACGGCAAGAACGATAATTGCGGTAACCAATAACATAAGAGAAGACAAATAATCGAGAATAAAAGATATGGCAAAGCCTGAGGGATGATTTCCGAGGTTAAGTATAACTATACCTTGTTGCTGAACTTGTGAATATAAATAGAAAGTGAAAAACAGGTAAAACATTGCTCCAGTCAGGTGCACAATTTGTTGTAGGCGCTGAAAAGTAAGAAAAAGCAGCGCTAATAATGCCGTAAGTAAACAACATATTAAGGGGGCAATTATCATGTTATTCATGCATGCCTCTTTTATTCTTGGATTCGCCTCTCTTTCTAGATGTATTGAACTGAAAACGATGGTGGTTTTTATAAAATAAATGAAGGAGTATCAGAGAGAAAATAATCACCGCAAAAGCAATGACAATAGACGTAAGAACCATGGCCTGAGGTAAAGGATTTATGCTTTGCGAAGTCGTTTTATCATCGATAAATGCCGGTTGAGATAAATATACACGTCCAGATAACAGGATAGTGATGTTAATGATTGAGGAAAAAAGAATTAAGCCATAAAGCCAACGACCAAGTTGTCTGCTCATTAACAAATATGAGGCCAGAGAAGTAAGCAGCCCTGTCATGATAATCAGTAAACTCATTGTGACTGCTCCAGTTGTTCTATCAATATACTTAAAATGGAAAAACAAACCATTAGATAAATGCCGATATCAAACAATAATGGTGAGTTTATCCAGGGTATTCTTTTTATCCAAATCCCTGTTAAAAAGCTTTCACCCACGAAAATCCCCCAAAGGCCACTTAGTAAAAGGAAAAATAAACCCAAACACAACCATGTTAAGGGTGGAAAAAAAATAATGGCCAACAAGTGTCGTTTGTCATAGGCAAGTAAATACAGAGCGAAAGCCGATGCCGCAAGCAATCCACCAATAAACCCACCTCCGGCTGCATTATGACCACGCAATAAAATCCATAAAGAAAAAAACAATAACCATCCGAGCAAGAGACGCGAGATGGTTTGTAATATCAAGGAATTCAATGAATTCTCCTCGAATAATGTCGTAGTAAAAAAAGAATTCCTATTGCTGCAATCAGTATAACAATTGTTTCACCCAGTGTGTCTAAAGCACGAAAATCAACCAATATGACATTCACCACATTTCGTCCATGTCCTATGGGAAGGCTATTATTCATAAAATAACGTCCGACTATATTATCAAATGGTTGGTTTAATACGGTGTTTAGCATGCAAGCCATAGAGAAGCCGAATATAAGGGCAATCGCACCTCTTGACCATCGATGCCAATGGCTTTCTCTATCCATATCTGGCCATTGGGTCACTCCCGATAAGTTGGAAACAATTAAAATGACCATCAATGTTTCGATAAGTGCTTGTGTCATGGCGAGATCAGGGGCTCCTTCTACAACAAAGAAAAAGGCTAATCCAAGACCGAAAAGACTTAATGCGATTAAACCATGAATAAATGTCTTCACGAATAAAAGGATGCTTGCGGGAAGGACTAACCAGAAGAAGATAATAACTAAAAAAAGCTCATTCTTATCTAACATAAAATGATGCTTAAAATAAGGCCACTCAATTCCGCCCACGAAACACAGCGTCAAAAATATTATAGATATGTATTGGCTTAAAGTTCTCCTTTGCCAAAATAAAGTCCATTTTTCCGCGAGTTTCAGGCTGATATTTAGAATAAATTGCATAATGGTTTGTGAAATAAGCCAACGCAATATATACAATCTGCCGATTACCTCACGTAAAAGATGGCGATTAAAATAAAGGATGATTGCGCCGGTTAAGGTTAATAAGCTAAGCAGAAGAGAGGGGGTAAAGCCGGCAGTGGGGCTAAGTCCAATATATTCTTTTCTTTTGAGAATAGTTTCTGCGGCTGGTGACAGTATGTAACGATCCAGTATCTCAGTGAAAATACTTAAAAATAAGGTAATCATTGCAACCAGCAATACATTAACCGACATATTAAAATTGGCTTCTTTCACGTTTAATGGATGTTGCTTTCCCCAGAAAGGTTTAATGATCAGAATAAAAGCAATAGCTGCCATCAGCATGTTAGCAAGAACAACAATAAAGGTAAGAATGTAGGATACCACTGGTTCTGAAAGGCTGGCTTCATAAACCAATTCTTTGATATAAAATCCAAGTAAAGGGGGTAAGCCTGCCATGGATGAGCAAGCAACCAAGACAGCAAGAAAGGTGATGGGCATGACCCGATGTAATCCACCCAGTTTTTTCAGATGCCGGGTACCTGTTTGGTGTTGAATGACACCAACAGCCATGAATAAAGTGGCTTTATATAAGCCATGAACCAACAGAAAACCAACAGCAGCTTTAATAATAACTGGGTGAGTGCCTCCCAGGATAAACACGAGTGAGCCTAAGGCAGTTACAGTGGTATAAGCAAGCATTAATTTCATATCGAATTGTTTAAAAGCAGCCAATGCACTTGTTAACATAGTTATACCACCTATAGTGGTTAAGCTGATGAACCATAAATTGGTGTGTCCAAATAAGGGGTGGAAGCGACCTAATAAATAAATACCTAATTGAACCATTGTTGCTGAATGAAGGTAAGCGCTTACGGGTGTAGGTGCTTTCATGGCTCCAGGCAGCCAGAAACTGAACGGAAACTGTGCCGATTTGGTAAATCCACCGATTAAGAATAAAATTAAAATCCATGGAAAATAGAGATTATTATTCACCAGGGAGGTGTCGTTGAGTAATTTTGATATTTGGTTTGTTCCAGCAAGTTGATTCATTAAAATAAATGAGGTCAGTAAACAGGAACCACCCAGCAAGGTTATAAACAAGGCTTCAATGGCAGCTTTTCTTGCGGTTCGATTTTTATGATTCAGACTGATCAATAAAAAAGAACAGGCGGAGGTCATTTCCCAAAAAATAAATAAAGTTAGTAGATCATCTGCTAAAACGGCTCCTGTCATCGATGCCATAAAAATAAAAAATAAAAAATAATATCTTTCCAAATAAGGGTTTGTTTTAAAATATGGTTTGCTGTATATCGTAATTGGAATTCCGATGCCACTGATCAGCAGCAAAAAAAGTTGGCTTAATCCATCCAAACGAAAGCTAAAATAGATGTTTAAAGCATCTATCCAGGGAAATTCTAAATGAATGACATTGTGATCGATAAGATGTTTGCTGTTCTGCAAAGTGATGAGAAACATGAGGAATGGAATAAGCGCTAGTAGCCAACCGACACTGTTGTTATGGATTTTGCGTGCAAGCAAAAGTGATAAAAAGGCTGCAATGAAAGGCAGTAGCAAAAGAGAAAGTATTATCATTGGATTACCGGAATGTTATACCTCAGCTTCATCGTCGACAGGTTAATATTCAGGCAAAAAAATGTTATTGCAGGCATTAACTTCCAATGTCGTTATTATTTACCGTTCTTATTGTATAACTTGATAAGCAGAAATCAACTAAATATAGTGGTCAGGCAGGGTAAAATTATACCACTTAAAGCATAAACAATAAGATGGCCATTTGGTTTTATTGGGCGAAGTATGATTTTGCCCTGAATGGTCACAGCAGCAATTTCGTCATCACCGTTAAAGGCTATTCTACAAGGGCAAAGGTTTATTTTTTGATATCATTGATTTTTACAGCGGGCCCCAACATTTTCACATCATGTGGTTTTATCATTATTTTTAGTGGAATAGTCGTAGTGTTATGTCCTGCAACAGACACCGTTGTGGTTGCATGAGGTTTTTTAGCGTTTAAATAAATAAGGCATTTTTTTTGCGGCTCGACCTTTATGCAATTTTCCGCATTTTGTTTAACGTCTTTCCAATGAGCGGGAAGGTTAACTCTTATATTTTTTGCCGTAATGGTTTTTGAATGGTTAATGACGGTCAATTTATCAGGTGACTTACTGGTTGCATGCAGCGTAAGAGCCTGTGGTTTCACTTCAATAACGGCTATTTTCGGCTTGGTAAAGGTGACATTCAAACTGTCTCGTGGTGAAGGCTGGGCACAAAAAGAGGTATCTGGTTTGATCTTTCCTGACTTAACGGCTTTGCAAAGTAAAGGTCCATACTTGATTTTTTGACCTACAGCATCGCCTTTAATTGTTAAATTTAAAAGGCATTTTTGACCAGGCTGTAAGGTAATGGAATGTGGGCAGGCAAGAAGTCCCGTTGTATTCTGACTGATTCCTTTTTGCGGTATGAGCGCTAAGGTAATGTTTTTTTGACTGAGATTTTTAACCATATATTGAGCATTGGCTTGCGTGTTAACATGCACCAATAAAGGAGGCTTGATGGTTGGTAATACACTGATTTCCTGTTCATTTTTTGCATGGATTAATTTAAAAAAGAGCATAAATGCTATGAAGATGGATACACTGGATATTTTTGTGTACATAAGACATTCCCTGTAAAAACTTTTATATAAGTATAGCTAATAATTTATGTGATTAGAGATAAGGTCGACAAGCCGCTAATGAGCGGTTTTTGTAAATTCTGGGTTTATTGGTTTTTATAGCTTAATTTTTGGGGGTTTATTCATAAGCTTTCACTGGAGAAGTAAATCCTTGTGGTTTTAATGCCAATAAGGAACAATTAATTCTTTGTAGAATATTTTCTGCCGTATTGCCAATGATAAAACCGCTAATTCCCGTACGGGCAACTGTTCCCATAACCAGTATATCAATTTTTTTATGCTCAATTTCTTTAGGAATAAGATATTCCGGCTGTCCTTTGAGTTGAACGATGGTATAGTTATCTTTGATTTTTGCTGCTTTAATCTGTTCTTTTATTGCTTTTTTATGCGATTCTTTTTCTTCAGCGAGCAGGTTATCGATTTCTTCAGGAGTTATTTTTAACCAGGGATTTCCTCTTACATAACCTTCCAGAGCAAAACTCCAGCAAGAGAAAATACTTAATTTTCCGGTGTACTGTTTTGCAAGGGAATGGGAAATTTGTAAAAGTTCAATGGTTAGATCAAGCCCTGCTTGATCCTCTTCAAAAGGATCAATGGCCACGGCCACATGCAATTTGTTATAAGCATGTTTTGAAGGGCGATGAAGAAATAAAGCACATGGGCATTTACGTAATAACTCCATATCCAGTGCTTTAAAACCTTTTGCATTATCGCTACTTTCTATTTCTTTAACTAACAAATCATGCGAATGACGTAATACATGACGAATAATTCGAATATCGGGGGTCTTGCCTGATTCTACATGAATAGCGATGTCTGGCTTTTTCTTGTTTAGATTTAATTCAGAAATGGCGGCCTTTATATTTTCATTTAAATGGTCTTTAAGCGTCTGTTCATAAGGTTGCACATAATCTTTTAATCTTTTTGGAAAATCCGGACATACGATGAGTACGCTTAATCTGGCTTCATTATCTATTGCCAGCTTGATGGTTTCCTTTAAGACGGCTGTTTCATCGCTGATACCATGGCTTACAAAGAGGATATTTGTAAATTGATGCATAATTGAAAATCTCCTTGAAATAAATTTTCCAAATTTCTATGTGGTTGTGTATTTGTCCACAGCTCTCATATGGTTTTCATAAATATAAGTCTAATACAATTTATTACTCTGTGGTGTTTAAACATGAATACATTGAATTGTATTACTCATGGTAATACTATTATTAACAGGATTTTATCAATTGATAACTCATTAGAGTTTGCAGCATGATCATTTATACAGAAATCAGGGGTTTGGACCAGGCTTTAAAAGATTTTTTATAAGCATTTAAAGGAGAGGGAAATGCCTGGAGGTGGTTATTTGATACGATTTTTCTCTTTATTGTATTTCATTATTTTTGTTATTTATGAAATCATAATCGCTAGCTTTCGAGTAGCCAGATCCATTTTGCTACCGCGATATCAATGGCAGCCGGCGTTAATCGATTTTCCTTTGAGTTGTACAAATGATATCCAAATTACTTTTCTGGCGAACGTCATTTCATTAACTCCTGGAACTTTAACGTTGGAAATATCAAGGGATAAAAAAAATATGTTATTACATGTGATGTTTTTTTCGGACAAGCAACGGTTGATTAGCGACATAAAGCGAAAATTTGAACATCCCATAATGAGGATTTGGCCATGAGCATCCTGTTTGGGCTATCCTGCGTATTTATTATTTTTTCAATGATTTTTTGTTTTATTCGTCTCTTTATAGGGCCAGATTTGTCCGATCGGGTAATAGCCATGGACTTGTTAACAAATATACTTATAGCTTCCGTGATTTTATTCAGTTTGGTCGTTCAGGAAACCGTGTATATTGACTTTATCATACTGGTGGGACTAGTGATGTTTTTAAGTATTTCTATGTATGCCTATTACCTGGAAAAACAATGAGGAGAAATCAAGGTGGTTAGTGATGTATTTTTGCTGACAGGAGCAATATTTATATTTATCGCAGCTTTAGGAATTATGCGTATGCCGGATTTATTTTTAAGGATGCATGCGGCAGCAAAGGCAGGAACATTAGGAGTCAGTTTAATGCTGATTGCCGAGGCGATTCATTTTTCCAGTTGGTCAGTCATTTTAAAAGTAATTATGGTCATCATTTTTCTGTTTTTATCAGCACCGGTAGGTTTCCATCTCATTGGAAGGGCAAGTTATCGGCACGGGGTTTTCTTGGATCAAGCAACAAAAAAAGAAGAGAAAACTGAGAATTACAAATAAAAAAGTTCCTGCTAATTTTTTTACGATGTCTTATCTGATATTTTAATGAAAGTTTGTAATGGTTTTTTACCTGGCGCGTCTGTGTTACAGTTTTTTAAGCTCATATGAGATGTCAAGCTGATCGGTAACGGAGTCATAAACATAGGGACATTTTATGCGTTGGTTATTGTTGTTGCATATAGCAGCAATGCTCTGTTGGTGCGGAGTTTTGATTTATTTACCTGCTCTTATATCTGGCATAGCTGCTCAGCGCATTAATCTACAGGGTGAGCAAGTCCACTTACCAAGAATGATTTTCAATCTTATCCTTACCCCCATGGCTTTAGTAGCAATAATTTCAGGAACCCTTGTATTTGCAATAAAACAAATCATTACTTTTTGGCTGGTCATTAAGCTAACTCTAGTTGTAGGTCTGGTGATATGTCATACCTTTAATGGTTGGTTAATTTTAAAAATGGAGAAGGGGGCAGGAAAAAGATTGAATGTTCTCTGTTTTCTTTGTGGGATAACTTCGTTGATTTTAATAACGTCTATTATTTCGCTGGTATTAGCAAAACCTCGTTTGGGAGTCATATTATGACCCCAGGGTGTCATTCAGGATTTTATATCAACACCCACGCCGTATTCATAAACAAGTTGACCTCCCATGATGCTCGTAAGAAAAATCAGAAAAGTGGTCAGAAAGGACATGTAAATTCCCGCCGGGAAGATATTTACTGCAGGATCTGGCATACGCAACAGCCAGTTGAACGTTGCCAGCGAGAGCATGGTTATCGCAAAAATAGCATGGCACCATCCGCTAATCAGCCGACGGATACGAGCGACAGTGATCAGGTCAATCAAACCAATCAGTCCAGAGAGAGCCCCACCCAATGTGCCAACAACTGCCAACCAGAAACCGGCTCTGGCCCAGAAAAAATCTTTTGTGTAAATGTAGACACAGTCGGTGGCCATCAGACCAAGCAATGCCGCAACAGGAAAATGGATCAGCATCGGATGTATAGGATGTCCGGCAATAGACATTCGACTGATAATAGGTTCTTGAGACATGCAGATTCCGTCAGTCAGTTAATGAAAAAAAAAGGCTTAATTAAAAGATTACCAATAGTTTTATCAATATTCATCCTTTTTTTCCTTGGTGGTTGCAAAGGACCCCAGTCCATGTTGGATCCTGCCGGGCCAGCAGCGTTGCTGGTTTCAAAATTATGGTGGGGGATGTTTATTTTTTTTAGTTTGGTGTTTATTGTCGTTTGTATCTTATGGTTTTATGCTATGCGATCTCGTGATAAAGAAGCAAATAAAAACGAGGTTGAACGATTAAGTCGATACTTTATTATAGGTGGAGGTATTTTGCTGCCGACCATCAGTATTTCGCTAGTGCTTCTTTTCGGTGTTCCTATAGGACACAGCATGTTGCCTTTGCCGGGAAATCAAAAAATCCTGCGAATTAATGTGACAGGGCATCAGTGGTTTTGGGAAGTTCATTATCCTGATGCAGGAATAACCTTGATCAACGAATTACATTTGCCACTTAACCAACCTATTGATATCTATGCCACGAGCCATGATGTTATCCATTCTTTTTGGGTACCGCGCTTGAATGGCAAGATTGATATGATCCCGGGGCATACCAATATTTTGCGAATTCAAGCAACTAAACCTGGACATTTTCGCGGACAGTGTGCTGAGTTTTGCGGTCTATGGCATGCGCGTATGCTGCTCGATGTAGAAGTTCATTCTCATGATGAGTTTAATGCCTGGTTGAAGCGTCAGCAGGCATCTATTGTTTTATCTGACCGTCAGAACCTTGATCAGCAATTATTGAGACGAATGCATAATGAGTAAGATAAGTAAAGTAGATCAACTGCATAAACATGATGAATTCAACAAAGTCTGGGGTAACCCAAGAGGGTGGCGGGCATTAACCATTGTTAATCATACGACCATTGGCATCCGTTTTATCATTACTGCGGCCGTCTTCTTTTTAATTGGTGGTGTCTTAGCGATGGTCATGCGCACACAGCTCGCTCTTCCTGAACAGAGTATCATTTCTTCCGAACTTTATAATCAACTGTTCACTATGCATGGAACAATAATGATGTTTCTTTTTGCTGTTCCAATGATGGAAGGATTGGCTATTTATCTTGTCCCGAAAATGATTGGTTCTAGAGATCTGGTGTTTCCCCGTGTAAGTGTTTTGGGATACTTTTGTTTTTTATTTGGTGGCTTGCTTTTAGTAAGTAGTCTTATTCTCGAGATTGCTCCTAATACTGGCTGGTTTATGTATACGCCTTTAACAAGTGCGGTGTATTCTCCTGGAAAAAACGCTGATTTTTGGTTGCTGGGCGTCACGTTTGTGGAAATTTCTGCCATTGTGACTGGTATTGAGCTCGTGGTTTCCATTATACGTACACGGACTTCCAAAATGACATTAGACAAAATGCCTCTTTATTGCTGGTATGTTTTGGTCATGGCCATCATGATCATTTTTGGTTTTCCTCCCTTAATTCTTGGCAGTATTCTGCTTGAACTTGAGAGGGCATTAAATATTCCTTTTTTTGATATTAGCCGCGGCGGGGATCCTATTCTTTGGCAACATTTATTCTGGTTGTTTGGTCATCCAGATGTTTATATTATTTTTTTGCCCGCTGCCGGGATCGTTTCAACCATACTTCCTGTTTTTGCTCGTCGCGCAATGGTAGGTTATCGATGGATTGTTCTTGCTGTAATAACCACTGGCTTTATCAGTTTTGGTGTATGGGTGCACCATATGTTCACAGTAGGAATTCCAAAATTGGCCCAGGCATTTTTTTCAGTTGCGAGCATGTTGGTAGCCATTCCTACGGGAATTCAATTGTTTGCCTGGTTGACAACGCTTTTCGCCGGACGTCCGGTTTTTCGTGTCCCTATGCTTTGGATCACTGGATTTTTAATCATCTTTGTCGCTGGCGGATTAACCGGTGTTATGTTGGCGCTAGTGCCTTTCGATTGGCAGGTGCATGACACGCACTTTGTCGTTGCTCATCTTCATTATGTCATGATAGGGAGCATGTTTTTTCCTTTAATTGCAGGGCTTTATTATTGGATGCCACATTTTTCTGGTCGCATGCCCTCAGAGTCACTTGCGAAATGGGCTTTTTGGTTAACGTTCATTGGTTTTAATGTGACCTTTTTAATTATGCATTGGACAGGGTTGCTTGGTATGCCGCGACGAATTTACACCTATGATGCAAATTTGGGCTGGGACTGGCCAAACTTCATTTCATCGGTAGGATCTTTTGTGATGGCAGCTGGTATTGCAATGATTTTAATTGATTTGTTTATTCATTTTCGTTATGGGAGACCTTGCGGCAGAAATCCATGGAATGCCGATACTCTTGAGTGGGCTACAGGCACACCTCCCAATCCATATAATTTTATCAGTTTGCCAGATTGTCCTACCCGCCATCCACTCTGGGAGAACCCAGATCTTCAACAAACCATTGCTGAAGGCAAACACGCTCTGGCTGTAGCCAGCCACGGGCGTCGTGAAACCTGGGGAACCGATCCGGTTACTGGGCGTGTTCGTGAGATCATTCATCTTCCAGGGAATACTTGGTTGCCATTTTTGGCTTCCGGTTTTTTGGCAGTCATTTTTATTTCCCTGCTTTTGCGATATTATTTATTTACATGTTTTGCTTTTATAATTTTCCTTGGGATTGTATTGCGTTGGTCATGGGAAAATGGCGCTCATCCTAAAGCTGCGCCAGATGCAAAAAAAGCACCTGGTGACCCACCTTTACATTCCCGTACTTTTGATGGACCTGGACTTTGGGGTATGGGTATTAGTTTGCTTGCTGACGCTGCCTTGTTTATGTCCTTATTGTTCGGATGGTTTTATTTATGGACGGCGGCTCCTCACTGGAAAATACCCAATAATGTGAACCTTTCCAATGTTTTATTACTTGGGAATGGTTTTTTACTGACCCTATCTGCCTTCTGGTTTAACCGAGTTATCAAGAAAGTACGAAAGCGTGAAATTAAATTTCTGCAGGTAAACCTCTGGAGCATCAGTTTTCTAGCCCTTATTCAATCTGCCATGTTGTTATGGGTATTGGTAAATTCTGGTTTAAAACCCACAGCATTAGCCCATGATGGAGTTATCCTGGTCATGCTTTTATATCAAATTATTCACACTGTTTTGGCTATGATTATGACAGTAATGTTAGCCCTGCGTGTCGCTTATGGTTATATAGGTAAAAAAGCGCCTTATGAGCCTATTGTGGTTGAGCAATGGTGGTTTTACACATTGGCTATCTTCTGGGTTATATATGTCGCTGTTATCTTATTTCCCATGTCCTGGGGGGCATAATGTCTTTTTCACCTCATCCCCTCCATTTGGTCTTGGGTTTGACCATCTGGAGTGTGTGGTTTGTACTTATATACAGTGTTTTATCGATTTATTGTGCGATTTATCCAAATATGTATGACAATTCATTTTATTGGATAAAAACTATTCTTTTATGCCTTACATTGTTGATATTTTTTATACTAATATATTTGACTTATTGCTGCTGGAAGAGCTATCAATGTTCTCGTTCAAAATCCAGCATTACCCGTTTTATGATATGGCTTAGCCTGGGAGGCTATCTGGTAGCCATGTTCGCAATGTTTAGTATTGGAATGATGATTTTGTTTTTCCCGCCTTGCTTATAACATTGGCGAATGGAAAACAAAAAAGGAATAACGGCATGAAAAAGCAAAATCTCATATTATGCACATTATCTTTGATGGTGATTTTTCCTTCTTTAAGCTTCGCACATGATCCGTTTGCCTCTGGTAAATCCTCGCAATTACCCATTGTTTTGAGTGCGATATTGTTATTGTGTATATGGATATTTTATACAATTGGGGCTTGGAAAAATTGGCCGGGTTTAAAAAAGTGGAGCATATTTCAGTTGGCAACGCTAATTATTATAGGGACTATTTTTGGTCCTCTGGATGAATGGGCTGAAACGAACACAGCGGCTCACATGACACAGCATATGTTAATGATGGTGGTTATTGCGCCGTTGTGGGTTCTGGCGCAACCCTTGCCTCAATTATCGATAGCCAGCAATCGAGTAGCAGTGCTATTTTTCCTTCCTTTCTTTCGCATCCTTCATTATCCAATGTTGGCGGCAGCTTTGCATGCCGTCATGATCTGGTTCTGGCATGCACCAAAGCCGTATCTTCTTGCGCTGAACAATTCTTGGTGGCATGTGGTTGAACACGCTTGTTTTATAGTCACTGCTGGCTTATTTTGGTGGGCAGTGCTTCGTAGCACAAAATATACAACCGTTAAAGCTTTTCTTGCTTTGCTCTTCACTTTAATGCATACCGGTTTTCTTGGTGCTTTATTGACCTTTGCGCATATTTCCTTATATGGTCATCATCGCTCGCTTCAAAGCCAGCAACTTGCAGGTTTAATCATGTGGGTTGCTGGTGGTATACCCTATCTGTTGGCTGTATTCTGGTGTAGTCAGCGCTGGTTTCGCCATATTAACAGCTAAGATCTCAAAGAATAAAAAAGATGGGGCAATAAATGAGCACAGTTGGTGAATGGTGGATGTGGCTGCTTTTTCTAGTCATTGTCACGCTTATTTTAGGTCTGGATATTTTTGCCTTAGGGGGCAGGAAAGCTCATCGTGTATCTACCAGGGAGGCGCTTTTCTGGAGCAGTGTTTGGGTGGCCACCGCTTTGCTGTTTAATATACTGTTATGGTGGTATTTAATGCAAACATCCACAACTGCCATAGCCAATAAAAAGGCACTGGAATTTTTCACAGGCTATCTTGTGGAAAAATCTCTGTCTACCGATAATATTTTCGTTTTTTTGATGATCTTTAATTATTTTGCTATTCCAGCCAAATACCAGCGGCGGGTCTTATTATATGGGGTATTAGGCGCAATTTTCATGCGCTTAATCATTATTTTGATGGGCATCTGGTTAATTCATAAATTTGAGTGGATACTTTATCTATTTGGTGCTTTTCTGTTGATAACAGGTCTTAGGATGTTGATTCTTTCCGAAAAAAAACCTGATTTGGAGCAAAACCTTATTTTGCGTTGGATGCGTCATCATTTTCGTATTACCGATAAACTTCATAAAGAGCGTTTTTTTATACGTGATAAAGGTTTGTTTTATTTTACACCGCTTTTTCTTGTGCTTGTATCAATAGAGATAAGTGACTTGATTTTTGCTGTTGACAGTATTCCTGCTATTTTTGCCATCACTCATGATCCATTTATTGTTTTTACCTCCAATATTTTTGCCATATTAGGATTGAGAGCATTGTATTTTTTACTTGCCAATCTGGTGGACAGATTCCAAATGCTTAAATACGGTATTGCCGTTTTATTAGCTTTTATTGGTTTTAAAATGTTGCTCGCTTATTGGATTGAAATTCCGATTTTAATCATTTTGACAATAATACTTACCATTATAATGGTCAGTATCTTTTTAAGTTTAATAAATCCCAAGCAGCGTTAGGTTTATGAGATGTTAAGTACCAGTATATTGAACAGTGATGGAATTTTTTTAAAACTCCGAACTGGGGTTTTGAATGCGTTGAGACATGGGCCTCAACGCACCAGACATTACCGACCAAAACCACCTGGATTCCAGTGAATGCCGTCAAAAAACAAACTTAAATCTTTTACCTTGCCCGTAGGAACTGGATTTTTACTGAGAACAATCAACTTATAATTTACCCTGTCTTTACTGTAACTGGGGTTTAGCACCTCGGCGAAGAAATGCTTTGATTGACCTGCGGCATCCTTTAGGGTAATGGCTACATTGGGTGGAATGTCAGAAAAATTATTTTTGATATCTTTATTTTTCCACAAACCGACAAATTCTTGTAAAGGCATGGTTCCTGTTTTTCGTGCGGGGCGATCGGCAAAATAATCAATGTTTTTTGATTCATTCTGTAAGGTCAGGCTATAGCTATTGTCCTTATTCTTAATCAAGCTTCCCTGATAAGCCGTTTCCAGAAATAGATAACTCCCTGATGAGGCCATAGCTATACTGCTGCTAAGCAATAATGTAATACCTAAAACTGATTTTTTCATTGTTATTCTCCTCATGAATTATTTACGAGTGATTCTTTTCTTTCTTCATGATCTTCTATTGTTGTATTTGTCGCCTCCTTAGGTTGTCTGACAATACTTTTTGGACTTTTTTCAGATGATTGTTCCTCGGCTGGGAGAAAAAAGCGGAACTCCTGTGAGGAGGAAATCGACAGCGGATTTCTATCGACTGGATTTTCCTGGGTATTTTTCAGCGAGTCAACTTTCTCTATGCTTCTTGCCAAGACTATCTCCTCATCATTTTGAGCTTTTGGCTCTCTTTCATGCATTTTTTCTTCTAAATTTTTTGGTGGTGGTTCCTTTTTTATCTCTTCCTGCAATTCTTTTCCTTCGTCTTTATTGTCTACGTCTTCTTTTTTCCTAATTTCTTCTTTCTTTTCTAAATCGCTTGACAGGTTTTCCTCTTCTACATCCGGTAAAACCTGAATCTTTGGCTCTTCTTTAAGTTTTTCTTCGTCTTCTTCACTATCTTCGTCTTCTTCGCTATCTTCACTTTCTGAGCTATATCCTGTTTCTATATCAAAATGAACATTGGACGGCTGATTTTCTGAAGAAGGTTGCAGGTGATTTTTTAGGGAAAAAAGTGTCAGTGTGATTAAAAATATCATTGACAGTCCCACATTGGTGAAGAAAAAACCATAACTGATTTCATGCTCCTCATTGGTTGCGGCATATATATCATTGGGAAAATGGAAAAAAGTGGCTGCCAGAGAAGGATTTTCACAAATGATCTCAATAAGTGCTGAGAGGACTTTACTAATTTTTGGGTGGCTTTCTTTCAATAAAGAACTCAGCAAGCCCACAATACCGGTGGCTAAAATAATGCTGCTCGGAACAGGAGATTCAGGATCAATAATCTCTTGCTGTAAAAGCACTCCCAAAACACCGCCAGGCGCTACCAGTCCACGGAATGTATTTGCGACATGTCTTGTTATGCTGCGTTCGGTTAGTTGATTCTGGGCATTTTTATAGTTCACACTGCGAGTTAGAATGGCTGGAAGGACAGCCAGAGCCGGGGCTACCATTCTGGCAAAATCATTGCTGTGGTATTCTATGCCTCCGATATATCCTGCTAAAGTATTTATTGTACTCCAGGCAAAGCCAAAGTCGCCTAAAAAACCACTGATTCCTTTTTCGACTGCAAAAGTACCTTTATTTAAAGCTTTAAAAAATTTATTTTCGGGGTTTTTTTCTGCAAGAGCAGTGACCGCTTCGTGCGTCAGGCTGATACCAGAACCTGTGGTTACAGGTGCAATTAACCAAAGGCCAGGCTTATAATAAATCGCGATTGGGCCAAAGGTGGATGACCATGAGCCTGCCCCTTTTGGTAAACTGGTGATGAGTTTTACCAGTGTAAGCCCTGCTTTTCCTGAGTTTTGAAAAATGGATTTTTTCGGTGGTGTAATTAATGGTAATTGTTCATCGGTAACTAATGATGAATCTTCTCGTTTTTCCTGCATACAAACTCCGCAAATTAAATAGATTTTTCTAGTTGGTATTTTATCGATAAATTATTAAGTAGAGATTAACCATAAAGTAAAAAATTAATTCTTTTTCTGCTCGTAATTTAAAAAAGCAGCCAAGGGGAAAAGAACTGAAAGCGGGATTCAATAAGAGTCATCCATGACTCAAATTACGTTAAACAAGTGACATGGACGTTTTGGCGTTTGGAAATTCAGTATCCTTGGATTTTTTCTGTTTTGTTCGTTCTCGCCAAATCTGAGCAATTATTTTTAATTTCCCATAGGTGAGGTTTGGACGAGGTTGACTGTTAGCCCAGCGCTCTTTTTCCTCTCTCGACATATTGATCGTTTTAAATCGATCAGTTAATTCTTTAGAATCGAGAGGATGAAGACTCCTTCTTCTCACTGGAATCTCATAGCCTTCTTTGGAAAAAAGGCTGACGGGGTTATTCCATTGTTCTCGATGATGATCATAAAGATGAATTTGAATGTCTTGAAGAAGTTGACGCTCATGCAATTTCATTAAAGTCGGCAATTCTGCAAGCCAAAAATTGTTAGAAACAGTGATTCCCGCTGATTCAGACTTTTTTTCTGAACTTATATACACATTTGCAACATTAAAGGCATATGAAGAAAATACGCGCGAGATGCTGCAAGTGAATAAAATAATGAAGTCATCATAAGTTTGCTGCACTTTATAAATCGCACGACATACGTCAAATATAATAGAAATAGAAGGTACCTGGCTATCTGATAATTCATGAACGGCTTCAAATGCTTTTTTCTTGGCAACTTCACCAGACCAGAAATTGACAGGCTTCTTAAATGATGTTGCTCCTGGAAATCCGTTTTTTTCCAGGTAGTCAAACAAGTCAATGAATTTTTTGGCCATTTCAGTTGGATGCTCTGTACCAATAGACTCACTATCTATTTGGGTGAATGAGGGAAGGATATCCTGGCAAAGGTCTATAAATTCATCCAGTTTATTTTCAATAAAATAGCTTATTGCGGAAATGACATTTGATTTTTCCATGTGTTCAGGATGGCTGATGTAGGTCCAGCGTACATTTTCATCCAGCTTGGCCTGCATTTCTTCTTTCAAAAAAGGTTTTATCTTGGAAATGATTTTAGCTTTCAAGTTTTCTTTGTGTGCTTTCATAAGAAATGACCTCTGTTTGATTAATAAGTAAGCACACTGAATATATAAATATTTTTTATTCATTTGAAACGAATAAAATTAGAACAAACAATCAATTAAATTGATTAATTATGAGGCGTGATAGTTTGAAAATCAGCAGATCGCTAAGCAAAGAAGGGATTTCAAGAAATGTATACGTGGAGAGTCCATTGCTCTACTCATTCGTTAGCACATAAAATGCGCCACTTGAATTATTTTTGTTTCGACTAAAAATATCATTTACTGCCGAATATGGGATAGAGTAAAGAATCACCAGAAATGGATTTTTCATTCAATTTGAACAGGATTCTCTATATCATAAGATAGGCGCCAATGGCGATGGTTCGGTTATAAGGAAGTTGATAAAAATCAATATTCAGATTCGCAGAATAGTTTCTTGATAAGAAAGAAAATATCTTTTCCTGCCAGAAAAACCATAAGGTCTTTTTCTTACGTGTAGCAACGATATTAGGGACCTCCATCAGATAAACCGCAGAATCCACGTTCACTGAAAAAGGTAGCATTTTTCTGTCATTGGCATTATAAAGAGCTAAAGGAATGGAAATAAAATCCTTAAAACCGTAATGTAAAATCAGATTGCAGATGTTTTCATCCAGACAGGAGACCTCAAATCGATCGCTTGATTTGACATAAGGAACGTTTTCGATGACATAACTGACGATAAGCACATGCTCTGGTAGGGCGCGATTAAGCTTGAGAAAATGCAGAAAACTTCCTCCGCTTTTGTCATAAACATCGGTGATAAAAATCGCTGTCAGATCGGGTAGACGGTTAAGGCTCTTATAATGCAACTGTTTTAAAATTTTTGAGACATCTTCCTTGTTGGTATAATAAAATTTGCGTAAAAAGTCCATGCCCTTTTTCCAGGTGTACATGATAAAGGCACATATCATGGCAAAAACGACCGGGACCCAGCCTCCTGTCAGAAGCTTCTGAAGATTGGCACCAAGAAAAAGCAGATCAATGAATAAAAAACAGGAAAAGAGAAGAATCAAAAGAATAATATTCCACCGCCATATTTTATAAGCTGCAAAAGAGACCAATAAAGTAACCAGCAGCATGTCCAGGTTCACTGCAATGCCATAGGCATGAGCTAAAGCGGTTGATGTCTGGAAGGTGAAAACCAGCAAAAGAGTTCCCAGAGCCAGGATAAAATTAATTTGAGGGATATAAATTTGTCCTTTTTTTGTTTCAGATGTCTGTATGATCGGTAATCGCGGATATAAACCCAATAATACTGCCTGTTTTGCTAAGGAAAAAGTGGCTGAAATGACAGCTTGTGAAGCGATGATCGTGGCTATGGTAGCAATGATCAATAAAGGCAGGGAAAACCAGGCTGGAGCCAGATGGTAAAAAGGATTGGAAATGGCATCAGGGTGCTTCAGCAAATAAGCTCCCTGGCCAAAATAATTTAACAGTAATCCTGGCAGAGCCACACAAAACCAGCTTAGGCGAATAGGATTTTTGCCGAAATGTCCCAGATCGGTATATAGAGCTTCTCCGCCTGTGACAACAAGAAAAATCCCACCCAGTAAAGCATACCCCCGCCATCCGTTCACATGAATAAATTCAACCGCATAATAAGGATTAACTGCCTTAAAAACGATGGGATTATGAATAATTTCTTTTAAGCCCAGGATACCTATGGTGCAAAACCATATAAACACAATAGGCCCAAAAGTAAAACCGATTCTTGCCGTTCCAAGGGATTGAAAAAAAAATAAGGTTAACAGAATTAAACAGGATATCGGAAGTACCCAGTTTGAAAGAGCAGGCAGAGTAACATCAAGACCTTCAATGCACTGACTACAGAAATAGCCGGTGTCAGCATACCATCGCCAAACACCAGTCCTGCGCCAAATATACCAATAAGAAAAAAATATTTCTGAAATTTACCGTTTTTTCGTCTCAAAAGAGCCAGCAAGGCCAATATACCACCTTCACCATCATTGTCGGCGCGAAAAATAATGGTCAAGTATTTAATCGAAATAACAAGAATCAGCGCCCAGAAAATAAGAGATAGTACCCCTAGTACATCAATGAGATTAATGGGTAAACCTTCAAGGGATTCACGAATGGCATATAAAGGACTTGTACCGATATCACCATAAACAATACCTAATGCTGCCAAAGACAATGAAAAGAGGGTTTGATTCTGGGGTGGTGACTCATTCACAATATTTTGCTGCTCTCATATTAATTATCCCCAATGTAACAATGTGAAAACCTTTAATCAATATCCTGGTTTGCTATTTTAAAAATGTTTTTCACGAAGGAGCTGATTTCAGTCAAATTATATAGGCTATTGATTAAAAAAGAGTTTATGAAAGCAAAGCGTATGGTTTGTCTTAAGAGGACTGTTTGAGTGGATAAAGAAGGTTATATATTCAACCAGTCTCCAGTCATTTCTTTATTTGAATGGAATTGGTATTGTTAAGGTTATATATTAAAATCATTATGTGTATTCATTACAGATTTTTAGGCCAGTCAAATTTGGGAGTATATAATGAACCAATGTAAACGTGTTTTTATTGTGGGTCATCCTGGTGCCGGCAAAGAATTGCTGGGAAAAACTCTGGCTGAAAAGCTCAATTGGCGGTTTATTGATGCTGATCTTGGATTGGAATACTACGTGGGTCGAAGCTTAAATGAGATAGTTGGAAAAGAAGGCGAAAAAAAATTTCTTGATTGTCAATCAGAAATATTATCGGCACAGATGAATAAAGAAAGGGTCGTCATTACAACGGATGCAAGCGTTGTGGATAGTGAAAAAAATACTCAAATACTGTTCTCGGAATTTGTTGTGTTTCTCAATGCAAGTCCATCTGTCCAGTTAGAGCGTGTATCGAAAAGTTTTCTTCCCTTGTTACCAGGTCTTGAACTTAAAGATTTTTTTGAAAAACTTCATACTCAACGTGATCATTTATATCAACAGGTGGCTAATGTGACCATTAATACGGACAATGGGAAACTTGAAGAACATGCAGAGCATGTTTTGAAAAAGATTTCGGAAAAAGAGGCTTGAAATTGCTCAACCGTCATCGTTGACGATTACGACACACTCTATCAAGCTTCATTCTTATCAGTGAGGAGGGTTTTCATTACAGTGACAGGATGTTCGGCAAATTGATCCATTGCTATTTTTTCCCATTCAAGCTTTTCATAATAAGCGCAAACTTTGGGAGCAAAGGCAAAAAGGAAAAGTTCTGCAAATCCTAATTGTTTTGCTTTTTGTTTAGTGGAATCCATCAGTAATTTACCAATGCCTCGCTTTTGATAATCGGAGTCAACGACAAGTGAAGCAAGCCAAGGTGTCAAATCAGAACGAATGCCGTCATTCTCCCGCAAACTGCACATACCCACGGGTTTATTATGATGAAAAGCTACAAATGTTAATGGCATTTGCCCGTCATTCAAATGACTAAAAAAACATTGCTCGACGTCTTCAATGGATTTATCAGGCATCCAGATACTACCTAACACCTTATGCCAGATCTGGGCCAGGGATGGAATGATGTGTGGATGATTTTTGAGAAAATCAATTTTAATCATTTTATCACCTTTTGCTAAACCGTTACTTGAATTATGCGTTATTCTTGCAATCAGTGTAAATCTATTTTTATCAATACAGTTTTTGCGCATGCAAAAGAGGAAGGGGATCCTGAGCAGAACATCATCTGAAACAATTCACAAATGCCATTACGGATAATGTTTGATCAGGAAAATTAAATTAGCTTGTTATTTGTTCATCTTGCTGTTAATATGACATTAATTGTTTAAATCATATAAATCGTTATGTTTGATTTTAAGTCATTTCTTATAGCAAATGTGGTGGTCGTCGTTACTTTCGTAACGTGCGGCAGCCATTTGACTTAAAATGAAACACTACCGCACTTCTGAGGGAGCTGCGGTAGAATCTCATATCGGAACTCCTGAAGAAGGTAAATGAAAAAAAGGAGGCACCGATGTCATTAAAAAATAATTTACTACTTCAGAAACTGTATCCCTGGCTGATATGGACACTAGCCGCAGGCTTCTTTTTTTATAAATACTTTATTCAAGTATCTCCCAGTGTCATTAGTTCTCAACTGATGAATACTTTTGCTCTATCTGGTGCAGGATTAGGTCATTTAGCCGCCTGTTTTTTTTATGCTTATCTCATCATGCAAATACCGGCAGGCCTTATTTTAGATCGATACAGTCCGCGCATGATTTTGTTTTTGGCTTCTTTTTTATGTGCCGTAGGTATATTGATTTTTGCTCATTCTCAGCAACTTTACTGGGCAGAATTAAGTCGTTTCTTAAATGGTTTGACCGCGGCTTTCGCGGCAGTAGCCTGTTTTAAGTTGATAACTTTATGGTTTCCCCCGGAGCGATTTGCACTCATGGCCGGTCTAAGCATGGCCATGGCGATGTTAGGAGCTATCAGTGGGGAAGCGCCGCTATCGTATTTGGTGAGCCGGTATGATTGGCGCAAATCCTTGGAAATTATTGCTGTTTTTGGGTTTTTATTGTCTTTTCTCATTCTGTTTATTTTATCGGATAAAAAAACAGATGGTGCTCAAAGAAAGAAACCTGAGAAATTATTTCCAAATATCAAGGGTATTTGTAAAAACAGGCAAACCTGGTTGTTGTCACTGTACAGTGGACTGGCTTTTTCTCCTGTTTCTGTGTTTGGTGGCTTATGGGGCGTTTCCTTTATTGAGAAAGCTTATGGGCTGGTATCCATAAATGCAGCAAGTGCTGTTTCACTTATTTTTGTAGGCTTTGCCATTGGATGTCCTTTCAGTGGCTGGCTCTCTGATTATATGCAGAGGCGCAAACCACTCATGTGGTTTGGTACCTTAACGGCCTTTTTGAGTCTTAGTCTCATATTGTATGCTCCCATTTCATCTTTCATTTTATATTTTCTTTTATTTTTATTTGGTCTTGGCACCAGTTGCTTTTTTCTCTGCTTTTCCATGATAAAAGAAATCCATTCTTTGGTTTTTGCCGGAACGGTATTGGGTTTTATGAACACTTTTGATTCGCTTTGTGAAGCTTTAACGGAGCCTTTTGTAGGTAAATTATTGGATATTAGCTGGAATGGACAGCAGTTAAATGGTGTTCGATTGTTTTCGGTGGTTGATTATCGTTTCGGACTATCCGTGTTATCGATTTATTTGGCGCTTTCTATTTTTCTTTTGTTTTTTATCAAGGAAACTGGAACGCATTGTAAATAAAAAGAAAATGAGTTATTAACATTAAAACCGAATGCAGCTTAATTGTTCTTAAAATAAGCCTTTAAGAACCTGGAAAATTGCAAACGGTTTTAATGTATGAGAGTCACCGTCTGTTGAACTCTATAGTTAGAGTTGAAAAGTTTTGATCCTAAAAAGTTAGGCTGTGTTTACAATTCATCATGACCTAATAGAGCAGAGACCTAAATGACAAGGTTTGAATCTTTGGTAATGATTTCTTCCATGGCTTGCATGATGGTTTCCATATAAGCTTTTTTATTTCCTGTATATTCTGTTCCGGCTTGATGAAATGAATCAAAAATTAATTTTGCATTTTGTTTACCTAAAATATTTTCTATCATATCAGCCACCCGCTCCTGCGCTGCTTTAAAAGCTTCTCTGTGGTTTGTTTTTCGGTCTAGCTCTTCTGCTTTGGGATAGGAGGGGGATTTTTCGTCGCGCCATTGTAAGTTGGATATCAGGTCAGCGACATCGGAGTATTTTCGAATATCTTTAAGCTCACTCACAAGAGACTGAATGTTGGATTGTCTGGCTTGGGCGGTAGGTATCTCTTTCAGTGAGGATAAAACTTTTATATAAAGCTCGATTTTAATTCCTTCCGGAAGAGGTTTATAAAAGGAAGGCATCGCATTTTCCTTACGGTAGATAATTTAGTAAGATAAATCATAAGATGGTATCTAAACAAATGCAATGTTTGCTTTAAAATACGGTAAACCAAAACATGCTAACGTCAGTTACTCATGCGTTTTTCGATTTAATCACGTCAAAAATATATAAAATTGTCATTAATCACTCTCTAATGTAAAGAAAAACAAAATTTATATTTAAATTCTCATGTTACGCACAATCGACTTTAACGAGCCATATTTTTTAACTCCTGCATAGCAATTTGGTTAGCCCTGAGTATTAATTTGTACTTGATGGCAAAGTGATTCAATTTTGTCTTTATTTTCATCATTTCCAGTTTGCAGTATGCAATGATTGCGGCAAAGATATGGTTGGATTGTGTTTTAACCGTACGGGTTGGAGACTTGTTCAGGCTTGCATTTTGTTTAATTGACTTGTGATACTCTTCAATCCGCCACCGTTTCTGGTACACTTCATAAAGACGTTCGGCACTGCTGGTCATGTCATTAGAAACGAGATAGAGAACCCCTGTAGAACCATTTTCGTTTTTGAAAATTTTCTTCAAAAGCCTCACTGGGAAGTCTAATCCCTTGAGATAGACTGTGTGGGCTATGTCCTCTTCAAGCTCTAATTCTCTGACTTTTGTGTACCGTCCGTTGTTGGCGTCGTTTTTGGATAAAGCTAAGGTTCGATTAGATTTAATCCCAATAATAAACGATTTTTGAAGGTCATTATGGATGTAAGCCATATTGGCCTTCGAGCCAAACCAATTGTCCGCAAGTACAAAGTCAAACAACACATGATTACTAACCGCTTGTGCGATAAGCTTGCGAAAAAGTTCATTTTTAGTCGTGGATGACTTTCTGCGAGCTTGCCTTGTTTCAATGTCACAAAAAGCAACGTCTTTTTTGATAACTTCATAACCAACAGGAACACTGAAGTCACCATACCGAACCATGCAGGTCAGGATATTAATCCCTTTGACCACATCACCTTTAGCATGGGAATAATGCCAACAATTAATTTCATTCTCATCCGTGTAAGGCTTCTCCTCAATCGAGTCATCCAATAAAAGAACACCGTCTGATGCTTCACTCTCCCTGACTGACTTCTTGACATAATTCCAGAGCGCTTTGGAACCAAAATCTTGTAGTCGTAAAAATCGTGTCACCTTGTCGTGAGCAAATTCACCATCCAACATCTCCGATAAACCTGTAGCTGTTGCATATTTATTCTGGCAAATCAAATAGTCACTATAAATATCAAGCATATCCATTAAATCTTCCTCCCTAAAAATCAGGGATGAAATTTTAATTAAATTTCAGGGAGCAGCAAGGTTTAGTGCGTAACATGAGTTAAATTTTGAAAAAATTATTATCAGAGTGTACCTATTTAAGCTTCCCTTAAGCCAATTGGGCGTATTATTTTTAAACATTGCGAACAATTTATTATTTTTAAAATAAGCTTAAATGGGGAATTTCATATCATGAGAAAAAATAAAATTGATAAAGAGGGGAGTGTTCATGAGGCTAAACATTATATGGTCACTTATGTTAAAGAAACCAAAGATGGGCCTGGACATGTATCTGTTTCCGTTTTAAAACAAAAAAAAACTGACAGTAAGGTATCCCATACCAGTTTTTTTCCTGGAGCTCTAGGTTCATTAATTAATGGAGTGACTTTTGGTTCCGTGCCTGTAAGAGGTGAGATGGCTCCATCTCATCACGAAGACTTAGAGGAAGCGGATCGAGTTTTGGTCAAAGAAATTGAAAGAGACACCTATAAAAAAGCTAAAATCGCTCAAAAAGAGTTTTCCCGCGAAGTAGAAAATGGTCAAAGGTTTTATTCTGTTTTTGGACACTGGAATCCAATTGCCAGTACATTTTCCCATTTGTTCAGTGCCTTTCGAGCGGATCATATGACAAAAATGGATTATACGCGCAGGCATGGGTTTTCTCCTGTCGAAGACATGTGTGGATTTAATCTTTACGATGAAAATGAGGTTAAAATCGACGGCATAAAGACCGATAACTGTTCCAGTTCAGTGAGACATGTTTTAAATGGAGCCGGAATGAATATCGAACATACGTTGGTTCCTTCTTTATTTACTCCTAAATTACAAAAAAGAGGATTTCAGGAGATGGATAAGAGCGAATTTAAAACAAAATTTAAAGTATAAAATTGAGCTAAAGCGATTAAGCCCCCGGCTGGGATGAGGGGCTGTCGTTTATTTTCTGAGCTAATCCATCTGGCGTTATCTCCCAGGGTTTTTTGGAAGATGCAATCGGATGTCCGCCCCTTTTTAAAATTTCGCTAACCAATTTTGTGCAGTTTGTTACTTGAGATGTTTCTTTTTCATGTGTCGCTCGTCTTCTATATAATTCCACATCAATGGGATCCTGTGAAACAAAGGATGAAGCGGCTTTAAAAAATCCAATCACGTTTAAATTGGGGAATAATTGATAGCCGGTCTCTCCCTTCTCAACGGATCGGCGTGTTTGATGAATGTATTTTAGCATGTTTGCTGTATCTAGTTTTTGCAATTTAAAAATATAATCCGGCTCAGCTAAAGCGGGAGCATCTGAAGGAAAGTAAGGTCTGGAATTAAAATCATCTATAAGGATATGAGTTCTTGCCGCTGCTTCTGTTTCCATGTCTTCGGCAAGTGTCTTAGCATAAATTGCCGGTAAAGGTAATATCGCTGTAAGACCAGCTGAAGGAAAACCATAAGGATGGATACTTATATATTCACCTTCATCTTCCTGTTTTAATTTTAGTTTGTTTCCTCCTACTTGAATGGCCGCATGGCCAGGAGTATCACGCGTCATCTTCCAGACGTAAACCCAGGTTGGTTGACTATCCTTATTCTGAGTAGATGTGTTTTGCTCCTTATTTACAGAGCCAATTCCGTCTCGTTGCTCATTGCGACTATAATTTGCGAGAATTGAACGAATCCAGGCGATCATAAAAACTCCTATATGTATTGATCGGAATAAGCAAGCGACCGAAATTTAATTAATAACTCATGTTACGCAGTTACGTCTTTTTACCTCTTTGGACGTATTTTGGAATTTCCAATGCTCATTTACTCTATGTAAAACTGCTTTAAAAATTTCAAAATGTGTCCAAATCTTCTAAAAAATACTGTGCTGCATGAGTTAATAACTGTTAATTAGAAAACAAATTGATTAAATATCTTGCATAATACATTAATTTGCTTGATTATGCAATGATGAAATTTCTCCAGAGAATATCAAAAGCTCCTGTGGTTTAAAATTAAAACATGACTTCGACATAATTCTTTTATATTGTTAGGCGATTGTTATCCTGTAAAAAGTCAAGTTCTATGCAGGGTTTAAGCAAAATATTTCATTCAGTGGACTATTTTTTAATGGTCAAGTCCAAAAAGTGCTGTAAATTCCCATTAATTCAGCCTATCAAGTTAGTACGTTATTTAGTCAAAGCATTCATCCCTACAACATTAGACTTTCCGGCTTCATTCTCAGCCAGCCAGTCATTAAATTCGTCCATATTAAGATAACGCCTTGATTGCCACTGCTCGTTTTGTTCAGCTAATAAAGCGCCAATCAGCCGCCATGCAGAATCATCATTAGGAAATATCCTTATCACTCGTTCTCGGCGCCTGATTTCCTCGTTAATTCGCTCTTGCATGTTGGTGGTGCGAAGTCGCTTCCTGTATTTCTCCGGCAACGCCATAACTACCATGGCATCGTCAAAAGCCTCCTCAAGGCAGGTAACTGATTTTGGTGCTTTTTTCTCAAAGGCATCAATAAAATCATCGCGTCTACGCCTGGCTTCTTCCATATCAGGTGCCTGAAAAACAAGCTTTGCCTTTTCAGCAACATCTTTGCGGTGTCTGACAGAGCAGTGCCCGAGGATGTTGCGCATCAAGTGAACTTGGCATCGTTGCCAGGTTGCACCTTGAAAGTGCTTTCTAGCCGCTTCCACAAGCCCTGCATGCTGGTCTGACACAACATACATCACGCCTTTTAGCCCACGAGATTTTAGCCATTTAAACGCTTCATCCCATGTAGCATAGCTCTCAGTGTCACCAATGCGAAGGCCCAGTATTTCACGGTAGCCATCACTTCTGATACCCGAGATGGTCAAGGCTGCTCGAGACACGACTCTGTCACCATCACGACACTTGATAAACATCGCATCAACCATGATAAATGGGTAGTTGTCACCATCAAACCGACGCTCGTTGAAGGCTCTGACTCTTGCATCAAGACCAGAACACAGTTGACTGACGGTTGACTTTGAAAAACTAGCACCGCAAAGTTCTTCAGTAATGTTATTAACTTTTCTGGTTGATACGCCATTAACAACCATTTCCATCAGAGCCAATACAAAAGCCTGCTCACTGCGTTGATAGCGCTTAAAAATATCGGTAGAAAAAGAGCCATCACGTGTCTGCGGCACTTGAAGAGTGACTGGTCCCACACGAGTGTATAGTTGTCTTGGACGGTAACCGTTACGATAGCCTATACGTTCACCTGAACGTTCATGCTTGTCTGCTCCCAGACTTTCTGACACCTGTGCCTCCAATACCTGATTCAATACACCTTCAACAAGCTTTGCGAGCCCATCCTGGCTTGATAAAAGTTCTGGAAGCAATTCCTTTCCAACTGTAATATTGTAATCCGTCATCGCTAATCTCCTTCGATAGTTATTGTTTTTCACAACTCAATAGTACCGAATTTTAGCGATGACTCCACTCCTAAAAAGTCAACCTGAATTTACAGCAGTTTACGGACATAACCTTTTTAATTGCCAAAATACGTATTATAAATGTTTAAATAAGTTCCATCTTCTTCCATTTTTAATAAGGCATCATTGATTTGTTGAATCAATGGGGCATTTTTTTTTAGTGACATTATACCAAATCCTTCACCTGCAGGAATTTCATCTCCAACAAATTTTAAACCTATGGTTGAGCTGCTAATAAGATATTTTGCGACATCTGCATTAAGAATGACACCGTCAATTTTTTTATTGGCTAGTGCGGATGCCATGTCTGTAATTTTTGAAAATTGTATTAAAATGTACAAATTTTCAAAATCATCTTCCAATAATTTACCATATAAAGTGTATTTTAATGCCCCAACTTTTTTACCCTTAAGATCCATGATGGTATTAATATGAGTATTGGATTGTAAGGTGACAAACCGTGCATTACTTTCTAAGTAAGGAAGACTGAAGATATAGTTACTGTTGTTAAGGGGGGCAATGGGGGTAGGTGCAAGAAGGATATCAATTTCTTCATTATTTAGAAGACTGTATAACTCATGGAAATTCTCTCCCTTATATTTGCACTTTATTTGTATGTCCTTGCAAATCGCATTCATCAAATCGATGCTGAAGCCAAAATATATGTTGCCATGACCAGATGTAGATACGAAAGGCGGTGCATACGTGGGAACTCCTACAGTGAGCGTTTTTCCGTAGGCATAAAGGCTACCAAGGAATAAGATGATGAACATGAATCGTTTCATGTGTTAAAGTCCTTTTATCATGTACTTAAAATGTAGGAAGAACGATAATATTTGTCAATTATAAAATCAAGTTGATCATTAATTAAACTTAGTGTTTTTTTAGGAAGTTATTGTTTTAAGTCCCAGAATAAAGGAATGACAAGAACTGCTGTAATCAAATTGATGATGTTCATGGGAATTCCGATTTTCAGAAAATCGCGAAACTGGTAATTGCCGGCATTATAAACGTAAGTGTTGGTTTGATATCCCAAAGGTGTGGCGTAACTGGCACTTGCTGCAAACATGATAGCCACAATAAAAGGCTGGGGGTTTAATCCTAATTTTAGGGTTAAGCTGATGATGAGAGGTGTAATCAATACAGCTGCTGCATTATTGGTCATGAGCTCTGTCAGTAAACTGGTCATAAAATATATAGAGATAAGAATTGCACGTGCGCCGAATTGAGAGGTAAAGGAGGCTGTATTCTGGACAATAAATTCCGCAATACCTGTTTTTTCCATCGCAATGGATAAGGTCAGCATACCAAAAATCAGCATCAAAATACGCCAGTCTATCGACTCATAGGCTTTTTGAGGTGTAATACACTCCGTAAATATAACCAGAATGGCACCAATTAAAGCAAGTCCGCTGATAGGCATAAAGTTTAAAGCAGATAAAACCACCACCGCGATAATGGTCAAAAGAGCAATCAATCCTTTTTTACTGAATGCGCGCTTTCGGTAAGTGGTCAGGCTTATCACTTCTTCATTTTTAAAAAAATCATCCAAATCTTCCGATGTGCCTTCAATAAGTAAGACATCACCGAATTTTAAAGGTATTTTAGAAAAATTTTTCTTAATGATCTTATTTTGACGATGCAAAGCCCAAATGTGGCAGTTATAACGCCGTCGAATCCATGCCGAACTGATATGGCTATGGATAAGTCTTGACCCAGGACCCACGATACCTTCCATCACAACGGTTTCTTTTGCTTCTCTCAGTTCTGACAAACCTTCTCGGGCTCCCAATATAAGGCCTTTTAACTTATTAACCGCAATTAATTTTTCCTTATTGGAACGGATTAAGATCCTGTCAAAGGATTGCAAGGGAATATTTCTTAATAAATAATCAACTTGATTCTGCTGATGCGATAAGCTTTCTGTTAAGCTTTTATCCTTGCGAATGATATCAATGACTAAGCAGTCTTTACCTTGAGGAAAGCCAAGTTCATCTAAGGTTTTGCCAATGGATTCAGATTCGGGTAAAACCATTGCATTGGCAATAAAATGCTTGTTTCCCGCTTCAGGCGTGAATACTTCTTCCGTAAACAATGGCCTCACGGGTAGCAATTTATCGCCAAAAATGAGCAAAAATAATATTCCTGCAACGGCCATGATTAAGCCAGGCAGGCTAATATCAAATATATTGAAAGAAGGGACTTGTGATGTGATGACAATTCCATTGACCAGTAAATTGGTTGACGTTCCAATCAGCGTACAGGTTCCACCCATAATGGCAATATAAGAGAGTGGAATTAAAAATTTTGAGGGGTAGTGATTAAATTTTCTTGTTATCATGATAATCACAGGAGTCATGATAATGACAATAGGGGTGTTATTCATAAAAGCTGAAGCGATCAAGACAAATAGATAAAATGCGGCAATGGCTAGCCAGAAATTTTTTTCGGCAATGCGAATAAGGTAAGATACCATCTGATCAAGGACGCCGGTATTCTTTAATGCCGCACCTATAACAAACATGGACGCAATGGTTATCGGCGCATTGTTGCTGAAAACACTTAAGGCTTCGCCAGTGCTGATAACACCAAATAATAACAGTGTGGCCATGACCAGCAGCGCTGTGATATGAGCCGGTATCTTTTCGCGAATAAAACTGATGATAGCGAAAAAGAGAGTCATCACTGTCACAATCAGATGGAATTGATGAGTGAATAGTTGCATCTATATCCTACGTCGTTCTCGTTGGTTACAGTATTTTATTAACTCATGTTATGCAGTTTCGTCTTTTATGCCTCTTTGGAGGCATTTTGGCATTTCAAATGCTCATTTACTCCATGTAAACTGTGTTTTAAAATTCCAAAATGCGTCCAAAATGTTCTAAAAAATACTGTGCCGCGTAACATGAGTTATTAAGTACCTAGGTAACAATGAATTTTTGGGCATTGGATGTTTTAAACTAACTTACAAATTCATATAACGCAACCGACATCCTGGGTGGTATTTAATACAGACTTAATTATTTTATCAATGAGAATATACTATGCCTTTTAACAAAATGCTTGAATGGTTCAAAAAAGAAAAAGAACTGGGAATAGAAATGGATTATACGGTCTTAGCTACGGTTTCACCGGATAGCATGCCCCATAGCCGAGTCGTCGCCATTCGCAAGATTGAAAATGAGCATCTTGTTTTCTTCACCCAGAAAGGAACGCGAAAAGTAGAAGATTTGCAGCATAATCCAGCCTCTTCCATGACTTTTTTCTTACCGATGCAACAACGCCAGATTATTTTGGAGGGTACTGCCAGACCACTGTCTAAAGATGAAAATCAGCAATTTTGGCAAACCCTATCTCGAGAACGTCAGTTGCGGTTTTCTTCCTATGCTTCAACTTCAGGACAGGCTATTGAGAATTTAGATCAATTGGAAAAAAGAAAAAAAGAACTTTCAGAACAATATGCTCATCAATCCATTCCCATGAGTGAATTTTATTGTGGATTTCGCTTTACCCCTGAATACTTTATTTTCTATAGCTTAGGTTCGATCTCCTTTTCTGAGGTTATAAAATATAGTAAAAATGCAAAGGGATGGGAGCAGCAACCGCTTTCTCCTTGAAGAAAGCGGTTATGATCATGATAAGAACTTCAGGAATTTACTGACTGGTCTGTGAAGATTGGTTTTTTTCACCTGATCGTTTTTAACAAAAATCTGCGTGTAATAAAGCCAGCCTTTTTTGTCTTGTACAATTCCTATGCCGGTTAGATTGTATTTACCTTCGATGTTTCGCCGATGACCGCGACTGGTTAACCATTTTTTGACGACTTCTTTGGGCGGGAGTTTAAAACAGGCAATATTTTCCGCACCACCTTTAAAAGATGGAATATGATTTTTAATGTGCATGATGCGTTTATCAAAATCTTTATGACCAAACGGCATTTTTTTATTGGCCATATCAAGACTGTGTTGCTTCGCTTCCTCTGATATCAAGGTTTTCAAGACAAGCGGAGAGAGTCCTTTAGAGCTTCGATATTGATTGACAGCTTGCAACACCATTTGCTGATATTGCAATTCTTTTTCAGGAGTAAGGATTATTTTTGCAGCCATGGTCTGAGAAGCCAGCAAGGAAGTGCAAAAAAGGGTAAGGATAACTCTTTTTATTATGTTCATATAATGACCTTTATAAAAAATTTAAAGCGACAGTATTTTATCGTTTTGGGCAAGGGATGACCATAATTGGTGTAACTCGGATTGGTTGGGTGTTCTTTATTTTCATAAGTTATGAAAACAACTTTCTATATATTTGTCGCGTAATGAAAATCATGGACATCACATAAATGATATTTGTGCCCACATAAGTTGTTACTGCCCCATGAATACCAAATAGAATGACTAAAATAACACTGGAAATGCTTTGAAAAATCAAAAAGAAAAGCGTTAATTTTGAACCAAGGATATCCCCATATTTTGAATATTGGATCATCTTTGCCAAAGGCATAGAGATAGCATAAGTTATAATCGATAGCAAAGAAATATACAAATAAGGTAAGGCATCGATAAAGTTGGATTTATAAAACAATAAGATTTGTTTGGCGCAGAGGCCGAACACTGCAGTCGCTATAATCGATATGCTCAAACAAATTTTTAAATATTTGAACAATATTTTTTTTACTTGCTTTCCATCTTGAATGAGAGAAGCTGATATTTCAGGACCCATTAAAACACCTAGAGGGTAGATCGAAATATGAGCTAAGGAAACAATGGAAACCACAGCTGCAAATAATCCTACCGAATGTTCATCATGATAAAAACATTCAATGGCAATCAAAGGAATAGCGGAAAAAATATAAGAGTTTAAGTTTTGAATAGTATATCCATAGATCTTCGTCTTCCATTCATGGCCAAAGGATGAAGAAAGCTCTCTTGTAGCAAAATGTGTACGAAAAAATAGGCAACATCCGATCAGGATAATCAGTATGTAGCTTAAGAGGTATCCTAATATCATAAAATGGGGGAAATAACTGACGTTTTTTGCAAAAAACAAAGGGTAGTATCGATAACAGATAAGGCTGAAAATAAGATATAAAACGGTTTGCATGAAACTCAGAATCACGGAGGTTCGCATATAATCAACGGCGCGAAACAACTGAATCAATATGTTATAAATAGCAATACAAACGGTTCCCCATAAAAATAACATCACGGGATGGAAGATTTCAAACACATAGAAAGCCTTAAAAATGGCCGAACTGACTAAAATAAAAATAGCCAGCAGTAATCCTGCCATTAGAACAGCGAGATAATAGGGCTTTGCGAATTTTGAAATGGACTTTAAAAGGGCAACAATTTCTTCATGTTTGCCTTTATGAAAAAGTTTAGGAATATAATAAGAAATAATAGAATCCAGCCCAAGAGTGAGGAAAGCGGCAATAAATAGCAATCCTTTAATGGCCACCAAAAAATTGCCGAATAACACCTCGCCTGTATGCCTGGCTACAAGAACATTGATAAAAAAAAGCATAAATTGATCAGCAATAATGATCAATAAATTTAAGATAAAACTCATATGTTTCTCAAAAGTTCAAGCAATATTCAATCATAATGCAAAAATTTCAGAAAAATCAGTAGTTTCTTATATCCACTCGCCGAAGCTTCAATTAAGAGCTATTTAAGTACATAAGTACCTGCATGACTTTCTATCTCGATTGCTCTGAGTTTTTTACAAGCTTATTTCCTTGTCTTCATTTTCTTTTGATTCCATGGTGGATGGGTTATCGTGAAGATTCTTTAAATCCTCTTTCATTGTTTTTTGTTGATGCCTATTAACGTCTGTCATCACGTTGCTCCATATTTCAGAAGAAATATGCGCCTGTTGATAATTTTTATGTTTCTGAGATGGAGGTAAGCTTGTGCCTCTTAATGCTTCATCAACCATAGCCTGCAGCAAAGTCGCATTCTTAATATTGTCATCTAGTATTGTGGGTACAACTTTCTTTTTTCTTTTTAAAATATTTTGATCAATAACGTTTAACACATTCGCAACAGCTGTGACGCAGTTATGAGCCAACAGTTTATATTGCCCGACATTAAAATCGCTTGCTGATGCTCTTGCCTTGTTAAACAATTGCTTGCTCATTTTTGCTTTATTTTGTACATCAAGGTCCTGAGATTTCATATCCTTTTCGATTTGCTCTGGTAACTCTACTTTTATCATCCGGTGAATACCTATCTGGTAGTAAGTGAGATCAAGACTATTTGCTGTAAAAGCCACGGATTGGATTGAACTCTTGTATTTTTCTTCACAAGCGGTAAGTATGTGTTGGAAGGACGCTTGATTGGATGTTAAGTTGGTCAATGGTCCGCCATAATTGACTAAAAAAGCCGGCATAATACGTTCCTCCCTGAACAGATAATGTTTAGCCTGAATTTAGAGGTATAAATGCATTTATTGAAAAAGTCTATATTTACTGTGGAAAAATTTTTGGGATATTGAGCTAAGTCCATTTTAAAGATTTTGAACAATGAGGCATAGGCGTTCTATTTTTTAACATCCAAGGGGTTCTGTCTGGCTGTTTCTTGCCTCTATTTGAGAAGGAAGTTCTCTGGAGCGTTGTTCGGGAGTTAAGAATTTACAGTCAAAAAAGCTGTATCTTCCAGTGGTGGCTTTCATTCCCATGGAAAAAAGAGCTGGAAGCGTGCCAATAACGGTTAAAAGAAGCAGTCCATTAGATAAAAAGGGCTTCCAGCTCGTGTTACTCCTGATTTGTGGTTGATATTTTTCAATCAAAACGTGTGAATCTTTTAAAAAACGCTTGCTAATTTGTGGAAGTTCTTTGGTAGGGGAGCCTATCCAATCCGTTTTTACTTTATCTTTAAAGTTCGCTATCAGGCTGTCAATATCTTCAAGAAATTCCTCTAAAATCTCATTTTTCGGATCGTCTAATGATTTTATTTCCGCTAATATGGCTTTTTTACACTGATCCACACCATATGAAAGGATGGCATACTCGGAGTAGTCAATAATAATCGCTTGATCATCATTTGCGATATGATATATCGAAAGAGATGGGCGTGCTCTGTTAAGAGTATAATCTTCTTTCAACTCCTCATATGTTTGCCAGCCCGTATAGATATGCTTAGCCATAATTGGATTCTTTTAAAAGGTAAACGAACAATAATTTACATGATAATCATAAAATTCGATAAATAAAATCTTTCTTCAATTACTTCTTTAAAGACATAAAAATACAAATATAAGTAAGTGTTCACTCAAAAGCCACTCTCAGGATGGCAGAAACAATCTACGGTATGATCATTTACCATTCCAATAGCCTGCATGAAGGCGTAGCAGATCGTAGAACCCACAAATTTAAAACCTCGTTGTTTCAAATCTTTGGCCATTGCATCGGAAATAACAGACTGAGGCGGAATCTCCCTGAAATTTTTCCAGTGATTGATGATGGGTTTGTTGTCCACAAAACTCCATATGTATGTGGAGAAGTCGCCAGCTTCCTGCTTCAGCTTTAAAAATGCACCGGCATTGATAATGATGGATTGAATTTTTAATTTATTTCGAATAATACCTTCATTAGCCATTAACTCTTTAAATTTATGGCTATCGTAATTCACGATACGTTTCGCATCAAAATGATCAAAGGCTTCGCGATAATTTTGTCTTTTCTTTAATATGGTTAACCAACTTAGTCCTGCTTGCATTCCTTCAAGAATTAAAAATTCAAATAACAACTTATCCTCATAAACAGGTTTTCCCCATTCATTGTCGTGATACTGAATGGATAACAAGTCAGTACCAACCCATTGACATCGTTCTTTTTCCATAAAATTCCCGTAAATTTTTTTATTATACACGCGATTTTTCTAAATGAATAAACCATTCTTTCCGGACAATACCACCACCATAACCACCTAATTCACCATTTTCATTGATAACCCGATGACAAGGTATGATGATAGCTAATGGGTTAGCTCCATTCGCACGGGCAACGGCTCTATAAGCAGAAGGTTGTCCGATGGATTTGGCAATATCAGAATATGAGCGAGTCTCACCATAAGGTATTTTTCTTAGCTCTTTCCAGACTTTTTGTTGAAAAGCAGAGCCTGAAAGGAAGACTTTTGTTTTAAAATTTTTCAAATGGCCATTAAAATAATCCGTTAATTCTTTTTCGATGGAAAGAATAGGGGAAGGTTTCCCTGGCAAAAGAATGGCTTTTGTTTTCCGCTTCAAATGTTCAATTTCTCGCTCTAAACCACGTCGATCGACGAACTCTAAGAGATATAAGGCCGAGTCAGAACTGATAGCGAGCATGGGACCTAATTTTGTGTCGAGCCACGAGGCGTATACAATGAAAGCATTGCCAGATTTTGAAGGTGCAGTACCTATAAGGCGAGAAAAGGCATCTCTTAGACCGCTGCCAGATTCATAACCAATAGAAACCTGAGTATTGATAATCGAATCCCCATCCCTTATTTGCTTCATTGCTATTCCTAATCGGCGAGCTCTTGCATAAGCAACAAAAGTCATGCCAAATCTCTTTTTAAATTGACGACGCGCGGTGGTTGCATCAATGGATAGTTGTTGAAAATCACTATCTTTCCATCTTTTTTCAGGATGCGCTTCAACGGCTTTTACTAGGGTTTGAATGAGAGGCGAAACTTGATTTGGATGAGATAGCGGTTGACATCTTTTACAAGGGCGATAGCCAGCTAATAAAGCGTCCTGTGCAGTACTGAAAAATTCACAATGGTCAAATTTAGGCTTTCTCGCCGAACAAGTGGGACGGCAAAATACAGCGGTTGTTTTCACACCAACATAAAATATACCTTCATAATCTGCATTTCGGTTGATTAAGGCCGCGTAATATTCTGCATGTTTGTTATCTTTCATATATACATTTCAAAATCATTATCTGTTTATCAGTATATATGCTTTGATTACAGGTTGCCGCCGAAAATCAGACATGAATTTTTATAAATGCCAAGTCGATTTACGTCTAAATAACTCATGTTACGCACTAAACCTTGCTGCTCCCTGAAATTTAATTAAAATTTCATCCCTGATTTTTAGGGAGGAAGATTTAATGGATATGCTTGATATTTATAGTGACTATTTGATTTGCCAGAATAAATATGCAACAGCTACAGGTTTATCGGAGATGTTGGATGGTGAATTTGCTCACGACAAGGTGACACGATTTTTACGACTACAAGATTTTGGTTCCAAAGCGCTCTGGAATTATGTCAAGAAGTCAGTCAGGGAGAGTGAAGCATCAGACGGTGTTCTTTTATTGGATGACTCGATTGAGGAGAAGCCTTACACGGATGAGAATGAAATTAATTGTTGGCATTATTCCCATGCTAAAGGTGATGTGGTCAAAGGGATTAATATCCTGACCTGCATGGTTCGGTATGGTGACTTCAGTGTTCCTGTTGGTTATGAAGTTATCAAAAAAGACGTTGCTTTTTGTGACATTGAAACAAGGCAAGCTCGCAGAAAGTCATCCACGACTAAAAATGAACTTTTTCGCAAGCTTATCGCACAAGCGGTTAGTAATCATGTGTTGTTTGACTTTGTACTTGCGGACAATTGGTTTGGCTCGAAGGCCAATATGGCTTACATCCATAATGACCTTCAAAAATCGTTTATTATTGGGATTAAATCTAATCGAACCTTAGCTTTATCCAAAAACGACGCCAACAACGGACGGTACACAAAAGTCAGAGAATTAGAGCTTGAAGAGGACATAGCCCACACAGTCTATCTCAAGGGATTAGACTTCCCAGTGAGGCTTTTGAAGAAAATTTTCAAAAACGAAAATGGTTCTACAGGGGTTCTCTATCTCGTTTCTAATGACATGACCAGCAGTGCCGAACGTCTTTATGAAGTGTACCAGAAACGGTGGCGGATTGAAGAGTATCACAAGTCAATTAAACAAAATGCAAGCCTGAACAAGTCTCCAACCCGTACGGTTAAAACACAATCCAACCATATCTTTGCCGCAATCATTGCATACTGCAAACTGGAAATGATGAAAATAAAGACAAAATTGAATCACTTTGCCATCAAGTACAAATTAATACTCAGGGCTAACCAAATTGCTATGCAGGAGTTAAAAAATATGGCTCGTTAAAGTCGATTGTGCGTAACATGAGTAAATAACTTAGTTTCATTGAGATTGTTGCCCCTTATTGGGCTATGTGCTTTATAAAGAAAATCATATGTCTATTCTAATTTTAATCCATTTGATTTTATAAACAGCATGTCTAATCTTAAAATAAGAGGAGAACAGTGCAAAGGAAGGCTCTTCTATGAAAGGAATAGGCGCTCTTTTTCTAGGTTTGTTTTTTTGGTTGAATTTCACTAATGGACATGCTGGTATTAAAGTTGGTACAGTGATGTTTTACCCTCCCTTTGTTACGTCCGCTAACCAAGGTTTTGATATTGAATTTATACAGTTGCTGTGTCAGCGTCTTCAGCAGGACTGTAAATTTGTTTCCATGGATTTTTATCAACTGTTTACGTCTTTAAAAAGTGGTGAAATAGATATTGCCGTTGGAGGCATTACCACTTTTCCAAGCAAAAGAGGCTATATTTTTAGTCTTCCTTATTTGTTAAGCCAGGCAGTATTTTTGGTTAATGCCGGTAGCGATATTAAATCAATTAATGACTTGATGGGAAAAAAAATAGGTGTGATGAAAGAAAAAGATAATGGAGGAGGTGTTTTTTACGATTATTTAATGAAGCACTATTCTGGAGAGTTTCAGATTATTCTATATAATAATATGGAGGATCAGATCACAGCTTTAAGTGAAGGCAGTATTGATGCTGCTTTTACACATGGGTCCACAGCCATTTACTGGGAGCAAAACGGCAGCGGACGTTTTAAAATGTTGAATAAACCTGTACCTATAGGCAACGGAATTGGAATCATGTCCGTTTCCAGCAACCAAGCTTTAATAAATGAATTCAATGAAGAAATTATGAAATTAGAAAAGACGCCTGAATATGTGAATTTGTATATGAGCTATTTTGGAGATGAATAAAATACCTTAAAAGTACAGATTCGTCTTATTAAGCATTTTTTTACAAAAGGATTTGAGAATGAGGATAACAACGCATTTACTGTCCTTGATGTGAGCAAGGAATAAATATGGTGTTCACTGTCCTTGCTGCGATTATGTGTCTTGCCTTAGCCTCTGCAATTAAATTATGGGCAAACAAGTGGTTCATTTCCTATCCAGTGATCATGACGCTGGCTGGTTTTTTATCTTCCGAGGTTCTGGTGGCCCTTGGCGTTGATACGGGGCTTCGTTATTATCATGTTGACTGGCTTATCAGCGCCTTTCTGGTTCCTACGATTATTTTTAATACGGCGCTCTCATTCAACGAACAATCCTTGTATAAGGATAAAATTTATTTTATTTACCTTATTACAGGCACTTATGGTTTAACCATTCTCATTGCTACAATACTCCTGTATTTTTCCATGAACCACCCAAGCGGATTTCCGTGGTTTGCCGCTCTTTTAACCGGTTGTATATTGGCTGCGACAAATACGCGTGTTATCAGCGACTTATTAAAAAATTCCGGCATATCCATGAGGCTCTTATCTTTATTAAAAGGTGAAAGCCTAATCAACAGCGTATTGTCTTTGAGTATTGTCAGTTTTTTATTAAGCAGGCTTACGCCTCAAACTGAAGCACATTACCACTTATGGCTTACTCAATTATTCATTACGTTTATTGTACCAGTAATTACTGGCATTGGCCTGGGTGTTTTTGCAAAACGCTTGCTGTCAAAAAATAAGGATGCTATTGCATCAATATTATTTCTCGTGAGCTGCGTCTATGGGCTGTATTTTATCAATAGTATTCTGTTTTCCGCCTCAGGAAGCATCGCTGTTTTTGTTTTTGGATTATTTAGCAAGCCATTCGTAGAAAAAAATCTTGTCATTAAACAATATTGGCTTGCCAATTCTTTTTTGGCCACGCTTTTAATGTTTTTTATCCTGGGCATGACCGTAACTGTGACCATGTTTTCTGAGCGATGGCTTGCGATGATTATTGGTATTGCTGCCATTTTGATGAGCCGTTTTCTCAGTTTAACCGCAGGATTTTCTCTTATCTCTAAAAAAACCACACAACAAGTGATAACTCTTAAAGAGCAGTTATTGCTCAGTGCTAGTGGAACATGCGGGGCACTCGCCATCGCACTTGCCTTTATGCTGCCTGAAACCCTTGATTACTGGTGGACTATTCAATCCATTGTCTTTGGCGTGGTTTTATTTTCAATTTTTGTGCAGGCACCGCTGGCTGCTTACTGGCAAAAAACGAGGTTAAACGACAGTTCGTCTTGTGAAAAATCCCCCTGATTTGATATTACTCTAGGTTCTGTGCACTTATCTTTTAGCGGCTGCAAATTCGGCTAATTTTCTCAAATGTCAGCCTGAGTTCGTTCAATAGAATCGGTTCGCCTCACTCAAGCTGAAATTTGAGCTAAATCATCCAAATTTTCGCTACGACAAAAGATAAGTGCACAGAAGCTAAGTAAAAGGTCTATAGTTAGCATAGGTTCGATATAGAACGACTACATTTATCTATAGTATAAAAAGGGACTCGTAATCACATTATAAACTGAATTTGTCACCCTGGTTTTCAGATGGGCATTACTTTACCAATTAATCAAGGAGGAAATCATGAAAAAGGAATCCTGTTCAAGCTGCATTCAATCTTGTTTAGAATGTTTAAAAGCCTGTGAGGCTTGTGCCTATCAATGCTGTATAGGAAAGGACTCACATCTCGAATGTTTTAAACTCTGCACTACTTGTGCCGATATTTGCGCGCTATGTGCCAGACTCTGTATGCGCGGTCACATGGCCTTTTGTGAAGAAATCTGCGCTCTTTGTGCGAAAATCTGTGATGCCTGTGCTTCAGAATGCGACAGACATGATGAGGAGCTGTGTAAAGCCTGCGCTAAGGCGTGCAGAGAATGTGCTAAGTCATGCCGCGAATGTCATTAATCTACCGAAGATGTGGCGCGGTTCAGAGCTCGCGCCGCATTGCAAACAGTAAACAATGCATTATGCTCAGGTAAGGGATTGCTCCTTATAATTCATGTTACGCAGTTTCGTCTTTTTTGCATCTTTGGACGCATTTTGGAATTTCAAATGCTCATTTACTCTACGTAAACTGCGCTTTAAAATTCCAAAATGCGTCCAAATCTTCTAAAAAAATACGGTGCTGCGTAACATGAGTTATAAGGGATTGCCACTTGAAGAAGGATAAAAACCTATGCAAAAAATTACTCCGCATTTATGGTTCGACAAGGAAGCGAAAGAAGCTGTCCAGTTTTACACTTCCATATTTTCGCATTCCAGGATCGTAAATATAACAACAATCCATGAAGTTCCAACCCCAACAGGGGATTGCGATATGGTTTCTTTTGAACTTTCTGGTCATCCCTTTATGGCCATTAACGCTGGACCGTTATTCAAATTCAATCCATCCATATCGTTTATCGTGAATTTTGATCCTGCAAAAGACAGGAATGCAATAAAAAAACTTGATGTGCTATGGGAACAACTCGCTCAAGGCGGCACGGCGCTTATGCCTCTGGATAAGTATTCTTTCAGCGAACGCTATGGCTGGATACAGGACAAATACGGGCTTTCATGGCAGCTGATCTTTACGGATCCCAAAGGAGCAGAAAGACCAGCGATCATTCCCTCATTGTTGTTTGTGGAAGATGTTGCAGGACAAGCAGAGGAGGCTGTCAATTTTTATGTGTCAGTGTTCAAAAATTCAAAGCGAGGCTTCATACATCGTTATAATAAAGGCCAGGATCCGGAGAAGGAAGGTACTATAATGTTTACTGATTTTATGCTCGATGGCCAATGGTTTGCGGCGATGGACAGTGCTCGGGAGCACCAGTTTACTTTTAATGAAGCCATATCTCTTTTAATACCCTGTGAGACACAAAAAGACATAGACTATTATTGGGAAAAACTCTCTGCTGATCCGAAGGCTGAGCAATGCGGGTGGCTTAAAGATAAGTACGGTCTTTCATGGCAAGTCTGGCCAACGATGATGGGTGAAATGATGATGAAAGGCACACCTGAGCAAATCGCTCGTGTGACTCAAGCCTTTCTTCCAATGAAAAAATTTGACATTGCAGCTCTTCAGCGAGCCTACCATGGAAATAAATAAATTTTCGGGTCAGTTTGAGTCTATTGAAACCAAAAATATAAACCGGACAGGCAGGATATCCCATCTGATTTTCGAAAAAAATCAGCTTCACTTGTTGGGCAATTTACTGATTTGCTCTGCTACTTCAGGTTCATTAATGCCACGAATAATCACATGATCTTTTTTCTTGATATTGGTCACTTCGTAGTGAAGTTTACCTAAAACTTTACCTAAATCCACTAAGAAATCAGAAGATTTTACGTGGCGTTTATTCTCAACTTCTTCAAGAGAGATTAGTGCATCTACATGATGTTGACCATCTGTGCGCAAATGAGCGGAAACCTCAGGGCCTACGAGAGATTTCAGAATAGCTGCAGTCGAGGTGTCAAGGTTGTTTGCTTCATAATTGTAACAATTAGCGCTGAGTTTATCCCAGAAATGTGTATCAATATTTGTATCCGTGTTTTTAAAAATATCAACTCCCAAGGGGAAATACGAGAAATTATTTTCTACATAAGCATTAACCAATTTTTTGTAAGCTGTAGTTTCATTATCCGGGTTATGTACATGGTACCAGAGGTATTGATCCGCATTTTCATCGTGTTCTTTAATCATTTGCTGAAAGATACAATGGCCAAATCCCAGAAGGACAACGATGCCTCCGTCATTTTCCTTCGCAAGTTTTAAGGTGTTTTCCGTAAGTGTGCTTTCTCTTCTTATAGAGGAGAGACTGGGCTCCTTAAGTTGCTCAGAGACAGGTAAATCAATTCCCCCAAGTTTAAACCCCTGATCTTTCATTGCCTGAAAAAGTTGCGCTTTAGAAACAACACTTCTTAATTTTTCAATTTCGTGTTCTCGCTTAGGATCATTAAGAGACAAGTTAGATACGGTGGTTACTTGCATTTTAACGAGTGTATTTTGCAGTGCAAGCATTTCTTCCAAGGATGCTCCTGGTTCCATTCCATCCACGCAGATAGTGGTATATCCTGTTTTTTTCAAATGAGGTAGTTGGCTAATAAGAAAGTCGCTTGTTGCCCTATCAGCATGGCTCTCATATAACACCACGGGAGGAAGGCTGTATTTAGACTTAGGCATTCTTTTCTCCACTTGAGTGAATGGTAATATTAAATATAATTCTTCTAGATTAAGAGAGTATTAAATTTGAAGAAAATGACTAAAAATTACGCTTTTTAACTGCATTTGTCTAGGTTCTGATTATCTTTTTGAGTGAGTGGCTGTTCTATTAACGAACTTAAATTTGAGAAAATCAGCCGAAGTTGCAGCCGCTAAAAGATAAATGCACGGAACCTGGCATGGATGTGATTTTTGGGATCCGGAAAATTAGCTTTTCACTGCATCAGCCTGTCTTTTTGTATTTTTCTGCGAATATTTGCTAAAAAATACTGTGCGGCGTAATATAGTTACTATCTCTCGGCTTCGTAAATTGTTCACAAAGTCGAGTAACTATAGAAATAATAAATTGATAATAAATCGTTCAAAATAGCATTTTTCCTCTGAATTTTTCTATATAAAAAACCCAATTTCATCGTTATCAAGTTTTTGTTTTACTATTTTTCGTTGGAATAAGCCAAATCATTTAAAAAAGAGGTTTTTTACATGGGATGTTTCACTGAAGCTTACGAACCTGTTATTGATGTTAAATTTAAGGTAAAAAAAAATACACAGAAGCATTTTATTGAATATTTGCTGAACTATAGTGAGTGTGATTTTAATGCGCTGGCTAAAATTCTTGAAATTAGTCCGCTGAAATTTAATCTTGTGCTTTCCGGAAAAGGTTATCTGGATAAAGATACAGTCATAAAATTATTTAAATACTTTATTATGATGGTGGAAAATTGAAGATAATTTCAGGGTCTTATTTTTTGATTCAAAAAAATTTTGATATTGAAGATATGGTTATAAAAAGGGTACAAAACTGAGTATCGCTGTTCTTATTCATTTTTACTTTCTTTTCGTTTTTTGAGCCATTTTTGATAGCATCCTTAATAGCCAAATTTTGAAGCCGTTAATAACTCATATTACGCAGCTTCGTCTGTGCTGTGTAACATGAGTTAATAATAGAACTATGGTTTCATTATAATGGCTCATAGCAAGTGTCAATGAATACTTTTTTTACTATATTAGGGTAACAATAACAACAATGGCATCGTATGTCTTTTTTATTCAATCTATTTATTATTATTGCTGATCAATTCATGCTTTTTGGCATTAATGTTCTTGTGGCCAGAAGTGCAGGTGCGTCCTTGTTTGGTGATTTTACAGTAGCTACAAATGCACTGTATTTAATCGCAACGATAATGACTTTTGGTATTGACTCAATCATTGCCTATTATGTTCCAAAATTTTATATCAAGGAACGTTATGAACGAATTTTTGCTTTGACGATTTCAGTTAAAAATTTCCTAACGCCAATACATATAACCATACTGTTGCTTGGAGTTACTCTGAGCATAGCGATTATTGCGCTAAGTCGTGCACTTGAACATCTTCATTTTTTTGAGATAAATCACCCATTGATGCTTTTTCTTTGGGGAGCCGTTGCCATTTCACTTTACCATATATATATACAGTATTTGCAAGCCATAGATTACATGCGAATGTCAGTGCTGTTAAGCCTGTTGCAAACTGTGTTTTATTTTATACTCAGCTTATTTACGTACTTTTATCTCTATTCGATTTTATTTCATCATGATCGTAACTATTTCCCTCATATCATGTTAATGGCCTTTATTTTAAGCTATGTTCTGATTTTGCTTACCGTCCCTTTGATGTATAAAAAAGCTAAATTGGAGATATTATCCACAACAAATATTCACCATATACAACCCCTGCATGTCTGGAAAGAAAAAATTTATGGCTATTCGATACAAAATATTACTCGATATGTGTTTACCACGATTCCATTACTGGTTATGGAGTGGTTGGGGCAGAGTGAACATGCTGTAGGATTATTTTCTGCCGTGGTTTCTATTATTTCCTTGGCATATATAGGTATCAGCCCCATCGGAATTTTAATTGCCCCTGATATTTCGGCGGCATTTACTCAAGGTAAGCGCATATTGCGAATTAAAATGAAAAAATATTTAATTATCTGCCTGAGCATAGCCGTTGCCACTGCTTTGACAATAGGTGTTTTCGCCAAACAAATTCTATTGTTTTTTCAGTCAAATTTCATTGATGCATTGCCTTATACATATATTGCTTTAATAAGTATTTTTACCTATGCACTCTCTATACCACTGGCAAGAATGGCCCAGTTTTCACGGCATGGCAACAGAATTGGTGCGCAAATCTCTTTTTTCCTCTTAAGTTTGCAAATCATTGCTTGTCTTATCCTTATTCCGTGGCTTAATTTGGTAGGCGCAATGATATGTTATATCGGCAGCGGTATTACTTATAATATTATTTTAATCGTTATCGCTATAAAAATTTATAAAAAAGATACTCACTTTGAAAATACCCTTTAAGATGACAATTCCAGAGATTTTTGGCGCTAATTAATCGTATTTTTATCCCGTTAAGGTAGATGCTCATTTGATGATGAATCCCAACATATCGCAAGCAAGGATAAAAATAATGAATGCCCCAACCAGATTAAATACGACAGATAAATGTTTAGGCATTTTTCTGGCAAGAGCCATTCCAACAATAACGGATGCGAAAGCAAAGCCTCCAATAGAAAGCAGGTAAGCTAATAAAGGCTTGTTGGAAACTCCCAGACTGACACCTACGGCAAGCGCATCAATACTTGTTGCTAATGAAACAATTAAGACTTTTGCAAATCCGTGAAATGCTATAGTTTCAATATGACTGCTTTTGTTTCTCAATTCTAAAAATCCTTCATAGACCATATGAGCTGAGACGGAAAAAAGTAAAATAAAAGCAATCCAATGATCAATGGGACTAAATTGAGAAACAATTTTTTCCCCAGCCATAGCCCCTAATAAAGTTAAAATAGTTTCTGCACCACCTGAAGAAGCTGCGAACTTTAAAGAATCGCTGAACTTATGCGGTCTGAAACCCATAGCTACGGCCGCTGAAAATGAATCTGCACTGAGAACTAATCCTAAAATTATTGGTTCAAATAGATTGATGTATAACTGCACTGTTTTCTTACCTTCGCCTTACTCTGCCAAAAACGATATTTTTTTGTAAAAAATGCAAAATTTTATAACTTTCTATTTTAAAACTTAAGAAATCAAAATAAAATTGAGCTTCCCAGAATTTTCAGATATCCACTCGTGCATGTAACCAACCCTATAAGACCAAAGCAAATCCGTGATGGTGGTTTTAACCGATCTTTAAAAGACAGGCATATCCAATTAATAGCCTTAGGTGGAATAATAGGTTCTGGCTATTTTCTTGGAACAGGTGAGATGATTCATTTAGTTGGTCCTGCTGTGTTTTTGGCCTACATACTTGGGGGGATAATCATTTATTTAACCATGCTATGTTTGGGTGAGCTGGCGGTAGCCATACCCGTTTCCGGATCATTTGTTGCCTATAGTTCAGATTTTATTGCCCCTGAGGTAGCCTGCGGTGTGGGCTGGTCATATTGGTTAAGCTGGGTGGCTTATATTCCCGCTGAATGTGTCGCAGGTGGCATTATAATGGAAATGTTCACGGGTATAAATGGTTATATTTGGGCCGTTGTATTTGGCATGTTAATAACCTATTTCAATTTGGCTAAAGTTGAAGCCTTCGGAGAGATAGAGTTTTGGCTTGCATTGATAAAAATTGTTGCATTACTGGGGTTTGTTATTCTATCAATCTTGATATTCTTCGGTTTAATACATGGAAATCAGCCCCATCAACCTATAGGCTTAAACTTTTTATTTCATAAAGGGGGACTTTTGCCTAATGGCTCCATGGCATTGCTTACCGGTATGGTTTTATTACTGGTGAATTATCAAGGCTCTGAAATCATCGGCCTTGCTGCAGGGGAGTCTAGAAATCCTGAACGTGTGATACCTAATGCCATTCGTAATGTCACTTTACGAATTATTTTTATTTATGTCATTCCCGTATTTTTCTTAGTGCTTATATTTCCATGGCAAAAAGCTAATTTGAATAACTCCGTTTTTGCCGATGCACTGAATTTTTATGGTCTAAAATGGGCTGGAACCATCACAAGTTTTGTGACCCTGACGGCTACTCTCTCATGTGCCAATTCCGGACTATATGGTACAGTTCGTTCTTTAAATGCATTAGCTAGAGAAGGGATGGCTCCGGAATCATTGGCTAAATTTAACCATTTAGGCATCCCCAAAAATGCCGTATTTTTTACCTTGGCAGCCGTTTGGACTTTATTGGCATTTGGTTATTTTTTTGGACAGAGCAAACTTTATATCGCATTATTACTTTTATCAGGGTTTACGGGAATGTTATGTTGGATTTCTCTTTGTTGGGCACAAATTAACTTCCGCAAGAGGCTCAAAATTCAAGGTTATTCGGTGGCTGATTTGAAGTTTGCGGCACCAGGTTCTCCATATACAGCCATGTTAGCTATTGGTTTAATGCTGGCTTCGTTAATTTTGTTGCTTTTTAATAATGATTCAATCTTTATCGTTTCCTTTGCAATAGGATTAATTAGTTTTATCGTGCCTTTTTTAGTCTATAAATTTTTCAATCTTGCCCAACGTCGCCAACACATCATAGAAAGACAACAGCGGATTAAATTTGAAGATCTTTTCCCGGAAAGAACTTCTTCTTTATATTCAACGAAGCCTATTGATCTTAATCGTACACAAGAAGAATGTACCTCGCTCGATAGGGTATAAGATTTAGGATGAAAATGGATCTTTCATTGAAACTTTGTGTGCCTCTATCTTGGTCGGTTTTTCGTTGAAGTCATTTCTTTACAATGCTCACGGGCTTAAAACTTTTAAATATTCTTTAAAAAGTGCTGTAGGAAGATGTTGACTTTGACCAAATATATTCATAAGAATAACGATGGTTGAATCGGTTTGAGGATGGTACATCACCAATGAGGTATATCCTACAAACTCACCCGTATGCCCAATCCAGCCTTGGATTTCTCCTATGCCCATACCATATTTATCATATTCCGGGCAATTAACTGGTCCTCTTCCAGGAACAGTATCAGCACAGGGTGAAAAAACGACAGGCATGAGACTGGCTATCCGTATTTTTTGCATTCCTGCACTCAATAATTGACCTTTCCCTAATGCAATACCCCACGCATGCAAATCATCCAGGCGAGAAATCATAGCGCCTGAAGCTGCAGCCCCTGTTGGGCTTGTGTTAGTGAGATCCTGGAGTGGGCTAAGTCCATAGCCATGAGCAAAAGGTTCCGGTATCGGAAGGGTATAGGGATAAAAGGTATTGGAAAGTCTAAGTGGAATGAGCAAACGTTGAGTGATTTCATTCGCAATAAGTTGATGGGTTAGCCTTTCAATGATGACGCCTAAAATGACCGTATTTGTATTGGAGTAATGCCAGTTTGTTCCCGCCGGAAAATAAGGGAGGTTGTCATTAGCTATTGAAATCAGTTCCAAAGGCGACCAGACACGTGTTAAATCATTAAAAAACTCATTCACAAAATCGGGGTCTTCCGTATAGTTAAAAATACCACTTCGCATGTTAGCAAGTTGTTTCATCGTTGCATTGCCATTTTGAATACCTGGTAAAAAATGACTTAAAGGAGCGGATAACTGAAGCAATCCTTGTTCGATTAATTGCAACATGACCGTTACAGTAAATGATTTGGTGATACTCCCTATTCGAAAATGATCAGAACGATTTATCGGTATTAACCTCGCTAAATCAGCAAAGCCATTCTCTATAATTAACTGACCTCGCCCACCAATCCAGATTCCAGATACTATTCCAGGTATCGCGTATTGCTGTCTAAATTGATTCGTTATTATACGTAATTGAGATGCTATTGTACTGGGTAAGCATTTTCCCGGTAAACAAGGACTGACTTCAACATTCAATTGATCCTGAAAGCTTGGCTGTGAACAAAGAAAAGGACTTGGACCATTATCTCCTGAACCTTTGGTTTTACAAATAACAGGCCCAGAATGTATGGATGTCATAAGGCTGGCGTTTAATTGCAGATTGAGTAGACAAGACGCTTGAGGAGCCAATATAAATGGATTACCGCATAAGTTTGGGCCTAATAATTGGGTCACTCCTGGTATAGGAACCATAGTGAGTATTCTGGTTATTTTGGTATTATTGACTATTTGGTATTGTGCAAAACTAATATCGTTACCTAATAGATTGTCAGGGGCTTTTTTTATTGCAATGACACTAAATGTTGGTTTTGATATTGAGTCGGTCATCATTGCCTGGAGCATACAGGAAGCAAGGAATAAAAGGCTGCCAATAAAATAATGTAATTTTTTTGCATTCATTTTTATATGAATGATTGAGAAAACCAGTCTTTTAACCACAGAGGCAGTTTTAGAGGGTATAAAAATCATGGAATTTGTCCTCCTTGGACCGGCAACTTTGTACCTATTTTGCTTTGTCAAAGGAAATTAAGCAAATTGATTGAGTTCTTTTATTGGATTGGGTTGAGCTAACAATTTATTTCCTGAAAGCAAAAGGCTGATAATCAATATCTTTTTGACTGGCTTAAAGATATTAAAACAGTATTTGCTTAACACGACTTTAATCTATCATCTGGGTAATGCTGATTCTTCTTTTGCTTTATCATTTTTCTTTATCCTCATGCTTTTTATTTTGCTTCTGTATCACCAAAAAATATTTGAATAATCAAAAAAACAGAGCTTGCATTTTTCGTACATTGTGTCGGATGATATCGACCATAATATAATTTATACATGACATTATGAAAAAAATTAATTTTTTTTTATTGGTTTCTTTAATAAGCAATGCCTATTCTAATGGCTTACACGAACTTGAAAAAAACTCTCTCTTATTTCAGTCTAATCAATTACAAAAACAATTAAAGCCTTTCGTCAATCAATGGTCAAAACCATACATTAAACCCAATTATTATAAAATTCTTCAAGATTATTCCGTTTGGTATGATGCATATCCTGATTCTATTATTACCAATAAAAACCAAAGCTTAATCGAGTTTTTAGGAAGTCCTGAACTTTGGTCCACGCTTTCGTCTGTTGGAATAACTGCGATTCATACGGGACCTATGAAATTGGCAGGAAGTTATTATAACGGCCATTATGGTCCCACTGTTGATGGGGGGTTTGATCCAATTGGTATGAATATCGCTCCTTATTATGGTACAAACCAGCAGTATCAAAACATGACAGCACAGGCTGCCTCTTTTCACGGAATAATTATCGGTGATTTGGTTCCTGGTCATACTGGGATTGGCCCGGATTTTCAATTGGCTTTAAAAAATTATAAAAATTATCCTGATATTTATATGCTGATTGAAATAAAAAAAGAGGATTGGAGCATATTACCTGAAATCAAAAAAACCGAATTATTTAAAAACCTTACGGCAGAACAAGTTGATAAACTCATTGAAAAGAAATATCTACCTGGCCACTTGGAAAGGGTCCTTTTTTCTCTGCCCACACTAAAAAAACCAACTGCTTGGGAAGTAACCGGTAAGATTACCGGGGTGGATGGCGTCAAACGTCGGTTTGTGTATCTGCATTATTTTAAACCTGGACAACCATCGCTAAATTGGCTTTCCTTTAGTTTCGCTGCTCAGCGCATCATATATGGACAACTGCTTCACTCACTTAAAGTGTTAGGGGCCAAGGGATTAAGAATTGATGCCAATCCTTTTTTAGGCATTGAACCTGCAGAAGGAAGTAAAGTTGCTCATTCTGAAGCAACCGACGTTTCGATGATAGTCACAAGAATAATTTCTCAAATGATAAGAAAAATGGATGGATGGTCTTATCAGGAATTAAATATGCCAATTAATACGATAAAAAAGTATATGGAGAATGGACCTGAATTTTCTTATGATTTTATTATGCACCCCGGGATTGAGCATGCCGTACTCACTAAAGATGCAAGGTTATTAAATACTTCTCTTCAGCTTATGCTGGATAATAATATTCATTCGTCAAGGCTAGTCCATGGACTTCAAAATCATGATGAAATCAACTATGAACTGAATGAATTTACAAAAAACCCTGAAAAACTTTATATCTTTGGCCAAAAAAAACTCATCGGTAGAGAAATCAAACACATTGTCATCGATCAATTGCAAAAATTGGCTTTAACCAAATCTTATAATGCATCATCCGGAAATGGGTTATGCACTACATTAGCAGGACTTATAGCGAGTCGGCTGAACATAAACAATCCATATGCGATGAAAGCGCATCAAATCGATAAAATAAAACAAGGCCTCTTGTTAATGCTGGTATTTAACGGAATGCAACCCGGTATTCTTGCAATATCCGGATGGGATTTAACCGGCTCCCTTCCATTAAAACCTTCAGATATCAAAGATAAACTGCAGGATGGAGATAATCGATGGCTAACTCGCGGGTCTTATTTTTTATTACCAGTGAATGAGCCCAAACACAGAATGCCAATAGCCAAGCATCTTTTCCCCAACCTTCTTATACAGCTTAAAGATAAAAACAGTTTTGTATTTTCTGTCCAATCAATTCTCACTTTAAGAAAAAAATTACAAGTAGCTGAAGGCAAAATAATTAAAGTTCTTCAAATTCATCCACAAATAACTGCTTTTATTACTCAGCTTCCCAATAAGTCCTATCTTTTAACGGCCATCAATTTTTCTGATAGCACTTATGAATTTGATTTAAATAAACACATAAAAACCACTTCGCCGCTTTATAATCTTTTTTCTCATGAACATTTGCCCTCTTCTTCTATAAAAATAAAAGATTTCAACTTCATGCTGCTTAATTTTACTTAGAGTGCTGGTAAATTTGACTAATTTAAGCTTAAACAGGATTCATTTCTTTTAATGTTAAATTCTTCTGTTTTCGGGGATGTTTCTAAGTACTTATCCTTGTTCTTATCCTGTTCATTAACAATATAGTTTACATACGAGCTTGAAGGGTTTGTTTTTTCAGACAGACGACTTTGAATGTAATTATAAGTAGGCTCAACATCATGTTTATTTTCATGCTTTTTATCCTGGGAAGAAAACATCTTGTCTAATTTTTTTGCTGTTTTTTGAGATTTTTTGATATTATCGTGAATCTCGATGCCCGATTTTATCAAAGTTATTGTTAAATTTACTATCGATAAAACGATCATAAGAGGACCAAGAACAGGCATAACAGGCATTATTCCTATTCCAAGAATACCCAATAACAAACCGGTGGTTGCAAGTGTAAAGTCAATATAGCACGCTATTCTCTCTTTTCTCTTTATAGCCAGTTCTTTTTCGTACAATGCCTGAGCTCCATGAGCTTCAGCGTATTTTAATTTGCTCTTTAGCTCGCATAATAATAAAAATAATTTCTCTTGCTTGTCTCGCTCATCATTCTGCTGCGCTTTTTTTATTTTATCCTCCAATGTATTAAGTTTTTCTTTATATTTCTCTACAAGATAGCCGGGGTTTTTACGGTATTTCTTTTTTAGCTGATAGGTTTGATATATGTTTGAACCAAAAGAAAAAAGCGAGTTGACCACCCAGAAGCCAAGCAGACTCAATCCGATGACCAAAGCAGCCGCAGGGTAGGTTAAAGTTAAATAAAATGCAGGTATCGACAGACTTAAGCCAATTATCAATACAATGACCGCTCTTATTTTTTCTCTTTTAGAGATATTAGGATTTGCCACCGTTGCAATTGTATTTGCTATAAGGCCAAGGCAAGATATTAAAAGCCCAGCAATGCCCATGGTTTTTCCAGTAGATTTGCTGACCCTGGCTAATTTCGCAATAAAATTAAAGATTGCGGATAAAGCATTCGACACAAAACCCAGGCATTGAGATAAATATGAGACAGTACTCCAAATTTTTATATTGGATGCTGACATTAGAAGCCCTTAATTTGAGTGCGAACTTTGAAATGACAATAGCAATTTATTAAACACAAGATACATATAATCGTCAAAAAAGAATACGTTTATATAAAAGATGGTTTATTGATGCAATCAGGAAGTATTAAAGAAAGGATGTTGAACTGAATATCATGACTTATGCCAAGTGCTGCTTGGCTAAAATCAGCAAGTATCCCAAAGCTGGTTATGGACTGCATGTTTTTTTCAGCCATGCTTGCTTCCAGGATTGGAGGCACTCACAGGCTGCAAAATCTTTTCATCATACAACTGGGTGATGAAAGGGATGCAGGCCGATACCAGTTCGTTTTCATTTAATTGGGGATGCATTTCGCACAGTGAATGGATAATCTCTCTTGCCGACATTGTTTCATGAAGCATCATTGATAACAGCTGAAAACTCATTTCGTTGATTTTTAAAAATTCAACCTCGCCTTTCATTTGATAGACCATCAGGTAAGTTTTAAAGACGGTTTGAGGCTGGTAATCCGGACTGATTTTATCCACTTCATAGTTGTATTGTAAAAGTCTTGCGGTATTTGATAACTGCCATGCTTGTTCCAGCAGACTGATTGCGCCTGCGGTTGGTTGTGTATTTTGTGGTTCACACAGTTCAACTTCAAGCTCAACCCATTCATAGTGGGCAAGCTCGTGAGCAAAAGGATAGCCCGGGACAGGATGTGCTTTTAGATACTCGACCATACATAAAGGCACTTCATGGAAAATGGGGGTTAGTACCTGATGATGCTTTAAAAAGTCTTTGAGAATACCCCACCAAATTTTTTTAGGTAAAATAGAGAGTAATACCGGAAAGCAGGGACTCACGACATCATGGAGATTATTGAGTAATAATTCCCGATAAATAGTTAATCGTTTTTTATCAAATGCAGATGTTTGAGCGTTATCATGTCCCCTGGCAGCAAAGCTAAAAGCGTTTTGCAATTGCTTGAGAGCCTCACTCATGCTTCGGCCTCCATGCTTTGTATGGAATAAATCTTTTGGGTTTCATTCAATAAGGCATTAAGAGGGGGTATATCTGAATCACGTTCCAAAAGCGTTGGTTTGATGCCATGGCATTCGTAAGTATGTCGTAATAAGTCCCAAACAGGGTCAATGACTTGAGCCCCATGGGTATCAATGATTAAATCGGGCTCGCGTTGTTCATGACCGGCTATATGAATATAAGCGATTTTTTCAGAAGGTATCTCGCGTATAAACGCATACGGGTCATAATTATGATTCGCGCTGTTAACATACACATTGTTAACATCAAGCAGCATGAGGCAATCACTTTGTTCAAGTATCGCTTTAATAAACTCAATTTCAGGCATTTGCTGGCCCGGTGCATAATAGTAAGACGAATTTTCAAAGGCAATTTGCCGTTGTAAAGCTTGTTGTACGCTAATCATTCTTTGACTGACATAGTCAATCGCATCTCTGGTAAAAGGAATGGGTAACAGGTCATGAAAATAACCTCGGCTATCACTGCAATAACTTAGGTGTTCGCTGTAACAATCAATCTGATACGTTTTGAAAAAATCATCTAATGCTTCGATAAAAGAGCAATCAAGCGGTGCCGGACCACCTATAGATAAACTTAAGCCATGAGCCACTAAAGGATATCGTTTACTGAATTCTTTGAGAGCTTTGACTCGTTTACCTCCCATGTTCATCCAATTTTCAGGAGCGATTTCTAAAAAATCCACGGCTTTGTCAGTGCAGTTTAACAATTCATCACTGAACTCAGTTCTTAAACCCAGACCGGCTCTCTTTAGTGCTTTAAAACTCATTATGAACTCCAAGTCAGGCGGATAAGTCATGCAGCTTAACCGCCTGCAATGGTTGATTAGGATTTAGAACCGCATTTACCAGCGCCACATTTGCCGGCACCGCATTTGCCGCCATTAGAGCCACACTTCCCGCTGCCGCATTTACCATTTCCGTTTTTGTCATTTTTATTGTTATCGGTATCGCTTTCACTTTTAGCGATTTTAAAACTGCCGTCAGTATTACTGTATCCAGTCTGTAGTTTTTCAGCCTGGAATGGGTTGCCGGTATCGGCATTGGCCATATTGGCCAAGCCAAGGCTTAGGCTTGCGCCCAGAGCTAATAGCGTTGATTTACTTTTCATGGTCATCTCCTTGATGATTGCTGGGTTAATTGAATGATTTGATGATTCTTTGATGAAGTTCTGAGTCTTCCTGCCACTTGGGTTTTGCAAAAGAGTGAATTATTACTCATGTTACACAGTTTCGTTTTTTTTGCCTCTTTGGACGCATTTTTGGAATTTCAAATGCTCATTTACTCCATGTAAACTGCGCCTTAAAATTCCAAAATGCGTCCAAATCTCCTAAAAAATAGTGTGCCGCGCAACATGAGTTATTGCCGAAATTGTTTCAAAAATCACCGGCAATGGTTTTTCTCCTTAATTAAAATATTTTCAAATATAAATATAATGTTAAACGCTCATCTTACAAACTCATGTTACGCACTAAACCTTGCTGCTCCCTGAAATTTAATTAAAATTTCATCCCTGATTTTTAGGGAGGAAGATTTAATGGATATGCTTGATATTTATAGTGACTATTTGATTTGCCAGAATAAATATGCAACAGCTACAGGTTTATCGGAGATGTTGGATGGTGAATTTGCTCACGACAAGGTGACACGATTTTTACGACTACAAGATTTTGGTTCCAAAGCGCTCTGGAATTATGTCAAGAAGTCAGTCAGGGAGAGTGAAGCATCAGACGGTGTTCTTTTATTGGATGACTCGATTGAGGAGAAGCCTTACACGGATGAGAATGAAATTAATTGTTGGCATTATTCCCATGCTAAAGGTGATGTGGTCAAAGGGATTAATATCCTGACCTGCATGGTTCGGTATGGTGACTTCAGTGTTCCTGTTGGTTATGAAGTTATCAAAAAAGACGTTGCTTTTTGTGACATTGAAACAAGGCAAGCTCGCAGAAAGTCATCCACGACTAAAAATGAACTTTTTCGCAAGCTTATCGCACAAGCGGTTAGTAATCATGTGTTGTTTGACTTTGTACTTGCGGACAATTGGTTTGGCTCGAAGGCCAATATGGCTTACATCCATAATGACCTTCAAAAATCGTTTATTATTGGGATTAAATCTAATCGAACCTTAGCTTTATCCAAAAACGACGCCAACAACGGACGGTACACAAAAGTCAGAGAATTAGAGCTTGAAGAGGACATAGCCCACACAGTCTATCTCAAGGGATTAGACTTCCCAGTGAGGCTTTTGAAGAAAATTTTCAAAAACGAAAATGGTTCTACAGGGGTTCTCTATCTCGTTTCTAATGACATGACCAGCAGTGCCGAACGTCTTTATGAAGTGTACCAGAAACGGTGGCGGATTGAAGAGTATCACAAGTCAATTAAACAAAATGCAAGCCTGAACAAATCTCCAACCCGCACGGTTAAAACACAATCCAATCATATCTTTGCCGCAATCATTGCATACTGCAAACTGGAAATGATGAAAATAAAGACAAAATTGAATCACTTTGCCATCAAGTACAAATTAATACTCAGGGCTAACCAAATTGCCATGCAGGAGTTAAAAAATATGGCTCGTTAAAGTCAATTGTGCGTAACATGAGTTACAAAGTATTTTCTTTTGGTTGAGCAAGATGAGTTTTTTCAGGCACATTCATTTTGTAATGCGCAACAACAGCGTGTCTTTCATAGGAAACAAGATACATATGCAGCAGGTTAGGATTGTCTTTATCTATAAATAATATTGCTCCATCAATTGCCATATCATGATGATTGATCCATTCATCCTGCTCATTTAAAAATACTGAAAATTCTGAACGGTTTTCCGGTGGAAGACTCATTAAATCGTTGTAACGTTGCTTTAATGGCGCCGCACCTATCCCCATGAGATAAAGATGACCGTCAGCATAGTTTTGTGTATCAAGACGAGGAAGTTTATTCATATCAAAGCCGCTCAAGTAAAAATCGGTTATGTCCGTAAACTGCTGTAAATTCAGGTTGACTTTTTAGGAGTGGAGTCATCGCTAAAATTCGGTACTATTGAGTTGTGAAAAACAATAACTATCGAAGGAGATTAGCGATGACGGATTACAATATTACAGTTGGAAAGGAATTGCTTCCAGAACTTTTATCAAGCCAGGATGGGCTCGCAAAGCTTGTTGAAGGTGTATTGAATCAGGTATTGGAGGCACAGGTGTCAGAAAGTCTGGGAGCAGACAAGCATGAACGTTCAGGTGAACGTATAGGCTATCGTAACGGTTACCGTCCAAGACAACTATACACTCGTGTGGGACCAGTCACTCTTCAAGTGCCGCAGACACGTGATGGCTCTTTTTCTACCGATATTTTTAAGCGCTATCAACGCAGTGAGCAGGCTTTTGTATTGGCTCTGATGGAAATGGTTGTTAATGGCGTATCAACCAGAAAAGTTAATAACATTACTGAAGAACTTTGCGGTGCTAGTTTTTCAAAGTCAACCGTCAGTCAACTGTGTTCTGGTCTTGATGCAAGAGTCAGAGCCTTCAACGAGCGTCGGTTTGATGGTGACAACTACCCATTTATCATGGTTGATGCGATGTTTATCAAGTGTCGTGATGGTGACAGAGTCGTGTCTCGAGCAGCCTTGACCATCTCGGGTATCAGAAGTGATGGCTACCGTGAAATACTGGGCCTTCGCATTGGTGACACTGAGAGCTATGCTACATGGGATGAAGCGTTTAAATGGCTAAAATCTCGTGGGCTAAAAGGCGTGATGTATGTTGTGTCAGACCAGCATGCAGGGCTTGTGGAAGCGGCTAGAAAGCACTTTCAAGGTGCAACCTGGCAACGATGCCAAGTTCACTTGATGCGCAACATCCTCGGGCACTGCTCTGTCAGACACCGCAAAGATGTTGCTGAAAAGGCAAAGCTTGTTTTTCAGGCACCTGATATGGAAGAAGCCAGGCGTAGACGCGATGATTTTATTGATGCCTTTGAGAAAAAAGCACCAAAATCAGTTACCTGCCTTGAGGAGGCTTTTGACGATGCCATGGTAGTTATGGCGTTGCCGGAGAAATACAGGAAGCGACTTCGCACCACCAACATGCAAGAGCGAATTAACGAGGAAATCAGGCGCCGAGAACGAGTGATAAGGATATTTCCTAATGATGATTCTGCATGGCGGCTGATTGGCGCTTTATTAGCTGAACAAAACGAGCAGTGGCAATCAAGGCGTTATCTTAATATGGACGAATTTAATGACTGGCTGGCTGAGAATGAAGCCGGAAAGTCTAATGTTGTAGGGATGAATGCTTTGACTAAATAACGTACTAACTTGATAGGCTGAATTAATGGGAATTTACAGCACTTTTTGGACTTGACCTAAAAATCATAGCGTCGATCTTTATTTTGATAATGGATAATGAGTTCCTGTCTTTTTTTACCATCGGGTGTTTTAATTTGATTAAAGCTGGCTGAGATGGGCTTACCAATTAACTGATACTCGTTATTCCATGGCTTATCTTTGCGATATATTCCTGGCGGAAGGAAAGTGGAAAATTTCACATCATCTCGATAATAATCCTTAAATTGATGAATCTTGCGTTCTGCTATGATGTTTTTCTTCTTGTTAACTTGTTCGCCATCGAAAACCACAGGCTCTACAAAATTGGATTGGAATTTTACGGGGTATGAGCGAATCACTTCACGGAGTTTTTTCACATCGACAACTGTGCCTTCTGGATCAAACCAGTGCTCTAAATAATACCAATGATTGCGATAAGCTAATCCTGTGTTCTTTTCAAACACTTCCTTGTAATGTCCCAAAGGAAAGGTAAACCATCCTTGATAAAATAAAGTTTTTTTACCGTTTTCTTTATTAAACAGCAAGACTTCCCAAAGGCCGGCGTTCAAGCAGTTTTTTGCGAGCTCAGCGCTATAGATGTTCTTTTTTTCAAATCCATCTCCCCCTTTGATTTCAATATGAGGGCTGTTTAACTTAAAAGAGACTTGCTGTCGATTCCATTGTCTGTCGGTGAGTGAAATTCTAGTTAAATCTGGATCGTCTTTAACGCAGGCGGGCAGTGAGGGTGTCATTAAGCTGACATCAATATTTTTGAATGTGATGGTAGCACTTTCTTTATTGCCTGGTAGGAAAGTAAACGTAAAATGTGAGCCGTTTTCTTTTTTTAACTGTAATTTTTCGTGTGAGTACCTTCCATGTTGCTTGCTTAACATTGCCGGATTATCCGGATATTCATGGGTTTTATATTCTTTTACATGAAGGGATCATTACTGGCTTGGTATGGTATCGGTTATAAACGTACACGCCTACTGAGGCAATGAGTAGGATAGAGAGAATTAACATCGATACTTTAATTTTATTTCGCTTCAATCCTTGCATCCCTTCCTCCATTTGACCGCGATCATCTACAAGTAATGGCATTTTTGTCATATTTTATTTGTTTCATTATAGTTAATGGATCCAAATTAACAAAAAGAGTATCCATTCATTTTTTAAATACGAATGAATTTATAAGTGCACAAGAGCTCAACAATGAAAAAACTTTTATTAAGACTCTATCTTACACACTAAGGATGCAGAATTGGCTTTATTAATTCATGTTACGCAACACCGCCTTTTTTGCATCTTCCAGTGAATAATTTGCTAAAATACTGTGCTATAACATGAGTTATCAGCGATAATCTGGATTCGCGAAATCAAACCGACATCCAGCATCCCATTCTGAGCGTTGATTTCCATGCGCAGGCATCCCCCCGGCATTTTTTAAAATTTTAGCCAAATGCATCAGATTCCAGGTCATAAAAGTGGTGTTGCGGTTGGTAAAATCATTTTCAGGTCCACCTGAGTTTTCATCCAGATAAGAAGGACCTGGACCTGCTTCTCCTACCCAGGCTGCGTCAGCCTGTGGTGGAATCACAAAGCCTAAATGTTGTAAAGAATATAGAATATTCATCGCACAATGTTTGGCACCATCTTCATTGCCGGTGATTAAACATCCACCGACTCGGCCGTAATAGCTATACTGTCCTTTGTCGTTCAATATAGCGGAATTGCCATACAATCGTTCAATAACTTTTGTACAAACTGAAGATTTTTCACCAAGCCAGATCGGTGATGTCAGAATGAGAATATCGGCGGCCATGACTTTTTTATAAATGTCTGGCCAGTCATCTTTCTCCCAACCATGTTCAGTCATATCCGGATAAACGCCATTGGCGATATCAAAATCAACCGCACGGATTTCATCGACCTGCATCTTTTGCCGTTCCATGATGGCTCGGGACATTTTAACCAACCCATCGGTATGAGATAGCTCAGGAGAACGTTTCAAAGTGCAGTTAATAAACAGTGCTTTTAAATCTGAATAATCCTGTTTCCAGCTCTCGCATTGTTCGATTTGTTTTTGATTGAGTATTTTTTTCATTCCATTTCCTTGTTATTTCCAGTTATTAAAAAACGTTCAACCTGAACATAAAGCACTTTCCTTGCTCGATGCAATAAAGGCATTAGACTGTCTCAAATCCAGCAGGGAACAGATGTCTTTAAGTGATAACTGCTCTCAATGTCATGCAGAATAAATATCAGGCCCTGCAGATGTGATAGATGTTCTCCTATGGTTAATATGGATGTATATTTTTACTCAAGCTTAACAGCGTATCTTTATCTCTCAGCAAATAAAGACTTAAGCAGGCAGCCCACATGGGAAGTGCAGCAAAAAATAATAAATGATTGCCGGTAAAAGGAGTGAAATAAGCGCCGATGGTTGAAAAGGCTGAAATAGTATGAAAAATCAATACCAATAAATAAGTGATGGATTTAAACAATCCCAGCAGAAAACCGAGGATTAATATCAACTCTAGTACACCTACAGCTTGCATCATATGTCCCATAATGCCCGATAAACCATAAAATGTTTCATAAACGGTACTTGCATGTTCTGGTCTAACGAGCTTATCAACGGTCCACATCAGCATGACGATAAAAACCGTGATTCTCATGCTAAAAAGTGATATTGCCAGTTTTTTCTCAAAGTTCATGTGTCCTCCTTGATTAACGACCATTGATATCCCAGTTGTAATAATATGAAATCGATTTTTGATGATTTAAAAGCTGTTGCTTAAGCTTGGGATTTGCAAATTGTGCCATGTGCTTTAAAACTTGCGATTCATTGGCGCCGAAATCCTTTTGATACCACTGATAGATTTTTGATAATCTTAAGTTATTGGGTTCTACTTTGACGCCATAAGAGCTGTTGACATATTCACGCGCTGCTTTTTTCATCAGTTCTTGACTGTTTTGGGCCGTGAACACTTTATTTTGCAATTGCGGACAACTCATCGAAGCACAGTTCAATGCATAATGCAGCAGAGGGGTATTCCAGATAGGGCGCAGAATCCGGTGTTCAATATCATTTAAAGTGATTTTTTGTCCTTCAATGGTGACAAGTGGCGCATCCCAGGGACCATAGCTGAAAAATCCAGGTGAAATATGAATGCTGGTAATGCTTTTAACCGGCCAGTGCTTGAGAATGAGTTGAATGGTTAAGGCATTATATAAATTAATCCAGTAAGCCAGCTGCTCTTGTTGATTAAATTCCCTGATGGGAAGACTGGTAAGCTTTTGAATGTATTGAGCCAGTGCTTTTTTGTCCTCAGCCGTGACTTTACTGTAATACACCAGATTGATACCCTTTTCTCCTTTAAATAAATAGCGGTCTAAAAAAATCTGATAGCTCGTGTGTGAAATGATTTTGTTGCTTTTTTCATTGGAAGCATCCCAAAACGACCAAAGATTTTTCTGTGGCGCGCTAAAGGATGTACTGATGAATAAAAGAAAGCTGCTAAGAATCCAGAGGATTTGCTTAATCATGAGACCAGCTCCTGTCGATGGTTTGGTCGGCAACTGGTTTAGGCTTGGATAGATGTACATTGTAAAACTGTTTAAGCCGGATAATGGCAGTTAATAAAACGAGAAAGGAAAATAAAAAAGCCAATGTTGAAAAATAGGCAGGCCAGAGCATCATAGCGATAAAAAATAAAAACGCCTCCGCTCGTTCCATGATGCCAGGGCTGTAATAAAAACCTTTATCAGAATCATTGCTCGTAAAAATGCCGACGACCAAAAAACTGGTAATACAGAGCAAAACGCTGCCTAACATCATGATGACCCAAAAACTGCGCGCATCGGGTGACACGACCCATAAGCTCAGGATGATTATAAATTCCACCCCTCGGTCGACGGTGATATCAAGCACTGTTCCCCAATCTGAAGACTGCTCTGTCAAGCGTGCCAAAGTACCGTCCAGGGTATCGAGGTATCCTGAAAACAATAATAAAACGATAGCCAGGATGGGGGCTCCGAAATACAGGCAAGGGAGTATCAACAATCCTGCAAAACCCGAAAGCAGCGTTAACTGGTTAGGCGATACGCTTCTTATTAGCCATTTTGCTACGGGGTCCACTAACATATGTTGATAAGGTGCTCTTATAAAAGTTTCTATCATTGTTATTTACCACCATAATTTCTGTAACCATGAAACGAGCTTGCGAACTTTTTTGGAGAACAGTTTGGGTTTGTAAAACTCGCCGGCCACTTGTTTGCTGACTTCGCTTAAAGTCGGATAAGGTGCGATGGTATCTGTAAAAGCTCGCAGGCTTTTACCTTCTCGAAGCGCCATCACCCAGGGAAAAATAAGCTCTCCAGCATGAACGCCGACAATCGTTACACCTGCAATTTTACCTTTTTTATCGGTAATGACTTTGATGGAGCCATCGGTTTCGTTTTCGGTTTGCGCTCTATCGGATTGACTGAATGACCCTTTGGTGATGATAAAGTCGGAGTGCTCTTTGATATCTACTTCTGTTTTGCCTACATGGGCAAGTTCCGGATAAGTATAGGTCACCCAGGGTACTGCTTCATAACTTATTTTGGCTGGCCATTTAAAGACAATGTTTCGTAAAACAATACCTGCCTGATAAGAAGCCATATGAGTAAATTGATAAGGACCAACAACATCTCCTATGGCATAGATGTGTTTTTGATGGGTTTGTAATCTCGTATTCACCTCAATGCCTTTGGATGAATAGGAAACCCCGGCTTTATCCAGGTTCAGTTGTTCAATATTTGCCTTTCTTCCGGTAGCAATCAGAAGATGAGAGCCTTCGATGATTTTTTCGCCTGAAGAGGTTTTGACTTTAACTTCAAGGATCTCTGCATTTTTCTGAGTCACTTCATTGACTTCAGCATGCTCTAAAATATCAATCTTCATGGCAAGCAAGGAGTTTTTTACGATTTCCACGCCGTCTTCATCATCTTTGGGTAGTATTTTTCTGGCCTCAAGAATCGTAACTTTACTACCCAGCATAGCAAAGGCTTGCGCCAGTTCACAGCCAATGGGTCCACCTCCGATGACGATCAAGTGTTTAGGCAGCAGGGTTAAATCAAAAATCGTTTCATTCGTCAGATAATTGATTTTATCCAGTCCTTTAATGGGTGGGACAAACGGAGATGTTCCTGTGGCAATGACTATCTTTCTGGCTTTGATGATTTGCTCACCCGCCTTGAGCGTCTGGGCATCAAGAAATTGAGCTTGTTCCTGAAATACCGTCACGCCTAAGGATTCAAAACGCTCTACCGAGTCATGGGGCGCAATGGTTTTAATGACGGAATGAACGTGCTGCATGACTTTGGAAAAATCAACAGACTTAAGTTTAATCTCTACGCCAAAGGCTGGTGCCTGATGCTGACATTGATAAATTGATTTGGCCGCGGCCAATAAAGATTTGGAAGGCACGCACCCGTAATTTAAACAGTCACCTCCCATTTTGTGGCCTTCAATTAATGCGACATTGAGTCCAAGTTGTGAGGTGCCTGAAGCCAGGCTTAATCCGGCTGAACCTGCGCCGATGATGGCCAAATCAAAGAAGTTGTCCTTACTCATTTTTGCTTCCTTTTCGTTTTTTGAACCATTTCTGATAAATGACGGGTAACAAAGACAAAGCGGCTAATGCCAATAAGGGATAAAAAACTTTTGGATCGAAAATGATATCGAGGTTTGGAGCTTGGTCGGTGGCAAAGATATGACTGAGTCCATTGCCGACCAATACATAGACCACGGAACCCGGCATAATGCCAAAGAAGGTTGCAATAATGAAAGTCACAGCATTCACGCCAAGCAAGGCGGGAACTATATTAATGACCCAAAAAGGAAACAATGGAACCAGACGAAGAAACAATAAATAAGAAAAAGCATTTTCTTGAAAGCCTTCGCGCATGCGACTGACCCATCCGGTAGCCTTTTGTGCGAGCCAATCACCTAAAGAAGTTTTCACTGCAAAATACAAAAGTGTTGCTCCCATGGTGGCACTGATAATCACCAAGATACTGCCAAACAAAGGGCCAAAGAGAAAACCACCGGCCAAAGTTAAAAAGGTAGCTCCTGGTATCGAAACCGCTACGGCAATCGTATAAATGATCACAAACGTCAGTGAGGACAGTAAAAAATATGAATTTGTCCACTCCAATAGCTGATTTCGATGCGTTTTAAGACTTTCAAAACTTAAATACTTTTGCAGACCTGTACTAAATATAAGGATCAACACAGCAAATATAATTATAAGAGGCAACCATCGCTTCAGGTGCATTAACCAAAGTCGTTTTTGATTACTGTTCAATTTCATCATCATTGCTCCAGTGGATATTGAACATGGTCACTCGTACCATCATTCATTCGTGTCCAAATCCTTTTTATCCTAAGTTTCATGGTTTATTTAAACACTGTTTTATAAAACGCACCTGAGCTTTCAATTTATTGCTGTCATTGGTGGCTCTGGCCATGGTTAACAATCCGAAAACATTGGCCACTAAAAATTGACAGGAGTCTTCAATGTCTAAACTTTTGGATACCTCACCGTTCAATTGCGCATTGCACAAAGTCTTACGAAATAAATCGGTCAGAATAAGAATAAAGGCATTTATTTTTTCAACAATATCTGAGGAGTGGAGGGGCGCATCTGTGGCTGTATTAATGTAAAGACATCCGTTTTTCAATGCGCCTTTCTCACTTAAGGAAATAAACTGCTCAAAAAAAGCGTGGATAGCTTTTATTCCATTGGGCTTTTGTTGTAATGGAGCAATAAGCTGGCTGGTGACTTCTTTTTCATATCGTTCAAGGACTGCTTTAAAAAAAGCATCCTTACTACCATATTGATTATAAATGGCAGTTCGGTTAAGGCCGCTGGCTTTAACTAAATCATCAACAGAAGTTTTAAAATAGCCTTGTTGCCAGAATAAAAGCATACAGCGATTGACAGCTTCTTGATGTTGTATACGCTTTTTATATGCCATGGACATCCTGTTTAGAATGATTGTTCTAAGCTAGAATAGACGTTCAGAATTATTTATGCAATTGGATTTAAAAATGAATGTAAGCAGCGCCGCTTCTTTTGTGAATAAGGATTTAGAGGAGGAAGAGAGCAGGGAATTATTGGTTAAGGAAAAACCATTGTAAAAGTGCAATGCACGCAAGTATATTACAAAATAGTTTAAATTTTTAACTCTGACTGTTTTAAGGGATCAATTTTTGTTCGTGGTCATGGTCATAATTGTTATTTAATATGTCTAAGCGTTTAGAGAGCTCCAGTACCCATTTCATGACAGAACCTGGCGTTTCAAGAAATTTATATTTGAAGAAATCTTTGGGTAGATCATGCATATTCTTCAATGCTTCGTTTAATTCCGGGTTTTCACGAATAGCGGCTAACAAACAACCTTTAACATTTCGAGCACAATTCTCGCCAATTAATTGATATTTAGTGTTACCTGTTCTGTTCTCTTTAATTTGTTTCAATATAGCCGCTTCATCAATAAAAAAATGCTTACCGCTTTCGCTGGTGGGTAATGAAATTACATGATCGGCATTTCTTCCTTCAGTTTTCTCAAATGCACTGATTTCACGAATTAGTTTATCACTTTCTTTTGTGCAAATTGCCTTTTTTGCCCGGTTATCATTTTTTTCAAGTTGGATCTTTATTAACTTATCTTTTAGCTTTTCAATACTTTCAATATGCTTTGAAATTTTATCTACTTGTTGAGAGCATGAATGCAACTGTGAATCGACTGTTAATACCTCTTCCTTTAAATGTTGATGTTCGGCAGAATCGAGTGCTTCTATTTCATTCATCATTTGCATTCTGATAATAGTTAATTTGGTATCTGCGATGGCTTGGTGTGCACCAGCAAAAGGATCAGTACTTTTTGAAAGATAGTCTAACTCACGAGTAAGTTCTATATACTCTTCGCACAGTGAATTAAGGACTGGGTTATTCAGTATTTTTAGCTCAGGCAACAAATTAAGGAATTTATTTTTGGTTATTTCCTCTAATTGTTTTGCTCTTTCCAGGATATCAGAAACCGATTCATAATTAATACTGGAAGCATATACCTTCCCATCACCGTCTTCGTAATTCTTTTTATTATAATACCAATAATGTATCTTTATTTTTTTTAACCCTAATACTTTCATTGGATCGTTTAAATTGCCGTTGTACTTTAAACCTGGATATAGCTCTTGCATCTGTTTTAAGCTGTTATCTACAGCCGCCATTTCATTGATCAAAGATAAGTAGTCTTGATCATATTGCTCTGCTTGTTTTTTAAGCGCTGAATAAAGACGCTCACGATGAGAAATGAATTCTTTTTCTTTTTTAAAAAATTTACCGTGATGAATTAGTGCATCAGGAATCGCAGATTCGGATATCATATCTTGTGTGATAGACTCCACTAAACTGGGGTCTATTTTAGAACCTACCTTCAAAATACTTTTACCAAAAAATTTCTTGCCAATCGGTTTAGATGGCCAAAAACTATTAACAGTCACCCCTTCTAATTTTCTTCCTCTTCCATATTCCGTAACTTCTCTTGATTGATTATTGACGACACGTTCATACGTTGGTGTAGCGGGTTCTAAAATACCTGATAAATTTGGATCACTTGATATTTTATTGAAATTTCCATTATTTTCATAAACAGTAACCGCTAAGCTGATATGCCCAACGGCTCCACCTTTCATACTAGTTTTAGCAAGTGTTTTAAAATTATTTGAATATGGGTTTGCTTTACCGGATTTACTGGGATTCCAAATATAAATATCTAACATACAACTTACTCTCTACAACCATACTGCTTAGGTCTTATGTTGAGATATTTTCCTTGACCAGAAATAATTCCTTGTACATTAAGTATACAAAGAATTTCTTAATGTTTTCTTAAAGCGAACAAAATAAGTGCATTTTTACTTTGTATCGGACAATTTTGAAAATTTAGAATATAAGAATAATGAGCTGACATTAAAAATATTTCATACAATTCCATTTAAAAGAGGATTAATTTTTTGGACTCTGACATTGAGTTTTTCCTTGAGAAAACCATTAGGATGGCCTACTCATCCAGATATTTATCGATTTGATGTGCTTCGATTCCCAGGCGTATAAATTGACGATGCATTTATCCGCATGTTGTAAACGGTGGATGAGAGCACTCATGATGTACAGTAGGAGATTATACCCAATTTTAGGATGAGCATTCATAAATGCCTGCAAGCAGGAAGTGTCTATTTCAATTAATTTGCTTTTAGTAAGGGAAACCACATCCGCGCTGGCAGTCATCAAACAAGGCAAACTCGCCAAAAATATTATCCGAGTCCAAATCAGCAATGCTGGACGTATACGTTTTTTTCCCCTGAATGCTGACTCTAACCGTTCTCTCTAAAATAAAATAAAGATAGTGGTGTTTGACGCCTTGTTTCAGTATTTTTTCACCTGCTTTAATGCGTTTTACACGATATTTAACTTGCGATTTAAAGTCTGGATTATCCAGCAAGGATCGGAAGGCATTGGACATGAAAATTATCCTTTAGCTTAATTCTAACTTTATGTTTATTATATGACATATTGCGCCATTGCAGGTCATTTTTTAGTCCCGTTTGTCAAAAGAATACGCAATTGAATTTTGTTGGTTTTAAAGACAGGGAATGATAAATGGAAATGAATTGGTCGAGGCAGAATTGAGAACCGCTATCCTTTCGGTTTGTCACCATCCTTGGTGGGGTCTCAATTTCTCCTCGTAAGTACATCTTAGCAAAATGAGATGTCTTTGAAAGAGTGTATTTGCTTAATTTTACTTGAGATATTTCTTGGGTTAAGAGGGAATCATTCCTGGAGATTAAATTTTTCAAATGAGTTAGCAGGGCAAGGATTTTTTATCTTCTTTGGTATAGATTTGAGTGGTTCTTTATCAATAACGCACGTTTTTATTTTCTTTCCCATTAGCTATCTACCGAAGCTTTCTAAGTGCTTCTGAGCAAGCAGATGACCAAAGATACCTTGTTTGGGTTTCCCGCTTTCATCCAGCTTATGTAATTGGCCTGGTTTTTCCTTGTATTCGAGAATAGACCAGCCACTGTCTTGATAAAAATGATAGAGTTCGTTGGTTTCTGCCAGATAGGTAAAACTTTGAGGGTAAGTATAGGGTTTTGCTTTAATGGGGAAAACGAGAAAATGCATCCCTCCTGTCGAGGTTAGGGATTGCAATTTTGTCAGTAACGGTTTGATGCTGGACGGGTTTAAAAATTGCAGAGTTACGGTGGAGTAAATAAAGTCAAAGGACTTATCTTTGATGGGAAGAGGTTGATTCAAATCATGAATATGGGTTTCAATCTTTGATAATCGCTCTTGTGCTGCGATATGACGAATATTCTCAATCGCTTCCTTATTCTTATCTATACCAATAACGTTGTGTCCTGATAAGGCAAAAACCAATGGATTTCGCCCCGAACCGCAGCCAACATCCAGAACAGTCATTTTTCCCCGCTCTCTCAGGTATGTTTGATGGATGGCCCATAAGTCATGATGGATAGGTGCCAGGCGATATTTTTTCTCAAAATAGCGATGCGGCTGGCAGCAAAACTGCAAAGTGGCTTTGAAATCACGGCTTATTGATGCAATTTTATGCCATGCTGCAGGCGGTATCGCAAGTGTTGGAGATTTAAAGTTTAATGTATGATGTGACAGTTCATGTCCATGCCCATCGAGAAAAACAAACTCAAGGGTGCCTTCATGAACGGTCAAGTGTCCCCATGTGCCTTCTTTGGTGCTGTGTTTATCAAGAAAAAATTGAAGATTCTTCTCGCCGTTGAGTTCGATTTGTTTGTATGTCTTTAAGGCTGTGGTTGCCCCTTGATGATGGTTCATGATGAAGCCTGAGATTTCTTTGCGTAATAATTGCTTTGGTTTAACTATTTTATATAACTATCCGAATTATAGGTAGGCTCGCAATAAGGGAATGGCTTTATGCTAAGATTTAAAGAAATAATGAAAAGTTAAAAAAGGGAGTTTTAATGTCACTTAGAAAGGTAATCATAGCAACTGACTGGTCAAGTCCAAAAAGTGCTGTAAATTCCCATTAATTCAGCCTATCAAGTTAGTACGTTATTTAGTCAAAGCATTCATCCCTACAACATTAGACTTTCCGGCTTCATTCTCAGCCAGCCAGTCATTAAATTCGTCCATATTAAGATAACGCCTTGATTGCCACTGCTCGTTTTGTTCAGCTAATAAAGCGCCAATCAGCCGCCATGCAGAATCATCATTAGGAAATATCCTTATCACTCGTTCTCGGCGCCTGATTTCCTCGTTAATTCGCTCTTGCATGTTGGTGGTGCGAAGTCGCTTCCTGTATTTCTCCGGCAACGCCATAACTACCATGGCATCGTCAAAAGCCTCCTCAAGGCAGGTAACTGATTTTGGTGCTTTTTTCTCAAAGGCATCAATAAAATCATCGCGTCTACGCCTGGCTTCTTCCATATCAGGTGCCTGAAAAACAAGCTTTGCCTTTTCAGCAACATCTTTGCGGTGTCTGACAGAGCAGTGCCCGAGGATGTTGCGCATCAAGTGAACTTGGCATCGTTGCCAGGTTGCACCTTGAAAGTGCTTTCTAGCCGCTTCCACAAGCCCTGCATGCTGGTCTGACACAACATACATCACGCCTTTTAGCCCACGAGATTTTAGCCATTTAAACGCTTCATCCCATGTAGCATAGCTCTCAGTGTCACCAATGCGAAGGCCCAGTATTTCACGGTAGCCATCACTTCTGATACCCGAGATGGTCAAGGCTGCTCGAGACACGACTCTGTCACCATCACGACACTTGATAAACATCGCATCAACCATGATAAATGGGTAGTTGTCACCATCAAACCGACGCTCGTTGAAGGCTCTGACTCTTGCATCAAGACCAGAACACAGTTGACTGACGGTTGACTTTGAAAAACTAGCACCGCAAAGTTCTTCAGTAATGTTATTAACTTTTCTGGTTGATACGCCATTAACAACCATTTCCATCAGAGCCAATACAAAAGCCTGCTCACTGCGTTGATAGCGCTTAAAAATATCGGTAGAAAAAGAGCCATCACGTGTCTGCGGCACTTGAAGAGTGACTGGTCCCACACGAGTGTATAGTTGTCTTGGACGGTAACCGTTACGATAGCCTATACGTTCACCTGAACGTTCATGCTTGTCTGCTCCCAGACTTTCTGACACCTGTGCCTCCAATACCTGATTCAATACACCTTCAACAAGCTTTGCGAGCCCATCCTGGCTTGATAAAAGTTCTGGAAGCAATTCCTTTCCAACTGTAATATTGTAATCCGTCATCGCTAATCTCCTTCGATAGTTATTGTTTTTCACAACTCAATAGTACCGAATTTTAGCGATGACTCCACTCCTAAAAAGTCAACCTGAATTTACAGCAGTTTACGGACATAACCAACTGACTTTTCAAAACATGCTGAATATGCGCTTAAAAGAGCTATTCTTTTAGCCGAGCATCAAGATATAACACTGGAACTTATTCACGTATTGAAACAGCCATGGCCTGCAAGCTTTGTCCAATTCTCCAATAAAGAGCAACAAAAAGAACTACTTAGATTGGAAAAAAACACAGAAGAAAAACTACAAAAACTGGTGAAGCCCTTTTCATCTAAAGTCTCAATGAAGATTTCAGTTCTTTTGGGCAGAATAGCAGATGAAATCATTCGGTTTACGCAGGATAATCAGGGCGATTTAATTATTGCCGGCGCACATGGCCAGTACCATGTCAGTGATTATGTATTAGGCACAACATCCGGTGATATGGTCAGGCAGGGGAATACTCCTGTTTTACTCATAAAAAAAGAGCCATCCTTCTCTTACCATAAGATATTGATTGCTACCGATTTCTCTGAAGCCAGTAAAAGAGCCGTTGAATTTGCCTTTCAGTGTTTTCCAGAGGCCAGATTTCAGCTCTTGCATATTGTAGATATCTATTACCGTCAGTTCTTAAATGTTGATAACGTTGGCAAGAATGAAAGAAATAACCCAACAAAAGATATTTTGGAGAAGTTGGATGATTTCTTAAAATACTGTAAGGTAAACCATGATAAATTTGATAAAAAAATTATTGGCGGTTATTTTGCTGATGCCATCATCATGCAGTCAAAAAACTGGGGTGCTGATTTGTTGGTTTTCGGAACACAAGGACGTTCGAAACTGCATTATTTGTTGATGGGAAGTGTTGCCAAACGACTGTTACAATTGAGTCATATTGATATGTTCGCTGTACCTCCGAATTCGTAAATCTTGGAAACAGATATAAGGTTGATAATGAAGACAATAACAAAAGAGTTACAACAAAAAATTACTCCCGAACAAGCGATTGAGTTGTTACAAAAAGGAAATCAACGTTTTATACAAAATCTACGCCTTAATAGAAATCTTTTACAGCAGGTCAACGAGACAGCAAGCGGTCAATACCCCTTTGCAACCATTTTAAGCTGCATTGATTCCAGAACCCCTGCAGAGTTGATATTCGATCAGGGACTTGGTGATATTTTCAGTATTCGAATTGCGGGAAATGTCATCAATGATGATGTTCTGGGAAGCATGGAGTTTGCCTGCGAGGTCGCAGGTTCAAAACTTATTGTGGTATTAGGACACACTAATTGCGGGGCAATAAAAGGAGCTTGCAACAGGGTGGAAATGGAACATTTGTCAGGGCTCTTAAAGAAAATTGAACCGGCGATTGATAAAGAAATGTCGATAAAAGGAGAACGTAATGGAAACAATCCTCGTTTTGTGGATGCAGTTGCTAAGTTAAATGTGATAAACAGCATCAATACTGTTTTAAGCGAAAGTAAAACATTAAGTAAATTAGTGTCGGAAAAAAAGATAAAAATTATAGGGAGTTTGTACGATATAACCAGTGGAGAAGTCTCTTTTTTTAATCTGTAAAACATATACCAATATTTTCAATAATGGATAGCCCATGTTAAATGTCTTAAAAGAAATATCTTTTAAAAGAATTCAACATGACCTTCCGGCAAGCATTGTTGTTTTTTTTGTAGCATTGCCATTGTGCCTCGGCATTGCACTTGCTTCAGGTGCTCCTTTGTTTTCAGGGATCATTTCAGGGGTCATCGGAGGAATCGTTGTAGGAATTGCCAGTGGTTCAAATCTTGGGGTTAGCGGACCAGCAGCTGGTTTAGTGGTTATTGTATTGTTGGCCATTGAAAGTCTTGGTTCATGGCCGGCATTTCTAGTATCTGTAGTCTTGGCTGGGTGTTTTCAACTTTTTATGGGATATGCAAAAGCGGGGTTTATCGCTTATTTTTTCCCATCGTCGGTGATTAAAGGGATGTTAACAGGAATTGGTCTGTTAATCATTTTAAAGCAAATTCCTTACGCTTTAGGTTTTGATCCGGATACAATCGGCGATTTGTCGTCATTTCAGTTTAGTATTGATATCACTATCAATTATATTTTGAATGCACTGAATGCCTTTAATAATGGGGCGATATTCATTTCTTTCGTTTCATTGGCAATTCTCATCTTATGGGATACCGTGCTTATAAAGAAAAACAGATTTTTTCAGATAATCCAGGCTCCAATTGTGGTGGTTATTGTTGGCATTTTATTGAATAAACTTTATCAAATTGGCTTTTGGGAACTGAGTCTTGGTAAGGATAATTTGGTTCAAATCCCTGTGGCTGAAAGTGTTCTCGATTTTTTAAAACAACTTACACATCCTGATTTTTCAGCACTAAAGGAATTTACAGTATGGAAAATAGCGGTAGTGCTCGCTATCGTGGCCAGTCTTGAGACACTATTGTGTGTTGAAGCAACAGACAAACTGGATCCACATAAACGGATTACGCCGGTTAATCGGGAGCTTAAGGCTCAAGGTCTTGGTAATGTGATTTCCGGACTGCTCGGTGGATTACCTCTTACCCAAGTTATTATTCGCAGCTCAGCTAACATTAATTTTGGAGGAAAAACAAAACTATCCACAATACTTCATGGTATCTTTCTTTTGATTTCCGCTGCAATACTTGCTCCTCTTATCAATATGATTCCATTGTCTTCTCTTGCGGCAATATTAATCATTGTAGGCTACAAGCTTGCAAAACCAACGCTATTTAAAAAAATGTATCAACTCGGCTCAGAGCAATTTATGCCCTTTATAGCCACAGTAATAGGTATCTTGGTGACTGACTTGTTGAGAGGAATTATCATCGGTATTGGTTTTGGTATTTTTTTCACATTAAAGCACAGCTATCGCAATGCCTATTATATGAAAACAATCACTGAAAAAGAGAATGGTGACATTGTTTATCACCTGGTTTTGGCAGAGGAAGTTTCATTTTTTAATAAAGCAAACATTATGCAGGCTTTAGATGCTATTCCATCAGGGTCAAAGGTTATCATTGACTGCTCCAATTCTAAATCGATTGCATATGACGTGGTTGAGCTAATAAATGATTTTAAAGAAAATGCCAAATATAAAAATATCGAAGTACAAACGATTGATTTTCTTGATTTCAAATAATATAAATCACAGGTTTACATTAAGAGCCGCTATAACATTTAAGGAATTACGTTGAGCGTAGTTTGCAAACATTTATTATTAGGTTTCACTGCCTGCGTTTTGTCTTTTTTTATTTCAAAATCGTATTCTGATACAGTACATGATTTCCAAACGTGGCTTAATCTTACCACAACAGGTCATTTTGACCGAGAAAGTCGGGATTTTGGTCGTTTTAAGTATTGGTTAGAAGGCCAAGAACGCGTGGGCGAAAACAGTAGTCGCTTTTCACAAACTCTGGGACGCATAGGGCTTGGATATACTATTTCAGACAATATAAGCTTTTGGCTTGGATATGCTTGGATATACACTGGTGAGCCTTTTACTACCCAACCATTTCATGAAAACCGAGTTTGGGAACAACTTCTATGGAGCACATCAATCAAGCGCTTTACGTTCATCAGCAGAACGCGCATGGAGCAACGTTTCCTGGCTAATGGCACTAAAACAGCCTATCGTGCCAGACAACTTGTCAAGCTTATAAAACCATTAGAAATCGCTCCTAATTATAGCATTGTAAGCTCGGATGAAATCTTTTGGCATAAAAATAATTTTATTGGCAGAAATGGGCAAGGTTTTGATCAGAATCGATTTTTTATTGGATTTGCTTACCAATTTTCCCCTGTTCTTTCAACAGAAGTTGGCTATATGAACCAATATATTCGACGTTTTGGTGCGCCTAATTTTCTCACCAATATTCTGTCAGTAAATTTTTTCATAAACCTTTAGAGTTCGTTTAACTCTTCACTTCTAAAATGAATCGTTGTGCTCCTATACAAATAATGAAAGACCATATACAGTTCTTTTGGCAGGACAGAATCAGTGAAACGTTGTACTAGAAAAAGCTCCGTTTATCAGAACAGTTCAAATTCCTCGAAATTATTGACTCATGGGTTTGAGCAATATAGACAGGCTTGCCGCGCTACCTGAAAAATAAAAATCAACTCTGTATGATTTTCTCTACGGCTCTATCCGCTGCATCATCAAAGGGTAAAAACACCATATCCACCCCCTTTTCTTTCAGTGCTTCAACTTGACTGGCATGCTGGGTCGATACAGCAATTTTCCCTTTGTAGTGATGTTCTTTAAGGCCCTTGACCAGCATGATTCTGGGATCGTCATGTGTTAAACCTGGCGCATGTTGTGGGATTGCGCATATGATCCATTGAGTATTTTTTAAGGGAAGTGAAGCCATGAATTCGATATCACATGCATCCCCATAAATGGCGTAACGGCCTTTTTGACGCCAACTGTTCACTTCATCGGGATTAAAGTCAACTGCAAGTACTTTAAAATTATTCTGAAGCAAATGTTTCGCCATAGCCTGACCATAACGACCAAGGCCAAATAGAATTATATCATACCGTTTATGATTAAATTTTTCAGTAACATCTCCTTTTTCGCGATAAGGAATCTTACGTTCAAATGGTGTTAATAGTCGTTCAATCCATCGATACAGCGTGTAGGAATAAGTTATCATGTAAACTGATGCAGCAATGGTGATTAACCCAACCAAGGTTACTAATCCCAGTGATTCCGTTGAAACATGACCGAGTTTAAGTCCCATGGCCATAAAAATGAGAGAGAACTCAGAGATTTGAGCAACCGTAAGTCCCGCGAGAAATCCTGTGCGTTTGCGATAGCCCATATATCCCATAATAATGAGGACAATAAGTGGATTACCGATAAGAACAAACAGAGAAAAAACCGTTGCAGGAAGTATCTGATTACCAAGCTGGTTTAAATTAAGCTGTGAGCCTAAAGATATGAAAAAAAACAACAACAAAAAGTCTCGCACTGAAGACAATCGCGATGCAATGGCATCCCTGAATGGCGTTGAAGCCAGGGATATACCAGCAAGCAATCCTCCCAGTTCTTTGCTGAAACCAAAATAATGACTAAGACTGGCCAATAGCGCTGCCCAACCAATCGAACAAATGATCAATAACTCAGGCGAGTGTGCGATACTGCTCACTAAAGGATTCGCAAGGTAGTGAATAAAAAGCCAAAGAAGTATAAAAATAATCAGAGCATAAAAGGCCATCATAGCCAGATTGACCAGCACATCAGGGGTTGTGCTGTGATCAATTCCCATTCCAAACGCAGAAAGTACAATCATGGCAAATACAACGACAATATCCTGCACAATCAAAAAGCCAATGGCTATTCGTCCATACAGCGAATCTACCTCCCGCTTATCTGAGAGCAACTTAACAATAATGATGGTGCTGGAAAACGTTAATGCTACGCCAACATAAGCAGCATTCGTTATATTCATTCCGAGTGCTATCGCTATAAAAAAGCCAATGATTGCGGTAAAGACGACCTGGCCGATACCTGTTGCCAATGACACCAGTCCCAATGTTTTGATGAGCTGCAAGTCCAGCTTCAGCCCCACCAGAAAAAGCAATACCGCAATTCCAAGTTCTGCCAAAAGCTCAATATGTTCGTAAGACTGTACGATGCCAAAAAAATTCGGGCTGACCAGAATACCTACAATGATAAAACTCACAATCATTGGTTGGCGCAATAAAAGGCTCAAAAAACCAATGATCATAGCGCAAAGCAAAAGAGCGCTTAATTCATAAAATGGGGCGGTCTGTAAAAAGGCTATCTCTATCATACTTTAGCTTCTTATATTATAACCACCATCCACATAGATGACTTGACCTGTAATGTATTTTGCTTCTGGCGATATAAGAAGGGCAGCAGCCTCTCCAATTGCCTCTATGGTAACTACCTGATGCAGAGGGGCTTCTTTGGCTGCTTTTTCCATTAAAGAGTCAAAATCCGCTAATCCTGATGCTGCTCGTGTTTTAATGGGTCCAGGTGAAATAGCATTCACGCGAATTTTTTTGTGCCCAAGCTCAGTTGCCAGATAACGAACAGAAGCTTCTAATGCAGCCTTCACCGGTCCCATTAAATTATAATTTTTAACCACTTTTTCTGCGCCATAATAACTCATGGTTAAGAAACTTCCACCATGTTGCATTAAAGGCTCAAAAATGTTAGCAAGTCGGATAAAAGAATAACAGGATACGTCCATTGCGATCGTAAAGCCTTCACGGGAACAATCAATAACACGGCCTTGTAAGTCAGTTTTAGGTGCAAACGCAATGGCATGAATAACGAAATCCAATGTTCCCCACTTGGTTTGTATGGTTTGAACTAAGCTGTCTAATTGAGCATCATCCCTCACATCAAGCGGCATAAATATTGGGCAGGTAACCTCTTGGATTAATGGCTCAACGTATGGTTTGGTTTTTTCATTTTGATACGTGATAGCAAGCTCTGCTCCTTTTTTATCTAAAGCTTGGGCGCATCCCCATGCTATGGAATGCTCATTAGCTATACCTACAATAAGTCCTTTTAAGCGGCTCACAGTACTCTCCTTATTCCTCAATCATTTGAATGGCATGCATTGCCATTATTTTTTCTTCATTTGTTTTGATGATTCGGATCTCAAAGGGTTTCAGAAAATCAAGACGTCGCAAGATATATTGACGGATCAGTTCTGAGTTTTCTCCTATTCCTCCTGTAAACACAATACCGTCGATACCGCCAAGCGATACAGCCATCATGGCAATATACTGGGCTGTTTTCATACAGAAATATTCGAGTGCAAATTTTGCGTCTTGATTATCACTTGCTTCAAGCAGACGAACATCATTTGTCCAAGCTGATAATCCTTTCAAACCTGATTCGTGATATAGCATTCGCTCCAGTTCATCTGTAGTCAGGCCAAGTTCTTTGAGAATATAGAGGATGACCCCTGGATCGAGATTTCCGCATCGTGTTCCCATCGGTAGCCCATCAAGAGCGGTCATGCCCATTGTCGTGTCAATGCTTACACCGTTTTTTATAGCACAAAGGCTTGCGCCATTGCCAAGATGTGCGGCAATGACTCGCCCTTTGGCAAGCTCAGGTTCACATTTCCGTAATTTATAGACTAGCCATTCATAAGAAAGGCCATGAAAACCAAATCGGCGAATTCCTTTATAACGCAAGGCTTCTGGCAAGGCATATTCGATGAAAAGGCGAGAGTGGCCAGAATGAAATGCAGTATCAAAACAAGCTATCTGAGTTATATCTGGCTTCAACTCCTCCAACAGCTCAATTGCTGTAAGGTTGTGAGGTTGATGCAGAGGCGCTAATGGACATAAGCTCTTTAACTTGGAAAGAACCTCAGAGGAAATTTGAACGCTGTTTGAGAAATAATGCCCCCCGTGCACCACTCGATGAGCCGCACAGCCGATTTTCCACTGATTAAAATGTGCTTCAATCCAACTTAAAATATAATTCAATGCTTCTTTATAAGTATACTCGTCAGGAAGTTTGATCTCCGTTCGTTGTATTTTTTCTTGTTTTGAATGCGTTTCGATGGCTTTGAACAATGGAGCTGTGTTTATATTAACAATTTTACCTTTAGCCAGTAGTTGTAATCGCTCTTTCTTAAACAATTGAAATTTGATACTGGATGAACCGCTGTTGATGACGAGGATGCTGTGGTTTATTTTATGAATCATTTGATTATCCCTTTTCTTCGCGCATCTGCCATTTTTACTGCCAAAGCACAGGATAATAACCGTACACGTAGTGAGTCAGCTCGACTTGTCAGTATGATAGGAATTCTTGCTCCCAGCACAATGCCGGCTGCATCTGCATTTCCCAGAAATGTTAATTGCTTGGCCAACATATTTCCTGACTCAATATCTGGAACCAGGAGAATATCCGGATCGCCTGCAACAATCGATTGAATGCCTTTATCCTCGGCGGCTTGTTTATTAATGGCGTTATCAAATGCAAGAGGACCATCTAATATGCCATTGGTGATTTGACCGCGATCGGCCATCTTGCATAAGGTTGCCGCATCAACGGTAGCTTGCATCTTGGGGTTAATCAGCTCAATGGCAGCTAATATGGCTACTTTTGGTTTCTTGCGCTCTCCAAACAGGGTACGCCAGAGATTAATAGCGTTTTGGCAAATATCTGCTTTTTCCGAGGTGGTCGGAGAAATATTGACACCGGCATCCGTAATAATGAGTGGCTTGTGATAGGAGGGGATATCCATAAGATACGCATGGCTGATACGATATTTTGTTCGTAAAGTTTTCACTGAAACAATAGCCGATAATAACTCATTGGTTGACAGAGCGCCTTTCATTATAGCTTCTACTTGCCCTTTTTCAGCCAATTCAGCGGCTTTAGCCGCAGCGGCATCGCTATGTTCGGTATCAATGATTTTCCAATTGGAAACGTTGATGTTCGTCTCTTGTGCTGCTGCTTTAATTTTTTTTTCAGGGCCTACGAGTATAGGATTAATCAAGCCTGTCTTGAATGCATCATTTACCGCCTCTAATGTTTTGGTTTTTACTGGGTGAACAATCGCTGTAGAGATTCTTTTCATACTTTGAGAGGTTTGTATAATTGACTCAAGTCGGTCATAGCTATGGATTTGAACTTCCGGTAAATGAATTTTAGGGGCACGGATTTTTTGGGTTGGTGCAAGAACGGTAGCCCGTCCTTCCATAACGGTTTCTCCACGTTGATTGATACCTTTACAATCTAGGATGACAATTGACTTGTCCGCTTTTTTTTCATGTACGATGACGGTTACTGTGATTGTATCATCAATACGTACTGGTTTTTTAAATTTGATGTCCTGTTCAAGATAAATCGTTCCCGGACCAGGTAAAATGGTTCCGAGCACTGTGGATATAAGAGACGCCGACCACATGCCATGCCCGACAATACCATGAAAAATATCACTTTTTGCATATTCTGGATCCATGTGCTGAGGATTGACATCGCCTGAGACCGCCGCAAACAGTTTAATATCTTTTTCCGTCAGCTGCTTTTTTAAACTGGCTTGTTGACCTACAGTCATTTCATCAAATGTTACATTTTCTAAAAAATCCTTTTGCATGGTTTCTCCTATCTTTGTACAGAAAACATCATACGCGCTCTTTGGGATAAGAAAGGGCATTCATATGACGAAGCGATATAATCCGTAATCTCAGTTGTTTTTCTGTTTCAATCATGGCAAAAAACACCATGCCAATGACGATGATGAGAACACCATCGAAAAAAGGAATCGATTCAGTATTAAAAATACTTTGTAGCGGTGGCAAATAAGTTATGGCAAATTGAGCAATCGTAATCACAATAACACTCATCCATACCATTTTTGTTCCTTTTACCGCTTGCCAGGTTAAGGAGGTTCCGTAGATATTGCGGATATAAAACAAGTGAAAAATTTCTAAAACCACCAAAGTGTTTAAAGCAATAGTTCGTGAAAGTTCGGTTATGTCCGTAAACTGCTGTAAATTCAGGTTGACTTTTTAGGAGTGGAGTCATCGCTAAAATTCGGTACTATTGAGTTGCGAAAAACAATAACTATCGAAGGAGATTAGCGATGACGGATTACAATATTACAGTTGGAAAGGAATTGCTTCCAGAACTTTTATCAAGCCAGGATGGGCTCGCAAAGCTTGTTGAAGGTGTATTGAATCAGGTATTGGAGGCACAGGTGTCAGAAAGTCTGGGAGCAGACAAGCATGAACGTTCAGGTGAACGTATAGGCTATCGTAACGGTTACCGTCCAAGACAACTATACACTCGTGTGGGACCAGTCACTCTTCAAGTGCCGCAGACACGTGATGGCTCTTTTTCTACCGATATTTTTAAGCGCTATCAACGCAGTGAGCAGGCTTTTGTATTGGCTCTGATGGAAATGGTTGTTAATGGCGTATCAACCAGAAAAGTTAATAACATTACTGAAGAACTTTGCGGTGCTAGTTTTTCAAAGTCAACCGTCAGTCAACTGTGTTCTGGTCTTGATGCAAGAGTCAGAGCCTTCAACGAGCGTCGGTTTGATGGTGACAACTACCCATTTATCATGGTTGATGCGATGTTTATCAAGTGTCGTGATGGTGACAGAGTCGTGTCTCGAGCAGCCTTGACCATCTCGGGTATCAGAAGTGATGGCTACCGTGAAATACTGGGCCTTCGCATTGGTGACACTGAGAGCTATGCTACATGGGATGAAGCGTTTAAATGGCTAAAATCTCGTGGGCTAAAAGGCGTGATGTATGTTGTGTCAGACCAGCATGCAGGGCTTGTGGAAGCGGCTAGAAAGCACTTTCAAGGTGCAACCTGGCAACGATGCCAAGTTCACTTGATGCGCAACATCCTCGGGCACTGCTCTGTCAGACACCGCAAAGATGTTGCTGAAAAGGCAAAGCTTGTTTTTCAGGCACCTGATATGGAAGAAGCCAGGCGTAGACGCGATGATTTTATTGATGCCTTTGAGAAAAAAGCACCAAAATCAGTTACCTGCCTTGAGGAGGCTTTTGACGATGCCATGGTAGTTATGGCGTTGCCGGAGAAATACAGGAAGCGACTTCGCACCACCAACATGCAAGAGCGAATTAACGAGGAAATCAGGCGCCGAGAACGAGTGATAAGGATATTTCCTAATGATGATTCTGCATGGCGGCTGATTGGCGCTTTATTAGCTGAACAAAACGAGCAGTGGCAATCAAGGCGTTATCTTAATATGGACGAATTTAATGACTGGCTGGCTGAGAATGAAGCCGGAAAGTCTAATGTTGTAGGGATGAATGCTTTGACTAAATAACGTACTAACTTGATAGGCTGAATTAATGGGAATTTACAGCACTTTTTGGACTTGACCGAAAGTTCAATCGAATATCCTTTATCAAGGGCATAGTAGTAAATACCAAATACCCCACAAAGAAACAAAAAGGATACTAGAATGATATGCCACACCAGTGAACCGGTTAAAATAGACTCATTCCTTGGCCTTGGCGGTCGCTGCATGGTGTTGTCTTCTGTGGGTTCGAACGCAAGCGATAGGCCAAGGGTTACCGCTGTGATTAAATTAACCCATAGTATCTGGACTGGTGTTACTGGAAGACTTAAACCTAACAATAACGCCAAAATAATGGTCATGGCTTCCCCGCTACTGGTCGGCAAAGTCCAACTAATCACTTTTTTTAGATTATCATATACAGTGCGTCCTTCCTGAACAGCCGCTGCAATGGAGGCAAAATTATCATCTGCTAATACAAGTTCTGCGGCTTCTTTTGATACTTCATTGCCTTTTTTTCCCATGGCAATGCCTGCATCTGCTCTTTTTAATGCCAATGCATCATTGACGCCATCACCAGTCATAGCCACGGTCATTCCATGAGACTGCAACGCCATAACTAGCCTCAGTTTATGTTCCGGGCTGGTGCGGGCAAAAATATCATCTTCCAAAACGATACTTGCTAGCTCTGCATCATTCATTTTATCAAGTTCTAGGCCAGTCAGTATTTTATCTGGATGATTTAGTCCAACTTGCCGACCAATCGCACCAGCAGTTGCTGCATGATCACCGGTAATCATTTTCACCTGAATGCCGGCGCTCAAACACTGTGCTACTGCGGCTATGGATTCTTCCCTTGGCGGGTCAATCATCCCGACCATGCCTAATAAAACTAAATCGTTTTCTATATCGGATAATTGAAGGACGGTATGCTCTGGAGAAACGGACTTTGCAGCCAGAGCCAATACCCGCTGGCCGCTTTTAGCTATGGATTCAATCTGGTCCAACCAATAGCTTGGATTGATTGGCTCCAAATTGCCGGTTTCATTTTGTTGTTTTTGGCACATCTCTAGCAATTTCTCAGGTGCACCTTTCATAAAAATAAAGGCATGTTCCTGATGATTATGGTGAAGCGTTGCCATAAAACGGTGTCTCGCATCAAAGGGAATGGCATCCGTGCGCGCCCAGATTTTGCGCTCTTCAATAACCGATAGCCCTAATTTTTCCGCCAGTGTCAGTAATGCTCCCTCCATCGGATCACCTTCTATGATCCAGTTTCCGTTGCGCTCATATAACTCGGCATCGTTACAAAGTATTGCAGTTTGTGCCAGTTGCATAAGTAGAGGATGTTGTGCTTTTTGAATGATATTGCCATGAAGTTTAATGGAGCCTGACGGTTCATAGCCTGAGCCTTCAACATTAAACTGATGTTCTGCCGTTAAAATGGATACCACCGTCATTTCATTTTTGGTGAGCGTGCCTGTTTTATCCGTGCAAATCACAGAAACGGAGCCTAAGGTCTCAATAGCAGGAAGCCTGCGAATGATTGCATTTCGCCTCGCCATTGCCTGAACGCCAACGGCTAAGGTAATCGATAAAACTGCAGGAAGCCCTTCAGGAATGGCAGCGACCGATAAGCCAACAACGGCCATAAACAACGCGCCAAAATTATAATGCTGTATAAAATATCCATAGGCCAGCAATAATCCGGCAACCATCAAAATGAAAACGGTTAACCATTTGGCAAAAACATCCATTTGCTGAATCAAAGGCGTTTTTAACATGTCTACCTTTGATAACAGATGACTGATTTGTCCAATTTCAGTGAATTCACCGGTCGCTACAACGACGCCTTTAGCCTGACCACGGGTCACCAGCGTACCACTATAAGCCATTGAAGCTCGTTCCCCCAGCACTGAATCTTTTGCTACGGATTGAACCTGCTTTTCTACAGCCACCGATTCACCGGTGAGGATGGACTCATCCACAATGAGTCCATGCACTTTAATCAAGCGCATGTCTGCCGGTACTTTATCACCGGAATTGTAAGTTACAAAAAATTATATAATGGCCATTAAGAGAGTAGCCCCTTATTGTAAAAATAAAGGGCACGGGCGTGAGCGACCGTCGCGGAATAGGTTTTAACAACCGTCTGGATCAAGGTACTCTAGCCCTGCTCTCGAAACGTTTGAATAGTTGAAAGGACTCTGATTAAAGAACGTCCGCTTACAATCCTAAACAATAAAATTTCGAGGCGCGCATGTCATTATACAGTAATTATATTGGTATCGATATTGGAAAAATTTCTTTTGTTGTAGCGATGTATGGCTCAAAAAAGATATACGAATATGAAAATAATCCGACAGGTATTAAAGCGTTTATAAACGATTTCAAGAGTAAATTAAAATATGCTTTAACTGTATTAGAAACGACAGGCGGTTATGAGATGCAATTATTGCTCACTTTGTGTGAGTCAGGGTTTGCAGTACATCGAGCTAATACACGTAAGGTCAAACGATTTATTCAATCTTATGGCAATGAGGCAAAGACGGATAAACTGGATGCCCTCTCATTGGCTTTATATGGGTATGAGCGAGCACAACGACTAGAACTATTTACTCCTCAATCAACAAAAGCCCTTGCCTTATTTGAGTTGGTGCAGCGTCGTAATGATTTAAAACAAATGCTTGTTGCAGAAAAGAATAGATTAAAAGCTCCTCGCGCGGACATCATCAAAGCGAGCTGTAATGCAATGCTCGAGGTGCTTAATAATCAAATCAAGACCATTACAGATGAAATAAATACCTTGATAGAGGCTGACTCTGTGTTAAGAGAAAAAAAAGCTATTCTAAAAACTATTCCCGGCATAGGGGATATCATTGCTAATGAGCTTCTTGTCTTATTACCAGAATTAGGTTCCTTAACGCGACGTAAAATTGCTTCGCTTGCTGGCCTTGCACCAAAGGCAAATGATAGCGGGCAGTTTAGCGGTTATCGGTGTATTGGTTATGGCAGATGTGGAATTAAGCCCATATTATTCTTAGCTGCCATGGCTGCAAGAAATTCAAATTCTAGCTTAAAATCTTTCTACAATCAGTTAATTTCTTCCGGAAAGAAAAAGATGGTAGCTTTAACTGCTTTAATGCGAAAAATCATTGTTATTGCAAATGCCAGAATAAGAGATTTTAATTCGGGATTATTTTGTGCATGATGATAGATTAATTAAATTTAAAAAACGGTTAAGACATAGTTGATCCAGAAGCACGATATCTCCAGGTACCAGTTCTTTGGCAGGGATGGTCTGTCGCTCTTCCTGTCGAATAACTGTAGCCGTGGGCGATAACATCTGTCGTAAGGCATCAAGCGCCTTTTCTGCTTTGCCCTCCTGTATAAATCCGATACAAGCGTTAACCACCACAACAGCAAGTATGACAACCGTATCTATCCAGTGATTCAGTAAGGCTGTAATCATTGCCGCAAACAAAAGCACATAAATCAGGATATGATTAAAATGTCGGAAAAAACGCAAAATGATGGATTCTTTGGCTTTTTCAGGTATTCTATTGGGCCCAAACGCTTCCTGCCTTTTAAAAACCTCTTCTTGATTTAACCCTTGAATATCAGTTTCAAGCCAGGTCAATACCTTTTCAACTGGCAGTTCTTGCCAGTTACCCTGGTGTTTTTTAAGGCAATTCTTTAACATGAAAAGTCTCCACTTAATAAGCTTTTATGGGAGAAATAAAGTCTTGGGGTTTTAGCACCAGCAAGGAATAGTTAATAAGACTTGGTTTATGGCTGGTCTGTTGGAGAGCTTGTTTTAATCCTTCGTCCTCTCTACCTAACCTATGACTAACAAACAAAATATTGTGAAAATTTGACATGATTTAATCCTTTAAATAACTAAAAATTCCTGTTTATCAAATAGTCTGAAAATGTATTGTAAATATATCAAGATTAGCACAGAGGATTAAATTAACTTAACGCAGAAAATATATATATACAATTGAGCGTCTATTTAAGATGAAAATTTTTTTGTCACAAGTTCGGTCGACATTCATTTTAACCAAAGGGCGGTGGCAGCAATATAAACGAACGATAAAAAAGATTGAGCAAATTTAAAGAAGAAAATTAAGCATGAAATTGCTAATTTTGATTCATTAGCTCATGCGGTTGATCATGCTTTTCTGGGGATTGTTTAAATTTTAATTCACTATATCTAGAAAGATATACTAATTTATTTTAAGTCATGGACTTCTTTATAAGAAGGAATCTGGCATTGCCATTTGAATCGCTGTTCAATTTTTTGTTTGAGTGCCTGAGACGCGTTTTTATCTCCGTGGGTGATGAATACAGTTTTGGGAGTTTTTTTAATTTGACTTAACCACGCCAACATTTCTTCAGAATCAATATGTGCCGAGATATTTTCTAGTTGAAAAATTTCGGCGCGAATGGGAACCATCAAACCAAACATTTTAATTTCTTTCTCTCTGCGAATCATTCGATCTCCGCGTGTTCCAGAAGCCTGAAATCCGGCAAAGACAATTGAGTTTCTATGATCTGGGGCAAACCTTCGGATGTGGTGCAAAACTCGCCCTCCTGTGGCCATGCCACTAGCTGAGATAATGATCATCGGCACTTTTTTATCATCTAAAGCTTTGGACTCTGCCGGGGTATGAACGTATCGGGCACTTTGACAAATTGCCTGACTTTCTTTTTTACTCAATCGATGTTCTGTGGAATGATGGTAAAATAATTTGGTTGCATCTGTTGCCATTGGGCTATCGATGTATACTGGAATATCTGGAATCTCATTGTTCGATCGTATTTGATGGATATAATAAAGAAGTGTTTGAGCACGCCCCACTGCAAATGAAGGAATAACAATCACTCCACCCCTCTTAGCGGTTTTGTTAATGATGTGCTTAAGCTGTTCCTGTGGATCAGTCGATTCATGTAGGCGATCACCGTAGGTCGATTCAATGACATAATAATCCGATTGTGGTGGCTTTTGTGGTGGATACATGATGGGATCTTGATGGCGTCCTAAATCTCCTGAAAAGAGTATCGATGTTTGATTGTGCTGAACACGTATGAAAGACGCACCTAATATATGACCAGCATAAAAAAATTGTGCTGTTAGGTTATCCTTTAAATGAAATGGTTTTTCAAAAGGAATCGATTCAAAGTATTGTAGCGAAGTTTCAGCCTCTTCCTGGGTATAGAGAGCCAATGCTGGGTGATGTTTAGAATATTTCTTTTTATTGGCAAAACGAGCTTCTTCTTCGTGAAGATGACCGCTATCCGGAAGTAAAATCTCGCATAAATCCAACGTGGCCTCACTACAAAAGATTTTACCTCGAAATCCATTTTTTACCAGTAGAGGAATATAACCACTGTGATCGATGTGGGCGTGAGTTAATAGAACAGTACTGATGTCTGCGGGATTAATAGGTAAAGGATTCCAGTTACGAAGCCTAAGCTCTTTAAATCCTTGAAAAAGTCCGCAATCAATAAGAATCGTTTCATTTGTCGTTTTCAACAGGTATTTCGAACCAGTGACGGTTTGCGTAGCACCTAAAAATTGTATATTCATTCATGCTCCCCCTTCAGATGTCTTATTTTAGAGTGTAAGGCAAAATGACTTTATTCTAATATTCTTTGGATCTCTATGTAGACAACTGCCAATTATTTAGATCTATTTGATCACAGAGGATATCGGAAAAATCGCTGTCTTATTTTTTGGAGAAAGAGATTTATAATTTATCTAGCAAAGACCAAGCCCCTAGCAATAGGTTGAAGCCGGCAATGCATAAGCCCAAAGAATATGCAATTATCTGAGAGCTTTTATCGGCATGTCGAATGAGAGCAGAAACCAAAAAACCATTTAAGCCATCCGATGCCATCATACCTAACATGAATACCACTCCTAGCAGACCAGATAACAACCATCCCGACATGACGGATGCGGAAATTGAAAATAAAGTCACTTGAGTGATGGTATCAAAAGAAAGTGCAAATAGAGCGCCTATGAAAATAATAGAAAAAGAGCCGGATACTTTGTTGGTAATTTTGTTCAAAATAAAGCTTTTTGGCCCAAGGGGAATCGAAGAATTTAGCCTTTGAGACCACAGCATCCAGATCGTCATGAATCCAAAGGACAACAAGAAAAATATAGAGACCCATTGCCCAAAATCATCCAACCAGCTTGGGACGACTGTTCGCAAAAGTCCACTGCCAACAAGCAAGCTGATAAAAACAACCACCAAGCCATGGCCTAACGAAAATAAAATCCCAGCGAGCCGAGAGAGCATTTTACTATCTTTAGTCGTACGACTGATTGCATCAATTGTTGCTAAATGATCCAGATCAAACCCATGTCGCATGCCTAAGGTTAATACCATCAGAATTAATAAAGGAAAAGAAAAATTAACGTTTAGTCTCCTTGGATTTAAACTTACAATTATTATTAATAAACAAGTTCTGGAGAAAGCAAAAATTACTTACTATGTATAACAAATGAAAGCGAATTTTTCTATTCTCGTGGTTTAGCAATTTAAATCAACCAAAAATTATAGGAACAAATCATGCAATCAAAAAAATGTGCGGTGACATCCTTAAAGAAAATGAAAATATAATTGAGCTTGCAAGCAATCTCAGTTTTAAAGTTGAATCACACAAAGAAAATAGTTCCAGTGTGCTTTCCAGAAAATCGCTAACTTGATTAATGATGAGTGTTTTATATGCATGAAATGACCTTATGTAAAAATATACTGGAGATTGTTAAGCAACATGTTAAGGAGACAAAGGGCGCGTGGGTTAAAAAAATTTGTTTAGAAATTGGACAATTAACTTGTGTTGAGCGCTCTGCCCTGCAGTTTAGTTTTGATGTCGCCGCCAAAGGTACCGTTGCTGAACAAGCTATATTAGATATCATCGACATAGAGGGGAAAGCACGTTGTGAAACGTGCCAGAAGATCATCAAGATTAAACAGTATTATGATCCGTGCCAAAGCTGTGGTAATTTCTCATTATCCATCCTACAGGGTGAGGAATTAAAGGTAAAATATATGGAGATGGAATAATGTGTGGAATATGTGGGTGCTCGGATCACATTCATGATCAGGATGTGAATGAAATTCATCATCACCAAAGTGACCGCAATATCATCGTTGTGGAAGAAGATTTATTGGCTAAGAACAAGCAATATGCCATTAAGAACCGTGCTCATTTTCAGCAAAAAAATATAATTGCTTTAAACTTAATGTCGAGCCCTGGTGCCGGAAAAACAACCCTACTCGGTAAAACGTTTCAAAGCTTAAAAAAATACAAACGCATGGCAGTCATTGTTGGCGATCAGCAAACCGATGAAGATGCAGCAAAACTAAAAGAGTGTGGTGCGCAGGCCTTGCAAATTAATACAGGACGAGTTTGCCACCTGGATGCTCACATGATCGGCCACGCCGTTGAGGAGTTATCAATCCAGGATAATACTCTTTTATTCATTGAAAATGTAGGAAACCTGGTCTGCCCGGCAAGTTTTGATTTAGGGGAAACCCATAAAATTGTCCTGTTATCCATAACGGAAGGTGACAATAAACCCTTGAAATACCCTGACATGTTCCGCGGCGCCGATTTGGTATTAATTACCAAAATGGATTTATTACCCTATGTACAATTTGATCTTGATCAATGCGAAGATTACATACGGCGAATCAACCAAAAAGTTCGGATTTTACATCTAGCCTCTACCTCAGACCAAGGCATTCATGATTGGCATCAATGGTTGCATGTTGCTTGTAATCTGAGTGACTTGAATTGTCATCCAAAAAGATTTTAAAAAAATTTCGGAGTAAGTTTCGGATTGTATGAATTTAAAAAGACAACAAATTACAATTCAAGGCGTTGTTCAAGGTGTAGGCTTTCGCCCCCATGTTTACCATACAGCAATCCATTTAAATCTGACTGGCTGGGTAAAAAACAATAATCATGGAGTCATCATAGAAATCCAGGGTTCATCCACCGATCAATTTTTATCAAAGCTCAAAGAATCGTTACCCCCACTAGCGCGCATTGATGCCATACAATGTCAGAAGATCCCTTTAATCCAAAATGAGAAGCATTTTCAAATTAAGTCCAGTGAAGGAGAGAGCAGTAATACGATTATTTCCCCGGATATTGGAATATGTCAGGATTGCCTGAAGGAATTATTTGATCCCAAAAGCCGGTACTATCTCTACCCGTTTTTAAATTGCACTCAATGTGGACCGCGTTTAACGGTCACTCGCCAGCTTCCCTACGACCGCGCTCAAACTTCTATGGATACTTTCTCACTTTGTAGTGCCTGTGAAAAAGATTATAGTGATCCTATCAATCGTCGCTATCATGCCCAGCCTACCGCTTGCAGCTTATGCGGCCCACAACTATCTACCAGCATTAAAGCAATGGCCAAAGCCATCCAACAAGGCAAAATTTTAGCGGTTAAGGGGTTAGGCGGCTATCAGCTAATCTGTGATGCATGGAATAAAGCAAGTATTTCAACGTTACGTGCAAGAAAAAAACGAGCAGCTAAACCCTTTGCCGTTTTAGTGCCTAATTTAAAAAGCGCCGAGCAAATAGTCTCTATCTCTCCGCTGGGACGAGAATTACTAACTTGCCAAACTCGGCCTATCGTTTTGTTAAATAAATTAATGGATTGCATGCCTGAAGATCTTGCTCCAGGTTTAAATCAGCTAGGCATTATGCTGCCAACCACCCCAATTCATTACCTACTGTTTCACGCCATAATGGGTTTTCCTAGGGGATTAGAGTGGTTAGATAAACCGGATTCAACTATGTTGGTCGTCACCAGTGCAAATGTAGGTGGTAATCCGCTTCTAATTGACGATACCCAAGCTGAAGAAGCGTTGGCTTCTATTGCTGATTTAACAATTTCGTATAACCGTAATATTGTCACACGGGTGGATGATTCCGTCATAAAATTAATCAATCATTCACCGGCTTTTATCCGCCGTGCTCGTGGTTATGTTCCACAAGCCATTAAACTGCCTTTTACGATACCAACAACATTGGCCTTAGGCGGGCATCTTAAAAATACATTTTGCATAACCCGGAAGGATGAAGCCTTTGTGTCACAATACATCGGTAGTTTAAGTAACAAGGATACCATCGAGTTTTTTCATGAATCTTTAGAGCATTTACAAGATTTTTTAAACATCAAACCTGAACAAGTGGCATGTGATTTACACCCCGATTTTTATACGACTCAACTGGCTGAAACCTATGACTGTCCAATGATTAATGTGCAACATCAACACGCCCACTTGGCATCAGTCGCCGCTGAGCATCACATCATCCATCCTGCTCTTGGTTTGGCCCTGGATGGATACGGCTATGGAACACAAGGGGCGTCCTGGGGTGGGGAGTTGATGTTATTGGATAATGCCTGCTTTGAAAGGCTGGGGAGTTTTTACCCCCTCACTATGCCAGGAGGCGATCGTGTCGCTAAAGAACCCTGGCGGATGGGCGCATCTGTTTTACATGAGTTGGGTTTAAATGAAGAAATCAGTGCACGTTTTGGCAATATGACTCAAGCGAAGTACTTATCTGATCTACTTGTCAGCCAATGTTCATTGCCAGCAACCAGTAGTTGTGGCCGTTATTTTGATGCAGCCAGCGCGCTGTTGGGGGTCACTCACGTTTCCAATTATGAAGGTCATGCAGCACAATTGCTGGAAAGTTTGGTAACAGAGCCTGAGGTGATATCAAACGGCTGGATCATTGAAAATGGACATTTTAATTTATTGCCAACTTTCGCAGAGCTTTTGGAACTCGATCCGATAACAGGCAGTAATCGTTTCCATGGAACTTTAGTTGCGGGATTAAGTGAATGGATTTTAATATGGGTTAAAAACACCGGTTTGCGTACTGTATTATTAAGCGGCGGCTGCTTTTTAAATCAGAGATTAACGGAGGGTTTAATCCAAACCTTGAGTCAGCGAGGCTTGAGTGTCTATTTGCCAAAACAGCTTCCTGCCAACGATGGGGGAATATCCCTGGGTCAAGCTTGGGTAGCAGGGGTTGCTAATTGTGGGAAGAAACGCTAGTGTTCTTATTCACTCATGAGTTATTCATCACGGCATAAGGATTCAAAAATGTGTTTGGCCATACCAGCACAAATCACAAAACTGCTTCCAAACCAACGCGCAATTGCTAACATCGGCGGAGTAGAAAAAGAAATTGCCCTTTCACTTGTTGAAGATGTCAGCGAAGGTGATTATGTCATTCTCCATGTAGGTTATGCTCTCACAAAACTAAATGAACAAGAAGCCAAAAAAACGTTGGAATTATTTGCTCAAATGCAAGCAACAGGACGTGCTGTATGAGATATATTGAAGAATTTCGTAATGCCGATTATGCACAAACGCTGGCTAAGGAAATTGCAGATAAGGCCTTCCCTTCACGACACTATAATCTGATGGAATTTTGCGGAGGACATACTCATACCATCCACCGCTATGATATACCCAGTCTATTGCCAAATAATATAGAAATGATCCATGGTCCAGGATGTCCTGTTTGTGTCTTACCTATTGGACGTGTAGATAAAGCAATCTGGTTGGCGTCTCAACCAAATGTCATACTCTGCAGCTATGGCGATATGTTACGTGTGCCAGGATCCGGCCAAAAAAGCTTATTGCAGGCAAAAGCAGACGGCGCTGATGTGAGAATGATTTATTCGGTCGATGATGCCTTGAAAATAGCTCAACAAAATCCTGAAAAAGAAGTTATTTTTTTCGCAATTGGTTTTGAAACCACTACACCACCAACCGCATTTGCCATTTTACAAGCCAGGCATTTAAACCTCTCCAACTTCACCGTGTTTTGTAATCATGTCCTTACTCCCGTGGCCATGGAATGTTTGTTGCAAGCGCAACGTGAAGAAGACGCCGCTGTGAATTTGGATGGGTTCGTCGGCCCTGCCCATGTCAGCATTGTCATTGGCAGTCAGGCTTATGAAGCAGTGTGCCAAAAATATCAAAAACCGATAGTGATTTCAGGATTTGAGCCTTTGGATGTGCTGCACTCCATTCTTATGCTTGTTGAACAAATCAATCAAAATCGCTGTGAAGTGGAAATTCAATATACAAGAGCAGTAACGTCAACAGGAAACTTAACCACCCAAGCCATGATGGATGAAGTCCTACAGCTGCGCTCAAGCTTTGAATGGCGTGGATTAGGTCATATCCCTCAAAGTGCACTGGAAATCAAATCAGCTTTTGCTTTTTTTGATGCGGAAAAGCGCTTTCAGCCTCCTGAAAGCCATGGTACAGAACATAAGCAATGTGATTGTGGTGACATTCTGCGAGGGGTAAAAAAGCCGCGGGATTGCAAATTGTTTGCCAAGATATGTACTCCGGAAAATCCATTGGGTTCCTGCATGGTTTCTTCAGAGGGAGCCTGCGCCGCAGTTTATGCTTATGGTAGAGGGGATGTGGTATGAGTGAGACAGTTTTAGAGCATTCAATCAAGCGAAGAAAATCAACAGGACCTAAACTGAATATAAAAAAAGGCCGAGTTAATTTAAGCCACGGCAGTGGTGGCCGTGCCATGGCACAATTAATCGATCAACTGTTTCTAGAGGCATTTGATAATGAATGGTTAGCGCAGAAAAATGATCAGGCTTGTTTTTCTGTCAATGCAGGGCGAATGGTGATGGCAACAGATGCTCATGTCATCTCCCCCTTGTTTTTCCCGGGCGGGGATATTGGAGCATTGTCTGTACATGGTACCATCAATGATATCGTTATGTCGGGAGCAAAACCGCTTTATTTATCAGCCAGTTTCATTTTAGAAGAGGGCTTGCCTTTGACTGATTTAAAAATCATTGTTACATCCATGGCTCTTGCGGCAAAGGAATCGGGAGTAGCCATCATTACCGGCGATACCAAAGTTGTGGAACGTGGTAAAGGAGATGGCGTATTTATTACCACTACCGGCGTTGGCGTGGTGCCAGAAGGTGTCAACATTTCCGGTAACCAGGCCACGCCAGGTGATCAAGTCATTGTAAGCGGTTATGTTGGCGATCATGGCGTAGCAATTATGTCATTACGCAATAATTTACAATTTTCAACGTCAATACAGTCAGACACAGCATCATTACATGATTTGGTTTCTAATATGATCAAAACAGTACCAAACATTCATTGCTTGCGTGATCCAACACGAGGCGGAGTTGCTACCACATTGAATGAGTTTGCTAGACAGTCACAAGTCGGCTTTCTCGTTCATGAAGCAAAAATACCGGTGCGCACGGAAGTAGTTAGTGCTTGTGAGCTGTTAGGACTGGATCCTCTGTATGTGGCTAATGAAGGCAAATTGTTAGCCATTTGTGCGCCGGATGATGCAAAGAAACTTTTAGAAGCCATGCACCAACATCCTCTGGGAAAACACGCTGCAATTATTGGGGAAGTGGTTGAGGACTCACGTCATTTTGTTCAATTACAAACAAAATTTGGCGGCAAAAGAATCATAGATTGGCTCACTGGAGAGCAACTTCCAAGAATTTGCTGATATACAATATGAGAAGAGAAAAGATATGGACGCGCAATTCCTTCCACACGAAAACTTCCAGTTTCTGCTAGAAGTTTTGCAACAATCAGGCTATCGCTGCATTGGTCCGCAAGTACGAGACGGTGCAATTGTTTATGACGACCTTACCGAAGCAAAGCAATTGCCCTGGGGAGTGCGAGACAGTCAACAGCCCGGTGAATACACGCTCAAAACTACCGCAGAGAAAAAAGCCTTCGCCTGGGCCAACGGTCCACAGGGAATCAAGCCACATCTGTTCAAAGCACGAGAAACAATTTGGCGTGTCATTCGAAACGATGTTGGAAAGCTTGAATTTAAGCCTGAGCAAGCAGAAGAACAGCCTATCGCTTATATCGGAGGACGTTCCTGTGATCTGATGGCTATGTCCATCCAAGATAAGGTATTTGTAGAAGGTCCTCACCAAGACCCTCGCTATCGTTACCGTCGTGAACAATTATTTGTGGTGGCCGTGAATTGTAGCTATGCTTCTTCCAGTTGCTTTTGCGTCTCCGCTGGTACTGGTCCTGAAGTGCAAAGTTCTTATGATTTACTGCTGACCGAAATTGATAAAGGATTTACAGTAAAAAGCGGAAGTGAGCGGGGCCAAAACATTTTATTAAAACTCATTTTATCCAAAGCCTCGCCACTGCAACAAGAACAAGCTGCCGACCAGCCCAAACAAGCGGCCAGCATGCAAACCAAACGCATTCCTCTGGATAATAAAAAAGGACTACGTGATTTGCTGTTTTCAAATTTAAATCACCCGCGTTGGGATGATGTGGCTGAGCGTTGTTTGTCTTGTGGCAATTGTACTCTTGTTTGCCCGACCTGTTTTTGCCACAGTGAAGTAGAAAAGCCAAGCCTTGATGGCAGTGGCAGTGAACACCAACGAGAATGGGACTCTTGCTTTAGTGAAGGCCACAGTTATTTGGGTGGTGAGCCGATTCGAGAGGATACACGTAAGCGATACCGACAATGGTTAACCCATAAAGTAGGGAGTTGGTTCGATCAGTTTGACGTTAGCGGCTGTGTAGGTTGCGGTCGTTGTGTAACCTGGTGCCCGGTAGGTATCGACATCACTGAAGAATTGGCCGCAATTTCTGGTGAGTCAAATATTAAAAAGGTCAAGGATGATTAAAAGTATAGGTCGGCGATGCCCAAAGGTGATTTTTTAAGTTTTTTACGCATCTTAAGTAGGCACTATTCGTCACAGAACTAATTTTTCACAACAACATGATATTATAAATAAACTCATGACGAGACAACAAAAATGAAGGACTCCTACTTACCCCGTACAGCTCAAATTATAGAACGCAAGCAAGAATCCCCAACCATATTTACCCTGAATACACAATTTGTTGATTCATCTAAACCTTTTCAATTTTCTCCAGGCCAATTCAATATGCTTTACCTTTATGGCGTGGGTGAAGTGCCAATCTCTATCTCTTCTGATCCCGCGGAAGATCATTTTTTAAGTCATACCATTCGTACTGTGGGGCGGGTAACCAAGGCAATGAATGCGTTAAAAAAAAACGATACGATAGGCATTCGTGGCCCATATGGTCGCGGTTGGCCCGTAGATAGAGCTAAGGGCCAAAATGTACTCATTATCACAGGGGGCTTAGGTTGTGCGCCCACGGTCTCCTTAGTTCGATATATTTTAGCAAGACGAAAATATTTCGGCAGCTTGAAAATCCTGCAAGGGGTTAAGCACAGTGAAGATTTTATTTATCGTAAGCAATATAAAAAATGGCAGGAAGCATATGACACCGAAGTGCATATCGCCGCTGATCAAGCCAGGCCAAATTGGACCTGGCACAAAGGCTATGTCACTGAACTCATCGACACTTTGATCTTAAACCCAAAAAAGACCATAGTTATGATGTGTGGACCTGAAATGATGATGGGTGCGGCGGTCGAAGTCTTGCGCAATAAGTTGATTTCAGAAGATGATATATATCTTAGCATGGAGCGAAATATGGAATGCGCCATTGGACATTGTGGCCACTGCCAATATGGAGGCTTGTTCATTTGTAAAGATGGACCGGTGTTTTCCTATCCAGAAGTGAAAGCACTGTTTAACATAAAAGGATTTTAGCCATGGCGAAACCACGCTTGGCTGTACATAAATTTACCTCATGTGATGGCTGCCAGCTGGCTTTTTTAAATGCTGGGGAAGCTTTATTAACCCTGTCTGAAATGATGGAAATCATCCATTTTGTTGAAGCCGGTCAAGTTGATATGGATACGCCGGTGGATATAACCTTTGTGGAAGGCAGTATATCTACACCTGATGAAGTTGAACGCATTCAAACCGTTCGCAAAAAAACCAAATACTTAATTACGATTGGTGCTTGTGCAACTGCAGGCGGTATTCAAGCTTTACGAAATGCTGCAAATTATCACCAATGGATGTCCAGTATTTATGCGACACCGAATACGATCAAGAGTCTGGAGACTTCAACGGCCATTTCGCATCATGTTAAAGTAGATTGGGAATTATGGGGATGCCCGGTTAATACCGGGCAAGTGATGGATGCAATACGTTCATTATTGTTTTCCGCAAGTCCACGCATTAGAAGAGACTCAGTGTGCATGGAGTGCAAACGAAAAAACTACGTCTGTGTTTTGGTGGCAAAAAAAGAGCCCTGCATGGGGCCTGTGACTCAAACAGGATGTGGCGTGCTTTGTCCTGGTGCGAACCGCGCCTGTTATGCCTGCTATGGCCCTTCGGAAAACCCGAATACGGATTCTTTAGGTGGATGGT